>NZ_CP129126.1:5260000-8743146 GCF_030406865.1 Streptomyces sp. P9-2B-2 | reverse complement strand
CGCTGCGCGCTATGCAAGCGAACTACCGGGCTTCGCCCGGTAGTTGCGCTCCGCCCGCGGGAGCAGGAACAGTGCGCTTCGCGCACCGCGCCCGGCAAAGCCGGGCCGGCCCATCCGCTCCGCTCCAGGGCCAACCGCAGTGCACACGGCTCGCGTTGCGGAGCGGAGCCGCGCTCTGCACGGCCCGACGGCCTCCGCTCCGCTCCAGCCGCTCCCCTGCACCGCGCCATCGACAACCACTGCCCCAGCGGGGCGGCAACGGCCCTACGGGCCAAGCCGACTACAGGAGAGGGGTGGTGACGGGTGGTCGGGCGGGCGCGGAGAGCGCGGGCCCGCAACCCAGCGGAAGGGGGGCCATTACCACCAGACGGTACCGTGGAGAAGTTGGAGCGGCCTGACTGGGGCTGCCCATTTGCGTAGATCAAGGCACCCTATGAAGATGCTTCCGATTCTGGAAGAAATTCCAGCAGAAAACCAAGATTCGTTCCAACGCGCCTCCATCAAGAAACTGGCTGGGCATCTAGATCCTTCCCTGCGTGTGCCGTTGGCGCAGTACTTGTCCGGCTCACACCCTCTCCTTGCGGCCGGAAATGTGCAGGATCTGATGAGTGCAGACGAGGGTGCAGCTGTTCCCTTCGGGTACTGCACCGACGGGGAATGGGTATGGCCCACATACTGGGGATACTTCGTGAAGGAGTACGGGGTGGAGGTTCCCGAAGAATTTATCGAACATGCGCGGAGGCGCAACTTCATCCCGGTCGCCCTGTCTGGCGAGGAACTGGACTTGGCGGAGCAAGAGTTTGAGGAGCGGTTTTTCAACTGACCACTCTTCATCATGCACGAACGGAGTGTGAGGGTGAAGCTCGGCTTCATCTGCATCATTTTTTATTTCTGGATAGACTCTGGATTCAGAGCACCCCGCCGTCGGAGCGCTCCAGGGCTTTAGCCAGCTCCTCGCAGGCCCCGTCAGCGTAGCGATCAGCCGGAGCAGTCACCCAGCCACACCAACCCGACCGTAGCCCTCGCGGCTCCTCTACATGCGGGTTTCCCGCTTCCCAGCATCCGACCCAACCGGGTAGCACCCAGGAAAAGGCAGACGGACATGCCGACCACCAACCGCCCTGATCAGCGCGAGGCCGCCCAGCGAGAAGCCATTGATGCGGTTCTCCGTGCTCTCGAATTGCCTGCAAGATCTCTTGTGCCTGAGCGAGGGCTCCGGACTCAGGTGATCATGGCGACCGGTTCCGGGAAGACCCGGGTCGCGGTCCGCAGCGCGGAGGAGCTCCACGCGGGCCGTGTGCTGGTGCTCGTGCCCAGCTTGGACCTCCTGGCCCAGACCGAGGCCGCATGGCGCGAGGGAGGCCGCCGGGGCCCGATGATCGGGGTGTCCTCGCTGCGAGCTGAGGAGGCGTCCTTCCCCAACACCACCGACGTGGACGAGCTGGTGGAGTGGACGCGGGGCCTAGACCAGGTCACCGTGTACGCCACGTACGCCAGCCTGGGCCTGGGCACGCTGGAGCGGGCGCACGCTGCCGGCCTTGCGGCTTGGGACCTGATCGTCGTGGACGAAGCCCACAGGGTTTCGGGCCGCATCGGGAAGCCGTGGGCGGTCGTGCACGACAACCAGAAGATCCCGTCCCTGCGGCGGCTGTACATGACGGCCACGCCCCGGCTGTGGCAGCTCGGGGAGGACGACGACGCCGGGGCGCCCGGAGAGTTGGTCGCGAGCATGGAAGACGACCCCGACTCTCCCTTCGGCAGCAGGGCGTTCACTTTGACACTCTCGGAGGCCATCGACAGGGGAATTTGTGCCCCTTACCAGGTCGTATGCGTGGATGTCACCGACACCCAGCTCCAGGCGGCGCAGCTCCTGGGTGCGGAGGGCCGTTCCGAGCAGGTCCGCGGGGCCCGGCTCGCTGCCCTGCAGACCGCGCTGGTGAAGGCGTCCTCGGAGGAGAGCTTCCTGCAGGACGCTCGTCTTCCACCACCAGGTGCGGGAAGCCGAAGCTTTCGCGGCTGGCCTCCCTGTCGTCGCCGCCCAGCTGCACGACGCCGATCCCGAGCTGTATCCGGCCACGATCTGGGCGGACTGGCTGTGCGGGGATCACAAGCCGCTCCACCGCCGCCGCGTCCTCGGGGAGTTCGCCGACGGGATCGCGACGGACGGCACCGTGGTGGAGAAGGGATACCTGAGCTCGGTGAAGGTACTGGGAGAGGGCGTCGACACCCGCGACTGCGACTCCGTGTACTGGGCCGACGTCCGGGGCTCGATGCCGGACCTGGTCCAGGCGGTGGGGCGCGCGCTGCGGATGCAGCCGGGCGAGGGCAAGCTGGCCAGCCTGGTCGTGCCGGTGCTGCTCGGGCCAGGCGAGACGGCGGACAACATGCTGACGTCCCGGGCGTTCGGCGGGTTGGCGAAGCTTTTGGAGGCGCTCAGGGCGCACGACGCCAGGGTGGTGGAGGCGTTGGCCGAGCAGCAGGCGCCGAGCCGCTACAAGCCCGTCCAGAAGGACGTCGAAGCCAAGGAGAAGAGCGGGGGCGGGGACGGCTTCGGCGGTCCGTCCGCACCGGCGAAGGCTCTGTTGAAGTTCTCCACGCCGCGCGACCCGGCGCAATTGGCCACGTTCATCAACCTGCGTGTCCTCAACCCCGAGCACGAGCACTGGCGGCGCGGTGTTGAGGCCGCCGTCATCTACGCCCGCGAGCACGGCGACCTGCGTGTGCCGTTCACGTACCGCGTCCCGGCCCGGGAGGACGCAGAGGCGGAAGGCTGGCCGGCCTCGCTTGCGCAGTTCCCGCTGGGGCAGTGGACCGCCGACGCCCGCCGCTTCTACGCCCGCGGCGACATGGACGAAGACCGCGTCGAGCAGCTGGAGAAACTCGGCATGATCTGGTCCCACTTCGACGTCGCATGGGAAGAGGGCCTGACCGCCGCCCGTGGATGGGCCGCCGAACACGGGCACCTCCTGGCCCCGCTGGACGCCACGTTCCAGGGCGCGGCAGTGGGCATCTGGCTGAAGAACGCGCGGGCCGCAGCGAGGAAGGCCGTGGAGATCGAGCAGCGGCGTGCCGAGGGGCTGCCGGTGGAGACGTCGGCCGGGGCCATGTCGCAGGAACGGCGTGAGCAGCTGGAGGAGATCGACGCCTCCTGGTGCCCGGCCTGGCCGGTGACCTGGCAGCGGTGCTTCCACCTCGTCCGACTGCACCTGGACGAGGGCGGGACCCTGCCCACCGCCGCAGGCGACGTCGTGCGCCAGGGCGAGGATCTGGGGCGGTGGGTGACGTCGGTCCGGCTCGGCTGGGACAAGCTCACAGGCGTGCAGCAGTGGATGTGTGAGCAGGTTCTCGGCATCGAACCCGCGACGGAGGACGAGAAGCCGAAGCCGCGGACCAGCCAGGCCGACAAGTGGGCCGCCAACCTCGCAGCCGCCCGACAGTTCTTCGAGCGCGAGGGGCACCTCCAGGTACCCCGCAAGCACATCGAGTCGGTCGTGGTGGACCGGGTCGGCGGCGATGACCAGGAGCAACAGGACATCCGACTTGGTGCGTTCGTGAGCAACCAGCGGTCCCGGGCCGCGTCGCTGTCGCCGGAGCGGGTGGAGCAGTTGTCCGAAGTCGGGATGCGGTGGTCGTGATGGGCGTCGTCGTCACCGCGCCGCCGCACTCGCGGCCGGCTATCTGCAGCATCATGACCCGGGACAACGTTCCCGTGCCCGTCCAGCCGCCCAGCCCCGCGCCCGTCCCGCAGCAGCCCGCTGCCGGTGCCAGCCTGACCGCCGCGATAGCACAGGGCGCCGCACAAGGTGCCGCCCGGTCCATCACGGCCCGGCTGGTGGACAAGTTCCTCACCAACCCGCCCGACTGGCTCAGAGCCCTGTGGCACGCGCTACCGAGGCCCTGGGAGTAGCCACCGCAGCCGGGCAGGGCCGTCCTGCCCGGCACCGAGGTCGTCAGGCGGCGCTGAACTCATGGGCGGGGCCAGAAGTGCCGTTCCCATGACAGCGGAACACGGCAAGGTGTATCGGCCCCATGACAGCCCCGCCCACCGCACACACCACCCCGGGTCAGTGACCTGACTCCCCAGGAACCACTCCACCAGCACCGACACACGAAACTGACATGCCGTCACTGACACTCATCCACTGACACCAAACCGGCACATCGCACCCAGTGGGTCGCGCGGGAAGGCGCGGACCGACCGGTCCCTAGGGCCCACGGCGAGGAGATCGCAGTCGAGGGCGAGGCGGAGCCGGTGGTCGTGAAGCTGGGCGTATGGGTCTCCAACACCAAGAGCCGGCGTGACAAGCTCACTGCCGACCAGCTCGCCGCCCTCGCGAAGCTGGGCGTGGACTGGGCGTGACACGCCACCTCGCTCGTCGTTGAGCTGGGAGGTCAGCGAAGTGGAGGCCCCGGAACGTCGTGACCCCCGGGGCCTTCGTCATGCACGGTGGCACCGGGCGCGCTCCGACCTCTCCCCCAGTGATGCCCCCCGGTGGTCGTCGGCGGCGCCTTGACCAGAACAGTGGAGCCCGGATCAGCCTTGGGCTGGCTGCGGCACTTGAGGCGGACCGGCGGGTGGCCGGTCAAGGAGCGTGGCGAAGAAGCTGGCGAGCAGGGGCTGGGCGCGGTCGCGGTCGCGGAGTTCGTCGTGGCCGAACCGGAACACCTCGTAGCCGCGAAGCTTCAGGTCGCGGTCGCCGGCCATGGTGGCGGCGTATTTCGCGCTGTCGGGCTCGGTTCCTTCGTTGCGGGTGTAGTGCTGCATGCCGTCGACTTCCAGCACCACGCGCCGGGTGCCTGGGAGCAGCATGAGGAAGTCCATGCGCAGGTTCTGCATGGCGTGCGCGCCGCGTTCGCGGAGGGTCTTGGGGTCCCAGTGCAGCCATATCTCCGGCAGCAGGGCGGGAACGTCGTTCAAGTGGTCCCGGTTGGCGTGGTGGTAGTGCCAGAACAGGTTCTTCTGTCCTGGGGACTTTGGTGGCAGTGAAGCCTCCATGCGGCTGTAGAGGGCCCGCGCCGCCTGCTCCTGGTCAGTGATATTCCGGGATTCCTGCCACCAGGACAGGAGGTGCCGCCAGAGCAGTCCCTCTTTGCCGATGGGGCGGTCGTAGACCAGCACCTCGTCGGCGCGTTCGGCTACCTCGATGTCGTTGTCGAGGGCGCTGGTGAAGCGGATGTCGGGCTTGCCCAGGGTGGCGAAGATGAGGTTGCGGGGTCGGCGTGCGGTTCCGCGGCCGTGCTCGACGAGCTGGAACTGGGGGTAGCCGTCCGCCTCTGCGTGCTGGCTCAGCTGGGCGCCCGCGGGGTTCAGGTGCCGGTTGGCCAGCTCGACGAAGCGGCGCTGCGCGGGCTCGTCGGGCAGGACAGCGGGGGATGCCAGGCCCTCGAGGAAGTGTCCGAAGCGGGGGTGCGGGGCTTCGAAGGCACCGAGCTGCTCGAAGAAGTGCTCGGTTGTCCAGTCGTCCGGGAACCGGATCACGTGGCGTTCGATCTGGCTGCGCAGGCTGTTGGTCGTGGTGGTCCAACCGCCGAGTGGATCGTTGTCCAGGTGCCATAGTCGGCTCAGCAGAGCCATGAAGCGGTCCGGGTAGCCGAGGTGGTCGGCTAGATCGAAGTCTCTGGCCAGCTCGCGCCTGGTCCGGCTCGGGATCTGCACGTGGTGGCGGCCGAGCCACAGAGCATCCTGCAGCGCCATTCGTTCGGCCTGGGCCAGCTTCTCCTGCTCAAGAACCGCGTCGGCGACGTCTGGCAGGCGGTCGTCGGGGCAGGCGTTCAGGCTGGCCACCAGGCGCTCGTGCTTGGTGTTGCCCTCGCTGGGCACGGGAAGGCCGAGGCGCTCGCACAGCGCCGGCAGTTCCTTCGCGGTGTAGCGCGTGTACAGCGTGAGGAGCACGCCGTCGATCAGCCTCCGCAGCAGCGCCATGTCCATCTGTTCCCCCATCCCCTGATGATGAGCGATGCCCGGACACGATTCCACCCTGCCCGTTCACCTTGTGGCTTCGTTGCTCTCTAGGAACAGCGTTTCTCGACAAGTTCCGGAGTCACTTAATGATCAGTGGGCCCGTGAATGTCGATGAGAAATGATGGACTGACGTGGCGGCAAACGCGGGACGGCCAGTCGCCCGTCAGGCGGCTGACCGTCGGTGGCAGGTAGCGGCAGGTGTCAGAGCCTGTGTCTGCACCCCTGATCTGTCACTTACTGTGACTGATAGGAAGGTTCCTCCACGATCGGTCTGCGCGGGGCATGTTCGAATGTGGGGGATAGTGTCGGCGGTACGCGAGAGCACTCGGACTTCCCTGATGCACGCCTGCGTGGAGCTGAGCTTGGTACTCGCTGTTTGTCAGCCGTAGCAACGAGCGTTCGGACCGGCCTGGCCGTCCTACGGGACGACCAGTATGCGGCCCAGCTGTGCACGGCTCTCCAGCAGCCGGTGCACCTCGGTGGTCTCGGTCAGCGGCAGCCGGGCGTGGACCGCTGTGCGTAGCAACCCCTGGGCCGCGTACTCGGTAAGTTCAGCCAGGTCCTTCACGGCGCGCTCGGCGTCGGCCGCATGCGCGGCTATGAGGGAGAACCCCATGACGGACCTCAGCGCGAACAGGTCGGTGACGGGGATGCTGCCGAGCTCGCCGCTCGCGGCTCCATACGTCACGAGCCGTCCGTACGGGGCCAGTACGTCCAGGCTGCGGCGCAGGATGTTGCCGCCGGCCGCGTCGAGGACGACGTCCACGCCGCCGGGCACGGCCGTGCGGACCTGCTCGGGCCAGTCCTCATCGGTGTAGTTGACGCCGATGTCGGCGCCGTGGGCGCGGGCGAAGTCCAGCTTGGCGGGCGTACTGGCCGTGGCGATGACCGTACCCGCACCGAGTACCTTCGCGAGCTGTACGGCGAGGTGGCCGATGGCGCCCGCGGCGGAGTGAACCAGTACGGTCTCGCCGTGCGCCAGCCGCCCGGCGTGCAGCACGCCCAGGGCCACCGGTGCCACCATCGGGAGCGCGCTGGCCGTGCCCGCGTCGAGCCCGTCAGGTACCGGGACGAGCCACTGTGCGTCCGCGAGGATGAGGTCGCAGAACGCGTCCTCGGAGGCCGTGGCGACCTGCTGCCCGATCAGGGCCGGATCCGTGTCCGGCCCGACCGCCTCGACCGTGCCCACCACGTCGCCGGTGAGGGACCTGGGTAAGGGCCGCGGGTAGAGCTCGGTCTGGGCCATGCCGCGCCGGAGCTGGGTGTCCACGAAGTTGGCGCCGATCGCTTCGGCCCGGATGAGCACCTGCCCCGCCTCTGGGACGGGAACGGGGACTTGTTCCAGGGTGAGGACTTCGGGGCCACCGTAGGAGTGGTAACGGATTCGTCGCATGGCAGATCTCCTTCAACAAGAGGGTGCTCTAAACTGGACTGGCGGTCCATTCGACCGTACTGGACCGTCGGTCCAGTTGTCTACGGATCATGGTCCTGGGTGAGGAGCTAGCTGATGGCGGAAGTCCGTCGTGAACGCGCCGACGCGGCACGCAATCGGCACGCGATCCTGAAGGCCACCGAGAGCCTCCTCTCCGAACACCCTCCAGAGCAGGTCTCGATGGAGCGCATCGCTGCCGCGGCCGGGGTCGGGAAGGGCACGGTGTTCCACCGCTTCGGCAGCCGCGCGGGCCTGATGCGAGAGCTGATGCTGGAACGAGCCCACGCCCTGCGTGAATCGGTCACGGAAGGCCCACCGCCTCTGGGCCCGGGGGCCCCTCCCCGGCAGCGGCTGCTGGCCTTCCTCGACGCGGTCGTGGACGTGGTCGGGCGGAACAAAGGTCTGCTGGCCGCTCTCGGGCAGGCAGCGACAGCCCCCCGCGACGCCCAGGAGGACTCGCGCGAACAGCACTCGGTCTACGGGTTCTGGCACGGCCACATCAGCGAGCTGATCACCGAGGAACGCTCTGACCTGGACGCCGAGTTGCTGGCCCATATCCTGCTCGGTGCTCTGCAGAACGGACCGATCGTGCGTCTGCTGGGGCAGGGAGAGGCTCAACGGCTTGCGGTGTCGCTACGGCTGCTGGTCACCGGCATGCTGGAGGCGTGACGGCCCGCCGGGGGCCGCGCCATCTCACGGTCGAAGACCGGTCATCTCCCACTCGGTTGTCACTAGTGCCTGTGTCAGCAGGCATCACCCGTTGGTACTACTGTCCCGGGCTCTTCGAAGCCCTGGGTCAGGACACCTTGTTGAGCAGCGACCAATTAGGGCCGGGGACTGGAGGCGGAGCATCAGCCACGGCGCCAGTCCCCGACCTGCTCAGCCAGCCTTGGCGGGTTCCTCGGCCCGGGCCCGCGTGGACGCGAGGCGGTAGGAGTCGGTGCCGGAGTTCGTCAGGCTCCAGCGCCTCCACCTCCCACTGCACCGGGCGCTCAATGTCGAAGCCGTAGCGGCGGGCGAAGGCCGGCCACCCCGGGTCGCCGCGCTTGCCCTCGGTCGCCGGGAGCCCGTACGCGCGCATCTGCTCGTAGGTGAGCAGCACCCGGGTCACCGAGCTCCAGCAGCCGGTGCGCTCCACCCAGTCCCGCTCGATGTCCTCGCCCGAGCAGTCGAAGTCGCCGACATTTCTCCGGGGCGCTGCGAGCGTGCGGTTCGAGTTCACGCAGCTCAGAAGCGGTCGGGACGACAATAGCGGGTGCAACACCTGTGGTGCACGGACTCGCTTCAAGGATCACTCGGCAGGCGGCAGGCCGCATCTGGCTCTGGACGGCTTGCTGTTCTCCCTGTTCTGGGCGAAGGGCCGCAAAAATGAGCGACAGATCCTGGTGGAGTCGATTCCCGCTCGGATCAGGGTGCCTGGAGCTTGCGCAGGCAGCACCCAGTGACGCGTTGCGGTATGCACTTCGCAGGTTCACGCTGGAAGTATCGGTAGAGAGTCTTTCATCACCAGCGTTCGAACCAAGAGAGATCTATCGGAGACTAGACCATAGATATCGATCGGACATGCCGATGCAGCCCCTTCCGAGCTATCAGCTAATTCCGTTCCTCGATTGGCTCCACCAACGGAAATTCTCTACTCAGAGAGCAAGCATAGACCAGCTTGACCATCTCGCCCTGGAGTTCCTTCGGAGCGGCGGCCGTAATGGCATGGTCGGCATAATGATCCTCTTCCAGACGTGTCCTGTTCTCAGCGAACCCACGGTCGAAGCCCAGATGGATCACTTTTCTGGTTGCGGCCGATGCATTGAGATGCTCCACGAAGAGAGCTTCGAGGATCGCCCAGCGGAGTCATTCCTTCGACAGCGTGCAACAAATCACCAGAACCTACACCCCTTCTTGTCTGGATTCGTTGACCGAATGGCGGGAACGGCCCTTGATGTTGCCGCAGATTGGAACTCTCCTCACCGCCGCTTCCAGAGGGAGCGGCCGCCCTCGTTCCGTCAGATTATCCAGTATGAAATTGGGTCCGATCTTCGCCAAGAATTCCAGGACTACCTATCCGAGGTCCGGATGGCGAACCCCGGACTAGTAGAGAACTATGAATCTTGGCGCTCGGGATCTAATCGAGCATGCCCGCCAAGTTCCGATGCGGAGGAGCGCCGGAAAGATCCAACCATTGATATCGGAGACAATGAATCTCTTCGCTCCTTCGCTCAAAGACTCTCCGCGTCTGCGCAAATCGCGATCCAGGATGGCTTCTACGATGAACAGATAGCCAAAGATTCCCATTTCGCACACATGGTAGCTGCGATAGGCGACGGTTCTGCCGATAACGCTGCCCAGATTCTGGAGTTCCTAAACTGGCTGCATCAACGGGCGCCCGAGCTCACTCCACCAGGCAATATTCCCCACGAAGAACTGGAGGATCTCGCCCAGAAGTTCTGCGAAAACCGCGGCTACACCAACGGGCTGACTTTCTCCAAAGAGGCTCAACGCTGGCTTTCGGGCGCAGGGTCGAAGAAGATAACTCGGCGTATCGCCAGATTCCTCGGCACAGATGGAGGCCGCAGCAGGACAGGCTCCCCAAACCCTTTGGATAGATATGCGGCGATCCGCTTCCATGGGCTCTTTATGTTTCTATCTTCGGGAGACTTTCCGAGATTCATTAGCGATCACTGGCGCGACCTTCACCATCTCACCGGCGATGACATCGACATCTACTATAGTCAAAGTGATCTCACCCGCCGGACAAGCGGCTACGAAATAGCGAATCACTTCCGCAGCCTGCAACTCAGGGTCGACGCATTGCCTGCTCTTCTACTATGGGAGGAGCAAATAGAGGCCAGCGGCACGCTCCCACTGCGCGATCTTGACCACATCGGCATAGTTGAGGTCATGAAAACCGTAGTACAAGCAATCCGCGATGGTTGCACTTTGGAAAATATCATAGAGCGCGCCAGCTCCCGCACCAACCAACTCTCCCGCAGCGGGGAGAAGGGCCCCACAGTTGAGCATCACGGATTGCTCGTCATTGGCAATGGAGGAGTTGTGACACACGAGACTCATAACATTAGCGGGAGTACAATCGGCGCCGTCGGTTCCCATGCGGTCGCACACGACAATGTATTCTTCCAGGATGCTAGGTCGGCTTTGTCCGGTAGCGAGCTGACCCCCTCGGATTCTCCTGCAGTTTCACATCTGGCCGAGCTAATCGCGTCTCGCAAGATCGAGGGTCTTGGGCTAAGTGAACGTCTTGAGGGGGCGTATCACTTGTCAGCATTGGCGGATGCTGCAGCCCAGCATCAGGCTCAAGAAGAGCCATTGGCGGGTTGGAAGAAATGGATTACTACCTTGGGCGACCGTGGCCAGCGGGTACTCACCTTTCTCGCAAGTTCAACAACAATCGCCGCGCCGATCGCCAGGCTCTTGGGCGTGCCTGTGTGACGCCAAAGCCGGAGCCAGAGGTTTCACCGGCCTTTGCCGGTTAGCTCGGCCCCGCGGTTGAGCTGGGCCATCAGCTCGCGGTTGGCGGCGCGGGCAGCGGCGAGGTCGTCGTCGCGGTCTTGGAGCTTCAGTTCCAGGTCGACGACCTGCTGTTCGAGGGTGGTGATCCGGGCCTGGAGCTGTTCGGTGTCGTCGGGGCCGCCGATGCCCGACTCGCGCCAGACCTGTTCGCCCAGCACCTCGCTGAGCCGGCCTTCGAGGCGCCGGATGTGTGCGGCAAGCCGGGCGGTGCGGGCGTCAGCTGCTGCCAGGTCGGTCTGCAGCGAGGCCCGGCTGACGGCCGGTCCCCGGCCGCCGGGGACGGTGGGCGGCTCAGCGGCCTGCGCGTGGATCTGGCCGAGCAGGTCGCGGTGGCGGTAGAGGAAGGTGCGGTCGACGCCCGCGCGGCGGGCGATCGCCGCGACGCTGGTCTCAGATCCGTCCTTCGCGGCCTCGGCCAGGGCCGCGAGGACGCGCTGACGGCGTCGGCCGGTGTCAGCCCGGCGGCCTTCCAGCATGGCCTGGACGGCGGGGTCGGGTGGGGTCATGCGGGTCGCTCCGGTCGTAGGTCGGGCAGGGGCTGGGGAACGCGGGGCATGCCGAGGAAGCCCTGGCGGGTCTTGCGGACCATGGCCGCGGCCTGCTGGATCTCGGCGCGTTCGGCGTCGGTGAGCTGGTCGACCTCTTCGGTAACGCGACGAATCAGCCGCCGGACGCGGGAGATCTCTTCCTCCGACGGAGTGGCCTCGGCGCGGGCCCAGTCGTCGGCCTCGGTCATCGACCGCAGCCGTTCACGCTGCCGCAGCAGACCGTCGAGGTAGGCGGCTAGTTCGGGGAGGTGGGAGACGTCGGTGGAGTAGTGGTCGCAGCCCATGCAGCGGAACCGCAGGGGGCAGGCGCCGCCTCCGGCGGCGACATTGGAGGGCTCAGAGCAGGTGCCGAATGGGACCTGGACCGACCCGATCGCCAGGCGGACACGTTCGGCGTCCAGCAAGGTGGTGACCGCTCCCCAGACGCGCTGTCCATGGCGGTCGAACTGCATCGCGGTGACCTTGTCGACGGCCTCGCGCAGCCTTACTTCCTTGACCCGTAATGGTGGAGTCGGGTATTGGAACCGTCCGAATGCCTCAGCCGCTGCGGACCCCATCGCCCGGGCCGGCTGTCGAATCGCCTCACTTGGTGCCGAATGTGAGGACGTCTCCGGGTTGGCAGTGGAGTTCGCGGCAGATCGCGCTGAGGGTGCTGAAGCGGATCGCCTTGGCGCGGTCGTTCTTGAGAATGGACAGGTTCGCAACCGTCACTCCGACGCGTCCCGCGAGTTCGGCGAGGGTCATGCCGTGGTCGGCCAGCAGTCGGTCCAGGTGGCAGTGGATTTCGTGCGGGTCCTCCGGGGGCATCAGACCAGTCCCTCCGTGTCTTCGCGCAGTCGCGCCCCCCGGCGGAAAGCCGCAGCCGCGGCTGCGGTCAGCAGGGCCCCGAACACTGCTGCGGTGCTCATGGCATAGGGAGTGAGGACAGCCTGTTCCACCGGCGAGCCCTCGACCAGGAGTTTCGTCGTCAGGACATCCAGGGCCGGGGGGAGCGTACCGACCAGGAGAAGGGCCCCGGCAATGACGAGCAGGCGGCGCGTGTTCTGCGGGACGAAGAAGTCCCCTGCGTGGAAGGTGCGGGCCATGAGGAGGAGGACGTAGAAGATCACGACCAGTAGGACCGCGCCCGTCAGGCCGGGCAGGATCAGTAGCAGCCGATCTCCAAGGCCCGGGTCATGGAAGGCGAGGTCGGCCTGGCCGGTCCCACGCAGTGTCACCGGCCCCGAGGCCGTCGCGTCGGGCGCGGCTGCGGCGACGCTGACCGCGCGGGTGTCGGTGATGGGTGGGAGCGGGCCGACGACCCCGAGGATCGGGAACACGACCTTGAACAGGCCCACCAGTAGCAACCCCAACCCCAGGGCCGTCTCCAACACATGATTGTTGGCCCGCACCCACCAGGGCGATGTTTCGGACATGAGGATCCCCCTTGCTCAGCCAGTTACATATCGCTATTCGATACTATCGATAAACGATATGGGACTGTCAAGGTAGGCCGCGCCTCGCTCGGGTCAGGCCAGGGCGCCCGGGGGCGGTGTCTCGCCGGACCGCCTTGGCGAGTGCCTGCGCGGAAAGTCATGATCGGACGGGAGCCCCGCGTGGGCGTTGGCTGACGTCGGCGGCATAGGCGGCCCAGTCTCCGGCTGCGGCTCGCTGCCATTTGACGGCGACGGTGATGTCGATGCCGAGGGTCCGGGCGAGGACCGCAGCAGGCAGCTCCGTGGCGAGTTGGAAGAGAGCGGTTGAGCGGGTCTCGGCGAGGCGGATGCCGAGTTTGCGGAGCCGTTCGCCCATAGCCCAGGCACTGATCGGGCGGCCGGGTTGGCCGCCAGGGAAGAGCCAGGGTGACTCTGTCCGGCCGAGGACGGCATGGCTGCGGCGGGCCGCGACCTGCTGTCGGGCCAGGTCAGCGACGGGTGCGGGAAGCTCGACCGGAACGGCGCCGAGGCGGATGCGAACGGCTCCGTCCGTCTCCTCGATGTGGCCGATGGTGAGGCGAGAGATCGCCGCGGGCCACTGGGCATAGAGGAGCAACAGCAGTCCGGCCAGGCGGTCTTCAGGTTTGAGAGTGTCGTCGTGCAGCAGGCGACGGGCTGTGTCCCAGCGGGCCTCGTCGTCCATCGCCTGGGAGGGGCCGTTCCATCGCTCGGCAGGGAAGCTGAGATCGCGGGCGATCTTCTGGGAAAGGGCCCAGCGCACGAAGTGTCCTGCCTCCCGGCGATGGCGGACATCGTCGCTGGTCATCCAGCGTTCAAGGTCGGCCTGACGGCAGGTTGAAAGGGTCAGATTCTGCTCCTCGAGCCAGTCCAGGAGATGAACTGCCGCCCGCAGATGTTGCCGTGCGCCCGCGAGCTGGTAGTGCGTAATCTCCTTGCCGCGGCTGCGTCGGCGAAGCCGACGCAGGAGATGCCAAGTCGCGTACCGGTGCAGCATTTTCCGGCCCTCGGCCGTCGCATGGGAGGCGACGAGGTCCTTCACGTGCCGTTCGAGACGGACCATCTGCTCGTCCCGCCGGGGCAGGACTCCGGTGGCGACGAGAACGCTGCGGATGTGCTCGACGACCTTGCCTTCGGGGAGCACGTCCAGGGCCTCATGGGTGAGAGGCCGATGACCAGAACCAAGATCGGACAGGACGGTGGCGACGATGCCCTTGGAGAGCCAGCGCATCGCGGTGCCGGCCCGTTCGGTGTCGGCCAGGGCGTCGTGAAGGGACTGTAGCTTCGGGTTTATGGAGCCGGTTTCATCGGCGAGGAGTTCGTGGAGCCGCTGCTTGAGGGTGCAGCGGGGGCACGGTCCCGGCGCGTGCAGCCGTTCGGCTTGTCCGCAGGTGGGACAGGGGCGCCAGAGCTCGGCGTCCGGCGTGGTGCAGGGGCCGCAGACGGGGGCGTCGGCGGTGCCGGAGTGAATGCCGCGCATTCGTCCGCAGACGGTGCAGTGAGCTTGGCGCCTGTCACAGCCGCCGCAGCGGGGCAGGCCGGTGAGCTTCGAGAGCATGCAGGGTGCGGTGCGGCCGCAGATCGAGCAGAGCAGGATGGGCAGGGGACGGCAGTTCGGGCAGATCGGCCCGTCTGCGGTGCGGCTGCTGACCATGCGTGACTCGCCGCAGACGATGCAGGTCTCCAGGTTCGCCGGGTCCTTGACCAGGCAGCTCGGACACAGCGGTCGCCTCTCGGCGTCGCGGGTGGCCGGCTCGCGCCGGGCACCACAGCGTACGCATTCTTCGAAGCGGGACTTGGCGATGCAGTTGCGGCAGACCCGCTGCCCGTCGAGCGGCTTGTCGATGCGGACCACCCGGTGGCAGCGAGGGCATGCGGGCCGGACGATCCCGGCGACACCGGCCTCGTGTAGCAAGTCGATGAACCGCAGGATGGCACGATGCGGCGCCAGATAACCCTCCCCGGTCAGCAGACGAGGGTTGTCCTCCAGGGCCCAGACCACTCTCTGGCGATAGTGAGGACGGTGGGGCGCCGACCGGCGGAGGGCCTCAGCGACCGCATCACGGTCGACGCCCGGGGCGATCGTGGTGATCAGTTCGTGGACGACCGCGGCTGGATCACGATCGTCGTTGTCGGGACACATCGAACAGCGCGGCAGGCCCTTGCGGTCCCGGAAGCTGACACGTCGGACGTTTCCGCAGGCGGTGCACTCGGCTCTCTCCTGCCCGCAGACCGAGCAGTACCAGTCCTGGCCCTTGCGCTGGAGGGTTCGCAGCTGCTTGCCGCACTCCGCGCAGACCGGTGCCGCGATCGCCGAGGCGCCGGCCTTGCGGAGCTCGATGAGCAGATCGCCGATCGCCCGGGGTGCCGGGGACCGGCCGTCGGTCAGGACGGCGGACCGCATCGCCAAGGCCTTGGCCACCTGGCGCGACTTCGCTCGGCCGCCCGCGACCGCGGTGACCACGGCCCGGATCCTCTCGGCGCCGAGTTCCTTCTCGACATCGGTGACGAGGTCTGTGATCAGGCCGATCGGGTCCGTGACGGCGCGATCAAGCTGGTCAGCCGTGGTCAAGACCGGTCAACTCCTCTGATCCGAGCACGCTTTGGACGCAGTCCGCCGAGTCCCTCCGCATCGGGTGCCGAGCCGCCGGCGGCTGCCTTCTTCGGCTTCTTCACGGCCCCGGCCGCCACGATCGGCTCGATGAGGTCGTCCATGGTGCAGTCGAGGATGTCGAGCAGGGCCATGAGGATCTTCAGGCTCAGTCGCTCCGGTCGCTCGACGACGAGCCGGTAGACCTGGCTCGTGGACAGCGTGATGCCGCGCTCCTTCAGCGGCGGGAGGAGGTCGGTGGTGGAGAACATCCCGCGGTCGGCCATGACTTTGCGCAGGTGCCAGTGGTAGTCGAGCTTGGCGGCCATCGCCGGATCCCTCCTGTCAGGCCCCGGCGAACGCCGGGGCCAGTGCCTTGTGCAGGGAAGTGTTCATGAAGTCGTCGCTGACGTGCGTGTAGATGGCCAGGGAGCTGTCGCACTCGTGGCCGACCTGCTGCTGGATGAAGCGCCGGTCCACCCCGTCCTCGGTCAGGTGCGTGACGTACGAATGCCGAAGACTGTGCGGAGTCAGCTCTTTCGTCAGCCCGAGAGCGTCCCGGTATGCCTCGAACCGGTCGTTGATCGAGCCGGGCTGCAGGCGGCCCCCGCGCTCGGTGATCCACAGAGCAGAGTGATCGGGGAACCCGAAGCGCGGCCGGACGTTCTCGACGTAGTCGGCGACCGCCTCGACGGCCCAGTCCATCACCGACAGCACGTTCCGCCGACGCGGCGACTGGCCCTTCTTCGCCTTGCCGTAGCGGACGTTGAGCGTGCCGTATCGGCCGAACTGGCGGGCCTGTGGGTTGCGCCCGAAGTCGACCACATCGAGCTTGGACGTCTCGGTCCGGCGAAGTCCCCACCCGTAGATCACCTTGAACAACGTGGCGTCGCGGTAGGCCGCCAGGGCTCCCTTGCGTTTCGCCCGGACCGCTCGTTCCACTTGGTCGTCGGCGTAGTCGAGGAAGAGCTGCAGCTCTTCCCGCGTGAAGGGCCTCGCCTCCGGGTCTCCTTCGTAATCCTGCAGGTGAGGCAGGGTATTCCACTCGTGGCAGATCGCCACCGGGAAGGTGCCGAAGGCTTCCTCGCAGGCCGGGACCCAGCCGTAGCGGGCGTCAATGAGGAGCTCGGTGAACAACCGGACGATGCCCTGGTAGCTGCGGACCGTGGACGGCGCCAAGTGTCTCTCGCTCGTCAACGACGCCGACCACTCGTCCAGGTGGGCGGGCGTCCATCGCCACGGGTACTCGTTCGTGAAGTCCAGAAACCGGCGAATTAGCCGTTCCCTCGGGTCAATCGTGTCGTCCTTCAGGCCTCGCGACTTCTGCTGAGCACGCCAGCCCCGCAACATCGCGTCGAACATCGCGTCCTCGGGACGCAGCTGGACCACCCCGGAGACGAGCTCCAGTTGAGCCGACCCGGCCAGGGCCACCTTGCGCTGATGCACCACTCCAGACCCTCCCTTCTGGAGGGCAGATCATGCATCAGAAGGGATCAACTCGGCAACACGCCTGCTCAGGCGGCCAGTCCATAGACCCCACGAACTCGTTCCACTTCCCGCATCGACCACGCGACCTGCGGTTTCTCGCCCGTCTGATGCAATTCCCGAGGGTTGTAGTAGCAGCGGGTCGACTGGTAGGAGTCGTGGTCCATCAGGGGTGAGAGGACCTCGATAGGGACGCCGGCGTCCGCGTGGCGCTGGGCGAAGGAGTGCCGGTAGGTGTAGGGGAAGATCTTCTCCTTGTCGAAGACCGTGCCGTCGTCGAGTCGGAACTCCGGTAGGGCGGTGACCCATTCACGGTGCACCCCGCTGAAGTGGGTGGAGTCGATGCCCTTGGCCCCGAGCTGGTTCATCACCGATGACGGCAGCAGAGCCAGCTGGGACAGCGGCTGGCTCGGGTAGAGGAGGCGGACGCGTTCTTGCTGCTCGCGGATCACCTGTGCGGTGGGTTCGTGGATCGGCAGCTCACGGCGGATCCGCTGTTCCTTCCAGTTGTTGTAGACCAGGACGGGCTTGCCCTGCCGGTCCCGGTTCAGGCAGTGGAATTCCAGCTTGCAGATCTCCTCCGGGCGCCGGCCGGTGTCCATCATCAGCTCCACCGCGACGCGCAGCTCCCGGCACGTCATCTCCTCGAACAGGTCCAGGTGCGCGCAGAGCTGCCGCATCACCTCCGGCGGCAGGTCCTGGCTCTCCTCCGAGGGCTCTGGTGGTTTCGGGACGTCGTGCCGGGTGATCACGAAGTCGTCCGGCAGCCCGGCCATGGGCCCGGCTGCCCTGGTCAGGCCCATCACGCGTGCCTGCCGGAGGACGTTGCGGGCGGCTCTGACGTAGGTGGTGCGGGTGTCGGCGGCGATGCGGCCATTGGCCTCCAGGAACGTCATGCGGTTCAGATGGTTCTCGATGTCAGACCGCCCGAGCGCCGCCGTGTCCATGCCGTGGTCCTGGCGGGCGTAGAGGCTCCGGGACAGGAAGGCCAGTCCGGTCAGGTGCTGGCGGGCGTGGGAGGACGTGCTGCGCGAGCGAGCGCGGGTCAGGTAGTCGCGGGCCCAGCGCTTGGCGGTCTCCTTCAGCCAGGGCTGGTGGATGTCGGTGAACTCCACCGATCCGCGGTGCCCGAAGACGGCCAGGTCCCAGATGTCCTTGCCGTACTCGCCTTCCGGGGACTTGAACGCCCGCAGCGCGTATGCGGTCAGGCGGTTGAGCAGCACCTTCGCGGTGCTGTTCGCCTCCAGCCCGGGGACGTCCTCCAGGCAGCCTGCCAGGGAGGGACGGATGGTGCGGTCGATGAGCGAGCGCAGCCCGCCGATGTCGGTCTTTGCACCGCGCCGGCAGCGGTGCTGCAACCCGAACAGCAGCTGCGCGACGACCAGGTCCGCCAGGCCCCGGAAGCTGATCTCGGAGCCGCTGCATCCTGACGGCACGGTCCGCAGCCACAGCTGCTCGTCGAGGTCCGCCTCTGTCTTGCGGAGGTGGTTGAGCTGCTTGCCGTGTGGATGGCAGAGCCGGTGGCCCACGGCGGTCACGGCCTGCCGGGTGCAGGCGAGCACGCCGCAATCACCCAGACGCGGCAGGGCCAGGGCCGCGGGGCTGGCGAGGAACTCCGTCAGTGTGCCGCCGAACTGCTGGTAATGGTGCCAGTGCGAGCGACACAGCGGCTGGCTGCGGGAGTTGATCCAGGTTCGCTCGCATCCGCCGACCCGGCACGCGCCCGGACCCACCCGCGGGGCCGTGCGCGGGAGCGTGACGAACTCCTCCAGCGGCAGTCCCGACTTTCGGTGCTGGTCCTGGCATGTCCGGCACAGACCACGGCCCTTCGACGGCAGATCACACTCCGGCACCGGGCAGGCCCGCATGCCCAGCATGGGATGGTCGACCGGCGCGCTCAGGACGCGGCGCCCAGCGTCCCAGCCGACCTCTGCGAAGAACTTCGGCTCGATCAGCGACCACAAGAACGCCGCCCGCTCCTCCTCGCCGGCGCCCGGGGCCGGCGGCGCCGCCGGCAGCGTCACCGCCGCGGTCATCGCTCTCCTCCAGCCAGGTCGCGCGGCGAAGGCACCCGCTCCACGGCCCGGCGCAGCCGGTCCGGGTCCGGGTGCAGATACGGCTCGGCGCTGGACAGCCGCTCGTGATCGAGCAGGGCGGCCACCTCGTCCAGGCTGCCGCCGGCGTCCGCGACGTTGCTGGCCATCGCGTGCCGGAGCATGTGCGGGGTCACGATCCTCGACAGCCCTGCCCGCTTCGACAGCCGCTGAAGCAGCTCGGTGATGCCGTCCGGGGTCATCGGGGCGCCCAGCGGCTCGGCGAACAGGTTCACCAGCACGAAGTCGCTCGCCGCCCCGTGCTGTAGCGCCATCCGCTCGATCACGTACTGGTCGTGGGCCTGGACCACCAGGAAGTCGACCGGTTTGGCCTTCCCCGGCCAAGCGGACCGCTGGCGCTTGGCCCACGCCCCGTTGGCGTTCTCCCGCCGCAGGACGTGCAAGTGGGAGCCGGTCACCCGGCAGCCCAGCGCGGTGGAGTCCGGCATGAAGTGCATGTCCTCGCGCCGCAGGCCCGCCGCGGTGCCGCGGCGCAGTCCGGCCCGGGCGAGCAGCAGCACGATGAAGCGGTCCCGGGCGTTGCGGCAGGCCACGAACAGCGCGACCGCTTCGGCGTCCGTGGCCCGGTCCCGGCGCTTGCGCGGGACCTGCACGCGGTGGCGGGCCTTGAGCCGGTAGCTCATCCCCTCGCCGCGGGCCTCCTCGGGCAGGTCCCAGTCCTCGGCCACCTCGTAAAGCTGGACCAGGACCTCCGAGGGCACGGTCTTCGCGGTGATGCCGTGCAGCAGGAACTGCCGCACGCCGGTCAGCACGTTCCCGATCCGGCCTGGCTGCCGGCGGGGCTCCGTCCCGGGCCCGGCCATCACCACCCCGCGGCCTGCGACCGGCCGCTCGATCCCGGTGGCCTCAGGTGTCCCGTACTTCAGCCACACGGTGAACAGCCCGAGGTCCACTGCGGCGGTCCGCCAGTCGCGGCCGGTCCGGGCGCACCAGCGCAGGTACAGCGCGATGTGCCCGGCGTACGTACGCGTCGTCAGCTCCGCCTGGTCCCTGCCGAACCGTACGTACCGCAAGAATGCGTCCGCCGCCGGCACCACGGCCAGTTCCTCGTCCAGCACCGTCCAGTACCCGGCACCCGAGGGCAGCTGCACACGAAACGCCCGCAAGGTTTCCTCCACTCCATCTGCAACGTGTCGCAACGATCACGACAGCTCCAGAGATGCGAGGAAGAACCCCAGCTCACACGGTCAGACGCAGCGTCCTACGACACGTCGAAGCGCCAGGGAGAACGACCACCAGGAGCACGGCGTCGCGGGGGTCGGCGGTGACTCGGTCGCGGACGACGTCGGCGTAGGACTGGGAGCCGAAACCCACAACACACCAGGCCAGCCGGCACCCCACGCACCAACAAGCCCCCTCCGAGCGTCAGCATTTGACCATCCCTGCGGCGGGTCCTCAGGGGCAGCGGTGGCCCGGGGCGGGGTGGGCCATCCATACCGCGACATCGGCGACCCGTAGCGCGCTGACCGTCTCGGGCAGGCCCGCACTCTGCCGCAGGCCAAGGAGTCGGTGGTGCAAGGCCGCGTCGTCCTCGCGCAGGGCGGTGCGCAGATCGGTCCAGAACGACGGCGGGTGGCCGAGCGCACAGCGCACGACCCGGTCGTAGACCGGCAGCAGCCGCGGCCGCTTACGGGCTAAGAGCTTCCCGGCGATCACCCACCCAATCTTGTACTGGTCCTCCAACAAGCACCAGGCCCGGTACGCTGGCGAGCCGTCCGCGACGACCGAGGCATCGGCGTCGGACAGATCAGTGTCGGAAGGGATGCCTCGCAGCAGTTCGGACAGTTGGGTGCCCAGCGGGCCTTCCAGCAGGTCGAGGGCGACGGGCGCGGGGACGGTCACCGACAGGGTCTGCACCGCCACCAGGTCCTCTGCGGTGAACCTGTCCGCGACCTGCCGACGGTCACCCCCGCCCGCCAGGTGCTCGAACCGGCCCCCCGTGAACGCGCCGGCACCCGGGGGCAGACCGATCCCGAAGTAGCGGCGCAGGTCGTCCACCACCCGCTCCGCATCCAGAACGACGTGCAGGCGCTGCCCCACCACGGACGGCTCGCCGTCGGAGGAACCAGGCCCCGCGACGAGCTCGTTCATCTCAGATACCTGTGCCCTCATCTGTGTCAGTTGTGGCCGGTGGCGTCGACTGGGCCGCCCATACCTCGCTGATCAAGGTGAAGGACGTAGTGAGCATTCCGGCCCCCCAGCGTGGGGGCATGACGGAATGAGCCCTCTGGCCGTGGGCGATGCGGTTGCGGAGCTTGCGCCCCTCGTGGAGGAACTCCGTCTGCCGCTCGGTCAGGAGGCCACTCTCCTTGCCCTGCTTGATGAGAGCGTGGAGCGGCTTCGTGCCGGAGTCAGGGATCTTGGCCCGGAGGACGATCTCCATCGCGATCAGGGCGTGCAGGAGGGCCACGGCGGAGAACTCGTAGCAGAAGTACGAGTGGCGCAGGAGCTCGCGGGAGGTGTGCAGCACCGTTGCCGCGGACTGCGGGATACCGGAGGGCACCGTCAACCCGGCGACGACGTCGTGCATGTCAGCGTACTGGGTGACGAAGTGATGGGCCCGGGGGTCGGGCACGGGGAACGGCAGGCGCTGATCGGCGGCGGCGTTCCACGGCAACTGGGAGGTGGGGTTGCCGCCGTCCTCAGCGCAGCTATTTGGTGACGGTGGGGTCGATCCACGCTCCGTAGCCCTCATGGGTGCTGAAGGACTCCAGGGTGGTGAGCTTGATGCGGAAGGCTTCGCTGATGTCGATGGTCACCTTCTTCACGGTGTCCCCGGGGGCCATCGTGAACTCTTTGACGATGACGTCGTCGACCTGCACGGTGAAGGTGATGACGTCGCCGGAAGGCGTGCTGTCCGAGACACCGGCGCTGGCGGTGAAGGTCGAGTACTCGCGGTTGAGCTGCCAGGTGCGTTCGGCCTCGAACGCGTACAGGTCTTGGGGTATTCGCGAGTATTGACGGTCAGGGC
This sequence comes from Streptomyces sp. P9-2B-2, assembly GCF_030406865.1. Lineage (NCBI taxonomy): Bacteria > Bacillati > Actinomycetota > Actinomycetes > Kitasatosporales > Streptomycetaceae > Streptomyces > Streptomyces sp. P9-2B-2. Next base: position 8,721,086 of record NZ_CP129126.1, on the reverse strand, counting down.
GCCGGCAGTGAACGAGCGCTTGGTGCCCTCCGGGTAGACGTCCATCGGCACCAGATCCTCGATCAGCGACCAGCTGTGCTGCTCCGGCGCGGGCGTACTCGGCGTCGCGCTGGCCGAGGGAGCCGTGCGGGAGGGCATTGGCGCGGAGGACCTGGTGGTGCCGGGCGTGGCCGACACCGGCGACGCGGCCCGGTTGTTCGCGTCGTTGGTACCGGTCGCCCAGATGCCGACCGCGGCGCCGCCGCCCGCCAGGAGCACGACGGCCACCGCGACGCCGATCAGCACAGGAGCCCGCCGGCCGCCGCCGGACTTCGACGGCTCCGGCACCGTGGGCGGCTCGGGAGGCAGGGGCGGCACCGACGCCTGGTGCACTCCCGCACCGGCCCCGGTTCCCGCCGGCACCAGGTCGCCCGAGCCCTCGGCCGCCTCCACCACCGCCAGACGACCCCGGCAGTCGTCCAGCTCCGTGACCAGGGCACCGCGGCGGTGGACGAGCTCGTCCCTGCGTTGCGCCAGGGCCCGGCTCTCCTCCTCGAGCCGGTGCCGGCGTTCCTGGCCCCCGGCACCGGGCGAGGCCTGGACCCGGCGGGTCTCCTCCTCCAGGTCCAGACGGAGCTGGTTCTCCCGCGCACGGACCTCGGCCAGATCGTCGCGGAGCCGGCGCAGCGCCTCCTCGCCGTCCAGGAGGCGCAGCAGGAGGGAGTTCTGGTCGCTGCCGCGGACGTCGGCGCCGGTGTCGACGAGGACGGTGCGGTAGGCGGTGAAGAGTTCCGTGTGGCGTTGAGGGGCGGCGGGGTCGTCGGTGCGGCGGGCGACTTCGGTGAGCAGGTCGTGGAGGAAGTCCCACGGCGGCAGGTTCGTGCCCAGGGTGTACTTGCGGACCGTGGAGTCCTTGTATGCGGGGAACCGGGCCGCGAACTCGCGCGAGCTCAGGCCCGTGAGGTCCAGCAGGACCTTCAGCCGGGCGCCGAACTCGGCTTTCAACCGGTCCTTCTCCTCACGCGCCTGCCGACGCGCGAGGATCCCGTCCTCCCCGCCGCCGTCACCACTGTGTGCCACCTGTGCTCCCCCTCACCAGAATCCGGTGCCGCCCGGCACGGAAACAGTTGGTCTGGCGCAGTCGCCCACCACCAGGCCCAGCGGTCACTGTAGGGCCAACTCAGCACGTCGCAGGGCTGGTTGAAACGGCATGGGCCGTTTCGTCCTCGCCCTGGCCTGAACCCGCACCCCCGAGGTGCCCGGTTGCCCGCAGGAGGCCCGCCATGACCCACCACCCCCGCCCGGGGCGCACCCACGACACAGGAAGCGAGGCCTGACCATGCCCGTCTCGCCGAACCTCGTGCCCGCGTCCGTCACCGCCGTCTCCGGCCTGGCGACCGTCATGGCCGGCGCACCCTGGTGGGGCGTCGTGATCTGCCTCGTCCTCGCCCTCGCCGCCACGTCGATGCAGACGCTCTTCCCGCAGGACTCCCCCGACCGGCTCACCTGGTGGACCAACCACCGCGAGCACCGCCACCTCCGCCGCACCCAGCACCAAAACCGCCGTCGGTGTGTTCGTCCTGGACCACCCGCCTGACGGGCCGTAGCCCCGGCAGACAGGCCGCGCGGGGACACGGCCTCCCAGGTCGGCCTCCCAGCTCCACGACGAACACCACCACCAGGCAGGGCTTCGTGCGCGGACACGGCTGTACCGGATGGCGGCGGTTGCTGTCAGTCGTATGCCGATTCCGGTCAGTTGGGTGCCAAAAGGCTGGGATACCTGGAACCCGGACGGCAGACCGTGCTGTCCCGTACTCGGCGGAGAGGGGCCGCACATGCCGGGAAGCCGTGGCGAGGATCCCGTGGGCGGCCCCGCGAGCGTGTTCCCGCCCGAGTTGGGGCGGGCAGCGGCGATGCCCCGGCTGCTGGACCTCGACGGGCGCGGTGAACTGGCATCCGCGCACGTACGTCTGGTAGCCCAGGCGTTGGGGAAGTCAGAGCGGACGGTATGGCGGTGGCTGGCCGCCGCCCGGGAGGATCATCGCCTCGCCCGGGTGGAGGCGTCCCATTTCACGGTCACCACAGAAGTCCGGCGGCTGCTGGCACTGTGGGGCGGTAACGCCTCCCGGGTCCACGCCGAGCTGGTGCAGCGGGCGGCCGAAGATCCGAACGCGCCCGCGGTGCCGTCCCTGTCGACGTTGCACCGGGCGATCCGCCGGGACCTGACCCGCGGTGAGCGGGCCGGACTCAAGAGCGGGGAAGCCGCCCGCCGTGCTCACGACGTCTTCGGGCAGCGTCCGCCGACGCACCGCAACGCGGCGTGGGAGGGCGACCACAAGCACGTGCCCGTCGAGGTCGACGTGGAAGGTGAGCTGGCCACGCCGTGGGTGACCTGGTTCATCGACTGCGCCACCAAAGCGATCACCGGGGTCGCGGTCACCGCGCACGCGCCGAGCCGCGACGCGGTGCTGGCGTCCCTGCGGATCGCGATCACCCGCACCGAGCCATTCGGACCCGTGGGCGGGCTGCCCGGTCAGATCCGGGTCGACCGCGGCAAGGAGTTCCTGTGCGCAACGGTCACCGCGGCCATGGGCGCGCTCGCCGTCCCCGTCACCGATCTGCCCGCCTATACACCGCACTTGAAGGGCACCATCGAGGCGTTGAACGACGCGGTGGAGGAGATGTTCCTCGTCTCCCTCCCCCGCTACACCGGCCGACAGAAACTCACCGGTGGCCGGATCGCCGACCCCGATGCCCCGCCGCTGGCCTATGAGGCATTCGTGGGGCTGCTGCTGGACTGGGTGGCCTGGTGGAACACCCGCCACCACCCGTCCGCGTTGAACGGGAAAAGCCCCGTCGAGGCGTGGCAGGCCGATGCGACGCCGCTTACTGATGTGTCCGCGGGGCAGCTGGCGACGTTCGCTCTGGAGGACGACGGTCGTACTTACACGATCAGTACCAGCGGGGTGCGGTGGCGGCGCCGCGATTACCTCGCCCCGTGGATGAACGGCCGTACCGGCACCAAGGTGTCGGTACGGCATCTGCCCCATCACGACGACACCATCGAAGTCTTCGACGCTACGACCGGCCGCCACCTTGGTTCGGCGTTCCTGGCCACTGCGGCGAGCCGTGAGCAGATCCGTGCCGTCCAGGCGGCACGGACCGCGGCTGCCCGCCGTCTCAAGGCCGATCTGAAGGCCGCGGAGAAGCTGCGCCGCCGGCGCTTCGAAGCCTCCACCACCGCCGCCCCGCCCAGGCCTCTCACCTCCTCGACCTCCGCCCAAGCCGAAGAGGAGCTGGGCGCGGCTGCGCAGACGGACCGCCGTGCGCTGGCCCGTCCCGACTTCATTCCGCACGGCCCCGCGCCCGATACCTGGGCCCGCCCCAGGCCCCCGCGCACACCTACTCCTGATGAGGACCACCGCTGATGATCGCCGATCTGGACTACGGACTGCTGCCCGACGAGAGCGAAGACCACTTCCTGGGCCTGGAGCAGGCGCAGCTGGTCGGCACCGACACACTGCTCACCACGCGGGACAACATCGAGGCCGTCATCGAGGCCAAGGCCATGATGTGCGTCTACGGGCCGGCCGGATCCGGCAAGACGATGTCGGTGAACTCGGCCCTGCGCCACCTCGCCCCGGACATCACGCACCGCCTGGAACTGCGGGCCGGACCGACCCCGCGCGACATCCGCCATGGTCTCTTCCAGGCGCTGGGGCTGCCGGGAGAGCCGCCGGCCCGCCCGATCGAGTTCGACACCCTCCTCAAGGAGGCGCTCGCCGAGGAGTTCCGGGTCCTGGTCTGTGACGAGGCACAGTGGATGAAGAAGACCGGGTTCGAGTTCTGGCGCCACCTGTGGGACGACAAACGCACCAACATCGCGGTGATCTTCGCCGGGGGCGACGGCTGCTACAAAGTCCTGCGCCGCGAGCCCATGCTGGCCTCCAGGATCTTCATCTGGCAGGAGTTCGCCCGCATGTCCAAGGACGAGGTACGGGCCACGATCCCCGCCTTCCACCCCGTCTGGGCGGACGTCGACACCGCGCTGATCGACGCGATCGACAAACAGGCCGCCCACGGCAGCTTCCGCAACTGGGCCAACATCACCACCCACATCCTGACCGGCATGAAGAAACTCAACCTCAAACAGGTCGACGAAGACCTCGTGCGCTGGGTCTACAGCAAGATCGGCGGCATGTAGTGAAGGTCAGCAGCGCTACCCCGGTCACCGCCATCATCGACCAGGGCGACCACCCCGCCTGGACAGCTGCCGCACACGCCGCACACGATCCGGACCTGGGCCGTCTGACCATCGACCCCAGCCCCGCCAACGGCGCACCCGCCGCCCTCGCCCACGACCTGCTCTACGCCCTGGGCAAACGACTCCCCTCGGGCGGAGAAACGTACGGAACGTGGGCCGACTCCCAGCGCCCCGCCTGGGACGCAGTCGCCGCCTGGATACTCACCCACCACATCGGGCACCTCATCATCTGCCGCACCGACCGCCTCACCACCGCCCGCCAGAGACAACTACTCGCCCTGCGGGAGCGCTGCGGCACCCGCCTCACCCTCCTCTGGCACCGACCGGTCACCCCCGCCCTGAAAACGCTCCTCGAAGAAACCCCACACCACCTCATCGACAGCCTCCCCCAGGCCCGTATCGCTCTGGACCGGACGGAACACTCACCTACCGGCACACCAAGCGCCGGACAGAAGCGACCCGCCGAACCAGCCCCTTGCCAGGACGCCGGGCAGTGGATCACCTCCCCGGCACCGTCGGACGGTGAAGTGACAGACCGTCCGAAACGTGCCCGGTGCCAAGGCGCACCCGAGCTCGCCCTCACGATGAGCGACGCACCGGCCGCGCGAGGACATGACCGCATACCAGCAGACGTCCTCGCCGCCCGGCTGACCACAGTGGCGCACCCGCTCCACGCGACAGCCCTGACCATCCACGCGGTCACTGGGGCAGACATCAGCCGGCTCGCGCTTATCCGCGGTATCGACATCAACGAAACAGCGACCACCGTCAAAGTCCACGACAGCACAGCCCACCGCAGATGCCAGGTCTACCCACTACCCACCTGGACACGCCGCCTCATACGCGCGGCAGGCATTCACGGACAGCTCAAGGACCGTGCCCCAGACAGCCCGCTCTTCCCGCTCATCACGGTCCAAGACGGCGAACAACTCCGCCTCACCGCAACAGGAATCCGCTACAACCTGAAGCCCACACCGTAGAAGGCGACACCGTCCGCCCCGCCCCCAACTCTCGGCACCCAGCACCTGCCACCACAGCCCTGACCAGCGATTACACACCCCACGCTGTACCGATCGGCAACCAACTGACCTGCATAATCACCAAAAACGTCAGCACCAGCTCGGCATCCATGACAGCAGTCGAGCCGCCCACGACAACCCACTGAACGGCAGAGAGTTCGTTACTTACCCACTGACATCACAACGCCGAACTACCACCGACAAAAACCCGCAGATCATCAGACACCGCCTGTGACCAGGGACGGCTCTCCCCCACCTTCTGGACCCGCAAGCGCCTGACGGGGGTGACCACCGAGGTCCTCAAGGACGGTGCCCTCACCCCGGTCGACTCCTGGGCGCTGGCCCACCGCTGGGGCACGGCCGACGTCGACTACCAGCTGGAACTCGAGTCCATCCAGCACACCGGCTACACCGACACCACGCCCCTCACCCTGCCGAAGACCACCTTCGCCTACACCCAGCTCGCCAACCGCCTCGACAAAACCGGCGACGGCTACGCCCCCTACATAAAGGACCGCCTGTCGACCATCGACGACGAATACGGCGGCCAGACCGACGTCAACTACTCCAAGCCCGCCTGCGCGTTCAACAACCTGCCCACCCCGGAGTCCAACACCACCCGCTGCTTCCCCCAGTTCATCGGCGGCAGCTCCAGCGACGACATGGACAAGGAGTGGTTCAACAAGTTCGTCGTCGACTCCGTGACGACCACCGACCGCACCGGGGGCGCGCCGGACCAGGTCACCCGCTACGACTACCTCGATGATGCGGCCTGGCACTACGACGACGATGACGGGCTGACCAAGGAGAAGTCCAAGACCTGGTCCCAGTGGCGCGGCTACGGTCACGTCCGCGTCCGGACCGGCGGCCAGGGCACGGGTGCGGACGCCATGAAGACGCAGGAGGACAGCTACTTCCTGCGCGGCATGGACGGCGACCGCAAGACCGCGAGCGGCGGCAGCAAGGACGTCAAGGTCGCTCTGGAGGACGGTGAGGGAGAGCCGCTCACGGACGACGCCTCGGCGGCCGGCTTTCCCTACAGGACCGCCACGTACTCGGCTCCGGGCGGGAAGGTCCTCACCAAGACCGTCAGCCGACCCTGGCACCACCAGTCGGCGAAGAAGACCCGAGACTGGGGAACGGTCACCGCCAGCTTCAGCGGCACGGCCAGCACCCGCTCCTGGACCTCCCTCGACGACGGCGCCGGCGCGAAGTGGCGCACGACCACCACCGCTTCCACCTTCGACACGGTCGCCGGCCGCGTCACCGAGGTCAGCGACCGCGGCGACGACTCCACCACCAACGACGACCGGTGCACCCGCACCACCTACGCCACCAACACCGACAAGAACATCCTCACCCTGCCCGCCCGGGTCGAGACCGTCGCCACCGAATGCGGCAGCAGCCCGGACCGGTCCAAGGACGTCATCTCCGATGTCCGCACCGCCTACGACGGCGGCAACTACGGCTCCGCGCCCATCAAGGGTGATGCCACCGCCGTCGCCACGCTGAAGAAGCACGACGGCACCACGGCCACCTATCTGGAGACCGGTACCGCCTACGACAGCTACGGACGCCCGGAGAAGGTCACCGATCTCACGGCGAACGTGGTCGCCATCGGTGACAGCGCGCCGACCCGTACCGCCCGCGCCGACGGCCGCACCACCACCACGGTCTACTCCCCGGCCGCCGGCTTCCCGGCCAAGACCGTCGTCACCACACCGCCCGCCGTCGCCAAGGACAGCACCACCGCGCAGACCACCACGACCGAACTCGACCCGCTGCGCGGCCAGCCCCTCGCCATCGTCGACACCAACAGCAAACGCACCACGCTGAAGTACGACGCGCTGGGCCGCTCTGTGAAGGTATGGCTGCCCGACCGCGGCTCCATGCCCACCTACCAGTTCGCCTACTTTGTCGAGGAGGGCAAGCCGACTGCCGTCGCCCAGTACACCCTCAACCCCACCGCCCAGTCGCAGACGGTCTCCTACACCCTGTACGACGGCTACCTGCGCGCACGCCAGACCCAGGCCCCCGGCCCTGACGGCGGGCGGCTGATCAACGACACGTTCTACGACGAACGCGGCCTGGCCGCGAAGGCCTTCGCCCCGTACTACGTGTCCGGGAAGCCTGAACGTGTGCTCTTCAAGCCCGCCGATGCCCTGAAGGTCGAGACCCAGACCTGGAAGACCTACGACGGGCTGGGCCGGGAAACCGAGAGCCGGGACGTCGCCGGAAACGGCGAGGGCGGCAAGGTCCTGGCGGTCACCAAGACACGCCACGGCGGCGACCGAACCACCATCGTCCCGCCAGAAGGCGGCACCGCCACCACCACGGTTACCGACGCCCGCGGCCAGACCACCCAGCTCCTGCAGCACCACACCCGATCCGCCGACGCCCCAGCTGACACCACCCGCTACTCCTACACCCCGGCAGGCAAACTCGAAGGCGTCACCGACCCCGCCGGAAACAAGTGGGCCTACCAGTATGACCAGTTCGGCAACCAGGTCTTGTCCAAAGACCCCGACAAGGGCACAACCAAGGCGGCGTTCGACGACCGCAGCCAGCAGATCTCCAGCGAGGACGCCAACGGAGCCGTGCTGGCCACCGTCTACGACGGCCTCGGACGCAAAACCGAGCTGCACGACAAGACAATCGACGGCCCGCTGCGCGCCAAGTGGGTCTACGACACTGTCACCAAGGCCAAGGGACAGCTCGCCGAATCCACCCGCTACCTCGACGGCAAGCCCTACACCACCAAGGTCACCCAGTACGACGTCCTCTACCGGCCGCAGCGCACCGAGACCGTCATCCCCGACTCCGAGGGCGCACTGGCCGGCACCTACCAGGCCGGCACCTCGTACTACGAGAACGGCTTGCCGAAAGCGCGCAGCTTCTCCCGCATGGGGAACCTTGCCGGCAAGGGGTGGAACTACAGCTACGCCAACGACACCCTGCGGATGACCACCGTCTACGGCGAAGACATCCGCTCCGACGCCACATACACACTCGCGGGCCAGCCCCTCACCTACAAGATCGTCGGAAGCGGCGGCAAGCCCACCCAGGTGACCAACAGCTACGAATTCGGCACCCAGCGCCTGTCGAATTCCCGTGTCGACCGTCAGGACGTCGCCGGTGTCGACCAGTCCGCCACCTACGGCCACGACCCGGCCGGAAACGTCACCTCCCTTTCCGACGTCTCCCGCACCGGCACCGACACCCAGTGCTTCACCCACGACTACCTGCGCCGGCTCACCGAAGCCTGGACCCAGGACGAGAAGACCTGCGCCGACAAGCCCGCCGGCAGCCTGATCGCCGGGCCGGCCCCCTACTGGCAGTCATACGGCTACGACACCGCCGGCAACCGCACCATCCTCACCCAGCACGACCCCACCAGCGACGTGGCCAAGGACACCAAGACCGCCTACCGCTACCCCAAGCCCGGCACACCCCAGCCCCACACCCTCACCTCCATCGACACCACCGGCCCCACCGGCACCAGCACCTCCACCTACGGCTACGACAACACCGGCAACACCACCACCCGCACCCTCCACGGCGACAAACAAACCCTCACCTGGGACATCGAAGATCACCTCACCAAGGTCACCGAACCAGCCGGCGACAAGGGCACCAAGACCACCAGCTACGTCTACGACGCCAACGGCAACCGCCTGATCACCCACACCGATGACCGGACCACGCTCACCCTCGGTGACCACACCGAACTCACCCTCGACAAGGGCGCCGACAAACCCAAAGCCACCCGCTACATCCCCCTCGGCAGCGGCAACCAGGCCGTCCTGGCCGACGACGGCACCTACACCATCACCCTCGCCGACCGCCTTGGCACCGGCCAACTCGCCATCAGCGCCGCCGACCAGACCCTCACCCAGCGCCGCCAACTCCCCTTCGGTGGCCTCCGCGGCACCAAACCCACCAACTGGCCCGGCTCCAAGGGCTATGTCGGCGGCACCGACGACTCGGCGGACACCGGCCTCACCCACCTCGGGGCCCGCGAATACGACCCGGAAACCGGACGCTTCCTCTCCGTCGACCCCGTACTGGACCCGGCCGACCCCCAACAGATCAACGGCTACACCTACAGCAACAACAACCCGCTCACCTTCAGCGACCCCACCGGCCAGCTCTTCGCCGACCCCGATGGCTCCGGACGCGGAACCGGCGTCGTCCACAACCGCCACGGCGGCATGCGCCTTTCCGGCTCCAAGAACTACATCCCCGGCCCCGGCGCCTGCATCCAGCCCTACTGCCACATCCCCTACAACGGACCAACTCGCTACGAAATCTACCCAGGAATATCAGCACCGTTCAGCTGGGGCAAAGCTCCCGAATTGGAGCGGGAGTTCAAGGAGGTCACCAGCCTATTCAAGCCGTGGGGCAATCCGCGCTTCGAAGACGGCCCGCTGGCCGGCGTACGCATCATGCACGCCCTCAGCGAAGCCTGCTATCGGCTCGAGGGCGGCTGCCCCGACGACGTCTACAGCTTCACCAAACACATTGCCATGGCAGGGGTAGCTGCTGTAACCGAAGGAGAACTCCCCGGCAGGATCACCGGGCGTCCCTCCGTCAAGGCCAGCGACTGCTTACACAGCTTCACCCCGGACACCGAAGTCGCCCTCGCCAACGGCAAGCGAAAGCGCATCGAGGACGTAAAAACCGGCGACAAGGTCATAGCCACCGACCCGGCAACCGGCAAAACCACCACCCGCCCCGTCGTCGCCACCATCGTCACCAAGGACGACAAACACTTCACCGACCTCACCGTCAAAACCCCATCCGGCGACTCCAGCATCATCGCCACCGACACACACCCCTTCTGGTCCGTCGACAAGAAGAAGTGGATCAACGCCGGCGACCTGCGCCCGGGCACCGAACTCCGCACCCCCCAGGGCACAACCGCCAAGATCACCACGGTCCGACACTTCCGCAAGCAGCAGCAGACACACGACCTGACTGTCGCCGGCACGCACACGTACTATGTGCTGGCGGGGGCCACGCCGGTCCTGGTTCACAACAGCAACTGTGACGTAATTCTGGGGTCGGGCGAGGGAACTGCTGGCGCCTTGAGGGCTTTCACCTCAACGAAGCCTGAGACTGAGTTCGTGTTCGATTCCGGTGCCGGAAGGTTTCTGGCGGGAGACCGTGAAAGAATTCCCGGAGGCCTCAGCCCCCACGAGCAACTAGCAGAAAAGGCGGGCATGGACAGAGGGACAGTGCTGGGTGGCACACTCTTCCGAGATAACGGCCGCCTAGTGTTCACGGAAAATAGTGGTCACTATGGCCACAGGTGGACGGACGCTACACGCCAGCAGTTCCAGAAGTTTATGGGCGATCAAGGGATTGACTTCGACTACAGGCCGTGGGGTTGAGATGGGAAACTGGACTCCAGTAGTGTATCGGGGAGATGGGGCGTGGATTGGGGTCATGCCCGATGGCCGGATCGGCGTAGGCGTGGAGTCAGAAGGCCGGTCCTCCCTTGAGGGATCGGGATTCGTTCCCATGTGGCCATATTTGGAGCGTGACCTCTCTGCATGCTTGGCCGAATTTTCCCGCTCGTGGGAGCACCTCGGTCAGGGTGGCGTTCCAACCCCTGAGAAGCTCATCGAACTGACAGTGAAAACGGCGTGGAAGTCCGGCCGGCCATACTGGATGGAGCTAGCCGCGATTTGGGCGATCGAGATGGTTCGGCGAGAGGGTTTTGACCGAGAGACCACTCGAATGCTTCTCCTCGAAATGGCCGTCTCGGAGGTGCTGTCGCCAGAATTGCGGGATCGATCTCGGGGCGCTGGCGGGTAGGTGACCCGGTACCCGAAGGGCTCCCAAAACCGGGATTGATCAGCCCTGAGCGCATTTCGAAGCTTTTGCTTCGGAAAACCTGAAGCCCCACCAGAGGTGCTTCGGTTCTAGTGGTCGTTGCAACACCCCAGTTCAAGGGGTGCGATGGGCTTCGAGATCCGCAAGGTCCGTAAGGCTCAGGGGCCTGTGAAGCTCCGAGCCGAGCGGGAGGAATACTTCCGGCTCGTGCAGATGGGGCTGACCAACCGAGAGGCAAGCCGACGCGTCGGCGTCCATGAGCGGACTGGCCGCGAGTGGCGAAACGGCCGCTTGGACCCGAAGCGGCGGCGGGCTCCTGCTCTGCCAGAGCAGGAGCCCGTGCCCACGTCGACGAGGTATCTACGTGAAGACGAGCGCATCCACATAGCCGACCGGCTGCGGGAGAAGGCGTCCGTCCGTGCGATCGCCGCCGAGCTGGGCCGCAGCCCGTCCACGATCAGCCGGGAAATACGCCGCAACGGCCTACCCCTGCGCGGTGACCACGCCCGATGGGCCTACCGCCCCCACGCCGCCCAGCGCCGGGCCGATGCCCGCCGGCCCCGGCCCAAGCCCGGCAAGATCGGCCAGAACACCGAGCTGCGGGACTTCATCCAGGCCCACCTGGTGATGCGATGGAGCCCGGAACAGATCTGTCACGCTCTCCGCAAGAGGTTCCCCGACCGGCCGGAGATGCACGTGGTCCACGAGACGATCTACCAGGCCCTCTACGTCCAGGGCCGCGGCGAACTCCGGCGCGAGATGGCCAGAGCCCTGCGGACAGGGCGGGCCCGGCGCAAGCCGCACCACCAGGCCGCCGCCCGGCAGCCGCGCTTCTCCCACCCCATGGTCATGATCAGCGAACGGCCCGCAGAGGCAGACGACCGCGCCGTGCCCGGCCACTGGGAAGGCGACCTGATCATCGGCAAGGACAGCGCCTCCGCCATCGGCACCCTGGTCGAGCGGGCCACGCGCTACGTCATGCTCGTCCACCTGCCCCAGGGCCGCGGCGCGGAAGACGTCAGCACGGCCTTGCAGACCACCGTCCAGACCCTGCCACGGCACCTGACCAAGTCCTTGACCTGGGACCAGGGCTCGGAGATGGCCGCCCACCACGCCTTCACCGTCGCCACCGACATCCCGGTTTACTTCTGCGACCCGGCCAGCCCCTGGCAACGCGGATCGAACGAGAACACCAACGGCCTGCTGCGGCAGTACTTCCCCAAAGGCACCGACCTCTCCGCCCACGATCCCGAGCACCTGGCCGCCGTCGCCGCCGAACTCAACAGCCGCCCACGCAAAACGCTCGGCTGGGAAACCCCAGCCGAGCGCCTGCATAAACTGCTCGCGTCCTGATCAACACGACCACGTGTTGCAACGACCCCTGGAATCCGCCGGTGACTGGTGGGGCTTCAGGGACATTTGACGGCAGTAGTTGACGGCAACGTCAGCGGACACGTGAGGCGCACGGTGGCGGTTCTGCGCTGTCGGAGCGTGCCGTCTCGGCGCTCTCCCGGCCGACGAGCGTGGTGCCGAGGCCGACGGCATTCTGGTTGGCCTGGTAGTTCTCGTAAAGGCAGATGTATCCGTCGTGACAAGCCCCGATGCCGCTGACGTTGATCCAGGCATCCGCCGGCCGCTGCTCGGCGACTGCGGAGCCGCAGGTGAGCGCAGTCAGGAGCATGGCCCCGGCCGCCACGGCCGTGAAGGAGCGCTTCAACGCTTACTGGGCCGGAGGCGTCGGGATGGCGGTGCAGCAACTCCCGCCCATGGCTGTCGCTACCCGGTCAAGCGGCCTGCCCACGCGTGCATCGCGTGCATCGCGTGCATCGCGTGCATCGCGTGCATCGCGTGCATCGCGTGCATCGCGTGCATCGCGTGCATCGCGTGCATCGCGTGCATCGAGACCCTCCCTGCTGAAGCAACCACCGTGCCTACCGCCGGAGTTGGGGCGTAGGTCAGTGCCCTTGCCCGCTCACGCCCCCGCGGCGCACTCCGGGCACAGCCCGCGGTAAGTGACCTCGGCGGTCAGGACGGTGAAGCCGAAGCGTTCGTGGGTGGGGAGGGCGGAGAGGGGGTCGTCGGTGGGGTGGACGTCTCGGATGGTGCCGCAGGTGGAGCAGAGCAGGTGCTGGTGGGGGCGGTGGGCGTTCGGGTCGTAGCGCTTGGCGCGGGCGTCGGTGGCGACCTCGATCACTTCGCCGAGGGAGACCAGTTCGCCGAGGGTGTTGTAGACGGTCGCGCGAGAGATTTCCGGCAGTCGTGCGGTGGCGCGTGCGAGCACTTCGTCCGCGGTGAGGTGGACGTGCTCGCCGTCGAGTACCTCGGCGACCACCCGGCGCTGGGCGGTCATCCGCCAGCCGCGTCCGCGGAGCCGGTCCAGCAGGTCACTCATGCCCACCAGCCTAACTGTGCGTCGTTGGATGAACGGTTCCGTACGGATCTGACTGTTGTATTGACTTGGACTTGGTCCATCGTAAGATCGGCTCCGGCGGCAGCCAAGGGACAGGACAACAGCAGGGACACGCCCGTGATGCAGGAAACGGGTCCGCTCACCACCGCATCCGGTGCCCTGGTCGCGGACAGTCAGAACAGCGAGCCGGTCGGCGTCGGTGGCACACCTTCGCTCCGGGGTCGGGTCCTGCTGGAGACCCGCACCGGCCGGATCCGCCCTCGCGCCGCGCGGGCCGTGGATGCCGCCGTGCATGCCGGGTGTGCCGCCCACCGCCGAGCCGCATAGGTCGCGCATGAGGCATTGCACAAGCGCTCACCGCACCGCTCCCCCACCCCCACCAGGCCGCCCCCATCGGGCCCCGTGCCCGGCCGTTGACCGTACGCAGTTTCTGAGCAATGTGATCCGCCCAGCCCGGAAGGATTCCCATGTCTGAGAACCACGACGCCCTCGTCACCGACCCCAAGCCCGAGGAGGCAGGCGGCTGCCCGGTCGCCCATGGTCGTGCGCTCCACCCGACCCAGGGCGGTGGCAACCGCCAGTGGTGGCCGGAGCGGCTCAATCTCAAGATCCTCGCCAAGAACCCCGCCGTGGCGAATCCGCTCGGCGAGGAGTTCGACTACGCGGAGGCGTTCCGGGGCCTTGACCTGCCGGCCGTGAAGCGGGACCTCACCGAGGTGCTGACCACCTCCCAGGACTGGTGGCCGGCCGACTTCGGCCACTACGGCCCGTTCATCATCCGGATGGCCTGGCACAGCGCGGGCACCTACCGCATCAGCGACGGCCGCGGCGGCGCCGGAGCCGGCCAGCAGCGCTTCGCCCCGCTCAACAGCTGGCCGGACAACGCCAACCTCGACAAGGCCCGCCGTCTGCTGTGGCCGGTCAAGAAGAAGTACGGCCAGAGCCTGTCGTGGGCCGACCTGATGATCCTGGCCGGCAACGTCGCGCTGGAGACGATGGGCTTCCAGACCTTCGGTTTCGGCGGCGGCCGGGAGGATGTGTGGGAGCCGGAGGAGGACGTCTACTGGGGTCCCGAGACCACGTGGCTCGACGACCGGCGCTACAGCGGTGACCGGCAGCTGGAGAACCCGCTGGGTGCCGTGCAAATGGGTCTGATCTACGTCAACCCGGAGGGCCCAAACGGCACCCCCGACCCGCTCGCCGCGGCCCGCGACATCCGTGAGACGTTCCGCCGGATGGCGATGAACGATGAAGAAACTGTCGCGCTCGTCGCCGGTGGCCACACCTTCGGCAAGACTCATGGCGCAGGCCCTGCCGACCACGTCGGTCCCGACCCGGAGGCCGCCTCGCTCGAAGAGCAGGGCCTGGGCTGGTCCAACACCTACGGCACCGGCAAGGGCGGCGACGCCATCACCAGCGGCCTCGAAGGCATCTGGACGAACACCCCGACAGCCTGGGACAACAGCTTCTTCGAGATCCTCTTCGGCTACGAGTGGGAACTGTTCAAAAGCCCGGCGGGCGCGCACCAGTGGCGGCCCAAGGACGGCGGCGGCGCGGGTACCGTCCCCGACGCCCACGACTCCGCCAAGCAGCACGCCCCCACGATGCTGACCACCGACCTCGCGCTGCGGACCGACCCGGCCTACGAGGAGATCTCGCGCCGCTTCCTGGCGAACCCGGATGAGTTCGCCGACGCCTTTGCCCGTGCCTGGTACAAGCTCACCCACCGCGACATGGGCCCGGCCGTTCGTTACCTCGGTCCCGAGGTCCCCGCCGAGACGCTGCTGTGGCAGGACCCGCTGCCCGCCGTGACGCACCCCCTTGTCGGTGCCGAGGACATCGCCGCCCTCAAGAGCCAGATCCTGGCCTCGGGCCTGTCGGTGTCCCAGCTGGTGTCCGCCGCCTGGGCGTCGGCCTCGACCTTCCGCGGCAGTGACAAGCGCGGCGGTGCCAATGGCGCCCGTCTCCGTCTCCAGCCGCAGAACGGGTGGGAGGCCAACGACCCCGACCAGCTGGCCGCGGTCCTGCGCACCCTGGAAGGCATCCAGCAGTCTTTCAACGGCTCCCACCAGGGCGTCGTCCAGATTTCCCTCGCCGACCTGATCGTGCTCGCGGGCGGCGCGGCCATCGAGCAGGCCGCCAAGAGCGCCGGTCTCGACATCGAGGTCCCCTTCACCCCGGGCCGCACCGACGCCTCCCAGGACCAGACGGATGTGGAGTCCTTCACGGCTCTGGAGCCCGCCGCTGACGGTTTCCGGAACTACGTCGCCAAGGGCAACCGTCTGCCCGCCGAGCACCTCCTGCTCGACAAGGCCAATCTGCTGACCCTCAGCGCGCCCGAGATGACCGTTCTCGTCGGCGGTCTGCGCGTCCTGGGCGCCAACCACCAGCAGTCCTCGCTGGGCGTTTTCACCACCGCTCCCGAGACCCTGACCAACGACTTCTTCGTCAACCTGCTCGATCTGAACACGACGTGGAAGGCGACCTCCGAGGACTCCCACACCTTCGAGGGCCGCGACGCCGCCACCGGCGCCGTGAAGTGGACCGGCACCCGTGCCGACCTCGTCTTCGGCTCCAACTCCGAACTCCGCGCCCTCGCCGAGGTCTACGGCAGCGATGACGCCAGGGAGAAGTTCGTGCACGACTTCGTCGCGGCATGGAGCAAGGTGATGGACCTGGACCGCTTCGACCTCGTCTGAAGGTTCAGAAGGTGATGTCCGGGCCGGCCGGCCCGCAGCACTCCGGCCGGCCCGGACACACCCGTGGAACAACCTCCGGCACGCGGGCGCCCGCCACCCCGCAATCAGCGGCACTGGGCAACCCCGGTGGGGCGTGGCACGATCTCATGAGTGACCAGCAAAGCCGACCCGGCGCAGCAGCTGCGCGATCTCGCGCGGCTGCGCCGTGTGCGGGACCGGATCGACCGTGAGTACGCGCAGCCGCTCGACGTCGAGGCCCTTGCACGCGGCGTGAACATGTCAGCCGGACACCTCAGCCGCCAGTTCAAGCGCGCCTATGGCGAGTCGCCCTACGGCTACCTGATGACACGGCGCATCGAACGCGCGATGGCACTGCTGCGGCGCGGCGACCTGAGCGTCACCGATGTCTGCTTCACCGTCGGCTGCTCGTCGCTGGGCACCTTCAGCAGCCGTTTCACCGAACTGGTCGGCGTGCCGCCCAGTGTCTACCGGCGCCAGGCCGCGCAGGCCACCGCGGGCATACCGTCGTGCGTGGCGAAGCAGATCACCAGACCGATCAGGAATCGAGAAGCGCCGGCTCCGCCCCGGCTCTAGCGTGACTGCCATGGACATCACCATTCACGCAAGCTTCCTCCCGCACAACGACCCGGACGCCGCCCTCGGCTTCTACCGCGACACCCTCGGCTTCGAGGTCCGCAACGATGTCGGCTATCAGGGAATGCGCTGGATCACCGTCGGCCCGGCCGACCAGCCCGGCACCTCCATCGTCCTGACACCGCCGGCCGCCGATCCCGGCGTCACCGATGAGGAGCGCCGCACGATCACCGAGATGATGGCCAAGGGCACCTACGGCGCCATCCTTCTGGCCACCCCTGACCTCGACGACACCTTCACACGGCTGCAAGCGGGCGACACCGAGATCGTCCAGGAACCCACCCAGCAGCCCTACGGCATCCGCGACTGCGCCGTCCGCGACCCCGCGGGCAACCTCATCCGTATCCAGGAGCGGCCCGACGCCGGCTAGTCGTGCGCGCGCTGCCCCCCCCCACGAGCCGGTGTCGGCGCGGACGACGTAGCCGTGGGCGTGGGCGGCGGCACCGGGTCCCCCCAGTGCCGAGCCCGCCCCGGCCGAGTCCGCCCCTGGCCGAGCCCCCAGAAGCCCCACCAGCCGGAACGCAGGAAAACCTCACCACCCCTGCCAGACCGCGCACAGCGATCCACCCCCCGCCGACAACCACCGCCGAAGCGGCCCGCGTAACAGATGGAGACACGATGAGCATGGCCCCGAGGACGGACGCGCAGTCGCCTGCGGCCCACGTCGCCGACCGCCACGATCTGATCCGCGTGCACGGCGCGCGGGTGAACAACCTCAGGGACGTCAGCATCGAGATCCCGAAGCGCCGGCTGACGGTGTTCACCGGTGTCTCCGGCTCGGGCAAGAGCTCGCTGGTGTTCCATACGATCGCCGCTGAGTCGCAGCGGCTGATCAACGAGACCTACAGCGCGTTCGTGCAGGGCTTCATGCCGACGCTGGCGCGGCCCGAGGTCGACGTCCTCGAAGGGCTGACCACGGCGATCATCGTCGACCAGCAGCGAATGGGGGCCGACCCCCGTTCCACGGTGGGCACCGCCACCGATGCCAACGCCATGCTGCGCATCCTCTTCAGCCGACTCGGAAAGCCGCACATCGGCCCGCCCAGCGCCTACGCCTTCAACGTCCCCTCGGTCCGGGCGAGCGGTGCGATCACCGTCGAGCGCGGCGCCAAGAAGACGGTGAAGGCGACCTTTTCCCGTACCGGGGGCATGTGTGTGCGGTGCGAGGGCCGGGGCACGGTCTCCGACATCGATCTGACCCAGCTCTACGACGACTCCAAGTCGATCGCCGAGGGCGCGTTCACCATCCCCGGCTGGAAGTCCGACAGCTTCTGGACCGTGCGGGTCTACGCCGAGTCGGGTCTCCTCGACCCGGACAAGCCGATCCGCAAGTTCACCAAGAAGGAGATGCAGGACTTCCTCTACCGGGAGCCGACCAAGGTCAAGGTCGAGGGGGTGAACCTCACCTACGAGGGGCTGATCCCCAAGATCCAGAAGTCGATGCTGTCCAAGGACAAGGAGGCGATGCAGCCGCACATCCGGGCGTTCGTGGAGCGGGCGGTCACCTTCGCCACCTGCCCCGAGTGCGAGGGCACCCGGCTCAGTGAGGGGGCGCGGTCGTCGAAGATCAAGCGGATCAGCATCGCGGACGCCTGCGCGATGGAGATCAGGGACCTGGCCGCATGGGTCGGCGGCCTTTCCGAGCCCTCGGTGGCACCGCTGCTCACGTCGCTGCATCAGACCCTTGAGTCGTTCGTCGAGATCGGCCTCGGCTATCTCTCGCTCGACCGGGCGGCGGGCACGCTGTCCGGCGGCGAGGCGCAGCGCGTCAAGATGATCCGCCACCTCGGCTCCTCGCTCACCGACACCACCTATGTCTTCGACGAGCCCACCGCGGGCCTGCACCCCCATGACATCCAGCGGATGAACGACCTGCTGCTGCGGCTGCGGGACAAGGGCAACACGGTGCTCGTCGTGGAGCACAAACCGCAGACCATCGCGATCGCCGACCATGTCGTCGACCTCGGCCCCGGTGCCGGGACGGCGGGCGGCACCGTCTGCTTCGAGGGCACCGTCGAGGGGCTACGGGCCGGCGGCACCCTCACCGGCCGCCATCTCGACGACCGGGCGGGCCTCAAGGAGAAGGTGCGGACGCCCACCGGCAGGCTGGAGATCCGCAGCGCGACGACGCACAATCTGCGCGATGTCGACGTCGACGTCCCGCTCGGGGTGCTCTGCGTGGTCACCGGTGTGGCGGGCTCCGGCAAGAGCTCGCTGCTCCACGGCTCCCTCCCGTCCTCGGCAGGGGTGGTGTCGGTGGACCAGGCTCCGATCCGTGGCTCGCGGCGGAGCAACCCGGCGACGTACACCGGGGTCCTCGACCCGATCCGCAAGGCGTTCGCCAAGGTCAACGGCGTGAAGCCGGGGCTGTTCAGCGCCAACTCCGAGGGCGCCTGCCCCACCTGCAACGGCGCCGGCGTCATCTACACCGACCTGGCGATGATGGCTGGTGTCGCCACCACCTGCGAGGACTGTGAGGGGAAGCGGTATCAGGCAGCGGTGCTGGAGTACCGTCTCGGCGGCCGCGACATCAGCGAGGTGCTGGCGATGTCGGTGGCCGAGGCCGAGGAGTTCTTCGGTGCCGGCGAGGCGGGCACACCGGCGGCCCACCGGATCCTGAAGCGGCTCGACGACGTCGGGCTCGGCTACCTCAACCTCGGCCAGCCGCTCACCACGCTGTCCGGCGGTGAGCGGCAGCGGCTCAAGCTGGCCACTCACATGGCCGAGAAGGGCGGCGTCTACGTGCTCGATGAGCCGACCGCCGGCCTGCATCTCGCCGATGTCGAGCAACTGCTCCGTCTGCTCGACCGGCTCGTCGACGCCGGCAAGTCGGTCCTCGTCATCGAGCACCACCAAGCGGTCATGGCGCACGCCGACTGGATCATCGACCTCGGCCCCGGCGCCGGCCACGACGGCGGCCACATCGTCTTCGAGGGCACTCCCGCCGACCTCGTCGCCGCCCGCTCCACCCTCACCGGCGAGCACCTCGCGGCCTACGTCGGCAGCTGACCGGGGCCCCGCGGCTCTCGCGTCTGCCCGGCGTCGCAGCGTCTGAGGCCCAGCCATGGGGGTGGGCCTCAGTGTGCGGGTTTCATGATCATCAAGTGCTCGGGGTCAGGGACCGTGACGAAGCCGACCTTGGCGTAGACCTCGTGGGCATCGAGGGTGGCCAGCAGCGTCCGCTTGAGTTGGTACGGGGCCAGGTGGTCGCGGACCGCGGCAGCGAGCCAGGTGCCGAGACCCTGGCCGCGGTGCGTGGGGGCGACGTAGACATCGCAGAGCCACGCGAACGTCGCCAAGTCGGTGACCACACGTGCGTAGGCGACCTGGGCGCCGCCGGCGTCGTAGAGGCCGAAGTTGAGAGACCCGCGGATGGACTGTTCGACCGTTTCGCGGCTGCGGCCCAGGGCCCAGAACGCGTCGGTCGAGAGCCAGTGGTGCACCAGGTCGATGTCGAGCCGGTCCGGGTCGGTGGCGACCTCGTAGCCGTCTTCCCTGCGAGTGATCATGCTCGTGGATGGTAGAGCTGAGGGGTGCCGCGCAGCCATTGGTTTTGTGGCCTGCGGACGGTTGTTCCGGTGTGGTGGCGGTGTCTCGTGCCGGTCAGGCTGCGTCTCAGCGATCGCCATCGGACGTGCACGGCTTCTCACACGACGACCGACTCGACGAGCTTCGCCATGGCCTCCACGGCCGTCTGTTCATCGTGCCCGTTGGCGACGATGACGATTTCCTTGCCGTGGCTCATCTCCAGCATCTGCAGGCTGAACAGGCTCTTCGCGCTGGCTTCCTTGCCGTCGACCAGGAACCTGATGTCCGAGACGTAGCCCTTTGCTTCCTGTGCGATCCGCGACGCCGGGCGCACCCGCAAGCCGCCCGGCGAAGCGATGGTCACGGTCGTCTCCGCCATGAAAAGACTCCTCAAACCGACAGCTACGTGAGCCGGCGGCGCGATCTGTTCTCCCCCGGTCCGGGCGTATACCGCGTCCGGAGGATGGTCGCCCACCGGGCTCACCCTGGTACGAAGAAGACGGTAAGGCAACTCCGGTGAAACTGCGTGGCGTTCCGCTGCAAAGGCAAGGAGAAGGCTGTGGTGGGGCGGTGCGGGTTATGGGTACCAGGTATCGCCGGTGTATCCGGCGAGGTGGCTGTTCCCTTTGCCGGCTCGTCGGCGAAGTCGGTTCAGATGCTGTCGGCGAGGTCGGAGTGTCCTTGGATGCGTGCGCAATGAGCGCAGCAGAAGAACTTGCCGCCGGCTTGGAGGCCGTGGCCGAGCATGCGGCAGCCGCAGTTGTCACAGATGGGCGCGAGCTTGTGGGCGGCGCACTCGAAGCTGTCGAAGGTGTGCACGGCACCCGCCGCGTGGACCTCGAAGGCCATCTCATAGTCGTTTCCGCAGACCTCACAAACAGCCATCACGCACTCCTTCGTTGACTGGCTTCGACGGCTCCCGCACGAAGGCGGCTCTCCCATCACCTCATGGGGCCGGGCTCCCGGCGCGCCACAAGAGCCAGATGGCGCAGTGCGGGCACGGATGCGGAGGACTTGCCAGATGGAAACGCCGCGGGTTCCCCACGGGAATCGCCGCCGGTTCCCCACCGGCCATCAGCTCTGAGAGGATCCCGGGACTGTCCGCAGGCATAGGGGGGAACATGACCGTTCTGCTATTGCTCGGTGTCCTGGCGCTCGCCATCGGTGGGTGTATCTGTGTGGTGTGGGCGGAGCGCGGTGGGCCCCGATGGGTGCACATCGTGGCAACGCTGACGCGTATCGCGGGCGAAGTGCTGCGCAGCGCCGGGAAGCACCAGAGGGGGAGCCCGAACCGGAGCAGCGGCGGCGACGGTGATTAGGGGCCTTCGTATGTCGGCCGGTTTGCGGCCGCTTCGCGGTCGGTCAGCGGTCAGTTCGCCGTCAGGACTTCGCGGGCCGCCCGTTCGCCGGAGCGCACCGCGCCCTCCATCAGGCCGTGCATCAAGGTCGCCGATTCCGTGCTCGCCCAGTGGATCCGGCCCACGGGCTCGCGCAGCGCGCTGCCGTAGTTGGTGAGTGCGCCCGGCGGGAAGTGGGCGACCATGCCGCCCAGCGACCAGGGTTGCTCGGACCAGTCGGTCTCCAGATACGCGGTGGGACGGCGCGCCTCCGGGCCGAAGCGTTCGGCGAGAGCGTCCAGCCAGATGTCCCGCCGCTCCTTGGGATCCAGACGGCTCAGCCGTACGGCCCCGGCTCCGAACGCGTAGCTGCTCAGCACGCCCGGCTCTCCCGAGCGGGGAGTCTGGTCGATGGTGATCGGCACGGGCGACTGCGGCGCGAGCGTCTGGCCCGACAGTTTCTGGCCCCGCCAGAACGGCTCGGCGTATTGCGTGTGCACCCGGATGATCGCCCCGGGCACCAGGCGTTGCCGCAGGTGGCTGTGGGCGGCGGGCAAGGGCGGATCGAAAAGGATCCGGCCGGCGAGCACGGGCGGAGTGGCCACGATGACGCGTCGTGCCCGTACGGCGAACGCGTCGGAGGCGACCTCTACGTCGGTCGTGTTCTGGACGATCCGACGGACCGGGCTGGACAGATGGACCGCTGTGCCCAGGCGCGCGGCCATCCGCCGGGCCAGTTCGGGGGCTCCGCCGTCCACAAGGTGGGATTCGGTCTTCCGGGTGTCGGTGTAGTAGCCGAAGCCGCTGCCCCCGCCGCCGCGTGCCAGGACGAGTGCGCCCAGCAGTGAGACTTCCGCCGGGTCGGTGCAGAACAGCAGGTTCATCGTGGACTTGAGGAGGGTGTGGGCGGTGGCCGAGGGCACGTTGAGCGGGTGGGAGAGCCACTGGCCGAGCGTGCGGGCGTCCCAGGCCCGTGCGCGCCGGGCCTGCCAGGGGGCGTCCTTCGGCAGCCGCCGCGCCATCAGGTTCAGGCGCAGGAACGCCCACCCGAGGGTGGCGAGTGCCGCCGGGCCGGTCTTGGGGATGCCGCGGTGACGGCGGTTGCGCCCGTCGAGGCACAGGAGGTGATCGCCGTCGTCGTACTGCGGGTAGACCTCGAGCCCCAGCTCGCGGCAGAGCTGGAACATCCGTTCCTGGCCCTTGCCCAGCCAGGTGCCGCCCGCGGACACCACGGTGCCGTCGGGCAGCTCCCGGTTCCAGACCCGTCCGCCCACCCGGTCCCTGGCCTCGAGCACCACGACCTCACGCCCGGCCGCGGCCAGCTGCCGCCCGGCCGCGGCCAGCTGCCGCGCGGCCGCCAGCCCCGCGAATCCGGCGCCCACGACGCACACGTCCGCTGTCACCTGCTCCATGACCTACCTCCACAGAGCAGCCTCGCTTGCCGGGGCCCGCGGCGCCCGGTGGGTGACTCGGCCGGGCGGCGTGGGGGGGCCGGTCGAGTGACCCGCGGGGCGGCGTCAGCGGTGGAGGAACGGGATGAGGTGGTCGAGGAGAGCGTCGGGTTGCTCTTCGGGGTGCTCTTCGGGAACGTAGGGGTCGCAGTCGGGCAGGACGACGCTGTCGAGCCGATCGGTCACGGGGTCGAGGAGCGCGACGAGGCGTTCGCCCTGGCCGGGGGCGCCGACGGCTCCAGGAGAATCCTCGTCCCGCCGTTGCGCTCGATCGCCTGCTCGCTGTACAGCAGCGGGAAGTACTCCCCCGCGCTCCACTTGTCATGCAGGTCGCTGTAGTGCTTGCTGCGCTGATCGCCGGACTGGCCAGGGGCGTTGATGACGCGCGAGTTGTCCCATCCGCCGACGTCGATGGCCATCTTGAAGGTCGCGCCGACGACTTCCGCGTACGGATACTCGGGGTAGTGGAAGTACGAGGCGCAGACCGTGTCGAAGGTCCCGCCTCTCTCCGCAGGTCCCACGTTCGGGCCGCCGAGTGGGTGGATGAATACGTGGATGTGCATCGCGCCCCACCGCCACGCGCTCTCGTCGGCGCCGAGTTTCGAGGCGACCTCGGTGTAGGCCTTCGGGAGCGTGCCGAGCAGCAGTTCGTCCCGCTTCCGCGCTCCGTTGGCGCCGAACCAGTCGTCGGGGCGGACGAATGAGTCGTTCAAGAGGCGCAGATCGAGATCGATACTGATGCCCACGAGCTGATCGGCCGCCGGCTTGGGCAGCAGGAGCTGGGCCCACGCGGGATACAGGAACCGCATGACCCACGTCTCGAAAAGGGCCGCTGCCGCCGAATCCTTATCGGCGACGCCGTCATAACCGGACAGCAGCCGCAGCGCCTTGACTGTCGTCGGGTCGGTCGACCGCAGCTTCTTCACATACGGCAGGAACTGCCGGGCCACTCCCGACTTCACGTCGTTCTGAAGCGCCAGGGTGTCAGCGAGGGAGGTGCGTCGCTGCTGGGAAAGGACCTCATGGATCCGGTCCTTCCGATAGGCCGACTGCCACTGATATGTGGGCGTCGGATAGCCCGCGGGGAAGTTGTACTCATTGGCCGATACGAAAAAACCCGACCGCGGATTATGTGTGGTGGGCAGCTGCGCGTTCTTGTAGAAACCGTCCCATTCAAAGCGCCCGTCACCGGGCACCGGAAGCAGACCGTCATACCCGCTGCCCGTGCGCTGGGGAATGAGCGCTCCGGGGACCCAGCCAATGTCGCCCTTGGCATCGGCGTAGACCAGATTCGAGCCGGGAGTCTTCCACGTGCCGATGGCCTCGACGAACTCGCGCGAGTCCCCGGCACGCTGGTAGTTGAGACTGCCGAGATACGGCGAGGTGCCCGGTTCCGTCCAGACAGTGCGCACCGCATAGGCCTTGTGATTCTTTTCGTCAACCTTGACGACCGGGCCGTGTCGGGTGAACGAGAGCTGAGCCTGGCGGGGTTCAACACCGGCCACCGTGATTTGTTCCGTGACCGTGGTCAGCTTTTCCCAGCGATCGCGGTAGCGGTATCTGCTGTGGTCGTTCGGATCGAGCTCGTAGACGTAGAGATCGGCCTGGTCGGCGGGGAGATTGGTGAGACCGAACGCGACATGGCCGTTATGGCCCATGCTGATGCCGGGATTCCACGGTTCACCGGCACCGATGATGTTCAGTCCGGGAGCGCTGAGATGGGCGATATAGCGGTTGGCGGGCAGGGTGTAGTCTTCCCGGTGCGGATCGCCCGCGAGGATCGGCCGGCCGGTCGCCGTACGCGTCGGCGCGACCGCCCAGGCATTGCTGCCGGTCGCACTCTCCCGCAGGACGTTCTGCTCGTCCGACATCCTGCGCAAGGTGCCGTTCGCGAACACCATGGGGGATGTGGCCAGGCTGTAGACGCCGAGGACATCGGCGGGAATGAGGCTCAGATCGAGCCCCTCCGGCACCGTTACCGTGTGCTCGGGTTCCAGCTTGCGGAAGTAGCCGCTCGCCTTGTTCCCTCCGACGCTCATCAGCCGGGCACGGGCGACCTGCGAACTGAGATTGTTCCCGATTCCGTGGGTACGGATGCGCACCACGTCCTCCGGGCTCCAGCGCGCGGGCCGGTAACCCAGCTTCTGGAATTCGGCCGGTAGGGCGTCGGGGTGGTCATCGAGCCAGTCGAGGTAGCCGTTGATCCCGGCGACGAAACACGTTGCCGCCTCGCGCGCCTCGGGGCCGTAACTCGCCCACTCCGCCGCCATGTCACCGCGGTAGAGAAACAACCGCGCTGCCCTGTCCTGTTCGACATAGGAAGCACCCAGCACCTCGCTGAAACGGCCCAGACCACGCCGCCGCCAGGTGTCGATCTGAAAAAGCCGCTCCCGGGCGACATTGAACCCCTGCGCCTGGAACAGATCACCGACGCTCTCGGCAAAGATATGCGGCACACCCCAGACATCGACCGTCACCCGCACCGGCCGCTTCAGCCCGGGCACGGAATATCTCTGCCCCTCGTCCTCCTTCCACCGGGTACCCAATGACTGGGCAACAGCCGAATCACCAGCCGACAGCGTGCCGGTCAGCGCGGCAGCAGCGCCGACAAGCCCGGTGCCCAGCAGGGCCCGGCGGGAGGGAGGACGTGACATGGCATTCCTCGAAACGATTTCGGCGAACGGTGAGTGACCCGAAGCGGCATCACACGCACGGACAACACGACCATTCCTCAAAGGAGTTGAGCCCCATGCCCCCGCACGGGAAAGCTATCCGGCTCCCGAGTGCCGTCACACCCGTAACCGCCCCCTAGTCTCCGGGGGTTCGTTCGCTACCCCTAAGAGCTGTCCCGTAAGTGATCTTGCTGTGGGATGGCCGTGGCCGTGGCTGGTGTGATCACTGCATCGGAGCCTTCTTGGATGGCCCCCTTCACCGGGCTGAGCCCGCGCACCTTCGCCAAGTTGGTGACGATGCTGCGGCGCGAAGGTGCCGATGCGCCGGGGCGAGGCGGCCACGGAAGATGCCGCTGGAGGACCGCGTGCTGCTGGCGGCTGCGTACTGACGCACCAATTTGACGCAACGTCAGTTTGGCTCGCTGCTTGGTGGGTTAATTAAATTGCTAGCATGCTAGCATCGCGCTCGTGGGTGATAAGGAAGTCAAACAGTTCAACGTGTACCTGCCGATCGAGCTGATCAAGCAGGTCAAGTACCGCGCCATCGACTCCGGCATGTCGTTGTCGGCTCTGGTCGCTGACGCGCTGCGCACCTACCTCGACGACGCCCATGAACACGAACAGCGATCGACTGAGAAGGAGACCTGACATGGCGACCGAAGGAATCGAGGCCGTGTTCCTTACGACCCACAACTGGGGTAAGGCGGCGAAGTTCTTCCAGACACTGGGTTACGAGTTGGAGTTCTCGACCAACCACAGCTCCGGCCAGCTCCGCAACGGCGACGGGCCGTACGTCTTCATCGCCGAGATCCCCGAGGACCAAGCACCCCAGACCCAGATCGTGCTGAAAGTGCCGGACGCAGACACGTTCCGTCCCGACCCCACCGTCGAGGTCGTCACGCCGTTCGAGGACACCCATTACGGAACCCAGGAGATGACCGTCCTCGACCCCGACGGACGCCTATGGAGCCTCCAGGCTCCCGCCAAGAACTGACCGCCACGAACTGACCGCCGCGAAAGGGGAACGCCATGACAGACAAGCAGACCGGGGCGCCGGACAGCACCGCAGTGCGGACCGCCCTCTGGCGCGCCCTCCACGTCCAGGTCGACCCACCGCCGCACGTGCTCGACGACGAGATCGGCCTGCAGCTGGCCGCCCCCGACGGCAACTGGCGCCGCCGCCCCGACATGGACCCGCACGCCACCAGCGCGTTACGGGCGGCCATCGTGGCCCGCTCGCGTTTCATCGAGGACCTGATCGCTGAACAGGCCGACCGCGGCGTCACCCAGTACGTCATCCTGGGAGCCGGCCTGGACACCTTCGCCCAGCGCAGGCCGGAGATCGCCTCCCGCCTGCAGGTCTTCGAGGTCGACCAGCCCAGCCCTCAGGCATGGAAGCGCCATCGCCTGGTCGAACTCGGCTACGACATCCCCGACTGGCTGCACCTGGTGCCGGTCGACTTCGAGGCGAGCGGGGACTGGCTGAAGCAGCTGGGGGCTGCCGGCTTCGATGCCAGCCAGCCGGCGGTCATCGTCTCCACCGGCGTCACCATGTACCTCACCAAAGACGCCACGGCGGCCACCCTGCGCCAGATCTCCGCTCTCGCCCCCGGCTCGATGCTCGCCATGACCTTCCTGCTGCCCACCGAACTCCTCGACGACGCCGACCGCCCCGGCCTCCGAGCAAGCAAGGAAGGCGCGCGAGCATCCGGAACGCCATTCATCAGTTTCTACACCCCGCCCGAGATACTGGCACTGGCCCGCGAAGCAGGCTTCGAAGACGCCCGACACCTGTCGGGAGCTTCGCTTGCCCACCGCTACTTCGCTGATCGCACCGACGGCCTCCGCCCGACAAGCGGCGAGGACATCCTCCTGGCCGCCACCTGACTCTCGTCACGCGGCATACCCACCTGCACAACCTCAACCCCGCCGGACAGGTAAGCGAGAGGGGCCACACCTGACCACACCTGCACCAGGTCAGAGAGCATTTGCGGGACAGTCCTCAGGGCCTATGACCGAATCAAGACCTCGGCGTGACAGCGGTTGAAGGCCCCAACCACTGCATCATCTGCCGCATGTCGGCGACGGGAAGCGTCGGGTGACGGGCCGCCGCGCAATGTGGCCGCGTTCGCGAGGGCCCCGGCCGCCCTCTCGGGGATGGCGTCTGACCTGGACTGACCGGACGGCTCTTCGTGACGGTCCCGGTCGTGTCGGGGCGGGTGGTGGCGCCGGTACCAGTCGGCAGGTCCACGGATGGGAGCCGCCGCCACAGAACGGACCACGCTCCGGCGGCGGCCCCGCTTCCCCTCAGCTCAGCCGTGTCGTGGCGTATGCCTCGATGGCATCGCGCTGATACGCGGCCAGGCCGGGTGCGATCGCCTCGTATGCCGCGCGCCACTGTTCGTTGGTCACGCAGGAGCGGCCGATCGCGCGGTACTCCTCGGCGGAGGCGGACCGGAGTTCGGCCAGGGCCCGGTACTGGGCGTCGATCTCGGCCTGCACCGGGGCGGCGTCGGCCGGGATGCCGGCGGCCAGCAGTTCGGCCAGCCGGATCATCTGCGCCGTGCGCTTGCGGTGCCCGGCCTCGATCTCCGCCTCGCTCATCGCCGAGGTGCGCCGCTCGACCTCCTGCGCCAGTTCCGGGAAGGCACGCAGGCTCTCCTCGTACTGGGCGGGCTGGATCCCTTCGAAGAGGTTTTCCGGTCTGTTGATGCTGGTCATGGGGCTGCCGTCCTTCCTGGACTGTTCCAGTTCGGTGATCGTGCGGGAGACGGTGCCGGCCAGGGCGTCCAGCCGGTCGCGTTCGGCGAGCAGCCGGCGGTGGTGGCCGCGCAGGGCCGCCAGCTCGTCGATCTGCGCGGCCAGCACCCGGCCGATCTCGGTCAGCCCGAGGCCCAGTGCCCGCAGTACGAGGATCTGCTGCAACCGCAGCAGCTCGCGCTCCTCGTAGTAGCGGTGGCCGTTGGTGCCGATCCGGGCCGGCGGCAGCAGTCCGATCTCGTCGTAATGCCGCAGCGTCCGGGCCGTCACACCCGACATCCGGGCGACCTCCGCGATGGGCCAGGCCATCGCCGCCTCCTCACACGTGTGTCACCGGGCCGCTCTCTGCGGCCCTGTTCAGGACGGTAGAAGCTGCCGCAGGGGCAACTTCAAGCCCCGGATTTGACGATGACGGTAGCGACCCGGTGTACGGCGGCCGGACCACCGAACAGTTCGGGGCCCCGGCCGCCCGTCAGATACCTTCCGGCACGCGCCGGGGCGACAGGGCGTGCAGGAGCCCGGTGGCCGGCAGGTCCGGGTGGAGGTAGACGTGTTCGCGGCGCAGCTCGACCGCGGCGGCGAGTCGGCCGAAGGTGCGTGCGGCGGCCTCCGGGTCGCCGGCCAGGTATTCGGCCTGGCCGAGGAGGCCCAGGTGGAGCGGCAGGCGGAAGTGGGTCCGGGAGCGGGCCAGTTCGCCGAGGGCCGAGCGCATCTGGGCGAGGCCGTCGGCCGCATGGCCGGAGTGCGTTCGGGCCCAGCCCTCGGGGAGGCTGAGCATCGCCTTCCAGTAGAGCAACCCGTGGTCCTCGGCCAGGCCGGTGCCCTCGGCGCCGGATCGCCAGGCGGTGTCCACGTCGCCCTCCCATGCCGCGATGACCGCGTCGACGTACAGGGCGAAGGCCCGGTCGGAGGGCCGGCTGTCGAACTCCGTCAGGAGCAGCAGTTCGCGGCGGCGCTCGGCGGCGGCTGCACGGTCGCCGATGAGCCAGTGGGTGAAGGCGTCGTAGGAGCGGCACGAGACCCGGGGGTCGTGCTGGAAGGTGCGGGCGAGCGTGAGCGTCTGGTGCGCGAAGCGGTCCGCCGTCGCCACGCCCTCCTCCAGCTTCGCCAGCGCCTCGGGCAGCCGGCCCCGGACGTGCAGGACGATGCCCGAGCCGTAGGCGGCGCCGAGCAGGGCGACCGGATCGCCCGTTCGCCCGCCGATCTCGCGCAGCAGCCCCGAGTACCGCAGGGACCCGTCGTACCGGCCGGTGACCAGCTGCGCCGCGCACAGGGCCCAGAGCACCGAGGGGTCCTCAGGGGCGGCGAGCGCCGTGCCGAGCGCGCGGCCCCGGTTGAGCGCGGCCTCCGCCTCGGCATCGCCGTAGCCGCGGATGGTCGCCAGCACCTGGCCGAGCTGGATGTGCAGCCGCTGCTCCAGACGCAGCGTCTCCTGGTCGTCGGGCGGGAGGGTGCCGACGAGGTGCACGGCCCGCCGCAGCCAGATCTCCACCTGCTCGTAGGCGAGTTGGTGTTCGGCGTCCTCGGCCGCGCGCAGCAGGCGGGGCAGTACCCGGTCGGCCGGGAGCTCGGACCGGCCGTGCCAGGAGTGGTGGGCGAGGCGCTCGGCCTCCGCTCCCCCGGCCTCGTCTCCGGGACGCCGGGTGCCCAGCGCCTCGGCGACCCTGGCGTGCAGCCGGTGGCGAACCTGCCGGTCCAGTTCGTCGGTGAGGGTCTCCCGCACCAGCGCATGGGCGAAGTGCAGGCGGTCGGGGTGGTGCGGGTCCTCGGCCAGCAGGCCCGCCTCGATCGCCGACTCCAGGGCGGCGCTGATGGGCTCGTCGGGGCCGGCCGTGCGCGCCAGGAGGTGGGTGTCGACCTCGGTGCCGATGACGGCGCACAGGTACAGCACACGGAGGACCGGTTCGGGCAGGGCCGTGAAACGCTGCCGCAGCGCGTCCCGGACCCCGTCCGGCACGCTCGCGAGGAGTACGTCGATGGCCCCCGGTTCGTGCAGCCGGCGCACATCGCCGAGCAGGGTCAGCAGCTGGGTGACGAAGTACGGGTTGCCGCCGCTGCGCTCGTGGAGCACATCGACGACATCGGCGCCGACCCCGGGCCCGGCCTGGGCCTCGACGAGGGAGGCGACGGCCTGCCGGGAGAGGCCGCCCAGCCGCAGGGTTTCGGTGCGGGGCCCGCGCAGCACCTCCGAGAGCGCCCGGCGCAGGGACGCGTCGGACTCCATCTCGGGCTGACGGGTCGTCAGCACGATGCTCAGCGGCCGGTCGTGGCGCCGGGTGACGAGCAGCCTGAGCAGATCGAGCGAGGCGGCGTCGGCCCAGTGCAGATCCTCCAGGAGCAGCACCAGCGGGCGGGCGGCGGCCAGTTCCAGCAGCACTTCGCAGACCGCGTCGTGAGTGAGGAAGCGGGCATGGCCCCAGTCGCCGTCGGGCGCCGCCCGCTCCACGGTGCCGGCCGGATGGCGCGGCATCACCGGGGCCAGTAGCGCTTCGAACGGTGCGCAGGCGGTACGGAAGGCGTCCGGCCGGGTGGCCGACAGCCCGCGCAGGACCTGGGCCCAGAGCCAGTACGGCGGTACGCCCTCCCCCGGGAAGCAGTGGCTCCACACCACGTCGGGAGCGTCGCCTGAGGCGTTCAGGGACGTGGCGAGCTCGGTCAATAAGCGGGTCTTGCCGACACCGGCGGGGCCGAGGACGCAGGCGACATGCCCGTGTCCGTCGCGGGCCGCGGCGGCGGCCCGGGTCACCAGGCGCAGTTCGCGGGCGCGGCCGGCGAACAGGGACGGCCCCGCGGGCTCCGCCGCTTCGCCGCCCGCACCGGTCGGGGCCGGCCGCTCGGCGTCGTCCGGGGTGGGCGCGGGCGGGGCCACCGCCACGACAGGCCGTACGGCAGGGGGCACGGGCGGTTCGGCGACCGGGCCGTCGTCGAGTTCCTGCCGGAGGATGGCGGTGTGTATCCGCTGGAGTTCGGCCGCGGCGTCGACGCCGAACTCCTCCACGAGATGGCTGCGGGTCCGCTCGTAAAGCTCCAGCGCCTCGGCCTGCCTGCCCAGTTGCGACAGGGCGGTCATCAGATGACCGATGAGCCGTTCCCTGGCGGGATGGCGACGCGCCTCGCGCGCCAGCTCGGCCGCCACTTCCTCGGCCGCGCCGAGGGCCAGCCGGGCCTCGGCGCCGGTCTCGACGGCCGTGAGCCGTAATTGTTCGAGCCGGCCGCGCTCGTCCAGGAGCACCGGGTGGGCGGAGAACTCCGTGTACGGGGCGCCCTGCCACAGGGCGAGCGCCTCGGCGATCCGGTCGCGTGCCGCCACCGCGTCCCGCCGCCCCAGCAGTCGGCGCCCCTCCCCCACCAGGCGCTCGAAGCGGTGGGCGTCACTCTGCTCCGGGGCCAGGCCCAGCACGTAGCCGGGCGCGCGGTGGCGCACCAAGGACGGTTCGCCCGGGCCCCTCGTGACGTCCAGCGCCCGGCGCAGGTGGGAGACATGGCTCTGGAGCGCGCCCACCGGACCGCGGGGCGGCTCGTCCCGCCAGAGTTCCTCGACGAGCACCTCGGTGGGGACGACCCGGCCCAGCCGGACGAGCAGCAGGGCGAGCACGGCCCGGCGGCGGGGCGGACCGAGCGGCAGTTCCCGTCCGTCGTACCGCGCCGTCATGGGCCCCAGGACGCGAAGGAGAGGACCGGAGGCTTCCGCTGGCTGGTGCGGGCCGGGCAGGGGAGCTGCGGACATCAGGAGCCTCAATCGTTCTCACACGTGCCGGCCACGGTCGCGGCCCGAAAGGGACGGCGTCGTCCCGAAAATGTGATCTTGGCACAGTCGGCGAACTCTATCCAGACGTCGGAATCAGCCACCGGCAAGGTTCCGGCAAGGAGCGCCCAGCCCCCGGCAAGGGCAGGTCAGCGGCCGGAACAGGATGCCGCAAGGCCGACGCGGCAGGATGGGATCGCGGGACCTCATGCCGATGACCCCTACCCGAGCGGAAACTTCATGCACGGACAGGGCAACGCCCCTCTCGCCCCACCTTCTTGCCCGGTGCCGGATGGGCAAGGAGCACTCACCCCGATCCGGGAACTCCTCGGCCGCCTCCCGCACTTGCCGGTGGCAGACGAGCAACCGGCGGCGGTGATGCGGTGGTACGCCGAACCGTTCGGCCGTCGGCAGCCGGTGGCGACCGACGACCCCGCCCCGCTCATCACGACCCGTCAGGATCGCCGTCTCCCGGGAGGTGACGCATGACCGGCACGGCATCCCCGTCCGCGCCGCTGCGCGTCGTGGTGGGCATCACCGGCGCGACCGGCACCCTGTTGGGCGTACGGCTGCTGGAGCGGCTGCGGGAGCACGGCGGGGTCGAGGTGCATCTGGTCATGAGCCGCTGGGCCCGCAGCACCCTGGAATGGGAGACCTCGCTCAACACCCGGGATATTGCCGCGCTCGCGGACGTCACCCACGCCCCGGAGGACCTGGGCGCGGCCATCTCCTCCGATGCCTTCCCCGTGCACGGCATGGTGGTCATCCCGTGCAGCATGACGACGCTGGCCGTGATCCGCGCCGGGTGTACGGACGGCCTGATCTCCCGCGCGGCCGACATCACGCTCAGGCAGCGCCGCAAGCTGGTACTCGTGCCCCGGAAGACACCGTTGAACGACGTCCACCTGGAGAACATGCTCGCGCTCTCCCGGAGGGGCGCGGTCATCCAGCCGCCGATGCCGGCCTTCTCCCAGCGCCCGGAGACCGTCGACGATCTCGTGGGCCACACGGTGGACCGGGTGCTCGATCAGTTCGGCCTCGAAGCACCCGGGGCCCGCCGCAGGCCGGGCCTGCGTGCGGCACCCGAGGCGGCGTCCTTCCGGTAAACGGTGCCGCGGTCAGCGGGGCATTGCTCCGCCGCCCCCAGGCAAGGAGGGAATGTAATGGTCGATCACACCCGCGTGCTGGTTGGCCCTGCCGGCCAGGTGCGAGTCGGGGTGATCGAGTCGCGGCCGGCGCCCGTGCCACAGGAAAGACGTGGCACGGGAGGCCAGACGACTGAGGGTGGCTTTCATCGGTCCTCCGTTCGAAGTGGTCCGCTACCGCGAGCATACGAAACGCCGGCGACGTGCAGGGAAAATCTGAGCCAGATCTGAGCATCCGGTTTCCCCTGGGAACCAACGACCGTGACAGGGAACGCTGTTGGGGCCGTTGCACGGCTCCGTGGGGAACAAAACGAATGGTGCCCGGCACCTACGGCGAGGAACATGGGCGCCATGGCCAAGGAGATCCGGCGGCAGCTGCAAGAGGCCGCCAAGAAGCATCAGTTCACGCGTCTCGTGCGCGCCCTTCCGGACAGTGACGAGCTCGAGGGTTTCGTGATCGAGGTGACCCCCGCATGGACGCTGATCGCAGAGTGCGGCCGCCTCGCCCTGGACGGTTTCGTGGCGCTCCGAACCCGCGACATCGTGCAGGTCCGACGCCGGGGCTCCCACGATCTGACGGTGCGCTGGCTACAGCGGCACGGCCCCTGGCCGCCCCCGGAGCCACGTGGTGAACTCTCGCTGACGGACGTCCGGTCCCTGGTGGAGTCGGTGAACACGCACTACCACCTGATATCCGTCTTCGAAGAGGACCTGAACCCCGGCGCGGTGTACATCGGCACACCGGTACGCACGGGAAAGAAGCGGCTCAAGCTGCTCGAGGTCAACCCGAGAGCCCGCTGGGCCGCCACACCGTCGTCCTTCCGCTACGACGACATCACCCGCATCGACTTCGACGACCGGTACAACACGGTCCTGCACGCGTTGGCCGGACCGCCGCCGGGCGCGTAGCGGGCCGACCGGCGGCCATGACGCGTCAGTTCGGCGGGAGGCGGCTATCCGAGCCCGACGTCGTCACGGATTCGCGCGCCGTAGGTGCACATGGCCGTCAAGGGGGTACAGGGGCGGTGCCGCCGGCAGGGTTCTGACGAACGCATAGCCGCTCTTCTGTGCGACACGGCACGAGGCCAGGTTGTCCACTTGGTGGAGGAGCTCAATGCCTTCCAACCCCTCGGCACGGAAGGTCTCGAAGGCCCAGGTGGTGAGTGCCTCCAGCGTGCGGGAGGCGACACCCCGGCCACGGGCTGGTGCCACGGTCCAATAGCCGACTTCGGCTGTCGGTTTGCCGGGAACGACGTTCTTGAGCACCATGTTGCCCACCAGCCGCCGGGCAGCCGCGTCGGGAGTCTCTTCCAAGACCGCAAAGCCGAGCTGGTCTCCCACCGACCAGCCGCGTTGCTGGTCCTGTATCCACCGCGCCCCCTCGGCCACGTTTTCCGGACGCGAGCGGGTCCAGCGGCCCAGGGTGGGATCCCGGTACGCCTCGACCAGTGCCTCAACGTCCGCCATGCGCCAGGGGCGAAGAACAAGCGCGGGGAGGGCAGGCGTTGCGGGCGCGTGAAGCAGCACGGAACTGTTCACCGGGCGCCCCCTGAGGGCAGCGCGAGCACTGTGCCGGTCATGTAGCGGCCTCCCCCCTCCGGTGTGCGCCGCAGAGCCTGAACTGGCCGCCCGCACACCGGCTTTCAGGTTACCCGGTGCCTTCCGGCCGTTGATCGGTCCACCGCGCGACCGGCAGCAGCGGCGCCGGCAGGTAGGCAGCGCGGGCACGGCTCTCCCATCGGAGGCACTGGCAGGAAAAGGAAGCCGGGCGAGGACGGGCGGGAAGGCTTACGCGCGGCCCGCGGCCAGGTCCATCAGGCGGGCCAGTACCCGGCCGCCGGAGGTGTTGACGCCGTCGTGCTCCCACTCGTTGGTGACCCAGACGCGGGTGGCGCCGACCTCGCGGGCGGTGCGCAGGGAGAGTTCCGCGTCGACGTACATGTCGTCGTGGTAGACGATCGCGGCGAGCGGGACCTGGTTGGCCGCGAGGCGCCGGGGGTCGTACAGCTCCGGCCAGTCGGGGCGTGCGGCCAGCAGGTGGGCGGCTTCCTCGAAGGACCGCAGGCCGGTGATCTCCCGGAACATCCAGGGGTAGATCATTTCGCCGGTGAGGAGGAGGGGGTCCGCCTCCTCGGTGAATGCGGCGAAGCCGTCGAGGGCCCGGGCGGCTGCCCAGCCCGTCGGACCGGCGCCCTGCCCGTAGAGCGTCTCCTGAAGCACGGCGTACAGCGGATTGTCGGTGAAGCCGGTCAGGTTGCGCACCTGGTGGAGGAAGGTGTCGGTCAACTCGCCGTCGGTGTCCAGGGATTCGTCGAGCAGCCAGTGGAGCCGTTCGAAACCGTCGCCCATGCCGAGGGCGAGGCCGAGGGTGCGCAGTCGGCGGGTGGTGAGGCGGTCTCCGTCGGGCAGCCGGACCTCGGTGGTCGTGAGGAGATCGGCGATGTGGCGGAGGCGGTGGGCGTCGTCCGGGTAGCGGGCGTAGAAGTCGAGGACGCGGTCCCGCACCCGTGGGTAGGTGCGGGCGTAGACCTCGTCGGCGGTGGCGGTGAGGCCGGGCAGACCGCCGGTCACGTAGCAGGCCCGCAGGCCCTCGGGGGCCCGGGAGAGGTAGGTGAGGGTGAGGAAGCCGCCGTAGCTCTGGCCGAGGGTCTCCCAGGGTTCGTCCCGGCAGAGTTGGCGGCGGATCAGTTCGGCGTCTGCGACGATCGAGTCGGCGCGGAAGTGGCCCAGGTATGCGGCGAGTTGGGCGGGCGAGGTGAAGCGGGCGGCGGCTCGGGCGGTGACCGGGGTGGAACGGCCGGTGCCGCGCTGGTCGAGCAGGAGCACCCGGTGGGTCTGGAGGGCCTGGTCCAGCCAGCCGGGTGAGCCGGCCGACGGGCGGGGGGATTTGCCGCCCGGACCGCCTTGCAGATACAGCAGCCAGGGCAGCCGCTCGTCCGCGCGGGCCGGGTCGACGACCTCGCGGGCGAAGACCTGTATGTGTTCCCCGTTGGGGGCGGAGTGGTCCAGGGGGACGGTGAAGAAGTGGTCGACGGTGGTGTAGGCGGGGTTCATGGGTCCCTTCCACGGCCCGGGGGCGCGTCATGATGTGTGACGTTGCATGGGACCGGCGGGAGGGCGGGCGGCATCGCTGTCCGCAGTGGGACGGGGCTCGCCGCCGCCCCGCTACCTGCCGGATTTCGCCGCGGTCCCGCTTCTGGCCCAGAGCGAGCGGACATGGCCCAGGTGCTTGGCCATGCACTTCTCGGCTGCCTTCGCCTCGCCGGCCAGCATCAGGTCGAGGAGTTCGAGGTGTTCCTCGGCCGACGGGATCAGCTCGCCCCGCTCGTCCAGGGCCGTGAGCCCGTAGAGCCGTGAGCGCTTGCGCAGGTCACCGACGGTCTCGACGAGGCGGTCATTGCCGCTGAGGCCGAGCAGATCGAGGTGGAACTGCCGGTCGGCCTCCAGGTAGCCGATGAGGTCGTGGTCGCGCGCGGCGCGCACGATCTCCTCGGCGACCGGCCGCAGCGCCTCCAGGTCCGCACGGGCGGCGGAGCGGGTGATCCGGCCGATCATGGGAATCTCGATGAGGGCACGGATCTCGGTGTACTGGTCGAGGTCGCGTTCATTGACTTCGGTGACCCGGAAACCCTTGTTGCGGACGGGCTCGACCAGGCCTTCGCGCGCCAGGTCGAGCATCGCCTCGCGCACGGGCGTGGCCGAGATCCCGAAGTCCTCGGCCAGGACCGGCGCCGAGTACACCTCCCCCGGCTGCAGTTCACCGGAGATCAGGGCCGCTCGCAGGGCATGGGCGACCTGGTCGCGCAGCCGCTCCCGGGTGGCGTTGAGATCGCGGTGCTTCAGGTGCCCCATAGCGGTGGTGATCCCTTCCTGGCGGAGCGGATCACCAGCATACAATTTCACATTGTTCCCACGGTGGAGAGGGTGTACGTACGGCTGGAGGTGTAGAACTCCAGGGCGGCGCGGCCCTGTTCCCGCGGTCCGTGGCCGGATTCCTTGGCGCCGCCGAACGGCAGATGGAAGTCGACCCCGGTGGACGGGGCGTTGACTCTGATCATGCCGGTGTCGAGCTGGTCGAGCCCGTGCAGAACCGGGTCCAGACCGGCCGAGTGGACCGAGGTGACCAGGCCGTACGGGACCGAGTTGGTGATCCGGACCGCATGGGCCAGATCGTCGGCGGGCAGCAGCGCCGCGACCGGCCCGAAGACCTCTTCGCGCAGCAGCTGGTGGCCCGGGGGCACCTGCTCGACCAGGGTCGGGGCCGCGTACCAGCCGGGGAGGCCGCGCGCGGCTGCGCCCGCGAGGACCGGGAGACCGTCCCGGGCGCGGCTGACCCGGTCGCGGGCCTGCTCGTTGATGAGCGGCCCGCACACGGTGGCGGGGTCGGCCGGGTCGCCGACCGGCACCGCCCGCAGGGCTTCCACGAGCGCCTCCCGCAGGGGGCCGAGGGCCGCTCCGACCGCGATCACGCGACGGGTGGCGGTGCACTTCTGGCCCGCGTATCCGGCGATCGCGGCGGCGATATGGCGCGCTGCCTGCTCGATGTCCGCGTCCGGGAGGACCAGGGCCGCGTTCAGACCGCCCATCTCGGCCTGGACCGGGATGCCCCGGGCCGTGGCCGCCTGCACGACCGACCGGCCGACGGTCGTCGAGCCGGTGAAGGAGATGACATCGGCGACGGAGACGAGCGCGTTGCCCTCGGTCGCTCCGCCGGGCAGCACCGTGCACACCCCTTCCGGCAGGGCCTGCTCGATGAGGGAGGCGAGGCGCCGGGCGCAGGCCGTCGCCTCGGGGGCGGGCTTGAGGACCACCGCGTTGCCCGCGGCGAGTGCCGGGGCCGCCTTCCAGCTCGGAATGGCGAACGGGAAGTTCCAGGGGGTGAGGAGGCCGGCGACCCCGTACGGACGGCGGCGGGTCAGCAGCAGCCCCGGGCCGACGGCGGTTTCGTGCACGGCGCCGAGGGGTTCGTAGGGGGCCTGGGCGTAGTAACGCCAGATCGCGACGCTGCGGGCGATCTCGGCGCGTGCCTCGGTGAGTGGTTTGCCCACTTCACGTACGGCGAGCGCGGCCAGTTCGTCCGCGGCGGTTTCCAGGGCGGTGGCGACCGCGCCCAGGGCGGCCGAGCGGGCGGCGGCACCGCCGGCCAGCCAGCCGGGCTGGGCCGCGCGGGCCCGCTCGACGGCATCCGCAGCGGCGAAGGCTCCGGGGGCCGGAACCGACACCAGCACATCGGACGGATCGGCCGGATTGCGGGAGGTGACAGAAGAGACGGCGGTGGTCACAGGAGGAAGCCTCCGGGGAAGGGGTCGTCCGGGTCGAGGAAGTACTGGGCGGTGCCGGTGATCCAGGCGCGGCCGGTGACGGTCGGCACCACGGCGGGCCGCCCGCCGACCTCGGTTTCGGCGACCAGGCGGCCGGTGAAGCGGGTGCCGATGAAGGACTCGTTGACGAAGTCCCGGTCCAGGGGCAGTTCGCCGCGGGCGTGCAGCTGCGCCATCCGCGCCGAGGTGCCGGTGCCGCAGGGCGAGCGGTCGAACCAGCCCGGGTGGATCGCCATCGCATGCCGCGAGTGCTGGGCGTCCGAGCCGGGAGCGGCCAGATAGACATGCTTGACCCCGGCGATCTCCGACTGCTCGGGGTGGACCGGCCGGTCCGGCGAGGCGTTGATCGCGGCCATGACGGCCAGTCCGGCGGCCAGCAGATCGTCCTTGCGGGCGCGGTCGAACGGCAGCCCCAGCGCATCGAGTTCGACGAAGGCGTAGAAGTTGCCGCCGAAGGCGAGGTCGTAGGTGACCCTCCCGTATCCCGGGACCTCCACGGTGCGGTCCAGACCGGCGCAGAAGGCGGGCACATTCGTGAGGGTGACCGACTTCGCCA
Organism: Streptomyces sp. P9-2B-2; assembly: GCF_030406865.1. Taxonomy (NCBI): domain Bacteria; kingdom Bacillati; phylum Actinomycetota; class Actinomycetes; order Kitasatosporales; family Streptomycetaceae; genus Streptomyces; species Streptomyces sp. P9-2B-2. The sequence continues at coordinate 8,681,708 of NZ_CP129126.1, read as the reverse complement.
CCCCGTCCGCCACGTGCACGTCGACGGCGACCAGACCGGCCGGGGTGTCGAGCCGCACCGGGGTGACCGGCTCGGTCACCGGCACCATGCCCGACTCGACGAGGACGGTGGCGACCCCGATGGTGCCGTGCCCGCACATCGGCAGCAGGCCGGAGACCTCGATGTAGAGGACGCCGTAGTCGGCGTCGGCGCGGGTGGGCGGCTGGAGGATGGCGCCGCTCATGGCGGAGTGCCCGCGCGGCTCGTACATCAGGAGCGTCCGGAGATGGTCGAGGTGCTCGATGAAGTGCAGTCTGCGCTCGGCCATGGTGGCGCCGGGGAGCACCCCGACGCCACCGGTGATCACGCGCGTGGGCATGCCCTCGGTGTGCGAGTCGACGGCGTGGAAGACATGACGCGTACGCACCATGAGTCCTTTCGAAGCGGCACGGATGCGGTCAGTGGTGACGGATGCGGTCAGTGGTGACGCATGCGGTCAGTGGTGTCCGGCGGCCAGGGCCTTCTCGGTGGCGGCCCGGACTTCGGTCTCGGTCTCTCCCGTGAGCGGGGAGCGCGGCGGGCGGGCAGGGCCGCCGTGGCGGCCGACGAGGTCCATGGACAGCTTGATGCACTGGACGAACTCCGTCTTCGAGTCCCAGCGCAGCAGCGGGTGCAGGGACTTGTAGAGCGGCAGGGCGGTGTCCAGGTCACCGGCGACGGCGGCGTGGTAGAGCGCGGCGCAGGTGGCGGGGAAGGCGTTGGGGTAGCCGGCGACCCAGCCGACCGCACCGGCCACGGCGAGTTCGAGCAGGACATCGTCCGCGCCGATCAACAGGTCGAGGTCCGGGGCGAGTTCGGCGATCTCGTAGGCGCGGCGCACATCGCCGGAGAATTCCTTGACCGCGACGATGCTGCCGTCCTGGTGCAGCCGGGCCAGCAGCGCGGGTGTCAGATCCACCTTGGTGTCGAGGGGGTTGTTGTACGCGACGACCGGCACCCCCGCCTTGGCGGCCTCGGCGTAGTGGGCGCGGACGGCCCGTTCGTCGGCGCGGTAGGCGTTCGGGGGCAGTAGGAGGACCGAGCCGCAGCCCGCCTCGCCCGCCTGTTCCGCCCAGCGCCGGGACTCGGCGCTGCCGTAGGCGGCGACGCCGGGCATGACCCGCGCGCCGTCGCCCGCCGCTTCGACCGCGGTCCGCACCACACGGGCCCGCTCCTCGTCGGTGAGGGTCTGGTACTCGCCGAGCGAGCCGTTCGGTACGACGCCGTCGCAGCCCTGCTCGATCAGCCAACGGACGTGCTGGGCATAGGCGTCGTGGTCGACGGACAGGTCGTCGCGCAGCGGCAGTGCCGTGGCGACCATGATTCCGCGCCAGGGGCGGGTGCTGTTCCAGGTGAGGGCGGTCATGCCGGTGAACCCTTCGGTAGCGTGTGACATTTTATTGGGTCGTCCGTGGCCGCCACGAGGACGGCCGGCGGTCAGTCGTCAACGGCCGGGACGGCGTCCGGCCGGCCTCCGGTGGAGTCGTCGGACGAGGCGAGGGCCGAGAGCGGAACGGGCACGGCGAACGGGCGGCGTTCGGCGGGTGGTTCCGCCTCCCCGTCGCCCGCCGCGAGGCACGCCGCCGCCGTCCCGCACATCCGCCCCTGGCACCAGCCCATACCGGCCCGGGTGAGGAGTTTGACGGTGCGGGCGTCACGGGCGCCCAGGTCGGTGACCGCTTCGCGGATCGTTCCGGCGGTCACTTCCTCGCAGCGGCAGACCTCCGTGTCGTCGGTCAGCCAGCCCGTCCAGCCCGCCGCCGGTGCATGTCTGGCAGCCATCGCGTCGGCGAAGGCACGCATCCGGTCCCGCCGACGCCGCAGCGCCCGTACGCGCCCCTCGTCGGCGGGGCGCCCATGGAGCCAGGCGGCTGCCGCGAGCCCGGCCAGCTCCCCTTCCGTACGGGCGAGCGGGGCGCCGCCCACTCCCCCGGTCTCCCCCGCCGCCCACAGCCCGCGTACGGAGGTCTCCTGAAGGGCGTCCAGGGCCAGGGCCGATGTCCCGTCCGCGGTGCGGCGGGTGGCGCAGCCGAGTGCGGTGGCCAGTTCGATCTGCGGGACCAGGCCGTGTCCCACCGCGAGGGCGTCGCAGGCGATCTGCCGGCCCGTCCCCCGTACGGGCCGCCAGTCGCGGTCGAGCCGGGTGACGGTGACGGCCGCCACCCGGTCGGTGCCGTGCACCTCGGTGACCGCGCTGCGGGTGCGCAACCGGACGCGGTGCCGCAGCAGGGCGGCCCCGTGGACCGCCGCCTCGACGAGCTTGCGCGGATTGGCGGCGAGCGCACCGGGATGCCGTGCGTATTCCAGATAGCCGGACGCCTCGATCACGGCCGGGACCTGCGCACCGGCGGCGGCCAGCGACGAGGCGACGGCGAGCAGCAGGGGTCCGCTGCCCGCCACGACGATCCGCTTACCGGGCAGCACCAGACCGGACTTGAGCATGGCCTGCGCTCCCCCGGCACCCACGACCCCCGGTACGGTCCAGCCGGGAAAGGGGAGTTGGCGTTCGTAGGCGCCGGTCGCGAGCAGGATCGCCCGGGCCCGCACCCGGACCGCCTGCTCCCCGTTGCCGTCGGGTCCGGTGACGGCGTGCACCGCCCACAGGTCGCCGTCCTCCTTCGTGACGGCCCAGACATGGTGCCCGGACAGCCGGCGGATGTCGCTCCGCTCCAGGCGTCGGCGCAGTTCGGCGAAGGCCGCCCAGTCGTGGTGCAGCGCCTCGGGCCGGGTCGCGCCGACGGCAGGTGCCGGATGCCGGTAGAACTGGCCGCCGGTCTGCGGTGCGGCGTCCAACAGGGCGACGGACAGCCCGAGTTCGGCTGCCGTGACGGCACCGGCGAGACCGGCGGCGCCCGCGCCGAGCACCGCGAGGTCGTACGGGTCAGACGCCGATGCGGGCATGGCCGTGTCCCTCCTGGGTCGTGATCGCGTCGCCCGGGCTCGCGGGCACAAGACAGGCCCGGCGGTTGGGCTCCCCGTTGATGGTGGCGAGGCAGTCGTAGCACTGCCCGATGCCGCAGAAGGCTCCCCGCGGGCGGCCGGTGGTGCGGGTGGTGCGCCAGGCGAGGATGCCGGCGGACCACAGGGCCGCGGCGACGGACTGGCCGGGCAGGGCGGGGACCGGATGGCCGTCCATGGTGATCTCGAACGACGCGCCGGGGTTCGCCCCTGCCAGTTCGGCGGGGGTACGGGCCACTGCGGGCCTCCTCTCGTAGCGGACGGATCAGACGGCGGCTTCGGCTTCGAAACGGGCGGGGTGGAACGGGCCCGGGTCCAGGGGCGGTTCGGCCCCGCTCAGGGACCGCGCGATGAGCAGCCCGGTGGCCGGGGCGAGGCCGATCCCCGCGCCCTCGTGACCGCAGGCGTGCAGCAGACCGGGCACCCGCGGATCGGGGCCGATGGCCGGCAGATGGTCGGGCAGGTACGGGCGGAACCCCACATACGTCCGCATCGCGCGGACCCCGGCGAGGACCGGGAAGAGTGCGGTGGCCTGGACCGCCAGGCGGCGCAGCACCTCGGTCGACAGCGTCCGGTCGAAGCCGACCCGCTCCCGGCTGGCGCCGATCAGGACGGGCCCGGCGGCGGTACCCTCGACCACCGCCGAGGTCTGGAGCGCCGCCGAGCCGCTGGCGACGTCGGCCACATAGTCGGCCGCGTACACCTTGCGCCGGACCACCCGCGGCAGCGGTTCCGTGACGAGCACGAAGCCGCGACGTGGCAGCACCGGGAGTTCCACGCCCGCGAGCCGCGCGAACTCGCCGCCCCAGGTGCCGGCCGCGTTGACCACGTACGGGGCGAACACCTCGCCGCCCGTCGTACGCACTCCCCGCACCGCCCCGTCCGCCGTGGTCAGCAGGCCGGTGACTTCCTCACCGAGCCGCAGGCACACCCGGTCACCGCCCGCGCGCAGCAGATGGGCGGCGGCCAGGGCCGGCATCACCTGAGCGTCCTGCGGATAGTGAAAGCCCCCTGCCAGGACGGGAGTCAGATGCGGTTCCAGCTCCCGCAACCGGTCCGCCGGGATCTCGTCCGCCCGCACACCGACCGCGCGCTGTCCGGCCGCGAATTCGCGCAGGGCCCGCATCCCGGTCTCGTCGGCGGCGACCACGAGGCCGCCCTTGGGCTCGTACTCGATCTGCGGCGGGAGCAGTTCGGCCAGCTCCTGCCACAACCCGGTGGAGAGCAGCGCGAGATCGAGTTCGGGGCCGGGCTCCTTGTCGGAGACCAGGAGGTTGCCCTCACCGGCGCCCGTGGTGCCGCCCGCGACGGGGCCGCGGTCGACCACGGTGACGGAGAGGCCGGCGCGGGACGCGTAGTAGGCACAGGCCGCGCCGACCACGCCCGCGCCGACGACGATGACATCCGAGCTTCTTCTCGAGGGCACGTCAGTAATATTTCACATTGCACTGACGCTGCCAAGAGTGCCGCGTGATCCGGTCGCCACTCCCCGGGCCGAAGCGCGTCGTCGCGTCCGGATTCTTCACGACTCCCCGGGCGCGGGTAAGTAACGGACGCGCCAACCGGACCGAGGCGCCGCTGCCCCGGATCGCGGCACCGGGAGAGCCGCGGGAGGCCGCCTGGCACTTCCCGAGGCGGCCGGAACACAGCGGTGCCCCGGCTCCGCTCACGGGAGCCGGGGCCGGGGCACCGCTCCGTCAGTTCACCGTCTGGAGAGTGGTTCCGGAGGACGGCCCGAAGCTGACGTCGCCGTTGTAGTTGCCGGTGACCAAGTGGGTTCCCTTCGGTAGGGGGTTGAACGACGCGCTGGCCGTGCCGTTGACGAGAGGCACGGTCTGGGGGCTGCGTCCCGTGATGGCGAGGGTGACGGTTTCGGTGGGCGTCCCCGTTGCGGGGGCGACGGGCACCACGGTCGCGGTGACCGTGACCCGGTCACCCGTCGTGGAGGGGTTGGGCGTGGAGATCACGGTGGTGGAGGTCGTGGCCCGGGTGACGGTCTGGGTGTCGGTCCCGGTGGAGCCGTTGAAGCTGGCGTCCCCGCCGTAGGTGGCCGTGACGGTGAACGGGCTCCCGGTGGTGGTCGTGTAGGGGTGGGTGACGGTGGCGACTCCGCCGGAGAGGGTCGCGGTGGCGGTGCTGGTGCCGTCACCGAAACTGAAGGTGACCGTGCCGGTCGGCGTACCGGCCGCGGAGGAGACCGTCGCCCGGACGGTCACCGTCCCGCCGGACACCGAGGGGTCGGGAGTGGAGGTCACCGTGGTGGTGGACGCGTTCTTGGTGAGCGTCTGGGTGTCATTGCCGGTGGACGCCGTGAAGTTGGCGTCTCCGTTGTAGGTGGCCGTGATGGCGAAGGGGCTGCCGGACCTGGTCGCGTAGGTGTGGGTGACGGTCGCGGTGCCGCCGGAGAGGGTCGCGGTGCCGGCGCTGGTGCCATCGCCGAAACTGAAGGTGACCGTACCGGTCGGCGTACCGGCCCCCGGAGCCACCGCCGCCACCATCGCGGTAAGCGCCACCGCCTGCCCCGCCACCGACGGATCCGGCGAAGAAACCACCGCCGTCGTCGTCGCCGCCCGACCCACCGTCTGCGAGTCACTGCCGCTCGATGACGTGAAGTTGGCGTCCGCGTTGTAAATCGCCGTGACGGTGTACGGGCTGCCGGCGGCCCCGGTGAACGTATGCGTCACGGTCGCGGTGCCGCCGGAGAGGGTCGCGGTACCGGCGCTGGTGCCGTCACCGAAACTGAAGGTGACCGTACCGGTCGGCGTACCGGCCCCCGGAGCCACCGCCGCCACCATCGCGGTAAGCGCCACCGCCTGCCCCGCCACCGACGGATCCGGCGAAGAAACCACCGCCGCCGTCGTCGTCGCCGCCCTGCCCACCGTCTGCGAGTCACCGGCACTTGACGAGGTGAAGTTGGCGTCCCCGTTGTAGATCGCCGTGAGGGGGAAGGGGCTGCCGCTCGTGGTGGTGTAGGTGTGCGCGACGGTCGCGATGCCGTCGGAGAGCGTGGTGGTGGTCGAGGGGGTGCCGTCGCCGAAACTGAAGGTGACCGTACCGGTGGGGGCGGCGGCCCCGGGCACCACGGAGGCGACGGACGCCGTGAGGGTGGTGGACTGACCCACGACCGTGGGATCGGGCGAGGAGATCACCGACGTGGTGGTGGCCGCCTTGCCGACGGTCTGGGTGTCGCTCCCGCTCGACGAGGTGAAGTTGGCATCCCCGTCGTATGTCGCGGTGATCGCGAACGGACTGCCCGCCGTACTGCCGTAAGCGTGCGTCACCACCGCCAGCCCATTACTGACCGGTGCCGTCAACGTCGGACTGCCATCACCGAAATTGAAGGTGACCGTACCCGACAGCGCCCCCGCCCCCGGCGCGACCGACGCCACCGAAGCCGTCACCGTGGTCAACTGCCCCACCACCGTGGGATCCGGCGACGACACCACCGCCGTGGTAGTGGCCGCCTTACCCACGGTCTGCGTGTCACCCCCGCTCGACGAGGAGAAGCTGTCGTTCCCCAGGTAGAGCGCGGTCACCGTGTACGGGCCGCCCGCGGCCGTATAGGTGTGGGTGATCCGGGCGACGCCGTCGGAGAGCGAGGTCAGGGTGGCTGGAGTGCCGTCACCGAAGTCGAAGGTGACCGTCCCGGTCGGGGTGCCCGCGGCTGGTGCGGCCGCGGAGACCGTCGCGGTGATGCTCACCGGCTGGCCCGTCACCGAGGGATCGGGCGAGGAGGCCACGGCGGTGGTGGTCGCGGCCTGGCCGACGGTCTGCATACCGGTTGCCGTGGAGGGGCTGAAGTCGGCGTCGCCGCTGTAGCCGGCCGTGAGGGCGTACGGGCTGCCGGAGGTGCTCGCCCAGGCGTGGGTGACGGTGGCGGTGCCGCCCGTCACGGGTGCGGTGACCGTCGGGGTGCCGTCACCGAAGTCGAAGGTGACCGTACCGGTGGGCGTGCCCGCTCCCGACCCGGCCGCGGAGACCGTCGCGGTGATGTCCACCGGCTGGCCCACCGCTGGTGGAGCCCTGGTCCGGGAAGACACCGGAGAACTGGTTGCGCTCGGCCATCAGGCCGGGGCCGGCCGCGGCAGCGAAACGCCGCCAACCCTCCCCGTGAACCGAGGTGTTGCGCAGCGCGGAGAGGGCGCCCAGAAGGGCGGCGCTGTCCCTCGACGCCGCCAGATCGGTGCCGTCGACCACGGTACAGACGACCGGGCCGCCGGCATCGCACCGCGCCATGTGTGGGGCCGGCGCGCTGAGGGTGGGGACGACCCGGTGGGACAGCGGGTCGATGACGGCGAGGTAGTTGCCGTCGCGGTCGGTGACGAGGGCGAGCCCGCAGGGGCGTTCCGGAGTCAGCATGACGGTGTCACCGCCGATGCCTCCGTGCCCGCGGTGTTCGCCTCAACGGGGCTTTCTTCATAGGGAAGTTGGGGGAAGGGAGCGTACCGGCCCGGCGGGGCCACCCAAGGGAGGGCGATGACGCGGACGGGGCACACAGCGCGGGCAGCAGGCATGACGGCTCCAGCCAACTTGCGGGCTCGCCGCACCATGAGACGCCCGCGTACGCGCGCCGACATGGCCGGTCCTGCACATCCCCAACGGAGGAGCGCTCGAACGGCACCGTCATCAGACCGGTGCTCCGAAACAGGCAGGGCGCCTTCCACTCCCCCGGAAAGGATGGGCGGCCCACCGGAATCGGACGGATTCAGTAACCCATCCCGGTGAGATGCAGGCAACACAGCGGGACCCAGCTCACCCGATCGGGCGAGCGGAACCCGGTCACCGATGAACCGCGGTGAGCCGACCCCGGCATGCCACCCCGGTACGGCGGTGCCCGGCCCGCCCCTTCCCCCTCTCCCGGCTCAGCCCGTGAAGGCGCGCACGAACTCGTTCGTCTTCTTCCCGAGGCTCGAACAGGTCGCCGCCGCCTTGAGGTTGGCGCCTCCCGGGCAGGGCTTGTCGCGGGTGACCGACCACATCGACAGCCGGCCGAGCCCCTTCTCGTCGGCGAACTTCTTGAGCTCGGCCGCGTCGTCGGGCCGGAAGACCTCGCCCTTGACGTCGTTCACACCGATCATCGGGGTGACCCCGACGCTCTTCCACGCCGTGGCCTCGTCCCGGATACCCAGCGCCCCCTTGATCTGCTTCTGCGTGGCGGTGGCGGCCGCGGTGGCGTACTTGCCCATGTCGCCGTCGTAGTACGTGCCGTAGTCCATGGCCATGATGTTCACCGAGGAGATCCGGGCACCGTTCTTCTTGGCGCTCTTCAGCACCGCGACGGCGTGCCGGTTGAGGCCGGAGGGGAGCACCGGGAGGGTGACGGAGACGTCCAGTTTTGTGTCCTGCTGAAGCCGGGCGATGGCCTGCGCGCGAAGGTCGTTGGCCTTGGTGTCGGTCAGTGCCGGGCCCTCGATATCGAAGTCGACCTTGGTCAGGTGGTAGGCCTCGATGACCTTGCGGTAGGCGTTCACCAGCTTGTCCACCGAGCCGCAGACCCTGGCCAGTTCATTGCCGCTCTGTCCGCCGAAGGAGATCCGTACATCGCCGCCCTGTGCGCGCAGTGCATCCGCCTGCCGCGCCACGGGGTTGGCGGCGAGCGGCTGCCGGCCGCCCCACTTGGGTACGCAGCCGCCGCCCGGCGAGACGAACGCCAGGTTGTACTCCTTCACACCGGTCTCCTGGGCTCCCTTGACGAGGTCGAAGGAGGGCTTCAGCGAGGTGTCCACATATGGCGAGAACCCGCCGGTCTTCGGCGTGGGGGCGGCGCTGCTCGGCGGCGCGGAGTGGGGGGAAGGTGTTACCGGGTCCGGGCGCTTCGGCTTCGCCGGTTCCTCGGACGAGCAGCCGGCGAGCAGAGAGACCGCTGTCACGGCCGTCACCGCCGCAAGGGCGGTCGGCTTCCGCTTGCGGCTCCGCCGGGAAGCGTGTGCGTCTGCGGGGTGCGTCATCATCGGGCTGCCTCCAACGGTGGGGGGTGGGCAGTGCTGTTCGGACCTGGAGTACGGGGTCGGGACGGGCGGAAGACTCCGTCTGCCACGGGCCGGATCCGGGAACTTCGGGCGGTGTGTGCGGGAGGGAAGGACCCGGCGCAGCAGCCCACACAGCACGCGCGACATCAGCACGTCAGCAGGTAAGGTCGGCCCGTTTGTCATGGCCGCCATCGTGCCATCCGGTGCCGACATCCTGGCGGGTGGGTGCGGGCCCGGCAGCCTCCCGTATGGGACAGCTCACATCACCCACGGGAACTCGTGCTCCGCTTCGTCCGACTCCCTGAGCGGTACCGGCAGCGGGCCGGGCCACCGCATCGACGAGCCGGGAGCCCCGCGTGCCCACTGAACAACGTCTCGCACCGAACGGTGCACCGGACTCCCCGGACACCACCGGCTCCGGGGAGGAGCGGGCGGTACGGCGTTCCGGGTGGGCCGCGTTCCGCCCGCTGGTGTTGCGTCTGCACTTCTACGCCGGGGTACTGATCGCGCCCTTCCTGCTCGTCGCCGCGGTCACCGGGCTGCTGTACGCCGGTTCCTTCCAGGCGGAGAAGCTCCTTTACGCGCAGGAGCTGAGCGTGCCGGTGGGCAAGACCGAGCGGCCGCTGTCGCAGCAGGTCGCCGACGCCCGGAAGGCCCATCCCGAGGGCAAGCTCGCCGCCGTACGCCCGGCACCGCGCCCCGGGGACACCACCCGGGTCCTGCTCTCCGACGTACCGGGCGTCTCCGCCGACCACCAGCTCGCCGTCTTCGTCGACCCCTACACCGGGAACGTCAGAGGGGCTCTGGAGACGTACGGTTCCACAGGTGCGCTGCCCCTGCGCACCTGGCTCGACGCCCTCCACCGCGACCTGCACCTGGGCGAGACCGGCCGGCTCTACAGCGAACTGGCCGCCAGCTGGCTGTGGGTGGTCGCCGGGGGCGGAGTGGCGCTGTGGATCGGCCGTAAGCGCCCGAACCGCAAGCTGCGGGCGCTCGCACTGCCGGACCGCACCGCCACCGGCCGCCGCCGGACGCTGTCCTGGCACGGTGCGGTCGGTCTGTGGGCCGCGGCCGGCCTGGTCTTCCTCTCGGCGACCGGTCTGACCTGGTCCGCGTACGCCGGGGCGAACATCGGCGAACTCCGGGAGTCCCTGGGACAGGCGACCCCGACCGTCTCGACGGCCGTGGCGGAGCACCACGCCGGACATGGCGGCTCCTCAGGCATGCCAGGAATGCCTGACATGCCTGGGATGGGTGACTCGAAGGGAAACCGATCGAGCGGCTCCGCGCCCGCGGACGTGGGCATCGACAAGGTGCTCCGCACCGCCCGCGCCCAGGGCCTCGACAACCCCGTCGAGATCGTCCTGCCGACGGACCGGGGCACCGCCTATGTCGTCAAGCAGGTGCAGCGCGGCTGGCCGGAGAAGCAGGACGCCCTCGCCGTGGACCCGGCGACGGGCAAGGTCACCGATGTCTCGCGCTTCGCCGACCACCCCGTCCTGGCCAAGCTCACCCGCTACGGCATCGACCTGCACACCGGCACCCTTTTCGGCCTCGCCAACCAGATCGCGCTGGCCGCGCTCGCCCTCGCCCTGATCTTTCTGATCCTCTGGGGCTACCGGATGTGGTGGCAGCGCCGCCCCACCCGCGACCGCACGCTGTCCTTCGGGCGTCCGATTCCACGCGGCGCATGGCGTCAGGTACCGCTGCCGGTGCTCATTCCGCTCGCGCCGGCCGTCGGGGTGGTGGGCTGGCTGGTGCCCTTGCTCGGCATTTCGCTGGTCGCGTTCCTGGCCGTGGACATCGCTCTCGGCGCACTCAGCCGCCGTCGCCGCGTAGCCGTCACCACTGTGGACTGACGGCCCTGGACTGGTGGCGGCCTCGCACGGGGAAGGTCCGCCCGATGATCGCGTCGGCCCGCCGTGTCACGGCGGGCCGGAGGACGGCAGAGGGTCGGCGGGCGGTCAAGGGTCGGCCGCGGCGTCACCGTAGCCCTAACGGGCCATATGGCCAGGTCAGGCGTCCCGCATCTCCGCCAGCCGGAACGGGCCCGCCGCGCCGGGGCCGAACATCACCGGCAGGTTGCGGCCCAGCGGTACGACGACGAGCGGCTCGTCACAGTACTCCTTGAGGAATTTCTCCAGGGGCTCCCAGATCAGGCTCCGGTACCCGGACTCGGTCCGCTGATGCTCAAAGGAGAGGGTCAGCGCGGAGTCCATCACGGTGACGCTCACCGAGTCGACCTCCAGCCACTCTCCACCGATCCAGGCCTCAAGCCGTACGTATGACATGCCGCAAGGGTGCCCCGCGCCACACCCGCCTCGCAAACCGCACCACGCCCCTGGCGACAAACGCCACCCAGCCGCCGCCGCGCCGCGCCGTCACCCGACTCGCCGTGCGTCCTCGCAGGTCGGCCGCCGGACACCCGGCCCGGGGCCGACCCGCTCCGGGCAGGATCAGCTGCTACCACCCGAGGGCGCGTGGGTCACGCCCGGCCCTCGTCCCCGGCGCACCAGGGTTCGGCGAGTTCGCCCAGGACGCGGGCCGCCGGTGCCGGGTCGATCAGCCACTTCAGGTGGCTGCCCTCCAGAGTGTGGACGTCGTACGGGTTGTCCGGCGTCAGCGCGTCGCCCTCGCGGATCAGCCGGTCCTGTAGGGCGAGCGGCAGGCTCGTGTCGTCGGCCAGACGCACGAAGGTCTTCGGGATGCGGCCCCAGCTCGCGGCCTGTGCCCGGTCGGCGGAGGTGCCGACGTCCAGGTTCTCGTCGGGCTGGAAGGTGTTCAGGAAGGTCAGGAACTCCTCATCGGTGCCGTCGGCGAAGAGAGCCGCCTTGAGTGCCGCGAGGGCGGCCGGGTCCGCGGTGCGGAAGTTGACGCGCAGCAGACCGAGTTCGGCCGGGTTCCCGGCCAGCGCCATGGCCATGGAAGCGGCGTCGACCGTGGCCATCTCCGGCTCGGCGTAGTAGTCGTTGATGTCGAGATCGACCGGGCACCAGGCCGAGACATAGACGAGGTGGTCGATCAGGTCCGGCCGGGCGTTGGCCGCCGCGGTGGCCGTGATGCCGCCGCGGCTGTGGGAGACGAGGATCACCGGCCCGTTCTCCTTGGCCCGCTCCAGTATCCCGATCAGGTGCGCGACGTTGTCGGCGAGCGTGACGCCCTTGATCGAGCCGGGCGTGGTGGCGAGCCCTTCCGGATCCTGCGGCGCCTGATAGACACGCGAGTAGGTCGCCCCGAATCCGTGGCCGGGCAGATCGACGGCGATCGAACGGTGTCCGAGGAGGCCGAGTTCGGCCTGGAGCGGCGCGAAGGAGAAGGAGTTCGCGAAGGCTCCATGGAGCAGTACGAAGGTCGGTTGCATTTTGTCCTTACTCACTTTCTTGCCGCCGAGGCGTCCACCCGCACACACCGCGCCCTTCCCGGCGCCACAGGCCACCTCGCGGCCGAGGAACGGGCCGTCGTCCTGCGCACCGCCCGCGCCGCAGAGACGTTTTGTGCGTGGCAGGCGCCACGCGGCCAAGCGCGGAGTTTCGAGCGCAGTGCGCGGACGGTTGCCCGGTATCCGAGGTTCACCCTACTCAACGGAAGATCATCGGCACTAGCTGTTTGAGGCCCTGGCGGCGAGGTCGATCGTCATGACGGCGCAAGCGAAACCGGTCCCCCGGCCCTTGCCTTCGATCAGCCGCGCGGCCGCGAGCGGGTCGAGAAGCGCCGGCGAGGACCCGCACAAGTTGAGCCACCCCGGAGCCCCGTCATAGCCCTGAAGACCGTGGCGGAGAAGGTCGGTGACCTGCGCGACGGCGCCCACCAGGAGCAGACCGGCCGCGAGGGCGCACACCACTGTCACCACCCACCGCGGGTGCGGTACGTCCCGGCAATCACGTCACACATCGCCTCAGCCGTGGGTGGGCACCGTCAGACAGCTGCGAAGATCGGAGAACCGGAACGGGTGCCCGGCCGCTGCCGGTTGCGCGTGCCGGTCCCGTTGCGCAGACGGTGTCAGACGTTGTGCCGCGAGGCGTCGGCGCGCAGCACGCCGCGTACGCCCGGTACATACGCTGCCGCGCTCCAACAGCCTGCGGTCCGGCGAGAAATGCCCTGAGGGCGGCCGCGGGCCCGGACCATACTGGTGCTTCGTCAGGCCGCCCGGCGCCCCTTCGCGGGCCGACCCTCCCACGCCACCCACCAGCCGTGGCTCTCCCGCCCCGACGCGATCCTTCTCAGCCGGTCCACAGCGGCGTGACCGTTCCCATCCGCACCACGAAAAGGACCCTTGCCATGCGTCGTCTTCACTCGCTCGCCATCGCCGCAGCCGCCCTGGCCACCGCCTTCGCCGGCGCACCCCTCGCCAGCGCGACCCCCGCCGCACCTGCCGGCCTGGCCGCCTTCAGCTGCTCCTCCGGGTACTTCTGCATCTACAGCGACTGGAACGGCGGCGGAACCCGCTGCCAGTGGTCGCAGGCCAGCAAGGCGAACACGGCCGACAACTGTTCCTTCATCCAGAGGGGACAGAATGTGCGCTCCGTATGGAACAACACCGGGCACCGTGTGCAGTACTACACCCAGACCAACTACCACGCACGCGTAGGCTCCACGCCCTCCCACGCGGGCGGCAACTTGCAGGGCAGCTACCAAATCCGTTCCTTCAAGCCGCAGTAGGCGAGGAGGAGCAACCGGCACCGGCTGCGGGGTGGTCCCAACACGTGTGCTGCGAGCCCCCGTTGGAGGGGAACGTACGGCACAAGGGGGCGGGACGCCGACCAGCGGCCCCCGCTCCCCCGCCCGGCCCGCCCGGCCCGCCCGGCCCGCCGGGGGCAGCCGGTCACGACGGCTCGTCGTGATCCCAGCGCCCGGCGGTGTGCTCGTGGGCGATACGGGTCCATTCCGCGGTGCCACCGGGCAAGGGCCAGGCCCAGGTGGGACGGCGTCCGGTGCGCGCCGCGTCGAGTCGGCGGGTGAGTGCGGGACCGGCGAACTCGGCGCCGTCGGGAATGCCGGGGCCGTGCAGAACGCGCAGCTCGGCGAAGCGCGTCAGTTCTGCCTCGTACGCCGCTACAGCGCGGCGGGTTTCGGTGTCGGCCTCGTCGTCGGGGACCGTCCGGTGGAGTTCCAGCAGCCGCGGTTCCGTGGACTCGGCGATCGCCGCGGCGAGGCGGGCATGGCCGTCCAGGATGAGGTGACAGTCCAGACCGCTGACCCACCAGAGAAGAACGGGCGGCAGCGTCCCGTCCCTGGCCTGCTTCCGGTAGGCCTTGACCCGGCTGTCGTCGGCATCCGGCATGGGGCGCAGCGGAAGAATTTCCCATGAACCGTTGTGGACGTACCAGTCGACATAGCCGTCCGGATGGCCGTCGATGAGCATCGCGCTCCAGTACTCCGCGAGCGGTCGGCGTCCGTGGTTCCCGTGCCGCAGTCGGGGGTCGGGGGACAGCACCCAACGGCCGTCGTGCAGCGGTGTCCCGGGTGACGAGGCCAGCAGATCCGCGAAACGATGTGCCCAGCGCTCGGTGGACCCGCCGTACGCCTGAACCGTCTGCGCACGCAGCGGCGGCACGGGCGACCGGTAGCGGTCCGTACGGAAGAAGTCCACTCCGTAGGCGGGCGGGTGCACCACACCGAGCAGTACCGGGTCCCCGCCCTGCGTCAGCAACAACCGGTGCTCTGCGGTCAGCAGGCACAGCTCCGGTCTGGGACGCCCTTCTGTCTCCAACGTGAGCCCGGACCATGTGCCGTCGGGATAAGTGAGGTTCGCGCGCCGCATCCTGGGACTGTAGACGGGGCGGATCGTAGCCCTGCGGCCAGTGGTGCCGTTCCTGACCGGCAACTCAGCAGAGTCCGCAGCGCGCTACGCGGTACCGCCGGGCGTCGGTGAGGGGTCGGCGGGTGTCGGCGAGTGCCGACAACAGACCTCACTCCGAGCCGGTTGACGGTCTCCCTCCGAGCCGGCTGGAGGTCCGCTCCCCGCCGCCCATCAAGCCGCGTGCCCGAGCAGTTCGGCGTGCCGAGCTGTTCCTGGCCTGCGCGCAGCCCGTCGCCGACGGGTCCGGACCGGGCGGAGCCGACGTAACATACCGGCAATTGTCCGCACGTCCGTTTGGTCGCCGATATGTCCGCCAAGGTTGCCGGCCCCGCCGCCGCGCCCGCCCCCCTGCCGGACCGGGCGCCGCCCGCTCCGGGCCCACTGCTCTGGCTTCCTGCGCTTCCCCGGTGGTGGCGGCCGTGGGGCGCGATCGCCCTGGACGTGCTGATAGCCGTGGCCTGTGTGCCGTTCGACGCACAGTTCCGCACGGCCTTCCCCGAGGGGGACATACGGAGCCTGCTGCCCGAGAACTGGGCGATGTGGTGCACGGTCGTGGCCGCTCTGCTCCTGGTACTGCGACGCCGCTTCCCCGTGACGGTCGCCGCGGTCATCACCGGCGGTCTCCTCCTGGGCACCGGCTCCGTCCTGGCCACCATCGTGGCGTACTACTCGCTGGCCCGGCACACCCCGCGACTGCGTACGGTGTTCATCGCCGCGCCAACGGGCTTGCTGCTCATCCTGGGCATGGCCGCGTTGCATCTGCGGAAGTACGCCCCGCTTCACGGGACGGCCTTCGCCCAGACGACGGTACTCATCGTGTTCGCCGGACTGATCGCGGTGGTGCTGCCCGTCCTGGCCGGCCTCTACCCCCGCACTCCGCAGCAGCCCTGGTGGTGGGAGCACCGGAGCGCGATGCTCTTCGACATCCTGCTCGTGCTGCTCTTCCCGCTGGCGAATCCCATCGCGCTCGTCAGCGGCCTGAACGGCGCGCAGCGGGATCCCCTGCTGCTGCCGGCTCCCGTGGTCGTCATGGTCGTGATGGTGCAGGGGGTGGCACTGCTCTGGCGGCGGCGGTATCCGGACGCACTCGCCGCTGTCTCGGTGCTCCTCATCCCGCTCGTACTGCCGTCCTTCAGCATCCTCCCCGTCAGTCTCTACGCGCTGGCGAAGTACGGGGCGTCGCGGCGCAATCTCCTCCTCGGCTCCGGCGCGGCGGCCGTGATTCTCGTCGTGTGGACCTTGGTCACCACGGGTTTCAACGCCGAGGCGTTCGTGCCCTACTCGATCTTCCTCGTGGTGCCCTCCGTGGTGGTGCCGGTGCTGTTCGGCATGTACCGGGGAGCCAAGCGGAGTCTGGTGGTGACCCTCCAGGACCGGGCGGACCGGCTGGAACGGGAGCAGCATCTCCTGGCGTCGCAGGCCCGGATGGAAGAGCGCACCCGCATCGCCCGGGAAATGCACGATGTGGTCTCCCACCGGGTGAGCCTGATGGTGGTCCACGCCGGGGCGCTGGAGGCGGGGGCCGGCGGCACCGGGGTGGCCTCCGATACGGGCAAGCTGATCGGCGACATGGGCCGGCAGGCACTGAACGAGCTGCGGCAGGTGCTCGGAGTCCTGCGCCTGGACGACGGGGACCAACAGGTTCCGCTCTCCCCGCAGCCGACGCCGGACGACATCGCGACCCTCGTGGAGGAGTCACGGGCCGCCGGGATGCAAGTCGCCTTCGACGTCATCGGCGAACCGCCGGCTGCGGACTCCACGGTCCAGCCCACCCTGTACCGGGTTATCCAGGAGGGGCTGACCAATGCCCACAAGCACGCGGGCAAGGTAGCGGCCCGGGTGGAGGTGCGCTACCAGAAGGACGACGTGCGGGTGATGGTGGAGAACGAGGCCCCGGACGGCCCCGTAACCACCCTCCTCCCGAGCGGAGGCCACGGCCTGGTGGGCCTGGGCGAGCGGGTAACCGTCCTCGGCGGCACCTTCGAGGCCGGCCCACTCCAATCCGGCGGCTTCCGTATCACCGCCACGGTTCCCCTTCGGTGAGCACCGTTCGCCCCCGATGAGTGCCGGTTCCTGTCGGTGAGCGCCGGTGCCCGTCGGTGAGCACGGTGCCCTGGGCCCAAGCCCCGCCGCCCTCCACCGGTGGATTCGGCCGATATCGGGCAAGCTTCCAGTATGGGTACTCAATATCCGGAACAGGATCCACACAACGCACCAGGCCTCGGGCCGGGTGACGGGGTGCCGCCCGAGGAAACACCCCAGGGCGAGGGCAGCACAGGGGCCGAGACCGGCCCCCGCGACAAGCAGACGCGCGGCTGGGCCAAAGGTCCAGCCATTGCCCTCGGCATCCTCGTCGTGCTCTGTGCGGCATTCTTCATCGCTTACGCCGTGACCGTGGCGCTGTAACTCTCGGTGAGCCGCAGCACCGGCGCCTCACCGGTGTGGGCGGCGCACGAGCTGGTCGCCTCAGCGCGCCCTCAGACGCGAACTTCAGGCGTCGCAGACGACCACGCCCTGGTCAGGCACTGCGAGCGTTACAGCAGACCGGCGATGCTCGGCGGGGCGAATACGTGCCGGGCGCGGTGTTCCAGGACGAGTACGGCCGGCATCTGCCGACTCTCGTCGGAGGTGCACCTCTCGCAGGACGGGTCGATGGCGGGGACGTCCGAAGCATGGTCGGTGGCGATGTGCCGGGCGAGCCTGATCTGGGTGGACACCACCGTGTCGAGGGGGTCGTAATCCACCCCGGGCTCCCCCTCTTCCCGGGCGGCATTCACCACCTCGGGGGCGCGCTTCATCGCCTTGTACAGCTCGGTGCACTCTTGGCAGCTCCACATCCAGGAGGGAGGCAGCGGCCACTCATCGGCACCAGGCACGTCACTGGAATCCATGCCCGTCACCGTAGCGAGCCGCCAACGCCGCAGGCAGCAGATCAGCCGAATCCCCCCTCCTGTGCAGCATCCTTCGCCGCACACTCATTTCCCGAAGAACACACCTACGCCGACGTCACCCCTCCCAAGAGCGCCGGAACGTCGGCGAACGCGGCGTCGGCGGCCTGGCCGCAGACCTTGCCGGCCGTTTCGCCGGCGAAGCTGAAGACGCCGACCAGTTCAGGGCCGCGACGTCCCCATATGACGAGGGGGCTGCCGCTGTCTCCGAAGCACATGGTCGTCTCGCCGTCGGATATGTCACGGGCGCAGAAGACCGAGGCCTCGTCCACTATGGCGGGCGCCTGGGCGGCGCACTGCGCATGGGTGCGGACGGTGAGGTCGCCACGGCGGAGTACGTCACCGCGGATCTCCTTCCCCGGCTGGGAAGGGTCCGGTGCGGCCGTGGTGCCGTGGCTGAAGAGGGACACAGGGGTGCCGGGCAGCGGCCGGTGGTGCGCGATGCGGAGCGGCTTGACGCCTCGGACCGGGGCGCTGAGGCGGATTTCTGCCATGTCGTACGCCGCCGAGGAGAGTGCGACGTTGTCGGGGTCTGCGGGGGAGGGCAGCAGTTCGTACCGGGGGTGGGTGGTGACGCTGCGGATGTCGCGTACGGTGCCGGGGTCCCGCGACAGGACCGAGGACCCGATGTGCACCTCCGCCCGCCTCGTGTCCCGTCCGTCGAGGCAGTGGGCCGCCGTCAGGACCCGGTCGGGAGCGATCAGCGCGCCACCGCACGACGCGCGTTGCAGCAGCGGGGCATCACCCTTCACCGCCAGGGTCGCCAGCCACGGGGCCGCGCCGCGCTGCGGCAACTGCGTGCCCCCGGACATGGCGTGCACCGAACCGGCCGTGCTCACACTCAGCGCCACAGCGACCATGACCGCACCGAGCACCGCCCCCGTACGCCTCCGCCTACGCCGATCACGCCGCACCTGTCGCCGCAGCACTTCTTCACTCACTTCGCTCCCCCGTCTCTCGCACCTCGTCTCGGTGCCATGAGTCGAAATTAGCGGCGGGGACGGCGGAATTAGTCAGACCGTGGTCGCGTCTGTGGTCATACTCCGAAGCGAACGCCCCTGAGCCACCGTCAGGGTTGCGGCCGCGAGACTCTGCGCGGGACCACACGGCGGAGGGAAAACCACTGGTGGGAGAGGTGGTCAACCAGTAGGGGACCGAGGCCACCTCAGCCGGGCCACCTCACCACCTCACGCCCGCCGCCGCCCGTTCAACCGCCAGTACTGCCGCCGCTTTTCATCCCGCACGACAACCCCCAGCCCGGCCACCTCCTCGCGCAGCTCTCGGAGTTCCTCGGTGGAGCTCTTCTTTTCGAGGAGTCGTGCACGGGCCTTGAGCAGCGCGTTGGCTCCTTGCGGCAGTCCCGGCACGTCCGGCACCCAGCGTCGGAAGTCGTCTTTGTAGGGGTCCTCGTCCACCCAGGCGTAACCGTGCGCCCTGAAGGTGTCGGCGACACGCTGGGCGTCCAGATCGCAGGCCTCCCGGGCGAGTTCACCCTCGTCGTCGCCGAGCAGGACGAGTTGCTTGCCGTCCAGGAACGCCTGGACGATGCGGTCGCGCGCGAACTCCTGGTCCTTGCCCTTCCGGGTAAGGGTGATCCGCTCGGCCGATACGACGGCGGAGAGCTCCTCGTACTGGGCGATGAAGCCCACGATCAGCCCCAGGACCGCGCCGGCGGAGAGCAGGCCGACAGTGATCCAGGGCTCCGGAACCGAGGCCAGGAGTTTGGCCGGTCCTTGCATCGGCGCCCAGGGCAGCCCCGCCAGCCACTCCGCCAGGATCTTGACCAGCCAGCCGGCTCCGGCCCCCAGCAGCGCGAGGACGACGTACACCAGCACCGACATCCAGGCCGGCTGAGCCAGCACCGTGGCCTTGTCCGTCCGGTGGTGGTGCGCGAGCTGGTCATCCATGGGCGGTGTCCCCCTTCAAGCAGTCTGCGTCGCCACGGCCGACGGAAGCCGGCGCGGTGCGGCGCAGGAGCGGACACCCATCATAAACCGAGTGCGCGGTCTATTATTGGCTCAACGGCGAAGGAGCCGTCCGCCAGAGGAAGCGGCCAGTCATAAGGTGATGCCATGAGGACGATCGATCCGGCGAAACATGCAGCGCGGCGTCAGCACATCGTGAACGCGGCGTGCGAGCTGTTCGCCACGCAGGGTTTCGAGCGCACCACGACGGCGCAGATCTGCAAGGCCGCCGGGATGAGTTCGGGGAACGTGTTCCACTACTTCCCCAACAAGCGCGCGATCTTCGTCGCCCTCCTCCAGGACGACAAGGGCGAGAAGACGGAGCGGCTGGCCGCGGCGACGGCCGGCGCCGACCCTTGGGCCGCGCTCCTGGACGTCGTACGGTTCCTGGCCGCACCCGCCGCGGAACCCTTGGCACCGCCCCTGGTGATGGAGGCCATGCTTCAGGCGCACCGCGACCCCGAGCTGGCGGAACTCCTGAACCAGGACAACACCGACGAGCACACGGTGATCACGGAACTGCTCACCAAGGCCGCCGCGGCCGGTCAGATCGACCCCGAGCTCGATCCGGGCCATGCCGCCTCGTGGGTCATGGCTCTCATCGCCTCGATGTACACCAGCGCGGCCACCGAGCCGTCCTTCGACCCGGCCGGGCAACTGCCCACCCTGCTCCTCATCTTGGAACGGTTCCTGCGCGGCGAGCCACAAGAGCGCCGGACCGGAGGGGCACCTCCACGGGAAGCCAACGCATCGGCGGCAGCGCGGTGACCTGACTCCCCGCGCGCAGACGCCGCCCACCGAAGCCGCGACCACCACCAACTACCCCTCGACGAACACCTCTTGCCCTCACACCACGCCGGTTCCACCAGCCCCACCCATCACCAAAGGACGACCCACCCGTGAAAAAGAGTGCGATAGCCGGCGGCTGCCTCCTCGGCCTCTTCGTGATCGCCTGCGCCTACCAGGGCGGCACCGACACCAGCGACCCACTGAGTCTCGCCGAATACAAGAAGATCAAGGCCGGCAGCAGCGAGAAGGCCCTGTTCGCCTACACCAATACGTGCAAGCAGAACAGCGAGTCCGAACGCGCCGAGGACTACCCGACCACCTGGACGTGCTACGGCGCCGACGGCAGCAGCGCGGTGTTCTTCTATTCCGAGGGCGTGATGTTCAGCAAGTCGCAGACCGGGCTGGTGTGAGGACGGTGCGCCGCCCGTCCGGCCGCCTCTCCCCCACCGTGCGCAACAGTCTTTCCCGCTAACGGAGTTGAGGCAGCCGCGCGTCATGGGACAGCGTCATAAGCCTGCCTTTAGGAAATACAAAGCACCGTTATGAGGGTAAATCCCGTCGTAAATCGGGCTTCCGGCGATGTCGCATAAGAGGTCCGGGTGCCCCGGGACGCGCCTCCGCGAGATTACTACGCAAGGTAGTGGCGCTGGAACGGCAGGTAATCGCGCAGGTATTCGGGGTTGCGTCGTCAGTGCAGCGAGCATTTCCGGCCGCGCGCCGGCGGACAACCGGTTGCGAGCGGTGGGCTTCGACCAGACGATTCAGACTCCCGCGTGCCGGTCGGCCGAGTGCCGGCCGAGCGGCATGCCCGTAGGCCAGGAGGTCCTGATGAACGACCAGACTAGTCTCAGCCCGGATGCGGCACGGCAACTCGCGACCACGACCAAGACCAGCCCTCAGATGCGCGGTATCACCCCGCGCTATCTCCTGCGGGCCCTGCCATGGGTGGATGTGGAAGCCGGTGTCTTCCGCGTCAACCGCCGCCGGACCTACGTCCTCGGTGACGATCGCATCAGCGTCCACACCGACGGCGGTTCGCCCCGCGTCATCCCGGGCGACCTGCGGGAGTTGCCGTATCTGCGGGATGCCGACGACGCCCTGCTCTCCGAACTCGCGGGCTCCTTCACGGAAGTCAGCTTCGAGGCCGGACAGATGCTGGCGCAGGACGGCGACGCGCACGACAAGCTGTGGGTGATCGCCCAGGGCCGCGCCGAGAAGCGGGTGAGCGGCCGTTACGGCGAGGACGCCGTGCTCGAAGTGATCGGCGACGGCCAGTTCTTCGACCTCGACGCCTGGACCCGTTCCGAGCCGCTGCCCTATCGCGTCCGGGCGCTCACCCCCGGTGTGGCGCTGTGTGTCGAGCGCAGTGTGCTGGAAGGGCTGTGTGAACGGGACACGGCCGTGCGGGGAGCGATGGATGCCTACCTCTCGGCGAACGGCATGCTGCCGGGCGCCGAGGTGCCGGTCGATCTGAGTTCCGGGCACATCGGCGAGCCCGACCTTCCCGCGACATTCGTCGACTACGAAGACACGCCCCGCGAGTACCACATGAGCCTCGCCCAGACCGTGCTGCGCGTGCACACCAGGGTCTCCGACCTCTACAACGGGCCCATCGACCAGATCCGGGCCCAGTCGAACCTCACCGCGCACGCACTGCGTGAGCGGCAGGAGGCCTCGCTGCTCAACCACCCGGAGTTCGGTCTCTTCAACAATGTGGCCCCCGGGCAGCGGGTCCAGGCGCGCACCGGTTCCCCGACCCCCGATGATCTGGACGAGCTGCTGACCCGGGTCTGGAAGCAGCCCGGTTTCTTCCTCGCGCACCCCAGGGCGATCGCCGCGTTCGGCCGGGAGTGCACGCGTCGGGGTGTGCCCCCGGTCATCGACAACCGGTTCGGCAGTCCACTGCTGAGCTGGCGCGGTGTCCCGCTGCTGCCCTCCGACAAGGTGCGGTTCTCCGGTAATGCGGGCATCGGCACCACCGAGATCCTGCTGATGCGGGTGGGCGAGGCCGAGCAGGGCGTGGTGGGTCTGCGCCCCGCGAAGGTCGAGGACGAGGTGGAGCCCGGTCTGTCGATGCGGAACATGGGCGTCGACCAGAAGGGCATCACGTCGTACCTGATGACGGCGTACTTCAATACGGCGGTGCTGGTGGAGGACGCCGTCGCGGTGCTCCAGAACGTCGAGGTCTCCAACTACTATGACTACTCCTGACGTCGTCCGGGGTCTGTGGCCCGGGGCGCCGACTCCGAATCTCCTCGGCGACGGTCTGTTGTCGCCCGATCCGACCACGGCCACGGTCCCGGCCTCGGCCCCGACTTCGACTTCGATCCCGACTTCGGCCCCTGCCTCGGCCCCGGTCACGGATCCGGCTGTCCCGGACGCCCACCCCGCACAGTTCACCGGTCTCCCCGGCCAAACGGCCGCCTTCTCACCGGAGTTGGCGCGTCGCGATGTCCCGATCCTGCACCGGACGGTGAACGGGCATCCACTGGTCTGGCTGGACAACGGGGCCACCACGCAGAAGCCACGCCAGGTGATCGAGGCGCTGGCCGGCTTCTACGGATCCGCCAACTCCAATATCCACCGCGGTGCGCACACCATGGCCCGCGAGGCCACCGAGGCGTACGAGGCGGGCCGGTCGGCGGTCGCCCAGTTCCTGGGAGCGCCGTCACCGGACGACATCGTCTTCGTACGCGGCACCACCGAGGCCATCAACCTCGTCGCCCAGACCTGGGGCCGGGCCAACCTCGGTCCCGGGGACGACATTCTGGTGCCGGTCCTGGAGCACCATTCCAATATCGTCCCCTGGCAGTTGATCGCCCAGCAGACCCGGGCCCGGGTGGTACCCGTACCCCTGCAACCGGACGGGCAGATCGACCTCACCGCATACGACGATCTGCTCTCCATGCGCACCCAGCTCGTCGCACTGAGCCAGGCGTCGAATGTGCTCGGCACCGTCCCGCCCGTACGCGAGATGACCGCTCTCGCCCACCGCTACGGGGCCAAGGTCCTGGTGGACGGGGCCCAGGCGGTGGCGCACTTCCCCGTCGATGTGCAGGACCTGGACGCCGACTTCTATGTGTTCTCCGGCCACAAGCTGTACGCCCCCACGGGCATCGGCGCGCTGTATGTGAAGCCGGAGATCATGCGGGACATGGCGCCGTGGCAGGGCGGCGGCAACATGATCGAGTCGGTCGACTTCACCCGTACCACCTATGCCCCCGTCCCTCATCTGCTGGAGGCCGGCACCGGTCATATCTCCGGCGTGGTCGGTCTGCTGGCCGCGCTGAACTGGCTGACCTCCTTCGACCGCGACGCCATCGCCGCCTACGAGACCTCACTGATGGCGTACGCACAACAAGCCCTGGCGACGGTCCCGGGACTTGAGTTGCTGGGCTCAGCGCCTGACCGCATCGCCGTACTGACCTTCACCCTGGCCGGCCACGACCCGTCGGAGATCGCCGCCTGGCTGGACCGGGACGGCATCGCCATCCGGGCCGGACACCACTGCGCCCAGCCGGCCCTGGCCCACTACGGCCTGGCGAGTGCGGCCCGTGCCTCGCTCGCGCTCTACAACACATCCGAGGAGGTGGACAAGCTGGTGGCCTCACTACAGCAGATGCAACAGGCCGCCTGACGCTCCATCCGTCCGACGTCGCCGACCGCTCATCGGTCGGCGACGTCGGCACGAGTGCTTCAGCGGCGGCTTGTGGCGGCCGACCGCCGCTGAGCGCGTGCACGGTTCATACT
This sequence comes from Streptomyces sp. P9-2B-2, assembly GCF_030406865.1. Classification (NCBI taxonomy): domain Bacteria; kingdom Bacillati; phylum Actinomycetota; class Actinomycetes; order Kitasatosporales; family Streptomycetaceae; genus Streptomyces; species Streptomyces sp. P9-2B-2. The sequence continues at coordinate 8,657,512 of NZ_CP129126.1, read as the reverse complement.
GGGAGCCGGACCGCAGATGAGGGGGACCCAAGCCATGACGTGGTCGCCGGACGAGGTGGAGCCGCCGATTCGGGTCGAGGACGTGTCGTCCGCCGGCTGGATCGAGGAGAACGTCGGCGGGTTCGACAGTGGTGTGCATGCCCTGCTGCCGGCCGGGTTCGAGGCGTACGTACGGCTGCTGCATCCCAGCGAGCCGTCGGACGGCCGGTTCGAGCGGTGGGCGGAGGTGGCGCAGCGGTCGGGGCGCACCCTGCACCCCCTGGCGCGCTTCGAGGACGTGGCCGGCCCGGGTGATGAACCACCGTGGCAGGGTTCGCTGCCCGCACCTGTACTGGCGGCTTTGTGCCCGGTGCTGGCAGCGGAGACCGGCACCCCGCGGCAGTGCCTCTTCGGGCTCTGGGAAGGGTGGGGCTGGTCCGATGCCGGCGGGCCGATGGTGCAGTTGAGCGGACGTGCCTACACGCTGTACGAGGGGCCGATCGAGGCCGCGCTGGCCACCGGGGACCGGAGTGCGGGGGTTTTCTTTCCGCAGTCGCCGAATCTGTGGTGGCCACGGGACCGGGCCTGGTGCGTCGCCACGGATGTGGACCTCGACTCCACCTACATCGGTGGGTCCGCCCGCCTGGCCGAGCGGCTGGCGGGCGAACCGGACATCGAGGTGGTTCCGGTGGCGCTGAACGACCGGCTCGGTTGAGCCGGTCGTCGCACACCACTCCTGCCCGGCCGGACGTCTCCCCGGCCGGTGGGGTCAGCGCTTCTTGCAGGCGTCGATGCGGACCGTCGCGCTGGTGTGCTTCACCTGCTGGGTGTGCGGGGTGTAGCCGGGCGGGAAGGTGACCACGCCGGCGGAGACGCCGGTGTACTTCTGCCGCTTGATGCAGCGCCGCGCGGCGTTCTGGCCCACCTTGTTCCGGCCGCGGTTGACCTTGGCGCCGCTCTGCTTGTACAGCGATCCGTTCTTGTACAGGCCGACGCGGAGGGCCAACTGCGCCACCGGCTTGGTGCACTTGATGTCGGCGGTGACGTTCACCATGTGCCGGTTGTCGGCGTGGGCGTGGTGGGAGTAGTGCGGGAGATGCGTGGTGATCTTGCAGGTGATCACGTCACCGCTGCGGGCGTCCATCGTGCGTACGGTGGTGGTGCCGGTCGCGGTGTCGGGCCCCGGCCCGGCCGGTGTCGAGGCACCGGCGGTCCCCGCCCCCATGGTCAGTGCCAGCACGCCGGTCAGCGCTCCGGAAAGCAGCGTTCGCTGTACGATCCTCATGAATATCCCCCTGTGTAGCGCCCGTTGAGGCGCATTGCTGATGCGCCGTCACCTCTCCGTGGCCGATCCGAGGTCCGGCGCGCGCTGGCCACATAATTGCGTATCAGGGCGGCGGGCGCAGGCATATCGCACATCTACCGCCTTCGGCACCGCACGGCGGGAACGCCACACTTCACGGGAAGCGGCACCCTCACTACTGGAAGATCTGGGTGACCACCGGCCTGTCTTCGACCGCCACTGACCGCCTCGGGCGGCTCGTCCGATCCGCGGCCCGCGCCGTGAAGATTCCGATGGCGCAGAGGACGGCGAAGCCGAAGAGCACCCATCGTGCCGAGCCGAGCATCGACGGGCCGCCCAGGCTGACCAGGACACCCGCGACCGCCGTGCCGAACGCGGTGGACATCGTCGTCACGGTGGCGATCGCGGCGGCCGCCTGCCGTCCCTCCTCCGGGTCGGTGGCGGCCGACATCGCGGCCACGGACAGGTGCGGGTAGGCGAGCCCGATGCCCGATCCGGCGACGCACAACACCGGCACCCAGATGACCACCCACCAGATCGACGCGTGCTCGCGCTGGAGCAGCCCCTGGACGAGGAAGCCGAGGGCGAGCAACACCGGGCCGGTGGTGCGCAGTCGGCGTACGGTGTGCTCCCGGACCGCCGATGAGCCGGCGATCTGGGTCAGTGACCAGCCGAGGGAAACCGCCGCCCCGAAGAACCCGGCCGCGAGTGGGGGCAGCCCGGCGAGGCGTTGGCCGAACAGTGGGACGAACGACTCGACAGCGACGCCGAAGGACAGCAGCCCGAGCGTCAGGTAGACCCACTTCAGCGCCGAACCCGCCCGGTATGTCGCGCCGGGGAAGACCCGTCGCGCACTGCGCCGCTCATGGGCGACGAATCCGACGACCAGCAGCAGCGCCATCGCGACGCCCGCCGCCCTCGCCATGGTGTCGGGCAGGATTCCGGACACGCTGACGGCCGCCGTGGCGGCCATGACCAGCGCCAGGGACACCACCGGTACGGGAGCCGCCGCATGGCCACGTTCCCCTCGGGGCAGCACACGGGGCACGGCCGCGCCGCACACCGCCGTGATCCCCGCCATCAGGACGAACGCCAGGCGCCACGAGCCGAATTGGGCGAACAGGCCGCCGAGCGCGGGACCGGCGAAGTTTCCGACGCCGTACATCGCCGACATCAGCGCATTGCCACGGGTCCAGAGCCGCCGCGGCAGGGCCGAGCGGATGACCGCGAACCCGAGTCCGGACAACAACCCGGCGCCGAGGCCCTGAAGGCAGCGGCCCGCCAGCAACACCGGCATCGTCGGACTCACCGCACAAGCCAGTGAGCCCACCATGAACAGGGCGAACCCGATGAGATAGGCACCGGCGTTCCCCCAGCGTGCGAGGAACCGGCTGACGAGCATCGTCGCGATCACCATGGCGACGAGGTAGAGCGTCATGTTCCACGCGTAGAAGCTCTCACCGCCGATCTCGGCCACCGCGGTGGGCAGCATGCTCGACGCCAGATAGATATTGACCGCGCCGACGAGCACACCGGCGGCCAACACGACCGCGGCGCCCCGATGCTCCGGGCCGAACAGCTCCCGCCAGCGGGGCGGGGCGGGGGCCGGATCGGGAGGTACGTGATCGTCTCCGTCAGCGTGATCATCGTGTGCGGGGTTTCGACGGCGGTCGGCATCCCCGATGTTGTCGAGGGGCTCCAAGTCAGGCCGTGGGCCTGGGAGTTCGCTGTTGTCGGCATTCATGACTTCCAGCGTTCCATTGAAGCGAGCCCGGAGACTTCGGGCCGGATCCGCCGTACGGTGCCGGGCCGAGGGGCAGACAACCCTCAAGCCGCGGGTGAACCCATGAGACCGGCCCCGGCACCGGCCCGGCCCGGCCCCGGCCGACGTCAGCCTGTGGTCTCCCGCTGGCGGCGCCATTCGGGAGCCAGGACCGACCAGACCTCCATGTCGTGGCGTACGCCGCGGTGCGGATAGCTCTCCCGCTGCACTCCTTCACGCACCATGCCGAGCCGCTTGGCGACATTGAGGCTGGGGGTGTTGGCCGAGGATGCGATCCACTCCACACGGTGCATCCCACGCTGCTCGACGGCCCAGTCGATGAGTACCCGGATCGCGCGGGTGATCAGACCGCGCCCGACCGCCGACTCCTCCAGCCAGCAGCCGACCTCGCAGGTGCCGGAGGTGACGTCGAACGCCACGAACAGGACACCGCCGACGAGTACCCCGTCACTCCAGATGCCGTAGAGACGACCGGTGTCGGCAGCCGCCTTGTCCGCATACGTCTGAAGGAACGCCATGGTGGACGCGAGGTCGGTGGTGCGGTCCGGCAGTGAGACATACCGGCCGATGTACTCGCGGCCACGGTCCATATGCGCGAGGTACTCCCCGGCATGCCACGGCTCCAGCGGCCGCAGCTCGGCACCCTCATCACCCAGCGATATCGCGAACACTCTGTTCCCCCGTCCGACACGGCTCCTCCGCACCGGCTCTCCTCCTGCGCGGACCCGGCACGAGCGGCGCCGGCTCTCCGCCGCTCGCGCACCGCGGCCGAATAGTCCCACACCGGTGCGGCCGTCGGCCCCCGGCCTGCCCTTTTGAAAGAGCGCTCAGCCGGCACTCAGCTCGGTCATCAGCCGGACGGCCACCGGCACGGGTACGCCGTGCCGCTCGGCCGCGCGCAGCAAGGCCCCGCCGATCGCATCGAGCTCCAGCGGCCGCCCGGCCTCCGCATCGCGCTGCATGGACGACTTGCTGCCGGCCGGGAACGCGTCGTACAGGGCCAGGGCCTTCGTCGCATCGGTAGGCGCGCCGCAGGCGCTGCTCACGGCGGCGGCTTCCTCGACGAGGGCCACCAGTTCCTCGCGCCGCTCGGTTCGCACCTCGCCAATGGTGCGGCCGTATCGGGTGGTGAGCAGGGCGAAAGGGGCCAGGAAGGCCAGCTTGGCCCAGAGCGCGGCGGTCTCGTCCTCTACCACCCGCGTGCGGACCCCGGCGTCCTCCAGCAGCGCGGCCAGCGGGGCGAGGCGCTCGTGCGCTCCGGACAGCTCGATCTCCGTGAACGGGCTGCCGTGCTCGATGGTGCCGGGTGCGGTGCGGGTCGACTCGACCCGGATGATGCCCGGTGCGACACGCTCCGCGCCGTAGCGCTCGCGCAGCACGGCCGGATGCTCGATGCCGTTGAGCAGCGGCACCACCACGCCCTCCCCCGGAACGCCGGGCGGGATCCGCTCCAGCGCCGACTCCAGAGCGGTGTGCTTGACGGCGATCAGGCACAGATCGACGGGCTCCCGCAGCTCGGTGTCCGCCTCGACCGTCGCGGTGAAGTCGCCGAACTGGCCGCTGCGGACGCGGATGCCGTCCTGGCGCAGGACCCGGGTCGTAGCGTCCCCCGCCACACAGATCACTCGGTGTCCCGCGCGGGACAGCAGGGCGGCGAGGAGACCACCGACCCCGCCCGGGCCCAGCACCGCCACGGTCCACGGTCGGGGTGCGGCTCCGCCGGGGAGCGGCGCGGTGGTGAGCTCCGTATGGCAGTCCGTCCAGGCCGACCGGCTCAAGAGTGGTCGTAGGCGGGTGAACAGGGTGAGCAGGTCGGCGCCGGAGGCTTCCCGGAAGGCGGGGGCGAAACGGGCGATATCGAGTTCGTTCGCGGCCGACAGCTCGGCGAAGTCGCGTCGCAGGCCGAGGTCCGGTGTGAAGGTGCGGCCGGTGAAACGGTCCCGGTAGGCGGCATCGGGGTCCGCGAGGGTGGCGTAGGAGGAACGCCGGTCGCACGCGGCGTAGAAGTACACGAGCGCCTCGGCCTCGGCGCCGATCACCGCCGCCAGCTCCGCGCGCCGGTCGAGCGGCAGGAGGGACGTGGGAAAGCCGTCCGTGCCGTAGAACGCGTGGCACAGGCCCGCCAGTTGCACGGCGGGGCGGGCGCCCCAGGCGGCGAGCTGTTGCTGTACGCGGCGAAGGTGAGCGAGAAGAGTGCCGCCGGGGTGCGCGATGGTCTCGGCACCCAACTCGCGGAGCTGAGACAGTACTTGGGGTCCGGCGGAAAGCGGTACGGACATGAGATCGGGCTCCTTTCGGACGTGACGGGTCGACACCTGCCCGGTGCTCCCCGCTTCCCGGCGGACGGTTCCGTCCGGTGCGGAGAGCGGCACGGTTGCCGCCCTTGGGCCCTGCGCCGATCTTCGAGGCGGCCCGGAGGCATGTCAATGCTCGGATTGTCCGGCGAGGGTGGATGTCGGCCGATCGGGTCGGGCTCGGCCGCTTCAGACCGATGATTCCGCGCCGGGGCGGGAGTCTTGTTTCCGACCGCACACTCGGGAAGGTGGGCACACATGACCAACCTGCACGACACCCTGGAGAAACACATCAGCGACGGGACGGTACCCGGGGCGGTGGGCCTGGTGGCTCGCGGCGACCGGACCGAGGTGCAGGCCGTCGGGTCGGTGGATATCGACGGCACGGCCCCCATGACCAGGGAATCGATCTTCCGGATCGCCTCGCTTACCAAACCCCTCATCGCCGCGGCGGTCATGATGCTGGTCGAGGAGGGCCGGATCGCGTTGGAGGACCCGGTCGGGCACTGGCTGCCGGAGCTGGCGTCGCCCTCAGTCGTCCGCACGCCGGACGGGCCGGTGGACGAGGTGGTCCCCGCCGCCAGACCGGTCACCGTGCTCGATCTGCTCACCTCCCGCGCCGGACACGGCTTTCCGTCCGACTTCTCGTTGCCTGCTGTCGCACCGCTGCTCAGCGATCTGAAACAGGGCCCGCCGCAACCGCAGCACGTCGCGGAGCCGGACGCCTGGATGGCGACACTGTCCCGTATTCCGCTGCTGCACCAGCCGGGCGAGGGCTGGCTGTACAACACCTCGTCCGACATTCAGGGAGTGCTGATCGCCAGGGTCTCCGGCAGTCCGCTGCCCGAGTTCCTGGCGGAGCGGCTGTTCGAGCCGCTCGGCATGGTGGACACCGGTTTCGAGGTGCCGCCCGGCAAGCTCGACCGGTTCACCAGCTACTACCGGGCCGACCCGGCGGGCGGCCTGGAGCTGGTCGACGCCCCCGACGGGCAGTGGAGTCGCCGGCCGGCGTTCCCGTCGGGCGCCGGGGGCCTGGTCTCGACCGCCGACGACTGGTACGCCTTCGCCCGGATGCTGCTCGCCGAAGGGACCGTCGACGGCCGCCCATTGTTGTCGCCCGTCTCGGTGCGGCAGATGACCACCGACCAGCTGACTCCCGCCAAGCGCGAGGCCGGCCGGGTATTCCTGGAGGGCCAGGGCTGGGGTTTCGGCGGCTCGGTGGACATCGAGGTGATCGACCCCTGGAACGTACCGGGACGCTACGGCTGGATCGGCGGCAGCGGAACGGCAGGGCATCTCAGCGCGTCCACCGGCACCGTCACCATCCTGCTCAGCCAGCTGGAACTGGCCGGACCGACGGCGCCAGCCCTGATGCGGGACTTCTGGCGGTGCGCGGCCGGGGAGTGAGAGGCGGGAGTCGGCGGCGGGGGCTGCTGCTGCGTTCGCGCCTTCACGGCGCAGCCCTTCGCCGCTGGCTACGCTCATGCCCGGTCGGACCTTAGTGCCCGGGTGATGTGCGGTGGCGGTAGGAGTGTGCGGCGATGGACAGGCCGATGCCCCACACCAGGAATTGCGGGATTCCGTAGACGACGATCCAGGGGCTGAAAATGCCGTCGTCGTTGAAGTCGTTGATCGTCTGTGAAGCGGCCCAGACGGTGTACAGGAGGAGGAAGGCCGAGACGGCGAAGGCCGTGGCGGTCAGCGTCCGGCGCGGAACTCTGCGCCCGGCCAGTAACGGAGTCCAGCTCGGGAACACCAGGCCCCACGGCCGGACCAAGCTCAACGCCAGGATGCCCGCCAGCAGGGCCAGGCCGCTGAGCACGAATAGGTACGGGCCGCCGCCGACCGCGTACCACTCCCGGAACTTTTGGCTGTCCGCCCAGAGGGGAATACCGAGCGCCCAGATCGCGTGGAGCGGGATGAACCCGGCGGTCGCGGAGAGCGCCGAGGCATAAGCAGCTCGGACGGCCCATCGGGGCGGGGGCGGAACTTCAGCGACTGCGTTCCCTGGAAGGGGGATGGTGCGTTCGGACATGGCCCGGTTCTCCTCATGCGAAGGAAGAGGTGATCGGGAGGCACGCTTCCATGGACCGGCGCTCCGGGGCATCGAGCCCGGGGCTGACGATCACTCATCCTCTGAGGTGGCCAAGGCGCCGAGTCGCTCCCCCGAGCGGGGGAACGGGTCTCAGCCTCATCCAGGACGGATGGTCCTGGGCTTGATGCGCTTTGACGGACATCTGAGATCAGGGGTTCTGCCCCGGGAGGATGTCCATCATGGAGAGCATGGGGAAGAAGAAGCCTCGGCCTCGCCGTTCGTTCACGTCGGAGTTCAAGGCCGAGATCGTCGAGCTGTGCCGGCGTGGTGACCGCTCGGTCGGTCAGGTCGCCAAGGACTTCGACCTGACCGAGACCGCGGTGCGGCTGTGGGTCAGCCAGGCCGAGGTCGACGCGGGCGAGCGCGATGGGCTGACCAGCAGCGAACGTGAGGAGTTGGCCGCGCTGCGGCGGGAGAACCGCCGGTTGCGGGAGGACGTGGAGGTCCTCAAGCGGGCGACGGCTTTCTTCGCGAAGGAGACCCGGTGACGGTGCACCCGTTCATCGAGGCGGAGAAGCGAGACGGTCACAACGTCAAGCGCGCGTGTGAACTGCTGCAGGTCTCCCGAGCCGCCTTCTACGCCCGCCGCAGTGGCAGGACCGGTCCGCGGGCGGTCCGCGATGCCGAGCTGACCGAGAAGATCGCCGAAGTTCACGAGCGGTCCCGCGGGACCTACGGAGCCCCGCGAGTCCACGCCGCCCTGCAACGACAGGGCGAGGACTGCGGCCGACGCCGCATCGCCAGACTGATGCGCAACGCCGGGCTGCAGGGCCGGCACCGCAGACGACGGCAGCTGACGACGATCCCCGACCCGCGGGCCACGTCCCGGCCCGACCTCGTCGTCCGGGACTTCGCCCCCGACCCGGACGGCGTCGACACACGCTGGTGCGGTGACATCACCTACGTTGCCACCGAGGAGGGCTGGCTCTATCTGGCCACCGTCATCGACATCGCCTCCCGCCGCGTCGTCGGCTGGTCCACCGCCGACCACCTGCGGACCGAACTGGTCGCGGACGCTCTCACATCCGCCTGCCGCCAGCGTCGTCCCACCCGGCCAGTGATCTTCCACTCGGATCGTGGATGTCAGTACACGAGTCAGCAATTCGCCACCCTGGCAACGGAGTTCGGCGTCCGCCTGTCCGTCGGCCGCACCGGGCAGTGCTGGGACAACGCGCTCGCCGAGTCGTTCTTCGCCACCATCAAGCGGGAGTTGCTCGACACGGGTTCCTGGCCCAGCCGGGCCACCGCCCGCACTGCGATCTTCGACTTCATCGAGGGCTGGTACAACTTGCACCGACTACACAGCAGCCTCGGCTACCGCAGTCCCGCCGAATACGAGACCGCACTCGCAGCCTGACCACCACACCGATGGTGTCCGTCAAAGCGGAACAAGCTCAGTCCGGCCGCAGCGGCCGGACCATCGTCCCCAGCACACGCTCGACGGGATGGAACCCGAAGCGCCGTGCCTCCACACCGCGTTGAGTCCGAGCCCGACTCCCCGCTCAGCTGACGGGCGCGCCGAACCACGTGGGCAGCTGGCTCAGCAGCTCCTGCTGGTCCTCACCGGCCCACGCCACATGCCCGTCCGGCCGCAACAGCACTGCGGGCACGTCCAGTTCCTCGCTGATGTCGACGACGTGGTCGACGCGATCCGCCCAGCCCGTCACCGAGAGCCGGCCGGTCTGGTCGAGCAGCAGTCCGCGGCCACCGTGCATCAGCTCGTAGAGGCGGCCCCGCTTCAGCGCCACGTCCCGCATCCGCCGGCCGAGCAGGTCGTGACCCTCGCCGAAGTCGTAGCGGACTCCGACCGCGGTGATCATCCCGGTCACGTACCGGTTCACCTCCTCGAAGTCCATCAGCTTCCCGAAGAGCTCCCGCAGCGCGGTCGCCCCCGGGTCGGTGCCCAGCAGTGTGATCTGCGCGCGGGTGTTGTCCAGCACGGCGGCGCCCACCGGGTGCCGTTCGGCGTGATAGCTGTCCAACAGCCCTTCCGGTGCCCAGCCGTTGACCGCGGCGGCCAGCTTCCAGCCGAGGTTGAACGCGTCCTGGACGCCGAGGTTGAGCCCCTGACCGCCGGTCGGCGGGTGGATGTGCGCCGCATCGCCGGCCAGCATCGCCCGGCCGACCCGGTAGCGCTCGGCCTGCCGGGTGGCGTCACCGAACCGGGACAGCCAGCGCGGCGAATGCACCCCGAAGTCAGTGCCCGCGACCGCCCGCAACTGCTGCTTGAACTCCTCCAGGGTCGGCTGGGTCGTACGGTCCTCGGCCACACCGTCGGCGGGCACGATGATGCGGTACACCCCCTTCTTCCCGTCCACGTCGGGAACGGCTCCGAACCGAAGCTGGGTCTTACGGATTTCCTCGACGACGGCGGCAATCGTCGCCGGATCCTCGGTCGCCTCCATATCGCCCAGCATCGTCTCGACCTTGGCGGGCTCGCCGGGGAAATCGACGCCGAGCAGCTTGCGCACCGCACTGCGGCCGCCGTCACACCCGACGAGATACCGCGCCCGCAGCTGCGTACCGTCCGCCAGCTCGACGGTCACCCCGTCCTCGTCCTGGCTCAGCCCCACCACTTCACAGCCGCGCCGGATCTCGGCACCGACTTCGAGGGCACGCTCGTTGAGCAGCCGCTCGGTGACCGGCTGCGGGGTGGCGAGGCCGTACGGGTGCGCCGTGTCCAGCCGGTCCGGCCACGGCTTCATGATGCCGCCGAAGAGGCCGCCGACCTGGAACTTCTCACTCGCCGCGAGGAACCGGTCCAGCAGGCCGCGCTGGTCCATCAGCTCGACGCTGCGCGCATGCAGGCCGCGCCCGCGGGACTGCTCGGTCGGCTCGGCCAGCTTCTCCAGCACGACCACCTGCACCCCGTGCAGCCGCAACTCGCCGGCCAGCATCAGGCCGGTCGGTCCGCCGCCGACCACGATCACGTCAATCATCAAAAACGCCCGTTCACCGAGAAGGAATTCCGGCCAGCCACTCCACGCATTCCGGGGACCCACAGCACACACTTCGTGCATCCCGGATTTCCGCAGGTTCTGGCTTCGAGCGCAGATTCTGACGCACCACGGGGGCCTTGCCGCAAGGCCCCCCATGCGCTATACATTAAGAGTGGCAAGGAGTGGTCTACCTCCTTGCCTTTGTTGTTTGCGGACGCCCGATCGTTTCGCAGTTGCCGCCGGCCTACGGCTCCCACGCTCCAGTCACCGCTGGCGCCACTCGCCGAACCAGCGCACGATCGCCGACGTGGCCGCGACATTGGACCCCAAGTGACGGGATCCCTTGTACTCGACAGCGCCGAGATCGACGACCGGGGCGTCCACTCCGTTCTTGTGCAGAGCCTGCTGGCAGTGCTCGGTGTTGGCGGTGACAGCCTGCTCGTCCCCGGTCGCCATGTACAGGCGCACCGGCGCGCCGGGGGCCCAGTCGCTGCATACGGCACCGGTGGTGCGCAGCGCCGCCGCCAGCGGCCCCGTCGGATGCGCGAGCAGCGCGCGACCGTGCTCGGTCAACAGCTCGTCCAGGGTGCCCGGGGTGCCCCGCATCAGCTGCTCCCCCGTGTGGGCGCCGTCGAAGAGCGCCTCGACGGTGCTGTCATAAGGAGCTCGGAAGACCTCGCCAGGGCTGTCGTAGACGTGGTGGAGCCGGTTGAACGCCACCAGGGTGTACGCCGCGTACAGCACACTGGACTTGGGCTCCAGCCTGCCGTCGAGTAGCGCGGACAGCCACGTGCCGCCGAAGTCATACGCGCCGCTGACCGGTGCCAGCGCACCCAGCCTGAACCAGTGGTCCGCACCCGCCTCCAGAGCCCGGCCGAGCCCCAGCGCCGCCGAGGCGCCCTGCGAGAAGCCGGTGACCATGACCTCGCGCTCCAGCACATGTCCGGTGCGGGGTGCGAAGGCGCGGGCCGCCCGGAGCATGTCCAGGGACGCCGTGGTCTCGGAGCCGATGTCCATCCAGGGGTGCAAACCGGGTCCCTTGCCCATTCCCAGATAGTCGGGCGCGACCCCCACAGCGCCGGCCGCCGCGTGCGCGATCACCGGCGCGGACACGAACGCGCCGCGCTTCATGGACGGCGAGTCGTTTTTGTGGCTGCCGGTGCCGTGCGCGAAGGAGACCGCGCGTAGCCGTCCCTCTCGGTTGAGCGGCAGCGCGAAGAGCCCACTCGCCGTAGTGGGCCGTCCGTGCGGATCGATGGTCCGGTAGACCAGCCGGTACGCCACCACGCCGTAGCGGACGGCGTCGTCCTCGAACCCGGCCGCGCCCAGCTCGGCGGCCACCGCGTGCGGGGTCGCGAGCGTGTACAGCTTCTCCGCGGAGAGCAGTGTGCCCCGGCCGCGCTCCTCGACCTGCGCCTGTGACTGGGCCTGGGCGTGACCAGCGGGCGCAGCCGCAGCGGTGGCGGCGGCCCCGCTCAGCAGCAGACCACAGCAGACGGCTGCCACGTGCGCCCGGAGAACGCCGCGATATGAGGTTCTGCTACGCGATGAGAATGCTGCTGGGATGGCCACGAGATCCTCCAAGTTCGGTTCAGCGACGGCCAGTTCAGCCTCACCTGTTCCGAACTTCGATGCACTGGTGGAGGCCCCCGGGTCCTCTTGGTGCCTGCCCCCCGTTCGATCACGCTTCGGCTGCAACGGGGCACCTAGACGAGATCGCGTGACAAGTTCTCAGGCCGATAGATGCACGCCGCCAGCGGCGCGTACGCCTTCCAGTCCAGGGTCTCGTACAGCGCACGCCCTTCGTCCGTCGCGCCCAGCACGCCGAGGGTCGCGCCGTCGGCCACCGCGCGATCGGCGAGGGTGCGCATCACGAAGGCGCCCAGTCCGCGGCGGCGATGGGCCTGTTCGGTGATGACGCGGTCGATGACCGTGGCCTCCCCGAGGACGGCCATCTGGCCCTGTGCGGCCAACTCGCCTGCCATATCGTGCAGTTGGATGTACGTGACGCCGTCGCGGGTCTCCACCGACACGGTGTAGCCCTCGGGTGCCGTCGGGCGCGTGACCCGGAGGTCCGTGGCCATCAGGTGGCCTGCCTCGTCCGCGTCCACCACCCAGCCGTCGGGGAGCCAGCGTGCGACCTCCGCCGGCTCCCTGGGCACCTTGAGCCAGGTGTGCGGCACGGCGACCGAGGCGGCGGCCTCGCGCACCGTCAACTCATAGGCGTCCGGGAGGACATGGCGTCCTATCTGGTCCGGTCGGCCCACCTCGACATAGAGCCCCCAGGGCTTTGCCACCGGTGTCGGTCGGTGTCGCGATATGGCCCAGCCGGATACCCAGGTCCTGACCAGTTCCGGAATCATCAAGCCCTCCCGAAGTAAGTGTCACGTTCCGGGAGTGCACATTACGTCACCGGGTGATGCCGCGGCATCTGCTTTGCGGTGCGTCGTCGGTTCCCGTGAGCCAGGGGGCGACGGGGAGAGTGCGCACCGCTGCGCCTCCGGGTCTGGCAGCCCGCGGGAGACGGGCTGCCAGACGTGTCGGCGGATCAGATGTTGGGGGACCCGAAGCGGGTGTAGACCGCCGGTGTGCTGGTGCCGCCGGGGCTGGTGACGGTGACATCGACCGGACCGGGGGCGCCGGCGGGGATGTCGGCGACGAGATGGGTGTCGGAGACGACGGTGAAGCCGGTGGGGGCGCCGCCGACGAGGACCGTGGTCGTCTGGGCGAAGTTGCTGCCGGTGAGGGTGGCGGTGGTGCCGCCGGAGGTGGATCCGTGGTCCGGCACCAGCGTCGTGATGATGGGCGCCGCCAGGTAGGTGTAGGAGACCGGGTTGCTGGTCCCGCCCACGGTGGTGACGGTGACGCTCGACAGGCCGGCGGCTCCGGCCGGGACCACGGCGGTGATCTGGGTGTCGGAGACGACGGTGAAGGACGTTGCCGGTGTGGCCCCGAAGCGCACGGCGGTGGCCTCGATGAGGTTGGTGCCGGTGAGGGTGACGGTGTTGCCGCCCGAGAGCGGGCCCGAGGGCGGGGTGACACCGGCGAGCACCGGGGGGCTGACGTAGAAGTAGGACTTCGGGAGGGTACTCACGCCGCCGGGGGTGGTGACGGTGACATCGACCGGCCCGGCGGTGGCCGCCGGGACCACGGCGGTGATCTGGGTCGCGGAGAGCACCGTCACGGAGGTCGCCGGGGTGCCACCGAAGGTGACCGAGGTGGCGCCGGTGAGGTTGGTGCCGGTGAGCGTGACGGTGTTCCCGCCCGAGGTGCTCCCCTGGTTGGGGCTGATGCTGCTCAGTGTGGGGGCCCCGGAGTAGGTGTAGGAGAGGCCGTTGCTGGTGCCCCCGGGCGTCGTGGCGGTGATCTGTACGGTCCCGGTGCCAGGAGGGGCAACGGCGGTGACGTGAGTGTCGGAGACGACGATGAAGGACGTCGCCGGTGTGGCGCCGAAACGCACCGCGGTGGTGGTGGTCAGTCCCGTGCCGGTGAGCGTGACCGTCGTCCCGCCCGCGGCCGGGCCGGAGTTGGGGCTGACCGAGGTCAGGACCGGCACGGACGCGGAGACGTAGGTGAACGACACACCATTGCTCGTCCCCCCGGGCGTCGTCACCGTCACCGCAACGGTCCCCGAACCCGCCGGCGCCGTCGCCGTGATCTGCGCACTCGAATTCACCGTAAACGCAGCCGACACCCCACCGAACCGCACCGCCGTCGCACCCGAAAACCCCGAACCCGACAACGTCACCACCGTCCCACCCGACGCCGGCCCCGAAGTCGGACTCACCGAGGTCAGGACCGGTGCAGGCGTGGAGACGTAGGTGAACGACACACCATTGCTCGTCCCCCCGGGCGTCGTCACCGTCACCGCGACAGTCCCCGAACCCGCCGGCGCCGTCGCCGTGATCTGCGCACTCGAATTCACCGTAAACGCAGCCGACACCCCACCGAACCGCACCGCCGTCGCACCCGAAAACCCCGAACCCGACAACGTCACCACCGTCCCACCCGACGCCGGCCCCGAAGTCGGACTCACCGAAGTGAGGCTCGGTACGGGGGCGGTGACATAGCTGTAGGTGACGAACTGGTTGCTGGTGCCGCTGGGGGTGGTCACGGTGACCTGCACCGTCCCGCTGCCGACCGGGCTGGTGGCGGTGATCTGGGTGTCGGAGTTGACGACGAAGGACGCCGCGTGCGTGGCGCCGAAGCGGACGGCGGTGGCGCCGGTGAAGCCGGTGCCGGTCACGGTCACCGCCGTGCCACCCGCGGTCGAGCCGGACGTGGGAGAGACGGAGGTGACGGTGGGCGTGGCCGCCAGGGACGGCGCTGCGGAGAAGGTGGGCGGGTGTGCGGAGCGATTCACGGCCATGGTCCTTCGTGGGCGTGAGCCCCGGCCGGCCCCCGAGGAGAGGTACCGGGCCGGGGCTCGTCATGGGAAGGGAGAGAGGGCCCGGACAGGGACAGTGCTCCCTGTCCGGGCAGGTTGTCCGCCCCCGCCTGGTCACAGGACCAGGACATCGGCGGCTCAGGGTCCGGTCAGATGCCGGGTCCGGCGACGTAGGTGAAGCCGCCGGCGGCAGTGGCGCTGCCACCGCTGGTGGTCACGGTGACATCAACGGCACCGGCGGTTCCGGCCGGGGTGACGACCGACAGGCTGGTGTCGCTGAGGACGGAGAACGGCGCGAGGGTGCCGTCGAAGGTGACCGACTGGGTGGTGCTGAGGTTGGTGCCGGTGATGGTCACGACCGTACCGCCGCTCGCCGGACCGGCGGTGGGGTTCAGACTGACGATCGTGGGCGCGTCGATGTAGGTGTACGACAGGCCGTTGTTGGTGCCGCCGGCCGTGGTGACCGAGACACTCACCGGTCCGGGTGCCGCACCCGCCGGCACGGTGACGGTCAGCTGGCCGTCGTTGACCACGGTCGGGGTGGCGGCGGTGGCACCGAAGTTGACCGCGGTGGCGGTGGTCAGACCGGTGCCGTTGATGGTGACGGTGTCGCCGCCCGCGGTGACGCCGCTCACCGGCGACAGAGAGGACTTGAACGGCGCGCCGACGTAGAAGAACTGAAGCGGGTTACTGGTTCCGCCCGGGGTGGTCACCGTCACCCCCACGGTGCCGCTGCCGGACGGCGACGTCACGGTGACCGAGGTGGGGGTGTTGGCGGTGATGGTGGCGTTCTTCGTGCCGAACTTCACGGCGGTGGCGCCGCCGAGGTTGGTACCGGTGATGACGACCGTGGTCCCGCCGCCGGTCGATCCCTGGTTGGGAGAGATGGGCATGCTGGTGCTCCTTCGGTGAAGGTGTGTGAGAGGGAGTGCTCAACCGAAACCGGATGGCGGTCTTCGCCATCGACGGTTGAGGGGGGTATTGCCTGGTGGAGCAGGTGGCCGAGACCTCGGCCGACCGTCAGGTGCAGCCCACTACGCTGCCTGACGGAGCACAGTTGTCCGGGGTGTTGTCGCGCACCACCGTGCCCAGCAACGTCACACCACCCGAGTTGACGTAGATGCCGCCCCCGCTGGAGGTGGCCTGGTTACCGGTGACGGAGCTGGTGGTCAGCGTGATGCTGCCGTTGTCGTTGTAGATGCCGCCCCCGGCGACGGCGGTGTTGCCGGTGACGGAACTGGAGAGCATCGAGACCGTGCCGCCCAGGTTCGAGAGCCCGCCTCCCGGATACGGAGACACCGCGCTGCCGCCGCGGAGGGAAATACCCACCGCACTCAACTGGCCCTTGGTGCCCGGCACGTTCGCGGCGCCCTCCACCTGGAGAATCCGGAAGGCCGGCGCGCCGGAGGCGCGGGTGATGGTGACTCCCAGACCGATCAGGGTGATCGGGGTGGTGATCGGCGGCAGTCCCACCGGCCCGTGGGGCGACATCCCGTGAGCGCTGGTGAGCTGGTAGGTGCAGAACGGAACGAGTGCCAGGGTGTCCCCACCGGCCGCATTGGCCGAGTTGATCGCGTTCACCAGCGAGGTCTCGCTGCACAGGACCGGAATCTGAGCGTGTGCCCTGGTCGGAGCCGCGGCCATCGCCACGGTCAGTCCCAGGGTCAGCGCGCAGATCCCGAGGAGGGATCGCAACGTGCGGACAGTTCGCATGACGCCCCCAGAAAGAGGTGACGTGAGCTACCGCACCAGCCGGTCCCCGCGAAGGGGAACCAAGTGGTGAATGCACTTCCTCAAGCGTGGGAGGGCGCCTGCCGCGGATGCCAGGGCCGCATCGCCGCCTGCACTCTCAATCGGGCATAAGGGCAGGCAAGTTGCCACTCCCCCGAGAGGAATGGGCAGCCCACCGGATTGGAATGTGACCAGTTATCCATTGGGGTGAGCACACCTGCAAGCGCCTTGACGCCCCCTCACTCGAATGGCAGAGCGCGCGTCGGAGGCGCCGCAAAACACCGGCGCTGCCGCTCGGCTCGCTCCGATCCTGATACGCCGAGCGCGCACCGGCCGCCGACCGTCCTCAGGAGTGAGTGGCAGCAACTACCGCTGGATGCCCCGCTCTTGATCGGCTGCACCGCTACGGTGTGGACATGACCGCTACCTGGAACGCTGCCGACGCCGGAGTCCTGAGGCTTCCTTCCGGTCGTCTGATCCGAGGCCGGGGGCTCAGCCGACCGCTGCCGGAGGGCCCCACACCGGACTTCGCCGTCCATCTCCTCGGCAAGCAGCCACCCGAGGTCCCCTGGGAATCCCGGTGGCTGCGCTGGCCCGACTTCCGGCTGCCCAGCAGTCACCCCGAGGCCCAAGCGGTGCTCCGTGCGGCCTGGGCGCGGGCCGACACCGAACGCGTCGAGGTCGCCTGCGCCGGTGGCCGTGGCCGGACCGGGACGGCGCTGGCCTGTCTCGCTGTTCTGGACGGCGTTCCGACCGGCGAGGCAGTGGACTTCGTACGCCGCAACTACGATCCCCGGGCCGTCGAAACCCCCTGGCAGAAGCGTTACGTCCGCCGCTTCGCCGACTGACGGCGCCAGCCCGTCGGCCGCCCCCGCTCCCGCGCGTTCAGCGACCGAGGCGTCCCCGGACCATGCCGACCATGGCGCTGAGCTCGGCCACCCGCATCCAGTGCGCGAGGAGTACGAAGACACCGAGCAGGACGCACCCGCCGGCCAGCAGCGTCACAAGCGAGCCCAGGGCGCCGCTGCCGACGGCCCGGGTGAGCGCGTAGGCCACACCGCCGCCGGCGAGCGCCGCGGGGATCGCCGCGGCACTCAGCCGGGCATAGGCGCGCAGCACGCGTGAGCCGTCCAGATCGCCGCCCAGCCTCTTGCGCAGCCGGCGCCAGGCGGTGCCGACCCCGACCGCGTAGGCCAGACCGTACGAGGCGGCCATTCCCGCGACGGCCCAGCGTGCCGGGAGGAGGACGAAGCACGCCCCGGACGCGGCGGCGTTCACCGCGGCGACGATGACGGTGTTGTAGAAGGGGGTTTTGGTGTCCTCGTAGGCATAGAAGCCACGCAGCACGACGTACTGCACCGAGTAGGGAATGAGCCCCGGGCCGAAGGCCATGAGGATGTAGCCGATGCCCCGGGCGCCCTCGGCATCGGTGCCGGCGTAGAGCAGCGTGGCCATCGGCACACCCAGCGCCAGGAAGGCGAACGCGCAGGGCACGATGGCGACGGCGGAGGTCCGCAGTCCGTAGGAGATGTCGTCGCGGATCGCGGTCACATTCGCGTCCTGGACCGCACGCGACATCCGGGGCAGCACCGCGGTCATCACCGACACCGTGATGATGGCCTGCGGCATCTGCCACAGCAGCAGGGCGTAGTTGTAGGCGGTGATCCCGGAGCCGCTGTGCCCGGCCCGTTCGGCGAGGGAGCCGGCCTTGGTGGCGAGTTGTGTGACGACGATCAGGGCGGCCTGGTTGACGAGGACGAAGAGCAGCGTCCATTTGGCCAGGCCCATGGCCCTGCCCAGGCCATGACCGCGGAAGTCGAAGCGCGGGCGGAGCCTGAACTGGGCGTCGCGCAGATACGGCAGCATCGCCAGCGCTTGTACGGTGAGGCCCAGGAGGGTGCCGAGGCCCAGGAGCCGTACCCCTTCGGGGGTGATGGTGGCGGCACCGACGCCGGAATCGGTGAAGCTGCCGAAGGCCCAGATGAAGCCCCCGAAGGTCGCGAGGATGATGATGTTGTTGAGCACCGGCGTCCACATCATCGCGCCGAACCGGCCCCGGGCGTTGAGGATCTGGCCGAGCACGACATGTGCGCCCATGAAGAACATGGTGGGCAGGCAGTACCGGGCGAAGGCCACGGTGACCGCCATCCGGCGCGGGTCGGCGGCGATTTCCGGCGACATCAGGTGCACCAGCAGCGGCGCCGCCAGCACACAGAGGACCGTGACGCTCCCCAGCACCACCATGACGAGGGTGATCAGACGGTTGGCGTACGCGTCACCGCCGTCGTCGTCCTGCTTCATGGCACGCACGAGTTGCGGCACGAAGACGGCGTTCAGCGCACCGCCGCCGACCAGGATGTAGATCATCGTGGGCAGGACATTGGCGACCTGGTAGGAGTCGTTGAGGGTGCCGACGCCGATCGCCGCGGCCATGACGAGCGTACGGAGAAAACCAGTGATGCGGGAGACGAAGATGCCCGCCGCCATCACGGCGCTGGACTTCAGCAGACCCGAGGCGCCACTCCCCGACCGCTTCGGCTCGGGTATCGGCTCACCGGCCGGGGTCGGGATCGGAGCGCGCTGCTCACCCGCCGGGTTTCCCACCCCGCCGTCGTACGCCTCGCGGGACGTGGTCGCGTGGTGGTTCCCCAAGTCTGGCCGCAGCGGGACCGTGTCATCCGGCAGGACGTGGCCCCCCTGACCCCGGCCGTCGTTCTCCCGCCCCTGCGCATTCATGCGTGCCCCACCTCGTCCGCCCCCGGCCCGCCACCGGGCCCCGTCGTCGCTCAACGGGACACTCTTTCACCTGTCGGCTGACGTCCCGACAGGTGGCCTGGTCACGGCAGTGCCAGGGCCTGTCCGGCAGCTCTGGTCCGCCGGACAGGCCCGTGGCTCTCCGGGGACCGCGTGGCGAGCGGTTCCCGGCCTTCGTCGTGCGCTCCGGCCGGGTCAGCCGAGCTGCGCTCCGGTCTTTTCGAGGGCCTCGCGCACGGGCTGGTAGTAGGTCACCCCACCCGCGGAGCAGTCGCCCCGGCCGCCCGAGGTGATACCGAGCGCGGTATCACCCTCGAAGAGCGAGCCGCCGCTGTCCCCGGCCTCCGCGCAGATGCTCGCCTGGATCAGACCGTCGACCGCGCCCTCCTGGTAGTTGGCGGTCACTTCGAGGGCGATGACATCACCGTCGTGCACATGCGTGGAGCCGCCGCTGCGCTGCACCTTCTGGCCCACGATCGGATCGCCTGCCCGGGTGATGGGCTGCATGCTGCCGTTGTAGAGATCCACCTGACCGGGGTGCACGATGCCGGCGGCGGTGTACTTCACGATCCCGTAGTCGTCGCCGGGGAAGGTGCCGGCCTCCGTCACCGCGATCTCCTCGCCGCCCTGTGTCGCGGACCAAGTCCGTACGGCGTTGGTGCAGTGCCCCGCGGTCAGGAAGTACGGCTGTCCGCCCCTGGTGACGTTGAAGCCGAGCGAGCAGCGCGCCCGGGTCCCCCAGATGGCGTCGCCGCCGGCGATCAGCGGCCGGAGGGTGCCCGTGGACTGTCTGAGGACTGCCCGGTCACCGAGCCCGGAGACGACCCGCTTGAGCTGCGCCAGCTTGTCGCCCCGGACCGTGCGGTCGGCGGTGATGACCACCTTGTTGCTCCTGGGGTCCATCCCCCAGGAGGTGCCGGGGATGGTGGCCTGCCTCTTGAGGGTGGCGCGGGCGGCGTCCAGCGAGGCGAGCGAGTGCTTGACGACCCTGGCTTCGGCACCGGCCGCCCGCGCCTTGGCCGCGGCGGCCTCGGTGGTGACATTGACGATGAGTTTGCGGTGCTTGGCGTCGTAGTAGGCGCCCGCGCCGTCGGCGCCGAGGGTGGAGGTGATGCCCTTGGCGCGCTGTCCGGCGGCGGTGGCCGTCGGCGGATCGGGGGCCTTGGCGGGGGCGGCCTCGGCGGTCTTCAGGGTGACTGTGGCGGCGGTCAGGGCCACCACCAGAGCGGCACCGGTGAGGACGGTGCGGGGCGTCGATACGCGGGTGTGCTTCAACTCGGAACCTCTGGTGGCGGTTGGACCGGGCAAGGGGTCGGGCCCGGATGCGGTCGCGTCGTTTTCTGACCCACCCTCGTCGAGGGGCTTTCGGCACCGTCTGCGGCCCGGGGGCGTGACATCGCGGCGCGGACGTATCTCTTCCTGGCGCCGCCGCGCCCCACACCCGTCCGGCCGCAGGACCGCAGGAATCACCTGTACGGCGGCGGCCCGGCGTCGTCACCAAACGCTGGACCGTACGAGTGAAATCGGGTCACCCGCCCTATGCACGGGGCGTGCCGCGGTGGGTCAATCGTGCTATCCGCGCGACGGGCCGCCCATTCCTCCGCACGGGGCAAGGACCAGTCCTTCCATCCGGTCCCGGGCGACCCACCGGCGCAGCCGTACGTCAATCAGTGGTGCCTCGGGCCCGGGAGTTTCCCCCGCAGGAGGCCCCTCGTGCACCCTCATTCCGGTCCGTCGTCCGAGCCAACCGCCATGGCGGGCAGCCCCCTTGCCGAGCACGGGGAGGCGACACCGCCGGCCGCGGACAGCGTGTCCGCCGTCCCCAAACGGTTGCCGTCGCTGACCGGTCTGCGCTTCGCCGCCGCGGTCGGGGTCCTCTATACGCACAGCAGGCTGATGATTGATCCGCATCTCGCCGAGACCCTCGGGCCCGAAGTGTGGCTGGGCGGAAGCTCGGTATCGCTGTTCTTCATTCTCAGCGGCTATGTGCTGACGCACTCGGCCCGCCCGGGCGACACCGCACGCGCCTTCTGGCGTAGACGGGCCGCCAAGATTTTTCCCAATCACGTCCTCACCTGGTGTGTGGTGGTCGCCGCGCTGGCCAGTGCCGGTACGGCGGCCGTCACCACGGGCTCCGGGATAGCGGCCGATCTGGCCAGCCTCTTCCTGGTGCACACCTGGGTCCCCAGTCACCTTTTCGTCTCCGCGGGCAACCCGGTTTCCTGGTCCCTCGCCGCCGAGACGTTCTTCTACTTTCTCTTCCCCGTACTGCTGCCCAGGGTCAAGCGGCTGTCGCCCCGTGGACTGCTGATCGGCGCGGCAACGGCGATCGCGGTCGTCTGGTCGCTGCCGTTGTTCTGTGCGCTCGTGGTCAACCCTGACGGCTCCTCCTTTCCCGAGTACTGGTTCCTGTACATGCTGCCGATCGTCCGGCTGCCCGAGTTCGTGCTCGGGATGATGGCGGCGCGGATCGCCGCGTCGGGCCTGCGCATCCCGCGGATAGGGGTGCTGCCGGCCGCGCTGGGTGTCCTCAGCGCGGTCATCATGAACCCCGCGTTTCTGCCGCAGCGCTTCCTGTACGCGGCCTCGACCGTGGCACCGCTGGTCATACTCGTGTACGCCACCGCGGAGCTGGATCTGCGCGGCCGGCGCTCGCTGCTGCGCACCCGGCCCTGCGTGTTCCTCGGTGAACTCTCCTACGCCATGTACCTCGTGCACTTCCTGGTGCTGGGGCTGCTGTACCTGGGGCTGCGCGGGCACGGCTGGAGCAATCTCGATGTGGTGCTGGTCGGCCTCCCCGTCGTCCTGCTGGCCTCATGGCTGCTGTACGCGGGGGTGGAGCGCCCTTGCGTACGCCGCTTCTCCGCACCACGTGCCCGTGCGCGCCACCGCACCCGTACGGCAGCGGCCTCGTGAGCGCCCGACGCTGCCCCGGCCGGCCGCGGCCGCGGCAGCCCCACCCGGCCCTCCCGTCGCGGTGCGCGCTCGGGGCGGCGCACCGGCAGCCGGCCGCCCGTCCCGACCCGCCGCTCCGGCTCGGTCTGCTGGCCGTACGGCCGAGGGAATCCAATCTCGCGTATCGCGTCCACCGTCCATACCGACAGCCACGCCCACGCCACCAGGACTACAGCTGAAAGGGGCTCCCCGTGACGAACAAGCGAAGCGAGCAGATCGCCGCCCACAGACCCCGCTACCAGGACGAACTAGCACACGGGCTGGACCGGTTCTTCGATCCGGAGCGCGCCACCTGCCCCTGGTGCACCTCCGCCCGCCTGCACCGCCGTCTGCGCACCACCAACCATCCCCAGCGCAAACCGGGGAACTTCGTACTCGACCAGTGCCGCAACTGCGGGCACGTCTTCCAGAACCCGCGGCTGAGCGCGGACGGGCTGGATTTCTACTACCGCGACTGCTACGACGGCCTGGGCGAGGCAACGATGGCGCGGATGGCCGCCTCGCCCCTCGCGGTCAAGCTCTACCGGGCCCGCGCGCGGGCACTGCTCCCGTTCGGGCGCCCCGCACGCTGGCTGGACGTGGGCACCGGTCACGGCCACTTCTGCTCCGAGGCCCGGAGAATCCACCCGCGTACCGAATTCCACGGGCTCGACTGGGGCGAAGGCGTCGAGATCGGTGTACGCAACGGCCGGATCGCCCGTGCCTACCGCGGTTCCTTCGCCGGTCTGGCGGGCCAACTCACCTCTCAGTACGACGTGGTGAGCATGTACCACTACCTGGAACACACGCTGGCGCCCCGGCAGGAACTGGCCGCCGCGCATACGGCGCTGCGGCGCGGCGGGCATCTCCTGATCGAGGTACCCGACCCCCAGTCCGCCGCCGCCCGGTTACTCGGCCGCTGGTGGGGCCCCTGGCTCCAGCCCCAGCATCTGCACCTCATCCCCCTGGACAATCTCTGCGGCGCGCTGACCGAGCAGGGCTTCACCGTGGTGGCCACCAACCGGCGGGAGCCGCACATCCCGACGGATCTGACCTCCGCGGCCGTGAACGTGCTCAACTGCGTGCTGCCGGGCGAGGATCTGCCGTGGCTGCCCAGAAAACCCGGCCCGGTCAGCCGCTGGGTCCGCAGGCTGTCCCTGCTGGCCGCCGCGCCCGCCCTGCTCGTCCTCTTCGGAATCGACATCCTGCTCGCGCCCCTCACCCGGCGCACCCGTCTCTCCAACGCCTACCGGGTGATCGCCCGCCGGGACTGACCGTGGCCGCCCTGCACAACCGTGCAGGAAGACAAGCGTTTTCGGCTCCACGGGACTGCGGCGGATAGCCCACCCGGGTGAAGCAGTACGCGGTCGGAATCGCCGGAACTCAGGGAACGGAACACTGCCGACTATGCACATCCTCATCGCTACCGCGGGGTCGCACGGCGACGTGGCTCCCTACACCGGCCTCGGTGCCCGGCTGCGGCAAGCCGGGCACCGGGTGGTGATGGCCACCCATGCGCGCTCGGCCGAAGCGGTCCGCCGCAGCGGCCTCGGATTCCGCCCGCTTCCGCTCGACCGGTACGCCGCCTCCGGAACGGATTCCCGGGAAGGAACCAGACCCGGTAAGAGCGGCTCGGGGGCCGGTCTCACCAAGGTCGAACAGATAAAGCTGGCCCGGGAGTTGGCGCCGGAGATGGCCGACGCGGTGACGGAGGCCTGTGCGGCAGGAGCCGAAGTCGTGCTGCTGTCCAGCGGTTTGGCGCCCTTGGGGCTCGTGGCGGCGGAGGGTCTGGGACTGCCCAGCCTGGGCGTCTTCCTGCAACCCCTCGCGCCCACCCGGGAGTTCCCGCCGGTCATCTTCGACATGCCGTCGATGGGACCGCTCACCAACCGGGCCGCGGCACGGTGCGCCGAGTCCCTGCTGACCCGGGCCTTCGCCACGGGCGTGCGCCATCTGGAACGCCGGCTGGGCGTGTCTCCGGCCGCCCTGGAACGGCGGCGGGCCACCTGGCCCGTCCAGCACGGCTTCAGCCCGGTAGTCGTTCCCCGCCCTGCCGACTGGCGACGGGGAATGGAGGTGGCGGGCTACTGGTGGCCGTCGGAGAGCCCCGACTGGACACCGGAACCCCGGCTCGCGGATTTCCTGTCCTCCGGGCCGCCACCGGTGTATGTGGGGTTCGGCAGTATGCAACCCAGCGATCCGGAGCGGCTGGGGCGACTCGTGGCACGGGCCCTGAAACTCGCCGGAGTACGCGGTGTGGTCCAGGCGAGCTGGGCCGGCCTGTCCGTGGACGGCGACGATGTGCTGACCGTCGGCGAGGTGCCGCACTCCTGGTTGTTCCCGAAGATGGCGGCCGTCGTCCATCACGCGGGGGCCGGCACCACGGCGGCCGGTCTGCGCGCGGGCGTCCCGTCGGTCCCGGTGCCGATGATGCTGGACCAGCCCTTCTGGGCGTCGCGTCTCACCGCACTCAGGGTCAGCCCGGGAAAGGTGCCGTTCCGGCGACTCTCCACGGAAAACCTGGCGGAGGCGCTACGAAAGGCCGTGCACGACCCCCGGTACCGTCATCGCGCCCGGCAGGTCGCGGCGTTGATCGCCACCGAGGACGGGGCGGGGCGGGTCCTGACGGCCGTGGAGCAACTGGCGGGGCGGTAGGGGATGGCCGGGGGCGTCGTCTGCCGAGGTCTTGAGGAGGGAGCGATGCGCGACCGCCCGATGAGATGACGGGCGGTGGGCCGGGGCGGACGGCGAGGAGCCCCCGTGCCTTGCGTTCGCCGCCAACCGGCCCAGAGTTCCCCTCAGTTGATGTCGTTCATAAAGCGCAGCATGCGGCTGTTGACCTGGGCGGCGTGGTCGATCTGCGGTCCGTGGCCGGTATCGGCGATGATCTCGACGCGGGCGCCGGGCACCAGACGCGGGACGCGTTCCCGCTGCCGTTCCGGGTGCACCAGCAGGCTTCGCTTTCCCAGCAGCACATACAGCGGGGTGCGGATGCTGCGCAGTTCGGGCTCGGTGAGCGGGAGCGGAGCAGGGCGGCGGATCCGGTAGGCGCGGACGCCCAGCCGCACCATGGTCCGTAGTTCCGGCACCACCAGGACCGGCTGTTCGAGCCAGGCGGCGAGGCGCGGACGAAGCGCCTTCGGCGCGAAGGTGGCCAGCAGGCTGAGGAACACCCAGCTGAAGAACCGGACCCCCACCTTCTCCAGGCCGCCCGGGTCCAGCAGGGTGACCGAGGCCAGTCGGCCGGGGCGGTGCAGCGCCTGGTTCAGTGCGAGCCATCCGCCGTAGGAGGCCCCGACGAGGTGGACCCGGTCGAGCCCGAGGCCGTCGAGCGTCTCGTCCAGCCACTGGGCGGCGCGTACGGGCTGGTGGATGGGTTCGTGCTGCACGCTGCGGCCCGGGTCGCCGATGGTGTCGACCGCGTAGACCGGGCGCTCCGCGCTCAGTGCGGCGACGTTCGGATACCACTGCGACGAGTTGCCCCCGGCGCCGTGCACCAGCACCACGGGGGTCCGGTCGGCGGCATCGGGGCCGACCGGTCCGTATCGGTGGACGTGTGTGGTCCCGAAGCGGGTCGCCACCGCCAACTCCCCTTGCGGGGCCGGTCCCAGCGCATAGACCGCGTCGCATGCGGCGAAGTATCGGTCGCGCAGGGCCTCGTTCACATAGCGGCCGACCGCGGGATCGCGGTCGCGCGTCTTGGTTTCAGGCACGGCAGGCCCCCTCCGGACATCAAGTTTGATGGTACCACCGTACCACCAAAATGATACAGCGGTATCATGAAACGGTCCGACCGGCCGGACGCAACGAACTGAGCGGAGGACAAGGGCTGATGCCGAAGCGGGTGGATCACGAGAAGCGGCGCGCGCAGATCACCGAGGCGCTGATCCGGGTGGCGGCGCGGCAAGGTCTGCACGCCGTCGGGATGCGCGATGTGGCCGCCGAGGCGGGGGTGTCCCTGCGGCTGGTGCAGTACTACTTCGAGACCAAGGAAAAGCTGCTGCTCCATGGCCTCCAGTGGCTGACCACCGGACTCAGCAGCCGTATCGCCGACCGGGTCCGGGCCGCCGGGGAAGCGCCGGGGCCGCGCGCGGTGATCGAGGCCGTGCTCCTCGAATCTCTGCCCACCGACGAGGAGAGCCGGGCCTTTCACCTCGTCCACACCGCCTACGCCGTGCTGGCCGTGACGGACGAGGCACTGGCCGCGCAGCCATTCATCGACGGCCCCAATGCCGCCGAGGACGTGCTGGCCGACCAGCTGGAACGGGCGCGCGAGTCCGGACTCACACCGCCCGGCCTGGACGTCCGCACCGAGGCGATCAGCCTGCTCGCCCTGTCGGCCGGTCTCGGCACCGGCGTCCTGGTCGGCCAGCGGCCCCCGGAAGCCGCCGCGGTGATCCTCCGCCATCACCTGGACCGGCTCTTCCTGAACGGGAGCTGAGCCCAGGGCTTGCCGCGTCCCGCCCCGCCGTCGCCAGGTGCGCCACGGCCGCGGCGGCTTGCGGCGGGACCTCGTACGCTGCGCCGGAGCCGGCTCCCATGAGGAAGGACCCTGTATGTCCGAGGCGTTGACCTCACAACTCATCACCGCCCTCTACGAGGACCAGGCGGGCACGGTGGCGACGCTCCTGCGACAGGGGGCCTCCCCGTCCGCGCCGGACGCCGACGGGGCGACGCCGTTGTACCTGGCTGCCGTCTCGGGGCGGGCGGAACTGGTGCGACTGCTGCTCGAAGCCGGAGCCGTCCCCGATACGGAGAGCAGGGGGGAGCCGGGAAGCGAGGGGCTGCCGCTGTGCGCGGCGGCCTGCTGGGGCCATGAGGAGGTGATGCGCGCCCTGCTCGCCCACGGCGCCGATCCCAACCTCGGGGAGGATGACGGCACTTCCTACACCCCCTTGATGTGGGCGGCCGAGAACGGCCACCACCGGACCGCTCAGCTGCTGCTGGAAGGACAGGCCGATCCGGACGCGGACCACCGCGGCCGGACCCCGTTGATGGCGGCGGCCGAGCGGGGATCGATCGCGGTCGTACGGGCGCTGTTGCGCCACGGCGCCAGCCCGCAGCTCACCGACGCACAGGGCCGAACGGCGTGGCACCTGGCCCGTGAGGAGAGCGGCAAGGACGTCGAAAGCGAGCTGCGCCGGAAGGCGGGCGCGTCCCCGGACAGCCGGTGCGAGGTCCGGCGCAGCCCCCGCCCCGAGGGCACCGCATTGGTCGAGCTCATTGTCCGCGCGCCGGACGGAACGCACGCGGCCGAGTACCACCGGGAGACGGGGCACGCCGCCATTGTGGCGCTGCTGGAGGAGAACGCGCCGGATTGAGGCGGGCCGGCCCGGGGGCGCGCAAAAATCCTGTCACGCCCCGGTCGATGTTTTCGGGACCGTCCACCATCCTGCGATTTCCCGCCCATCGACCACATTTATAGGATTTCTGCTTTTCTCCGGCTTCTGTCTGCATTGTGCAAAACCATGGGCGTTGGCGGGATGGAGTGAGCGCCACGGGTGCATGGTCATTCCTGCCCGGCCAACGGCGGGGCAGCCAACATCACGGCAATGCAGAAAGGCATGATCCACAATGATTGACGGGTTCAAGCGCGCCCTCGCTCTCGGCGCCGCCACCGTGGCCCTCGCCGGAGGCGCGGCCTTCTCCTCGGTGGGGGTGGCCTCGGCCACGCCGTCGCACCACGGCGACCACTCCGCCACGAAGCATGTCGACCGGGACCGGTGTCATATGGTCCGCGGCCACTGGGTCCGGTCCTGGCACCCGGCCTGGCGTGACCGGCACGGCCACCGCCACCCGGGCCACTGGACGCGGACGTGGCACCGCGGCCACCTGGTGTGCCACAGACACTGATCGCGGCGCCCCCAGCAGTTCCCGGGCCCCCGAGCCGATCACCGGCTCGGGGGCCCCCGCCATGTCGCGGGAACGTCGTCCCGGCGTTCAGTGCACGCCGTGCGGCCGGAACTGGATGCTGATCCGCGGCCCGGCGGCTCGGGTGGTCTTGGGGATCGCGTGTTCCCAAGTCCGCTGGCAGGAGCCGCCCATCACGAGCAGATCGCCGTGCCCGAGCGGATGCCGTATCGAGCCACCGCCGCGCCGCGGTCGCAGCAGCAGATCGCGCGGCGCACCTACGGACAGGATCGCGACCATCGTGTCCTCCCGTTTGCCGCGGCCGATCCGGTCGCCGTGCCAGGCCACGCTGTCGTGGCCGTCCCGGTAGTAGCAGAGGCCGGCCGTGGTGAACGGTTCGCCGAGTTCGGTGGCGTAGTGGGCGGAGAGGGCTCCCCTCGCCTCGCCCAGGGCGGGATGCGGCAGGGCGTCGTCGGCCTGGTAGAAGGAGAGCAGTCGCGGTACGTCCACCACCTGCTCATACATCCGCCGGCGCTCGGCCTGCCAGAGCACCTCCGCGGCGAGCTGCTCGAACAGCGCGTCGGCCCCGCTCAGCCACCCGGGCAGGAGATCGATCCAGGCCCCGTCGCCGAGCTCGGACCGGCGTATCCCGCGCAGCGGACCGAGCCGGACCTCGTCGGTCTGGTCGAAGAGCGAGCCCTGAAGATGCCTGGCCATGCCGCAAGGGTACGTCCATAATCGAATACGTGTTCTGGTGTTGTGGATAAGTACTGCCGTCGGGTGCCGCATCAGGACCAGGGCCGGAGCCGCGCACGGCGAGACCGGTGACTGCCCGCCCGACTGCCGACCACCACGCGCCCTAGGATGCTGATCATGAGCGATTCGCCCACGCCCCACATAGAGATCAACGGCCGTGCCACCGAGGCCGATCCCCTGCTGTTCGAGATGCTGAGCGGCCAGGGGCATTTCACGGCCATGCAGGTCAAGGGAGGCCGGGTACGCGGGCTGGAGTTCCATCTGCGGCGGCTGGACGCGGCCACCCGCGAACTCTTCGGTGTGGAGCTGGACGGCGAGCTGGTCCGCGGCAGGATCCGCCATGCCCTGCGGGAACGGAGCCACGACGCAGCCGTCCGCGTCTACGTCTACCGCCCCGAGCCCGGCGACGGACCGGTCACGGTGATCACCGTCCGTCCTCCGGTCCCCGAGCCCGAGACCGCGCAGCGGCTGCGCAGTGTCGCGTACCAGCGGCCCGCGGCCCACCTCAAGCATCTCGGCGGCTTCGGGCAGCGGTACCACCGGGACCGGGTGCAGCAGGAGGGGTACGACGAGGCGCTTCTGGTGGCGCCGGACGGTGCGGTGGCCGAGGGCGCGATCACCAACATCGGCTTCATCGAGGGCGCGACGGTCGTCTGGCCCGACGCGCCCGCCCTCCAGGGCACCACCATGCTGGTGCTCCGGCAGGAACTGGACCGGGCCGGGATCCCCTGGGCACAACGGCCGGTCCACATCGACGACTTGGCCTCCTTCGACGGGGCGTTCGTCTGCAACTCCCAAGGGGTGGCCGCGGTCTCGGCGATCGACGACACCCGTTATCCGGCGGATGCGGAGCTGGTGCGCACGGTGCGGAGCCTGTACGGGGCCGCCCCGTGGGACGAGATCTGATCAGCGCCGCGCAACGTCCCGAAGCGAGGCGGCCGACTCCTCGTCCGCTGTCTCGATCACCTTGCCTGCCGTGCGTGGCCCGGCGCATACCGTCCGCAAGCGACGGCACTCTTCGGCGGGGCGGCCCTTGCCCGGGTGGGGCGCCAGGAGCAGGCTGAACGTATGGGCAACGGAGAGGGCCCCACCCTCATCACCTCCGTCCAGCGAGCCTTCCGGCTGATGGAGGCGATCGGCGCGCACGAGGGCGGTGCGCCGGCGAAGCAGCTGGCACGGGAGACGGGGCTGCCCCTGGCCACCACGTACCACCTGCTGCGCACGCTGGCGCACGACGGATACATCCGGAAGCTGGACGACGGCGGTTTCGTCCTGGGCGAGAAGCTGACCACGCTGCATGCCGGCGGGCGGGGCCAGGCGCTGCTGAGCCGGGTCCGTCCCGCGCTGGCGGCGCTGCGCGACGAGCTCTCGGCCGCCGCCTATCTGACCTTCTACGAGGACGGCGAGATCCGGGTCGCCGAGATCGTCGACGGCCCACGGGCACCGCGGGTGGATCTCTGGGTGGGCTTCGAGGACGCCGGGCATGCCACTGCGCTGGGCAAATGCGTGCTGAGCGAGCTGGACGACGAGGCCCGCGACGACTACCTCGCACGACATCCCCTCGCCGATCTCACCCCGCGCACCATCACCGGCCGCGCCGAACTCCTCCGGCGGCTCGGCACGACGCCCCTGACACCTGCGGTGACGGACATGGAGGAGTACGCCCTGGGGACGTTCTGCGTCGCGGTACCGGTGTACAGCGGCGCAACGCTCGGCTCCCTCGGCGTCTCCCTGCGGGCGGACCGGGTCGCCCGTATCGACGAGATCCGGAACCGGCTGATTCCGACCGCGGGCCGCGTGACCAGGGGACTGTCGCTCACTATCTGAAATCCCGGTCCTTGCGGCCGCCCCTCTGCACCCGTTTCCTAGATGAAACGGACATTTAGGCACGTAGGTGCCACGAGCAGGGAAGCGAGCCGCGGACGAGGATGCGCCCAGCCCGAATCCACCCCCACGACCACCGGCCGCAGTGGCAGCTTGCGCATCCGTTCTCCGCGCTGCGGACGGCTGCCCGGCGCGCTGTCCCGCCGCGGGGCGAGTCCGGCGGCGCGGGTGTCCGTCGGCACTTCGCCTCCGTAGTACCGGTTCTGATCATCGCGGCCGTCGCGCTCCTCGCGGTGACGGGCGGTACCGGGATGAGCTGGCTGCCGCTGCTCGCCGTCGGTCCCGCGCTGGCCGCCGCGACCAGCGGGCCGTGGGGCGTACTCCGGATCGGTGCGCTGGCCGTGGGACTGGGCGCGGCCGTCGGGATCCATGCCGGCACGTCGGACCGTGAGCTGGCGATCGTGCTGTCCGCCCTGTCCGCCGTGACCCTGGCCAGCAGCCTGGCCGCCACCCTGCGCAGGCGTCGTGAACAGGTACTGGCCGCGGTCCGCTCGGTCGCCGAGGCCGCACAGCACGCCTTCCTCAAGCCGGTCCCCGCGACCGTGGGGCCCTTCCAGGCGGCGGTCCGGTACAGCGCCGCGGCGGCCGAGGCGCGGATCGGCGGCGACCTGTACGCACTGGTGCCCACCCCCTACGGCATCCGGCTCATCGTCGGTGACGTACGCGGCAAAGGGCTGCCGGCGGTCGGCGTCGCCGCCCTGGTCCTGGGTGTCTTCCGGGAGGCGGCCTATGACGAGCCGGATCTCCTCGATGTCGTCCACCGCATCGAACGGAGCCTGGCGCGCAACCTCGGCCCGGACGACTTCGTCACCGCGGTGATCGCCGGCTACCCCGACGCCGACCGGATGGAGCTGGTCAACTGCGGGCATGCCGCTCCGCTGCTGGTCCAGGGCTCGGGCGTGCTGCCCGTGGAGCCGGCCCGGCCGACCCCGCCGCTCGGCCTGCGGGCCCTGTCCGACGAGTCCCCGGTCCTCCAGGAAGTGGCGCTGGCCGACGGAAACCAGCTGCTGTTCTACACCGACGGTGTGACCGAGGCCCGCGACCATGAGCGGGAGTTCTACCCGCTCGACGAGCGGCTGGCCGTGCACCTCTCGGAGGAGCCGTCCCGCACGCTCGCCGCGCTCCATGAGGATCTGCTCACGCATGTGGGCGGCGAGCTCCATGACGACGCCGCGATGCTGCTGCTCCGGAAGCCGGCCGTCGCCCCGGTGGGACCGGTGGGGTCGGTGGGATCGAATGCCGTTGATGAGCCGGTCGCCCAGTGCCCTTCCCGGCCGGTGGCCGCCGAATAGGGGCCAGGGGCGCCGGGCGGCGGCCGCCCCCGGTCGCCCGGCCAACAGGAAGGTGAGGGGTGAGCTGAGTAGAGTCGTTGATGTCGATCATGTCGAGCGTCGCGGCCGGCGGCGCCGTAGTGGAGGGCACCTCAGATGTCGAAACCACCGCTTCCCGATGCGGCAGTCACCATGTTGGGGAAGACGAATCCGGCGGTCATCACGACGCTGCGCGCGGACGGGCAGCCGGTCTCGACGGCCACCTGGTACCTCTGGGACAACGGCCGGGTGCTGGTCAACATGGATGAAGGCCGTAAGCGGCTGGCGCACCTCCGCAACGATCCCCGGGTCACGCTCACCGTGCTGGACGAAGGCAACTGGTACACGCACCTCAGCCTCATCGGCCACGTCGCCGAAATCCGCGCCGACGACGCGCTCGCCGATATCGACCGGCTGGCGCAGCGCTACCTCGGCAAGCCGTACCCGCAGCGGGACCACCGTCGGGTCAGCGCCTGGATCGAGATCGACCGCTGGCACGGCTGGGGCAGCTTGAAGGACAGCAGCCAGGCCGGGTGATCACGCGCGGGACCGGCGCGGCGCGGCCTGGACCCGCACCCGGTCGACACCGGCCCTGACCGCCGGATGCTTCCTCATCACGTCTCTGAGCCACCGTCACGACGGGCGCTTCATTCCTCGACGAGCAGTGCCTCGCGCAGGGTCGTGCAGGCGCGGGTCAGCAGGCGTGAGACATGCATCTGCGAGAGGCCCAGCTCCTCGCCGATCTCGGCCTGTGTCATCTCCGCCCCGAAGCGCAGTTGGAGGAGGGTGCGGTCGCGGTCGTTGAGCTTGGCCAGGTGGGGCTTGAGTGCCTGGATGTCCTCAGCGAGGCCGAGGGCGGGGTCCTCGGCGCCGATGAGGTCGGCGACGAGACCGGTCTGCTGCTTGCCGCCACCGCCGGCCTGGATGGGCCGGTCGATGGAGTCGCTGTCGTAGCCGTTGCAGGCCACCAGGCCTTCTTCCACCTCGCTCTCGGGCATGTCGAGGTGGTCGGCGAGCTCCGCGACGGACGGCTCGTGGCTGCCCTCCCCCTCCAGCTGCTCCCGGGCCCGCGCGAGGTCGATCCGGAGCTCCTGGAGGCGCCGCGGCACCCGCACCGACCAGGTGGTGTCGCGGAAGAATCGCTTGATCTCGCCCTGGATGTACGGGACGGCCAGCGTGGTGAACTCCACGTCACGGGAGGGGGCGTAGCGGTCGATCGCCTTGATCAGGCCGATCGTCCCGACCTGGAGGACGTCCTCCATGGATTCCCTGCGGCTGGAGAACCGGCGGGCGACATAGCGCACCAGGGAGAGGTTCATCTCGATGAGGGTGTTCCGCACGTACTGGTACTCGGGGGTGCCCTCCTCCACCGTCTCCAGCCGCGCGAGGAAGACCTTGGACAACTCCCGTGCGTCGGCCGGGGCGACGCGCTGCGGCGCCTCGATGTGCGGCAGCACCGTCGGAGCTGGAACGGCACACACCTTCGACGTGGTCTCCGGCTCCATTCCGGCCGCCATGGTGCTGTTGGTCCTCATGCTCTGGCTCCCGCCTTGTTGCTGAGCCCCCGTCGCACGCACCCCTACCCGACGCTGACACATGCATGTCCACTCATTCCGGTGCGTTGGCCCGGGGCGGGCGGTGGCGACCGGGGTTGCCGGTGAGCGCGGGCGGCGGGCGGCGTTCTCTCGGCGGGGAGTCGTCGCTGGGCAAGCAACTGACGGTGGTGTGCGTGTCGTTGGCGATCCCGGAGTCAGCCCTTCCTTCAACTGCGAGCTGCGGACGCGCTCGACACTCCAGTTGCGCCGCTCGCTGATGCCCTGCGGCGGAGACCTCGCCAAAAATTCTTGTTGCTTCTGCGGCGGCGCCGTGACAGCATTCTTAATGCAACTGATGTAGCGGTAACGGCCCTGGCTCTGGTCGGTCCTGCTCCGGCGCTACCGCTCCCGCACGTGCGCCCGCCCGCTCCCTCACCCCCGACCACGGCCCCGCGCCCCAGCCGAAAGGACCAGCCCCACCAATGACCCGACGTACCGCCTCGTTCCAGCAGATCCCCGTCTCCGACGCGGACGCGGGTCCCTATGCGCTCACCACCGGGCCGGATGGTGCCCTGTGGTGCACCTTGGTCCACGCAGGGGAGATCGCCCGGCTGACCCCGGACGGCCAACTCGACCGCTACGCACTCGACTCCGCGTCCTGCGGACCGTCCGTCATCACCTCAGGCCCCGACGGCGCCTTGTGGTTCACCCGAAGCCGGGACCATCGGATCGGACGGATCACCGTGACCGGCGAGGTGAGCTCGTTCCCCCTCCCCACTCCGGGCGGTGGCCCCTTCGGCTTGGTGTCCGCCCCCGATGGAGCGCTGTGGTTCACCCAGCTGCACGGCGACCGGATCGGCCGGATCACCACGGACGGCCAGGTGACGGAATTTCTGCTGCCGCTCAGCGGCGCATTCCCCTCAGCCCTCACCACCGGGCCCGACGACGCCCTGTGGTTCACCCTCAATCAAGCGCATGCGATCGGTCGTATCGGCTTCGACGGAGACATCACCCTCCACCCCCTCCCCACCGAGAATGCCGCGCCGGTCGGGATCACCTGCGGCGGGGACGGCGCACTCTGGTTCGTGGAGATAGGCGCCGGCCGGATAGGCCGGATCACCACCGACGGCCGGATCGACGAGTTCCCCCTCCCGGACCCCGCGTCCCGGCCCCATGCGATCGTCGCCGGACCGACCGGTGACTGCTGGTTCACCGAATGGGGAGCCAACCGCGTCGGGTCCATCACCGCTGACGGCCACATCGAGGAGTACGACCTGCCGATCGCCTCGTCCGAGCCGCATGGACTGGCCTTCGGGCCGGACGGTGCGCTCTACGTGGCGCTGGAGATCGGAGCGGTTGCCCGGCTGGCGCTCTAGATCGGAGGGAAGGGAACGAGCCGCCCACCTGTGCCTGCGGCCCGCTGCCTGCGGCGGCGTCCGCGGAGCTGTCTGCGGGCGATGGCGTCGCGGAACGGGTGGCCTTGTCACCGCACCCGGTCGCGGCGTGGGCGACGCCTCGCTTCCGGTCACTCAGCGCCCACCGTCCGCAACCCGGAGGGGTCGCTCCGGTGCCGGACCGCGGTGTCGCCGTCGGCGAGCTCCGTCCGGGTGTCACCATCGACAGCACAGGCATCGTCACTGGCCGCAGGGACAGCCGAGGTGCCGCGGAAGGGACAGCCCACGGGCCGGACGGCCCGGCGGGGCCGACGCCCGAGGAAAGGTGCCTCTATGAGCAGTCCTGCCGCCCGGGGGCGGATGCTGGGTGACCTTATTGCCGCGAGCCATGTGGTCACCCTGGAGCAGTTCCCGGACCTGGTCGCCAAGCACGCGGCCAAGGTCGGCTGGCTGGATGTGCAGATCTACCTCGCCGATCTCCAGCAGGTCATTCTGTGCCGGCTCGGCGGGCAGGCGTGCGTTTCCGGAGGGGGGACGGAGTCGGCGGCGGACGTGCTGCGGGTGGAGGGCACGCTCGCCGGCCGGGCGTTCCAGACAGGGAGCATCGTCGCGGGCGGCACCTCCGAGGCGGGCCAGTGGTGGGTGCCGATGCTCGACGGCACCGAACGGCTCGGGGTGCTGCGCGCCACCGCCGCCCCGGACACCGAGATGGACGCCCAAGCGGCCCAGGACCTGCGCAACCTCGGCGGGCTGGTCGCCCTGATGACGGTCAGCAAGCGAGGGGGGAGCGATACCTACGCCCGGCTGGTACGGCGCCGGAGGATGAATGTGGCCGCGGAGATGGAGTGGCGCGTGATGCCGCCCCGGACCTTCGCCACCGACCGGGTGCTGATCAGTGCGGTGATGGAGCCCGCCTATGAGGTCAGCGGCGATGTGTTCGACTACGCCATCGCCGAGGAGACCGTCCACCTGGCCCTCTTCGACGCCATGGGCCACGACACGGCCGCCGGACTGACCGCGAACCTCGCGCTCGCCGCCAGCCGTAACCACCGTCGGCAGGACTGCGGCATCCTGGAGATCGCCGAGGCGGTGGAACAGGCCCTCGTGGCGCAGTTCAGCTCGAACCGCTTCGCCACCGGCATCCTCGCCGAGCTGGACGCCGGCACCGGAGTGCTGACCTGGACCAGCCTCGGGCACCCACCGCCGGTCATCATCCGCAACGGGCGGACGGCCGTGACCCTGTCCTGTTCGCCCGCGCCTCCCATGGGCACCGACCTGGGTGTGCCGCCCACACTCTGCCGGGACCAACTGGAGCCCGGCGACCGGC
Organism: Streptomyces sp. P9-2B-2; assembly: GCF_030406865.1. NCBI lineage: Bacteria > Bacillati > Actinomycetota > Actinomycetes > Kitasatosporales > Streptomycetaceae > Streptomyces > Streptomyces sp. P9-2B-2. The sequence continues at coordinate 8,621,257 of NZ_CP129126.1, read as the reverse complement.
TGCTGCTCTATACCGACGGCATCACCGAGGCCCGTGATCACAGGGGACATGAATTCGGCCTGGAAAGCTTCACCGACTTCCTCATCCAGCACCATGCCGACGGACTGCCCGTACCGGAGACGCTGCGTCGGCTGATCCGGCGTCATCTCGCCTACCACGACGGGCGGCTCGAGGACGACGCCACCGTGCTGCTGCTGGAGTGGAGCGGCCCCACCCCGTACCGCCCCGCCCGTGTCGAGGCCCTCGCCGGTCTCCCCGAGCACACCACCCCCGCCACCGCCCTGCCCACCCCGTGGACGACGCACGACGCGGACGCCCCGTGACGCGGACGCCCCGTGACGCGGTCCGCGCCGGGGGCGCCGTCGCGGCCTAGCGGGACGACGGCGGCGTACCCGGACCGGCCCCGGCCGACGGGCCCGGTGGTTTCCGTTCTGCGGCCAGGGGCAAACGGAGGTCACCCGACAGCTGGGTCAAGCCCCTGGAGGCCACATATGCACACCACCACCGCGGTACCCCACGTCGGACGAGGCACGGCCCGGCGCGCGGCCCGCAGCTCCGCGGTCCGCGTCGCGGCACGCGGTGGTTTCGTGGCCCGGGGCGTGATCTACCTGCTCGTAGGCGTACTGGCCCTGCGGATCGCGTTCGGTGACTCCGGTGAACAGGCCGACCGGGGCGGGGCGCTGGCAGAGCTGGCCGCCCGGCCGTTCGGCCATGTGCTGATCTGGGCGCTCGGTGTGGGACTGGCAGGGATGGCGCTGTGGCGCCTGTCCGAGGCGGGGTTCGGCGCGGCCGGGCCCGACGGGCACAAGGCCGGTACCCGACTGCTGTCGTGCGCCCGCTTCGTGTTCTACGCCGTGGTGTCGCTCTCCGTCATGTCCTTCGCCGCGGGTGAGAAGGGCAGCGGAAGCGGGTCGAGCGATCAGCAGTCCCGGGATGCCACGGCCCAGGCGCTGGGCCTGCCCGGTGGCCCCTGGCTGGTGGCGGCCGCGGGTGTGGGCATTGCCGTCGCCGGGCTCTGGATCGCGGGGCGCGCCGCCCTCCGCAAGTTCCACAAACATCTCCACCGGAGCGGAATGTCACCACGGATACGGCGCGGCGTCGATGTGCTCGGCATATCCGGCGGTCTCGCCCGTGGTGGGGTGTTCGCGGCCGCCGGGGTGTTCGTCGTCAAGGCCGCGGTGACGTACGACCCCGACCGGGCCAAGGGCATGGACGACACGCTCCGCTCCTTCGCGAACACCTCGGCCGGTCCCTGGCTGCTCGCCGCGATCGCCGCGGGCCTGGCCCTGTGCGGCCTCTTCTCGTTCACCATGGCCCGGTGGCGCAACGTCTGATCACGCCCCGCCACGCCACACCGCGCGGGCGGCGCCTCTCCGGCATCACCGCACGGCCCACTGGTATCCGCACCGCACACCGACCATTCCCCCGCCCCACGACAGGAGTTCCTCTCGTATGACCGAGACCCATGAGAACGCCCGGACGGTACGAGCGGCGTTCCGCGCGGAGGCCTTCGTCCGGAACGGTCGCTGGCACCTCGAAATCGCCAGCCTCGACCGCGAGCCCGAGACCGGCGACACCGAGGCCCTGCTCGTCACCCTGTGGCCCGTCGAGGACACCCCCGACGGCAGCGGCTTCCCGGCCGTCCCGCTCGGCGAGCAACTGCACGAGAACGGCTTCGCCCTTGCCGACCCGGACCACGGCACCGGCGGCTGGACACCCACCGGCGACCGGGGCCACTACAGCGCGGCGTGCTACCCGACGGGCGAAACGAGGGTCTGACGCCGCCGGCACCGGAGGGGCGAGGCACACCGGCCCGCGCCCCTCCGATGCCGTCGGATCAACCGGGATCAGCCGGGGTCAGTCCGCATCGGCCGGGATCAGCCGGTCTGGAGCGTCACGTCGTCGACGACGAAGCTGGTCTGGAGGCTGGTGTCTTCGGTGGCGGTGAAGGTCAGTGTGATGCGTTGTCCGACGTAGCGGCTCAGGTCCAGGGTGCGTTGGGTGTAGCCACTGGCGGCGTCGGTGTTGGAGAGGGTCGTGAGGGTGGTGCTGCCCACCTTGACCTTGAAGGTGTCGTAGGCGACGCGGTCGGACTCATCGGTGTCGATGTGCAGCCAGTAGGTCAAGGTGGCCTTGGCGCATCCGGCGGGCACGGTCACCGACTGGCTGAGGGTGTCGGTGGCGGAGGAGCCGTAGCCGCCGAGCCAGGCAAATCTGCTGCCGCTGTGGGCGGACTGGCCGGCGTGGGCGCCGATCGTTCCGGTGTCACCCGTCCAGGGGGTGGTGCCGCTCTCGAATCCGCCGTTGGTCAGGAGCTGTTGGGCGGTGCAGCCGCCGGTTCCCCGGACGGTCAGGGTGTAGGTCGTGGTGTGGGTGACGGACCCGGTACCGGTGATCGTGAGGGGGTAGGTGCCGGGCGCGGTGGCCGAGGTCGTGGCGACGGTCATGGCCGAGCTGCCGCCGGAGGTCACCGAGGCGGGGTTGAAGGAGACGGTCACCCCGGCCGGTGCGCCGGTGGCCGACAGCTGCACGGTCTGGGCGGATCCGCTGGTGGTGGCCGTGGAAACGGTGCTGGTGGCCGAGGCGCCCGGGTCGACGCTGCCGGTGACCGGGCTGGTGGCCAGGGAGAAGTCGTTCGCCGGGGTGGAGTTGGTGACGGCGAGCTTCCACAGGGTGTAGGCGATCCCGTCGACGCTGCGGTTCAGTCCCGTGGCGTTGATGTTGCCGGTGGTGTCGCAGGACTGGTGGTAGCAGGGGTCGTAGGCACGGCTGGCGGTGCCGCCCCACTTGGCCGCTTGCGCCGAGGTCTTCCTGGCACTGGCCCCCATCGCGTATCCGGAGGTCGGGATGCCGGCCTGCTCGAAGGAGTAGTCGTCGGAGCGGCCGGCGCCCTCGGTGTTCTCCTCGGGCTGGAGGTTGAGGGAGTCCCAGTACGCCTTCATCGGCTGGGCGGCGGTGGAGTTGATGTGGTTGATGAAGTAGCCGCCGTTGGTCGAGGCGATCATGTCGAAGTTGTAGTACGCCTTGATCTTCGACCGCTCGGTGGAGGAGAGCGAACCGACGTAGAAGTCGGAGCCGTTGAGGCCCTGTTCCTCGTCGGTCCACCAGCCGAAGCGGACCCGGGCTGCCATGGCCGGGTGCTGTTCCGCGAGGGTCAGTGCCGTCTCCAGTAGCGCGGCCGAGCCGGATCCGTTGTCGTTGATGCCCGGACCGGCGCCGACGCTGTCGAGGTGGGAGCCGAACATATACACCTTGGTGGCGTCGCCCTGCGGCCATTCGGCGATCAGGTTGGGTCCGGCTCCACTGGCGCAGCCGGAGGTGCAGGGCTGTTCGGTGACGGTGTAGCCGGCCGCCTGGAGTTTGCCCTTGACGTAGGCGACGGAGTCCCGGTAGCCCTGTCCGCTGGACTTGCGGTTGCCGCCGTTGCGGGTGGCGATGGCGTTCAGCTCGGTGAGATGCGCCTGGACCTTGGCCACATCGACGTCCGGGGCATCGGCGACCGAAGTGCCGGGGGCGGAGGGGCCGTTGATCGCCGTTCCGGGAGCGCTGCCTACGGTCTGGCCGGTGGATATCGCGGAGTGGGGCGGGTGGGTCCGGGGGGTCGCCGCGGCCGTGGGGGCCACGGCCAGTGCGGCCGCTCCGATGGTGGCGGCGAGGGATACCCCGGCCACCGCGAATCTTCGAAACACCATGACTCCTTGAGGGGGTAGGGAGTGCTACCGACGGAGGTTCTGGTGGAGCGCCGGGCCGTGGCAGCGCCTTGCCGTCCGGCCGGCTGCGATGAGATGGGGCTCATGCGCGGCAGGAGAAGGCATGTCCATGACCCAAGCCGCCGTACCATCACACCGCGGCACCCACGGCGTCAACGGATGTTCCCGCGTGGAGCGGTGTTTGTCGAAAAACGGCAGGTGGCGCCCGATATCCGGGCACTCATCGGTGCATGTGGCGGCGGCCGGACCCGGCGCCGAGCCCTCCGCGACACGACGAACCCCCGCCTCAGCTGGGAAGCCGGGGCGGGGGCACAGGTTCCGCTCACACGGATGACGGGCCGTCAAGTAGTCATGGCCTAAAGGAAGCTGACGTTCTGGGCGAGGGCGAGCCGGCTGGAGTAGTTGATGGTGTTGGTGGCGGAGCGCATGTAGGCCCGCCAGGCGTCGGAACCGGACTCGCGGCCGCCGCCGGTCTCCTTCTCGCCACCGAAGGCACCGCCGATCTCGGCTCCCGAGGTGCCGATGTTGACGTTGGCGATACCGCAGTCGGAGCCCTCCGCCGACAGGAAGAGCTCGGCCTCCTGCTGGTCACGGGTGAAGATGCTGGACGAGAGGCCCTGCGGAACATCGTTGTGCAGCGCGATGGCTTCCTCCAGGGTCTCGTAGGTCTGTACGTACAGGATGGGGGCGAAGGTCTCCTCGCGGACCACATCGGTCTGTGCGTCGACGCGGACGATGACCGGCTCGACGTAACCGGCCCCGGGCGCGGCGTCGGTGAGACGCCGGTTGCCGCCGGCCAGGATCTTGCCGCCCTCCGCCTGTGCGCGGACGAGGGCCTCCTGCATGGTGTTCAGGGCCTGCGGGGTGATGAGCGGACCGACGAGGGTGGTCTCGTCGAAGGGGTCGCCGATGGGGAGCTTTTGATAGGCGGCGGTCAGCCGGGCGATGAGGGTGTCGGCGATGTCCTGGTGGACGATGAGACGGCGCAGGGTGGTGCAGCGCTGCCCGGCGGTGCCGGCCGCGGCGAAGACGATGCCCTGGACGGCGAGGTCCAGGTCGGCGGAGGGGGCGACGACGGCGGCGTTGTTCCCGCCGAGTTCCAGCAGGCTGCGGCCGAAGCGGGCGGCGACACGGGGGCCGACCTCGCGCCCCATACGGGTCGAACCGGTGGCGCTGACCAGCGCTACCCGGGGATCGTCGACGAGCTTCTCCCCGACGGTGCGGTCACCCAGCAGCAGGCGGTGCACGTCACGCGGCGCACCGACCTCCTCGGCGGCCCGGTCCAGCAGCCGGGTGCAGGCGAGCGAGATCAGCGAGGTGAGCTCGGAGGGCTTCCAGATCACGGTGTCGCCGCAGGCCAGGGCGACGGCGGTGTTCCACGACCAGACGGCGGCGGGGAAGTTGAAGGCCGAGATCACACCGACCACACCGAGCGGGTGCCAGGTTTCGGCGAGCCGGTGGCCGGGGCGCTCGGAGGCGATCGTCCGGCCGTAGAGCTGGCGGGACAGCCCGACGGCGAAGTCACAGATGTCGATCATTTCCTGGACCTCGCCGAGCGCCTCGGAGCGGATCTTGCCCGCTTCGATGGTGATGAGGTCGCCCAGGTCGTTCTTGTGCTCCCGCAGCAACTCCCCCAGGCGGCGGACGAGTTCGCCGCGGCGGGGCGCCGGGGTGGTGCGCCAGGTGAGGAACGCCTCGCGGGAGGCGGCGAGGGCTTCCTCGGTGTCGGCGGCGGTGGCGGCGCGCAGGCCGAAGAGGTCTTCACCGGTGATGGGGCTGCGGGCCTGGAAGTCGCCGCCTTCCTCGACGGTGACGCCGACGCGGGCGAGGGCGGCGCGGGCGCGGGTGCGCAGGTCCTCGGTGGTGGGGAGGGCGGTGGCGGTCATGATGCTCCTTGGGTGGGGAGGGTGGGTGACGGATCGGCCGGGTCAGCCGGGAAGACCGTCCAGGGCGAGTTCTCGGGCGACCTGGGCGAGGGAGCGGTTCTGTTGTTCCTCGTAGAGGTCGAAGGGGTCCAGGACTTCGCGTCCGATGGCGCCGGAGAGCCAGGCGCTGTCGTAGGCGATACCGGTGCGGTCGTTGTTCCTGGCGCCTTCGTCGCTGAGGTTGGACTGGAAGATGCCGGCGGCGGAGCGCGGCAGGAAGTCCTCGTAGACGATCGGTTCGGCCCGGACCCAGCCCTGGTCCAGCAGTGCGTCGAGGCCCGCGGGCGGTCGGCTGCCGTCCGCCGGCCGGCCGGGCACGACGTGATAGGTGAAGTGCGCCAGGCCCTGGGCGGCCAGGCCGTGTTCGCTGTCGGGCAGTTCGGCCGTCCACAGGGCGCGGGCGACATCGGCCCGGTCGGCCTGCGGGTCGCGGGCGGCCAGTTCGTCGACGCGGGCGAGCAGCGCGTCGTAGCGGGCCCGGCCCTGGCGGGTCAGGGCGATCCCACGGGCTTCGACCTCACCGAAGCGCACCCGCAGGGCCCCGCTGATCACCTCACCGTCCGGGGTGCGCATCGCACGCCGCTCGGCCAGGGCACGGAAGGACGTCTGCCGCAGCAGGACATCGGGCCCCTGCCACCGGGGCGGCCCCTGGATGGCGTCGATCATCTCGATACCGCGCTCGGTCATCCGCCGGTAGAGCGCGTCGATGTCGAGGACGCGGGGGGTGAGGTGGTTGATGTGGGTGCTGCGCACGCCGCCGATGTCCGCGGCGACCGCGGAGACCTTCTCCAGGGTTTCGTACCAGGCCTTGTCGACGGGCTCCGGGGACAGTTCGAAGGCCTGGACGGCGAGGTGGAGGAACCGTTCGGCGTCCGTGTCGGACAGCTCTCCGGCGGCCTCCGCGCGGTCGGCCAGCGCCAGCAGCTCCGGAGGGAAAAGCTCGCGGTCGGCGAGGAAGTTCTCCAAGCGGGAGCGCAGTTCGGGGTCGAAGAACCGGGGATCCGCAGGGGTCAGCATGGAGGTGAAAACCCGGAACGGATTCCGGGCCAGTTCCTCACCGTCGACGGGGCGGAAGGCGGTCGAGACGACGGGGATCGCGCTGGCAGCGGCCTCCCGCAGATCGTAGAAGCCGACCGGGTGCATGCCCAGGGCGCCGAAGACCCGGGCAACCTGGGCGAGTTCCTCAGGCGTGCCGACCCGGATGGCGCCATGCCGTTCCGCGGTCACCCGGCCGATCGACCCCAGGCGCTCGGCGTCGGCACCCCGGGCCCGCAGCACCTCCTCATTCACCTCGCGCGAGACATCCACCAGCGTCGTATAGGCGGGCACCTCCCGCCCGTACATGTCGGAGAGCCGCCGGGCGAAGGCGGCGCGCAGTTGCCACTGGCTGAACATCGACAGGTCTGCCTTTCGGTCGGGGGAACTCACACCACGTGTGCTTCGGGGCGGGTTTCGGCACCGGCCGTGAACCGGTCGGCGCTGAGCGGGGTGACGTCCACGAACGGTGTGCGGTCGAGGTGGAGATCGCGCATGATCTCGCCGACCGCGGGGGCCTGGAGGAAGCCATGACCGGAGAACCCGGTGGCGTACAGGAAGTTGGGCAGTGTGCCGGAGCGTCCGATCAGCGCGTTGTGGTCCGGGGTGACCTCGTACAGTCCGGCCCAGCCGTCGTGGGTCTCCATATCCGCGAGGGCGGGGGCCCGGCGCCGTGCGGCGGCGCGGAAGAGCCGGAGCCAGTCCGGTGTCCAGGTGGTGTCGAAGCCGTCGGCCTGGTCGGGGTCGGCGAGGCCGAAGAGCAGTCCGTCGTCGCTGTTGTGGAAGTAGGCCGTGGAGGCGAAGTCGATGGTGAACGGGATGCGCGGGGCGGGCGGTGCGAGCGGCGCCGTGAAGGCGAGCTGGCGGCGCACCGGGCGTACCGGGAGGTGGACGCCCGCCATCGCACCGATCCGGGCGGACCAGGCGCCCGCGGCGCAGATGACCGTGGAGCAGGAGATCCGGCCGTGGTCGGTGTGGACGGCGGTGACCCGGTCGCCGGTGGTGTCGAGGCCGGTGACGGCGGTGTGCGGGGCGAAGACCACCCCCGCCCGCGCGGCGGCACGCGCATAGCCCTGGACCGCCAGTCCGGGCCGGGCATGGCCGTCGGTCGGTGAGTAGGCGGCGGCCACCAGCCCGTCGGTGCTGACGTAGGGACACAGCTGCTGTGCCTCCCGGGGGCCGATCATGCGGCTGGGGACACCGAAGCTGTTCTGGATGTCGACGCCGGTCTCGAAATCCGCGGCCTGCTGCTCGCTGGTGAGCAGGAAGAGGTAGCCGACGCTGTCCAGCCGGATGTCGGCGCCGGGCCGCCGCGGGAAGTCCTGCCAGGCGCGCAGACTCCTGGTGCCCAGGGCGATGTTGAGCGGGTCGGAGAACTGCGCCCGCACACCGCCGATCGGCTTGCCCGAGCTGCCGCTGCCCAGTTCGCCGCGTTCGACGACGACGATGTTGTGGACCCCGGCCTCGGCCAGATGGAAGGCGATGCTGGTGCCGATCACACCGCCGCCGACGATCACCACGTCGGCCGTGGGCGGGACGGTGCGGGAGGTGGATGACTTGGACAAGAGGCCGATCCCTTCCAGAGGCCCGGCCCGGTGCCGGTGGGCGTCCGTCCGGCACGTGGACTGGGCTGTCAATGCATGGCGAGGAGTGCTGATCAGCTAGCTGCCCGTCATCGTGCAGCACCCCAACCGTTGACGTCTACGAACAGTTACTGCGTCTGATCTATTACGATCTCTATATGGACTGGACGAGTGCCCAGCTGCGGTCCCTGGTGGAGTTGACCAGGCGCGGCACGATCACCGCGGCGGCCCAGGCCCTTGGATACACGCCCGGCGGGGTCTCCCAGCAGATCGCCGCGCTGGAGCGGGCCGCGGGCATGGAGCTGCTGCGGCGGGTCGGACGGCGGGTGGAGCTGACCGATGCCGGCCGGACGCTGTCCCGCCACGCGGAACGGATCCTGTCCACGGAGGCGGAAGCCGTCGAGGCCCTGGAGCGCACCCGGCACGAGATCTCCGGCGTCCTCCAGGTGGGGCTGTTCGCCACGGCGGCCGCCGAGCTGCTGCCGCCGGCGCTCCAGGAGGTCCGGCGGGCCCATCCCGCGCTGACGGTGCAGAGCCGCGATATGGATGTGGACGAGGTGTATGACGCCGTGGCGTCCGGCGCGGTGGACCTGGCGCTCGGTCTGGACTACCCGGATGTGCCGATTCCGCGGGAGCCCGCGCTGCGGGTGCGGCGGCTGTACCGCGAGCGGTTCGCGCTGGCGGTACCGGCCGGATCGATGGCGGGCCGCGAGGTGATCGGCCTGGCGGAGACCCAGGAGCTGGGCTGGATCCTGCCGTCGGCGGACAGCTATTACGGGCGTGCGGTGCGCACCGCCTGCCGCCGGGCCGGTGTCGAACCGCGGGTCCTGCACGAGGTGACCGATACCGCGGCCACACTGGCGCTGGTCGAGGCGGGGATCGGGGTGAGCACGGTGACGGATCTGATGCTCGGCCTGCGGGCGTCCCACCTGGACGTGATGCGGCTGCGGGAGCGGATCGAGCGGCACATCGTGGTGCTGTTCCGCTCCTCCGTCGAGCACCGGCCCACGGTGACGGCTCTGGTCGATGTCCTGCGGGCGGTGTCCGGGGAGCGCAGCGAGCCCTCCGGCTAGGCCCGTCCCGCGGATCAGGGCCGGCCCGCACACCCGCACAATGCCCTTGATTCCTGGGCGAGTTGGCATGCCCCGAGGTACAAGGTGCTGCGTACACGAGAGCCCGATGCCCTCACCCTGTGACGCAGCTGCGCCAGTTCTCCTTGCGCTCAGCAACGCAAGTTGTCGCCCTGTGGTCCCTTTCGCCGGGGGACATCGTGAGTGATGGTTTCAGGCCAGTGGTGACCCACGCCACAACGGTGGCCCGTCGTGCTGCCGGTGCCTGACAGGGAGCGATCGATGTCCCCTCATCACACCCCGAAATCCGCACTCCCCCCGTTGCTGGGAAGAGGCCCCAAGGGGGTATTCAGGCGAACCCTCCCCCGTGAACAGCCCACCGGTGCGCGCATGGTGCGCACGCTGGGCCTGACCCAGCTGACGATGATCGGCATCGGCGCCATCATCGGGGCCGGGATCTTCAGTCTGGCCGCGGCCGTCGCCCGGGATGTCGCCGGTCCGGCCGTCCTGATTTCGTTCCTGGTGGCCGGAGCCGCCTCGCTCTGCGCGGCGTTCGCCTACGCCGAGTTCGCCGGCATGGTGCCGAAGGCGGGCTCGTCCTACACCTACTGCGCCGCGGTGCTCGGGGAGATCGTGGGCTGGATCGTCGGCTGGGATCTGCTCCTGGAGTACACCGCGATCGTCGCCGTCGTGGCGATCGGGATGTCGGGCTATCTGGGCTTCCTGCTGGAGGCCGTCGGTATCCATCTGCCGGCCTGGGCCCTGGGGGCTCCCGGCACCGGAGACGGGCACCGGATCGACCTGCTCGCGGTGGCGATCTGCCTCGGTGTGGCCTGGCTGCTGACCCGCGGTACCCGTACCTCGGCCCGGGTGGAGACGGTGCTGACCATCGTCAAGATCGCGATCGTGCTGCTGGTGATCGTGGTGGGCTTCACCAAGGTCGACAGCGGCAATCTCCAGCCGTTCGCACCGTTCGGTCTCGGCGGGGCGTTCACCGGGGCGGCGACGGTCTTCTTCGCGGTCTTCGGTTATGACGCGCTGAGTACGGCCGCGGAGGAGTCGCTGGAGGCCCGGCGCAAGCTGCCGAAGGCGATGATGCTGTCGCTGGCGGTCTCCATGGTGCTGTATGTGCTGGTCTGCGTGGTGCTCACCGGGATGCAGCACTACAGCGAGATCAATCCGAAGAGCGGTATCTCCAGCGCGTTCCAGAGCGTCGGGCTGAACGGACTGGCCAATGTGATCGCCGTCGGCGCGGTCATCGGCATCGTCACCGTGACCTTCTCGTTCATGATGGGCGCCTCCCGGCTGTGGTACGCCCTCAGCCGCGACGGTCTGATGCCCGCCTGGTTCGGCGCCATCCACCCCAAGCGCAAGGTTCCGCACCGCGCCACCTGGCTGATCGGTGGGGTGTCCGCCGTGCTGGCGGGGGTGCTGCCCATCCAGGCCGTCGCCGAACTCACCAATGTCGGTGTGCTGCTGGCGTTCGTGGTGGTGTCCGCCTCCGTGTTGCTGCTGCGCTACAAGAAGCCGCACCTCAAGCGGGGTTTCCGGTGTCCGGGCATGCCGGTGGTGCCCGTCCTCGGCATCATCTCCTCCGTCTGGCTGATGTCGTTCCTCCAGTGGGAGACCTGGGTGCGGCTCGGCTGCTGGCTGGTCGTCGGCCTGGTCATCTACGCCGCGTACGGCTACCGGCACACCCGCCAGGTCATGCCGGGCGGCTCGGTGGATCTCGACACCCTGGACGAGATGTCCGAATCCGACGAGGCCGATCCCACGCCCGTCCCGTGACGGGCGGTCGGCCGCCCCTGCCGGCGCTCCGTCCCTCCCTCCTCCCCGGGAGGGACGGAGCCCGCCTCCGCCGTAACCGTCAGGCGTCCTCCGCGGAATGCAGATACGGCTCACCGGACGGCACCGCGCGGCGCAGACAGCTGAGCACGGCGGGGAGCAGCGGATTGCTGTTCTCGCTGCGGTGCAGCGCCATCACCTGACGGTGCGCGGAGCGCTGGGTGAGCCGGGTGGCTTCGACCTCGTCGCTGGGCAGGTGCCCGAGTGCCGGGACCACCGCCACGCCGAGGCCGGCCGAGACCAGCTCCCGCACCACGGCGTAGTTGTTGCTGCGGAAGGCGACGGCGGCCTCGAAGCCCGCGGCCGCGCACAGCCGGACGAAGGAGCGGGCCCCGGCGGTGTCCTCCCGGCTGGTGATCCAGCGGGCCCGGGACAGCTGGGGCAGCTGTGCGCTCAGGCCGCTGCCGCGGGGCCTGAGCAGGATGAGGTCCTCCCGCAGCAGATGATGGCGGGTCAGGCCGGCGGGCCACTGGCGGGGGCTGAGGCCGTACTCGTAGACCAGCGCGACGTCCAGATCCCCCTGGCTGAGGGCGGTGAGGAGTTCGTCGGGTTCGGCCTCCTCCAGCTGGATTTGGGCGCGCGGATGGGTCTCGACGAGGGCGGACAGCGCCGAGGGCACCAGCCGGACATCGGCCGTGGGAAAGCTGCCCAGCCTCAGTCGACCGGTGGCGCCGGTGGCGAGTTCCTGTACCTGGTGGTCCAGATCGTCCATGGCGGCCAGCACATGGGTACTGAGATCGACCAGCCGGTGGGCGGCGGCGGTGGGGCGGATCCCGTGCGCCTCCCGCTCGAACAGCACCAGCCCGGTCTCCTTCTCCAGGGCGGAGATCTGCTGCGAGATGGCGGACGCGGTGTAGCCGAGGTCGCGGGCCGCGAGTGCGAACGACTCGCTGCGGACGACGGCCTTCAGCGTGAGCAGATGCAGTGGCTTCAGCAAGGCGGGCTCCCGGGGACGCGGTGGCCGAGCATAAGCATTCATTGCCCTCAAGCGTCAAGAGTTTCGTCCTGCTGGGCCTTGTCCCGGCCCTCTCCGGCCCACATCGTGGTCCCACCAGGCCGATCGTGACCGGTGAGCACAAAGGAGCAAGCACGGTGACCACAACAGCGCAGGGCCCCGGCAGCCTCGACGCGGCAGCCGTGGCCGAGGCCCTCGGCGCGGGGGGCTGCGGCGAGGTCGCCGGCGACGCCGGCCGCCGGGCACAGTATGCGTCCGATGCCTCCAACTACCGGCAGATCCCGCTGGCCGTCGTCTTCCCCGGCGAGCGGCGGCACATCCGGAACACGCTCGCCGTCTGCCGACGGCTGGGCGTGCCGGTCACCGCACGCGGAGCGGGCACCAGCACCTCCGGGCAGGCCGTCGGGCCGGGCGTGGTGCTCGACTTCTCCCGGTACTTCCACCGGCTGCTCGCGCTGGACCCGGAGGCCCGGACCGCGACCGTCGAGCCCGGCATCGTGCTGGACGATCTCCAGCGGGCCGCCGCCCCGCACGGCCTGCTGTTCGGCGCCGATCCGTCCACCCACAGCCGCTGCACGCTCGGCGGCATGATCGGCAACAATGCGTGCGGATCGCACTCCCTGGCCTGGGGCCGCACCGCGGACAACATCGTGGAACTCGAAGTGATCACCTACCGCGGTACGGTGGTGCGGCTCGGCGAGATGACCGCGGAGGAGATCGACGAGGCCATCGCCGCGGGCGACGACCGCGGCGAGCTGATCGCGTCCCTGCACCGTCTCGCCCAGCGCAATCTGGCGACGCTGCGCACCGAACTGGGGCGGTTCCCACGGCAGGTGTCGGGCTACGCACTGGAACAGCTGCTGCCCGAGCGGCGCTTCAACCTGGCCCGCGCGCTGGTCGGCAGCGAGGGCACCCTGGCCGTCATCCTCTCGGCGACCGTCCGTCTCCTCTCCCCGCCCCCCGCGCGGGCCCTGGTCGTCCTCGGGTTCTCGGACGCCTGTGCCGCGGCCGACGCGGTTCCCGCACTGCTGGCGCATCAGCCGCTGGCACTGGAAGGGCTCGACCACGCGCTGACCGACATCGTCACCCGGCCCACGACCCGGGCCGCCATCGACACCCTGCCGGCCGCACGGGCCTGGCTGTTCGCCGAACTCGGCGGGACCGCGGACGCGTTGCCCGGGCAGGCCGAGGCGCTGGCCGAGACCGCGCGCCGAGCCGCCGGATCCACCGGCAGCGAGATCATCACCGACCCGGTGCGCGCCCGCACGCTGTGGCGGATCCGGGAGGACGGTGCGGGGCTGGCCACCCGGCTGCCTGGGGGCACCTCCCAGCCCTCCAGGGCTGGGGGAGGGTCCGAAGCCTGGCCCGGTTGGGAGGACGCGGCCGTCCCGCCCGGCCAACTGGGCTCCTATCTCCGCAAGTTCACCGAGCTGCTGGATCACCACGGGCTCCAGGGCGCCGTCTACGGGCACTTCGGCGAAGGCTGTCTGCACGTCCGGATCAACTTCGACTTCGGCACCGAGCAGGGCACCGCCGTCTTCCGCGCCTTCGTCACCGACGCCGCCCGGCTGATCGCCGACCACGGTGGTTCGCTGTCCGGTGAGCACGGCGACGGGCAGGCCCGCTCCGAGCTGCTGCCGCTGATGTACGGCCCCGACGTCATCGCGCTGTTCGAGGAGTTCAAGAGCATCTGGGACCCCGACAACGGCCTCAACCCCGGCATGATCGTCCGGCCGCTGCCGGTCGACGGGAATCTGCGCGTCAGCCCGCACCGCACTCCGCTGCCCCTGGCCACCGTCTTCCCCTTCCACGCCGACGACGGGGACTTCGCCAAGGCCACCCGCCGCTGTGTCGGCGTCGGCAAATGCCGCTCCGCCGACCACCGCGGCGATGTCATGTGCCCCAGCTACCGGGTCACCCGGGACGAGAAGGACTCCACCCGCGGCCGCGCCCGTCTGCTGTACGAGATGACACAGGGCGAAGTGATCACCGACGGCTGGCGTTCCACCGAGGTCCGCGACGCCCTCGATCTGTGTCTGTCCTGCAAGGGGTGCAGCGCCGACTGCCCCGTCGGAGTGGACATGGCCACCTACAAGTCGGAGTTCCTGCACCACCACTACAAGGGACGGCTCCGGCCCGTCTCGCACTACACCATGGGCTGGCTGCCGCTGCTGTCGCGGCTGGCCGCCCGGGTCCCCGGGCTGGTCAACGCACTCACCTCCTCCCGGCTGGCCCCGGCGCTCAAACGGCTCGGCGGGATCGCCGCCCAGCGGGAACTCCCCCGCTTCGCCGGGCAGACCTTCCTGGCCTGGTTCCGCGGCCGTACGCCCCGGGGTGACGGCCGGCGCGGCCCGGTCGTGCTGTGGGTCGACTCCTTCAACAACCACTTCAGCCCCGAGGTCCTCCAGGCCGGGGTGGCCGTGCTGGAAGACGCCGGGTTCCGGGTGCAGGTCCCGGACGGCACACAGTGCTGCGGACTCACCTGGATCACCACCGGACAGCTCGGCACCGCCCGCCGCATCGCCCGGCGCACCACCGCCGCGCTGGCCCCCGCCGTCGCCGCCGGCCTCCCCGTCGTCGGACTGGAGCCGAGCTGTACGGCAGCCCTCAAGACCGATCTCCCCGAACTCCTCGACGGCGACGAGGACGCCCGCGCCCTCTCCCGTGCCACGCTCACCCTCGCCGAACTCCTCGTCCACCACGCCCCCGACTGGCAGCCCCCGCTGATCGAGGCCCGCTCGATCAGCCAGACCCACTGCCACCAGCACGCCACCTCCGGCTTCAGCGCCGACAGCGCGCTGCTGAACCGTCTGGGCATCGACAACACCGCACTCGATTCCGGCTGCTGCGGCCTCGCCGGCAACTTCGGCTTCGAACGCGATCACTACGACGTCTCCGTCGCCGCGGGCGAACAGGTCCTGCTCCCCGCGGTGCGCTCGGCCCCGGCCGACACCCGGATCCTGGCCGACGGCTTCAGCTGCCGCACCCAGATCGCTCAGCAGACCGCGCGCCGCGGCACCCACCTCGCCCAGCTCATCGCCCAGGCCCTGCGCCCGGCCGGCACCTCCGCCTGTTCCAGCCTTCCTTCGCTTCCTACCGACAAGGAACACTCCCGTGACTGATGCACTCTCTCTCGTCGACGAGTGGGGCCCGGAGAAAATCGTCGTCGTCTCGCACCGGCGCACCGGCATGAAGGGCGTCCTGGTGATCGACAACACCGCCCGCGGAATCGGCAAGGGCGGCACGCGGATGAGCCCCGGTGTGACCGTGAAAGAGGTCTCCCGGCTGGCCCGTGTCATGACGTGGAAGTGGGCCGCTGTCGACCTCTTCTACGGCGGCGCCAAGGCCGGCATCGTCGCCGACCCGGCGTCCCGCGACAAGGAGGCGGTGCTGCGGGCCTTCGCCCGTGCGCTGTCCAACGAGGTGCCCCGCGAGTATGTGATGGGGCTCGACATGGGCCTGACCGAGAGCGATGCCGCCATCATCCAGGACGAGCTGGGCGACCGGGGTGCCGCCGTCGGCACCCCCGAGCATCTCGGCGGGGTGGCCTACGACAAGCTCGGCGTCACCGGCTACGGGGTGGCGGAGGCGGCCGACGCCGCGGCGCAGCACCAGGGCCTGCCGCTGGCCGGTTCCCGGGTCGCCCTTCAGGGCTTCGGTGCGGTCGGCAGCGCGGCCGCCACGCGGTTCGCGGAGCTGGGGGCCACCATCGTGGCGGTGTCCACTGCCCACGGGGTGCGGTACGACCCCAGCGGTCTCGACGTGGCGGCGCTGCTGGCGGCGCGCGAGGAGCACGGCGACCACTTCGTCACCCGTCACCCGGCCGGTACCGCACTCCCCTCCGGCGCCGAACTCACCGTGGACTGCGACATCCTGGTGCCCGCCGCGCTCCAGGACGTGATCAACCGCGGCACCGCGCACGAGATCAAGGCGAAGCTCGTCGTGGAGGGCGCGAACCTGCCGACCTCGGCGGAGGCCCGGAGCATTCTCGCCGAGCGGGGTGTCACCGTGCTGCCCGACTTCGTGGCCAACGCCGGCGGTGTGGTCGCGGCCGCCTTCGCGATGGATGCCCGCTACTCCGGATTCCGGCCCGGCACAGCGAGCATCTTCGAGTCGGTCTCGGCCAGGCTGCGGGCCAACACGGTGACGGTCCTGGACGAGGCCAAGCAGCAGGACATCACCCCGCATGCCGCCGGCCGCCGCCTCGCCGAGGACCGGGTCCGCACGGCAATGCGGAGCAAGGGCCGTCTCCCGCGCCACTGAGTGCCGCGGGCCCGCGGGCGCCGGGTGTCAGGCCGGACACGCCTCATGGGTCTTGACGACGGTGAGCGTGGCATGGCGGCCCTGGAGGGGTGCGGCTGCCTCCGGGCTCTGCGAGCAGACCTTCCAGCTCGCCGGCCACAGCACATGGCGGCCCGCGCCGCGCCCGTCCCGGAGCTGGACAGAGGTGTCGAAGTTCAGGGCCCGGTAGGCGGCGACCAGGCCCTGGCCTGCCACCTGCGGCATCCGCTCGGGGCCGTCGGCCTGCGCGGGAGCGGCCGGGACCAGGCAGGACAGGACAAGGAACGAGGTGGTGAGGATGCGTTTCATCACCTGAGAACGATCATTCCGGGCATCGGTCACCTCCGGTTCCCCCACCGGCCGCACACGCCCGAGCGAAGGCCGTGCGGCCGGGCCCGGCGGACCGCACGCCCGTCGGTGGTCCGGGGTCGGACGGCGATCCGGGGGCAGACGACGATCCGGGGTCAGAGCACGATCCGGGGTCAGACTGCGGCCTGCGCATGCTCGGTGCGGACTTCCTCGATGACCTGCCGGGCGATCGCCGCCATCACCGGGTTGGTGTCGCGGTAGTAGCGGAGTTCGCTGAGCGCGATCGAGAGCGCCCAGCCGCGGCCGCGGGCCCAGGTGGCGTCATCGGTTCCCAGGGCTTTACGGAAGACGTCGCGTGTGTCGGCGGGCAGCAGGTACCACGCCACGATCAGGTCGACGGCGGGATCGCCGAGGCCGAGGCAGCCGAAGTCGATGACGGCGGCGAGCCGTCCACGGACCGTCAGCAGATTTCCTGGTTGCAGGTCCGCGTGGATCCAGACCGCCGGGCCGGGCCAGGCGGGCGCCTGGAGGGCCGTCTCCCAGGTGGCGATCGCCGCGTCGGTGTCGACGACGCCGGACAGCTCCGCCACCGCGGCGCGGGTCGCCGCGTCCCGGGCCGCCAGGGATTCGCTGCGGTAGGACGGCGGCCCGTCCGCGGGGTCGATCCGGTGCAGCGCGGTGATGAACTCCGCCAGATCCGCCGCGAGCGCGTGGGGTGCGGCGAGGCGGCCGACGGCCGGTGTCTCCCCGTCGAGCCAGCGGTAGACGGACCACTGCCACGGGTAGCCCTCGGCGGGTGTGCCCTTGCCCAGCGGTCCCGGTACGGGAACCGGGAGCGAGGGGGCCAGCCAGGGCAGCCAGCGGTGCTCCTTCGCCACGTCGTGGGCGGCCCCCTCGATGCGCGGGAGCCGTACGACCAGGTCGTCGCCGAGCCGGAACATGGCGTTGGAGGTGCCCGCGGAGTCGACCGCCGTGACGGGCAGGTCCGCCCACCGGGGGAACTGCGCAGCGATCAAACGGCGCACGAGGGGGACGTCGATATCCGCCTCCTCGGTGTGCATCTTCCGCGCGCACATGGGCGACCTCCGGATCGGAACGGTGTTGTGGACAGCGTCCCTTGATACCTCAGCCAGTCCTCCGGGGCGACTCAGTTTCCTCCGGTCAGGGGGCGGCAGAGCAGGGCGTCGGGGCGGCCCAGGTGGCCGATGCGGTGGGTGTAGGCGATGCCTGCCGCATAGGAGCCGGAGGGGCACTGTCCCTTGTAGTGGCCGTGCGCGAAGTCGCCACCGGGGTCACCGGGCGGACGGTTGTCGCCGCGGTCGAACCAGAGGGTGCTGCCGCCCGTGCCGAGAGCGGTGCGGGCCGGTGTGCACAACGCGGCGGAGACCTTCTCGCCCCGCAGGCTGTAGCCGGTGAGGAACTGGCCGTCGGGACACTGGAGTTTGCTGTAGCCGGCCGCCCAGTCCCCACCGGCGGGGACATAGCGCTCGTCCCGCACCACGGTGGGGACGCTGCCGGGTGTGTGCAGCGGGCGGGCCGTGGGGGCGTCGGTGCACAGCCCGCGGCCTCGGGTGTGGCTGAGGCCGATGAGCCGTTCGCCGTCGGGGCAGGCCGCTTTGCGGGCGCCGCTGTCCCAGTCGCCCAGGGAGCGGGCACTCAGGGACTGGACGAAGTCACGGTGGTCGGTGGTGAGCAGGTGCCAGGCAGGGGTCGGTGGCACCGGTCCCGTCTTTTGCGGCGCGGTCATCAGCCGGTGCCATGCGGCCGCCCGCCAGTCGTCGCCGTCGAGGATTCCGCTGCGGCGCCCGGCGCTGTCGTACCGCAGCATGGCCCAGTTGTCCCCGGCCGGGCGGCCCTGGCCGTCGGTGCTCCAGCCGACGAGCGGCCAGTAGGCGAAGTCCGTGTCGGTGTCGGCGAGATAGTCCGTGAAGTTGCCGAACCAGGCGCGGGCGGCCTGACCCGATTCCTCGGAGCCGACGCCGAATTCGCTGATCCACAGGGGCGCGGTGAAATGCTGACCGCTCTCCTCGGAGACATAGAACGCCTGGTCGTGCAGTACGGCGCGGAGCTGGTCGCGGGTCAGGTCCTGGTAGCGGGAGTCGCTGGTCTCCCCCACCCCTGTGGCGCCGCTGTGGTGCGGGCCCGTGTAGCCGTAGAAGTGGGCCGAGTAGACGAGCTTTCCGGAGGTGACGAGGGTGTGCGAGAGCGTACGGACCGGGGCGAGGGTGGGGCGGCCGTGCGGCAGACCGTCCACCGGTATGCCGGTCCAGTTGATGCCCTCGATGACGATGAGGAGCCGGGGGTTGGCCTCGGTGAGGATCCGGTCGGCCGCCTCCTGCGCGGCGGCCTGCCAGTCGTGGCCGTCGCCCAGGCCCCAGTTGGGGTCGTCCAGGACGTCACGGCGCACCTCGTTGTAGAGGTCCGCCCCCACCACGCGGCTGTTGTGCTGGTAGCGGCGGGCCATGAAGACCCAGTCATCGGCCCATTGCCGGGTGGACTGGCGGCTGTTCCACCGCTCGTTGCCATCGAGCCCGCAGCACCAGCGGGTGGTGTTGGTGTGGTTGTTGAGGATGACCGCGAAGCCGCCCGCGGTCAGCGCCTCGACCACGGCGTCAAAGACGCGCAGGGGTGTTTTGCCGCGCAGTTGCGGGTTGGCGGCGACCGCGGCATCCGGCACGGGGGCCGTGGCACGGAGCATCTCGTTGGAGAACGGCAGCCGGATGCTGTTCAGGCCCAGCGCCCGGAAGTCGGCCAGCAGCTCGGCGATCCCCACCCGGTCGAGGCCGAGCGGAACGCCGTGCGAATTCTGGCCGCTGTGGTGGGCCGCCGGGTCGTTGATGTCGCCCGAACCGTTCCAGGAGCCCTGTGCCCCGTCCCAGTTGGCGGACTTCAGCCGGAAGCGCCGGCCGTCGGCGTCGACGATATAGCGGCCTCGGGTGGAGAGCGGAGCGGTCCACGTCTCGGCGGCCTTCCCGGCGGCTGACGGTCCGGACGCGGACGCAGCCGGCACGGCCGGGGCCGCGGCCGCCCCGGGGACGGCGAGCCCCGTCAGTACGAGGCACATCGCCAGGGCACGGCACACGGAACGTATGAGCGGCTGCACGTCATCGCCTGTTTCGTCGGGTGTGCTCGCCGGCTTCGTCCGACAAGCGGCCGCTCGGCAGGGGCAGCGCCGACGGCCAGGGACAAGTTACCGACGAGTGGCTGAGGTGGCCATACCCGTGGGAGGCGGATCGAGCCGCGGCTGCCGATGCGCAACGACGGTTCCGCTCACCGCACTTGGAGGAACTCCCGGGCTCCCCGCAGCCGTGTGCGGACGCGCGCCTGCGTGGCGCTGCTGTCGAGGCGGACGTCGAGGGCGCCGGGCATACGGGCGTCGACCCGGCGCCCGGCAGCCAGCCGCCCGGCGTCGAGTCCGTCGCGTCGGGCGATGAGAACGCCGAGTTCATGGCGGCTGACGGCGTCCGCCCCGGCGAGGTGGAAGACCCCGGCCCCGTCTGACAGCGCGAGTTCCCACAGAGCGGAGGCCAGGTCGTCGACATGCACCGGGCAGCGGATGTCATCGGTGAACAGGACCCCGTCGTGGGTGCCGGCCGCCAGGGCATGGACCAGGCGCTCGTGCTCGGAACCGCCGTGCCCGATGATCAATGAGGTGCGTACGACCGCGGCCACCGGGACCAGGAGCCGCACAGCAGTCTCGGCGGCGGCCTTCGCCGCGCCATACGGGGTGACCGGATCGGGCAGACAGGTCTCGTCGTAGAGAGCCGGGGAGCCGGAGAACACGGCGTCGCTGGAGACATGGACCAGACGGCAACCACGTCGCGCCACGGCCATCGCCACCCAGAGCCTTCATGGCGCCCTACGGTAGGGCAGCCGGGCCGGTCTCCGACGGCCTCCTGGTGAGGGTGGCCTCTGGGTCTGACATGTCGTCCGCAGCGTTTGGCCGCCCGGGCCCGCACAGCTCACCGAAGCACCGGATGTCAGGCGCCTGGCCCAGTCCCCGGCCGGGCTGCCAAGAGCCTCACAGGCACCCACTTAAAGTGAGCAGATGATCACGGTACGGATGCCCCGCCGCCCGGCCGTCGGCCGTGGGTTCCCCGGCATCCGATTCCGGCACGCAGTCGCACGGAGAAGCCACACGGAGAAAGGGACACCTATGCACGCTCGTCATCTCGCCACAGCCGCCGCTCTGGCGCTCACCACCGCTCTTCTCGCCGCCGGCCCGGCCCCGGCGCAGCCCTCCGCCAGCACCCCGCCGCCGGGCGGCCGACCCGCCCCGGCCCGCCCGGCCGGTCACACCGAGGTGCCCGTCGAGGGCGGCTCGGCCCGCTTCGCCACGCCGCCCGCCCTGCTTGCCGCGCTCAAGGCACGCGGTGTGGCGCTCTCGGACGTCGACGCCCGGGGCACCGTCACCCCGCACCGCGACTCCGGCGGCATCAGTCTGCGCATCAAGGGCGGTGCGGTCACTAACAGCGGCGGCAAGGTCGGCGGCGAGCTGCGGCTGGCCGACGCCGGGATCGCGCTGGTCAACCGCACGACCAAGAAGGTCGTCAAGGTCACCGGCTTCACCGTCGACCTCGGCCAGGGCACCCTCCGCGCCCAGCTGAACCGCGGCCCGAGAATGACCGTGGGCACCTTCACCCGCCCCGCCATCGCCTCCGCCATCGACACCCATGCGGCGGCGCTGCGTATGGACACCGGCATCACGGTCACCGCGGCGGCCGCCGCCAAGCTCAACGCGGCCCTCGGCACCAGCGGCTTCACCGGCGGCGGCCCGCTGCTCCACGCGCGTATCGAGGCTGCTCTCGACCGGTCCGTCGATCTCGGCACCGCCCTCAACCTGGGCCATCGCCCGGCCTCGACCGACGCGGGCCGCCGCTCGGCCGGGGTCGCGGGCGGAGAGGTGCCCTGGGAGTGGTGATCCGGGCGTCGCGGGTCGGCTCGTCGGCCGTATGCCGGACCGCGGCGCCTGGTGCCGGTCGGGACGTCAGCGCCGCGCGTGGCGGATCTTCAGCCGTCCGAACTCCATGGATCCGGAGATCCGGATCGTCGGTCCGCCGGTGCCGGAGCGCTGCCCGATCTTGTAGAGCGGGTCCTTCCACACGGTGCGCAGCGCCTCGACCTCGACCATCGCGTCACGAGGCACGGTGATCTTGGCTCCGCCGGAGCCGAGTTGCAGCTCGATGTCGACCACCGGATGCTCGATCACCGCCCGGGACAGGTCCAGGTGCACCTTTCCGAAGGCGGACTCGACCTTGAGCATCCGAGGCACCCGCCATGCGCCGCGCCGCCGGATCCGTCCACTGGCGGCGCCGATCGTGGCCGTGGTCCCCGCGTCCTCCTCGGGGAGCGCGGACAGCGCCACCACGAGCTCGCCGGGCGTCTCGGCGGTAAGTGCCTGGTGGAGGCGTGCGTCCATCTCGTCGTGCGAGAGGTGCCCTTGGGCGTACGCGTCCTGTAGGCGCTGCACGGCCGTGTCGCGGTCGTCTTCGCTGATCCGTGGCGGCAGGTTTTCCGGTAATGGGGTCACCGTCCGACTCTAGCGGCGGAGTCACTGACGACCTGGGGTCCAGGGCAGTGGCAGGCCGTCGCTGTGGCGTCGGGGGATCAGATGGACATGGGCGTGGAAGACCGTCTGGGTCGCCGCCGGACCGGCCGCGGTGATGATGTTCAGGTCCTCCGGGAGTTCTCCGCCGAGCTCCGCGGCGCGCTGCATCACCGCGGCGGTCACGGCGGGGTCGGTCGTCGCGTCCCGGACATGGCGGCGGGGAATGACCAGGAGGTGTCCGGGGGTGACCGGGCGGCGGGGCACGATCGCGAAGGCGTCGGGCCAGTCACGGACGAGGGGGACGGGGTCCGTTCCGGCGGCCATCCGGCAGAAGGCGCAGGCCTCCAGTTGCTTCGCGGGTTCGCGGTGGATCAAGGGGCGGGCGATGTCGCGGTGTTCGACATCGGCGGCGGTTCCGCGCTCGGCGAGCCAGTCGGCGACGGCACGGGCGACGGCCGGCGCCCGGTGGCGGCCGTACCAGCAGGCGACGTAGAGGTGCACCGCCTCGTCGGTGGCGGCCCGGTGGAGCGCGAGCAGCTGACGACCGGTGCGCTCGACGGTCTGCCGGGCGTCCGGGGCGGACAGCACATAGTCGCGGACCTCGGCGTCCAGCCCGGTCAGCACGACCAGCGGCTCGGTGATCGCCGTGTCGGCCGGGTCCCACATCCGGTCCCGGACGTCCAGTACGAGAGCACCGGTGTCATGCCGGGGCGGGGCGCCCCAGCGGGCACCGTAGGACGTGATACGGATCGGGGCGGGGCTGCTGGCCATGGGCTCTCCTGCCGTGGGGAACTGGGGGACGGTGCGGGGCGGGAGACCTGATCCCGCGTCGCCGTCGCCGTCGGCGGGCGGCAGGTTTCCCTGCGGTTTTCCTTCGACAGATGTACCGGACATCGCGTCGCCATGCGGCGGTTTCGCAGCGGGGTGTCCCGGTCGGCACGGCCGGGCGAACGGCGGATGGTAACCGACAGGCGATGGGTGTACCGCGTTCCGGGTTCGTTCAGCTACCGGTCACGCTCACCGCCCATGCTCTGGAATGAGACATTCCGATTGGTGACACCGCTGTGGTCGGGCCGCCCGCCACGGCACGGAGGGCCGCATGGCCGGTATGACCCAGATCCCCACCAACCGTCGTCACTTCCTCCTCACTTCCGGTGCCGCCGTGGCCGGAACCGGCGCCGCCTGGGCGCTGCCGGGCCGGCGCAGCAGCAGCGCGGCGCCGGGCGCCGGACCCGCGCGGACGCTCCCCCGCACCGTGCCCGCCCGCCCGGCCGTACGCCGCGCGGCACCGCACGGCGCCACCACGCTGGACACCGCGGCGCGCCTCGTCGGCAGCAGCGGCTACCGCCGCCTCACCTCCGGCCCGGGCTGGCCGCTGGTCGTCCGGGGTGAACTCGCCGCCGCGTCGACCGGACGCCAGGACCGGCGCACCCCCCTGGCGTGCTTCGTGCAGTTCACCGACCTCCATGTGGTCGATGTCCAGAGCCCGTTGCGCAGCGAGTTCCTGCGCGCCGGGTCGCCGGGGTCGTGGCGGGCCCAGGAGGCGCTGTCGGTGGCCGGTTCGGTGTCGCTGGTGGAGCAGGCCAACGCGCTCGGCGGCGGACCGCACACGGGCCGTCCGCCGGCGTTCGTGATGTCCACGGGCGACAACATCGACAACCACTCCATGGTCGAGCTGGAGTGGTTCCTCACCCTCATGAGCGGCGGCCGCATCACGCCCAACACCGGAGACCCGGCGTCCTTCGAAGGCGTGCAGAACTCCGGCCTCCCCCTGTACTGGCATCCGGACGACGCCCTGCGCGACCAGGACAAGAAGCGGGGTCTGCCGCAAATACCCGGCTATCTCGACGCCGCGATGCGTCCGGTCACCAGCCCCGGTCTGCGGATGCCGTGGTTCTCGACGCCCGGCAACCACGACGACCTGCCGGGCGGCTGTCTGGCCCCGCAGGACCCGATGCTGACGGAGTACATCACCGGGGCGCGCAAGCTGTTCTCCGTACCGGACACCGATGTCGCGGCGTTCAAGAAGGTGCTGGATTCCGGCGACGACCCCAAGAGCACGGTGTTCAAGGACATCCTCGCCCGCAACGCCCGCCGGGCCCGGACCGTGACCCCCGACGAGCGCCGGCGCATGGCCACCCCGCACGAGTACCTGCGGGCCCACCTGAACCCGGCCTTCGCCGGTGCGGGACCCGTCGGGCACGGCTACACCGACAACCACCTCGACGGCGACCGGATGTACTACTCCTTCCCCGTCGCGGAGGGGGTCGTCGGCATCAGCATCGACACCACCTATCGCAGCGGTCACTACGAGGGCTCGCTGGGCACCGAGCAACTCCAGTGGCTGGAGCGGACGTTGGCCACGCACAGCTCCCGCCATTACGACGCGGACGGGCGGCTGGTGCGCAATGCCGGTGCCGATGACGCGCACATCCTGGTGTTCAGCCACCATCACAGCCCGAGCATGACCCGGCGGCCCGACGCGGCTCGCGCGGATGAGCGGCGGCACGACGGCGAGGAGGTCATCGCCCTGCTGAGCCGCTTCCCGAACGTGGTCGCGTGGATCAACGGCCACAGCCACATCAACCGCATCACGCCGCACGCCCACCCGACGGCCGCCCGCTCCTTCTGGGAGGTCAACACCGCCTCGCATGTGGACTATCCGCAGCATGCCCGGGTCATCGAACTCGTCGACAACCACGACGGGACGCTGTCCCTGTTCACCACCCTCATCGAGTCCGCCGCGCCGCATCACACGGACTTCGACGACCTGTCGGCCGTCGGTCTCGCCTCCCTCTACCGCGAGCTGTCCTACAACGCACCCGGTCTCGCCGGGATGACCGGTGCGGTCCACGAGGGGCTGGCGGGCACCGTGGCGGACCGCAACACCGAACTCCTCGTGCGACGGGCCTGATCCGGGCCGGGGTCGCGTCAGCCGGAGGATCCACGGGGGCCCGCCCACCCTTCGTCGGTCCGGGCCGGCCCGGTTCAGGCCGCGGAGAGCAAGAAGTCGGCGAAATGCTCGGTCAGCGGTTCCCCCGTGAGCGGTTCCAGGAACAGGAATTGCCCCTGCGGATTCACCTCAAGCCATACCGCTTCCCCTTCCGGGGTCAGTTTCAGGTCCACGATGCCCATGCGCAGGCCGAGTTGGCGCAGTACCGTGCCGACGCGCCGCCGTATGTCATCGGGAACGGGACACGGGGAGATGGGCACATTGAGGTCGGGGCGCCAGTCGAGCGCGGTCGTCTCGATCAGCGCGGCATACATCCGGTCACCGAAGCAATTGAGCCTGATATGGCGGCTTCCCTCGATGTACTCCTGATATGTCGCGGGGCAGATCTCGAACGACGGCGCCGGGATCGATTCCGGGTCGTCGAGCCGACGGGTGTAGAGGGAGGGCCCGCGGGCGCCGACCACGGGCTTGACGATGGTCCGTCCGACCTGCCGGGTGAAGGCGATGACCTCGTCCCGTGACTGCGAAATCAGGGTTCGCGGCACCCGGAATCCGGACGCGTGCGCCACGGCCAGTTGATACAGCTTGTCGGCGGCCAGGTCGGTCGCGGCGGGGGGCGAAATCCAGTCGCCGTGAAAGGTGGCCGCGAGAATTCCGCCCAGCGCGCCACGGCAGTCGTTGTTGACCAGACTGCGCTCATGGGCGCTGCCCGCCGCCCCGGTGAGGTCCTGGTCGGCCCTGGCCCGCCGCCACCACAGCAGCGCCGCCTCCTCCGGAGACACCGGCACGCCCTCGGACGTCAGAACGGTCGCGGCACCGGCGCCATCGGCCGCTTCCTCGCGGTGGGAGCGCCAAGAGAGGCTCTGCCGGCCGCTGATGGTGTCGCATTCCACGATATGAAAAGCGTGACCGCGGCTGCGCACCGCGTGCTGCACCGCGACGGCATGCAGGTCGTCATGGAAGGAGACGGCCAGGATCATGCCATGTCGCACGCGTCGCTATGGCTCGCCTCACCGAATTCACAGCCGGATTCGGCGGCCACTCCCGCGAGATTGTCGGCGACGATTTCCAGGCCGGTGGTCTGCCGCACCGCCTTTTCCCATGCCCGGAGTTGCTCGGGGGTCTTCAGCCGCACGAAGCCGCTCGGCTGGACCCGGAGGACGACGGGGGGTGGTGTCGTGACGAACTCTTCCGAGTTCTTGTCCAGCGGATCGCCGAGGTTGAACTCAGACATCGCTCTCACCTTCGGAACACACATGGATGGGCTTTGCCTCTCCTTCCACTGAACCACCGGTGGGTCGCCCCCGCCTCCCGGGCCGCTGTGCCGGCTTTCCGCTATCCGCTATCCGCGCCCCGACGGCACCGGCAGCGGATCGGCCGCGCAGGTCATATCGTGCTCCGGAGCGGCCCCGTCGAGGAGATAGGCGTTCACCAGGCCGTCCACGCACGCGTTGCCGTTCTGATACTGGCCGTGATCGCCGCCGCCGGTCACGGTGACCAGCCGCGAACCGCGCAGCGCACGGTGTGCCGCGAGCGCGCCCTCGTAGTACGTGGCGGGATCGTGCTCCGAGTTGAGCATCAGCGTGGTCGGCAAGCCCTTGCCGGTGACCCGTACGCGGGGTGCGGCGGGGACCGGCCAGGCCGCGCAGGTCGCCGCGTAGGCGAGTTCGCGCGCCCCGACGAGCGGATGGGCCGCGGTGTCCTCGCCGCTGCGCCGGATCCAGTAGTCGAGGTCACCGCGCCACGGGGTGTCGTTGCAGGTCACCGAGAAGAAGGTGGCGGCGAACCCCGGGGACAGATAGCTCCCGAAGAGCTTGCCGACGAGGGTGCGCTCGGCCGGTGTGGCGGTCGGCCAGTGGTCGAGGGCGCTGAGCGCGGACGCCAGTTGCGGGAACTGCCGCTGTGCGTTGTAGATGTTCTGGATCGTGGCGTTGTCGAGCTGGTTGGGGCCGATCGTCAGGGAGCCGACGGTCAGCGGATGGTCGCGCAGGGCGCGGCGGCGCGCCTCCCAGCGTGCTTTCGCCTCGGCCGCGGTGCGCCCGTAGTGGTACGTGGCGTCGTACCGGGCGATCCAGGGCAGGAAGTCCTGCTCGAAGCGGCGCTGGAAGCTTCTCGGCTGGCCTGCTTCGGCGTTCTGCCAGGTGCCGCTGAAGTCCAGGTTGCTGTCCAGTACGGCGCGCTCGACGCGCTGCGGGAACTCCGTCGCGTAGTAGGCGCCGAGCCAGGTCGCGTAGGAGGGCCCGTAATAGGAGATCTTGCGTGCGCCGAGCAGGGCACGGAACAGGTCCATGTCGCGCACCGCCTGCTCGGTGGTCAGCCAGGGCACCAGATCGCCGCTGCGCCGCAGGCAGCCGGCGGCGAGCTGCCGGGAGCGGTCGAGGACGCCGCGCAGCGCCGCGGACGAGCGGTCGCGGAAGTCGTGGGCGTAGAAGTCCTGGAACTCGGCGTCGGTCTGACACCGCGCGGGGGTGCTGCTGCCGACGCCGCGCTGGTCGAAGCCGACCACGTCGTACGCGGCGCCCACGGCGGGCGAGCGGGCGGCGAAGTCCGCGGGCCGGGTCAGCCCCGAGGCCCCCGGGCCGCCCGCCGCCATCATCAGGACCCCGCGCCGCCGGTCGGGGTCGGTCGCCCGGTGCCGGGACACCGCGACGGTGAGGTCGGCGCCGGTCTCCGGGTGATGCCAGTCCCGCGGCACGGTCATGCGCGCGCACTCAAGGGACGGTTTCCCGGCGCAGGGCTGCCAGTTGAGGTGCTGGTGGCTGTAGCGGGCCGGTACCGGCGGCCCGGAGCGGTCCGCCGCGCGGGCCGGCGGCGCGGTGGGCAGCGCCGCCGTCAGCAATGCGGCGGCGGCCATTCCCGACAGCGCGACCCTCTGCCACCGTGGTGTTCTGAACGCGGACATCGATCCTCCCGTCGGCGCGCGGAGTGCGCTGCCACGGCAAGAATCCTCGGCGTCCCGCCGGTCCGCGGTCGATCACACTGGTGCCCGTTCACGGGGTGGCACCAGCACCACCACCGCTCTCCCCGCGCCGCAGCACTCACCGTGCGCGCGCCGCCGCCGTCCCGGGCGCCGTAAGCCGTGGGGCGCGGCGCCGGCCGCCTCCCCCTCTGCTGTCCGGGCCCGGGCGCTGGGGCGTCCGGGGGACCCCGGCCGACGTGCTGCGGCCGTGCGGCGGTCGTGGGCAGTACTGTCAGGGCGGGCATATCGGCAGATGTGCGGCATAACAACACCATTGGTGGAGTCTGTATGTCCCCCTCCGTCCCCTCGCGGTCCGCCCGGCGGCGTGCCGTCGGCACCCTGTGCGTGCTGCTGGCCGTCGGCGTCGTCATCACCGGCCTGGTCCAGGCGGCGCCGTCCACCACGCCCCGGGCGATCGATCCACGGATCGCCGCGGTCATGCGGAAGCCGGACTACCGGCATGCCCAGTGGGGCCTGTTCCAACAGGACCCGCGGACCGGCAAGGTGACCGAGTCCCGCTACGCCGACCAGTTCTTCATCCCCGGTTCGACGGCCAAGCTCTTCAGCGTCAGCGGGACCTGGCACACCCTCGGCAGCGACCACCACTTCGTCACGCCGGTCCACGCCGTCGGACAGCGCCGGAACGCGACGCTCAAGGGCGATCTGGACCTGGTGGCGCAGGGCGATCTGACGCTCGGCGGCAGAACCCGCAAGGACGGCACGGTCGCGTTCACCACCATCGACCACACCTACGCCAACGACGTCCCGGGAGCCACCCTCACCCCGGAGAACCCGCTGGCCGGTATCGACCAGCTGGCCCGGCAGGTACGGCAGTCGGGGATCCGCCGGGTCGACGGCGATGTGGTGGTCGACGCGCGGCTGTTCCAGCCGGATCCCGGCCTCGATCCGGTGCCCACTCCGCTGATCATCAATGACAACGTCATCGATCTGCTCACCACCCCCGGCGCCGAGGCAGGCACCCCCGCCGGGCTGGAGTGGCGCCCGAAGGTCGCGCCGTACCACGTCACGTCGTCCGTCCGGACGGTCGCGGCAGGCAAACCCTCGGACATCAACGTGAGCAGCTCTCCCGACGGCACCCGCATCCAGCTGTCCGGCACCATCGCCGCCGACTCGGCCCCCGTCCTCCGGGTTTCCGCCGTCAAGGACCCGAACGCCTTCGGCCGCACCGCCCTGATCGAGGCACTACAGCGGGCCGGCGTCGAGGTCCGCGCGAAGGCCGTCGGACGCAACCCCGTCCGCCAGTTGCCACGCTCCTACAAGGGCGCCCCCACCGTGGCCCGCTACACCTCCCCCGTGTACGCCCAGTACGCCAAGCTCATCCTCAAGGTGAGCCACAACCTCGGGGCGAACCTGGGGATCTGCCTGATGGCCACCAGCACCGGAAGCACCAACTGCGACGACGGTTTCCCCGTCCTGGCCAAGTTCCTGGACCATGCCCAGGTCGACCGCAAGGCCGTACAACTCGCCGACGGCCGCGGCGGCAACCCGGCCGACCGGACCACCCCGCGCGCCCTGGCGCAGATCCTGACGTACTGGCAGCGCACCCCCGAGGCACGGCGCTTCCGCACCTCACTGCCGATCCTGGGCGTCGACGGCACTCTGGCGGATTCCTGCCGCAGCTGTCCCTCACGGGGCAAGGTCTTCGCCAAGACCGGCACCGCGGCCGGCGGCGACCTCCTCAACGACCGGCTGGCCGTGGGCGCCGAAACCACGGCCGGCTACCTGGAGACCCGTAAGGGCCACTTCGATGTCTTCTTCGCCGGAGTGAACGGCGCCGCCACCCCCACCGCCGACATCACCGGCATCCTGACCATCGCCAACGATGTGTCCGACGTCGCCGCCTACCTCCAGCAACAGGCCGCCGGCGGGCACTGAGCAGGGAGGTCTCCGCACACCCGGGCCGGGTCGGCCCCCGGCCCGTGGATAGCCTGAGGGGATGAACGGAATACGGGGGAAGCAGTGGACGGAGCGGACGGCCGGCGCGGTCGTCGGCTCGGCGGTGGGCGACGCCCTTGGCGCGCCCTTCGAGTTCGGTCCGGCAGGCGCGTTCTCCGCGCGGTTTCCGGCGTCCGGTGCCGCCGAGGAGATGTGCGGTGGCGGCGGCTGGGACCCCGGTGAGGCCACGGACGACACCCAGATGGCTGTCCTGGTCGCCGAGTCGCTGCTGGAGCGGAACGGGCTGGACCTGCCGGACATCTTCCGCCGCTTCCAGCGGTGGGCCGCCGGCGCGCCCAAGGACATCGGCCTCCAGACCGAAGAGGTCCTGACCAACGGCGGCTCCTGGGAGACAGCAGCGGCCCGGCACTTCCAGATCAGTCAACGAGCCGCGGGCAACGGTTCCCTGATGCGGGCCGCCACGTCCGCGGTCTACTTCGCCCGCGACGGGCAGCGGGCCACCATGGACGCCGCCCGCGCCATCGCCGCACTCACCCACGGCGACCCGGCGGCCTGGGAAGGCACTGCCCTCTTCCATGAACTCGTCCGGGTCGCGCTGGAAGGCGGCGATCCGCTGGCTGTTCTCCCCGAGGTCCTGACGCTCGTCCACCCCGATCACCGCCCGCGGTACGCCACGGTCCTCGCGCCCGACTGGCACCCCGACCGGGCCACCGAGTTCAACGGGGCCGTGTGGCCGTGCCTGGGCTCCGCCGTGTGGGCCCTGCGCACCACCGCCGGCTTCGAGGAGGCGCTCCGGGCGGCGGTCGACCTCGGTGGTGACACGGACACCGTCGCCGCGGTCACCGGTGGCCTCGCGGGCGCCTACTACGGACTGGACGCGATCCCCGCCCGCTGGACCGCGCCCTTGCACGTTCCGCTGCCGGGCTTCGGCGACCGCCTGCTGGACCCGCCCCAGCTCCTCGCGCTCGCCCACCGCCTCGCGGCCTGACCCGGTCCCGCCGCCTTCGCCGCCCTCTGCCTCGCCCGCGGGCCACGAGTCGCCTCCCCCGCTCCCTTAATTGGCATCTTGAATGCCACTTCTATAGAGTGCTGCTGTGCGACTCACCAAAAGCACCGACATCGCCCTCCGCATCGCCATGCGCCTGGCCGTACTCGGCGACACCGGCGACGCGCCCACCACCCGGGAGGTGGCGAGCGCGGTCCAGGTGCCGTACACCCATGCCGCCAAGGTGGTCAGCAAGCTCCAGCATCTCGGCGCCGTCGAAGCGCGGCGCGGGCGCGGTGGCGGGCTGGCGCTGACGGCGGCGGGGCGTACGGGGTCGCTCGGGCGGCTGGTGCGTGAGCTGGAGGGGACCGATGACGTCGTGGGGTGCGAGGACGATCCGCCGTGTCCGCTGCGTGGCGGGTGCCGGCTGCGCGGTGCGCTGCGGGTGGCACAGGAAGCGTTCTACGCCTCGCTCGATCCGCTCTCCGTCGCCGACCTGGTCGAAACGCCGACCGGACCGCTACTGCTCAGCCTGACGTCCGCTCCGGTCACGGACTGAGCGCACCACCGGCCATCCGACCGCAGCCGGAGCAGCCCTCTCGGATCAACCCGCCCCGCACACCTTCCATTTCCCATGGCCAAAAATACGCATCTCAGATGCACATTTGCTCCTTCCCCACCCTTCGAGAGTCCGGAGTTACCGATGCTGTCGCCGAAGTCCGCCGAGACCGTACGTGCCACCCTCCCCGCCATGAGCGGAGCCATCGACGCGATCACGACGCTCTTCTACGAGAAGCTCTTCGCCGCCCACCCCGAGCTGCTGCGCGACCTCTTCAACCGCGGCAACCAGGCCAACGGCAGCCAGCGACAGGCCCTCGCCGGATCCATCGCCACCTTCGCGCGCCATCTCCTCGACCACCCGGACAGCCGTCCGGACGCCCTGCTCGCGCGGATCGCGCACAAGCACGCCTCCCTCGGAGTGCGCGAGGACCAGTACCCGGTCGTGCGGGAGCACCTCTTCGCGGCCATCGCCGAGGTGCTGGGTGAGGCGGTGACCGACGACGTGGTCCGGGCCTGGGACGAGGTGTACTGGCTGATGGCCCATGCCCTGATCGCCGTCGAGAAGCGGCTCGCGCGGGAAGCGGGCGTGCGGGACGGCGCGGTGTGGCGTCCCTACCGGGTGGCCGGCCGGGTGCAGGAGACCGACGACGTGGCCACCTTCCTCCTGCGGCCCGCCGACGGCTGTCCCGTACCGGCATCCCGGCCCGGCCAGTACGTCTCCGTGCAGGTCCAACTCCCGGACGGGGCACAGCAGATACGTCAGTACAGCCTGTCCGGGCAGCCCGACGGCGGGCTGCAGATCTCCGTGAAGCGGGTGGCGGCGGACGGCCCGTCCGACGCCCCTGCGGGCGAGGTCTCGGGGTATCTGCACACGCACGTGCACGGCGGGGAGACCCTGTACGTGAGCCCGCCGTTCGGCGATGTGGTGCTGTCCGACGACGGCGACGGGCCCCTGCTCCTCGCCTCGGCGGGCATCGGCTGCACCCCGATGCTCGGCATGCTCGCGCACCTCGCCGCCACCGGCTCCCGGCGCCGGATCATCACCGCGCACGCCGACCGCTCCCCCGCCACGCACCCGTTCCGTACGGATCTGCGTCGGCTCACCGGCAAGCTCGCCGACGCGACGGCGGCACTCTGGTACGAGGAGGGGGCCGGGGTCGAGGAGGAGGGCGCGGGGCAGGAGACGGGCGGCATGGCGGTCGCGGTGGACGCGGTGACCGTGCGCTCCGGGCTGATGGATCTGACGCGGCTCGCCATCCCGGCCGGGACCACCGCGTATCTGTGCGGCCCGGTGCCGTTCATGAAGGCGGTACGGGCCCAACTGCTGGACTCCGACGTGCCGTCCGCGGCGATCCACTACGAGGTCTTCGGCCCGGACCTCGGGCTGTAGGTGGCACGTCGGCGTGCCGTTCCGGACAGGTCGCCACCCCTCCGCCGCTCCCGGGGAACTGGGCCGGCATCACTGCCCGGTGCCGCAGGAGCAACATTGCCAACGGCCGGTGGGGGCAGCAAGATCAAGGAATGACTGCGAACCTGCCTTCCGCGTCGCCGGCCGTGGTCCGGCTGACGCGGTTCACACGGACGGAACTGAGCGACATCGTCGGGGACGGCGAGGACGCCTTCGGGGTCTCCTGGACCGGGCTGACCTGGCGGGCCAAGGAAGAGCACTTCGGCATCAAACGGGACGGCCGTCTCGTGGCGCACACGGGCCTGGTGACGGTTCCGCTGTCGATCGGCTCCGTGGAAACCCGGGCGGTCGGCGTCGGCGGGGTGATCGTCGCGCCCGACCTGCGAGGAGAAGGGCTCTCGCGGATCGTCATGACCGCCGCCCTGGAGCACGCCCGCACGGCGGGACCGGAATACGGCCTCCTCTTCTGTATGCCGCATCTCCTCCCCCTGTACGAGCGGTTCGGCTGGCAGCAGCTCCAGGAGGACGTGGAGGTCGAGCAGCCCGAGGAGACCACCGCGATCATGCCGCTGCGGACCATGTGGATCCCGCTGCGCGAGGGCGCGCAGTGGCCGGTGGGACCGGTGCGGCTGCGGTCACTGCCCATGTGAGCGACGAGGGTCGGACGCAGGCGGCCGACGTCGCGTCGTCGGCTAGGGACTGCCACGGGAGTTCGTATGTGTCCTTCGTCCGCGTGGCCACCCGGCGCGTCGTTTGGACAGCTCACGGCCCTCCGACACCGTGAAGGCGTGCGCCCTCTCCTCCTTCGCCTCGTCACAGCGACGGCCGTGCTCCTCGCGGTCGGCGGCTGTGTGTCCCTTCCCGCCGACGGCTCCCCGCACGATCCCGGTCCCTCGTCGGGCGGACGCACGGTCGCCCCGGCCCGGCCCTCGCCGCTGGTGCTGCCCAGCCAGGGATCGGCGCGGGAGCGGCTGGTGGATGTGGCGTCCGCACGGCGGAAGGCGAAGCGGCCCGCGGCGTCACGGAAGGGGCACGCCGCCCCGCGGCACACCGCGCCGGGGCGCCGGGCGGAACGGCGGCCCGTGGGACGGCCGGTGCCGCGCCCCGCTCGTTCGGCGGCGTCGAGGCCACGTCCGGTGCCGGCGTACACGGTGCCGAGGCAGCGGCATCATGTGGCGCCGCCGCCGCGTGCGCACCGGCGGCCGCCGCGGCCCCGCTCGACGATCGATCCCGGTGTGGTGTGCCGGATGGCGGCCGGCCGGGTCCGGGGGGATCTGCTGCGGCTGTGCCATCGGACGTACGGCCGCTGAGGCGGCAGGGACGCTGAACGGTGCGGACGCCGGGTCGCTACGGACGCCGGGTCGGTACGGACACTGAGGCGGCGGTACGGCCGACGGGTCGGTCCCGGCCGCGCCGACCGGTAGGCATCAGGAGCGGGAGTCGGCGCGCGGTACCCAGCCGTTGTCGGCTCCGGTGTGGATCAGGTCCTGGGCGTAGCGCCAGAGGTCCGCGGAGGCGTCCTTGATCACGGACTTGCGGGCGAGTACATCGTCCTCCGTGACGCCGGGGGTGCGCCAGGTCCCGCCGCGGTTACCGTAGTTGAGCAGCAGCGGCTGGAGCCGGTCCATGGCCTTGGCGAAACGTGCCTCGGGGGTGACCCGGGCCTCGAACTCGTCCCACAGGGCCCGGAAATGCTCCCGCTGGTCGTCGGGCAGCAGCGCGAAGAGCCGGTCCGCCGCCTGTTGTTCCCGTTCCTCCTGGTCCGCGGCGGCCGCGGTGTCGTACAGGAAGGTGTCTCCGGCATAGATCTCCACCAGGTCGTGCACGACGACCAGGGCGAGCACCTTGCCGGCGTCGACGGGTTCGTCCGCGTACTCCGTGAGCACCAGGGTCATCAGCGCGAGGTGCCACGAGTGCTCGGCGTCGTTCTCCTTGCGGTCCGCGCTCAGCAGCGGACTGCGCCGGAAGACGTTCTTGAGCCGGTCGGCCTCGATGATGAACTCGATCTGGTGGCACAGCCGTTCGGGGGTGCCGTCGGGTTGCCGGACGGTCGCGGCGAGGAGGGGGATGTCCTGGTCATCGTCGTGCGGCATGGCGGGCTCCTTGGGGGTGCGGGAAGCGGCGGTCAGCGGTGGAGGTATTGCAGTACGACGCCGGCCATGAGCAGTAACGTCGTCACCCATAGCGCGGGATGCGGCCGCCGGCGGCCGATGATGCGCGCGGCCACGCTCACCACGAAGGCCGCGGCCATCGCCTGGTCGATCGCGAGGGTGGCGACGGTGACGGCCACGGCGGTCACCGTGACGGTCATGCCCAGGCGGTCGGTGCCCCCTGGCCGGCGGGTGGTCAGCATCTTGACCGCCACGAAGACCAGGGCGCCCGTGGTGGCCTCCACCGGGACATGGACCAGGACCGGGCCGAGGAACAGGCAGGAGATCAGGAGCAGTCCGGTGACGACCGCCGCGATCCCGGTCCGGGCACCGGCGCGGATCCCGACCGCGCTCTCCACGAACGCCACGAAGCTGGACGATCCCACGGCCGACCCGGCGACGGTGGCCCCCGCGTCGACCAGCAGCGCCTCACGCATCCCGGGTACCCGGCCCTGGTCGTCCTGCAAAGGGGTGTGCGCCGAGAGGCCCAC
Source organism: Streptomyces sp. P9-2B-2 (assembly GCF_030406865.1). Classification (NCBI taxonomy): domain Bacteria; kingdom Bacillati; phylum Actinomycetota; class Actinomycetes; order Kitasatosporales; family Streptomycetaceae; genus Streptomyces; species Streptomyces sp. P9-2B-2. The sequence goes on along the minus strand of NZ_CP129126.1, from coordinate 8,585,572 downwards.
CACTTTCGCGATGCTGCCGAAGAAGTCGAGGGCGAACAGGACGAGGATGACGCTCCATGCCCGGGGATCGGTGAGGACGGTGAGGTCGAAGCGGAAGAGCGCCGCGGTGCTTCCGTGCATGCCGTCGTGCACCGCGCCCGCGCGAAGGCCCGCGACGGCGCAGTACAGCGCGGCGGCCGCGATACCGCCCAGGACGGCCGCGGCCCGCGCGCCGAGCCGGTCCAGGACCAGGGCGACCGCGAGGCCGAGGTACAGCGCCACGGCGGGTGGTCCGGTCCAGTCGCCCAGGCCGGACAGCCGCCCGTCGGAGGTGCGGACGAGGTGCGCGATCTGAAGCCCCACCAGGCCGATGAACGCGCCGACCGCGGCGGCGAGGGCCGACCGCAGCTCCGGCGGGATGGCGTTGATCACCGCCGCGCGCAGTCGCAGCAGCGACACCGCCAGCATCGCCACTCCGGACCAGAACACCATGCCCAGCGCCTGGGGCCAGGTGTAGGCGAGGGTGCCGACCACGGAGAAGGCGACCATCGCGTTCATCTCCATGCCCGGCGCCACCGCGAACGGGAGCCGGGCCCACAGCCCCATGGCCATGGTGGCGAGGCCGCCGACCGCCGCCGTCGCGACGAAGGCGGCGGAGTGCGGGATGCCGCCCTGGGCGAGGACGGCGGGGTTGACGACCACGATGTAGGAGAGCGCCAGGAACGTCGATATCCCGGCGACGATTTCGCGGCGCCAGGTCGAGCCGCGCGCGCTCAGGGAGAAGTAGCGGTCGACGGCTCCGGGCCCGGCCGGGGAGTGGCGCCGGAGCAGTTCCGGGCCGCGCCCCGGGCTTTCCGGCGTGGTCACGCCGGGGTCCCCCGGGGTGGGGAGGCGGGCGCCACCGGGCTGATGGTATCGCCGACGTCGCCCAGCACGAGCTGTTCGGGGGCGTCCGGCCGCACGGCGTAGAACTTTCCGTTCAGTGCGCCCGACACATGGCCGACGTGCAGGGTCAGCGAGACCTGGAGCAGCTCGGCGTAGCGCGCCAGGGCGAGGGCACCCTGCTGGGTGGAGTGGCAGGTGAAGATCTCGACGTCGGCACCGGGCCGGACCGTCAGCTGCATGAGGGCCATGAGGGTCACCCCGCTGGCCACCACACCGTCGATGATCACCAGCCGGTCGGCCTGCGAGGGCAGCCATTCGTCCACCCCGACGAGCAGTCCGCCGCCGACCGGCATCCGCTTGGCCTGGGGCGTCCAGCCCTGGCGCTGGGGCATGACACCGAGTCGTTCGGCGAGTATGCGGCCTTCGCGTTCCGGCGCTATGACGGTCGTTCCCCATGCGGAGGCTCGATGGGCGGGCGGGACGGGCAGCATGCCGTAGATGTCGAGCAGCGCCTGGAGGTAGCGGGTGCGGTCGGCGTCCTGCTGGCGGGGGAGGTTGGCGACGGTCGTGACGGTGGCCATCCGCTCGGTCACGTCGGGACGGGCGGCGGACGCGACTCCGACGTTCTCCGGCAGCGCCCCCGGGGTGTGCAGCGCGTCCAGCAACTCCGGGCCGAAGTGGACCAAGTGGCTGAAGTAGGTGTCGTGTTCCTTCTCGAAGTCGTCCACCGTGCGCCGGGCGTCCGGCGGGAGTCCGGGCCTGTCGAGCAAGCGAGCGGTGTTCATCGGTGACCTCCGGTCCGTGGCTCGAAAGAGGGGTCGTGCGGGGAGACGGGGGCGGGCGTGGACCCGGTGCGCGGGAGGCGGAGGAGCGCCACCGGCGCGGCGGCCGCGGCGATGACCGCGGTGGCGCAGAAGGTCCACACGAAGTCCCCGGCCACCGGATGCTCCCCGTGGAGGAGGACCAGCAGCGCCAGGCCGAGGGAGCCGCCGAGGTACTGCGCCGTGGTGACCAGGGCGCTCCCGGTGCCGTTGCTCTCCGGCGGGAGGTCGCGGGTGCCCGTGATGAACATGCCGGTGAACGCCATGCCCTGGCCGAAGCCGCTGAGCAGCAGCCCCGGCAGGATGCCCGCCGGGTAGCCGCCCCGGGTGCCGACGGCCAGCGCGAGCACCACCAGTCCGGCCGCTCCGGTGAGGTAGGCGAGGGACAGCAGCCGTCCCAGCGGCAGCCGGCCCGCCAGTCGGCCGGCGACCGTGTTGCCCACCACGATGGTCCCGGCCAGCGGCAGGAAGGCCATGCCCGCGGCGAGCGCGCTGTAGTCCCGGACGTCCTGGAGGTAGAGGGTGACGAGGTAGAACTCGGCGCCGAAGCTCGCCATGTACAACGCCGCGACCAGGCAGGCCACTTGGAGGGCTCGTACGCCGAGCAGGGCGCGGGGCACCAGCGGCCGGCGCCGGCTGCGGACGAGGACACCGCCGGCCAGCGATGCCACCACCAGCGCGGTGGCGACGACGGGCAGGGAGGGGTGGGCGCGGGAGAGTTCGGTGCAGGCCAGGACGACGGCGACGACCGCGGCACAGGCGGAGAGGGTGGCCGCGGTGGCGAGCGGGGCCCGTTCCGTGTGAGTGGTGGAGCGGACCGCCCGTACGGCGGCGAGCAGACAGACCGCCACGATGGGGAGGTTGATCCAGAAGATCCACTGCCAGGAGGCCACTTCGAGGATGCCGCCCCCGGCCGTGACACCGAGGGCGAGTCCGACCGCGCCCGTGGTCCCCCACACGCTCACCGCCCGGTCCCGTTCCGGCCCCGACGGGTAGGCGGCACTGAGCAGCCCCAGCGTCGCCGGCACCAGCAGGGCGGCCGCCACCCCCTGCCCGACGCGCGCCGCGATCAGGGGCGCGGCGGACGAGGAGAGCGCGGCGCCGACCGAGGACGCGGCGAACAGCAGCTGGGCGGTGAGGAAGACCCGGCCGGGCCCGAAGACATCGGCCAACTGCCCGCCCAGCAGCAGGAATCCGGCGAAGAAGATGGCGTAGGCGCTGACGATCCACTGAAGGGCGACCGCGGAGAAGTGCAGGCTTCCGCCGATGTCGGGCAGCGCGACGTAGATGATGGAGAAGTCGAGCGCCACCAGCAGCTGCGCCCCGGCCAGTGCCGTGAGTAAGCGGGCACCCGGAGTCGGTACGGGAGAAGCGGGCACGGTCGGTCAGCCTCCGTAGGTCAACAGGTCAGCCCAGGGCGGCGAGCGCCTTCAGGAACACGTCCCAGAACCGCTCGGTGTCCAGATGCGTCGCCACCAGGGCATTGGGGGCTCTCCCCGTCACACCGTAGAGGTCGATGACGGTCGCGCCGCGGGTGAACTCGCCACGCAATTCGATCGAGACGGGGGCCTCTACGCAGTCCACCAGGCTCGGGTCGAGCACCCGGGCGATGGCCACGGGGTCGTGCAGCGGCGCGTCGGGCAGATCCCAGATCTGGTCGTAGGTACGGGAACGGAAGGCGAGGAGGGCCGCGGAGACCTCGCTGATGTGGGTGCCGACATCGAGGATGCGGTCCAGCACCTCTCGGGTGACGGGGGCCTGGTGGGTCACGTTGAGGCCGCAGTAGGTGAGGGGGACGCCGGTGGCGAGTACTTCGTGGGCGGCCTCGGGGTCGACCAGGATGTTGTACTCGGAGTAGGGCAGGGTGTTGCCGCGGTGGGTGGCCCCTCCCATGCAGACGATCTCCTTGATCTTCGCCTTGTCCTCCGGGTGGAGGGCGAGGAGTCCGGCGATATTCGTCTGCGGTCCGGTGACCACCAGGGTGACCGGTTCGGGGCTGTCGGCCAGGATGCCGTGGATCAGGTCCACGGCGTGCGCGGAGTGCAGCGGCACCTCCGGTTCGGGGAAGTCCCAGCCGTCCAGGCCGGTTTCGCCGTGCACATCGTCGCCGATCAGCAGCATGCCGGTGAGCGGCTTGGGATATCCGGCGGCGACGGGGACGTCGAAGGCCTTGGCGAGGGCGCACATCCGCCGTGCGTTGAGCGCGGTCTTGGCCACGGTCTGGTTGCCCGCGCTGGTGGTGACGGCCTTCAGCTCCACGCGGGGGTCGCCGACGGCGAGCAGGATGGCCATCGCGTCGTCGTGGCCGGGGTCGCAGTCCAGGATGATCGGGGTGGGCATGCGGGGCTCCCTGGTGGGTGGGTCGGGGAACGTGCGGCGGGTCGACGGGTCGACGGGGCAGGGCGCCGGCCGGGGTGCCGGCGCCCGGTCCGTCAAGTGGGACCGGCGAGGGCCCGGTAGAAGGCCAGATGGTGCCGGCCCGCGGTGGCGAAGCCGTCCCGGAGGTGCTGGGCGAGGGCGCGGTCCGCGGTGGTCGGTGCGACGGCGGGCCGGTCCACCGCTTCGCGGAGCGCCTCGGTCAGGGCCCGGACATCGCCCGCGGGGACGAGGGTGGCGGCCGAGTAATCGCCCAGCAGCAGCGGCAGGTTGCCCGAGTCGCTGGCGATGATGCGGCGGCCGCAGATGACGGCCTGGGCGACGGACAGCGAGAACGGCTCGCCGTGGGCGCCACGGTCGATGGTCGGGTGGATGACGAGGTCGCTGGCGCGGATCGCGGCCCAGCTCTGCTCGGGCCGGTAGTGGGTGAAGTGCACCCGCCCCTTCTCCTGCCAGACCGCGGCCCGTTCCAGCAGGGCGTCGGGGATGCCGGGCGGCCAGATGAGGTGCTGGGTCCCCGCGTGCACGAAGTGCAGATCGGCGCCTTCGTCCAGCAGCGTCAGGGACGCCTCCAGGCTCAGGTGGGAGCCCTTCCACCGGGTCATCCGGCTGGGTTGCAGCACGGTGGTGCCGCCCGCTCCGCCGGGGAGCCGGAAGGGGGCTTCGATCAGCGGCAGCGCCAGGGGGAGGGTGGTGACCTCGGACGCGGGCAGTCTGCGCCGGACCTCGCCGGCCACGAACTCGGAGTGCACGACGAGCGGGCCGGGGAGCGCGGCGAGGAACTCCCACCGCTCCGGCCGTTCGTCGATGTTGTGCAGATCGAAGACGAAGCGGCCGGGCCAGCGGCGGTCCCGCAGCCGCGCCACGAGGGCGGTCACGACGTCGGGCTTGTGCCACTGCGGGTTGTGCCAGTGCACGAGGTCCGCGCTCAGGCACCGCTCGGCGAGCGCGGCGACACCGGCCGGGTCGGAGGGGACCTCGATGTCGAGGGCCGGGTCGTAGTCGCAGTCCGGTGACCGCGGGGTGCCGACGACGGCCCGGACCTCGCACGGCAGGGCGCCGAGCTGGCCGACAACCGCCCGCAGATGGGTCTCTACGCCGCCGGTGACCGGTAGTCCGGTCCAGTGGACATGGAGGATACGCACCGCTGGTCAGCCCTCCTCGGTCATCGGGACGTCCTCGGCCAGCCGGAACCCCATCGCGTACAGCGAGCGCGGGTAGGGGCCGTGCCGGCGCTGGCACCGGGCGAGGTCCCGGAACCGGTTGAAGGCCCCGCCCCGGGCGATGCGGTAGGCACCGAGCCGCAGATACAGGTCGTCCCGCACCACTTCCCCTCCCGGGTAGGGCTCGTAGGTGCTGCTGGTGTACTCCTCGACGTTGCCGGCCAGGTCCAGGGCCCCGCACCACGACCGGCCGCCGGGGAAGGCCCCGACCGGGCTGCTCATCAGCAGGCCCGTCTCCAGTGTGTTGGCCGCGGCGGCGTCCCAGGTGTCCCCCCAGGGGTGCCGCAGCCCGTCCGGCCCGCCCGCGGCGTACTCCCATTCCTGCTCGGTGGGCAGCCGGAAGCGGCGGCCGGTCCGCCGGCTCAGCCAGTCCACGTACCAGTCGGCGGCCTCCGCGGTGACCGTGTAGACGGGGTGGTTGGCGGCGGCGGGGTCGTAGCGTCCGTAGTTCCAGTTGCTCGGCAGCTCCGCGTGGCCGGTGTCCTTGAGGAAGACCGCGAACTCCTCGTTGGTGACCGGGTACTTGGCGAGGTGGAAGGCGGCGATCTGCACCGTGTGCCGTGGGCACTCCTTCGCCACCCAGGACCGCTGCACGCCGAACCGGGCGGAGTCGGCGTGCAGGGCGTCGACGGCGCTCTCGGGTGTGCCGATGAGCGCCCGGCCCGCGGGGACGGGCAGCATGTCCGGGGCGTCCCAGCGGGTCCGCGGATCGCCCGTGAGAGCCAGTGCGGTGCCCGCGGCCAGGCGCCGTTCGAGGGTGAGGGACGGATCCTCGACCAGGGCGGCGAGTTGCTCGGCCGGGCGGCCGGCCAGCCGCGGGAAGTCCGCCAGGCGCTCGGCCCTCGGTTCCACATAGCCTTCGGGCAGCCCCATCGCCGCTCGGTCGGTCAGGGCGTTGATATCGGCGTCGACCAGGTTCCTGTGCACGATGTGGGACATGTCGCTCCTACTTCTCGCGGACGGGATCCGGCTCCAGTACGGTGCGTACGTCCTCGCCGACCCGGCGCACGCCGAGGACACGGAAGCCCGGGGCCCCGGCGCAGGACGGGACGTCGAGGCCGCGGACCGCGGGGGCGCCGTCCTGGCCGAGCAGTCGGGGGGCGCTGTACCAGATCACCCGGTCCACCAGCCCCTCGCCGAGCAGGGCACCGGCCAGCGTGGCCCCGCCCTCGACGAGTAGCGACCGGATGCCCCGCTCGTACAGCGTGTGCAGGGCCTCGGTGAGATAGCGCGGGCCGGGGCCGATGGTGACCGGTTCGGCCGACCCGAGTGCGTGGTCCGCCGCGGGGCGGGTGGTGAGGATCCAGGTGGGGGCCGCGCCGTCGGAGGCGAGCCGGGAGCGGGCCGGGGTGCGCAGCCGGCGGTCGAAGACCACCCGGACCGGCTGCCGGGCACCCGGGCGGCCGGCGGCGGTACGTGCGGTGAGGGCGGGGTCGTCGGTCAGGACGGTGCTGCTGCCGACGGCGATCGCGTCGACCCGGGCCCGCAGCCGGTGGGTGTCGCGGCGGGCGCGCGGGCCCGTGATCCAGCGGCTGGAGCCGTCGCGTGCGGCGATCCGCCCGTCGAGGGTGGTGGCGAGTTTGAGGGTGACATGCGGCCGCCGGGTGACCACGGCGGTCAGCCAGGCGTGGTTGGCCTCCGCGGCCTGCTCCGCGAGGAGCCCGGAGCGCACCTCGACTCCGGAGCGGCGCAGTGCCGTGGCGCCCTCGCCGGAGAGGGTGGGGTCGGCTACGGCGTAGATCACCCGGCGGATTCCGGCCTGGAGCAGTGCCTGGGTACAGGGACCGGTACGGCCCTGCCGGCTGCACGGTTCGAGGGTGACCAGGGCGGTTCCGCCCTCGGCGCGGGAGCCCGCGGCCCGCAGTGCGTGGACCTCTGCGTGCGGGCCGCCGGCCTTCCGGTGCCACCCCTCCCCCGCCGTCCGGCCGTTGGGGTCGAGGATCACCGCCCCGACGACCGGGTTCGGTGCCACCGTGCCGAGCCCGCGCCGGGCCAGCGTCACGGCGCGGCGCATCGCGGCCCATTCGCCGTCGGAGAAGGCCCGGCCGGCCTCGGAACCGTCCGGGGTCACTGCGGCACCTGCCCAGGGAGAGCCGCCCGCAGCCCGGTGACCTGCTGTGCCGTGCCCAGCGCGTCGAGATGGCCCATCAGCCGGTCCTTGACTTCCAGATAGGCCTCGTTGAACGGGGTGCGGAAGCCGCCGAGCGGGACCCGGTCCTCGACCACCGTCCCCTGGGCGGCGAGCTGGGCGACCTTCTCCGGGTTGTTCGTCATCAGCCGTACCCGGGTGATGCCCAGGTGGCGCAGGCAGTCGGCGGCCATCCGGAAGTCCCGGCTCTCCGCGGGGAAGCCGAGGGCGAGGTTGGCGCTGATGGTGTCGTGCCCCACCGACTGGAGCGCATAAGCACGGATCTTGTTCGCCAGCCCGATGCCGCGCCCTTCCTGCCGGAGCATATAGACGAGCACCCCGTTGTACGACCGGACGATGGCGGCCAGCGCGGCGGAGAGCTGGGGCCCGCAGTCGCACTTCTCGGAGCCGAGGACATCGCCGGTGAAGCAGGCACTGTGGATGCGCACGATCGGCGGGGCGGCGGATTCGCTGCGTGGTGCGAGGGTCCGCAGGGTGACCACTTCTTCCGTCTCCCGGCCGTCCGCGCCGACCTGCCCGAAGACGGTCAGTTGCATCAGGGTGGCGCCGACCGGGACCGGGGCGCTCGCGAGGCGGACCACCACCGCCTCATCGGATGTCGTCATCGGGCGGCCCCTACCGGTTCCGGGCGCACGGCACGGCGGCGGCCGCCTCGATGCCGTAGACCCGGCCGTCGTAGGAGGAGGCCAGGAACCGGCCCGGTGAGCCGGCCGGGGCCAGTGCCGAGATCCCGGCGGTCGTGGGCCGTTCGTCGCACACCCAGGTGCCGGCCGCGGGGTCGTGGACGGCGACCCGTCCGTGGTAGCCGCCCGTCGCGATCAGTCCGGTGTGCGGGTCGACCGCGACACACTTGATGCTGTTGCGGTGCGGGGTCGTCACCACGGCCTGTTCCTCACCGGCGGCGGTCCAGATCCGAAGCGTCAGATCACGGCCCACGCTGACGAAGCGGCCGTCCGGCAGGGCGTCCGCGGCGTTGGCTATACGGGCGTGCGCCGTTTCGTTCGCGGCCAGCAGCTTCAGGTCCGGCAGGGCGTGCCACCTCGCGGCGCCGGTGGCGCACACACTGAAGAGCACCTCGCCCTGGACGGCGATCCCCTTGACGGCGTTGTCCTGGATGCGCTGCACATCGACCAGCTTCAGTCCGCTGCCGTCCGCATCCCGCAGGACCAGGGCCTCACCGGTGTAGGTGCCGACGATCAGCGTCTCGCCGTCCGAAGTGGTGTGGACAGCGGCGCAGTTGAGCGGGGAGCGGTGCTGGTACAGCAGGGCGCCGGTGGTCGCGTCGTAGAGGGCGCCGAGCTGGCCGCCGCTGACGACGGTGCCCGCGATGGCGGTGACGAAGTTGCAGCAGCTGCCGAGTTCGGCCACCACCTCGTCGTCCCGCCGGACCGTGCCGCTGTCGCCCACCGTGAACCGGCCCGTGGGGGTGCTCGCGACCGCGTTCAGTCCCGGTGTGGGCTCGACGGCGGCCAGGTCCCAGGTCCCGCCGTCCCGGTCGAAGACCGCGTAACTCGATCCGAAGGTGCCGAAGACCCAGCGGGAGGCGCTCAACTTGGCGCAGGAGCGCAGCCAGACGTCGGCCGGCACCTCGCTCGTCAGCAGATGGACCGGGTCCCCGCCCTGGTCCAGGCGCCACAGCCGTACGGTGCGGTCGTAGCTGGAGCTGAGCAGGATGCCGCCCTCGGCGTCGTACGCGAGCCGCTTGATGCCGGCGTCGTGCACCCGGTGGCGCCGGGTCCCGGACGGGTCGATCAGGATCAGCTCGCCCTCGTCGTTGCCGAGCGCGAAGCTGTCCACACCCAGCACCGCGACGGTGTCCGTTTCGACGTCCCCGAGGTCGATGGTGCGCAACAGGGTGCCGTCGGCGCTGTCCCAGCGGCGGACCGTTCCGTCATCGCTGGTGGTCACCAACTCGGTCCCGTTCCGCACCCATTCGACGGACAGCACATCCGCCTCATGCCCTTCCAACCGGTGGATCAGCCGGCCGTCCAGGTCGTAGATGCGGGCGAAGTGGTCGCGGGAGGCCGTCGCCACCCGGGTTTCGTCGGGGGAGATCACGGTCATCTCCACGTCGTCCTTCTGGTCCGTGAGCACCGTGATGAGACGCAGATCGGGCACGGACCATAAGCGGGCGGAATAGTCGCTGCTCGACGTCACCACGATCCGGCCGGACGCGGAGAACCGGCACTGGTTGGCGAGGTGGTCGTGGCGCGCCTCGGTGATGGCGGTGTGGGTCACCGCATTCCAGAGAATTACCCGGTTGTCATAGCCGGCGGTCACCACCAGATCCCCATGTGCGTCGATTCCACTGATCGGCGAAGTGTGCTTGATCATGCATTCTCCTCGTCGTTACGTATCCGACCCCGCAATGAGGCATGCCGGTGCGCCCGTGCGGTGATAGGGCACCACAGCGGATGGTGGGCGATAACGCCGAATGACCAGCCGGCGAGATTCACGCCAACGAAAAAGAAATCAGAATCGACCAGCGAATAAATGAGGCCCATTCCGGGCCGAAGCAGGACACTAGTTTTTGTCACATGCCACGTCAACGGCGATTGGCCAACTGTCTTGATTTCACTGGCTTGTGCCGACGAAAAGCAGCCCCTGAATCGCGCCAAGATCCAATATCCGGGTCAGCCGCCCGCACCGCCCTCGCCTGTACGATCCCGTACCGACTCGCCCGCACCACGTGGTGCGCCCCTGCCGAAATCCGCTCACCCGCGCCGTACAATCCCGGACGACACACCTCGCACCCACTCCGGAATCCGGCCAATATGGCGGGCCATATTGCTGAACTGCCCGCCGCGTTCTTCCATGAAGAGGAATCGATCTAGGGGGCACAGTGAACGACCTGGACGGCGCACTGAAGTACCTCAGCAACTCGGGCCCCGAGTTCGGCCCCGGGGTGAGCAATCACGGCCCCATGGCGGCGGAGGCCCTGGGACAGCTCGGGCACACCGCGGCGATCGGGGCCTGGGTGAGTTCGTACCGGAAGGTGCTCTACGAGGACACCTACGGACGATTCCAAGAGATCACCCACGACAACTGGCGCCCCGCCCTGGGCAATATGCGGCTCCTAGGGGACTGGACCGAATTCTTCCGGCGGGAACTGGACGGCGCCGCCTGGACCGATGTGCTCGCCCGCTGGTGGCCCCGCCTGCTGCCGGGCTTCGCCGCGGGCGGCGGCCATGGCGTCATCCGCACCGGACACGCGGTACGGATGCTCAAGGAATCCACCGGCCCCTGGCGCATCGAAGAGCTCGCCCGTGGGCTCGGCTACTGGGCCGCCCGCTACCAGGAGCTCCCCGAGGAACCGTCCACCCCGCGCAAACGCGATCTGGCGCAGGCATGGGAAGCGGTCCCCAAGCTGCGCAGCGACCAGGGCATGGGCATGATCTTCCGGATCCGGCTCGAAACGATCTGGCTCGAACCGGACTTCGCCCCCGCCGTGGATTCCCTGCGCCCCGACGACAACGCCGACCGCGCACTCAGCCGGCTCACCAGGGCCGCCGCCGGAAGCTACCTCACCGACGACCACAAAACCCCGATGGCCTTCGTCCACGCCCTCACCACCCCCGCCGCCGTACGCCTCGTACTGCCGAGCCTGCCCACCGAACTCCACTGGCCCAGCGTCACCGCCGCCGTCCGCTTCTCGGCCGCCATCCGCAGCGCCTACGGCACGGGCCAACGCGAGCACCACCCCGAGGAACCGGCCCAGGACTACCTCACCCTCGCCGAACGCGCCCTGGCAACCGAGGACCCACACGCCATCAAGTACGTGGAGGCCTGCCGCCGGGAGGACCGGCTCAGCCCCGACCCGTCGTACGCGATCGCCGCAACCGACTGGGTCCGACGCTGCGAGACCGGATCCTTCTGAAGGCGAGCGGGCGAGGGCAGCACCCCGCCTGAGCGGCCTGGTGGCAGGACGCGGTCCCCCATGGAGAATTCGGTGACAACTGACTCACCTGATCGGCGAATCCGCCTGGACATGGGACGCCGGCCGCGGCCAGTACTCTCCGCATTCCTTCCTTTCCACCATGCCGGACCTGAATTGGCGGAACCAGGCAGTCATGGACGCCATCGGCCCCGAATGAAACCCCGGCGGCCAACGAAGACGGATTTGGCCGCGCCTCACCAGGCGGGTGAGAATGCCACAACGCCAGCCCCCACTCACCGTCACTCACTCCCCCAACGGGAGGGGACGGGCCGGAGGGGCCTGGTGTGTGGACGTAAAGCGAAGCAGTCCACACACCAGGCCCCGGAGGCCCGTCACCGCACCCGACAACCACCCAGCCCGCCGCAGGCGCAACGGCGAGGTCCCAGACGACGGGACGGCCGAAAACGTGGGCCGAAAGCAAAGCGCAGCGCTTGGCGCAACGGCGAGAAACCCCCACGGCGGGAAAGACGAACACGCGGGGAGGAAAAATCCACCTCTCACACCACCTCTCACTCCAGCCCGATCTCCGCCCCGACCGACCGCTCCTGGGCGGCCGCGACGACCAGGGCCGCGGCCGCGGCGTCCTGCACCGCCACCCCGACGGATTTGTAGAGGGTGATCTGCTGGTCCGAGGAGCGGCCCGGCTTGTCGCCGGCGAGGAGTTCGCCCAGCTCGGCGTGCACATGCTCTTCGGTGATGACGCCGTCGCGGAGGGGGCGCAGCAGATCGTTGCTGCCCGCGGGAAAGGGGGCCAGTGCCGCCTGCCGCGACTCGACGCACACCAGCGCTTCGGCGACGGTGGCATCGTCGATCTCCCGGCCGTCCGGGTTGAAGCCCACCGAGGTCACATGCACTCCTGGTGTCAGCCAGGAACGGCGGATGACGGGCTCGACGGAGTGGGTGGTCGCGGCGGCGATATCGGCCCCGTCGAGCGCCTCGGCCCAGGTGGCCGCCGCCTCGACGGGGATCTGGAGTGCGGCGGAGAGTTCGTCGGCCAGCGCGGCCGCCTTCGTCCGGTCGCGGCCGGCCACCCGGATCTGCCGGATCGGGCGCACCCGGCACATCGCCTCGGCATGCGACCGGGCCTGTGCGCCGGTGCCCAGAACGGCCAGCACCGAGGCGTCCTCACGGGCCAGCAGGCGCGCCGAGAGCGCCGAACCGGCGGCGGTCCGGGCCGCGGTGATCGCCGTACCGTCCAGCAGCGCGGTGGGCTCTCCGGTGTGCGGATCGAAGGCGACGATCAGCGCCTGGTGGGTCGGCACACGAGTGCCACCGTTGTGCGGGAAGACGGAGACCAGCTTGCTCATGAGCACTCCGGCCGACGGAACATGGCCGGGCATGGCCGCCAGGAAGCCGTCCCGTTCCGGTACCGTCACGGCGACGCGGTCCGGGGCGGAAGCACGGCCCGCGCTGAGATCCGTCATCGCCGACGCCAGCGCGTCGATCAGCGCATCCATTTCGAGCAGCGCCTCGACCTGCGAACGCCCCAGTACCAGCATCCGGCTCCACCTCCTGATCAGAGCTGCCCGACCGACTCCGCCGGGCCGAGCAACCGACCGTAGTCCCTCCGCGCGTTCCCGTCTGCGCGCAGGCCGCCCCGGGCTGCTGACCCGGTTCCGCGCGTGGAACCGCTCTACGTCAGCCCCAGCGACCAACTCCCTCAGCGGGTGGCCCTCAGAAGGGCCGCGAGGGCCGGGACATCGACGGGCCGGGTGGTGTCCACGCGGTGGACCGTGCCCAGGCCGAGCGGTTCGGCTCCGATAGCCCACACGTCCCAGTCGCCGTCGTGCGTGCCGGAGCTTTCGCGGTGCACCGGGTGGCGGTTCGCCGCCCGGGCGGCGAAGCGGGCACGGGCCACCTCCAGCGGTACGTCGCACCACACCTCGGTCACCGCCGTCACCCCCGCCCGCCGCAGACCGGCCCGGACGACGGGACGCAGCGGCGCCGGCCAGAGGGACTCCAGGACGGCCGCGCCCCGGGCGTCGGCGAGAAGCGTCCACAGGCTCTCGCCCGCGGCGGCGCCCAGGATCCGGCTCCACTCACGAGGGGTGCACACGTGGGGGCGTACCGCTGCGAGGGTGTCGGCCAGGGTCTCCTTGACCGCGTCCTTGCTGAAGAGCGGGAGCGTCAGGGCGTCCGCCAGTGCCCGCGCAAGCGTCGTCTTTCCGGCTCCGGGCAGGCCGTTGACGAGAACGGTGACCATGACGCAAACCTAGCGGCCCACACCGCGCCGCACCGGTGAGTCACCACCCGCCACCTGCCACCCGCCACCCAAAGCAACCCGGCCGACGGCCACCACCACCGGCACAAGGGGCACTACAGCCGCAATCGCTGAGGCGCCCTGCGGGGACGGCCGTTCAGGCCGGGGACAGGGTGCAGGGGTGGCTCAGGAAGTTGCCGAGCCGGCCCTCGGTGTCGCCGTTCTTGTAGGCGTGGGCCTCTCCGGTCAGCGTGCCGTCGGCGAGCCGGAGGGCCAGTCCCAGCTCCGGGCTGCCGATCCGGGCGTCGGCGGTCGGTAGCTGCAGCGGGAAGGAGGCGCGCAGGTCCCAGGCCGCCGTGGCGGTCGCCGGGACGGTGGCGGGCACGCCGTCCAGCCGGAGGGCGACCTGACGGTCCGGCAGCACGCGGAGGGTGAGCGGCACGTCCCGTTCGGGTGCGCTGATCCGGCCCCTCCAGTCGCCCTCCGGCAGCGTCATCGGGCGTGCCGGATCGGCGATCAGGGGCGTGATCGACTCGGGGGTGCAGTCCGGGGCCAGTTCATCCAGCACGCACCGGAGGATCGCGTCACGGGCCGCCTTGTGGGTGGAGTTGGTGAGCACCGCGACGGAGAGCTGCCGCTCGGGGATCGCGACGGCCATCGCGGCCACGCCGGGCCCGCCACCGCCGTGGCTCTGCACCAGCGGTCCGTCACCTGAGGACAGGCACCAGCCGAGCCCGTACCCCAGATGCTCGTTGACCGGCAGTGCGTGCCGTACGGCCGCCGCGGTCTCCGGCTTCAGCAGCCGGTCGTAGGACTGGGCGAAGAGCGCCAGCTCACCGGCCGGGGCCCAGCCGAGGGTGGCGCCCGGGTGGCTGCAACCGTAGTCGGGGTAGGCACGGCCGTCGGGCGTGTACCGCTGCGCCGACGGTGCCGGGCCCGGGTACAGCCGCGCGAGGTCGCAGGCGGTGAGCCCGAGCGGCGCGAAGACCCGTTCGCGGACGCAGGCGCCCAGTTCCTGGCCGGTGGCCTGTTCCAGCAGCCGGCCGAGGAGGCGGTAGCCGAGGTTGGCGTAGCCGAAGCCGGTGCCCGGCGCGCGGTAGGGCACGGCGTAGCGGTCCGGGTCGGGCATCCGCTCGCCGTCGCCGTAGTCCCAGTCGTAGTACGCGCCCAATCCGCCCCGGTGCTGGAGCAGTTGGCGTGCGGTGGGAGCCGGATGGCCGTCGGCGCCCGGGAGCGGCACGGGGGCGTCCAGGTCCAGGAGTCCTTCGTCGGCCGCGTGGCAGACGGCGGTCGCTGTCATCGGTTTGGTGATGGACGCCAGCCCGTACACCGTGTCCGGCGTGGCCGGGCGGCCGGTGGCGAGATCGGCCGTCCCGTAGGCGGCGGCGTGCACCACCTCGCCGCGGTCGGCCACCGCGACGGAGACCGACGGACACCCGTGCTCCGCCAGCGCCCCGGTACAGAACTCGCTCAGCCCGTCCAGCATGTCGCCCCTCCCCGTTGCAACTCCTCCACATCAGTTCACGGTTGTTCACGGGAGTCAAGAGACCTGGTCGCAGGGTGTCTTGACCACGCGCCCTGGCTGCTCCAGGCCGTTCGGGGGCGTGCCGGGTGCGGTCCCTGGCCGTGGCCGCGCCGGGCCGAAATGTGATCGATTCGGGGAGAAATGTGTTCGTTGAGGACGGAGGTGCATTGTGGGCGCGGGATCGGGCACGCGAGGACAGCAGGCGTCCGGGTAAGGAGGCTGCCGAAGCAGCCGGCCGACCCGGTGACGCCGTGCCGCACTGACCATCAACCGCGCCCCGCCGCGGAGAACGGAGGTTACTCATGGACTGGCGTCACGACGCGGTGTGCCGCGAAGCGGACCCGGAACTGTTCTTTCCGGTCGGCAACACCGGTCCCGCGCTGCTCCAGATCGAGGAGGCCAAGGCCGTCTGCCGGCGCTGCCCGGTGATGGGGCAGTGCCTTCAGTGGGCGATGGAATCCCGGCAGGACACGGGCGTCTGGGGCGGTATGAGCGAGGACGAGCGGCGCGCCATGCGGCGCCGGGCCGCTCGGCACCGGGCTCGGCTTGCCTCCGCCTAGGGAGGCCGTGGGGGCACTCGTTCCTACGGGCGCCACTCCGGTACGGCGTCCCCGTACGTGCCAGGGGGCGGTGGCGGCACGAGGTCCGCTGCCGCCCCTTGGTCACGGCACCGGCAAGGAGCAGGCGAGCCGCCGTCGGGCGTCCGCTCAGCACTCCGCCCGCTGGGTGACGGGGGCCCCGGTGAGGTCCCCCGGGAACTCGTACCACCGGCGCTGGAGACAGACATAGCGCGCATCGGCCTCGACGAGCCGGAGGAAGGCGGTGACGGTCTCCTCCAGGCGCGTTTGCAGTGCGGGATCGGCCAGCTGCCCGTCCTCGGTGAAGCCCTGGTGGGCCGAGGCCAGGCTGAACATGTCCGGGTAGACGCGGGTGCCGAGATGTTCCAGCGGAACCCGTAGCGCCCACAGTCCCCGGTTGCCGCCGACCAGGGACGGGGAGGCGGAGACGAGCAGCGCGTGCTTGGTCTTGAAGGGCTGCGGACGGACCCGGGAGACCCAGTCGATCGCGTTCTTCACCACTCCCGGCACGGAGGCGTTGTACTCGGGTGAGGAGAGCACGAAGGCGTCGCACCGCTCCAGCCGGTCGCGGAGCGCCAGTGCGCCGTCCGGCAGCCCCTGCGTCTCCTCCACATCGCCGTCGTACAGCGGCATGGCGAACTCCCGCATCCTGGCGAGATCCACCGTGGCGCCGGCCGCGGTCATCATCCCGGCCACGAGGGAGGCCAGGCGGGCGTTGCTCGATCCGGTGCGCATCGAGGCGCCGAGCACGAGTACGCGCAGCGGGCCGGGGTGTGCGTCCGTGGGCATGGTGACGTCCTTCCGTCGCCGGGGGGGGCGGTCTCCCCTACAGCAGGTGCTCGATCCTGATCGGCAGTTCCCGTGCCCGGTATCCGGTGGCGTGGAAGACGGCGTTGGCGATGGCCGCCGCGGCGCCGACCATGCCGACTTCGCCGAGGCCCTTGACGCCGAGCGGGTTGACGACGCTGTCCGGCACTTCCACAAACTCGACGGCGACGTCGGGGGCGTCGGCGTTGACCGGCACCAGGTACTCACCGAGGCTCGCGTTCGCCCAGCGGCCGTCGCGGGGGTCGACCATGCTGCCTTCGAGCAGCGCCTGGCCGAGGCCCCAGAGCATGCCGCCGACGACCTGGCTGTGGGCCGTCTTGGCGTTGAGGACCCGGCCGGGGGCGAAGGCACCGACCATGCGGCGCACCCGGACCGTACCGAGGTCCGGGTCGACGGCGACCTCGGCGAACTGCGCGCCGAAGGTGGCCAGCCCGTACGGGAGATCCTGCGGTGGCGGGCTCCAGCTGCCGAGTGCCTCCAGGTCGGTCATGAAGTGACGCTCCATCAGGGCACGGTAGTTCTCGCCGGTGTCGGGCCGGTCCCGGAGCTGCATCCGGCCCTCGCGGACGACGACGGTGGCGGGGTCCGCCTGGTGCAGCGGGGAGTTGGGGTCGGCGATCGCCTGCTCGATCATCTGGTCGCGGAGCGTGGTGGCGGCCGTGTACACCGCGGCGCTGATCATTCCGGCGCCGGCCGAGCCGACCGCGGCCGCGACGTTGGGCAGGTCGGTGTCGCCGTACTCGAACCGGACGTTCCGCAGCGCGATGCCCAGACCGTCGGCGGCGACCTGGGTCATGACGGTGCCCGCTCCGGTGCCGAACTCCTGGGTGCCGGCCTGCACCACCGCGGTGCCGTCGGCGTAGAGGCGGGCCCGGGCCCGCTGCGGCTGCATGGGGAAGAGCACGGGGTAGCCGGCGGTGGCCATGCCTTTGCCGATGAGCCGGTTGCCGTCCCGTTCGGAGCGGGGTTCGGGGTTGCGCGACTGCCAGTCGAAGCGGGCCGCGCCGCGCCGGTAGCACTCCTGCGCACCGTCGCTCGACCAGGGGTGGCCGGTGTGCGGGTCGGCCTCGGCGTGGTTGCGCAGCCGTAGCTGCACCGGGTCGACGCCGATGCGGTGGGCGAGTTCGTCCATCACGCATTCCATGGCGTACATGCCCGTGGTCTCGCCGGGTCCGCGGGTGAAGGTGGGGGTCATGGTGTTGCTGCGGATCAGCCGGTAGACGCCCTCGTAGTGGGGGCAGGCGTAGGCCTGTCCTGCCATGCCGAGCGAGGGTTCGGCCCATTCGTCGAAGGGCGAGGTCAGCGAGAGTTTGTGGTGGCGCAGGGCGGTGAGCCGGCCGTCGTCGGTCGCCCCGAGTTCGATGCGCTGTTCCTGCTCCTCGCGGTGGCCGCAGGAGGTGAACATCTGCTCCCGGGTGAGCGCCAGTTTGACGGGCCGGCCCACCTCCCGCGCGGCCAGCGCGGCCAGGGTGACATGCGGCCAGATCATGGCCTTGCAGCCGAATCCGCCGCCGACGAACGACGCCCGGACCCGCACCTTGGACGACGGGATGCCCAGCAGTGCGGCCACGGTGTTCTGGGTCGCCACGATGCCCTGGGTGGCGTCGTAGAGGGTGAGCCGGTCGCCGTCCCAGACGGCTGTGGTGGCCGATGGCTCGATGGGGTTGTGGTGGTTGGCCGCGAAATGGAAGGTGGCATCGAGGCGTTGGGTCGCGGCCTTGAATCCGGCCTCGACATCGCCGCGCACCGTGCGTGCGGGAACGAACCCGGCGAAGATCGCCTCGGGTTCATAGGCCTGGTCCCGGCCCTCGTCCAGGGTGGTGACGGACGGACGCCGGTCGTAGTCGACATGGAGCTGCCGGGCCGCGAAGTGGGCGCGTTCGAGCGAGTCCGCGATCACCACGGCGACGGGCTGGCCGAAGTAGTGGACGACATCGTCCTGAAGCGGGAAGAAGCTCTCGCCCGGGGCGGCATGTCCGGCCAGGGACGGCAGCAGATGGGGGTGCCCGGCGATCTTCGGCAGGTTCTGGTGGGTCAGCACGGCGAGCACACCGTCGGCGCGCTCCGCGGCGTCCGTGCGGATGCCGGTGATCCGCCCGCTGGCCGTACGGGCGCCGACCAGGGCGGCGTACGCGGTGTTGGGCAGCGTGATCTCCGCCGAGTAGCGGCCGTGGCCGGTGACTTTGGCGGGGCCGTCGACGCGATCGACGGGCCGGCCGATGGCTTCGAGGGTGGCGCCGGTGGTCATGCCGTCCCGCCTCCGGTCGTGGCAACGGTGCGCAGGGCGCGGACGAGGGTCCGCCGGGCGAGTTCCGCTTTGAACGCGTTCATCGGCCGGGTGGTGGCGGGGGCCAGTTCGGCGGTCGCGGCACGGGTGAACGCGGCGTCGTCGGCGCGCTCGCCCATGAGGACGTCCTCGGCCCGGCGGGCGCGCCACGGCTTGGTGGCCACCCCGCCGAGGGCGAGCCGGACCTCGCGGACCACTCCGTCCTCCAGGGCCAGCGCGGCCGCTGTGGAGGCGAGGGCGAACTCGTAGGACTCGCGGTCCCGCACCTTCAGATACAGCGATCGGCGTGCCATGGGGAGCGCGGGCACCTCGATCGCGGTGATGAGTTCGCCGGGCGTGAGCGGGTGTTCGCGCTCGGGCGTATCCCCGGGGAGCAGGAAGAAGTCGTCGACGGGGATGCTGCGGGCGCCGTCCATGCCTTCCACGTGCACCAC
This sequence comes from Streptomyces sp. P9-2B-2, assembly GCF_030406865.1. Classification (NCBI taxonomy): domain Bacteria; kingdom Bacillati; phylum Actinomycetota; class Actinomycetes; order Kitasatosporales; family Streptomycetaceae; genus Streptomyces; species Streptomyces sp. P9-2B-2. Next base: position 8,566,350 of record NZ_CP129126.1, on the reverse strand, counting down.
GGCGTCCAGGGCGACAAGGGCGACGGCCAGGTCGGAGGGGTGGGTGGCGATGCAGTGCTCGCTGGTGCCGAGGATCGCATGACCGCGGTGGACGCCCTCCAGCGCGGAACAGCCGCTCCCCGGAACGCGTTTGTTGCAGGCCGATTCGGGGTCGCGGTAGTAGGCGCACCGCACCCGCTGCATCAGGTTCCCGCCCATGGAGGCCATCTGCCGCAACTGGGCGGAGGCCCCGAGCAGCAGTGCCTGGGACAGCATCGGGAAGCGCTCCACGACCGCTGGATGCTCGGCGACCTCGCTCATCCGGGCCAGCGCCCCGATGAGCAGTCCCCCGTCGGCACGCTCCTCGACACCGGTCAGCGGCAGCCGGTTGATGTCCACCAGGCGGTGCGGCCGCAGCACATCCAGCCGCAGCAGATCGACTTCCGTGGTGCCGCCCGCGAGAAAGGAACTGCCGGGGTCACTCGTCACCGCCTCGACGGCGCTGTGCACGTCCGTCGCGCGGGTGTAGCTGATGGCACGCACATCACTGTCCTGTCTTCCGGTCCCGCACCTCGCGGATGGCGGAGCGGATGAGGGGATAGGCCGCACAGCGGCAGATGTTGCCGCTCATCCACTCGGCGATCTCCCCGTCGGTCCCGGCATGTCCTTCGTTCAGCAGCGCGACGGCCGACATGATCTGTCCCGGCGTGCAGTAGCCGCACTGGAAGGCATCGTGTTCGAGGAAGGCGCGTTGCATCGGGTGCAGCTCATCGCCCTCGGCGAGGCCCTCGATGGTGGTCACCTCCCGGCCTTCGCAGCTGATGGCCAGGGTCAGACAGGACAGCACCCGGCGCCCGTCGACCCAGACCGTGCACGCCCCACAGGTTCCCTGGTCACAGCCCTTCTTGGAGCCGGTGAGGGCCATCTGCTCGCGCAGCGCGTCCAGCAGGCTCACCCGTGGTTCCAGATGTACGACCCGGGAGACGCCGTTGACGTCGAGGGCCACCTTCACGCTGCCCGGCCCGCGCGTCTCCAGAAGGGCAGGCTGGGTGACGGGTATCGGCGCGCCTTTGTCTGCCATGACACTCACCTCGGAGTCGATGCCGTGAGTCCATGCCGTATGTCGAGCGTCCGTCCGGTCGTCCGGGCTCGCAACCGGACGACCGGAGGGTTCCAGGAGGTGTTCCGGGCGGCGGGCGTCCGTGCACGCGCCGGGCCCGCTGCGGGATGCCGCGTCCGCTGCGGGATAATGCGGAGCATGCGGATCTCAGCCAGAGCGGACTATGCCGTGCGTGCCGCGCTGCAACTCACTGACGCGCGGGACGCGGGGCCGCTCAAGGCGGAGGCCATCGCCCAGGCCCAGGACATTCCGCACAAGTTCCTCGAAGGCATCCTGAACGATATGCGCCGGGGCGGGCTGGTGCAGAGCCGTCGTGGCGGCAACGGCGGCTACCGGCTGGCCAGGCCCGCGGAGGCGATCAGCATCGCGGATGTCATCCGGGTCGTGGACGGACCGCTGGTGTCGGTCCGCGGCGTCCGCCCGCCGGAACTGTCCTACACCGGTCCCGCCCGGTCCCTGCTGCCGCTGTGGATCGCCCTGCGGGCGAACGTCCGCGAGATCCTCGACGGCGTGACCCTGGCCGATGTCGCCTCCGCCGAGCTGCCGGCGCAGGTCGCGGAGCTGACCGAGAACCCCGAGTCCTGGACGAATCCCTGAGTGGTGTCGGTCGGCGCGAGGCGCGTCCGGGGCGCGGTACGACCGGAGCGCCCTCCCGGGTCATGGGTCATGTCCCGGATAGCAAGACGCACTTGTCCACCCCTTGAACGCCCCTTGATCCGTCCCCGGCCCGGAAGCGATCCTCTTCCCTACCAATCCAGTGGGAAAACTAGGGAAGCCAGGAGGTGGGCGTGCGCGCACCGATGCGTTCCGTCCCGTCGGCCGGTGGCCTGATCAGCCCGCCCGCACCGGACGCGACCGACCGGACGGGACAGGTCACCATGCCGGAGAAGTCCCCCGCCCGCCCCGCTTCCCCGCAGGTCACGTCCTGTGCCGACGACGAGATCTGGCTGCGTGTCACCCGGGAGGTCGCCGATGACCTCGCGGTCGACGCCCTGGTCCGCGACCGGGCCGGCAAGCCCCCGTTCGACGAGCTCGCCCGGCTGCGCGAGGCCGGTCTGCCGGCGCTGCTGACGCCCCCCGGCCCCGCCGGGCGGGGCACCGGCTGGCGCACCGCCTGCGCGGTCATCCGGGAGATCGCGGCGGCGGACGGTTCCATCGGCGAACTGCTGGGCCGGCACTATGTGTTGGCGTGGAGCGCACGGTTCTTCGGCACACCGGAACGGGCCGACGAGCTCGAACTCCGGGCGAGCGCGGAGCAGTGGCTCTGGGGCGGCGGCATCGACCTCCCGGACACCGAGCCGGAGACCGGGCACGGGCTCACCCTCACCCCGGCCGGGGGCGGTTACCTCCTCCACGGATGCCGGTCGTTCGCCGCGGGCGTGACCGTCGCCGACCGGCTGATGCTCGGCGCGGTGCGCACCGATACGGACGAGTCCCTCGTGGTCTGCGTCGATCCGGCCCACCCCGGCGTGGCGGCCGTCCCCGAGCACGACCGCCTCGGCCAGCGGCTCACCGCGGCCGGCCGGATCAGCTTCGACGGCGTCCCGGTCGCCGCGGACCAGGTACTCGGCGCCGTCCCGCGCGATGAGCACGCCCTCGCGCCGTTCGCCACGCTCGCCCCGCTGGCGCTCCGGCTCGCCCTCGTCCATGTCGGTCTGGGCATCGCCGAAGGAGCGCTGGCGGAGGCACGGGACATCACCAGAGCCGGAGCGCGCGAGCGGCCGGACGACGGGCGGGACGAGGGCGGGTACGCGGAGCGGCCGGGCGCGGACCCCTATCTCCTGCTCGCGTACGGGGAGTTGGTGACCGACACCCATACCGCCGCGACCGTGGTCGAGTCGGCGTCGGAGGCTCTGGCGCGGGGGCTCCTCGCGGGCCCGGAGCTCGGGGTCGACCAGCGGGCCGAGATCGCGGTGCTGGTCGCCGCCGCCGAGGCCGTCACCAGCCGCGCCGCGATGCGTCTGACCACCCGCGTCATGGAACTCACCCAGGGCGCCACCTCCGCTGCCGACCCTCTGGGTTTCGACAGGTTCTGGCGCAACGCCCGCGTCTTGACAGCGCGGGCCTCCCCCACCACCCGGCTCCGCGACATCGGTGACCACTATCTGAACGGGACGCATCCGCCGCTGACCCTGCACGACTGACCGGGGCGCGCCGCGCGGAGGGAATCGCCGGTGCCGTCGGCGCAGCTTCGGACGGATCGGCGCCGGGGGCTGCTACATCTCGGATGTTCATCCCGAAGCGGGGAAGCCCGTCGGTCCTGTGAGGTGGCGCCTTGTCAGAAAGCCGCAGCGTACCCCTACAGCGGCTCGACAGACGAGCGGAACAGCTCCAGCGCATGCTGTTCGGCGGGGTGTACGGATCGGTGCTGGCCAGCGCGCTGGCCGCCGCGCTGGGTAACGAGGGCACCCCGGCGGACCCCGGCCACGACACGCTGTGGGTGGCGGTGACGGCCGTGGCGTCGGCGGCTGCACACGGCTATGCGCACTCCATCTCGCACCGGACGAGCGGCGACAGAAAGGTCACCGCGAGCGCGCTGCGTTCCATCGTGACCGAATGGCCGCTGGTGGCCGCGATGGTGCCCACCATCGCCGCGCTGCTCGGCTCCTACTGGGGCTGGTGGGGCGAGGAGGGCGCGATCGATGTCGCCCTGACCGTCAATACGGTGGCACTGTTCGGCTGGGGGATCTGGGCGGCCCGGGTGGCGGGCCGGCGCTGGGCGGCATCCCTTCGGGTGGGTGGGGTGGATGTGCTGATCGGGCTGCTCATCGTGCTCGCGAACGTGTTGATCCATTAGCCGGAAGCGGCGGGGATACGGGGTGTGCCGTCCGCCGCTCCGGTCTCAGGGCTCCACGGCGAGCCAGGTGGCGATGGCCTGGGCGATGGGCTGGTCGGTCTCCAACTGGATGAAGCCGAACTGGCCGCCCTGGTTGCATTCGAGGAACCACCAGGCGCCGTCCGGGTCTTCGGCGAAATCAAAAGCACCGTAGGCAAGTTGCGCAGCACTCATATAGGAATTCACGGCCTGCTGGACGGCGTCGGGCACCTCGACGGGCTCCCAGGTGCCCTGGTGGGTGAAGCGGCTGTCGACCTCCTCCGGATCGGCTTTCTTACGGGCGGCGAAGAGATGCTCACCGACACACGTCAGCCGGATGTCCGCCTCCTTGGGGATGTGCTGCTGGAGCAGGGTCGGCCCGGCTGCCACCCCGGAGAAGTCGGTGTCCGGGCTGATCCGGGTGGTGGGCAGCACCATCGGAGGGTCTCCGGGGTGCTTTCCGCTCACCGATTTCACCACCAGGTCCCGGTGGGCGGCGGCGAACTGCCGGGCCATCGCCGGGAACGTGGTGAGCAGCGTGGCGGGCACGAGGAAGCCGCTGCGGTGGGCGAGCCGGAGCTGCCAGGGCTTGTAGCGCGCCTGCGCGGCCGCGACGGGATGGTTCATCCAGCGCGCCTGGGTGCTGGTCAGCATGCCGTAGAGCGCCTGTTCGGCCTCGGCCGCGATCCAGGCGGACTGTTCCGCGGTGCGGGCCCCGGGGGTACCGGGCCGGCGCACCCATACCGAACGCAGGCTGCCCAGGCTCACCATGCGTTCGCCGGATTTGAGATATCCGTGGAAGTCGTTCTCGGCGTACTCCGCCGACAGGGAGACCCTGCCGGGCAGGTCGGCGGGGTCGAGGCGGACGAGCGGGACACCGAGGTCCTGCAACGTCGCCACCACGATGTCCGCCGTCAAATCTTCCTCGCAGGTCAGGACCAGGACGGTCATGGCTCAGTCGTCGAAGTGGGTCTTGGAACCGGCGGTGGAGGCGGTGGTGCCGGTCGCCAGCAGTACCGCCCGGCTGCAGGTGGCCGGGCGTCCGTCCGGGAGGACGTTGAGTTGCCGCGTGGCGTCGTAGCTGTACGGCGTACTGGTCGATGACTTCGCCGCCGGACGGGCGTAGCTCAACGCAAACGGTCGCATTCCATCTCCTCAAAGACCGGTTTCCGAGCCCCTGGCGCGGGGCAGGGGTGGAAAGCCCCTACTTATGACTCTGCACGGAAGACGCGACAATCTGGTCAGTTAGTTGCCTCATTTGCTCGTTTCCAGCGTTCTACTTGACTGAAAAGCGGCGAGCACGTACGCACTGTCTCCGTCATGTGTCACCGAGTAGGCAAGAGGACCCAAAAACGCGTCAGGCCCCGCCCTGGCGGGCGAGGCTGACCGGCCGTCAAAGAACGGTGTACCCGTTCGGGGCGCTACTCCGGGTGCACCCCGCCGACCGCGTGGGGCACCGGGGTGCCGTCCAGAAGGGCGGTGACGAGGTCCACGGTCGTCCGATGCCAGTGAGACGCGTCACGCAGCATGGTGTGACCGCCGCGTGGCATGGCGACCGTATGGGCCCGGGCACCCGCCTGCCGGGCGCGGTCGGCCAGCAGCCAGGAACCCTCGGCGTCGGTGACCCGGTCATCCGCGTCGTGCAGCAGCACCACGGTCCGGTCCCGCAGATGGGCGACGGGTTCGCCGGGCGGGCACCACGGGGCGAGGGCGACGACGCCACGGACCGCCGGATGGCCGCCGGTGAGCAGGGCGGCCCGGCCGCCCATGGAGTGGCCGACGAGCACGACCGGGAGATCCGCGGCGTGTGCGGCCAGCTCGTCGAGGGCCTGCCGGGCGTCCCGGGCGGCGTCCGCGCGCGGTCCGTTCCAGCCCCGGCAGCGGTAGCGCACGGACGCCAGAAGCAGCTCCCGCCCGCGCGGGGCCCGGGACACCGCCGAGCGGAAGGGCCGCATCCGCAGCGCCGGGAGGTTGAGCCGCGGCGGCGGGCCGAGACCGTCCGCCCGCCCGCCGTGCAGCAGGAGCACCGCCGCCCGCGGGGTGTCCGGGCCGCGGTGGATCACCAGCGGCCGGTGCGGGACGCCCCGTGCGCCGCTGTCGGGGGCGGTGGGCCGGGCCGGTCCTGTCGTCATGCGCGTGGGTCCTCCGGGTGGGGGTGCCGACGGGGTGGCAGCGGGACGAAACCGCTGGTGCGGGCACGGTACGCGGCGTAGCCGGGGCGGTCGGACAGCTGGTTCTCCAGCAGCCGTTTACCACTGCCGTACGTCAGCAGCAAGGACATCACCAGCGGGGAGACCACGGCCAGCGCGGCGGTCTGCCCGTTGCCGCAGGCGAGCAGGAAGAGACCCCACCACACCAGGAAGTCGCCGAAGTAGTTGGGGTGCCGGGTCCAGCTCCACAATCCGCGGTCCATGATCCGGCCGCGGTTCGCCGGATCGGCCTTGAACCGGGCGAGCTGGAAGTCCCCGACGCTCTCGCAGACGAAGCCGGCCGCCCACAGCAGTGTGCCGGCGACGGCGCTCGCGCCCAGCGGCACCGGTACGTACTGCGCCACCTGCACCGGCAGGGAGATCAGCCACACCAGGGCGGCCTGGAGCAGATAGACCATGCGCAGGGCGTAGGCGTCGCGGCTGCCGGGGGCCCGGGCGAGCAGGCGGTCATAGCGGGGGTCCTCGCCGTGCCCGCGGCCGCGCCGGGCGATATGGGCGGACAGCCGCAGCCCCCACAGGACCGTGGCCCCGGTGACCAGGAGCCGCCGCCCGTCGTCGCCGTGGCCGGCGGACAGCCCGTAGCCGGCCAGGGCCACCGCGGCGAACGCCGCTCCCCAGGCGATGTCCACGAGCCGGTGCACGCCCTTGGCCCTGGCGACGGCGAAGGTGAGGAGCATGACGGCGCCCGCCGTCCCGGCAGCCACCGCGAGGTTGACGGCGAACGGCGCCCAGGGGAAGCCGGTCACCGCCGGACTCCTCCTACGGACCAGCCCTCCGGTGTCGGCGGCATCGCCGCCTCTCCTGCCGGGGTGGGGCGGACTGCGAGGATCTGGTCGACGCCCATCCGGCGCTCGGTGAACGCGAGTCCGCTGCCGGCCAGATACAGCCGCCACACCCGGGCGGTCGGTTCGCCCGCGAGCGCCACGAACTCCGCCCAGCGGGCCTCCAGGGTGCGGTACCAGGCGGCGATGGTCCATGCGTAGTGTTCCCGCAGCGCTTCGACGGACCGCACCTCCAGGCCGCCGGTTTCCAGCAGGCCGACGGTCTCGCCCCGCGGGCGCATATGCATGTCGGGGGCGATGTAGGACTCGATGAACGCGCCGCCACCGGGCGCGGCGGTGCCCCGTGACATCTGCTGGATCAGCGCCCGCCCCTGGGGCCGCAGCAGCGCGTGCAGCCGGGCGGCGAACGCCGGGTACTGGGCGTCGCCCACATGCTCACCCATCTCGATGGCGCACACCGCGTCATAGCCGCCGCCCCTGATCTGCCGGTAGTGCCGCAGTTCGACCTCGACCAGGTCGCCCAGGCCCTGTTCCCCGATCCGGTCGGTGACGAAGGCGTGCTGCTCGCTGGAGAGCGTGACCGCGGTGACCCGGGCCCCGAACTCGTGGGCCGCGTACAGCGACAGGCTCCCCCAGCCGCAGCCGATGTCCAGGAGGCGGGCACCCGGGCGCAGGCCCAGCTTGCGGCAGATCAGTGCCAGCTTGTCCCGCTGGGCGTCGGCGAGCCCGTAGGACGGGTCGTCGGGGCGGGTCCAGTAGCCGCAGGAGTAGGCCATGGATTCGTCCAGCAGCAGCGCGTACCAGTCGTTGGAGAGGTCGTAGTGGTGGCTGATGGCGGCGCGGTCGCGGGCGCTGCTGTGCGGGGTGCCCCGCAGCCGGGCCCGGGGGACGCCGGGCGCGGGCGGGCGCGGTCCCACTGCGCCGAGTCGCAGTGCGGTGAGGGCCATGCCGGTCAGCCGGAGCGGGCCGGGCGGGGTGGTGGCCGGGCCGGCCGCGCGCAGCGAGCGCCAGGCTCTGCTCAGGCCGTCGGCCAGATCGCCGTCGACGTCGAGATCGCCCGCGATGTAGGCCTGTGCCAGTCCGAGTTCACCGGGCTGCCAGAGCAGGCGGCGCAGCGCCCGGCTTGAGCGCAGGATCACCACCGGTGCGTCCGGCGGGCCGGTCTCGCTGCCGTCCCAGGCCCGCAGCCGCACCGGCAGACTCCCCGCGAACCGGTCGGCGAGCAGTGCGGCGAGACGGTCCGCGACCCGCGTCACCGGGGGCCTCCGTCCGGTGCCGTCATGGCGGCCCGGGTGAGGAGCAGTTGGCGGACGTCCAGGTAGCCGGCGCGGAATCCGGCCTCGGAGTAGGCGAGATAGAACTCCCACATCCGGCGGAACACCGGGTCGAAGCCCAATGTGCCGACCTCGGCGGCCCGTTGGGTGAAGCGCTCACGCCACAGCCGCAGGGTTTCGGCGTAGTGGCCGCCGTAGCCGTCGTTCTCCCGCACCCGCAGGCCGGCGGCTGCCGCGTGCTGCGCGATGGCCTCGGCGGAGGGGATGAGGCCGCCGGGGAAGATGTATTTGTGGATCCAGGTGTAGGTCGTGCGGGTGGCGAGCATCCGTGCGTGCGGCATGGTGATCGCCTGGAGGGCGATCCGGCCGCCCGGACGCAGCAGGCGTTCCAGGGTGTCGAAGTAGACGGGCCAGTAGTCCTCGCCGACGGCCTCGATCATCTCCACGCTCACCACGGCGTCGTAACGGCCGGTCACCTGCCGGTAGTCACACAGCTCGACCGAGACCCGGTCCGCGTGGCCGGCCTGCGCGATACGTGCGAGGGCGAGGTCGCGCTGCTCCTGTGACAGGGTCACCGAGACGACGCGGGCGCCCCGGGCGGCGGCGCGCAGGGCCAGTTCGCCCCAGCCGGTGCCGATTTCCAGCAGCTGGGTGCCGTCGCCGACACCGGCCAGGTCCAGCAGCCGGTCGATCTTGCGGTGCTGGGCGTCGGCCAGGTCGCCCCACACAGCGGGACCCTGCCGGAAGACGGCCGAGGAGTACGTCATGGTCGGGTCCAGGAAGAGCGCGAACAGGTCGTTCGACAGGTCGTAGTGCCGGTGGATGTTCTGCCGGGCGCCCTCCAGGGTGTTGCGCTGTGCGCTCGGGCGGCGGCGCGCCCAGGCGCCGCGCAGCCGCTGAAGCGGCGGGGGTACCAGCGAGGTGAGGTGGGCGGCGAGGACGGTCAGCGCGCCGACCAGGTCGTCCGCCTCCCACTCCCCCGCCATATAGGACTCGCCGAAGCCGATCAGCCCGTCGGTACCGATCCGCCGGAAGAACGCCTCCGGGTCGTGCACCCGCACCAGCGGCCCCTCGGCACCCGTGACGGGGGCGTCGCCGAGGGCGATCCGCAACGGCAGGGCGGCCAGCGCCCGTTGGACGAGCAGCCGGGTCACGGCGGTGCGCGCCGCCGAGCCGCGCGGGCCGCGCATCACATCGGGCCAGGTGGCCGCGTCCACCCTCGGGTGGGCCGGCGTGGGAGCGGCGGCCGGGACGACGGCGGCGGATTCGGTGCGGTCCGAGACGGAAGTCTTCACTTCATGCCTTCCTGGATGCGGTGGTGGGGACGGGGCCGGATGGGCAGCCGGCGCAGGAACAGGGCGATGCCGTGCCGTCGGATGCCGAGGGAGACGGCGGCCGTGGACCAGGGATGGCGCAGCGCCGCGGCCAGCAGCCGTCCGGCGGTCGCGGGCTGTCGGGTGCCGCGTACGGTCGCGGTGAACGGCCGGGCGGCGCCGCGGCGCAGCTGTACGGTCAGGTCGAGCCGGCCGGCCGGTGCGGGCAGCCGCATCCGGTAGGCGCCGTCGACCGGGAAGAACGGCGAGACATAGAAGTCCTTGGCGACCTCGGCGCGGCCCTGTGCGTCGGTGTGCAGCAGGTAGCAGTGGCGCTCGCCGTAGGTGTTGTGCACCTCGGCGACGACGCAGACGGGCACGCTGTGCCGGTCGTGGCACCAGTACAGCGTCAGCGGGTTGAAGACATGGCCCAAGACGCGGGCGTGCGCGAGCATCAGCACCCGCCCGCCGTCCAGCCGTACGCCCCGGCTGGTCAGGAACCGTTCCAGTCCGGCCCGGATCGACGGTGCGGTGCCGCCGAAGTGGTCGCGGGCATCGAACCGGGCCAGCGGCCGCAGCACGGCGGGCAGCCGCGGCGGATGGTCGAGGTCGATCAGCCACAGGTAGGTGCGGTGGCGCAGGGAGTACCGCAGCGGCGCCGTGCGGGCGTGGGAGACCAGGCACGCGTAGAGGGCGGGGGTGTGGGTGGCGGGGCCGGCGGCCGGTGCGGTCGTGCCGGGGGTCACCAGCGCACGCCCAGGGCCGCGGCCGCGTGGACGCCGGAGCGGCAGCCGTCCTCGTGGAAGCCCCAGCCGTGGTAGGCCCCGGCGAAGGCGGTGACCGCCGTGTTCAGCTGCGGCAGCCGCTGCTGGGCGGCGACCGACTCCGGGGTGTAGAGGGGGTGTTCGTACACCATCCGCGCCAGGACCCGGTCGCTGTCGATGCGGTCGGTGGCGTTGAGGGTGACGATGAAGTCCTCTGGGGTGTCCAGCCGTTGCAGACGGTTCATGTGGTAGCTGACCCGCACCTCGTCCGCCGGGGTGGTGCAGGAGGCCATCAGGTAGTTCCACGAGGCGCGGGCGCCGCGGGCCCGGGGCAGCAGCGCGGTGTCGCTGTGCAGCACGGTGGGGTTGCGTGAGTAGCGGAACGCGCCCAGGATCTGCCGTTCGTCGGCGGTGGGGTCGGCGAGTATCCGCAGCGCCTGGTCCGGGTGGACGGCCACCACCACCGCGTCGAAGCTCCGCTCGGTGCCGTCCTCGGTGACGATCCGGGCGCGGTCGGGTGCGCGGTGCACGGCACGGACCGGAGTGCCGGTGTGGACGGCCGGGAGCTGTTTGCCGATCCGGCTGACGTACTCCACCGAGCCGCCGGTGACCGTCTTCCACCGGGGTGAGCCGCCGACCGACAGCAGACCGTGGTGCGCGAGGAAGCGGAAGAGGTAGACGGCCGGGTACTGCATGGCGGTGGTGGGGGCGCAGGACCACACCGCGGAGACCAGCGGCGTGACGAAGTGGGTGACGAAGTACCGGGAGAAGCCGCAGCGGGTGAGGAACCGGCCGAGGGTCAGGGTGTCACCGCGGTCGGTGGCGAGCGTGGTGCGCGCGGCGCGGTGGAAGGCCCGGATCTCGGTCAGCATCCGCAGATAGCGGCCGCGCAGGGCGCTGCTCGGCCGGGCGAAGAGTCCGGCCGGCCCGCGGGCACCGGCGTACTCCAGGCCGCAGCCCTCGCACCGTACGGACATGCTCATCTCGGAGTCCTGGGTGGCCACCCCGAGTTCGCGGAACAGCCGCAGCAGCAGCGGGTAGGTGCGCTCGTTGTGGACGATGAAGCCGGTGTCGATCCGTAGGACCCGGCCGTCCGCCGAGGACCTGTCGTGGGTGTGGGCGTGGCCGCCGAGCCGGTCCTCCGCCTCGTACAGCGACACCTCACAGCCGCCCTGTTGAAGTACGTAGGCGGCGGTGAGTCCCGCCACTCCGCCGCCCACCACAGCGATTTGTCGACGCTCCACGGTCATCTGCCTCCTCGCCTCGGCGCGGGCCGCGTTCGGGGTGCGGCGGCCCGCTCATCGAGGGATTCGGCGCCCGGGGCGGCGCGGATTGGTCGGGATGTGTTCCGGACCGCAATGCCCGGCGGGCGGCGGTGCGGTGGGCTCCGCGCGCCGGGGCGGAACGAGCCGGCCGCCGGCCCGTGGTGGGGCCGGCGGCCGGGGTCAGATCCGGTGGGGGCCGGAGGTCACAGCCGGAGGACGGCCAGCGGTGCGGTGGTGGGCCGGCTGGAGCCGCCCTGGGGTTCCGCCGTGACGCCGACGCCGTCCGCGCCCTGGGGGCCGCCGGTCAGCAGCATCGCGCCGGAGGTGCTGCCGGTCCGCACGAGTCCGGCGGGCTCCATCGCGCCGTTGCGGCTGTACCAGAGTTCGTACACCCGCTGACCGGACAGCGCCGGCAGGCCGTGGTAGAGGAAGGCGGTCTGGCCCCTCCGCTGGGAGGCGACGACCGTTCCGCTGCCGCCGCCCTTGAGCGCGGTGGTGTGGAAGGTGGCGTCCGGGGCGGTCATCAGGGCGCTGACCGCGGCGGCCTGCTGCTCGGCGCGGACGCTGCGGTCCCGCTGCTCGTCGGCCTCGGTCTGCGCTTGGACGGCCAGCCCGCCGGCGAGCGCGGCGACGACCAGACAGGCGGCGGCCGCGAGGTACGGCAGCCGGTGCCGCATACCGCGGCGCAGTGGGACCACGGTCGCGTGGCGCCCCCTCGGCGGCAGCTGCCTGACCTCGGGCAGGGCGGCCATCACCCGGGTGCGCAGTCCGGCCGGGGGCACCTCGGCCACGGCCAGCGCGAGCCGGGCCGCGGTTTCCTGGAGTTCGCGCACTTCCTGGTAGCAGGCCGGGCACTGCGCCAGATGGCGGGTGAACTCGGCGGACTCCTGCTCGGACAGCGCGCCCAGTGCGTAGGCGCCGGTCAGTGTGTGCAGATCGACGGTGCTCATGCCGACACCCCCAGGCAGTCGCGGAGCCGGATGAGTCCGTCCCGCAGTCGTGTCTTGACCGTGCCCAGCGCGGCGCCCAACAGATCGGCGGTCTCCCGGTAGGTGTAGCCGCGGTAATAGGCGAGCGTCACCGACTCCCGCTGCAGATCGGTGAGTTGCTGGAGGCAGCGGCGCACCTGCTCCCGCTCCAGCCGCCGCTCGACCTGCTCGCTGACCTCGTCGAAGGGCGCGGTGTAGGCACCCATGCCGGCCCGGTGGTCGCGGTCGGCCGCCGCCTGGACGGAGCGCACCCGGTCCACCGCGCGGCGGTGCGCCAGTGTCATGATCCAGGCCATGGCACTGCCCTGCCGTGCGTCGAAGCGGGCCGCGGACCGCCATACCTCGATCAGCACCTCCTGGGCGACCTCCTCGGACTGCGCCGGATCCCGTACCACCCGGCGCACCAGGCCCAGTACGGAGCCGGCCACCGCCGTGTAGAGCTGCTCGAACGCGTACTGGTCGCCGCGGGAGACGCGGGTGAGCAGGGATTCCAGGGCACCGGTATGCGGTGCGGGGGATCGGTCGCCGCGGGCTGCGACGGGCATGGACACCTCCGGACGTGACGTGGTCACGAGTGATTCGGCGCCGGGCGGCACCCGGATTGGTCGGGAGAGGATTCTTGCGGACGGCCGCCAAGTGGCCGCACCCGGGGCGGCGGCCACCACCCGCCCCCGGATTGCCGCGCGTCGGATGCCGCCTCCCGGCCCGGGACTGCGGAAGGATCGCCGCGGGGGCATCGGGCGGCGAGAGGACCGGGCGTGCAGGACGCGGATGCCGTCATCGTGGGCGCGGGAGCGGCCGGGCTGTCGCTCGCCCACCGGCTGTGCGCACCGGCGGCCGGTGGCCGGCCGCTGCGGGTGGTGCTGGTGGACGCACCACGGGGGCCGCTCACCCCGCCGGAGCGGACCTGGTGTTACTGGGAGGCGCCGGGCGGCGCGTTCGACCAGGCCCTGACCGCGTCGTGGGAACGGCTGCGGGTGCACGGGCCGGGCGGCGAGGCGACGGCGGGGCGGCCCGAGCCCTTCCGGTACAAGATGCTGCGGTCGCGTGACTTCGAGGCCCTGGTGGCCGCCCGGCTCGCCGGGCAAGAGGCCGTGGTCCGGGCCGAGGCGACGGTGGAGTCCGTACAGGACGTCACCGGCGGGGCCGAGGTACGGGGGCGCGACGCGGCCGGGCGGCCGGTGACCCTCCGGGCCCGGTGGGCCTTCGACTCCCGGCCGGCCGGGCGGCTCCCGCCGGCGCGGACCACTCTCCAGCAGCACTTCCGGGGCTGGTTCGTCCGCACCCGGCGTCCGGCGTTCGACCCCACCACCGCGGATCTGATGGACTTCCGTACCCCGCAGCCCGGCCACGGTCTGTCCTTCGGGTATGTGCTGCCGCTCAACGACTGTGCGGCACTGGTGGAGTACACGGAGTTCTCCCGCCGGGCCATGGCCACCGCCGACTACGAGCGGGCCCTGCGCCACTACACCGGGCAGGTGCTGCGGCTGGGCGCCTTCCGTGTCACGGGCGTCGAGCAGGGCGCGATCCCGATGACCGACGGCCGCTTTCCGCGCCGGGCGGGCCGGGCGGTGTTCCGTATCGGCACGGCGGGCGGCGCCACCCGTCCGTCGACCGGGTACACCTTCGCTTCCGTGCAGCGGCAGACGGCACTGATCGCGGCCGCGCTGCTGGCCGGCCGCCCTCCGGCGCCCCCTCCCCCGCACACCGCCTGGCACCGGGCCATGGACGCCGTGCTGCTGCGGGCGCTGGACAGCGGCCGGGTGGACGGCGCCGAGTTCTTCACCGGGCTGTTCCGCGATGTGCCGATGGAGCGGCTGCTGCGGTTTCTCGACGGCCGCTCGCGGCTGTGGGAGGACGTCAGCATCGGCCTGCGCACCCCGGTGCTGCCCATGCTCCGCACCGTCGCCGAACTCCCGCTGCTCCCCCGCCGCACCACCGTGCGGTGACCCCGCTGCCCGCCGAACGGCGCGTCGGCGCCCGCGCTTGCCCCCGTACCGGAGGAGAGACATCCATGGCCCTGCTGCACGACGGCGAACTGACCGCCGCCTTCGACCATGCGTCCCGCAGCTATGACCGGCTGGTCGCGGTGAATCCCGGCTACCACGGCCAACTGCGGCGTTCCGCACGGCGGTTGGGGCTGCCGGACGCAGGCCGTGGACTGCGGGTGCTGGATCTGGGGTGCGGCACCGGCGCCTCGACGGCGGCACTGCTCGCCGTCGCCCCGTATGCCGAGATCACCGCCGTCGACGCCTCGGCCGGGATGCTGGCGCGGGCCGCCGGCAAACCCTGGCCGCCCGGGGTCTCCTTCGTGCACGCACCGGTGGAACGCCTGGCCGACGCCGGGGTGGCCGGTGGCTTCGACGCCGTCTTCGCCGCGTACCTCTTCCGCAATGTCACGGACCCGGACGTGGTCCTCGGGGCGGTTCGGGAGGCGCTGGTGCCGGGCGGGCGGCTGGCCGTTCACGAGTACACGCTGACCGGCGGAGCGGTGCCCCGCGCCGTGTGGACGGCGGTGTGCACCGGCATCCTGCGGCCGGCCGGGCGGCTCGCGGGGGACGCCGGTCTGTATCGCCATCTGTGGCGCAGCGTCCTCGCGTTCGACACCGCAGCGGAGTTCACCGGGCGGCTGCGCCGGGCGGGCTTCGGTCAGGTGCGGGCGCTGCCGCTGCCCGGCTGGCAGACCGGCATCACGCACACCTTCGTCGCCGCCACGGCCGGGGCCCGCGAGGAGGGGGCGTGACACCTCGACAGGACGACGGCGGGGCCGCGCGGCGCGGACGGGACCGGCGGGCCCGGACGGTGCCGGGGCCGCCGGGGCGTGACCGGGCGGCGGACGGCGGCCCGGAGGTGGCGGTGATCGGCGGCGGGATCGCGGGCCTCGCCGCCGCGACCGCGCTGGCCGAGCGCGGGGTGCGGGTGACGCTGTACGAGCGTGCCGGGGTCCTCGGCGGACGGCTGGCGGGCTGGCCGGTGCGGCTCGCCGACGGCTCGGTGGCGACCATGAGCCGAGGCTTCCACGCGTTCTTTCCCCAGTACTACAACCTGCGGGGGCTGTTGCGCCGGGTCGACCCGGGGCTGGGGATGCTCAGACGGCTGCCGGACTATCCGCTGCACCACCGGTCGGGCCTGCGGGACAGCTTCGCCCGGGTGCCCCGGACACCGCCCTGGAGCGCCCTGGGCTTTGTGGCGCTCAGCCCCAGCTTCACCTGGCGGGACCTGGTACGGATACGCCCCGGTGCCGCGCTGCCGCTGCTGGACGTACGGGTGCCGCAGATCTATCAGCAGCTGGACCGGGTCAGCGCCGCGGACTTCCTCGCCCGTATCCGGTTTCCCGAGGCCGCGCGCCATCTGGCGTTCGAGGTGTTCTCCCGGAGCTTCTTCGCGGACCCGCGGGAACTGTCGGCCGCGGAGCTGGTGTTGATGTTCCACATCTACTTCCTCGGCTCCAGTGAGGGGCTGCTGTTCGATGTGCCCGGTGAGCCGTTTCCGCAGGCGCTGTGGCAGCCCCTCGGCCGGTATCTGGAAGGGCACGGCGTCCGGCTGTGTACGGGCACGGAGGTGACGCGGGTCGCGCCCGTAAAGGCGGGCGGTGGGGTGCTGGTCGCCGACGGGGAGGGCGCGGAACGCCGGTTCGACGCGGTGGTGCTGGCGCTGGACCCGGGCGGGCTGCGCCGGCTCGTCGCCACCTCACCCGAGGTGGCGGACGCCGCCTGGCGGGCGCGGATCGGGCGGCTGCGGACCGCGCCGCCGTTTCTGGTGTCGCGGCTGTGGCTGGAGCGGCGGGTGGCCGCCGACCGGCCCGGTTTCCTGGGCACCAGCGGCTTCGGCTCCCTGGACAATGTCAGCGTGCTGGAGCGCTGGGAAGGCGAGGCGGCCCGGTGGTCCGCCCGTACTGGCGGCTCGGTGCTCGAACTGCACGCCTACGCCGTCGCCCCGGGAGCCGACCGGGAACGTGCACAGCGCCGTCTGGTGGAGCAGTTGCACGCCGTCTACCCGGAGACCCGCGGCGTCCGGATCATCGACCGCCGTCATGAGTGGCGCGCGGACTGCCCGCTGTTCCCGGTGGGCGGCTTCCACGACCGGCCCACCGTGCACACCCCCGACCCCCGGGTGGTGGTCGCGGGCGACACGGTGCGGACCGGGTTCCCGGTGGCGCTGATGGAGCGGGCCGCGACGACCGGATTCCTCGCGGCGAACGCGCTGTTGGCACGCTGGGGCCTGCGCGGCCAGACCCTGTGGACCGTCCCGGACCGGGGGCGGTCGGCGGCGCTGCGGTGGGCGGCCCGGCGGGCAGGGCGGTGACCGGGGCGCGCTACGGGCCAGGCGGCGGGCCTGCGGGCGGGCGGCTCGACGGGGCCGGTTGGCGCCCCGCCGGCCTGGGTCAGCCCGGGTGGCGGCCGCTGGTGCGCAGCTGCCACCGGCGTTCCGCGTAGGCCAGATCGTCCCGCCACAGCCGGCCCGCGGCGGCCCGCATCAGCGGACGCAGGGCGGGTGCGGCCGCGCGGGCCAGGGCGAAGCCGGGGCGCCGGGAGGTGGCGACGATCGCCTCGATGACCGCGGTGCGCGGACGTCCCAGCTCGTCCGGGCCCAGGGGCGTGGCATGGGTCTCCACCACGGATCCCTGCCCTTCGCCCTCCAGGATGCGCATCACCACCGTACGGGGCCCGGGGGCGGTGAACAGCGCGGTGACCGGCACCACCGCGCGTCCGGCGACCTTGAAGGAGACCTGGACGGTGAGGCCGTCGGGCCGTTCCGCGCCGTGCTCAGCGGGGGTGTCGAGCACGGTGAGGTCGACGAAGGAGTAGGGGTGGAACCAGGCACCGTGCCAGGGGTCGAGGCGGTTGGCGACCACGTCCTCGGGTTCGCAGCGGCCGGTGCCGGTGTAGACGGCGGCGACGGCGCCCGCCGGGCGGGGCCGGTCGGGCAGCTCGGGCTGTGCCAGCGGGCGTTCGCCGCCCGCCTCGTCGAGCCGTACCCAGGCCAGCAGTCCGTCGTCATGGGCGGGGAACGGCTCCCAGCCGGCGAACGGGGCGCCGTCCAGGGCGAGTCCGTGCCACCGGCAGCGGAGGATGCCGCAGCGTACGGGCCCTTGCGCGAGGGGCGCGCCGAGGTGCGGGCAGGCCCCGGGGCCGGCGATCAGGCGGCCGCCGGCGTCCCGCCAGGCGACCACCTCGACCCCGGCGACGGTGCGGCCGAAGGCTCGGTGCGCGCCGATGTCGCGGGCCGCGCCGAGGACGAACCAGTTGCCGGACGGGCGGGCGAGGGCGGCCTTGACGGCGTCGGCGATGCTCGCGGGTTTGGCGTCGCGCCAGGTGGGGTGCTGCTGTTCCCACAGCTCGGGCCGGCGGCGCAGCCGGAGCGGGAGGCGCGGGGCCCGGCGGGCCTCCTGGGTCATGGGGTTTCCTCCTGCGCGTAGTGCGGCACCCGGCCGGGCCGCACCACGGGCGGCCGGGCGGTGACGCGGGTGGCGGCGAGTCGGGCCAGACCGCCGAGGGCGGTGGCCGCGCGGCGTCGGCGGGAGACCACGGCGCGGCGGTGCAGCACGGCGTATCCGTCGTCGCGCACGGCATCGAGGATGCCGCCGTAGAGGACGAACGCGGTGCGGATACAGGGGCGGGAGACCGGGTCGAGCAGGGCGAGGCCGGGCTGCGCCTCGCGGTAGACACCGCGGGTGAGTGCGGTGGCCGCCTGCAGGGCCGCGGTGATCCGCGGGTCCGGGCGGCCGGTGTCCCGGCTCCACCGGAGCAGTGCGCGGTCCACGCCGTGTGCCGCGAGCAGGTCGGTGGGGAGGTAGACGCGGCCGCGGTCGAGGTCCTCGCCGACATCGCGCAGGAAGTTGGTGAGCTGGAAGGCGATGCCGAGGGCCGCGGCGTGCGGCGCGGCCTCCTCCTGCGGTACGACGGTGCCGAGCACCGGCAGCATCTGGAGCCCCATCACCGCGGCGGAGCCGTGCATATAGCGCCGCAGATCGGCGTACGTCGGATAGTCCGTCACCGTCAGATCGCTGCGCATCGAGGCCATGAAGTCCGCGAAGTGGCGGTGGTCGATGCCGTACACCGCAGCGGTGTGCGCCACCGCGCGCACCACCGGTTCGCTGCTCCCGCCGCCCCGCAGACCGTCGTCGAGGCAGCGGTGGAGGGCGTCGAGCGCCTGGGCGCGGTCCGCGGGGGTGTGGCCGGTGGCGGGGTCGTCGACGATGTCGTCGGCCCAGCGGGCGAAGCCGTAGAGGGCGTGTACGGCCGGGCGGCGGGCCGCGGGCAGCAGCCGGGTGGCGAGGAAGTAGGTCTTGCCGTGCCGGGCGTTGAGCCGGCGGCAGTGCGCGTAGGCCTCACGGAGGCCGGGGTCGGTGACGCCTGCGGCGTCCAGTTCGCGTGCGGTCATGCCGGGATGCCTCTCGTGGCGGGGCGGGACGAACCGGCGGTGGGACGTGGGGGCCGCAGGCCGGTGATCCGGGCCGCGGCGAGCTTGCCGGAGATCAGGACGGTGGGGACGCCGACCCCCGGGGTGGTGCCGCAGCCCGCCAGTACCGCGTTGGCCGTGCCGCGTACGAGGTTGCGGGGGCGGAAGGGGCCGGTCTGCGCGAAGGTGTGGGCGGCGGAGAACGGCGTTCCGGCGGCGAGGCCCTGGGCCGTCCAGTCGGCCGGGGTGACCATGCGGTACTCCTCGATGGCGGAGTCGATGCCGGTGAGTCCCCGGCGTTCGAGGACGGCGAGCAGGCTGTCGCGGTACCGGGGGGCGAGGTCGCGCCACTCCCCGGCGCCGGGGCCGGTGTCGGTGTTGGGGCAGGGCGCCAGGATGTAGTGCACGTGCCGCCCCGGCGGGGCGAGTTGCGGGTCGGTGGCGGTGGGGCGGGTGAGCAGCAGCGAGGGGTCGCTCATCAGCCGGCCGGTGCGGGTGAGTTCGTCGAAGGTCCGCTCCCAGGCGGCGCCGAAGGAGAGCGTGTGGTGCGCCAGTCGCGGCCAGGTCCGGTCGGTGCCGGCGTGCAGGATCACCGCGGACGGTGCGTGGCGGAGCCGGACCGGGCGGCGGGGGCGGCGGCCGAGCAGCCGGTGGACGACCGGCAGATCGGGGGTGAGGACCACCGCGTCGCAGGGGATGCGCTCGTGTGCGGTGACCACCGCCGTGATCCGGTCGCCGGTGCGTTCCAGCCGGGTGACGGGGTGTCCGTAGCGGAACGCGGCACCGGCGTCGGCGGCCGCGTCCGCCATGGCCCGGGGCAGGGCGTACATCCCGCCGCGGGGGAAGTACACCCCGGCGACGGTGTCCATGTAGGCGATGACGGCGTAGGCGGCCAGGGCGCGCGCGGGCGGTACCCCGGCGTACAGCGCCTGGAAGGAGAAGACCCTGCGCAGCCGCTCGTCGGGCAGGAAGCGGCCGATGCGGTCGTCGAGCCGGCCGAAGCCGCCGAGTGCGGCGAGGCGGGCCAGGTCCGGGTGCAGCAGCTGGAGGGGTGAGTCGAAGTTGGTGTCGATGAAGCGGTGGCGCTGGACGTCGTACAGCTGCTGGAGCCAGCGGCGCAGCCGGCGATAGCCGTCGGCCGCCCGGGGCCCGGCGAACCGTGCGACCTCGGCCGTCATGGCCTCCGCGTCCGTGTGGACGTCCAGTTCGCTGCCGTCGGCGAACCGGGCGCGGTACGCGGGGTGCAGGGCCCGTAGCTCCATCCGGTCGGTGAGGCGCTCGCCGACCGCGGCGAACGCCTCGTCGATGAGGTCCGGCATGGTCAGCACGGTCGGCCCGGTGTCGAAGTGGTAGCCACGGCTTTCGATCCGGCCGGCCCGGCCGCCGGGCAGCGCCGCCCGCTCGACGACCGTCACCCGCCGTCCGGCGCCGAGCAGATGCAGCGCGGCGGCCAGTCCGGAGAGCCCGGCACCGACCACCACCACATGGTCGGTGGGGCCCTTGACGGTTCTCATACGGTGCCCCTTTCGGCCACCCGGGCGGGAACGGGTGCGGATGCGCCGCCGGTTCGTGCTGCCGGGCGCGGGTGGCCGGTGGCGGTGCGGAGCCCGGCGACCGATGCGAAGAGGCCGCGCAGCCGGGCGGCCGCGGCGGGTTCCGGGGCGGCCTCGTCCAGATGACGGATGCTGCGGGCCACCAGCCGGTGGATACGCCGTTCGACGAGGCCGGGGGCGCCGGTGGCGACGAGGACGGCGCGCACCCGCTCCAGGTCGGCGGCGTCCAGCCCGCTGTCACCGACACAGCGGTCGAGGAGCGCGAGGGCCGCCCGGTCGCGGCGCTGCACGGCGCGCGCCCGGCCGACCGCGAGCAGATAGGTGTGCTTGCCTTCCCGGATGTCGCCGCCGGACGGTTTGCCGGTCCGCTCCTGGTCCCCGAACACCCCCATCAGATCGTCCTGGAACTGGAAGGCCACCCCGGCACAGCGGCCGGCGGCACTCAGCGCGCGGGTGGTGGGCTCATCGGCCCCGGCCAGCGCCGCGCCGAGGGCCAGCGGCCGCTCCACCGAGTACCGCGCGCTCTTGAGGTACGCGGTGCGGACGGCCAGCGCGACGGAGCGGGAGCCGGTGATCTGGCCGTAGAGGTCGAGGTACTGGCCGGCCACCGTTTCCATCCGCATCGCCCGCCAGAGGTGCCGCACCCGCGGACCGGCCTCCGCGCCGAGTTCGGCACCGGCGACCGTGTCATCCGCCCAGACGAGGGCGAGATCGCCGGCGAGTACGGCGGCGGCGGTGCCGAACCGCCCGGCCGCTTCCGCGGTGTCCGGCGTCGCGTACTGGCCGGCGAACGCGGCGTGGACCGCGGGCCGGCCGCGGCGCAGCGGTGACCGGTCCATGGCGTCGTCGTGGATGAGCGCACACGTCTGAAGGAGTTCGACGGCGGCGGCCACCCGGAGTGCCGTCTCCACGTCACCGGCGCCCGGCCGGTCCTGGCAGGACCGCAGCCCCCACCACAGAAACTGGGAGCGGGTGCGCTTGCCGCCGTCCAGGGTGAAGCGGGCGACCCGGGCAGCGACATCCCGGGCGAAGGTGCGCTCGATCCCGGCCGCCCGCGCGACCTGCTCATCGAGGACGCCGACGAGCATCCGTCCCACGGCGGCCGGCACATCCGCGTCGACGGTGTCCGGCCCGAGACCGGCTGAGCCGGTGTCAGCACGGTGCGGTACGGCCGTCCCGGGGCGTGGACCGGGCGGCGGCGGGCCGGTCTCGCACGGCGTGCGGGACGCGGTGGCCCCGGTACGACGGCGCATCGTGGTTCCTCTCGGCGCGTCGGTCGGCGGAGGTCGGCGGCGGGCCGCGCACCGGTTCCGGGAGCGCGCCGCCGGGTGCGACGGGGTGGGGCAGGTGGCCGTGCGCGGCCCGGTCAGCGGGTCAGGCGGACCGGAAGACGAGGGCGGCGTTCTGGCCGCCGAAGCCGAAGGACGTGCTGGCGGCGGCGGACAGGGGCGTACGGCGAGGCGCCTTGGCCACGATGTCCAGGTCGATATCGAGGTCGGGGTCCTCGTGGTTGGCGGTGGGCGGGATGGTGTCCTGTTGGAGGCTCATGACCGTGACGGCCGCCTCGATGGCGCCCGCCGCTCCGATGGCGTGGCCGAGCGCGCCCTTGAGGGAGGTGACGGCGGGCGGCTCGGGGAAGACGGCGCGCAGCGCCCTGGCTTCGGCCAGGTCGTTCAGGCGGGTGCCGGTGCCGTGCGCATTGACGTGATCGATGTCCCGGGGCGCCAGACCGGCGTCGGCCAGGGCCGCGGTCAGGGCCGCCACGGCGCCCCGGCCCTCGGGGTCCGGAGCCGCGTAGTGGTAGGCGTCGCAGCTCGCCCCGTAGCCGACCAGCTGCGCCCGCGCTCGCGCACCGCGGGCGGCGGCGTGCTCCGGGTGTTCCAGCACCAGCACCGCGGCGCCTTCGGAGAGGACGAAACCGTCGCGTGCGGCGTCGAAGGGGCGGCAGGCGCCCGCGGGGTCGTCCGTACGCCGGGACAGCGCGCCCATCCGGTGGAAGCAGGCCGCGGGGATGGGGTGGCGGGCGGATTCCGCGCCGCCGGCCAGCACCAGGTCGCAGGTCCCGGCGCGCAGCAGGTCGCGGGCGATGCCGAGGGCGCTGCTGCCGGACGCGCAGGCGGTGGAGACGGCGAAGTTGGGCCCGGTGGCCGTCAGGTCGAGGGCGATCTCGGCGGCTGCCATGTTGGGCACGCTGCGGGTGATGGCGAGGGGCGAGATGTCCAGCGGGCGGCCGGCCGCGAGCTTGGCGAACTCGGTGACATAGCGCTCCATGCTCCCGGTGCCGGTGCCCATGACCACGCCGACCCGCGAGGCGTCCCACTCGGTGGGGTCGAGACCGGCGTCGGCGACGGCGTGCCGGGCGGCGAGCAGCGCCATGGCCACGAAGCGGTCCAGCCGCCAGGCGGCTTTCCGGCCGACCAGGCGCGCGGTGTCGAAGTCGGGCACCTGGCAGGAGATGTCCACCGGCAGCCCCGCCAGCCCCGGGTCCCGGGCGGCGGTGGACCGGCCGGTGAGCAGGGAGTCCCAGGTGGCCCGGGCGCCGGTCCCGGCCGGGCTGATGACGCCCAGACCGGTGACGGCGACGTCACGGCACTGACCGGGCATCAGCTGCCGCTGTTCGGCGCGGTGGTCAGGGCCTGGCCGGCCGTACCGCTGTCCATCAGCGCGGCGAGTTCGCCGAGGGTCGTCCGCAGCGGCACGTCGTCCAGCGAGATCCCGGTGCGCTCCTGAAGCATCAGGCCCATCTCGACCAGCGCGAGGGAGTCCAGGCCGAGGTCCTCGAAGGTGCGCTCGGGCATGACCTCGGCCGGGTCGAGGTCAAAGGTCTCGGTGAGGGTGCTGGTGATCAGCTCTGCACTGGTGGGCACGGGTGGCTCCTTCGGTTGGGGTGGTGGTGCCGGCCGCCGTGAGCGGGGCGCTGTCCGGAGGCGGGAGGTCGTTTCCGACAGGCACCGCGAGGCCGCGTGGAAGGAGCCCGGGGCACCGTGGTGAGTGCGGGTGCGGACGGGGTGTGCATCGTGGCTCCAGGCGGGCGGGGGCGGCCGGCACCGGGGGCCGGTGCGCAGGGGTCGGGCTCGCGCTCTACTGTCGCCGACCGTCTCCTCCGGCCCGGTTCATGAAGGCACCTCTGAACGAGTGACTTATCGCTCTATAGCGCCGGACGCTCCTCTTCCCTGGGCGCCGGCTGCGGTCCGTGCAGCCGGGCGCCGGCGGGCCGGGGCGCGCCGTCCTGGCGGTCCGGGTGGCCGAGCCAGCGGGCGGCGGCCGCGGCGGTGAGCAGGGTGACGGCTCCGGCGACGACGGCGGTCAGCGTCATGGCGTCCGTGAAGGCGCGTCGCGCGGCGGACAGCACACTGCTGCGCAGCGGGCCGGGCAGCCGCATCGCCTGTGCGGGGACCGACAGCATGCTGTGCCGGGCCGCGGCGGCCACCGGCGCGGGGGCGTGCAGATCGGTGAGGGAGGCGGTGAGCCGGGAGGTGAAGACGGCAGCGAGCAGGGAGCCCTGGACGGCCACCCCGAGGGCGGAACCGACCTGGCGGGTGGCGTCGTTGATGGCCGAGCCGAGTCCGGCTCGTTCGGTGGCGACCGAGCCCATCACCGATTCGGTGGCCGCGGCCGCCACCAGCCCGGCGCCGAAGCCCGCCACCAGCTGGAAGGCCGCGCAGTGCGGGTAGTCGGAGTCCGGGGTGGTGGTCGCCAGGATGGCGAAGCCGACCGTCACCAGGGCCAGTCCGCCCACGACGGGGACCCGGCCGCCCAGCCGGGCCCGTACCGGCACCGCGCACACCGCACCGAGTGCCAGCCCGGCGGGCAGCGGCAGCGTCCGCAGCCCGGCCTGCCAGGGGCTGAAGCCCAGTACGCCCTGGAGGTAGAGGGTCAGCACGAACAGCGCGCCGAACATCGCGAAGGACATCAGCGCCAGGGCCGCCGCGGCCACCCCGATGGCCGGCACCCGCAGCAGGGACAGCGGGAGCATGGGTGCGGGGGCGTGCAGCTGGCGGCGGACGAACGCGGCCAGCAGCAGCGCGGCGGCGGCGAATCCGGTCAGCGCGGCCGGGCTGGTCCAGCCGCGGTGCGGGCTCTCGGTGATGGACCACACCAGGACCAGCAGCCCCGCGGCGGACAGCGCGGCACCGGGCACATCGAAGCCGGCCCGCCGCCGCGTATGGGACTCGGGTACCAGGAGCAGGGCCAGCACGATGATGACGGCGGCGAGGGGCAGGTTGATCCAGAAGGCGGCGCGCCAGGAGAAGTGCTCCACCAGCCCGCCGCCGATGACCGGACCGCACAGGCCGCCCATACCGCCGACCGCGGCCCAGGCGGCGATCGCCCGGCTGCGCAACCGGGGCTCTGGGAAAAGGTGGTGAAGGACCGCCAGCGTCGCCGGCATCAGCAGCGCGGCCCCGGCTCCCATGGTGCAGCGCGCGGCGATCACCTGCCACGGCTGGGCGGCCAGCGCACCGCCCAGCGAGGCGCCTCCGCAGACCGCCACCCCGCAGACGAAGGAACGCCGCCGGCCCCAGGCGTCGGTGAAGGCGCCCACGGCCAGCACCGTGCCGCCCAGGACCAGGGCGAAGCCGTCGACGATCCACTGGACCTGCGCGGTGGAGGTTTCCAGGCCGCCCTGAAGGTCGGGCACCGCGACATTGAGGACCGTCAGATCCAGGCCCAGCATGAAGAGTCCGAGGCACACCACGGCGGCCGCTGCCGCCCGGCGTACGGGTGGGGCCGGGGTGCGGGCCGGCACGGCGGCCGTCATGCCGTCGCCACGGGGCGGGCGTACCGGGCCGGGTCGAGGGTCTCGGTGAGCCGGTCCACCAGGGCTTTGGTCTCCGTCTGGAGGTAGGTGTGCCCGCCGGGGAAGAGCTGGACCGGGGCCGGTGTGGTGACCAGGTCGTTCCAGGCCTGGAGGTCCGGGACGCTGGTGACGGGGTCGTGTTCCCCGCCGTAGAGGGCCAGCGGTACGTCGAGCGGCGGTTCGGGGCGGTGCCGGTAGTGCAGCAGCAGCAGACAGTCGGCCAGCAGCGGGGTGCAGGCCGCGGCCATCAGGCGGGCGTCGGCGAGCAGTTGGTCGGGGATCGGGCCGACGAGTTCGCGGATGCCTTCCAGTCCGGCGGTCAACCGGGGCGGCAGGCCGGCGCTGTAGGCGTCGATATGCGGCGCGGACAGTGAGGACACCGCCAGCAGCGACGGCAGCCGGCCGTGGGTGCGCCGCAGATGGCGGGTCGCCTCGTAGGCCAGCAGGGCGCCCGCGCTGTGTCCGAAGACCGCGAACGGCCGGGGGTCGGTCCAGTCGTCCAGCACCGCGGCGAGCCGGGCGCTCAGATACGCGGGGTCGGTCAGCGAGGGTTCCGCGGCGCGGGTGCCGCGGCCGGGCAGCGCCACGGAGCACGGCTCGATCCAGGGCGGCAGCAGCGGCGCCCAGCGCAGATAGCAGTCCGGGCCGGCCCCGGCGGGCGGCACGCAATACAGGCGCAGCGCCGCCTGCGGACGGGCGGCCAGCACGACACGCTCCGGCACCGCCGACGCCGCTACCGTCACCGACGTCGACTCTTCTGCGAAACCGACACCCACGACACACGCCCTTCGCCTCGCGCTCCACTGGTCCGGGCTCCGCCCGTGCACCGCCGGCCGCCCCACGGACCGGCCGCGCGGCCCGCCGCCCTGCGGGGTCCGGAGACCTCCGGCCGGACCCCGGACCGGTGCCCACGCCGACCCTGCCCTCCCCCGCCCCCGCACTCCACACACCACGCAAGGCGCCGTCCCCCTCTGACACCAACGGCGGCAGCCGGGCCCGGCCGCCGCGCGGGAGCCGGCCGGGTCCTCAGTCCTGCTCGTCGAGCTCGAAGGTGCCGTACTCGGGCTTCCCGGCCCGCTGGTAGACGCAGTACTGAACGCCCGCGCCGGTGGTGCGGGATTCCGTGAGCCGCCAGGCGGTGGGGGCGGCGCCGTCGGCGAACAGCCGCTTGCCGGTGCCGAGGATCACCGGGTTGATCAGCAGCCGGTACTCGTCGACGAGGTCGTGCTGCTGGAGGGTGCGGATGAGGTCGCTGCTGCCCTGGGTCATGAGCACACCGTCGAGTTCCTGCTTGAGCCGGGCGACCGCCTCGGCGGCGTCGCCCTCCAGCAGCTGGGAGTTGTTCCACTCCAGGCTGTTCCGGGTGCGTGAGGCGACGTACTTGGGCATGCTGTTGAGCTTCACCGCGATCGGGTTGTCCGGGTCGGTGACGCGCGGCCAGTAGGTGGCGAAGATGTCGTAGGTCTTCCGGCCGAGCAGGAGATGGTCGGCGGTGTGCTCGAAGACCCCGGTCATGAGGCCCATGAAGTCGTCGTCGACATACGGGACCTGCCAGCCGCCGTGTGTGAAGCCGGAGTCGACGTCCTCGTCCGGGCCGCCGGGGGCCTGCATGACGCCGTCCAGGGTGACGAACGCGGTGACGATCAGTGTGCTCATGGTGCTGCCCTTCGGGTGCGGAAATCTGCCGGTACAGGGGGTGGACTCCCAGGACGGCGAGAACTCATCGCTCGCCGGGCGACCGGCCGGTCCTGGGTACATACCACGGCATATCACCGCAGGCTGTACGCCGCGGCCCGCCGCCCGTCAGCCGGCGGCCCGGCTTTTGTGCCCCTTCGGCGGGACGCAGAGGACCGCGAGCACGGCAGCCATCAGATACGCGGCCGCGCCGATGGCCATGCTCGTCCGCAGCCCGGCCGGGAAGCCGGCCGCCGCGGCCAGCAGGGAGCCGCCCAGCGCGACGCCTGCCGCGCTGCCGATCTGGCGGGTGGTGTTGAACAGTGCGGAGGCGGTACCGGAGTACGCGTCCGGGGCGGCCGACATCACCGTGGCGGTCGCTCCGGTGAGGGCGAAGGACGTGCCGAAGCCCGCCGCCATCATCGGCCCCACGAGCAGCAGGTAGTCCGGATCCGGTCCGGCGGCCGCCCAGCCGGCCAGACCTGCCGCGCCCAGCAGCATGCCGGTGACCACGAGCGGGCGGTGTCCGGTACGGCGGGCCAGCCGCCCGGACAGGACGGAGGCGAACATGGTCATGGCCACCGCCGGGAAGAGGGCGAGCCCGGTGCGCAGCGCGGTCAGGCCGCGGTGGTGCTGGAAGTACAGGCTGGCGGTGAAGATCATGCCGTAGAAGGCGAAGTTGAAGAGGAGTCCGATGGCCGCGGCCCCGCTCATCGGGCGGGAGCGCAGCAGCCGCAGCGGCAGCACGGGGGTGCGTGCCAGGCGCTCGCGCAGCACGAACGCGGCGGCCGACAGCAGACACAGGCCGGCTCCGGTGAGGATCAGCGGGTCCGTCCAGCCCCGGCGTCCGGCCTCGTTGAGGACGGTGGTGAGCAGGGCGACCGTGGCGATGAGCGCGCACTGGGCGGGCCAGTCCAGGGGGCGGTCCGTACGCCGGGCCGAAGCGGAGACATGACGCAGCGTCAGCAGCAGGCAGGCGCATCCGACGGGCAGGTTGATGAAGAACACCCAGCGCCAGCCCACGGTGGTGACCAGGAGGCCGCCCAGCAGGGGTCCGGCGGAGGCCGCGATCCCCGCCATGGAGCCCCACAGGCCGAAGGCCCGGGAGCGCTCGGCGGGTGCCGGATACGCCTGTTGGAGGAGGGCGAGCGAGCCGGGGACGATCAGGGCCGCGCCGAGTCCTTCCACCAGCCGGGCGGCGATCAGGGCCCCGCTGGTCGGTGCCAGGCCGCAGGCGGCCGAGGCGAGCGTGAAGACCACCACGCCGGTGCAGAAGATCCGGCGGTTGCCCAGCCGGTCCCCCAGCGCGCCGCCGGTGAGCAGCAGACCGGCGAAGACCAGGGTGTAGCCGTCGGTGATCCACTGGATCCCGGTGAGCGAGGCGGACAGTTCCCGCCCCACCACCGGGACGGCGACGTTGATGACGGTCACGTCCAGGATGACCATGAAGTAGCCCGCGCAGACCGCCAGAAGCGGAGCCGGCGGCCGGCCCGGCGCCGCAGGTCTGCCCGGTCGGTCGGCCCGGGGCCGGTCGGCACGCACCATGGCGACACGGTAGGGCCGGGACGAACGCCTTGCGCGCACGTGAGGGGTCCGGCGGCGCGCCGGGCCCGCACGCGGGACCGCGTCGTCCACGCCGGACGCACCACCGGGGATACCGGCGCACAGCCGAGGCGCTCTTCCGCGAGGTCGAGCACCGCCGCCCCCTACCCCTGATACCTGAGAGCTACCACCGAAGTACGCTCCCTGGCGGGACGTCGACCAAGTGCCCTGCTCCATAGCTTCGGTACCGGAAGCCACGACCGGCTTCCGGTACGGAAGGACCATCCATCATGGCGTCCCGCCCGCGCGGCAGCCGTCCGCTGCGCACTCTGCTCGCCGCTTTCGTCGTCACCGCGGTGGTGGTGCCCGTCTCGGGTGCGGCCCGCCCCGCGGCCGTCCCGGCACCCGCCCCCAAGGCCCTCGCTCCGCTGCGGTCCGCCGCCCCCGGTGCGCTCGCCGAGCGCTACGCCGTAAACCGCGAGGGGATCCGCGCGGCGGAGCGGATGGCCGAGGGCCACGGCGACCGGGCGCGGGCCGGGGTACTGCGCGGGATGGCCGGCCCGGAGCGGCAGTTCCTGTTCTTCGACGGCCGCGACGGAGGCCGCACCACCGAGGTCTTCGGCGACCTGGCACGGGCCGACCGGATCACCGTACTGGTGCCGGGCTCGGACACCCACCTCGACCGGTACGCACGTCTGCGGTCCGGCGCGCTGGCGCTCCAGCGGGAGTTGGGCGGCCGGTCCGCGGTCCTCGCCTGGGTCGGGTACCGGACGCCGAGCACGGTGAGTCCCGATGTCCTCACCCCCGGCCGCGCGGCGGAGGCCGCTCCCGGACTCCGCGCCTTCGTCGGTGCCGTGGCGAAGCTCCGTCCCACGGCGCGGCTCTCCGTGCTCTGCCATTCGTACGGGGCCGTGGTCTGTGGCCGGGCGGCGCCGGGGCTGGATGTCGCGGACCTGGTGCTGTTCGGCAGCCCCGGCGCGGGCGCCGAAAACGTCGCGGCGCTGCACACCCCGGCGACGGTGTGGGCCGGCCGGGGCGACGACGACTGGATCGCCGATGTGCCGCACGGACAGCTGCAACTCCCCTTCGGGACCCTCGGGTTGGGAGCCGATCCGGTCGCGCCGGAGTTCGGCGCCCGGGTCTTCGCGGCGGGTCCTGGCGGCCACAGCGACTACCTCACGCCCGGTTCCGTGTCCCTGCGGAACCTCGCCCGGATCGTGTCCGGCCAGGCCCCTTCCGAGGAGAGCAGCGATGCGTGAACTCATCCGGCGGATCGACGCCGCGACACCGGCCGACCGTGACCGCGGTGTCGACGCCCTGCGTGCGCTCGCCATTCTCGGGGTGATGCTCGGACACTGGCTGGTGACCGCGCTGGTCGCCGACAGCGGCACGGTGCGGGTCGTCAGCCCCCTCCACGAGCTGCCGCACCTCACCCCGGTCTCCTGGCTTCTCCAGACCCTGGCGGTCTTCTTTCTGGTGGGTGGTCAGATGGCGGCGACGAGCTATGCCGCCACCCGCGCCCGGGGCGGGACCTACCGTGGGTGGCTCGGCGCCCGGATGGCCCGGCTGTTCCGGCCCGTGGCGGCCATGCTGGTCGTCTGGAGCGTCGTGGCGGGCGGGCTGCTCGTCGCGGGGGCCGGTCTGGACACCGTCCACACCCTCGGCAAACTGGCGCTGTCCCCGCTCTGGTTCCTGCTGGTGTTCGCCGCGCTGACGGCGGCGACTCCGGTGGCCGCCCGGCTGCATCCGCTGTGGCCGCTCGCCGTCGTCCTGC
Source organism: Streptomyces sp. P9-2B-2 (assembly GCF_030406865.1). Lineage (NCBI taxonomy): Bacteria > Bacillati > Actinomycetota > Actinomycetes > Kitasatosporales > Streptomycetaceae > Streptomyces > Streptomyces sp. P9-2B-2. The sequence continues at coordinate 8,536,096 of NZ_CP129126.1, read as the reverse complement.
ACATCGATCTGCTCCGGTTCGGGCTCGGCGGCCCGGCCTGGCTCGGCTGGACCAATGTGGCGGCCGGCTGGCTGGTGCCGTACTGCCTGGGCGCGGCCTGGGCCCGGGGCGGGCTGCGGAGCCGGGCGACGGCATGGGTGCTGCTGCTCGGCGGCGCCGCCACCACCGCCGGACTCGTCCTGTGGGCCGGCTACCCGGCCGCCATGGTCGGGGTGCCCGGCGCCGTGATATCCAACCTCAACCCGCCCACCCTCGCGGCGGTCACCTTCGGTCTCGCGCAGTGCGGGGCGGCCCTGCTGCTGCTCGGCCCCCTGCAGCGGCTGCTCCAACGCCCCGCCGTCTGGGCGGCGGTGGCGCTGATGAACCTCTCGGCGATGACGCTCTTCCTGTGGCACCAGACCGCGATGATGGCGGTCACCGCGGTCGGTCTGCTCACCGGCGGGTTCCTGCCCGGTCTGCACACCCTTCCCGACGGTGCCGGCTGGGTCCTCGCCCGGCTGGGCTGGCTGCCGGTGTTCGCGCTGGCGCTGCTGGTGTGCTGGTCCGCGTTCCGCACGTACGAGCAGGGGCGGCGCCGCGGCAGCAGCATGGTGGTCCGGGCGGGGCGTCCCGCTGAGGTCGGGGCGGTGCGGCGTGCTTAGGATGCACCGTGTGAGCCAGGGGGGTTGGAAGAGCAGCGGGCCGCGGCTGTGGGCGGCCGTGCGGGGGCTGCCGCATACCCTGCGCGCGGATCTGTGGACCGTGGCGCGCGATCCACTGCCCCGGATGCGCTGGCTGGGCCGGCTGCCGCATGGCCATGTGGTGCTGGCCGCGGTGCTCATGGGCTGGCTCAACGCCGACCGGTACAAGGTGGATTTCGGGCCGTTCGCGGTGACCACCGTGGTGACGCTGGCGGTGCTCCAATCGGGCGCCGTAGTCCTCGCGCTGTCCCGCCCGGTGCCCGCCTGGTGGCTGTCGACGATCGCGCTCTTCCTGGTCAGGAATGTCGGCGGGGTCAAGACCAGCCATGACGCCCTGTGGTCCTGGAGCATCCCGGGCATCGCCCTGCACGCCCTGGTGCTGTTCCTTCTGGCGCTGCGGGTCCGGCCCCGTATCGCGGCCGAGGCGCTGGGGTTCTCGCTTCTGGCGGCGGTGGCCGCACTGGCCTTCTTGGGGCCGGTACCGGACCCGAGCCTTCTGCCGGGTGCGGCCCCGCCGGTCCTCGCGTCCTCCGCCCAGGACGTGACGGTCCTCCAGGATGCGGTGACCTTCACGGCAGCGGTGGTGCTGGGCGCCGCGCTGCGCGGCCGCCGGGTGGCCCGTCACCAGCTCGTCGAGCAGGAGGTTCTCACCGCCGGGGAGCGGGCCCGGCGCACCCTGCTGGAGGAGCGCAACCGGATCGCCCGTGAACTGCACGACGTGGTCGCCCATCACATGTCGGTGATCTCGATCCAGGCGCAGGTCGCCCCGCATCTGGTCAAGGACCCCACCGACGAACTCAAGGAGAACCTCGCGGGCATCCGCGGGAGCGCCGTCGAGGCGCTGACCGAACTCCGGCGGGTGCTGGGCGTGCTGCGCTCGGAGGAAGCCCTGGCGGACGGGGTCCGGCACACCCCGCAGCCCACTCTCGGCCGGCTGGACGAGCTGGTCGGCGCGGTGCGCGGAGCCGGGCTCAGGGTCACCACCGAGATCACCGGTGAGCCGCGCCCGCTGTCCCCGGGTGTCGAGCTGTCGGCGTTCCGTATCGTCCAGGAGGCGCTCAGCAACGCGCTCCGGCACGCGCCCGGCGCGGAGGTGCGGGTGGCCCTCGGGTACCGGTCCGGCGGTCTCACCATCCGCGTCGCCAACACCGCGCCGGACCGGCCCGCCCCGCCCTCGCAGGGCGCCGGCCACGGCCTGCTGGGGATGCATGAGCGCACCACCATGCTCGGCGGCGAACTCGCCACCGGCCCCACCCCCGACGGCGGTTACGAAGTGACCGCGATCCTGCCCGCCCAGGCCGCACAGCCTGCCGACCCCCGTGAGCCTGCCCCATGACGACCATCCGCGTGCTGATCGCCGACGACCAGATGATGGTCCGTCAGGGCTTCACGGTGCTGCTCAACGCCGAACCCGATATCGAGGTCATCGGCCAGGCCGTCGACGGCCTCGACGCCCTGGCCCAGGTCGAACAGCTCGCCCCGGACGTCGTCCTGATGGACGTCCGGATGCCCCGGCTCGGCGGAATCGAGGCGACCCGTCGTCTCACCGAACCGGCCGGGGCCACCGTCAAGGTCCTCGTCCTGACCACCTTCGACCTCGATGAGTATGTGTACGAGGCGCTGCGCGCGGGCGCCTCCGGTTTCCTGCTGAAGGACGCCTCGGCGGCTGAACTCGCCCAGGCCGTACGGGTTGTGGCGGCCGGTGACGCGCTGCTCGCACCGAACCTCACCAAGCGCCTCATCGCCGAGTTCTCCCGGGTCACCAGCGCACCGCGGGCCCCGCTCAAGGAGCGCGTCGGCGACCTCACGGAACGCGAGACCGAGGTCCTGTCCCTGATCGCCCAGGGCCTGGCGAACGGCGAGATAGCGGAGCGGCTGGTGCTGGCGGAACAGACCGTGAAGAGCCATGTGGGCCGGATCCTGAGCAAGTTGGGCCTGCGAGACCGGACTCAGGCCGCCGTCTTCGCGTATGAGACAGGGGTGGTCCGCCCGACCGGGTATTGAGCGGCCGGGGGGACGGGGCGCGGACGGGCGGGGAACCGGCCGCTGCGGCAGACGGCGCGGCTCAGGCATCGGCCTCGGGTACTCCCTTCGGCTCCGCCGCGGGGCGGAGTGCCACCCACCTGTGGAGCGATGCCCGGCGGCCCGGCGGACGGGACCGTGGTGATCAGCGGGGAATCGACGCCCCGCCGCACCGAGTCCGGTGCCGCTCTCATCCGCAGGAGTACGCCATGCCCCGAATGCGCCGCCCGTTGCTCGTGGCCGGTACCGCCCTCGCCGTCTGCACGGCGCTCGTGCTGCCCCTGGCCACGACCGAACCGGCCGCGGCGGCCGGGCCCGAGGTGCGGGCCGCCCGGCACACCGCCGACGCACCGTCACTGACGGGCGACGTCAAGCTCGCCCGGCAGCCCGGCGACAACGTCCACTTCCGCATCGACGCCCATGGCTTCGCCGATCAGGCGCGCGGCACCTTCCACGTCAGCCACCACTTCGGCAAGACCTGGGGCGGCTACTTCAAGGGCCGGATCGACTGCCTGCTGACCGGCGGCCCGGTGGCCGTCGCCACCGGCATCGTGACCGAGTCGCACTTCACCGGCGCACCGGGCCTGCCGGAGATCGGGGACCTCAGGGGCAAGCGGTTCGGCTTCACCGTCCTGGACAGCGGCAAGAAGGACCGGCTGGGCTACAGCTGGGCGATGGACGGCGTCCCGAAGAACAGCGTCGGCAAGTGCCTGGGCTCGGCCCCGTTCGAGACCCTGGAGAAGGGTGACTTGAAGGTCCACCACTGGATGCCGCCGCGCGGGGCCGCCAAGCGGTGATCCACCGCCGTCCAACCGTCCCGGGTGCCGTGCGCCGACGCGCGCGGCACCCGCGGTCATGCCCGCCGGGCGCGTGCCCCGGCGCGGCCTGCGGTTACAGCTGGAAGGAGTCGGCCAGGGTGTCCATCTGCGCGGTGAGCAGAGTCGGCGTCCGGTGCCCCATCCCGGCGTACTGACCGGACACCTCCAGGCTGACCGTGCCGTGCAGTTGGGACCAGGCCAGCACCGTGCCGGCGAGGGCGGTGGCCGCCGCCGCGTCCTCCGGAGCCCGCCCGGTGTGCTCCGCCACCCAGTCCGCGACGCCCTTCTCCTCGCGTGCCCATACGGCCATCTCCTCGGCGACCGGCCGCAGCGCCGCCGTGGGCTCACCGGCGGCGAACACCTTCAGGAACGGCCCGAGGACGGCCCGCGCACGCAGCAGGGTGTCGGGCGGCGCCGCGTATCCGGGCAGCGGGGTTCCCTGGATCAGCAGATAGCGGTGCGGCTGGGCGACGGCCCAGTCCCGGTAGGCGCCGGCGAGGGCGTGCAGGGTGGCGCGGGCATCGCCGTCGGGCGCGGCGCCGACCCGGCCGACGACCTGCGCCACGTCGTCGTAGGCGTCCCGGATCAGCTCGCTCAGCAGATCGTCCCGGCCGGCGAAGTAGCGGTAGAGGGCGGGTCCTGACAGCCCCATGTCCTTGGCGATACGGGTGAGCGCGACGGCCTGGATGCCGCCCTCGGCGAGCTGCTGGAGCGCGGCCGTCTTGATCTCCGCGCGGTTCTGTTCGCGGTAGCGCGCCCGGGGGCTCCGTGCCTCGGCAGCCATGTTCTCCTCCGGTGTTCGCGACGACATGAAGCAGGCGTGAGTGGTCATTGCCAATCGTAGCCAACACATCAGTTGCCATGACCCATCGCAAGAGTTATGGTCTCTAACAGAAGCGAGAGGGCGGAACGAGAGAATCGCTCGATCCGCTCGCCACTCCCCCGCCTTTCGGCCCCCCGGCCCGGAGAGAAGGAACTGCCATGCCTGCTGCCACCGAACCGCTGCACGTCGTCCTGGGCGCCGGCCCCGCCGGCACCACGCTCGCCGGTGAGCTGGTGCGCCGCGGCCACGCCGTACGACTGGTCAGCCGCTCGGCGCCGGAGAACACCGTCGAGGGCGTCCAGCCCTTCGCCGCCGATGTGAGCACGGCCGACGGGGCGCTGGCCGCCGTCTCGGGCGCCTCGGTCATCTACCACTGCGTGAATGTCCCGTATCACCTCCAGGTCGAGGTGATGCCCCGGATCCAGTGCGCGGTACTGGCGGCAGCCGAGGTCACGGGGGCGCGGCTGGTCGTCCTGGACACGCTGTACCCCTACGGGCAGACCCGCGGTGAGGTGATGACGGAGGACACCCCGTGGCGGGCGACAAGCCGTAAGGGGCGGATGCGGGCGCAGCTGGACGAGCGCTATCTCGAAGCCCACCGGGCGGGGCGGGCCCGTGTCGTCCTCGGCCGGTCGGCCGACTTCGTCGGTCCCGGGGTGCTCAACTCGACGCTCGGCGGAGCGGTCTTCCCGGCCGCCCTGGGCGGCGGCGAGATCCTCGCCCTGGGCGACATCGACCTGCCGCACAGCTACACGGACATCCGGGATGTGGCGGCCGGGCTCGCCACGCTCGGCACCCGTCCGGAAGGCGACGGCCGGGTCTGGCACCTGCCGACCGCGCCAGCCGTCACCACCCGCGAGATCCACGCGATGATCGAGGAGCGGGTGGGCCACCAGCTCCAGCGGGTGGTCCTCACCGAACCCCGCCCCTTCGGGCCGTTCGACGCGGAGTTCATGGACGAGTACGCGGAGATGTTCTATCAGCACACCGAGCCGCAGATCGTGGACTCCACGGCCTTCGAGCGGACCTTCGGCATCCGCCCGACACCGCTGGACGCGACCCTGGACGCCACCGTCGAGTGGTTCCGCGCCCTGCTGGCCGGCTCCCGGAGCTGACCCGGCCGCGCGACCGCTAGCGGGCCACACGGACGCCGAGGGCCGACGCAGCGTGCGTCGGCCCTCGGTCTGCCGGTACGGGTCAGGAAGCGCTCGGCGGCGTCGCCGACCAGGCGGTCACCGACAGCGCGCCGCCGTCGACGGCCTTGTCGAAGCCCACGACACTGTGCGAGTTGCTCCCCGTCGGCGAGACCTGGAGGTACTTGGCCTGCGCGGACGACGGACCGGCGTGCGTCCAGACCAGGTCCGCGTAGCCGCTCCTGCCCGGCTTCAGGGTGACCTGGTGCACGCCCGGGTCCTGGGCGAAGTAGGTGTCACCGTGGTGCGCGGTGGTCTTGATGGCCGTGTGTCCGGCGCCCTCCAGCGCCAGCCCCGGGTAGCCGCTTATCGCGCAGGTGCTGCTGCCGGTGTTGGTCACCTTGAGATAGGTGCCCTCGTGGTTCATCCCGGCCTGACCCGAACCCGCGTCGGTGGTCGTGACCTTCAGCGTCCCCGGCTGGCACGCACCGGCCGCCGACGCGCCCGATCCTGCCGCGGAGGCCATCCCGGCGCCCGCGCCCGCGCACAGCGCGACGGCGGCGGCGACGGTGGCGGCGGTGCGCAGACCACGCATCGTCATCAGTCATCAACTCCCTCTTCTCCGGCGACCGGAGAACCTCGGTGGCACGCCGCCCGACCCGACCGCCCGGCTCCGCCCCGCACCCCCGCGAAGGGAGCCGGGAGCGAACGAGCCGGGCCTCAAGGACAGTCGGCGCGTCCTCGTTCGTTTACGCACCACCCACCCTGCGCGTCCCCACTGTTGCTCGACTAACGCCTCACTAACACCCGATAGGACCGGAATGAGTGGAGCGCTACTTATGCGTGCTATGCGAAGAGCAGGCGTAATGCCGGGAGTTGGACGAACAGCGAGGCCGCGGCACCGCTGAGGGCAGTGCGGCGGAAGCCGGTCCGAGCACGCGTGCGATGCTGGTGCACAGCGGATCATGGCAAAAATGGGGAGTGTACGGCAGCGTGCGGGCAGCGATACGGCGGACTGGGACGCACAGCTGGGACCGCTTCGCGGCATCCGACCCAGGGCTCTTGCGGCTGATGGCAGGCCTGCGCACGGTCGGCGCGATCGTGCTCACCCTCATCGTCCTGGCGCTGCTGGACACCGACGTCACACTGATGGTCGCGGGCGCCATGACCGCCATGGTGTCCACCTTCGCGATCAAGGAGAAGGAGGTGCGCGGCCAGGCGGTCACGCTCGCACTGGGCCTGCCGGTCGCGCTCACCGCGATGTCGCTGGGGGCGCTGCTGCACACCCTGGTCGTCGCCGGCGATCTGTTCTTCGTCCTGCTGATCTTCGGCGCCGTCTACTGCCGGCGGTTCGGTGACCGTGGCACCGCGCTCGGACTGATCGGCTTTCAGGTCTACTTCGTCTCGCTGTTCGTGCACGCCACCGGCCCGGCCCTGCCCGAGCTGTATCTGACGCTGGGCATCGCCTTCGTATGCAGCGCGATCGTCCGGTTCGCCGTCGTCCCGGAAACCCCCACCCGCACCCTGCCGCGGCTGCGCGAGGCCTTCCGGGCCCGTCTCGCCCAGCTGATGGCGACCCAGCTGGAGCTCCTGGACGCCGGACCCGATGACCTCGACGGGGTCCTCGACGACCTGCGGCGGCACACCGCCCGGCTGCACGAGGCGGCCCTGATGATCCAGGGGCACCTGGAGGAGGGCACCCGGGACGCGGCCACGGCGGGGCTGGTGGAACGCCGTGTCGCGGAGGCCGAGATCGCCGCGGAACGACTGGGGATGCTGATCCTCAACGCCCGCAGCGCCGACCGCGCGGACACCATCACCATGCATCTGCCGGACGCCCCCGTACCGGCCACGGGGACCCGGCTGGGCACCGAGGAGGAGGCGCTAGCCACCCTGCGCCGGGATCTGCGCGCGCTGCTGCTGCTGGTCGCCCGGCGCGCGCCCGACGACCGCGGCACCGCACTGGCCCTCGTCCGCAACCGGCTGCTCGGCTACCGGGAAGAGGACGATCTGCCGCGCGCCTCGGCTGCCATCCAGGACGTCTTCCGCGGGCTCGGCGAGGCCGCCCGTGCCGTCCTGGGCCTGCGGCTGGCACTGGACGGTCCGCAGGACGAGTCGGACGACTCCCCCGCCACCACTCGCTCGCGTGAGGAGTTCGACGCCGAGGATCTCTCGATCGTCGGCGCCGACGAGACCGAGGAGCCGGCGGACGACCGCACCGGGCTCGACCGGCCCACCACGCGGGCCGCGTTCCAGGTCGCGGTGGGCTCGACGCTGGCCATCATCGGCGGTGAGTTCCTGTCCAGCCAACGCTGGTACTGGGCGGTGCTGACCTGCTGGGTAGTCTTCCTCAACACCGCGTCCACGGGCGAGATCCTGGTGAAGGGCTATCGCCGGCTGGTCGGCACGGTCCTCGGCGTGGTCGCCGGGGTCGCGCTGGCCGGGCTGGTCGGCAACCACACCTGGAGCGCGTTCGCGCTGGTGCTGCTCTGCATCTTCGGGATGTGGTTCACCGCGCCGCTGTCGTACGCGCTGATGTCCTTCTTCACCACCGCGATGCTCGGGCTGCTCTACACCCTGCTCAACACCTACAGCCTCGACGTGCTGGTGCTGCGCATCGAGGAGACCGCGCTGGGCGCCGCGTGCGGGATCATCGGCGCCGTCCTGGTACTGCCGGTGCACACCGACCGCCGTACGGACGAGCTGCTGGGCACGGTGCTGGTCCGGCTGCGGGACGTGGTGTCCGCGGCGGTGGAGCAGCTCAGCGGCGGGCCCGCCGTCGACCTGCTGGGCATGGCACGCGATCTGGACACCGCGCTGGACGAGCTGCGCGCCTCCATCCAGCCGCTGACGCACCCGATCACCCCGCTGCGGGTCCGCCGGCGGACCGCCCGCTATCTGGTGGCGCTGCTGGAGACCTGCGCGTATCACGCCCGTTCGCTGGCGGCGACGGCGGAACTCGTGCCGTACAGCAAGACCATCGCGGCCGACCCGCGGCTCGCCCGGGCGGGCCGGCGCATCGGCCAGAACATCGATCTCCTCGTCGCCCGGGTGCTGGAGGAGAGCACCGAGGGCGAGGTCGACTCCGGTTTCAGCATCGCCGCGATGCTGGAGGCGGCCGGGGCGGGGGCGCTTCAGTCGGGCACGGTCACCTTCCGCGTGCTGCGGCATCTCCAGCGGCTCGACGAGGGAGTGGTGGGTCTCGCCCGGCCGCTCGACATACCGGTTTCCGGACCCAAGGGGAGCAAGGCCGGCTGAGCGGCGGCCAGTCAGTGACCGGCGGCTTCTCCCGGGCCGTTGCCGGTCATCCGCCGAAGGCCCCGGCGTCGTGCCGCGCGAGCACCGCTCGCTCCTCCTCGAGGGAGTAACCGGCCCGCAGCGGCGGCTCACCGCGCCCGCGGTCCCAGGCGAGGACATCGGCCAGGGTCACCGCCAGCGGGGTCGCGGTCAGCCCCGCCGCCCGGGCGCGCGCCGGACTGCGCTGCTGTGTCGTCCACTGCGGCCGGACGAGCGGGAACATCGGCGGCCGTCCGGCGGGCGACACCGGAACGATCTCGGTCTCGGCGCCCGCCACCCGCGCACAGGTCTCGATGAGCCCGCCGAGGGTGGTCGGCTCGTCCGGCCCCACCGCGTGGAACGCACCGGGACGCGCGTCGACGAGCAACCGCACCACCAGACGGGCCAGATCACGCGAGTCGATGAGCTGCACCGGCTGCCCGGGGTCGGCGGGCAGTGCCACCCGTCCGCCGCGGGCGGCCCGGCGTACCCAGTAGGGGACGGCGTCCGCCGAGTCGTACGGTCCGGCCACCCTTCCCGGCCGCACGATCGTCGCCCGTGCGCCGTACCGGGCCACCACATCGTCCTCGCAGGCCACCTTGAGCGGACCGTAGGTGTCCTCGCTGAGCTCCTCGGTGTCCCGTACGGGCGGCCGGCGCGGGGTGTCCTCGGTCGACCCCGGCCCCACCCCCTCGCGCTGGTACACCGCATGGCTGGAAACGAACAGATACCGCCCGGCCCGGTCCCCCAGCGCGTCCATCGCCTGCCCGACATGCCGTGGCACATAGCCGCTGACATCCACGACCGCGTCCCAACTGCCGTCGCGCAGTGCCCGGTAGTCGCCGGTGTCCCGGTCCCCGAGGAGCCGGGGCACCCCGGGGAACAGCTCCGTCCCGGTCTTCCCCCGGCCGAACAACGTCACCTCGGCGCCGGTGCGCAGCGCCTCGTCCACAAGGGCGCGGCCCACGAAGAATGTCCCGCCCAGTACCAGAATCCGCATGGTCCCCGACGCTACCGACCATGACGGCACGGCGCGGGCAAGGGGCCGGAAATTGATGTGCGTATCCGGTATCCGGTTGACAGGCTGGGATCATGAGTCCTGAGTCTGTCTCCGCCCCCCACACCACCGGTACGCCCCCGGCAACTGGCTGGATCACCACGCCCGTTACCGGGGACCTGCTGCGCGGTGCGCTCGATCTGGAGCACACCGAGCACGGGGTGCTGCCGCACCGGCTGCCCGCCCGGGCCCGCGCCCAGTGCGCCGACGACCTGCTGGCCATGGCGGAGGCCCAGCCCTCGGGGGTACGACTGGTGTTCCGCACCCGGGCCACCGCCGTCGAGCTGGACGCGCTGCGCACCAAGAACGCCTACGTGGGCGCCCCGCCCCGCCCGGACGGCGTGTACGACCTGTTCGTCGACGGGCAGCTCGCCGGGCAGGACGGTGTGACCGGCGGCAATGTTGCCCTGGTGAACATGACCACCGGGACCACGGAAATCCAGCCCGGCCCGGCCGGCACGGTCCGGTTCAGCGGTCTCCCCGACGGCGTCAAGGATGTCGAGATCTGGCTGCCGCACAACGAGATCACCGAGTTGATCGCGCTGCGCACCGATGCCCCCGTCGAGCCCCTCCCGGAGAGGGGCCGCAAGAGGTGGCTGCACCACGGCAGTTCGATCAGTCACGGCTCCGACGCCGCGAGCCCCAGCACCACCTGGCCGGCGCTGGCCGCCACCCTCGGCGGCGTGGAACTGACCAACCTGGGCCTGAGCGGCAGCGCCCTGCTCGACCCGTTCACCGCCCGCGCCCTGCGGGACACCCCCGCGGACCTGATCAGCATCAAGATCGGCATCAATCTGGTCAACGCCGACCTGATGCGGCTGCGCGCCTTCGGCCCGGCGGTACACGGCTTCCTCGACACCGTCCGCGAGGGCCACCCCACCACTCCGCTGCTGCTCGTCTCCCCCCTCCTGTGCCCCATCCACGAGGACGCCCCCGGCCCCACCGCCCCGGACTTCAGCAACCTCAGCGCGGGAAAGCTCCAGTTCAAGGCCGCGGGCGACCCCGCGGAACGGGCCATGGGCAAGCTGACACTCAACGTCATCCGGGGCGAACTGACCCGCATCGTCAAGCAGCGGGCGGCCGACGATCCGAACCTGCACCTCCTCGACGGGCGCGACCTCTACGGCGAGGCGGACTTCGCCGAACTCCCGCTGCCCGACCAGCTCCACCCGGACGCCGCCACCCACCGCCGCATCGGCGAACGCTTCGCCGCACTGGCCTTCGGCGCCGAGGGGCCGTTCGCGGCCGGGGTGCCCTCCTGACCATGCAGGACACCGTCCAAGCGACGGCTCCGCACGCTCCGCCATACGGGTCAAATTCATTCGGCTGCGTAGACGCGGTTTGCTGACAGTGTCTTACTGCTGTGAGTGAATTCCGGCGGGCCGCCCATCCCTCACCGGGGGTGGACGGCCGCGCCGGGGACGAACCTGAGCCCTCGGTATGGCTGCCATGTGAGCGCCCCCGCTGAGGAGACTTCACCACCCGCTGAGCCGTGGCGAACATGGCGGCCACAGGTGGTTGACGGCCCCTGACTCGAAGGAGGCTGTCATGGATACGACAGGTATGTGGACCACCCCGCAATCGTTCCCGCCGCACACCGCCGCTATGGGGGCGACGCCGACGAGCCCCACGGGACAAGAGATGTCGGCGGCAATTGTCGCCGCGATGCTTTCCCAGGGGGCCGTCCGGCCCGGCACAACGCTCCCGTTTGCAGGCGGACTTGCCGCGATGGCGTCGCCGTCCCTGGCGATGCTGCTCGCCAATGCGCTGGTACCCGTGGGGACCGGGCCGATCGGCGTGGCGATCACCCCGAACGGCGCCTTCGCCTACGTGGCGAACAACGGCGGCAACACCGTCAGCGTCATCGACACCGCCACGAACACGGTGACCGCCACTGTCCCGGGCCTGAACGGGCCGATCGATGTGGCGATCACGCCGAACGGCAGCTTCGTCTACGTCACCAATGGCAGCGGCAACACGGTGAGCGTCATCGACACCGCCACCAACACGATCACCGGTTCCCCCATCACCGTCGGCTCCAACCCGTTCGAGATCGACATCACCCCGGACGGTGCCTTCGCCTACGTCGCCAATCACGGCAGCGGCACGGTCAGCGTCATCGACACCAGCACCAACCTGTCGGTGGCCACCATCACCGTCGGCAGCTTGCCGAACGGTGTGGCGGTGAGCCCTGACGGCCTGACCGTCTACGTCAGCAACTCCGGCAGCGGCACGGTCAGCGTCATCGACACCGCCACGAACCTGGTGACGGCCACCGTCGCGGTCGGCGGCACTCCGATCGGAGTGGCGTTCACCCCTGACGGCAACTTCGCCTACGTGGCGAACAACGGCTCCAGCACCGTCAGCGTCATCGACACCACCACCGGCCCCCCGAGCGTCGTCACCACCATCCCCGGCTTCGGGACCCCGGCCGGTGTGGCGGTGAACCCGGACGGCACCCGGGTGTTCGTGGTGAACTTCGGCACCAACAACGTCAGTGTGATCGACACCGCCACCAACACGATCCTCACCACACTGCCCGTGGGCACCCAGCCCTCCCGCGATGCGGTGACCCCGGACGGCAACTTCCTCTACGTCACCAACAACGGAAGCAACAACGTCAGCGTCCTCCAGATCCGGCCGATCGTCACCAACATCACCCCGGCGTCCGGCTCGACCCTCGGCGGCGATCCGATCACGATCACCGGCAGTGGCTTCACCGGCGCGACCGCCGTCACGCTCAACTCCACCCCCGTCGCCAGTTTCATCGTGGTCGACGACAACACCATCACGGCGACCACGCCCGCGCATGCCGCGGGAACCGTGCAGGCAAGCGTGACCGTGCCCCTGGGGACCGGAACGGGCGGCAGCTTCACCTTCGTCCCTCCCGCACCCACGATCACCAGCATCAGCCCGGCCTCGGGCACCACCTCCGGCGGCACCCTGGTCACCATCACCGGCACCAACTTCACCGGTGCGACCGCCGTGAGCATCGCCGGGACCCCGGTCACCAGCTTCATGGTCGTCGACGACACCCACATCTCCGCGATCACCGCGCCGCACGCCCCTGGTACCGGTCCGGTGTCCGTCACCACTCCCGGCGGCACCGCCACCGGACCGGTGACCTACACCTACGTCACCCCGGCCCCCACCATCAGCGGCTTCACCCCCGCCTCCGGCAGCACCACGGGCGGCACACAAGTCACCATCACCGGAACCGGGTTCACCGGCGCGACCGCGGTCAGCATCGTCGGGACCCCCGCCGCGAGCTTCCAGGTGCTCAACGACACGACCATCGTCGCCATCACGGCGCCGCACGCACCTGGGAGCGGCCCGATCACCGTCACCACCCCGGGCGGAACGGCCGTCAGCGGCACCAACTACACGTACGTCACGCAGGCTCCGACCGTCACCGGCATCTTCCCCACCAGCGGCCCGGCCGGCGCCAGTACGCAGGTCGTCCTCAGCGGCACCGGCCTGACCGGCGCGACCAGCGTCACCGTCAACGGCAGCCCGGTGCCCTTCACCGTCGTCTCCGACAACCAGATCACGGCGACCCTGCCCCCGCACGCGGCCGGAACCGTCACCGTGACCGTCACCACCCCCGGCGGCAGCGCGAGCATCCCGTTCACCTACACCCGTGACCGCACCCAGCTGACCGCCACCCCCGCGATCGTCCAGGTCTTCCCGCCCCACCCCTACGCCGGGGTGCTGACCGCGACGCTGACCGACCTCGACACCGGACAGCCCATCGCCGGACAGCCCATCACCTTCTCCACCGGCAGCACCACGCTGTGCACCTCTGTCACCAACGCGCAGGGAGTGGCGACCTGCCCGGCGATCCTGGCGCTGCCGCTGATCATCCTCAACGGCGGATACACCGCCACCTACGCGGGCAACTCCGGCCACCAGCCCGCCACCGCCCACGGGGCCGTCATCACCATCTGACGAGCGGACGGCGGTCCGGTCAAAAGGCGCACCAGAACCTGAAATGCGACGCCCATGCGCCTGCCTGACGGCCCCTTCTTCGGGCGCCGAATCGAACCCGCAACCGTTCCCGGGCGCACCGGAAAAGGCCCGTGAACTCTCCCTTCCACACAATCAAGGAGCAGCGATGAAACTCCGCACAACGGCAGTCCGCGCACTCGCCACCGTGGCCGGCACCACCCTCGTGGCCACCGGTCTGGCTGTCACCCCGGCAGCCGCACAGACGTTGGTCCCGTGTTCTCCCGCGGCACTGGCGAGCGCCATCACCGCAGCAAACGCCACGGGCGGCACGCTCATCCTGGCACCGGGCTGTGTCTACGCCCTGTCCACCCCCCTGCCGTCCATCCAGAACAGCATCAACATCCTGGGCAACGGCGCCACCCTCACCCGTGCAGGATCGGCCCCCGCATTCCGCATCCTCACGGTGGACGCCTCCGGAAAGCTGAGCTTGCACCTGGCCACCGTCAGCAACGGTGACGCAACGGGAGACTTCGGCGGCGGCATCCGCAACGACGGCACCCTCAATGTCGTGCATTCCGCCATCCGGAACAACCGGGCCGACTTCTCCGGTGGAATCGGCGGCAATACCGGTTCCACCACCCGCATCATCCAGAGCATCATCTCCGGCAATTCCGTGACTCGTAACGGAGGCGGCCTGGCCAACGACGGCGATATGACCATCGCCCAGAGCTCCATCACCCACAACAAGGCGCTGGAAAAGGGCGGCGGAGTGGCCAACGACGCGACGCTGAAGATCCTGCAAAGCGAAATCCGGAACAACGAGGCATCCGGGCCGTCGGGTGTCGGGGGTGGAGTCGCCAACTTCGGCGGTGCCGGGGCCGTGACGACTCTCGCCGAGAGCCGGGTGTCCGACAACACCGCCACCAACGCTCCCGGCGGAATCTACAACGACAGCGGAAGCGTCGCGCTCCTCCTCAGCGCCGTCAACAACAACCAACCGACCAACTGCGCCGGCAGCCCCACCCCGGTCCCCGGCTGCCTGGGCTGACCCTCCTACCGCACCATCGCGACAGCCTGGCGGCGGCCGAACACCGGCCGCCGCCAGCTCTGGCGTCTAAGACAGGTCGTCGCCCGCCCCGGAGCGGCAGGCGGGGTGGCCCCAGCCGTCGGGGTTCTTGGTGATGGGCTCGCCCGCAGCGTAGGAGCGCCCGCAGCGGCAGCGGCCGGGGAATTTGGCGTTCAGGGTCCGCGTCTTCCCCGAGGTGCGCCGCTGCGGTGCGGAGGCGGTCTGCGCCGCCGGACCGGAGGCCCGTCGACGGGTACCGGCGGGCCGCACGGTGTCCGGGGCTGCCGGTGGCTCCGGGGAGCCGAGGGCGCTGCCGGCGGCCTCCTGGACGATCGCCGCCTGGCTCGCCGCCCGGTCGGCGAAGTCGTTGAGCGGATCGCCGTCCACCTGGTGCGCGGGGACATAGCGGAACTCCACGGAGCGGTCCGTGAGCAGCGCGTCGATACCGGCGACCAGTTCCTGGTTGGCGACCGGCTTGCCCGCGGCCGTCTTCCACCCCTTGCGCTTCCAGCCGGGCAGCCAGGTGGTGACGGCCTTCATCGCGTACTGGGAGTCCATCCGGATCTCGATCGGGACGGCCGGATCGGTGGCTGTCAGCAGACGTTCCAGAGCCGTGAGTTCCGCGACGTTATTGGTCGCGGTGCCCAGCGGCCCGGCCTCCCACCGCACGACGGTTCCGGCACCGTCGGCGATGACCCAGGCCCAGCCGGCGGGCCCGGGGTTTCCTTTCGAAGCGCCGTCACAGGCGGCGATCACGCGTTCAGCCATGTGCGCGATCATGCCAGGCAGCGGCGCACCACGCGAAGCCGCCTCCGCGAGCCCACGGCGCGCGACCGCTCGGCGCCGGGCGGTCCGGCGTGCGCATCCGCAGGGGCCTCCTACGCTGGAACGGAGACCCGTGCCCGGAGCCGGGACGGGGAGGCCCGTACGGCGTGCCCGGAGTCGTGTGTCTGGAGTCGCGTGCCCGGAGTCGAGTGCCCGGAGTCGCCATGAGGTACCGGTTCAGCGAGAACGAGCAGTTCAACTACGAGATCCTGCTCGCCCTGGGGGCCACGTGGCAGCAGGGCGCCGATGTGGGCGAGGTGCTCACCGCCGCGTCCGCCGCCACGGACGGCGATGCCGAGACCTGGGTGTCGACCTGGGCCACGCTCGCCCGCGCGGTCCGCGCCCGGGCCGAGAAGTGCGCCGCACACGGGCGGACGGTCAGCGCCCGGGACGCGTATCTGCGGGCGGCCGGCTACTTCGGTACCGCCCTGGTGGCCGTCGACGGATGCGCCGATCCGGAGGCGCGGCTGGCTGAGCTCTTCCCGGCCGCGACTGCTTCGACCGCTTCGCGGCGGCCTGGGACCCGCCCGCCGAGCGAGTCGCCATCCCCTACGAAGGCATCACGCTGCCGGGCTACCTCATCAGCCCGCCGGGCCGTTCCGGAGCGGTGCCCACCGTGATCGTCAACAACGGCAGCGACGGCCCGCTGTCCGCCGCCTGGACGCTGCTGGGCGCGCCGGCGGTGGCCCGGGGCTACCGTGCGCCGCTCTTCGACGGCCCCGCCAGCAGTCCATGCTCTTCGAGCACGGCGTCACCTTCCGTCCCGACTGGGAACACGTCATCACCCCCGTCGTGGACTTTCTGACCGCCCGCGACGAGGTCGACGACCGGCGCCTCGTCCTGGCCGGCATCAGCCAGGCCGGCTACTGGGTGCCGCGGGCGCTCGCGTTCGAGCACCGGATCGCGGCCGCGGTCGCCGATCCGGGTGTCGTCGATGTCGCGGAGAGCTGGTGGCGCAATCTCGGCCCGGAACTGCGGGAGTTGTGGGACTCCGGGGACCGGGAGACCTTCGACCGCATCATGAACGAGGCCCTGGAGGGGGATCCGGCGCTGGGCGCCATGTGGCGCTGGCGGGCCAAGCCGTACGGCGTCGCCTCCCCCTTCGCGCTACTCACCGAGGTCGCCGCGTACACGGTCGCGCACCTGACGGACCGGATCACCACCCCGCTCCTCGTCACGGACCCCGAGGGGGAGCACTTCTGGCCCGGTGCGTCGCGACGCCTGTACGACGCCCTGCCGGGCTCCAAGGAACTGGTCGGCTTCCCGGCGGCCGAAGGCGCGCATCTGCACTGCGAGCCGATGGGCCGCGCCCTCTTCGAGCAGCGGGTCTTCGACTGGCTGGACGCGCGCCTGGCCTCCGGTCCCCCGGCGTGAGGCTGATCCGGACGATCCGGCTCAGTTACCCGACTCCTTCTCCGGCCGGAGCTCACTGGGCCGTACGATCACGAACCCCTCGCCGTCCAGACGGAGTTGGACGGCCTCCCCGGAACCGCCCCGGAGCATCGAGCCGAGGCTCTGCGACCGGTGCAGCGTGGTCTGGAGTGCGCTGCTCCAGCCGACCACGGCATCGGTGTCGACGAAGACCGGGGCCTGCGGCGAGACGGGTATGACGATGGGGTTGCCCTCACACATCACCCCGAGCTTGCCCTGGCCGCTGAAGACGGAGTTGAAGAGCCCGCCACCGACCATGCCGGCGCCCTTGACGACCTTGATCTCGTAGGAGAGCGACGGGTCGAAGCACAGCACATTCCGGCCATTGACGGTGATGCCGTCCCCCGGGGCGAGGTCGATGATGAAGCAGTTGGCGGCCTCATGCGCGAACCACACCTCCCCGCGGCCCCGCACCGCCATCAGCGCCAGCCCCTCACCGGTGACCGCACGCTTGAGGAACTTCCCGATGCCCTGCCCCTGCTTCTCGAATTGCAACTCGCCCCGGTAGGCGATCATCGAGCCCTGCCGGGCATAACACTCGCCATCCAGCGCGTACTTGAGCGATTTGGCGTTCTGCTGCGTCATCCCGGGCGCGGTGGCCGGCGCGGCCATGTTCTCCGAGGCGAAAAGGTCACTGTTCATGGCCGGAATGCTAGCCCGGGAGTTGCCGCGCACACCGGAAAAGTCGGGGAGTCAGCGGGACAGTGCCCGGCAACCAGCGACCTTCGTCCCCGGCCCCGGCGATGGCCCCGGCTCATGCCGACCGGTCACTGGCCATAGGTTCATGCCATGACGACCACTGACGCCATGGACTACGAGTTCCGCACCGCCCGGCCCGAGGACACCCCGGCCATGGAGGCACTCGACGGGTCCTTCACCACCCGCACCATCTTCCATGTGGCCGTCACCGAGGACGGATTCGCCCTCCATGAGATCCCGGTGGACCCGCCCCTCCACAAAACTTTCCCGGCGGAGAACACCGACGACGACACCGACGCCGACGACGGCCCGGCAGCCGAGGAGGATCCGAACCACCGCACGTTCGTCGCCGTCGGCCCTGACGGCTGCCTGGCGGCCTTCGCCGCTGTCTCCTACGCCCCGTGGAACCGGCGCCTGGCCATCGAGGACATCGAGGTCGCCCCGGCCCATCGGAACCAGGGCCTCGGCCGCGCCCTGATGGCCCACGCCGCCGACTTCGCCCGTGACCGCGGCGCCGCACACATCTGGCTGGAAGTCACCAACATCAACGCCCCGGCCATCCACGCCTACCGACGGATGGGATTCACCTTCTGCGGACTGGACACAGCGCTCTACGACGGCACAGCCTCTTCGGGCGAACGGGCGCTCTACATGAGCATGCCTTGCCCCTGAGCCGTGCACGGCAGCGATGTTGATGACGGGGCTGTAGCTTCATGCGCTCCACGATCACTGCGGCAGACACCGACCGCGGCCGGCCTGCCCGCCCTCGTAGGCAGACAGGCGGAAGAGGTTGACAGCCCGTTCGTCGCGGTCGTCGCTGAAGGTGTGCGGGAGCCCGGCGAGCAGTTCGACATCACGCTTGCCGGTGGCCGCGTTGGCTACCGTCCGCAGAGGCAGTGCGTCGAGTTCCGCGGCCGAGACGGAGGCGTCGGTCGCGACGGCATGGGCGGCCAGGGCCGCGAAGACCTGGATCAGCCGCTCGCCCATCACCGTGGCGATACCCCAGGTCCGCAGGTTCTCATGGCGATCAGCCTGCCGCCCTGGCTCCTGGTCCACGAGCGGCAGCAGGACACGACCCAGGTGAGCGCAACGACGCCACAGCGTGTCGGAATCCGAGGTCACGGTCGTTCCTCTCGTGAGGGCGGCAGGTAGCGATCCGGGGTCAGGTGAGCATCGGATCGGAAATCAGCGGTAGTGGAGCGGGAGTTTGATTCCAGCCTGGTGCCGCGCGCTTGCTTTGCCTGGTCAGCAGGCTCCACGTCCCTCGGCATGCCGGTCTGGAGGGCGCCGAAACTCGGCAGGACCTGCGCAACCGCTCTGGGAATTGTCTCGCGCTTGACATGCACAATTTGGCGATATGCCCCCTTCTCCCCACCTTGGATCGGCCCATGGTGTGGCTTGCCCCAGATGGTCCGCTGGTCCTCAGCGGCAAAGGCGCACACCAAGCTTCTGCACGCAGGAGAGGGACTATGACATGACGCAGACGCATCGCCATGAGCGCGTCGGTGGTGGCACTCATCGGCAGCACCGTCGCTATCGCACCCACAGCTGCGGCCCACTCCTCGGCCCCGGCAATGACCGCGTCGTGGAATCAGACCACCTCACTCGGAGGCCCGATCAGGAAGTGCTACGCAGCCAGTTGCGATGCGGTCGTCCAGACCTACTCCGGCGAGTGGTTGGACTGGGACCACTACGCCACTAACGGGTCCGGCAACCGCTGGTACTACGTCCGGTACTCGTTCGGCAGCGGCATCCCCCACACCGTCTACGGCTGGATCTACTGCGGCAACGTCACCGCTCCCTGCTGAACCGCATGCAGCCCACAGCCGCTGTTGCCGCCGCCACGAAAGCGGCGATCGCCGGATGCGTACCGCCGCCCGCACGGAAGGCGACCTTCGAGCGACGGAACAACGGCAACTTGGTCAACACCACACCTTCGCAGCTCTGCACAGTGGCCATTTCCGGCACAAATCCGGCCCCTTGCCCGGTGGCGGCCAAGGCCAGCACGGTGCGGAAATCGTTGACCTGGTGGCGAATTCTCGGCTGGAACCCGGCCGCCTGACAGGCGCGCACGGCCATCGCGTGACCGGTCGTGCCGTCCCGCGCGGTGATCCACGGGACCTCGGCATAGGGTCCGAGCAACTCTGCCAGCGTGCCGCTGCGGCTGGCGGTCTCGGCCGCCGTATTGGTGACGAGGTACACCGGCTCCTCCAGCAGGGGCACCTCGTCCACCGTGGTGTCCGGTGATGCGGGCACGAAGTCATAGTCATGGACCAAGGCCACGTCGAGTTCACCGGCTCGCAGGCCGTCGGAGACGCGCGCAGAGTCGATCTCTTGCACCATCGGTTCCAGCGCGGGATGCCGCTGAGTCAGCTCTGCCAGCGCGGCGGGCACGATGGTGTGGCCACCGGAAGGGTAGGTCCCGATACGCAGCGGCCCGCCGATGCCCTCCCGTGCGCTGGCGAGCTCGGCGACCGCCAGCTCGAGGCGTTGCAGCACGGCGTCGGCGTGTGCGACGAGGGACCGGCCCGCGGGCGTGAGGATCACCCGCCGGCCGCTGCGTTCCAGCAAGGCCACGCCGGCCTCGCGTTCCAGTACGCCCAGCTGCTGGGAGACGGCGGACGCGGTGAAGGTCAGCGCCTCGGCCACGGCTGCGATCGTGCCCCGCCGGTCCAGCTCGCGCAGCAGGTGAAGACGACGAACATCAAGCATTAGCTCAGCTTAGCTATACAGGTAGAAATCAGAAATGGATCTACTGGATCAATGTGAGCCAGGGTGGGACCATGAAGCCCAACCCGCTCTTCAACGGCCTGTACGTCCCCTTGGTGACTCCGTTCACCGACGACCTGCGCCTGGCCCCCGACGCGCTGGCCCGACTCGCCGACGAGGCGCTGTCGGCCGGCTCCTCCGGACTCGTCGCCCTCGGCACCACCGCGGAATCAGCCACGTTGACCACGGAGGAGAAGCAGACCGTGGTGCGCATCTGCTCGGCCGCCTGCCAGGCGCACGACGCCCCGCTGATCGTCGGGGTCGGCACCAACGACACCGCCGCCGCCATCAAGTCACTGCGCGAGCTGGCGACCACCGGCGACGTAGCCGCGGCGCTGGTTCCCGCACCGCCCTACATCCGGCCCGGCGAAGCGGGGACACTCGCGCATTTCGCCGCGCTGGCCGAACACGGCGGCATACCGCTGATCGTGTACGACATCCCCTACCGCACCGGACAGACTCTCAGCGCCGGCGCGATCGACGCACTCGGCCGCCTACCAGGGATCGTCGGGATCAAGCACGCGACCGGCGCGATCGACGCGACCACGATGGAGTTGCTCGGCTCCCCACCACCCGGCTTCGCCGTGCTCGGCGGCGACGACATCGTCATCTCACCGCTCGTCGCGGCGGGCGCCCACGGCGGAATCGTCGCCTCGGCCAACCTCCGCACCGCCGACTACGCCGAACTGATCTCGCTGTGGCACCTCGGCTCCGCCGCCCCCGCCCGCAAGCTCGGAGCCGAGCTGGCCCAGTTCTCGGCGGCCCTGTTCGCCGAACCGAACCCCACAGTGATCAAGGGAGTACTGCACGCCCAGGACCGCATTCCCAGCCCCGCCGTCCGAATGCCACTGCTGGCCGCCTCCACCAGCACGGTCCACCGAGCAACCCTCCTGGCCGACAGCCGTGTACGGGAAGCGACCACGGGCTGACTGGCGCTGCTCCCGGCGGCCGTCGAGATCGTCTTGTCCATGGCGTTGGCCACTGTGGTCGGACGCGCCGGCGCACGGTTTCGCCAGCCCACCGTCCGCCGGGTGTTGTTCCGGAAGAGCGGCTTGCGTTACACCCAGCCAGTGATGTTCGGGTCGCGCTCGACCAGCTCGGTGATGCCGGCCTGCTGTGCCTGTGCGATCCGGGCGGCATCGGCGTGCGCACGCTCCTGGGCAAACTTCTCCCAGTTCGCGGGCTGCATGAACATCATGGCGTTGCTGCCGGGGACGACAGAAAGTCTCTGCCATCTCCTCGGCGGATGCCGCCAGTTGCACCACCACGACCTCAGGACCACCGAGGCCCGTAACCGCTGGCGTGCCCTACCAGATGTCACCCCTGGGCGGGTCATCGCTGCCCTCGGCCGGACGGCCCGGGGCTGGCGGGTGCCGTTCCCTCCCCGCTTCCGTTCCACCTTCTGGGAGATCCGCGACGGCATCCACGAAGCCTTCCTCACCCTTGGACGCGCACTGATCTGCCAACGACGCCTGAACTCTTGATAGGAATTTCAAGACAGGCACGGCTCACGTTGACGGCGGCGACCCGGCGGTCGGCCTCAGGCTGGCTTGCGCCACACGGAGACATGCTTCGCGGAGTCCTGAGTGAACGGCGCCCCGTCCCAGCCCGCGACGCGACGTTCCAGCTCGAGCCCGGCGATCCGTGCCATCAGGTCGAGTTCCGCCGGCCAGGCATACCGGTGCCGGGAGTTGCCGCGGCGGTAGCGACCGTCGTCGCCGTCGCGGGTGAAGTGGTGCGAGACGAGAATCTGCTCGACCAGGTCGAAGGTGTCGAAGCCGAGATGTTGCTCTGAGACGTCGAATGGCACCGCGACCTGGCCGGGTGGCAGGAACCGCAGCGGCGGCACGCCCAGCTCGATGACGAATCGGCCGCCGGGCCCCAGATGACGTGCCGCGTTGCGGAAGCACTCGACCTGCTCGTCCTGCGAGAGCAGGTTCGTGATGGTGTTGTAGACGAGATAGACCAGAGTGAACTCGCCGGGGACGACAGTGGTGGCCATGTCACCGATGGTCACCGGAAGCACGTCCTCGTCAACCTTGCGCCGCAGGACCGCTGCCATGTGCTCTGACAGTTCGATGCCCGCTACCGGAACGCCGCGCTCCCGCAGCGGAACGCCCACGCGTCCGGTTCCGATGGCGAACTCCAGTGCCCGGCCCTCTCCGGCAAGCTCGGCGAGGAAGGCGAGAGCCGGATCGAGAACGGCGGCCGAGGACATCTCGGTCTCCTCGGCGTCATAGCGGTCGGCGGTCGCACGGGTCCACAGCTCACTACTCGTCACGGGAGGCCACTGTGCCGGGTGTTGCGGGCGCTGTCGACGCATTTTACCCGGAAGGGCTGAAGTAGGCCTTCCGCAGGGCCTGTTGTATGGCCATGGGCATGCTGGCCGGGCATCCACCGCACAGCCCCAACGACAAGGCAGCCGGCTAGGCCTTCTCTTTCGGACTACGCTCCCGGGAGCGCGATAGGTTGCCCGGCATGGCTGAACTCGGCCCCGTCGCCTGGCCACCCGCCCCGATCAGAACCGAGCGGCTCGTGCTCCGCGAGCCCGAGGCCCGAGATCGGGCGGCGTTCATCGAGCTGCTCGCCTCACCGGAGGTGCATACCTACCTCGGTGACCCTCGACCGCGTGATGAGCTGGAGCGCGCGGTGCCCGAGATATCCGAACGGCGGCCTGGTCTTTTCGTGATCGATCTCGACGGAGCGATGATCGGCATGGTCAAGCTCGATCGGTACGACGCGGAGAGTCCCGGGCACGACCGTCCGGATGTCGGGGAGGCCGAGCTCGGCTACCTGTTCCTGCCGGAGGCGTGGGGACGCGGATACGGCGCCGAGGCGTGCACAGCGGCACTCGACTGGTTCGCCGACACGCTTCCCGGCCAGCCGGTGGTGCTGCGCACCCAGACCGCCAATGAGCGCTCGATGCGCCTCGCGGCAAAGCTGGGGTTCACCGAGGTGGAGCGGTTCGAGGCCTACGGCGCCGAGCAGTGGCTCGGCGTGTGGTCCTCGGTCACGCCGTCCGGTTGAGCCGGCCGTTTCATTCGGATCATCTCGCTGACCAGGTGAAGATGGCGGCGAGGTGGAGTCCGGCGAGGCAGATCGTGACGGTTTTGCCGTAGCAGGCGGTCGGGCCGCGCCATTTGCTTGAGCTTGTTGATGCAGCGCTCGACGGTGCTCCGCTGACGGTATGCCTCGCGGTCGAAGACCGGCGGCCGACCGCCCGACCGGCCTCGCTTCTTGCGGTTGGCGATCGGGTCGGCTGGCCGCGGGATCACCGCCCGGATTCCACGCCGTCGGAGCTTGGTGCGAATCGCTCGGGACGAGTACGCCGTGCCCGTCAGGACCACCGTCGGGTGCTCTGGGTTGGCGTCAGGTGTGACGTGGCGGTCGCCGCAGGCCGTGAGGTCGCACGAGGCGATCAGGCCTGTTCGTCTGCGCCCAGCGGCGGAGGTACACACCAGTGTGAGCGAGAGATTGTCCGGGATGACGTAGATCGAAGCACTGCCGGGGCGAGCGCACGGATCGGCTTCAGCGCGGCCAGGCTGTTGGCGGTGCCCGTGCGGCAGTGGTTGACGCCCCATAGGCGGTCGTCGGCGACGGAGTAGAGCCGTGGAAGTAAGTCACGCCGTGGTGCGGCGACAGGCCCCGGCAGGCGGTCGGGCTCGAGGCGCACGGCAATCGGCACGCGCTCCCGATCGTGGACATCGCCAATGCACTCCTCACCCCCTGAGATCACCCCCCGATCGCCCAAATCGCCCAAATCCCCTCGAAGGCAACATCGAACCCGTGGCGCAGTCAGCAGCAGTGGCCGACGAATTCGTACCCATGAGAAGCGACTCCCCCGCCTGGCTCTACCATCCTGTCGATCACCTAACCCGGGAGGGGACATGGCCGAGGGCCAGGAGAGCACCGACGCAGCTGCGGCTGGAGCGGTGGAGCTGGCCTACCGGCCGACCGTCGCCGACATCACGGCCGCCCTGCGAGCACGGGCGAAAAACAGCAGTGGGGGCCGCTTCCTGCGCCGGGGGCTGATCTACGTACTGGTGGTCATGGCTGTCGGCGTCCTGCTGTCGACGGGCGGCGCCGACCGCCACGACACACCGTGGCGGCTGTATTTGGTGCTGGGGGCCTGCGTCGCCTTCATGACCGCGGTGCCGTGGCTCCAGGCTCGCCAGGTCCACCGGCTCAGCGAGCGGCAGGGAGACGTGCGCGCCGCTGTGGACGACGCCGGAATTCGCCTCACCACCGCGCACAGCTCCGCCACCCTCGACTGGCACCTCTACCCGCGCTACGTCGAGACCTCGGAGCTGTTCGTGCTGCTCAGCGCGGACAGGACCGCTGTCGGCGTCGTCGTCCTCCCCAAGCGAGGCGTGGCGACTCCGGAGAACGTGGAACGGCTGCGGGCGATACTCGACCGCCATCTCGTACGCGCGGATGTCGCCGCGACGATCGGCAGCCCGCGGACCCGGGGCCGGGCTGCCGGCCGCGGAGCCGGCTCCATCGGCCTGCTGCTCCTCGGTCTGCTGCTGTTCTTCTTCGCGTTCGCCGCCGGCCAGAAAGTAGCGCACCCGGATCGATTCCCCGGCATCCAGAACAACACCGCTCCCATCTCGGTCGTCCTGCTGCTTCTGGGCGTGCTGGCCGTCGTCGGCGGGTGGCGGCTCGCCCGGCGGATGAAGGTGATGCGGATCGTGTCCACCGTGCTCGCCGTCGCCGCCCTGCTGGCCGGCGGAGTCGTCGTGTACCGCGTCGGGCCGATGCTCCACTGCTGGGACTCGGCCCAGATCGCCCGCGGCCCCGCCGGCGGTTACGCCTGCCTGGACTTCTGAGCGGGCCGAGTGCTGCTCCGGATGTGGATCATCGGCCATCCCGGACCCAACGACCAAGACCCGGGCTGGAGTCAGCAGAGGCTTGCAGCCGGCACCGTCGCCGCACTCACGCACACGCACACGCACACTCACCTCATCCGCGGCCTGTGGTCCCGCCGACCACTGGCGCAGACTCACCATTGAGAAGATCGTGCTGCGGTGTCTCCCCTGCACCCGGCATCGCATCGGCATGCCGGGTGCAGGCCCGGCCCGTGGGCTCCTGGTCACCGACGTACCCCGGCGAGGGATTCCGGGGTGTCAAGGCGGCGCCCTGGCGCGGCACCGGACAGGACGCCCGCATCCACGAGCGGCTGCTTCAAGGGTCGCCCGAGCTGCGCGCCACCATGCTGGTCGACACCTCCCACATCGCGGTCCGCGGACGTCACGAGCAGTGGGGCTACGCGCCATCGGCGACCAGCAGCCATTCGATGACGCCCCGGTGTACACCATGATGGTCCGCAACCTGCCGGCACACGTCGGCTGAGGGCGCCCGCCGCCCCTACTCAGCCATCACCGGACGACTTGGTGCTCAAGGGTTCCGCGGCCGGAAGGGATCGACTTCGGTACGGTTCCGGGCATGCCCGCTCCCCGTGACAGCTACGACTCGACCCGTCACCCCGATCTCCTGGCGTGGCTGACAGAACGACAGACCGGCTTCGAACGCTGGGCCCACGAAGCCGGCGGCATCGCCCTGTTCGACTTCTCCAACGCCTCCCTGGACGTACTGGAAGACCGGGTGAGGGAGACGTACACCAAGACGGAAGAGATCACTCAGCAGCGCCGCACCCTCTTCATCCAAGGCGCCGTGTGGTACATCGGCGAAGTCTTGTGCCGCCGCAAGGGGTGGGTATGGAAGTTCGAGCCGGACTTCAACACCGGCGAAGTACCGCCGTTCTACGGCGAGACAGAAGCGCCGGGGCTCCTGGACACCCCCTGCGTGGGCGCACCCGAGGCCGGTCCCGGTGAGCACTGGTACCCGCTGAACACGCTACGCCGCCTGCTCGCCGAGGACGACGAGTTCGGCAATCCGATTGATGAACAGCTCGTCGGGATGGTCGAAGGCTGGTACGACGAGGACGAGGACCAGGAGGACGACGAGGGCTGATGCCGCGCACCCTCGCGTGCGGGGCCCGCCCTCGTCGCGGCCGCCGCTGTCGACCTCATCGATCTCATCGACCTGATCCTGGTCGGCTCGCCGTCCTAGCGGCCTGGGCTCCACTGGAATTGGCAACAGTTGAAGGTGACCTCAACTACCTGAGCGGGCTGGGAAAGACCGGTGACGGCCTCAGTGTTGGATCAGGCCGCCGAGCGGAACGGGAGCGACGTGGCTCGTTGCCGGAAGGCTCTGCACCAGGGCGAGACCGACATCGACCAGCAATGACCGCCGCAGGCCCGCAACGTCCGGTGACCGGAGTCCAGACCGACTCAGCAGTTTCGCCGTTCGGCTCAGGCCGGAGTCGGCCGCCGGTGATACGGACCTGGTAAAAGATGCCGACGTTCTGGTGCTCTGGTCCGCCGGGGATGGTGCGTTAGGCCGCGGGAATCACCCTTGAGTCCACGCCCAGCAGGCGTTCAACCACCGAGGCGTAGCCAGTCTCCTCGGCGACCTCCCGGATCACCGCGTCGAACGGACCCTCAGCGTGCTCGACTCTGCCGCCCGGAAGAGTCCAGTTGGTCTCGCCCTTCGGCGGTACGTGACGGGCCAGCAACACCCGCCCGTCCTTGATACACACGGCGTACGCTGCCAGCCGGAAACTCATCCCCGCACCTTCCACCGGGCCTGTTCCGACGTCCAGGATCCGCGCATCGCCAGTGCCGTGACCGGGAACGTTCGCCGGGGTGGGGTCGTGGTGGCTGTGTTGCGGTGTGGCTTTGCTGTGCTGCTCCGAAATCGCTGGACGCCGTTCAATGGAGTAGGCGAGCATCCGCAGGTGACAGATGAATCCGATTGCCCGGGGCCGTTCACGAGGAGCCCGAAGAAGATCCGTTTTGTCGAGCTCTCCGGCGGGGCGATGTCCGCTTTGCTCGACGGGGACTTGTCTGCAGCCAGCAGGATGGCCGGGGTTTCGCTGACCGAGTACTTCGTCACCGGCAGAGCACGGTGGCTGTGGCGGTTCCGGCTTGACCAAATGGACGCCGCTCCCGCTCATGCGCGGTGGTTGGTGCCGCAGGCAGTCGTCGGAGACAAGGACCGCGTCGTCGGACATGCCGGGTTCCACGGACCACCCGATGAGGTCGGCATGGTCGAGATCGGCTACTCCATCGCTCCCCCCTTCCGCCGCCAGGGATACGCCCGGTCCACGCTGATCGAGTTGCTTCGCCAGGCGGCGGCCGAAACCGCAGTCACGACCGTGCGGGCAACGATCAGTCCCGACAACGTGGCGTCCCTGGCCACGATCTCGGGCTTCGGCTTCGTTGAGGTCGGAGAACAGTGGGATGAGGAGGACGGTCTCGAACTCGTCTTCGAGGTCCCTGCCCGCCAGGTTCCACGCGCTTGATGGGATGGTTCGCGGCAGGACGCCGACTGTGACCGCGGCGTCCAGTGCGGTGGTCAGGCCGCAGCAGTGAGGGCACGAACTCCCCATCGGATGCCCTTCTCGCTGCGGATGCGGGCGCGTTCTCGGCGTTGCGCGGCG
Organism: Streptomyces sp. P9-2B-2; assembly: GCF_030406865.1. Classification (NCBI taxonomy): domain Bacteria; kingdom Bacillati; phylum Actinomycetota; class Actinomycetes; order Kitasatosporales; family Streptomycetaceae; genus Streptomyces; species Streptomyces sp. P9-2B-2. The sequence goes on along the minus strand of NZ_CP129126.1, from coordinate 8,508,045 downwards.
AGTACGTCGAGGTGGCGGGCGTCGGCATTGCGCCGGCGCAGGTAGCGGTGCAGAGCCTGGGGCACTAGCTGGAGGTTGGCCTGCACCACGGCTACGGCGACCGCATTGGCCTGTCCCATCTGCACATCCCTCACCCAAGGGGAGCGCGCACGGATGCGGAAACGAAGCTCACTCACGCCGACCGCGCCGTGCGCCCCGAGGCTCGGCGTCCCAGACACGCACCGGGCCCGGCGACGGCCCCGTCCCCACGGGAGGCCGTCGCCGGGCCCTTTGGTGCGCCGATCCCGTCCCCACGGGTGGGCACCGGCTCCGGGCTGCCGCTCCGCTCATACAGCGGTCCCGGAGGTCTTGGTGCGGCGGCCGACGGCTCAGAGGCCGGAGGCCGTTGCGGTGGCGGGCCGAGAGCCGGAGCGGCGACCGGCGGCCCGACGCGGTGACGGAGCGTCAGACACGCGCCGTTTCACGTGCGTTGCCCGCGTCCGCCGCTCCGTCGGCCGCAGGGGCCTCGGTGAGCTGCGTACGCAGGGCCTCCCCCTCGACGTCCACGTTCGGCAGGAGCTTCTGGAGCCACCGCGGGAGCCACCAGGCGGAGCGGCCCAGCAGTGCCAGGATCGCGGGGACGATGGCCATGCGGACGAGGAAGGCGTCGAAGAAGACGGCGATGGCGAGGCCGAAGCCGATCATCTTGATCATCGAGTCCGAGGAGCCGATGAAGCCGGCGAAGACGCTGATCATGATGACCGCGGCGGCGGTGACCACCCGCGCACCGTGCCGGAACCCGGTGACGACGGCCTCTCCCGGGCGCTCCCCGTGGACGAAGGCCTCGCGCATCCGCGTGACGAGGAAGACCTCGTAGTCCATCGCCAGGCCGAAGACCACACCCACCATGAAGATCGGCATCATGCTCATGATCGGGCCGGTCTGCTCGACGCCGAACACGCTGCTCAGCCAGCCCCATTGGAAGACCGCGACGACCGCGCCGAGCGCCGCCACCACCGACAGCAGGAAGCCGAGCGCCGCCTTGAGCGGGACGAGCACCGAGCGGAAGACCACCATCAGCAGGAGGAAGGCCAGGCCGACGACCAGCGCCAGATAGGGCACCAGCGCGTCGTTCAGCTTCTGCGAGACATCGACGTTCATCGCGGTGGTGCCGGTGACCAGGGTCTTCGCCCCGGTGTCCTGGGCGATGCCGTGCGTCGTGGACCGGATGTCGTGCACCAGGTCCTCGGTCTGGACGCTGCTGGGCTTCGACTTCGGGACAACGTTCAGCATCGCGGTGTCGCCGGCCTTGTTGAAGGTGGGCGGGGTGACGACGGCGACATCGTCCAGCCCGCCGACCTTCTTGGCGACCCGCGCCGCGGCGGACTTGACGCTCTCCCCGGCGTGGACGTCCCGGCCGTCGACGACCAGCAGCAACGGGCCGTTGACACCGGCGCCGAAGCCGTCCGACAGCAGGTCGTAGGCCTTGCGCTGGGTGGTGTCGGTGGGCTGGGAGCCGTCGTCCGGCAGGCCCAGTTCCAGCGAGGTGGCGGGGATCGCGACGGCGCCGAGGCCGATCACGGCCGTGAGGAGTACGGCGACCGGGCGGCGCAGCACGAAGTGCGCCCAGCGGGTGCCCATGTTGGGCCGCTCCCCGGCACCGGCCTGCCGGCCGTGCCCCTCGTCGGTCTCGCTCCCCTTATGGGCCTTAGGGACCTTGGGGGCCTTAGGGGCCTTAGATGCCGTACGGGCCGTACGGGGCAGCGCCCGCGCCCCCGCGAAGCCGAGCAGCGCCGGGATGAGGGTCAGCGCGATGAGCACGGCGATGACGACGGTGCCGGCCGCGGCCAGGCCCATCTTCGTCAGCATCGGGATGTTGACGACGGTGAGGCCGACCAGTGCGATCACCACGGTGAGCCCGGCGAAGACGACCGCGGAGCCCGCGGTGCCGACCGCGCGTCCGGCGGCCTCCTCGCGCTCACGGCCGTCGGTGATCTCGGCGCGGTAGCGGGAGACGATGAACAGGGCGTAGTCGATGCCGACCGCGAGGCCGATCATCGTGGCCAGCGTCGAGGTGGTGCTGGAGAGATCGAGGGTGCTGCTCAGCGCGGTGATGGTGGAGACGCCGATACCGACGCCGATCAGCGCGGTCAGCAGCGGCAGTCCGGCCGCGATCAGCGCGCCGAAGGTGATGACGAGGACCACCGCGGAGATCGCGATACCGATGACCTCGGTCGCGCCGGTCTCGGGGATGGCCTGGAGTGCGTTGCCGCCGGTCTCGACGGTCAGCCCGGCGTCCCGGCCGTCCTGGGCCGCGTCCTTGAGGGCGTCCTTGGAGGCGTCGCTCAGCTCGAAGCCGGTGACCTTGTAGGAGACCTGGGCGTAGGCGGTGCGGCCGTCCTTACTGAGGGCCTTGGCGGCGTACGGGTCGGCGACCCGGTCGACCTGCGAGGAGCCCGATCGCAGGGCGTGGACGGTGCGTTCGACGGCCGCCTTGTTCGCCGGGTCCTTCATCGACTCGCCCTTGGGGGCCTTGAAGACCACCCGGGCCGTGGCGCCGTCGGCGTTCGCGCCGGGGAAGCGCTGGTCAAGGAGGTCGAAGGCGCGCTGGGCCTCCGTGCCGGGGATCGAGAAGGAGTCGGCGGCAGGTGCGGAGGCGGTGGCGGCCCCGACGCCGGCAACGGCCAGCAGGGCGACCCATATCAGGGCGACGAAGCGGCGTCGCCGGAAGGCGAAGCGTCCGAGTTTGTAGAGGAAAGTGGCCATGAGACCGGGGGCTCCCGTCGAATGTGGGACGTACAGGGGCGTGCGCCATCGCCCCGGCGACGAGAGCGGCGTTCCGGGTACGAGGGCTCGGATGAAGGGGAGTCGGGCGAGCGGGATCAGACGCCGAGGGCGGGGAAGACCACGGCGTCGAGATAGTCGGAGAGGAACGCGGCATCGGCGCAGCGGTTCTCGATGAGCTGCCGGGCGACGAACGCGCCGACGAGCATGTGCGGGATGAACTGGAGCGCGGGGCAGTCGGCCGCAATCTCGCCACGGTCGATACCGCGCCGCAGCATCGCGTTCAGTCCTGTCACCTCGGGGTCGAGGAGGACTTCACGGAGGGCCTGGTGCAGATCGGGGTTGCCGTGGATGGCCATCCCCAGCCCCCGCATCAGGGCCGCGTCCTTCTCGACCTGCCCCTCGTCATCGGCCCGGCGCACCAGCTCGGCGAAGTCGCCGCGCAGGCTCCCGGTATCGACGTCCGCGGTACTGACCGGCTTGCAGTGCCGCAGCGCCCTCGCCACCAGCTGCGGCTTGCCCTGCCACTGGCGGTAGAGGGTGGCCTTGCTGGAGTGGGTGCGGGCGGCGACGGCGTCCATGGTCAACGCGTCGTACCCGACCTCACGCAGCAGATCGAGCACGGCATCGAAGAGCTCGGCCTCCCGCTCGGGAGTCAGCCGGCTGCGTCCCATGACACGCACCTCCTGGTTGGACCGTACGGACGCTGCCACCCTACCGGCGGTAGCGAACGAAACAGTTTCGTACACCTCGTAAGGTAAGGGTGCATCGAACGAAACGGAAGCGTTTCGATGGTGGCCTGCGTCACGCCGCACGCCCGCACGCGTCACGCGTCACGCGTCACGGGTCACGCGTTGCCGTGCTCGTCGCCGACACGGCGACGGTGAGCCGTTACGCGATGCGGCAGGACGGGTCGAGCGGGGAGGGCGCGCCAACGCTGAGAGCGTCACCGGCACCAGGGCGGATTGACTGGGCGATGTTCCGCCCGTCTCACCGGATCATGCCGAGCGTGGCCGCCTGCCCACCCGCCCCGCACCACGGCCGCTAAGTGCCCCGGCAGGACATATGTCATCCCCAGGAGGTGACGCACGGCTCTGCGCGGTCGGCTGCCGGTCCTCGTAGGCTCAACACCATGTTCACATCCCACAAAGCCGGACGAGATGACTCCTGGGAAGGCATCGTCATCGATAAGTCCCGGGGCATGCTCGACGGCTCGAATATGTATCACTTCGTCGAAGTCCGCCTTGCCGACGGCGAATCCGTGAAGGTCCGGATCAGCCGCCGTCTCTGGAAGTCGATCGCGATCGACGATCGGATCGTCAAACGACCGGGCACCGAACCGGCCAAGGAGTAGCCCCGCTGATCGACTTCTGTCAGAGCGATCCTGGAGCCCTTGGGGCGCGCCTGGGCCTCCTCGGTAGTCGCGGCCACCAGTCCACCCGGCGACCCGCTTTGCTCGAGTTCCGGTGACGGCCGGCGAGGCGGTCTCGGTGGTGAGCCGGAGGGCGCCACGCGTATCGGGCGAGCCCGGCGCGGCACACCCGCGCGGATGGTGGCGGCCTTGGGTGCCCAGGCGTCGATGGCCACCTCGATCAGCTCGATGTCGCCGCGATCACCCTCGCTACCGCCCTCATCCGGCCCGACACGTGATCGACAAGATGCCCCTTAGGACGGCCATTGCTCCGGCTGATATCTCATCAGTCGGAGGTACCGGGTGAACACCTTCGGGTCGAAGAGCATCCCGGAGTACTCCTCGGTCATCTGCACGCCGTTGACAACCGCGGTGGGCGTGCCCAGGCCGCCTGGGGCATCTGCATCGGCCCGATCGAAGGCCCGCTCGGATCGGTCGACGAACTCGCGGTACTTCATGGTCTTGACGGCGGAGTCGAATGCCGGGCCGCGCAGTCCTGGCACCTTGCCGGCAAGTTTCAGCAGCAACGCGTTGGTGTAGCCGTCAACGGCTTCGGCCGGCTGGTGCCGGTAGAGCATGGCGTGGTACTCGGCGAACTTTCCAGCTTCCAGCGCGGCCCGCAGCGCGTTGACGGCCCTCTTCGAGCCGCCGCCACCCACTTTCTCGTCAAGGAAGGACGCGAAGGTGTACTCGGTCTTCACCTCACGCCGCTGGGTGAGGGTGCGGAGGGCCGGTCCGCCACCGGTCACCTCGAACTCCTGGCAGACGGGGCAGCGCGGGTCCTCGTAGAGATGCACCCTGACCGGAGCGTCCGGATCCCCGACGACGATGGTGGTGCCGTCCACGCCGAGTTTCTCGGGCGGCTTCGCCGGGCCCTCATACACGGCCTTCTTCGGCGACGGCTTCCGTGCGGTGCGTTCACCGCATCCGCTCGACACCAGCCCCGGCAGAACCAGTATCAGCGCTAAGGCGGCCAGCCGTCTTCGGCCACGTCCCACTCTCATGTATCCCTCCCCGGATCAGGGAGACATGAGAATAAAAGTACGAGGACGGCAGGAAATTACCCGCATTAGTGGAGTCTGCGCGGAAATCCCAGGCCGGCCCACGACTTCTCCGCTCGCGGCAGCCACTGGCTCACATCGCGCCACTGATCACCCGCCAGATCTCCGCACCCCAAGGCACTTGCCCGTCCACGGACTTGCTCTACTTTCGCGAAAGGCCTAGGCCCTGTCGTCAAACTCCCGCCTGCCCCGCGGCGTCTGGCACGCACGCTCGCTGCGTTGTCGGGATCGTCCACGTAGGCCCACTACGAGGACGACCCTCCGCCTTGCGAGCGCACGCACCAGACGCCGCGGGACCTGCCCTCCGGGCAGACGACGGGAGTTTGACGACAGGACCTAGTTCCGCCCTTCCATCCGCTTGATCCAGGAGTACGACCATGAGCGCTACCGGCCCGGACGCCACCCTCATCGTGGGAGTGCATGGGGTACTGGACCGGCACCCCTGGATCGACCGGGTGAGCGCCGAGTTCGACCTCGACGAGGACGTCTTCAGCCTCGCCGTGAAGCGGGCGTCCGCCTACGCCTGGAGTTCCACCGCCCTTACGGACAAGCCCGCCGACAACCTCTGGGACCACAACGACGCGGACGGCGACTGGACGCAGGACGGCCAGGTCCGTCAGCTGGCCTGGCTACAGTCGTCACTTCCGCGGCCCGTGAACACTCCGGGCAAGAAGCAGCGCGCCCGCCGCCTCCCGGTCCTGCCCGTCATCACGGTCCTCTCGGACGCGCTACGCCGCGTCGGCACCGTCCGCCTCACCGGCACCCACGCCCTCGTGCCGCTGCACCGCGCCGGGGATGCCCGCATCGAACTCGCCGAAGTGGCCGACTGGTTCGCCCTCGCCGACCCGACCGGCGCGGCCTCGCTGACGGTCACCGTATCCGCCCTGCCGTCGTCGAACCTCACCGCACGGGCCGCCGAGATCCGCGAGGCGGCACTTGAACGCACGTACCAGCACATGACAGTTGAGACCCTCAAGCCCGCCGGCACGACGACTCCGGGTCTCGCCCGTCCCCTCGCCGGGGAGGTGCAGGCCGAGGGTTTGCGCCGGGCGCTCGCCTTCCGCTGCGACGTGCGCGAGTGGTCCACGGACGTGGCCGCGTGGACGGCGGAGGTGTTCGCTGACTCGATCCGGGCAGTGACGGGACTCTCGGGCCTGATCCTCATCACGGTCTCTTCGGAGGTCTGAAATCCGGAGGTAGGGGTTGCGTAACTGCCGGTCGCCAAAGTCCGGCGGGCCGCCGACGCGCCGAGCGGTGAGACGGTCGTACGACTGGCCGAAGTCAGTCGTACGGCTGGCCGAAGTCAGCAGAATCAGGGCTCGCTGTCCGGCGGCAGGCTGGGCACATCAGCGTGGAAGAGGCTGACCAGCAACCCGTACGGCTTGCTGTGTGCGCTGTCGGTGGTCGGATGCAGTTCTGCCGCCATCGCGCGCAGCCGGGCTTCCAGGGCGTGCGCCTCGGCGTCGGTGAGCCAGAGGTGGCGCAGCGCGGTGTGCGAGGGGTCGCCGGGCCGGCTCGGCAGCATCTCGCCGAGCGCGGCGTTGATCAGGAACTCCGGCCCGACCGCGGCGTCCTCGTGCACCTTGAAGCCGTGGCTGACCAGCGCGAAGTACTGCTCGGTGCCGCCGCGTACCTGGCGGGTCTCTGCCAGCCGGACCAGTCCGGCCTCGCGCAGCACGCGCACGTGATAACCGATGGTGCCCTTACTCATGCCCAGCGCGTCGGCAAGCTGACGCAGCGTTGCGGGACGTTGGCGCAACACGTTGACCATACGGTGACGCCCCGGGTGCCCGAGGGCCTTGAACTCCGCGGGCGAGCGCAGCACAAGGTGCTCCTGCTCGTCGCGACGGTTCTCGTCCTGGTCGGCACTGCTCCCCTGCTCGGGGGACTGCTCTCCTGCCATGGAAGAAAGTGTCCATGAACCTCAACACTTTTGACAACTCCGCGCGGTGGCCCCAGAATTCCGACCAAGGAAGTGGCGAGGATTCTCGCCACTTAACCGCCGGGAGACCCCAAGGAGCCAGATGCCCCTCGCCACAGCCCGTGTCGCCACCACCCGCCCCGCCCGCTACGTCAAGCAACTCGTCTCGCATATGGGGCACAAAGCTGATGCCGCCCGCACCTCCGACGACCGCGCCACGATCACGGTCGCTTCCGGGACCTGCACCCTCACGCCCACGACGGACCGGCTGGAGTTAACCGCCACCGCGGTCGACGCCGAGTCGCTGACCCGGGTCCAGGACGTCATCACCCGTCACCTGGTGCGCTTCGCCGCCCAGGAGGAGCTCGCTGTCGAGTGGACCGCCGCGATGGACGGCGGCGAGCTGGAACCCACGGCCCCCGTCGTCGGCGAGTACCTGCTCAGTCACCACACCCCGGCCGACGACATCCTCGGTGAGCTGGCCGTCGCCACCCGTGAGGCCGCCGGCGGCGCTGCACACATGCAGGTCTCCTCCGACGAGGGCACGCTGCTCACCATGCTGACCCGGCTGACCGACGCCCGCTTCGCGGTCGAAGTCGGCGTCTTCACCGGCTACTCGACTCTCTGCATCGCCCGCGGCCTGGCCGACGGCGGCCGACTGCTCGCCTGCGACGTCAGCGAGGAATGGGCCGCCATCGGCCGGCCGTACTGGGAGCGTGCAGGTGTCGCCGACCGGATCGACCTACGCATCGCCCCCGCGCTGGAGACCCTGCGCGCGCTCGACGCCCAGCCGGTCATCGACATCGCGTTTATCGACGCCGACAAGGACAACTACCCGGTGTATTACGAGGAGATCGTGCGCCGACTGCGACCCGGCGGGTTGGTGGTACTGGACAACGTCTTCCTCGGCGGCCGCGTCCTCGACCCCGCGTACCAGCAGGAGCATCACCTGGCGGTACGGAGGCTGAACGACATGATCACTCGCGACAAGCGGGTGCAGTCCGTGATGCTGCCGGTGCGCGACGGCGTGACCATCGCCCAGCGCTGCTGACGCGGCACGCTTGACAGAGCTGCTTCCACAGAATCGCCGCGTTGCGCATCGGGACGTTCACGGCCTCATCGTTCCCCGACGCGAGTGCATCGACCGCCGCCCGATCGTAGGAGATCTTGGCGCGCGCAGTGCCGAATACGTGTGACCCGGTCGGGGGCGCCGGGTCATGGCCAACAACAACCCCAAGGCCGGTGCCGCAGGCGCCGTCCAGGCTGAAATCGACGCGACCTGAGCGCACCGCAACAGCACACGGACACCCCCGACCTTGCGGCCGCCACCGCCCGCCTCCCTTTGAACCCCGGCTCCCGCACCGGCAAGCGCACGCCAACCGTGCACGAGGTACCGCTGCTGCCCACAACTGCCCCCAGCTCACTGCCGATCCGGTAGCCTCATCGTCGTCCGCGCCGCGGAAACCCGGCAGCGCCCCGGCCTGTGGCGCACCGGAGCCACCGTGCATGACATTGACTCACCCGCCGCCCAGGCCGGCTCCCTCACGGCCTTCGCAGCACTGCCCGAGAGCCTGCACCTGGACACTGAGCAGACCACCGGCTCGGGGAGGGTTATATCGGCCTCCCGCCCGCGCCGGATCTCGCCCCCGACCTCTCCGCACTGCTGGATTGCTTCATCCGCGGCGGAACTCTCGCTACGTACAAGGTCCCTGCTCCGGCGAGGCCGAGGGAGCCGAGGCGGCAACAGGGCAGATTTTGGACGCCCAAGCGGCAGAGCAATGGCTGTGGCTATCGCGCAGCCCGACCAGCAGTGCGCCTCTAGAGCATCAGTCCTCTTCGCCACCCACACGGAGGACGCCATTCATCCCGCTCCCCCGGACCAGCCCCATGGAATCGAACGGCAACTCAGCACGGCCGTACACAGCCTTTGCGGCACCGGCAGCTCAGCACGACCGGATACGAGGTGGGCGGCATGAGCGAGCCCACCGATGCATCAGCTGACCACATCCCGGAGCCGCGCACCGCCCCGCCGCCGCCCCCGCCCGTGGCACCCACCGCCGGGTCGACGAACCGACCGGGCATCCCTCTTGACGCCGAGTCGGACGCCGCCGGAGACGCGAACGCTCCCGGGGCACAGATGCGATATGTGGACCTGACGGGCAGCCGAGAGGCGGCCGGCCGCTCGATCCGGCTGCGTGACATGGCCAGACGCCTGCCCCAGTTGGTACGCCGGTCGCTGGCTCTCGCCTGGCAGGTCGACCGGTCAGCGACCGTCGGCCTCCTGCTGTGCCAGCTAGTCGCCGGCGTGATGCAGGCCCTGGGCCTGGTCGCGGTCAGTGGCACCCTGACCGCGCTGTTGACCAGCGGGGATGTCTACCACCGGCTCCTGCAAGCGTGGCCGTCCGTGGCCCTGCTGGCGGGGGCATCCGGCGTGCGTGCCCTCCTGGGGATCACCGTCAACTGGCTCTCCTCCCGGCTGGGCCCGCTGATGACGCGGGAGGCCGAGCAGATGCTGCTGACGGGCTGCGCCGAGGTGGAGTTGTGCGCCTACGACGAGCCGGACTTCAACCGCGACCGTGAAGCCGCCGACCGCGGGGCCACGGTCACCGGAGACCTGATCGACGAGGGGCAGGACCTGATCGCCTCGTCGGCCTCCTTCCTCGCCGGGGCCGTCGTGCTGGCCGGGGTGCACCCGCTGCTCCTGCCGCTCCTGGTGGCAGCCAGTCTTCCGCAGGCGCTGGCCCAGGTCAGCGCCGCGCGGGTGCGCTACCTGGCGAACCTTCGGAGCAACGGTGACAACCGGATGCTGTCGGTGCTGCGATGGCACATTTACACGAGAGAAGCGGCCGACCAGATCCGTGCCGGCACCATGGCCGCTTTCCTGTCCGGCCGGTACCGGCAGACGGTCGCCCGGATCAACCATGAGGACCGGGCCGCAGCCGACAAGGGAGCCCGCATGTCCCTGGCCGGCGCGCTGTGCGGAGGGCTGGGGTCGGCGGTCGTGTGGGCGGCGGTCGTGTGGCTGCTGGCCACCGGCCGCATCAGCGTCGGGCTCGCGGGGACGGCCGTCTTCGCATTGCAGACGGCGGGGCAGTCGGTCCGCGGCCTGGTGGCCGTGGGGGCGCGGGCCGTACGCACGGGGCTGTATATGGACGACTGGACCGGATTCCTGGACAAGGCCGGCGGGTTCCGTATGCGCCGCGGCCCGCACTGCCCCGAGCCGCCGAAGACGATCGAGATCAAGTCGGTCTCCCATCGCTACGCGGGCAAGGACCACGATGCGCTGTCCGACGTCTCGCTCACTCTGCGGCGGGGGGAGGTTACCGCCCTGGTGGGTTTCAACGGCTCGGGGAAGTCGACGCTGTCCAAACTGGTCAGCGGCCTCTACCTACCCACAGGGACAGGTGTTGTGGGATGGCACCCCCACCGGCGACGCCGACCCACAGGCGCTGTGGCAGCAGGTGGCTCTGGTGCCTCAGGACTACGCACACTGGCCGCTGACAGTGCGCGAGAACATCACCCTCGGACAGCCGTCGCCACGTGGTGATGCGGCGGTACGCGAGGCGTGCGAGGCCGCCGGCGCCGACGAAGTCGTCGACAAGCTCGGCGCCGGCCTGGACACCCTTCTCGCCCGGGAGTGGCTCAACGGCGAGGAGCTGAGCGGCGGCCAGTGGCAGCGCATCGCCCTCGGTCGCGCCTTCTTCCGCCAGGCCGGGCTGCTGGTCCTCGACGAGCCGACCGCGAACCTCGATCCCCGCGCCGAGTACCGGATTTTTCAGCGGCTGCGGGACCTGGCCCGGGACCGGGTGGTGCTGCTGGTGACCCACCGCATCACCAATGTGGCCGTGGCCGACCGGATCGTGGTCCTCGACGAAGGTGTCATCGTGCAGGAGGGCACCTACACACAGCTCGCCCAACAGCCGGGTCTGTTCCAGCAGTTACTGTCCTATCAGGTGGCCACCTCCAAGACGGGCGGCGAGCAACACGGGACACCCGCATGAGCCGCCCGAGTGAATCGCTTCGCCAGAACACAGATGGCTAAGAGGGAGAGGGGCGCCAAAGTGGCCAGCCGCGGCGCGTGGTACCGCCGCCGCGGCGGCAGCAGCCAGCTGATCAGCAGCAGCCCCAGAGGGATGACGAGTCCGTAGCCGCACACGTTGAGGATCAACGAGAAGCCCGGCGCATTGCGGTCGTCGTGACACGACCCGCAGGGCCAGATCGGCCACCTGCAGTGCAGTGTCGGTCAGGAGGCCGGCGCCCGGGGCCAGACCCGGCGCGTACTTCGCGGTGGCCTCCCGCCGTTCTCATTGACCGCGGGCAGCGCCCACGTGCCTGCTGCGGTGCGGTGGCTGACGTCGCCGTCGAGGATGGCGCCCGACGTCACTACCAGCGCTTGACCTTCACGCAACGGCAGAGTTTCTACTGGCGGCATGCGAATCGGAGAGATCGCCGCGCTCGTCGGGATCACCACCCGGGCGATCCGGCACTACCACCACGTCGGACTGCTCCCGGAGCCGGAGCGGCGTCCCAACGGCTACCGGGCCTACAGCATCCGCGACGCCGTCCTGCTCGCCCGGGTGCGCCGGCTCACCGAACTCGGCCTCAGCCTCGATGAAGCGCGCGACGCCCTCGCCGACGATGCCGGGCGCGAACTGATCGAGGTATTGGAGGAGCTCGACGCCGACCTGGCCCGCCAGGAAGCCGGCATCCGAGAGCGCCGCCGCCAGCTCGGCGCCCTGCTCGCCGAGCCGCCCGGCGCGACCGGGCCCGTCTCACCTGGCCTTGCGGCCCTACTGGCACAGGCCCCCGGGACAGACTCACCGAGCGCGGCCAAGGACCGCGAGTACGTCACGCTGATGGACGCCACCAGAACCGGTAACCAGGAGATTTTCGCGCTCCTTGGAACGCTGGTCGCCGATCCCACGGTCGTCGAACTATACGAACGCCTCGACGCGCTCGCCGATGCCTCCGTCGACGATCCGCGGATCGCACCCCTGGCAGCTGACCTGGTGGCAGCAGTCCCCGACGAACTGTTCGCCGCGATCCCCGAGAACGGAGTGGTCGTGACCGGATTCAAGGAGGCGCTGCTCGCCGAGTACTCCCCCGCGCAGGCGGAAGTCGTGAGCCGGCTCATGGATGCCTTCATGGAAAGGGGCCGGGGATGAAGGGCGGACCGCGGGGCGTACGGGCGGCGCGGGTCGCGGCGGTCGCCGTGCTGCCGGGGGAACTGGCCCTGACGGTCTGCTTGGTGGCCGGGGCCCGGCCGCCCGGGTGGGTGCTGGCGGGCGCCGAGGCGCTGGTCCTCGTGGTGCTGCTGCTGGAGGCCTGGGTGCTGCGCTCGCTGTACGTCGCCGCGCGCGGCCGCGGCGCGGACCGCAAGGCGGCGCGGCAGGCCACCGTACGTGAGGTGGTGCCGGTGACTGTCCGCCGCCTGATCCTCCACGAGCTGCGCGCCCTCGCCTCCCTGGGGCGGTGGGTCCGGCGCTGCACGCACGGGGTACGCCCCGGGGACCTCGCCGCCGCGTACACCGGGCCCCAGACCGCGATGATGTACGGGCTGCTCTTCGTGGCGGTCATCGAGACCGTGGGCCTGGCCTTCCTCATCCCTTGGCCGGCGGTCCACCGGGTGCTCCTGGTACTCGACCTGTACGGCGTCGTCCTAGTGCTGGCCCTGCACGCCGCCTGCGTCACCCGGCCGCACGTCGTGCGCCCCGACGGCTCTCTGCGGATCCGCTACGGAGCCCTCTTCGACCTCGCCGTACCCCCGGACGCGGTCGCCTCGGTCCGGGTCGACCGGCGCTACCCCGAAGGCCGCCTGATCACCCTCTCCGAGGACGGGGTCCTCGACCTGATCGTGGGCAGCCAGACCTCGGTGACCTTGCAGCTGAACCGGCCACTCCCCTTCACCCGCCCGCTCGGCAGAACGGAAGAGGCCCACACCATCCGCTTCCACGCCGACGACCCGCGCGCACTGGTCAGCGCACTCCGGCAGCCCACCTGACACACAGACCGGTTCCGACCGCACAGGCGAAGGAGAAGGGCAACTGCGCCCGTCTGCCGTGCGGACCTCAGCTCTTTGCACGCGAGGAAAGGAGTACTCCCGTTGTGAAAACCACTGCTGTCACGGCCAGTACGGGGAGGTCCATCCCCGGCGCGGGGAGAAGTGCCCACGCATGGGGGTGCCCGAGACCGTCATAGCCCTCAACAACGACCAGCAAAATCCAAGCGAGGGGGATGACCAGCGATCGCTCACCGAGCAAGGGGCGGCACATGAGCATGAACCCGGTGAGGAGTGCCGTGTTCCGGCCGACGGCCCCTGCGGCTCCTGAGCCGAGAGCCCAGGAGAAGCCGTAGCCGATGCCAACGGCAGCCACTACCACGAGGATGACCAATGCAGCGTCCATGCGCGCAAAGGGACGGATTCCCGCGTTCTCCACATCGTGAACCCGAGCAGAGAGCGTCGCGATGAGGGGCGCACACACCGACAAAGGTGCGAGCAGCATCAACTGCACCTCGTTGCCACCTGCCAGCGACGGCATGGCCGCGAGCCGGTCACGGAAGAGCCATACGAGCACGGCGAAGACGGCAAGCCCCACCGGAATGTTGATGTGCGCGCGTCGCGCCTTGATCCACCAGTACATCAGCCGGCCTTCCCGCAGCTGCGGGCCCGGGCTTGTGCTTCAGCGAACCAGGCGGCCTGCTTACCTACCGGAAGCTTCCTGACCTTCTCCACGGCGGCGACGGTTTCACGGTCGGATGCAGAATCGCCGGCGTCAAGGCCGGCAGTCGAGCGCAGCCACAGCTCCAGGGCGTCGGCCCGCTTGAAGTCCTTGCGGCCCAAGCACGACCATTCGGCGTCGTTCAGCGGAGCATGCGCCACGCTTTCGGCAAGCTCGTCCGTGCTGGTCCTGGGCAGGAACCAGATGTGCCATACCTCCGTCCCCGCGCCGACCTCAAGACGTGTGTAGGTGACCTTTTTCGGCGCCGGTACCCCCGCTCGATGCAGGTGCTCAACAATCGGACCCGCTGTCGTCTGCACCCTCGGCAGCATGTCCTGATACAGCTCGGGGACGCATACGTTGACGTCGGCGCGGTTGCTGCACTTCTCGGCCAGGGCAGAGGTGATCATCGGGGTGCGGTATCCCCAGCCGGATGTCACTGCACAGCAGGTGGCGAGACCTGCCACGGCCACCAGGCCGGCCAGGGTGATGCGGACCGCCGACCGCCACGGGCCCCACAGCAGCATCGCGGAGCCGGCAACCGCGCACGTGAACACCACGGGGACCAGCAGGCCGACAGGTGAGATGACCTGATCGATCTCCGGTGAACTCATGGTGTAGGCCGCTGCGTGTCGCAGCCACAGAGTGCCGGGGATCTCAGTCGAATTGTTTCCCGCATAGCCGATGAAGAACCACGTCCCGGCCATCACCAGCGGCGCACAGACCACAGGAGAACGGGACACGTTCCCGATCGCGAAACCCATCACCGCGTAGGGGATGGGCAGCAGTAGCCCGATCGCTACCGCTGGCAGGGATGCCGCGTCCGGGACGACCGATGCCTGCACGAAACGCATCACGGTCATCACCACCATTACCGCGACACCCAACGCCACTGGCAGGCTCAGACGTTGAGCCGCGATGCGGTACCTGCTGCGCCATGGCGCCATGTCCCAGATGCCGCTCTGCCGCAGCCGTCCGGCTTCCCACGCGCCGCAGCCGGCTGCGGCCGAGGCGGCAAATATCAGAGCCTGATAGGCAGCCGCCGACACCGTTGGGGGATGCCTGTTGTCGTATTGGGCAAGGCTTCCGCTGGAGTAGGCGACGAAGAAGGTGAAAACGAGTACCGGTGCGGCAAGGAATGTGGCACTGGAGGTGCGCAGCAGGGCCTTCACCTTCATGAGTCGCCCCCCGACAGCATGCTGTAGGCGGCTTCTGCCCGGCGCGCCGGCGTGGTGTCGTGAGGGGCATGGGCGAGGAAACCGCTGGTGTCTCCGTCGTAGACGAGCTTTCCGCCGTCCAGCACGGTGACGTTGTCAGATTCCTCGGCAAGATCGGCCACATCGTGGGTGGACAGCAGGACGGCCACGTCTGAGGGGAGTTGGGCCAACACATCGCGGAATACGCGGCGTTGTCTGGGGTCCATGCCCGCTGTGGGTTCGTCGAGCAGGAGGACTTCAGCGTCATGGACCAGCGCCTGGGCGACGCCGACACGACGCAGCTGCCCGCCGGAGAGTGTCTTGGTCTTGACGCTCTCCTTGTCGGCAAGGTCGACTTGCCGCAGAGCTACGGCTGCCTTGGCCCACGCGTCGGTTCGGTTCATTCCCTTGGTCCAGCCGACGAAGGCGACTTGCTCACGGGCGGTCAGGCCTGGCATGGCAGTGATGTTCTGCGGCATCCAGGCGACTTTCCGCCGGTAGTCGCGGCTCGTGGCTGGTACGCCGCGGTGGGTGATGGCGCCCCGTTGCGGACGACGGACGGACGCTGCCAGGGACAGCAACGTCGACTTGCCGGCACCATTTGGCCCCAGAAGAACCGTACTTCCCGGCTTCAGGGAGTAGTTGAATGCGGAGAGCACCTCCTTGTGCCGGTACGCGAACCAGCAATCGGTCATCTGTATGGGCACGCACAGTCTCCAGGTACATCGGAAAGCGGGGGTCCGCGACGTTCGCGGGCCCCTCGCTACAGGTCACTACACGGTCCGGTTCGATTACTCGCTTACGGTAATCGCCTTCACAGTGAGGACGCTGCCCGAACCCTCACCGTTGGTCTTGTTAACCGAGGCCCCCGCCAGCCGGCGCCCTGACCCTGACGTCCGTCCCACGCCACTCACCTCGCCCCTCACCGCTCAGTAGGTGCCGACTGCCGATGGCGCCGCCTGGTGGCCCGGTATCCGATCGTGAGGGCGATGAACCACACCGCCCACACGTAGAGACCGAGCCGGGTGTCGCTGGAGAGGGCCATCATGGCGACGACGAACAGGAGCAAGGCGAGGGCTATCCAGTTGGTCACCGGTGCGCCGGGCATCCGGAAGTCGGTGGGCGGGAGGAGTCCGGCGCGCACCTTGGACCGGTAGCGCAGGTGGGCGACGAGGATGATGGACCAGGTCCACAGCACGGCGCAGGCGCTGACCGAGGTGATGTAGACGAAGGCCTTGTCCGGGGAGACGGCGTTGACGAGCACGCCGATGCCCATGACGAGCACGGACAATGTCAGGGCAGGCAGCGGGAGTTGGCGGACGCTCAGTCCTTTGAGTGCCCGCGGGCCTTCGCCCCGGGCGGACTGGCCGCGCAGCATCCGGCCCGCGGAGTAGATGCCGGAGTTGCAGGCGGACAGGGCGGCGGTGAGTACGACGAAGTTCATGATCCCGGCCGCGGCGGGGATGCCCACGCCGGCGAGTACCTGGACGAAGGGGCTGGCCCCGGGGCTGTACTCGGTCCAGCTGAGAACGGACAGCAGGATGATCAGCGCGCCGACGTAGAAGACCGCGATGCGGACGGGGAGAGTGTTGATCGCCTTGCGGAGGGTTTCCTTGGGGTTCTGGGCCTCTCCGGCGGTGACGCCGATGAGTTCGACGCCGGCGTAGGCGAAGACGACTGACTGCAACGCGGTCAGGGACTGCCAGGCGCCGTCTGGCGCGAAGCCGCCGTCCGCCCACAGGTGTGTGACGGACGCGGTGTCGCCGAGGGCGGAGAAGCCGAAGGTCAGCACGCCCACACCGATGATGATCATTGCGATGATCGCCACGACCTTGATGGTGGCGAACCAGAACTCCAGCTCTCCGAAGAGCGTGACGGAGATCAGGTTGGCCGCGAAGAGCACGGCCAGCGCCACGGCGGCCGTGGCCCAGACCGGGACGGAGGGCCACCAGTAGGCGATGTAGTGGCCGGCCGCCGTCACCTCCGCCATACAGGAAGCGACCCACGCGGCCCAGTACGACCATCCGGTGACGAACCCGGCGAACGGGCCGCAGAATTCCCGCGCGTAGTCGGCGAAGCTTCCCGACGTCGGCCGGTAGGTGAGCAGTTCGCCCAGCGCCCGCATGATGAAGAAGACGACGACGCCCGCAGCGGCGTAGCACGCGATCAGACTCGGTCCGATCTGGGCTATGCCGGCGCCTGACCCGTAGAAGAGGCCGACGCCGATGGCGCCCCCGATGGCCATCATCTGGATCTGCCGGGCGCTGAGGCCGCGTCGGTAGCCCTCTTCGGGCGCTGCCTGCTCGGTATGGCTGTCGACCTGATGCTGCGCGGCCTGGGCTGGCGTCATCGGAGGCCCTGCCTTTCTGCTGTGGGTTGGCACGGGTCGTTCGGGTTGCGCGCTATTGGGTGCCGACGGTGCGCAGCACCGTGAGCACGAGGGTGCGGGCCACTTCGGCGATGTCGGGGAGGGAGACCTGTTCCTGGGGGCTGTGGGCCAGTCGCACGTCGCCGGGCCCGAATTGCAGGGTCGGGATGTCCGCCGCGGCGTACAGCCTCAGATCGCTCCCGTACGGCGCGCCGCGCTCGCGCACCCGTGGCCCGCCCACCGCGTCGCTGTGCGCGTCGCGGACCAGAGCCGCGAGTGGATGTCCGGCGGGCAGCCGCCCACTGGCGAACCGGCCACCGGGCCAGGTGACCTGGGCCGGGTGGGCACGGAGCCAGGGGTCACCGGCGCATGCCTCGGCCACGGATGCCTCGAAGTCGGCGGCTGCCCGGGCCGGGTCCTCACCGAGCCGAACGCCCAGCCGGCCCTCGGCGACGAGGCTGTCCGGCACGCTGCTCGCCCAGTCACCTGCGCGGAGGATGCCGACGGAGAGCGCGTAGGGGGTCCGGTACTCGGCCATCAGCGGATCGGCCGCCACGTTGCGCCGGGTTTCCAGGCGGGCGAGCGCCTGGTGGATGGGCAGGTAGGCGTCGATGGCGCTGGCTCCCGCATCGCGGGTGCTCGCGTGGGTGGCCTTGCCCGGCACCTCGATACGGAAGGTCAGCGAGCCGCCGTTGGCCGTCACCAGGGTGCCGCTGGTCGGTTCGGTGATGAGGCAGGCGTCGCCGCTGTGGCCGCGCTGGAGGGTGGCGAAGGCTCCGAGCCCGCCGTCTTCTTCGCCGACCACGAGGTGCGCGGCCACCCGGCCGCGCAGCCTGGCTCCGCTGGCGCGAATCGCCGTCAGGGCGGCCAGGTTGGCGACCACGCCGGCCTTCATGTCACAGGCGCCTCGGCCATGGACGACGTTCCCCTCCACTCTCGGGACGAAGGGGTCGCCGTTCCATTGCCGCAGGTCGCCGGGGGGAACGACGTCGACGTGCCCCTGGAGGATCATGGTCGGCCCGTCGTCGCCGCCCGGTGTGGTGCCCACCAGGCCCCATGCCTCGTCGCGCGGAACCTCGGTTCCCGGGAAGTCGGGGTGTGCGCGCAGGGCGGCCAGGTCCGCCTGCCACAGGTCGACGTCGAGACCGAGGCCGTCCAGCTGCTTCGCCAGCCGGTGCTGCATCGCGGTCTCGGCGGCGCTCCCGGTCACGCTCGGAATCGCGAGCAGCTCCAGGAGCATCCGGGCGATGGCATCCTCGTCGACCGCCTCCAGCGCGGCGGATTCCTCGGGACTGAGGGCTGCGGTCATGTGGTCTCTCCCATCGGTGCGGCTCAGCTGATGGGGTCGGATGCTATGTTCGCGCCACAGACGCAATCAATTACTAAAACTTGCTTCTGAGTGTTTGTTTCTTGCATACTTACGGGCCTCTTGGAGATTTCTTGTCCGCCCTTGAGGCCGTCGTCCGGTGTGGAGGTGGCGGCGTGGACGCTGTCGACGAAGAGATCATCCGGTGCGTGGTGCGGAACGGCCGGAGTACGTATGCCGAGATCGGCGAGGCGGCGGGGCTGTCCGCGCCCGCTGCCAAGCGCCGGCTCGACCGGCTGGTCGCCTCGGGGGCGATCCGCGGGTTCACGGCGATCATCGACCCGCAGACACTGGGCTGGCGGACCGAGGCGTTCGTCGAGGTGTACTGCAAGGGCCATCCCACCCCCGACGAACTGCGACGGAACCTGGAAGGGGTCCCGGAAGTCGTCGAGGCGTGCACCGTCTCCGGTGCGGCAGACGCTGTGCTGCACCTGCTCGCCCGCGACATTCCGCACCTGGAACAGGCCATCCAGAGGGTCCGTGAGGCCCCCGTCATCGAACGCACCGAGAGCGTGATCGTGCTCTCCCGCCTGCTGGACCGCCCCCGGCTGTGAGCATCCCCCTACGTGGCTTCGTACTGGGCCCGGATCCGCCCCGCCTCTGTCCGCAGCTCGGACAGGAGCCGGCCCGCACTGCCGGCCACGGAGGTCCGCAGCATGGCGACACCGATCTGCCGGGCCAGGACGGGACCGTCGACCGGGCGGACCTCGATGTCGTCCCGTGCGCGGCCCAGCCCCAGGCGCGGGACGAGCGCGACGCCGATCCCGGCGGCGACGAACCCTTGCAGCACGCCGTAGTCGTCCGTCCGCATGACGTGGGCCGGTTCAAAGCCTTCCCGTGCGCAGGCCCAGGAGAGCAGGCGGTCGCACGGGTCCCAGTCGCTGGTTCCCATGATCCAGCCCTCGTCGCGCAGCGCCGTCAGCGGGACGCGCTCCCGCCCCGCCTGCTCGTGGTCGGCGGGGAGCACCACGAGCATCGGATCCTCCAGCAGCGGGTGAACGATGAACTCCTCATCGAGGTCGAGGGGTTCGCCTTGCTGGGAGAAGACCAGCGCGAGGTCCAGTTCCCGCGAGCGCAGCGCGGCCAGCAGCGAAGGGAGCTCTCCCTCCCGGAGAGTCACCTGGACCCCCCGCTGGTGGAGTCTGCGCACGGCCGGCGGCAGCAGCGAGGCGCCGGCCGTGGGAAACGTGCCGACGCGGAGGGTCTCGGCACCACGCCGGACCATGGCGCCGACCTCCTGCTCGGCCAGACGCACCCGTGCCAGCACCGCCTCGGCGTGCGGCAGCAGCGCCTCGCCGGCCTCGGTGAGGGTGGCCCCCTTGGGACCCCGGAGAAACAGCGGTGCTCCGAAGTGCGATTCGAGGGTCGCGAGATGGTGCGTGACCGTCGGCTGACTGTGGCGGAGTACGCGCGCGGCGCCCGCGAGAGAGCCCTCGCGGGCGATGGCGCGGAGGATCTGGAGGTGGCGCAGTTCGAGCATGGCCGTCCTGGGAGAGGCAGATCCGCCGCCCCCGTGAAAGGGGGCAGCGAGGCAGGGATGGGTATAGAAATTCTCTGGAGCGTTCCAGAGAAGCACAGTATTCCTCTATGGGTCTCTGCCTGTGACGCTTCCTTCTGTGACGCAACGAACCACCGACACCACCCGGCACATCGCCCAGCACACCGCCCCGTACGCCGAGGCCGTCCGCGCATACGCCCGCGAGGACTGGCTGCGGCTGAACGTGCCCGGACACTCCGCTGACCCACTTCGCTTCGAGCCGCTGGCCCAGCTGGTCGGTGAGGCGCCGCTGCGGCTGGACGTGCCGCCGCTGCTGGACGGCATCGACCTCGGCGCCGCCGGCCCGATGGAGCAGGCGCTCGATCTCGCGGCACAGGCGTGGGGTGCGCGCAGGACCTGGTTCCTCACCAACGGCGCCTCCCAGGGCAATCGCATCGCGACCCTGGTCTCCCGGGCGCTCGGCAACACGCTGATCGTCCAGCGCAGTGTCCACTCCAGCGTGGTCGACGGCCTGGTCCTCTCCGGTCAGCGGGCTGCGTTCGTGCATCCGTCGGTCGATGCCGAGCGGGGCATCGCGCACGGGGTGACCGCGGCCGGCCTCGCCCGGACGATCGCCGCCCACCCGGAAGCGGCCGCCGCCTACCTCGTGACGCCCAGTTACTTCGGGGCTGTGGCCGACGTACGCGCCTGCGCCGACGTCGCTCACGCAGCCGGCATCCCGCTCATCGTCGACGAAGCCTGGGGGTCACACTTCGGCTTCCACCCCGACCTCCCCGAAAACGCGCTCGCGCAGGGCGCCGACCTCGTCATCTCCAGCACCCACAAACTGGCCGGCAGCCTCACCCAGTCCGCGATGCTGCACCTCGGCGAGGGCCCCTTCTCTGACACGCTTGAGCCCTTGATCCAGCGGGTCTTCCACCTGACCCAGTCCACCAGCGCCAGCGCGCTGCTCCTCGCCTCTCTCGACGTGGCCCGCCAGACCCTCGTGACCGGCCGGGACCGCATCGGCGCCTCGCTGGACGCCGCCGACAAGACGCGCGCGCGGGTTCGTTCCGCCGGCCGCTTCGGCATCGTCAGCGACGCCTTCGACCGCTTCGGCGACATCGTGACCGCCGACCCGCTCCGCGTCTCCATCGACACCCGCGCCGACGGCATATCCGGCCACGAGGCCCGGCGACGCCTGATGCGAGATCACCGCATCATGGTCGAGGTCGCCACCGACTCGGCCATCGTGGCCGTGGTCGGCGCAGGAACGGCCCCCGACACCGACCGCTTCGTCGAGGCCCTGCACGCCCTCCCGGCCCCGCTCCGCGACCAGCCTTCGGCAGACCACCTGCGCCTGCCCGCCCCCGGCAGCGTCGAGATGACCATGCGTGAGGCGTTCCTCGCACCGAGCCGCACCGTCGCGGCCCACGAAGCCGTCGGCCAGGTGTCGGCCGACACACTCGCCGCGTACCCGCCCGGCATCCCCAACGTCCTCCCCGGCGAGGTCGTCACCGCCGACCTCGTCAACTTCTTCCAGCGCACGGCGGCCGCACCCAACGGCCATGTACGGGGCGCCGCCGACCCCGCCGTAACGACCCTGCGCGTCGTGGACCGAACCCGCTGCACCTGAAGCGCCTGTCTCCACGGCTTCATCGCCAGACATGGCCTGTACGACGCCTCTATTCCTTACCAGTTGCATTGATGGAAGGGGGCCATTAGGGGATTCATTGCGGTCCGGGGTGGCACATCCTTTTCGCGCGAGGAGCGACCTTCAGACGCTTCTCGCTGCCGAGTCGCCGCGTCGACGCCACCCCGGCTACGGGGCGCCCTCACGTGATGTGCTGGAGGGAGAAGGCCGCGGTGTAGCCCGTGCCGCTTTCCACGCTTGCCCATGCGACCGAGCCCAGGGCGCTGTACGGGGCGATATGACGGTACGGCAGGCCGGTGATGCCGGCCATGTGCGGGGCGAGGGTCCGCATCACGGGCACGAAGCGGAATATCAGGAGGGTTTGGCCGGCGCGCTTGTTCATGAGGGCTTCGGCTCGCTGCCACGCCGTGGCCGGAATGCGGCGGGCGAGCTTCGCGGTACGCAGGCGCTTTCCCAGCAGACGACCGGTGCGATGGCCAAGAGCGTCCCCGACCATGACGGCGCCGGCAGCAACCGCGATGACCCCCAGCAGGTGCAAGCTGCCGGTTCGGGCCAGTGCACCTGCGGTGAGCATGAGAACGAGAGTGGGGATGAAGGCACCCACCAGCAGAATGGATTCCCCGATGATTGCCGTGGCCAGCACCGTGTACGCGGCGGCAGGGGAAATGTGGCCGAGCAGGTTGGCGAGGCCGTTCATCGCGCTACATCGCCGAATTCGGCTGGGCGGTCAGCGCATTGGAGTGGTTGACGGCATCGAGGGGCCGGCGCAGTTGCCATACCGTCGCGGGTGGCAGATTTTCCCACACGGACCAACAGCCGATCGCGTATCGGCGGTGATAGCGGTTCAACAGGTCTTTGACGTCGCGTTGACGGCGGGCTTCCGGACCGGATGCCAGCAAGGCGCGGACCCAGCGACTTCCGCAATAGGAGAAGTAGGTGAGCCTGCCCCCGGGGCGGAGCAGGTCTAAGTAGCGACCCATGATGTCGTCAACCTGCTGGGGGGAGAAGTTGGCGAACGGCAGGCCGGAGACGATCACGTCATAGCGGCGGTCGGTGGTGAGCTGTTCGACGCCCATGTTGTGGACGCGAATTCGCTCCTGCTTTTCCCGCAGGTTCGGGTCCCCGTGAACCAGCTCACGCAGATGCGCGGCAAACTGGGCGTTGGATTCCACGATGTCCAGCCGGCTTCCCCGGGGTATGAGGGGCAGCAGAACACGTGTGACCGAGCCGGTACCCGCCCCCACTTCCAGGACGTTCAAGCTGTCCGGCATTCTTTCCCGTAACGGAGCGGCCAGCAGGTTGGCCAGCGGCTTGCCGCTGGGGGCGACGGAACCGACCGTACGGTGGTTCCGTATCGATTCGACCAAGAAGGTCCATCCTTCGGTCGCCCGCTGGGTCCGGAGGCAACTGCTTCGAGCGGTGTTCTCATTCATGGAGAAAAGCAATTCCTGTAGAGGGGCGGAGTATTCGACGTCCCCATCCTCGAATGCACAGGTCAGCGCCGTCCTCCCCCACAGGGCCCCAAAGCCGAACGGTCCTGAAGTGCCATCAGTGGTTCCGGCGTCATCCTCTGGACGGACGGCACCCCACCCTGAGAGGTAGGCCGTTGCTCTTGGTGCCCAGCCCCAGCGCGGCAGCGCCCCCCCGAGCAGCCACCGGCCCACGGCACGGATCTCCGACGCCGCGGTCCCGGGCGAACAGCGCGGTCAGCCCGCGACGCAGGTGCTCAGCGTCCCTCCCGCCCGCCGACTGAAGGCCCCCGGCACATTGGCCGAGACCGCACCACCCGCTCGTCCGGTTGTAAACAATCGGACACAAGAACACTCAAAATAGGTAAACCACAGCAGTCGGGTGCAGCGTGCTCTAGCGTCACGTCCGACACGGGGGCGGTTGTGGGGCCGGGGGGCTCCAGCCGCGCCGGAAGTGAAGGGGACGACCAAGTGGGGGGCCATGGGGTTGTTCGAAGCTGCCGGAGCAAGGGTGATCGATTCACCTGCCGGGACAGCCAAGTTGGACCGCGTACCGGAACACGACGACAGAAGCAGGCACAGGCCGACGGAACGGCGGTTGCGGCAGTTGGCGCCGGCCGTCGATGCCGTGGGTGCCCTCATACCCGTGGGGCTGCTCTGTGCCGTGACACAGCAGCCCCAGCCGTTGCTCACGGCGGTGCTGGCCGGTGCCTCATGGCTGGCCGTGGGGGCATCGAAGAATCGTTACAGCCGGGAGGAGCCGGCCGGTGACGGCGCCGCGCTGGCCGTCTTACGGGACTGGCTGACCATGCTGGGCGTATTGGCCATCGTCTGCGTCGTGGCGCGGGTCGAGGTCTCGCTCCAGATATGTGTGCTCGCCCTGGTGCCGTGCCTGGCGCTGGGTGTGGCCCGGCGCCGGCTCGTACACCGGTATCTGGTGGCCGCCAGACGCCGGGCGCAGGCGCTGCGCCGGGTGCTGATCGTCGGCGAGGCGGGCACCGTTGATGTGGTGCTCGCGGAGCTGGCACACCGTACTGATCATGAGTATGTCGTGGTCGGGAGCTGTCTCGTCGGCGAGGAGGACAGCGACTCGGCAGTGCCGGTCCCGGCCCGGCTCGCGTCGGACGGGAGTTCTCCCGAAGCGGCGCTGGACGGCGAGACCGTGCTCCGGTGCGCCGCCGACCTCGACGTCGATCTCGTTTTCGTGGCGCCGGGCCGTCGGCTGCCCGCGCCGCGCATACGGCGGCTGGCCTGGGCCCTGCACGACGGGGGACGGAATCTGGCCATACTTCCGGGCCTGATCGATGTCTCGCAGCACCGGGTCCGGCTCGCGAAGGCGGCGGGTCTGACGGTGATGCATATAGACCCCGCGGCGCGGCGCGGGGTGCCGGTTCTGCTGAAGCAGGTCACGGACCGGCTGGGGGCGCTGCTGCTACTGGCGCTGCTCTCCCCGGTGTTCGCCTTGGTGGCGGCGGCGATAAGGCTCTCGTCCGCCGGGCCGGTGTTCTACTGGCAGATCCGGGTCGGCCAGGATCTGCGGCCTTTCCGGATGTGGAAGTTCCGCACGATGGTGGTCACCGCCGACCGGATGCGGGCGGCGCTGGAGTCGTCGAACGAGCACGACGGGGCGATGTTCAAGATGCGGCGGGATCCGCGGGTGACGCCGGTGGGCCGGCTGCTGCGCCGCTTCTCCTTGGACGAACTGCCGCAGCTGTTCAACGTCCTGACCGGCCATATGTCGTTGGTCGGACCGCGGCCGCCGCTGCCCGAAGAGGTGGAGCGGTATGACGGGACCGAGCTCCGCCGGTTGTCCGTCAAGCCGGGGCTGACCGGGTTGTGGCAGGTCAGCGGGCGGTCGGATCTCTCCTGGGACGAGACCGTCGCGCTGGATCTGAGTTACGTGGACAACTGGTCCTACGTCCGCGACATCAGTGTGCTGGCCCGTACCGTGCGGGCCGTCGTGGACGGGCGCGGTGCGTACTAGCGCGCCACGGTGTGCGTCCGGCGCCTCGCCGAGAGGCGGGCGCCGGGTGCACGGTACGGATCCAGGGCGGTCACACCGCGGCCGGCGCCGCCCGCCAGGCCTGATAGGTGCGGGCGATGCCCTCGGCGAGCGGGATGGTGGGCGTCCAGCCCAGGGCCCGCATCTTGCTGATGTCGAGCAGCTTGCGGGGGGTGCCGTCGGGGCGGGACGGGTCGAAGGCGATCCGGCCCTCGTATCCGACCGCGGCGGCGACACAGGCGGCCAGGTCGGCGATGGTCAGGTCACTGCCGCAGCCGACGTTGACCGTGTCGTCGCCGTCATAGCGGCGCAGCAGCACCTCGCAGGCGGCGGCCAGATCGTCGACGTGCAGGAACTCGCGCAGCGGGGTGCCGGTGCCCCAGAGGGTGAGTTCCGGCAGCCCCTGTTCCTTCGCCTCGTGGAAGCGGCGGATGAGCGCGGGCAGGACGTGCGAGGTCTCGAGGTCGAAGTTGTCGCCCGGCCCGTAGAGGTTCGTCGGCATGGCGGAGATGAAGGAGGCACCGTATTGCCGGCGGTAGGAGCGGATCTGGACGAGGCCGGCGATCTTGGCTATCGCGTAGGCCTCGTTGGTGGGCTCCAACGGCCCGCTCAGCAGGGCGCCTTCGGTGATCGGCTGCGCGGCGTGCTTGGGGTAGATGCAGCTCGATCCGAGGAACAAAAGACGGCGGGCCCCGGCCCGGTGCGCCCCGGCGATGACGCTGAGCTGGATGCTCAGGTTGTCCTCCAGGAACTGCACGGGGTAGGTGCTGTTGGCCATGATGCCGCCGACCTTGGCGGCCGCCAGGACGACGGCGTCGGGCCGCGCCGAGCGCAGATACGCCTCGGTGGCCCCGGCATCCCGCAGGTCGAGCTCGTCGCGGGTACGGGTCAGTACGTCATAGCCCTGCGCGGACAGCCGCCGGGTGACGGCGGATCCCACCAGGCCTCGGTGGCCCGCGACGAAGACGCGAGCGGGTGTGGGCAGCAAGTCATTCATGGGCCGGATTGTGTCAGTCAACCCGATACGTCCACCGGCTATTTCAGGAAATATCTGCCGCTCCTCGCTCTCGACCGGCGACGGCGGAGCGGGTAGCGTCCACGCCCCGCGGTCCGCAGGCGCGTGGGTAATCCAGCAAGTCAGAACCGATGCACATCACTTCTCGTGGGGGGAAGCCATGCCGAAAACCGCGGTCATCACCGGAATCACCGGTCAGGACGGTTCGTATCTCGCCGAATTGCTGCTGAACAAGGGCTATGAGGTACACGGGCTGATGAGACGCTCATCGAGCTTCAACACCGAGCGTATCGACCACATTTACCAGGACCCGCACACCCCGGACCGGCGGCTGCTGCTGCACCACGTCGATCTGTCGGACGGGGTGGCCCTGGTGAATCTGCTGCGCGATGTGCAGCCCGACGAGGTCTACAACCTCGGGGCCCAGTCCCATGTCCGGGTCTCCTTCGACGCTCCGCTGTACACCGGCGATGTGACCGGGCTGGGCGCCGTACGGCTGCTGGAGGCGATCCGCGCCAGCGGCGTGCAGACCAGGCTCTACCAGGCCTCGTCCTCGGAGATGTTCGGCGCCACCCCGCCGCCGCAGAACGAGGCGACGCCCTTCCACCCGCGCAGCCCGTACGGCTGCGCCAAGGTCATGGCGTACTGGTCCACGGTCAACTACCGCGAGGCGTATGGCCTGTTCGGGGTCAACGGGATTCTGTTCAACCACGAGAGCCCGCGGCGCGGTGAGACCTTCGTGACGCGCAAGATCACCCGCGCGGTGGCCCGCATACAGGCGGGCCTTCAGGAGCATCTCTACCTCGGCAACCTCGACGCCGTCCGCGACTGGGGTTACGCCCCGGAGTACGTCGAGGCCATGTGGCTGATGCTCCAGCAGGACGAGCCCGACGACTATGTGGTGGCGACCGGAGTGGCCGCGACCGTACGGGACTTCCTCCAGGCCGCCTTCCAAGCGGTGGAGCTGGACTGGGAGCGCTATGTGCGCTTCGACGCGAAGTATGAACGGCCCTCCGAGGTGGACGCGCTCATCGGTGACGCGTCCAAGGCCAAGAGCCTGCTGGACTGGTCAGCGAAGGTGCAGTTCGACGAACTCGCCCGGATCATGGTCGAGTCGGACGTCCGGCAGCTGGCGGACGAGCTCTCCGGTCACCGGGTGCGGGTGGACCGATGACGGCCACCGTCACCGACCGCCAACTGCGCGGTTTCACCGGCGCCGGCTACGACAAGGGCCGGGGGCTGCTGACCCAGGTCGCCTGGTTCGTCGTGCTCAACGTCCTGTTCATGAAGTGGTGGTGCCCGCCGCGGCTGCGGCCCGCGCTGCTGCGGCTCTTCGGCGCCCGGGTCGGCGAACGGGTGCTCATCCGGCACCGGGTGCGGGTGCAGTGGCCGTGGAAGCTGACGATCGGCGATGACGTCTGGGTGGGTGAGGACTCCTGGCTGATCAACCTGGAACCGATCAGTATCGGCCATGATGTCTGTGTGTCCCAGGGTGCCGTGCTGTGCACCGGGAGCCACCAACGCCGTTCGCCCACCTTCGAGTTCGACAACGCACCGATCCGGCTGGAGCCCGGGTCCTGGGTGGCCGCCCGGGCCATGGTGCTGCGCGGTGTCACCGTCGGCGCGGATGCGGTGGTCGGGGCCGGTGTGGTCGCCCACCGCGATGTGCCGCCGGGGGCCGTGCACACCACCGGAGGTGCCGTATGAGGATCACCCATGTGGTGACGCTGGTCAGCGACGACGGGGCCTACGGCGGTCCGGTGAGCGTGGCCACCGGGCAGCTGGGCGAACTGGCCGCGCGGGGGCACGAGGTGGAGCTGGTCTCGCTGTGGCGGGGCCGGAGCGCGCCCCCGCGGTCGGTGGACGGGGTGCCGCTGCGCGCCCGTACGGCTCGCACGCTGGTGCCGGGACAGGGCTTCCTGGGCCTGTTCCACCCGGGGCTGCTGCCCACGCTCTGGCGCCGGGTGGGCCGGGCCGACGCGCTGCATCTGCACGCCGGGCGGGACCTGGTGTCCCTGGCCGCGCTCGCGGTGGCCGTGATGCGCCGCCGGCCCTTCGTCGTGCAGACCCATGGCATGGTCCAGCCCCGCGGCTCGGCGGTGGCCCGGCTCTTCGACCGGGTGTATGTCCCGCTGCTGCGGCGGGCGGCCGCGGCCCTGGTGCTCACCGATGAGGAGGAGGCCGGGCTGCGGAAGGTCCTGGGCCCGCGCGGACCGCGGCTCGTCAGACTCCCCAACGGGGTCCGCTCCCGCCCGGCCGACGGGGAGCGCAGCGAGACCGATGTGCTCTTCCTCGCCCGGCTGCAGAGCCGCAAGCGCCCCGAGGCCTTCGTGCGGATGGCGGCGCTGGTGCACCGCAAACGGCCCGAGGTGTCCTTCACCCTGCACGGTTCGGACGAGGGGCGGCTGGCGGAGGTGCGGCGGCTGATCGCCGAGGAGGGGCTGGGCGAGGTCGTGACGTACGGCGGGGCCCTCGACCATGATGCCGCGGTGCGGCGCACGGCGCAGGCCACGGTGTATGTGCTGCCCAGTGTCGATGAGCCGTTCCCGATGAGTGTGCTGGAGTCCCTGGCGGTGGGCACCCCGGTGGTCTGCACCGGCAGCTGTGGGATCGCCGGTACGCTCCGGCGGCGGGAGGCCGCGGTGGTGACCGACGGTTCGCCTGAGGAGCTGGCGGACGCGGTGCTGCGGCTCCTGGAGGACCGTCCGCTGCGGGAGCGCGTCACCCTGGCCGGTCAGGCGGCTGTCGAGGAGGAGTTCTCGCTGGCGGCCGTGGCCGACCGGCTGGAGGGGTGGTACGGGTCCCTCGCCCGGCCCGGCGCACGCTGACCGGGGCGGCGGGGGCCGGTGCCCCCGCCGCCTGTGGTCAGCGTCCGGCTGCCCGGGCGATCCGCAGCAGTTCGGTGATCCGCTCCAGACCGGCCCGGCTGCTGAGCCGCTGTTCGACGTACTGCGGGCCCCGGGCTCCCAGCTGCGCCGCCCGCCCGGGGTCGTCGGCGAGCGCCCGGACCTCCGCGAGGAGCGCCTTCGGGTCCTCCGGTGCGAGGACCGTCCCGGCGCCCGAGCTCAGGACCTCCTGGGCGGTGCCCCCTTCGGCGGCCACCGAGGCGATCACCGGCCGGCCCGTCATGAAGTACGAGGTCAGCTTGGACGGCAGGCTCATGTCCAGGACCGAGGCTTTCTGGGTCACCGCGAGCACATCGGCGGCGGCCAGCACCTCGGGGAAGTCCTCGGTGTCGGCGGGCGGCAGGAAGGACAGCGCGGGGACGTCCGCGGCGAGCCGTTCCAGGTGTGCGCGCTGGTTGCCGTCCCCCATGAGCACGAACCGCACGGGCGCGGCCTCCTGACCGGCCAGCCGCGCGGCCTCGACCAGCACTTCCAGCCCCTGTTTGAGGCCCATGTTGCCGGCGTGCAGCACCACGGTCTCCCCGGCGGACCAGCCCAGTCGCGCCCGGGTGCGGTCCCGGTCGCCGCTCGGTCCCCGTACATGGGTCCAGTTGGGCACCACATGCACCCGTGAGCGCGGCACGCCCATCGCCGTGACCCGGTCCACGAACGATTCATGCACCACGCCGACGACGGCCGCCTGGCGCAGCACCCGCGCCTCCACCGCTCCGGCCAGCGCGGCGGCCCGGCCCCCGCCCTGGATGCCGCTCTGTTCGGCGGCGGCCCCCATCAGGTCCTGGACGACCACGACATGCGGTACCCCGGCCTGCCGTGCAAGGCGTCCGCCGAGCACTCCCCCGGCCAGGCTCGGCATCTGGGTGAGCACCACGTCGGGTCGGATGCGCGGTGGTGTCAGGGCGCTGTGGACCAGGATGCTCGCCTCGAACAGGGCCCGGCGCAGGGCGGTCTGATGCGGCGGAACGGTGTGCCGCCGGCGGTGCACGGTCACCCCGCCGCGGCGTTCCCGGACGCGCCACCGGCCGCGGTAGCCGTCCGCGACCCGCCAGGCGGGATAGTGCGGCATGCCCGCGAGGACATGGGTGTCGGCGCCGGATGCGGCCAGATGCTCGGCGATCTGGGTCGAGTACGGCCCTATGCCGGTGTGTTCGGGTGCGTAGTTGGTCGAGACCACGAGCACGCACCGGCCCGCGAACGAGTCTTCCACGAATGGCCCCCCTCTGGATGTGCGGTCATCGTAGGAGGCTGCCGGGGCCCGCGGGCTGTGAATTGGGTTGCGATTGTGTCCCGAAGGCGACCTTGTTTTCCCGATGTCCCTTAGATTGTGGTCGCTGGTGGGGAGTTGGGGGGAGGTGGGCCGATGCTGCGCGGAAAACGTCCGGGCACCGCGGTGCCGGTACGGGGCATCGCCGCACTGTGCTGCTGGGCGCTGCTGCTGGTGGTGCTGCTTCCGGTGCTGATCCTTCAGTCGCTCGACGCCCGCTTCGGTGCCGCCCTGGCCGTGCAGTGCGTGGTGGTGGTGCACACGGGTGCGGCGCTGGCCCGGGTGCTGACGGACGTCCGGGCACGGCTGATCTCGCTCGGTTTCTGGCTCTTTTCCTATGTGTGGCTGGGACTCGCGCCGTTGGCGATGCTCGCGACGGACGCCTACCCCCGGGGATTCGTGGTCGACGCGAACACCGCGTTCCTGACAACTGCCGTGGTGGAGGCGGGACTTCTCGCCTACAGCGCGGGGTCGGCGGTGGCGTCCTGGCGGTCGTCGCGCACCTCCGTGGTCCTCGAACCGTTGCTGGCCCGGCGGCTGTCGCCGGGGCGGGTGCTGCTGCTGTGCGGTCTGGCGCTGCTGCTGGCGGTCGTGCTGATCCCGGGTCAGGGCGGGCTGTCGGCGTTCTTCCTCAGCCGTCAGGCGGCCAACGAGGCCGCTGCGCAGGCCGCGCCCGCCGGGTCGGCGGACCGGGCGATGGCCGCCTGGGCCCTTTCGGTGCCGGCTTTCTGGGCGCTGGTGGGGCTGGTGCACGTACCGCGGTTCACCACCGGCGACCGGACCCTGCGCGGCTTGCGGTGGCTGCTGCTGCCGCTGATGATCGCGGTGAATGTGGTCGTCAACAACCCGATCAGCCAGCCGCGTTTCTGGGCCGGTACGGTCCTGCTGGCGCTGGCCTTCAGCGCCTCCTGGCTGCGCGGGCCGCGGGCGTTCCGGATGGGCGCGGCGGCCGTGGCGGCCGTGGTGCTGGTGGTCTTCCCGTACAGCGACTACTTCCGCTACGACAAGCGGGAGCCGGTCCATGTCGTGTCGCTGGCCGAGCAGTTCACGTCCAACGGTGACTATGACGCGTTCCAGCAGGTCGAGACGGGGGTGGACTATGTCCGTACGCATGGCTTCACGCCGACGGCCGCACTGGGGCCCCCGCTGTTCTTCGTGCCGCGTGCCGTGTGGCCCGGCAAGCCCGATGACGCGGGCATCCTGCTCGCCCGGCATGCGGGCTACACCTTCGAGAATCTCTCCGCGCCGTTGTGGATCGAGACCTACATGTGGGCCGGTTTCCCGTCGGTCATCGCCGTCTTCGGTCTGATCGGCGCGGTGGGACGGCGCATCGACGACCTCCGGCACCGGCTGCGCAGGCGCCCGGGGACCCTCGCGGCACTGCTGGTGCCGGCCTTCGGCTTCTACCAACTGGTGTTGCTGCGGGGCAGTTTGATGGCCATCGTCGGCCCGCTCGCCCTGCTGCTCTGCATCCCGCTACTGATCACCCGTAAGCCGGGGCGGCGGACCTCTCCGCCGGCCGCGGCCGACCCCGCGGGCGCCCCGGCGTCCCCCGCGCCCCGCGCCGCCTTGCCGCTACCCACAGGAGGAGCACGTACGTGAGCGTCTTCGACGAGCCCGCGGAGGAGCCGGACCAGATCCGGGACCAGCTGCGCCAGCTCTTCCGGTATCGGGCCCTGGTCGTGCTGGGGCTGGTGCTGGGCATGCTGGGCGGTGGCGC
The DNA here is from genome assembly GCF_030406865.1 of Streptomyces sp. P9-2B-2. Lineage (NCBI taxonomy): Bacteria > Bacillati > Actinomycetota > Actinomycetes > Kitasatosporales > Streptomycetaceae > Streptomyces > Streptomyces sp. P9-2B-2. The sequence goes on along the minus strand of NZ_CP129126.1, from coordinate 8,475,736 downwards.
CGTGTCCCTGCTCGGCGGTTCGACCTATACCGCGACCGGCGAGGTCGTGGTGCATGCGATCAGTACGGCGCCCTTCGAGGCCGGCGGCGTCTCGGTGGACAAGCAGATCAGCATGGGCACCGAGCGGCAGATCGCGCAGAGCGCGTCGGTCGCGGCCGGTGCGGCCAAGGCCCTGAAGCCGGCCACCGAGCCGGCCCGGCTCCAGCGGGATCTGCGGGTGAGCAATCCGCCCGAGACCCAGACCCTGATGTTCGAGTACGACGCGGACTCCCCGGACCGGGCGTCCGCGCTCGTCAACGCCTTCGTGCACGCATATCTGGACTACCGGCAGGACGCGGCGACCCAGCGGATAGACAAGACCGTCAGCAAGCTGAGCACCGAACTCAAGCCGCTCCAGGAGCAGCGCAAGGTGCTGGACCGGCGGATCGCGGCCGGGAGCGGGGGGCGGGCCACCGATGAGTCCGAGCGCAGCAATCTGGTGTCGGAGATAGCGGATCTTCAGGGGCGGATCTCCAGCCTGAAGTCCCTCGACACCACGCCCGGCGACATCGTCCGCAAGGGCGATCCGCCGGCCTTCCCGTCCAGCCCCGGGCTCGTCGTGCTGCTGCTCGCCGGGGCCGTGGTCGGGCTGGTGCTGGGCATTCTGGCGGCCTGGGTGCGTTCGGTGCTGGAGCCGCGGGTCCGGTCGGTGGCGGATGTGCAGGACAATCTGCGGGCACCGGTCCTTGGCATCCTGCCGCGGCGGCAGGGCGGTGCGGAGCTGCTGGAGGTCGGGCGGTCCGGGCGCGGCAACCGGGCGGAGGCCTACCGGACCATCGCGTTCCGGCTGGTGCACGACCAGCGCTTCGCGGGACGGGGCAGTCTGCTGGTCGTCTCCCCCCGGGAGCATGCGGAGGCGGTCTCGGTCGCGGTCAACCTGGCCGGTGCGTTCGCCGAGATCGGTAACGACATCCTGCTGGTGGAGGCCGATCTGCGGACTCCGCAGCTCGCCCGGCGGCTGCCGCTGCATCACGGTCACGGCCGTCCGGTGCCGGGTAGTTGGGCGGACGGCGAGCGGCTGGCCGTGGACGCGGGGGTGGACGGGCGGTTCGATCTGCTGCCCGGCCGGGAGGTGCCCAACCCGGCGCGTGCCCTGTCGTCACCGCAGTTCGCGCGGCTGCTGAACGCGCCGTCCGGCCCGGACGAGAATGTCGTGGTCGTCACCGGGCCGCTGCTGTCGCACGCCGACGGGCTGGCCGTCGCCAAGCAGGCGGCCGGTGTCGTGGTGGTGTGTGATCTCAACGAGGTACGCCGGGACGATCTGGACCGGGTGTGGGAGCTGATCACCGGCGCCGGCGGGCACATCCTGGGAGCCGTCCTGGACAAGGGCAGCCGCGGGACGTCGCTGCGCCGGCTGACGGACGGCGGGCCGACCCACCGCAAGCGCGGCCGGGGCCGTGCGCGGACGTCCCCGGTGGCACCGGCGCCGCGGCCGGGCCCGCCGCCGCCGCTTCTCGGACCGGCACCGCAGGACGGCGCGTCCGTCGACGCCGACACCACCTCGCTGCGCGGATGACCGCCATCCGTCCGGCGGGGGCGGGCGACCGGCCCGCGCCACCGGCGGCGGACGGAGCCGCGGCCGGCGGGCGGGGGGTCGGCAGCACCGCCCGCGGCAGCATGTTCGGCCTGGCGGGCTCGGCCGCCAACGCGCTGTTCGGGTTCGTCCTCGTCGCCGTCATCACCCATGGCCTCGGGGCCCGCGGGGCCGGCGCGGTGTTCACGGGGGTCGCGGCCTTCACCATCCTGAGCAACGCGCTGAAGCTGGGCGCCGATACCGCGCTGGTCCGCTTCGTCTCCCGGGACCTGGAGCTGAGCGGCGGCGCCGGCGTACCGGCCCTGCTGCGGATCTCGGCCCTGCCGACGCTGCTGGCGAGCGCCGCGGGTGCGGCGGTGCTGCTGTGCTCCCCCGGGCTCGCCGGTCTGCTGCTGCCCGAGCTGGATCCGGGCCAGGCCGCCGCGCTCATCAGGCTGTTCGCGGTGTTCCTGCCGGTGACGACGGTGGCGCTGGTGCTGCTCGGGGCCACCCGGGGCTACGGTTCGGTGGTGCCCTTCGTGGGCGTGGAGCAGATCGGCAAACCGGCCTTGCGGGTACTGCTCGCGGTGCCGCTGGTGCTGGTCGCACCGAGCGTGACCGGGCTCTCCGTGGCCTGGCTGGCGCCCGGGGTGCTGGGTGCGGTGGCCGCCGCCGTCTCGCTGCGCCGGTCCCGCCGTACGCATCCGGGCTCCGGTCAACCGCCTTCGCAGGCACGGGAGTTCTGGGCGTTCGCCGGGCCGCGGGCGGTCTCCTCCGTCTTCGACATCACCGCGGTGTGGATCGGGGTGATCCTGCTGTCGGCGCTGGGCACCGGCACCGACGCCGGCATCTACACGGCGATCGGGCGGCTGGTCACCGCGGGCAGCCTGCTCCAGCTGGCGATCAGGCTGGCGGTGGCGCCGCAGCTCAGCCGGCTGCTGGCGGGCGGCGACCGGCACGGGGCGCGGTATCTGCACCGGCTGTCGACCCGCTGGATCGCGCTCTTCTCCTGGCCGGTGTTCCTGGTCCTCGCCGCCTTCCCCCGGACCGTGCTGTCGCTCTTCGGGCCCGGCTTCGGCGGGGGCGCGACGGGGCTGGTGGTCCTGGCGGCCGCCTGTCTGGTCAATGTCGGTGTCGGCAATGCACAGACGGTCATCCTCATGGCCGGGCGGAGCGTCTGGAATCTGGTGGTTGCCGGCACCGCGTTCGTGATCCAACTGGGCAGCGGGATCTGGCTGGTTCCGCGCTACGGGGTGCTGGGGGCGGCGGTCTCGTGGGGTCTGGCGATCGTGGTGGACAACGGTGCCTCCGCGCTGCTGGCCCGCTACCGCCTGGGCTTTCGCACCATCGACCGGGGCTATCGGTGTGCCGCGGTGCTCGGCGTCGTGACGGTGGCGCTCCCGGTGTTCGCGCTGCGGATGCTTTTCGGGGACACCCTTGCCGGTGCGCTTTTGGGAATTGTTTTAGCCATTGGGGCTTTCTGCGCCGCCGTCTGGCGCTATCGTTTGCCGCTGGGGGTAGGGGAGTTCTTCGGGGCGCTGCGTAAGCGTGGTTCGGGAAACTCACCGTGAACACCGGTCCCAGTTCCGCACAGAACTCGTCGCGTTCCCACGTCCTACCCTGACAATTCCGATCGCGCCATGCTTCCAGGGGGGACCTGTGCGCCAAAGAAGTAAACCAGTCCATCTGTTGCTCGCTGCCGCGGTGCTCAGCACCGCGGCCACGGCCCTTTCCGCCGGCCCGGCTCAGGCCACCGGCGAAACCACTCTCACCGCCGATCCGCTGCGTACGTGGCAGACCGACGGCATCGTGTGGGCCATGGCCTATGCCAAGGGCATCGTCTATGTGGGAGGCACCTTCAGCCACATCCGGCCGCCGGGCGCCGCCCCCGGCACCGGCGAAGTCGCCCGTACGAACTTCGCGGCCTTCGACGCCAAGACCGGTGAACCACTGTCGTGCGCCCCGGCGTTCATCGGCGGCACGGGCACGATCCGCGCCATGAAGGCCTCGCCCGACGGCTCGACGGTCTACATCGGCGGCTCGTTCGGGAAGGCCGGTCCGGTGGGCCGGTCCAACACGGCCGCCCTCAACACCGATGACTGCACCATCGGGGCGGACTGGAAGCCGACGGTCAGCTCGACCGTCCGGGCCCTGGACGTCACCGACGACACGGTCTACATCGGCGGCGGGTTCGACACCGTCCAGGGGCAGACCCGCGAGCGGGTCGCCGCGCTGCGGCCCGACGGCGAGCTGCTCCCGTTCAAGGCGACGATCCGTGGGTCCTCGGTCGGCAACGACCCCACCCCGGCGGTCAACGCCATCACCGTCGCTCCGCAGCTCAACAAGGTCATCATCGGTGGCCGGTTCACCTCGGTGAACGGCAGCTTCCTGAACGTGCACGCACTGGCCGGGCTGGACGCGACCACCGGCAGGGTCGTCAACTCCTTCACCGGGTGGATTCCCCAGAGGTCGGCGGTCAAGTCGCTCGTCAACGACGGGACCAACTTCTATCTGGGCGCCGAGGGCACCGGCGGCGGGGTCTTCGACGGCCGCGCGGCGGGCCGGCTGTCGGACGGCGGGCAGCTCTGGAAGGACACCTGCCTGGGCGCCACCCAGGCGGTCCTGCCGTACAAGGGCGTCCTCTACAGCGGCTCCCACGCGCACGACTGCTCCAACACCCCGGGCGGCTTCACCGACATCGGCAACCGCCAGCACTTCCTGGCGCAGTCGATCTCGGACAAAACGATCCTGCCGTGGTTCCCGGACACCAACGACGGGATCGGCGAGCAGATCGGCCCGCGGGCGCTGACCATGGCGGACGGCGTCCTGTGGGCGGGCGGTGAGTTCACCGTCGTCAATGACGCGCCGCAGCAGGGCCTGACCCGGTTCACGGCGGCGCCGGACACCGGGGCGCCGCAGGTGCCGCTGCTCAGTGGTGCGAGCGGGTCCCGGGGCAAGATCACGCTGAACTGGAAGGCCTCGTGGGACCGGGACGACGGTGTCCTGACCTACAAGATCTACCGGGACGGCGAGTATCTGACCTCGCTCAACCAGGATTCGCGCTACTGGAACCGGCCCAATATGAGCTTCACGGACACCGTGGAGCCCGGGGCGCAGCACCGGTATTCGATCGAGGTCACCGACGGCACCAATGTGTCCGGGCGCAACGGCCCGGTCTATGTGACCGCCAGGAACTGACCGTATGCCGAGTGGGGGGTAAATGACGCACCGAGTAGGTTATGCGCCCGGGGTCTACGACCTATTCCACGTCGGGCATCTGAACATTCTCCGGCACGCCAAAAGCCAGTGCGACTATCTGGTGGCCGGTGTCGTCTCGGACGAAATGGCGGTGCAGGCGAAAGGGCAGGCACCGGTCATTCCGCTGGCCGAGCGGCTGGAGATCGTACGCAGCGTCCGATTCGTGGACGCGGCGTTCGTCGAGACGGTGCCCGATAAATTGGAAACCTGGCAGCAGGTGCGGTTCGACGTCATTTTCAAGGGCGACGACTGGCGGGGGACCAGCAAGGGCGACAAGCTCGAAAGGGATTTCGCGACGGTCGGGGTCGATGTGATCTATTTCCCCTACACCGTGCACACGTCGAGCACCCTGCTGCGCAAGGTGCTCGACGGGCTCGCGAATTCCGCGTGACCGGCCCGGGCCGTCTGCCCTGGTGAGTGTCCGTCCCCGGCCGGTCAGCGGCCGGGGGCGGACAACTCGCGGTACCACTTCACCAGGAACGCCACCATGAACAGCAGATGGGCGACGAGCAGGCAGCTGTACAGCACCAGGAACACCTCCCGGCTGCCGAACACCAGAAACAGGGCGCAGAAGACCCCGTAGTCGACCGGAAGCAGGGCGACGGAGCGCAGCGTGGAGGCGGGTGCCGCGGGTGCCGGCCCGCCCGCACCGCTCCGCAGCCGGTCGGCGCGCTTGAGCTGTTCGGTGAGGATGCCACCGAAGAAGACCATCACCGCGGCGAACTGGAAGGCGACGGGTACGAACAGATACCGAGGGTCGGAGAGGCCGAAGTGGCGGTAGAACGAGACGAGTACGGCCATGTGCAGGGCGAGCATCTTCGCGCAGTCGACCACATGGTCCAGCCACTCCCCCGCGGCGCTGCCCGTTCCGGTCAGCCGGGCGAGCTGCCCGTCGGCGGAGTCCAGGGCGAAACCGAGGACCAGCGCCGCGAAAATAGCCACCGCCGCGGCGGGCGAGGGGCGGAGCACCGCAATCATGACCACGCCGGCGAAGGTGAAAACCCCGCTGATGATGGTGACTTGATTGGGTGTCAGTTTGAGGCTGTAGCCCACGGCGGCTAACACCCGGCCGGCCGGCCGGTTCACATAGCGCGAGTACAGGGACACTCCCTTCGCGGATTTCTGGGCCGCAGACAGCTGTCTGATCGCATATCCGAACTGGCTCATGTCCCCCACCTGATGAATGGACCCCCGAAGGAGCAACATCATGGCAGGCAGGACCTCTTCGTCAACCGGTGGCGCCGATCGCCGGACGCTGCTGGCGGGTACGGCCGCGGCGCTGGCGGCCGCCCTCACCGGTTGCGAGCCGGCGGCCCCTGCCTCCCGGCAGACGTCGGACGACGCCAGGGCACCCGTGGTCACCGGCCACAAGCCCAAGGGCAAGGATGTCATCGATGTGGTCGCGGACTTCGGGGCCAAGGGCGACGGACGCACCGACGACAGCCACGCATTCGCCCGTGCGTACTCCTACGCGGCCGGCCGGGTGTGGGACCACATCGGCCGGACCGTGATCGACATACCGGCCGGCACCTACCTCATCCGCAAGCCCCATGCGCTGCTCAACGCCACCGGGGGCAAGCTCAAAGCCAATGGCTTACGGTTCCGCGGCGCCGGCAAACGGATGACGCAGCTGCTCTTCGCGCCGCCCGAGGGTGACACCACCTATCTGTGCCGCAACGAGGACAGCTGGGCGAATGTGATGTTCGAGCAGCTGGGCTTCGTCTCCGCCACCCCCGGCGCGTCGTTCTTCTACTCCTACTCGACCGGTCAGGCACAGGACTACCGCTTCACCGAATGCGAGTGGACCGGCGAGTGGACCTACGGCCTGGCCCTCGACGGCAGCAACACCAACTCGGAGATGCGCTGGGACGCCTGCCGGGTGGGCGGGGCGTACCGCAAGGCGTTCCTGTACTCCGGGCTGTCCGAGAAGTCGGTGAGCCACGGCCAGCAGGACCAGTTCCTCAACTACTGGTTCAACGACATGAAGGTCGAGTACGCCTGGGGCAACTTCCTGGAGTTCCCCTACGGGGGTTCCATCACCTGCCGTGGCGGTTCCTATATCGTCACCGGCCGCCGCCCCGAGGACTCCGGGGATTACGGGCGCACCAGTACCTTCTTCCGTTTCCCGCGCGGTCCGCACCACGACTCCGTGCAGCGCTTCCACGCCGAGGACATCCGCTTCGAGGTGCGCGACCCGGACACCGTCGTGATCGACTGCGCCTGGGACAGCGGCACGGTGCACTTCAACGACTGTGACGACACCGCGAACGCCTTCAAGTCCTTCGCCGAGGAGAGCAGCCCCCACCGCTACCGCATCGGGTCCCAGGGCCCGCTCGTGCGGTACGACTCCTGCCAGCTGTCCGGGCAGCACTCCTACGAGCAGGACGGCGGCGGCGCCGGCCCCCGGGCCCGCTATGACATGTGCCGGTTGCGCAATCACTCCCCGCAGGACTTCATCAAGGGTGCGGGCGACCGGGTGAAGTTCGTCGACTGTCTGGGGTCCTGAACGGGCCGCGGAGGGCGGGAATCCGGGGGTCCGGAAATGCCGCTGACGCCCTGTGCGTCCGGTGCCGTGCCCTCGCCGGCGGTGACCAACGGCACACGTACTGGTCAGTAGTATCGCCGCCGGCCGGGCCTAGAGTGAGGGCCGCAAGGGCGCCGCCGGGCACCGGCGGCGATCCTCCCTCCGAGCCGACCAGGGAGACTGCATGCGTTCCCCGAAGGACTTCTTCCGCCCGCTGGCAGTCGGGGCGCCCACACCGGTACGCGAGGTACCGTTCCGGCCGTCCCGGATGATCCACTTCTTCGACCCGGGCAACGAGAAGATGGCCGCCAAGGTGCCGGCCATCGCGCCCACCGTGGACGTACTGCTCGGCAATCTGGAGGACGCGGTCGCCGCCGACCGCAAGGAAGCCGCCCGGTCGGGTCTGGTGAAGATCGCCAAGGCCACGGACTTCGGCGACACCCAGCTGTGGACCCGGATCAACAGCCTCGACTCCCCGTGGGCGCTGGACGATCTGCTGACGCTGGTCACCGAGATCGGCGACAAGCTCGACGTGATCATGGTGCCCAAGGTCGAGGGCGCCGAGGACATCCACTACGTCGACCGGCTGCTCGCCCAGCTGGAGGCGAAGGCGCAGATCCAGCGGCCGATCCTGGTGCACGCCATCCTGGAGACCGCCACCGGCGTCGCCAACGTCGAGGAGATCGCCGGGGCCAGCCCCCGGATGCAGGGCATCTCGCTCGGCCCCGCCGACCTCGCCGCCAGCCGCCGGATGAAGACCACCCGGGTAGGCGGCGGACACCCCGGCTACCTGGTCCGGGAGGACCCGCACGGCGCCGACGCCGACGCGCCGCGGGCCACCTTCCAGCAGGACCTGTGGCACTACACCCTGGCGCGGATGGTCGACGCCTGTGCGGCGCACGGCATCCTGCCGTTCTACGGGCCGTTCGGCGACATCAAGGACGTCACCGCCTGCGAGGACCAGTTCCGCAACGCCTTCCTGCTGGGCTGCGTCGGCGCCTGGAGCCTGCACCCGGTGCAGATCGCCATCGCCAAGAAGGTCTTCTCCCCCGCACCCGCCGATGTCGCCTGGGCCCGCCGGGTCATCGAGGCGATGGGCGACGGCACCGGCGCGGTGATGATCGACGGCAAGATGCAGGACGACGCCACGTACAAGCAGTGCCAGGTGGTCGCCGAACTCGCCGACGCCCTCGCCGCCCGCGACCCCGAGCTGCGCGACGCCTACGCCGCGGCCGAAAAGGAGTAAGACCCGTGTCCGACGCGATCCTGCGACCGCGCCGCTCCGTGCTCTACATGCCCGGTGCCAATGAACGCGCCCTGGAGAAGGCCAAGTCCCTCCCCGCCGACGCACTGATCCTCGACCTGGAGGACGCCGTCGCCCCTGACGCGAAGGCCGACGCCCGCAAGCGGGTCGCGGCCGCCGCGGCCTCGGGCGAATACGGCTACCGGGAGGTGACGATCCGGGTCAACGGGCCCGGCACCGCCTGGCACGCCGACGACCTCCGGGCCGCCGCCGAGGCCGGTCCGGACGCGGTGGTGGTGCCCAAGGTGGACTCCGCCGACACCGTCCGGGAGGTCGAGCGCGCCCTCGAAGCCGCCGGTGCTCCGGACCGTACGGCCATCTGGGCCATGGTCGAGACCCCGCGCGCGATGCTGGACGCCCGTGCCGTCGCCGCCGCCAGCGAACGCCTCACCGTGCTGGTGATGGGCACCAACGACCTGGCGAAGGAGTTGCACGCCGAGCATGTTCCCGGCCGGGCCCCGCTGCTGACCGGGCTGTCCCTGGCACTGCTGGCGGCGCGTGACACCGGCAAGGCGATCCTGGACGGCGTCTACAACGATGTGAAGAACGCCGAGGGCTTCGAGGCCGAGTGCGTGCAGGGCCGGCAGTTCGGGTTCGACGGAAAGACGCTCATCCATCCGTCGCAGGTCGAACCGTGCAACCGGGCCTTCGCCCCGTCCGCCGACCAGATCGCCCATGCGCGCAAGGTCATTGACGCGTTCGACGAAGCCACCCGCGAAGGGCGCGGTGTGGTCACCGTCGACGGCCGGATGATCGAGAACCTGCATGTCGAGGATGCCCGCCGGATTCTCGCCGTCGCCGAGGCGATCGCCGGGCGTTGAGGAACGCGCGCCCTTCCCGCGGCCGCCGCGGGAAGGGCGGCGCTGTTTCAGGGCCGTCATGGTGAATCCCATAATCGGACAGGGTGAATAAGCGGGACTGGCCGTTGCTCAGGCTTGGTGGTGCGGGGCATCCGGGATAGCAAGATCCCCGGGGACCGACCATGAACGCAGGAGCACACAGTGAAGAATTCGGCACGCGTCAATGTCGTGACGGCAGGAGCCTGCGGTCTGTTCCTGGCCGCGGGTACGCTCTCGCCCACCCTGGCGTGGGCCGCGCCGGCCGGCGGCGACGGGGTCTCGAACAGCAACACCGTCGCCCGCTTCGACGCCAGGTTCCACTGCGCGCACCGGGCCCGCTTCTGCATCAACGGGCCGGTGCTCAGCGGAAATCCGCGGAGATCGCAGAACGTCCATGTCGTGGGGACGGTCAGCAACAGCGGCAGCCCGACCAACACCAACGCGAACACCAATGACGACACGGGCGGCACGACCGGCACGGCGACCAAGTCCGGCAACAACGAGCAGCACATCCACCACCACCGCGAATGAGACGGTGCGGGTGCGCTGAGCCGCTCCGGTCCCGGGCGTTCCGGGGCCGGAGCGGCCGTGCGTACCTCCGTCGGCGCGGATCAGTGGCGGAAGAGGCCGAGTCCGAGGATGCGCTGCACGTTGTTGCTGCTGCCCGACGAAGCGCCCGTGACGGAGTTGGCGGCGTTGGTGGTGCCGTTGGTGTTGTGGAGGTTCCCGCTGTTGTTCGGGTTCCCGTGGTTGATGAAGTTGCCGCTGTTCAGGCTGTTGCCGCTGTGCACCGGCCCGTTCACACAGGCGTGGGGGGACGCCAACACCGGTGACCTGAAGTGGATCTGGCCCAGGCGGTTGTTGCAGACCACCCCGTTGACCGTGCCGTTCAGCGTGCCCACATCGGCGTCCGCCACCGTGGAGAGCAGCGACTCCGGAAGGGTCACCGCCTGGGCCGCCCCGCCGCCGAACAGCACCAGCCCGCACGCCCCGACGACCGTTCCCGCCTGCACAATTCTTCTCACGACGCTCCTCGCCTCTTCAGCCTTCTGATGCCAGACGTATCGTGCTGCCGCGGTCGGCCCACATCGGCGTTCAACCCGCGGGGAGCAAACCCCCGGCGGCCACAATCAGCCGGGTGGCCCACACTCCGCAGGTGACGGCGGTGGCGGGGCCGTCAGGTGACGCTGTGCGGATGACAGGCCGTCGCCGAGCGGGGCGGCCAGGCCTGGGGGGCGAGGATGCCCAGGACATAGGCGCGGGCGACCAGGGCGGGTCTGGTGGGGGCGTCCAGGAGGTCGCGCAGCCGGCTGAGGTGGTAGTCGACGGTCTGCCGGGAGAGGTGCAGGGACGTGGCGATCTCCGCGTTGCTGCAGCCGGCGGCCAGCAGGGACAGGATGCGTACCTGAGTCGCCGTCAGCGGCGGATGCGGCTCATGGGCGACCCCCTGGTGGGTGACGACCGCCCAGACACTGGTGGCGCGGTCCGCGCTGCGGCCCACCGTCGTCAGATGCAGCCGGGCGCGGCGCTGCTGACCGCGGGCGTCCATGAGCACCACGGTCGTCTGGATGCGCCGGCTGCGGCGGGCTATGAGATCGAGCCAGCTGCGGTGCAGCCCCGGTAATTCCGGCGTCGGGCCGAGCACGGTGTGCGCGCGGCGGCCGACGAGGTCGGAGAGCCGGGTGCGCAGCAGTTCGGCGGCCGCGGCGCTGGCCTGCTGGATGCGTCCGCCCGCGGAGATCAGGGCGCACGGCAGACCGCTGTGATCGCGCAGCGCGTGCAGGCTCTCCTCGGCCTCCCGGCGCTGGCGCAGCGCGCGGGTGTAGTCGCTGATGTCGATGTAGATGCCCGCCACGCACCGCTGGCTGCCTTCCCGTACGGGGAAGCGGTGGCCGACCGCCTGGCCGCCGGTGCCGTCGAAGCGGTGGTAGGTGAGGGTGTGCCGGACCGGTTTGCCGCGTTCGAGCACCTCCCGGTCCAGGCTCAGGAACCGGGCGGCGTCGGCCGGGCCGTCGACGTCGGCGACGTCCTTGCCGATGATGTGCTCCGGTGTGGTGCCGTACAGATGGGCGTAGGCGTGGTTCGCCCAGAGGTAGCGCCCGGTCGCGTCCCGGATGAAGGCCGCGGCGGGGGCGAGGTCCGCGAAGGCGTCGTAGCGGCGGGGACCGGCCGTTTGGGGGCCGACTTCCACCGCGAGTCCTCGGGAGCGGCCCTGTCGGGGCACCCCGAGGGGCCAGTTCACATCGAAGACCCGGCCGTCGAACTGCGCCTGCCAATGGCTGATTTCGGGTGCCTCGGCCGGCCCGGCGAGTTCCTTGCGCACGGTGTCGAGGAACCGCTGGGCGGTCACCGTGTCGTCGAAGGCGCCTCCGCCGCTGTCGATCACGCGTAGCTCACGGTCGGCCTCCCACCAGGACACCGGAAGGTGTTCGAGCAGCGATTTCAGACTGGTCTCGTCCACGACGGGCCCCTTAGTGGTGATGAGATCTACGGGTTTCGGACGGCGCGCCATCGCCATGCGTATCCCCCGCCGCGGGCAGGCATGCCCGGTTCTCGGCCGATCTGGCGATATCCGCTCGTTCACAACTGCGGTGCCGCGGGGACGCCATACGGCATCACGGAACCTTCACGACCGAATGACGGTATCCACAACTCTGGCATTTGCCTGAGCGGTTGCGGCCCGAAGAGGGGAACGGTGGGCCGCACGGCTGCTTCGCTAGAGGGAACGGCGTTCGGATCCGGGGGGCCGGGCGTTGCCAGCCGTTCCGATGGTTCCCACGTATGAAAAGGAGTCGGATTCCAGTGAGCAAGGTGCTGTTCGTGTATGCCAAGGGTGGTCCGCCCTTGGGGTACGCCCTGTCACGGGTCGCCGCACGGTCGGCAGTGCACCTGCTGGCGCTCAGCTCGCTCCCTCCCACCGTGGCCGCGTCCGCGGACCGGCTGTGCGCTTCGGTGCTGTGCCCCGCCGAGTCCGAACGGCGCGACCTGGTGTCCCTGATCGTCTCCCGGGCCCAGGCGGTGGGCGCGGACGCGGTCGTCACGTTCTCCGAGTACGCCGTCGTCGCGGTCGCGGAGGCCTGCGAGAAGCTGGGCCTCGCCGGGGCGGGCGGCTGCTGCGCCCTGGCCCGCGACAAACGGATGATGCGGCGCACCTGGCAGGAACGGGGCATATCCCAGCCCCGGTTCCGGCCGGTCGCCACCGCACAGGATCTGCACGAAGCGGCCGCCGCGCTCCGCTTCCCCCTGCTGCTGAAGGCCGCCTGGAGCGCCGGCTCCACCGCCCACCGGACCCTGCGCTCCGCCGAGGACGTACCGGCGGCGTGGGAACGGGCGCGGGAGGTGATGGCCGAATCCGCCCAACTGGGCTATGCCGAGCTGCATGTGGCCGACGCCGGGGCCGACTTCCTTGTCGAGGAGATCGTGCCGGGCACCGCCACCGGGTGGTTCGACCAGGAGGGCTGGGGCGACTACGTCAGTGTCGAAGGCGTCGTCGTGAACGGCGACTTCCGTCCGGTCTGCCTCAGCGGGCGGATGCCGACGGTGGAGCCCTTCACCGAGCGCGCCGGTATCACCCCGGCGGCGCTGCCGGACGACGCCCAGCGGCGCATCGTGACCCTCGCGCGCGAGGCCGTCGACGCGCTGGGCTTGCAGAACTGCGGTACGCACACCGAGATCAAGCTCGGCGCTGACGGGCAGATGTGGGTGATCGAGACCGCCGCCCGCTTCGGCGGGGCGATGACCGTCCCGCAGATCGAGGAGGTCTTCGGCCTGGACCTCATCGGCATGCTCACCGACCATCTGCTGGGGCGTCCGGTCTCCTGGCCCGCCGAGGTGCGCACTCCGCAGGAGGCGCACGGCGCGGCCGGTTCCCTGGTCGTGCTGGCCGTCGACGGCGCCGGTGAGGCCTGGCCGGACCAGCGGGTCTGGGACTTCCCGACGGTGCGGGACGCGGTGCCGCTGAGCGCCGGCAGCCATCTGTCCGTGGTCGCCGAGAACTCGCTCCCGGACGGGGCGCCGGTGCCGGTGTACGACCCGGCCGCGGGCGCCAACACCATGGCGGCGCTGTGCCTGTTGTCCGCCACCGCCCCGGAGACCGTGATCCATGACTTCCGGAACCTGGTGGACGCCCTGCCGCGGGTGCTCCCCACGGCCGGTCCCACCACGGAGGTGCGCGCATGACCACCACCGCCGTTCTGCCCGCCGGTGCCCCCGGCCCGGTCACCGACCGCACCGTCATCGGTGAGAACCTCTCCCTGCCGCTGTTCCGCACGCTCTCGGGGGTGCTGGCCGGTCACCCGTACCTCAAGGTCGTGGTGGACCGGATCGAGAACACCTGGCATCTGCTCGACACCGCCGTCCATCCCTTCCACGTCAACTACATCGCCACCCGCGTCCTCGGCATGGAACTGACGGAGCTGGACTCCTGTCTGGACGCCTTCAACGCCTCGGTCTACATGGACCCCGAGCGCCGCTTCCTGCTGGGTGTGCTCTCGCTGCACACCGATGAGGACGCCGAGGGCCGGGAGCGGCCCTTCCTCGTGCTGGAGACCACCGAGGCCGACACCATGAACGGCCGGCTGCTGGAGGAGTTCTACACCTTCGTCCGGCACCGGGTCGACGGCCGTCTGCCACTGCTGCTGAAGCCGGCGAACCACGGGCAGGAGCACGAACTCGGCGCGATCAGCGACGTACGGGTGCCGCGGATCCTCGGCCATCAGCTGTTCGGCAACCGCACCCGCACCCCGCTCAACCCGGGCGAGGCCGTCGGCCGGCTCCGCTACTTCCGGACCCTTGAGGAGTACACGGCCGAGGCCGACGGGCTCGGCTGGTCCGACATCGTGGCCATGCCGTGTCTGCCGGACGATGTGCCGCGGGTGGCCGGCTTCCTCAACACCTCGCCCGGCACCCCGCTCTCGCACACCAATGTCCTCGCCTCCGGCTGGGGCATCCCCAACGCGATCGTCCGTGACCTGGAGCGGATGGTCGACGCGGAGGTGCTGGACGGCGCCTGGGTCCGCTACCGGGTCGAGGACGACGAGATCACCATCGTCCCGCTGGCCCATGCCCCGACGCTGGACGCCCCGGCCTGGCACCAGCAGCGGATCCGGATGGAACCGCCGCTGCTGGAGGACGTGCCGGCACTGTGGCTGCACCGGCTGCGCCGCGCCGACGGGGACCGGTACGGGACCAAGGCCGCCAACCTCGGCGAGCTCCATCACGTCCTCGACAGCCGCAGCGCCGATCTCACCGCCTTCTACGGGCAGCCCCGGCCGCCGCGCGCCGACCTCTACGGCCATCTCGCGGCCCGCCTCGGCGCCAAGGACACGACACCCGAGGAACTGCGTTCCCTGGCGGCCGACTTCGTGGCCGGGGTCATCGCCGCGCCGGACGGGGTCGCCCTCCCCTTCGCCCTTCAGCACCGCTTTCTGACGTCCTCGCCGGCCGTGCAACAGGGCCTGGGCAAGCTCAAGATGGCGCTCGAACTCGACGCCCTCGACGTGCTGGACGCGCTCTGTTTGCATTTGCAGCAGCTCATCCGGAACACCCCGCTGCCCGAGGACGTGAGCCGCCAGATCACCCAGGCGCTGCCCGGCGGCCCGGCCACCGGCAGGCGTCTGGTGGTGCGGTCCTCCTCCAACGCCGAGGACCTGCCCGGGTTCTCCGCGGCCGGGGTCTACGAGTCGATCACCACGGTCCACGGCGCGGACGAACTCCTCGACGCGGTACGCCAGGTGTGGGCCTCCCTGCTGTCGCCGCGCAGTGTCCGGCTGCGCCACCAGGCGGGCATCTCCCTCGACGACACCTATATGGGCGTGATCATCCAGGAGTATGTGCCCGCTGACCTCGGCGGTGTGCTGGTCACCTGCAATCCGACCAGGCGCGAGGACTTCCGCAACGTCTACCTCAACTGCTCGCCCGGCTCGCCCGAGACGGTCGTCGACGGGACGACGCTGCCGCTCCAGTACCTGTACAACACGGTGGAGGGCGGCGGCCGTACCGTCGCGCTCGGTTCGTCCGGCCAGGATCTGCCCGTCGGCACCCGGGACAAGCTGGCACGGCTGGCGCTGACCGGGCGGCTGCTCCAGTCCCACTTCAGCGACACCGACCTGGACCATCCGCTCGACATCGAGTGGCTGATGACCGATCAGGGGGACTTCCGTCTGGTCCAGATCCGCCCCTACGCGCTGTGATCCGCCGGTTCACCGGCCCGCTGCGCACCCGCCGGTCCCGGCCCGCGGGTGCGCCGCTGCCGCCACGGGCCCGACGGATCATCCGGCTGAACAACGGCTTCCAGCTGCTGTTCAACCTGCTGTGGTGGATGCCGGTCTTCTACGCCTACCAGCGGGAGGCGGGGCTCTCCGACGGGGAGATCTTCGGCATCCAGAGCATCTACTACGTCGCGTTCTGCCTCTTCGAGATCCCGACCGGGATGGTGGCCGACCGGATCGGTGCCCGCAACTGTCTGCGGGCCGGGGCCGTCGTGATGACCGCGGCGAACCTGGCGCCGGTCTTCGCGCCCAGCTATACCGGCTTCCTGGTGCACTTCCTGGCCATCGCCGCGGGCCGCTCGCTGACCTCCGGCGCCGCCAGCGCCTATCTCTACGACGGCCTGGAGGCCGAGGGCGCGGGCGAGCACTATCTGAAGGCCGAGGGGCAGGCGCGGGCACTGGGGCTGGCGGCGAAGGTGCTGTGCTGGCCGCTGGTCGGTCCGCTGATGGCCGTCGCGCACCCCACGCCGTATGTGCTGAGCGCCGCGAGCGCGGCGGGTTCGCTCGTCTGTGCCGTGGTGTTGCCACGGCAGGCGACGGTCCGGAGCAGCGGCCCCGGCCGCGGCAAGGGGACGTCGCGCGGCGGGCCGGTGTTCCTGCGCGATGCCGTCTCCGCGCTGCGCTGGGTGTGGGCCACCCCGTGGCTCGCGCTGCTCATGGTGCAGGGCGTCGCGGTGTTCACGCTCTCCCGTATCTGCCAGGTCAACCTCTTCCAGCCGATCCTGATGGACCACGGCATCCCGGAGAGCTCGCACGGTGGGGTGCTGGCCGCGATGACCGTCGCGGAGGCGGTGGCCTCGGCCCGTCCGCAGTGGCTCGGCAGACGGCTGTCACCGGTGGCCTGGGTGTCGCTGCTCAGTCTGGCGATGGCGGGCACTCTGGCGGGCAGCGCCCTGGGCGGGCCGTGGACCGTGATCGCGCTGCTGTGCGTGTTCGCCGCGGTCACCGGTTTCGCCTATCCGCTCCAGCGCAAGCTGGTGAACGACGCCATCCCGGCGGGGGCGCCGCGGGCCACCCTGCTGTCCGTCGAGAGCATCGTGGACCGGGGGGTATGCGCGCTGGCGGCGGTGGCCGCGGGAGCCTATCTCTCGGCCGGCCGGCTGGACACGCTGCTGTGGCACAGCGCGCTGGCCACCGGTGTGGTGATGGTGGTCCTCCAGCTGGTCCTGCGGCGTGCCCCGGGCCGCCGCAAGGTCGCTCCGGTGGCCGAGCCGGAAACGGAGCTGGTCACCACAGCAGGAAACCCCTGAGCGGCACCGTCATACTGGGGACGTGCGGGGTACCGAAGCCGGGCGTTACGGCGAAGGCCTGTTCCGCCCGGAAGAGACCGGTGAGGCCGACCGTATCGACCTGGGCGCGCTCGCCTATGACGAGGTGAGCACGGCCCGGCTGGCGGCATTGGGCGCCGGGCCCGGGTGGTCCTGCCTGGACGTGGGTGCGGGAACCGGCACCCTCGCGCGCTGGCTGCTGGAGTCGGCGGGTGTCACGGCGGTCCTCGCGGTCGACCGTGACACCCGGTCCCTGGACGCCGGCCGGACTCCGGGGCTGTCGACGCTGACCGCCGACATCACCGCGCCGGACTTCGACCCCGGCCGGTTCCAGCTGGTGCACGCACGGTTCGTGCTGATGCATCTGCGCTCCTGGCGCCGGATGATCACCAAGCTGGCCTCGCTGGTCGCCCCCGGGGGTGTGCTGGTGCTCAGCGACGCGGTGGACCTGACGACCGCCGGGGCACCGGCCACCCCGTACACCACGGTCATGCGGGCGATGTGGCACGGGCTCCGGCAGTCCATCGGCACGGACATCTCCTGGGTGCCCGACTGCCCGTACCTGTTGCGGGAGGAAGGCCTGAGCCGGGTGGCCGCCGAGATCCATGTCCCCCCGTTGGTGCCCGGCAGCCCCCTCAGCCGTTTCTGGGCCGATACCTGGGACCGGGCGCGGGACGCCATGCTGGCGACGGGGCAGGTGGACGCGGCACGGATCGAGCGGGCCGGGCACGAGCTGTCGTCGGACGACTGCGCCGGTCTCTCCCCCGGGATGCTCACCACCTGGGGCTGGCGGACCGAGGAGGCCGTCCGCGACGGGCACCTCTGACGTGCCGTCGTTGGACGGTCCGGTCCGTCAGCCACGGGGGCGCGGTCAGCGGGAGTGCGCCGGATCCGGTGACCGCCGGTCCGCCGTGGGCAGTTGCTGGGTGGAGCAGTGGATGCCGCCCCCGCCCTCACCGATGTTGTCGACCGGCACCTGTACGACCTTCCGTCCCGGATACTGCTCGCGCAGGATGGCGGCCGCCCGGCTGTCGGCCTTCCGGTCGCCGAAGCGGGGCATGACGACCGCGCCGTTGGCCACGTAGTAGTTGACGTAGCAGGCCAGGAACTCCTTCCCGCGCCGCCCGAAGTCGGCCGGTTCGGGCAGCTCGACGACCTCGATCCGCTTCCCGCCGGCGTCGACGGCCCGGTCCAGCACACTGCGGGCCTGTTCGTAGGCCGCCGTGAAGGCGTTGCGGGGCGCGCCCTTCGCGGGGGTGCTGAGGACCACGACGCCGGGCGCGGAGAACCGTGCCAGCGCGTCGATGTGATAGTCCGTGATGTCCTTGCCCTTGACGCCCTTCACCCAGATCACCTTCGTGGCGCCGAACAGGTCCTTGAGCTCCCGCTCCAGGTCCGCGCGGGTCTTGCCGGGGTTGCGGTTGTCGTTGACGAGGGAGCTCTCTGCCACCATGAGGGTGCCCCGGCCGTCGCCCTCCACGGCGCCGCCCTCGCTGATGAGCGGGGCCTTGATCCGCGGGATCCGCGCGTCGGCCAGGATCGCGCGGGCGACCCGGCGGTCATGGCCGTGCTCCTGCTTGCCGCCCCAGCCGTTGAAGTTGAGGTCGACACCGGCGACGCCGTCGGGGCCGAGCACGAAGACCGGTCCGGTGTCCCGCATCCACAGGTCGTCCACCGGGACCGGCATGACCTCCACCCCGGACCCGCACGCCCGCTGCGCGGCCTTCGCGTCCCGGTCCCCGGCGAGCAGCCGCACCGGCTCGAACTCGGCGACGGTACGGGCGAGTCGGGCGATGTCGGCCCGCACTCCGGCGGTGTCCGGGCCCCAGATCCGGCGGCTGGGCCAGGACATGTAGGTCGCCTCGTGCGGATGCGCCTCATCGGGCAGCCGCCATTCGCCGCCCGGCCGGGCCGCCGCGGGGACGGCGTCGGTCCTGTGCGGTGCGGCCCCGTCGCGGTCCGGTGTGCCGCAGCCGCTCAGGGCTCCCCCGAGGGCGGTGGCGACCGCCGCTTGCAGTGTCTGACGTCGGGATATGTCCACGATCAACTCCTGACTGAAAATTTGGTCAGGACGATGGTAGGGCATGATCGGACCCGAGCCACCTTGATTTCTTCGGACAGCGGGAGCATTCGATGCCGGACAGGCCCACCCAGATCCTCGAAGCCGCCGCCCGGCTGATCGCCCGGCGGGGCGTCCGCGGGCTGCGGGTCGAGGAGGTGTCCGCGGAGGCCGCCGTCTCGACCGCGCTGATCTACTACCACTTCAAGGACCGCGCCGGACTGCTGCGCCGCACCCTGGAGTTCATCAGCCGGCGCGCGGTCCGGTACACGGACGCCGCACTGGAGACCTCCGACGATCCCCGGGTACAGCTCACCGAGATGCTGCTGCTGGAGCTCCAGGACAGCCCCCAGGTCAGGGAGAACAGCGCGGCCTGGGGCGAGTTGCGGGCCACCGCCGTCTTCGATCCGGACCTGCGGGAGCTGCTGGCCGCCGCGACCCGGGAGTGGGTGGACGATCTCGCCGGGCTGCTGCGCCGCGCACAGGAGGCCGGGCCGGACGGGACCGGGGCCGACCCGTATGCGGCGGCCGAGCGGCTCACCGCACTCGTCGAGGGCCTGAGCGAGCGCTGGCTGAGCGGCACCACCACACTCCAGCGGGCCCATGAGCTGCTCCGCGGCGCCGTCGAGACGGAACTCCGGCCGGTCTGACCGATCTTGAACCCCGGCTGCCCCCACCCCATGGTGGGGGCAGCCGCATGTTTAAACAGGTGAGAGGCCCTGCCACCGCACGGTTTACCGCGTCGGAGTGGCCGCCATAGCGGATGAACTCAGCGCTTCGGTGAATAAGCGGACATCAACGACTGTTTTCGGTCGGAGTCCGGCTCATGACGCTCTGCGCATGATCTCCCGTTCCCTCCCGGGCCCCACCATGGGATTCCGTACCCACCAGGGGCGCGACAGGTGGCGTTCATCCGGCAGTTGACCGTTTCTGACGGAAAATTTTCTGTCTTGGTGGGTAAATGGTGAAGAAAAGCGACCGAAAGTGTGCATCGGTTTTTGACCACCGATCGGCCGCTCAGCGATGGTCCATGGCATGCCCGTCATACCCCGACCCGCGGCCAGCGGCCCGCTGCGCCTGCGCGACTTCCGTCTTCTGCTCGCCGGTGCCGCGGCCGGCCAACTCGGCGCCCAGGTCACCCTGGTCGCCCTGCCCCTCGTCGCCGTATTGGAGCTCAACGCCCCCGCCTTTCAGGTGGGGTTGCTCACGGCCGCGGAGACCGCCGCGTTCCTGCTGGTCGGACTGCCGGCCGGGGCCTGGGTCGACCGGATGCGCAAGCTGCCGCTGATGATCCGGGCCGATGTCGTACGGGCCGTGTCGATGGCCAGCATCCCGCTGGCCGCCGTCGCCGGGGTGCTGACGATGGCTCAGCTGTATCTCGTCGCCCTGGTCACCGGTGTGGCGACGGTCTTCTTCGACGTGGCGCACCAGAGCTTTGTGCCGCACCTGCTGCCCAAGGATCAGCTGGTCCCGGGCAACGGGGCGCTGGAGACCATCCGTTCCTCGGCGCAGGTGGCCGGTCCCGGGATCGGCGGCGGGCTCGTCCAGCTGCTCGGGGCCTCGCTCGCCATCGTCGCCGACGCGGTCGGCTATCTGCTCTCGGCGCTGTTCCTGTGGGGGATCAAGCAGCCCGAGAGCCGGCCGGAGCGCGTCGCGGGGACGTCCCTGCGCCAGGACATCGGTGAGGGGCTGCGGTTCGTGTTCGGGCACCGTCTGCTGCGGGTGATCGCGGTGACGACGGGCCTGGCGAACTTCTTCACCGCGACACTGATGGCCACCCAGTCCGTCTTCCTGGTCCGGGTGCTCGGGCTGTCGCCGGGTGTGGTCGGTCTGGTGCTGGCCGCCTCGGCGGTGGGCGGGCTCGCCGGGGCGCTGTGTGCGGGGCGGCTCGCCGCCCGGTTCGGCCAGGCCCGGATCATCTGGCTGTCCGCGCTGGCCACCGGCCCGTTCGCGCTGTTGTGGCCGCTCGCCGGGCGCGGTGCGGGCGCGGCACTGTTCGCGGTCGGCTCCGGCGTGGTGTTCTTCGGCGCCGTCGTCTACAACGTGGCGCAGGTGAGCTTCCGTCAGGCGCTGTGTCCGCCCCGGCTGCTCGGCCGGATGAACGCGACTCTGCGGTTCCTGATGTGGGGCACGCTGCCGCTCGGGGCCCTGGCCGGCGGTGCGCTGGCCGAAGCGTTCGGCGCCCGTACGGCGCTGGCGTGGTGCGCGGCCGGATTCCTGGTCGTGCCGCTGCCGCTGCTGCTCTCCCCGCTGCGCCGGATGCGGGACCTGCCGGCCGCCGGGGCGGCCGAGGACGCCCCGGCCGACACCACGGACCCGGCCGAGCCCGCGTCCGTCAGCTGAACAAACCGGCCGCCGGCCGTATCCGGCCCGGCCCTTCTCTCTCCGCGCACGGCTTTCCCACCCGCATCACCTCCTGGCGATGCGCGACCGTCACGACAAAGAGGATCACGTGCTCAGCATCACGAGCCAGTACCTGGCCCGTTTCCGGCGGCTCGACGCCGGTGACGGCACCCCGGTCCTGCTGCCCGTCACGGGTGCCCAGCGTCGCTTCGCGCTGGTGCGTGCCATGGACCCCCACGGGCGGCCGGATCTCGTGCCGATGTTCTTCGCCTTTCCGCGCGGCACGGTGGACCCCGTGCGCCTCGCGGCGGCCGCGAACCGGCTCGCCGCCCGGCACCCCGTGCTCCGCGCCCGGCCCACCGTGCTGCGCGGCACCCCCGTACTCCGCCTGGAGCGGCCGCAGGTCCCGGTGATCCAGGAGACCTGCGCGCCCGGTGAGGACGCGGCCACGGTGCTGCACCGGGCGCTGGGCCGGTGGGCGCCGGAGGGCGCACCGCTGCGGCTGTTCCTGGTGCCGGACGGTCCGGAGGGCACCGAGGAGGTGCTCGCCGTCGTCCTGGACCACAGTGCGTGTGACGGCCAGTCGCTGGCCCGGCTCGTCGAGGAACTCGGCGCCGGCTACGACGAGGACCCGGGTGCCGAGGGCCCCTCTGCCGCCGACGTCGCGGCCGAACTGGACGCCTACCAGGACGCCGTGCTGCGGCAGCTCGACGCCGAGGAGCGCGCGGGGGCGCCGGAAGCCATGGCGTACTGGGGCGAGCGCCTGCGCACCGTGTGCGAACAGGACCCCGTGGCCCGGCCGGAGCCCCTCTCCCCCGGTGCGCCGCCGAGCGGCTCCGCCACACTGCGGATACCCGCGCCCTCCGACGGGGTGCCCTTCCCCGAGCTGCTCAACGCCTGTCGCGCGGCGGCCGCGGTGCTGTACGGAGCGGGCCATGTGGTGCCGCTCGGCTACCCGTGGGGCGGCCGGCCGCCCGGTGCCGCACCGGTGCTCGGCTGCTTCCTCAACACCGTCGTCTTCCCGACCGCCACCGGCGACGCGCCCACCACCTCGGCCACGGCGGCCGCCTGGTGGGACGACCTGGACCATGCCGCCACCCCCTTCGACGCCGTGGTGCACGCCGCCCGCGCGGCCGGCTCCGGCTGGCGCGGCCGGCTCGACGGCATGCTGACCGTCGACGACACCCGACGCCAACCCCCGCTCCGCCTGGACGGGGTGACCGGCCGGGAGATCCATGTCGACGGCCGGGCGGTCCGCGGACCCTTCGCGGTCTCCGTCTCCCAGGGCCCCGAACTGCGGCTGCGCATGGTGTGGGACCGCGCGGTCCTCCCCGATCACGCCGCCGAGCGCGCCTTCACGGCCCTCGCCGACGCGGTACGGACACCCGTGCCGACGGCCGGCTGACCCGGGGCCCCGCCCCACACCACCACCTACCGACCCCGCCGGACCCGCCGCGCGATCCGCGGCGCGGTCCGCGCACCCCACCGGCCGGGCCCGACCATGCCCCGGCCGAGCACACCAAGACCCGACGACCTCAGGGATCGCCCATGCTTCCGCTCTCCTCCTCGCAGGAGATCGTCTGGCTGCACGAACAGGTGCAACCGGGCAGTCGCGCCTACAACTTCACCGCCGCCCTCGACCTGTGGGGCCCGCTCGACACCGACGCGCTGCGCGACGGACTCGCCGCCACCCTCGACCGGCACGCCGGTCTGCGGCTGGAACTCGTCGCCGTCGCCGGGGCGATGCCGGGCCAGCGGGTCGCCGCGGCCTGTGCGCCGCGGCTGCGCACGGTGGACCTGAGCGGGGCGGCGGACCCGGAGGCCGCGTTCCAGGAGCTGCTGCGCACCGAGGCGGAGACCCCGCTCGACACCTACGAGGCACCGCTGCTGCGCTGGACGCTGGTCCGGCTGGCGGACGAGCGGCACCGGCTCATCCACGTCGAACACCATCTGATCCACGACGGCCACTCGTTCGCGATCCTGCTGCGGGACGTGTTCACCGTCTACCGGGGCCGCGTCCTGGGTGAGCCGGTGGAGCTGCCGACCGCTTCCTCGTACGCCGACCATGTCCGGGCCCGGTCCGGGGACGAGGCGACCGCGGAGCGCCGGGAGGGTCTGGAGTTCTGGGCCGAGGCGCTGCGGGACAAGTCCTACGACCTGCCGCTGCCCGGTCTGGCCCGGCCCGGTGCCCGGCGGCGGCACCACGGCGGCCAGTTGCGCCAGTCGATCGGGGCGGATCTGGCGGAGCGCCTGCGTGCCCACGCCCGCGACCGTGGCCTGACCCCGTTCGCCACCCTCCTCGGGCTCTTCGCCGAGCTGCTGCGCCGGCACAGCGGCCGCGCGCAGATGGTGATCGGCACCGCGGTCGGCAACCGTCCGCGCGGTTTCGAGGACGCCGTGGGCATGTTCGTCAACACCATCCCGCTCCCGCTCCGGCTGGACCCGGCCGCCCCGGCCGAGGAGTCCATGGACGAGGTGACCGACACCCTCATCCGTGCGCTGCCGCACCAGGAGGTGCCGATCCAGGAGCTGACCCGCGCGCTCGGGCTGCACACCTCGGGGGCGGACAACCCGCTGTTCGATGTCATGTTCAGCGCGCACGACGCCGAGCTGCCCGACATCGAGGTGCCCGGCCTGGACATCACCCTGTTCGAGGGCTTCAACACCGGCACCACCCGGTTCGACCTGGACGTGGTGCTGCTGCCGGACGACCGCCGCGGCGTCGGTCCCCGGCACGGCGCACCGGGCATGACGCTGGTCTGGGACTACGACGCCGACCTGTTCGGCGAGGACGTGGCGAAGCTGCTGGCCGGGCGGTTCCTCGACCTGCTGCGGGCGTATCTCGACGCGCCCGGCACCGCCCTCGCGGACCTGGCGCCGCCGCCGGTACCTGCGGCCCTGCCGGCCGCCGCTCCGCAGGCGCCGGGGCACGACCCGCTCGACCCCGCCACCGCCCACGACCGTTCGCTGCCCGCGCTGCTCGTCGGCGCCCGCCGGTTCACCTACGGCGACCTGGCGGACCGGGTCGCGTCGCTCGCGCAGCGGATGCTGGCGGCGGGGGTGACCGCCGGTCAGCCGGTGGCCGCCGTGCTGCCTCGCGGTGCCGACTCGGTGGTGACGCTGCTGGCCTGTCTGCGGACAGGGGCGGTGTACTGCCCGCTCTCGCCGTCCGATCCGCCGGCCCGCATGGCGCTGCTGCTGGAGCGGCTGAGCCCGGCGCTGGTGCTGACCTCGGCGGACGCCCCCGTCACCGTTCCCGAGGGGCTGCCGTCGGCCACCGTCGACGCCGCGGTCCTGCCGCCGGCGCGGGCGGCGGAGACCGTGCCCGGTGCCGCGTACCTCATTCACACCTCCGGCTCGACCGGTATTCCCAAGCCCGTCGCCGTCGGCCGCGCGGCGCTGGAGAACCATCTGACCGGTGCGGCCGAGCGGTTCGGCCTGGGTGCGGGTGACCGGGTGCTGCTGTTCGCCCAGCCATCGTTCGATGTGGCCCTCGAAGAGGTGCTGCCGTCGCTGTACGCCGGGGCCTGCCTCGTCGTCCCCGAGCGCGAGGTGCCGACCGGCACCGAGCTGGCCGAACTGCTGGTCGCCGCCCGGGTGACGGTGGCCAATCTGCCCACCAGCTACTTCCTGGCCACCCGTCAGGAGATGCGCCCGGCACTGCGGGACGGTCACTGGGCGCCGCGGCTGCTGGTGCTCGGCGGGGAGCGGATCCCGGCGGATGCGCTGCGCGCGTTCCTGGCCGACACCGACAGCACCGTGCTCAACGTCTACGGCGTCACCGAGGCCGCCATCAGCTCCACCGTCCACGAGATCACCCGCGACGGCCTCACCGAGGGTGCGGAGATCCCGCTCGGCACCGAGCTGCCGGGCGAGCGGGTCCATGTCCTGGACGCCCACCAGCGGCCGCTGCCGGACGGCGCGGTCGGTGAACTGGCCATCGCCGGGGCGGGGCTGGCCGAGGGCTATGTGGGCAACCCCGAGACCACCGACGCCCGGTTCCGCCGCGTCGAGGCGCTCGGCGGTGAGCGGGTCTACCTCACCGGTGACCGCGGCTACCGGGGCCTCGACGGACTGCTGTACTTCCTGGGACGCCTGGACCACCAGATCAAGCTGCGGGGTTACCGCATCGAGCTGGAAGAGGTGGAGGCGGCCGCCTCGGCCGCGCTCGGCGGGCGGTCCTGCGCCGTCGTCCTGGACCGCGAGGCCCCCGGCGGGCCCCGGCTGGTCGGCTTCCTGGAGGGCTCGGACGACGACGGGCCGTGGGATGAGCAGGCGCTGCACGCGGAGCTGAGCCGACGGCTGCCGAGCGCCCTCGTCCCGGGGCGCTGGGCCCGGCTCGACGTCATGCCGCGGCTGGCCGGCGGCAAGCCGAACCGGACCGCGCTGACCCGCAGCGCCGCCGCGCTGGAACCGGCCGCCCCCGCCGAGGAGTTCGACGCCGGGCAGCCGGTGGAGCCGGCCGATCCGATGACCGCGCTGCTCGTCGAGGGCTGGCGCGAGGCCCTGGGGCACGAGCGCTTCGATGTGTCCTCGGACTTCTTCCGGTCCGGTGGCCACTCGCTGCTCGCCGCGCAGCTGGCCTCCTGGCTGGAGCCCCGGCTGGGACAGCGCCCGCCGCTGCGGCTGCTGTTCCAGAACCCGGTGCTGACCGACCAGGCCGCCGCGCTCGCCGCCGTCGGCACCGCTGCCGCCGGCTCCACCTCGCCCGTTTCCGCCGCCTCGACCACCGTGACGGAGTCCCGATGACCACCCAGCCGATGACCGCCCGGACGGCGGCCCCGACGACCGCCGGTGCGCTCAGCATCGCGCACGGCGCGCGTCCCGCCACCGACGGCGCGACCGAGGTCCTCGCCCGCTTCGAGGAGTGGGTCCGCAGCTCCCCCGACGCGCCCGCGGTGATCGACGGGCCGCACAGCTGGACCTACGGGCAGATCGGCGCCGCCGCCGACGAGGCCGCCGCCGCGCTGCGTGCCCGGGTACGCCCCGGAGACCTGGTCGGCGTCTGCCTCGACCGCTCGGCCGCCCTCGTGGTGACCGCCGTCGCGCTCGCCAGGATCGGCGCCGTCTATCTGCCGCTGGGGCCCCGCCCCGGGGAGCGCCGCACCGACGCCGTCACCGAGGACCTGAACGTCCGCTGTCTGATCGGCGATC
This sequence comes from Streptomyces sp. P9-2B-2, assembly GCF_030406865.1. NCBI lineage: Bacteria > Bacillati > Actinomycetota > Actinomycetes > Kitasatosporales > Streptomycetaceae > Streptomyces > Streptomyces sp. P9-2B-2. Next base: position 8,449,167 of record NZ_CP129126.1, on the reverse strand, counting down.
CGGAGCTGCTGCCGCCCCGGCACCGGGCCGGCGACCGGCTGGAGCTGGCGCTGCCCGGCGAGGGAACCAATGCCACCACCACGGTCGTGGCGGCCTTCGCCGCGCCCGGTGCCACCGCGCACTCCGCGCCCGCCGGGGCGTTCTACGCCGTGCTGACCTCCGGCTCCACCGGCCGCCCCAAGGCGGTGGCCGTCGGTGAGCCCGCGCTCGGCGGACTGCTGGACTGGTACCGCGCCACGACCGGGCTCGGCCCCGGTGACCGGCACTCGCTGCTGATCGGCGTCGCCTTCGACCCCCATCTGCTGGAGCTGTGGGCCGGGCTGACGTCCGGAGCGGCGCTGGTGCCCGCACCGGACGAGGTCCGCTGGGACTCCGTGGTGCTCGCCGACTGGTGGCGCACCGCCGGGTTGTCGGTGGCGGTCGCGGCGACCCCGATGGTCGAGCCGCTGCTGGACCGGCCCTGGCCGCAGGATCTGAGGCTGCGTCATCTGATGGTTGGCGGTGACCGGATGCGCCGCCGCCCCGGCGCCGAGGTGACCGCCACCGTCCACAACGCCTACGGCCCGGCCGAGGCGACGGTGGTCGCCACCACCTACGCCATGCACGGCACGGACGGCGCGGCCGGGACGGACTCCGCGCCCCCGATCGGCCACCCCGTACCGGGCGTCACCGTGCTCGTCGCCGACCCGGACGGCCGGCCCGTCGAGCACGGTACGGAGGGCGAACTCCTCATCGGCGGCAGCGGGCTGGCGCTCGGCTATCTGGACCCCGAGCTGACCGCGCGCCGCTTCATCGCCGTGCCCGAGGGCCTCGATCTGCCGGGGGTGGAGCGGGTGTACCGCACCGGGGACCGGGTGCGGATGGCGGCCGGCGGGCAGCTGGAGTTCCTCGGCCGCCTCGACGACCAGGTCAAGATCAGCGGGGTACGGATCGAACCGGCCGAGGTGGAGGCCGCGTTCGAGCAGGACCCGGCGGTCCTGAGCGCCGTCGTGACCGCCCCGCGCACCGCCGACGGCCGGGCCCGCCTGGTGGCGTACGTACGGGCGGCGGCCGGTGCCGTGCTCACGGCGGACGCCCTGCTGCCGGCCCTGCGGGCCTGGCTGCCCGAGCAGGCCGTTCCCTCGGACGTACGGATCGTGGACTCCTTCCCGCTGGACGCCAACGGCAAGGTGGACCGCGCCGAACTGACCCGGCGGGCGGCCGAGTCCCTTGCGCCCCGCCCCGGCACCGCCCCGGACGGGAGCGCCCCGGACGGTGACGAGCTTGCCGACGCCACCCCCGGTGAGCGGCTCGTGCTGAGCGCCGCCCGCGATCTGCTCGGCCGGCCCGGGATCTCCCTGGCGGACAACTTCACCGAGGCGGGCGGCACCTCCGTGCTCGCCGCCCGGCTGCTGACCGTCATCGAGAAGGACAGCGGGATCCGGCTGCGCGCCCCCGAGCTGCTCCGCCAGCCGGATCTGCGCGCCGTGGCCCGGCTCGTCGATGAGCGTGCCGCCCGGCAGCCGGCGGGTGCCTGAGATGACCGCCCGCACCCCCGCGTCCTTGTCCTCCCCCGACACCCGGAAGGAAGGCCCCGTGCCCACCGAAGGCACCCCGTCCCCCGCTCACCGCCCGTCCGGTGAGCCCACCGCGGCCGACCGGCCCGCGCCCTCGGCAGGTCTGCCGGCCCTCGTGGCCTGGCACGCCGCCCGGACCCCGGACGCCCTGGCCGTGGCGGACGGCGACAGCACGCTCACCTATGCGCAGCTGGTCACGGCGGGCCGGGCGCTCGCCGCGCAGCTGCGGACGCACGGTGTCGGCCCGGGTGACTCGGTCGCCCTGCTGATGCCCCGCTGCGCCCGGACGGTCGTCGCCCAGCTCGCGCTGTGGTGGGCGGGCGCCGTGTGTGTGCCGCTCGATCCGGCCCATCCGCGGGCCCGTTCCGAGGCCCTGGCGGCCGAAGCGGGCGCGACGCTGACCGTCGGCGACAGCAAGCTCCTGGAATCCGCGGCGCTCACCGGCGCCACCCTCGCGCTGCCCGGTGAGCCGCTGGTGGACGGCGACCCCGCTCCGGCGGCCGAACCGGGCCCGGACGCCACCGCGTTCATCATGTTCACCTCGGGCTCCACCGGCCGTCCCAAGGGCGTGGCGGTGCCGCACAGTGCGATCGCCGAGCTGGTCTCCGACCCCGCGTATCTCACGCTCACCGCCCGCGACCGGGTGCTCTTCCACTCGCCGATGACCTTCGACGCCTCGACGTTCGAGGTGTGGGGCGCCCTGGCCAACGGCGCCGCGGTCGTGGTGTGCACCGACGAACGGCCGTCGTTCGAGGACCTGGCCCGGCATGTGGAGCGGCACGGCGTCACCGTCGCCTTCTTCACCACCGCGCTCTTCCACCAGCTGGCCGGCCGCCGCTCCCGGATCTTCTCGGCGCTGCGCTCGGTGATCGTCGGCGGCGAAGCGATGTCCGCGCACCATGCCCGCGCGGTCCTGCGGGCCTTCCCCTGGCTGGAGCTGGTCAACGGCTACGGGCCGACGGAGGCCACGACCTTCACCACCAGTCACCGTGTCACCGACGCCGACTGCGACGGCCAGGTGCCCATCGGCCGTTCGATCGCCGGGGCGGCCGTGCATCTCCTCGACGCCACCGGCCGGCCGGTCGAGGACGGCGTGCAGGGCGAACTGTGGATCGGCGGCAGCCGGCTGGCGCACGGCTACACCGGGCAGCCGGAGCTGACCGCCGAGCGCTTCGTCCAGCACCCCGAGCTGGGGCGCCTCTACCGCACCGGTGACCTCGTCTCCCGGCGTCCGGACGGGCTGCTCGACTACCACGGGCGCACCGACGACCAGGTGAAGATCCGCGGCTTCCGGATCGAACCGGCCGAGATCGAACACGCCCTGCGGGAGCGGCCCGAGGTGGCCGACGCGGCCGTGACCGTGCACCGCCCCTCCCCCGACGACGCCCGGCTGGCCGCCTTCGTCGTGGCCGCGTCCGGGCCGGTCCCCCGCCCCGACGCACTGCGCGAGCGGCTCGCCGCCGTCCTGCCCGCGCATCTGGTGCCCGATGAGGTGCGGCTGGTCGACGCGCTGCCGCTCACGCCCTCCGGCAAGGTCGACCGCCGCGCCCTGACGGACCTCGTCACGACGGACGCGGCCGGCGCCCCGGCCGGTCCGCTCGGCCCGCTGGAGCAGGCCGTCGCCGAGATCTGGAGCCGTTCGCTGGGCCGCGAAGTCGCCCGTGCGGACGCCGACTTCCTCGCGCTGGGCGGCCACTCGCTGCTGGCGCTGGCCGTCACCGACGATCTGCGCGAGGAGCTCGGTGTCGAGCTGACCCTCGCCGACTTCTTCGCCGCCCCCACGGTGGCGGGACACGCCGCGCTGGTCGAGCGGGCCCTGCTCGCCGCGCACAGCGATCTGCGCCCCGGCGCCCCGGAGGACACCGATGCCCACTGACACCCCCACCGCGGCGGCCCTCCAGGAGGAACTGCTGCGCCGGGCGCGCTCCCGCGCCGCCCGCCCCGCTCCCGCCCCCGAGGCCGTCCACCACGGGCCCGCGCCGCTCTCCCACGCCCAGCGCCGGATGTGGCTGATGGACCGGCTGGGCCAGGGCGGCGGCTCGTACAGCGTGCCGTTCGCCACCCGGCTGCGCGGTCCGCTCGACCTGGACGCGCTGGCCTCCGCGTTGACGGCCGTGGTGGGCCGCCACGAGATTCTGCGCACCCGGTACGGGCACCAGGACGGCGAGCCCTACCAGGAGGTGCTGCCCGCACCCGAGACGATGACGCTGCGCGTCGTGGAGACGGCCGCCGACGGCGCCGGCGCCCTGCTGGCCGAGGAGGCGCACCGCCCCTTCGACCTCGCCGCCGGTCCCGTGCCGCGCGCCCTGGTCCTGCGGCACGGGCCGCAGGACCACACCGTTCTGCTGACGTTCCATCACATCGCCCTGGACGGGGCCTCGCTGGAGACCGTCGCCGGGGAACTGGCCGCGCTCTACGCGGCCGCCACCGGGGGCACCGCCGCCGAGCAGCCGGCTCCGCCGCAGTACGCGGACTTCGCCCGGCGGGAGCAGGCCGCCGCCGACCGCCTCGAACAGGGCCTGCGCCACTGGGAATCCCGCCTCGACGACCTCTCCCCGCTGCGTCTGCCCCGCCCCGCGCAGCCGCCCGCCGACGGTGGCGCCCGGTCCGCCGGCACGCACACCGCACCGCTCGACCCGCGGGTGCCGGCGGCGCTGCGGGAGCTGGGCCGGGAGCACCGCGCCACCCTGTTCACCGTGGCCCTGGCCGCGGGCTTCGCCGCCCTGCACCGCTTCACCGGCCAGGACGACCTCGCCATCGGGGTCGCGGGCAGCCACCGGCAGGGCGCGGAGATGCGCGGCCTGGTCGGCCTGTGCGTCAACACCCTCCCGGTCCGGGTGAACACGGGCGGCGACCCGTCCTTCACCATGCTCGTGGAGCGCGTACGGGAGGCGCTGCTCGACGCCCAGCAGAGCCGCGAGGTGCCCTTCGACCTCATCCTGGAACGGCTCGGGGCGGCCGCCCGCGACACGGACGGGACGGCCCTGATACGGGTCAGCGCGGACGTCCTGGGCGTGCCCACCACCCTGCGGCTGCCGGGCACGGTCAGCGAGTACGTCGAGGTCGGCGCCGACGAGGCGAAGTTCGACCTCTCCTTCGCGCTGGTGGACACCGACGCCCCCGCCGGCCTCGTCCAGTACGGCCGGGCCGCGCTGGACGAGGAAGCGGCGGCCGCTCTCGGTACGCACTACGGCGAGCTGCTCACCGCCGTCGCCGACGACCCGGACCTGCGACTGTCCCGGCTGCCGGGTGCGATACCGGCGCCGCGGGACGAGACCGACGCACACCCCGCCGAGGCGCTGCTGCGCGCGCACCCCGGGGTGGCCGAGGCCGCGGTGCTCGCACCGGCCGGCGGCCCCCTCCTCGCCTATGCCGTGCTGCGCGGGATCGGCGGCCCCACACCGGCCGAACTCCGCTCCCACCTGCGGGCGGCGCTGGCTCAGGAGCTGGTGCCCGCCGCGGTGATGCTGCTGGACGCGCTGCCGCGGACGGCCGACGGTGCGCCCGATGCGGCCCGGCTGCCCGGCCTGCCGTCCGCGCCCGCCCCGGAAGGCGCCCGCGCCCAGGCCGTGACCGAGGGCTTCACCGAGCTGCTGGGCCGTCAGCCCGGGCCGGATGACGACTTCTTCCTCCTCGGCGGTCACTCGCTGGTCGCCGTGCAGCTCGCCGAGCGGCTGCGCCAGGCGCTGAAACTGCCGCTGACCGGCCTGGACATCATGCAGGCCCGCACCCCGCGCGCGGTCACCGCGCTGCTGGACACCCGCGCGGCGGAGCGGGCCGCCGCGCCCACGGTCACCGCGGCCCGTCCGCGGCGCTCGCGCGAGGGCACGGTCCTGGTCACCGGCGGCACCGGCGGCGTCGGCGCCTTCGTGCTGCGCGAACTGGCCGCACAGGGCCGCCCGGTGCTGGCCCTGGCCCGCCCCGAATCCGCGCATCTGGTCGCCGGTGACGGGGTGGACATCATCGAGGGCGACCTCACCGACGTGGACGGGCTGCGCAAGGCCGTCGAGAGCGCCGATGCAGTTATCCACGCGGCCTGTACGTTCACCCGCCCCGAGGTCGATGTGACGGCGATGGCCGCGATGGTCGGCGCCTGGTCGCGCGGCCCGTTCGTCTTCGTCAGCAGTGTGGACGCCTATGGGCACCCCGCCGGTGAGTGGGTGGCGGAGGAGTCCGCCCCGGGGCAGCCGCTGAGCCCGTACGGGCAGGCGAAGCTCGACTGTGAGGCGCTGCTGCTGCGGGCCGCCGGTTCGCAGGGCCGGGGCGGGGCGAGCGCTGTCCGCTCGCCCCTCGTCTGGGGCCCGCACCAGCGGCTGCGGGACCAGTTGCGCTGGGGTGCGACGGGTCTGCTCTACCAGGCGGCGCGGGAGGGCCGGCCGCTCGTGCTGCCCCGGCCGGGTACCGGTGGCCATGCCTGGTACGGCGCGGCCTGGGTGCACGCCGCGGCCCTGGCCCGGTCCGTGGTCTCCTGCCTGAATGCCCCCGTGCACGGCGTCGCCAACGCCGTCAGCGGCCATGTCACCTGGCAGGACCTCGCCACCACGCTGACCGGACTGCTCGGCAGTGACAGCGAGATCGTCGAAGCGGACGAGGTCCACCCGGACCTCGACCACCGCTGGCACTACCACGCGGACCGGCTGTCCCCGTCCCTGCGCCTCCAGCCGGGCGAGGACTGGCGCTCCGTACTGGCCGAGATGGCGGGCCCGTCCGAGCGATGACCCGATCGGTGTGACGACGCTGCGCCCGGTGGCCCCCTCGGCCACCGGGCGCAGCTGTCGTCACGCCTTACGGGGACGGGGCGCGCCGGGAAATCGCCACTTCCCCGGCCTGCCCCTCGCCGATTCCCGCACTCGGCTTGCGACCATGGGCGGGCTGCCGGGCTGACGCCCTCCGTCGCCGCAAAGGAGCCCCCCATGAATGCCAGCACGGACCTGCTCGTCGACGCCTTCGGACGTATCCGGGAGAGCGTCGAGGACGCGGTCACCGGGCTCGACCCCGATGAGCTCGGTACCCGTCCCGAGGACGGCGCCAACTCGATCGGCTGGCTGGTCTGGCATCTCACCCGGATCCAGGACGACCACCTCGCCGGTGTGGCCGGCACCGAGCAGATCTGGCTCTCGGACGGCTGGTACGACCGCTTCGGCCTGCCCTTCTCACCCGACGACACCGGCTACGGCCACTCCGCCAAGGAGGTGGCGGCCGTACGGGACCTGACCGATGAGCTGCTGATGGGTTATCACGGCGCGGTCCACGACAACACCGTGCAGTACCTCGCCGGGGTCGACGACAAGGACATGAAGCGCGTCGTCGACCGCGCCTGGACGCCGCCCGTCACTCTGGGCGTCCGGCTCGTCAGCGTCGTCGCCGACGACCTCCAGCACGCCGGGCAGGCGGCCTATGTCCGCGGCCTGCTCGGCGCCTGAGCACCGGACCGGGCGGGCCGCCGCGTGCTCACCGTCTGCGGGGCAGGCGGTGCAGCTCCACAGCGGTGAGCCGGCCGCCCGTGATCTCCGCCGTCATATAGGTGCAGTACGGCTGCCGGCGGCGGTCGGTCGGCGAACCCGGGTTGAGCAGACGCAGCCGGTCGCCGGCCGTGGAGTCCCAGGGGATGTGGCTGTGTCCGAAGACCAGCACATCTAGCTCGGGGAACCGTTCGGCGCACCGGCGCTCCCGGCCCTGCACGGGGCCGGTCTCGTGCACCACGCCGAGCCGTACCCCCGCCAGTTCCGCGTACGCCACCTCGGGCAGCCGCGCCCGTAGTTCCGGGCCGTCGTTGTTGCCGTACACCCCGATCAGCCGCCGGGCGCGGTCCGCCAGCAGGTCCAGGGTGGCGGTGTCGACCCAGTCACCGGCGTGCACGACGACATCGGCGCCCGGCACCTCGTCGAGCAGCTGCGGCGGCAGCGCCTTGGCGCGCTTGGGCAGATGCGTGTCGGACAGGAGCAGGAGTCGCACGGGAACTCTCCTCGGGCCGTGCTCACGGACGCGGGCCGGGCGGTCAGCGTTCCTGGGCGGTGGGCCGCACGGTGAGCTCGTTGATCGCCACATGGGGCGGCTGGGTGACCATGAAGACGACGGAGCGGGCGATGTCCTCGGCCCGGAGCCAGGTCTCCGGCGGGAGTCCGTGCGCCGACGCCGCCTGGCTGCCGCCGCGCGTCATATCCGTCGAGGTCATGCCCGGTTCGACCAGCCCGACCCGGACCTGACGCCCGGTCACCTCTTGGCGCAGCGCCTCGCTGAAGCAGCACACCGCGTGCTTGGTGGCCGAGTAGACGCTGTTGTCCTTACGGGGCACCCGGCCCGCGACCGAGCTGACGGTGACCAGGTCGGCCACGCCGCGCGGCCCCTCGTGCGCCGCGCGCAGCAGATGCGGCAGCGCGGCATGGGACATCCGCAGCACCGCCTTGAGGTTGAGGTCGACCATCCGGTCCCAGTCCTCGGGGTCGCTGTCCGTCACGGCGCCGCGGGCGCCGAATCCGGCGTTGTTCACCAGGAGGTCCAGCCGCCCGAAGTGGTCCACGGTCTGATCGACCGTCCGGCGTGCCTCGGGGGCGGCGGCGAGGTCGGCGGTCACGGCCAGGGACACGCCGCCCTGTGCGCCGATCTCCTCCGCCAGCTCCTCCAGGCGTCCGGTGCGGCGGGCCACCAGCGCGAGGGAACACCCCTGCTGGGCGAGCGCCAGGGCCGTGGCGGCACCGATGCCGCTGGAGGCGCCGGTCACCAGCGCCACACTGCCCGTCAGCGGCCTCCGGTCGGCGCCGCCGCCCGCCCCGGAGGCGCTCCGCTGTGCCGTCGCGGCGTGCTCGGTCTCTCCGGTGCCCATCGCGTCCCGCTCCTCCCGCTCGGATTCCTCGGCCGGGGTGGCCGCATACACGGTCCGGGAATCCGTACCCCGTCGCGCCGCAGAATTCCCTTCCCCCTCTGGTATCCGAATTCATCATCTGCCCCACAGGGAAAGCCGGATGGCCGGGAAATACGGACCGGCATTTCCCCGGACGCGGTGCGCACGGCCGGACACCGGGTATGACACAGAGAACCCCTTGTGCCCTCGGGAGCTGCTCATGAGGCATACGCATCCCCAGCCCGGCGACATCGGACTCACCCGAATATCCGGCATCACCGGCCGGTTGATCCGCTTCGGACAATGGATCAACGGAGACGGTTTCGCCGACTATCAACACGCCTTTCTCGTCCTGCCCGACGGCCGGCTGCTGGAAGCCGAGCCGGGCGGGGCCGACATCAAACCCCTCAGCGCCTACGACGGCACCCCGGTGTGCTACGTCTGCCCGAAAGGGCTCACCTCACAGCAGCGCACCGCGGTCTGCGCGGCGGCCACCGCCTACGCCGGGGTGCCCTACAGCTTCCTCGACTATCTGGCGATCGCCGCGCACCGCTTCCACCTGCCCCTCCCGGGGCTCCGCCGCTATGTGGCGAGCACCGGCCACATGATCTGCTCCCAACTCGTCGACCAGAGCTACCAGGACGCCGGTGTCCATCTGTTCGCCGACGGCCGCTGGCCGGGCTATGTGACACCGATGGCCCTGTACAGCCTGCTGGCCGACTGACCCCCGCGCGGGCGCACCCGACCGCACCCGGAATCCTCCCGGTAGCGTGGCGCATACCATTGAGGCCACCGGTGCGAGAGGTGACGGGACCATGCGGCAGCAACCCGTTCTTGTCTATGACGGCGACTGCGCCTTCTGTACGTCTTCGGTGCGGTTCGCGGAACGGCGGCTGCGTCCGCGCTGTGCGGCCACCCCCTGGCAGTTCACCGATCTCACCGAGCTCGGCATCAGCCGGCGCCGCGCCGAGCACGAAGTGCTGTGGGTGACGCCGACCGGTGCCGTGCACGGTGGCGCGCAGGCGGTCGCCAAGCTGCTGCTGAGCGCGCCCCGCGGGTGGCCGGTGGTGGGCGCGCTGCTCACCCTCCCGCCCCTCCGCTGGGTCGCCCACGGGGCGTACCGGCTGATCGCACGCAACCGGCACCGGATGCCGGGCGGGACGGCGGCCTGTGCACTGCCGTCCTCCCCCGCCGCCCGGCCGAAGTGACGCTCCGTCAGGTGCCGGACTTCCGGCCGTAGACGTAGACGTCGTCACCGTTCTTGAGCAGCGACCAGTACTTCTTCGCGTCGTTGCTGCGCATATTGACGCAGCCGTGCGAGCCGGGTGCCGACCAGACACTGCCGCTGATGGAGTGGAACGCCTGCCCGCCGTCGAAGAACTGGCTGTACGGCATGGGCACGTCGTACAGGGTCGACACATGGTGCAGATGACGCCAGTAGATCTTCTTGGCGCCGGTGCGGGTCTCGTAACCGTCGCGGCCCGTACGGACCGGGACCGGCCCGAAGGCCAGCTTCCCGCCGTCCTGGATCCAGCTGAGCTGCCGGGTCAGGTCGACGCAGGCTATCCGCCCCTTGTGGGTGGGGCAGTGCCCCGCCTTGTTGGGGTTGTGACCGGCCGCCTTCTGCTGTGCCACGACGCGCATCACGCCCCAGGTGACGGGTCCGGCGTAGCCGATGTTCGGGGTGATGCCGTGACTGGTCTGGAAGTCACGGATCGCCCGGCAGTCGGCGGCCGACTGGCGCCCGTCCACCCGCAGGCCGAGGAACTTCTCGGCCTCCTTCTGGTAGGGGCCGCGGCTCGCGGTGCACGAGGACGCGGTGGCGGCCTGAGCCGTCGAGCCGAAGGCCACCGTCAGCGGAACGGTCAGCACCGTGAGAGCGAGCGCCGCGCCCGCCCGACGACCGGCGCCGGACCGCGGGACACGCAGGTTCAGTCGTCTTTTCATGCCCCGTAGGACTGTTTGCCCGACCCGCCGGTTGCAGGCGTGACCGACCCGAAATATCTGGTACGCGAAACCGCGTCCTGGTGGACGGAAGGGCGTCCCGTCCACCAGGGAAACGGGACCGCCTACAGCACCGAGATCTTCTTCTGGTGGGCGTAGCTGAAGCCGTCGTCGTCGAAGTAGAAGACGGAATCTTGAGCTTGTCGCCCGTACGGCATAGCAGGGTTTTCCACCACAACGGGACAACGGCACGAGACGCCGAACACACCCCTCCTGATAACCCTCCGCTATCGAATCACCACTTAATGTGCTCATGGCGGACGGTCGCGGCGCCCGCGGACGGCCGCCTTCCCGGGCTCCGCCAGGAGTCACCCCCACCCAGAAGGGACGACGCATGATCACCGATCCAGTGCGCGCGGAGTACGAGCACCGCTTCGCCATGTACGACACCGACGGCGACGGCTATCTGACCGCCCAGGACTTCACCGACCGGGCCCGGCTGCTGACGGACGCGGTGGGTGAGCCGGCGGACTCCCCCAAGGCGCGGGCGCTGGGTGCGGGGATGCGCCACACCTTCGAGCAGCTCGCCGCGCTGGCGCAGATCGACGCCACGGGGCGGCTGAACCGGGAGCAGTTCGTCGCGGCGTTCGCACGCGCGGGTACGTCAGGGGCCCTCGGCCAGGTCGTCGGCCCGTCGATCGCCGCGACCGTCGCCCTCGCCGACTCCGACGGGGACGGTGTGGTCAGCCGGGAGGACTTCGCGGTGGTGCACCTCGCGGCAGGGTACTCGGCCGCACAGGCGGCGGAGGCATTCACGGCGCTGGACCAGGACGGTGACGGGCGGCTGCTGGTCGAGGCCTGGTCGGCCGAGTAGGCGCCCGGGGACCGGCCGCGAAAGCCCCGGCTCTCAGGTACGGAAGGTCAGCGCGAGGTGCGCCCTCAGCCCCGGGACGCTCACCGGGACATCGCGCAGTCCCAGGTAGCCGTCGGGGCGGATGAGGAACGCTTCGCCGCCCCGCGCCCCGTACATCCTCCGGAACGCGTCGAGGCTGTCGTGGGCGACGGGCAGCGCCACGCCGTCCGTACGGAGGTGCGGGGCCGCGACCACCCAGGCGCTCAGCTGCCCGTGCGCCCCGCGCCGCGCCGACGCCACCACCTCGTCGTACGGCGCCAGTTGGGCCTCGTCGTCCGCATAGAGCAGCAGCGTGTGGTCCGGCCCGCGCAGCAGGTCGAACAGGCGGGACGGGAAGGTGGTGAGGTCGTGGCGGAGGCCGTCGCAGTCCGGTGCCCGGTCGCCCGCGGCGGGGCCCTCGGGCGGCTGCCGGTCCGGCCCGACGATCGGGCTGCCGCGGTAGCCGACGAGTAGTTGGGCCTCACGCCGGATCACCGTCGACGGGTCGTCGGGGTCCGCCTGGACGCCGCTGCCGGCGTGCCGGACCGTCCGCTGCACCACTTCCTCGCCCACGGGACGGCGCTCCGCGTGATAGCTGCCCAGCAGGCCGTCACTCGCGGCCGACCGCACCGCCAGGGCCACCTTCCAGGCCAGGTTGTAGGCGTCCTGGATGCCGGTGTTCATGCCCTGGGCGCCGGTGGGCGGATGGATATGGGCGGCGTCTCCCGCGACGAACACCCGGCCCGCTCCGTAGCGGTCCACCAGGCGGTGGCTGATGCGGAAGACCGAGGACCAGCGGAGCGAGGAGGCGCGGGTGGGCTGCGGTGCGAGCCGGTCGAGGACCGCCTGGATGTGCGGGAGGCCGGGAGCGGGCCCGGCCTCCAGACCGTGCGCCACGTCCTCCTCCTGCGGCCCTTGCGGCAGGGAGAGTTCGGGCGGGACGAGCATGGACATCCGGTAGCGGTTGCGGCCTGGCAGCGGGATGCAGACCAGCAGGTCGTCGGTGCGGCCGTCGGTCTGGTGCATGGCCCGGACCGCGTACCCGTGGGGCAGCTCCCAGTCGACCTCGACATCCCCCAGCATGTACTCCTCGGGGAAGTACCACCCTCGAAGCTCAGGCCGAGAGCCTTGCGGACGACGCTGTGGGCGCCATCGCACCCGAGGAGGAAGCGGGCGCGGATCCACTCCTGCGCACCGGACGGCAGCGCAAGACAGGCCCGGACCTCGTCGGCGTCCTGCTCGAAGCTCACCAGCTCCGTGCCACGTTCGACGTGGGTCCCCCAGCCCGCGAGCCGCTCGGCGAGGATGCGTTCGGTGGCGTACTGCACCGACGACCAGGACATCCACATCGGCCATGGCTGCCTCCCGGGGCGGAACCACCCTCCTCTCCAAGGGAACACCGCATGGTGGGGCTGTCCATTTCCGAGGGAGGGCTTCCTGCCGCTCCCCCTGCTGTAGGGGCCGTACTGGAGGCCGTCCGCAGTGGGCCTTGACGCTGACGCAGCGGCAACTTGGACGATGACGCCGTACGGCAGACACAGTCACCCCACCGGAGGCATTCGTCATGTTGCGCGGCAAGGGCATCCATTACGACACCGGCACCTTTCCCAACGGCGACACATCGCGCCCCGTCTTCGACGCCCGGGACGCCGAACGGGACATGCGCGTCATCGCGGAGGATCTGCACTGCACCGCTGTCCGTATCACCGGGGGCGATCCGGACCGGATCGAGACCACGGCGCGGTCCGCGGCGGAGGCGGGCCTGGAGGTCTGGTTCTCGCCGTTTCCCTGCGAGCTGTCGAACGCCGAGATGCTGCCGCTGTTCACCGACTGCGCCGAGCGGGCGGAGCGACTGCGGCGCGACGGCGCCGAGGTCGTCCTCGTCACCGGCTGCGAACTCAGCGTGTTCGCCCGTGGCTACCTGCCCGGGGACACCCTGAACGAGCGCATTCCGGTCCTGGCGGGCCCCGGCCGCGAAGCCGCGCTCCAGGGGATCCCCGACAAGGTCAACGCCTTCCTGGGGGAGGTCGTCGACGCCGTGCGGCCCCTCTTCGGCGGCGGCGTGAGCTACGCCTCCTGCCCTCTGGACGGCGTGGACTGGGCTCCGTTCGACGTCGTCGGCCTGGACGCCTTCCGTAGCCTGCGCAACGCGGCCACCTACCGCACCGACCTGCGCAAGGAATGCGGCCACGGCAAGCCCGTCGCCATCATGGAGGCCGGCTGCTGCACCTACCGGGGAGCGGGAGAGCACGGCGGCGCCGGCTGGTACATGGCGAGGGAGGCCGACGGCGTCACCCTCAAACCCGGCCTGGTGCGCGACGAGGGCGAGCAGGTCCGCTACCTCGACGATCTCATGACCGTCTTCGAGGAGCAGGGCGTCGATTCCGCCTTCTGGTTCAGCTTCGCCGGTTTCAGCACACCCCACCGGACATCCGGACCGGACGAGGACCTCGCCTCCTACGGCATCGTCAAAGTCCTGGACGAGCACAGCGGCTATCCCGCCGACAAGCGCGCCTACCCCGACATGCCCTGGGAACCGAAGCAAGCGTTCCACGCACTCGCCACCCGCTACAGGGCCCGTTCCTCACACGGGCTTCCGGCCTATTTGACGCCAGGTCACCACCGCGACCGATGACGGAAAGATCATCGTGTGGTACACAGACACAATGCCTTTACAGCGCCCCTTCCGCTTCGGTGTCAACATGTTCGTTCCCGGTTCGCGACGCGAGTGGAGTGCGAAGTGCCGAAGAGCCGAGGAACTCGGTTTCGATGTAGTCGGAGTGGCCGATCACCTGGAATTCTCCGCTCCGTTTCCGGCAATGGTGCTCGCAGCCGAAGCGACCGAACGGGTACGGCTGAGTACGTTCGTGTTGAACACGCCGTTCTACAACCCCGTCCTTCTCGCGCGTGACGTGGCGAGCACCGATCAATTCATCGACGGGCGTATGGAACTCGGGCTCGGCGCAGGCTATGTGAAGGCCGAGTTCGACACCGCGGGGATACCGTTCCCCAGCGGTGGACGGCGGGTTGAGCAGTTGGAACAGACTGTCACCACATTGCGTGGTCTGTTTGCGGACAAGGAATATCAGCCGCGGCCGGCCCAACCCTCCGGGCCACCACTGCTGATTGCGGGCTGGGGCGACCGGCTGCTGCGGGTGGCCGCCACGCACGCCGACATCATCGCCTTCCCCGGAGGCTGGGCCAGCACCACCGGTGAGGCTCTTCATCTGTCCGGAGTCGCGCAGATGGAAGAACGTCTCGCCTACGTGCGCGGCCTACTCGGTGACCGCGCCGACGCCGTCGAGCTGAATATCCTGCTGCAGCAGGTGATTCCGCCCGCCGAAGCCTCCGCAATGCCTGACAGGTTCGCGCCGCTGTCGCCCGACGCACCGCACAGCCCCGAGGAGCTGCCCAGTGTATTGATCGGCACCCCGACGGAGATGGCGCAACAAATCAAGGAACGCAGCGAACGCTACGGCTTCACCTATTTCACGGTCATGGAATACAACATGGAGCACTTCGCGCCGGTCATCGCCGCGCTCCGCTGAACCGGCTGTGATCGAAAGGGTCGAAAGAATCCAAAGGATCGAAGGCATCGAAGGCGTCGAAGGCATCCAAGGGATCGAAAGGTGTGTCCCGATGGGTATTGGCTCCATGACCAGTCGTGAAGCGGTCGGCGTGAATGTCGCGCTCGCCGACCCGGGCACCTCCACGACCCTTTTGCTGCTACGCCACGGTGAGACGGCATTGACACCGGAGAAGCGGTTGTCCGGCAGTGGCGGCTCCGATCCGGCGTTGTCGGAGGCCGGGGAGCGGCAGGCCGAGGCCGCCGGGAAGATGCTCGTGGCACGTGGCGCGGTGCAGGCGGTGGTGTCCTCACCGATGCGCCGGGCCCAGCAGACGGCCAAGGCAGCGGCACGACGGCTGGGCCTGGAAGTCCACGTCGACGAAGGGCTCCGTGAGGCGGATTTCGGCGCCTGGGAGGGACTTACGTTCGCCGAGGTGCGCGAGCGCTACCCGGACGAGATGGCAGCGTGGCTCGCCTCTCCGGCGACAGCGCCGGGCAGAACCGGGGAGACCTTCACCGCGGTGGCGCACCGGGCCGCGCTCTCGCGGGACCGGCTCCTGGCGCGGTACGAGGGGCAGACGGTGCTGGTCGTTTCGCATGTCGGGGTGTTGCGGACGCTGGTTCGGCTGGCGCTGGGCGCGCCGCCCGGGTCGCTGTTCCGGATGGAGCTGTCGGCGGCCTCGCTGTCGGCCGTGGCCTATGACGGGGAGGGGAATGCGTCGGTGCGATTGCTGAACGACACCTCGCATCTGGCGGACCACCGCTGACCTCGGCAACCGAGGGGGCCGTGCTCGGCACGGCCCCCTCGTCGGTCAGCGTCGAATCGTCTTGGTGCGCATGAGGAATTCAGCGAGGTAGCCGTCGTGCGGCAGCCCGTGCGCCATCCACGGTGTCGGATGGTCACCGACGTAGACGTTGGCGATGGTCGGCTCGGCCACCAACTCGTCGATCAGGTGCGCGTCGGTGGTGACGGCGGTGAGGACGAGGGTGTCGCGCAGCGGCCGGACCCCGGCGTCGCGGTCCCACGGAGCCACCCACGCACAGGGGAAGCCCAACTCCATTCCGAGCTGTTCGGCGAACGGGCTGTCGAGCTGGTGCACCGCCGGCCGGAGCACCGCGGAACCATCGCCGAGATCGTCGACGATGCCGTCACCGCCGAGCCACGCCTTGGTGCCCGCTGCCCGCTGCCGCAAGTGCTTGTCCCACCGGCGGGCGGGATCGACGGGCATCACGGGCAGGACCGCGCGTTCGTCCGTCGCGGGCAGGCTGGGCAGCGCGGCGAGGCGTTCGGCGATCGCCGCGGCCACGGGGGCGGGGTCGCCCTCGACCAGCACGCCGGTGGCGTTGACACAACCGACGCCCGCACCACTGCTGATCGACTCCACGAGGGTGTCGACGATCGGCTCCCACTCGGTTTCGGCGGTGATGAGGATCTTGGAGCGCCCGGGGCCCTGCGGAAGAATGCGTGGATCGCCCGCGTACTTGGCCACGACATCCGCACCGCCGTACACCATTCCGAAGTCGGCGTGCCGGAGGATGTCATCGGCCACGTGGTGGTCGGTGGGCAGCAACACGACTCCCTCGTCACCGAAACCGGCCTCACGCAGGGCAGTGACCAGCCGATGCGGGGTGAACGGCTCACGACGGGAGGGACGCACGGCAACGCGGTAGCCGAGCGCGAGGGCATCGAGCCAACCCTGGTGCACCGCAGGGTGATTGCCCGCCGCATGGACGGCGAATACCGCACCGCGCCGGGTCCACACCGCCGCACCGTCCTGGGCCTTCGGATCGCGCCATGAGCCGACCGCACCGGCCGGCCGTGCGTTCTCCACGTTGAGGTGGATCCGCTCGGCGGCCCGCGCGATGTCGTCGGTGGCCTGGCGCACCACCGAGATCGGTATCCCGGTGACCGCGCTGACGGTGTGCTGATACTCCTGCGGCGTCAGCCCCGCGACCGTCTGCGTGGCGAAGGCCCGGCCCGCCTGTGCGAACGCCGCGATCCGTGTGTCGACGGGTAACGCAGGCGCTCGGCGCAGGGCCTTTATCGCGTGGGTGACGTAGAGCGAGGGCGCGAGACTCAGTGTCGCGGCCGGCTTTCCGGCCAGCTCTCGAATGGTCTCCTGGCGCCGGGACCGATAGGGGCCGCCGGGGCCGAGAACGTCCAGGGACAACATCAGTACACGCCCTCGACCACGGCCGTGTCGCCGAAGGACGCCACGGGTGCGACGTCCGCGACCGCATCACCGAAGCCGCCGTCCAACGGTGCGATCCGGGTGGCGAAGTCCCGCTCGATGTTGTTGACCAGCAAGGCACTTCGGCTCATGTGATGCAGAACGATCTGCCCGCGCTCGCCGTACGGAACCACCCGTCCGGTGTCGGGGTCGACCACCCGGAACGTGGTGTACGGAGCGAAGGAGTCGAACACGCACGGCTCGTCGGCACCGAGGCCGGGTCGCTCCACCGATGTCCCCAGCATCATCGTGCCGCCGTACCCGCCGACGAACGTGGCGCTGCCGAACACCTCGTCGCGCAGCAGATCCCGGGTGTCGGCGTCCAGATGGGTGCCGCCCCAGATGATCGCGCGGACCTTCCGGTTCACCAACTCGACCAGGTCGTCGTGCTGCGCGAGGCGCTCCAGCATCGGCGGGGTGGCGAAGAGGACGCCCACGTCCTGGCTGGCCAGAATGTAGCCGACCTGTTCGATGAGATGGTCGGTGTAGGCGCTGGCCATGTCCGTATTGCCTTGCCCGATCAGCTTCTTCACCCATCGCGGGTCCAGATCGATGCTGAAGTTCAGACCGCCCCGCATCATCGCGGTGTCGACCGCCATCGCTCCGACATTGTGCGGCCCGGTGGGAACCGCACTGAGCCAGTCGACATTGCGGGGTACGCCGTGAGAATCCAGTCGCTCACTGAACCATTCGACGCTGCGCCGGTGCCACTCCGCGCTGTACATCACGCGCTTGGGCTGCCCTGTGGTGCCGCCGCTTTCGTAGACGGACGCTCCGTGCTCGTCACCGTAGCCACGGGGAATCAGTTCACGGACACCGACATCGCGCAGCTCGTCCACCACGTTGGGAAACAAGCCGAGATCGTCGAAATCCCGCACATCCGTCAGCGGATCAAAGCCGAGGGTCTCGGCCCGTTTCAGCCAGAACGATGACCCGGTCTCCGGACTGAAGTGCCACCGCATCATCTCCCGGACGAACTCTCCGTCAGTGTGCTCGACCATGGATTTTCCTCTCGAAAGAATGGAACAAATACCCGGAAACTGCTATATCGATGGCTTGATCGGCTCGGGCCCGGATCGGTGAACTCAGGTTGCAGGGCGCGGAGTTGAAGCAGCGCCTCGCGCACGACGGCGACGCGGGCCGCACCCACGTCACCGTCGAAACCCCGACCCGCCGCCACCGGGCGGAAGGAAAGCCTTCGCCCTCCACCCGATGGACCGGCTCACCCGGCGCCGCGACGATGTCCTGCGCTTCTTCCACGGCCTGGCGGTGCTTCCCTACCCGGTCTCGACCGACCCGCTGAGGCAGCGGGCGGTGGAGAGGCCGGCCGTGTCGGTCCAGGATTCCTTGCCGAGCACGAGGTTGCGGATGATCTCTCCGGCGGCAGGTGCTTGGCACAGTCCCTGACCGGAGAATCCAGCCGCGTAGAGGAACGGGCGGGAGGCATCGCGGCCGATGAAAGCCATCCCGTCCGGACTGACATCGAGGTCTCCGCTCCACCCGTGCTCGAGGCCGTTGCCGGCCAGGGCCGGGAACGTCGTGCCGAGGTGGTGTGACACTCGTTCCAGCCAGGCCTGTCGGGTTTCGTCCGGAGCGGGACGGCCCATCCCGACGAGGATCCGGTCTCCCCAGCTTCGAATCCGCAGGCTGGACGGGTGGATGGTCATCGGCAGGGCGTTGCGCGGGGCACTACCGGGGGTGTCGGTGTCGGTGTCGGTGTCGGTCAGCAGCATGTCGACGGGGTACGTGGTCACAGGAATGCGCACGTCGGCCATGGCCGCGACCGTTCCCGCCCAGGGGCCTGCCGCGCAGACGATGGTGTCGGCACCGATGCTGCCCGCAGGCGTGTGGACCCGCCCATCCGGGTCGATGCCGGTGACGGGTGTTTCCGTGCGCAGGATGGCGCCGGCCTGCTGGGCGGCTGTGGCATAGCCGCGCACGATCGCGGCGGGATCGCAGGCGTAGGCCTCGGGCGACCAGGCTGCCGCCAGGATGGTTCGCTCGTCGACCAGCGGGTTGAGCCGCGCCGCTTCAGCCGCGGTCACGAGTTCGACGTCCACTCCGGCTGCCTGCTGGGCGGCTTGGGTGTCTTGGAAGTCCTGCACCTGCTGCTCGTCGGTGAACAGCACGAGCAAGCCGATACGCCTCAAGCCGAGGTCCGTTCCGGTCCGTTCGCTGAAGGCGTGGTAAGCCGCCAGGCTCCGGACGGCAAGGCTGCTGATGAGAGGGTTGCCGGGAAAGTAGGTACGCACCACGCCCACAGTGGTCCCGGACGATCCCGATCCGAGCGCGCCACGCTCCAGCAGGACGGTTCCGACGCCTGCCTCGGCGAGCTGGCACGCTATGGAGTTGCCGATGACGCCCCCGCCGATGACGACGACGTCCGTGCGTTCGGGGAGTTGGCTCACGGCTGGCGGACCGATTCGTCGGCGCGCAGTTGGCGCAGGTGATCTCCGGAGTCCCACGGGTACAGGTGGAGATTCCAACCGCCCAAACAGTTGACGTAGAGGGCCAGTTGGCTCACCACACTCAGGAAATCGTCGCGATCGAGCTGGTCGAGGCAGGACAGGAAGCGCTGGGTGAAACTCCAGAGCTGCTCCAGACCGCAGTAGCCCAGGAACTCGGCCGGAAGACCGACCAGCAGGCGCGTCATGTGACGCAAGGAATCCATCGGCATGCCCTGGACCGCGGCCCGGACCAGGCCACCGTAGGTGGCGTACCCCAGCGGGCGGGTCTCACCGTTGACGAACAACAGAGTGGGCAACACCGTCTCAAAACTGCCCGCTCCGGAAGGGATCACCCCCGCGTGGAGATCGGCGAGCTCCTGTGGTTCGGACAGCCAGGCCCGATCGGTCGCGGTGTACACGTCGTGAAGGAGACGCTTCGCGTCGGGATCCGCGGCGGTCAAATGCGGAATACGGTGGCCGCCTTCGGTGCCCGCCTTGCGGACCTCCGCCAGGATCGGCTTCTTCGTCGAATAGACCGAATCCCAGATGGCCTGCCCGACTTCCCGCAGTGCGGGAATATCCCCCTGCCGGATCAGGCCCACCGGGGATGCCGGCATCGGTTCGGTTAACGCGCCGTACTTGATGCCTAAATGCTGTAGCGCGGAGCAGAATACGGTCCCATCGGGCGCCTCACGTCGATCTGCGATCCGAGTGGACGCGGACAGATGCAGCAGCGACGGGATAGGTGCCGCGTGATAGAGATGCTGTCCCGCCACCAGCGCGTGTCCCTGCAAACTCTGGTAGGGCAATGCCTCCCACAGCGCGTCGGCGAGTTCAGCGTTGCGACCGTCGAGTTCCGCGGTCACGGTGATACCCAGGTCGGGCCAGGCAATCTCGATATGCCGACCGGAAAACGTGTCAGTCAAGTTTTTTCCTTCGTTGAGTGAGCTGCCACAGCTGCTATTTCTCTGCGAAAGAGTCACGGACGGAGTCGGTTTGTGTGCGCAAATCCGCTCACCTCGGAGTTGAGGGCGAGGAGCGCGTGCAGCAGGACGGTGACCCGCCCTGGCTACCGAGGCCAACCCGGATCCGCCCTACCAGGCCAAATACCGCGAACACGGCATGAGAGTGCAGACGCTGACCGCCACCGAGGGGTAGCTGGCCATCAAGGCGCCGTCCAGCAGCAGGCGCCGCTCCCACCCGGAGGCGCGAGGGCGTCGGCTAGGTTATTCAAAGGTGTCGCCCGTGGCGAAGAAGGCCAGCAGCACGAGCGCCTGGTTCTAGTCCTGCATAAGTGGCGGACTCTACGCAATTCTTAGCAAAATCATCAAGAAAATTGTCACGCATACCGGCATCGCAGGTAGCGCCAAAATGGCTGTACCCCAGATCATCTGGGCGTATCTTTAGGTGATCACCTCTCCGACGCGTTAAGGGGGAGTAAGTAATTCAACAGCTATAGATATGTCCGCTTACGGTAACTGGATCGCTCACTCGTAACTGCCGGCCGAACCGGTCTCACAAGGATCCTCCGAGGTCTACCGGGGTCTTCCTAATCGATGCCGTGTCTCAATTAGAGAATACATGCCAAGAACAACTGGTCAACCCTTCCCATCGGATTCGGCCTAAGGTGCTCATGCAGCGCTGGTGGATGTCCGGAAGTCGTCCGGCAGGCCGATGCCGGTGACCGGGTCGGTGCAATCCAGTAGCCAGTAGCGGGAGCACCTGGGGCCCGTAATGCTCCGGGAAGCGGAGGCGGTAGGTCTGCCGGGCCCGGTGGTACGGCCACTGGGCTGCCGGGGCTGACAGGGCACCACGAGGCGGTCCCCCGCGGGACGGTGACGGTGTGGTTGGCCACGAGCATCAGCAGGGCCCGGACCTCTGGCGGGCCCTCCAGGGCAGTGATGATGTCCTACCTCTGGGCCGCTCTCCGGACGCGATACACCGCTCGGGACTCGTGCGCGGTGCGTGCGTACCTGCGCAGCGCGTGCATCAAGTGCGCCGGTTGCGCTCGGCGGACACCCCCCGGGCGAGCAGGTGATCGTCGTGCTTCTGAAGGTCATGCGCCCACGGACTGAGGGGTGCGCCCCCGCACGTCTGAACAGGTGTGCCGTGTGCAGGCACGGCCGCGCGCCGACGGCAAGGGGGCAGGCCGGTCCACGGCGGCGCTACCGCGCGCTCTGCCGATAGCAACTCGGGGCGTGGTTGTCTCTTCCCCGTCGAATTCATGGCGCCGCGCGGAAATCGCAGTTCGAGCACCATTCGAACGCGATACGCCGCACCGGCGCCAGGTTTCCTGAATGACTGCCAGGCAACTGCGCGGCGAGCGACGGGAGTAAAGGCATGCAATTTCCTCAGGTATCGGAATCGACGACCCGGAATGAATTCCGGGGCTATGGGGCACGGGGCATCACGGCAGCAGCCGTCCTGCTGGCGGCCGGTGCGCTGAACGTGGTCACCGAGCAGCCCGCCGAGGCCCGGGGCGGCGGGGCCTGGGACCGTCTGGCCGGCTGCGAGAGCGGCGGGAACTGGCGGATCGACACGGGGAACGGGTTCTCCGGAGGGCTTCAACTCGCCCACGGCACCTGGCACTCGTTCGGTGGCGGCGCCTATGCGTCACGGGCGGCGCGGGCGACCCGGTCCCAGCAGATCCAGGTGGCGGAGCGGGTGCTGGCCCGGCAGGGCTGGGGCGCGTGGCCGGCCTGCTCGTCCTCGCTGGGGCTCAACTCGGCCACCCCACACCGCACTCCGCGGAGCACCGCGGCCCGCCCCGCGCCGCAGCGGCACACCGCTCCGTCGTCCCGCGACCGGGTCCGGCATCCGCAGTCCCATGAGAAGCGCTACAAAGTGGGGCGCCATAGGAGTACCGGCGGCTCGATCGTCGTCAACGCCGGGGACACCGTGAGCGGAATCGCGTACGCACACGGTTGTGGCTGGCAGGAATTCTACCGGCTGAACCGCCGCGTGATCGGGGCGAATCCGCATCTGATTTTCCCCGGCACCCGACTGGCCGTGCCGCACTCCGGCACCCGCTGAGCGCCTTCCGGAATTCCCGGCACAGCATGACGCAGGCCCCGGGGAATTCCGCTGAAACTCCTTACCCACACCGCGAGATGGCCCGTCGGAGGGGACGGGCCGGCGCGGAAAGGGGTGGCGACGGCCGGGTGTGGTGATCCGCCGCCGGGAGTGACGGGTACGGTCCGTCCGCGGCACCGCGGACGGGCCTTCCGCACGGCGGACGCGTGGAGGCCGGTGTCGCCTTCCGCACCCTTGTCCGTCGCTGCCGGCCGGTGCGCAGGCAGCGGCGGGGAACTCCCCCACACCCGTCACCGGAGGGGTGCGGCGGCCCAGTGCGGTCGGCGCGGGCAGACGGCTCCGTTTTCCGCCGCCCCCGTTTTCCGCCGCCCCGGCTACGCGGTCGCGTACACCTTGTTGGCGAACTCCGCGATCTCCGCGTCGCTGAGGTTCTTGGCGAGGTTGGCCTCGGTGATCATTCCCACCAGACGGTGGCCGCCCTTGACGTCGATCACCGGCAGCCGCTTGATGTGGTGCTGCTCCATGGTCTGGAGCACGTCGCTGGCGCCCGCGTCCGCGTCGATCCAGTGCAGCGTCCCGCCCATGGAACCGGCCTGCACCGTCGCCGGGTCGATCCCTTCGGCACAGCAGGCGATGACGATGTCACGATCGGTGATAAGGCCCATGAGCCGGTTGTTGTCACCGCAGATGGGCAGGCAGCCGACGTCCAGATCCCGCATCATCTTCGCCGCGTCGTGCAACGATTCGTGCGCTCCCACACAGTGCGCTCCGCCGGACATGATGTCTCGGGCTCGCAACTTGGTGGCCATGATTCCTCCTGTCGCAGGAGTGTGCTTGCATGCCTCGCCTTCGATCACATCACGGATGACCCCGAGATGCTCACCGGGACGGCCCCCGGGACGACCCGGAACGCCGAGGTCGCGGCGGGGCGGGGCCGTCTCCTGCGACGACTGCCGGACCCGGCGCCGTCTCCTGCGACGACTGCCGGACCCGGCGCCGTCTCCGGGCGTAGTGTCGGTCCGTGACGACGTCGAATCCTTTCTTCGAGCCGAGTGATCTGCCGTACGAACTGCCGCCTTTCGCGCGGATCCGGAACGATCACTTTCTGCCCGCGTTCACCCGCGGCATGGCCGACCAGCGGGACGAGGTGGCGGCGATCGGCTCAGGTGCCGAGCCGGCGACCTTTGAGAACACCGTGGAGGCGCTGGAGCGCAGCGGTGCGGTGCTGGGCCGGGTGCGCCGGGTGTTCTTCAACAAGGTGGCGGCGGACACCGATGAGGAGATCCAGGCGCTCGAGGTCGAGATCACGCCCCGGCTGGCCGCCCATGACGACCTGCTGCTGCTCGACCCCGCCCTGTTCGACCGGCTGGACGGGCTCTACGAGCAGCGCGGGAAACTCGGACTGGACGAGGAGCAACTGCGGCTGCTGGAACGCCACCACACCCACCGGGTACGGGCCGGTGCCCGGCTCGCCCCCGAGCAGCAGCGGCGGCTGCGTGAGCTGAATGCCGAAATCGCCGCGCTGAGCACCGAGTTCGGGCAGAACCTGCGGACGGCCACCGCGGCCGCAGCACTGGTGCTGGACCGGGCCGAGGAGCTCGCCGGCCTGCCCGCGGACCGGATCGCCGCCGCCGCCGAGCAGGCGCAGGCGCTCGGGCACCCCGGCAAGTTCGCGCTCGCCCTGAAGAACTTCTCCTGCCAGACCGAACTCGCCGCGCTGGAGGATCCGGCGCTGCGCGAGCGGCTGCTCGCCGCCTCCCTCGGGCGGGGCACCGACAGCAACGGCCCGATCGCCGTATCCCTGGCCGGGCTACGGGCCGAGCGCGCCGCGCTGCTCGGCTACCCCAGCCACGCCGCCTGGGAGGTTGCGGACCGGACGGCCGGCACCACGGCGGCCGTCGAGGAGCTGTTCGGCCGGCTGGTCGCCCCCGCCGTCGCCAACGCCGAGCGGGAGGGCGCGGCGCTGGCCGAGGCGGCCGGGGTGGCGGAGATCGGCGCGGCGGACTGGCAGTACTACTCGGAACGGGTGCGCAAGGAGCGGTTCGACCTCGACACGGCGGCGCTGCGGCCCTACCTGGAGCTGGACACCGTGCTGCACGACGGTGTCTTCCACGCCGCCGGGCTGGTCTACGGCATCACCTTCACCCGGCGCCCCGATCTGGTCTCGTACCACCCCGACGCCCATATCTACGAGGTGCACGACGCCGACGGCAGCCCGCTCGGCCTGTACATCGGCGACTTCCACGCCCGCGAGTCCAAGCGGGGCGGCGCCTGGATGGACTCGCTGGTGGCGCAGTCGAAGCTGCTGGGGCAGCGGCCTGTGGTGGTCAACAACCTGAATGTCGCCAAGCCTCCGGCGGGCGAGCCGGTGCTGCTGAGCTGGAGTGAGGTCAACACGCTGTTCCACGAGTTCGGGCATGCCCTGCACGGCCTGTTCTCCGATGTCCGCTATCCGCTGCTCTCCGGCACCCGAGTGCCCCGCGATTTCGTCGAGTTCCCCTCGCAGGTGAACGAGATGTGGGCGGACTGGCCCGAGGTGCTGGCGCATTACGCCCGGCACCACGTCACGGGAGAGCCGATGCCGGCCGAACTCCCCGCCCGGCTGCGCGAGGCGGAGAACTTCGGCGCGGGCTTCCGGATGGTCGAGCACCAGGCCGCCGCGGTGCTGGACTGGGCCTGGCACACCCTGTCCGCGGACGGCGACGTGCCGGGCGAGGACGAGGCGGCGGCGTTCGAGGCGGCCGCGCTGGAGCGCTACGGGCTGGCGATGGCCGCGATCCCGCCGCGTTACCGCACCGGCTACTTCGCCCATATCTTCAGCGGCGGTTACGCGGCGGGCTACTACGGCTACCGCTGGGCCGAGGTGCTGGACGCCGACACCGTGCGCTGGTTCCGGGAGAACGGGCGCACGATCCGGGAGAGCGGGGAGATCTTCCGCCGGGAACTCCTCGGCCGGGGCGGCAGCGTCGACCCGCTCGCGGCGTTCCGCGCAGTGGTCGGCCGCGACGCGGAGATCGGGCCGCTGCTGGACCGTCACGGGCTGACGGACTGAGGGGGTGGCGGGCTGAGGGGGTGGCGGGCTGGCGGCCGGCGGGCTGCCCCTCGGAGGGCCGGGCGCCCGGCTGATCATGGATGGCGGCCCGCTCCGTACCAGCGAAGCGGGCCGTCGTACCCCCGGGCCGCTCAGCCGGCGACGAAGCGCGGGTGCGGCTCCCCGTGGAGGCGGCCGGGCGGGAGCTTGCGGCCGTAGGCGACCAGCAGCAGGTCCTGGGCCGAGCCGGACAGCGGTGTGCCGGTGCCGAAGGACCAGTCGAGGTCGTCGGCGCGGAGCTGGATGCCGCGGAGGTCGGCGCCGAAGAACCTGGCCGTCCCGAGGGTGACCTTCTCCAGGAGGAGGCGCACCCGGTCTTCGGGGACGCGCCGGTCGAGGCCCAGGGCGACGGTGATGTCCAGGCCGTGCACCACGTCGTGCCCCAGGGCCCCCGTGATGCCGACGACCGGCGGCTTCCAGGGATGGTGCGCATGCTCACGGAGGAAGCCGGCGAGTTCGCTGGTCGAGGCGGCGGCCGCGTCCCTGCGGGCGCACCGGTCGGTCATCCGGTGGAGATTGCCTCCCACGCGGACGAGTTCGGCGAGCGTCTTGGGGAGCGAGTAGCGGAACCCCATCGACATATGGGCTGCGACCTCCCGTACCCGCCACCCCGCGCACAGCGTCGGTGCGTCCCACTGCCCGGCCGGCAAACCGTCCAGCATGGCTGCCAGTTCCCGGCGTTCGGCCGCGATCGCCGCCTTGATGTCCATCGGAGTTCTCCTCTCGAACCGCCCCTGGTTCCAAGGATCTTGGCATCGTCGCCATAAGTCCAAGAGCTGGTGGTTCTGCTCTCTAGAATCAGCGGTTATGGAACTTCGACAGCTCCAGTACTTCGTCACGGTGGTGGAGGAGGCCAACTTCACCCGCGCCGCCGCCCGTCTGCATCTGGCGCAGCCCGGGGTGAGCGCCCAGATCCGGCAGCTGGAACGGGAGTTGGGGCAGCCGCTGCTCGACCGCTCCGGCCGGTCGGTGACCGTGACGGAGGTGGGTGCGGCCGTCCTCGCCCATGCGCGGGCCGCGCTCGCCGCCGCCGATGGGATACGGCAGACCGTGGACCAGTTCAGCGGGCTGCTCCGTGGCCGCGTCAGAATCGGCCTGCTCTCGGGCGCCGCCAGTAACCGGTTCGACATGGCCTCCCTCCTGGCCGATTTCCACGACGCCCACCCGCAGGTCGAGATCTCGCTCACCGAGGACACCTCGGAGCGGATGCTCGGCGAGCTCCAGCACGGTGCGCTCGATATCGCCGTGATCGGCCTCAAGGACGAGGAGCCGCCGCCGGGTACGTCCTGCCAGATCGTGGTGGACGAGCCCCTGGTCGCCGCCGTCGCACCGGACGACGCCCTCCTGACGGCGGACGCGGAGCGGACGGGCATCCCGCTGACCGCGCTCCGCGACCGTGCCTTGATCAGCCTGCCGCGCGGTACCGGACTGCGCGGGGTGCTCGAACGTGCCTGTGCGGAGGCGGGGTTCCGGCCCCGGATCGCCTTCGAGGCGGCCGCCCCGCACGTCCTGGCCCGGCTCGCGGCCCGTGGCCTCGGGGTGGCCGTCGTCCCGGCGCTGCCGGCGGACGAGGCGGCCGCCGCGGGTCTGCGCACGCTGGAGATCACCGCACCGCGGCCGCGCGGCCGGGTCGCCCTGGCCTGGCGGGCGGCAGGCCCCTCAGGCCCCGCCGCCCGGGCCCTCCTGGAACGGCTGCGCGCCGCGCTGCCCGCGGTGGGGAGCGGTGGCGGCGCAGCGGGCGCCGGGCAGGCGGCGGATAACGGGGACGCCCGGCAGGCGGCGGCCCCCGAGGACACCCGGCAAGCAGCGGGCGCCGGGAATGCCCGGCAGCCCGCCGCCACCGCCCCCAATCACCAAGCTGTAGGCGCGTAGTCCTTCAGGAAGCAGCCGAACAGGTCCTCACCGAGTTCGCCGCGGACGATCGGGTCGTACACCCGTGCCGCTCCGTCGACCAGGTCGAGCGGGGCGTGGAAGCCCTCGTCGGCCAGCCGCATCTTGTCGGGGTGCGGGCGCTCGTCCGTGATCCAGCCGGTGTCCACGGCCGTCATGAGGATGCCGTCGCTCTCCAGCATCTCCCGCGCGCTGGTGCGGGTGAGCATGTTCAGCGCCGCCTTGGCCATATTGGTGTGCGGGTGACCGGCGCCCTTGTAGCCGCGGCTGAACTGGCCCTCCATGGCGGAGACGTTCACCACGTACTTGCGGCGCGCCGGGGCCGCCGCCATCGCCGGGCGCAGCTTGCTCACCAGCAGGAACGGGGCGGTCATATTGCACAGCTGGACTTCCAGCAGCTCGATCGGGTCGACCTCGTCCACCTTCTGGATCCAGCTGTTGCTGGCGTGCAGATCCGGTACCAGCCCGCCGGCGTCGATCGCGGTGCCCGCCTCGATACGGGCGGGCGTGGCGGAGCCGGTGGTCAGGGCGAGGGCGGTGAGGTCGGCCGCGGTCAGCGCGCCGGACGTGCCCGCTGCGGCGGGGAGGGCCGCGGGGACGCCGCTGCCGAAGTGCCCGAGGACGACGGAGGCGGGCAGTTCCCCGGCGGGCAGCGGGGCGGACTCGGCGGCGATCAGCTGTCCGTACGCCTCGGGTGACCGGCGGACGGTCTGCGCGGCGTTGTTGATCAGAATGTCGAGCGGGCCTTCGGCGCTCACCGTGTCGGCGAGCGCGATGACCTGGGCCGGGTCCCGCAGATCGATTCCGACGATCTTCAGCCGGTGCAGCCAGTCCGCGCTGTCCGGCATCGCCTTGAAGCGGCGGATGGCGTCGCTCGGGAAGCGGGTGGTGATGGTGGTGTGGGCGCCGTCGCGCAGCAGCCGGAGCGCGATATACATGCCGATCTTCGCCCGGCCGCCGGTGAGCAGCGCGCGCCGCCCGGCGAGGTCGGTGCGGGCCTCGCGGCGGGCCCGGTTCTCCTTGGCGCAGGGCGGGCAGAGCTGGTGGTAGAAGGCGTCGACCTCGACGTAGCGGGACTTGCAGGTGTAGCAGGACCGGGGCCGCTCCAGGATGCCGGCCAGCTCCGTGCTCACGGAGCTGGCGAGGGCCAGGCCCTGGGTCTCGTCGTCGATCCGGTCGGGCGCGCCGGTGGCCGTGGCCGCGGTCACCGCCTTGTCGTTGGCGCTCTTGGCCGCCCGGCGTTCCTGCCGCCGCCGCTGCTTCACCTTGCGGTAGATGCCGGCGGTGGCGCGCCGTATGGTGATCGCGTCCGGGTGGTCGACGGGCAGCTCGTCGAGCTCCTCCAGCACGCTCAGGCAGACCGCCATCCGCTCCGAGTCGATACCCGTGCCATCGGCCCGGCCTGTTTCGGTCACCGTCATCGCCGCTGCCGCTTTCCTGGGATCGTGTGTTCTATTCAAGCTTCGGCGGAACTGTACTGAGCCGCGGCTGTTGTTCCAAACCCGGTGGGGCGCACTCGCGCTGGTGAGCGTGGCCATGACCGGTGGAGGGGCGCCCCGCCGGTCATGGCCTAGGGGATGTCTTCCTGATCCGGCCTGATCGGGAAGACACCCCCTAGGGCCCGGCGTGCGCGTGCGCCGGGCCCTCGTCCTGCCGTATCCGGCCGTCACCGCACCGGGTCGTGCCCCAGCTCGATGTCGAACTCGCCGTCTCCGGCAGCCGCCACGTGCAGCGGGGTGGCCACCGGCGGGTAGCCGCTGGCGATCAGGGTGTACTCACCGCTGTCGAGGTCGGTGAAGACGTACTCCCCGTCGTGACCGCTGGTGGCGGTGCCCACCACGTTGCCCGCCGGGTCCAGCAGGGTCACCCGGGCGTCGTCGACCGGGCTGCCGTGGACCGTGCGTACGGTGCCGCGGACCTGGGCGCCGGGCGTCAGCCGGACCTCGTACCAGTTGCGGTCGCCGGTGGTGACCTCCACCGGGAGGGCGGACGGGCGGTGGCGGGCGGCGCTGACGGCCAGGGTGTAGCTGCCGGGGGCCAGTTCGCCGAACACGAAGCTGCCGTCCTGGCCGGCCACGCCGGACGCCACGACCTCGCCGGTGACATCGGTGGCCACGACGAGCGCGCCGGGCACCGGGTCGTCGCCCTTCTCGTCGCGGACTTCGCCCTCAAGACCGGCCGCGCCGCCGAGGGTCAGGTCGTACGAGACCGGCTCACCGCCCACCACGACGGTGACGGCCTGCGGCTGCCGGGTCCCCGCGGAGCCGATCAGCACATAGCTGCCGGCGCCCGTCGTGGGCAGGGCGTAGCCGCCGTCGGCCGCGGTCGAGGTTCGGCCGAGCTGCCGGCCGTCGACGCTGATCAGGGTGACCGCGGCCCGGTCCACCGGCCGGCCGTCACCGTCCCGTACAGTTCCCCGGATCTCCGGTCCGGTCGCGCCGATGCCACGGTCCGCGGCGGGTGCGGAGGCCGCGGCCACGGCCGGTACGGCGCCGTCCCCCGGGGCGTCAACGGGCTCGGACGGCCCGGACGGCGGCGGCGTGACCACCGCGTCCTCGGCACCGTTCGCCGCCCCGTCGACGGCATCCACCGCACCGCCGGCGGACTTCGCCGCGGCTTCGGCGTCGGCCTCCGCGCGGGCCTGGAGCCCGGAGATCTGCCGCAGCGGGACCTCCTTGATGAACCACATCAGCAGGAAGGCCAGGGCGACGACGATCGCTCCCATGAGGAAGACCGTGTGCATCGAGTCCGCGAAGCCGCGCTTGAACGGCTCGGCCAGCCGCGGGTCGAGGTGCTGGATGAACGACGAATCGCTGAGTACACCCGAGGAGTCCGCGTTGCCGGGGTGCTTGAGCATGTCCAGCACGGGCTTGTTGGCGGGGTCGTGCAGCACCGCGGGGTCGCGCAGCGCGGCCTGGAAACGCTCGGTGGACGCCGCGTCCTTGAACGCCGCGGCGATCTTGTCGCCGACCGTGCTGAACAGCACCGACAGGAAGATCGCGGTACCGGCGGTGGCGCCCATCTGACGGAAGAACGTGGACGAGGCGGTGGCCACTCCCATGTCCCGCGGCGGCACCGCGTTCTGCACCGCCAGCACCAGGGTCTGCATACAGCCGCCCAGGCCGAGGCCGAAGACCAGCATGTAGATCATGGTCTCCCACAGCGGGGTGTCCCACTGGACCCGGAAGTGGAAGAGCAGCATCGCCGCGATCATCAGCGCGGTGCCGATGATCGGGAAGATCTTGTAGCGGCCGGTCTTGGCGGTGATCTGGCCCGAGGCGATGGAGGCGATGAACATGCCCGCCATCAGCGGCAGCATTTCCAGACCCGAGGTGGTGGGGCTGGCGCCCTTCACGATCTGGAGGTACTGCGGGATCATCAGCATCCCGCCGAACATGCCCATACCGATCAGCACGGACAGCACACTGGTCTTGCTGAAGGTGCCGTTGCGGAACAGCCGCATCGGGATCAGCGCGTCATCGCCGATCCACCGCTCGACGAAGATCCAGGCGATGATGCCGACGCCGCCGATCACATAGCAGGCGATCGACCGGGAGGAGTCCCAGCCCCACTCCCGGCCCTGCTCCGCGACGAGCAGCAGCGGCACCACACCGACGGAGATGGTGAGCGCTCCCCACCAGTCGATGCGGTGGTCGCGCCGGGTGTGCGGAATGTTGAGGACCTTGGCGACCACGAACAGCGCGATGATCCCGATCGGGACGTTGACCAGGAAGACCCAGCGCCAGCCGGTGATGCCCAGCAGCTGGTCCTGCCCGGCGAGGGCCCCGCCGATCAGCGGCCCGGCCACACTGGAGGTGGCGAAGGTGCCCAGCATGTAGCCCTGGTAGCGGGCGCGTTCACGGGGCGGGACGATGTCCCCGATGATCGCCAGCGCCAGCGACATCAGACCGCCGGCGCCCAGGCCCTGCACCGCCCGGAACGCGGCGAGTTCGGTCATCGAGGTGGAGAAGGTGCACAGCACCGAGCCCGCGACGAAGATGGTGATCGCGGCCAGGTAGTACGGCTTGCGGCCGTACAGGTCGGACAGCTTGCCGTAGAGCGGCGTGGCGATCGTCGAGGTGATCAGGTAGGCGGTGGTCGCCCAGGCCTGCTGGCTGAGGCCGTGCAGATCGTCGGATATCGTCCGGATCGAGGTGCTGACGATGGTCTGGTCGAGCGCGGCGAGGAACATCCCCAGCATCAAACCGCTGAGGATGGTGAGGATCTGACGGTGACTCAGGACTCCCGGTCCGGGTATCTCCCCGGTTCCCGCCCCGGGCGGGGAGGTGGCGGTGCTCATGTACGTAGGTCTCCCTGCTCCACGGTGGCGCCCTGGTCTCCCCCGGGACCCAGCCGTGTGTGTTGTCGTTCTGCCATGTCCTCGTTGAGACGGCCGAGCAGCCGGATCAGGTCGGCCCGGTCCTGGGGCGACCACGGTGCGAGGAGGGCGGCCAGTTCCGCGTCGCGCTGAGCGCGGTAGTGCGCGAACGCGGCACGCCCCGCCTCGGTCGCGGCCAGCAGCGACCCGCGGCGGTCCTCCGGGTCCGGGCGACGGGTCACCAGGCCCCGCTCCACCAGCGAGCGCACCTGCCGGCTGACGGTCGACAGATCGAGGAACGCATCGGCGGCCAGATCGGTCGCCCGCTGGTCCCCGCCGACCACCAGCCGGGCCAGCAGCACCCGGTCGGCGGCGCCGCTGTCGCCCTTGACCCGCTGCTTCCAGGCCGCGATCAGCCGCGAGAAGCGGACGATCTCCGTTCCCAGTCCGGCGGCCGCGTCCTCCAGCCCCGACGAGGCCGTGACCTCAGGGGCAGCCCGGTCGCAGTCGTGGACCGTGCCCTTATTCATCGTCGTGATCCTTCGCGGTGCGGTCGTCGACCCGTCGCGGTGCGGTCGTCGGCCCGTTGGTACCTTGCTTGTATCCAGCAAGCATAGCGGCTGGAATCACCCGGTCCGCACCGCCCAACCCCGGGGTACGGGCGCGGTGATGGGGGTGCGGAGGCAAGGGTCCGGCCCGTATATGCTCCGCCACGCCCCCTGTACGAGCGGCGCACGTACACCCAGTGGCGTACGGAAACCGGGCAGACCGCCGCCCATCCGACCGGCCGGAGACCGTTGTGCACCTTCCCCCTGAACTGCTCGCGCTGCTGCGCCGGCCGAGCCCCTGCTTTCTGGCCACCTCGATGCCCGACGGCTCCCCGCAGCTGACCCAGACCTGGGTCGACACCGACGGCGAGCATGTGCTGATCAATAGCGTCCGGACCCATGTGAAGACCCGGAACATCGCACGCGACCCCCGGGTGGCCGTCGCCGTCTCCGACCCGGACCACCCCGCGCGCTACTTCCAGGTACGCGGCCGGGTGATCGCGACCACGACCGAGGGCGCGGTCGAGCACATCGAGCAGCTCGCGCAGAAGTACCTCGGCAAGCCCTATCCCTGGTACGGGGGCCGCGATGAGGAGCGGGTGCTCTTCGTCATCGCGCCGGAGAGCATCAGCGGGACGGGGTAAGGCGCCGACGGTGGCGGGACCCGGGGCCGAGCGGCGCGCGGGCCCCCGGCGGCGCGCGCCCTGCCCGGCTACGACTCGGTCCCGTCCTCGCTGAGCTGCCGCACCGCCTCGTCCGGGTCGGCGAGCAGCCAGGGCTGCCGGTCGAGCGACGGATGGTCCCGGCGGAACCCCTCCACCACGGCCGCCGCGTCCCGCAGGGCGCAGCGGTCACGGCCGGCCAGCTCCCGGGTGATGACGACCGCGTTCTCGAACGCCACCCAGCGCTCCATCAGCAGGTTCTGCACCGCCCCGATGCCCCGCTCGGCGCGGATCTCCGCGCACTCCGCGGTGAGCGAGGCGAACCAGGCGGCCCGTTGCCGGTATGCGGCGGTCTCGCCGCTGCCGTCCTCCAGGGCGAAGGTGCGCGCCAGCGCCGTCACCAGACGCCGGATGTGCCGGTGCTCCACCCAGGGGTCCGGGTCGGCGATCCCGCCGCGGTCCGGGTACTCCTTGCGGAGCTCGGACCATTCGCCGCCGAACCCGTAAAGGCTCTCCAGCAGCACCGGATGCCGGTCGAAGGAGCCCCCGTCCACGCCCCGGAACACCTCGCGCAGCAGGGCGTGCGGCAGCTCGGTGGACTCCGCGAGCAGGACCGCGTCGTAGAGATCCTTGGCCTCCGGGTGCGCGTCGCTGACCAGCCAGAGCACCTTCCAGGCGAGCGAGAGCGCACGGGTCGCCGCCTGGATCACCACCGGTGCGGTGCCCGGCGGCCCGCTGATCTCGGCCGGCTCCGCGGGCGCGGGCAGGCGCTCGGTGAAGACGAAGTCGAGCTGCACGCTGCCGCCCGGTACGCCGTCGGCCTCGGCGGTCCACGGGATGACCAGCCGCCGGCCCGGGACCCGGTCGTAGGACCAGATCTCGTCGCGGACCGCGGCCTGCGCGTCCAGCCGTACCGGACCGCCGCGGTGGGACAGTGCCCCGGCCGCGGCGGCGATCCCGTCCAGCATCTGCTCCGTACGGTCGTCGGTGAGCTGCCAGGTCTCCGGCACCACGACGAAGTCGAGATCGCCCGGCTCGCGCGCCGCGTCCCCGAACCACGACTTCAGCAGCATGCTGCCGCGCAGGACCAGATGCCCGGCCCACGGGGACCGCGCGAGGGCGGTCAGCACATGATGCAGGGCGTGCCGCCGTGCCGCGTACCAGCGCGCTCCGACCGACGGCTCCGCGAAGCTCGGCTCGCCCAGGCGCATCCCGAAGGCATGATGGGTGGCCGCGGGGTCGAACACCGGGCGCTGCACCACCCCGTCGTCCGGTACGGGCAGCAGGGTGGCCGGCAGATCCATGTCCGCGCGGGTCGCCTCGTCGGGCCGGGCCCGGGGCACGATCACCGTGTCCTTCCACGGTCCGTAGCGGATCGCCCGCCACTGCGCCCCCGTACCCGTCTCCTCGGTTCCCGTCATGCGCCGCTCCGCTCCCCCGCCACCGTGTTCTGCTCGTCCAGCCAGCCCGCGTCCAGCGCGATATTGCCGTCGTGGACCACGAACTCCCGTTCCACGGAGGCTATCCGGTGTCCCGCGGCCCGCAGCTCCGCCGACAGGGCGCCCAGCCGCCGGTCCGCGGTCGCCCGGCCGACCAGGCGGCACCGCTGGGTCACAAAGCGCTCCAGCCGGCCGTCGGACCGCACCCGGCGGGCGTTGCGCGAGAGGTGCGCACCGTGCCGGGTGGCGAGGGTGAGCAGGGGGCCGACGGGAGCGGCGGGCGCCAGGAGCAGCTTGAGGTGATGCTCGAAGTAGTAGTCGGGACCGAGCGCCAGGGCCTCCTCGTCGGTGCCGGGTACGCCCGCGCTCCACGGGGTGGCCTCGATCTTCGTCCGCACCACGGAGAACCCCGCGGCCCGCAGCCCGTCCGCCGCCGCGGCGGCCCGCGACCGGATCTCCGCGTAGGTGCCGGTCCCGTGCAGCGTCAGCATGGGCTGCGAGGGCACCGCCCCCTGTTCCAGCAGGATGTGGACGTACTTCATACGGTGTGCCGCCGCGTGGGCCGCGAGTTGTCCGGCCGCCTCGGGGGCGCCGTCGTCCCGGACGGTGAGATGTACCTCGAACTCCCCCGCGAAGGCCGGGCTCCCGGCCGCCGTCCGGTCCTCGATCGCCGCCGCCCCGTTGCTCCTGCTCATCCGGAAATGATCACATGGTTCAGATCTCCGGGAAGTGGTCGGGGACGCCGAGCGTTCCCGCCACCGCCCGCCAGATGGCCGCTTGTGCGGCCGCGAGGTCGATCTTCGGGTCGCCCAGCATCAGCCGGATACCGAAACCGTCGCTCAGGGCGAGCAGCAGGGTGCTGGTCGCCTCCACGTCGCAGTCGGTGAGCTCGCCCGACTCGATGCCCCGCCGGATGGCCGTGCCGATCCAGGTGTGCAGCTGGTCGTAGAGGTCGACGGCGAGCTGCTGGGCGGTCTCGTCGCGCAGGGCGCGCACCCACAGTTCCTGCCACAGCCGCCAGTCCTGCCGCAGCTCGGGGTCCGTGGGCAGCATGTTGTGCAGGATCCGGGCCAGGACGACGGAGGCGGGCACCGTGTCGGCGTCCCGTTCGAGTTCGGTGCCGGTCTGGGCGAAGGAGTGGGTCATCGCCTCGGCGAAGAGCCGCTCACGGTTCTCGAAGTGGTAGTGGAGCAGGGCGGTGGACACCCCGGCGTGTTCCGCGACCATCCGCATCCGGATCTTCTCGAAGCCGACCTCGGCGATCACTTCGCACGCGGCGGACAGGATCCGTTCCCGCGTTTCGAGAGTGCGTTCAGCCTTGGCCACGTGAGTGCTCCCCGGGTCGGTGTCGGTGTCCTCGGCGGGCCCGGCGGGCCCGTCCGGTCCATCTTCCCGCATCACCGCCGCCGGCTGTCCGTCGCATGGCCGCTCATCGGTAGTCGTGGAAGCCCCGGCCCGACTTACGGCCGAGCAGGCCGGCGTCCACCATCCGGGCCAGCAGCGGCGGGGGCGCGTAGCGCGGTTCCCGGAACTCCTCGTACAGCGACTCGGCGATCGCCCGGGTCGTGTCGAGGCCGATCAGATCGGCCAGTGCCAGCGGCCCCAGCGGGTGGGCGCAGCCCAGCCGCATCCCCCGGTCGACATCGTCCGCCGAGGCCGCGCCGGACTCGACCATCCGCACCGCGTCCAGCAGGTAGGGGACGAGCAGCGCGTTGACGATGAACCCGGCGCGGTCGGCGGCGTGCACGACCTCCTTGCCCAGTACGTCGGCGGCGAAGGTGTGGGTCCTGCGGGTGGTGTCGTCGGCGGTCAGCAGGGAGGGCACCAGCTCGACGAGCGGCAGCACCGGCACGGGGTTGAAGAAGTGCAGGCCGATGACGCGCTGCGGGCGTGCGGTGGCGGCGGCGAGGCGGATGACGGGGAGGGATGAGGTGTTGGTCGCCAGGATCGCGTCCGGGCGGCGGACCACCTCGTCGAGCCGGGTGAAGACGGCCAGCTTCGCAGCCTCGTCCTCGGCGACGGCCTCGATGACCAGGTCGCGGTCGGCCAGTGTGGCCAGTTCGGTGGTGACGGTGATCCTGGCGAGCGCCGAGTCCCGGTCCTCGGCGGAGAGTTTGCCGGCCGCCGTGGCACGCTCCAGGGAGCCGGTGATCCGGCGGAGTCCGGCGTCCGCGGCGGCCGGGCCGGTCTCGACGACGCGCACCTCCCGGCCCGCACGGGCACATACCTCGGCGATACCGGAGCCCATCAGGCCGCAGCCCACGACCCCGACTCTTTCGACTGCGCTCTCGGACAACGCTCCTCCTCGGCCGGTGTTCCGGGACGTTTCGCGGGTCCCGCCCGGCGGGTGGGTGGTGCCGGGCGGGGTAGAGCGGGGGGCCGGTCCGGGTACTCCGGCCCGGTGGGCGGAGTACCCGGCCGGGTTCAGGAGGCGGTGGGCATCTGCAGGACGCCGGTGCCCCGCTTGACCAGTTCGCCGGCGATGATCAGGCGCTGGATCTCGGAGGTGCCCTCCCAGATGCGGTCCACCCGCAGCTCGCGGTAGAGCCGCTCGACCGGGTACGAACGGTCGTAACCACGGCCGCCGAAGATCTGCACACAGCGGTCGATCACCCGGCCCGCCGCCTCGCTCGCCGCGAGCTTGGCGATCGCCGCCTTGGCGTGCAGGGTCTTGCGGTCGACGGTGCCCTCGTCCACCTCCCAGGCGACCTGGTGGGCGTAGGCCCGGTTGACCGCGATATCGACCGCGCAGTCCGCCAGCATCCCCTGCACCAGCTGGAAGTCGGCGATCGGCGAGCCGAACTGCTTGCGTTCCACCGCCCAGTCCCGCGCCAGCCGCAGGGCCCGCTCGGCGGCGCCCGTCGTGCGGGCCGCGATCATCAGCCGTTCCTCGGTGAACCAGGACCGGGTGATGTCATACCCCTTGCCGACGCCCCTGAGGACGGCGTCCTCAGGGACGTGCACCTCGGTGAAGGTGAAGTCGGGGTGCTCGTAGACGAAGGTGTGCATGAAGCGCGGCACCCGGGTCATCTCGATACCGGGGGTGTCCTTGTCGACGAGGAAGAGCGTCGGCTCCCGGTCCGGACCGGCCGCGGCGAGCACGATCATGAAGTCCGCGTGGTCGCCGACGGTCACGAACCACTTCTCGCCGTTGAGTACCCAGCCGTCGGCCGTCCGGGTCGCGGTGGTCGCCAGGTTCTGCGGGTCGGAGCCGGCCCCGGGTTCGGTCACCGCGTAGCAGTCGCGGCGCTCACCGCGGATGACCGGTTCGAGGTAGCGCTCGCGCTGGGCGGGGGTGCAGAAGCGCAGGGCGTTGGCGGGGCGCCAGACGGTGTCCCACAGGGCGCCGGTGAGCTGCCCCAACTCCTCCTGGACGATGGCCTGTTCGAGGATGGTCAGCCCGGCGCCGCCCCACTCCTCGGGCATGTTGACGGCCTGGAGTCCGCTGGCCAGCACGGCGTCGCGGACGTCGGTGTGGGCCTTCGGGAGCAGGCCGTTGTTCTCCTCACAGTCGGTTTCGTACGCGGTGAGGGTCTCGGTGAGCTCGCGCGCGGTGCGCTTGAGGTCCGCCTGGCGCGGGGTGAGACGGAAGTCCATGTCAGTCCTCGGAGTCGGTGGGGAGCCGGGTCGGGTGGTGGCCGGGGTCAGGGCAGGGGCAGGTCGAGGGCGCGGGTGCCGCGCTTGATGAGCTCGTTGGCGATGATCAGGCGCTGGATCTCGGAGGTGCCCTCCCAGATGCGGTCCACCCGCAGCTCGCGGTAGAGCCGCTCGACCGGGTAGGAGCGGTCGTAACCACGGCCGCCGAAGATCTGCACACAGCGGTCGATGACCCGGCCCGCCGCCTCGCTCGCTGCGAGCTTGGCCGTCGAGGCCTTGGCGTGCAGCGCCTTGGGGTCGGCGCCCGGCTGGTCGGCCTCCCACGCCACCTGGTGGGTGTAGGCGCGGTTGACCGCGATGTCGACCGCGCAGTCCGCCAGCATCCCCTGCACCAGCTGGAAGTCGGCGATCGGCGAGCCGAACTGCCGCCGCTCCACCGCCCAGTCCCGGGCGAGTTGCAGGGCCCGTTCGGCGGCCCCGGTCGTCCGGGCGGCGATCATCAGCCGTTCGTCGGTGAACCATTCCTTGGTGAGTTCGTAGCCGTTGCCGACGCCGCCGAGGACGTCGTCGTCGGGGGCGAAGACATCGGTGAAGGTGAACTCGGGGTGCCCGTTCACGGCGGAGTGCATGAAGCGCGGTACCCGGGTCATCCGGACGCCCGGTGCCTGCTTGTCGACGAAGAAGAGGGTGGCGGCCCGCTCCGGGCCCGCGTCGGCCTGCACCAGCAGGAAGTCGGCGATGTCACCGCAGGTCACAAACCACTTCTCGCCGTTCAGCAGCCAGCCGCCGTCGGTACGGGTGGCGGTGCTGGTGCCCGAGGAGGGGTCCGATCCCGCACCGGGTTCGGTCACCGCGAAGGCGTCGAAGCGCTCGCCCCGGATGACGGGGAGCAGGTACTTCTCCCGCTGGGCCTCGGTGCCGT
Source organism: Streptomyces sp. P9-2B-2 (assembly GCF_030406865.1). Taxonomy (NCBI): domain Bacteria; kingdom Bacillati; phylum Actinomycetota; class Actinomycetes; order Kitasatosporales; family Streptomycetaceae; genus Streptomyces; species Streptomyces sp. P9-2B-2. The sequence continues at coordinate 8,410,188 of NZ_CP129126.1, read as the reverse complement.
ACGCGAGCACGTTGGCGGGCCGCCAGGGGATGTCCCACAGGCAGTTGGTGACCTTGCCGAATTCCTCCTCGACGATGACCTGGTCGAGCAGCGACAGTCCCGGACCGCCCCACTTCTCCGGCATGTTGATGGCGTAGACCCCGGCGTCGATCGCGGCCCGGGTCAGCTCGTGGACGGTGTCGGCGGGCAGCGGTCCGCCGGCCTCCTCGGCCTGGTTCTCGTACCGGATCAGCAGTTCGGTGTAGGCGGCGGCGCGGGCCTTGAGATCGGCCTGTCGGGGGGTGTAGCGGAAGTCCATGGTGTCCTCCGGGACGGCGGGCGGGGAGGGGCGTCAGGCCAGTACGGCGCGGGCATCGAGGGCGAGGGCGCCGTCCGGGCGGACGAGCAGGGGGTTGACCTCGATCTCGGTGATCTCGGGGTGGGCGGCGGCGAGGGTGGTGAGGCGCTCGATGACGGCTGCGGCGGCTGCCAGGTCGACCGGGGGCCGGCCGCGGACCCCCTTGAGGAGCGCGGCGGTCCGCAGCCCGGTCAGCAGCTGTTCGGCGCGGGCCGCCGGGACGGGGGCCAGGGCGAAGGCGACATCGTGCAGGGCCTCGGTGAGCACGCCGCCCAGGCCGACCATGGCGACCGGCCCGAACCGGGGATCACGGTTCACCCCCATGATCAGCTCGACGCCATCGGTCAGGTCGGCCATCGCCTCGACCGAGTAGGAGGCGGCGCCGAGCCGGGCGTGCATCTCCCGGAAGGCGGTGACGAGCGCGGCCCGGTCCGGCAGCCCGAGGGCGACCCCGCCGGCGTCGGACTTGTGCAGGAGGTGGAGGGCCTTGAGGACGTAGGGACCCTCGAACGCCTCGGCGGCGGCGAGCAGTTGGGCCTCGTCGGCGATCTCACGGGCCTCGGGGAACGGGACTCCGGCGGCGCTCAGCAGCGTACGTACGCCGTGGTAGCCGGGGTCGCGCAGCGGGTCAGCGGCCGGTGGCAGCGGGCGGACGCCGGGCGGGCCGGCCACCTCGGTCACGGTCATGGCCGCCAGCGCTCGGGCCGCGTCCTCGGTTCCGGCGAACACCGGTATGCCCGCCTCGACCAGCGTCCGGCAGCTGGGGGCGTCCGGGAACATCGACTGCACCACCAGGGGTTTGGCGGTCCTCGCCGCATGGACCGCCATCTGGTGTGCGGTCTCCAGCTCGCCCGCCGCGAGCGCGCTCCCGCCGCCCGCGGTACCGCTCTCGGCCGCCGGTCCGCCCAGGCCGCCGGTCGCCGCCGAATAGCCGCCGAAGTACCCGGTCAACAGGACGGAGTCGACCTCGTCCAGGGCGAGCAGGGCACCGACGGTGTCGCCGTAGGAGTGCGGGTTCTGCTCGCCCATCCCTGCGAGGTCGACGGGGTTGCCCACCGCGGACTGTTCCCACAGCAGTGTCCTGAGCTGTTGCTGGGCGGCGGGCCCGAGTTCGGGCACGGCCAGCCCGGCGGTCTCGGCGGCGTCGGCGGCGATGGCGCCGTGGCCACCGCCGTCCGTACAGACCGCGGTGCGGTGTCCGGTGGCGCGCCGCCCCCCGTTCAGCGCGGCGAGCACGAGGGTCATCTCATGGGGTGTGGCGACCAGTTCGACGCCCGCGTCCCGGCAGGCGGCGGCCACGACATCGGCGGAGGTGGTCAGGGCGCCGGTGTGGGACTGCGCGCTGCGTGCGGAGGCGGTGCCCCGTCCGGCGGTGAGCAGGACCACCGGTTTGCCCGCTGCGGCGGCCGCCTCGGCGAAGGCCCGGCCGTCGCCGAAGTCCTCCGCGTAGACGGCGATGGCCCGGGTTTCGTCGTGCCGGGCGGCGTCCTCGATGAGGTCGACGAGGGTGACATCGGCCTGGTTGCCCAGCGAGACGAAGCGGGAGAAGCCCAACCCGTGGGGCGCGCAGCGGAGTTGGAGTTCCAGTGCGAGGTTCCCGCTCTGGCTCAGCAGGGCGATACCGCCGGGCGCGAAGCGGTCCGAGGCGAGATAGAGCTCGGTGGTGTTGTCGGCGATGCCGAGGCAGTTGGGGCCGACGAGGACGGCGCCGGCGGCGCGTACCCGGTCGGCGATGGCCTGTTGGCGGGCCAGTCCGGCGGGGCCGGTCTCGGCGAATCCGGCGGTGATGCCGACGATGGCGCGGGCGCCGCAGGCCAGCGCGTCGTCGACGGCGGCCTCGAAGCCGGGGCCCGGTACGGAGATCACCACGAGTTCGACCGGTTCGCCGATCGCGGCGAGCGAGGTGGCGGTGGTGCGCCCGAGGACCGTGCCGCCGCGGCGGTTCACGAGGTGGACGGGGCGGCGGCCGGGTGCCCGCAGGGCCTGGGCGGCGACCGCGTGGCCGTACTTCGCCGGATCGTCACTGGCTCCCACCACCGCGACCGACTTCGGGTCGAACAGGGCCGACAGATCACGTCCCATGGTCACCTCTCCAACCGGAGCGCGGAGTTGGGGCAGGCCTCGGCGGCGGCCCGGGCGGCGTCCTCGGAGGCGCCCGGCGCGGGTTCGGCGGTGACGGCGGCGTAGCCGAATTCGTCGAGGTCGATGAGGTCCGGTGCGGGTTCCTGGCACAGGCCGTAGCCCTGGCAGCGGGTGGCGTCGAGACGGAGTTTCACGGCGGTCGTCCTTTCAGCGGGGAGCGGGGGCGGAGCGCGGGCGGGGCACGGTCCGACGGGCGACATGCGGGACGGGCACGGTGAGCCGGCCGGTGTCGGCGGGCGCGGCACAGGCCGGGCAGGGGGCGTCGAGGTGGGCGCGGACCAGGTCGGGGAAGGCGCGCAGCAGGCTGCCGGCGGTGCCCGCCGCGGCGTCGAGCAGTCCGCAGGCGCCGCGGCCGGGCAGGGAGGTGGACCAGCGCTCCAGCCGGGCGAGGAGGCCCGCGTCGGCGGTGCCGTTCGTCAGCGCGGCGACCGCGTCGCGGACCGAGCCGGTGCCCGCGACGCAGATGCCGCACTGCCGTGCGCTCTCGGCGGCGAGATGGGCGACGGCGGCGGAGGCCAGGGAGACCGGGCACTCGTCGGGGGTAAGGAAGCGGATCGCCCCACAGCCGAGGGCCGTCCCCGCGGCCGCGAGGGTGTCGGGGTCCAGCGCGAGGTCGAGCCGGTCGGGCCCGATCAGCCCGCCGAAGAGGCCGCCCATGAGGGCGCCGGCCGGTTCGGGGGTTCCCTGGGCGCGAGCCAGGGTCCGCAGGGTGCAGCCGTAGGGCACCTCGGCGAGCAGGGGTTCGGCGCCACCGCCCGCGAGCGTGACCAGGGTGGCGCGGGCGGTGCGCCGCCGGTGGTCCGGGTATGCGGCGATGAGCGCGATACGGGCCAGGGTCTCGACGTTGGCGACGAGGGTCGGTGCGCCGCCGACGCCCTGTTGGTAGGGGCGGGGCGGTTTGGCGGTGGGGAGGGCGGGGCCGCCGTTGATCCGGCGGACCACGGCGGTCTCCTCCCCCGCGACATAGGTGTGCGGGGCATCGACGACATCGCACGGCAGCCGCGGGGCCCGTTCGGCAAGCGCCCGGCGGATCCGTTCGCCCGCCGCGGTGTCGGAGACATAGACATAGCCGCGTTCCGCGCCGGTGATCTCCGCGGCCCGTGCCAGCCCGTCCAGGACCAGATGCGGGCGGGCCCGCAGCAGCCAGCGGTCCTTGACGGAGCCGGGCTCGCCCTCCTCACCGTTCGCCACGACGACGGGGCGGGGCCCGGCGTCGCGGACGGCGCGGAGCTTGGCGGCGGTGGGGTAGCCGGCGCCGCCCCGTCCGCGCAGCGCGCCGTCGATCCGGTCGAGGAGCTCGGCCGGGCCGATCGCCGTGCGGTAGCCGCCGGCGGCCGCATACGCCCCGGCGTCCTCGGTCACGTCCGGTGCCGCGCCGAGCACAGAGGGGGTGCCCGGCGCTATCAGGGAGTCGATCCCGGTCATCCTCGGTCTCCGTCCGGTGGGGTGGTGCGCAGGGTGCGCACGGCGCTTTCCAGGGCGCTGCGGTCCGCGGCCGTCCGGTCGTAGCCCGGTCCGGGGAGGCCGATCAGCATGCGGTGGTGGTCGAGCACGACCTCTGCCGCGCGGAGGGCGGCGCGGTCGTCGCCGGGGCGGGTACGGCGGGCGACCGCGGTCACCAGGCCGGTCACCTCGGCGAGGTAGCGGAGCCAGCCGTGCTGGGTGCCGTGCAGGATCAGCCGCTCGACGCGGCGCCGTTCGGCTTCGGTGGCTTCCGCCGGGGCGTCCGTCATCCGTGGCGCGGCGGTACGCAGGGCCGCGACGGTGGCGGGCAGTTCCCGTTCGGGTTCGGGGGTGAGCCCGAGCCAGATCAGGTTCCGACGACCGCTCATGCGTGCCTCCGGGGAGAGGGGTGGGGTGCCGGCACGACTCGGGTCAGGCAGCTGGGTGCGGTGCCGTGGCTCGGTGCCGGGGTGAGGTGCCGTTGCGGGGGTTCGGCCGACGGATCGGGGCGCGGGGCGCCCGCTCGCTTCCGGGATCCGTACGGCGGAGCGCCGGAGCAGCGATGCCACTAAGCTAACTAATCAATTAGTCAGGACACAAGTCTTGACTTCGTTGAAACCCGCCAGCAATCTGACTGACCAATTAGTCAGCACGGGATCCGGTGCGCCGGCCCAGCGGCGCTCCCCCCACGCCCAGCCGCCTCCGCCCCCAGCACCCGTGCGACATGGAGGAGTGACCCGATGCACCCCGAAGCCACCACGGCACCGACGCAACAGGACGTCCCCGCCAGCACGGCACCGACGGAACAGACGGAACAGGAAGTCCCCGGGCAGGCGCTGCCCGCCCGCTACTACACCGACCCGGCCACGGCCACCGCCGAGACGCGGCACATCTTCGCGAAGTCCTGGCAGCTCGTGTGCCATGAGTCCGATCTCCCCGGCCCCGGCGCCCGGCTCGCCGCCACCGTCGCCGACCGCGAGGTCCTGGTCGTCCGCACCGGGGACGGCACGCTGGCCGGGCACCTCAATGTGTGCCGGCACCGCGGCACCCGCCTGGTCGACGCGCCCGAGGCGTCCGGCAAGGCCATCCGCTGCCCGTATCACGGCTGGACGTACAAGCTCGACGGACGGCTGGTCGGGGCGCCCGAAGCACGGCAGATCCCCTGCCTGGACAAGCCCGCGCTCGGCCTCTTCCCGGTCCGGGTCGAGTCGTTCCTCGGCTTCGTCTTCGCCAACCTCGATCCCGATGCCGTTCCGCTGTCGGAACAGTGCGCCGGGCTGGCGGAGGCCGTCGGCCACTACGCGGGGACCGATCTGGTGCCCGTCGGACGCAGCCGTATCCACGATCTGGCCGGTGCGGAAGTACAGGAAGCCAACTGGAAGGTCGCCGTCGACAACTACCTGGAGGGCTATCACGTCCCGGTCGCCCACCCCGGGCTGATGCGGCTGCTCGACTACCAGGGCTACACCAGCGAGATCGACAAGTCCTACGTCCTCTTCGCCTCGCCGCTGCGCGACAAACCGTCCTCGAACTGGGCCGAGCGGCTCTACCAGCGCCTCGCCTCCCCCATGCCGGGGCTGACCGAGGCCGACCGGCGGATCTGGCGGTACGCGGTGATCTACCCCAACACACTCATCGACTTCTACCCCGACCATGTGCTTGCCTGGACCGCCATACCGACGGCCGTCGACCGGGTGGCCGTGCCCGGCGCTTTCTACACGCGCCGCGGGACGAGTGCACGGACCCGGCTCGCCCGCCGGCTCAACATCCACATCGGCTGGATCACCAATGACGAGGACGCCGAATTGGTGGCCCGGGTACAGAAGGGCCTCGGCACACCGGGCTTCGAGCCGGGCCCGCTGTCCCGCCGGGAGGCCGCGGTCGGCTGGTTCGCCGACCGGGTACGCGACGACCTCGGTGGCGCGATGAGCTGACAGCACCGGTGAGACAGCGCCATGAGCCGTCCCCCTCGGCGCGCGACGCCCCGCGCCACGGCTGACAAGGTCCCGCACGGAGGACAGGGCTTCCGTGCATCCGTGACCGCTCCCTGAAGCAGCGCTCATCCCCTACGGAGAGGACCTTATGTCCCCCGAGGAACCCCCGTCTCCGTCCCGGCGCGCCCTTCTGCGCTCGGGCGTCGCCGCGGCCTTCGGTCTCGGCCTGGCCGGCTGCGGCTTTCTGCCGGAGGGCCGCAACTCCTTCGGCGACCCGGACCGGCCGATCGACGTCAAGGTGGACGGCGACCTGGTGTATTTCAACTGGGCGGACTTCGTCGCCCCGGCCGTCTTCGACGGATTCGAGAAGGAATACGGCGTCAAGGTCATCCAGTCGAACTTCGACTCGATGGAGGGCATGGCCGCCAAGCTCAACGCCGGGAACCGCTACGACATCATCTTCCCCACCGCGAAATGGGCCCAGCGGCTGGCCGACGGCGGGCGGCTGCACCGTATCGACCACTCCCGGCTGTCGCACGCCGACGCGGTGTTCGGCCGCTACCACTACTTCGCCGACCCCTGGTACGACCGCCGCTCCGCGCACACCGTCCCGTTCACCATGTACAAGACGGGCATCGGCTGGCGGAAGGACCGGATCGGCGACGACCTGGCCGGCTCCTGGGGCGATCTGTGGAACGCGCGGGCCAAAGGTCAGGTCTTCGTGCTCGACGACCGCGACGAGGTGCTCGGGATGGCCGCGCTCAAACTCGGCCTGGACATCGACACCTCCGACGCGGACGATCTCGCCCGGATCACCGCCACGCTGAAGAGCCTCCGGCCCCGGCTGCGCGGCTTCTCCAGCGACAGCTACAACAACCTGCTCAACGGCAACGCGGTGATGACCCAGGCCTGGAGCGGTGACATGGCCGCCATGCTCGGACAGGCCAAGGACCCTTCCGTACTCGGCTTCGAGGTCGCCCGGGAGGGCGCGCCGATCAACTCGGACTGCTACGCGATCCCCGTCAACGCCCGCCATCCCGGTACGGCGATGCTCTTCATCGACTACATGCTCAGACCCGGGAACGTCCGCAAGAACATCGAGTACATCGGCTATCCCATGCCGGTCGGCGGCAGCGAGGACGTCTACGCCTCGATCGTGAAGCCGTTCCCGCAGTGCCTGGTCTCCCCCGACGAGCTCAAGGCCGACCTCTTCTTCCGCAATGCGTCCTCGAAGGGCGAACAGGCCCGCGATACCGCCTGGACCCACGTGAAAGCCGGCTGACATGGCACAACGCACCCCCTCCGGGGCACTCCGGGACCGGCGTGGGAACTCCGCGTCCGGCACCCGGCTGTGGACCTGGCTCATGCTCCCCGGCACCCTGTGGATGACCGGGTTCCTGATCGCCTCCCTGATCCTCGTGGCCACCCTGGCCCTGGGCACCACCGACCCCCTCGGCAATCCGCGGTTCGGGTTCAACTTCGACAACATCGCGGCGATGGCCGACCCGGCCTACCGCATCGTGCTGCTGCGCTCGCTGGGCTTCGCGCTGATCGCCTGCGTCGTCTGCCTGATCGTGGCCTATCCGGTCGCCTACACCATCGCCCTGCACGGCGGGCGGTTCAAGAACCTGCTGATCGCCGCGATCGTCGTCCCGTTCTTCGCCAACTACCTGGTGCGGATGTACGGCTGGTCGGTGGTGCTGTCCGACGGCGGCCCGGTGCTGAAGGTGCTGCGCGCGGTCGGCCTCGCCGACGCACACACCAAGATCCTCCAGAGCGGGGTCGGTGTGATCGCCGGGCTCGTCTACGGCTTCATCGTCTTCATGATCATCCCGCTGTACGCGGCGCTGGAGCGGATGGATCTCTCGCTGATCGAGGCGGGCCGCGACCTGTACGGAGGGCCCTTGCGGACCTTCTTCTTCGTCACCCTCCCGGCGACCCGGCAGGGTGCCGCCGCGGGCGCCGTCCTGGTCTTCCTGCCCGCCATGGGCGACTTCGTCAGCGCCCAGCTGATGGGCGGACCGGACCAGATCATGATCGGCAACCTGATCCAGGACAAGTTCTTCCAGGGCCAGAACTGGCCGCTCGGCTCCGCCCTCACCATGCTGATGATGGCGGTGCTCTTCATCGGGATGCTCGGCTACCTGCGGCGCACCCGCAAGGACGAGGCGGAGGCCGCCCGATGACGCTCCGCACCCCGCACCGCCGCGGCACCGACCGCAGGCCCCGGCTCGCCCTCACCGTCACCACCCTCTTCTTCCTCCTCCTCTACCTCCCCATCGCGGTCGTCGTCCTCTTCTCCTTCAACGGCCAGAAGTCCCTCACCGTCTTCAAGGGCTTCAGCCTCCGCTGGTACACCGCCTTCTTCCACGACCACGTGCTGATCGAGTCGCTCGGCATGAGCCTGCGGGTCTCGCTGGTGGCGATGGCGGGGTCCGTGATCCTGGGCGTGGCACTGGCGTTGGGGCTGGTGCGCTGCCGTACCCGGCTCGGCTCGCTGGCCGGTCTGATCATGCTGGTCCCGCTGATCACCCCGGAGATCGTCACCGGGGTCGCCGCGATGCTGCTCTTCAAGGGCATGGACATCACGCTCTCCTCCGGCACCGTGATGCTCGCCGAGATCACCTTCTCCATCTCCTATGTGACGGTGATCCTGCGCTCGCGGATCGCCGCCCTCAACCCGGAGGTCGAGGAGGCCGCGATGGACCTGGGCGCGACCCGCTGGCAGGCCCTGCGGCTGGTCACCCTGCCCGCGCTGCTGCCCAGCATCCTGGCGTCGGCGGTGCTCATCTTCGCCCTGGTCTTCGACGACTTCGTGCTGGCCTACTTCACCACCGGCGTGGACCCGCAGCCGCTGTCCGTCCGCATCTACTCGGCGATCCGGTTCGGCGTCCAGCCCACCATCAACGCGGTCGGCACGCTGATGCTCGTCGGTTCCATCGGCCTCATCGGGCTCGCTCTGGCCATCCCGCGTCTGTTCGGCCGCCGCGGTGGCCTCGATCTGCTCTCCGGGAAGTGACACCCATGACCTCCTCCGACGCCCCCTCCCCCGGTGCGGCCCCGGCCGGCGAACCGCCCGCCGTCCGGCTCGACAACATCAGCAAGAACTACGGCGGTTCCTACGCGGTGCAGGACCTCTCCCTGGACATCGCGCCCGGCGAGTTCTTCTCCCTGCTGGGCCCGTCCGGCTGCGGCAAGACCACCTCACTGCGGATGATCGGCGGCTTCACCGACCCCACCGCGGGCACCATCCTGCTCAGCGGGGAGGACGTGACCGCGCTCCCGCCGGACAAGCGCAACGTCAACACGGTCTTCCAGAGTTACGCCCTCTTCGACCATCTCTCGGTGGCCGACAACGTGGCCTTCGGTCTCAAGCGCAAGGGCGTCGGCCGGGCCGAGATCCGCGAGCGGGTCGGCGCCATGCTCGACCGGGTGCAGCTCGGCGGTCTCGGCGACCGCAAGCCCGGCACGCTCTCCGGCGGCCAGCGGCAGCGCGTGGCACTGGCCCGGGCCCTGGCCAACCGGCCCCAGGTGCTGCTGCTGGACGAGCCGCTGGCCGCGCTCGACCTCAAGCTCCGGCGGCGGATGCAGGTCGAACTCAAGCAGATCCAGCGCGAGGTCGGCATCACCTTCGTCTTCGTCACCCATGACCAGGACGAGGCGCTGACCATGTCGGACCGGGTGGCGGTGATGAACGAGGGCCACGTGGAGCAGTGCGGGACGCCGGAGGATGTCTACGAACGCCCCGCGAGCCGCTTCGTGGCGTCCTTCATGGGGACCTCCAACCTGGTCCCCGGCACCTACCGCGACGGGCGGGTCGTCCTCGACTGCGGCCCGGCACTGCCGGTCGGCGACCGCCACGGCGTCGCCGACGGCAGCAGCGTCAGCCTGTCGATCCGGCCCGAGAAGATCTGGCTCTCCGACTTCGAACCGGGCATGGCGCTGGTGCAGGGCGTGGTGCGGGAGACCGTCTACTCCGGCCCCACCACCACCTATCTGATCGAACTCGCCCCCGGCGTCACGGTATCCGTACTGGAGCAGAACACCGACCGCTCACGCATGGAGGACCGCTGGTGCGGCGGCGAGAGCGTGGAGATCGGCTGGCGGCCGGAGCACTGCCTGGTCCTGGACTAGGGCGTGTCCGCTTCGGCACCGATCTCCGACCGGGCGGCTGGTGCCCCACCCCAGCCGCCCGCCGACAGCAAAGGAAGCTCCATGAACCACGATGTCATCGTGCTCGGTGCCGGGCTCGCCGGGCTCGCCGCGGCGCGGGACCTGAGCGCGGCCGGCGCCGACGTCCTCGTCCTTGAGGCCCGCGACCGGGTCGGCGGGCGCGTCGAGCAGGCCGTGCTGCCCGACGGCCGGCTGGTCCAGCTCGGCGGCGAGGTGGTCGGCCGGGCCCACACCGCCTACCTCGAACTGGCCGCCGAACTCGGTCTGACCCTCATTCCCAGCTATGTCGCCGAGCCCGGCCGGATGGCCCGGGCCACCGCCGAAGGGGTCTCGGCCGGTGACCCGCCGCACTGGTTCGGCCCCGGTGACGAGGCCTGCCACCGGAAGGTCACCGACGCCTTCGTCGCGCTGGCACGGACCGTGGACCCCGACGACCCGTGGTCCCATCCGCACGCCGCGACCCTCGACCGCCTGTCGGTCGGTGCCTGGCTGCGCGGCGAAGGCGCGAGCCCGGCCGTCGTACGGCTCTGGGAGATCGGCCAACTCGCCCTGGCCAGCGGCTCCTACGAGCGCACCTCGCTGCTCGCCGCACTGCGCAAACACGCCGCGGTCCCCGGTGACGACCCGTACGCCTACGAGGACTGGGAGGGGCTGCGGGTGGCCGAGGGCTCGGCGACGGTGGCGCTGCGCATGGCCGCCGAACTCGGCCGCCGCATCCGGCTCGAAGCGGCCGTCGAGGAGGTGGTGGTGCGGCCGGGAGGCTGCCGGCTGCGGCTGGCCGGCGGGGAGAGTCTGACCGCGGACGCCGTGGTCAGCGCCCTGCCGGTCGGTCCGCTCCGCTCGGTCACCCTGACCGGCGTCTCCGAGGCCCGGCTCGCCTCGCTGCACCGCCAACGGCAGGCCGTCGCGGCCAAGTTCGCCGTGGCCTACGACAAGCCGTTCTGGCGCAGCCTGGACCTCAACGGTCTCTCCGAGTGCGAAGGCGTGCTCGGCAGCACCTGGCCGCAGAGCGAGGGCATCCTCTCCGCGCTGATCCCGCCCGAGCGCTACGGCGTCCTGCTGGGCATGCCCGCCCCGGTCCGGGACCACGAACTGCTCTCGGACGTGGCGCGTCTCTACGGCGCCGAGGCGTTCCAGCCGTTCACGTCGTATCTGCGGTGGTGGGGCACCGATCCCTGGACCCAGGGGTACGTCACCCAGTGGAACCCCGGCGATGTGATGGCGGTCGGTCCGCTGCACGGCTCGCACGAACCGCCCTTCTACGTCTGCGGATCCGACCAGTGGGTCGCCGGCTACATGGAAGGCGCGGTGCGCACCGGCCGGGACGCGGCGCGGGAGGTGCTCCGACATGGCTGAACACGCGCACCCCGGCACGGTACTCAACCACCTCGCCGGAACCGACCGCCCGGCGGCCTCCGGCGCGACGATGGACCTGGTCGACCCCGCCACCGGCGAGGTGCACCGCAGCGCCCCGCGCTCCGGCCCGTCGGACACGGACGCGGCCTGCACCGCCGCGCAGACCGCCCTGGCCCGCTGGTCGCTGACCACCCCCGCCGAGCGGCAGCAGGCGCTGCTGCGGATCGCCGACGCGGTCGAGGAGCACGCCGACGCCCTGGTGGCGGCCGAGGTCGGGGACACCGGCAAGCCGCCGGAGCAGTTCCGGACCGAGGAACTGCCCGCGGTCGTCGACACCTTCCGCTATTTCGCGGGGGCGGCGCGCAATCTGCCGGGGGCGGCCGCCGCCGAGTACACCGAGGGCCGCACCTCGGTACTGCGCCGCGAACCCATCGGGGTCTGCGCCCAGATCACGCCCTGGAACTACCCGTTGATGATGGCCGCGTGGAAGGTCGCCCCGGCGCTCGCGGCCGGCAACACCACCGTCCTCAAGCCCGCCGACACCACCCCCACCTCCACCGCGCTGCTCGCCCGGATCGCCGCCGAGCAGCTGCCGCCCGGGGTGCTCAATGTGGTGTGCGGGGACCGCGACACCGGGCGGTCCCTGACGGCGCATCCGGTGCCCCGGCTCGTCGCCGTCACCGGCAGCGTCCGGGCCGGGCAGGAGATCGCCGCCACCGCCGCGGCGGATCTGAAACGGGTGCACCTGGAACTGGGCGGGAATGCGCCGGTCCTCGTCCATGAGGACGTGGACGCCGAGGCCACCGCGGCCGAGCTGGCGGCCGTGGCGTACTACAACGCCGGCCAGGACTGCACCGCGCCCACCCGTTTTCTGGTGCACCGACGGCGCTACGACGCCTTCGTGGCCGCGTTCGCCGCGGCGGCGCAGGCGCTGCGGACCGGACCGCCCGACGATCCGGCCGCCGACTACGGTCCGCTCAACAGCGCGGCCCAACTGGGCTCCGTACAAGCCCTGTTGAGCCGTCTGCCGGACCATGCCGAGGTGGTGACGGGAGGGACGGGACCGGCGCGGCCGGGGTGGTTCCACTCCCCCACGGTCGTGGCCGGGGTGCGCCAGGACGACGAGATCGTGCAGGAGGAGATCTTCGGCCCGGTCGTCACGGTGCAGCCCTTCACCGACGAGGACGAGGCCCTCCGGCTGGCGAACGGGGTCCGGTTCGGGCTGGCCGCGAGCGTGTGGACCCACGACCACGCGCGGGCCATGCGGGCCACCCGCGCCCTGCACACCGGGATCGTCTGGGTGAACACCCACGGCACCACGGTGTCGGAGATGCCGCACGGCGGAGTCAAGCACTCCGGCTACGGCAGCGATCTGTCCCTCGCGGGCCTGCTGGACTACACGCAGGTCAAGCACGTCATGCTGTGAGGGCGGCGGCTCCCGGGCACGGGCGGGCCCAAGGCCGCGCCAGGCCCGGGAGCTCCGGGCGGCGTGCGGCGTGCTCAGATGTCCGCCGACCCGGGCTCCGTACCCTCCCGGACGGCTGCCGGGGCCTCGTCCTGAGCACCTGTCAGGTCCCGGGCCAGCGCCACACGGGAGAGCAGCATCGCGCCCCACAGGACCAGCCCGACGCCCACCGCCTCGGGCAGCAGCCACCAGCCGGTCCGCACCCGTTCGTCGAAGAGGGTGACGCCCAGCGACAGGCTCACCAGCGCGTCGCCGAGCGTGAGGACCGGCTGCGAGGCGGTCAGCGGGCCCGACTGCATGGCGTTCTCCAGCAGGAAGATGGCCAGCACGCCGGTCAGCGCGAATCCATAGGTCTGCCAGGTGCTGAAGAACGCGGCGGGGCCGCCGGTCTGCCAGGCATGCGTGGCGTCCTTCAGCATGGCCGCCGTGAGGGCGTAGCCGACCGCGGTCGCCCCGGCGAAGCAGGCGGCCCGTACACCGCCCGCCCCGCGCCGGAGCGCTGCACCGACCGCCGCGACGATCACCGCGGCGCAGACCGCCAGCGCGGGCACCCAGCGGTCGAAGGGGGCATGGGTGGTGCCGAGGGTGGGCGCGGCGGCGGCGAGGGCGGAGCCGAGACCGACGACGAGCAGCGCCACCCCGACCCAGCCGGAGCGGGGGATCCGCCCCCCGAGGAGGACCCGCCCGATGAGCAGGGCGAGGGGCAATTCGAGGACGAAGAGCGGCTGCACCACCGACAGCGCCCCCTGGGACAGCGCCAGCGCCTGGAAGCAGGCCGCGGCGACGACCGCGAGCATCCCGCCGAGCCAGACGGCCCGGTGCAGCAGGTCGACCAGCAGCCCCAGGCGCAGTCCGGCGGAGAGCGGGACCGTACGGGCGGCCCGGCGCTGGAGGACGGTGGCCAGCGCGTTGCTGGCCGCCGCGAGCAGTGCGAACAGTACGGCCGGCCACGTGGTCACGGCCTACCTCCTCGTCGGCCACCCGGCACCGGGACGGGGCCCGCACCGTGGTGGCCGGGCAGCGGCGGGGCGGCGCTGTACTGGGCTTCGACGCTATCCGGCGGCCACCGGGACGGCCCGGCGACACGGGCGCCGGAGGGCCTTAGTCGCTGAGCCGGACGGATGCCGCCCGGGTGCCGGGGTGGCCGCTTCCCGGACTACGGCGTGTCCCCGGCTCCCCACAACCGGCAGACCGCGACTGGCCCACGCACCGGCCGCAACGGCGCGTGCCGACCACCGCACCCCCGGTATAAAACTTCCCAAAACAGGCATATTCCTGCTAGCCGACATGGACAGCTGGTCAGGAATGCCTATGCCCTCCCTCACCCCCCGATGGCCCCGATACGTCGAGTTCGCTCCGAGCGTCCTGGTCGCCGGAGGGCTCGTCTGGGACGCGTTCTCACCGGCCGACTACTGGGGCGACCCGATGCTGACGGCGGCCAGCGTGATGGCCGGTGCGCTGCTCTCCCTACGGCACACCCTCGCCATCGGCGCCGCCATCGTCGGCGGGGTCTTCGCCCTGACCGTGAAGGACGGCACGGCCGGCGACCTCGTGGGCTATCTGGAGCTCATCAACACCCTCTTCGCCGCGCTCATGGGGGTCGGCGTCAACCGGGTGATCGCCCGCCACGGACGCCATCTGGACGTGGTGCGTTCGGTGGCCGAGGCCGCCCAGCGTGCCGTGCTGCCCGCACCGCCGAAACGTATCGGCCCGCTGGCCGTCGCCGCCCGCTACCAGGCCGCCCAGAGCGAGGCCCGGATCGGCGGCGACGCCTATGCCGTCCAGCGGACCCCGTTCGGTGTCCGGCTGCTGATCGCCGATGTGCGCGGCAAGGGGCTGGGCGCGGTGGGCGCGGTGTCGGTGCTGCTGGGCGCGTTCCGCGAGGCCGCCGAGGAGGAGCCGGACCTCGCGACGCTGGCCGACCGGATGGAGCGCGCCCTGCTGCGGGAGAGCGAGCACACCTCCGAGGAGGACCGGCTGGAGGGCTTCATCACGGCCCTGCTCTGCGAAGTCCTTCCGGGGGCCGCGGGCCTGCGGATGCTGAACTGCGGCCACCCCGCGCCCTACCTCTGCCAGGACGACGAGGTACGGGTCCTGGAGGCCGGTGATCCGGGGCTGCCGCTGGGGATGGGCACGCTGGGCGTGGAACGGACCCTCCCGGCCGACCGGCCGTTCCCGGCGGGCAGCACCCTGCTGCTGATCACCGATGGCGTGACGGAGGCCCGGGACGCCGCCGGCCGCTTCTACGATCCCGCGGCACAGCTGGCGGGCCACGGCCCGTTCCGGGGGCCGCAGGATGTGATCGACCGCTTGGTGCGGGACGTGGAGCGCTGGACCGGCGGCCCGCGCGACGACGATATGGCGGTGCTCGCGGTCACCCGGCAGATGACGGGCGGGGTGCGGGCCCCGCACAGGGGGAGCAGCTCCGTCCGCTGACGTGGCGGCGCGACGGCGGGGGGCGCGACGCCGGGGCGCGACCGGGCACCTATTCGCGGACGCAACCGGTCCGCGGCGCCCGACGACCGGTATGTCTCCCCGTCATCACTCCTCGGCCGCCGCCACATCGCGGCTTTTCGCCATCCCTTGGGGAATTTCGTCGTGTGCTGCCGAAAATTCTGCAAGGGAGATGAGATGATCAGTCAGAGCATCAGCATCCGCACCGAGCGACCCTTCGCTCCCGCGCAGATCGGAGTTGATGTGTCCGACAACAGATCAACCCTGCTGAGTCAGCGCGCCGCCGTGATTTTCCTCCTCGGCGCCCTCACCGCTATCGCCGCCGGGGTGCTCACCTTCTTCAACGGCGGCACCCCGGCCTCCGCCACCCTCGTCGGCGGCGCCGCCTTCGGTGCCGCCGTCACCTTCTTCCATACGGTCATCGACTGATCTCCCCCACGGACCTGCCGGGTCCGCCCTCGGCTCCGCCCGGCCGGACGCTCGGGCACCGGGCCCACACCTGCACGCTCTTCCTTCACCTAGCTTGAGGTTTCCAGGTCCGGCCCGGTCTGCGCGCCTCAGGCGGAATCCGTGGCACCGCATGCGGTGCGCTGCCGCACCTCAAGTGCCAAACTTGAGTCACCGCGCCCGGCTGCCGGCCGGGGCCCTTGTCGCCGAGGGGAACATCATGACCTGGGCATCTTGGACCACTGTGGGGATCCACGCCCTACCTGGCGCGGTTCACACCGCGGAGATCGGCGTGATCAACGGTGACTTGACCATTCACACGACCTGGTCGGAGAACCTGGCCCATGTAGCTGTGCAGTACACCGGGGCGTCGGACTGGTACACCATGGCCGGCAGCCCCGTCCCCTGCGCTTCCGAAGAGGCCAGCCGCACCTTCCACCAGGCCGTCGTCGAAGCCGTACGCGGCGGAGAGCGAGCCGACGCCTCCCTCGAGGAGCTTTTCACCCCTAGGGCATCGCCCTGACCCGGCCCTCCCCTGGCCCGACGAGCGGCGCCGGGCGGGAGGGCCGCGCCGTGGCACCGGGTCTCCCCGCGCCCCCTCTCCGCAACCGGCCCCGCTCCTTTCCGTAGCCGGACCCCGCCCCCTCTTCAGTCCGCCCTGCCGCGCCACGGGCCGGATCACAGCACCGGCCAAGATCGTCGCGATCTTCACGGAATGAGAGCGCTCCCCTACCCCAACGGCCCTGCACTGGCGGCCCTTTGACGCAGGCGAGCCCGCTCCCGTAGGAGCCCGCAGATTCGCTCATCTCCCGAGCAACCATTTCGCGCCACCGCATGTCTCCTCAGATGGACCACAGTTGGTCACCTGCTGGCTACTTAATGCTGACCAATTGTTAAATTTCGCCCACGAAACACGGTTCTTGATCTTTTCGCTTTACATGCCCATGCCAGGCATACCAGGGTTTGCGCGGGGCCCCGCGGCCCCCGTGGTGCACAACAGCACCGCGCGTACGGGCGGTTGGCGAGCCGACCGCCCCCGCAGCACTAAGGATCCACATCAGTGCGTAGACCCCACATACGCAGACACCGCCTGGCCATCGCGGTCGCCGTCACGACGGCCGCCACCCTGACAGCGGGTGTGGCGGGCAGTGCCTCCGCGACCCCGCCGGCCTCGCCGGTTGCTGCTTCCTCCTCAACTCCCGCTCTCCAAAAGGCCGTTGACGCGGCACGCGACGCCACCTACGCGCACGCCTCGGCCACCGGAGTCAGCAAGAAGGACACCCTCAAGGCCACCGACACGCTCGTCGACCCGGACGGCCGGCAGCACGTCCGCTTCGTCCGGACCCACCGCGGGATGCCGGTGCTCGGCGGCGACCTCGTCGTCCACCTGACGGCCAAGTCGGCGTACGAGGGCGTGACCCGGGCCTACCGTCATCAGGTCGACATGACCGGCACGGACCCGAAGCTGTCGGCCGGCGAGGCGCGGACGAAGGCCGCCTCCGTGGGCAAGGGCCGGGCCGGCGACGCCGAACTGGTCGTGGACGCCCGCAACGGCCGGACGACGCTGGCCTATCAGGTGCAGGTGACCGACAGCCGCAGCGCCGAGTCCGGTGGCGCCCGTACGGTCGTCATCGACGCGGCGACCGGTGCGGTGCTCAGCAACGTGCAGGCCGACGACTCGTTCCTGTCGCCCGCCCTCCAGCGCAAGCTGCGTGCGCGCGGCGAGCGGCTGAACCCCTCGACCGGGCTGGCCACCCCCGCCCCGACCGCCGCGGGTCAGACGGCGAAGTCCGCCGGATTCCCGGCCGCCGCCAAGGGCACCGGCGCGTCCTTCTTCGTCGGCAGTGTGCCGCTGTCCACCACCCAGACCGCGAAGAAGTCCTTCACCCTGAAGGACTCCACCCGCGGCAACACCGAGACCCGGGACGCCGGCGACCGGGAACTGGAGAAGTTCGCCGACGGCAAGGCGTTCACCAGCACCACCAACCGCTGGGGCAACGGCACCACGAGCAACCGGGCCACCGCCGCCGTCGACGCCCAGTACGGCGTCGCCAGCACCCTGGACTTCTACAAGAAGACCTTCGGCCGCAAGGGCATCAAGAACGACGGCCGTGGGGCCCGGGCCCTGGTGCACTTCGGTAAGAAGGTCGGCAACGCCTTCTGGTCCCCGGACTGCGGCTGCATGCTCTACGGCGACGGTGACGGCCGGACGTTCGCCAAGCCGCTGGTCGTCCTGGACGTCACCGGCCATGAGCTCTCCCATGGCGTCGTCGACGCGACCGCCAACCTCCAGCCCACCCGGGTGGACATCGAGGGCAACCAGTTCGGTGAGCCCGGCTCGCTCAACGAGTCGCTGGCGGACATCTTCGGCAGCGCGGTCGAGTTCGCGACCAACAACCCGAAGAACCCGCCGAACTACCTGATGGGCGAGAAGCTCGGTCTCGACCAGAAGTTCCTGCGCCGCCTGGACAAGCCGTCCCTCGACAAGCTCGAAGGCACGGTCGACTACTGGTCGAAGGCGTCCTTCGACACCGAGGTGCACGCCGGCTCCGGCGTCTCCTCGCACGCCTACTACCTACTCGCCGAGGGCAGCGGGAAGAAGACCATCGGCGGGGTCGCCTACAACTCCCCGACCGTGGACGGCTCCAAGGTGACCGGCATCGGCCGGACGAAGGCGACGGCGATCTTCTACCGGGCACTCACCCGGTACATGGTCTCCACGACCGACTTCCACGACGCCCGGACCGCGACCCTGCGCGCGGCCAAGGACATGTACGGCGCCAAGAGCACCGAGTACAAGACGGTGGACAAGGCCTGGGCGGCCGTGAATGTGAAGGCGTCCAACAAGCCTTCCGGCAAGCACTGATCCGTCCCGGACCGGGCCCTGCGTGGTGCCCCCGCCGACCGCGGGGGTGCCACGCTCGGCTTTTTCCCGCTCTCTGAGGTCCCTCCGGTGGGTCCTCGACGGGGTGGCGGCGGAAGCCTACGTTTGACGCCATGATCATCGATCGCACGAGCGGGACCCGGCGGCTCGGCTATCCGGCAGCGGCGGGTGTGTTCGCCGTGGGCATGGCCGGGACGACCCTGCCCACCCCGCTGTACGGGCTCTACCGCGCCCAGCTCGGGTTCTCCGAGCTGATCGTGACCGTGGTCTTCGCCGTGTACGCCCTCGGGGTGATCACGGTGCTGCTGCTGGCCGGCAATGTCTCCGACGAGGTGGGCCGGCGGCCGGTGTTGCTGTGCGCGCTGGGGCTGTCGGCGGCGAGCGCGCTGTGTTTTGTGTTCGAGGGCGGACTGCCGATGCTGCTGCTCGGCCGGGTCCTGTCCGGTTTCGCCGCCGGGTTGTTCAGCGGCGCCGCCACCGCGGCCGTGCTGGAGCTCGCCCGGCCCGGCCAGGAAGCGCATGCGGGGTTCGCCGCCACCGCCGCGAACATGGGCGGCCTGGGCTGCGGCCCGTTGCTGTCGGGGCTGCTGGCCCAGTACGCGCCGTGGCCGCTGGTCCTCCCCTTCCTGGTGCATCTCCTCCTGGTGGCCGGGGCGGCCGGGGTGACCTGGTTCCTGCCGGAGACCGTCGGCGCTCCGCACCGCCTCCACCGGCTGCGCCCCCAGGGCCTGCGGCTCCCGCCCGAGGTGCGGGGCGTCTTCACCCCCGCGGCCGTTGCCGCGTTCGCCGGTTTCGCCCTCCTGGGACTGTTCACCGCGGTCGCGCCGAGCTTCGTCGCGGAGACTCTCGGGGACCACAATCTGGCCGTCGCCGGGTTGATCGTCTTCACAGTGTTCCTCGGCTCCACCGCCGGACAGTCCCTGACGGAACGGATCGGCATCCGCCGCGCGCTGCCGGGCGGCTGCCTGGTGCTGGTGGTGGGCCTCCTACTGGTGGCCACCTCGCTGGCGGTGACCTCTCTGCCGCTGCTGGTCGTCGGCGCGGTGTGCGGCGGCGTCGGCCAGGGCCTGGCGTTCCGGGCCGGGCTGACCGCGGTGGGCCACGCGGCGCCGCCCGCGCACCGCGGCGGCACCATCTCGGCCTTCTTCCTCGTCGCCTATCTCGGCATCTCGCTGCCGGTGGTCGGCGTCGGTGCCCTCACACTGGTGCTCGGCCTGCGCGGCGCGGGCCTGACCTTCGCCGCCTGCCTCATCGTGCTCGCCGTCGCCGTCGGCCTCTACGTACTGCGGCACCCACCGGCCGACGAGAACTGACCGGCGCCGGATACCGGAACCCTCACCGCCCTTCCTGGCGAGCCGTCAGCCCCCGCTCGCCCGGGCCCGGTCGTCCGCCGGCACCAGCCGCACCCGCAGCCGCTCCGGCCCGCGGGTGAAGACCCCCGCGTCGGTGGGCGGCGTACCGTCCGCGAAGTCCATCGCGGGGAACGCGTCGAGCAGCTGATTGACCGCGATCTCCACCTCGGCCCTGGCCAGCAGCGCACCCACGCAGAAGTGCCGGCCGAGGCCGAAGGCGACGTGCTGGGCGGCGGCGCTGAAGGCGGTGGTGGGCGTCAGATCGTCGCGGAGGACGTCGAAGGTGTCCGGCGCGGCGTAGTGGCGCTCATCGCGGTTCGCGGAGCCGATCAGGCAGGTGACGGTGGCGCCCGCGGGGATGATGCCGCCGCTGAGGGGCACTTCGGCGGCGGTCTGCCGCATGATCATCTGGACCGGCGGTGTGTAGCGCAGCGTTTCGGCGAAGGCCGCGGGGATCAGCGACCGGTCGGCGCGTACGGCGGCCAACTGGTCCGGGTGGGACAGCAGATTGCGGAACAGCGCGGCCAGGGCCTTGTCCGTGGTTTCGCCGCCGGCCGAGAGCAACAGGCTGACGAACGCCGTGATGTCCTGGTCGTTCATCCGGGTGCCCTCGACCTCGGCGGTGCAGAGCGTGGAGAGCAGATCGTCGCCGGGAGCGGCCCGCCGTTCGTGGATGACCGGGAGCAGGTAATCGGCGAGTTCCTGGCCCGCGCGCAGGCCGGCCTCCGCGATCTCGGGGTCCTGGGCCAGATTGGCCAGGAAGCCGACGACCGCGCCGTACCAGTCGTGGAAACGGTCGTGGTCGGCCCGCTCCAGCCCGAGCATGTCGACGATGACATTGATGGGGAAGCGGGTCGCGAACCGCGCCACCAGATCGGTCTCCGCCGCGTCGCGGAAGGTGTCGATCAGCTCCCGCGCATTGCGCTCGATGACCGGCAGAAACCTCTCCCGCAGCTCCCGGCCCCGGAAAGCGGGGGCCACCAGGGCCCGGCGTACGGAGTGCTCACGGCCGCTCATCTGGGGCAGCGTCCGGCCGCCGTGCGCCGGTTCGAGCTGCCATTCGTAGTTGTCGCTGGTGAACACCGGATCGCGGAAGGCCCGGGACACGTCCTCGTACCGCGAGAGCAGAAAGCTGTCGGTGCCCGGGTCGTGGAAGACGGGGTAGTGCTCCCGCAGCACGCGGTACGCGGGGTAGGGGTCCGCCGCGAAGTGCGGTGACAGGATGTCGGGCGGCTGCGGGAGAGTGGTCACGACACGTCCTCGGCTTCCCTGAGTGGCGAGCGGGCTCGGACGGCGGTGCACGGGGCGGCTGTTGACGCTAGAGCACGGCCCGGTGCCCGTCCAGAGCGCACCGCCCGCCCCGCACCACCCGCGCCGCCCGGATGCACGGCATCACCTGGTGCCGAACGCCACGCTCAAGCTCTACCCGGGCGCGCCGCACGGCCTTTCGGCGGTCGGCTCGTACAAGGACGACTTCCCCGCCGATCCGCTGGAGTTCCTCAAGAGCTGAGCGCCTTCAGCGGCGGCCGGCGTCGTGAGAGTCCGCTCCGCGCTCCGGACCGCGCCACTGCGGCGAGCGGCCGAGTGCCGTCAGGATCTGCTCCAGGGCGTCCGCGTCCTCCCCGGCGGTCAGCCCCGGCCGGAAGGCGCTGCCCGGGGAGAGCCGGGCGTCGTCGTCCGGGACGGCGCGGGCTATCGGCAGGGCGGCCCGCAGGAGTTCAGGAGCCGGGGTGTACGCCAGGCCCAGGGTGCGGGCGACGTCCCAGCTGTGCACCACGTAGTCGATGAGGTGGAAGCCGATCGCGCGGGCGGCGCGGAAGGTCCGCCCGGCGCTGAATTCGGGGAGGGCGAACGCTTGGTCCGGGCCTTCCACGGTCGCGAAGGCGGCAATGACTTTCTCGGCAGCGGCGGTGTACTCCCCGACGGGGTCCGTGCCGAGCGGCCGGACCGCCCAGTGCGCCAACTCCCGCCCCTCGCCCCGCGCTGCCGCCGCGAAGCCGTGGTGCTGGGCGGTCATATGGGCGAGCAGATCGGCCAGTGTCCACGCCGAGCAGGGGGTCGGCCGGGACAGATCGTCAGGGGTCACCTGTTGGACGAGGGTCTCGCTGTCCCGGACCGCCTGGGCGTGGAGCCGCCGGAGGTCGGCGAAGTCTGTGTGCGGCGCGGACACGTGCGCAGGATTCATATGCATGCGCTTACGATCAGCTCAAGCACATGAATTGTCAACGGGTATTTTCGTGACCATGGCCGAGAACGCAGCCGACAAGGACACCCCATCCGGAGGGCGGCCACCCCGCCCCGACCTGGCGGCGATGGTCGTACCCTTGGGCCGTGCGCTGATGGCGGCCGAGCAGCCGGCCCTTGACACACACGGTCTGACGATGTGGGCCTACGCGGTCCTGCTGCATCTCGACGAGACGCCGATCCGCACCCAGGCGGCACTGGCCGAGGCCATCCGGGCGGACAAGACCCGCATCATCGCCGTCCTGGACGACCTGGAGCGCCGGGAGCTGATTCGCCGTCAGCCGGATCCCGAGGACCGCCGGGTGCGCCTGCTGTCCCTCACCGCCGAGGGCCGGCGGCTGCGGGATGCGACACAGGCCGCGATCCAGGAAGGCGAGGAACGGCTGCTCGCCCAGCTTCCGCCCGCCGATCGCGCCGCCCTCCTGCGGGCACTGCACACGCTCTATACCTCGCCGGAGCTGACCGCGCGGAAGCCCGGCCGGGGCACCTCCCGGACCTGACCCGCCGGGGGGGGGCGGCGCAGTGCGGCCCGCACATGCCGACGGTGCCGGCCGAACGGACCCGTGGGTCCGTTCGGCCGGCACCGGCCGGAAAAACTCAGCGATCAGCGACGGCGGCCGTCGTCGCCGCCCCAGCCCCAGCCGCCGCGCTCGCAGCCCTCACTGAAGACCGGGCCGACGCGGTCGAGGACACCCGCGGAGAGCCAGCAGGACGCGTGGTGGCCGTGGCCGTGGTGGTTCTTGTAGTGGTGGTGGTGGTGACGGTCCTTGTGCACCTTGCCCATGTTGCAGGCCAGGGCGGCGCTCGCACCGCCCATGACGATGGTGGTGGCCAGGGCGCTGGCTGCGATCGCGGCGCGGATGCGCATGTCTGCTCCTCGAGAGGATCAAAGGGGTATATCGACCTTTTCAGGATGCACCTTTACGGAATCTCCCAAAACCTGACACGTCGTGAATTGGGCGAGTTGGAGTAATTGATCAACCCGCCGACCCTCCCTCTCGTATACGGGTACCGCCCACGTGGAGAAAAGGCAGCACCCCCGCCGACGGTCTCGGCGGGGGCGTCGTACCTGAGAAGCCTGATACAGACAGAACTGCTGAGAGGTCATACGCCGGTTCGTCAGGCCCCTTCCGCCGCCTGCTCGGACAGTCGGCGTACGGGACGGGTGCCCGTGCGCAGGCCCAGTGTCACCAGTGCCACGGCCACGGCGAGGAAGCCGGCGAGTACCGCGAAGCCGGTGACGCTGGAGCCGGTGACGTCGGTCAGCCAGCCGACCAGATAGGGGCCGGCGAAGCCGCCGAGATTGCCCAGGGCGTTGATCAGGCCCATGGCGACGGCCACCACCTCGAAGCGCAGCAACTGGCCGGGGATCGCCCAGAACGGGCCGTACGGCGCGTAGACCGCTGCGGCCGTCACACACAGCAGCAGCATCCGCGGCAGGGCGCCGTCCACGGCCTGTCCCAGCAGCAGGGCCGCGATGCCCACGACGAGCGGGAGGGCCACCGCCTGGCGGCGTTTGCCGGTGCGGTCGGACCAGGCCGCGTTGGCGATCATCACGACGAGGGCGACGGTGAACGGGATCGCGGTGAGCAGCCCGACCTCGGTGGACGAGCCGTTGTGGGTCAGCTCCTTGATGACCGAGGGCAGCCACAGGTTGAAGCCGTAGAAGCCGGTGATCCAGAAGAAGTAGACGCCGATGAGGACGAGTACGGACTTCTGCTTGACCGCGTCGAGGTACGAGCCGCTGCCCGCCGGTGGCTTCGCGGCCTCGTCGGCGGCGATCGAGCGTTCCACGTGGTCGGCCTCGGCGCGGGAGATCCACCGGGCCTGCGCGGGCCGGTCGGCGACCGCGAACCACCAGACCACCGCCCACACCAGAGGCGGCACCCCCTGGAGCACCAGCACCCAGCGCCAGCTCGCATGGTCGAGCATCCACCCCGACAGCGGCGCCATGAACACCGAGGAGAGCGGCAGGCAGGCCATCCACAGGGCGTTGGCACGGGCCCGTTCGCGCAGCGGGAACCAGGAGGCGAGCAGGATGAGTACGGCCGGCCAGACACCGCCTTCGAAGAAGCCCAGTACGAAACGGGCCGCGTAGAACTGCGACTTGGTCTGCACGAGACCGGACAGCGACGCGGCCAGCCCCCACGCCACCATCAGGATGACGACGGTTTTCCGGGCGCTCCAGCGCTGGGCGAGGATCGCGGCGGGGATCTGGAGGAAGACATAGCCGACGAAGAAGATGCCGCCGACCAGGCCCTTGTCCGCGTTGGACAGCTCCAGATCGCCATGCATGTAGGGGAGGATGACGGAGACATTGTTCCGGTCGAGATACGCCAGCATGTACATGATCGCGGCGACCGGAATGACGTACGCCCAGCGCTTGGCGGGGATCGCGGGCGAGGGCGGCTGCGGGTTCGGGCGGGCGTCCGTCACCGGGCGGCCGCCGTTCCGTACGCGGCCCGGATCCGGTCGGTGCAGCGGCTGAAGTCGGCGGCGGCGCGGAAGGCCGCGGCCATCGTGCCGTGCGAGGCGCGGCCGCTGCCCGCGATGTCGAAGGCGGTGCCGTGGTCGACGGAGGTCCGCAGGATCGGCAGCCCCACGGTGACGGAGACGGTGCCGTCGAAGTCGACGGTTTTGGCGGGGATATGGCCCTGGTCGTGGAAGTGCGACAGCACGCCGTCGAAGCGGCCTTCGAGGCCCTGGTGGAAGACCGAGTCGGCGGGGATCGGTCCTACGACGCCGAGCCCCTCGGCGGCCGCCTTCTCCACCGCCGGGCGCAGGACGGTGACCTCCTCGTCGCCGAAGTGGCCGCCCTCACCGCCGTGCGGATTGATCGCGGCGACGGCGAGCCGCGGCTCGTCATGGCCGAAGACACGCAGTGCGGTGGTGGCGTGCCGGATGCTCGCCGCGACCCGCTCCTCGGTGATCTGGTCGAGGGCCTTGCGCAGGGCGAGATGGCGGGTGGTGAAGAAGATCTTGAGGCCGCGGACCACGAACATGGTGTCGAAGTGGGCGGCGCCGGTGAGTTCGCCGAGCATTTCGGTGTGGCCGAGGTGCTCGGAACCGGCCGCCCAGATGGCCTCCTTGTTGATCGGCGAGGTGACGATGCCGTCCACCTCACCGGCCAGCGCGGCGCGGGTCGCGGCCTCGATCGCGGCCACGGCGGAGCGGCCCGCCACCGCGTCGACCGTGCCCCAGGGCAGGTCGGCGGGGGCGATCCCGAGGTCGAGCACATCGATGGTGCCGGGCTCGAACCGTGCCTCGCCGGGCGTGCCGACGGCGTTGACCTCGACGTCCAGCCCGCAGAGGGCGACGGCGCGGCGCAGTACGGCGGCGTCACCGACGGCGAGTCCGCGGCCGAGTGCGCTGGTCGCGGGGTCGGCGAGGGTGCGCGCGGTGATCTCGGGGCCGATGCCGACGGGGTCGCCGAGGGTGACGGCCAGGAGCGGCAGCGGGCCGTCGGCATCCGGACGGTGACGGTCCGCCCGGGGGCCGGTCGCGGGCTGAGGGTCGGTCATGGGGTCGCCTTTCGGGGTGCGGTGTTCACTTGGCGCTCAACGTGGGGCCGGGGGTGTGCCGGGTGCAGGCCGCGCGCAGGTGTTCCAGGCAGTCGCGGGCGGCATCGGGGCCGCCGATCAGGCCACCCTTCGTGGCGAAGAGCAGTCCGTCGTGGGGGCCGCCCACCAGGTGTCCGGCGATGGCGAGCGGGAGCACCTCGGTCTCGATGGCGAAACCGTCGGCGCCCAGCGCGGAGGTGACCGCCGCGGCGACATCGCCGCCGGAGGCGTACAGCCCGCCGGGGCGCAGCTCGACGACCGCACGGTGGGCGACCTCGGCCAGCGCGCGCAGGAGGCGGGCCGCGGTGCGGGGATCTTGTACGGGGGCGGTACCCGCGGTGGTGGGCGGTTCGGAGGCGACCCGGACGCCGAGCACCGTGGCACCCTCGCCCACCGCCGCGCGCAGTGCCGTCAGCACCCGGTCGGGGTCCGGGGCGGCGGGGTCGAGGTCCGCCCAGCGGGCGCCGAGCGCGGTTTCCGTGCGGGCGAGCTGGCTGCGGGTGCGGTCCGTGACGCTGCCGACGACCGCCAGGACGGTGGCGGGGGCGCCGCCTTCGGGCCGCAGGCCCATTTCGGCGGCGAGGGCGGCGCCGAAGGGGCCCGAGTCCAGCGCGACCCAGCGGATGCGGTCCTCGGCGGCGAGGCGGGCCGCGGCCGCCGCGGCCGTGCGCAGATGTGCGTTCTCGGTGGCGTCGCAGACCACGATGTCGGCCGGGCTCTCGCGCAGTGCCGCGGCCACCGCGTCGGGGCCCCGTTCCACCACGTCCAGGGCCAGTTCGGCGGTGCTGCGTCCGCTCTGGGCGCCCAGTACGGACGCGACCCGGGCGTGCCGGACCGGGTCGAACGGGTCGTGGGCCACGGCCGTGCGGGTCAGCGGTACGCCGTCGACGAGATGCAGACCGCCCACCGTGGTCCGGCCGGCGTCGGGGAAGGCGGGGACGGCCAGGGTCCGGATCCGGGCCGCGGGCTCGCGGGCGGCGAGGGCATCCACCACCGCGTCGAGTTCGCTGCCGGGATTGCCGCGCAGGGTGGTGTCGACGCGCTTGACGAGCAGCGGGGCCGGACCCGCGGTTTCGGCGGCGGCCCGGACTGCCGCGTAGGCGCGGGCGGGGCTCCAGTGGCGCGAGGCGGTGTTGACGACGAGGACGTCCACCCGGTCCACGTAGCGCATGACGCGGTCGAGATCGCCGACGGTGACGGCCCGCAGGCCCTGTCGCGCATAGAGCGCACCGGTCGCATTGCTGCCGGTGAGGTCGTCTCCGATGACGAGCACCTGGGCCACCCGGTCTCCTCCCGTCGGCTCCGGTGCCGCCGTCGACCCCGAAGTGACCGAACCGCGCATTTTTGTTGCGCGGTTCATGCAATTCAGAGTGGCGACTCGCCGAACGGGCTGTCAAGAGGTGTGCAACGGGGCGCCCCCGGCGCCGTCCTCGGGGCTCGCCGCGGCCGGGTGCACCGACCATCCCGCGTCCGTGAACGCGGCCAGCTCCCGCTCCCCGCCCCCGGAGATCAGGCCGGTCCCCGCCGGCATCGGCGCCCAGTAGGGGAAGCCCCCTCCCCCGCCGAGCTTGGAGTGGTCGGCGAGCACCCAGGCGGCCCGGGCGCACTCGGCCATCGTCTCCTTCAGCGCGGCCTGCTCCGGGTCCGGGCAGTTGACGCCCCGCCGGGGATCGAGGCCGTCGACGCCGAGGAAGGCGATGTCTGGGGTGAGCCGGCGCAGCGCCTGTTCGGTCCGGGTGCCCAGCAGCGACTCGTTGGGACGCCGCAGCCGGCCGCCGAGCACCACCACCTCCACCTCCGCGTCCGCCAGCTCGACCAGGGTGGACAGGCCGTTGGTGACGACGGTGAGGTCGCCGCGGTCCCGCAGCTCATGTGCCAGCCGGGCGACGGTGGTGCCCGCGTCCAGGAGGACGACATCGCCGCTGCGGACCAGCGCCGCCGCGGCGCGGGCGATGGCGTCCTTCTCGCCGCGCTGCTCGTGCTCCTTGTCGTGCCAGGAGCGCTCGACGGCCCGGTGGTCGACCGCGCCGCCGTACGTGCGCGTGATCCGGCCCAGGGCGGCCAGGGTCGCCAGGTCGCGGCGGACCGTGGACAGCGAGACGTCGAACTCCGCCGCGAGATCGTGCACGCTGATGTCGCCGGCGCCGAGCAGCTCCACCATCCGCTCGCGCCGGCGCCGGGTGGCCGAGCGTTCCCCACTGGTCACGTCACTGCCCGCCTCTGCCTGCCGTAGCTGCCGGCGTCCCGAAGGGACCTCTCAAGTTGCGTGTTTCGCGCAATTCGAGAGTAGCAGTCGCGCAGACAGCGGCGGGCGCCACCTCAGGGGCCGGGCGGTCAGGCGAGAACCTTCGCCTTGGCCTTCTGGTACTCCTCCTCGGTGATGTCACCGTGGTTCTTCAGCTCGGCGAGCTTCGCCAGGGAATCCGCGTGCCGGCTCGCCTCGTCGTCACCAGTCGCCATGGTCTTCCGCAGATAGTCCTGCATCTGCTTCTGCTGCCGTTCGGCCTGCGCGATCTCCCGGTCGCTCATCCCGTGACCGCGGGCGATCACATAGATGAAGACGCCCAGGAAGGGCAGCAGGATCACCAGGACGAGCCAGCCGGTCTTGCCCCACCCCTTGAGGTCATGGCTGCGGAAGATGTCACCGATGATGCGGAACAGCAGGATCAGCCACATGACCCACAAAAAGATCAGGCACATGGTCCAGAACGCGTTGAGCAGCGGGTAGTCCATCACGGCCTCCTATGGCACTGGGAGCCCCCGAGCTCATCCATTCCGTCAGCTCAAGGATCCTCGCCCTCGGCCTCCACCGCGACCACATCCAGGCCGGTGAGGGCCTGTTCCGTCCAAATGACCTTGCCGCTGGTCGTGTAACGGGTCCCCCACCGTTCGGCCAATTGGGCGACGAGGAAGAGTCCGCGGCCGCCCTCGTCCGTGGTGGCGGCCTGCCGCAGATGCGGTGAGGTGCTGCTGCGGTCGGAGACCTCGCAGATCAGGGAGGTGTCCCGGATCAGGCGTACGCGGATGGGCCCGGCGGCGTACCGGATGGAGTTGGTGACCAGCTCGCTGAGGATCAGCTCGGCGGTGAACGCCTCCTCCGCCAGGCCCCACTCGATCAGCTTGCGGACCGCCGCGGCCCGTATCTGGCCGACCGCCGAGGGGTCGGGCGGCACGTCCCAGTCCGCGACATGCGCGGTGTCCAGCACCCGGGTGCGGGCGACTAGCAGCGCGATGTCGTCGCTGGGCCGGTCCGGGAGCAGCGCGCCGAGCGCGGCCTCGCAGGTCTCGTCCGGTGTCCGGCCGGGGTGATCGGCCAGGGTGCGGCTCAGCAGCGCCATGCCCTCGTCGAGGTCCCGGTTGCGGTCCTCGACGAGGCCGTCGGTGAAGAGCACCAGACGGCTCTCCTCGGGCAGTTGCCGCTGCCAGGTCTCGAAGGGCAGACCGCCGAGCCCGAGCGGCGGGCCGCCGGGCACGTCGGCGACCTCGGCGGTGCCGTCAGGACGCAGCAGGACGGGCTGGACGTGCCCGGCGCGGGCCATGGTGCAGTGCCCGGACGCCGGGTCGTAGATGGCGTAGAGGCAGGTGGCCCCGGTGACGGAGCCCTCGGCCTCCTCGGCGCCCTCGTCCTGGTCGATGCGGGTGACGAGCTCGTCGAGGTGCCAGAGGATCTCGTCGGGCGGCAGGTCCAGGTTGGCGAAGTTGTGGACGGCGGTGCGCAGCCGGCCCATGGTGGCGGCGGCATGCAGTCCGTGGCC
The DNA here is from genome assembly GCF_030406865.1 of Streptomyces sp. P9-2B-2. Lineage (NCBI taxonomy): Bacteria > Bacillati > Actinomycetota > Actinomycetes > Kitasatosporales > Streptomycetaceae > Streptomyces > Streptomyces sp. P9-2B-2. The sequence continues at coordinate 8,380,642 of NZ_CP129126.1, read as the reverse complement.
CACGACATCGCCGACGACGAGCGCCACCCGGGCGCCGGGCAGCGGGATGATGTCGAACCAGTCACCGCCGACGCCGCCGAGTCCGCCGCGGCCGGCCTGGGCGGGCAGATAGCGGTAGGCCGCCTCGACGGCGTTCTGTTCCGGCAGGGCGCGCGGCAGCAGGCTGCGCTGGAGGGTGACCGCCATGGTGTGTTCGCGGGTGTAGCGGCGGGCGTTGTCGATGCTCACCGCGGCGCGGGCGACCAGCTCCTCGGCGACGGAGAGGTCCTCTTCCTCGAAGGGCTCGGGCTCGTTCGAGCGCCAGAAGATGGCCACGCCCAGGATGACGCCGCGGGCACGCAGCGGCACCGAGATCCTCGAATGGATACCGTGCTGGACGATCTTTCTGGCGCGTTCGGGGCTCTGGAGGTGCCAGCCGGCGAACGCCGAGAGATCCGCTTCCAGGGCCGCTTTGCCGGTGGTGAGGCCGGCGCCCAGGGCGGTGGCCGGCTCGAAGCGGATCAGCTTGCCGACGGGGTAGAGGCCGCTGTCCGGCGGGGCGCCTCTGGACGCTATCCGCCGCATCTCGACGGTCGCGCCGCCGGGCGACGTGGGTTCCTCGCCGATCAGCACGTCCTCGGCCAGGTCGACCGTGACGATATCGGCGAAGCGGGTGGCGCCGAACTGTGCGAGTTCCTCGCAGGTGTGCACCACGTCCAGGGTGGTGCCGATCTCGGTACCGGCGTCGTAGAGGAGCTTCAGACGGCCGCGGGCCACATCGGCGCGGCCGGTCAGCGCCCGGAGCTCGGTGGTGTCGCGCAGCGTCGTGACGCTGCCGGGCGGCCCGCCGGCCTGGTCCGTCGAGCGCTGGTTGACGGCCAGCAGCCGGTCGCCGACCGGGTGGACCTCGTCGGTGGCGACCCGGCCGGAGGCCAGCAGGTGGGCGGTGGCGGGGTCGAGCCCGAGATCGGCGACCTGGCGTCCTTCGACGTCCGGTGACAGGCCGAGCAGCCGGCGCGCCTCGTCGTTGGCGAGCAGCAGACAGCCGTCGCCGCCCACGATGATCACGCCTTCGCGTACGGCGTGCAGCACCGCGTCGTGGTGCTCGTACATCCGGGTCATCTCGGCCGGGCCAAGGCCGTGGGTCTGACGCCGCAGTCGCCTGCTGACCAGCGCGGTGCCGCCGGTGGTCAGCGCGAGGACGCCGGCCGCGGCGCCGAACAGCAGCGGGAACTGGTCGTCGACGACACCGCTCACACGGTTGACGGTGATCCCGGCCGAGACCAGCCCGATGACCTTTCCCTTGTCCGGGCCGCTGTGACTGAAGACCGGCACCACGGCCTGGACGAGCGGCCCGATGGTGCCGGTGATCTTCTCGGTGACCACCCCGCCGGCCAGCGCCGGTTGCAGGGTGCCGACGAACTTCTTGCCGATCCGGTTGGCGATGGGGTGGGTGTAGCGGATGCCCTGGGTGTTCATCACGACGATGAAGTCGACCTCGGAGCGCTTGCGGGCGGCCTCAGCCCGCGGCTGGAGCACGATGGTCGGGTGGGCGCTCTTCAGCGCCGCCTCGATGCCCGGCGCGTTCGCAAAGGCTTCAGCGACGGCGACGGACCTGTTGCGGGCCTCGCGGTCCGCATCGGACCGGGATTGCAGCACGAGTGCCGCAATGGCGGCGGCGACGAGCAACACCACGATCGCCACCTGCAGGAGAAAGACCTGACCTGCGACAGTTCGCATCCTGAGAACCGAACGCGGGCGGCCGTAGCGTCCGGCCATGTCCTCTTTCTACACCTCCCGCATACGGTGGGCGAGCCGCGCGATGCGGAGCGCAGCAGCCACCAGGGCATGTCCGCCAGGTCCCGTCCCGCCGGGCCGCCTCACGGCTTTTCCGAGGATGATCCCGTGATCCGTGGCAGGGCGCCAGAGGGCGGGAAGACCCCCGGGTAGGTTTTACTGCTGCACACATGCGAACCTCTCCGACTAAGGGGACATACCCGGCCGCGGCCGGGCGCCACCACATCGGGAACAAATCGCCCAAGGCGCCGGGGGTTCATGTAACTCTTGCCACAGGCCCGGCCGCTTGTCTGATCGGGCTCTGCCGCTCGGGTGAGCTCAGCCCCGGCGCAACGTGCCTGGTCAGCATGGTTCACCGGGAACCCGGTGACGGCCCGGGGACGGCCCCGGGGGCACCCTTGCTCGCGGACTCGCCGTCGGGACGGTATGAGACGTTCGTGGGCATGCATGTTCCCGAGGAGATCCGAGCCGAGGCGGCCGCACTCATCGACCACCACGCGCTCGGACTGTGGAAGCCGAACGATGCCGACCGGCGTGCCGCCGTGGCGTTGTTCCACTTCCTCGAGACCGGTCTGCCGCTCACGAGCGAGCAGATCCGGTCCGCCCTTGCGCACACGGAACCGGCTGCCGACCTGACCGGGCGCCTGCTGGACCTGCTGCGGGGAACCGCCGGGCTGCTCGACGACGCCCAGGTGGCCGAGAGCCCCGCCGGGCGGGACGCCGTCGACCACGTATGCCTTCTCCTGGACGCGCTGGCGCTCTCCCGGCTCACCGGGCGGTAACAAGAAGGCCCGCCCGGGCTCGAGCTCCGGGCGGGCGGTTCTGCGGCTTCTACGGCCCCAGGGGGTGTCTCCCCCTAGACGGGCAGCGAGGCGGGCTTCTCGGGCGGGGCCTGCTCATCCTCGGGTACCGAGATCACCCAGTGCGTCTCCTGGCGCGGGCGGAGATAGCACGCCCAGTACAGCGCGGCGACGGCCACGATGCCGCCGGTGATCACCAGGCTCTTGACGCTCTGCTGGTAGAGCACCCACGCCAGCACCATGACCAGCAGCGCCGGGACCGCCGGCCACAGTGGCATCCGCCAGGCCGCCCGGTGCTTGTGCTCACCCCGGCGCGAGACCAGGGCTCCCAGGGCGACGAAGACATACATCGCGGCGACGGCCACACCGGTGACCTCGCTCAGGGTGTCGAGGTTGACGAAACACAGCGCCGCGCCGGGGACGCCCACCGCGAGGGTGGCCGCCCAGGGAGAGCCGAAGCGCCGGCCCACGTGCGAGAAGACCCGGTTGACGGCGGCCGGCCAGGCCGCGTCGCGCGCCGAGGAGAAGACCACGCGGGAGTTCTGGATCACCATCACGATCGCCGCGTTGATGATCGCCAGGGCGATGCAGAGGCTGACGAAGGTGCCGATGCCCGAGTTGCTCCAGTCCTGCACCATGCCGGCGACGTCACCGGCGCCGAGGGTCTTCAGGTCGGGGGCGCCGAGGGTGATCGCGACCACCGGGATCAGGACGACGGCCACGCCGATGCCGAGTGTCCACAGCACGGTGCGGGAGACGTTGCGACGCGGGTTGTCCATCTCTTCGGCGAGGTATACGGCCGTGGAGAAGCCCTGGAGGATGAAGAGCGCGGTGGCCAGCCCGGTCACGATGAGCCCGGCGGTGACGGCGGTGCTGTGGCCGCCGCCGGCATCCATCACGGGGTGCACGAGCACGGACGCGGAGCGCTGGGTGTGGGTGAAGCCCAGGAAGGCGACGACCGCGCAGGCCACGACCTCCAGCACCAGGAAGATGCCGGTGATCCAGGCGTTGGCGCGCAGGTCGAGCAGGCCCATCGCGGTGGCCAGCAGCATCACGGCGGCGGCGGTGTACTGCGGATCCAGGTGCACGATCGGCGCCAGATAGTCGGCGGTTCCCAGGGCGATGATGGGCGGCACGATCATGACGACGATCAGCGAAAGCACGAAAACCAGCCACCCGGCGAGGCGGCCCATGAGCGTGCCGACCATGGCGTACTCGCCGCCCGAGCTCGGGATCAGCGTGCCGAGCTCGGAGTAGGTGAAGGCCACTCCGATACAGAGCAGGGCCGCGACGGCGATGGTCAATGCGGTGCCCGTGCCCAGGCCGGCGAAGGAGTCCGGCACGATCACAAAGAGCGAGGACGCCGGGGTCAGACAGGACAGCGTGAGCAGGGTGCCGCCGACCACACCGATCGACCGGGTGAGTTTGGGGCCGGTGGAGGTGTCCCCCTCCGTCGCGCTGCGGGTGTCCCGCTCAGGTGCTGCGGGGGCAACAGGCGTGTAGGGCATATCGGTATCCGTATCCCATCGGTGCTGGCGGCATGAGGGGTGGCACTTCGGGGACGAGCGCCGCAAAACGGTGCGGACCCGGATTCCCACAGGCCCCGCTTTGGTGACCGAATACAACCCCTGCCGACGACTCCCGTCAAGGTCTCGTTAAGGCTCACGGACAACGAAATCCGTAGCCGTGGAGGCATCTCGGAACGCTTATCCGTGATCCATCATGGAAATCAAGCGGATTTCGCGGCCGGACGGAAGCTGCGGATTCCCGTGGGCCGCCGCCGGATTCGTTGCCGCTCCGCCAGACCCCGTACCCGTCCGCCGGATCCCTTGCCGGCCTCCCGGCCCGGTGGCCGGTCCGCCGACCCCGCCGCCGCGCGTCCGCCCCGTCAGTCCTTGTGCGTATGCGGGCGGGCGATGAGCAGCGCGACATCGTCGTGGTCGTGCTCATCGCGCAGGGAGCGCAGGAGGCGGTCGCACAGGCCCTCAAGGTCCTGCTGGGGCTCGGCCAGCAGCTCCAGCAGGGTGTCCAGGCGGGCGTCGATGGGCTGGTCCCGGGTCTCGATCAACCCATCGGTGTAGAGCACCAGTTGGTCGCCCTCGCGGAGCGCCACCGTGGTCTGCTCGAAGGGCACGCCACCGACCCCGAGCGGCGCCCCGGTGGGCAGATCGAGCAACTCGGGCGCCCGGTCCGGCCGTACGACGATGGGGGGCAGATGCCCGGCGACGGCGATCCGGCACTCCATCCGGTGCGGGTCGTAGACGGCGTACAGGCAGGTGGCGAAGGCCGGGTCGAGGCCGACGGCGATGTGGTCGAGATGGCGGAGCACTTCGGCGGGGTCGAGGTCGAGATCGGCCAGGGCGCGGGCGGTGGTGCGCAGCTGGCCCATGGTGGCGGCGGCGTTGATGCCGCTGCCCATCACGTCCCCGACCACCAGCGCGGTCTTGTCACCGGCCACCGGGATGGCGTCGAACCAGTCGCCGCCGACCTCACTGGCCGCCTGGGCGGGCTGGTAGCGATAGGCGATCTCCATGGCCGTGGGCTGCGGCGGCCGGTGGTTCATGAGGTGGCGCTGGAGGGTGAGCGCGGTGCGGCGTTCGCTCTGGTACGAACGGGCGTTGTCGATGCACACTGCCGCCCGGGCGGCCAGTTCGACGGCGAGCACCGCGTCGTCCTCGTCGAACGGCTCCGGGTTGCGGACGCGGTACAGCGACAGCGCGCCGAGGACCTCACCGCGGGCGATCAGCGGCACGGCGAGGTAGGAGTGCAGTCCGGCCTTGCCGAGGAGCGCGGCGCCCTGCGGGTCGGCGGCGATATGGGGCAGGTCGCCCTCGCTGACCCGGGGGACGAGCACCGGACGGGCCTCGGTCACACAGCGGGTGATCAGCCGGTCGGCCTCGTAGGAGGCGATCTGGCCGGTGGGGTCGGCGGCCCGGACGGCTTCGGTGGAGTAGGCCGCCGCTACGGCGAGCGCCCGGAAGCGGGCCGGGCCGCCACGGGAGAGCGAGGTCGGGCGCCGGCCGTCCAGTACGACGTCGAGGACATCGACCGCTGCCAGGTCCGCCAGCTCGGGCACGATGACATCGGCGAGTTCGTGCGCGGTCTGGTCGACATCGAGGGTGGTGCCGACGGTGGCGGAGGCGTCGGCGATGACGGCCAGCCGCCGGCGGGCGCGGGCCGCCTCGGTGGCGGACCGGTGCTGCTCGGTGACGTCCACGACGGAGGTGGCCAGCCCCAGCACCCGGCCGTGGGCGTCCTCCAGCCGGTAGTACGACACCGACCAGGCCCGGTCGGCGTGCGGGTCGGCGGCGGTGCGGCCGATGGTGTACTGGTCGAGCAGTGGTGTGCCGGTGTCGAGGACCGCGCGCATGCTGGACACGATGGTGTCGGTGTCCAGGAACGACAGCGCCTCCCGGACATCGTGGCCGATGTGCTGGTCGGCGGGCAGATCGTTGATGCGCTCCAGCGCCGGGTTGACCATCACGAAGCGGAGGGAGGTGTCCAGGACCGCCAGGCCGATCGGCGACTGGGCCACCAGGCGGACGGACAGCGCCAGATCCCGCTCGACCCGCCGCAGCACGGCCTGATCGGTGGCGATGCCCAGGGCGTATGACTCACCGCGCTCGTCCAGCAGCCGCATATTGCGGAATTCCACCAGGCGGGTGCTGCCGTCCTTGTGCTGGACGGGGAAGACGCCGGCCCAGCTCTCGCCGCCCGCCATGACCTGGGAAAACAGCCCCAGAACCAGATCGAAGTGCTCCGGTCCGACCAGCAGCTGCGCGGCGGACCGGCCGAGCGCCTCCTCCGCGGTCCAGCCGAACAGCGACTCGGCCTGCGGGCTCCAGAGGGTGATCCGTCCGTCCGCGTCCAGCATCACCGCAGCGACGCCCAGCACGTCCAGCAGGCCGCCGGGTTGCCCGGGTGTGGCCCCCACCTGGGCAGCACCTTCGGGGAACGCGTCGGTCGCACCCATTCAGGCACTCCTTCCGCCGGTCATCGCAGACCGACAGCCGTGGCGCTCTCCGTACATCGGCCGGTTCTCGCTGTGCTTCCGTTGCTCCCCATCATCTCTCGACACGGGACGGACCCGCAGGGAGAGCGAGATCCGCAGGGCGTCCGCACCCCGTGCGCGAGCGAGCATTATCCGACGCGGGTTCCCAGGTCGGCGACCGCGTTGACGATATTGGGGGCGATGATTCCGGACGGGTTCCGAGGGGGCGGCCGGGTCGGTGACCGTCCGTCGTGCGACCGACCGCAGCCGGTGATCACCGGGCACCGCAGGGCCCGCCGCGACCGGTGGCCGGCGCGCACCGCAAGGCCGGTCGCAGTAGCCCGTGGCCGGCTCGCGCACCGTACCCAGCAGCCGACTTGGAGATGTCGACCTCCAGCGACTACCCTGACTTGGTTGCCTCCAGCAACTAAATGGCCCCACCCCGGCGTACGTGCCCGCACCCGCCGGCGTCAGGAGGAAGCCCTACATCATGCCCACCACCGCCCGGACATTCCGCACCTACGTGGAGGAGAACCTCGATGCGCTTAGCGCCGACCCGGCGCGCGAAGCCCTGGTCCACCAGGGCCGCCGCGTCACCGCGGGCGAACTCCGCTCACTCATCCACCGCTTGGCCCGCGCCCTGCGCGCCCGGGGCGTCGACCGCGGAGCGACCGTCACCCTGCTCAGCGGCAATCTCCCGGAGACCGTCGCCGCCCGCTACGCCGCCAATCTGATCGGCGCCCGGGTCAACTTCCTCTACAACAAGCTGTCCGCCGAGTCACAGGCCGCCATCGTCCGCGATGTCGAGACCCGGGCCCTGGTCGTCGACCCGCGGTACGCCGAACGGGCCGCCGAGGTCACCGAGTTGGCACCGACGCCGGACGTCCTCACCCTCGGCCCCGCGAAGACGGGCGCGGATCTGCTGGAGCTGGCGGCCGGACAGTCGGACGAGCCGTTCGCCAGCCGGGCCCGGCCCGACGATGTGTGCACCATCCGCCACACCGGCGGCACCACCGGCCACCCGAAGGGCATCTGCACCACCTTCGAGCAGGCGCGCTGGTTCCGCGGAGTGATGGCGCCGCAGCCGGAGTTCGAGCGCCGGCAGCTGGTCTGCACCACCCTCGCGCACGCCGCGGGCATGATGGCCGACCGCACGCTGCACGTGGGCGGCACCGTCGTCCTTCTCGACGACTTCGAGCCCGGCACCGTGCTCGCCACGCTGGCACGGGAGCGCATCAGCGAACTGTTCCTGCTGCCGCCGCTGCTCTACCAGCTGATGGACCACCCGGACGCCCCGCACACCGACACCTCCAGTCTGCGGACGCTGACGTACGGCGGCTGCCAGGCCTCCCCGGCCCGGATAGCCGACGCGGTGCGGATGTTCGGCCCGGTGCTGATGCAGGGCTACGGGCAGAACGAGGCCGGCGGCATCAGCGTGCTCACCCGGGAGGACCACGATCCGCAGCGCCCCGACCGGCTGCGTTCGGCGGGGAAGGTGCTGTCCGATGTCGAGGTGGAGATCCGCGACGAGTCTGGCCGTCCGCTGCCGGCCGGTGAGCACGGCGAGGTCTGTGTGCGCTCCGACATGATCATGAAGGGGTACTGGAAGCAGCCCGAGCTGACCGCCGAGGTCCTGCGGGACGGCTGGCTGCACACGGGAGACATCGGATTCCTCGACGACGAGGGGTACTTGACCATCGTCGACCGGCTCAAGGACATGATCGTCGTGGTCGGCGGCCATGTGTACACCACGGAGCTGGAGGACCTGCTGAACTCGCACCCGCAGGTACTTCAGAGCGCGGTGTTCGGCGTCCGGGACGCCGACCGGATGGAGCGGGTGCACGCCGTGGTGGTGCGGGCGCCCGGCAGCGAGGTCGACGGGGAACAGCTGCGGGCGAAGGTCCGCGCGGAGCGCGGTGCGATGTACGAGCCGCACCGGATCACCTTCGTCGAGGCGCTGCCGCTGACCGACGTGGGCAAGCCGGACAAGAAGGAGCTGCGCCGGCAGGCCGAGCAGCAGGTCTGCGCGGCCGGCTGACCGCGGCGACGGGCCGCCGCAGCTCCATGCCGCGGCGGCCCGACTGTGCTGCTGCCGGTCAGAGGATGCCCAGCAGGCCGAAGGGGAAGCCGCCGAAGCCGAAGAAGCCACGGTCGAAGCCACGGCCGAAGCCACGGCCGCCACGGCCGAAGCCGTCGTTGCCGAAGCCGTTGTTGTGGTGGCCACAGTGGTGACGGTGGTGGTGGCGACCATGGCGGTCCTGGGACTGTGCCGACTGCTCCTGGGGCGCGGCCGAAGCCATGCCGGCGAGCGGGACGACGGTGGCGGCGGCGAGCGCCGCAGTAGCCACGGAGCGGCCTATGTACTTGCGCATTGCGTTTCTCCTGTGTGGCAGGAAATCTGACATTCGATGAGTACCGCGCCTCGCCGAAAACTCCGCAGACACGGCGGAGAGCCACTCCAACGGCCCCAAGAATTACTCCAGTCGCGGTAATGAATCAGCAAAGCGAGCTGGTGAACGGGCTGGGGTGGCCGGTCGCCCGGTCCAGCGGCTCGACGGTGCCGTCCGGGTGCGGCAGAGCCGGGGGCAGCCACCGGACTACGAGCAGCACCGTCCAGGCGCGCAGCACCGCCACCGGCAGGGTGCCGGACACCGGAGCTGGTCAGCGCTTACGGGCGCGGCTCGGCTGGACCCGGGACGGCTCGCCCGGCATCTTCGGGTGGTCGGGCGGATAGGGCAGATCGCCGAGACCCTCGTCCACCGCCTGCCGGTCCGCGAGCTCCAGGACGGATTCCAGGCCGAAGGCGTGGTCCGCCATGTCCGCGTGCACATCACCGAGTTCCGCGAACCGCGGCGGGACCGTGCGCAGATCGAAGTCCTCGGGGGTGGCGTCGGACAGCTCGTCCCAGTGCAGCGGGGTGGAGACGGTCGCCCGGGGCCGGGCGCGCAGTGAGTAGGCGGAGGCGATGGTCCGGTCCCGGGCCATCTGGTTGTAGTCGACGAACACCTTCTCGCCGCGTTCCTCCTTCCACCACGCCGAGGTCACCAGATCCGGTGTCCGGCGCTCCAGCGCCCGCGCCAGCGTGATCGCGGCCCGTCTGACCTCGGTGAAGGTCCAGCGGGGCCGGATCGGTACATAGACGTGCACTCCGCGGCCGCCGGACGTCTTGGGCCAGCCGCGCAGCCCGTGCTCGGCCAGCAGCTCGCGCAGGTCGAAGGCGACCTTGACGGCGTCCGCGAAGTCGGTGCCGGGCTGCGGGTCGAGGTCGATCCGCAGCTCGTCGGGGTGCTCGGTGTCACCGCGGCGGACGGGCCAGGGGTGGAACGTCAGACACCCCAGGTTGGCCGCCCAGAGCACGGCCGCCGGTTCGGTGGGGCACATCTCGTCGGCGAACCGTCCGCTCGGGAAGGCGATCCGGGCGGTGGGCAGCCAGTCCGGCAGGCCCTTGGGCGCCCGCTTCTGGTAGAAGAACTCGCCCTCGATGCCGTCGGGAAAGCGCTGCATGGTGGTGGGCCGGTCCCGCAGGCCCCGCAGCACCCCGTCGGCGACCGCGAGGTAGTACTGCGCGACGTCCATCTTGGTGAAGCCGCGCTCCGGGTAATACGTCTTGTCGGGGTGCGACAGGCGCACCTTCCGCCCCGCGACATCCAGTTCCACAGCTCCCGCTCCGGCCATGGCTCCACGGTAAGTACCGTGCGCCGCCGCCGCGCGCCGGAAGGGCTGCGGGCGCGCGGGATGGGTCCGCAGCCCGCAGGATCGGGACATGGACCTGCCCGTCATGCCCCCGGTCTCCCCGATGCTCGCGAAGCTGGTGGCCGAGATTCCCGCCGGTATGCAGTACGAGGCCAAGTGGGACGGCTTCCGTGTCATCGTCTTCCGGGACGGCGAGGACATCGAGATCGCCAGCCGTACCACGAAGTCCCTGACCCGCTACTTCCCCGAAGTGGTCGAGGCGGCCCGTGCCGAACTGCCCCGGCGGTGCGTCATCGACGGCGAGATCGTGATCGCCCATGACGGGCGGCTGCACTTCGAGGAGCTGCTGGAGCGGATCCACCCGGCGGACTCCCGGGTCCGTACGCTCGCCGAGCGGACGCCCGCCTCGCTCGTCGCCTTCGACCTGCTGGCCCTCGACTCCACCACGCTGCTGCACGAGCCGCAGTCCGCACGGCGGGAGGCCCTGGTCGAGGCGCTGCGGACGGCCCGTCCGCCGGTGTACACCGCGCCCGCGACGCGCGACCAGGAGCTGGCGCGCAGCTGGTTCACGCAGTTCGAAGGGGCCGGGCTGGACGGGGTGGTCGCCAAGCCGCTCGATCTGCCGTACCGGCCGGGCGACCGCGCCATGTACAAGATCAAGCATGCCCGCACCGCAGACTGCGTCGTCGCGGGGTACCGGCTGCACAAGAGCGGGCCGGTGGTCGGCTCCCTGTTGCTGGGGCTGCACGACGACGCCGGGCAGCTCCAGCACGTCGGGGTGTGCGCCTCGTTTCCCATGGCCAAGCGGCAGAAGCTGGTCGAGGAGCTGGCGCCGCTGCGGATGGACGATGTCGCGGGCCATCCCTGGGGCGAGTGGACCGACGAGGCGGCGCACGCGTCGCGGCGGATGCCGGGCGGGCCCAGCCGCTGGAGCGGCGGCAAGGATCTGTCGTGGGTGCCGCTGCGCCCGGAGCGGGTGTGCGAGGTGGCCTACGACCACATGGAGGGCAGCCGCTTCCGGCACACCGCCCAGTTCCGCCACTGGCGTCCCGACCGTACGCCGGAGAGCTGCACCTATGCCCAGCTGGAGGAGCCGGTGGGCTACGACCTGGGGGAGCTGCTGCGGGACTGACCGTGCCGGGCGGGCTGCGGGTCAGCTCTCCTCCCCCTCCGGGGGCCAGCGGCGCCGGCTCTCCCCGGGAGCGAGCCGGTCCACCACGTCGGCCAGTTCGCGGCAGGCATGCTCGACCTTGCGGCGGATGCTGTTCTGCTCGGTGACGATGGCCGACAGCAGCAGCGCGGTGAGCGCCGCGGACGCGTTGAGGGCCTGGAGGTTGACCATCGCCTCCAGCAGGCTCTGGCCCTCGAACGGTCCGGTGCGGCGGGTCGCCGCCGTAATGGCCAGGACGGACACCAGCAGCACACAGGGCGCCGCCCCCGCGAGCTGGAAGCGCAGCGCCGCCCACACAATCAGCGGAAAGACCAGGAACAGCAGGGAGAGCCCGCTGGTGACCGCCACCCACGCGACCACGACCGAGGCGACCAGCAGGACGGCGGCCTCGGCCCACCGGTAGGCGGGGACGCCCGTCGGCCACCGGAGCTTGCGGCAGGCGAGGAGCAGCGGGGTGACGACGAGAACGCCCATGGCGTCGCCCACCCACCACGCCGCCCAGGTCCGCCAGTAGCCGCCGGGCGGCAGCGCCCCGCTGAGGAGGAGCGTCGTGCTGCCCACCGTGGCGCTGACCAGCATTCCGGCGAACGCGCCCAGGGCGACCAGCGCCACCCCGTCACGCAGCCGGTCCAGCCCGGTATGGAAGCCCACCCGACGGAGCATCAGGAAGGCGCACACCGGGGCCAGGGTGTTGCCCGCCATGATGCCGAGGACCGAGACATCGAGCGGGCTGAGGGAGGCGACGACCAGCAGGGTGCCGAGGGCGATGCCCGGCCAGGTCCACAGGCCCACGAGCAGCAGACAGCTCAGGGAGATCCCCGTAGGGGGCCACAACGGTGTGACCCTGGCGCCCGCGATCACCACCTGGTCCAGCAGCCCGATCCGCGCGGTGCCGTAGTAGACGCCGGCGAGCACGAGGATCGTCAGGGCTGCTGGTGCGGGACGGCGGAGTTCCTCGGTGCGCACCACATCAGCCATCAGACAACGCGGACGGCCGGGCGCCGTCCGCGACACGCGCGCCCGGGCCGCGCTTCACCCGGCTCTGGGCGCGGCCGCGTCGAAGCGCAGCACGAGCACCGCGGAGTCGTCGGTGTGCCCGGTGAACTCGGCCACGCTGATCGCCACGTCCGCCACGGTGGCCGGATCGCCGTCGGCGTTGGCGCTGACCAGCCGGGTCACCTGGCTCAGTCCCGCCTCTATGGGGAACGACGGCCCTTCGACGACGCCGTCGGTGAGCAGGACGTACGCCCCCGCCGTGGCGAACCGGCGGCGGGTGACCGGATAGCTCTCCCCCGGCACGATGCCGAGCGGCAGGCCCCCCGGGTCGTCGGCGATGCCGGAGCGGCCGTCGGTGGTGGCCCAGATGCCGGGTACATGACCGGCGCGGGCGCTGGTCAGCTCCCAGGCGACCGGGTCGAAGCGGACGAAGGTGCAGGTCGCGAAGAGCCCGCAGTCGACGGAGAGCAGCAGGTCGTTGGCCCGGCTCAGCACCTCACCCGGATCGGCGGCGTGGCCGGCGACGGCGCGCAGCCCGAAGCGGATCTGCCCCATGAAGGCGGCCGCCTCGACGTCATGGCCCTGGACATCGCCCACACAGAAGGCGAGCGAGCCGTCGGGCAGCGGGAAGCCGTCGTACCAGTCGCCCCCGATGTCCAGGCCGTGCCGGGCGGGAGCGTAGGTGGCGGCGGCGCGCAGCCCCGGTGTCCCCGGCAGTACGGCCGGCAGCATCTCCCGCTGGAGCGCCTCGGCGAGTTCGACCCGGGCCCGCTGCTTCTCGGCGCCTTCCCGCGCCTGGGCGGTCAGCCGCCCGAGCGTGGTCAGCAGATCGTCCGCGCTCGCCGACCGCGGGGGACGACGCCGAAGCATGGGCCGCTCCCAGGTGCGTCGGTGCGAAGGCCACCGCGGGCGGGCTCGTACGTCTCCGCAGTGGCCGCCGGACCAGGCCTGATGGGGCTCTCGGGGAGCCCGCCTCTCCCGATTCATCATATTTCTGCGGGGTGACTTCCGCTTGACGACACCGGCGCGGCGCGGCCCGCTCCCTCGCCTTCCGTGGCCGCGGCTCAGGCCGTCGCGGGCCGGGCCACCTCCAGGTGCCGGACGCCGGACCGCACGGCCCAGAAGAAGACGGCGATCGCGAGGGCGGCCACGGTGACCGAGTCGTACGGGGCCGGCAGCCGGCCGGAGCCCTCGAAGGTGCCCAGCCAGGAGAGCACCGTCAGGCCGACCAGGTAGGCCACCATCCAGGCACCGGTGCGGAGTTCCGCGCCGAGCGAGCGGCTCGGGCCGGCGCCGTCGCTCTCCACGGCGGCCTTGTCGCGGGCGCCGGGGCGGCGCATGACCAGGAAGATCAGCAGGCCGCCGAGCACGAGCGGCAGGGCGAGGCGCAGGTCGTGCCAGCCCGACCAGTAGACGAACTCGCTGGCCACCACGAAGCTGAGCGGCGCGATCCAGCCCAGCCCCGGGACCCAGCCCGCGGTGCGGCCGCCCGGTTCGGCGCGGAAGACGGCGACCGCGACCGCGGAGGCCGCGTAGATCAGCAGATACATGTCACCCATGACGCTGACGATGTCCTGCCAGCCGCCGAACGGCAGCAGGAAGACCATGATGACGACGAGGTTGATCGCCAGCGCCCGGCGCGGGATGCCGAACCGCTCATTGACCTTCATGAAGTACCGGGGAATGGTGCCGTTCTTGGCGAGCGCGTAGGTGTGCCGGGCGTTGAGCGCCACGCCCACGTACGCCGAACCGCCGGGCGAGATCACCGCGTCCGCGTACAGCAGGCTGGCCAGCCAGTGCAGATTGAGGATCAGTGCGAGCTGGCCGAAGGGCGACTCGAAGGAGACTCCCTTCCAGCCGTGGCCGAGCAGGTTCTCGGGGACGGTGAAGAGGAACGCCACCTGAAGGGCCAGGTACATGAGGACGGCGAGGCCGATGCCGGTGAGCACCGCGGCGGGAATGGTCCGGCGGGGGTTGCGGGTCTCGCCCGAGAAGTCCAGCGGTGCCTGGAATCCGTTGACCGAGTAGACGATGCCGCCGCCGGCCAGCGCGGTCAGGCAGGCGACATAGCCGTACGGGGCGAAGCCGCCGTGGTCCGTCAGGCGGCCGGAGTGCCAGCCGGAGGCGATCAGCGCGATCACGGTGACGACCGGCACCACGATCTTGAACACCGAGATCAGGTTGTTGAGTTGGGCGAACATCCGCACCGCGAACCAGTTCAGCGCGGTCAGCAGGACGCTGAGTGCGGCGGCCAGCGCCAGCCCGCCGAGGGTGAGGGTATGGCCGTTGTAGATGCCCGGCAGGTAGTGCGCGGCGTACTGCATGATCGCGCTGATCTCGGCCGCGGTACCGCCCACCGACAGCAGCGTCGACCAGCCGATGAGGGTGCCGACCAGCCGGCCGCTGGCGAACAGCGGCCAGCGGACCGTGCCGCCGCCCTCCGGCCGGGTCGCGCCCAGCTCGATCATGACCAGGGCGACCAGCCCGCACAGCAGACCGGCGCCGACCCAGGAGAGCAGCGCCGCGGGGCCGGCCGTCTGGGCCGCGTACAGCGCGGCGAACAGCCAGCCGGAGCCGACGATATTGGAGAAGCCGATGCCGGTCAGTCCCCAGAAGCCCAGGTCACGGCGCAATCGGCGCTCCTGCGCCTGCACTTCCGGGGCAGCGGCCCCGTCGCCCTCACCCGATACCTGACGCTCCGTCACGAGAACGGCCTCCTTGATTCACTGTTGCGGCTCGCCGGACCCTACTCGACGATCACCGAAGAGGAATTTCGCGTTCCACCAGCGGACACTTCCTGCACACAGCGCAGCGTCGGGGCACGGAGCGTACAGAGCGGTACACGGCGCTCACGCCTGGTCAGCGGGGTGGGCGGCCGGCATCTCGCGGTGGTTCGGGGCGCCGCGGGGTTCCGCACCGCGGCGTGATGCTCCGCTCAAGGGACGGGCGCGCGTCGTTCGTGGAAGGAAGGTAGGAGACTCGCGGGGCAAGGCAGGCAGGAGGCCCGCGGGGGAAGCCGCATCGGCTCGGCTGACCGCCCGTCGGGCCTGCCGCAGCGGCTCAGCCGCAGCTCCAGCAGCCCGACCAGCAGGCCGAGCGGTGCGGAGGATGCCGCCGTGCCGGGGGCGGTTCCGCGGGCCGGCCGTCCTCGGCGAGGGCGTGCAGTCCGGCGAGTTGGGCGCACAGCACGACGCTGATCGCCGCGATCTCCTCCGGCTCGGCATGGCCCTTCTCGATCCGCAGCCAGGAGACGGGCGGATCTTCCCCGGGCGCGCTCCCGTCGAGGGACGTGGTGCGGTCGACGGCCGTGCCCTCCCCGGCCATGGAGCCCCCGCCCCCGCCGGACGGTGTGCCACCCCCGGCCCCGCTCTCGTCCGGGGCCCCGCCCGCGTCGGCGACGGTGTCCTCCTCGACCGCTACGGGTGGCGCCCCGTTGCCGGACGGGCCCTCGCCGAGGGAGACGGCGGCGCCATCGGCTGCGCGCTCGTCCAGGGTGGTGCCCTCAGCGAGGCGGGTGGCCTCGCTGAGGACGGTGCTCGCGTCGGTGGATGTGCTCATGTGTGGAGGTCCATGGGCTCGGCGGTGGGGCGTGATGCATGACCTGCCGCCCGACGGTGCAGGGGGAGAGTTCGGGCAGGTCACAGGGCCGACGCTAGAAGCGCTCCGGGGCGCTGTCGCGCGCTGAGCCCGTCGGCTGCGCCATTCGGACGACCCGCCGGGGGCCCAGGCGTGATATCCGGGGCCGGGGCCGTGTTGCTCCCGGTCCTCGCGTCGTGGGCGGCGAGCATCGCGCACAGGCGTGTGCAGGCACGCGGCTGACCGGATGACGCAGTCAGGATGGCGGGACGATGAGACGTGATCAGGCCGAGGACGGGTGTGCCGCTCCGCGGCACGACGGACGCCGGGGGTTTCTGAAGTGTGCGGCGGGGATCGCGGGGGTGGCCGCCGCGGGGCTCGGCGGGCCGGCGGCCGCCGCGGCGGACCGGCCCGTGGGCGGGCTGCGCGACGGCGGACCGCTGCCCGACAAGGTGCCCTTCCACGGTGACCATCAGGCCGGCATCGTGACCCCGCAGCAGCTCTTCGCCGGCTTCGTCGGCTTCGATGTGCTGGCCCAGGACCGCGACGGCCTGATCTCCCTGTTCCAGCGGCTCACCAGACGGTCGCGGGTGCTGACGGCCGGGGTGAAGCCGCAGGACGAGCAGGTCGCCTCGGAGGGGCCCACCCCCGACTCCCTCAGCATCACCCTCGGCGTGGGCGCCTCCCTGTTCGACGACCGCTTCGGACTGTCCGGGCACAAGCCCCGGCACCTCAAGGCGATGCCGGCGTTCCCCGACGACCGGCTGGAGCCGGCCCGCTGCCATGGCGATCTGTCGTTGCAGGTCTGTGCCCAGCACCCGGACGCCGTCGTCCATGTGCTGCGCGATCTGGCGCGGGAGACGGAGGGGCTGCTGCGGCCCCGCTGGCGCGCTGACGCCTTTCTCAACCCGTCGCGGCCCTCGGGGTCGCCGCGTACCTTCGTCGGCTTCAAGGACGGGATCGTCAATCCGGACACCGGCTCGGCGCGGGAGATGGACCGGCTGCTGTGGGTGACCCCGCCCTGCGGGGAGCCGGACTGGGCGCTGGGCGGCAGCTATCAGGTGCTGCGGCTGATCCGCTTCCAGGTCGAGAAGTGGGACAAGGTGCCGCTGGAGCGCCAGGAGAAGATCTTCGGCCGGCGCAAGGCGAGCGGTGCGCCGCTGGACGGCACGCACGAGTCGGATGTGCCGCGGTACGGCGAGGACCCGCACGGCAGCAAGATCCCGCTCAACTCGCACATCCGGCTGGCCAACCCCCGCACCGAGAAGACCGAGAACTCCCGCTTCCTGCGCCGGAGTTACAACTACGACGCCGGTTACGACAGCAAGGGACAGATGGACCTCGGGCTGGTGTTCTGCGGCTACCAGCAGGACCCGGAGCGGCAGTTCGCGACCGTACAGCGGCGCCTCCGGCACGAGCCGCTGTCCGAGTTCATCACGCCCATCGGCGGCGGCTACTTCTTCATCCTGCCCGGGGTGCGGGACGCCGATGACTGGTTCGGGTCCCGGCTGCTGCAGAAGACCTGAGCGGGTCCGACCGCACGCACGAGGGCGGCGCCCTTTCCGGCGCCGCCCTCGTGCGTGCGTCACGTCAGCAGATCCGCGGCAGCTGCTCGCCCAGCGGCAGATCGACGACCCGGGTGCCGCCCAGCGGCGTGCGGGCCACGACCATGCCGGGGTGGGTCTCGACGGTCTCCCCGATGATCGCGGCACCGGCGCCCAGCGGGTGCGCACGCATCGCGTCCAGCACCGCGTCGGCGTGCTCGCGGGGGACGAACGCCACCAGCTTTCCCTCGTTGGCGACGTACATCGGATCCAGGCCGAGGATGGCGCAGGCGTTGGCTACGGCCGACGGCACGGGGATCGCGCGCTCCTGGACGACGATGCCGGTGCAGGAGGCGGTGGCGATCTCGCACAGGGCGGCGGCCAGCCCGCCGCGGGTGGGGTCGCGCAGCACATGCAGATCGGGGGTGACCGCGAGCATGGACTCGACGAGGCCGCCGAGGGCCGCGCAGTCGCTCTCGATCTCGACGCCGAACTCCAGGCCCTCCCGGACGCTCATGATGGCCACGCCGTGCAGGCCGATGTCACCGCTGACGATCACCACATCGCCGGGGACGACGCGCTGCGGGCGCAGATCGACGCCCGGCGGGATCAGACCGATGCCGGCGGTGTTGAGGTAGACGCCGTCACCGTGGCCCGCCTCGACGACCTTGGTGTCACCGGTCGCCACCTCGACCCCGGCGGCCCGCGCCGCCGCGCCCATGGCGTCGGCGACCCCGGCGACCACCGGCATCTCGACCCCCTCCTCCAGGATGAAGCCGCAGGAGAGATAGGCCGCTCTGGCACCGCTCATGGCAAGGTCGTTGACGGTGCCGTTGACGGCGAGGTCGCCGATGCAGCCGCCCGGGAAGAAGAGCGGCCGCACGACGTAGGAGTCGGTGGTGAACGCCAGGCGGACGCCCCCGAGGGACACCGCGGCGGAGTCGCCGAGCTGGGCGAGGATCTCGCCGCCGAAGGCGGGGGCGAAGATCTGCTGGACGAGTTCGGCGGACAGTGCACCGCCGCCGCCGTGCCCCATGACGACCCGGGGCTGGTCACGGAGGGGGGTGGGGCAGGTCCAGCCGGAGATGTCGACGGTGGGCAGACCGCGGTCGGCCGGGGTGGGGCCGCCGGGGGTGGGGTGCTTGGTGTCAGGCAACGGGGCTCGCCTCCTGCGGGGTGGGCGTGACGCCGAGTCGGCGGTAGAGGTAGTAGGCGGCGCAGGCGCCCTCGCTGGAGACCATGGTGGCGCCGAGCGGGGAGCGCGGGGTGCAGGTGGTGCCGAAGGCTTCGCACTCGTGCGGCTTGATCAGCCCCTGGAGGACTTCCCCGCTGCGGCAGGCGGCCGGTTCGCGGGTGGTGATGCCGCCGACGGAGAAGCGGTACTCGGCGTCGAAGTCGCGGTAGCGCTCCGACAGCCGCCAGCCGCTGGCGGGGATGGTGCCGATACCGCGCCAGGCGCGGTCGGTGACCTCGAAGACATCGGCGAGCATGGCCTGCGCGGCCGGGTTCCCCTCGCTGCGGACGGCGCGCGGATAGGCGTTGTCCACGGTGTGTTCGCCGCGCTCCAGCTGGCGGACGGTGCGGCGGATGCCCTCCAGGATGTCCAGGGGTTCGAAGCCGGTGACGACGATGGGCACCTGGAAGCGGTCGGCCAGTTCGGGGTACTCCCCCATGCCCATCACACTGCACACATGGCCGGCGGCGAGGAACGCCTGGACCCGGCAGCTGGGCGACGTCATGATCGCCTCGATGGCGGGCGGCACCCGGACGTGGGAGACCAGCATGCTGAAGTTGGGGATGCCGAGCTTGCAGGCCTGATGGACCGTCATGGCATTGGGGGGCGCGGTGGTTTCGAAGCCGATGCCGAAGAACACCACCTCGCGGTGCGGGTTCTGCTGGGCGATCTTCAGGGCGTCCAGCGGGGAGTAGACCACGCGGACGTCGCCGCCGTGACCGCGCACCTGGAAGAGATCCCGGTCGCTGCCGGGGACGCGGAGCATGTCGCCGAAGGAGCAGAAGATCACGTCGGGGCGGGAGGCGATCTCCAGGGCCTTGTCGATGACCTCCAGCGGCGTCACACAGACCGGGCAGCCCGGCCCGTGGATCAACTCGACCTGATCAGGCAGGAGTTGATCGATACCGTGCCGGATGATGGTGTGGGTCTGCCCGCCACAGACCTCCATCAGGGCCCAGGGCCGGGTCGCCGTGGCCCGGATCTCGTCGAGCAGCCGCCGGGCCAGCTCGGGGTTCTGGAATTCTTCGAGGTACTTCACCGGCTCGCCTCCCGCGCTCCGTCATTGCGGACGACCGGGGGCGTACCGCCCGCCCCGTCCCACCCCTCGGGAGCGGCAGCCGCCTCCCAGGGGTCGCCGAACTCCTCCTGGAGCAGGCCCAGTTCCTCGAACAGGGCGAGGGTGTGCCGGGCGGATTCCTCGTCCAGCCGCTGCAGTGCGAAGCCGACATGGACGATGGCGTACTCACCGACCTTCAGGTCGGGGACGTACTCCAGACACACCTCCTTGACCACACCGCCGAAGTCGACGGTCGCCATGCGGGTGCCGTCCCGTTCCTCGATGTCCAATACCTTGCCGGGTACCGCCAGGCACATGGGCCCTCTCCTCGTCGTGGGTACGTTGCGTCCGCCGCGCCGCGGTGCCGCTCAGCGCACGGCGGCTCCTGCCGTGCGCGCCGCCACGACGATCTGACCGAGCGCCAGTCCCCCGTCGTTGGGCGGGACGCGGCGGTGGCGCAGGACGGTGAAGCCGTCCTCCCGCAGGAGGCGGGCGGTGGTCTCGGCCAGCAGGGTGTTGGCGAAGACCCCGCCGGTCAGGGCCACGGTCGTCAGACCGGCCCGCTCCCGGGCCGACGCACACCAGCGCCGGACGAGGTCGGCGACCGCGCGGTGGAAGCGGGCCGCGATCAGCGGGACGGCGGTGCCCGCGCGGAGGTCCTCGACAACGGCGGTGAGCACCGGCGCCGGGTCGGCGACGAGGTCGGCGGCCGCCGGTCCGGTCCGCCCGGCGCGCAGCGCGAACGTGTAGCCGGGGCCGGGGTCCTCGCCCGCGGTCAGGGCGGCGGCTTCGAGGGCGATGGCGGCCTGGGCCTCGTACCCGGCCCGGTGGCAGACCCCGGCCAGCGAGGAGACGGCGTCGAAGAGCCGGCCCATGCTGGAGGTGGGCACGCAGTTGAGGTCCCGTTCGAGCTGCCTGGCCAGCAGCCGCCGCTCGTCCGGCGGGCAGGCCGCCACCGGGGGCAGGTCCGCGGCCCAGTCGATGCCGGCGGCGCGCAGGTGGGCCAGGGCCATCCGGTAGGGGCGCCGTACGGTGGTGTCGCCGCCGGGCAGCGGCACGTAGCCGAGCTGTCCGAAGCGGCGGTAGCCGTCGTAGTCGGCGAGCAGGATCTCGCCGCCCCAGATGGTGTGGTCGTCGCCGTAGCCGGTGCCGTCGAAGGCGACGCCGATGACGGGGTGGCCGTCGCGGAGGCCGTGTTCGGCCATGGCAGCGGCGATATGGGCGTGGTGGTGCTGGACGCGGACCAGCGGCCGGCCGTCGGTGTGGCACTGCGCCCACCGGCCGGAGCGGTAGCCGGGATGCCGGTCGGCGGCCAGGAGTTGGGGGCGGACCCCGGTGACCGTCTCCAGATGCTCCTCGGCCCGCTCGAAGGCGAACTGGGTCGCCACATCGTCCATGTCGCCGATGTGCGCGGACAGCCAGGCGCGGTGCCCTTCGGCGAGGCAGAACACGTTCTTGAGGTCGCCGCCGGTCGCGAGCGCGGGCCGGACCGGCACCGGGAGCGGAACCGGGAACGGGGCATAGCCGCGCGAGCGGCGGACGAACAGCGGCTCCCCGTCGCTGATCCGGACCACGGAGTCGTCGCAGGGAATCCGGATCGGCCGGTCGTGGGTGAGCCAGGCGTCCGCCAGATGCGCGAGGCGGCGTACGGCCTCGTCGTCGTCGGTGACGATCGGTTCGCCCGCGACATTGCCGCTGGTCATGACGAGCAGCCGGGGCCCCGGAGCATCGCCCGGCAGCCCGAGGAGCAGGTAGTGCAGCGGGGTGTACGGCAGCATGACGCCCAGGTCGGGGCTGCCGGGGGCGACGGCGTCGGACAGCGTGGGTGCGCCGGGAGCGGGGGGCGGGTGCGGGGTGCGGCGCAGCAGGACGATCGGGCGCACCGGCCCGGTGAGCAGGGCGCGCTCCTCCGCCCCGACGCGCACCAGGTGGGTCACCTCGTCGACATGACGGGCCATCAGGGCGAAGGGTTTGTCGCCGCGGGCCTTGCGGTGGCGCAGCAGGGTGACGGCGGTGTCGTCGGAGGCGTCACAGACGAGGTGGTAGCCGCCGAGACCCTTGACGGCCACGATCGCGCCCTCGGCGAGCAGCCGCCGGGTGTCGGCGACCGGGTCGGTGCCGGGTGCCGGGCGCGGGGGGCGGGTGCGGTCGGCGGGGTCCGCGGTCAGCAGCCGCAGCCGGGGGCCGCAGTCATGGCAGGCGATGGGCTGGGCGTGGAACCGCCGGTCGCCCGGGTCCGCGTACTCCCGCGCGCAGCGGGGGCACATCGGGAAGCGGTCCATGGTCGTCAGCGCCCGGTCGTAGGGGATCGCGGTGACGATGGTGAAGCGCGGCCCGCAGTGGGTGCAGCTGAGGAAGGGGTGCCGGTGGCGGCGGTCGGCCGGGTCGGTCAGTTCGGCGAGGCAGGCCGCGCAGGTGGCGGCGTCCGGGGCGACCAGGGTGCGGGAGGGGCCGTGGGCGCGGGAGGGGAGGATCCGGAAGCCGGTGTCGCCGGCCAGTGCGATGTCCTGGCCGTCGACGGTCTCCACTACGGCCAGCGGCGGGGCCTCGCCGCTGAGGCGTTCACCGAAGCGGGCCAGCGCCGCGGGAGCGCCCTCGACCTCGGCGACCACGCCCTCACCGGTGTTGGTCACATGGCCCGTCAGCCCCAGTTCGGTGGCGAGGGTGTGGACGAACGGGCGGAAGCCGACGCCCTGGACGACGCCGCGCACGGTGATCCGGCGGCGTGCGGCGGCGGTGGGAGGGGCCGTCGCGGTGCTCCCCTCGGCCTGCCGGATGGTCATGAGCGGCTCGACGCCACGGTGTCGGGGTCGGTGGTGTGCGCACGGCCGCCCGGTGTCCGGTGCGGGTGGGTGTGCTCCCCGGCGTGGGTGTGCTCCCCGTGCGAGTGGTCTGCCGTGTGGGTGTGCCCCTCGTCGCACGGCTGGCCGTCCTCGGCGTCGTGGACGTGGTGGGACTTACGGGTCATGACCGGGATGTGCACCGGTGTGCCGTCCCGCGCCGCCAGCGCCCGGTCCAGCAGCAGCCCGTCGCCCTCCCCGCCGCGCGCCGAGGTGAGGACGACCTCCACGCCGGGGTTGATCTGTTCGACGTTGGCGCGGAACTCCTTCTCGTCGAATGACACCGCCTCGGCGATATCGGTCTTGGTGACCACCACCAGATGCGCGAGACCGAAGGCGGTGGGGTACTTCAGCGGCTTGTCCTCGCCCTCGGTCACCGACGCCAGCACGACGCGCAGCGTCTCGCCGAGGTCGTAGGAGGCGGGGCAGACCAGGTTGCCGACGTTCTCGATGAACAGCAGCCGGGTGTCCGCGGGGAGCCAGCCGTGCAGGTGCCCGCCGAGCATCTCGGCCTCCAGGTGGCACAGCCCGTCGGTGAGCACCTGTTTGACGGGCACGCCCGAGCGGGCCAGCCGGACGGCGTCGTTCTCGGTGGCGAGGTCGGCGGTGAGCGCCGCGACGGGAATGCCCCGGTCGCGGGCGAGGGTGAGTTCGCCTTCCAGGAGCGCGGTCTTGCCGCTGCCGGGGCTGGAGAGCAGATTGACGAGCGCGGTGCCACGGGCGGCGAGGTCCTCGCGCAGGGTGTGGGCACAGGCGTCGTTCTTGGCCAGGACCGCCTGTTGCAGGTCGACGACACGGCACATGGTTCAGCGCTCCTCGTGGGTCGGTGCGTGTACCGGGGCGTCGTTCCAGCACACGCTGACGATCTGGAGTTCCCGGCCGGACAGCAGCTCGGCCGTGGCTCCGCCGCAGCCCGGACAGCTGAGCTGCGGCGGCATGCCCACCGGCCAGGTGTCCGCACAGGGCTCGCAGCGGGCGCGGGCCGCGACGGATTCCGTCACCAGCTCCGCCCCCTCCAGCACCGTTCCGGCACAGGCGAGTTCGAAGGAGAAGGCCAGCGCGTCGGGGACCACCCCGGCCAGTTCACCGACCCGCAGCCGGACACTGTGGACGGCGGTGGCGCCGGCGGGCCGGGCCGCGCTCTCGACCTGGTCCACGACCGCAAGCGCGATGGACATCTCGTGCATCGGTCCCTCTCTGGTGCGGGGACGACCGGGTGCCGCTCGGCTTCATTAGACGGCGCGGCCGGAGGGCGGCCGGGGTGCCTCGCCGGGGCGGCGCGGTGGCGTACACCGTTCGGTGCAGCGCCGCCCCGTCACATGGCGCGGATGCGCAGATAGCGCTTGAGGTCGGGCAGCATGGACTTCACGACGAGGGCGAGCGCGGCGGCGAGCGCCCCGCTCAGGGCGAACTTCAGCATGGTGTCGTGTTCCTCTCACTGGTGTGCGGTCCGGCGGCGGACGGGGTCGGTTCCTCCGCGCCGACCAGCCGCAGGATGAGCTGTACGGCCTCGTCGACCGCGGCGTCGACAGGTTCGCTGAGCCCGATGCCTTCGGCGACATCGGCGGGTTCACAGCCGACGACCAGGACGCGCTCCGGGCGCCGGCCGCCGGTGCCCGCGCTGAGGGTGTCCAGGAGCGCGAGCACGGTGTCGGGGGTCATGTGGTGGCCGTCCAGCGCGGTGTCCGGCGGGCGGGCGGCGGGCGCGGTGGCGTCGAGGAGGTAGACGGTGCCGGGTTCGCCGCCGCGCGCGGAGGCATCGACGAGGAGCACGGTGTGGTAGCCGTCCAGCATCTGGTAGGCGAGGTGCACGCCCCGTACGCCGACGTCGACGACCTCGACCCCGTCGGGGAGTTGCCGCTCACCGAGCCGGCGGACGGCCTCGACGCCGAAGCCGTCGTCACCGAGGAAGATGTTGCCGACGCCGGCGATCAGCGTCTTCGCTGGCCGCCTGGCCACGGATGCCTCGGGACTCACGCGTCCTCCAGGGGAGCGACCTCGTCGGGTTGGAAGTACAGGAACCGGCCCTGCTCGCGCCGGATGTCGGCGCCCGGGTCGCCCTCCACGGTCACCGCGAGGTGCACCCCGCCGTCGACGTCGTGCAGGACCGCCTCGACCTGCGCGGTACGGCCCTGGAGGAAGAGGTCCTGGGCGTCGGTGCGCCGCAGGCCGGGGCGCAGCAGCACCCGGCTCCCGGCGCCGACCGACTGCCCGTCGAGGGTGATCCGGTCGCGGACGGGATCGACGCTGCGGTCGCTCGCCGGGTCCCACCAGGGGGTGTCCGGGCGGAGGCCCGGCACGTCCGGGGTGAGCGTGTCCGGGGCGGCCGGGCCGGGTCCGGTGACCTCGCGCAGGGCCCGTACGGCGCCGTGCAGCCGCTCCAGCACCTCGGGCGGCATGGTGTCGGCGAGTTCGATGACCTCGGCGGCGCGGGGGTCGGTGCCGCGGGCCTCGCGCTTCTCCTCGTCGGTGAGGGCCGCGGTGCGCAGGGTCAGGATCTCGTCGATCTCCAGGGCGTCGTAGAGCGCGCCGGGGCTCTCCGGGGCGATGGCCGGGTGGTCCTCCAGGATGATCGGCGCGGAGAGCACCACATCGGCGCGGCCGGACTCGCCGGCCAGCACGGGCCAGGCGTGCTCGTTGCGGCAGGCGGCGACGGCTGCCTTGGCCCACTCGGGCGGGTCGGTCATGGAGACGAACGCGCCCGCGCTCAGGCCGAGGAGGAGATGGGACCCGACCAGCGAGCGGGGCAGCGCCGCGGCACGGTCGGCGCCATCCTCGTCCGGTTGCCAGCCGCTGGTGTTCTCGACGGTCGCGGTCAGCCGGAACGCCACGTACGGGCCGTCGAGTTCGCTCGCGGTCAGCCGGACCCGGCCGTCGATCCGGGCGGTGTGGCGCACCAGCCGGCCGACGAGCTGTCCGTCGGCGTCATGGACCGGCTCGGTCTCGTCCCGCGCGGGCCGGGTGAACGGGACGGTGACGCCCTCGCCGGTCAGCTTGGAGACATCGGCCGTGAGCGTGACGCGCTCCTCGACGCCCTCGTCCCAGGGGACCAGCACCCGGTCGGGCAGTGCGAGTTCCGCCACGGTCTCGAACCCGCCGTCCGGAGACCGGCGTTGGACGGTGCGCCGCTGGGCGCGCAGAAACCGCAGCTCGGCCGAGAGCCGGGCACCGGAGCGGGGCTCCATGAGGCATTCGGTGCGCTGGAAGGAGTGCTCCGCGCTGTCGGCGCCCCAGTGGGGCGGGACGAGCACCCCGAACTGCCAGCGGAGCTGGTTCTTGGCGGCGGACGCGCGGTACGGGTAGAGCACATAGCCCTCGAACAGCACGGCGTCGGCCACCTGGCGGGCGGCGGCGAAGCGGTCCGCCATCTCCTCGGGCAGCACGCTGGTCGTCACGGCGCGGTCCTCTCGCTGACGGGGCGGACGGCGGCGCCCGGGAAGAGCCGGGCGTGCGGTGCGGGCGGCGGGGTGCCGTCGGCGCCGGCCAGCAGCGACTCGACGGTCGCCTGCCAGGAGGGCAGGGCGTGCCGGGAGCGGTAGGCGAGCAGCGCGTCGAGGGTCTCGCGGGGCAGCCGCAGCCAGCCGCAGCCGGGGAAGTGTGCCTCGGTCATCTCCTGCCAGACGGCCACCGGCATCCGTACGGACGCTTCCTTGCTCCAGGGCACCGGGTGCACCTGGAAGCCGCCCGCGCCGGCGAACACCGTGCCGGAGAACAGCAGCAGCAGCGGGACCTCGCCCTCGCGCAGCGCATGGAAGTAGCGGCCGACCGCGACATCCAGGTCGTAGGTGCAGGGGACCGGCAGATCCACCTCCGTCTCGCCGGTGAAACCGGGTACGACCAGGGAGACCTGGGCGAACTGGAGCGGGTGCAGGGTGGTGCCCCAGCGGGACCGCTCGCCGAAGAGGTCGGACAGCGCCTCGGCCTCGTCGGTCCGGTAGCCGCGGCGGGCCGGTTCGATACGGAGCTGGCAGCGCAGCGCGAGGGCGTGTACCCGGGCCGCTTCGGCGGCGGTGATGCGCAGCCGGAAGAGGAGGGTGGGGGCGGCCGCGTAGCGGTCGGCGCGGACGCCGGTGCAGACGAAGGACAGCTCGGTCACGGCCGGTCGTCCTCCCTCGGCTCACGAGCCCGGCGGGCGACCTTGGTGAAGAAGTCGGCGAGCGCGGCGCGTGCTTCGGCTCCGCCGTCGAAGCCCTGCCACAACAGGCGCATCCGGCCGACGAGTTCGTAGCAGATGTCGACGGGCACCAGGTAGCAGTCGATCCGGCCCTCGGCGCGGCGCAGCAGCAGCGCCTCCACATCGGGCCGGAGGAGGGCGGCCAGCCGGCTGGCGGAGAGCACGGTCTGCCAGGTCGACGGGTCGAGTTCGCTCTCGGTGGCGCCGGCCGGGCTGGGGTAGAGAGCGGCCAGCCGGTCCGGCTCGGCGGTGCGCAGGAAGAAGGCGACACCGACGGGGATCTGGAGCCGGTCCCAGGCCGTGTCGTCGAGGGTGTGGCCGGGGTCGACGAAGTAGCGGTCGGGGACCGTACGGAACTGTCCGGTGCCGGCGCCGGGCCGGTCGAAGAGCAGTGCGCACGGGGTGCAGGCACAGGCCAGCGCGCGGCGCGCGGTGTCGACCAGGTGGCGGTGGTTGTGCTCGGCGAGCACCACGGCGCACAGTTCGCAGCGCTCGGGGGCGGCCGGCACCGGGGCCCGGAAGCGGCGCAGGCCGCGGTGGGCGGGCGGCGGTCCGAGGCGCGGGAGCGCCGATGGCCGGCCGCTCACGAGGCGGTGGCGGCGGTCGGCGGACGACGGGAGATCTGCAACAGCGCCGGCTCGGCCCGTTCGCCCGCCGCCTCCCACCCCATGGAGGTCACCTCGGGCGCGAAGCAGGAGACGGCGGCCTCGACGGTCTGCTGGGCCTGTTGGCTGGTGCTCGGGCAGCCGCAGCCGCCGGAGTCTGCGGCGCGCAGCCGCAGCGTTCCGGCGTCCGCGTCGAACTCGGCGACCTCGGCGGGGTGTTGGCGGCGGACACTGTCCAGGGCGCGGCCGATGCGGGTCGCGGTGTCCTCGGGGTGCAGATCGTGCAGCACCAGCAGGCTGGTCACCAGCTCGTCACCCAGCAGCGCGGGACGGGCGCGGTCGTCGCCCGTGGCGCTGCCCATGAGGTGCATGATCCGGGCGAGGCCCGCGCCGTAGAAGTCCATCAGGACGCGGACGAGTTCCTCGGCGGCGGCGCTCGCCTCGCGGTCGTCGCGCTGCGCGAGGCGGTCCAGCACCTCTTCGACGCGCCGGCCGGTCGCCTCGGCGTTCGGCACGGCGGGGGCCGCGGCGGGGGCCGCGGCGGCTGCGGACGGCGCGGCGGCCTCGGGTGCACCGGTCTGCGGTGCGGCGGCCTCCGCCGTGGTGGCCCGGGCGCTCATCCGGCGAGCCCGCTCAGACCGGTGGGCACGTGCATCTTCTCGACCGACTTGCCGTTGCCGACGTACATATGGACGCCGCACGGCAGACACGGGTCGAAGCTGCGCACCGCGCGCATGATGTCGATGCCCTTGAAGTTCTCCGGGGAGTTCTCCTCGAAGATCGGGGTGTTCTGGACGGCGTCCTCGTACGGGCCGGGGGTGCCGTAGGTGTCGCGGGTGCTGGCGTTCCACGGGGTCGGCGGGTACGGGTGGTAGTTGGCGATCTTGCCGTCCCGGATGACCATGTGGTGCGAGAGGACGCCGCGCACCGCCTCGGTGAAGCCGCAGCCGATCGACTCGTCGGGGACCTCGAACTTCTCCCACGTCTGGGTGCGTCCGGCGCGGACCTCCTCCAGGCCCTTCTCCGCGAAGTGCAGCGCCATGGCGGCGGTGTACGCCTGGAAGTAGGTGCGGGCCCGGTTGCGCTCCAGCGCGTTGCTCCACTTGGGAATCTTCCACTCGAAGCGGGCCTCGGGCCGCGTCATGGAGCGGGGCAGGTCGATGGTGACGCTGTGGCCGGTGGCCTTGACGTACGGGGTGTCGACGAGCCCGGACAGGGCCGTGGACCACAGCCGGGCGATCGGGCCGCCGCCGGTGTCCAGGGCCAGGTGCTCCTTGCCGTCGAACCAGCGCGGGGACATCACCCAGCTGTACTTGTCGTTGAAGTCCCGCTTCTGCGGGGCGGGGATGGTGTGCTGGTTCCACGGGTGGCGCGGGTCGACGGGGTTGCCGAGCGGGTCATGGGTGACGAACTGCTCCTGGCCCTCCCAGTCCTGGTAGTAGGAGCTGCCCAGCAGGATCCGGATGCCCAGGTTGATCTCGGTGAGGTCGTTCGTGACCAGCTTGCCGTCGACGATGATGCCCGGGGTGACGAACATCTTCCGTCCCCAGTCCGTCATGTTGCGATAGGTGAAGTCGCAGTGGTCCGGGTCGTTGAGCGCACCCCAGCAGCCGAGCAGCACGCGCCGCCGGCCGACCTCCTCGTACCCGGGCAGCGCCTCGTAGAAGAAGTCGAACAGGTCGTCATGGAGCGGGACGACGCGCTTCATGAACTCGACATAGCGCATCAGCCGGCTGAGGTAGTCGGTGAACAGCTGGACGCTGGCGATGGTGCCGACACCGCCCGGGTAGAGCGTGGAGGGGTGCACATGGCGGCCCTCCATGAGGCAGAACATCTCCCGGGTGTAGCGGCTGACCTGGAGGGCCTCGCGGTAGAACTCGCCCTCGATGGGGTTGAGGGAGCTCATGATGTCAGCGATGGTGCGGTAGCCGTGGTCGCCCGCGTGCGGGGCCTCGGTGCGCTGGGCGAGCTCCCAGACGCCGGGGTTGGTCTCGCGGACCATTTTTTCGCAGTAGTCGACCCCGACCAGGTTCTCCTGGAAGATGTTGTGGTCGAACATGTACTCGGCGGACTCGCCGAGGTTGATGATCCACTCCCCCAGATGCGGGGGCTTCACCCCGTAGGCCATGTTCTGGGTGTACACCGAGCAGGTGGCGTGGTTGTCACCGCAGATACCGCAGATCCGGCTGGTGATGAAGTGCGCGTCACGCGGGTCCTTGCCGCGCATGAAGACGCTGTAGCCACGGAAGACGGATGAGGTGCTGTAGCACTCCGCCACCCGCTTCTGCTTGAAGTCGATCTTGGTGTGGATCCCGAGGCTGCCCACGATCCGGGTGATCGGATCCCAGGACATCTCCGTCAGACCGCTGCCGTCGGCCGCCTTCGTTCTCGGTGCCATCGTGAGTGCCGTGCCCTTCTTTTGCGTGCGCGCGGAGGTGGGGTCGGACGGAGGGTCCGGGGTGCTGCCGGACGGCTACGGGCGGGGTGTGCTCACCACGGTTTCCGGTAGCCGGTGGTCAGTTGGTCGCCGCGGTGGCGCCACTTGGGCTCGTGGTCGACGGTCCGGGCCGTGATGCTCCGGAGACGGCGGACCACGCTGCCGTACGCGGAGCTGGCACTGCTGGAGATCTTGCCGCCGGGCGGCTCGTCCATGAACGGCATGAACTTGTCGGGGAAGCCGGGCATGGTGCAGGCGATACAGATACCGCCGACGTTCGGGCAGCCGCCGATGCCGTCCATCCAGCCCCGCTTGGGCACGTTGCATTTGACCACGGGACCCCAGCATCCGAGCTTCACCAGACACTTGGGCGAGTCGTAGGTGGTGGCGAACTGGCCCTGCTCGTAGTAGCCGGCCCGGTCACAGCCCTCGTGCACGGTCTCGCCGAAGAGCCAGGTGGGCCGCAGCTGGTCGTCCAGCGGGATCATCGGAGCCGCGCCCGTCGCCTGGTAGAGCAGATAGGTCAGCGTCTCCGAGAAGTTGTCCGGCTGGATCGGGCAGCCCGGCACACAGACGATCGGGATCCCGGCCTTGGACGTCCAGTCCCAGCCCAGATAGTCGGGCACACCCATGGCTCCTGTCGGGTTGCCCGCCATCGCATGGATACCGCCGTAGGTGGCGCAGGTGCCGATCGCCACGACGGCCAGCGCCTTGGGGGCGAGCCGGTCGATCCACTCACTGGTGGTGATCGGCTGGCCGGTCTCCGGGTTGTCGCCGAAGCCGCACCAGTAGCCCTCCGGCTTGATGGACTCGTTGGGGATGGATCCCTCGATGACCAGCACGAACGGGTCGATCTCGCCGCGTTCGCCCTTGAAGAACCACTCGATGAAGGTGTCCGCGCCGTCGACCGGGCCGCATTCGAAATCGATCAGTGGCCAGTGGACGGCGATCTTGGGCAGCCCGGGCAGCACACTGAGCGCGATCTCCTCAATGCTCGGCTGCGTCGCGGCGGTGAGCGACACGGAGTCGCCATCGCAGCTCAGGCCGGCGTTGATCCAGAGAATGTGGATCGGGGACTCGTCCTCGGCGGACGGCTTTCCGTTCGCAGCGGCCTTGTCGGCCACGCTCGAAGCTGCGGACATGGGCAGGTCTCCTAGGCAGATATGCAACGAAAGCGCTCATTCAAGGCTTCCCTCCACCTTGGTAACACCGATGCCCGGACACGGGGCGGTCACCAGGGGCCGTTGCGGTGACACACCACCCGAGCGCCGAATCGAAGGCCACAGCACCACAACGAGTCACCGGCGACTGCCGTCACGCCACGCGCTGGGTGCCGGTCCGCCACACACACCACACACCACACGCCCCCGGCGCACCGTGCGCCGGGGGCGTGCTGTCGTACCGAAGCCGTCCGCGGCCGTCCTGATCACGGTCCGCGGACCGGGCCGTCAGCCCAGGGCACCGGCCTCCACCGCGGTCACCTCGAACCGTCCGCCGCACACCCGCAGTCCGCGGCTGCCGGTGGTCATCGACTCCTTGGAGCCGGGCGGGTAGACGTAGACGATCTGCGACTTGCCCCAGCACGGGGTGTCCGAGACGCCCTCGTTGAGGGTGTGCAGCAGGGCGTGGGCGCTCTGGCCCGGCTGGAGCCGGACGACACCGCCGGCGCCACCGTCGCGGGTGGCGGGCTTGCCGACGGGCGAACCGTCACGGTTGATCAGCGAGACGCCCGGGAAACCGCGCAGCGAACAGGCCTTCGTGCCCTTGTTCGTGAAGACGAGGGGGTAGCGGATGTTGCCCGCACCGGCGTCGGCGGCGCCCAGGCGCAGCGACATATTGGCGGCGGTGCAGCGGTCCGAGGTCGCCTCGGCGGAGGTGTGGGCCTCCGCGGCGCTGGGGGCCTTGGCCGTCGGCTTACCGCCGGGCGTGGCCGCCTTCGCCGACGGCCGCTGACCGCCCGGGGAGGACTGCGCCTTCGCACCGGACGACTCCGCGCTGCCGTGGGACGACGAGGAGCCGCCGCTCTCCTTGTGGTGGGAGCTGGCGGGTGCGGCGGCCGACGAGGGGCGGGATGCGGCGTCGGGGCCGCCCTCACAGGCGGTGAGTGCAAGCGCCGCGACAGCGATCAGCGATCCGGCGGCGACACGACGACCGCGGCCGAGCGTCTTGATGGTGAGCGACATAACTGTCCCCCTCGTCTGGTGGGTGCGAGCTCTCGTAGTGGGGTGCGGTCCGTCCGTTGCTCGTTCCAGCGTGGCCCTGGGCACTGCCGGTCCGCTAACGAGGCACTAACACATCACTAACGAGTATGGGTCACCGACACGCCGAAAACCCCGGCAACCGGCGTGACCAGCCGGGATGTGGGTCGTGCCGCTCAGACTCGCAGAAAATTCCCGGATTGCGGATGCGGCACCGCCGGGTTCGGCCGTTCCGTCGACCGAGATCACCGGTCCCACGGCCCCCTGCGGTGCCACCGGCCCCGGTGGCACCGCTCCGGTGTCACCCGTCCGGACGCCCCGAGTTGCGGGCGGAGAGGTGGTCGCGTAGGCGTGCGGCGGACCGGCGAGCGGGGAGCGTGCGCCGTGGCACCGGCGAAGCGAGGGTCACGGAAGGTGGCGCCGTCGGGCCTAGCGAGCCCCCCGCTTTGCCCGGTTCACGGCCGACAGCACCGCCCGGACCGAGGCCATCAGGACGGAGGTGTCCTGGCCCGCGCCCCAGTAGGTGGCGCCGCCGATGCGGCACCGGACGTAGGCGACGGCGGCGCTGTCCGGGCCCGGGGCGAGGGCATGGCCGGCATAGCCGAGGATGCCGACGGGGTGTCCGGCGGCGGCCAGCGCGTCGGCGAACGCGGCCAGCGGACCGTTGCCGGTGCCTTCGTGACGCCCCCGGCCGTCGACGGTGCCGCCCCCGCCGAGGTCGCAGCGGACGCGGTGCTCGCCCGGCGCGGGCTCGGACGTGCTCCAGGAGTCGAGCATCAGCGGGCCCTCCTCCCCCGGCGCGAGATAGGTGCTCCGGAACAGCTCCCACAGGTCCTCCGGGGTGGCCTCCTGCCCGCTGTCGTCGGTGGCGCGCTGCACCGTGCGGGAGAAGTCGGGCCGCATGTCCGGCGGCAGGTCCAGGCCGTGGTGCAGTTGCAGCAGATGGGCGATCCCGCCCTTGCCGGACTGGCTGTTGACCCGGATGACCGCTTCGTAGGTGCAGCCGAGGTCGGCCGGGTCGACGGGCAGATACGGCACCGTCCAGGGCGCCTCGGACTCCGGTACGCCCAAGTCGGCCGCGCGCCGGGCGTGGTGGGCCAGGCCCTTGCTGATGGCGTCCTGGTGGGTGCCGGAGAAGGCGGTGTGGACGAGGTCACCGGCATAGGGGTGGCGTGGGTGGACGGGCAGCCGGATGCAGTCCTCCACCGTGCGGCGAACGGTGCCGAGCTCGGAGAAGTCGATCATCGGGTCGACGCCCTGGGTGTGCAGGTTGAGGGCCAGCGTGACCAGGTCGACGTTGCCGGTGCGCTCCCCGTTGCCGAACAGACAGCCCTCCACCCGCTGCGCCCCGGCCAGCACGGCGAGTTCCGCACAGGCCACCCCGGTACCGCGGTCGTTGTGCGGATGCACGGAGAGGACCACCGCGTCCCGCCGCGTCAGATGACGGTGCAGGTACTCGATCTGGTCGGCGTACACATTGGGGGTGGCGACCTCGACGGTGGCCGGGAGGTTATGCGTCACCGGACGGTCCGGCGAGGCGTCCCACAGGTCCGTCAGACCATTGCAGATCTCCAGTACGAGATCGGGCTCGGTGAGGTTGAAGACCTCCGGCGAGAACTGGAACCGGATGTCGGCCCCGGGCCGCGCCGCGGCCAGCCGGGCCATGTACGTCGCGGCGTCGTGTACCAGGTCGCGCACCTCCGTACGGCTGCGGCCCAGGACCACGTCACGCCACGTGGGCGCGGTCGGCGTGTAGAGGTGCACGACGGTGCGCGGCAGCCCCTCGACGGCCGCGAAGGTCCGCTCGATCAGGTCCCGCCGGGCGGGGGTGAAGACCACCACCGTCACGTCGTCCGGCACCGCGCCGCTGTCCGCCAGGTGCCGGACGAAGTCGAAGTCGGTACGGCTCGCGGAGGGGTAGGCGACCTCGATCTCCTTGAAGCCCATCGCGACGAGCAGATCGAACATCCGGCGCTTCCGTGGGGTGTCCATCGGCTCGGCGAGCGCCTGATTGCCGTCGCGCAGATCGACCGGCACCCACAGCGGGGCGCGCTCGATCCGGGCGGCGGGCCAGGCCCGTCCGGTGAGCGGTACCTCGACGCGCTCATGGGCGGGCCGGTAGCGGTGCGACGGCATCGCGCTGCCGCGCTGCGGATTCCACGCCGGTGCGTCGGCGGGGACCGGTCCGGCGGGCGTACGGAGCGTGGGGTAGGCGCTCGCGGCGACGGGATCGGCGGAGTGGGTACAGGGCATGACGGTCCTTCACAAGCCGGCGGGAGACCGGCAGCACCGAACCCCACGGCGGGGTGCCGGTCGCGTCAGGCCCCGCCGCGGCGGCCGAGAAGGAGACCACGCAGCTTCATGGCCGGTACAGTAGCCATGAATCAACTCCTCAGACAACCTGAGAGGTACGCCGGGATGTCACTCGAAGCGCTCCGCCCCAGCCCCCTGGTCGAACAGGCCGCCCAGCGGCTGCGCGACCAGATCACCGGCGGCCACTGGCCGGTGGGCACCAAGCTGCCCGGCGAGACCACGCTGGCCGGAACCCTTGGCGTCGGCCGCTCCACGGTCCGCGAGGCCGTACGGGCCCTGGTCGGCGCCGGGCTGGTGCGGCCACGGCAGGGCGCCGGCGTCTTCGTGATCGCCACCGAGCCCACCGAGGGCTGGCCCACCCGCCTGCGCCGCGCGGCCGTCGCCGATGTCTACGAGGTCCGCGCCATGGTCGAGGTGCAGGCCGCCCGGCTGGCGGCCACCCGGCGCACGGAGGACGACATCACGGCGATGCGGGCCGCCCTGGAGGGCCGCCGCACGGCCGCCGGAGCGGACCACGCGGCGTTCGTCGACGCGGACATCGCGCTGCACGCCGCCGTGGTCGAGGCCGCCCACAACCCCGTACTGACCGATCTGTTCACGGAGTTCGCACCGGCCCTGCGCCAAGGGCTGATCGACCTCGTGGAGCTGCTGGGGCTCCGGGACGAGGACCCGCAGCACGGCGACGCCCGGCACGCCGCGCTCGTCCAGGCCGTGACGGACGGCGACGGGGAGGCGGCGAGCCGCGTCCTCCAGACCGAACTCGACGCGACACTGACGCAGCTCCTGGGCCGCTGACCTGCACCGGACGGCCCGCGTACGGACACCCGCCGATTACCGCCGCGCCTCCGTATTCGACAGGATGGGCGGCATGACCGAGATCCGCACCCCCCGCCTCATCCTCCGCCGCTGGACCGACGACGACCTCGCCCCCCTGGCAGACATCCACGCGGACCCGCAGGTCATGCGCTGGATCGGCGACGGCTCCACGCTCGACCTGGACCAAACCGCCGAGGAGATCGAGCGCTGGGAGGAGGAGTGGGATGACGAAGGCTTCGGCATCTTCGCCGTCGAACTCCTCGCCTCGGGCGAACTGGCCGGATGCGCCGGCCTGTCCGTCCCCGCGTTCCTCCCGGAGGCCGAACACGAGGTGGCGATCAGCTGGCGCCTGGGCCCGCAGTACTGGGGCCAGGGCTACGCCTCCGAAGCCGCCCAGGCCGTCCTGGAGTTCGCCCTCCAGGACCGCGGCCTCGACCGCGTCATCGCCGTCAACCCGCTCGGCCACGAGTCCTCCCTGAACGTCGTACGCAAGCTCGGCATGACCTTCGAACGGGAGGCCACACATCCGGAGTACGGCCATGCGCTGACGGTGCACAGCATCGATCTCACGGAGTACCAGGCCTGAGGGGCGCACCGGCACCCCTAGCGCTTCGATTTCAGAAGCACTAGCCTCCTTCCGCTGCTTCGAAAAGCACATCAAGCGGAAGGGGAGTCATGCCTGCCCGGATTGCACCGACCGAGGCGCCGCACCCGTCAGAGGTGGCGGAAGTACTGCACCGCATGATGCCGGGGGACGAGGAGCCGATCGCGCTCTTCCGGCTCTACGCACGCAACCTCCCGCTGACCGAGGCGCTGCACGCCTGGGGCTCGTACCAGCTCAGCCGGCGACTCAGCCTCGGTCTGCGGGACCGCGAGATCCTCATCGACCGCACCTGCGCACGCTGCGGCTGCGCGTACGAATGGGGCGTGCATATCGCGCGCTTCGCCCCCCGCGCCGGACTGACCCCGGCGCAGATCACCTCCCTGACGCACGGCAGCAGCGCGGACACGTGCTGGACGACCGACCGCGACCGACTCCTCCTCGACGCGGCCGACGCCCTGCACACCGGCCACGACATCGATGACACGCTATGGGAGCGCCTCAGCGCGGAGTTCAGCCCGGAACAGCTCCTGGACCTGCTGATGCTGTGCGGCTGGTACCACGCCATCAGCTTCACCGCCCGCGCCACCAGACTCACCCCGGAACCCGGCACACCGACGTTCGACGACTTCCTCCCTCCGGACCCGCCGAAGCGCTGAAGCATCCCGCGGCACGGCGGGATGGATGGCGGACGGCTAGATTCGTGGGTCACGTCGCAGGCGGAGCAGTCGACTTGGGACCGCGGCTGAGAAGCCGCCGCCCTGCCGGGTGAGTGGCACTCGGCAGGGCGCCTGCATGTGTCTGCGGGTGTGCGTCTGCGAGCCTGCGGCCCCGTGCCGGAGTCCGTCAGCCGGCGGGTATCGGTGGCTGTGCCAGGTCCAGTTCCAGGTCCAGGTCCAGGTCCAGGTCCAGGGTTTCGTGGGTGCCGGCGGTGAGGGATATCGGGGCGGTGTGTGGCGGGTAACCGGCCGCCGTGAGGGTGTAGTCGGCGCCGCTCAGGCCGGAGAAGGCGAAGGCGCCGTCCGGTCCGGTGACGGTGTGCCCGGCGACCGTGCCGTCCTCGACGAGGGTCACGGCGGCGTCGGCGACCGGCCGACCGTGCGGGCCGCGCACCGTGCCACGGACGGTAGCCGTCTGCTGCAGGCGGGCGTCCTGCCGTTCCGGTGCGCCGCCGGACAGGTCCACGGCGCGGGCCTGCGGCTGGTGACCGGCGGCGCTGAGGACCACGGTGTAGTGGCCGGGCGGCAGAGAGGAGATGTCCCAGGCCCCGTCGGCGCCGGAGGCCGTACGGGCCACCACGGCGCCTTCGGCATCGGTGACGACGATGCTCCCGTCGGCCAGCGGGGTGCCCTCGGCGCCGCCGAGCATGGTGCCGCCCAGTCGGCCGGTGCCGGTGAGGACCAGGTCGACCCGGGTCGCGGCGCCCGCGCCGCGGTAGGTGGCGGAGGCCGCGTGCGGAGTGTGGCCGGGCGCGGCGCCCGTGAGGACGTAGGTGCCGGCCGTGGGGGCGTCGAGTGTGAAGTGACCGTCGGCGTCAGCCGTGGCGAGGCCGGCCTGGCGGCCCTGCCGGTCGATCAGGGTGATGCTCGCGCCGGGAACCGGGCTGCCGGAGGTGTCCGCCACCCGGCCCCGGAACCCAACGGCGTCGACACTCGCGGTCGTCGCCTCGGGGGTGGGCCGGGTGAGGGCTTGGTGGGGTTCGGTGACCGGCCGCGCCCAGGACGGCGCCGACTTCGCCAATGGCTCCATCTGCCCGTCCACGGAGGTGAGTTCGACGGCGCTCTCCGCGTCCACCGCACCGTCAGTGCTCTCGGCGACCAGGGTCGGGCCGGCCGCCTTGCGCTGTGACGGCAGGAAGCAGGCCAGGGCGACGCCGACGAGGACGGCGGCCGTGGCGATGAGAAAGGAGACCCGGAAGCCGGCCATCGTGGGCACCGTGGCCGGACCCATCTTCTGCGACATGTCGGCCAGCACCATGCCGATCACCGCGCTGGACACCGAGGTGCCGATGGAGCGCATCAGGGTGTTCAGGCCGTTGGCCGCGCCGGTCTCCGAGGCGTCGACGGCCCCGATGATCAGGGCGGGCAGCGAGGAGTACGCCAGGCCGATGCCGGCGCCGACGACCACCGCGATGATGACGGTCTGCCAGGCGGCATCCATCAGGCCGATGCCCGCGCCGTAGCCGATCGCGATGACGAGCATGCCGAGCAGCAGCGAGACCTTGGGGCCGCGCCGGGCGGCGATCCGGGCGTACAGCGGGGCGACGAGCATCATCGTCAGGCCCAGGGGCGCCATGCACAGCCCGGCCACCACCATCGACTGGCCGAGTCCGTAGCCGGTCGACGTGGGCAGCTGGAGCAGCTGCGGCAGCACCAGAGAGATGGCGTAGAAGGCGACACCGACCGTTATCGAGGCGAGGTTGGTCAGCAGCACCTCGCGGCGCGCGGTGGTCCGCAGGTCGACCAGCGGATCGGCGAGACGCAGCTCCATCACGCCCCACAGCACCAGGATCACGACCCCAACACCGAAGAGGATGAGGGTGGTCGGTGAACCCCAGCCCCAGTCGCTGCCCTTGGTGAGGGGCAGCAGCAGCGCCACCAGACCGGCCGACAACCCGAGGGCGCCCGCCACGTCGAAGCGCCCCTGGGCCCGTACCGAGGTCTCCGGGACGACGAGGAGGGTGAGCCCCATCGACAGCACGCCGAGCCCGGCGGCACCGAAGAACAGGGTGTGCCAGTCGGCGTGTTGGGCGACCAGGGCCGCGACCGGCAGGGCGAGCCCGCCGCCCACGCCGATCGATGAGCTCATCAGGCCCATGGCCGAGCCGAGCCGCTCGCGCGGCAGCTCGTCACGCATGATGCCGATACCGAGGGGAATGGCGCCCATGGCGAAGCCCTGGAGCGCCCGGCCCACGATCATGGTGACCAGATCACTGGTGAAGCCGCAGACCAGCGAGCCGACGACCATGACCGCGAGGCTGGTCAGCAGCATCCGCCGCTTGCCGTACAGATCGCCGAGGCGCCCCATGATGGGGGTCGAGACGGCACCGGCGAGGAGGGTGGCGGTCATGACCCATGTGGCGTTGCTGGGCGCCGTATTGAGCAGCACCGGCAGGTCTTTGATGACCGGCACCAGCAGCGTCTGCATCACCGCGACGACGATGCCCGCGAAGGCGAGGACCGGGACGATGCCGCCGGGGGATCTCCGCCGCCCGCCCACGGCCGGGTCGGGCCCCGGGTGGGTGGCCGCGGTCTCCGCCGCCCGTGCGGGGAGCTGGTCCGTCGTCGTCCGGGTCATGCGTGCGGCCTCCAGGGCGGCAGAGGTGGGTGGGTGTCGTCCAGCGGTGAAGCAAGCGGCGGGCGACAGGCGTTCGGTCGTGGGGCGTCGTCTGCGGGGCACGGTCACGATCAGGCCGTGGACGGATGGCGGGCCGATACGCACCACACTGATACGTGCATGACGAACGTTTTACCCGTGCTCGCTATTCCGCTGCGCGGCCCCGCATCTGCCCCCGACGACGGTGATCTCCCTCACCCCGCACCACTCCCCCGCGCCGTCTCCCGCCCCACTCATCGAGCCTCCCTCTGATCTCACCCTCGATGCGGACTCCACCGAACCCGCTGAGACCAGTGAACAGCACGCCACTGACAATCCCGTTCGGCAACGGCGAGACGCCCGACCCGCCCCCGTCGCCGGCGCTCACGGCTGCGCCTCCACTACCGCACCCGCCAATGGCGAGAGGCGCCGCGAGCCCTCCGCGACGCCTCTGACCTGCACAAGTCATCCATGACTCGTACACACTTCATCATTCAACACCGTCTGCGCGGTATGTTTTTGCCGTCCTCAGGATGCCGCCCGGATCGCCTCCACTCGACCCGGCCCCAGCCGTCGGCCGGGCCGGACTCACCCCGTGACGACGTCGCCCCCGGCGTCGGCCCCGGCGTGCGCCAGGGCCTTCCCCTGGAGGGTGGCATCGAGTTTCTCCCCGCGCTCCGGATCCAGGTTGAGCTTGGCGAGGATGGCCGGCACCGCGATGCTGGGGAGGGTGTGCTGGAAGAAGATGGTCAGGCGCTGGCTGAGGTCGGCCTGATTGGTCAGGGCATGCGACATCAACTGGATGCCCGCGAAGGCACCGACGAAGAGTTCGGCGGTCTCGGGCACCACGACGCTCTCCATGACCTCGCCGCGGTCCCGCGCCTGATTCAGCAACTCCACGACGAACCGGGTCCAGGCGAGCATCGACTGCTTGCGGTCGAGGTGGTTGGAGCCCTGCTCGACCGCCAGCCGGGCCGCCCCGCGCTGGATCGGGTCGCTGCGCAGCCGGTACGCCAACACCTGGCCCGAGTCGACGAACTCCTGCAACTTGATCTTCTGCGGCTCCACCGCGATGTCCAGCACATGCTCGTCAAGTACCGCGAGCGCGAGCTGCTCCTTGGAGGCGAAGTGGAAGTACAGGGCGCCCTTCGTCACACCGGCACGCTCAAGGACTTCGGCGATGGTCGCGCGGTCGTAGCCGAGGTCGTCAAAGACCGAGGCGGCCGCCTCCAAAATCAGTCGCCGGGTCCGGATCGCGCGGTCCTGTTGCGCCACAGGACGCCTCCTGTCTCTCGAAGTATTTTCACGTTCCGCATCAGTTAGCTACCGCTCAAGTCGCGCCTGGACCAGCTACTTGCTCCGTTTCGTCGCCCGGCATTGAAAATAAAACCGGATGGTACGTATCTTAACAGCGCCGGACCTCATCCCATTAAGACGCCTGGGGGCAGTCATGAGCGACACGATGCACGTCAGCGGCGCTGTTCAACCCAGGACTCCACCTCAGACGCAGCCGAAGCGGAACCCCGTCGGCAGCGCCGGGCAGCGCCACGGTCCGGGCGTTCCGCAGGAATTCGTGCACCGTCCGTTCATCGACGACATTCTGGTCACCTCATGGCACCGCCGGGACGACTCCCACTTCTCGCTGACCGCACAGTGGCCGCACGATCACGGGTATTTCACTCCGGTACATGGCCGTCACCATCTCATTCTCACCGGTGAGACGATTCGCCAGGCCGGGCTGCTGTTGTGCCACACCGAACTCGGTGTCCCGGTGGGCCATCACTTCATCCTCGGGGACCTGGTGTATACAACCCACCCCGAGCATCTGGCCGTTGGGGGCGGCCCCACCCGGCTGACGATCGATGTCACCTGTAGCCGGATGCGGATGCGGGCGGGCAGGCTCACCAACGGGCACTTCGACATGACCATCCGCAAGGCGGGCCGGATCGTCGCGACCGGCCACTCCGATGTCACCGTCGCCTCCCCCGCCGTCTACCGCCGGATCCGCGGCGAACGGCTGACCGCGCGCCGCTCGCTCGCCCCGCTCCCCCCTGCCGTACCGCACCACTTGACCGGCAGCGCCGATGACCGCGATGTCCTGCTCTCCCCCACCGGGCGGCCGGACCGCTGGCGGCTTCGTATCGCGCCCGGCCATGCCGCGATGGTGAACCCCGCGAACGACCACATTCCGGGGATGCTGCTGCTCGACGCCGCACAGCAGGCGGCCCGCGTCCTGACCGCGCCGCAGGAGTTCGTGCCGTACGCCTTCGGCACCGAATTCCGCCGCTACGCCGAGCACGGCATGCCCTGCGACATCGAGGCGCGCCTCGTCCCGTCCGCGCTCCCCTGCACCACGACGGTCCAGGTCACCGGCTTCCAGGACGGCCGACCGGTGTTCGTCTCCACCCTGACGGCGCTGGACGACCGGCGCTGAGCACACGGATCACGAGCCGCCTGCCGCGCGACCGGTATCCGCACCGTACGGGCCAGGAGGCGGAAGCGGCTGGACAGGGGCGCGCCGCCCCCGACTGCCCCACCGCAGCACAGCAATTGATGATCAACGGCGGCAGCGCGCCCGCCACAGGTACACGGAAGGCCAATCACACTCATGGGTGACCTCAACGGAAAGACCGCGCTGGTGACGGGATCCAGCCGGGGTATCGGCCGGAGCATCGCCCAGCGCCTCGCCCAGGACGGTGCCCTGGTCGCCGTCCACTACGGCAGCAATGACACCGCGGCCAAGGAGACGGCCGAGAGCATCACCACCGCGGGTGGGCGGGCCTTCCTCGTGGGCGCGGAGCTGGGGGTCCCCGGTGATGTGGAAGCCCTCTTCGCCGGCTTCGACGCCGAACTCGCCGCCTGCGGTGCGGAACCCGGCCTCGACATTCTCGTCAACAACGCGGCACTCAACTTCCCCGGGCGCATAGACCAGGTCACCCCCGAGGAGTTCGACCGCACCATCGCGGTCAACATCAAGGCCCCGTTCTTCATCGCCCAGCACGGTCTGCGCAGGATGCGGGACGGCGGACGCATCATCAACATCTCGTCGGCGGTGACGAGTACGGCACACCCGGCGCAGATCGCCTACAGCGTCTCCAAGGGCGGCGTGGACACCCTCACGCTCGCCCTCGCCAAGGACCTCGGCGCACGCGGGATCACGGTGAACACCCTGTCCCCCGGCTGGGTCGAGACCGATGTGACCGCGGCGCGGCGGGCGACGCCCGAGGGGCGGGCCGCACTGGCGGCCTATTCGGTGTTCAACCGGATCGGCAAGCCGCAGGACATCGCCGACGTCGCGGCCTTCCTCGCCTCCGACGAGTCCCGCTGGATCACCGGCCAGCGCATCGATGTCACCGGCGGCTCCATGCTCTGAGGCCGCCGGCCCCTGGGTCCGCGTGCGGCCGGGGCCGCTTCAGGCGTCGTGGAAGACCAGGCCCAGGGAGTGCCGCCGGCCGGAGCAAATGATGCTCACTCCGTGGCGCACGGGGCCGGCCGACCAGCCCCGGGCGGAGCGTACGGGGCGGTCACGGGTCGTGAAGATCAGTCCGTGGCCCGGTGGCAGGACGGTTCTGGTGCCGCGGGACTGGGCGCGCGGCCGCTGCTCGACGAGCAGGCGCCGTCCAGTCGGCGGCCGCGACACGCCGGGCGAGTGTGCCGGGGCGGGCGTGACGCTTGGTGGTCGTGGTGGTCATGGAGCGCTCCTGTGGGCGTGGGTCGGTGCGGCGCTCGGCGGTCGCGGGAGTACGGGGCGGCTCAGTGGACCTCCGGCCAAGCGCCCTCGAGGCCGAGGAGTTGCTGCTTGCGTGCGGGCCCGCCCGCGTAGCCCGACAGGGAACCGTTCGCGGCGATCACCCGGTGGCAGGGCCGGACGACGAGCAGCGGGTTCGCGCCGATCGCCGTGCCGATGGCGCGTACCGCACCGCGCGCCGCACCGATGTCGGCGGCGATCCTCCCGTACGTGGTGGTGGTGCCGTACGGGATGGCCTCCAGTGCCTGCCACACGCGCCGCTGGAAGTCGGTGCCCCGTGTGGGGGCGTAGGCGAGGGCGAAGCGGGTCAGCTCTCCGTCGAAGTAGGCGCGGAGCTGGTGGGCGATGCCGGTGAAGGCGGCGGGGGCGTATGTCCAGCCGTCCTGGACGGTCGCCCCGCCCTTCTGCCCGGGTACGGACAGCGATGCGAGCGCGGTGCCGCCCGGTGCGGTGGCCGATTCCTCGCCCACCAGCAGGAGTTCACCCAGCGGGCTGTCGAGGGTGGTGTAGAGCGTCATGGTCCGGTGCTTTCCGTGGTGGTGGGGCGGGGGCTCGCCGGCTCCGTGACCGGCGCGTTCCAGAAGTGGTGCATCGCGTACGAGCGCC
Organism: Streptomyces sp. P9-2B-2; assembly: GCF_030406865.1. Lineage (NCBI taxonomy): Bacteria > Bacillati > Actinomycetota > Actinomycetes > Kitasatosporales > Streptomycetaceae > Streptomyces > Streptomyces sp. P9-2B-2. The sequence goes on along the minus strand of NZ_CP129126.1, from coordinate 8,337,151 downwards.
AGGGGCGCCAGGCGTTCGCCCGCTCCCGCAGACCGGCCGTGGGGGCACCGGCCCGGCGCATGCCGGCAAGTACGGCCACATCGCCGGTCAGCAGGACATCGGGGTCCCCGAGGGCGCGCATCCGGATGTATGCGGCGGTCCACGGGCCGATGCCGCGCAGCCCGAGAAGCGCGCGTTCGGCCTCGTCCCGGTCGGCTCCGGCGTCCAGGACGACCGTGCCGTCGGCGAGGGCGGTGCTCAGGATGCGCAGGGTCGCGCGCCGGGACTCGGGCATCCCGAGTTCGGTGAGGGCGGCCTGCGCCAGGTCGCCGGGGCGGGGGAAGAGGTGGGTGAGCGCACCGGCCGGTTGGGGCAGCGGCTCTCCGTAGGCGGCGACCAGGGCGCCGCCCAGGGTGCGTCCGGCCGCGACCGAGACCTGCTGGCCGAGTACGGCACGGACGGCTAGCTCGTCCGGGGCAGGAGCGCCCGGGGAACGCAGACCGGGGTGCCGGTCCACCAGCCGCGCCAGGACGTCATCCGCGCGCAGCCGTTCGGCGACCGCGTACGGATCGGCGTCCAGGTCGAAGAGGCGGCGCACCCGCTGGCTCGCGGTGGTGAGGTCCCGCAGCTCGGACAGGTGCAGCCGGCAGTCCAGCCAGCCGTCGCCGGCCGCCTCGTCGACCTCGGCGATCCCTGCGCCGTGCGGCAGCCGCAGGGTCCGCCGGTAGGTGCGGGCGCCGGGCTCGCCGCTGACCTCCTCGATACCGGTGATCGCGCGCTGCTGGAGGTGGTCGAAGAGCTGCCGCGCCGCATACGGCCCGCGGAAGGCCAGCCGCAGCGGCAGCACCCCGGGCGTGCCGGGCGGTGCCACCGGGCCGAAGCGCGTTCCCTTACCGGGGCGGGCGGCACGCAGCTCGCTCGGGGTGAGCGCGTAGATCTCCTTGATGGTGTCGTTGAACTGCCGCACGCTGGCGAAGCCCGCCGCGAAGGCGATCTCGGCCGCCTGGAGTGCGGTGGTCTGGAGCAGCACCCGGGCGGTGTGGGCGCGCTGTGCCCGCGCCAGGGCCACCGGCCCGGCGCCCAGCTCGGCGTTCAGCTGCCGCTGGACCTGCCGGGCACTGTAGCCGAGCCGGGCCGCCAGCCCGGCGACGCCTTCCCGGTCGACCACACCCTCGCTGATCAGCCGCATCGCCCGTCCGACGACATCGGCGCGGGCGTTCCACTCCGCCGAGCCGGGCACCGCATCGGGGCGGCAGCGCCGACAGGCGCGGAATCCGGAGCCCTGGGCGGCCGCGGCGGTCGGGAAGAAGGCGACATTCAGGCGTCGGGGCGTGGTGGCGGGACAGCTCGGCCGGCAGTAGATCCCGGTCGTGGACACCGCGAAGAAGAAGGCACCGTCGAATCGGGCGTCCCTGCTGCGCACCGCCTCGTACCTGCTGTCCTCGTTCATCACAGTGTCCACTGTGCAGCAGGTCAGACGGCGGCGCTGGCGGAAATCGGACGGAGCGTTCGGAGGGTGTGGGGCTGCGCGGCGCACCCTGGGCGCCCGGACCGGACAGCAGGCAACGGCTCAACTCCCAAGAGATCAACCGGAGTTCAGAAGTTCCGCCGTATCCCACTCGTACTACGAGGCCACCGCCATCAGGATCACCAAGGCCGCCAGCAGCACGAAGGTCTCCCAGCGCATCGCCCTCCGCAGGACACTCAGGTCCGGAAAGCTCCCTGATCCGCCGCCACTGCGCGTCGCGTACCCGCTGTCGGAACCGTCGTCGCCGTTTCCGCTGTCGTCGCTCATGCCCTGCCCCCGCTCTCCTGCCGTTCCTGACCAGCCACGACGACCTTCCGATCGTCGGTCGTCAGCGTATCGCCCTGCCGTGCGGCACCGCGTGACGGCTACGGGGACGGAGACGAGGGCCGGGGCGAGTCCGGCAAGCGGGCCTTCAGGCCGGTGGCATCGGCCAGTCGTCCAGCGAGCCACCGCGCCATTCGACGAGGCGCGGGTCGTCCAGCGCGATACTCCCGGCCGGGCCGGTGACGCCCGCGCGGCGGAGGAACTCGGCAACATCGCCGCGGCCATGGGCCAGGCCGACGATCTGCCCACGCACGGTCACCCGTCGGCCACCGGACGGCGTCGGCGGGTGCACGATGACAGGCGGATGCTCGGTCATGCATCCAGCCTGCGCCGGGGTCCGTGCTCGCGCATTTCGGCAGCCGCCGTGCGCGTCAACGGCCCTTGGAGGGTGACCGGTGATCTCGCCCGTGGGCCATGACCCATGGGCGACAATCGTGGCCATGACCTTGGATGATCTTGTGATTCCCGATACCCGCGCCTGTCGTGCCGCGCTGGAGGTGGCGAGCGCCTACTGCTCCCCCGCGCTGCTGAACCACTCCGTGCGGGCGTATCTCTGGGCGGCCGCCTACGCCTCGGCCCAGGACATTGCCTTCGATCCGGAGCTTCTCTATGTGTCGGCCATGTTCCACGACCTCGGGCTGGTGAAGGAGTTCGACAGCCACACCGTGCCCTTCGACGAGGCGGGTGGCCATGTGGCGTGGGTGTTCGCGGCGGGCGCCGGGTGGCCGGTGGAGCGGCGGGTGCGGGCGTCCGAGGTGGTCGTCCGGCACATGTGGGACGAGGTGAACGTGGCCATGGATCCGGAGGCCCATCTGCTGGTGTACTCCACCTCGTTGGACATCTCCGGGCGGCGTCCCGACACGCTGTCGGCGGACCTCCGTACCGAGGTGCTGGCGCGCTACCCGCGGCTCGGGCTCGGCGAGGAGTTCCTGGCGTGCTTCCGGGACCAGGCCGCGCGCAAGCCGGACAGTTCCGCCGCCGCCGCGGTCCGCCAGGGCATCGCCGCGCGGATCGCCGCCAATCCGCTGGATGCGTACGGGGCGTAGCGGACGCCCCCTGCGGCCCGCGGGCCATGGCCGTCGCCCGCGGCACGAGGAAGCCCCGGCCAGACGGGGGGATGCTGGCCGGGGCGGCTCGGGAGGGGTGCCGCAGCACCCACACCCAATTGAACGGTGAACAACAGCTGCGCGTTCCAGGCCGGCGGGGTGATGACCGTCACCCCGCTCGCGCACGGCACGCCCCCCCCGCCCGCCCGGAGACGCTCGCCCGGCCCTGCTCAGCCTTCGGTGGTGTGTCCGGAGAGGCGTTCGACGCCGCGCAGGAGGGCGGAGTGGTCGAGGCCGCCGTCGCCCTGGGCGCGGAGGGAGGCGACGAGTTGGGCGACGACGCTGCCGACGGGGAGGGCGGCGCCGACGGTGCGGGCGGCGTCGGTGACGATGCCCATGTCCTTGTGGTGGAGGTCGATGCGGAAGCCGGGGCGGAAGTCGCGGGTGGTGAAGTTGTCCTTCCTGCGGGCCAGGACGGTGGAGCCGGCCAGTCCGCCGCCCAGCACGTCGAGGGCGGCGCTCAGGTCGACGCCGGACTTCTCCAGGAAGACGACGGCTTCGGCGCAGGCCTGGATGTTGACGGCGACGATGAGCTGGTTGGCGGCCTTGACGGTCTGCCCGGAGCCGTGCGGGCCGCAGCGCACGATGGTCTTGCCGAGGGCTTCCAGGAGGGGGCGGGCGGCGTCGAAGTCGCTCTGGTCGCCGCCGACCATGATGGACAGGACCGCTTCGATGGCGCCGGCTTCGCCGCCGGAGACGGGGGCGTCCAGGACCCGGATGCCCTGGTCGGCGGCGGCGTGGGCGAGGTCGATGGAGGTCTGCGGGGTGATCGAGGACATGTCGATCAGCAGGGCCCCGCGCCGGGCGTGGGCCAGGATGCCTTCGGGCCCGTAGGCGATGGCCTCGACCTGCGGGGAGGCGGGGACCATGGTGATGATGACGTCGGCGTCGGCGACCGCCTCGGCGATCGAGCCGGCCACGCTGCCGCCGTTCTTGGCCAGCCGCTCCAGCTTGTCGGCCTCCAGGGTGTAGCCGGTCACCGGGTAACCGGCCTTGATCAGGTTCTCGGCCATGGGCGAGCCCATGATGCCCAGACCGATCCACGCGACCTTGGGGAGATTGCTCATGCGGTGCCTCTTTCACATCACGGAAGGGGAGGACGGCGGCGGAGGGGTGCCGTCCGGGGTTTTACGGGAGGGGCGGTGACGCCGGGCGCGGGGGTGCGCACCGCGCCCGGCACACCGTCCGGATCGGGTCCGGTGCCGGTCCGGCGTCAGACCTTGAGCGGCTTGATCGCGGTGGGTGCGTGACCGGGCTCGGTCGCGACGTCCTCCCACTCGTTGACGCTGGCGATGTCGGAACCGCTCATCGAGATATTGGTGATCCGTTCGAGGATGGCCTCGACGACGACCGGGACGCGGTGCTCGGCGGCCAGCTTCTTGGCCTCCTCGAAGGCGGCGCCCAGCCGGCTCGGGTCGGTGACCCGGATGGCCTTGCAGCCCAGGCCCTCGGCGACCTTGACATGGTCCACGCCGTAGACGCCCAGCTCCGGCGCGTTGATGTTCTCGAACTCCAGGTTGACCTGGAAGTTGATGTCGAGGTTGCGCTGCGCCTGACGGATCAGGCCCAAGTAGGCGTTGTTCACCAGGACATGGATGTACGGGATCTTGTGCTGGGCGCCGACGGCCAGCTCTTCGAGCATGAACTGGAAGTCGTAGTCGCCGGAGAGCGCGACGACCGGGGTCTCCGGGTCGGCGGTGGCGACGCCGAGCGCGGCCGGGATGGTCCAGCCGAGCGGGCCGGCCTGGCCGCAGTTGATCCAGTGGCGCGGCTTGTAGACGTGCAGCATCTGCGCGCCGGCGATCTGGGAGAGGCCGATGGTGGTGACGTAACGGGTCTCCGGGCCGAAGGCCTGGTTCATCTCCTCGTAGACGCGCTGCGGCTTCATCGGGATGTTGTCGAAGTGCGTACGGCGCTGGAGCTGCGCCTTGCGCTCCTGGGTGGACGCGGCCCAGGCACTGCGGTCCGGCAGCTTGCCCGCGGCCTTGAGCTCCCTGGCCACCTCGACGAACAGCTCCAGCGCGGCCTTGGCGTCCGAGGCGATGCCGTAGTCCGGGGCGAAGATCTTGCCGATCTGGGTGGGCTCGATGTCGACATGGACGAAGGTGCGGCCCTGGGTGTAGACGTCCAGCTTGCCGGTGTGGCGGTTGGCCCAGCGGTTGCCGATGCCGAGGACGAAGTCGGACTCCAGGAAGTTCGCGTTGCCGTAGCGGTGCGAGGTCTGGAGGCCGACCATGCCGGCGTTCAGCTCATGATCGTCGGCGAGGATGCCCCAGCCCATCAGGGTGGGCACGACCGGGATACCGGTCAGCTCGGCGAACTCCACCAGCAGCCCGGACGCGTCGGCGTTGATGATGCCGCCACCGGCGACGATCAGCGGGCGCCGGGACGCGTTGAGGAGCGTGACGGCCTTCTCGATCTGGGCGCGGGTCGCGGCCGGCTTGAAGGCGGGCAGCGGCTCATAGGTCTCGGGGTCGAACTCGATCTCGGTCAGCTGGACATCGATCGGCAGGTCGATGAGGACCGGGCCGGGGCGGCCGGAGCGCATCAGGTGGAAGGCCTGCTGGAAGACGCCGGGGACCTGGGCGGCCTCCATCACGGTGGTGGCGGCCTTGGTGACCGGCTTGGCGATCGAGGCGATGTCGACGGCCTGGAAGTCCTCCTTGAGGATCACCGCGGTGGGGGCCTGGCCGGTGATGCACAGGATCGGGATCGAGTCACCGATCGCGGAGTAGAGACCGGTGATCATGTCGGTGCCGGCCGGCCCTGAGGTCCCGATGCAGACGCCGATGTTGCCCGGGTGGGTCCGGGTGTAGCCCTCGGCCATGTGCGAGGCGCCCTCGACATGGCGCGCCAGCGTGTGATCGATCCCGCCCGCGCCCTTGAGCGCCGCGTAGAAGGGGTTGATCGCGGCACCCGGCACTCCGAAGGCGTGGGCCACGCCCTCCCGCTTGAGGATCTCCACCGCGGCGCGGGCGGCTGTCATTCGAGGCATCGAGTACTCCTGCGTCGACCTGTCACGGGCAAGCTCCAGCGAAGCGGCGGAGAGAGTTGATTCCGTATCGTGGAACTAATGTTTTGCTTTATGGAAGGAAAGTAGAGCGCGGCGTTCCCGTCGTCAAGGGGATGAGGGGCACCTCGCGCCGGACGCCCCGCCGGACGGGCGCAGGTCACCCCTGCCGCCGGAGCACCTCCCGCACGACGAAAAGCCGCCCACCGGGCCCTTGCCCGATGCGCGGCTTCGCGCCGGATGCAGACACAAGGAGGGCCCCACCCGGCGGCCGGGTGGGGCCCTCCTTCTGCGACGGCGACCCGCGCCGGGGCCGCTCGCACTCCACTCGTCAGCTCGCAGGCTGCTCCCACGGCCACCGGGCGTCCCGGCCGTCCTCCAGCAGCGGGATCATGCGGAACGCCTGGTCCGTGAGGCCACCGAAGGTGTGCCGGTGCCGGCTGCCGGACGGCGCGTGCCCGGCCTCATATCCGGCGAGGTTCCAGGTGTACATCGGCACGGTGGCAGGTATGGACTCGGTGACCTCCTGGGCGTCGTGTCCCGCCTGCTCGTCGGTGACGATGACGACCCGGTCGTGGCCGCGGAAGGTCTCGCGGAGGGCGGCGGCCGTGTCGGTGCCGCCGCCGAGGAACCAGCCGCCGTCCTTCCAGCGGCCGACCGCGCGCAGCAGTGACTCAGCACGCTGCGGCGGAAAGACCTTCGTGGCCGCGCAGGGAGCGTCACCCCAGTGCCGGCGGCCGGACGAGAACGAGAAGACGTCCGCGCTCTCGCAGCGCTGCCCCAGCGCAACCCCGAACAGTGCCGCCGCGTCCCACCGCATGAGGGTGCCGTCGCGGGAGAACCCGGCCTGCATCGAGCTGGACGTGTCGACCATCACCAGCGTCCGGCCGCGCAGCCGCGGGATGTTCGCCAGCGATATCGTCAGCGCCTTCTCCAGGGCGTGGCCCCAGCGCAGCGAAGGCGCAGCCCGGTACGCCGAGTAGAAGCGCATCGGCAACTGCCGGGAGCGAGCGACCTGATCCGGGTCGGCGAGCTTCCGCGCCACCATCTCGGCGACCTCGTCGGAGACACCGGCCTGGTCGAAGTTCCGCAGGTTGCGCAGCAGAGCCATATAGCCCATGGACGGGATGACCGCCTCCCACGCTGCGGCGTCCATCGGCCCCTGGAGCCACCCGGCCAGCGCCTCCCATGTCATCCCGGCGTGCTGGAGGAATGCGGCGGCGTCCGGGCGGGCGAGCAGGGCACGGCGCTTCTCGACGGTCCAGTCGCCGATCGCGGCGCGGGTGTGCAGCAGTTGCAGGGACTCGGGGATCGGCTTGTCGCGGTGGTGGCGACGGTCGATGGCGTGCTCGAACAGATCGCCCTGCCACCCGGCGGTGGGAGCGGGGTGGGTGAGTTCGATGACGTCACCGAAGCGGAAGCCCTTCGCCTCGGTGTCGTACTTGAGCAGGGACTTCTCGTTGTACAGCGCGCCGACGGCGTCCTCGATGCCGCGCTTGACGGGCTTGGGGATGCGTCGGCCGTAGCGCGATGTCCAATAGGCGAGGAGTTCACCCGGCTCGTCAGCGCGCTGGAGGACGGCGGCGATCGTCTTGCGGTTGAACCCCGCCCCTTCGTCCACCACGGATGCGCCGGCCGGGCCGCCGGAGCCGCGGGCCGCTTCGAGGCGGGCCTTGACGTACTCGGCCGCGCCCACGATCGCCGCGGTGCGCATGTTGCCGGGACCGCGCAGCCAGCCGAGCATCCCCGCGGTCCATACCGGATCCTCGACGGCGAGCTGCCGGACGAGCTGGGTGTAGCGGTCGTCGCGCTGCCCGCCGGTCTCGTAGAAGCTGTCGGTGCCGACGAAGTTGGCGACCGCGAGCAGGAACAGCTCCGACTTGGGATCGCGCAGATAGCCGGAGCCGCCTTGGTGGGTGCGGGCCCGACGGCCGGTGGTGGTCACCGGCGAACCGGCGGCGGGCGGCGCGGCACGGTGGTTGAAGCGGGACAAAGGAAAACCCCTCACAGGGAGGGGAAGCTCAGCAGCGGGGTGCCCGAGATCAGAGTCGGCTGAGGAAACAAGGTGCTCTGCCAACTGAGCTACGCCGACCCGTAGTCGGCGACGGGACTCGAACCCGCGACCACCCCATTAACAGTGGAAGTACCCCCTGCCTGCGCACCGGGCACCCCGATGCCGCGCCTCCCGAGATCAAGGACGGCCTACGGCGGGACTTGTGGAAGAAGTAGCCGTGGGCCTGCGCACCGGGAGGTGCCTGACGTTGTGCGTGCACTCTAACGCGCCCCACTGACAAAGCTCATGGGATTTTCGCGCCCCCTCACGACGCGCCACCCCGCCGCCTGCCGAAGCAGGGGCGGGGCGCCTCTGCGCGCCTGCCTGCGAGTTGCCCTAGCGGATCGGCATCCCGGACAGCGTCCGGGCGATCACCAGGCGCTGGATCTCACTGGTGCCTTCGAAGATGGTGTAAATAGCGGCGTCGCGGTGCATCCGCTCGACCGGGTATTCGCGGGTGAAGCCGTTGCCGCCGAGGATCTGTACGGCCTGGGCGGTGACCTTCTTGGCGACCTCGCTGGCGAAGAGCTTGGACATGGAGCCCTCGGCGGAAGTGAACGGCTTGCCGGTCACCGCCATCCAGGAGGCGCGCCAGACCAGCAGGCGGGCGGCGTCGATCTGGGTGCGCATATCGGCGAGTTGGAAGGCCACGCCCTGGTTGTCGATGATGGGGCGGCCGAACTGGGAGCGGGTCCGGGCGTACTCCAGTGCCTCCTCGTAGGCCGCCCGCGCGGTGCCGACCGCCATCGCGCCGACGGCGGGCCGGGACGCCTCGAAGGTGGCCATAGCGGCGTTCTTCACCCTCCCCCGCTCTCGGCTTCGCTCGAGCGGGGGGACCCCCATGCCGTCCTTCTTGGCGTTCTCACGGGCCCGGGCAAGGCGCTCGTCGAGCTTCTCCTTGCCGCCGAGCAGGCAGTGGCCGGGGACCCGGACGTTCTCCAGGACGACCTCGGCGGTGTGCGAGGCGCGGATGCCGTGCTTCTTGAACTTCTGCCCCTGGGAGAGGCCAGGGGTGTTCGGGGGGACGATGAAGGAGGCATGGCCCTTGGAGCCGGCCTCCGGGTCGACGACCGCGACGACGACATGGACGTTGGCGATCCCGCCGTTGGTGGCCCAGGTCTTGGTGCCGTTGAGCACCCACTCGTCCTTGGCCTCGTCGTAGACCGCGCGGGTGCGCATCGCGGCCACGTCCGAGCCGGCGTCCGGTTCCGACGAGCAGAAGGCGGCGACCTTGACGTCATCGACATCGCCGTACATCTGCGGGACCCAGGTGCCGATCTGCTCCTCCGTGCCGTTCGCGAGCACGCCGACGGCGGCCAGGCCGGTGCCCACGATCGACAGGCCGATTCCGGCGTCGCCCCAGAACAGCTCCTCCATGGCCATCGGGATGCCGAGGCCCGTCGGGTCGAAGAACTGCTGGGCGTAGAAGTCGAGGGAGTACAGACCGATCTTGGCGGCCTCCTGGATCACGGGCCAGGGGGTCTCCTCGCGCTCGTCCCACTCGGCGGCGGCGGGGCGCATGACGTCCGCGGCGAAGCCGTGAATCCAGTCACGGACTTCCTTCTGCTCGTCATTGAGCTCCATGGTGAACTCGGCCATGTCCCCTCCAGCTGCTGCGGTATTGCGGTGTTACTAGCGGTAACACGCAGTGTGTTACTCGCCAGTAAAGGCTGTCAACTCCCCTGGGGACGAAATCGCCGTGGAGATCGGGTGTTACGTTGCGCCAGCGCCACGGATTCACAAGGGTGGGGAGCACGACCATGGAAAGCACAGAGCACATCGGCCGCCGGCAGACGGCGACCGAGCGCCGACGGCGGGAGCTGCTGGAAGCCGCCGAGCGCATTGTGCTGCGCGACGGCCCGGACGCCTCGATGAACGCCATCGCCGCCGAGGCAGGAATCACCAAACCGATCCTCTACCGGCACTTCGGCGACAAGGGCGGGCTCTACCGCGCGCTCGCCGTACGGCACACCGACGCCCTGCTCGCCAATCTGGCGACCGCGCTGGACGCCCCCGTCCTGCGCCGGGACCGGGTCGAGGCCACCCTCGACGCCTACCTGCTCGCGATCGAGGCCCGGCCACAGGTGTACCGCTTCCTGATGCACCCGTCGGACGAGGACAACGCCTCCGAGTCCGGCTTCGACGTCGGACGGCACTCCGCCCCCCTGCTGCGCCGGCTCGGTGAGGAACTGGCCAAGGTGATCACCGACCGGCTCGACCTGGGGCCGGGCGGCGAGCTGACCGCGCGCGTCTGGGGCCATGGCATCGTCGGCATGATGCAACACGCCGGTGACTGGTGGCTGCGCGAACGCCCGTGCTCGCGCGAGCAGTTGGTCAAGCAGCTGGCCGATCTGCTCTGGGGGCAGCTGGCCGCGGTCGACGACCGCGCGGACGGCCCCGGCTTCTAGGAGCCGGTCCGTGCAGGGAGGCGCCGGTCGCTCAGCGGCCGGGCGCCTCCTCCGTCGCGGCCCACGGAGCCTTCGCCGCCGCCCGGAGCGCCCGCCGGCGGCGCAGCCCGGTCAGGTGGTCGATGTAGAGACCGCCGTCGAGATGGTCACACTCGTGCTGGAGACAGCGCGCGAAGAAGCCGGTGCCGGTCACCGTGGCGGTCTCGCCGGTGACGCTCACCCCGGTCACCACGGCATGGTCGTGGCGCGGGGTGCCGGCTTCGATGCCGGGGAGCGAGAGACAGCCCTCGGGTCCGCGGATGACCGGACCGTCGGCCTCGACGAGCCGGGGGTTGACGAGATGCCCCAGATGGCGGCGGTCCTCGTCGTCGGGGCAGTCATAGACGAAGACCCGCAGCGGGACGCCGATCTGGTTGGCGGCGAGGCCCACTCCCTGCGCGGCGTACATCGTCGCGTACATGTCCTCGACCAGCCGGGCCAGCTCGTCGTCGAAGACGGTGACCTCCTGGCAGGGCTCGGTCAGGGCCGGATCGCCCAGCAATCGCAGCGGGCGGACATGGCCGGAACTGCCGGGAATGGTGCGGGGACGCATGGGGACAAGCGTACGGTCCTGCACACAGCGGATGTCGCCGCACGGGTGGCGGGGTTCGGGGCTGCGGCCGGATCTCGATAGGCTGATCCCCGACCGAAGCCCCGGCCGGTCATCGGCTGCGGAGGAGCGTTCCACGGCAGCCCCACGGCAGGCGGGCGCCGGATGCAAGGAGGATCAAAGACGATGGCAGGCAACACGGAGCCGCTGTCGCCGCGGGCCAAGCTGGCCGTGACGGCAGGCAAGGCCGCGGCGGCGGTATCGCGCGCGGCGGGCCGCGGCAGCGGATCGGTGATCGGTGGCCGGGTGGCACTGAAGCTCGACCCCGACCTGCTGGCGCGGCTGGCCCGGCACCTGGACGTCATCCTGGTGTCGGCGACCAACGGCAAGACGACCACGACGCGGCTGATCGCGGAGGCGCTGCGGGCCAGCGGCCCGGTGGTCTCCAACGCGCTCGGCGCCAACATGCCGGCCGGTATCACGTCCGCGCTGGCCGGTGGATCGGACGCCCGCTACGGCGTCATCGAGGTGGACGAGAAGTACCTCGCCGGTGTCGCACGCGATACGACGCCGAAGGCCATAGCGCTGCTGAACCTCTCCCGCGACCAGCTCGACCGCGCCGCGGAGACCCGGATGCTGGCCGAGCACTGGCGGGAGGGGCTGTCCGGCTCCAAGGCGCTGATCATCGCCAACGCGGACGACCCGCTGATCGTGTGGGCGGCCTCGTCGTCCTCGAACGTGGTGTGGGTCGCGGCCGGGCAGGAGTGGAAGGACGACGCCTGGTCCTGCCCCTCGTGCGGTGGTGTGATGCAGCGGCCGGGCGAGGACTGGTTCTGCGGCGAGTGCGGCTTCCGCCGTCCGACGCCCAGCTGGGCGCTGTCCGGCGATCATGTGCTCGACCCGCACGGCAGCGCGTGGCCGATCAAGCTCCAGCTGCCGGGGCGCGCCAACAAGGCGAACGCCACCACGTCCGCCGCGGTCGCCGCCGCCTTCGGCGTGCCGCCGCAGGTGGCCCTTGAGCGGATGTTCTCGGTGCAGGCGGTGGCCGGGCGCTACGACGTGGTCACGTTCATGGAGCGGGAGCTGCGGCTGCTGCTGGCGAAGAACCCGGCCGGCTGGCTGGAGACGTTCTCGCTGATCGACCCGCCGCCGACCCCGGTGATCATGTCGGTGAACGCACGCGGCGCGGACGGCACCGACACCTCCTGGCTGTGGGACGTCGACTACACCCGGCTGGCCGGCCACCCGATCTTCGTGCTCGGCGACCGCAAGCTGGACCTGGCGGTGCGGCTGGAGGTCGCGGGCCTCGACTTCAAGGTCTGCGAGAGCCTGGACGAGGCGGTGCAGCTGGCACCGCCCGGCCGGATCGAGGTCATCGCCAACTACACGGCCTTCCAGGACCTGCGCCGACGGGTGGGCAACTGACGATGCGCGGACAAGGACGAGCAAGCATGAGTGACAACTGCCTGCGTCTGGTGTGGATCTACCCGGACCTGCTGAGCACGTACGGCGACCAGGGGAACGCCCTGGTGGTGGAGCGGCGGGCGCGCCAGCGCGGTCTGGACGTCCAGCGGCTGGACGTACGGTCCGACCAGCAGATCCCCACCTCCGGCGACATCTACCTGATCGGTGGCGGCGAGGACCGGCCGCAGCGGCTGGCCTCCGAGCGGCTGATCCGCGACGGCGGGCTGAGCCGTGCGGTCGCCAACGGCGCGATCGTGTTCTCGGTGTGTGCCGGCTACCAGATCCTGGGCCATGAGTTCATCAATGACCTCGGGGAGCGGCAGCAGGGTCTGGGGCTGCTGGACGTGGTGAGCACCCGCGGCGAGGCCGAGCGCTGTGTCGGTGACGTACTCGCCGATATCGACCCGCAGTTGGGGCTGCCGCCGCTGACCGGCTTCGAGAACCACCAGGGCGTGACGCATCTGGGCAAGACCGCCCGGCCGTTCGCCAAGGTGCGCTTCGGCAAGGGCAACGGGGTCGGCGACGGCTACGAGGGCGCGTGGAACGACACCGTCTTCGGGACGTACATGCACGGCCCGGTGATGGCGCGTAATCCGCATATCGCCGACCTGCTGATCAAGCTGGCGCTGGACGTCAACGCGCTTCCCCCGGTGGACGACACCTGGTACGAGGCGCTGCGCCAGGAGCGGATCGCCGCGGCGACCACGCCCGCCTGAGCGCCATCGCGCCCATTCGTACGCCCGCAGTCTTGCACTGCGGGCGTACGTGTTCCCGGGGGTCTCGCGCTTGTAGGGTGAGCGGATTCCCACCGGACGACGGGGTCCGGGCCCCCGGTTGAGTTGCAGAGGTTTTTCAAGCAATGCGTATTGGTGTCCTCACCTCCGGCGGCGACTGCCCCGGCCTGAACGCCGTCATCCGGTCCGTCGTCCACCGCGCCACCGCTGATCACGGCGATGAGGTAATCGGCTTCCGTGACGGCTGGAAGGGCCTGCTGGAGTGCGATTACCGCAAGCTCGACCTCGATGCCGTCGGCGGCATCCTGGCGCGCGGCGGCACCATCCTCGGGTCGTCCCGGGTGCAGCCCGCGCATCTGCGGGACGGCGTCGAGCGGGCCCGCGGCCATGTCGCCGAGCTGGGCCTGGACGCGATCATCCCGATCGGCGGCGAGGGCACGCTGAAGGCGGCGCGACTGCTGTCGGACGCCGGGCTGCCGATCGTGGGCGTACCGAAGACCATCGACAACGACATCGCGGTCACGGATGTGACGTTCGGCTTCGATACCGCGGTGGGTGTCGCCACCGAGGCGCTGGACCGGCTCAAGACCACCGCCGAGTCCCACCAGCGCGTGATGATCGTCGAGGTGATGGGGCGGCACACCGGCTGGATCGCGCTGCACTCCGGCATGGCGGCCGGTGCGCACGCGATCGTCGTGCCCGAGCGGCCCTTCGACATCGAGGAGCTGACCGCACGGGTCTCCGAGCGGTTCGAGGCCGGCAAGAAGTTCGCGATCGTGGTCGTCGCCGAGGGCGCCAAGCCGCGCGAGGGCACCATGTCCTTCGACATCGGCGGCAAGGACATGTACGGCCATGAGCGGTTCGCCGGGGTCGCCCGACAGCTGTCCGTGGAGCTGGAGGACCGGCTCGGCAAGGAGGCGCGTCCGGTGATCCTCGGGCACGTCCAGCGCGGCGGCACCCCGACCGCGTACGACCGGGTGCTCGCCACCCGCTTCGGCTGGCACGCCGTCGAGGCCGCGCACCGCGGCGACTTCGGGATGATGACCGCGCTGCGCGGCACCGACATCACGCTGGTGCCGCTGGCCGAGGCCGTGGAGACGCTCAAGACGGTGCCCGTGGAGCGCTACGACGAGGCCGAGTGCGTGCTGTGACCTCGCTGCCCCCATCGCGATAGTTCCGCGCTGCACGAACCGCCCCCGCCCGATCACCAGGCCGGGGGCGGTTCTAGTCTTGTCGCCGGAGCATTGGTACGAATCAGGAGCGAGCGGATGGATCACAGCGGGCACGGCATGGACGGCATGAACATGGATCTGCCGCCGTTCACGCTGGGGAGAGGCCTGGAGTTCGGTGGTGATCCGGTCTTTCTCGTCGGCTGTCTGCTGGGGCTCGGACTGTACGGCTGGGCGGTGATCCGGCTGCGGCGCCGGGGGGACGCCTGGCCGGTGGGCCGGACCGTCGCCTGGGCCCTGGGCGTGGTGTCGGTGGCCCTGGTGATGTGTACCGCGCTCAATGACTACGGCATGGCGATGTTCAGCGTGCACATGGTCCAGCACATGATCATCAGCATGCTCTCGCCGATCCTGCTGCTGCTCGGGGCGCCGATGACGCTGGCGCTGCGCGCCCTGCCGGCCGCCGGACGGGGCCGCAAGGGGCCGCGTGAACTGCTGGTGGCGCTGCTGCACAGCCGCTACATGCGGATCGTCACGCACCCGGCGTTCACCATCCCGCTGTTCATCGCGAGCCTCTACGCGCTCTACTTCTCGCCGCTGTTCGACTTCCTGATGGAGTCCCGGGCCGGGCACATCGGGATGATGGTGCACTTCCTCGCGGTGGGCCTGGTGTTCTTCTGGCCGATCATGGGCGTCGACCCGGGTCCGCACCGGCCGGGCTATGTGATGCGGATGCTGGAGCTGTTCGCGGGCATGCCGTTCCACGCGTTCTTCGGCATCGCGCTGATGATGGCCACGGAGCCGATGGTCCGCACCTTCCTGCACCCGCCCGCCTCGCTGGGGATCGACCCGCTGTCCGACCAGTCGGCGGCCGGCGGTATCGCCTGGGCCTTCAGCGAGATCCCGTCTGTGGTGGTGCTGATCGCCCTGGTCTTCCAGTGGTACAAGTCCGAGGAGCGTCAGTCGCAGCGCGCGGACCGCGCCGCCGACCGCAACGGCGACAAGGATCTGGCCGACTACAACGCCTATCTCGCCTCGCTCAACGCCCGGGGGCAGTGACCGCGCGTCGCCAGTCTGGCGGTACGGGCCGCGGCCGGGGACGATGGCCCCATGGCCGCGGCCCGCGTCGTTTCCTCGGCGCCCGGCCGCCGTGAGGAGCGTGCGGGTATGCCCGGATCTGCGAAGACGATGGCCGTGTGCACGGTGGGCGGGCTGGTGGCGGCGACCGCTTACACCGTGGCGCTGGGCGCCAATGGCTGGCTCTGGTTCTCCTGGGTGGTGGTGGCGCTGGTGACGATCGGGGTGCTGGCCGCCCGGCCGGTCTGAGCCCGCCGGCGCGGGGCGCCGTTCAGAAGCGGAAGACGGCCCCGGTGGCGGAGTCCATCGTGCAGGCGTTGGGGAACTCCTTGCGCCAGTTGATGGGGACGCCGCGCCAGGTGCCGGTCGCGGTGGCGGTGACCGGGTCGTACTCCCTGGTGCAGGTGTGCGGCTCGCCGGGCAGCGCGTCCAGGTCCCCGCGGGCCCAGGTCAGCGCGTCGCAGGCGGCGCCCGCGTGCGGATGCCGGCGGTGGATGTCCGGGCAGCTGAGGCGCACCCCACGGGTCCAGGTGTTGCCCGCTCCGGACATGGTGAGCACCAGGCCCTGGTCTCCGGACGGCGCCGGCGGCTCATCGGCGCCGGCCGGACCGGCGCAGAGCAGGGCCAGGGACAGGGTGGCAAGCGCGGTGGCGGGCAGGGTGGCACGGGCGGGTCGGCGTCGACGGCTCACGGGCATCGCGGTCTCCTGGGAACGCTCGGGTGGGGTCACATGCGGGAGCCCGACAGGGACACGCGGCGCCCGGCGGCCCCAGGCCACCTCGCCGCGCCCCGGCGGACAAGCGGCCACGCCGTGAGGTCGCCCGTACGGCCTGCGGATGCCCTCCAGGAGACAGGGTGGCCGGCAACGGAGGAGGCGGCTCCGCTGCCGGCCACCGGACCGGGGGTTACCCCACCCGCTCGATGCGGGCACGGCGGATCAGGAACTTGCCGTCCTCACGTACCTGCTCGAAGGCCGCGTTGTTGAGCAGCACACAGCTGCCCGACGTCGAAGTGACGGAGACGGTCGTCGACTTGTTGTTGTCCAGATTGGTCACCTTCAGCTTGGTCCCGGCGGGGAACTCGTCGCTGGACGCCGCCGGTGCGCCGCCCTCCCCGGAGAGGGTCACCGTCGAGCCGGGGCACACCACATCGCCGTCGCCGGCCGGCGGGGCGGCGGACGAGTCGCCGGACGCGGGCGGGTCGTCCGAGGCGGGTGGCTGCGCCGATCCGGACGGCTCCTGCGACGCGGCCCCCGCACCGTCGGCGGGTGGCTGGTCCGCCGCCGGCGGGGCGCCCGCGGCCGCGCCCCCGTCCCCCGAACAGCCCGCCTCCCGCTGCTGCAACCGGATCTGCTTGATCACGGCCTCCCGGTTGGCGATCCGCGCCGCCGACTGGGCGTCCGGCTCGGCCTTCTGGTCGGCGATGAACTCCTGATTGTTGCTCAGCGCGGTGGCCAGTCCGTCGCAGGCCGCCGACGCCTGGCTGGTGCCCGTGGTGACGATGGCGATACCGCCGACCAGTGCCGCGGCGCTGACACAGACGATGATCTTCTGGCGCCGGCCGGCTTTCTTCTTGCGGGACATCTCTGACTCCTGTCGTCGGCCCGGACCGTGGGGTGGGCTCGGTTGCCGGACAGTACGGCGCGTCAGCTCGGCGCGGCTCAGAGCGAGGGGAAAGTTGTCCGTGGATGCCAAAGCGGATACCGAAAGGTAACAAGCGGCAGGCCAGTGGGAGTTCGGGAGTCCGGAGGGGTGCAGGCGGAGAGGATCTGGTGGTCGATACCGGCGGCATCGTTCATCGCGAACCGGGCCGCCAGCTCCACCGCGCTGTCCCCTGCGCCCAGCCCGCGGTGTGCGGCGGCGTCCTGGCGCCCGTAGGACTCCAGGAGCCGGAGGTAGCCCTCGCTGCACAGGTGGGCGTGCACGTCGGTGCGCATCACTCTCAGCCTCGCGCCGGGGCCGTGGTGTGTCCACCGGAGCGGCCGGGCAGCGGGAAGGAGTCAGTATCGATCCGGCCGAAGGTGGTTACCCGCCGCGGCACTTGCCCATAAACTCACTGGCCGTCTCGGGGCCCGCTCGTCACCTGGGACGAGGTAGCCGCCCAGGCGGGCTGACGGATCAGGGAGCTGCGCTGTGCTCTATCAGGTGCTGAAGTACCTCCTTCTCGGGCCCTTGCTGCGGCTGGTGTTCCGGCCGCGGATCGAGGGGCTGGAGCATGTGCCGGAAGAGGGCGCGGCCATCATCGCGAGCAATCATCTGTCGTTCGCCGATCACTTCGTGATGCCGGCGATCGTGCCGCGCCGGGTGACGTTTCTGGCCAAGGCGGAGTACTTCACCGGACCGGGGCTGAAGGGGCGGCTGACCGCGGCGTTCTTCCGGGGCGTCGGGCAGATTCCGGTCGACCGGTCCGGCGGCCGCGCCTCGCAGGCGGCGCTCTCCTCGGGGCTCGGCGTGCTGCGCAAGGGCCGGCTGCTCGGCATCTACCCGGAGGGCACCCGCTCGCACGACGGGCGGCTCTACAAGGGGCGTACCGGCGTCGCCTCGATGGCCGTCACCGCGGGGGTGCCGGTGGTGCCGTGCGCGATGATCGGCACGTTCGAGGCCCAGCCGACCGGCCGGCGGCTGCCGCGCGCGATGCGGATCACCATCCGCTTCGGCGCACCGCTGGACTTCTCGCGCTATGCCGGGCTGGAGGATGAACGCATCGCGCTGCGCGCCGTCACCGACGAGATCATGTACGCCATCCTCGCCCTGTCCGGCCAGGAGTACGTCGACACCTACGCGGGCGAGGCCAAGGCCGAGGCGCAGGCGCGGGGGCAGGGACGGCGGGGGCACGGGGGCGGGAAGGGGTCCGCGCGCTGAGTGGTGGGCGCGGGTCCGGGGGCCGGGGGGGTGCGAACCAGGACGCGGGCCGAAACGACAGGGGCGGCCGGGAGGATTCCCGGCCGCCCCTGCGTGCCGTCATGTGGTGCCGGCACCGTTCATGCCGACACCGCTCATGCCGTCATCATCAATGCACTGCGGGCACGTCCAAAGCCCCCACGAGGGACTTCGCCGCCGACAGCTTGCTGGGCTTGGGCGTGGCGTGCGGTGCGCAGGTCACGTCCTTGGCGTCGGTCTTCCCGGACAGGAAGTAGGCGTCGACCCGGTCGTTGATGCAGGGGTTGACCTGGCCGGTGACACCGTGCGATCCGGCGTCCCGCTCGGTGATCATGCGGGAGCCCTTGAGGCGACGGTGCAGCTCGACCGCGCCGCCGTACGGGGTGGCCGCGTCGCGGACACTCTGCACGATCAGCACGTTCGGCAGACCCTTGCCGGTCTTGACGTCGACCGGCCGCTGCTGCTTGACGGGCCAGGTGGCGCAGGGCAGGTTCATCCAGGCGTTGGACCAGGTCATGAACGGTGCCCGCTGGTGGATGCGGGTGTTGTCGCGGTCCCACTTCTTCCAGCTGGTGGGCCACTTGGTGTCGGTGCACTCGACGGCCGTGTAGACGGCGTTGCCGTTCTCCGAGGCGATGTTGCCCGCGGTGTCCTTGAGGTTCGGACCCGCGTTCTCCACCAGCGGCTTGCTGTCACCGGTGAGGTACGCGCTCCAGACCTCGGCGACCGTGGCCCACATCGAGTCGTAGTACGGAGCGTTCTGGAAGAAACCGGTCAGCTCGGCGGGGCCGACGACACCGCCGATGGGCTTCTTCTTGGCGGTCGCCCGCAGCTTCTCCCAGGCCGCCTGGACCTTCTCGGGGGTGCTGCCGATGTGATACGTGGCGTCGTTCTTGGCCACCCACTTCTTCCAGTCGCCCCAGCGGGTCTCGAACGCGACGTCCTGGTCGAGGTTGGCCTGGTACCAGACCTTCTCGCGGGAGGGGTCGACGACGCTGTCGACGAGCATCCGGCGCACATGCCCCGGGAAGAGCGTCGCGTAGACCGCGCCCAGGTAGGTGCCGTACGAGACGCCCAGGTAGTTGAGCTTCTTCTCACCGAGCGCGGCACGGATCACGTCCATGTCGCGGGCGGTGTTCGGGGTCGTCATGTGCGGCAGCAGGCGGCCGCTGCGCTCGGCGCAGCCGTCGGCGTACTGCTTGGCGAGCTTGCGCTGGGCGCGCTTGTCGGCCTCGCTGTCCGGCACCGGGTCGGCCTTGGGCGCCTTGACGAACTCCTGCGGGTCCATGCAGGAGATCGGCGCGGAGTGGCCCACGCCCCGGGGGTCGAAGCCGACGAAGTCATACGCCTTCGCGGTCTTGGCCCAGAGCGGGTTCTTGGTGGTGATGCGGGTCGGGAACTTCATGCCCGAACCGCCGGGGCCACCGGGGTTGTACAGGAGGGAGCCCTGGCGCTGCTCCTTGCCGCCGGTGCCGAGGGCACGGTCGACGGCGATCTTGATGGTGCGGCCGTTCGGCCGGGCGTAGTCGACCGGGACGGTGACATAGCCGCACTGGACCGGCGACTTGAGGCCCCAGTCCGCGGGGCAGTCCTGCCAGTCGATGCCCTTCTTGGCCGCGCGCGCGGCGGCGGTGGCCACACCGCGTGCTTCGGCCGAACCGCGCTGGTGGTGCTCACCCGCCTGGGCGGGCGTGGCGGTTATCGCTCCGGCGAGAAGCGCGCCGGAGACCAGGGTTCCGGCGGCGCCGAGCGCTGCTGTTTTTCTCACGTGGTCAATTCCCCCTGCATGGTGCGCCACTTGTGGCGGCGTTGATCACAGGCTTACAGAGGGATCCTGTCGTGCCCCATCCCCTCCTGAACAGGTTTGGCCCACACTTCTTTACCAACCTGTAGGTTTCTTGGCCCGCCGGCGCCACGTCTCCCCGGACGCATCCGCTCCCCCGGCGGTGCGGACACCGGCACCGACGGCCTGCGCACGAACGGCCGGACCTCGCAAGCGAACCTCATCATTCCGGCCAAGGCCGCCTCCCCATGACGAACTTTCCCCCACCACTCGGCCCTCGCAGTGGCATCCTCAACTTGGTTTGGACTTACGACAGTTGCCCGACGGAAGCGGTGAATCCGCAGGCCGGGCGGCCAGGGGCGCGGGCGCGCGGCACGGCGGGAAAGCTGCCGGAGTGCGGTACGGCGCGATGGCCGCCCAGGGGGCGCGGAGGGGCGAGAATACGTCAATTGCCGTAGACCTGCTCCACAGGCATGTGCCAGCCGCACAGCTTCAGTAACCTTCCGTGAAGGCTCTCCCACTCACTGCCACGGGAGGGCTTCGGCGTTTTCGCGCTGTCAGAGCCGTCGCGAAGGAGATCCGAAGTGCCGGGTATCGATCAGGTGTTGTCCCAGGCAATGGGGATCCCGGGCGTTCTGGGCGCCGGACTGATCGACTGGACCAGTGGTCTCACGCTCGGCACCGCGGGACAGGCGCCGCACGGCGATCATGACGCGGCCGCCGCCGATACCGCCGAGGTGGTGCAGGCCGTGGCCCGCAACGCCACCTTCGACACCTCGGGCGCCGGCGGCCCGGCCCTCGAAGACCTGATCATCACGGCCGAGAGCAGCTACCACCTCATCCGTTTTGTGCACACGGCCTTCGACAGCCAGACCTACCTCTACCTCTGGCTGGACCGTACCCAGGCCAATCTCGCCGTCGCGCGCCTCCGGCTGCGCGATCTGGCGGCGGAGCTCGTCGCGCCCTGAGCACGGGCTCCGCCACACCGCACGCACGTTAAAGGAACCAGCCATGGGCCTGCCCATATCCCCTCCCCCGCCCGCACCGGCAGGGCTGCTCGACCGGTGCGCCGCCGAGCGGGCCACCGGCGCCCTCCGTGGTCCGCACGGCTGCTTCTACCTTCTCGACGGCGCGGTCTACTGCGTCGAGGGCACCGCCGCCCCTGGTCTCGACATCCGCCTCATCGCGGCCGGCAAGGTGCCGCCACAGGGCTGGCAGTACGCCGTCGAGCAGGCGGGGCCGCACCAGCGGGGCGCTCAATACCTGGTCAGCGAGGGCTGGTTAACCCAGAGCGAACTGGAGATATGCCATCTCGCCGCCCTCCTCGACGCGGCGTTCTTCGCCCTGCCGCTGCCGCCCGAGTCCACCTCCTTCACTCCCGGGACCGCCCACTGGATGGGGGTCGTACGGCCGATCAGCGCCGGTGCACTCCAGCAGGCGACGGCCCGCCGCCGGGCGCTGCTCGACCGGCTCCACCCGTGGGCGGCGGTCGACTCCTCCCCCGTCATCCCCGTCCGCCCGCGCACCTCGGCCGCCCCCACCACGGGCCGGCAGCGGCGGCTGCTCGACCGCGCCGACGGCCGGCACACCCCGCAGGAACTGGCCCGGCTGCTGGGCCAGTCCGCGTTCGCGACCCTGCTCGACATCCGCCGTCTCGCCGCCGCCGGCCTCGTCCAGCTGCCCCCGGCACCGACGGCGCTCCCGCGGCGCCGGCCCGGCGCCTGCCTGGACGGGCCCGCCGCCCCCGCCGCCGAAGGACGCCCCACCCCGACCTGGCACATACCGGTTCCGGACCTCCTCGATACCGGCGATCCGGATATTGCCCTCCTTGTCCGACTGCGTACGGCGCTGGAGGAAAACCTGTGAGCCCTGACGCACGAAGACGGTGCACACCATGAGGCGCGTCATCGGAAAACGTGCCCGGAAAAGGAGACTGATGACGATCGAACCCCGTATACGGGATGAATTGCACACGCTGCGCGATCAAGTGCGCCATTTCCAGGGCGGGATGGTCGCGAGCGTGGACGGCATGGTGATCGCCCACGATCTGCCGGATATCGAACCGGACGGCCTGGCCGCGCTCACCGCCGCCGCGATCGGCGTCGCCAAACGCCTCACCGAGGCGACCGGCCAGGGCGCCTTCGAGGAATCCCTGACCCGCGGTGCCACCGGCTACATAGCCGCTTATTCGGCCGGGCGCCGCGCGGTCCTGACGGCCGTGGCCAGCACGGACACCAACGTGGGGCGGCTCCATCTCCAGGCCCGGAAGGCCGCGGAACGCATCGGCGCCCTCGTGGACGCGGCGCCCCACCGATAAGAGCTCACCGACGACAGGACAACGCCCCCGCCGTCCCCGCACGCACGCAGAAAACCCCGGAACGCCGGACACCGCGAAACCCGGGACCCCGGAACCGTTCCACCCCCGGAACCGCTGAAACACCGTCAAGGAATCGAAAGGTCTGACCCCTCATGGCTCAAATGGAATCCGCTCTCGCCGACGCGATGTCGACGATCGAGGGCGCGGTCGGCGTCGCCCTGGTCGACTACACCAGCGGTATGGCGCTGGCCACCCTGGGCGACAATCAGGCGCTGGACCTCAATATCGCGGCGGCCGGCAATACCGATGTCGTACGCGCCAAGATGCGCACCATGGAGATGCTGGAACTCCAGGGCTCCATCGAGGACATGCTCATCACCCTGACCTCGCAGTACCACATCATCCGCCCGGTGTCGGGCAAGAACGGCGGCGGCCTCTTCCTCTATCTGGTGCTGGACCGCAAGCGCGCCAATCTCGCGCTGGCGCGCCACCGTCTCGCCAAGCTGGAGGCCGACCTGGAGGTCTGAGCCGGGCCGCCCCGTCGCCCGCCGCCGTCACCCGCCGCCGTCACCCGGCGGCGGCGCTCCGGGCGGCCTCGTCCAGGAGGCGCCGCAGCCGGAGCGCGTCCGGGGCGACGGCCGTGGCCAGGGCCGCGGGACCGGCGAGCGGTGCCAGGACGCCCTGCCCCGCGCCGTCGCCGGACCGCTTCCCCGCCGCATCTCCCAGCAGCCGCACCCCGGCCGGGCACTGGTTGAACTCCGGCTTCACGACGAGGAGTTGACCGAGGGCACGGTGTCCGTCCAGCACGGCCGAGGTGTCCCAGCCGGGGGCGCCGGGCCCGTACGCCGTCTCCTGGTCGAGCAGGGTCCGGCCGGCCCGGCGGACGATGAGCCGGCTGCGCAGCGCGCCGGTCTGTTCGCCACTGCGTCCCAGGACCTGTTCCTCGCGCAGTACCAGGTGGGCGGTGGGGGCGAGTTCGACGGTGGTGGTCATCCGCAGGGCGCTGCCGGCCGCGGAGATCAGCGGTTCGGGCAGCCAGTCGAGCCGGGCACCGTCGCCCACCGTCAGCCGTACGTCGTAGGTGGCGTGGTCGGCCGTGCGGCCGGGCAGCGCGACGGTCGCGGCGGCGGACGTGAGGCGCAGGGCGGCGCCCGCCTCGGCGGTGGCTTCGATGGCCAGCCGGTCGCCGCCGAGGGGAGCGCTCATGGCCCCCACGACACAGACCCGGGCCTGCCCGCCGGGCCCGCGGATCCGGCGCAGCGCGAACGGTCCGTCGCCGTCCAGGACCGGCAGCCGGGTGGTGCCGCCCGCCTCGTCAACCCGCGCGACGATACGGGCGGTGGCGCGCAGACCGGCGGCCGGAGCGGCGGCGGTCTGCGGCGGTGTGCGGAGCGCGGTGGTCATGCCGGGCCCGCGGTCCAGTCCGCCAGCCGTTCCCGGACCCACTCCGTCACGGGCCGGACGCCGTTCTCCGACTTCAGCGCGGTGAAGACGACCGGCAGTTCGCCGCGCTGGGCCTTGGCGTCGCGGGCCATGCCTTCGAGGTCGACGCCCACATAGGGGGCGAGGTCGGTCTTGTTGACGACGAGGAGGTCGGAGGTGGTGACGCCGGGCCCGCCCTTGCGGGGGATGTCGTCGCCGCCGGCGACGTCGATGACGAAGATCTGGGCGTCGACCAGGCCCTTGGAGAAGGTCGCGGTGAGGTTGTCGCCGCCGGATTCGATCAGGACGAGGTCGAGCGGGCCGACCGCCTCCTCCAGGTCCTCGACGGCTTCGAGGTTGGCGGAGATGTCGTCGCGGATGGCGGTGTGCGGGCAGGCGCCGGTCTCGACGGCGGAGATCCGCTCGGCGGGCAGCACCGCCTCGCGGAGCAGGAATTCGGCGTCCTCGCGGGTGTAGATGTCGTTGGTGACCACGGCGAGGGACAGCTCGTCGCGCAGGGCGCGGCAGAGCGCGGCGACGGTGGCGGTCTTGCCGGTGCCGACCGGTCCGCCCAGCCCGATGCGCAGGGCCCGCCGGGTGCCATCGGCCCGTACGGGGTCGGGGGCGCTGTAGGTGTGGCGCTCGGGGAAGGTGTCCTTGTGGTCGAGATGCATGGTCACTCCGGTGGTGGGTGCGGCCGCGGGCGGTGGTGGGTCCGGCGGGAGGGCCGGGGGTCAGGAGGCGAAGAGGCGTACCGGCCAGGCGGCGTGCTGTTGGGCGGTGATGTCGAGCAGCGGCGCGGAGGCGGCGGGCAGTGCGTCGACCCCCTCGGCGGCGACCCGCAGCGCGGCCTCGGCGCCCTGTTCCGCGACCCGGTCGAGGTCGGTGGTGAGGCGGGCGAGCACGGCGGTGGCGTCGAAGGGGTCCAGGCTCAGCAGCCGGACCGCCGCGGTGGCCGGGCCGCTGATGTTCTCGTAGGCGACGGCGTACGCGGCATCGAGCGGCGGCAGACCGGCGGACCGGGCGGCCAGGCCCAGGACGACGGGCTGGTGGGCGCCGCGGGGGCGGGCCGTGGCGAGCGCGTCGAGGGCGGCGCTCGGCCAGGTGGCGCGGGCCGCCCGCATCATCTGCCGGCCGAGCCGCCTGGCGACCTGCCGCAGCGCCGGGACGGGCGTGCGGGCGTCGGCGGCGTCGTCCAGACGGAGCGGGTCGTGGCCGGCCGCAGCGGCGGCGGCGAGGCCCGCGGCGACCAGGCCCGCGGTGTGCAGCCGGCCCCGGCAGAAGGCCTCCAGGGTGGCGGCGTCCTTGATACGTCCCGCGGCGACGGCCGGTTCGGCGCCGCCCGAGTGGGCGTGCCCGCCGGCGGGGAACCGGCCGTCGGCGAGGACGAGCAGCGCTGCGCGGCTCATCGGTGGTACGCGTCCTTCGTCGGGGTGTGCATGGGTGTCCCCTCAGAAGAGGAAGTACCGCTGGGCCATGGGGAGTTCGGCGGCGGGGCGGGGCTCGACCACCTCGTCGTCGATGGTCACGGTGAAGGTGTCCGGGTCGACCTGGACGCGCGGCAGGGCGTCGTTGTTACGCATATCCGCCTTGGTGATGCCGCGGGTGCTGCGGATCGCTTCGAAGGACTTGCTCAGCGGGAGGCGCTCGGGGAGACCGTCTGCCAGGGCCTGCGGGGCGACGAAGTTGACCGAGTTGCTGCCCGGGGCCCGGCCGGTGGCGCCGAACATCGGGCGGGGCAGCACCGGCTGCGGTGTGGGGATGGAGGCGTTGGCGTCGCCCATCTGCGCATAGGCGATCTGGCCGCCCTTGATGACCAACTGTGGTTTGACGCCGAAGAACGCCGGGTCCCACAGGACGAGATCGGCGATTTTGCCGTCCTCGACGGAGCCGACGAGATGGTCGATGCCCTGGGCGATGGCCGCGTTGAGGGTGTACTTCGCGACATAGCGGCGGGCCCGGTGGTTGTCCGCGGCGCCGTCGCCGGGCAGTGCGCCGCGGCGCCGCTTCATCACATGCGCGGTCTGCCAGGTGCGCAGCACGACCTCGCCGATCCGGCCCATGGCCTGGGCGTCCGAGGCCATGATCGAGATGGCGCCGAGGTCGTGCAGGATGTCCTCGGCGGCGATGGTGGAGGGCCGGATCCGGGATTCGGCGAACGCCAGGTCCTCGGGGACCGCGGGGTTGAGGTGGTGACAGACCATCAGCATGTCGAGGTGTTCCTCGACGGTGTTGACGGTGTGCGGCCGGGTGGGGTTGGTGGAGGCGGGCAGCACGTTCGGCTCGGAGACCATCGCGATCATGTCGGGGGCGTGGCCGCCGCCGGCGCCCTCGACATGGAAGGCGTGGATCGAACGGCCCGCAATGGCGGCGAGGGTGTCGCCGAGGAAGCCCGCCTCGTTGAGAGTGTCGGTGTGGATCGCGAGCTGGGCGCCGCTCTCCTCGCAGACGGTCAGACAGGCGTCGAGGACGGCGGGTGTGGCACCCCAGTCCTCGTGGATCTTGAAGCCGAGGATCCCGGCCCGCAGCTGGTCGCGCATCGACGCGAGGGAGGTGGTGTTGCCCTTGCCGAGCAGACCGACATTGACGGGGAGCGAGTCCATCGACTCCAGCAGCCGGGCGACATGCCAGGCGCCGGGGGTGATGGTGGTGGCCTTGCTGCCCTCGGCGGGCCCGGTGCCGCCGCCGATCATCGTGGTGACGCCGGAGGCCAGCGCCTCGTCCGCCTGCTGCGGGCAGATGAAGTGCACATGGGTGTCGATGGCACCGGCGGTGAGGATCTTGCCGTTGCCCGCGATGACTTCGGTCTCCGGGCCGATGACCAGGTCCGGGTGGACGCCGTCCATGGTCTCGGGGTTGCCGGCCTTGCCCAGGGCGGTGATCCGGCCGTCACGGATGCCGACATCGGCCTTGACGATGCCCCAGTGGTCGAGCACGACCGCGCCGGTGATCACGGTGTCGGGGGTGCCCTCGGCGCGGGTGGCGCGGGACTGGCCCATCGATTCGCGGATCACCTTGCCGCCGCCGAAGACGGCCTCGTCGCCGGCCCGGCCGGGCCCACCCGAGCGGTCCTCGGTGATCTCGATGAGGAGGTCGGTGTCGGCGAGCCGGATGCGGTCGCCGGCGGTCGGGCCGAAGAGGTCGGCGTACGCCTGGCGGGTGAGTTCAGCCATCGAGGGTTCCTCCGGTCTCGCCCCGCAGGCCCATGACGATGCGCTTGCCCCCGATGGGGACGAGTTCGACCTCGGTGGGAATGCCGGGCTCGAAGCGCACGGCGGAGCCGGCCGGGACGTTCAGCCGCTTGCCGTGCGCGGCCGCGCGGTCGAAGTCGAGGCCGGGATTGGCCTCAGCGAAGTGGTAGTGGGAGCCGACCTGGACGGGGCGGTCGGCGGCGTTGAGGACGGTCAGCCGCGTGCAGGGAAGGCCTTCGTTGAGGCGCACCGGCTCGTCGGCGTGGAGGATCTGGCCCGGGATCATGTTCCGCTCCCCGTTCAGTTGATGGGTTCGTGAACGGTGACGAGCTTGGTGCCGTCGGGGAAGGTGGCTTCGACCTGCACGTCGTGGATCATCTCGGGGACGCCGTCCATGACCTCGTCTCGGGTGAGCACCTTGCGGCCGGAGGACATCAGCTCGGCGACGGTACGGCCGTCCCGGGCGCCTTCGAGGATGTGCACGGTGAGCAGCGCGATCGACTCGGGGTGGTTCAGCTTCACCCCCCGGGAGCGGCGCTTTTCAGCCACGTCTGCCGCCACATGAATCATCAGGCGCTCCTGTTCATGCGGGGTCAGTTGCATACCTTCCACCTCACAGTCTTCCCGCCCGGACACATTCGCCCAGGTCACAGGCGTGGGCACACCTGTGTCGTTAGATGTACCACGCAGTAATTAAAGGAGGAGCAAACCGACTTTCAGCACTTGGCCATCAAGCGCCCTGCGCCAGGAGGCTAGTTCGGCGGGATTTCAGCGGCGTTACGGCCAGGGACCGGTCGACACCTCTTCTTTCGCCTGGCGTAACGCGGCGTTATCACCGCCCGTTACGGCGTGGCCACCATCTCCAGCAGCGACTGACACCCCGTCACCTCCCGGGCCGCACGGGCAATGCGCTGGCGAAATCCACCCCTCGAGGCCCGCTCGGGCGCACGGAACAGATGACCGCCATGCGCCATGAATCGCCACTATCGGCGTAAACGAGACCCGGCTCGCTCGCCGAACACAACTGTCCGGTATGCGCTCTTGACGGTTGGCAAAGTGATCGCAATTCTCATGTGCGCGTCAAACAGCTCCATCCCCCCACACAAGTATCGGAGCAAACACTGTGACTCGTTCCACGCGAATACGCCGGGCCGCGCTGGCCACGGGCGCCGTCGCCGCCGTCGCCGCCACCGTCTTCACCGCGGCCGGCGCCTACGCCGGGACCGCGCCGGCGGCCGCCCCGGACATCGACGTCAAGTCCGTCAAGGCCGACCTGGACCAGCTCCAGTCGATCGCCGACGCCAACGGCGGCAACCGCGCCCACGGACAGGCCGGCTACAAGGCGTCCGTCGACTTCATCAAGGGCAAGCTCGACAAGGCCGGATTCACCACCAAGGTCGAGGAGTTCGACGGCGGCGGCGCCAAGGGCTACAACCTGGTCGCCGACTGGAAGGGCGGCGACGAGAGCAAGACCGTGATGGCCGGCGCCCACCTGGACTCGGTCCCCGACGGCCCCGGCATCAACGACAACGGCTCGGGTTCGGCCGGCATCCTGGAGGTGGCGCTCGCCGTCGCCAAGGCGGACCTCAAGCCCACCAAGCACCTCCGATTCGCCTGGTTCGGCGACGAAGAGGACGGCATGGTCGGCTCGCAGGCCTACGTCGACAAGCTCGGCGCCGACAAGTCGAAGATCGACTCCTACCTGAACTTCGACATGATCGGCTCGCCGAACCCGGGCTACTTCGTCTACGACGACGACACCCGCCTGGAGAAGGTCTTCAAGGACTTCTTCGCCAAGAAGAACATCGCCACCGAGAAGGAGACCGAGGGCGACGGCCGCTCGGACCACGCCTCCTTCAAGGACGCGGGCATCGCCGTCGGCGGCCTCTTCTCCGGCGCCGACTACAAGAAGACCGAGGAGCAGGCGAAGAACTGGGGCGGCGAGGCCGGCAAGGCCTTCGACGCCTGCTACCACCAGGCCTGCGACACCGCGAAGAACATCGACGACAAGGCGCTCGACAACAACACCGACGCCATCGCCCACGCGCTGTGGGAGCTCAGCTCCTGAGCCACCCGCACCCCCGCACGGTCAGCGCTCGCTGACCGTCAGCTCTCGCGACCCGGTCGCCGGTCCCCGGCAGCCGGGTCGCGGTGTTCTGCGGCGATCCCGAACCGCCGCCGTTCGCCCGGAGCGGACGGGAGCGGTCGCACGGCGGAGACCGTGCTGATCACCTGCTCCTCCTCCGCACCCTGCTCCCGCCGCCCCAGCTCATCAAGAAGCTCCAGGTCAGCGGCGGATACCAGCGCCACCAGCGGTTTGCCGTGCCGGGTGACGACCACCCGCTCACCGCCGTAGACAACGCGGTTGATCAGATCCGCCAGCTCGGCCCGGGCTTGCGTCACCGGAATTTCGTAGGCCATGCTCCCATTCTAACTGGACGTACATCCTGTACATTTTTTACAGAGAGGAGCATGCTCATGCTGCGACCGATGGCCCGCTACATCCTTCCGGAGTTCACCGAGCGCACGTCCCAGGGGACGCGCACCATGGACCCGTACTCCAAGCTGCTCAGTGAGCGCATCATCTTCCTGGGCACCCCGGTCGACGACGCCTCCGCCAACGATGTGATGGCGCAGTTCATCCACCTCGAACACGCCGCGCCCGACCAGGACATCGCGCTCTACATCAACTCCCCCGGCGGCTCCTTCACGGCGATGACCGCCATCTACGACACGATGCGCTTCGTGTCGTGCGATGTGCAGACCATCTGCCTCGGGCAGGCCGCCTCCGCCGCCGCGGTCCTGCTGGCCGCCGGCACCCCCGGAAAGCGGCTGGCCCTGCCCGGCGCCCGGATCCTGATCCACCAGCCCTCGCTCCCCGAGCCCGTCCAGGGCCAGGCCACCGATCTCCAGATCGAGGCCGAGGAGTTGCTGCGCACCCGCGACATGCTGGAGCGGATGCTGGCCGAGCACACCGGACAGCCCCGGGAACGGATCGCCGCCGATATCGAGCGCGACAAGATCTTCGACGCCGAAGCCGCCCGGGAGTACGGCCTGATCGACGCACTCACCCGTCAGCGCAAGCAGTCCACCCCCCAACCCGGCGATCGGTGAGCCCGGATGCTGCTGCCGGAACTTCCGCCACTGCCCGCCCTGACACGGGCCGAGGGCGACCTGATCGACCGCTATCTGGAGGTGCTCGACCTGCTGGGCAAGATCAACCCGGCCCGGGGCGGCGACACCTACTCCGGACTGCGGGCCGCCCAGGCACTGGTCGGCAAGGCCGCCGGGCTGCGGGACGCGCTGACGCTGATGCACGACCGGGGCGAGAGCGAGCTGCACCGCGAGACCCTGGCCCGCGCGCTCCGGGTATTGGAGGGCGAGCGCCGGGCCGGGCTCGTGACGATGCCGCCGGCCACGGAGAGTTGACGCGACACGCACACGGAGCTGCGCATACGGCGTAGCGTCCGGGCCCGATGTGAGGAGGCGTCGAATTGCGCGGGGAGACGCAATTCCCTGGACCATTGATGTTTCGCCGCTGGTCCAGAGGGTGTGACGCTCCGCGTCTCGGCACTTGCGAGAACAAAAGTAACCATTCAGGCGAAGTGTGACGCATGTCACATACGGCATTTTCAGCTCGGAATTCCGGTGGCGGGTGCGTGACGATCCCTTCGACGGCAAGCCCCCGCCACAGCGACGGGGCGGTCCGGACGGGCGCCTAATCCCGCCGCCGTACCGGATGTCCGGTCGACGTTGTGGATCGGCGGGAGCGGAGGACCCGAGCAGGACGGGGTCCCGGCCTCAGGGCCGAGGGCTCCTTGGGGTGAAGCCGTACGCACGGCCGGGCATCTTCGCCTGCCCGAACCCGACAGGTCTTCCTTCGCAGGCGGCTGACGAAGGGTTTGCGCATGACTGTGCGCATGCATACGCCGAATCTGCTGGCGCGCGCCGGCACCGTCACCGCTCTGACGCTGGTCACCCTGGGCGGGACAACCGTCGCCCCGGGAGAGACCGGGAACGCCGAAGCCGCGACGGTGTCCGCCTACGCGCTGCGCATCGCGGCCTCCAAGAGCGGCGCGCCCTACCAATACGGCGCCCAAGGGCCGTACCGCTTCGACTGTTCGGGCCTGACGCTGTACTCGTTCAAGCGCGCCGGGCGGGCCCTGCCCCGTACCGCCGCCGCCCAGTACGTCCGCACCCGGCATATCCCGGCCTCCGTGCGCAGACGCGGTGACCTGGTCTTCTTCCGTTCCGCACGCGGCATTTACCACGTCGGCATCTACGCGGGCCGGGGCCGGATGTGGCATGCGCCCAAGGCCGGGAGCGTGGTGCGGCTGGAGCGGATCTGGAGCGGCGCGGTGTCCTATGGACGTGTGGGCTGACCGGCATTTCGTCTCACGTGTGATCAATTGTCAGTGGGATTGGCCCACTTGGCCGGTTGACCTCACCGCTGAGCACACTGCTGACGTCCGCGGCGCGCGGAAGCTTCCCGCCCGCGGACGGCTCGGTGACGGTGGCCGAACCGCTGCCCGTCCTTCAGGCCAGTACGACCTCGACGAGCAGGATGCCGCCCAGCGTGGTGAGCAGCGCTCCGGTGACGGCTTCCAGGGCGCGGGTGACCCGGGGGCGGCGCAGCCAGTCGCCCAGGTGGTCGACGAGCAGTGCGACGGCGGGGAACCACACCAGGGCCATGGCGACGACCATCGTCGCGAGCAGGAGCGTACGGGGCAGGGCGGGTTCGCCGGCCGGGACGAACTGCGGGAGCAGGCTGAGGAAGAGGACCGGGGCCTTGGGGTTGAGGGCGTTGGTCAGGAAGCCCTGGCGCAGGCTCCGCCCCGTGGTGCCCGGGCGGGCCACCGGGCTGTCGGCCGGGGCGGTCGCGGCGTCGTCGGGCGTTCCCCTGCGGCGGACGGCCGCGACCAGCGCACCGACTCCGAGGTACAACAGATAGATACCGCCGAGGAGTTGGACGGCGCCGAAGAGTGCGGGCACGGCGACCAGCACGGCCGCGAGTCCGGCGACCGCCAGTGCGGTGTGCACCAGCAGCCCGCCCGCCACTCCGACGGCGGCCGCCACCCCCGCCCGGCGCGAGTCGAGCGCGTGGCGCACCACGACCGCGAAGTCCGCGCCCGGCATGGCGACCATGCCGGCGGCTACTCCGGTGAAGGCGATCAGCTGTCCGTCCATGGGAGCAGTTTCGCTGGTCAGAGCCTTTAATGGGGAGTGGCAATGTTCTTGGGGAGCCTAAAGAGGTTCTTATGTACGACCCCACGCGACTGGCCGCTCTGGTGGCGGTGGCGGAGGCCGGTTCGATCAGCAGAGCCGCCGACCGGCTGGGCTACACCGCGCCCGCGCTCTCCCAGCAGCTCGCCAAGCTGGAGCGGGAGGCGGGGACGGCGCTGCTGGTGCGCCACCACCGCGGGGCACGGCTGACGGCGGCCGGTGAGCTGCTGCTCGTACGGGCCCGGCGGGTGCTCGACGAGCTGGATCAGGCGCGGCACGAGCTGTCCCGGCTGACGGGGCTGTCCGGCGGCCGGCTGCGGGTCGGCACGTTCATGACCGCCGGGACGCATCTGCTGCCGCCCGCGCTCAGCGCGTTCCGGCGCGCGCACCCCGATGTGGAGCTGAGCGTCACGGAGTACGTACCTCCGCAGGCCACCGCGGCGGTGGCGCTGGGCGAGGTCGATCTGGCGCTGACGCACGAGTATGTGCCGGGCGAGGCGATGCCACGGCCGGAGGGGGTGCGGCTCGAACCGCTGCTGACCGAGGAACTGGTGCTGGTCACCGCGCCGGGCCATGCCCTCTCGGCGGGCCCCGGACGTCTGCCGCTCGCCGAGCTGGCCGGTCAGCCGCTGGTCAGCATGGCACCGGCCAATCCGAACCGGCGTGCCGTGGAGGCGGTGCTGGCGGCCGCCGGGGCGAGTGTGGCGGTGCGCTGTGAGTCGCCGAGCTATGCGGTGGTGTGTGCGCTGGTGAGCGCGGGGCTCGGGGTGGCGGTGGTCCCGGAGATGATGGCGGAGGGCTCCGTGACCCCGCTGGGGGTCCGCCGGCTGGACCCGCCGGAGCTGCTCCGCCGCATCTCGGTGGCCTACCGCCCCGACGGCGGCGCCCCGGCCGCGGACACCTTGCGCGCCCTGCTGCGCGGGGCCTTCACCCGCCACGCCCCCGCGCCGTAGCCGGAGGCCCGCCGGGTGCGGCAGAGGTCGTCAGCGGACGGGGTTCTGCCACGGCAGGGTGATCCAGACGGTCTTCCCGCCGGACGCGGTGGGGACGACCGTGAGCCGGCCGCCGGCTTCCGCGGCGAGGCAGCGGATGATGACCAGGCCCCGGCCGTTGTCCTGCTGGACGGCGGCGGGCAGTCGGCGCGGGCGGCGGGGATGGCTGTCGGTGATGCCGACCCGCAGCTGCTCGTCGCGCTCCAGCCGCAGCTCGACGGTGAAGTCCGGCGACCGGCCGAAGGTGTGCACGACGGCATTGGTCGCGAGTTCCGAGACGATCAGCCGGAGGGAGTCGGCGAGCGCGGAGTCGACGGGCAGGCCCCATTCGGCGAGCACGGCGAGGGCGTGGCTGCGGGCGGTGCGGACCGAGGCGGGGACGCTCGGCAGAGTCAGTGAGGATGCTTGGTGGTCTGCCATCGAGGCGCCGTCCCTTTCCCACCGAGGCCCGGGTCCGGTGCGCACCGGACCCGGGATGCCGCTCCGGACACCGGTGCGGCCTCGGGCTTCTGCTGGGCGTCAGACTGCCACCCCCGCCGGCGATGAGATACCCGATCCACCCACATATACGGAGCCCTATCGCTCGTTGCGGTGAACTCTGCCACGCGAGACCGGATTTGGACGGACCGCACCGGCGGGTTCCGCAGGCCCCCAGGATCAGGGCCGACGACGGCCGCCGGGCCCGGAACGCCGTCCGCGTCAGGCCGTCGGCGCCGTGGCCACGATCGTGCCGACCGCCGTGTCGAGCTGGGCGTCCGTCAGATCCGCGCGGGCGGTGAGCCGCAGCCGGGAGATCCCGTCGGGCACGGACGGCGGCCGGAAGCAGCCGACGGCGAGTCCGGCCGCACGGCAGTCGGCGGCCCAGCGGACCGCCGCCTCCGGCGAGGGGGCGCGGACCGAGACCACCGCGGCGTCCGGCCGGACCGCGGCCAGCCCCGCGGCGGTCAGCCGTTCGTGCAGCTCCCGGGCGACCTGGCCGGCCCGGGCGGCGCGCTGCGGTTCGCGGCGCAGCAGCCGCAGCGCGGTGAGGGCGCCGCCGACCGCCGCCGGGGCGAGTCCGGTGTCGAAGATGAACGACCGGGCGGTGTTGACCAGGTGCTCGATGACCCGGGCCGGGCCGAGCACCGCACCGCCCTGGGAGCCGAGGGACTTGGAGAGCGTCACGGTGGTCACCACATCGCCGTCACCGGCGAGCCCGGCGGCCCACAGCGCGCCGCGGCCCCCGTCGCCCAGGACACCCAGACCGTGCGCGTCGTCGACGAGCAGCGCGGCGCCCGCGGACCGGCAGGCCTCGGCGAGCGCGGGGAGCGGCGCGGCGTCGCCGTCGACCGAGAAGACCGCGTCGGTCACGGCCAGCGCCCGGCCGTCGTGGCCGGTCAGCGCCGTGCACACGGCCTCGGGGTCGGCGTGCGGGGTCACTTCGGTACGGGCCCGGGAGAGCCGGCAGCCGTCGATGAGGGAGGCGTGGTTGCCCGCGTCGGAGACGACCAGGGTGCCGGGAGCGGTGAGCGCGGTGACGGCGGCGAGGTTCGCGGCATAACCGGACGACAGCACCAAAGCGGCCTCGAAGCCGCAGAACGCGGCGAGTTCCGCCTCCAGCCGGGCGTGCAGCTCGGTGCTGCCGGTGACCAGCCGGGAGCCGGTGGCGCCGGCGCCCCAGCGGTGCGCGGCGGCGGCCGCACCGCGGGTGACCTCGGGGTGCCGGGCCAGTCCGAGATAGTCGTTGCTGGCCAGATCGAGCAGCGGGGAGTCGGCGGGGCGGGGGCGCAGCGTGCGGACCAGTCCGGCACGATGGCGTGCGGTACGGGCCGTGTCGATCCAGTCGAACGCCGCGTCATACACCGGCCGGGAGGGCTCGGCGGGGGGCTCGCCGGGGGTCGCCGGCGCGGTGTCGTGGAGCAGCGACGGGGCGGAGTCCTGCGGCATCGGCGTCCTTCGTCTGTCGGCCTCGATTGTCGGCTGTCTATAGACGTTAGCGGTCGTTCCGCACGCACACAGTGTGGTGATACACACACCTCGATCGGAGCTCGTTGTGGAGATCCTCCTTGGCCGGAGGCGGTGGCGTACGCCAGGATCAACGCCATGGAGCTGCTGAACACACTGGTGGACAAGGGACTGCGGCGCGAGATGCCGACCCGCGAAGAGGCGCTGGCCGTGCTGGCGACGTCCGATGACGAACTGCTCGATGTCGTGGCCGCGGCCGGAAAGGTGCGCCGCCAGTGGTTCGGGCGGCGGGTCAAACTCAACTATCTCGTCAACCTCA
Organism: Streptomyces sp. P9-2B-2; assembly: GCF_030406865.1. Lineage (NCBI taxonomy): Bacteria > Bacillati > Actinomycetota > Actinomycetes > Kitasatosporales > Streptomycetaceae > Streptomyces > Streptomyces sp. P9-2B-2. The sequence goes on along the minus strand of NZ_CP129126.1, from coordinate 8,301,640 downwards.
AGTCGGGCCTGTGCCCCGAGGACTGCTCGTACTGCTCCCAGCGGCTGGGCTCGAAGGCCGAGATCCTCAAGTACACCTGGCTGAAGCCGGATGACGCGTCCAAGGCGGCGGCCGCCGGGGTGGCCGGCGGCGCCAAGCGTGTCTGCCTGGTGGCCAGTGGCCGCGGCCCCACGGACAAGGACGTGGACCGTGTCTCGGAGACCATCTCCGCCATCAAGGAGCAGAACGAGGGTGTGGAGGTCTGCGCCTGCCTGGGTCTGCTCTCCGACGGCCAGGCCGGCCGGCTGCGCGAGGCGGGCGCCGACGCGTACAACCACAACCTGAACACCTCGGAAGCCACCTACGGCGACATCTGCACCACGCACGACTTCTCGGACCGGGTGTCCACCGTCCAGCAGGCCCAGGCCGCCGGGATGTCCGCCTGCTCCGGGCTGATCGCCGGTATGGGGGAGAGCGACGCCGACCTGGTCGATGTGGTCTTCGCACTGCGCGAACTGGACCCGGACTCGGTCCCGGTCAACTTCCTGATCCCGTTCGAGGGCACCCCGCTCGCCAAGGAGTGGAACCTCACCCCGCAGCGCGCGATGCGCATCCTGGCGATGGTGCGGTTCGTCTGCCCGGACATCGAGGTACGGCTGGCCGGCGGCCGCGAGGTCCATCTGCGCAGTCTCCAGCCGCTCGCCCTTCACCTGGTCAACTCCATCTTCCTCGGCGACTATCTGACCAGTGAGGGCCAGGCCGGCAAGGACGACCTGGCGATGATCGCGGACGCCGGGTTCGAGGTCGAGGGCACGGACACCACGACGCTGCCCGAGCACCGCCGGCCGGACTGCGGCGGAGCGGCGGCCTGCGAGGCCGGCGACGCGGAGGGCGACGCCGCGGATCTCGCCGCCACTGTCACGGCACCGTCCGACGACACCCGCCGTGATCTGGTCTCGGTGCGCCGCCGCGGTGCCGGTACCGAACTGCCGCCCAATGCCTGAGCCGCTCACCCCCGGCGAACTGCTCGCGCTCGACCGGCAGCATGTGTGGCATCCGTACGGGCCGATGCCCGGCAAGGCCGCACCGCTGCTGGTGGAGTCCGCGTCCGGGGTCCGGCTCCGGCTGGCCGAACCGGTCGAGGGCCGGGACGAGTTGGTGGACGGCATGTCGTCCTGGTGGTCGGCGGTGCACGGCTACAACCACCCGGTCCTCAATGACGCCGCACAGAGCCAGCTGGGGCGGATGAGCCATGTGATGTTCGGCGGGCTGACCCATGAGCCGGCCGTCCGGCTGGCGAAGCGGCTGGTCGACATCACCCCGGAGCCGCTGGAGCACGTCTTCCTCGCCGACTCCGGTTCGGTGTCCGTCGAGGTCGCCGTCAAGATGTGCCTTCAGTATTGGCGCTCGCTCGGAAAGCCCCGCAAACAGCGGCTGCTGACCTGGCGGGGCGGCTATCACGGCGACACCTGGCAGCCGATGTCGGTGTGCGATCCGGACGGCGGGATGCATGAGCTGTGGCAGGGGGCGCTGCCGCGGCAGGTCTTCGCGGACACCCCGCCGGCAGGCTTCGACGCGGCGCCGGACGAGGCGTACGCCGCGCAGCTGCGCGAGCTGATCGCCCGGCACGCCGACGAGCTGGCGGCGGTGATCGTGGAGCCCGTGGTGCAGGGGGCGGGCGGGATGTCGTTCCACTCCCCCGGCTATCTGCGGGTGCTGCGGGAGGCCTGCGACGCCCATGGCGTGCTGCTCGTCTTCGACGAGATCGCCACCGGCTTCGGCCGTACGGGCGCCCTCTTCGCCGCCGAACACGCGGGCGTCGCACCCGATGTGATGTGCCTGGGCAAGGCGCTGACCGGCGGATATCTCACCCTGGCGGCGACGCTGTGCACGGCGGCGGTGGCGGACGGGATCTCCCGGGGCGCACTGCCGGTGCTGGCGCACGGTCCCACCTTCATGGGCAATCCGCTGGCCGCGGCCGTCGCCGATGCCTCGATCGAGCTGCTGCTGTCCCAGGACTGGGCGCAGGAGGTCAAGCGGATCGAGGCCGGGCTGCGGGACGGTCTGGCCCCGGCCCGGAGCATCGCCGGGGTGCGTGACGTACGGGTCCTCGGCGCGATCGGTGTCGTCCAGCTCGACCACGAGGTGGACATGGCGGCCGCGACCCGGGCGGCGGTCCGGGAGGGCGTATGGCTGCGCCCGTTCCGGGATCTGATCTACACCATGCCGCCGTACATCACCGGCGACGGCGATGTGGCGCGCATCTGCGCCGCGGTGTGCGCGGCGGCGCGCGAGGGCTGACCGCACGGGCGGCGGTGGCCGGGTCTCCGCGCCCCGCCGCCCCCGGTACCGGTGCCGTGCGCACCGGGCACACAGCAACATTCCCAGTCATTACGCGCGGGATCGGCCGCGCAGAGTCGGAGGCACAACCATGTCGGTGCTGTTCGTGACGGGCACGGGCACGGAGATCGGCAAGACCGTGACGACGGCCGCGATCGCCGCGGCGGCGCTCGCCCAAGGCCGTTCGGTGGCCGTGCTCAAACCGGCCCAGACCGGCGTCACGGCGCACGAGCCGGGAGATGTGGCGGAGGTCGAGCGGCTGGCCGGTCCGGTCACCGGTGTCGAACTCGCCCGCTACCCGGAACCGTTGGCGCCCGCGACGGCCGCGCTGCGGGCCGGTCTGCCGCCGGTCGGTCCGCGGGACATCGCCGAGGCCGCCGCCAAACTGGCCGCCTCGCACGACCTGGTGCTGGTCGAGGGCGCGGGCGGGCTGCTGGTCCGCTTCGACGCGGACGGCCATACGCTCGCCGACGCCGCGCGGCTGGCCGGGGCCCCCGTCCTGGTGGTCGCCCAGGCGGGCCTGGGCACCCTCAACACCACCGCGCTGACCGCACTGGCCCTGCGCTCGTACGGACTCGACTCCCCGGGCGTCGTCATCGGCAGCTGGCCGGCCGAGCCCGACCTCGCGTCCCGCTGCAACCTGGCGGACCTGCCGGACGCCGCGGGCGCCCCGCTCCTCGGCCTGGTCCCGGAGGGTTCCGCCGGACTCGCGCCGCACGCCTTCCGCACCGCGGCCCCGGACTGGCTGGCACCGGCGCTCGGCGGGTCGGGGGCGTTCCGTATCCCCGCGTGACGGGGTGCGGCCGCGGGCAGGCACACCGCCGCACGGACGGCGCGTGGTGAGAGAGGACGGGACCTGCCCTCGGTGCGAGAGCCGCTCCCGCCTCGTACGGATGTCCGGGCCGCTGACGGGGTGGCTCCCGGTGACTCCTTCACCGCCCGGTGGGGAAACTGACTCCAGGAGCGGGCAGCGTCGGCGAAGGGGTCCGTCATGTGGCAGCGCAGAAGAGTTCCGCAGGGCACGGTGCACCACCCGGTGTTCGCCCGTTTCTATGCGAGCTGCTGCGGTCCGGCCGCGGATGCGCGGGCGGGGGTGGCCGCGCTCCGGAAGGAGCTGCTGACGGGCACCACCGGCCGCGTCATCGAGGTCGGCGCGGGCACCGGGCTGAACTTCGCGCACTATCCGGGGACCGTCTCGGAGGTGGTGGCCATCGAGCCGGAGCCCACCCTGCGGGAGGTGGCCCGGTCGGCGGCGGCGCATGCGGAGGTGCCGGTGGATCTGGTGCCAGGGGTGGCGGAGGCGCTGCCGGTCAAGAGCGAAGCGTTCGACACCGCGGTGGCGTCGTTGGTGCTGTGTTCGGTGCGTGAGGTGCAGCGGGCGCTGCTGGAGCTGCGGCGGGTGCTGCGGCCGGGCGGTGAGCTGCGGTTCTTCGAGCACGGGCGGGCCGCGGGGCGGGGGCTGGCGGCGGTGCAGTGGTCGCTGGACCGGACGGTCTGGCCGCTGCTGATGGGCGGCTGTCACACCGGCCGGGACCCGCTGGGCGAGATCCGTACGGCCGGGTTCGAGGTGGTGCGGGTGCGCCGGCTGCGGGTGCCGGAGCGCGGGCCGACGCTGCCGACCTCACCGGCGGTGCTGGGCACGGCCCGGCGGCCGGCCGGCTGAGCGGCCCGCGTGCGGGCGGCGCTCAGACCGTCCAGGTGCGCAGCTCGTCCGCGATGGCCCCGACGTCGGCCGTACCGTCCTTGACGAGGCGGGCGAGGTCGCGGACCTGCTCGGGGGAGGTGGCGATCTTCAGACCGCTGGCGACGAGGTAGCCATAGGCGACGGCCGTCGCGAACATCGCATTCGCCTCCTCCAGCGCCGGTACCTGGAGCAGGAGTTGGAGCAGCGCGGCGGCGCGGTCCTGGGGACCGGTGTAGACGGGCACACCGAATATCTCGGCTTCATGGCGGCTGACGGCGGCCACCAGGGCGCCCCAGTCGGTGACCTGGGGGTCTCCGGGGGTGTGCTGTTCGGCGATCAGAAGGAGCCAGGCGAGGTCGATGCGCAGTGTCACGTGGTGCCCGGCAGTCCTTCGTGGTCGGTGGTGCCCGGGGTGGCAGGGGGGCTGCCCTCTTGCCGGCCGAATTCCTCGGCGAAGACACGCTCGTACTGCTTCATGAAGTCGGAGGCGGCCTCGACGAAGGTCTGGCCGACCTCGCCGGCGTCCTTGAGGACGAGCTCCTCGATATAGCGGTTCATGCTCACTCCCCGCTGCGTGGCGCGCTCTCGCGCCGCTTCAGCAGTGGCTTCGTCCACCCTGACGTTCAGCTGCGTCTTCGCCACCCCTCAAAGCTAGCGCGCATCCGCTAGCAGCGGCAAGCGGCGGGGGCGGCGGAGATCCCGGGTCCGCCTGCCCGGATGCTCCGCTGCGCGGCATCCGGGCAGGCGGCGCCCACGGCCCGGCTTTACTTGTAGCCGAAGTCCTGGGTCCAGTAGGCCCGGTGCTTACCGCCCAGGGCGACACCTATGCCGGTGGCCTTGGAGTGGCAGCCGAGGATGTTGGCCCGGTGGCCGGGGCTGTGCATCCAGGCGTCGAAAGCGCCCTGGGGGGTCGTCGGCCAGGCGTCGATGTTCTCCGCCGAGGCGTCGTCGTACCCCTGCGCCTCCATCCGCTCCTTCGGGCCCTTGCCGTTGGTGGAGGTGTGCGAGTAGTGGCTGTGGGTGGCCATGTCCTGGCTGTGCAGCCGGGCGGCCTTGTCCAGACGGGGGTCGCGGTGCAGGGGCGCACAGCCGTGCTCGACCCGCGCCTTGTTGACCAGCCGGTTGATTTCCGCCTCGTAGCGGTCGATCTTGCTGTTCCCCGACTTGGTCGCCTTCGGCGCCGGCGTGGAGGGCCGGTCACTCGGCGTGGCGTCGGGGGTGGCGCTGCCCGAGGCCTGGGGGAAGGCCTCGTTGGCCGTCGCGTGGTCCTGGGAGTTGAACACGGCCAGCGATCCACCGAGGACACCGGCCGCGGCCAGGATGCCGATCGGAATCATCCGGGCCCGGCGCCGGTGCGCACCGCGCGCCTCGCGCTTCACCGAAGAGAATTTCACGTTCAACTAAATCGTCTCCATGGGGGAATGCCGGAACGGAAAGCGGACGGCGCACGACGGCACCCTCCACTCCCCACAGGCCCGTTCGGTCACCCGAACCGCCTTTCCGAGAACAGGGGGCACCGTAACAAAGCATTCCGGCCTCGGAATTGGCCGAAGATGCACCACCACCCTCCGAGCGCGGCCGGAATGATGCAACATGCCCGCTTTAAGCCCTCTTTGAAAGCATGGCCACGCCACCCTCAGCCCCTCGCACCTCTCGGGCAGTGCCCAACTTCCCCTTTATGCAGGGCAGTTGAGAGGCCAATACACTTCGGATTCTGCGAAGGGGAGGAAGTTCGGCCGTGTGGTCGCCCCGAAAACCTTCTGCACAAAGGAACTTGCACCGGAGATATGGCGGCAGTTGGTAAATCCCCCGCGAGTTCCGTACGATGCCGCAGCGCCTTTCCACTCCCGGGGAGGGAAAGGGAATTTCGGGCCAGGCATAGAATTTCTGGGCCTGGGCGGGCCGGGCTCTTTCGTCGCGCAGCGGGCTGCGGGCGGCACCTTCAGCGGGTGTCCTAACGGGTGTCCGCGAAGCCTCGTACGTCCTCCGGGTACAGCGGCCGGAGCGGATCGAGGATGCGGGCGGCCTGCTCGCGCACGCTGAACACCGCTGCCCCGTCGCACCGCCGCCGGGAGCGCGCCCCCAGGAAGTCCAGCGGCGCGGTCACGGTCAGCTCCACGCACCTGTGCACCGCGCGGTAGAGGGTGAGCGCGCCCTGGTGGAGGAGGATCAGAAGGAAGAGTGCCAGCAGCACCGGTCCGAACGCCCCGGCCGCGGTGTCGAATCCGGCGACGGGGTCCGGGCCCGGGCAGGCCGGGGCGACGACCGCACCGGCCAGGAACGGCAGCAGGGAGCCCAGGCAGGAGCCCCCGTAGGTCGCCCGGAAGGCGGCGGCGGTACGGGCGGGCCGGGGCAGCGAGCGCGCGGGGTCCGCGACGTACGGGGCGAGGGCCGGCTGCCACAGGGCGCTGAGAGCGACGATCGCGAGCCAGCCGGCGAAGGTGAAGCCGCCCCGGGTGAGGACGTCCGCGGGCAGGCCGCGGGCCACGACGACCGCGAGGCCGGCCAGGCTGCCGAGGGCGAGGATCACCGCCGCCGCCCTGTGGAGGAGGTGGAGCAGGCGCCGGCCGATCAGGCAGAGCAGCGCGGAGCCGACGGCGGCGAGCAGGATGCCCGCGCCCAACGGCACGTTGGGCGCGAGGGCGTGCAGCGACCGCCCGGCGAGCACGAGGTGAGCGGCGAAGAGCGCGAGGTACACGGCGGCCGCGACGGCCACGCTCGGCAGTGCGCCCGGCGAGCCGAACCGGGCCCGGCTCCGGAGCCCGCGCGGCCCACCGGGCTGCGGGCCCGGCGCCCACCGCGACGCCGTACAGGCCCCGCCCAGCAACTGTCCGACGAGCACCGCCAGGATGCCCGACCACAGCGGCTGATGGAACACCTGCACCGCCATCGCGCCGGTGACCAGGGCCAACGGGGCGACCTGGGTGGCGAACCCGAGGGTGAACAGCGCACGGACACCCCCGTGCCGTGCGCGCTCCGGCACCTCGTCGGCGGTGTGGGTTTCGACCGCGCCGGGCTGCGCGGCTCCGTGCCGATCGGTCACGGCGGCCTCCTCGTGGCTGGCCCGCGCGGGGTCGCGGGCTGGTGGGTGACGGGACGGCCAACCGGCGGACGGGCAGCGTGGAGCTGCCGGATGACCGGTGGGGCGGCGGCCGACGAGGGGGGCTGAACGGAGTCTCGGGTACCCGGGCCACCAGGTCAATGACCAAGATCCGTCCTCCCCCGGATCTCCATGAGGTGCGAGACGCACGGCGCGGCCACGCGGTTCTCCACCGGCCGCCGGGGCGCGACTCGACGGACGACGGCGGCGGCCCGGACGACCGGCCGACGCGTCCGGCGCAGGGCGTGCCGCTGCCGATGTGGCCGGAGCCGATGCCGCACGATGTGACCGTCGCGGGCCCGGCCCCCGGAGGGCAGCGACGGACCGGACCGACCGCGACCGCACCGGCCATCAGGAGGACCACGCCGTGTCCGTCCCCGCCCCCGTTCCGAATCTGAAGCGGAGTCTGCGGCGCTTCGACATCATGGCGATGGGCGTCGCCGCCGTGATCTCCTTCGATGTGATCGGGCAGATCGCCGCCGGCGGCGGACAGGCCGTCATCTGGATCGCGGTCATCGCGGTGACGTTCCTGCTGCCCTACGCCCTGGTGTTCGCCGAGACCGGGGCCGCGTTCCCACAGGAGGGCGGGCCCTACGTCTGGGTGGAGGTGGCGTTCGGGCGGCCGACGGCCGTGCTGACCACGATGTTCTATTGGGTCACCAACCCCGTCTGGCTCGGCGGTTCGCTGGTCTTCGTGGCAGCCGCGGCATGGGACGGCTTCGTCCTCCCGCTCGGCTCGGGGACGGTGGCGGACTACGCCTTCAAACTGGCCTTCATCTGGGCCGCGATCCTCACTGCGGTGGTCTCGCTGCGCCGCGGCAAGTGGATCACCACGGCCGGCGCCGGGGCCAAGGTGCTGGCGCTGGCCTTCTTCACCGGTACGGCTGTGGCGTACGGGATCCAGCACGGCTTCCGAGGGCTCCAGAGCGCCGACTTCTCCCCCACCGGGTTGGGGTTTCTGGCGCTGGTGCCGGTGCTGTTGTTCGCGTTCGTCGGGTTCGAGGCGCCCAATGCGGCGGGCGACGAGATGCTCGCTCCGCAGCGCGATGTGCCGGTGGCGATCGGGGTGTCGGGGGCCATCGCCATCTGCTGCTATCTGCTGCCGGTGCTGGCCATTCTCTCGGCCGCGCCGCCCGGCGAGGTCACCGGTGTCGGCGGCTTCATGGATGCCGCCCGGCTGGTCTTCGGGATCTACGGCGACGGGCGCGAACCGGTGCTGACCTTCGTCGCGGTGCTGTTCGTGGTGGCGCTGCTGACGCAGGGCAGCGCCTGGATGATCGTCGCCGACCGGATACAGGCGATGGCGGCCGCCGACGGCGGGTTCTTCAGCCGGGGCCTGGGCGCCTTCCATCCGCGGCTGGGGACGCCGGTCCGGATGAATCTGCTCTCCGGGGTCACCGCCACCGTGTTCATGGCCGCCGCGATGAACCTGGCGAAGGGGGACGCCTCGGCGGTCTTCGGCGTAGTACTGACCGTCGCGATCACCACCCTGCTGCTGTCCTATCTCGCCGTGGTCCCCTCGCTGCTGACGCTGCGGCTGCGCCACCGCGAGGTGCCCCGGCCCTACCAGGTCCCGTTCGGCACCCGTGGGTTCACCGTGGCGACGCTGCTCGTCTACGCCTGGATCGTGCTCGGCTCATGGGTGGCGCTGTTTCCCGGCACCCTGGAGCAGCTCTTCGGCCTCCCGTACGACTTCCGGGCGGTCTGGGGCGTCTCCCGGCTCACCTTCGAGGCGTTCACCCTCGGCACCGTCGCCCTGCTGCTGGCGGTCGCCGTCGCCGGGTACCTCACGCAGCGCAGGCGCACCCGGCCCCGGGACGAGGAGCGCCAGGCCGGCCCGGCCCGTTAGCGCGGGTCCGGACCGGCGGGATCACTGCTCCGGCTCGGCGACCCGGAGCAGCAGTGCGTGCAGCTGGTCCCGTTCACCGGCGTCGAGCGGGACGAGCAGTTCGTCGGTGACCTGACGGCTGGACTCGTCGGTGTCGCGCAGGGCGCTGCGGCCCTGGTCCGTCAGGACGACGATGCGGCTGCGGCGGTCGCCCGGGGCGGGCCGGCGTTCGACGTAGCCGAGGTCCTGGAGGTCGTCGACCAGGCTCACGATCGCGCTCGGGTCGTAGCCCAGCCGTTCACTCAACTCCCGTTGCAGGGCGCCTTCCACGGTCGTCAGATACCGGAGCAGGGCGTAGTGGCGCAGCCGCAGGCCGTACTCCTGGAGCGCCGTGTTGAACATGCTTCCCGACCGCAGGCCGAGGCGGTACAGCAGGTAGCCGGTGTCGGCGTGGAGGGCGCGCATCCAGGGGACGTCGGCGTCGGTCTCGGCGATCTCTGACTCCGGTGTGAGGTCCCGTGGGAACGGGAGCGCGGGTGGGGAGGGTGCGGACTCAGCATGGAGCATACCGAGGTTCACGGCAACTATTGACGACAACAATGATTGGTCTTAGCTTCCTTCGTGAGAGTCGGACCGCGCCGAGCCGCAGCCCAGGGCTCCCGCACCCTCCCTCCCAAGCGAAGGAGCACATCGCCGTGTCAGACCCCACTCCCCCTCCCTCCACCGACCTCAGCGGCAAGGTGGCCGTGGTGACCGGCTCCGGCCGGGGCCTCGGCCTCGCCTACGCCACCGCGCTGGCCCGGGCCGGTGCCGCCGTCGTCGTCAATGACGTGGACGCCGGGATCGCCGAACAGGCCGTCCGGTCCCTCACCGAAGCGGGCGGCCGGGCGGTGGCCGAGGTGGTGGCCGTCGGCACCACCGAGGCCGCGGACCGTCTGGTCGCCCGCGCCGTCCAGGAGTTCGGGCGGCTCGACATCATGGTCACCAACGCCGGGATCCTGCGGGACCGCGTCCTGTGGAAGATGACGGACGACGACTTCGACAGCGTCGTCACCACGCATCTGCGGGGCACCTTCACCTGCGCCCGCGCCGCCGCGGTCCACCTGCAGGAACAGGGCGAGGGCGGCAGCCTGATCCTGATCGGCTCACCGGCCGGCCAGCGCGGCAACTTCGGCCAGACCAACTACGCCGCGGCCAAGGCCGGTATCGGCGCCATGGTGCGCACCTGGTCGATGGAGCTGGGCCGGGCGGGCATCACCGTCAATGCCGTCGTCCCGGTGGCGGCCACCGCCATGACCGAGACGATCCCGGCCTTCGCCCCGTACGTCGAGGCCCTGCACCGCGGGGAGCCGCTGCCGGAGTTCCTGCGCAAGGGCGAGGGGTTCGGCACCCCCGAGGACTGTGCCGCGCTCCTGCCGTTCCTCGCCTCCGACGCGGCGCGTGACGTCACCGGGCAGTGCATCGGCATCGGGGGTGACAAGCTCGCACTGTGGTCGCATCCGCAGGAGGTCTCGATCGCCTACGCCGACGGTGGCTGGACGCCGGAGAGCATCGCCGCCACCTGGCATCACTCGGTGGGCAGCGCTCCGCAGACGGTCGGCATCCCCGCTCCGAAGGGCCGGTGACCCGATGAACACCGACGAACTCGTCGCGATCGACGTCCACACCCATGCCGAGGTGTCCGCCAAGGGCGCCCATGCCCTGGACGACGGCCTGTACGACGCCTCCAGCGCCTATTTCAAGGTCGAGGGCACGCGCAAGCCCACTCTGGAGGAGATGGCCGCGTACTACCGGGAACGGCGGATGGCCGCCGTCGTCTTCACCATCGACGCCGAATCCGCCACCGGCACGCCGCCGGTGCCCAACGAGGAGGTCACGGAGGCCGCGGCCGCCCACCCCGACGTGCTGATCCCTTTCGCCTCGCTCGACCCCTTCCGGGGCAGGGCCGCCGTCAAACAGGCCCGGAGACTGGTGGAGGAGTACGGCGTCCGGGGTTTCAAGTTCCACCCCAGCATCCAGGGCTTCTTCCCCAACGACCGCGATCTCGCCTACGCGCTGTACGAGGTGATCGAGGAGACCGGGTCCATCGCGCTCTTCCACACCGGCCAGACCGGTATCGGCGCCGGTGTGCCCGGCGGGGGCGGCATCCGGCTGAAGTACTCCAATCCGCTGTATGTCGATGACGTCGCCGCCGACTTCCCGCAGATGAAGATCATCCTGGCGCATCCGTCGTTCCCCTGGCAGGACGAGGCGCTCGCCGTCGCGACCCACAAACCGGGCGTGCATATCGACCTGTCCGGATGGTCGCCCAAGTACTTTCCGAAACAGCTCGTCCACTACGCCAATTCGCTGCTCCAGGACAAGGTGCTCTTCGGCTCCGACTACCCCGTCCTCACGCCCGACCGCTGGCTCGCCGACTTCGCCAAGCTCCCGCTCAAGGACGAGGTCAGGCCGAAGATCCTCAAGGACAACGCCGCCCGGCTCCTCGGGCTCGCCGATCAGGACACCGAGTCCCGCTCCTGACAAGGAGATTGTGATGCGCAACGAGGGACTGGGGTCGTGGCCCGCCCGCCGGGCCCGTAAGACCCCCGGTCGCACCGCCCTTCTCCATGAGGGCGTGCCGACCTCCTATGCCGCACTCCACGAGCGCACCACCCGGCTGGGCCACGCGCTGCGCGCAGCGGGGGTCCGGCGCGGCGACCGGGTCGCCTACCTCGGCCCCAACCACCCGTCCTTCCTGGAAACGTTCTTCGCGGCCGGTCTGCTCGGCGCGGTGTTCGTACCGCTCAACACCCGCCTCGCCGCACCCGAGATCGCCTACCAGCTGACGGACTCCGGGACGAGTGTGCTGGTGCACTCCCCGGCGCAGGCAGCCGTCGTCGACGCACTGCGGGACGCCGTGGACCTGCGGAGAACCGTCACCGTGGGCCCGGAGTACGAGGGACTCCTCGCGGCCTCCTCCAACGACCCGGTCGACGAACCCGTCGGCAGCGACGAGGTGGGCCTCATCATGTACACCTCGGGCACGACGGGCCGCCCCAAGGGCGCGATGCTCACCCACGCCAACCTCACCTGGAACGCGGTCAATGTCCTGGTGGACAGCGACCTGACGGCCGACGAGGTGGCACTGGTGTCGGCGCCGCTGTTCCACACCGCCGCGCTGAACATGCTCACCCTGCCGGTGCTGCTGAAGGGCGGCGCCTGCGTCCTGACCGGGTCCTTCGACCCCGACGCGGCTCTCGATCTGATCGAGGAGCACCGTGTGACGTTCATGTTCGGGGTACCGGCCATGTACAGCCGGCTCGCCGGCCGGCCCCGCTGGCAGCAGGCGGACCTCTCCTCGCTGCGCACCCTCACCTGCGGCGGCGCACCGGTCCCCGGCTCGCTCATCGAGACCTACCAGCACCGCGGTCTGTCGTTCCTCCAGGGGTACGGGATGACGGAGACGGCCCCCGGCGCCCTCTCCCTCGACGCCGAACACGCCGTCAGCAAGGCCGGTTCCGCGGGCGTCCCGCACTTCTTCAGCGAGGTACGCGTCGCCCGGCCCGACCTGACGCCGGTGGACGTGGGAGAGACCGGCGAGGTGGTCGTCCGCGGGCCACATGTCATGCCCGGGTACTGGGGGCTGCCCGAGGAGAGCGCGGCGGCGTTCACCGACGGCTGGTTCCGGACCGGGGACGCCGCGCGGATCGACTCCGACGGCTATGTCACCATCGTCGACCGCCTCAAGGACATGATCATCTCGGGCGGGGAGAACATCTACCCCGCCGAGGTCGAGAACGCCCTCCTCGCCCACCCCGATATCGCCGAATGCGCGGTCATCGGCGTACCCGACGACGTGTGGGGCGAGGTCGGCCGCGCGGTCGTCGTCCCCCGCGAAGGGGCCGTGCTCGATCCGGCCGGGATCCTCACCTCGCTGGCCGGCCGGCTCGCCAAGTACAAGATCCCGAAGACCCTGGTCGTGGCCGGTGAACTCCCGCGCACCGCCTCGGGAAAGCTCGCCAAACAGCAGGTCCGGGCCCGGTACGGCGCACGCTGACCACCGCCCCCTTCCGTTCCGCCCCCCTTTCCGCCCTCCCCGAGGAGAATCACGTGACTGTTTCCGTCCATGGCATCGACGAGCTCAAGAAACTGTCCGGCAGCGTGCTCGGCACCAGCGACTGGATCGACATCACCCAGGACCGCGTCAACGGATTCGCCGACGCCACCGGCGACCACCAGTGGATCCATGTCGACGTCGAACGCGCGCGGCAGGGGCCGTTCGGCGCCCCCATCGCGCACGGCTATCTGACGCTGGCCCTGTTCATCCCGCTGTTCACCGACCTGCTCGACGTCGAAGGCGTCACCACCAAGGTCAACTACGGCCTCAACAAGGTCCGTTTCCCCGCCCCCGTCCCGGTCGGCAGCCGCCTCCGGCTGACCGCCGTCCTCGCCTCCGTCGACGACATCAGCGGCGGCGTGCAGATGACGGTGGACGGCACGATAGAAATCGAGGGCGGCAGCAAACCCGCCGCCGTGCTCCAGAGCGTCACGCGCTTCTACGTCTGAGCCCCGGCGGCCCCGGGACCTGGCCTCTTTCGTACGGAAAGGGGTCGCCGATCGGGTCGGCGCTCTGCTTGGCTCACCCCATGAGCGATCTCCACATCCGCAGCGCCGCCCCGTCGGACATCGACACCGTGCTGACGTTCTGGCGCACGGCCGCGGAAGGCACCAGCATCAGCGACGACCACGACGGAATGGTCCGGCTCGTCACCCGGGACCCGGAGGCTCTGCTCCTCGCCGAGCGCGACGGAGTGCTCACCGGCACCGTGATAGCCGGCTTCGACGGCTGGCGCTGTCATCTCTACCGGCTGGCCGTCCACCCCGGGCACCGCAGGCAGGGCATCGGCGCCGCACTGCTGGCGGCCGCCGAGGAGCGGTTCCGCGCGCTGGGCGGCCGGCGCGGCGATGCGATGGTGCTGGACCGCAATGAGCCGGCGCAGCATGCGTGGCGCGCCGCGGGTTACGCACCCGAGCCCCAGTGGAGCCGCTGGGTCAAACACCTCGACAGCTGAGCCCGGCAACCCCGGAGCCCGTCCCGACCCCGGGGCGGGCTCTTTGCTCACCAGCGACTTTTGCTGACCCTTTACCATGGGGTTCCCCTACTTCAGTGAAAGGTGTGTGAGCGTCCAGCCATGGGCGAGCCTCCCAGTTGCCGGGCACCCTCCCGACAGAGCGCGAACCTCCCGATCCTGTTCGATCATGGGACGGAGGTGACTCGATGACCGACCTGCTCTTTCTGGGCGTGGCGCTCCTCCTGACCCTGGCCTGTGGTGTCTTCGTCGCGGCCGAGTTCTCGCTGACGACCGTCGAGCGAAGCGACCTCGAGCGCGCCGCCGAGCGCGGCGAGCGGGGCGCGGACAGCGCCCTGAAAGCGGTCCGCGGTCTCACCTTCCAGCTCTCCGGAGCCCAGCTCGGCATCACCGTCACCGGCCTGGTCATCGGCATGCTCTCCAAACCGGCCATCGCCACACTGCTGGCGGGCCCGCTGGACGCGATGGGCCTGCCGCGCCCGGTGGCGGATTCGCTGGCCGTGGTCCTCGGTACGGCGATCTCCACGGTCGTCCTGATGGTCGTCGGCGAGTTGGTCCCGAAGAACTGGGCGATCTCCCACCCGCTGGTCATCTCGAAGAAGGTCGCCACCGCCCAGCGCGGTTTCAGTGCCGCCTTCCGGCCGCTGATCCGGCATCTCAACAACACCGCCAACCGCACGGTCCGCCGGATGGGGCTGGAGCCGGCCGAGGAGCTGGCCTCGGCCCGTGGCCCGCAGGAGCTGGTGGCGCTGGCCCGGCACTCCGCCAAGGAGGGCGCGCTGGCGCCCGACACCGCCGAGCTCTTCGTCCGCACCCTCACTCTCGCCGATCTGACCGCGGAGAACGTCATGACACCGCGGGTGCAGGTGATCGCGCTGGAGGTGCAGTCCACCGCGGAGGACGTGGCCAACGCGACCCGGGCGACCGGACTGTCCCGCTTCCCCGTCTACCGCGGCAGCCTGGACAGCGTCGTCGGCGTGGCGCACATCAAGGACGTGCTGGCCATACCGGCCGAGCGCCGCCCCCGCCACCCGGTCTCCGAGCTGGTCCGTGAGCCGCTGCTGGTCCCCACGACGCTGACCGTGGACCGGCTGCTCGACCGGCTCTCCGGCAAGCGCACGATGGCGGTGGTCATCGACGAATACGGCGGTACTGCCGGAGTGGTGACCCTGGAGGACATCGTCGAGGAAGTCGTCGGCGAGGTCCGCGACGAACACGACCCGCTGGAGACCCCCGACCTGGCGCCCGCCGGAACCGACGCGGCGGGCCGCACGGCTTACCAGGCCGACGGCGCCGCACGCACCGACCAGCTGGAGCGGATCGGCCTGCGGCTCCCGGAGGGCCCGTACGAGACCCTCGCCGGTCTGATCGCCACCGAACTCGGCCGGATACCGCAAGCCGGCGACGCCCTGGAGGTGGCGGGCTGGTCGATGGATGTCCTGGACGCCACCGGCCACCGCGCGGCGCGGGTGCTGCTGCACGCGCCGCTGCCGGGCAGCACCGATGAGCAGGAGAAGGAGGTCCGCCGATGACCGCGGTCCAGCTGTTCGTGGGGCTACTGACGCTGGTCGTCAACGCCTTCTTCGTGGGCGCCGAGTTCGCCCTGATCTCGGTACGCCGCAGCCAGATCGAGCCGTACGCGGAGCGCGGTGACCGCCGGGCGACCAGCGTGCTGTGGGGGCTCCAGCATGTGTCGGCCCTGCTGGCGGCGGCTCAGTTGGGCATCACCCTGTGCACCCTGGTGCTGGGCGCGGTCGCCGAGCCCGCCATCGCCCATCTCCTGGAACCGGCGTTCCACGCGATGGGTGTCCCGACCGCGCTGATCCATCTGATCTCGTTCGTGATCGCGCTGTCGCTGGCGACGTATCTGCACATGCTCTTCGGCGAGATGGTGCCGAAGAACGTCGCCCTGGCCGAGCCGGTGCGCAGCGCCCTGATGCTCGGGCCGCCCCTGGTCGCCCTGACCCGGGCGCTGCGCCCGGCGATCTTCGCGATCAACGCGCTCGCCAACGGGCTGCTCAAGCTCATGCGGGTGGAGACCAAGGACGAGGTGGCCGCGACGTTCTCGGACGACCAGCTCGCGAAGATGGTGGAGGATTCGCGGGCGGCCGGGCTGCTCGACGAGCGGGCGCAGGAGCGGCTGCGGGACGCACTGGAGCTGGGCCGCCGGCCGGTCCGGGATGTGGTGCTGCCGGTCGAGAAGGTGGTCTCCGCGGAGATGGGGATCACCCCCGAGGGGCTGGAGCGGCTGGCCGCCGAGTCCGGCTTCTCCCGCTTCCCCGTGGTCGACGACACCGGGCGCATCCTCGGCTATCTGCACGTCAAGGACGCCCTGGACGCCAGCCCCCGCACGCAGCCCTTCCCGGTCTCCGCGCTGCGCCCGATCGCCCGGGTGAAGGCCTCGACGCTGCTGGACGACGTGCTGACGGCGATGCGCGGATCCAGTACGCATCTGGCCGCGGTGATCGGCGAGGAAGGGCGGCTGGCCGGGCTGGTGTCGATGGAGGACGTGCTCCGGGAGCTGGTGCTGCAACGTCCCGCGGCCTGATGAGGGGGCGGTGAACCCGCACGCCTGACCGATCGGTTAGATTGCTGACCGATCGGTCAGGGCAGGCTGTCCTCGCCGGTCGCCATCGCAGGCGTACGCGAGGAGGGGGCAAGCGCATGAACCGCACCACGTGCTGCATCGCGGGCGGCGGACCCGCGGGAATGATGCTCGGACTGCTGCTGGCCCGGGCCGGTATCGACGTCACCGTCCTGGAGAAGCACGGCGACTTCCTGCGGGACTTCCGCGGCGACACGGTCCATCCGTCGACCCTGCGGCTGCTGGACGAACTCGGCCTCGGCGAGGCCTTCGCGCGGCTGCCGTTCGCCAAGCTGGAGGAGATGCGGGCGCGGATCGGGGACACCACGGTCGTGCTGACCGATATGCGGCGCATCCCCGGCCGGCACAAGTACTTCGCCATGGTCCCGCAGTGGGATTTCCTCGATCTGCTCGCGGGCGCGGCCGCGGCGGAGCCGAACTTCACCCTGCGGATGAACACCAGGGTCACGGGGCTGCGGACGAACGGCGACCAGGTCACGGGGGTGCGGTTCCTCGACGAAAACGGCACCCCGGGCGAACTCTCCGCCGCCCTGACGGTCGCCTGCGACGGCCGGGACTCCGTGGTGCGGCAGGCAGCCGGGCTCCGGCAGCGGCAGTTCGAGGTGCCGATGGACGTCTGGCAGGTACGGGTGGACGCCCCGGCCGACAGCCTCAAGGGCGGGCGGGTCTTCGCACACTTCGGCGGCGGCCAGGTCGCGGTCACCATGGACCGCGGCACGTACTTCCAGACCTCGTATCTGATCGAGAAGGGCCGGGACGCGGAGCTGCGCGCCCACGGCATCCAGTGGCTGCGGGACCGGCTCGGGGCGCTGTTCGACTGGGACGACGAGGTGACCGGCGCGATCACCTCGTGGGACGACGTCAAGCTGCTGGAGGTCACCTTCGGCCGGCTGCGGCGCTGGTACCGGGACGGACTGCTGTGCATCGGGGACGCGGCGCACACCATGTCGCCGGTCGGCGGGGTGGGCGTCAACCTCGCGCTCCAGGACGCGGTCGCCGCGGCCCGCATCCTGGCGGAGCCGCTGCGCCGCGGCACGCCCGCGGTGGCCGATCTGGCGCGGGTGCAGAAGCGCCGGCAGCTGCCGATGACCGTGATCCAGCGGTCCCAGCGGGCCGAGCACACGATGATCAGCTCCGCGCTGGCCGGCACCCTCGACGGCGACCGGCTGCCGGTGCCGGTGCGGCTGCTGCGGCGGGTGCCGCCGCTGCGGACGGTGACCGGCTATCTGGGCGGGATCGGCATCCGCCCCGAGCGCGCCCCGGCCTTCGCCCGGGTCAGCTCCGGCGCTCGATCGCGTGGAGGGTGAACTCCTCCAGCTCCGCGGCCGCCGCGTCCAGATCGAGCTCCGGGTGGGCCAGCCAGTGCGCGATCACTCCGTCGATGGCGCCACCGATGGCCAGGGCGACGGTCTGCGGGTTGAACTCCCGCAGGACGCCCGCCTTCTGACCTTCCGTCAGTAGCTCGGCCAGGCGTTGCCAACGGCGGTGGGTGTCATGGGAGCCCGGGGTCTTGAGCCGGGTGCCCCCACCGTCGTCGAGCAGCATCTCGGTGATCACGCGGACCTGGCGGCGGTTGGCCTGCTGGTAGCCGATCATCGCCCGTACATAGACGACGATCGCCTCCCGCGGGCCGGCCGCCCGCGCCAGCCGCTCGGTGACATAGGCGCTGAACTGCTCGATCACCTGCTCCAGTGCCGCCCGGGTCAGATTGTCCTTGGACGAGAAGTGGTAGAGCACCGCGGCCTTGGACAGTCCGGCCCGCTCGGCGATCGCCGAGAGCGAGGTCGACGGGTAACCCCGGGTGGAGATCAGGTCGATGGTGGCGTCGATGAGCTGCTGGCGGCGGGCCCGTTCGGTGAACGTCGGCTCGTCGGGGCCGTCGCCCCGGCGGGGAGTCATCGCGCGGCCACCTGTCTCTTTCCTCGCCGTCCGGACGCACCAGACCGTACACCGCGGGGCTCCGCCCCGCCCCGGGGTACCGGGCATACCGCGCGGTACGGCGGGCGGTAGGATCACCGCGCCATGGAGATGAATGCCCGTTACACCAGTTTCGTCGCGGTCGGCGACAGCTTCACCGAGGGAATGTCGGACGCCCTGCCCGACGGCTCGTACCGCGGCTGGGCCGATCTGCTCGCCGCCCGGCTGGCGGCCGCGGCCCGGGGCCCGGCCGGGGAACCCGCCGCCGCACCGGCCTTCCGCTACGCCAATCTCGCGGTGCGCGGCAAGCTCATCGGGCAGATCGCCGACGAGCAGTGCGGGCCGGCGGCCGCGATGGGCGCCGATCTGGTGACGCTGGTCGGCGGGCTCAATGACGTCCTGCGGCCCCGGTGCGACGTGGACCAGGTGTGCGCCCGGTTCGAGGACGCCGCCGGGCGGCTGGCCGGGGGCGGTGGGCAGTTGGTGCTGATGCGCAGCCCGGGGCGGCAGGGTCCCGTGCTGGAGCGCTTCCGGCCGCGCATGGAGCAGCTGTTCGCGTGGATCGACGAGGTGGCCGCGCGGCACGGCGCCGTGGTGGTGGATCTCTATGCGTCCAAGGCGCTGTCCGACCCGCGGCTGTGGGCCGACGACCGGCTGCATCTGAACGCCGAGGGGCACCGCCGGGTGGCGGAGGCGGTCTGGCAGGCGCTCGGGCTGACCGCCGAGTCGGACTGGGACGCGCCGCTGCCGGCCGCCGCCCCGCCGGGCTGGGGTGCGCGGCGCGCCGCGGATCTGCGGTTCGCGCGCGAACATCTGGGGCCGTGGATAGGCCGGCGGCTCACCGGCCGGTCCTCCGGGGACGGCCGGACAGGCGCCCAGTTCAGCGCTGAGCTGGGCAAAGCCTTCTGGGTCACCCCTGCGGACCACACAAACCCTGACCCTGTGACGGACTGGCGACGGGTGCGGCCTTGACTCGATGCCCTGCCCGGCTGCCATGCACCGCCGATTAAACGCGGGCCTCACCCGCAGGACACCTGCAGCCGACGGACCGGCGTCACGCCGCGAGTCGTACGGCATCCTGGGCGAGGACCTGCGTCCTGCCGACCTCAACGACCGGCCGCCTGTAGCTCACG
Source organism: Streptomyces sp. P9-2B-2 (assembly GCF_030406865.1). NCBI lineage: Bacteria > Bacillati > Actinomycetota > Actinomycetes > Kitasatosporales > Streptomycetaceae > Streptomyces > Streptomyces sp. P9-2B-2. Next base: position 8,281,982 of record NZ_CP129126.1, on the reverse strand, counting down.
GCGAGCCCGGAGCGTGTGATGAACTCCACCAGTTCACATCGCAGCACGCCCAGGGCCGGAACAGCCGCCAGATCCAGGGCAGCAGCCAAAGCGGGTAGCTCGGCAGCGAGTTCCCACGAGGTCGACACGAAAGAGAACACACCCAGCTCGGGAAGATCCGCCAGTCGGAAGCCGATTCGGGCCTCCGGCATCGGCCCACGACCTGCCTGGGCTGCCGCCTTGCGGTCTGCCAGGCTCGTCGGACAACCACACAGCGCTCCATCCAGCAGGACAGGAGCGCGATCAGGTCTTCCATGTGAGAGGCCGCCCCGGCCTGGGTGACCGTTACGCGGGCCATCACTCCGAGCCGGTGACGGGCGCTGGGCCGCTTGGACGTCCGCGCATCTGGTCGGCGCGGCGTCGTACGTCGGCGGCGACCGCGCGGGTGTGACCGGTCAGGTGGAGGGCGATCTGCTCGCCGTCGCGTTCGGCGAGCGTGTCCGGGCCGGCCCCAGGCGAGGACGGCAGGAGCGCGGGCCGGGTTGTAGGCCGTAGCTGACGACGCCCGGGACTGGTCCCGGCCGGAAAAGAACACGACTGCAGCACACTCCTGCGGCACAAAGCTGCCTTTCCGAGAGTTGCCGAAACGTCACTCCTGAAGGCCCCCCTGGATAACTGACCTCAAACGCTTTCCACTTGAAATAACTAGATGGAGATAAATATAGAAGGATGAGCAATCGGGGCGGCGCGTCACGCATATCTTGTGTACCGCGAGTTCCTGGACAGGACACCCGCGCTCCGCGGCAACCGCCGCTTCGACAGTTCAACGACAGGCGACCGACCAATTCAGCAACCGCCCGTTGACGGTCGTATAGGCGGCTGACTCGCGCAACCACCTGGCCCCCTTAGATCCGAGCGATTCCCGAGACCCTTGGCGCCTATCGGCGATCCCCACTTGCAGCAGTTTCGCTCAGAATCGGACATCGAATGATTACCGAACACTTCGATACACATCTCACGGCACGGCCGGCCAACGACGACTACCGGCTGGGTACCGAGGCCTACACCGATGAGCAGCGGACCGCGGTCCTTGCCAAGTTGGAGGGGTACTTGGGCGGGCAGCGGGAGCGTCTTCTGGGTTACCAGGTGAACCTGTCGCTCGACGGCCACGCCGCGCTGGGTCGTTTCCTGGGCTACCACATCAACAACATCGGGGACCCGTTCGTCGACAGCAACTACAGCCTGCACTCGCGGTGGCTGGAGCGGGCGGTCCTGGAGCACTACGCCGCCCTGTGGCACGCCCCGCTGCCCGAGGACCCGGCCAGTCCTGGGGCTGAGGACGGGTGGGGATACGTGCTGTCCATGGGCAGCACCGAGGGCAACCTGTACGCCATGTGGAACGCCCGTGACTACCTGGACGGCAACGCCCTGGTGCGTGACGAGGTCTCCGGCGATGCCAGCTGCCGCACCAGCTACCTGCGGGCCAAACACCCCGACGACAACCCCAACGCCTACATGCCGGTAGCGTTCTTCTCGCAGGAGACCCACTACTCGCACATCAAGGCGATGCGGGTGCTGGACATCCCGACCTTCTACGACCTGGGCGGCAGCCTCTACCCGGGCGAGTGCCCCATCGACGTGGCCGGCACCGGCATGCAGACGTACAACGGGTGGCCGCTCGGCGGAGTCCCGACCACCGGCGGCGACGAGGGTCCGGGCACGGTCGATGTCGACGCCTTGGTGGCCCTCGTGGACTTCTTCGCCGCCAAGGGCCACCCCGTTCTGGTCAACTTCAACATCGGCAGCGTCTTCAAGGGCGCCTACGACGACGTTCAGGGCGCCTGCGAGCGCCTGCGACCCGTCTTCGAGCGGCACGGCCTCGTCGACCGCACCGTGCGCTTCGACCCCGACGACCCCACCCGGGTCAGCATCCGCAACGGGTACTGGATCCACGTCGACGGAGCCCTCGGCGGCGCCTACGCCCCCTACCTGGAGAAGGCCCGCGACAGCGGACTCCTCGAGACCGCGCCGCCGGTCTTCGACTTCCGGATCCCCGAGGTGTCCTCGATCGTCACCAGCGGACACAAGTACCCCGGCGCGCCCGTCCCCACCGGGATCTACATGTCCCGCGCGGGATCCAAGCTGCGCCCGCCGTCCGACCCGGCGGTCGTCTCCTCTCCCGACAGCACCTTCGCCGGCTCCCGCAGCGGCTTCGCCTCCCTGGCCATGTGGAACCACCTCGCCCAATTCAGCGAGGAGCAGCAGGTGCGACAGGCCGCCGAGGTCCTGCGGATCGCCGAGTACACGGCCGAACGCCTGCGCCGGCTGAGCGAGCAGTTGCGGGAACGCGGTGAGCCCTGGGCCGAGGACGGTATCGAGGTCGGTCACGGCGATCACGCGCTCAGCGTCTGGTTCCAGCAGCCGCGGGCTGAGATCACGCAGAAGTACTCGCTGGCCTGCGTGCCACTCAATCTCGGTGGACTCCGCCACGACTACAGCCACGTCTACGTCATGCCGCACGTCACCCAGGAGTTGATTGACGAACTCCTCGAGGACCTCGCCCGGCCCGGAGCATTCGACCGTTCCGCGGACAAGGACGCGCAGCGGCCCCCACTTCCCCACCAGCGCTGACCCGCAGGCGGGCAGCCGGACCGCAATCGCCCGCCCGCCTCCTGGCGATGTTGCCCCGTATATCCCCGCGTGCGGGGCAACTGGCCGAGGGCGCAACCCTGGGCCCGTCACCGCCCCTGGCCAGCAGCAAGGCATACACGCCATTTTCGGCGAAGAAGTCGAGCGTGCGCTGAAGAGGCCATTCGTCGGGAAACACGCCAGCCGGCATGTCACCCCAAATACCGTCGTAGGCTGGAGTGGTGGCGGCCGGGTCTTGCAGCAGGGTCCGCGTGAGACCCTCAGCGAGCCCGTCAAGGGCACGGGCTGAGCCGATGCCAGGACTTGTCCGGGCAATCAAGTCATGGACTTTCTTCCACGGGCCGAACTGTTCTGGCACGTCCTGCAACCGGTTCGCACCCGGTGGAGAACCCCGTCGATCACCTGCCGGTGTTCCCGCCACCATCCACAACGCCGGTTACTGACCGGCAGGAACGGCCGCAGCCGTTCCCACTCGGCATCTGTCAGATCACCCCGCCCCATGTCGGCGACGACGAGCCCACCGGCCGACAGGCACGTGATCTACCGAACAGGCCCCGGCGTGCGGGCCTACTTCGCCGGGTTCGTCAGCTCCGTGCCGAAGCGGCCCTTCGTCACCGGGGATCCCAGGTCACTCGGGTCGATGAGTGACGAGTCCTTGGCGCTCAGTCCGTCGGTGCCCGCGTACAGCAGGGCCGCCGCGCCGACGCCCTCGGTGCGGTTCGGGATGCCGACGGCCAGGTCCGCCTTGCCGTCGCCGTTGTAGTCGGCCGGCGAGACGGACGTACCGAACTTGTCGTTGCCCTCCATGGAGCCAGGGACGCCCTCGGTGTCGAGCGAGAAGGTCTGTGCCCCCTCGTCGGTCAGCCAGTTCTCGGTGCCCTTGAGCACGTTGATGGCACCGGCGTTGTTATAGCCCCCGGGCGCCTCGGCGCCGGTGTTGCTGACCACCAGGTCGTCGTGGCCGTCGCCGTCGAAGTCGGCGAGCCGGATGGCCTCACCCTCCTGCGCCTTGCCCTTCCAGTCCACCGGCTTGTCGGAGTCGAGCCCGCCGGCGGTACCGGGGTAGGTGCGCAGCTTCTGCTCCTGCGGACCGTCCGAGAAGCCGGTGTCCGTGACGACGTCCGCCTTCCCGTCGCCGTTGATGTCGCCGACCACGGGGCGGTACTGCGCGAACGGCAGCGGGATGTCCTTGCCCAGCGGCGTCTTCTTCAGGCCCCCGGATGAGCCGGGCAGCACGCCGAGCGTGCCCTCATCGGAGGGCGAGTCCTCGGAAGCGACGGTGACGAGATCGGTGTAGCCGTCCCCGTTGATGTCGCCGGAAGCCAGGTGTTCGACGCTGACGCCGCCGCCGGGCGGGGTGACACTGGTCATCTTCGGGGTCGCGGTCTTCCGCAGGTTCTTCGCGCCCTTGACGAGCTGCACCTTCGTGCCGTCGGAGATGGCGAGGTCGCTGAGGCCGTCCTTGTTGTGGTCGCCCACGGCTATCTGGTCGCCGAAGTGCGCGTTGGCAGCGACCCTCGGCGCGTGGAAGGCGATGGCGTCGCCGGACAGGCCGCTCTTGGAGCCGAAGACGATCGTGACGGAACCGGCCTGCGTGGTGCTGCCGATGGCCTCGTTGTTCGCGGCGACGATCAGGTCGGCGTAACCGTCCCCGTCCACGTCGCCGCGCACCACGGTCGAGCCGAAGCCGTCCTTGGCCTCCGGGGTGCCGGGCACGCCCGGGCTGGCCTGCGTCAGCGTGCTGTGCCGCTTGGTGTCGATGCCACCCTTGGCGCCGTAGGTCACGCCCACGTAGCCCGCCTTGGACTTCCCGGAGACGGTGCCCTCGGGCGCTCCCACGCCGAGGTCGGCGTGGCCGTCGCCGTCGAGGTCGCCCTGGGTGATCTTGCCCCGCTTGGCAGCACTCGTGGAAGGCTGGTCCTGGCCCCGCCCGTTGCCGTCCGTCGGTGCTGCCATGGCGCCGCCGGCCGCGGCCGCGACCACGGCGGCGCCCAGAGCGCCTGCCACCATGCTCCTGGTTCGGTTTCGCACAAATCCTCCAATGGGTAACACATCGATCGCCCCTCGGACCGTCCCCCTGAGCTGTGGGGCCGGTGGGACGGAAGAGGTGCTACAGAGACAGACAGAAACAAAAGCGAGACGGTTGCAGAATGAACGGAAAATAACTCGGTCCAACACCTTCGCGCAGCGCACGCCAACTCTGTTCCGGGGCGCCGCACTTGGCGCCTGGCACCCGCCCCTCGATTCACTCCTTCATGCCGCACAGCGAGTGGCCGACCAGCGTTCCGGTGACGCTCAATCGCCTGCCGCGGCGACCGGTCTTCGGTAGGTGCGGTACGAGGGCTGCCATTTCCAGGCGTCGAGCTCCCCGACGACACGCAGTTCAGCGTCGCCGGCCTCCGTGCCACCATTCCCACAACACCCGATGACGGGCCCCCGCTCGCTGGCACGGCGGGGGTGCGCGCGAACTCCCGTCATTTCAGTCAGCTGCCCGACGTACGACGAGCGGACCGCCCCAAATGTGGCTCCTATCCGGTGACTTCCGGTCCGCTCCCCGTACCCGCGGGGGTGAGCGTGCCGGAGCCACCGATCGGGAGGACGGTGTGGGGGTTCGGGTTCAGAACAGGCCGGTGGTGTGCTGCTGGTAGGTGAGGATGTCCGTGGAGGAAGGTGTCGAACCGCTACCAGTTCCAGGCCAGTTCCCGGTGCGTAGTGGAAGAGGCCGGGAACCACGGTCTCGTCGGGACCGCTGTCGACGAAGAGTGCGTACGAGAAGCGGTCGCTTTGGTCCGGACTGGCCCTACGCTGTTCGACCACGCGGTTGGCCAGGGCTGCAGCCGGGGTGGCCGTTAAGTGACTCGCCGCGACGGTCGGTTAGTCTTCACACACCGATGATCAACGGTGGCCGCACCTGCCTTTCCCGCCGGAAGACGGACATCGCTGGGCGAAAGCGAAGGTCCGGCCTCTCTCTGTCAGCCTCTGAGGAGACAGAAGGGGTGGCCCGCCGGATCTGCGAAGATCCTCCAACCGCGGGTGTCGACGTGCAGCAGCGTGGCGCCGAAGCCGAGGACCTGTTCCTGGGCCTGGTCAAGGTCCGGGACATCGAGGTCCAGATGAAACTGCTGCGGGTACGTGCTGTCCGGCCACCGCGGCGCCCGGTGATCCTTCACGCGCTGGAACGCCAAAACCAGGCCAGAGCCCGTGTGAAGGGTCGAAAAGTCGTCACTGACCGCCCACCTGGAATCGGGCTGGTTGACCACGCCGCCGAGGAGCGATTGGTAGAACTGGGCGAGTTCAAGGACATCCGGACAGTCCAGAACCACGCACTGCAGCTTGCCGATCACGGGTGTTCCCCCAACATCACGGGCCCCTGGCTCCGGTGAGCCACGGCCCGACGCGTGGCGCAACGTAGGACCGCCGAGCGCGTAGACCTTAGCCGCATCTTCCGCCACTCGTCCGTCACATCACGATCTACGGCTGGAGTAGCACGGCCGATCATGTAACTGTAGGCCAGGGCCCCGCTGCCCACGGCGCCGCAGCTGTCCGAACGGACGGGCGGGGCGGCGTCGGCATACAGCAGGAGGGTCGGCAAGTGAGCTCAGGGAGCCAGGCGAGCCGTGCGAGCGCCCAGCCTCCAATGAGACGAGGAGGGCGTGTGACCAACGAACCACAGCGTCAGGTCCGGCTACGCCTCGTGCGACGGCGGCCGGCCCCGGGCCGCGTCCGTGCGCGAATGCGCGACGAGACGCCCGGGCCGGAACCTGATTCGCAACCGGAGCCGGAGGCACCGCGGGCTTCGAGGGTCTGGCAGCGCCTGAGAAGCGCCCGGTGGTCGCACATCATCACGGTGGTTGGTACGGCGATCGCAGCAATCGCGGCGATCGGAGGTCTCTGGGCCCAGGCCGTAACCACGTACTGGAGTCAGCAGACTGCGAAGGGCCAGCTCGAACAGTCCAAGGAAGAGGCCGCTCAGGCAAGGAGCAGCCAGGCCAGCCGGGTTACGTTTTGGCTCGCGCCGACCAAGGACGGCCTCCGACCACACATCGCTAACAGGTCTCCGGACGTCGTGACTTCGGTGTACCTCGTGCGCACCTACAACACGGGCAGGGTCGCCATCTATCTGGGGAGCCTGGCGCCGTGCAATGAAACCGTCTTCATGCCCAAGAAGGGTGGCTTCGTCCGGGCCACCAGCGATACCACAGTGTGGACCCGCGGCGGCAAGCCTGCCGCGCTGTTCTTCGTTGATCGTGTCGGAATCAGTTGGCGGAGAGACCCGACCGACCTCAACCAGCTGCCGACGCCAGGACCCCCGCCACCCTACGAGCTCGTTGTTGGGCCAGACTCCTGGACCGCGACGAAGACTGCAACCTTGTGCAGCGACGCGTAGCCCTGGCTCACCGTCTGATCCGAAGGTCAATCAGGCGCCATCGTTCTCACCCCGCTCCCACAGGCTCGCAGCTGGGCCGGCAGCCTGGCGGTCGTCGGAGTGGCGCAGCGTGGGTGCACGGGCGCCCCGCATCGGCCGAGACGAGCTGCGTTGTTCCAGCGGGCAAAGCTGCCACCGGCCGCAGCGAGTACCTCCACGCCACCGCCGTCGGCCCGCTCCCCATGTATGTGGGGTCCATGTCCTCGACACCCGGGCCTCTCAGGAGAGGCAACCAGCGTGAGGACTCAGCTGCCCGACTGAAGCGGTGGGCTGCCTTGAGCGGTACCCCCGTGCCCTCCCTCACGCAGGAACTGCAGGCTCCAGCACGAACACAGCCTCTGCGACCTCCCGGCAGGACACCCAGAGGACAGCGGCGCCGCACTTCCGCTCATTCACAGGGGGTCACAACCGGTTGATGCGCGCCACAACAACCCTGCGTTCGCAGCGCACTTGACCCCGAACCGGCTGGGTGCCTTCCTAACAACAGAGCCTATGGCGTGGCCCAGGCGCCGCTCGTCCACGCGGCGCGCAGCGCCTTCTTGTCCACCTTGCCGACCTTGGTCGTCGGCAGCTGGTCAAGCAGCACCGTCTTCCGGGGCGTGTACAACTCCCCCAACTCGGCGGTCACTGCCGCGCCGACCGCATCCGGGTCGACCTCGACACCCTCGGCCGTGGCAAGGAAGATCTGTACGGCCTCCCCGTACTCCTCGTCCGGCACACCCAGCGCCGCCGCATTGCGCACACCGGGCAGCGTGAGCAGGAAGTCCTCCAGGACTCTGGAGTAGACGTTGTCGCTGGTGCTGCCGGTGACGATGATGTCCTTGGCCCGGTCGACGAGATAGAGGTAGCCCTCGGCGTCGAGATACCCCATGTCGCCAGTCCGCAGCCAGCCGTCCTGCAGCGCCGCCGCGGTGCGCTCCGGGTCCTCGTAGTAGCCGAGCATCACCGCGTTGCCCCGGACACACACCTCGCCGATCTGCCGGACGGGCAGCGCCGCCGCGCTGTCCTCACCGCGGATCTCGATCTCGGTGTCGGATATCGCGCGACCGCAGCTGCGCCAGAGCTCGGGGCGCAGGGCACCCTCCGAGGCGAGCTCCTCCGCGCCGAACGCGGCGATGCCGAGCGCCTCCGACTGCCCGTAGCCCTGGCCGAGCACCGGCCCGAAGACCTCGACCGCCTGCTGCAGCCGGCTGGGCGAGGTGGCCGCGCCGCCCACGACGATCCGCCGCAGCGCGGGCAGGACGCCCGGCTTGCAGTCCGGGTGGTCGAGCACCGCGTACATCATGGGCGGCACGAACATGGTGGCGGTGATCCGCTCCTCGCGCAGTACCGTCAGCGTCGCGCCCGCTTCGAACTCGGGCAGCACGACCAGGACGGACCCCGTCACCAGGGCCTGGATCGAGGTGAGATGACCGCTGCCGTGCGTGAGCAGCGTGGCGGCGAGCACCCTGTCCGTGCTCGGGTCCATGGTCGGGAAGAACGCGGGGCCGGAGTCCTCCGCGGCGTCCGTCACCAGGTCGACCAGCGTGTCGTAGAGCCGGTGGGTGTGCGCGGCAAGCTTGGGACGGCCCAGGGTTCCGCCGGTGTAGAGGACGGTGACGGCCTCGTCCGCTCCCGGGGCGGGCACACCGTCGGGGCGCGCGTCCGGGCACTCGGCCGCCAGGGCCAGCAGGTCCGCGCACCGCTGCTCACAAGGGCCGAGGCTGAGCAGTGCGGGGGCGTGGACGCTGCGGCCGGCCGCATCGGCGGCCCGTTGCGCGAAGAGCGGGTCGGTGACCACGGCGCGCGCCCGGGACTGCTCGACGAGCGCGGCGAGCTCGCCGGGCCCCGGCTCGGGCGGCAAGAAGACGACGCGGCAGCCGATGAGATGGACGGCCAGCTGAACGAGGACCGAGTCGACACGGTTGGCCAGAAAAAGCCCCACCCCGTCGCCGGGCGCGAGCCCCTGCCCCCGCAGCGCATGCCCCAGCCTGAACAGCTGCCGCCGGGCTTCCCCTCTGGTCAGCCGCTGCGTCCCCTGGACGAGCGCCTCGGCGTCCTCGTCCTTGTTCCAGTGCTCCAGAATGCGGTCCACGTACGTCCGCGGCTCGGATATTTCCTGTGCGTTAATGATCACCAAGACATGCAAACATGCCGCTCAGCGGCCTTGACCTCACGGGGGCCACCTTCGGCCATTGCCCGGCGGAGTATCATCCCCGCGATGCAAATTCGGTATTCGCAGGTCAGTTGAGCGTCTGAGAGAGCGCACCGGACGCCCGTCATCATGGCGGGGTATCGCTCCCCGTAGTGTGGTCCCAGCACGCCCTTGCACGGAAAGCCCCGGACCGACAGCAAGGTTGGCCCGACGCACCGCGTGAACCACAGGCCGCTGCCCTGCGGGGGTGTGAAGCTCGCCCATGAATAGCATCTCCACACAGCCGGGATGAATCCCAGCCGGACCGGACGCGTGGGCTACACCCGCTCGAACTCCACGTCGGTGCTCTCGCAGCCGGCGGCATCCACTGGGCCGGGTCCTGGTCGGCCTTGGACCGGTTGCTCTTGGCGGTGACGGCAACCAGGAGCGGTCGATGCCGAGGTCGTTGGCGTAAGCCTGCCGTCGGGTGGCGGTCCGCTGGGAGGTGCCAGCTGGCGGGGAGCGTCATTCGAATCCTGCGGAATTGCTTTGGCTCCGATGCGCCTGACCAACCCTGGGGAACGGAGTCAGCGGCCGTCTCGTCGCCACTCGTAACGCCATACCGCACCGAGGTATTGCTCCTCATCCGGGTAGGCGGGCTGCGGCGGGCCAAGTCGGCGTGCCCCTTCCACACACCGTTCGTCGTGGTGGAGGGCGAGCCCATACACCGCGAGGACCCAAGCGCGGTAAGCCGCAGACCCGGCACCCACTGCCCGAAGGTTGAGCACCAACACCGCCATGGAGAGCATGGGCGGGCCTCGACCGTTCACGCCGCCGCCTAGCTCACACGGAAGGGCTCATGGGCGCGCTCCAGAGGGATAGGCATCCCGACCGGATCTTGGGGTCGCTCCTCCACCCACCAGAGGCTGCGCCGCATGTCTAGCTCTGCCGCCTCCCACGTTTCCCGCAACAGTTGGCCGTCGTCCACGATGCTCGTGTCGATGACAGCACGCGGGGCAACGGCGTCCAAGTGCTTCTGCGCGGCCTCCACGGCGTCGATCGCGTCACGATGCAGCGGAGCAAAGTAACGGGCAGCTTGACCGCCGTACAGCCCTGCCTGCCTGTCCGCCATGAGGCGCCCCAAGGACGATTCCGCAGCGACGAGGGCTTCCCTCGCTCCCCTCGCCTCTTCGGTCTCAGTGCGCCGGCGTACGCGGACGCTGGAGCCGGGCAGATGCCGCACGCCCGCTCCTTCTCGCATTTGTACGAGAGCCCACGGAAAGTCATCGCGCGCTTACACCCGTCACAGCGCAGCAGGTCAGTGAGGAGGTGAGACGCCTTGCCAGCGCCCGGAAATCCGTCGCCGGCCAGCGGACGGACTTTGCCCGCCGCCACGCCCTGTGCATGCCGCTGACCAGCCTCATCCACCAGCTCCGTGCGCAGGCCGACGCGCTCCCCTGCCTCGTTCCGGTAGGCGACGAGCCGCCGCCCCTCTTTGATCACCTGCCATCCCGCGTAGGCAGGGTGCGAGATGGTCCGGCTAATCGCTGCGTGCCGCCACGCGCCCCCAGATGGCCCCGGAATGCCTCGCGCGTTCAGGTCACCGGAGATCGTCCGCGCAGATTCGCCAGCGCTCACTCGCCGGAAGATCTCCTGCACGACTTTGGCTGGGTCAGGGTCAGGCACGAGCTGACGGCGCTTGCCGGTGATCTCTACGCGGTAGCCGTACGGGGGCTGAGCCGTAACCCACTGCCCGTCTTCCCGCTGCTGCTGCTTGGTGTCCCTCGTACGCAGGGAACCTGGGCGGGTGTCACACCGTCCGGTGACGGCCGTCCGGCCAAGCGCCCCGAGCTGCTGCCGTACGAGGACTGACACCGGGCGGCGCAGGGCTCCCGGCCCCCGCGTCCGGCTTGGAGGAAGCTACAGCCGGGACCGGGGCGCTGGCCTGCGCAAACCGCCAGTAGACTCTGACCACGTGACTGCCTCTGCGAAGCCTCGCATCCCCAACGTTCTCGCCGGCCGCTACGCCTCCGCGGAGCTGGCCGTGCTGTGGTCCCCCGAGTACAAGGTCAAGCTGGAGCGGAAGCTCTGGCTCGCCGTGCTGCGCGCACAGAAGGACCTGGGGGTGGAGGTCCCCGAGCAGGCGCTGGCCGACTACGAGCGGGTCCTGGACGACGTCGACCTGGCCTCCATCGCCGAGCGCGAGAAGGTCACCCGGCACGACGTCAAGGCCCGGATCGAGGAGTTCAACGCCCTCGCCGGCCATGAGCAGGTCCACAAGGGCATGACCTCCCGCGACCTGACCGAGAACGTCGAGCAGCTGCAGGTGCGGCTGTCGCTGGAGCTGATGCGGGACCGTACGGTCGCCGTGCTGGCGCGCCTGGGTTCGCTGGCCGCCCAGCACGCCGAGCTGGTCATGGCGGGCCGCTCGCACAACGTCGCCGCCCAGACCACGACCCTCGGCAAGCGTTTCGCGACCGCCGCGGACGAGCTGCTGGTGGCGTTCGCCCGGCTGGAGGAGCTGCTCTCGCGCTACCCGCTGCGCGGCATCAAGGGCCCGGTCGGCACCGCCCAGGACATGCTCGACCTGCTGGGCGGCGACGCCACCAAGCTCGCCGACCTGGAGCAGCGGATCGCCGGGCACCTCGGTTTCGGCCAGGCCTTCACCTCCGTCGGCCAGGTCTACCCGCGGTCGCTGGACTACGACGTGGTGACCTCGCTGGTGCAGCTGGCCGCCGCCCCCTCCTCGCTGGCCAAGACCATCCGGCTGATGGCCGGCCATGAGCTGGTCACCGAGGGCTTCAAGCCCGGCCAGGTCGGCTCCTCGGCGATGCCGCACAAGATGAACACCCGCTCCTGCGAGCGCGTCAACGGCCTGATGGTGATCCTGCGCGGCTATGCCTCGATGGCCGGTGAGCTCTCCGGCGACCAGTGGAACGAGGGCGATGTGTCCTGCTCCGTGGTGCGCCGGGTGGCCCTGCCGGACTCGTTCTTCGCGCTGGACGGCCTGCTGGAGACGTTCCTGACGGTGCTCGACGAGTTCGGCGCGTTCCCCGCCGTCGTCGCCCGGGAGCTGGACCGCTACCTGCCCTTCCTCGCCACGACGAAGGTGCTGATGGCGTCCGTGCGGGCCGGTGTGGGCCGCGAGGAGGCGCATGAGGCGATCAAGGAGAACGCGGTCGCCTCGGCGCTGGCCATGCGGGAGCAGGGCGTGGAGCGCAACGAGCTGCTGGACAAGCTCGCCGCCGATGCGCGGATCCCGCTGGAAAAGGCGCAGTTGGACGCCCTGATGGCGGACAAGCTCTCCTTCACGGGCGCGGCGGCCGACCAGGTGACGGCCGTCGTCACCCGGATCGGGGAGATCGCCAAGCAGTACCCGGAGGCCGCGGCGTACACCCCCGGCTCGATCCTCTGACGCGAGGGCTCATGGGCTTCACCCCCGAAGAGCTGGCTGCCGCTCGCGACCGCGTCGTCCCGGACGTGGCCGCGAGCGGCCTCCGCGTGCTCTTCTGCGGTATCAACCCCGGGCTGATGACGGCGGCCACCGGCCACCACTTCGCCCGGCCCGGGAACCGCTTCTGGCCGGTGCTGCACGCCGCCGGCTTCACCCCGCGCCAGTTCCGGCCCGCCGAGCAGGAGGAGTTGCTCGCGCATGGCCTCGGCATCACCAATGTCGTGGCACGGGCGACCGCCAAGGCCGACGAGCTGACCGCGCAGGAGTACCGCGAGGGCGGCCGGCTGCTGGCCGAGAAGGTGGCGCGGCTGCGCCCCCGCTGGCTGGCCGTCGCCGGTGTCACCGCGTACCGCGTCGCCTTCGACGACAAGAAGGCCGCGATCGGGCCCCAGCAGCGGACGCTGGGCGACACCCGTATCTGGGCCCTGCCCAACCCCAGCGGGCTGAACGCCCATTGGACGGTGGCGGCCATGGCGGAGGAGTACGGACGGCTGCGCGCCGCGGCGTTCGCGGAGGGGGACGGCGCATAAAGCCGTCCACCGTTCGGCCTGGCGTCATCTTGAAGGCATGTACATGCCTACCGGACAGTTCTACTCTGACGCCGCCCGCGCAGCCCCCACTCCCGTACGGAGACTCCCGTGCCTGCCACGTCCGCGTCCCCCTCCGCCGCCGTGTCCCCCTCCTCCCACCGCGTCCGCCGCTCACGCCGCCGTAAAGTCACCGCGCTCGCCGGGGCGTTCGCCCTCGCCACCGCCGGCCTCGGCGTCTGGGCCGGCAACGGCTTCGGCGCCGAGGCCGCCGCGGCCGCCGTGCCCACCCCCGACCATGTGGTCGTCGTGGTCTTCGAGAACCACGCCTACGACCAGGTGATGGGCAGCTCCAGCGCCCCCTACCTCAACTCCCTGACCTCCGGCGGCGCCAGCCTGACCGCCTCCTACGCCGAGACCCACCCCAGCCAGCCCAACTACTACGCCCTCTTCTCCGGCGACACCCAGGGCGTCACCGACGACAGCTGCGTCGACCCGGGGTTCAGCGACGCCCCCAACCTCGCCTCCGAGCTGACGTCGGCCGGGAAGTCCTGGGCGAGCTACAACGAATCGCTGCCGTCCGAAGGGTCGACCACCTGCAAGAGCGGCAAGTACGCGCAGAAGCACAACCCGTGGTTCGGCTTCAGCAACGTCTCCACCGGCTCGGCCCACACCTTCGACGCCTTCCCGACCGACTTCTCGAAGCTGCCCACCGTCTCGTTCGTGGTGCCGAACCTGTGCAGCGATATGCACGACTGCTCGGTGTCCACGGGTGACACCTGGGTGAAGGACCACCTCAAGAGCTACGCCGACTGGGCCAAGACCCACAACAGTCTGCTGCTGGTCACCTTCGACGAGGACAACCGGCTCAGCGGCAACCGCATCCCGACCGTGCTGTACGGCCAGCCCGTACAGGCCGGTGCCACCTCGGACACCACCTACAACCACTACGACGTGCTGCGCACCCTGGAGGACATGTACGGCACCTCGCACGCGGGCCGGGCCGCCGACGCCAAGGACATCAGCGGTATCTGGGCCGGCTGACCCGTGTATCTCGCAGACGGCCGCCCGGCTCCCGCCACCTCGGTACCGCCGGGCGGCCGGCGCACCCGCCGCGTCCGCGCCGCCGTCCCCTCCACGGTGCTGGTCCTGGGCACCGTCAGCCTCATCACCGACATCTCCTCGGAGATGGTCACGGCCGTGCTCCCGCTGTACCTCGTCGCCGAACTCGGGCTGTCACCGCTGGGGTTCGGGGTGCTGGACGGGGTCTACAACGGGGTGAGCGCACTGGTCCGGCTGGTGGGCGGCCGGCTGTCGGACCGCGGCGGGGGCGCCGGACACAAGGCGGTGGCCGCGGTGGGGTACGGGCTCTCCGCCCTCTGCAAGCCGCTGTTGCTGCTGGTGCACTCGTTGCCGCTGATCGGGGCGGTGCTGGCGGTGGACCGGACCGGCAAGGGGCTGCGGACCGCACCGCGGGACGCGATGATCTCCCTGGCCGCCGAACCGGCCGCCCGTGGCCGGGCGTTCGGGGTGCACCGGGCGATGGACACCGCGGGCGCCCTGTGCGGCCCGCTGGTGGCGTTCGTGCTGCTGCGTGCGGCGGCCGAAGGCTATGACGCGGTGTTCACGGTCAGCTTCTGTGTCGCCGTACTGGGCGTGGTCGTGCTGCTGTTGTTCGTCCCGGGCCGCGCCCTGCCCGCCGGGGAGGGCACCGCCGGGGCGACGTCGGCCGGACCGACATCGGCCGGGCCACGGACGCCGAGCGCGCCCCGGACGCCGGTGCGCGCGCTGCTGCGCCGGCCGGAGATACGCCGGCTGACCGCATGTGCCGTGCTGCTCGGGCTGACCACCGTCAGCGACTCCTTTCTGTATCTGACCCTCCAGCGTCGGCTGGACCTCCCGGCAGGGTGGTTCCCGCTGCTCCCGCTGGGCACCGCCGCGGCGTTTCTGTCGCTGGCGGTGCCGATGGGGGCGATCGCCGACCGGGTCGGCCGGCGGCGGCTGTTCCTGGCCGGGCATCTGGTGCTGCTGTGCGCCTACGGGCTGCTGCTGGCTCCCCTCGACGGCGGCACGACGCTGGTCTGTGCCGTGCTCGTGCTGCACGGCGCGTTCTACGCGGCGACCGACGGAGTGCTGGCCGCCGCGACCGCCGATGCGGTGCCCGCGGACGCCCGTGGCAGCGGCCTGGCCGTGGTGCAGACCGGCCAGACGGCCGCGCGCTTCGTCTGCTCGCTCGCCTTCGGCGCCGCCTGGACCGCCTGGGACGACCACACCGCCGTCCTCGCCGCGGCCGTCGGACTGGCCCTGGCCGCGGCCCTCAGCGCCCGGCTGCTGCGCCCGGCCGGACCGGCGGCGGGCCCGAACTCCCCCTCGGAGCGCACCTCGTGAACCGTATGCCGCTGAGCCGCACCGCGCGCCTGCTCATCCTGCTCGCCACCGTCGTCGTCCTCGGCGCGGTCGCCGTCGGCGCGACCCTGGCCGCCGCCGGGCGTGCCGACCGCAAGGACCGCACCCAGTCCGGGGGCCCGGAGGTGACCCCCGGGACCGTACGACTGGACGGCCCGCACCAGGGGCTCTTCCGCAACATGGCCTGGGGGCCGCACCGCGACGAGATCACCGCCGTGCCGGAAGGGCGGCTCACCGGGCCGCGCACCGCGTCCGGCGTGCACTGTCTGCGCTTCCACGCGGCCGCCGGTACCGGCATCTGCCTCCAGGCCGTGCACGGCAAACTCCGGGACAGCTACCGGGCCGTCCTCCTGGACAGCCGGCTGCGCGAGGTGCGCCACTACGACGTGGCCGGCACCCCCACCCGCGCCCGGGTCTCCCCCAGCGGCCGCACCGTCGCCTGGACCGTCTTCGTCAGCGGTGACTCCTACGCGGGCACCGCCTTCTCCACCCGCACCTCCGTCGTCGACACCGACGGCCGGCGCCTGGACGCCAACCTGGAGACCTATGCGCTGACCGTCGGCGGACACCGGGTCCGCGCCGCCGACATCAACGTCTGGGGCGTCACCTTCGCCGATGACACCCGCTTCTACGCCACCGCCGCCACCGGCGGAAAGACCTATCTCGTCCGCGGCGACCGCAACACCAGAACCCTCCGGGCCCTGCACCCCAACGTCGAATGCCCCTCACTGTCCCCCGACGGCACCCGGATCGCCTACAAGAAGCGCGTCGCCAGTGCCGACCCCGACGCTCCCTGGCGGCTCTACGTCCTCGATCTGCGCACCCTGCGCGAGACCGCGACCGGTGAACACCGCAACATCGACGACCAGGCCGTCTGGCGCGACGGCCACACCCTGGTCTACTCGCTGCCGGGCGACTACGGCTCGGATCTCTGGACCGTTCCCGCCGACGGCACCGGCACCCCGCACCGCCTCCTCTCCGCGGCCCTCGCCCCCGCTTTCACCCGCTAGAGGGTGGCAGGGGGCGAACCCTGAACCGCCGCCCTCTCCCCCACGGCCACCAGCAGCTGGAACGGCAGTTCGCGCGCGCCCTGCCCCACTCCCACGCCGATCCAGCGGTCCCGCACCCGCCAGCCGTGCATCCGCGGGACATAACCGCACAGCGTGTCCAGCGGCGGCCGGACCGGCAGGCCCTGCGCGGTCCGTTCCAAGTGGGCCCCGAGATCGACGGTTTCGGGGGCGCCCCACCGTAACGACAGCGCCTGCACCAGCACCGTCAGCTCGGCGGTGAAGTCCTCCTCGGCCTCCGCCACCTCGGCGGCGTCCGCGTCCCAGAACTCCCCGCTGACCCGCAGCCCGGCTATGTGGTAGCCGGGCCCGCTCTCGACCATGGCGGACCGGTCCGGCACCGGCGGGAACTCCCGCAGCCGCAGTCGGTCGATGACCGTCAGATGCTTGTCAATGGTCATGTCGTCAGTAAACCGCGCGGGTCTGACAATTGACCCTCCCGCGGCCGGGTGCGGGTCGGCCTCGCGCGCACGGCGACCGCCGGGGGGCGTCGCAGCGGCCGGCCACCCCCTCCTGCGGGGCTCGCCGCGCACCCCCTGACCGGCTACGATCCGCCCCACACGCAATGTGAGGGAGACGGACGTTGGGGCGGCTCACCGGCGGGGACCCGTCCCTGCTGCGACGGATCAACTCCGCGGTGGTGCTGCAAGCGCTGCGCGCCGCGGACTCCCCCACGCTCACCGATCTCGTCCAGGTGACGGGGCTGTCCCGGCCGACGGTCGAGGGTGTGGTCGAGGGGCTCATCGAGACCGGTCTGGTGGTCGAGGCGGCCGCCGGGGAGGGTGCGACGCGTCGTCAGGGGCGGCCCGCCCGCCGGTTCCGTTTCCGTACGGAGGCCGGTCATCTGCTGGGCATCGAGATCGGCCCGCACCGCGTCGCCGCCCTGCTGTCCGATCTGGGCGGCCGGGTGCTGGACACCGCACAGCGCCCCGTGGAGGAGCGCGCTCCGGCCGACGAGCGGCTGGAGCGGGTCCGTGCCGTGGTGGCCGATCTGCTGCGCCGTACGGGCGTGCCCCGCGATTCGCTGCGGGCCGTCGGGGTGGCCGGCCCCGGCATCGTGGAGGCCGACGGCACCGTCCGGCTGAGCACCGCGCTGCCCGGCTGGACGGGTTTCCCGCTGGGCGAGCGGCTGCGGCGCTCGTTCCGCTGCCCGGTGCTGGTCGAGAACGACGCGAACGCCGCCGCGGTGGCCGAACACTGGCAGGGCGCGGCGACCGGCTCCGATGACATCGTTTTCGTGCTGGCCGGACTCAGCCCGGGGGCCGGTTCGCTGATCGGCGGACGGCTGCACCGCGGCTTCGGCGGGGCCGCCGGGGAGATCGGCGCGCTGCATCTGCTCGGCCGGGAGGCCACCCCGGAGAAGCTGCTGTCGACGACCGGGGAGCCGCTGCATCCCCTGGACGAGGCGCAGGTGGCGGCGGTCTTCGCGGCGGCGCGGGACGGTGACGCACAGGCGCGGGAGGCGGTGGACCGCTTCATCCGGCGGCTGGTGCACGATGTCGCGGCGCTGGTGCTGGCGCTGGACCCGGAGCTGGTGGTGATCGGCGGCTGGGCGGCGGGCCTGGCGGGCGTACTGGAGCCGCTGCGCCGGGAGTTGGCGCGTTACTGCCTGCGCCCACCGCAGGTCGCCCTGTCACTGCTCGGCGAGGCGGCGGTGGCCACCGGGGCGCTGCGGCTCGCGCTCGACCACGTGGAGGGCGAACTCTTCGCGGTGGAGAGCACGGTGACGGGCCGCCGCCACACCGCGGCACGCTGACGGCCACTACGGAGCGGCGGCACGGCGACGGCCCGCCACAACGGAGCGGGCCCCCTCCGAGATCCGGAGTGGGCCCGTCCCCTCAGCCGCCGGTCAGTCTCACCCCGCGAGCAAGGCGACCGCGTCGCTCTCGCCGAAGGTCAGACGGCAGGTGTCCGCCCGGTAGGTGGAGACCGCGACGGCGGCCGTACGGCCGCCGGAGACATAGCGGGTGGTGACGACCAGGACGGGCGCGCCGGGCAGCCGGTCCAGCTGCTTGGCGTCCTCCGCACGGGCCGAGCCCAGCTCGACGGTGCGGTCCTGGCCCTCCAGCTCCAGTGACTGAAGCTGAGCCAGGACCGCGTAGGCCTGCGCCGGGCCGTTCAGCAGCGCGATCTCCGCGCTATGGGGGATCACGGCCGCCGGGACGTACAGCAACTCGGCGGCGAGGGGCTGGCCCTCGGTGTCCCGGCTGCGGCGGACGATGTGCACCGGGTCGCCCTTGGCGGTCTCCAGCAGGCGGGCCACCACGGCGGGCACGGTGCCGCGCTCGTCGCAGCCGAGCACCTGCCAGTCGTCACCTGCGGCGCCGGGCCAGCTGTGGCGGGCGGGTGCGACGGCGACACCGACCCGGGGCGGGGCGACCGTGGTGCCCACACCGCGGCGGCGGTGGAGTCTGCCTTCCAGCTCCAGCTGTTCGAGCGCCTGCCGCAGCGTGGCCCGTGCGACGCCGAACCGCGCCGCCAGATCACGCTCGTTGGGCAGAATCTCGCCGACCGCGAACTCCGAGTCCAGCGCCTCGCTGAGCACGGTCTTGAGGTGCCAGTACTTCGGCTCCGGCACCGTTTCGAGCTGCGTGGTCCCCACCCTGTCCTCCGCACTGGCCGCTACCGGGGCTGCTCCCCCATGGGACTCGGGCCGCGCGGCCGGCAGATGTGGGCCCGCCGCGCGCCCGATTATGAGCGCTTCTTTATTAAAGGTTGTTGCAGTATCCCGACGATATGGCCGCCCCCACCCTTGGTCAAGACCAATCCGGGATCACTTTCGGCCCGCTCCGGACGCCCGAACGGGCCGTCCCGCCCGCGCCCTCAGCGGGGCCGCTGGGTACCGTCTCCGTCATGCTCGCGCTGCTGCACACCTCGCCCGTCCATGTCCCGGTCTTCGACGCACTACGGGACGCGGAGACCCCCGGCCTGGCGCTGCGTCACCTCGTACACCCTCAACTCCTCGACCGGGCAAGGGCACAGGGGCCGGAGGCCGTTTCGGCCGAGGTCTCCGCCGTACTCGCGGACGCGGCCGGCCACGGGGCGCGGGCCGTACTCTGCACCTGCTCGACGATCGGTGCGGTGGCGGAGACGGCCGGCGCCGCGCTCGGCCTCCCCGCCCTCCGGGTGGACCGTCCGATGGCCGCGGCCGCGGTCGCCACCGGCCCGCGGATCGCCGTACTCGCCGCTCTGGAGAGCACCCTCGCCCCCACGGAAGCCCTGATCAAAGAAGAGGCCGTACGGGCGGGCCGCGAGGTCGGGGTGCGTTCCGTCCTGGTGCCCGGCGCCTGGGAACGCTTCGAGAGCGGCGACACCGACGGTTATCTGTCGGCGGTCGCCGCCACGGCACGGGAGGTCCGGGACGCGGATGTGATCGTCCTGGCGCAGGCCTCGATGGCACCGGCCGCCGAGGGCCTCGACGGCGGCATCCCGGTGCTGTCGAGCCCGCGGCTCGGTCTGCTGGCCGCCGCTCAGCGGGCCGCGAGCGACGCCAGCTTCTCGGGGTTGCGGACGATGTAGACGGTCTTGATCTCGCCGTCCGCGATCCCGAACTGGAGGACGGTGTCCGGCACACCGTCGAGGAGCACCAACAGCGCGATCCCGCCGTTGAGTTCGAGGACGGAGAACTCCATACCGGGCGGCAGGGTCCTGGTGACGCCGAACAGGAAGCGGGCGACCTTGTCCGGGGACTCGATGATCCGCAGCGGGGCCTTGGCCTTCCCTCCGCTGTCCCCGACCAGCCGGGCGTCGGCCGCCAGCAGGCTCAGCAGCCCGTTCAGATCGTCGCCGGCCGCCGCGGCCAGGAACCGCTCGGTCAGGTCCCGCTGCCGTTCCGGATCGACGTCGTAGCGCGGTTTGCCCTCCTCCACATGCCGCCGGGCCCGGCCCGCCAGTTGGCGGACCGCGGCCTCACTGCGGTCAAGAGTGGTGGCGATCTCCGCGTACGGATAGCCGAAGGCCTCGCGCAGCACGAACACCGCGCGCTCCAGAGGGGAGAGCGACTCCAGGACGACGAGTACGGCGAGGGTGACCGATTCGGTGAACACCGCGCGTTCGGCGGTGTCCGGGGCGATGCCGCCGACATCCGTCCGCAGCGGCTCCGGCAGCCAGGGCCCCACATAGGACTCGCGCCGTGACTGGACCTGGCGCAGCCGGTCGATGGCCAGCCGGGTGGTGATCCGTACGAGAAAGGCGCGCGGTTCCCGTACCGCCGCATGGTCCGCGCCAGACCAGCGCAGCCAGGCGTCCTGCACCACGTCCTCGGCATCGGCCACCCGGCCGAGCATCCGGTAGGCCACTCCGAAGAGTACGGAGCGGTGTTCCTCGAAAACGTCGGTGACCTCGGTCGCGGAATCCTTCAGCACCTCTCCATCCCACTCCGCCGCACCGGCGTTGTCCAGCGGAAACGGTGACGGGCGGGCCCGCGGGCGCGTGGTGTGCGGCACACCCGCCCTCGCCCCGGCCGCCCCATACCGCTCAGTAGCCCCAGCTGGCATCGTGTCAGCGCACGCTCGCACCACCGGAAGTCCCGCACCCCCAGAGGAGTTCACCCATGGCCGCCCCGGTCTCCTTCGCCCGTATCACCCCCGCGGACCGGCCGCCGTTCACGGTCGCCTACGACCGCAAGGGCGCGGGCGAACCCATCGTCCTGCTGCACGGCATCGGCCATCACCTCCAGGCCTGGCGCCCGGTGTGCGACATCCTCGCCGCCTCCCATGAGGTCATCGCGCTCGATCTGCCGGGGTTCGGCGCCTCCCCCGCGCTGCCCGGCGGCTCCTCGTACGACCTGGCGTCGGTCGTCCCGCTGCTCACCGCGGCGTTCACCGAACTCGGCGTCGAGCGGCCGCATGTGGTGGGCAACTCGCTGGGCGGGCTGCTCGCGCTGGAGCTGGGCCGCACAGCCGCCGTGCGGTCGGTCACCGCGCTCTCGCCCGCGGGCTTCTGGACCCCGGCCGAGCGGCGGTACGCCTTCGGTGTGCTGCGCGGGATGTACGCCGGTGCCCAGGCGCTGCCCCAGCCGGTGGTGGAGTCGCTGGCCCGGAACGCCCTCGGCCGCGCGTCGCTCACCGGCACCATCTACGCCCACCCCGGCCGCCGCTCCGCCGAGGCCGTCGTGGCGGAGACCCGGGCGCTGCGCGAGGCGCCCGGCTTCGCGCCGACGCTGGCGGCCGGCCGGGAGGTGCGGTTCACCTCCGATGTGCCCGGCGTCCCGGTGACGATCGCCTGGGGCAGCCGCGACCGGCTGCTCCTGCCCCGCCAGGGCGTACGCGCCAAGCACACCATCCCCGGCGCCCGGCTCGTACGGCTGCCGGGCTGCGGGCATGTGCCGATGAACGACGATCCGGCGCTGGTGGCGCGGGTCATCCTCGACACGGTGAGCTGAGCGCGCGGTGCCGTCGTCCCCGGGGGCCACCCGTTCCGGCGGCGCGTATCGGGACCGTATGCACCACGTCAGCGTCCTGGCGATCGGACGGTGGTCTTGCGACCATGGCCCGGGTCCACCGGTCGCGGGGCCCGGAGCCGGCCGGGCGAACGGTGCACCGTGACCGGCGAACGGGCCGGTGTTCACCGTCCGTTCGACTGTGGGGCACCGGACAGCGATACGAAAGGGTGGGCAGTGAGGTCCGTCGAGGCATGGAGGTTGGAGATGGCGCAGGGATCCGGCAGCGGCTTCGGACGGCGGTCGCTGCTGCGGGGCGCGGCGGCGGGTTCGGCGGCGCTGGCACTGCCCGCGCTCTCCTGTGCCGCGCCGGCCCAGGCCCGCAGCGGGCGGCCGAGCGCCGACTGGGGTGTCCAGGTCGGGGATGTCACCACCTCCTCGGGCCTGGTGTGGGTGCGGTCCGACCGGCCGGCCCGAATGGTGGTGCAGACCGCGGCGACCGACTCGTTCCGGCACGCCCGGTCCTGGCACGGCCCGGTGCTCGGGCCGGACACCGACTTCACCGGCGTGACCTCGCTGCACGGCCTGCCGTCCGGTGAGCAGGTCCACTACCGGGTGCTGCTCGCCGACCCCGACGACCCGCGGCGAACCGGCGAACCGGTCGCCGGCACCTTCCGCACCGCGCCCACGGGGCGTCGCGCGGACCTCCGCTTCCACTGGTCGGGCGATCTGGCCGGGCAGGGCTGGGGCATCAATCCGGACCGCGGTGGCTACCGCATCTACGAGGACATGCGGCGCCGGAACCCGGACTTCTTCCTGTGCAGCGGCGACAACATCTACGCCGACAACCCGATCCCCGAGCGGGTGACGCTGCCGGACGGCCGGATCTGGCGGAATGTGACGACCGAGGAGAAGTCCAAGGTCGCCGAGACGCTCGCGGAGTTCCGGGGCGCGTTCCGCTACAACCTGCTCGACGACAACTTGCGCCGCTTCAACGCGCAGGTGCCGACGATCACGCAGTGGGACGACCACGAGGTGCACAACAACTGGTACCCGGGGCAGCTGCTCGACGACGACCGGTACACGGAGAAGCGCACCGATGTGCTGTCCGCGCGGTCGCTGCGCGCCTTCGGCGAGTATTTCCCGATCCGTACGCTGCGGCCCGACCGTGGGGGTACCTCCCGCTCGAGCGAAGCCGAGAGTGGGGGAGGCCGGGTCTATCGCGTGGTGTCGCACGGCCCGTTGCTCGATGTGTTCGTGCTGGACATGCGCCGTTACCGGAACGCCAATTCGCCGGGCCGGCAGACCGACGACCCGCAGGGCATCCTCGGCGCTGAGCAGCTGCGCTGGCTCAAGCGGGAGCTTTCCCGGTCCCGCGCGGTGTGGAAGGTGATCGCCTCCGATATGCCGCTGGGGCTGGTCGTCCCAGACGGCAAGACGAACTTCGAGGCGGTGGCCCAGGGCGATCCGGGCGCGCCCCTGGGACGTGAACTCCAGCTGGCCGAACTGCTGCGGCACATCAAGCACGACCGGGTGACCGGCACCGTCTGGCTCACGACGGACGTCCACTACACCGCGGCGCAGCACTACGCGCCGGAGCGGGCCGCGTTCAAGGACTTCGAGCCGTTCTGGGAGTTCGTGTCGGGGCCGCTCAACGCGGGCGGCTTCCAGGCACTGAAGCTGGACGGAACCTTTGGGCCCGAGCAACCGTTCATCAAGGCGCCGGACCGTGCCAACACCTCCCCCGCGGAGAGTCCGCAGTACTTCGGCGAGGTCGATATCGACGGGGGCAGCGGGGAGCTGACGGTGCGGTTGCGTCAGGAGGGTGGCCAGGTGTTGTTCAGCAAGGTGCTGCAGCCAGGACGGGTAGGGCAGTAGGGGCCAATGCGTCGATTGCGTCTTTTACCCGTCGGACACAAGGTGTTGGCGATCAGGCAACACCTGTCCGTCAGGCTTGTGTGCATGACTGAAGCATCCTTTGCCCCTTCCGCCCGCCGCCCGCACCGGCGCCGGGCCGCCCTCCAGCCCGCCGCCCTCGTCGCGGCCGCCACGGCAGGCTTCCGCTTCTGGTGGTCACGACGCCACGAAAACGCGCCGCCGCCGACCGATACCGGCGCCGCGGCGCCGTCGTCCACCGACCGGGCCCCGGGGGCCGGCCGCCAGGAGACGGTGCTGTGGCGGATGCGGACCACGGTCCGGGACGAGCCGGGCAGCCTGGCCGCGCTGTGCACGGCGCTGAGTGCCCGCCGGGTGGACATCCTCAGCCTCCAGACCCATCCGCTCTCCGACGGGACGGTCGACGAGTTCCTGCTGCGCGCGCCCGATGCGCTGACCCCCGCCGAGCTCACCCGTACGGTCGCCGGCGCGGGCGGCACGCACAGCTGGCTGGAGCGGGCCGACGCACACGACCTCGTCGACGCGCCGACCCGGATGCTGGGCCTGGCGACCCGCACGGCCCTGGACTCCGCCGAACTCCCCCTGGCCCTGCGGCAGTTGCTGGGCCGCTGCACCATCCATTCGGTGCCCGCGCGCTCCCTCAACGGGCACCCGCTCGCCGAGCAGGTCCCCACGGAGGGCGTGCTGGAGGAGCACCGCATGAAGTTCCGCGACCCCTCCGGGGGCTCGCTCACCATCGAAAGGCCGCAATTGCCCTTCACCCCCACCGAGTTCGCCCGGGTCCGGGCACTGGTCGATCTGGACGCCCGGCTCGGCCAGCGGGTGCCGCCACGGCGTGATGTGCTGACGCTGCCGGAGGGCAACGAGATCACGGTCCGCCGCGCCGACACCTCCGACCTGGCCGCGGCCCGGGAGATGCACGATCGCTGCTCCTCGAAGACCCTGGGGCTGCGCTACCACGGCCCGGTCGGCGACGCGGACCGCTACCTCGGCCATCTGCTCAGCCCGCGGTTCGGCCGCACCCTGGCCGTGGAGACCGCCTCCGGCCGGCTGGTGGCGCTCGGCCATCTGCTGTGGGACGGCGACGAGACCGAGGTCGCGCTGCTGGTCGAGGACGCCTGGCAGCAGCGCGGTATCGGCGCCGAGCTGCTGCGCCGGCTGGTGGCGATGGCGGCCGAGACCAGCTGCGAGAGCGTGTACGCGATCACTCAGGCCTCGAACACCGGGATGGTGGCCGCGATGCGCGGCCTCGGGCTGCCGCTCGACTACCAGATCGAGGAAGGCACCCTGGTGATCACTGCCCGCCCGATGGGCCTGCCCGCCAAACGGGAGCCGCGGGAGACCGTACGCATCCATGACGGCAGCGGGCGCCGCTGAGCCCCCGGGAGCGGACCCGGAACCCTGGCCGGCCGGGCGTACGGACGCCCGACCGGCCGCGGCACCCGGCAAGGGCACCGAAAAGCGACAGCAACGTACAGCTTTTTGATGGTGACGCGGCGGGGCGATCCGTACGAGGATGTCCGTATGCCCAACACCACTACTTCCGGGGGCGGCCCGCTGCCCCGCGAGGTCGCCGACGCCTATGTCGACGCCCTTGTCGACCTGGACCCGATCACCGGCACCTTCCTCGGCGTCGCCGAGAGTTCCGGCAAGCTCCCCGACTTCTCTCCGACGGGCCAGGAAGCGGTGGCCCAGCTCGCCCGGACGACGCTGGAGAAGCTGGCCGAGGCCGAGGCCCGGCCGGGCGCGGACAGCGCCGCCGAGCAGGTCTGCGCCCGGCTGCTGCGCGAGCGGCTGACCGCCGAGCTGGCGGTTCACGAGGCGGGCGAGGGCCTGCGCACGGTCAGCAACCTCAGCTCGCCGCTGCACCACGTCCGTGAGGTCCTCACGGTCACCCCCGCCGAGACCGACGAGGACTGGGCGGCGATCGCCCAGCGGCTGCGGGCCGTCCCCGCGGCGCTGGAGGGCTACCGCTCCGCGCTGGACGCCGGCCGCAAGCAGAACCTGCCCGCGGGACCGCTCCAAGTCCGCACGGTCATCGGCCAGTTGGACGAGTGGATCGGCACGGACCGCAGCTGGTTCGCCGAGTTCACCGACCCGGGCCCGGACGCGCTGCGCGCCGAGCTGACCGAGGCCGCCGAGGTGGCGACCGGCGCGCTGGTGGAGCTGCGCGACTGGCTCCGCGACACCTACGCCCCGGCCATCGAGGGCGCTCCGGACGTGGTGGGCCGGGAGCGCTACGCCCGCCTCGCGCGCTACTTCAACGGCGCCGACCTCGACGCGGACGAGGCGTATGCGTACGGCTGGTCCGAGTTCCACCGGCTGCTGGCCGAGATGGAGACCGAGGCCGAGAAGGTGCTGCCCGGCGCGAAGACGCCGTGGGAGGCGCTTGCCTGGTGCGATGAGCACGGCGAGGCCGTCGAGGGCGTCGAGGAGACCCGCCAGTGGCTCCAGTCGCTCATGGACGAGGCCATCGACGCGCTCGACGGCACGCACTTCGAGCTGGCGGAGCGGGTGCGCCGGGTCGAGTCCCGGATCGCCCCGCCCGGCGGCGCCGCCGCCCCGTATTACACCCAGCCGTCGCTGGACTTCTCCCGCCCCGGCCGGACCTGGCTGCCGACGATGGGCGAGACCCGCTTCCCGGCGTACGACCTGGTCTCCACCTGGTACCACGAGGGGGTCCCCGGCCATCACCTCCAGCTGGCGCAGTGGGCCCATGTCGCCGACTCGCTCTCGCGGTACCAGACGACGGTGGGCATCGTCAGCGCCAACGCCGAGGGCTGGGCGCTGTACGCCGAGCGGCTCATGGACGAACTGGGCTTCCTGACCAACGCCGAACGCCGCCTGGGCTACCTGGACGCGCAGATGATGCGGGCCGTGCGGGTCATCATCGACATCGGCATGCACCTGGAGCTGGAAATCCCCGCGGACTCGCCCTTCCACCCGGGTGAGCGCTGGACGCCGCAGCTGGCGCACGCGTTCTTCGCCCAGCACAGCAGCCGCCCGGCCGACTTCGTCGAGAGCGAGATCATCCGCTACCAGGGCATGGCCGGCCAGGCGATCGGCTACAAGCTCGGCGAGCGGGTGTGGCTGCGGGGCCGGGAGGCGGCCCGCGCCCGGCACGGCGCGGACTTCGACCTCAAGGCCTGGCACATGGCGGCACTGTCGCAGGGTTCGCTGGGCCTGGACGATCTGCTGAGCGAGCTGTCGGCGCTCTGACCAGGTCTTTCCGGGCGAGGGGCGGCGGCCGGCCATGGCCTGTGGTGGCCGGCCGCCGCCCCCGTCCATAGGACCGTGGGCATCACAGCGGGACGGAACCGGTCCGATGGCGGCGCCATCCAGCGGTCAGCGCCGGAAGCCGCCCTCGGAGTTGATGACCTGACCGGTGATCCCCGCCGCTTCGTCGGTCGCCAGCCAGGCGATCAAACGGGCCGGGTCGTCGGGCGTGCCCCACTGCCCGCCGGGGAAGCATCCAGCGACCCGCTCACGCAGCTCGCCGACCGCGTAACCGGTGTCCACGGGGCCCGGGTTGACGGTGTTCACGGTGACTCCGAGATCGGCGAACGTGGTGGCCAGGCTGCGGGTCGCCGAGGCCAGCGCCCCCTTGGCCAGACCGTGGGCGATATGCCACGGTGTCGGCTCGCTCCGGTGACCAGGGCGGTACGGCCGAGGAGCGGCAACGGGTCGCGGTAGGGTGCTTCGTACCGTCGCGGGCCGGAGGCCTTCGGCGGAGCTGCTCTTGTCGTAGGTCATGACGCCCCACCCTCGCCCCCGCCGACCGGGGCGTCATCCGCTTTTCGGGGCCGGTGCTCGCGGGCCGCGGCGACTGCGTGATCATGGCCGGTCAGGCGCGTCCGGCACCGGCCCGCAAAAGGGAGATCACCGGCAGCACCCTTGCTCTGCCGGTGATTCCACTGCTAGACAGCGCGGATGACCGGTTATTCCCCTGACGCCACCGACTGGCGCATTCTCGATGTCCTCCAGCACAACGGCCGTGCGGGCTACGCCGAGCTGGCGCGCGCCGTGAACATGTCCGCCAGCGCGGTCACCGAACGGGTCCGCCGGCTGGAGGAGGCCGGGGTGATCTCGGGCTATGCGGCGGTGATCGACCCGGAGCGCATCGGGCTGCCGGTACTGGCCTTCGTACGGCTGCGGTACACCGACGGCAACGACCAGCCGTTCCACGAGCTGCTGGAGTCGACGCCGGAGATCCTGGAGGCCCACCACGTCACCGGCGACGACTGCTATGTCATCAAGGTCGCCGCCCGGACCATGAAGCACCTGGAGGAGGTGTCCGGCCGGATCGGCGCGCTCGGCGCGGTGACCACCAGCGTCGTCTACTCCTCGCCGCTCCCCCGCCGCCCGGTCAGCCGGTGACCGGCGGTGCGTGACGGGCTCGCCCGTGACCGGCGGCCCTTGACCGGCAGCCTTTGACGGCCCCACCGGTGACGGCCCCCGGGCTCAGCTCCCAGCTCTCAGCTCCGTACGCGGTGCCGGACCGTCGAGCCCGACCGGTCCTTGACGACCTCCAGCTGGGCGGGGATCCGTGCCTTGAGGTCGGCGACATGGCTGACGATGCCGACGCTGCGGTCCCGTTCGCGCAGTGAGTCCAGCACGTCCAGCACCTCGTCCAGGGTCTGTTCGTCCAGGCTGCCGAAGCCCTCGTCGATGAAGAGGGTGTCCAGTCGCGTGCCGCCCGCCTCGTCGGTGACGACATCGGCGAGGCCCAGCGCCAGCGCGAGCGAGGCGAAGAAGGTCTCGCCGCCGGAGAGGCTGGAGGTGTCCCGCTCATGGCCGGTCCAGGCATCGATGACATGCAGCCCCAGGCCGGAACGCCGGGCGCCACCGGCCCGTTCGTCGGAGTGGACGAGGGTGTAGCGGCCGGCGGACATCCGGTGCAGCCGGGCGCTGGCGGCCGCCGCGACCTGTTCGAGCCGGGCGGCGAGCACATACGACTCCAGACGCATCCGCCGCTCGTTCTCGCTGGACGTGCCCGAGGCGAGTGCGGCGAGGCGGGCGATGCGGTCGTAGGCGGCGCGCAGCGGGGCCAGCGTGCGGGCGTCGGCCTCGGCGCGGGCGGAGAGCCGGTCGAGTTCGGTGCAGCGTTCCCGGGCCGCGGCATGAGTGGCCGAGGCGGTGCGCAGCCGGGCCGCCGCGGCCTGGTGCGCGGACTGTGCGGCGGCCGGGTCGGCGGGCGGCAGCGCCGCCGCGGCCGCGGTTTCCGGATCGGCCAACTCGGCTTCCACGGCGGCGGATTCGGCCTGCCACTCATCGAGCTGTCGCTGGAGTGCCCGCCAGGCGTCGTCCTGGAGCAGGGCCTCCGCGGCGGCCTGCGGGGTGTCGAATCCGGCGCGGTAGGCGGCGTCGGACAGCCCGGCGTCGGCCTCCTTGAGCCGCTGGGCACAGGAGTGGGCCGTACGGGACGCCTCCGCCGCTGCGCCGAGCAGGGCCACCTGCCGCTCCAGCCGGGCGGCCCGGTCGGCGACGCTCGGGCTGTCGCCGCGCGCCCGGGTCAACTCCTCTTCCAGGGCGGCCCGTTCGCGGTCCAGCGCCTCCCGGTGGGAGGTACGGGCCGCGGCCCGGCGCTCGGCCTGCTGTTGTTCGGCGCGGCGCCGTTCGTATTCGCGCTCGGCGCGCCCGAGCGCCTCGCGGGCGGCATGGAGGTCGGCGCCCTGCGCATGGGCGTCGGCGTATGCGGCGCGCAACTCCGCCACCTCTGCCGCGAGTTCGTCCGCCGGAGCATCCCCGGCCGTGGCGGCCGCGGCGGCCAGCGCCTCCTTGGCCGACTGGCAGCGGGCCTCCGTCTGCCCCCGGGCCTCCTCGGTCTGACGGTGCGCGGCCAGCGCGGCTTCCTCGGCCGCCCGGTCGACATGGCCCGCCCCGGCCCGCGCCGGCTCGGGATGCTCGGTCGCGCCGCACACCGCGCAGGCCTCGCCGTCACGGAGTCCGTCCGCGAGCTCGGCGGCGATCCCGCGCAGCCTCCGGTCCTTGAGGTCGAGCCAGTGCTCGTGGGCCGCCACGGACCGCTCCCTGGCGGCGAGCAACTCCGCTTCCGCCGACCGCACCTCACCGCTGAGCCGATCGCGGCGACGGGCGGCTTCCCAGCGTGCGGCGGCCGGTTCGATCCGGGCGCCGAGCTGTTCGGCCCGGGTGGCGGCCTCCTGCGCCGTCTCGATGCGCTGCTGGTGGGCGCGCTGGGCCTCGTCCCATGCGGCGAGCCACTCGGCGGCGTCCAGCAGCGTCTGCTCGTCGGCGCGCGCCTCGCGGTCCAGGACGGCGCGCTCCCGGCCGATGTCGGCGGCCCGCCGCTCGGCCCGCCGGGCGGCGCCGAGCGACCCCAGATCCTCCCGCAACTCCCTTTCCAGCGCGGCGAGTTGATCGCTCTCCGCGTTGGCGAGATCCGGCGGCAGCGGGCTTCGGCGCTGTCGTTCGGCGCGCTGTGCGGTGTCCAGCTCACGCCAGGCGGCGTCGCGCAGCGCGAGCGCGGGGGCGACCTCCGCGGCCGCCCGGGCCCGCTCCAGCCGCTCGCGGGTCTGCGTACGTTCCTCGGCGTAGGCCTCCAGCCGGGCGGCCCGGCGCCGGGCGTCCGCGTACCGCTGCTGGAGCCGGTCGCGTTCACGGGCCTCTTCCCAGCGCCCGGCCGCCGTCCGCTCGGCCGTCTCGGCAGCGTGCAGCGCGGAGTCCGCGACCGTCAGCCGTTCCCGTGCACTCACCCGGGCGACCGCCGCCCTGACCAGCACCGCCTCCGCGAAGCCCGGCTCGCCGGGGCCCGGTGCGGCAGGGTTCGATGGTGCGGCAGGGTCTTCCGTGGCGCCACTACGGGCCGATGCGGACGGTGCGCCGGACTCCACGGCCCCGGCCTGCCCCGGTACGGTCGCCCACCTCGTGGCTGTCGCGCTCGCCGTCGCGGTGGCCGTCGCCCGCCCGCGCCCGCCGGCCACCGTCGCGCCACGTCCGCGCGCCGCTGCGCCCTGCGGCGCCGTCCCTCCGGCCCGCTCCGGCGCCGGGACCGACGGATCGGTGAGGTCGGCGCTCTCCCCGGCCGCCTGCGCCATCCGGTGCGCAAGCGCGAGCAGCCGTTCGTCGCCGGCCGTCACGGTGTCCGCGGCGGCCTTGCGGCGCGCGGTCAACTGCTCTTCGAGCGCGGCGAACCGCCGGGTGTCGAAGAGCCGCCCCAGCAGCCGGGCGCGCGCCTCGGCATCGGCCCGCAGAAAGCGCGCGAAATCGCCCTGCGGCAGCAGCACCACCTGGCAGAACTGCTCCTTGCTCATCCCGAGCAGCTGGCCGATCTCCTCACCGATCTCCTGATGCGAGCGGCTCAGCGCCTTCCAGTGACCGCCACCCTCGGGCCCGTCGCCTCCCCCGGGCCCACCGTCGCCCTCCGGCCCGGCTCCGACCCCGGGCCCGTCACCGTCCGCCGGCCCCCCGGCCCCGGCCGGCACGAACTCCCGCAGCCTGCTCTGCGCCTTCTCCTTCGTCGTGCCGCTGCCCCGCTTCTTGGGGCGTGGCTGCTCGGGCAGTCGGGTGATCTCCAACCGCCGTTCGCCCACGGTCAGTTCGAGGACGACCTCGGTGAGCGTCAGCGGGTCCGCCAGATCGCTGCGCAGCGCCTGGCCGCTCTGCCGCGCCCCCGGGACCGACCCGTACAGCGCGAAGCACACCGCATCCAGGACCGAGGTCTTGCCCGCGCCCGTCGGACCGTGCAGCAGAAAGAGACCGTCCCTCGTCAGCCGGTCGAAGTCGATGGTCTGGGTGCCGCCGAACGGCCCGAAGGCGGTGAGGGAGAGCCGGTGCAGCCTCAACGCGCCACCTCGGCCGCCATATCGTCGACGCGTACCTCGTCGATCGCCGAACGCAGCTCGGCCCGCTCCTGCTCATCGGCCGCGCGGCCGGACCGTACGTGTTCCACGAAGTCCTCGGCGATCTCCTGGTCGCTGCGCCCGCGCAGCCGCTGCGCGTACGACGCCAGCGAGCGGGTGGGCCCGTCCTCGGGGTCGAAGACCAGGCTGACGAGGTGCGGGAAGCGCTTGACCAGCCGGGCCATGGGCTCATGCGGGCGGGCGGTGTCGGTGAGCGTCGCCTCGACCCAGGCGTCCTCGTGCCGGGCCAATCCGGGGTCTTCCAGCAGCTGCTCCAGCCGCCCGCGGATACGGGCCAGCGGCCGCGGCACCGGGCAGTCCACCCGCTCCGCCTGCACGGCGCCGCCCGCGTCGAGATCGACGATCCATGACGACTTACGGTGCTCGGCCTCGGAGAAGGAGTAGGCGAGCGGAGAGCCGGAGTAGCGGACCCGCTCGGTGAGCGTCTGACACCCGTGCAGATGCCCCAGGGCGACATAGTCCACCCCGTCAAAGACACCCATGGGGACCGAGGCGACCCCGCCGACGGTGATATCCCGCTCACTGTCGCTGACCGCGCCGCCGGTGACGAAGGCATGCGCCAGCACCACGGAACGCGTCCCCGCGGGCCGCCCGGCGAGATCGGCCCGTACCCGCTCCATGGCCGCACCGAGCACCTCCGCATGGTCGGCACGCCGCGCCCCGAGGGTGTCGCGGACCATGGCGGGTTCGAGATACGGCAGCCCGTAGAGCGCCACCGGACCATGGGCATCAGCGAGCACGACGGGAGTACCGCAGTCGGCCGGGTCGGTCCGCAGGTGCATTCCGGCCCGCTCCATCAGCCCGGAGCCGACCCCCAGCCGACGGGCCGAGTCATGGTTGCCGGAGATCATCACCGTCGGGACACCGAGCCCCGCGAGCCGGTGCAGCGCCTCGTCGAACAGCTCGACAGCGGCGAGCGGCGGCACGGCACGGTCATAGACATCGCCCGCCACCAGCACCGCGTCGATCTCCCGGGCCCGCACCGTCTCCACAAGATGATCAAGAAACGCACGCTGCGCGGAGAGCAGATTCACCCGGTGAAAGGACCGCCCGAGATGCCAGTCAGAGGTGTGCAGAAATCTCACTCAGCCACTCCGACCTGCATTTTTCCCCTCCGAGAGGCCACGAACCAGCACCCGACCACCACGGGTCCGGCAACCGGCTCCCACCACGGCGACCACTGTCCGCACCCCGTTCCTTGCGGGCCTCATTCTTGCATCCGTGGCCGGTGCAGATGTCCGCAGTTGTTCAGCCCGACCCGTGTCGCGGACCGCACGCCCGCTGTCTTCCCCAGAGCTTCTGCCGCCCCGCCCCGACGGCTACATGCGGGCCTACGTCAAGCCCGCATCACGGACCAGCAGCGCCATCTGCACCCGGTTGGCCAGATTCAGTTTCGCCAGCGCACGGCTGACATGGGCCTTCACCGTGCCTTCGCTCATGGCCAGTTCCCGTCCGATCTCGGCGTTGGACAGCCGCCCGTACGAAGATGCTGGCGGCGATTGCCGGCGGGTAGCCACGGCCGGGAGTGGTGCGCCGCCCCGACACAGCGGGGGTCAGCCCTGGGCGGCAATCCCGACCCCCGCGCGCACCAAGCCCGCCGAATCAGGCCTCCCCATAAGCCTCGCCCCCCAGTTCCAGCCGTGCCGTGCCCGCCGTGGTGTCCGCGAGCCAGGCGCGGAAGGTGTCCAGGTCGGTCTCCGGCAGGCCGATTTCGATGCGGACCTCCGCGCCGTAGGTCACCTCTCGCACCGTGCGGCCGGTGGTGCGCAGGTCGTTCTCCAGGCGGCCGGCCCGCTGGTGGTCGACGGTGACCGTGACCAGCCGGAAGCGCCGGCGGGTGACCGTGCCCAGGGTGTCGAGCGCCTCGCCGACGACGCCCCCGTACGCGCGGATGAGGCCGCCGGCGCCGAGCTTGACGCCGCCGAAGTAGCGGGTGACGACGGCGACGACGAAGCGGACCTCGCGGCGGAGCAGCATCTGAAGCATCGGCACGCCCGCGGTGCCGCCGGGCTCGCCGTCGTCGCTCGCCTTCTGGATGCCGCCGTCGGCGCCCAGGACGTAGGCGAAGCAGTGGTGGCGGGCGGTGGGGTGCTCCTTGCGGATGCGCGCGATGAAGTCCTGGGCCTCGGTCTCGGTCGCGACGGGCGCGAGCGCGCAGAGGAAGCGGGACTTGTTGATCTCGATCTCGTGGACACCCTCGCGCGCGAGCGTGCGGTACTGCTCCTGCATCGGACCAGCCTATGCGGCCCCGGTGACAGCCGGACAGCGGCCGGTACCGGTGGCCCGCGCCGCGCGGGGGTGTCCGCCGTAAGGGCGCGGGGGTCCGCCGTACGGGCGCAGTCCGCACGGCCACGCGGCGTACCCGCCCCGTCCGCACGGTGCGTCGGGGAGACGTCCGCGCTGCCCGTGGGCACTGTGAGGGCGGTGCGAGAGCCTCGTGTTTCCGGGGCCCCGCTCGTACAGGTAGGAACGGCGGGTTTGCGGAGGGCTGCATGGAAGAGAGCACACAGTCGGCGATGACGGCGGGCGTACCGGTGACGGGCGAGGAGATGCCCGAGCCCCCGCCGGAGGTCATCGAGGCGGCACGCACGGCGCCCGACCACTGGCTGGCCATGGTGGATCTGACCTGGCGGGGAGAGGGTCCGCCCCCGCTCTGGGCGCTGATCGGCCAGTGGCGGTCGGGTCCCACGGGCGAGATCGAGGAGTGGCGGGACAATCCGGAGTACCGGCCGTCGCCCCAGATGCTGGACTGGTCCGAGCCGACGGACGCGGTCGACGGCGCGCTTCAGCTCGCCGCGACCGGCTACGGGCCGGGGCAGGACGTCTCGGAGGCGCTGGCGCGCGCGGAGGTCTCCGTCCTGGTGACCGCGACCGGTTCACCACTGGCCGCCGCCTCACCCGAGGGCACCCCGGTGATCCCGGTCTACACCTCGCAGAGCTACCTCGAATCGGTGGGCCGGCTGCTGTACGACCGCCGGCCGGTGGCCGACCTCGTCGAGCAGCTGCCGCCGGGGCATGCCCTGTACCTCAACCCGACCGGGCCGGTGAGCATGCTGGTGGACACCGAGGAGCTGCGCGCGGCGCTGGCCGGGGTGTCCGGGACGGAGGCGCGGGAATCGGCCGCTCCCGTGGCGCCTCGGCCGGGGACCGGGGCCGGCGGGGCCGAGCCCGTCGGCAGCGGCCGGGGGATCGGCAAACCGGCCCGTGCCGCGAAGGGCAGCACCGTGGTGGGGGCCGGTATGGCCGGCAGCGGAATGGCCCGCGGCGCGAACTGAACCACCGCGCAGAAGACCCGCCCCGCCCGTCTTCCCCTTCGGGCGGGGCGTCTGCCATTACAGCGCGCACCGGCCGCCGCACACCGGCGGCGTTGTCGTCTCCCGCGACGGGAATCTCCGGGTCACGCCGTCCGTTGAGCGGCACAGGACCCTTCCATCCGCAGGAGGCAGTGCGTGTACGGCGACCCCAGCACGATCCGCAGGATCCTGACCGAGCTCGGCGACACCTGGGCGGTCGTGGGCCTGTCCAACAACGAGCAGCGCCCGGCGCACGGTGTCGCGGAGGTGCTCCAGCGCTACGGCAAGCGGATCGTGCCGGTGCATCCCAAGGCCGAGCGCGTCCATGGCGAGCAGGGGTATCCCTCGCTCTCCGCGATCCCCTTTCCCGTCGATGTGGTCGATGTCTTCGTCAACAGCGAGCTGGCGGGCCCGGTCGCCGATGAGGCCGTGACGGTCGGGGCGAAGGCCGTGTGGTTCCAGCTCGGGGTGGTCGACGAGGCGGCCTGGGGCCGGGTGCGCGACTCGGGTCTGGAGATGGTGATGGACCGCTGTCCGGCGATCGAACTGCCGCGTCTGGGCTGAGCAGGGGGGCGCGGCGGGTGTCCGTGCGGGAGCGTGACGCGAGCCGCGGTCCCGTCGGGGACGTGACGCGAGCTGCCGTCCCGTACGGACCGGCCGGGCGCCCGGTGTTCAGGCGATCCCCAGTCCGTCCAGGACCGTAGCGCCGGGCAGTTCGGCCAGCGCCTTGCCGGGCACGATGAGCTTGCCGCGGCGGCTGCCGCTGCCGATCAGGGCGTAGGGGGTGTCGACGACGGCGGCGTCCACCAACAGCGGCCAGTCGGCGGGCAGGCCGATCGGGGTGATCCCGCCGTACTCCATCCCGCTGTCGCCGACCGCCTTGTCCATGGGCGCGAACGACGCCTTGCGAGCGCCCAGTTGACGACGCACCACCCCGTTGACGTCGACGCGGGTGTGCGAGAGGACGACACAGGCGGCCAGGGTGGTCTCGCCGCCGCGCTTGCCGGCCACCACCACACAGTTCGCCGACTGCTCCAGGAGCCAGGGGCCGTGGCGCTCGACGAGCAGCGCGGTGTCCGCGATCGCCGGATCCGTGTCGACGTGGCGCAGCTCCTCGACGGGTACGGAGCCGCCCCAGGAACGGATCGCGGCGGCCACCGGA
This sequence comes from Streptomyces sp. P9-2B-2, assembly GCF_030406865.1. Lineage (NCBI taxonomy): Bacteria > Bacillati > Actinomycetota > Actinomycetes > Kitasatosporales > Streptomycetaceae > Streptomyces > Streptomyces sp. P9-2B-2. Next base: position 8,245,750 of record NZ_CP129126.1, on the reverse strand, counting down.
TCGGGCAGCAGGTCCAGGCACTCGACAGCGGGCCGGACCTCGTCAAAGGCATCCATCGGGACGGGCATGCCCGCCAAGCTAACAGCCTGGGCGGGCCGGTGGCGGGCCGTCTCAGCGGACGGGCGGGATGATCACCGACATGGTCATCTCGACCGGTTCGGAGCCGTCGTTGCGGTAGCCGTGCGCGACCTTGGCCTCGAAGGTCGCCGAGGCGCCGGCGGTCACCTCGTGCTCCACGCCGTCCACGACCAGCGTCAGCGTGCCGGCCCGGACATGCAGCAGTTCGACGGTGCCCGGCGGATGCGGATCGGAGGTGCTGCTGTCGCCGGGCATCAGCCGCCAGTCCCACAGTTCGTACGGTCCGGGTGCCTCGGCGCCTACCAGGAGCGAGGTGAAGCTGCCGGCGTCGGTGGACCAGAGCCGGACCGCCTCCTGCGGGGCCACGATGCGTACCTGCGGGCCCTGTTCGTAGTCGAGGAGCGTGGTGATGCTGACGCCGAGCGCGTCGGCGATCTTGACAGTGGTCCCCACGCTGGGGTTCGTACGGGCCTGCTCAATCTGGATGATCATGCCGCGGCTGACACCGGCGCGGGCCGCCAGCGCATCGAGCGTGAAGCCGCGCTCGGCGCGCCAGTGCTTGAGATTGCGGGCGAGCGACTGGGTGAGCTGGTCGAGATCCGTCACGGTCCGTCCAAGTCGAGGCCAATATATTCGATACCCCAGTACAGCCTGCTGCACTACGGTGTGGTGTACTTCAGCGTCCGGTTCACTGTACTGCGAGGTTTCACCATGACAGCGGTCTTCGCCCTGGCCACCAGTCTTCTCTGGGGGCTCGCCGACTTCGGCGGCGGACTGCTCACCCGACGGCTCCAGGCGCTGACCGTAGTGGTGGTCTCCCAGGCCCTGGCCGCCGTCGCACTGGGCGCCATCGTGCTGGCCACCGGCGGCTGGCGGGAGGCCGGACCGCAGCTGTGGTTCGCGGTCGCCGCGGGCGTCGTGGGGCCCGTCGCCCTGCTCTGCTTCTACCGCGCGCTGGCGCTCGGCCCGATGGGCGTGGTCTCCCCGCTCGCGTCCTTCGGCACCGTGCTGGTCCCGCTCGGCGTCGGGATCGTGGCGGGTGAGCGGCCGGGCCTGCTCCAGGTCACCGGCATGCTGGTGGCCGTGGTCGGCGTCGTGCTGGCCGGCGGCCCGCGGATCAGCGGCGCCTCCGTGGCCCGCCGGACGATCGTGCTGACGGTGATCTCGGCGTTCGGCTTCGGCGCGGTGATGGCGCTGATCTCGGAGGCGTCGACGACCGTGACCGGGCTGTTTCTCGCCCTGTTCGTGCAGCGGCTGTGCAATGTCGCCGTCGGCGGTGTCGCGCTGTACGTGTCGATGCGGCGCGGCACTCCGGCCCTGCCCGAGGGCGGACTCCCGGCCTTCCGGGACGCGCTGCCCGCACTCGGCTTCGTCGGTATCGCCGATGTCGCCGCGAACGGCACCTACGCCCTCGCCGCCCAGAGCGGACCGGTCACCATGGCGGCGGTGCTCGCCTCCCTCTACCCGGTCGTCACCACGCTCGCCGCACTCGGCATCCTCAAGGAGCGGCTGCGGGCCATCCAGACGGCCGGCGCCTCCCTCGCCCTGGTCGGCTCGGCCCTGCTCGCCTCCGGCGGCTGACCGCGGCGGGCCGGCAGCGGCCCGCCACACCTGACGCCGGGTCAGGACGTCTCGTACGCCTCGCCGCTCTCCGCCGCCTGCCACTCCTCCAGCGCGACCAGCTGCTCCGGGGTGACGCCCTCGGGGATCGGCACCGGCGCCGGGGTGCGCAGCGGCGGCTGCCAGCCCTGCCGGGCGTCCCAGCGGCGGACGATCCGGGCGGGCGCACCGGCGACCACCGCGTGATCGGGGACCTCACCCCGCACCACCGCACCGGCCGCGACCACCACATTCCGGCCCAGCCGCGCCCCGGGCAGGATCACCGCACCGGTCCCGATCCAGCTGCCGGGGCCGATGACGACCGGTTCGCTGCGCGGCCACTGCTTTCCGACCGGCACCTCGGGGTCGTCATAACTGTGGTTGGTGGTGGTGACATAGACACCCGGGCCGAAGAAGCAGTCATCGCCGATCGTCAGCCGGACATCGGCGATCACATGGCTGCCGCGGCCCAGCACCACACCGTTTCCCAGCGTGAGGATCGGCTCCGCACCGAGATCGAGGTCCGGCATCATGCCCGCCGTCAGCGTCACGTCCTGGGCGATGATGCAGTGGTCGCCGAGCTCGATCCACGGGTCGCCGAAGACCGTGCCCTGCGGGTAGGCGAGCCGGGTGCCGGTGCCGATCCGGCGGAAGCGGTACGGGCCCGGACGCTCGGCCGTCACGGCCGCGGTCTCGCGCACCCAGCGCGCGCCACGGTGGACGGCGCGCGACACGGCCCGGCGCCGCCAGGCCGCGACAGACGAGAACACGTTCTGGTATATCGGCACCCGCACACCGTACTCAGCCCGCGCCCGGACAGCCCCGCCACGGGCTGTGATCTTCGCCCCACCGGCGCCCGGCACCGCCCGGCACCGCGCCCGTCGTCTACGGTGCTGTCGGCGCGGCCCACTACGACGAGGAGGTCCAGGATGACGGCACGGGCGTTGATTTCACCGGTGGGCGGCAAGGAACCGAACATCGATCAGAAGGCGTTCACCGCCCCGACATCCGTCGTGCTCGGCGAGGTCACGATGGCTCCGGGCAGCAGCGTCTGGTATCACACGGTGCTGCGGGCGGACTGCGGCCCGATCGTGCTCGGCGCCGACAGCAACATCCAGGACAACTGCACGGTCCATGTGGATCCCGGCTTCCCGGTGACCGTCGGCGCGCGGGTCTCGGTCGGGCACAACGCGGTGCTGCACGGCTGCACCGTCGAGGACGATGTGCTGATCGGCATGGGTGCCACGGTGCTGAACGGCGCACACATCGGCGCCGGTTCGCTGGTCGCCGCGCAGGCGCTGGTCCCCCAGGGCATGCAGGTCCCGCCCGGTTCGCTGGTCGCCGGGGTGCCGGCGAAGGTCAAGCGGCAGCTGACCGACGAGGAGCGCGAGACCATCAAGCTCAATGCGGTCATGTATCTGGAGTTGGCGGCACAGCACCGGGAAGCGGTCGCGGGCGCCGAGGACTGAGCCGGACCGCGCGGACGGCGCGGGGCCGGGCCGCCGCGGCGCGGGCCGTGGGACGGACCCGCGCCGCGGCCGAGCGGCTCAGCGCCGGGTGGAGGCGGCGACGGTCAGCGCGGAGGACAGCAGCTCGGCGTCGAACAGGGTGGCGTCCGCGAGGCGGTTGACGTTGGTGTAGGCGTTCAGCATCAGCTTCGCGGTCCGCAGAGCCGACGGGGAACGGCGGACCAGCGGCTTGATCCACTGCGTGACGGCACGGTCGAGCTGCTCCTCCGGGACGACCTTGTGCAGGATGGACAGCTCCTGCGCGGTCGTGGCGTCGAAGGTGTCGGCGGTCAATATCAGCTCACGGATCCGCGCCGTGCCCACCTCGTGCAGCAGCCGCGGCATGATGCCGCCCCAGGCGGGCGGCACCCCCAGCCCCAGCTCCGGCAGCCGGAAGCGGCAGGTGTCCGCGCCGACCCGCAGATCGCAGAAGACCGCCAGCCCCACCCCGGCCCCAACCACCCCGCCGTGCAGCCGCGCGATGGTCACCGCGTCGGTGCTCGCCAGGGCATCGCACACCCGGCGCGCCTTGTTGCCCAGAGCGCGCAGCCCCACACCACTGGGGTCCTCGGCGAGCAGAGCGGGGAATTCCGCGCGGTCACCGCCCAGACAGAAGTCCTCGCCCGCGCCGGAGAAGACCAGGACCCTGATACCGGAGTCGTCGTCCAGGGCGCCCAGTACGGCGAGAAGCTCGTCGAGCATCTCACCGCAGAGGGCGTTTCCGGTCTCGGCGCTGTTCAACTGCACCGAGAGAACAGGCCCTTCCTGCGTCACGAGGAGGGACTTGAAGTCGTGGATCATGGGGTTCCTTGTTTCGTTGTTCCGCTGTGCGGGAGACCGGTGCCTGCCGATGTCAGCCACGGACAACCGGAAGTGTGATCATGCGGCGGAAGGCCACCCGCGGCTCCCAGACGGGCGGAGCGCTGATCCGCAGCCCCGGCAGCCGCTCCAGCAGCCCGGTGAGCAGGCAGTCCGCCTCCATACGGGCCAGCGCGTTGCCCAGGCAGTAGTGAATTCCCCCGCCGAAGGCGAGATGGGACGCCCGACGGTGGATGTCGAAGTCCTCCGGGGCGGCGAAGTGGTTCGGGTCGTGATGGGCGGCGCCGACCATGAGCTGCACCATCTCGTTCTTGCGGACGGTCACCCCGGCGAGTTCGGTGTCCTCGGGAGCCACCCGGCTGATCATGTGGATCGGGGCGTCGTAGCGGAGCGCCTCATCGACCGCGTCCGGTATCTGCTCGGGGTGGGCCCGCAGCCAGTTCAGCTGGCGGGGGTGCTCCAGGAGCAGCCGGACCGCGCTCGACAGGACATGTGCGGTCGTCTCCAGCGCCGCCAGGACCATGAACAGCGTGAGGGAGTAGACGGCCTCGTCGGCGGCTTCCCGGTCGGGCTCCTGTGCGTCCCAGACGCGCAGCCACGAAGAAACCGGATCATCTCCCGGTTTTCGCCTTCGTTCACTCACCAGGGCAGTGAAATACTCCCGCAATTGGCGGGTCGATTCATCGGAGAGGGCGAGCTGGCTCGGCGTCGGAAACAATTCCTGGGTGTACACCTGGTCATGGGTGAGCGAACGCAGCAGCCCAAAGTCGGCGGGCGGAACCTTCAGCCATTCGCCGATGGTGATCACCGGAAGTTCTTCACTGACCAGGGCGCAGAAATCAGCCTGGCCGTACACGAGTTCTTCTTCGAAACGGTCGAGCAGCCGACTTGTCGTCTGCTCGACCGAACTCTTCATGTCGGCCAGGGATTTACGGTCGAAAACGTTGCCCAGCGAGCGCCGCACCCGCGTGTGGTGCGGTGGGTTGAGCATCGGCAGCGTGTCGCCCATCTGGCGTGACGCGGAGGCGTTCCAGCGGGCCACATCGTCCTGGCGGGCCCGCCAGGCACTGTCCGGGACCCGCCAGGATCTACTTCGCAAAAGCTGATGGCACAGCCCGTACGAGGTCGCCAAATACCCTCCCCAGGGCGCCTGAACGATATCCCCCATCGCCCTGAGTTTCGCGTACAACGGCAAGGAATTCGACTGGCCATCGGCCGTGCGCAGACGGGAGAAAAGCGAAACCACACTGCGTCGGTCAATGGGGGCAGCGGCCAGAGCGGGCTGCAAGGCGACACCTTCTTTCGGAAGATCACTGAATAAGTCGCCTGCCCTGCATACCCCTACCGCCGAACGTTCATGCGATGCACGGACATTCAAGCTGTCGTGAACATCACACCCGCCACCAGCTGAGGAATCCGCTCCACCAGCTTCCCTTTTGCGGCTTGTTCTGCTGCCCCTGGTTACGGGCATCCCCACCCGGGCCGGCCGCCGCGCCGGACTGCGGGCCCCGCCGCTCGCTGCGTACGGGAGTGAAGCGCGCAGGCAGCGCGTTGAGCGCCCGGTGGAACGGGCCGGGCCGCCAGGTCAGCGTCTCGGCCGGCGCGCCCAGCTCGATGTCGGGCAGCGTGTTCAGCAGCTTCTCGATCGCCCGTATGGAGATCAGCATCGCGGGGTCCTTCGCCGGGCAGGCATGCGGCCCGGCTCCCCAGGCCAGATGGGCCCGCTTGCTGAACGTCTGCCGGGTCGCGGACAGGCTGGGGTCACCATTGGCCGCCGCGAAGCTGACCAGCACCGGGGTTCCGGCTGCCAGCTTGTTCCCGGAGAGTTCCACCTCGTGCACCGGGTAGTGGGTGGCGTAGTTGGCTATCGGCGGGCTGTTCCACAGCACCTCGTTGATGGCGTCCTCGACGAGGAGATCGCCACCGCCGCCCGCGAACTGCTCGTCGGACAGCAGCAGCCGCAGGGCGTTGGCGATGAGGTTCTGTACCGGCTCGGTGCCGGCCCCGATGAGCAGGGCGAGCTGATGGACCATCTCCTCGTCCGACAGCCGCGACGAGTGCTGCATCAGCCAGGAGGTGATGTCCTCGCCCGGCGTGACGCGCTTCAGCGCGACCAGCTCGAACAGGGCGCCCGCCATGACCTCGTTGGCCCGCTCCGCATCGATCCCGTCGAAGAGGTTGGAGATGGCACTGATCAACCGGTCACCGATCTCCGCCGGGCAGCCGAAGAGATCATTGAAGACCAGCAGCGGCAGCAGCTGCGCATAGTCGCTGATCAGGTCGGCCTTGCCGCGGGCACTGAACTGGTCGGTGAGGTACGCCGCGACGCGGTCGACATGCCTGCTCACCCGGTGCATGTCCAGGCGCCCGAAGCTCTCGGTCACGGCCTGACGCAGCCTCAGGTGGTCCGCGCCGTCCGAGAACATGCAATTCGGCCGGTACATCATCATCGGCAGCACGGGGCTGTCCATCGGAACACGCCCCTCGTTCAGCGCGCGCCAGCGGCGGGAATCGCGCGCGAACGTGTCCGGGTTCTGCAGGACATGGAGCGCCGTGGCGTACTCCGTGACGAGTTCGGCCTCCACTCCGGGAGCCAGCTCGACAGGCGCGGTGGGGCCGTACTGCCGCAGCATGTCGTAGAAAGCGTCCGGCGCGGCGGCGAACTCCGGCCCGTGCAGGGACGCCCTTTGGCCGCCGGCGTGCGCGGGGCAGCCGGGCGGTGGGCTCTGGAATTCCGAGTGAGATTGCATGCCTGAACTCCTAGTTGAGGCGGGACTGGAGATATCGGACGAGTGCGATCAGTGAATCCGCCGAGGAACGTTGGTCCCGTGCGTCACAACTGACCACAGGCGTCTCGGGAAGCAGGTCCAGAGCTTCCCGGATCTCGTCGAGCGAGTGCGAGGGCGTCCCGTCGAAGCGGTTCACGGCGATGGCGTAGGGGATTCCGTAGTGTTCCACCAGGTCCATGACAGGGAACGACTCGTCGAGCCGCTCGGGGTCGACCAGGACCAGCGCCCCGAGCGCACCACGTGTCATGTCCTCCCACACCTGAACGAAGCGCTGCTGGCCGGGCGTTCCGAACAGATAGAGGACCAGCTCCTCGCTGAGCGTGAGCCGGCCGAAGTCCATGGCGACCGTGGTCGTGGTCTTGTTGGGCGCGCCTTTCGGGTCGTCAATTCCGGCGCCCGCCTGGGTCATTATCTCTTCGGTCCGCAGCGGCGGAATCTCGGACATGGTCCCGATGAATGTCGTCTTCCCCACGGCGAAGTGTCCGACCACGAGGATCTTTGCCGCGGTCTGCACTGAATTGCGCAGGTACACACCGTCATCCAAAGCGAGCCTGGAGCCCATTCAGCACCTCCTCTAGGATTTGCCGGTCGACAAGCTGAGCGGTAGGTATGGGCGCGCGAGAGAAGAGATATCCCTCGCGCGCGAGATCGGACACCAGAATCTTGACGACGCCCACCGGGAGCCGGGTGTGCCCAGCTATCTCGGCGATCGAGAGGAAACCCCCCGAACACAGCTCCAGCAGGCTGAGCTTCTCCGGATCGAGCGGTTTCGTGCGGGGCGGTTCCGCCTGCACGGTGACCAGGGTGATCAGCGAGAAGTCATTGCCGTCAAGAAGATCGCGGCCGTTGGTGATGACGTACGGCCGTACTAATTCCGCTGCTTCGTGTTCCAGCTCCGGCTCGTCGTCAGTGGTCATGGCTGAATATCAGCCCTCTCACGAGGCGGACTGGTCAGTGCCTTACCGAGCTGGCCCACCAGTTGTTGCATACGGAACGTGATCTCCGCCATGTCGACATCGGGCGACGCCGAAACCGCGAGATAGGCGCCTTCGCCGGCCGAGATCAGAAAGACCCAGCCGTGGTCGAACTCAACGAGTGTCTGCCGCCATTGCGGCCGATTGGCGGTTGCGCCACCGTGGCAGAAGTCGGCGACCGTACGGCTCAGCGACTGCATTCCGCTCATGGCCGCGGCAACGGTATCGGCGTGGTCCCGGCCGACATCCTTCGAACGGGCCATGAGCAGACCGTCCGCGGAGACGAGGATGGCATGCTGTGCTTCCGGCAATTCCAGAGCACTGTCAAGCATCCACGACAGATCGTAGTTCACTGAACCTCAGGCCCTTCACTGCTTGCATTGGTGGAACGTCGGCCGGACTGCGTGCCGCGCTGGAATGCGCCCATGACGGACGCTGCCCTTGCGCTGTCACGCACCGGGGTTTCCGTGCTCTCGGATTCGGTCGGCACAATGGAAATCGCCCCGCGGCGGCGGCGCTTCGGCAGACCGCCGGCCGTGGTCTCGGGAGCCGGCCGGGCACCGGTCGGCTGTCCCAGAGGCGGCGGCGGTCCCGGAGCCGGGGGGCGGGCCGGCGGGTATCCGGGTACGGCCGACGCCGGGGCGCCATGGGCCGGTTGACCAGGGGCGTTCTCAGGCGGCAACGGAGCGGACGCGGCCACGACAGGGCTCTCCTCGGGCTCGTGCAGAGACGTCAGTAGATCGTCGGGGAGCAGGACGACCGCGCGCACGCCACCGTAGGGAGAGGTCGAATCCACCGATACGGTGAAGCCGTAGCGGGCGGCGAGCACACCCATGACCGTGAATCCGAACTGCGGTGGATTACCGAGGCTGGAGACACTGGCCGAGTTCTCGCTCGACAGCAGCTGAGCGGCTCGGGACTTCTCCTCCTCGTTCATACCGACACCGGCGTCGTCGACGATGATGCAGACGCCCTTGGGCACCGGCCGGATATTGATCTCGATCATCGTTTCCGGCGCCGAATAGCTGGTCGCGTTGTCCAGCAGTTCGGCAAGCACCAGCGCAACCGGTTCCACCGCGCGGCTCACGATGGCGACATTGCTCTGCGACCGGATCTCGACGCGGGTGAAATGGCGAATACGGCCCTTGGCGCTGCGGACCACATCGTAGAGCGAGGCGTTGTTCCGGCGCCGGCCGAGCCAGCCGTCACAGAGCACGGCGATGGACTGGGCCCGTCGCGCGAACTGCGAGTTCATGTGGTCGATGTCGAGCAGATCCTGAAGGATCTTGTGCTCGCCATAGGTATCCTGAAGCTTGGAAATCGCCAGCTGCTGTTCGCTCGCCAGCCCCTGGAGGGTCCGCATGGCGGACTTCAGGGTCGTCTTCGTGGCCTCTTCGGCCCGGTCCTTGGCCTCTTCGACGGCCTCCGTGTAGTGATCTTCAAGATTAGCGTAGTGCTGCTTGAGCTCAGCCTTTTCTTTTCGAAGATCCGCGATCTTCATTCTGCCGCGAATCACCGCGGTTGCAGCAACAGGGGTACCAGCGATCAATCCCCAGAAAGCTGGATCCTGGAAATATTGCGTCATAGGACTCTCTTCGGATGACGGATCCACCAGGTGTCGTATGCCTGGCTGCGACGTAGAGAATCACCCACGGCCCCAGACATACGTGTACGGCCGCGCACAGTTGCCTGCCAGAAAGCCATCGAAGGGCCGGCTAATGGCATAGTTCTCCCCGGGGTGGCGGTTTTCTTAGGCCAATGCGCGGAATTTCTTTCTTGCCTTAGCAGGTGACTACCCGGTTGGCAAGTGCGATGATCTTAGCATCACAGCAACACCCGCCGTCCAACGGCGATCTGAGCACTTGCGGCATCTGAAGCGGATTCAACAAAGGCCCAGTTTGGGTTCATTGGGCAACGATGCCGGTCCTGGCGGCGCAACCGGTCCGCCCGCTTCCTGACGGACCGTTGATGCGCTGACCCTGCTGCCATCGCGAACGCAACGTGCAACTGCGATCAGCAAAGGTCAGCGATGGGGCGCGTCATGGACGTAGGTGATCTCGCCGCCGCGGACCCGTACGACCCGTACGGTCATGTCCCGGTCGGTGCCCCGCAGATAGTGGGCCGTGCAGTGGGTCCGGGCCCCCTTGACTGCCCGCAGGTCCTTCGCGCAGTCGACCGAGCGCGGTCCCCTGGGGATCACCGGAAGCGACAGATGGCCCGAGATCGAGCGGGCGATCTCGTCACGCGGGACGGCATCGGACGTCCCGTCCACCTCACTGGTCGCGTCCCGGTCCATCAGCCACCGGCTGCCCGCCGTGAAACTGCCTGCCAGCAGAGCCGTACCGGCCAGCAGCAGGCCGACAGCTCGCAGATTCCGCACAGTTCTCCTTCCCGTGGGCACCACACGGACACCGGCCGTGCCCACGGGCCGGGTCACGGACAATTCTTGCCGGTGGCCCGGTTCCGGCAACAGGAGCCCCCGTCGTGCGCCCGGCCGGCCGACGGTGCGTCACGCGGACGGTACGGGGCCCCGCATCCGCCGGCTGATCCAGTGCAGCGACTCGGCCATCCGCCGGATGTAGGTGTGCCCGCTGTGCACGCCGTCCGGTATCTCGAAGAGCGTGGAGTGGACCGGCCCGCCGGTGTAGTCCCTGATGAAGCGCTTCACATCGGGCACCGCCGCCTCCTTGCTCCCGAGCTCGAAGGCGAGATAGACCGGCAAGCCCTTGCGCGCGGCCAGCCGCCGGGCCAGGTGGCGTGGGTCGTTGGCGCGCATCTCGGCCGGGTGCCCCTGCCACAGCGGTGAATCCGGCGCGGTGTCAGGGCCGTTGACGACGGCCGCCTTGAACTTCTGCGGCTCCTTGAGGACGGCCTTCAGCGCGGCGAAGCCACCGGACGAGGAGCCCATGAAGGCCCAGCCGTCACGGCTGTCGTACGTACGGAAGTTGGCCCGCGCGAAATCCGGTACGTCCTCGGTCAGCCAGGTGCCCATCTTGGGCTGCCCGGGGATGTCACTGCCGTCGTAGTACGTACGGCCCGGATTGAGCACCGGCATCACGACGATGAACGGCAGCGTCCGGCCCTGCCGCGACCACTTCGCGATCCGCTCCTCCAGCGCGAAGGCGTCCCCCGCCCAGTAGTTGAACGGAAAGCCGTAGGCGCCGGGCAGCGCGATCAGCACCGGGAAGCCGCTCCGGGCGTAGCGCGCCTGGTGGTACTCCGGCGGCACCCAGGCCCAGATGTCGCCGGAGAAACCGGACTTGCGGCCGCGCCACTTCGTCGTGACGACCCGGCTCCCTCCCCCGGTCGGACGGAACGCAGTGAAGGATGAGCGGGGTCCGCGGGGCGGCACCACCCGGGGCTGTCCGTTGCGGGCGTCCGCGGCATGGGCCGCCGGCTGCGGCACGCCGGAGGCGTGGACGGTGTCCCGGCCGCCGCCGCAGCCGGCCAGCATGCCCAGGGCCGCCACACTCACCGCAACGCGGACGCGCAGGCACTTCATCGGGACGTTCTCCTTGGCTTCTCGGCCGGCCGCGGGCAGTCACGCTGCCACCAAGCCGCCGATCGCAAGACATCACCTTAAGATCGCCCGCGGCGCCCCCGATGCCGCCTCCGGCCACCCTGACCTGGTGGTCCGCGCGCCCAACTCCGCGCAACGACGCACCGGCACGTCAAATACACCGGCCGGGTTTCCCTCGTTCGATGAGGCCACGGGTTGTTTACCGGTCGGTCGGTTCTGGCAAGGTGGGTTTCCAATTCCGAAGGGCGCGGCGCTGTGCCGTGGTTGGGGATGACCGATGACCGCGAGGGCCGATCGCCGGCCGCTGCCCGGCGTAGTGGGGCGGGCCGTTGAGCACGAGCTGGTGTCCGGGCTGCTGGGCAGCGCACCGCTCGTGACGCTCACCGGAGCCGCGGGAGTGGGCAAGAGCGTGCTGGCCCGCGCCGTCCTGGAGGAGCACACCGCCCGGCACGACGGCACGGTCCTCCGTGTCGGCTGCTGGGACGGTCTGCCCGAGGGCGGGCTGGCGGCGGCGCTGCTCCGGGCGGCGCGGCCGGCGGACAGCGCCCGCCGGGACACCACGGCGGCCCTCGCCCGGCGGGCCGCCCCGTCCCGCGTCAGCGAACCGGCGCACGGCCGGGCTGAGTCGAGGGAGGCCCCAACAGGGCGCGCCCCGGCGGACGATACGAAAATTGCAGCGCTCGCCGCGCACTGCCGCCGGTCTCGCGCGACCGTGCTGCTGGACGACTGCGATCCGCTGCGCGACGAATGCGCCCAGCTCGTGCGCCGGCTGCTGCGGGCCGATCCCACCCTGCGCATCGTGGCGACCGCGCGGGGTGCGCTCGGGCTGCCCGAGGAGCGGACCGTCGCGATCACGGCGCTTCCGGTGACGCTGGGCGAGGGGATCGCCGGGCCGGCCGTCGAGCTGCTGGCCGCACGGGCCGGGGCCGCCACACCGGAGCTCCTGGTCGCCGTGTGCCAGGCGCTGGAGGGCTCGCCGCTGGCGATCGCGCTGGCCGCGCAGCAGCTGGACCGGATGTCGTTGCCGCAGCTCGCGGCGCAGGTGGGGTCGGACGGTCCGCTGTTCTACTCGGGGCCGGCGGCGACCGTGCGGCACACCTCGCTCTACGCCGCGCAGGCCGCTGGCTACGCCCTCTGCTCGCCTCTCGACCGGCGGGTCTGGGCGCGGCTCTCTGTGTTGCCCGGCGACTTCGATCCCTGGCTCGCCGGTTGTGTCTGCACCAGCTGTGACGTTCCTGCGGCCGCGGTCGAGGGCGCACTGGAACGGCTGCTCACCGCGTCGGTCGTGGAGCGCGTACGGGACGCCGGGGGCACGCAGGAAGACACCGGGACGGCGCTGCCGCCGCGCTACCGACTCCCCCGCGCCGCCCGGGACTTCGGGCGGACCCAGCTGCGCGAGGCGGGCGAGGAGGCCGCGGCGCTGCGCCGGTTCCGGCAGGCCTGCGCGGCGCTCGCGGCTGAGGCCCAGATCGCCTGGCAGGGCCCCCACCAGCAGGTCGCCGTACGGCTGGTGGAAGACGAACAGGCCAACCTCGACGCGGCGCTGACCCGGCCCCCACAGGACGCGGAGGACGCGCTCGGCGCGCTGGAGATCGCGGTATCGCTGTGGTTCCACTGGGCGGCCTGCGGCTTCCGCCGCGAGGGGCGGGCGCATCTGGACCGACTGCTGCTGCTCTCCCGGGACGACACCGCGCTGCGGGCCCGCGCGCTGTGGCTGGCCGGATACCTCGCGGCGCAGGAGCACGCGCTCGGCGCCGCGGAGGCGCTGCTCGACGAGGCGTGGTCGGCGGCCGTGATGCATGCGGACTCCGACGGGCTGGCCCGTATCGCGCATGCGCACGGAGTGCTGGCGCTGTACCGGGGGAACACCGCGGCGGCGGTGTCCTGTCTGGAGGAGGCGGCCCGGCACCGTTCCCGGGACCCGTGGTTCGGCCCGGGGCCCGCGCACAGCTGGGCGCTGCTCGCCGTCGCCCTGTCGTCGCCCGACCCGGAGCGGGCCCGGGACGCGGCGCGTCGTGCCTGGGAGAGCCGGCACTCGGACGGCGATTTCTGGCTGTATTCGACGGTCCTCTATGCCTGTGCCGCGACCGAGCGCGCCCATGGGGAGCCGGCGGCGGCGCTCCGGGCCTGCCATGCGGCGCTGGCGGCCAAAAAGCTCATCGGTGACCCGCTGTTCATCGCCGGGGCCCACGATCTGCTGACCGGTCTGCGGCGTGAGGTGCGTGACGGGGAGCCGCCGCCGGACCATGACGAGAAGGCCCCGTGGTGGCGGCCCGGCGGGCCGGACGTACCGCCGCAGCCGTTCTTCTCGCGACTGCGGACAGGGCCATGAAGGACGGGGAGCCGGGGGCCACCCCGAAGGCGGACACGGTGGGTGATGATCCCGTCGCGCGCGGGATGCGGGGGTGCGGTGACGGTCGCATGCTGGGGCGTATGAAGCGTGCCCCCGTGATCGTGCATCCGCCCTGTACCGGCGGTCGCCGTGTGACGCTCTACGGACAGGATCTGGGGCGGGCGCTGCGCCCTGGCGACGTGGCCGCGATCCTGCGCCGGGCCGGTTTCTGCGCCACCACGTTTGTCTGGGACGACACCGGCGTCTTCGAATGGCGTGACGGCGGACCCGACGTCTGGCTGATGCCCTGACGCGCGATGCCCGTCCGTCAGCGCACGGAACGGGCATCGCCTGTAGGTGAGTTGCCGTGCTCGGGCGTTCAACTACCGGTGTTCATCAGCAGTTGCGCCCCACGGGCCGAGCCGCGGGAAGCGGCCGCGCGGTCAGTCGACCGTTGCCGCGACCGGGCTCTCCGCCGCCTCGCGGGCGGCGGCCGCCTTCTTCGCCCGGTGCTTCATCAGGAGGAAGGAACCGAGGCCGAACAGCAGGGCGGCGACCAGCCCGAGCCAGGAGAAGCGCTTGAGCCACTCCTCGGCGACGACGCCCACGCTGTAGATCAGCGCGGTCGTACCGCCGGCCCAGACGATGCCACCGAGGACGTTGGCGATCAGGAACTTCCAGTACGGCATCTTGAGGACACCGGCGAGCGGGCCGGCGAAGATGCGCAGCAGCGCGATGAAACGGCCGAAGAAGACCGCCCACATACCCCACTTGTCGAACTTCGCCTCGGCCATCGCGACATGGTCGGGGCCGAAGTGCTTGGGGAACTTGCGCCCGGCCCAGTGCAACAGGGGCTGGCCCCCCTTGCGTCCGATCAGATACCCGATGGAGTCACCGATGATCGCGCCACCGGTCGCACAGGCGCCCAGCACGAACGGATTGATGTGGTCCTGGGTCGCCGCGAGGATCGCCGCGCTGACGAGGACGATCTCGCCGGGCAGCGGAATGCCCAGGCTCTCCAGGCCGATGACCACCCCCACCAGGAGGTAGACGCTCACGGCCGGTACCGACTCGAGCCACTCCTGGATGTGCAACGCCGATTCCTCCGCTGGTGTAGGGCCCCGTGGGCCGTGGCCCGACGTCCGTGACACCGTGCCGATCAGTCCCCTGGCGCACACCTCAGCGCGCCCCGGGAAGCGTACTCGATCGGGCCACCCGGGGGCCGAATCCACGTGCGCTACGCAACATCTGGCGCCCGGACACGGCGACGGCCCGCCGCGCGGTGCACGGCGGGCCGTGAGGGCCTCATGGAGAGGCAGCTCACTTATTGGGGCGCAGGGTCCACACGATGCTCATCTCGCCGGTCACCGCGCCGTCCTCGCGGGTGATGGCGATGTTCACCGGGAATTCCGGGCGCTCGCCGGCGTCGAGCTCGGCGACGATCTCGGCCACCGACCGGCCCAGCTCCGCGGTGGCGGTGACGGGCCCCATGGCGAGCTTCTTGTAGCCGATCTCGGCGCGCACCGCGAGCGGCACCGCGCGGCCGAGCTGGTCGCCGAAGGCCGCCATGACGATGGCGCCGCTCGCCGACTCGGCGAGGGTGAACATCGCGCCGGCGTGCGGACCGCCGACGTGGTTGTGGAAGTCGGGCTGGTCGGGCATGCGGACCACGGCGCGCTCGGCGGTGGTCTCGGTGAACTCGAGGTTCAGGGTGCGGGCCATCGGCACGGATGCCGCCATCATTTCGCCGATCGACGGCAGGGTCTCGGAGGACATGAGGTCATGTTACCTAGCGGTAGCTTAGGTGGGAAGAGCCGGCCGTTTCCCGGGTCGGCGCTTCGCCGGACGCCGGGCAATAACCCGGTGCTGCCCGTCCCACGCCCGCCTTATCGTTGACGCCCATGTGGCCAGGACAGCAACACAGCGGAGACGGACGGGTGACGTGCCCGGCACACCCGGTGCACCGACCGGACGACCCGAGCCGGAAGCGGTCCGGCACGGCACCTTCCCGGTCGGTGCGGTCGTGGTGAAGTCACTCCCCCCATGGGCGGGGCGCAACTATCTGCTGCTCACCGGCGCCACGGTGATCGCGAGCCTCGGCAGCTCCGGCGCGCTGATCGCGAGCGCGTTCGCGGTGCTCGCCGCCGGCGGCTCCGCCACCGATGTCGGCCTGGTGGCCGCCGCGCGGACGATCCCGCTGGTCTTCTTCCTGCTGATCGGCGGTGCGGTCGCCGACCGGCTCCCCCGGCATCGCGTCATGGTCGCCGCGAACACCCTCAGCTGTGTCTCCCAAGGCCTGTTCGCGCTGCTCGTACTGGCCGGGGAGCCGCAGCTGTGGCAGATGGCGCTGCTGGCCGCGCTCGGCGGCACCGGGCAGGCGTTCTTCGCGCCGGCCTCCGAGGGCATGGTCCTCGCCAGCGTCTCCGGCGACCAGGCGGGACGCGCCTTCGCCGTGTACCGCATGGGCATGAACGGCGCGAACATCGGCGGCGCGGCACTGGGCGGCGCGCTGGTCGCCGCGGTCGGCCCCGGCTGGGTGCTGGCCGTCGACTCCGCCGCCTTCGCCCTCGCGGGGGCGCTGCGCGCCTTCCTCGACGTCAGCGGGGTCCCCGAGCGGGCCCCCGGCGGCGGGATGCTGCACGATCTGCGGGACGGCTGGCGCGAGGTCGTCTCCCGGCCCTGGCTGTGGGCGGTGGTGGTGCAGTTCTCCCTCGTCAACGCGGTGGTGTCGGCCGCCGAGGCGGTCTACGGGCCCCTGGTCGCCGAGCAGCATCTGGGCGGCCCCGGCCCCTGGGGGCTGGCGCTGGCCGCGTTCGGTGTGGGCACGGTGGGCGGCGCCCTGCTGATGGCCCGGGTGAGACCCCGCCGCATGCTGCTGACCGGTGCTCTGTGTGTCTTCCCGCTCGCCCTCCCGTCCGCCGCGCTCGCCGTCCCGCTGCCCGTGGCCGGACTCGCCGCGATCATGTTCGGCACCGGGATCGCCATCGAGGTCTTCGCGGTGACGTGGATGACCGCGCTGCACCAGGAGATCCCCGAGGAGAAGTTCTCCCGGGTCTCGTCCTACGACTGGCTCGGGTCGCTGGCCATGGTCCCGCCGGCCACCGCGCTGGCCGGCCCCGTACAGGACCTCATCGGCCGGACGGCTGCGCTGTGGGGCTGTACGGCGGTGATCGTGCTGCTGACGGCGGCGGTGCTGTGCGTACCCGAGGTCCGGCGACTGACGCGGCGTACGACTGCGGAGCCGGTCGCCGGGGTGTCGGCCGGGGCCACGGAACCCGACACCGCGGCTGCGGAGTAGCCGGTCGCGGCGGCGACGGGCCGCAGCGGGCCGAGGTCAGCCCACGCTGAACGCGCCGTCCGGCGGCACCGGGGACGCCACCGCCTCGGCATCGCGTACGGGAGCCGCGTTCGCGATCAGGCGGCGCAGCGCCGCGCCGTGCTCGACGCGGGCCGGGAAGGCGTCACCGGCCATCCGCCGGGCCAGGGCGGCGACGGGGAGCGGCGCCGGCGAGGCGAGCAGCACGGCGTTGCCGAACCGGCGGCCGCGCAGCACCGAGGGTTCGGCGATCAGCGCGAGATGCTCGAAGACCGTGGCGAAATTGGCGAGTTGGCCGCGCAGAAAAGCGAACGGGGCGCTGTCCGCGAGGTTCGCCGCATAGCAGCCGTCCGGCCGCAGCACCCGCGCGGCGGCCCGTGCGTACTCGACCGAGGTGAGCTGGGCCGGCACCCGCGACCCGCCGAAGACATCCGCCACGATGACATCGGCGCTGTCCTCCGGCGCGGCCTCCAGCGCCGTCCGGGCGTCCTCCGGATGCACGGTGATCCCGCTGTCGCCGCGCAGCGGCAGATGCTCCGTGACCAGGGCGAGCAGCCCGCGGTCGGCTTCCACGACGTCCTGCCGGGAGTGCGGACGGGTGGCGGCGAGGTAGCGCGGCAGGGTCAGCGCCCCGCCGCCCAGATGCAGCACGTCGAGCGGCTGCCCCGGGTCGGCCGCCTCGTCCAGGACGTATGCCAGCCGCCGCACATACTCGAATTCCAGATGGGCGGGCGCGTCGAGGTCCACGTACGACTGCGGTGCGCCGTCCACGGTCAGCAGCCAGGCGCGGGGCCGGTCGACGTCCGGCAGCAGCTTGGCGGTGCCGCAGTCCACGGTCCGGGTGACGGGTATCGGCTCGGGTGCTTCGTCCACCGTCCCATTGTGCCGGTGCGGCCGGGGCGCCCCTGCCACGGTCGCCGCAGGCACCGGCCGGCCGGTCAGTCCGACCAGATCCGCCGGATCTCCGCCACATGCGCGGCGGCCTGCCGGCGCCCCGCACGAGCCGCGTCCGCGCGCTTGGCCGGGTCGAGGACGTTACGGCCGAACGCCGACCTCGCCACCCGGTCCGGCGTGATCACACACACCCGGGCGCCACCGCGCGCCAGTCGCTCGCCCTGCGCCCGCGGTCCGGCGATCGGCCCACCGGAGGCCGCCATCGGCGCGACGACCACCACCCGGCTGTATCCGGCGGCCAGATCGGCGTTGGCGGTGGAGTGCACCCCGCCGTCGATCCAGCGGGTGCCGTCGATGGTGACCGGCGGATAGATGCCGGGGACCGCGCAGCTCGCGCCCACCGCGTCGAGCAGCCGCACCCCGCTCGTGTCGTCGAACGCGGTCCGCTCCCCCGTCGACGCCTCCACCGCCGTGATGACCAGCCGCCGGTCCGGCCAGTCGGTCATTCCCAGGGTCCGGGCGATCACCGCGCGCTGTTCCGCCTCGGGGAGGGTGCCGGCTGCGAGCGCCAGCTTGCCCATGCGGACGCCGAAGGAGACCGTGTCACGGGAGCGCAGCGCGATGGCCGCGAACCGGGCCAGGGCGGCCGGGCCCATACGGGCGGCCGAGTGGGCCTCCGGTACGGCGAGCTGGCGTTCGTACATCTCCTCCAGGGACAGCTGCCGGGAGGTGAGATGGGCGCCGACGATCGAGCCCGCCGAGGTGCCGATGACGACATCGGCCCCGGTGAGATCGGCGCCCGCCTCGGCCAGTCCGGCCAGCATCCCGATCTCCCAGCCGATCCCGGTGAGCCCGCCGCCGCCCAGGACCAGTGCCGTACCCGCCATGGGGTCTCCGTAAGTTGTTAGGCGGCCCGGGAGGGCCGGACTGGGCTGTGGACATCTCCGGTACTTCCTCCGCATTGCTGCTGGCCATGCTCGCAGCTCACGGTCAGCGGGCCGTCTATGTGCCCGGCCGCACCGTCAACCGCATGTCGGGCGCCTACCGGGGCGAGGCGAAGACCGATGCCCGGGACGCCTATGTGATCGCCGAGACGGCTAGGCACCGCAGCGACTTCGCCGCGATCGACGTGCCCGCGCAGCTGGCTGCTGACCTCGCGCTGCTGACCGCCCACCGCTCCGACCTGGTGGCCGACCGCACGAGGATGATCAACCGGCTGCGCGACGTGCTCACCGGGATCTTTCCCGCGCTGGAACGGGCCTTCGACTACAGCTCGCAGAAGGGCGCGCTGGTCCTGTTGACGGGCTACCAGACTCCGGCCGTGATCCGCCGCCGTGGCCGGGCCCGCCTGACGGCCTGGCTCGCCAACCGCGGCGTCCGCAACGCGGACACCGTCGCCGCGACTGCCTTGGAGGCGGCCCAGGCCCAGCAGACCGCGCTGCCCGGCGAGGACGTCGCCGCCCAGATCGTCGCCGACCTCGCGGCACAGATCCTGGCCCTGGACGACCGGCTCAAGCGCATCGACAAGCAGATCCGCGAGACATTCCGCAGCCACCCGCAGGCGGAGATCATCGAGTCCCTGCCCGGCATGGGGCCGATACTCGGAGCCGAGTTCGTCGCCGCCGGCGACCTGTCGGCCTACGCCGACGCCGGCCACCTGGCCTCCGCGGCCGGGCTCGTGCCCGTCCCACGCGACTCCGGACGCCGCACCGGCAACCTGCACCGCCCCAAGCGCTACAGCCGCCGCCTGCGACGAGTGTTCTACATGTCCGCGCAGACCAGCATCATCCGCGAGGGCCCGAACCGGGACTTCTACCTCAAGAAGCGCGGCGAGGGCTGCAAACACGTCCAGGCCGTCATCGCCCTGGCCCGCCGACGCGCCAGCGTTCTGTGGGCACTCCTGCGCGACAACCGGGTCTTCACCCCCGCCCTGCCGGTCACGCAAGCGGCTTGACTTCGTCATTGAGACTCCCTCGCGCCGTCGGGCCGGCCGGCCGCGCCCGTACGGCGCGGCCGTAGCACCCTCGTCATCCGTGGCGAGCAGTTTCGCACCCCGCCTGTCCCCGGGACAGCGGACGGCTGCGCCCGGCACCGGGAAGGCGCCGGGCGCAGCCTGATGACCTGCGGTTTCTCACTCCTCGACGGTACGTACCGTCCCCGCGCCGACGGTCCGGCCGCCCTCGCGGATGGCGAAGCCCAGCCCCCGCTCCAGCGGCACCTCACGGCCCAGTTCGACCGACACCGTCACCGTCTCGCCGGGGCGGGCGATGCCGCGCTCGCCGAGGTCGAGGTCGCCGACCACGTCCGCGGTACGG
This sequence comes from Streptomyces sp. P9-2B-2, assembly GCF_030406865.1. Classification (NCBI taxonomy): domain Bacteria; kingdom Bacillati; phylum Actinomycetota; class Actinomycetes; order Kitasatosporales; family Streptomycetaceae; genus Streptomyces; species Streptomyces sp. P9-2B-2. The sequence goes on along the minus strand of NZ_CP129126.1, from coordinate 8,225,606 downwards.
ATGTAGAACTGCGGCCGGTAGCCGGTGGAGAGCGGCGTACGGCGGCCGCCCTCCTCGGTGGAGAGCACATACACCTCGGCGGTGAAACGGCGCCGCGGTGTGACGCTGCCGGGCGCGGCCACCACATGCCCGCGGCGCACCTGGTCACGGTGCAGACCGCGCAGCAGCAGCGCGACATTGTCGCCCGCCTCGGCGGACTCCATGGGCTTGCCGAACGTCTCCAGCCCGGTGACCGTCGTCTCGGCCTCCGCGCCGAGCACCGCGACCCGGTCGCCGATCCGCACCGTGCCGCGCTCGACGGCTCCGGTGACGACCGTGCCGCGCCCCGTAATGGTCAGCACGTTCTCCACCGGCAGCAGGAACGGCGCGTCGACATACCGCTCGGGCATCGGGACATAGGTGTCCACGGCGTCCAACAGCGCCTCGATCGCCTGCGTCCAGCGCGGGTCGCCCTCCAGGGCACGCAGCCCCGAGACCCGGACGACGGGCACATGCTCCCCGTCGTAGCCCTGCGCGCTCAGCAGTTCGCGCACCTCCAGCTCCACCAGGTCGGTGAGCTCCGGGTCACCGGCGTCGGCCTTGTTGAGGGCCACGACGATGTGCTGGACGCCGACTTGCCTGGCGAGCAGCACATGCTCGGAGGTCTGCGGCATGATCCCGTCGAGCGCGGAGACGACCAGGATCGCGCCGTCGAGCTGCGCCGCACCGGTCACCATGTTCTTGATGAAGTCGGCGTGGCCGGGCATGTCGACATGGGCGTAGTGCCGGGTGCCGGTCTCGTACTCGACGTGCGAGATGTTGATGGTGATGCCGCGGGCGGCCTCCTCCGGGGCCCGGTCGATCCGGTCGAACGGCACGAACGTCCCGCTCCCCCGGTCGCTGAGGACCTTGGTGATGGCCGCCGTCAGGGTCGTCTTGCCGTGGTCGACGTGGCCCATGGTGCCGATGTTCAGGTGCGGCTTGGTGCGCACGTATGCCGTCTTGGGCATGGTGTTCTTCCTCGCAACAGTGCGGTGAGAACGGCGACTTGGCGCCGTGGGGACCCCTGAGACCCGCCGACCCTCCCCCTGCGGGGTCCGCCGGACGATCCGGAGAGGGTCAGCTTCGTGCGCCGTCGGTCGCTGCGACGGCCGGGACGCCGGCTGCTGCGACGGCGGTGGCCACTGCCACCGAGACGGCACCCGCGGGTGCGAAGTCCGCTGCGGCGAGGGCCGCGAGAAGGTCGACGGCAGCCTTCGGCGCGTCCGCGACTGCGGACGGGAGCGCGAGGAAGGCGTGCCGGAACATGCGTCATATGGTGCCGGGCGGCCGATCCGGCGTCTAACGAATTATCCGGGGTCGGGGCCAGTACGGCAGGTACGGCGATGCGCTCGGCTCATGGGGGGTAGGCGACGCGCTCGGCTCACGGGGCGGACGTACGGGCCCGGCGACGGCTCCTGAGCGCCGCCGTCGGTTACGCTCCCGGAATGTTCCCGCCCGCCGCAACGCCCGACGGCCTCGCCGCGCGCTGCACGCGTGTGCTGTTCTCCCCCTGGGCCCGGCTGGGGCTGCTGCTGGCCCTGCTGGCCTGCGCCGCGGCCGCGATGCTGCTCTGGCAGCCGCAGCACCTCCTCACGGGTGGCTGGCCCGACCGGCTGTCCGGCCCGACCGCCCTCCTGCTCTTCGCGCTGGCATACGGCGGGTGCACCACCGCCTTCGTACCGCGCCCGGTCCTCAACCTCGCGGCGGGCGCCCTCTTCGGCGGCCAGGCCGGCCTGGCCGCCGCCCTCGCCGGGACGGTGCTGGGCGCCGGGCTGGCCTTCGGGCTCGGCCGGCTCCTCGGCCAGGACGCCCTGCGTCCGCTGCTGCGCGCCCGCTGGCTGACGGCCGCCGACCGGCAGTTGAGCGAGCACGGCTTCCGCTCGATGCTGGCCCTCCGGCTCTTCCCCGGCCTGCCGTTCTGCGCCACCAACTACTGCGCCTCGGTCTCCCGGATGCGCTGGTTCCCCTTCCTGCTGGCGACGGCGCTCGGCAGCATCCCGAACACCGCGGCGTACGCCGTCGCCGGAGCGCGCGCCGCGACGCCCACCTCTCCGGTCTTCCTCCTGGCCCTGGGCTTCATCGCCGTCAGCGGTCTGGCCGCGCTGGCGGTGGCGTGGCGCAAACGGAAGGCGCTGCGCGGGCACTGAACGCGGCAGCACAGCCGACGGAATTCACCCCGGCCGCCGCGGGGCGGGCACCGCAGTCCAGGACCCTTTGGCCGGCCGGACATCTTCGGACGTTACGCTGCCCGGGTCGGCGGTGATCCGCATCCGCCGCCACTGTCCGCTTTCTCCCGTCTCGCGCAGGTCAGCGCTTGATCACCCTTGGATAGCGTAGTTTCCATGTCTTGGTTTGAATCTTTCGTCCTCGGACTTGTCCAAGGGTTGACCGAGTTTCTGCCCATCTCCTCCAGCGCGCATCTCCGTTTGACCGCGGCGTTCGCCGGCTGGCAGGACCCCGGTGCGGCGTTCACCGCCATCACGCAGATCGGCACCGAGGCGGCCGTCATCATCTACTTCCGCAAGGACATCGGGCGGATCCTCTCGACCTGGTCCCGCTCCCTCTTCAACCGGGAGCTGCGGCACGATCACGATGCCCAGATGGGCTGGCTGGTGATCGTCGGCTCCATCCCGATCGGTGTGCTGGGCATCACGCTCAAGGACGCCATCGAGGGCCCGTTCCGCGATCTGCGGCTGATCGCCACCACCCTCATCGTCATGGGTGTGGTCCTCGGCATCGCCGACCGGCTGGCCGCCCGCGACGAGACCGGCGGCCGGCACCGCGCCATCAAGCAGCGCAAGACCCTCACCGACCTCAGCATCAAGGACGGCCTCCTGTACGGCGTCTGCCAGGCCATGGCGCTCGTCCCCGGCGTCTCCCGCTCCGGCGCCACGATCAGCGGCGGCCTGCTGATGGGCTACACCCGCGAATCCGCGGCCCGTTATTCCTTCCTTCTCGCCATCCCCGCCGTACTGGCCTCCGGCGTCTACGAACTCAAGGACGCCGGCCAGGGCCATGTCTCCTGGGGCCCCACCGTGTTCGCCACGATCATCGCCTTCGTCGTCGGCTACGCGGTGATCGCCTGGTTCATGAAGTTCATCTCCAACAAGTCCTTCATGCCTTTCGTCATCTACCGCATCCTCCTGGGCATAGCCCTCTTTGCCCTGGTCGCAGCGGGCACACTGTCACCGCACGCGGGGGAGACGGCGGGCTAAAGAGTTGGTGGGAGGCAGTTTCCGCCGCCTTCCCGAATGGTCATTCCTGGGAGGTTCTCGCAGAATCTCGCATCCCTTTGCAGATGCTTGCCATGATCATCTCCCACTCGTCTCCCACCTCTCGCCCTCGCGAGAAATGGCCGACCCCGAACCACCCGCCAGGGAGGTGGGATGACGGCCAGGGGTCGGTGATAGACCCGCCCGCCGATGCAGCAGGCTCCAATCCACAGTCAAGGCTCCCCCCCCGGCGTGCATTCCGGCACCCGCAGCTCCGCCACCTCCGGCGGCGGAGCCCTGCCGGCAACCTGCGGGAAGTGGCCGTCGGGGCCGGTAAGGACTTCGTCCTCATCTTCACGCCGGAGGGCCGGCCTTACTCGCCTCTGCTGACGGAGTAGAGCACCGCCGCGCAGTCGGCAAACACCTTGCAAGTCCGGGGCCGTACCCTCCCGGTTCGACAAACCGGCCGCCCCGATTCCCTCGCCGGACGCCGGAAGCCGGGTCGTAGCGCTGCTTGCGCACCATGAACCGGCGCGATCCACCGCGATCGCCCTCGCCCGGCGCCTCGTGTGACGCCGACCACGGGCGCCACCTTCCCCTCCCGCCCTCCCCCTTGGGCATCCGGCACGCCTGCCCGCGCGCCGTGCCCACCAGGTCTGTGGCCTGCTCTCTTGGCATCCTTGCCACGGCTCCGCACCAGGGGAACCGGGCGGGGACGCGTCGCCCCGGGCCGGACCGGGGACTGCCTACGAGGCAGGTACGTACGTATCGCCATGGCATCGGGTTCCGTCAAGAACCTGGCCGGTATCAGGAACTGAGGTGGTACTGAGCCCAGGGCTGATGGGCCGGTGCGGCCTCCTCGTGTGAGGGCGCGAGGGTGCCCCACGGGGCGAGCGCGTTGTCCCATTCGGAGGCCAGGGAGGCCATGTCCGGGACGGAGTCCGTGGACGGCATCGTGCCGGTGTGCCATGCGGACGCCATGGGGTGCGCCGAGGGGGCGGCGTTCCAGGCGGCGGTCTGCTGGGCGGGGATGGAGTATTCGGACTCGTGAACATCGCCGGGGCCGCGCCGGTGGCGTCCCGCGTGGGTTTCGACCGGGCCGGGATAGAACCGCCCCTGGGCGGAGAGCTGTTGGGCCCGGGTGACCAAGCGGGTGAGGTCGAGCCCGAATTCAGCGGCGAGTTCCCGCAGATCCACCCCGGTCTGCCAACTGCCGATGAGCACCGCGTCCATCGCCGGGGACCAGGTCTGCTCCGCGGCCCCCACGCCACCGGTGGCCTCGCGGGTGGTGCCGGCCGGGCGCGCTCCGGCGGGCGGGTTCTGGTGGGAATAATCGACCGCGGGCTCCGGCGCCGGGATGGCCTCCTCGTGCTCCCGCGGGGGTGTGGCGGGCGTGGCGGCCGCCAGCAATTCGTCGGCGACGGCGCGGGCGTCCTCCTTGCCCACCGTGCGCCGGGCGATGCGCACTTCCCGCTCGTTCAAACCGAACAGCCCGGCCACCGCGCCGGTGCTCCCCACCGTCACCGCGAATGCCGCCAGAACCCGCGACCGGTCGGCCTGGGCCTCGTCAAGCCTGGCCTGCGCCTCACGCACCCGCTCGTCCCCCAGGCAAAACGCTTCTGCCAGCACGGCGTTGCGGTCCCACAACTCTCTAGGATCCATACTCATTCAACGCCTCTTGGGCGCAGGTGTCCCGATCTGGTTCAGCAAAGCACCCCAAAGCACCCATCGAACCACCAGATGAAAATCGTCCCGGGTGCGCGACCGCGGATGGCCCCCATACCCCGTCTGGGGTCATATGCCCTGGCCAGAGGCCCGCGAAAATACGCAACGCGGATTGTCAGTGCCGTGAGCTACTGTCTCGATCAGTCGCATCTTCGCATTTCCATGTGTTCATGGGGGGACCATGACTTATCGCTCCCGCACCGCATTCCGCGTCGTCGGGGCGCTGCTCACCGGCGCCGTGCTGGGCGGCACGGCGGCGTGCACGGCCGGCGGCGCGGCCGGGGACCGCTCCGGCGCGTCGGCGCGTCCCGACGCCACCACGGTCGCCGCGGTGCAGCGGGCCGCCACCAAGGGCGCGGGGCTCAACTCCCTGTCGTATCGAGTCTCCGGCAAGGTCCCCGGGCAGGGGGCCGTCAAGGGCAAGGCATCGTTCAGCCTCCGCCCGCGCGTCGTCGAGATGCGGATGACGGCGTCCGGGGGCTTGCAGGAGGGCGAGTTCTCGGTGCGGCTCGTGCGGGACGCGGTGTATGTCGGCGGGGGCGAGCAGGCGGCTGTCGTGCTGGGCGGCAAGCACTGGCTCAAGCTCGCCATGACGGACCAGGGGGCCGGCGGCTTCGGGGGCATGCAGCGGCAGGCCGACCAGGACCCGGCGGCGCAGGCGTCGTTGCTGCCCGGGTCCGATGACGTCAGGAAGGTCGGCGAGGAGACCGTCGACGGGGCGCGGACGACGCATTACGCCGGGGTGGTCGATGTGGCGAAGGCGGCGAAGGCGGCGAAGAAGCCAACCGGCAAGCGTTCGTCGGGCGCCGAGCGTCGCACGAAGGTCATCGAGCAGTACCAAGAGCTCGGGGTGAGCGAGCTGAAGCTCGACCTCTGGGTCGGCCCCGGCGACCGCACGGTGAAGTTCCGTCAGCGGGCGCGGGCGACCCAGGGGCCGTTGGACATATCCATACGGTTCCTCGACGTCAACAAGCCGGTCACGGTCCAGGCGCCACCCGCGTCCGACACGGTGGATCCGGAAGCGAAGCTCAAGGGGGCGAGCCGGCGGCTGGGCTAGGCGTCGCGAGTCGGACGGGACTTTGCGGACACACCCTAGGCATCGGTGTAGCGGCGTACGGGCTCGTCGAGGTGGGGCAGGCCGATCGGGTTGGGGAAGGGGAGGACATCAGCGGCCAGGATGCGGCGGACCACGGGTTCCAGGCCGTGCAGTAGCCCCTCCGTCTCCGCCTCGGGGAGTGCGCGCAGCAGTCGGCCGGCCAGCCGGTCGGTGGCCTCCTCGATGCGCTCGCGCTCCCGGCGGCCATGGTCGGTCGCGTCGCCATGTGCGTCCACGAGGTCACGGGAGCGCAGCCGGTCCGTCGCGGCGGCCCACTCCTCCTCGGTCCAGCCGCGATCCTCCCGCATGGTGTCCTTGGGGACGCGTCCGGACGCGGCGGCCAGGACCAGGGCCTCGCACCCGTCCAGGCCCTCGTCGGCGAGCACGGCGTGGTGGGCGTCGCCCCTGAACTCCCGGACGGTGGTCGCCAGTTGCCACAAGCGCTCGACGGGGTCGGCGTGGTCGCACAGGGCGCGGTTGGCGGCGAAGAGCGGCCGTGCGGTGGCCGGCGCCTCGTCGACGACCGCCTGGAGTGGAGGCAGCAGCTCGGCCGCCGCGTGGTCCAGTTCGGGGTCGATCCCGCGCAGGGCGTGCGCCGCACGGCTGCCGCGTTCTTCGAGGACATGCGCCGGGCTGACGACACTCCAGGCCGCGGGCAGCGCACGGGCGACCATCCCCGGGGCGAAGCCCCCGAGGAGGGCCGTGACCGCCGCGGGTTCCACTGCCCCCAACGGCGCGGTGCGCGCGGCGAAGTACCCCATCCAGAAGCCCTTGAGGCCGAGGTCTTTGCCCAGGTCACGGCATCGCTCGTCGAAGTAGCACACGGCGTGCAGCGGCTCGGTCAACAGCCAAAGCGATCGTGCTTGCAGCTCCATGCAGCGCACGCTACCGCCGCCCGACGCCGACCGCAGCGCACGGAAGGCGAAGAGCGCTCGCGCCGACCCCGTCGGCGCACCCGACCTGCATCTAGAGCCATCGAGAGGCGGAGCGGCAGAGAGGCGGGCGGGGCCTCCGCCGTCGGCCGACCGTTGCGCCGTCGGCCGCAGCCGCCAACCGTCGCCGTCAGCCGCCCGTGCGGCCGCCGGCTCCGAAGCCCGACTGCCAGGCCCACAGGTGGGTGCAGTTGGGGCACTGGAGGTGCAGCACGCTGCCCTTGTTCGACAGGAGGTAGCGCCAGTGGTCGGCGCAGGTGCGGCCGTCGAGGCAGGTTCCGCAGTCCCGGTGGTCCTGGCAGCCGGGGCAGGGGACCCAGGCCCGGCGACCGATGTCGGCGGTGGGGTCGAGCGGCAGCATGCTCAGCCCTGACCGGAGGCCGGCAGCACCCCGGCGGCGACCAGCGCGTCGTAGGTGGCCTGCTGCTCCGCGTCCAGGCCGGAGTAGAGAAGCCGGTACGCGTTCGCCTCGCCCTCCATCACCGCGATCGGGTCCCAGGTGTCGCCCAGCGCCGCGAGGACCTCGGTCCGCCGCCGCGTTTCGTGCGCGGTGAGGTCGATCTCGAAGGTCCGGAGGTCCGGTATCCGGGGTTCCGAGGTGTTGCGGTCGTTCATGGTGCGCGTCCCATGCCACTTGCGGATGATTCGGACGTGTCTATCAAGTGGAGCGACACTGAGGAAGCGTCAGAGGGGGCGGGCAGGAGCAGGGGGACCACAGAGGGGATGGGTGGTGGCGGAGCGTGACGGGGCGAAGCGGGATGGAGGGGGGTGATTCGGACTCGCGGGCGGAACATTCCTTGCGGTATGACCGATATGTTTGGGAATTCATGGCGTGATGAAATTCATCCGTCCCTCATCGGCTGCCGACCGGGGTGTCGGGGAGTCCGGCCCTGTTGACGCGCCCCGCCGACCGGGCCACGCTCGGGCCTCCGCCCCTTTCCCAGGAGGTATCCATGCCCCGACGTACGGCGGCGAGCGGGCTCAGCATTGTCATGCTCGCGGCGGCTGCGCTGGTGGCCGCCGCCGGCACCTCGTACGCCGCCACTCCCGGCTCCCCCGGAACCGCCAGCGCGGCCCCGCGGACCGGCCCCGGGCTGTTCGCCAAGCTCACCCATGCCCAGGCCACCGCGAAGTTCCGGGCAGCCGGTATCAGCTGGTCCTCCAGCGGTGGCTGCTCGGACCGGAACAACGCGACCTGCACCTCGTTCGACCAGATCTACGCGGCCACCGTGGACGGGGTGATCACGCTCAAGGGCGCGACCGGCTGTGCGATCAACCTGACCGGCGGCACCGAGACCGGCCATGCGAGCGGCACCTACAGCCACTGGAACGGCTACAAGGTCGACTTCAGCCTCTCCTCGTGCCTGACCAACTACATCACCGGTACCTTCACCTCCCTCGGCGGCTCCAAGTGGCGCTCCGCCGGCGGGAACGTCTACTACAAGGAGGGCAACCACTGGGACGTGACGTACTACAACTGTGGTGGCTGCGTGGCCGCCGAGCGACGCTAGTGCTCTGACCGAGATGGTTCACCGGGTTACGGGCTCGCAGTCAGGGGCCAAGCGGACGCTTGGGTGTGAGGGCACATCCGGCTCGGCAGTGCAGCACGGTGGCAGAACCCGTCAAGGTCCGCGGACTGACCGATCAGGAGGGGCGGAGGCTTCAGCAGCAGATCGTGCGCGGGACAGCACCAGTTCGGTGCGCTATCGGAGGGCGATGACGCTGTTGGTCTCGGCCGGCGTTGCGTCGTCCCCCACCGGTACCGGGATGGCCAGGGGCAGGCGCGGGGCGAGCCGGGGCAGCCAGTCAGACTCCTTCCTGGCCTGCCCGATAGCCCCGGCGTGGCGGGGCAGTCGAACGGTCAGCTCCTCCCCCAGCCGGTAGATCACATCGTCCGAACCGGCCGGATCGTGCAGCTCCAGGCCCACTCTGGGCGGCGGGCAGTCGGAGCCATCACATTGCGTCGCGCCCTGGCATGTCGACCGGTTTTCTCGGCTCACTTGGCATGAGGCAGCGAACCCGCGTGTCCGCTTGCGGAGACACCCCGATCACCGTGGGTGGGCGGCTCGAACCCGGAGATGGAGGCGTGCGGCTGCTGGTACGGCCGGGCCGTCAGAGGCTGCTGGAGGGGGCTATCGATGGCAGGGGGCCGGCGAGGGCAGGCGGCTGCGGAGGGTGGCTTCGGAGGCTTCGGCGTGGGAGAGCTGGGTGTGGAGTTTTTCGACCTGTTCGGCAGCGGCCTGTTGGTAGGTGCGGACGCGGTGTAGCAGAGCTTCGCGCTCGTTGGTGCTGAGGGTGTCGTCCGTGTCGAGTTGGTCGGTGGCATCCAGGAGGTCGCGCATTTGGTGCAGGGTGAAGCCGAGGGGCTTCATGCGGCGGATGACCATGAGGCGGGCGACGTCGGTTTCGGTGTAGAGCCGGAAGCCGCCCTGCGAGCGGGCGGAAGGAACCACGAGGCCGGTCTCCTCGTAGTGCGGAGGGTGCGCAGGGGCAGTTCGGTCCGTGCGGCGGCCTCGCCGATCTGCATGTGCTTGCCGTCCATGCCCGTGATCCTCTGGTCCTTCTCGTCCTGACCGTGCCCCTGCACAGCCCCGGAACAGCCCCGCTGATCTCTACCTAACGTCAGGGTAGAGTTGCCGGCGGCGGTAGCGTCGTTGACGTCCGCCGTTGCCGTGTTGGGGCCGATGGCGCTCCCGGTGAAGATCCTGATGCTTGCAGGAGAGAAGCGTGCGCGAGCCCACGGTGCCCAGCGCTGCCGCCTGCCCGCCGTGAGGCTTCGCCCCCGGACGTGAGCCTGGGCGCCTACGAGCGCCGGTTCCGTCCCGTTCCGAACTCCCGGCTCCTGCTCACGGGGCCGCCCCGCGGGGTGCCGACCCGGCCCCTCCGCGTCCTCCCGCACGTCCCGGCCTGCCGCAGGGGAATGTGCCCGAGCACGACAGGTTCCTACGCCCTTGTCTTCCGCCGCTTCCACCGTGTCTCCGGTCGCGCGCCTGCGCGGCCGGAAACCCGACTGGCTGTCCGACCCCAAGGTCTGGCGCACCGAGATCCTGGCCGGCCTCGTTGTCGGACTCGCACTGATCCCCGAGGCGATCTCGTTCTCGATCATCGCCGGGGTGGATCCCGCGATCGGCCTGTTCGCCTCGTTCACGATGGCCGTGGTCATTTCGATCGTCGGCGGCCGCCGCGCGATGATCTCCGCGGCCACCGGCGCCGTCGCCTTGGTCATCGCCCCGCTCAACCGGGAGCACGGCTTCGGCTACCTGGTCGCCGCGGTCATCCTGGCCGGCGTCTTCCAGGTGATTCTGGGCGCGTTGGGTGTGGCCAAGCTGATGCGGTTCATCCCCCGGTCGGTGATGGTCGGCTTCGTCAACTCCCTCGCCATCCTGATCTTCATGGCGCAGGTCCCCGAGATGCGGAATGTGCCCTGGGCCGTCTACCCGCTGATCATCGGCGGGTTGGCGCTGATGGTCTTCTTCCCGAAGATCACCACCGTGATCCCGGCCCCGCTCGTCACCATCATCATCCTCACCGTCATCACCGTCGGCGCGGCCATCGCCGTTCCGACGGTCGGCGACAAGGGGGCTCTGCCGTCCTCGCTGCCCGTACCGGGCCTGCCCGACGTGCCGTTCACCCTGGATACCCTGACGACCATCGCCCCGTACGCCTTCGCCATGGCGCTGGTCGGTCTGATGGAGTCGCTGATGACTGCCAAGCTGGTCGACGACATCACCGACACTCATTCCAACAAGACCCGCGAGTCCGTCGGTCAGGGCATCGCCAATATCGTTACCGGCTTCTTCGGGGGCATGGGTGGCTGCGCCATGATCGGCCAGACGATGATCAACGTGAAGGTCTCCGGAGCCCGCACCCGGCTGTCGACCTTCCTGGCCGGTGCGTTCTTGATGGTGCTGTGCATCGTCTTCGGCTCGGTCGTCTCCGACATCCCCATGGCCGCCCTGGTCGCCGTGATGGTCATGGTGTCGTTCGCGACCTTCGACTGGCACTCCATCGCCCCCAAGACCCTCAAGCGGATGCCTGCCGGGGAGATCGCCGTCATGGTGATCACTGTCGCCTGCGTGGTCGCCACCCACAACCTCGCCATCGGCGTCGTCGTCGGCTCCCTCACCGCCATGGTCATCTTCGCCAAGCGCGTCGCCCACCTCGCCGAAGTCACGGCAGTGATCGACCCGGACGGCACTGCGGTCGTCTACCGGGTCACCGGCGAGCTGTTCTTCGCCTCCTCCAATGACCTCGTGGGCCGGTTCGACTACGCGGGCGACCCCGACAAGGTCATCATCGACCTCTCCGCCGCCCATGTCTGGGACGCCTCCTCCGTCGCCGCCCTCGACGCGATCGAGACGAAGTACGCCCAGCGGGGCAAGACCGTCGAGATCACCGGCCTGGACGACCCGAGCGCTCACCTGCACGACAAGCTCAGCGGCGAACTGGCAGCCGGTCACTGACGATTGCCGCATGTCGCGCAGAGAGCCTCCGGCTTGGCGCCCGGGGGACCTCTGCCCTTCAGGGGGCTCGGCTGCGCGGCGGTGGTCCGTGCGCGGTCCATCGCCGCCACATGTGGCCGGTCAGCGCACTAGCGGGCGCCTTAGCCTCCATGGCCCGGCGGCCGGCCCGGCAGGCGTCGTACGGCGACCGCGGCGGCGTCGTCGCCCAGGCGGCCGTTCGTATGTGCCAGCAGGTCCGTGCGCAGCTGCCGTAGCACCTGCTGCGGACTGAGGGCGCTCCAGGCGCCGGCGCGCTCGGCCAGTGGGTAGAACGTGCCCTTGTCGTCGCGGGCCTCGCTCACCCCGTCCGTGTAGAGAAGCAGCAGTTCTCCGGGCTCGAAGGGGAAGGTCTCGACCTCGTAATCGGGGGCGCCGGGCAGGTCGCCGAGCCCGATCGGCAGTGCGGGCCACTCCGCCGCCAGGGTGCGCACCCGCCCGTCGGCCAGCAGCAGCGGGGGCGGGTGGCCGCAGGTGATGGTGTGCACGACGTGCCTGCGGTCGGGGATGTCCAGCAGGATCACGGTCGCGAAGGTCTCATCGGGGTCGGAGTCGGTGACGGGGGCGGGATCGGGGGCGGCATCCGTAGCGGCGGGGACGGAAGCGGCGCCCGGCCCGGAGTCGGCCGCCACGTCCGGCGCACGGTCAACCACCACGTCCGCCACAGACTCGGCCCCCACCTCCGCCCCCGCGTCCCCTCCACCCCCACCCCCCGGCACGTAATGCCACTGACTGCTGTCCCAGCGGACCGCGCCGTCGAGGTGGATGGCCAGTCTGGGGAGGGTGGCCTCGCGGTGGGCGGCCGCGCGGAAGGCGCCGAGGAGGAGGGCGGCGTGGCTGTAGGCGGGCAGGCCCTTGCCCCGGACGTCGCCGATGATCAGCCGGGTGCTGGTGGTGGTGCGGGCGGCGGCGAACAGATCGCCGCCCATCTCGGCTTCCTCCTCGGCCGCCAAATACAGGGAGGCGATCTCCAGGAGGCCGCTGCGCGCGGGGAGCGGGCGGAGCAGGACCTGCTGGGCGACTCCGGCCACCGAGCGGCTCCGAGTGAGGCGGCGCTCGTTGCGGTCGCGGACGACGGTGAAGAGCACGACCAGTGCGGAGACCACCACCAGCGAGGCGATCTGGGCCTCCAGGTTCTCGGTGAAGAGCACATGGCGCGCGATGCCGATGAAGACCTGGGCGGCCACCGCCAGTACACCGATCGCCGCCGTGAGACGGGGACCGGCGAAGGCCGCGGTGATCGCGGGAGCCGCGACGAGCAGGGGCCCCAGATGGATGTCGGGCGGCGCGAGGACGTCGATGGTGCAGACCGCCACGATGATCCCGACCGGGATCAGCACCAGGACACGACTCAGCTCCCGTCGTCCCCGGAGCTGCCTCGGCCATGCAAAGGGCATGCTTCATGGTGGCACCGGGGCGGGCGGAATGCCCGGCTCATCCCGTTACCGCGACCGCTCCGCCGCCTCCTGCCGTATGGCCGCGATGAGCAGATCGAGCGTGGGCTCGACGGCCGAGCCCCCCATGAGCAGCAGCTGCTCCCGTACGCGGTGCAGGCTGGGGTACTCGTCCGCGGGCAGGTTGCCGTACTCGGCCTGCCAGGCCTGTTCGTCCGCCGCGCGCTGGGCGGGGGCCAGCCGCAGGACGCCGGCGTCCACGGCCGCATGACCGAGGGCGGTGTCCACGAGGGTGTGGTAGTGCCGGACGGCGGTGGCGTCGTCGAAGCCGGCCTGGAGCAGCAGGCCGATGCCCGTGTCGACGGCGCGCTGCTCATGGGGCCGGCCGGTGACCCGCACGGTGCTGAACACCGCGATCTGCGGGTGCCGCAGCGCGGAACGGTACGCCCGCAGTGTGAGGTCGCGCAGATCGGCGGCCCAGTCGCCGCCGGGGACGAAGTCGGCCATGGACTCGCCGATGAGCCGGTCGGCCAGCGCCAGCAGCAGATCCTCGGTGTTGCGGAAGTAGCGGTAGATGGCGGAGGGGTCTGCGCCCAGCGCCGCGCCGAGTTTGCGCACGGTGAAGGCCTGCGCCCCCTGGGCGTCGATGAGTTCACATGCCGCGTCGATGATGAGGTCGGCCGACAGGACCACGCCTGAGCTGGTCGGCCGGCGCCGCTTGCGCTTCACCGGGACGCGCTCGCTCTCCGCCACGCCGTACCCCTCCGCTTCGCTTCGCCCCGGCCCCCGGGCCGTTCTCGGAGCCAGTTAATCACCAGGTTACGTCAACACCGTTGACACAAGAATCAACGGCCTGTTTCATCGGCGGACATACACGGACCACCGCGGTGCCACATCCCGCACCACCCCCTTCCGTACGACGCGGCCAGGCCCCGATCCCGGGCCCGGCCCGTGCCGCCCTGCTCCGCCACACCCCGCCCGCACCTCCCCGTTCCCCCAGGTCCGGCCGAGACTGGCCCGGCCCGCCCGCCCAAGGAGTGAGTGCCATGCCTTCCGCAGTGCAGCAGGACCCCGGCCCACCGAGCATGCGACGCTCACTGGGCGTCAAGGACGGGGTGGCGATCGCCGCGTCGAGCACCGCCGCGACCACCAGCATCGGCATCGGTATGGGCGCCCTGGCCGCGTACGCCGGCCGGCAGACGCCCGCCCTGTTGCTGCTGGCCTTCGTGCCCATCCTCGGTATCGCGCTCTCGTACGCCCGGCTCAACCGCAGCGAGCCGAACTGCGGCAGCGGCTACACCTGGGTGGGCCGGACCATCGGCCCCTGGCCCGGATTCCTGACCGGCTGGGTGGTGCTGGTCGGCAACGTGATCTTCATGGCGTACACGGGGGCGGTGACCGGCTCCGTCGTGCTCCAGTTCCTCAACAAGCTGGGCCTGTACAGCGTGTGGGGGCTCCGGCTGGACCCGGCCTCGACCGGTGTCAGCACCGCCGTGGGCCTGCTCGCCCTGGTCGTCGTCACCCTCACCGCCATCACGGGCGTGCGGGCCGCGACCCGGCTCCAGATGGGGCTGCTGATCTTCGAGTACGCGGTCCTGCTGATCTTCTGCGGCTATGCGCTGGTCATCGGCGACCAGCCGTTCTCGCTGTCCTGGCTCAACCCCTTCGAGATCGGCTCGCTGCAGGCCGTGGCCCAGGGGATGGTGCTGGCGGTGTTCTTCTACTGGGGCTGGGACGCCGCGTTCAGCGTCAACGAGGAGACCCGCAACTCCTCCGACGCGGCCCGCGGCGGACTGATCGCGCTGGTGGTGATGATGGGTCTGTTCCTCGTCGGCGCGCTCGCTTTCCAGCGGGTGATGAGCACCGGGGAACTGCTGCACAACGGACCGCAGGCGCTCACCTTCCTCGGCGGCGCCCTGGCACCGGAACCCTGGGCCTCGCTGCCCCTGGCCGCCCTGATGTGCTCCGCCTTCGCCTCGCTCCAGTCGAGCGTCATCCCCACCGCCCGCGGTGCGCTGGCCATGGCCCGCGACCGGACGCTGGGCCCGGTGTGGCAGCGCCTGCACCCGCGCTACGGCTCCCCCGCCGTGGGCACCCTGCTGATCATGGCGATCGCCGCGCTGCTCGCCGTGCTCGCGGTCGGCATCCCCAAGCTCAACGACATGATCCTCACGGCCGTCAACTCGATCGGGCTGACCGTGGCCCTCTACTACGGACTCACCGCGCTCGCCTGTGCAGTGCGCTTCCGGGACAGCCTGCGCGCCGGAGTCGTGCGCGCGCTCCGGGACGTGGTCGTTCCGGCGGTGAGCGCGCTGACGCTGTTCGGGCTCGGCCTGTACCTCGTCTGGGACTACGCCACCATGAGCGACCACTTCGAACTGAGCCCGGACAACGGCTGGTTCATGCTGCTGCTCCCCGTCCTGTTCATCCTGGCCGGCCTGGCGACCGCCGCCTGGGCCAAGTGGGTACGGCGCGCCCCGTACTTCCGCACCGGCCAGGGCACGGACGCCGATGCGATCACCCTCCCGATGGACGGGGACGGCGGCCCGCTCCCGAGCCCCGTGAAGGGCTGACCACGCCCGAGCCGACCCCTTCACCCCATCCCACCGAGCCCCTGTATCCACCCCACTCCCCACACCACTGGAGCAGCCACCCCATGGACCTCAGCACCACCCCGGACGCCCGCACCCCCGACTCCGCCGCCGGCGGCCCCGCGGACCTCGTCTTCCTCTCCGGTCCCGTGCACACCGTCGACTCCGCGCGCACGCGGGCGAGCGCGGTGGCGGTGCGCGGCGACCGCATCCTCGCCGTCGGGCACGAGGAGGAGGTCCGCCCGCTGATCGGGCCCGCCACGGAGATCGTCGATCTGCACGGCAAGCTGCTGATCCCCGGGTTCCAGGACGCGCATGTCCATCCGGTCGGCGGCGGGCGGGAGTTGGCGCTGTGCGATCTGAGCGCGGCGGTCACGGCCGACGCGTACCGGGAACTGATCAGCGCGTACGCGGCGGCGCATCCGGAGGTTGCCTGGATCACCGGCGGCGGCTGGTCCATGGAGGCGTTCCCCGGCGGCACCCCGACCCGCGAGTTCCTGGACGCGCTGGTCCCCGACCGTCCGGTGTTCCTGGTCAACCGCGACCACCACGGCGGCTGGGCCAACTCCTGCGCCCTGGAGCGGGCCGGGCTCACCGACCGTACGCCGGACCCGGCCGACGGGCGGATCGAACGGGACGCCGACGGCCGGCCGACCGGCATGCTCCAGGAAGGCGCCATGCAGCTGGTGGCCGACCTGATCCCGGAACCGACGGTCGCCGAGCAGACCGAGGGACTGCTCCGGGCGCAGCGCCTCCTCCACGCGTACGGCGTCACCGCATGGCAGGACGCGATGCTGGGCTACGCCCCGGGGATGCCCGACGCCGCCCCCGCCTATGTGGCCGCCCGGCGCGACGGGAAGCTCACCGCGCGGGTGACCGGGGCGCTGTGGTGGGACCGGGCCCGCGGAGCGGAGCAGATCCCCGAACTCATCGCGCGGCGTGCGGAGTTGACGGCGGGGCGGCTGCGGGCGACCAGTGTCAAGATCATGCAGGACGGCATCGCCGAGAACCACACGGCCGCCATGCTCACCCCCTACCTCACCGCATGCGGCTGCGCCTCCGACAACAGCGGCATCTCCTTCATCGACCCAGAGGCGCTGCGGAGCTACGTCACCCAGCTGGACGCGGAGGGCTTCCAGGTGCACTTCCACGCCCTGGGCGACCGGGCCGTACGCGAGGCGCTGGACGCCGTCGAGGCGGCCCGGCGGACGAACGGGCTGCGCGACACCCGGCCGCATCTGGCCCACCTCCAGGTCGTGCACCCCGAGGACATTCCGCGCTTCCGCCGGCTCGGGGCGACCGCGAACATCCAGGCACTGTGGGCGGCCCACGAGCCGCAGATGGACGAGCTGACCATCCCGTTCCTGGGGTCCGAGCGCGCCGCCTGGCAGTACCCGTTCGGTGATCTGCTGCGTTCGGGCGCCACCCTGGCGGCGGGCAGCGACTGGCCGGTCAGCTCCCCCGACCCGATCGCCGCGCTGCATGTCGCGGTCAACCGCCGTGCGCCGGAGGACCCGCCGTCGGCGCCGGTCTTCCTGCCCGAGCAGCGCATCGACCTGGGTGCGGCGCTCGCCGCGTACACGGCCGGCAGCGCCTACGCCAACCACCTCGACGACACCGGCACCATCCAGCCCGGGAAGATCGCCGACCTGGTGGTGCTCGACCGCGACCCGTTCGACGGCGCCGACGAGGAGATCGCCGCGACCCGGGTGCTGCAGACCTTCGTCGGGGGAGAGCGGGTGTACGCGGCCGATGACGCCTGAGGGCGACGCATAACGGGCTGGCCCGTCGGCGCGTGCGGCAGGACCGCGTCCGACGGGCCCGTCCCCTTCCCTGGGCATGGGGGCGGGCCAGGGCGCCGCACCACCGGGCCCGTCAGCCACGCCCCACCCGTGCCCGTGCCTCCAGTGCGGTCAGCCACCCCGGCACGGCCACCCGCTCCCCCGGCCCGCCGGGGCGGCCCGCCGCTACTCGATGACCAGCTCGACCTCGATGTTGCCGCGGGTGGCCTTGGAGTACGGGCAGAACTGGTGCGTGGCCTCGACCAGCTGCCGGCCGGTCTCGCCCGCGAGGGTCTCCGGCAGCTCCACCCGCATCACGACGCCCAGGCCGAAGCCGGTGTCGTCCTTGCCGATGGAGACCTCGGCGGTGACCGAGACATCCTTGGTGTCGATCTTCATCTGCCGGCCGACATTGCTCATCGCGCTGGCGAAGCAGGCCGCGTATCCGGCGGCGAAGAGCTGCTCAGGGTTGCTGCCGGCGCCGTTGCCGCCGAGCTCGGGAGGCATGGCCAGGGCCAGGTCGATCCGGCCGTCGGAGCTGACGGCCCGGCCCTCACGGCCATTGGCGGTGGCGACAGCGGTGTACAGCGCGTCCATCACGGTTCCCCTTCGATAGCCGGCGGCCGTTCCCCGGCCGCCCGATGTCCCTCACAGTCGCACACATCTAAATTGCGCGCAACTAAGTTGCGCACAACTAAATACCTTGGCGAGCTAACCTGGGTCCATGACCCCTGCGACCAGGCCCCCGGTACCCGACGCCGAACTGCTCCGCCTCGACCACCAGGTCTGCTTCTCCCTGCACGCCGCCTCGCGCGCCTTCGGCGGCATCTACCGGGACGCCCTCAAGGACCTGGGCCTGACCTACCCCCAGTACCTGGTCATGCTGGTCCTGTGGGAGCACGGCTCCCAGCCGGTCAAAACCATCGGCGAACAGCTCCGGCTGGACTCCGGGACCCTCTCCCCGCTGCTCAAACGCCTGGAGTCGGCCGGCCTGGTCCGCCGCGAACGGAGCACCGAGGACGAGCGCTCGGTCACCATCCACCTCACCCCGGCCGGCGACGAGCTGCGCGAACAGGCCCTGCCGGTCCCCCGCAGGATGCTGACCGCGACCGGCCTCACGATCGAGGAACTGCGCACGCTCCAGGGCCTGTTGGGCCGGGTGACGAGCGCCCTCGACGAGGCCTGACCCCGGGCGGTTCGCGAGTCCGCCGCCCTTCGCCCCGTACCTCCCGGCGGTCCGCGGCGTTACGTACGTAGGTGCTTTCCGCGGTGTCCGCAAGGCGAGGTGCGGACACGTTGTCCACCCCGGTCGCTCATCACCCCATTGAGCTACCAAGGTTGGGGAGTCATCGGGACAAAGGCGTATAAAGGGTGGTCAAACCAGCCGGAGCCGCCGGTGATATCCCGCCCACGACGCGGTTGGCAGCATCGCCTACGACAAGCGGAGGAGCGCCACGTGAACGCGGCAGAAGTTGTCAACACCTTGCTGGTCCAACGATTCGGGGTTTCCCCCGCCGACATCACCGACGAGACTCCGCTGCGCAGCCTGCGACTGGACTCCCTGGCCCTGGAGGAGCTGCGCGTCCTCATCGAGGAGCGGCTGGACATCGACCTCGACGAGGTGTCACTGACCCCCCGGAACACCGTGGGCCAGCTGGTGACGGCCGTCGACGGCAACGTTCCGGCATGACGGCCCGCCAGGAGCCGTTCTCCGCGGCCGTGACAGGACTGGGACTGGTGACCGCGGCGGGCGTGGGGGCGAAGGCCACCTGGCACACCGTCACCCAGGAAACGGTGCCGAGCGGCGTGAGCCACCAGGAAGAACTCGCCGATCTGCCCTGCGACTTCATGTACACCATCGCGGATCTGGACACGACCGAGCTGCTCGGCGTGGCCACCCAGCGGCTGATGGACCGCTTCTCGCAGCTCGCGGTGATCGCGGCCCGGGAGGCCGTCGCCGACGCCGGGCTGGACCCGGAGTCCTGGGACAGCGCCCGGGTCGCGGTGGTCATCGGCTCCGCGCACGGCGGGCTGCCGTTCTACGACCAGCAGCATGTCGCGATGGCCGGGCGCGGCGCCCGCCGGGTCTCCCCCAAGCTCGCCCCGCTGACCGTCGTCAACAGTGCCGCGAGCAGCGTCTGCATGGACCTCGGCGCCCAGGGCCCCAGCTTGGGCGTGGCGACGGCCTGCTCCTCCGGCACGGTCGCCGTGGGCACCGCACACCAGCTGCTGCGCGCCGGGGTCTGCGATATCGCCATCGCGGGCGGCGCCGAGTCGGTGCTGTCCCGGCTGCTGATCGCCAGCGCCTGCCAGATGAAGGCGGTCTCCACCCGCCGGGACGACCCGGCCACGGCCTGCCGCCCCTTCGACGTGGGCCGGGACGGTTTCGTGGTCGGCGAGGGCGCCGGGCTCCTCGTCCTGGAACGGCCCGAGCACGCAAGCGCCCGCCGGGCCCCCGTCCGTGCCCATATCCGCGGCTACGGCGCGTCGAGCGATGCCTATGCGGCGGTCGCCCCGGACCCCGAGGGCAACGGCATCGAGCGGGCGCTGCGCAGCGCGCTGGCGGACGCGCAGGTGCAGGGCCGGGACGTCGGCCATGTCAACGCGCACGGCACCTCGACGATCGTCAACGACCGCGTCGAGGCCACCGTGCTGCGGCGGGTCCTCGGTGATCACCCGCTGGTCACCTCGACCAAGGGGATGACCGGGCACGCGCTGGGCGCCGCCGGCGGGATCGAGACCGCGCTCACCGTGCTCGCCCTGGAACAGCAACTGGTGCCGCCGACCGCCAACCTCGATGTGCCGGATCCGCGGATCCCGATCGACATCGTCCGCACGGAGGCCCGGCAGGCGGCGTTCGACTGCGCGGTCAAGACGTCGCTCGGCTTCGGCGGGCACAATGCCGCGCTCGTACTGACCCGCTAGGGCCTGTCCGCCACCGCGCGCCCCGTCCGCCGGTGCCCCGAGAAGGAAACTGCCATGTCCGAGGAAATGATCCGTTCTCTGTCGGTGCGCGGGGTGTCCTACTCCTACCGTCGACTGCGCCAGCCGGAGCGGATCACCGAGCCCGTTCTGGTGCTGGGCGGCGCCCTCCAGGGGATGTACGGCTGGCCGCAGATGGAGGACCACGTGGGGCCGGTGGCGGACGTGGTCACCGCCGATCTGCCGGGCATGGGCAGCGCGGACCCGCTGCCCCCGGGGCCGAGCATCGATGTCGTGTGCGCGGCGGTGGAGCGGATCATCGACGATCTGGAGGTCCCGCGGATCAACCTCTTCGGGTTCTCGTACGGGGCGGGTCTGGCCTACGGGTGTGCCCGGCGGTTCCCCGGGCGGATCGCGCGGCTGGCCCTCGGCGGGGTCCCGGCGCATATCAGCGACGCCCAGGTCGAGCTGTGGCGGCGGGCCTCCGAGCATCTCGCGCAGGGCGACAACGAAGCCTTCGCCACCCTGGTCGCGCAGGGCCTGATGTGCCTCGACGACCGCCGGCACGTGGCCCGCCGGAAGCTGGCCTACCGCTATGTCCGGCGCTCGATGCTGCACGCGGCCCGGAGCTCCCAGCACGCGGTCGAGTCGCTGCGCCGCGGGATCTCGGACCGTCCGGACTTCTCCGGCGGGCTGACCGACGTCCCCACCCTCGTCTTCAGCGGCGAGCACGACACGGTGACCTCCCCGGCCCGCCAGCGGGACTTCGCGGCCACCATCTCGGACAGCCGCTTTCTGACGATTCCCGATGCCGATCACTGGGTGGTACTCGAACGCCCGCAGGAGGTCGCGGACTTGGCGGCCCGGTTCTTCACCGACGGCCCGCTCAGCTCGGCGCCCTGTCTGGCGCCGGTGGTGCGCGAGGAGCCGTCACCGGCCGATCCGGCCTGTGTGTGAGCCGCGGGACCTCCGACAGCATTCCCTTGCGGCTATATAACCCGAGTGGCATGCTGAAGCCATGCCCCTACCGTTCGACGTACTCGCGGAGCCGAGCCGGCGCAAGATCCTCGACCTGCTGCTGGAGCGCCCACGGCTGGTCGGCGAGCTGACACAGCAGCTCGGGCTGAGCCAGCCCGGCACCTCCAAGCATCTCCGGGTGCTGCGGGAGGCCGGGCTCGTCCAGGTCCGGCAGGACGCGCAGCGCCGCTGGTACGAGCTCCGGCCCGAGCCGCTGGCGGAGCTGGACGCCTGGCTCGCCCACTACCGGCATCTGTGGACCGGCCGCCTGGACGTGCTGGAACGGCACCTCGACGCCATGGAGGACGACCCCCGATGAACCCGCACTCCGACACCCTCACCACCGGCGACGGCCGCAGCGCACTGCGTATGGAGCGCAGACTCGCCCATCCGCCCGCGAAGGTCTGGTCGGCGATCACCGACCCGGCGCACATGGGGCAGTGGTTCCCCTCCGAGGTCACCGTGGAGCTCCGCCCCGGCGGCGCGATGACCTTCGCCATGCCCGGGGTGAGCGATATCGCCATGACCGGCACGGTCACCGATGCCGAGGAGCCCCGGCTCTTCGCGTTCACCTGGGGCGAGGACCATCTGCGCTGGGAGATCACCCCGGACGGCGACGGCTCGCTGCTGGTCCTGGTGCACACCTTCGGCGACCGGTTCGGCGGCGCCAGCTTCGCCTCCGGCTGGCATCTGTGCCTCACCGCGCTGTCACAGCTGCTCGACGGCGACTCGCCGCATGTGGAGCGCGATGCGGGCGAGCTGCACGAGGCGTATCTGGAGCAGTTCGATCTCGGGCGCGGGGTGGTCGAGGACACCGCGGAGGGGCCGCGGGTCCGTTTCGAGCGTCAGCTCGTACGGTCCACCGAGACCGTCTGGGCCGCGCTGACCTCGGGGGACGAGCCCGCCGCTGGGGCGCCCGCGCCGGCCGGCTTCACCAGTCGGCAGGCGCCGGCCGGGCCCGTCACCGAGGTCGCGGCCTCGGCAGTGCTCGCGTACCGCTGGCACCCGGAGGGCACGGTCCGCTGGGAGCTGGGCCAGGGCACCGGCCACGGCCCCCGGCTCGTCCTCACCCAGACCGGCCCGCAGGGCTTCGACACGGACGCCGCGCTGGACGCGTGGCACGAACGGATCGAGCAGCTCGCCGCGCAGCTGATGGCGGGCTGAATTCCCGCCTCCCGCTTTACCGCCGCATACTCGCGCCCCCTATGGACTCCCTAGGGGGCGTCGCGCATGGGGCCGCTCCTCGGCATTGCCGACCCGTCGGCGCCCGCCGCGGAAATCGCGCCCGCACGGTGTGAGCCAGGCAACTCCGCGGTGCCGTGAAACGGAATGCCGTGCCCTGCCCGCGTGATGCGCGGCACGCGACGTACGTCACGTACGAGCATTCCTAGTCGCGGCTCCACCCCGCGCTTACCGCGATTCGCGGTATTTACAACGGACATTCCACCCAATCTCACGAAGATAGGTAGTACAAGGCATCTTTGCCACCATCCCGGGCCCGCGCTAACCATGTTTCCCGTTAGCACCGAGAACGAGCCCGCGATCTCAGCCGGAGCGGCGTAACGCGGCAATGACCCTCGGTCCTCACGCGCCAACCGAAGGCCGTTTCCCCCGCCACCAAGCCCTGGAAGAGGTCACCTCCGCATGCCCGACTTCACCCTGCCCCGCACTGTCCGCCTCACCCGTACGCACAAGGTCTCCGCCGCACTCGTGGCCACCGCGGGCTGCGCCGCCGCCCTGGCGTTCACCGCGGCGCCCGGCAACGCCGCGACCACCACGGCCGCCCACGCGCCGGCCGCGGTCAAGCCGGTCAGTGCCAACGGCATGCCGCTCACCGCGAAGGACCGGGCCGACGACGGCAAGCAGGCCCGTGCGGTGGCCTCCTCCGTCGCCGCCGGCCTCAAGGTGGCCCCGGCCGAGAAGCAGAGCCACGCCGCCGAGCAAGCCGCCAACCGCTCCATCGAGCGCAAGGCCCTGGTCGCGCCGAAGGCCGCCCCGAAGGCCGCTCCCAAGGCCCCGAAGGCCGCGCCGAAGCGCTACGCGAACAACCTTGACGGCTGGATCCGTGAGTCGCTCGACATCATGAAGGCCAAGGGCATACCGGGCTCCTACGAGGGCCTGCACCGCAACATCATTCGGGAGTCCGCCGGTGACCCCAACGCCGTCAACGACTGGGACATCAACGCCATCAACGGCGTGCCCTCCAAGGGCCTGCTCCAGGTGATCCAGCCGACGTTCGACACCTACCACGTCTCCGGCACCCCCCATAAGCTCACCGACCCGATCGCCAACATCACCGCAGCGGCCAACTACGCCGCGGACCGGTACGGCTCGATCGACAACGTCAACTCGGCCTACTGAGCCGGGAAAACGCGACCGTCAGGACGGTCGGAGCAGACTGATCCGGGAGCGCACCGCGGCCCCGAACACAGCAACGGCAGTGGCCCTGCCCGCATCCCGCGGGTGGGGCCACTGCCGTTGCCGTCTGCGTTCCGGCACCGGCGCCGGGCCTCGGCGCCGGCCGCCGCCGGTCAGTAGCGGTCGCGCCGGGGCAGACCCTCGCCGAAGAGCGTGTCGAGAACCTCGGAGGCGATACGGAGTCCGTGCCGCTCCTTGGCCGTGAGGCGGTCCTGGTGGCGGCCATCGACCGGCGCCGCGGCGGCCGCACCGGTCGCGAGGAAGCCGGTGACGAGAAGACCCGTGAGCACGACGGAAATACGACGGAGCATAAGGATGTCCCTACGGTGAGTGGTGACGGTGTGCGCTGCCACCTTCCGTGGGCGACGGGCCCGGAGTCATGCGACAGCTCCGGGCGCTGCTGCGAACGGACCAGCGGCACCGCCGTATTGCCGTAGCGGAGCTCTCACCAACGGCCGAGCCGGTCCCGCTTTCCCCTGCTCCGCACCGCGGCAAAATCCGGCCGTGGCCGATCGTGAATCAGGGCACAATTGCCGCCCTTTTGGCCGCCGCCACAGTGCCCTGCGCCACATTTACGGATTACCGGCCCGTCCGGCCGTGCCCGCACCCGGCTGAATTCGCTGCAACCCGCGCCCGAACCGGGGTCGGACCGCGCTAATTCCGGTGTGAGCCAGGCAACTTATGGACGGGGCGCGAGCGGCCTTTGAGGCCGTTATCGGGTGACCCGAGGCACGCGATGTATGTCACTTACGACCTTGCCTAGTCGATACCCATGCGCCCATTCCGGGTCAACGGCGCCGGGAACGCTTACCACTTCCGCGATACGGGTTTATCTCACGAAGATGAGTAGTACAGAGCACCATTGCCTCGATTCGGGACCGGCGTTAACCATGGATTCCGACGCACTGAGAGCGAGTTTGCGGTTCACGCCCCACGGCGGACGCAACAAAGACCTCCGGTTCGTTACGCGCCGCCAAAAAAGGCCGCCTCCCCGTCCCCAGTACCTGGAAGAGGTCACTCTGCATGCCCAGCTTCACCCTGCCCCGCGCTGCCCGTATCACCCGCATCACCCGTACCCACAAGGTCGCCGTGGCCGTCCTGGCCGCCGCGGGTGCCACCTCGGGCCTGGCCCTCACCTCCGCCCCGGACACCGCTCAGGCCGCTTCTGAGCACGCCCCCGCCGCGGTCCAGCCCGTCAGCGCGAAGGGTCAGCCGGCCAAGGCGGACGACGCCAAGACCAGCCGTCCGGTGACCGCCTCGGTCGCCGACCACGTGAAGGTCACCGCTGTCGAGAAGCAGCACAGCGCCCAGCAGGCCGCCAACCGCTCCGCCGAGCGCAAGGACGTCAAGGAGTACCCGAACAACCTTGACGGCTGGATCCGCGAGTCCCTGGACATCATGAAGGCCAAGGGCATCCCCGGCTCCTACGAGGGCCTGCACCGCAACATCATGCGGGAGTCCGCCGGTGACCCCAACGCCGTCAACGACTGGGACATCAACGCCATCAACGGCGTGCCCTCCAAGGGCCTGCTCCAGGTGATCCAGCCCACGTTCGACACCTACCACGTCTCCGGCACCCCCCATAAGCTCACCGACCCGATCGCCAACATCACCGCAGCGGCCAACTACGCGGCCGACCGGTACGGCTCGATCGACAACGTCGACTCGGCCTACTGAGCCGACGGAGCACAAGAGCCGTCACCGGCACCCCAGGCCGGCCGAGCCAGATGAGGCGAGGGATATGACGGACCACACAAGCGAGCCGGCAGGCTCGGCATAGAGCAGCTTGCGAAGCGGCGGAATGGCGCGTTCGCCGCTGCGCGGTGGAGCGGGTCCCGGCGGTGCCGGGGCCCGCTTCGCTCTGTCGTGCGACCGGGGAGGCCCGGAACGGGGGCGTGGGGATCCGTTTCCGCCCGCCGGACGGGTGAGATGCAGGGCCGGTCGGCGGACTGACGGGTCATTGGGTCATAGAGTCAGGCGGTTCTGCGTATATGTGTCTTATCGGCAGGATTCTGCTCAAAAGCTGCCGAACCTGACTCAACCGAAGGCCTTCGGAGGCATGCGATGCCCTTGCGCAGATCCGGTCCGGCCCGCCGTACAGTCCCCCTTGCGGCCGGAACTCTCGTTTCTCTTCTCTCCGTGCTCGCTCTGCCCCTCGCGCTGCCCGGCTCCGCCACGGCGTCAGACGCCGAGAAGAGACCCGCCCACCCCGAGCAGGACTGGATGGGTTCCACGATCATGGCCCATGAGGGCGGCGACCGGGCGGCGGCCGGCGGTTCCGGGGCGCGGGCCTCGTCCAGAAGGGGCGTGTCCGGCGTCGACGTCTCCAGTCACAACAAGAAGGTCGGCTGGTCCTCGCTGCGCAGGTCCGGGGTCCGTTTCGCGTACGTCAAGGCCAGCGAGGGGACCAGCTACACGAACCCGTACTTCACACAGCAGTACAGGGGCTCGTACAACTCCGGCATGATCCATGGCGCCTACCACTTCGCCCTGCCCGACCACTCCAGCGGAGGCTCCCAGGCGCGGTACTTCGCCGACCACGGCGGCGACTGGTCCGGGGACGGCAGGACGCTGCCCGGCGCGCTCGACATGGAGTACAACCCCTACGGCGCGACCTGCTACGGCAAGAGCCACAAGGCGATGGTCAGCTGGATCCGCGACTTCACGCGGACCTACCGGGAGGAGACCGGCCGCCACGCGGTCATCTACACCTCCACCAACTGGTGGAAGAAGTGCACCGGCAACTCCGGAAAGTTCGGCCGGACGAACCCGCTGTGGATCCCGCGCTACGGCTCGTCCGTGGGCGCACTGCCGGCCGGCTGGCACTTCCACAGCATCTGGCAGCACACCTCCTCGGGCCATGTGGTCGGCGACCGGAACCGTTTCAACGGTTCGTTCACCCGCCTCCAGGTCCTCGCTGACGGCGACTGACACCATTCGCAACGGCCGGTCCCCGGCGCCCCCCGCGGCGCCGGGGACCGGCCGTTTCCGTGGCGCGCGACGGCCGGGCACCGTTTTTGGACAACTCCTCCGGGATGACCGCGAATTCCCGCCGCGGTACAACCATCCACGGCCGAACGCTGTCCAACACTGCGAAATGACCACGCGACGCACTGCACCCAACGGGGGGTTTTCCATGAAGCGTTCTCGTGCCATCACAGGAGCCGCGGCACTGGCCGTGGCCGGTATCGCCACGATGGCGACAGCCACCACCGCGTCCGCCGCACCGGCGGCCGCCGCCAAGTACAACGGAGCCTGCGGAAGCGGCTACAGCGTAGTGAATTCCGTACCGGTCACCGGAAAGGGGACCGTGTACCTGACGTACAGCGCCAAGACCGGAAAGAACTGTGTCGTGACGGTGCGGAACAGCCCCGGCAAGAAGGTGTACATGTACACCTACCTCACGGCCACCGACGGCAGTTCCGACTGGGTTTACGACAGCGGTCAGTACACCTCGTACGCCGGTCCCGTCTATCTGCCCGGAAAGGGCATCTGTGTGGACTGGGGCGGCGCGATCGAGTCGGTCAGCGTCAGCGTTTCCGGCTCCAACTGCGGCCGGATGGCGGCCGGTGTGGTGACACACCACTGATCCCCCACGACGGCGGGTTCCCGGGCAGCGTCCACCCGGGAACCCGCCGTCGGCGTATCGCGGGGCGGGCCGGGGCCACAACTCACCTGCCCGTACGCCTACTTGGCGACCTTCAACGGGGGCGCGATCACGCCGGACGGCTCCGGTGCTCGGCCGCCGCGGCGGCCGCGATGTTGCGGGCCATACCGCCGAACACCGCGGCGTGGAAGGGGGAGACGGACCACCAGTAGGCGTGGCCGGTCAGTCCGTGCGGGTGGAACAGGGCCCGCTGCCCGTAGAGCGTACGGCCGTCGGCGTCGCGGCCGACCGTCAGTTCCAGCCAGGCCAGGCCCGGGAGCCGCATCTCGGCACGCAGCCGCAGCAGCCGGCCCGGCTCGACCTCCTCGACGCGCCAGAAGTCGAGCGAATCGCCGACCCGCAGCCGGCCGGCGTCCCGTCGGCCGCGGCGCAGCCCCACCCCGCCGACCAGCCGGTCCAGCCAGCCGCGCACCGCCCAGGCGAGCGGCAGGGAGTACCAGCCGTTGTCGCCGCCGATGCCTTCGACGACCCGCCACAGCGCCTCGGGCGGCGCGTCCACGGCCCGCTCCCGCCGGTCGGTGTAGAGGCTGCCGCCGGCCCAGTCGGGGTCGGTCGGCAGCGGGTCGCTCGGCGCTCCGGGTACCGCGGCGTTGGACCAGCGGGTGGCGACCTCGGCGTCCCGCACCCGGCGCAGCGCCAGTTCCAGCGCGTCGTCGAAGGCGATGGGGTGGCCCGGCGGGTCCGGGTCGGGGACGTAGCGGGCGATGTCGTGCTCGTGGCAGACGACTTCGTAGCGCAGCGATTCGGCGAGCGGGCGGGCCAGGCCGGGCGGCACCGGGGTGACCAGGCCGATCCAGAGGCTGGAAAGGCGCGGGGTGAGCATCGGCACGGGGAGGATCAGCCGTTCCGGCAGCCCGGCGACCCGTGCGTAGCGCTGCATCATGTCGCGGTAGGTGAGGATGTCGGGTCCGCCGATGTCGAAGGCCCGGCTGACGTCGCCGGGGAGGCGGGCGCAGCCCACCAGATAGCGCAGCACATCGCGGACGGCGACCGGCTGGATGCGGGTGCGCACCCAGCTGGGGGTGACCATGACCGGCAGCCGCTCGGTGAGATAGCGCAGCATCTCGAACGAGGCGGAGCCGGAGCCGATGATGACGGCGGCGCGCAGTACGGCGGTGGGGACGCCGGATGCCAGCAGGATGTCCGCGACCTCGGCGCGGGAGCGCAGGTGGGGCGACAGTTCCCGTTCCGGGATGCCCTCGGGGGTGAGGCCGCCGAGGTAGACGATGCGGCGGACGCCGGCGGCGCGGGCCTGCCGGGCGAAGATCTGCGCGGCCCGGCGGTCGGTGTCCTCGAACCGGCCGCCGCTGCCCAGGGCGTGCACCAGGTAGTACGCGACCTCGACACCGGCCACCGCGGTCCGGACCGAGTCCTCGTCGGTGACATCGCCGCTCTGCACCTCCGTCCGCCCGGCCCAGGGGTGATCGCGCAGCTTCTCCGGTGTCCTGGCCAGTGCCCGTACGGCGTATCCGGCAGCCAGCAGCTCGGGGATCAGACGGCCGCCGATGTAGCCGGTGGCGCCGGTGACCAGGGCGCGCGGGCGTCCCGTGGGGTGCCGCCTGGCGCCTGTGCCGGCCATCCGCGCGGCCTCCTCCGGCTCGGTAGCAGCATGATCAGCCTGCCCGCCAAGTGTGTCACCGGTTCCGCGACCGGGCATTACGGCGCGGGGTGCGGGTCAGCGGGTGTCCGGCCGGGCCGTCCTGATCAGGTGCACCTGGCGCAGCGGGCGGAGCGTGCGGTCCGGGTCGGGCTGCCAGCCGTGCTCCGCGGCGACCTCCAGCAGTCCGTGGGCACCGATGCCCCGGCAGACATGGAACCGGATGAACGTCGTGGTGACCGCGGGCTTCGGCCGGCCGAGCTGCTCACCGACCCAGGCGCAGTAGAACTCGGGGTCGCCCGCACGCTCGTGCCGCAGCTCCCGCGGGGTCACCCACCACCGGGGGCGGAACGGGAACGGATCGAGGGCCCAGTCCAGCAGGCGCAGCATCGGCTTGTCGAAGAAGATCAGCCGTAGGGGGCATAGGCCGGCGGGGCGGATCGGAGGGGGGAGGGTGTCGCTGGCACCGAGGCATTCCATCATTCCCGTCCGGGGCATGCCAAAGCGCGGGCCGTGACCCTCCTGGTCAGCGGGGTGAGGGCGGCGCGGTGCTCTCCCGCGCCTCCAGGTGCCGTGCGGCTGACCCGGGCGGGCGGCCGGTAGCGGCCGGACGGGGCCGGACGGGGCCGGACGGGGGGGCGGAGCGCCCGGGGCGTGGGTCAGGCCCGGGGCCCGCCCCACCGCGACCGGGGGTCCCGGCGCAGATCCGGCCGCCGCTCACGTCCGGAGCCGCGCCCGTTCCCCGGGCCGCCGTCACAGTCCTGGCCGCGCCCCCTCTCATGGCCGTACGCCGCCTCATGGTCCGGATCACGGCTCGGATCCAGGCCCAGCATGTCCATCAACAACGACAGGTCGTCCGCGTTCCGCGCATGGCCGGCCAGCGCCTTCCTGGCGAGCCGTCGTTCCTCGTCACACGGCACGGCGCGCGGCGCGGGGTCCTCGGCACTGCGGTGTTCATCGCTCACCGCTGCATTCTCGGCCGGACCACGGGACCGTGCCCGTCGAGCGAGCCGGGGACCGCCCCGTGGAAACCGCCCGGGAGACGCTGCTCCATACGGGTGGCACGAGCCCCGCGGCCCGGCTCGCGGCACGGGAACCCGCGGCCCCCCTTTTCCCTCTTTATGAGCACTTGATCGTGATCACTCAGCCGCGGAGTCCCCTGTGAAACGCCCCTACGCCGTCGTGCTCGCCGCCGCGCTCGCCGCCTCCTCCGTGCTGCTCGCCGGCTGCTCGGACGCCGGTCAGCCGGTCGACTTCAATGCCGGTGGGAAGGGCGACGGCGCCGCGCGGGCCAAGCCCGTCGACGACGACACCCTCATGCCGACCGGCCCGAAGAGCGACTTCCGTATCACCCGGACACTGGACGACGGCACCCACATAGCGCGGGCGACGCTGCACGGCCAGAAATCCGGCGTCACCGGAAGCGTCTGGGTCTGGGCTCCCAAGGAATACGGCGACCCGAAATACGCCAAAAGCGGATTTCCGGTGCTGATAGCCCTGCCGGGCGGCCTGGGCAGCCCAAAGGAACCCGGCGGGGTCACGAATTACTGGGTCGGCGGCGATATCGAGCTGCAGGAGAACCTCACCCGGTGGACCGAGGAGGGCAAGAGCCTGCCGTTCCTCGTGGTGATGCCGATGCTCAACCCGGACACCCGGTACCACGACGCCAGCGATATACCCGGCAGCCAGAAGATGGGGACCTGGCTGACCGAGGACGTCGTCCAGCTGGCCCGGGCCAACTTCCGTACCTTCAAGTCCCGCGACGGCTGGGCCTTCATGGGGTCGTCCTCGGGCGGCTTCGCCGGGCTGAAGTCGGTGCTGAAGCACCCGGACAAGTTCAAGGCGGCGATAGCCAGCGGCCCGGATCTGGCGCCCGATTCGCCGTTGTGGGCGGGCCACCAGGCGGAGAAGTACGCCAACGATCCGGCGAAGCTCGCCCAGGGCCTGCTGCGCAAGGGCGGTCCGGACGTCTATCTCGCCTTCCAGGCCGGCTCCAGGGAGTCCAGCAAGGTCATCGCCCCCATCAACCGCTTTCGGCAGACCTACGGCAAGGGCCCGATCCGCACCGCCCTGCAGATCATCCCCGACGGCCGGCACAACGCCTGGGACTACCAGAAGGGCATGGCGGCCGGTTCGATCAAGTTCATCAGCGACCGGATGAAGGCCCCGGTCCCGAGCGGTTCCTGAACGGGGCGCCCCCGCGGCCGGGGCCCCAGCGGCGCCCGGGTGCGCGGATGCAGATCGCCTGGGAGGGGGTGATGCTGGAGTCGTGGGGGACCTTCGTGAGGAGGACGCATCATGTCCATGATGGACAAGATCAAGAGCATGCTGAAGGGCCACGAAAGCCAGACGGACAAGGGCATCGACAAGGCCGGCGACATGGCCGACGACAAGAGCCAGGGCAAGTTCAAGGGCCAGGTGGACACCGGCCAGGAGAAGCTCAGGGACGAGTTCGGCGGCGGGAAGGGCCCGGATCAGCCGCCGCGGCCCTGAATCACCGCCCTGAACCTGCGGCGGTCACGACCGCCCCACCGCTTACGCCGTACGGATGAGCACCGCGTGGTCCGCCGGGCCACGCGCCACACGACGGTGCCCGCCCCGGGGGTCGGGAGCGGGCACCGAGGGGCGAGTCGCCCGGACCTACGCCAACCGGATCTTCTCCGCCTGGGGGCCCTTCTGGCCCTGGGTGACCTCGAAGGTCACCTTCTGGCCCTCCTGAAGCTCACGGAAGCCCGTGGCGTCGATGTTCGAGTAGTGCGCGAAGACGTCGGCGCCGCCGCCGTCCTGGGCGATGAAGCCGAAGCCCTTCTCCGAGTTGAACCACTTCACGGTGCCTGAAGCCATATTCCGTCTCCTTCGTTCAATGGGCTCGAATCGGCTTCCGCCTGCTGCGGAACCCGGAGGTGATCGCCCTGGCCCGGAGACGCGCTACACAGCAAGGACGCCCGTGAAGGCGACACGGGCGTCCGGCACTTCGGAACCACGACAGCTGATCAGGACGCTACACCGAGCAACGCCCGGCAGGCCGCACAACCGTGACTGACGCGTCGCCCTTCACCGGGCAAGGCCATCGGCTGTCCTCCGTATTCCTGACCGATCGGATGGATGTACGACAACCGGCGGCGCGCGGACGGCCTCAGGCGGACCCGGCCCCGGACTCGCCGTCCCCGCTCGCGCGCGCGGTGCGCCGGCGCCGCCACAGCGCGGTGCCGAGCCCGGCGGCGCCGATGACCGCGACGGCGCCGGCCGCGGACAGGAACCACCAGTTCCGCGTGAACAGCACGCCGTCCGTCTGCGCCGCGATCCCGGCCTTGTGCAGCGGCACCTGCCGCGGCCGGTGGGCGACAGGCCGCGGTTCACCGGTGAGTTCATCGCGCTCCATGGCGGGGAGCACGCCGACGGCCGCGGCCCGGGGAGCCGCCTCGAAGCCCCAGTCCAGCAGGGCGCGGGTCTCCTCGTAGACCGCGTTCCGGCCGCCGGACTGCGGATTCATGAGGGTGACCAGCAGCGTCCGGCCGTCGCGCCGGGCGGCGGCGATCAGGGTGTTGCCGGCATGGGTCGTATAGCCGTTCTTCACCCCGATCAGGCCGTCGTACGGTCTGACGCCGTGTGAGCCGACCAGCAGCCGGTTGGTGTTCTGGATGGTGAACGCGTCCGGGCCCCCGTCCTGCGGGAGCTGGGCCCGCTTCGTCGAGGCGAAGTGGGCGAAGTCCGTGTTGGTCAGCCCGGCCTGCCCGAAGAGCGTCAGATCGTAGGCCGACGAGACCTGTCCCGGCGTGTCGAAGCCGTCCGCGGACGCCACCCGGGTGTCGCGGGCGCCGAGGCGGCGGGCGGTCTCCTGCATATCGTCGACCGTCTTGCGCCAGCCGCCGTTCATGCTGGCCAGGGTGTGCACCGCGTCGCTGCCCGAGCTGAGGAACACGCCGTGCCACAGATCGGCGACCTGGTAGGGCATGTCCTCCCTGAGACCGGCGAGGGAGCTGCCCGACTCGATCCCGGCCAGGTCCGCCAGGGAGACGGTGTGCACCTCGCCCTGGGAGAACTTCGGCAGCACCGTCAGGGCGAAGAGCGTCTTGAGGGTGCTGGCGGGTGGCAGGGGCCGGTGGACGTCCTTGGCCGCGAGGACCTTGCCGCTCGCCAGGTCCGTCACCATCCACGACAGGGCGGTGACCTCCGGCAGCTCGGGCACGTCCGACCGGGGCCGGAACTGCACTCCGCGCCCGTCCAGCCGGCTCTCGACCTCGGCGGGTTCGGCCGTGTGCGCCGCGGGCCGCAGGTCGTCGATGCCGTGCGGGCCATCGGCGGCTGCCTGGCCGGGCACGACCCACAGGCTCGCGGCACAAACAGTGGCGGCGGTAACGACTCTGACGGAGGCCCAACTCACGCTAGACATGTGGCCCACGCTAAAAACGACCGCCGCCGCGCGCTGGTTGGCCTACTCCATCCGATGCGCGGGCGCCCCGACTGCCGTAGGCGGTGGGCCGGGCCCGGGGGAATGACCGCCGGGCCCGGCCGAAAGGGCTACCAGATCTTGCCGACCCATTCGGGGTGGTCGATGAACGGGTTCCTGTTGTGCTGGTACTTGTCGAATATCACCTGGTTGCGGTGCTTTTCGAAGGTGTCCGGCGGGTCCTGCTCGCTCCACTTCTTGAGGACGGAAAGCCGGCCGATATGCGGCTGGGTGCCGTTGTCGACGTTGTCATTGGGCTCCAGATCGGGGAATCCGTCGCCCCCGTCATAGCGGACGGCCATGTACAGGATCATGCGGGCGACATCACCCTTGACCGCGTCACGGGGCTCGAAGGAGTCGTCGTCGCTGAAGTTCCCGGGCGCCTCGTCGACCTTCGTGCCGCCGTTGTCGAAGTCCTTGTTGCCGCGGATGCTGTTGACGGACACATCCTCCGGGCGCAAATGGTGGATATCGGTACCGGGACCGGTATCCGTACCGAAGTCACCATGCGACTTCGCCCAGACGTGCTCACGATTCCAGTCGTCCGGGCTGCCGCCGTTGGCGTCCTTGCTCTGCGAACGGCCGGTGTACAGCAGAATGACATTTCCGCTGTTGTCCGGGTCCTGGTCGGTTTCCTTGAGGGCGTCCCAGACCTGGTCGTACGTCAGCTTTCCGGTCTGAGTGGTGCTGATGATCCGGTGCAGCGCGTCCTTGAGCGCCTGGCCGGTCTTGCCCTCGGCGTCTTTGTAGTACGTGTCGTCATACGACGTACCGTCAGCCGTGCCGGCGGACCGGGACGCCTGCTGAGCTGCGGCAGCGGCCCGGTGCGGTGCGGCCTGACCGGCCGTCGCATTCGCCGGAATCTGTGCGACCACCGCCGTCAATGCCGTGCCGCCGGCCAGCGCCAGCGCGATACGGGCGCGACGGGTCACGCGTTTGTTCTCCACGAGAGGTGTCCTCTCCCCGAATTGTGGCGCCGAGTCGTGAAAATGTGGGGCACGACCGGCACCGGCCGTTGGGAGCGGCCGTTAACAGCTTTCCATCGCAGTAATCACCACAGTGTGAACACCTGGGGAGAGTTATGTGTCCGCCCCGTGGCAATCACCGAATTCACCAGAAAATGCCGCCGGTTCAGCAAGGGCCGTGCGCTGTCGGTGAGTTGAATGCTTTCGGCCCGGCGGGGCCGGTCTCGCGACCGCCGGGGGCAAGCAGTTCGGCCGACCGGTGGGCCGCGGCGGCGAAGTCCAGGTGAGGGACGACCGCCACGGCGGTGAGGAGGTCGAACGAGATGAGGACGGCGGCAGCCCTTGGGCCCATCGGGTGAACTCACGCACCTTGCGCAACCGAACAGGCGCCGCCCGGCTTCCGGAGAAGTGACAGCCGCATTCTCCGAATCCCTTGGATTCTTCGGACCGTGAGTTGTGGAGGCCCCATGGCGCACTTTCGCCCCACTCCCCCGCCGTACGGCGTGACGCCGGATTATGTGCTCGCTCCCCCGCGCCCCGAGGAACGCCTCGGCGCGCCCATGGATCCGCAGGGGGCGCCGCCCCCGTCCCGTGTGGACCATGTGCTGCCGCCGCCGCGCCCGGAGGACCGGCTTTCCTTCGGTCCGCGGCCGCAGGGCCGGCCGTTCCTGCCGCCGCGCCCCGAGGAGCAGCGGCAGGGGCCGGTGGCCCTGCCCGATCGCCGGCGGCAGGATCTCCAGGCGGCGCTGACCTCGGCCGGTGTGGCTCCGACGGACGGGGACCTGGCCGCCCTGGCGCAGATCGCGGCCCTGGGCGACACCACGGCCGGGGCCGTCATCAACTGGCTCGGGACCGCCACGCGCGCTTCATGGCCGAGGCCGCACGCGGTGTGAGCGGCCGTCCGGCCCGCCATCGGCCCGGGGTTCGCCCCGGGCCGTTCCCGGCCGACGGGACCCGGCGGCGGGCAGCGGGCGGGCGCGGTCCGGGTCGAGGAGCGGGGCGAGCAGATCGCCGTACCGGGCGCAGCGGGGCTCGATCTCGTCGAAGAGAAAGGTGAGTTGCCGCGGGTCGGTGCATCCAGCGATCTCGTCCCAGGTGACCGGGGCGGAGACGGTGGGGGTGGCACGGGCGCGCAGGGTGTAGGCGACCGCGGTGGTCTTGGCGGCGGCGTTCTGGGAGAAGTCGATGAAGACCTTGCCGGGGCGCAGCGCCTTGGTCATCTTGTGCACGACCAGGTCCGGGAGGGCCGCCGCGGCCTCGACGGCGAGGCTTCTGGCGTAGGCGGTGGTCCGCTCGGACGGTGTGGGCTCGACGGGCACGATGAGGTGCAGGCCCTTGGAGCCGCTGGTCTTGGCGTAGACATCCAGGCCGTCGGCGGCCAGCCGGTCGTGCAGCCACTGTGCCGCGGTGCAGCACTCCACGATGGTGGCCGGGGCGCCGGGGTCGAGGTCGAAGACGAGCCGGTCGGCGACGCCCGGCGCCTGCCGGGTCCACTGCGGGGTGTGCAGTTCGACGACCAGGTTGGCGGCCCAGACGAGCGCGGGCAGGTCCTGGAGCAGGACTTGCCGGGTGGGTCCCGACCTCGAATGGGGGACCTCGCACGTCGTCACCCAGTAGGGCGTGCCGGGCGGCACGTTCTTGGTGAAGAAGCGCTGGCCGTCCGGCCCGTCGGGGTAGCGCAGGAAGGAGAGCGGCCGGTCGTGGAGGTGGGCGAGCAGCGGGACCGCGGTGGTGGTGCAGTAGTGCAGCACCTCACCCTTGGTGGTGCCCGTCTCGGGATAGAGGACCTTGTCCAGGTTGGTCAGCGAGAGGCGCCGCCCCTCCACGACGGTGATCGGCGACATACGATGAGAATCCCACACAAGGGATGAAATATGCGTTCTATATGGAATGGGTCCATATCGTTCGGTCTGGTCACCATCCCCGTGAAGACCTACAGCGCCACCGACCGCACCTCGTCGGTGTCCTTCGTGCGCATCCACGAGAAGGACGGCGCGCAGATCCAGTACCGGAAGATCTGTGAACTGGACGGCGAGGAAGTCCCGAACGAGGAAGTCGGCAAGGGCTATCAGGCGCCGGGCGACGACACCATCGTGCCGATCACCGACGACGATCTGTCGCGGCTGCCGATGCCCACCGCCAAGACGCTGTCGATCCTCTCGTTCACCGACCCCGACGAGATCGACCCGCTCCAGATGGACAAGGCCTACTACCTGGGGCCCAACGGGGCGGCCGCCACCAAGCCGTACACGCTGCTGCGGGAGGCGCTGGAGGACCACCGCAAGGTCGCCATCGGCAAGGTGGCGATGCGGGGGCGGGAGTCGCTGGCGATGCTGCGGGCGCACGACGGGGCGCTGGTGATGCATACGCTGCTGTGGCCGGATCAGATCCGGCCCGTCACCGGTGTGGCCCCCGACGATGTCGAGCTCCGCGAGAACGAGCTGACGCTGGCCGAGACCCTGATGGACTCCCTGGGCGAGCTGGACCCCGCCGAACTCCACGACGACTACCGCGAGGCCGTCGAGGAACTGGTCGCCGCCAAGCTGGAGGGCGAGCCGGTCGCCCCCGCCGCGCCGGGCACGTCCGGCGCCCAGGTCATCGATCTCACGGCGGCGCTGGAGAAGAGCGTGCGCGCGGCGCGGGGCGGCGGGGAGGCCGACGCGGAGGCGGAATCGGCGTCCGTGACGCCCATACGGGGGCGGAAGACGGCGAAGAAAGGCGAGGCGGAGCGGGGCGCCGCCAAGAAGAGCGGTACGGCGGCGAAGAAGGCCACGGAGACCGCGCCGGCCGCCGCGAAGAAGGCTCCGGCCAAGAAGACGGCATCCGCCCCGAAGGCGGCCGGCGGCCGGGCGAAGAGCGCGTCGACGGCCAGGAAGACCGCATCCGCCGGCACTTCCCAGAAGAGCACGGCATCGAAGACCACATCGAAGAGCGCTGCACCGAAGAGCACCGCGTCGAAGAGCGCCACCAAGAAGGCCACCGCCAAGAAGACGGCGGCCAAACAGACCGCGGCCAAGAAGGCGGGCAAGAGGTCGTCGGCGTAGGGCCGTCGGGCCGCCGCACCAGTGGGCGTCCGTTCTAGAGTCTTGGTATGGCTTCAGACGAGGGGACCACCCGCATCGACAGCTGGATCTGGTCCGTACGGCTCACCAAGACGCGCTCGCTGGCCGCGGCCGCCTGCCGCGCGGGGCACGTACGGGTCAACGGCGAGCGGGTGAAGCCGGCCCATGGCGTGCGCAACGGTGACGAGGTGCGGCTGCGGCACGCGGGCCGGGAGCGGATCGTGGTCGTCTCGCGGCTGGTGCGCAAGCGGGTGGGCGCGGCCGTCGCCGCGGAGTGCTTCATCGACAACAGCCCGCCGGCCCCGCCGCGCGAGGAGATTCCGGTGCTCGGGCATCGCGACCGCGGTACCGGCCGCCCCACCAAGCGCGACCGCCGCGAGATCGACGAGCTGCGCGGCGGACGGTGACCCGGCCCCGCCGCTGCGAGCACGGGGGTGCGCCCGCCCCGGCGGGTGACGGCTACGCCGACGGCAGCGCGTCGAGATAGACCCACTGGCCGCCCTCGCGGACGAAGCGGCTGTGCTCGTACTGGCTGTCGACCTCGCCGTGCAGGCTGTAGTGGGCGCGGAATTCCACGGTGCCTTCGGTGTGGAAGGCACTGCCGCCGGTCGTGCCGAGGATGTCCAGGCCGGTCCAGCGCTGCGCGGATTCGAGGTCGAGGCCGGCCGGGCGGGTCGTCGGATGCCAGGTGCGCAGCAGATACGCGGTGTCACCGACGGCGAAGGCGCTGTAGCGCGAGCGCATCAGGCGCTCGGCGGTCGGGGCCGTGGCCTGCCCCTGATGGAACGGGGCGCAGCAGTCGCGGTAGGTCTCGGCGCGTCCGCAGGGGCACGGCGAGGCGGGGGTGACGGCGACGGGGCGGCGGGGCTTGTTCTTCTGCTTCGACACCCCACGATTGTGCCGGGTCGGCGGGGCCGGTCCACGACACGCCGAGCACACCCGGACCCGGCACGCCCTGGAGATACCCCCATTTGGGGAATTTCCCTGACAAATCACCCATTTGCAGCTTTTCGTGGCTTGATACGTGCTGTGAGGCTGGAAGAACTCATGGTGACCGTCCCCACCACCCAGGAGAGAACCCCCCATGATTCTGTCCATTTCCGGCGTCGTCCTGCTCGGTGTCATCGTCTTCCTCTTCTTCCGGAAAGACGGCCTGAAGTTGTCCCACGCTCTGGTCTCCGCGCTCTTCGGGTTCTATCTCGCCAGCTCCGCCATCGCGCCCAGCATCAAGGCCGGCGGGGCGAGCCTGGCGAGCCTCCTCGGGGGGATCAAGATCTAGCGGACAGCCGCCGTCCGCTTCCGGCGTACCGCCACGGGTCCCGCCCGAACGGGCCGCACCGGCTCCCGTCCGGGCGGCTCCGTGTGCCGCCCGCTCACCGGCCCGCAGCCCCCGCCGATCCCCCACGACCACCGCACGAGCAACAGGAGAAGATGTGGCCCGGCGCCCCCTGCCCCGCATCCTGACCAACAGCGCACCGCTCGCCCGTATGGCACACAGCGCCTCGCTCGCCCGCAGCCGCGAATTCGCGCGTACCGCTGCCGACAGCGCCTCCGATGTGTTCCATCCGCTGATCACCATCGGCCGGGGGCTGCGCCGGCTGGGCGCGGCCGGCCGGGGACGCTGGGCCGACACCCCCAAGGATCAGCGCGGGCCGCTGGCGTTCTTCGTGGCCGCGTGTGTGCTGGTGGTGTGGCTGGTGCCGTACGGGCCGCTGCTCGCCCTGATCGGGGTGATGGGCGCGGGGGCCTGGGCGGGGCGGGAGCGGACGCCCGTGGTGACCGGCCCCAGCGAGGCCGAGACCGAGCGGCTGCGGGCGCTCTACGAGGCGCTGGTGCCCTATCTCTCCGCCGAGGGCGACCCCAGCCCGCTGTATGCGCACGGCGGTGACTGGGAGCGGGCCTTCGCCGAGTACGCCTTCGACGACAGCGGGCGGCTGGAACGTCTCCAGCTGAAGTACCCGGCGTACTTCACCGACGGTGAGGACCGGTCCCGGGTCCGCATCGAGCAGGTGCTGTACGCCAAGGCCGGCCGGGGCCGGGAGTATCACTTCACGTGGGACGAGCTGGCCAATCAGCTCACGCTGACCGTGCTGGACGCGCTGCCCACGGATATCGCCGCCCAGCGCTTCGTCACCTCGCCGGGCGAGACGGTGCTCGGGTTCACCGACCCGGACTCCGTACAGCGGACCCTGCCGGTCACCGGCGGGGAGGAGACCCGGGATGCCCCGCCGGTGGTCTGGCGTACCGGACAGCGCTCCACCGAACCGCATCTGCTCGTCCTGGGGCAGCCGGGGACCGGCGCCACAACGCTGCTGCGCTCGATCGCCCTCCAGGCGCTCCAGCACGGCGATGTGCTGGTCATCGACGGCAGCGGCACCGGTGAGTACGGGTGTCTGGTCGGGCGCCCCGGCGTGCTCGGGGTGGAGAGCGGGCTGGCGGGGGCGCTGGCGACGCTGGAGTGGGCCTCGCACGAGACCGAGCGGCGGCTGATCGCGGGGAACCGGGCGCGGCAGGCCGGCGGGGCGGCGCCGGACGACACCCGGCGGCCGCTGTGGATCATCGCGGACCGGCCGACGGCGCTGTCCCATATCGCGGTCGCCGAGGAGCGGGACGATCCGCAGCGATGGCTCCAGGTGCCGCTGCGGCACGGCCGGGCCGCCCAGGTCACGGTCGTCGTGGCCGACCAGTTCGAGACCGCCGAGCTGCTCAGCGATCCGGTGCGGGCGCACACCAAGGCGCGGGTGGTGCTCGGCCCCGCCACGGCGGAGGAGGTCCGGGCGGTGCTGGGGGCGCCGCCGCACACCACACCGCCGGCGCAGGTGCCGCCAGGCCGGGGCTATGCGCGGCTGGGGAACGCGCCCGTACTACGGCTCCAGGTCCCGGCCACGCCCGATCCGCTCGACGACGCCACCGGCCAGGCGCACCGGGAGGCGGTCACGGCGCTGCTGCCGGAGCGCACGGTCCCGGCCGACGGGGCGGGGCCCAGCGAGCCGGTGTCCGGCGGCGAGCCGGTGGATGTCGGCAAGCGGGTGGACGTCGGCAAGGCGGTGGACGTCGGCAAGGCGGTGGTGGGCAGCCCGTCCGTGGACGCCGACGGGGCGGAAGCGGACGACGGGCCCCCGGCGTCCGACGGGCCCGCGGCGGACGAGACGGCACCGGGGGCCGAGACGGCTCCGGAAGCCGAGGAGACCAGGCCCGTGGCCGAACCGGTGGGCGCGAGCGCGCGGGTGCGGACCGACAAGGACGGCGAGCCCCGGGTGATCAAGGGGTCGGTGGAGGCCGCGCGAACGGAGGGGTGAGCCCTTGGGGCGCACCGGCTCCTGACGGCCGCCCCAGCCCTCAACTACGGGGCCGGGCCCGCCCGTCAGGCCACGAACGTGTGCCGTAGCTCCGCCTCCACCGGCGCGCCCGTCGCCACCAGTCGCGCGGCACCGGCCAGCCGGACCGCGGCCTCGTCGGCGACCGCCCCGCTGACCGTGAACGGCAGCCGTACGAAGCCCTCGAAGGCACCGTCGACGCCGAAG
This sequence comes from Streptomyces sp. P9-2B-2, assembly GCF_030406865.1. NCBI lineage: Bacteria > Bacillati > Actinomycetota > Actinomycetes > Kitasatosporales > Streptomycetaceae > Streptomyces > Streptomyces sp. P9-2B-2. Next base: position 8,184,733 of record NZ_CP129126.1, on the reverse strand, counting down.
CGCGGGCCGGAGGGCACCCGTACGCCGAGCCGCTCCCCCGCCTCCGCGATCCGGGAGCCGGAGAGTCCGCCGGTCCGCGCCCAGAGGGTGAGGCCGCCGCGGGGCACGCTGAATTCCCAGTCGGGCAGATGCCGGTGCAGCGCCTCGACGATGGCGTCGCGGTTCTCCCGGGCCTGCTCGCGGCGGATGCCGATGGCCTGCTCCCAGCCGCCGGTCTCCAGGAGCGAGGCGATGGCGAGCTGTTCGAGGACCGGTGAGCCCAGGTCGGAGTAGGCACGGGCGGCGACCAGGCTGCGGATGATGTCGGGGGCGGCGCGCACCCAGCCGATCCGCATCCCGGCCCAGAACGCCTTGCTCGCCGAGCCGACGGTGATCACCGCACTGCCGGCCGGGTCGAACGCGCAGACCGGCCGGGGCTGTTCGGTGTCCTCGTCCAGCCGCAGCTCGGTCATGGTCTCGTCGACGACGAGCAGGGTGCCGGCCGACCGGGCGGCGTCGACGAGGCGGCGGCGCTGGTCCTCGGTGGCGAGGGTGCCGGTGGGGTTGTGGAAGTCGGCGACGACATAGGCCATACGGGGGGCCGCGTCGCGCATCACCTGGCGCCAGACGGGGATGTCCCAGCCGGCCAGCTTGTCCCCGAGGGCGACCGGTACGAGCCGGGCACCGGCGTCCCGCATCAGCTGGAGGATGTTGGCGTACGACGGCGAATCGACGGCCACCCGCTCGCCGGGGCTGGTACAGAGCCGGCAGATCGCGGCGACGGCGCCCATCGCGCCGGTGGTCACCATGATCTGTTCCGGCATGGTGGGGATTCCGCGGGCGGTGTAGCGGTCCGCCAGGGCCTGCCGCAGGACGGGCAGCCCGGCCGGGTAGTCGCCGTGGGTGTGGGAGTAGAGCGGAAGGTCGGCCATGGCGCCCTGGACGGCGCGGGTGAGCCAGGGCTCGGGGGCCGGGAGGGCGGCGCAGCCGAGGTCGATCATGGACCCGGCGGCTTCCGGGGGCAGCGGTTCCAGACCACGGGTGGGCAGCGGGTTGCCGGCCGGAACGGCGGTCCAACTGCCCGAGCCGCGCCGGGACTCCAGGAACCCCTCGGCGCGCAGCGCCTCGTAGGCGGCGGCGACGGTGGTGCGGCTGACGCCGAAGGCGGCGGCCAGTTCGCGCTCGGCCGGCAGCCGGGCGGCGACCGGTATCCGGCCTTCCAGTACGAGCAGGCGCACACCGTCGGCGAGGCTGCGATACGCGGGCAACCGGCGGCCGCCGACCGCGAGTTGGGCATCGCGCGGGTCCTGCGACCGGAGCAGCCGGGCGAGTTGGGTCGCGCCAACCGCTGAAGTCCACTGAGCCATGAAGATCAGTCCACCTTCCCCGAATTGGCTCTACTTCCCGAGCCCGGACACGCCACATGGTGTCATGCGTCGGTCCAATCCTGCCAGGAGGGGGAAAAGTCGTGTCCATGATCAGTGAGCCCGGCCCACGGAGGGGCCTGCCGGTGCGCCGCCTGGTCCAGCTCTATACGGGACTGACGCTGTACGGCGTGAGCATGGGCCTGATGCTGCGGGCCGAGCTGGGACTGGAGCCATGGAGCGTGCTGAACCAGGGCATATCTCGCCATACAGGGCTGTCGATCGGCACGGTCACCATCGTCTCCGGCGCGCTGATCCTGCTGTTGTGGATCCCGCTGCGCCAGCGCCCCGGCCTGGGCACGGTGTCCAATGTGGTGATCCTCGGCCTGGTGATGGACGCGACGCTGGCCTGGGTGCCGGAGCTGGATTCGCTGGGCGCCCGTATCCCGCTGCTGGCGGGCGCCGTCCTCCTGAACGGCGCCGCGACCGGGCTGTACATCTCCGCCGACTACGGCCCGGGGCCGCGCGACGGGCTGATGACCGGCCTGCACCGGCGGACCGGCCGCCCGGTGCGGCTGGTGCGGACCTGCATCGAGGTGACGGTGCTGGCGGCGGGCTTTGCGCTCGGCGGCTCCGTCGGCATCGGCACGGTCGTCTACGCACTGGCCATCGGCCCCCTGGCGCAGTTCTTCCTCCGCCGTTTCGCGGTCCCGGGCGCACCCGTGAAACCGTCCCCGGTGGTGGCCCGCGGAGAGGCTTCACCTGAGCGCGCCATACTGCCGGAGTGACCTCAGCGATACGCACCCGCCATGCCTATCTCGACCACCCCGGACCGCTCCCCTTCGCCCACCGGGGCGGGGACGCCGAGGGCCTGGAGAACACCGCCACCGCCTTCCGGCGCGCGGTCGGCCTCGGCTACCGCTACCTGGAGACCGATGTGCACGCCACATCGGACGGCCGGCTCGTCGCCTTCCATGACGCGACACTCGACCGCGTCACGGACACCCGCGGCGCGATCGGCGAGCTTCCCTGGCGGGCGGTGCACCGGGCCCGCGTCGGCGGCCGGGAGCCGCTGCCGCTGTTCGAGGAGTTGCTGGAGGAGTTCCCCGAGGCGCGCTGGAACGTCGACCTCAAGGCCGAGGCCGCGCTGCCGCCGCTGCTGGACCTGCTCCGCCGTACCCGCGCCTGGGACCGGGTGTGTGTCGGCTCGTTCTCGGAGGCCCGGGTGGCACGGGCCCAGCGGCTGGCCGGGCGGCGGATGGCGAGTTCGCTCGGCACCCGTGGGGTGGCCGGGCTGCGGCTGCGCTCCTACGGCCGCGGAGTACTGCCGCTCGACCGGCTGCTGGGCGCGGCGGTGCGGCGCAGCGCGGTATGCGTCCAGGTCCCCGAGAAGCAGTCCGGCCTCCCGGTCGTCGATCCGCTGTTCCTGCGCGCCGCGCATGCGCTGGGCATGCAGGTGCACGTCTGGACGGTCAATGACGCGGATCGGATGACCGCCCTCCTGGACCTCGGCGTGGATGGCATCATGACCGATCACATCGAGACGCTGCGGACGGTGCTGACCGAGCGGGGGTGCTGGGTCTGAGCCGCCCGTGGGCCGTCGGCCGTCCGCCGCGGTGAACGGGGGCGGGATGACGGGGACTGGTGTGCACGGCGCACCGGCGGAGGCTCTGGACGAGTCGGCCGAGCGGCGCCGCGAACAGCGCGGCTGGTACTGGTACGACTGGGCCAACAGCGTCTACTCGACCAGCGTCCTGACGGTGTTCCTCGGGCCGTATCTGACCTCGGTGGCGAAAGCCGCCGCGGACGCGCACGGCTATGTGCACCCGCTGGGTCTCCCGGTACGCGCGGGCTCCTTCTATGCGTACACGGTGTCCGCGTCGCTGCTGCTGTCCGTAGTGGCGATGCCGCTCGCCGGGGCGCTGGTCGACCGGACCGGCCGCAAGAAGCCGCTGCTGGGCTGCTGCGCCTATGCGGGCGCGGCGGCGACGGCGGGGATGTTCTTCCTGGCCGGTGAGCGCTATCTGCTGGGCGGGGCGCTGCTGATCATCGCGAATGTGTCGTTCGTGGTGTCGATGATGCTCTACAACTCCTTCCTGCCGCAGATCGCCCGGCCCGACGAACGCGACGCGGTCTCCTCCCGGGGCTGGGCCTTCGGCTACGCGGCCGGGGCACTGGTCCTGGTCGCCGATCTGGCGCTCTACGGCAAGCACGACGCCCTCGGCATATCCGAGGGCACCGCGGTGCGCATCTGCCTGGCGTCGGCGGGGCTGTGGTGGGGCACCTTCGCGCTGATCCCGCTGCGCCGGCTGCGCGACCGGCGGACGGCCGCCACCCAAGCGCCCGGCGCGGGCCCCGGCGCCTCGCCCCGCCAGGGATGGCGGCAGCTGCGGGAGACGCTGCGCGGGATGCGCCGCCACCCCCTCACCCTGTCCTTCCTCCTGGCCTATCTCGTCTACAACGACGGGGTGCAGACGGTGATCACCCAGGCGTCCGTATACGGCTCCGAGGAGCTGAAGCTGGACCAGACGACACTGATCGTCGCGGTCCTGCTGGTGCAGGTGCTGGCCGCGGCGGGTGCCCTGCTGATGGGCCGCCTCGCCAGGCGGTACGGCGCGCAGCGGACGATCCTGGGCTCGCTGGTGGCCTGGGCGCTGACCCTCGCGGCCGGGTACTTCCTGCCCGCGAAGGCACCGCTGTGGTTCTTCGCGCTCGCCGCGGGCATCGGCCTGGTCCTGGGCGGCAGCCAGGCGCTGTCGCGTTCGCTGTTCTCGCATCTGGTGCCGCGCGGCAAGGAGGCGGAGTATTTCTCCGCGTACGAGATCAGCGACCGGGGTGTGAGCTGGCTGGGACCGCTGGTGTTCGGGGTGGCCTATCAGCTCACCGGGAGCTACCGGGACGCGATCGTGTCCCTGGTGGCGTTCTTCGTGGTCGGTTTTGTCCTGCTGGCGCGGGTCCCGGTGGGCCGGGCGATCGCGGCGGCCGGAAATCCGGTACCTGACCGGATTTAGCCTCCGGGCGCGCGGGGCGGTAGTGTACGCCTTTGACTCACCAGGCGGACCGTTACTGCGCGCTCAAGCATGGCGGGCGCTGGGTGACATCTGCTGCCAGATGTGACAAACCGGGCGCCGGTGGGTACAACAAGGGGCGGCACGAAGGTAGGCAGCGGCGCACAGCGCCTCCGTCAATGGCGGTGGTGGGCGACGGGTGGGCTCATATCCCGAATTCGGGAATCTTCACCGCCGACCGGACGTTGACCGGATGACGACGACAGCGACACCTGTCCTGTGGGCGACAAGCCCGGGAGGCACGATTCATGAGTGAGCGAGCTCTCCGCGGCACGCGACTCGTGGTGACCAGCTACGAGACCGACCGCGGCATCGACCTGGCCCCGCGCCAGGCGGTGGAGTACGCATGCGAGAACGGACATCGATTCGAGATGCCGTTCTCGGTTGAGGCCGAGATTCCGCCGGAGTGGGAGTGCAAGGTATGCGGTGCACCCTCTCTTCTGGTGGATGGCGACGGCCCCGAGGAGAAGAAGGGTAAGCCCGCGCGTACGCACTGGGACATGCTCATGGAGCGACGCACCCGCGAGGAGCTCGAGGAGGTGCTGGCCGAAAGGCTGGCCGTCCTGCGCTCCGGCACCATGAACATCGCCGTGCATCCGCGCGACAGCAACCGCAAGTCCGCCTGACAACGGACCTGCGCCAAGCAAGCACCAAGGGCCGGGGGCCACTGCATCTTGCAGTGGCCCCCGGCTTTTGTCGTCTCCGCGACGGGTCTGTCGGCGCGCTCAGCCGGTCAGCGGCGGATCCTGGCGGCGCGGGGCCGGCGGCTCGTCGTCGCGGATGACCTCGCCCTGGACGACCTTGCCGTCCGGCCGGTGCATCCGGGCCTGCTGGAAGGCGTCACCGAACGAGCCCGGGGCGTAGCCCGCCCGCCGGGACAGCAGCTTCTCGGCGCGGCGCTGCATCAGCTTCCCGGTCGGCGGGAAGAGGCAGAGCAGCCCCAGGGCGTCGGACACCAGCCCCGGCAGCATCAGCAGCAGCCCGCCGACCATGGGGAGCGTATTGCCGCTGCCCGACTTGTCGTTGCCGGATCTGCCGTTGCCGGATGAGGAGTTACCAGCCGGGGAGTTACCGGATGAGGAGTTGCCGGATGAGGCCGGATCGCCGGCGGTCTGAAAGCTCTCGGTGAGGTTCCGCCAGGCGCGGCGGCCGGCCCGCTTGGTCACATAGCCGCCGACGAGCACTCCGGCGACCAGCAGAAGCAGCACCGTCAGACCGTTGGTGGCACCGGCGACGACGGTCAGCAGCCAGATCTCCAGCACCATCCAGGCGGCGATGCCCAACGGGACGAACCTTCGGGCGCGCGAGCGCTGGGGCGGGCGGGGACTCGGCGATGGCGTGGCTCCGAACGTCATGCCTCAAGTGTGCCTGGCCCGTCCGGCCGCTTTTCCCAAGGGTCACCGGAGAGATCAACTCCCGGCGGCCGGGCGGTGGCGGGCCGGGTCAGCGCCCGCGGAGCTTGTCCACCCGTGAGCCGACACCCCAGGCCGTGACGCGCCACAGCGCCTCCACGACGATGTCCCGGCTCATCTTGCTGTCGCCGTACTCGCGCTCGACGAAGGTGATCGGGACCTCGACGACGTGAAAGCCGGCCTGCACGGCGCGGCGTGCGAGGTCGACCTGGAAGCAGTAGCCCTGGGAGGCGACATCGTCCAGGCCCAGCCCCTTGAGGGCCTCCGCGCGAAAGGCCCGGAAGCCGCCGGTGATGTCGCGCAGCGGAAGATCCAGCGCCAGCCGGGAGTAGGTGCTGCCGCCGCGGGAGATCAGCTGGCGGTACTTGGGCCAGTTGACGGTACGGCCGCCGGGCACCCAGCGCGAGCCGAGGACGAGATCGGCTCCCTTGAGGGCGGTGAGCAGCCGGGGCAGTTCCTCGGGCTGGTGCGAACCGTCGGCGTCCATCTCGACCAGCACGCCGTAGCCGTGGTCGATGCCCCACCGGAAACCCGCGAGATAGGCGGCGCCGAGGCCCTCCTTGCCCTTGCGGTGCAGGACATGGACCTGGTCGTCCCCGGCCGCCAGCTCATCGGCCAGCTTGCCGGTGCCGTCGGGGCTGTTGTCGTCCGCGACCAGGACATGGGCCTCGGGGACGGCGGACCGCACCCGCGAGACGATCGGCTTGATGTTCTCCGCCTCGTTGTACGTCGGAATGATCACCAACGTGGTGCCGAGCGGACCGTACTGCCGCTGACCGTCTGTCACTGCTGCCCCTTCTCGTCCTTCGTACGCCCACGCCGGCCGATGACTGCCGCAGCGGCGCAGGACAGAAGGCCCACGATAGCGAGCGCCCACTCCGGAGCGGCCCCGACGCGGTCGGCGAGCGTCGTTTCGTCCCGCAGCGGAATCCGCGCGGAGACCACGCCCTGGGTGAACTCGGGGATCCGGTGGGTGATCGTGCCGTCCGGGGCGACGACGGCGCTGATTCCGCTGGTGGCGGCGGTGACCACGGCGCGGCCGTGTTCGACGGCGCGCAGCTTGGACATCGCCAGCTGCTGCTCGGGCTGGCCGGTGCGGCCGTAGGTGGCGTTGTTGGTCTGGACGACCAGGGCCCGGGCGCCGGCGTTGACGGTGTCGTGGACGATCTGGTCGTAGGCGACCTCGAAGCAGATGACGTCGCCGAGCCGGGCGGGGCCGACCTTGAGCACGCCGGTGTGGTCACCGGGGTAGAAGTTGCGGGTCACCCGCTGGAACCGCGTGATGATCTTGCTGAGCTGCTCCTTGAACGGCACGTACTCGCCGAACGGCACCGGGTGCTGCTTGGTGTAGGAGGCGCCCGGCCCCTTCTTCGGATCCCAGACGATGCCCTCGTTGAAGACATAGCCCGGCTTGCTGGGGTGGTCGATCAGGGCGCCGACGAGGACGGGCACACCGATGGCCTTCACGGCCTCGTCGATCCGGTCGTACGCCTCCGGGTACTTGAACGGATCGAGGTCGGAGGAGTTCTCCGGCCAGATGACCAGGTCCGGCTTCCTGACCCGGCCGGCCTTGACGTCGGCGGCGAGCTTCTCGGTGGCGGTGGCGTGGTTGTCAGTGATCATCATGGGGCGGCCCAGGAAGTCCATACCGGGTGACTGGACGTTGCCCTGGACGACAGCGATGTCAACGGTGTCATCGGCCTTGGTGGGCACGGGCACCAGCACACCGGCCGCGGTGATCGCGGCGGCGAGTCCGAACGCCTCCATGGCCGACACGGCCCGGCGCAGCGACCCGTTCCCGCGCAGCCCCCAGAGGGTGGCGGCGCAGGCGGCGAGCAGGGCTCCGGCCAGCGCGACGGCGAAGGTCACCAGCGGGGCGCCGCCGAGCGCGGCGAGCGGGGTGAACGGCGAACCGGTGTTGGCGAACGCCAGCCGGCCCCACGGGAAGCCGCCGAGCGGCAGCCGGTCGCGGGCCCACTCCTCGGCGACCCACAGACAGGCGGTCCACACCGGCCAGACCGGCAGCCGGGAGGTGACGGCGAGCGCCGCGCCCAGCAGCGCCAGGAAGAACGCCTCGGCGATCGAGAGGCCCACCACCGCGTCCCAGCCGACGACATGCAGCCACTTCAGCAGGATCAGGAAGAACGGCAGCCCGAACGCGAAGCCCGTCCAGGCGCCCTGGCGGGCGGTCCGGCCGCGGGTCAGCAGCGACAGCGCGGCGACGGACACCAGGGACAGCGGCCACAGGTCGTACGGCGGGAAGGCGAGTGCGAGCACGAGACCGGCGACGACCGCGAGGCCGGTGCGCGGCGCCTCACGGCGGGCCAGTGCGGCGAGCCGCCGGGCGCGTCCGGGGCGGGCGGGCGCGGCGGCCGGGGAGTCCGTCCCGGCGGGGAGCACCGGGCCGTCGGGCGTGCTGCCGCTGACGGCTTCTTCGGTGGTGTCGGAGCCCGATGGCACGGTCGCGAGCCTTCCTGCAGGTCGTGGTGGTGAGCTGACCGTACATCGGGAGGCCGGGGTTACGGATGCGGGGTGCACAAAACGTGAAGGGGCATCCGGGGAGGGCGCGGGGATGCGGTGCGGTGCGGTGCGGATAGGGGCCCGGCGCCCTTCGGGCCGACCTGGGACCCGCTGGCTGCGGGTCGACCGAGAGCCGTTGTCTACTGAGCGTCCGGGCCCCACCCGGGTCGCACCCGCCGGCCGGCCGAAACCTTCCGTCGCCCCGTGCCGCGGGTCCTGGACCTGGCTCCCAGTGGCGGTGTGCCCCAGTGGCGCACCGCCCCATGGCCCAGCTGCGTTCGACGACTGCGCGGAGATCTACCGGTCGGACGTCCTGTGGTGGACTCGGCCGAACCTACCGGCCGCCGACCGCCTGCTGTCAACAGGTGCTCCGCCTGCGTCGTTTTCGCGTCGCCCCAGGTCAGCCGCGAGCGCCCACATGTGGGCCAAGGAGCAGCAAGCACGGTCCGTGGTGGCACCTGCCTGCGCGATGTCACTCGTTCGGCGGCCCGAAGACCGTCCGCCCGCCGACGACCGTGCGCAGGCACACCGGGAGGTCGTTGCCGGGGGTGAGATCGGGCAGGCCGGGGGTGCCGGAGCGGGGGTCGGTGGACCAGCGCTCCACCCGCTCGTCGGGCGCCTGGACGAGCAGTTCGCCGGTGCGCCAGACCGCGTAGTCGGCGGGCGCACCGGGGACCAGGACGCCCGCGTCGTCCCGGCCGATGGCGCGCCAGCCGCCGCGGGTGTGGGCGGTGAACGCGGCGCGGGCGGAGATGCCATGGGCGCGGGTGCGGTGGAAGACGGCGGCCCGCACGGTGCCCCAGGGGTCGAGCGGGGTGACCGGGCTGTCGGAGCCGAGGGCGAGCGGGACCCCTGCCTTGAGCAGCGCGGCGTACGGGTTGAGGGTGCGGGCCCGGTCGGCGCCGAGCCGGGCGGCGTACATGCCCTCCGCGCCGCCCCACGCCGCGTCGAAGGCGGGCTGGACGGAGGCGGTCAGGGCCAGGTCGGCGAAGCCGGCGATGGTCTGCTCGGTGAGCATTTCGGCGTGCTCGACGCGGTGCCGGGCGGCGCGGATCCGGTCGAGGCCGACGCGCTCGGCGGCGGCCCGTACGCCGTCGACGACGCCGGTCAGGGCCGCGTCACCGATGGCGTGGAAGCCGGCCTGGAGTCCGGCTTCGGTGCAGGCGGCGACATGGGCGGCGACGGCCTCGGCGTCGAGGTGCCCGGCACCGGTGTGGCCGGCGTCCGTGTACGGGGCGTGCAGATGGGCGGTGTGCGAACCGAGCGAGCCGTCAGCGAAGAGGTCGCCCGCGGCGCCGATGGCTCCGAGTTCCCGGATCCGCTCCGCGTCCTTTGCGGACGCGATCAGCTCGGCCCAGTAGCCGACGACCCGCGGGCCGTTGCCCTCCCGGGCCAGGGCGAGCAGTGCCGTGAAGTCGTCCTCGCCGGAGATGTCCGGGCCGGCGCACTCGTGGATGCTGCCGATGCCGAGCGAGGCGGCGCGGGCGAGCGCGGCGGCCTGCGCCTCGGCACGCTGGGCGGGGGTGACGGTGGCGTACGCGGCCTGCCGCACCGCGTGGTGGGCGTCGCCGGTCAGCGGGGCGTCGGCCCGGAATCCGGCCAGCTCACGCACGCCGGCGACCTGATCGAGCAGCGCCGTCGTGACGACCGCGGAGTGCACATCCACCCGGGTGAGGTAGAGCGGCCGGCCGCCGGTGGCCGCGTCCAGTTCCGCACGGGACGGCGGGCGGCCCTCCGGCCAGGCGCTGGCGTCCCAGCCGTGGCCGAGCAGGATCCGGTCCGTCTCCCGCGCGGCCGCGTACGCGTGGATACGGGCCAGCGCATCGGTCAGCGTGCCGGCGCCGGAGAGATCGAGGCCGGTGAGCGCGAGCCCGGTCGCGGTGGTGTGCACATGTGCGTCCGTGAACGCCGGGGTGACGAGCGCACCGTCGAGCCGGACGACCTCGTCCACTCCTTCGGCGAAGGAGTCGGCCGCGCCCTCCTCACCGACCCAGGCGATGCGGTCGCCCTCGACCACCATGGCGGTGGCGAAGGGGTCCGCGGGGCTGTGCACCTCACCGCCGCGCAGCAGGACCGTACGGGGGCGTGCCGGGCCGGTGGGGTGCGGTCGGGCCGGATCGGAGATGCGCTCACTCATACCGGACAGTTTGGCCCCTGGGCGCGGACGGGCCGCGCGCAGGGGGGCGATCACCGGTCAGATGCGCGGCGGGCGGGCCTCGTAAGGCGTGGACAGCACGACCGTGGTGCGGGTCGAGACGCCGGCGAGGGTCCTTATGCGGGTGAGCAGATGCTCCAGCTCCAAGGGGGTGGCGACCCGCACCTTGAGGATGTAGTTCTCGTCGCCCGCGACGCTGTGGCAGGCCTCCAGCTCGGGAACCTCGGCCAGGCGGTCGGCGATATCGTCCGGCGCGCTGGGGTCGAAGGGTTTGACCGAGATGAAGGCGGTGAGCGGCAGGCCCACCGCTTCGGGGTCCACGATGGCGGCATAGCCCCTGATGACACCGCGCTGCTCCAGGCGGCGCACACGTTGGTGCACCGCCGAAGTGGACAGGCCGGTGGCCTTGCCCAGGTCGGTGTAGCTCATCCGCCCGTCCTTGACGAGCAGATCCACGATTTGTCGGTCCAACTCCTCCACGCACTCAACCTACTGCGCGCGGGCGCGTGTGCGCACCGCGCGCCGGGTCGTGGACACCCTTACGCCGGTCCATGTGACCAATGCCACACGTGCGATCCGGTGTCGATGGGGTGCCGGCGATTATGCGTGCGGCACGAAGGGAATTGCTGCTGGTGGCCGGGACCGCCCGTCACAGGAAGTCAGCGGTACGACCGGCCCACCCGAGGGGGATGGACATCATGCGACGCCTTAAGCAGGACTCAGCTGCCGCGAACACCGGCGCCCAGGAGGGCGACAGTTCCGCCCTCTCCGGCGACGACGGTGCGTACGACTCTTTCGACACCTATGAGATCTACCGAGTGACCTGCCCCGACTGCCTTCAGCCGATCGCGCTGCTGGCGGACGAGGACACCCTGCCGGAGCACGCCCTGTGCGCCTCGCCGTGGAACCCCTTCGGGCTGACGGTGTGCCAGGGCTCCGGCCGGGCAGCGTCCGAGGCGCCGGAGTCCGAGGACGCCATGGAGGCCCAGGAGCAGGACGTGGCGATGCTGCTGACGCTCCCGGAGAGCCTGGACTGGCGCCGTCAGCCGTTCTCGCACATCGGCGGGCCCGGCACCCGCCCGGTCCAGGTGCCGGGGATGCGTCCGGGCGTCTGAGAGGTTTCCGGGTTTTCACGAAGGGCCGCGCTCACCAGTAGCGGCCCTCGATCATCGCCTCCAGCGTCTCCCGGTGGAGGATCAGCGCATCGGCGTCGGCCGGTACCGGCATCTCTCCGAAGTGGACCTGGCGATAGGCCACTCGCAGCATGACGATGGCGTGCCGCAGGGCCGCGTAGAGGGTGTGGAAGTCCATATCGCGGGGCGGGTGCCCGGTGAGGGCGGCATAGCGGCTCTCGACGCGGTCGCGGGTCAGGAGCCCGGGCAGTCCCCGTTGACCGCCGGCCTCGGCGAGATCCTGGAAGAAGCGGTGGAGATAGACCAGCCACCCCAGGTCGAGTTCGCGGGGGCCGAGCGCGGCCATCTCCCAGTCGAGGACGGCGGCCGGTTCGAACCCGTCGTAGACGATATTGCCGATCCGGGCGTCGCCCCAGCTCAGCACGGTCTCACCGGGGTCCGACGGCCAGTGGTCGGCCAGCCGGGCGAAGGCCCGCTCGATGAGCGGTGAGCGCGGACGGCCGTCAACGACCCAGGAGTAGTAGTCCCGTTGGGCCTCGACGTGCCGGTGCAGCGCGCTCCCGGTGCCGGGCGTGGTGAGGAAGTCGGCCGCCGCGGGCGGGACTTGGTCGTGCAGCCGGGCGAGGACCGAGACGCTGGCGGCTTCCAGATGGTCGCGCTGGGCGTCGGTGGCGTCGTGCAGCCAATTCCCCTCGTACGTATAGGGCATGACGTCCGGGGGGACACGGCCGTCGGCGCGGGCCATGACGAAGAACGGCGCCCCGAGGTGTGCCGGGTCCTCCTCCAGCCAGAGGGTGCGGGGCACCGGGAGATCGGTGTGCGTGGCGACCAGGCGCATGGTGCGGTACTGCCGGGGCATGTCGTAGCGCGGGAAGACGGTGTACGCGGCGGGGTCGGCGGCGAGCCGCAGTGCGCAGGAGACGGGAGCCGCTCCCCGCTCCGGCCCGGACGGGGGCGCGGGGGACGGCGGCTCGGGGTGCTCGATGTCGAAGAGCAGCGTCTCGCTGGACATGCCGTTGGAGGCCGGGACGGTCGCGGCGACGGCGCGGGCGCCGGGCAGACGGGTGCCGAGCCAGGCGGTGAGCCGGCGGGTGAGGGCTTCGGGGTCGCGAGTGGTGGTGCGGGGGCGCCGCCCGGCGGGCACTCCCCCAGGCTCGTTTCCGCCGGGGGGCGCGGCGGGCGGGGGTTGCACCGTCATCGGCCCGCCTCCGACGCGACGGAGTCATAGCCGGTGAAGCCGCTGGGGTCGTGCCGGCCGAAGCTGCCGTACTCGAAGATGCCGTAGCCGGTCCGGCCGTCGAGGGTGAAGCGGGCGGCGTGGTCGGTGACTCCGTAGGCGGCGAGAGGGTGTGCCGCTGGGTCGGTGAGGTCGTAACTGCGCCGGTCCGTCCAGCCGCGGCCCCGCCAGGTGCCGTGCTGCCAGTCGTCGGCGGGAGGGTAACCGGCCCCGAGGGCGAGGGGCGAGGAGGTGAGGATCTCGGCGGTGAGTTCCAGGGGTTTGCGACCGGGGCCGGTGAGGTGGAGGACGGCGCGTTCGGGGTGGCGGGTGCCGGGGCGGTAGCCGATGTCCGTGTGCGGCCAGCCGAGTTGGACCTCGCGGCCGTCGTCGTGCACCACCAGGGCCTCGTTGAGGGTGCGGTGGCCGTCGGCGTCCTCCTGGACGATGACCATCACGAAGCGGTCGTCGAAGCGCACCGGGCACCAGATCCAGTGGAAGCCCTCGGGCCTCAGTTCCTCCGCGGCCCGTCCGCCGTCCTCGCCGGGTATCGGGCGCACGCCCCAACTGCGGTCGCGGGTACCGGTCCACTCCCCCGCCGTGACGGCGAGTTCCTGGCCGGCGACGCGGATGCTGCCGGTGCAGGTGCCCGCCTGGACGAACCGGCGGCCTTCCAGCATCAGCCGGTCGCCGCGGTACTGGGTGTGGTGCGGCTCCCAGGTGGCGGGAAACGCCGCGCTCCAGGTCAGGTCGCAGGACAGGCCGTCCGGGTCGCCGGGGTCCGCGGCGCAGGTCAGCCGGAGGCGGGCGAGCGGCTCCTCGACGGTGATCGCGAGCGGGCCGACGGTGAGCGCGAGGCGGTCGTCGGTGAGCGCGTCGGAGGCCCGTACGGCATACAGCCGGTCGCCGAGGCGGAGGGTGGCATAGGCGTCGATGACACCGGTGTTGGGGTAGACGCCGAGGCCGACGATCAGCAGGGCGCGGCCGGAGTGGTCCATGACGTGGAAGATGCACCGGTCGTAGGCGTTGCGGTCACTGGTGGCGACATGCCGCAGGGACAGCGGGGCCTGATGGATCGGGTACTCGTCGAGCGCGATCGGGCGGTCGGGCACGGTCTCCTCCTGGGCGCGCGGGCAGCCGGGCGTCACCCCGGTACGACGCTCACAAACGGGAATTGACGGTACGTCAGCTATGGGCGGACGGCCAGACCCGGAAGGATAAGTAGGGGGCATGGTGGACACTTTGCCTGTTACCGCCTCCTGGTCCACGTGCCGCTGATCCCTGTCGGGGTGGCCGCGGCGGTGGCGGCCGGTGCGGACACGGTGGTCGCCGCGTCCTCGGGCAACGCGGGGGCGGCGGCCGCGGCGTACGCGGCGCGGGCCGGGCTGCACTGTGTGGTGTTCACCAACGAGGCGGTGCCGGCGGGGCTGCGGGCCCAGATCGGCCGAGGGCCTGCTCCTGGAGCCGTCGTCCGCCGTGGGGGTCGCCGTGGCACGTACGGAGGCCCGTACTCCGGCGCGCTGGTGGTGGCGGTCGGGACGGCGACGGGGCTCAAGGGGCTGGTGCGCTGACACCGCGGCCCGGTCGGGCGGGAGGCCACGGGGTGGGAGGGAAGGTCCCCGCCCACCCCGTCCGGCTCAGCGCTTCTCGGGGCCGGCGAGATGCCGGGCGATGACCATCCGCTGGATCTGGTTGGTGCCCTCGACGATCTGGAGGACCTTGGCTTCGCGCATATAGCGCTCGGCCGGGAAGTCGAGGGTGTAGCCGTAGCCGCCGAGGAGCTGGACTGCGTCGGTGGTCACCCGCATCGCGGTGTCGGTGCAGAACAGCTTGGCCATCGCCGCTTCCTTGGAGAACGGCAGACCGGCGTCGCGCAGCCGGGCGGCGGTGAGGTAGAGGGCGCGGCCCGCCTCGATCTGCGTCGCCATGTCGGCGAGCATGAACCGCAGACCCTGGAAGTCGGCGATCGGGCGGCCGAATTGCTGGCGTTCGGCGGTGTACGCCAGCGCCTCGTCCAGCGCGGCCTGGGCGACGCCGACGGCACAGGCCGCGATGCCCAGGCGCCCGGAGTCCAGGGCGGACAGGGCGATGGCGAAGCCCTGGCCCTCCTCCCCGATGCGGCGGGAGTCGGGGACCCGGACGGCGTCGAAGTGCAGCTGGGCGGTCGGGGAGCCCTTCATGCCCATCTTGCGCTCGGGTGCCGCTGCGCTCAGGCCCTCGGCGTCGCCGGGGACGAGGAAGGCGGTGATGCCATGGGCGCCGCTGCCGCCGGTGCGGGCCAGCACGGTATAGAAATCGGCCACGCCACCGTGGGTGGTCCAGGCCTTGGTGCCCTCCAGCGTCCAGGTGTCGCCGTCGCGGGTGGCCCGGGTGGTCAGGGAGGCGGCGTCGGAGCCCGAGGAGGGCTCGGAGAGGCAGTACGCACCGAGGAGTCCGCCGCCGAGCATGTCCGGGAGGCGCTCGGCGCGCTGCTCCTTGCTGCCGAATCCGGCGAGCGCATGACAGGCCAGGGTGTGCACGCTGACGCCGAGGCCGACGGTGAGGCGAGCCGCGGCGAGCTCCTCCAGCACCTGGAGGTACACCTCGTACGGCTGGCCGCCACCGCCGAATTCCTCGTCGTAGGGCAGCGACAGCAGGCCGGATTCCGACAGCAGGGTGAAGGTCGCGCGCGGGAAGTGGCCGGCGTCCTCCTCCTCGGCGGCCGTAGGCCGGATCTCGCGGTCGGCGAGCTCGCGTACGAGCGTCATCAGGTCACGGGCTTCTTCGGTGGGCAGCCTGCGGTCCACCGGCCGGGGGCCGTACTCGGTCATGGCGGCGCTCTCCTCCCTGTCGGGCGCTGCGGCGACACGCGCGCGGGGTGGGCGGCGGCGCCGGTTTCCGTAGTGCCAGGCCGATGATCGCGTTCCGGGTCTCGGAAGGCGATGACCTGCGACTGTGGCGCTAGGAGTATGCCCGATCGGAGGCTCCGCGTCACGGGTTGATCATCACTGGCCAAGGGGATCCGGCTCTGGCAGCGGCCGGATGCGAAATTGGTCCGAACCATTGACCTACTGGTCTAGTCCTTCTACCTTCTCCTCCAACACTCAACGCGTTCATGCCAATTCGGAACGCGGGTCAGGCTCCCCCCAGGGAGTGTCCGCAGAGCCCCGCCGCCCGTCCGGAGCGCGGGCCGTTGGGGAGCGCGGGCACCCCTACCCCCCTCCGAGGAGACGACATGCCCCTACCGCACCGGCTGCGCGCCCCGCGCAGAGTGATCGCCGCCGTGACCGCGCTGTGTACGGCGGCGCTGGCCGGCACCCTGCTCGCCGGACCGGCCTCCGCCAGCCCCGCGAACGCCCCCACCGCACCGCGCGACACCGCCCGGTCGGCACCCGCGGCGGCAGGCGGCAAGGTCGTCGGATACTTCACCAACTGGGGTGTCTACGACCGCAATTACCACGTCAAGAACATCGAGACCTCGGGTTCGGCGGCCAAGCTGACGCACATCAACTACGCCTTCGGCAACGTCCAGGGCGGCAGGTGCGCCATCGGCGACTCCTACGCCGACTACGACAAGGCCTACACCGCCGACCAGAGCGTCGACGGTAAGGCGGACACCTGGGACAACGGCGCGCTGCGCGGCAACTTCAACCAGCTGCGCAAGCTCAAGAAGCTGCACCCGAACCTCAAGGTGATCTGGTCATTCGGCGGCTGGACCTGGTCGGGCGGCTTCGGCGAGGCCGCCAAGAACCCCGACGCCTTCGCCCAGTCCTGCCTCGACCTGGTCGAGGACAAGCGCTGGGCGGATGTCTTCGACGGCATCGACATCGACTGGGAGTACCCCAACGCCTGCGGTCTGACCTGCGACACCAGCGGCCGGGACGCCTTCACCAAGGTGATGCGGGCGCTGCGGTCGAAGTTCGGCGGGAGCAATCTGGTGACCGCCGCGATCACCGCGGACGCCTCGGCCGGCGGCAAGATCGAGGCCGCCGACTACGCGGGCGCGGCCCAGTACGTCGACTGGTACAACCCCATGACCTACGACTACTTCGGCGCCTGGGACGCCAAGGGCCCGACGGCCCCGCACTCCCCGCTGACCTCGTACAGCGGCATCCCCAAGGCGGGCTTCAACAGCACCGACACCATCGCCAAGCTCAAGGGCCTGAGCGTGCCGGCGAGCAAGCTGCTGCTGGGTATCGGCTTCTACGGCCGCGGCTGGTCCGGCGTCACCCAGGACGCGCCGGGCGGTACGGCGACCGGCGCGGCACCGGGCAAGTACGAGGCCGGCATCGACGACTACAAGGTGCTCAAGAGCCGTTGCCCGGCCACCGGCAAGGTGGCCGGCACCGCCTATGCCAAGTGCGGCGACCAGTGGTGGAGCTATGACACCCCGGAGACCATCGGCACGAAGATGGCCTTCAAGGACGCACAGGGGCTGGGCGGCACGTTCTTCTGGGAGCTGAGTGGCGACACCACCAATGGTGAGCTGATCAAGGCGATCAAGTAGCGGTAGCCGGTGCGGAGTCGGGCGGGAGGCAGCGGCCTTCCGCCCGTTCGCCGCCCGGCGGCACCGGCCGCCCCCGCGGGCTGCCGTAACGGCGCACGACCGCTCGACGCGCGCTCCTCGATGACGCCCGGCACGCCCCGCGGGGTTTACGGTCCCGCCCGCTACGAGCACCATCGGCCGTACGGGGGCAGGAGCCGCATCGGAGAGGTGACACGTGGTCAACCCTTGGCTGGCGATGGAGGCCGGAGCCGATCCGGTGGAGCGCACCCGCACGGTGCGCAGGGCCCATGCGGCTTTCCTGGCCGACGGGACGGTCACGCCGCCGGTCCGCCGGGTCGTCGCCGACTCCTGGCGCCGTTCCGCCGACGCGCACGCGGCGGCCGACGGCGCCGTGCCCATCGAGCTGGACGAGGCCGCGCTGAGCGCCTACCGGGACGGGCATCCGCTGGCCCGCGCCATGCCGGTCTTCCGGGAGCTGCTGGGCAGCTTCGCGCAGGACGGCGCACATCTGCTGGCCGTCTGCGATCCGCAGGGGCGGCTGCTGTGGGTGGAGGGGCACCCCGGGGTACGGCGCAGTGCCGAGCGGATGAACTTCGTCGTCGGCGCCCGCTGGGACGAGCGGCACGCCGGCACCAACGCCCCGGGCACCGCCCTCGCCGCCGACCACGCCGTACAGATCTTCGCCGCCGAGCACTACAACCGGCAGGTGCAGCGGTGGAGCTGTGCCGCCGCCCCGCTGCACGATCCACGGACCGGCCGGCTGCTGGGCGCGGTGGACCTCACCGGCGGGGACCATGTGGCCAGTCCGCACAGCCTGGCGCTGGTGCAGGCCACCGCCCGCGCCGCGGAGTCCCATCTCACGTCGGGCGTCCGGGAGTTGGGTGTCTGCCTCGCCGCCCTCGGCCGGGACGAGGCGCTGCTGGTCATGGACGGGGAGCGGCTGCGGCTGGGCCGCCGGCACAGCGAGATCATCACGCTGCTGGCCCGGCACCCCGAGGGGCTGACGGGCGATCAGCTCTCGGTGCTGCTGTACGGCGAGCGGGAGATGCGCCCGGTGACGCTGCGGGCCGAACTGTCCAGGCTGCGGCAGCTGGTCGGCACCCTGCTGCACTCCCGTCCGTACCGGCTCAGCAGGCCCGTCGAGACCGATCTGGACGCGGTCGAGGAGGCTCTGGCGGCCGGTGAGGCGCGCTCCGCGCTGAACGCCTATCGCGGCCCGCTGCTGCCGTCGTCGGAGGCGCCCGGTGTGCAGCGGCTGCGCGGTGCGCTGGTGGACCGGATGCGGTCCGCGCTGCTCGGCGCCCGCGATCCCGGCCTGCTGCGCGAGTGGTCGCGTACCTCCTGGGGCGAGGACGACCTGGAGATCTGGGAAGCCCTGGTCGACGCCCTGCCGGAGCGCTCCCCGGCCCGCAGCGCCCCGCTGGCCACCACGCACCGGCTGCGCGCGGCGTACGGCCTGACCAGTGGTGGTGCGGTGGGTGCAGCGGCCACCGCGCGCGCCGCAACGTTCACGCAACCTCCCCGGTTCTAGCCTGCGCGCAACGCCCGTCACACGGGAGTGGCGGGCACCGCGCCGAGAGCGATTGGGAGGCCTCACCATGGCCCGTTACGCCAGCCCGGGTTCCGCCGATGCCGTGATGAGCTATCTGCCCCGCTACGACCACTGGATCGGCGGCGAGTACGTGGCGCCCGCCCTGGGCCGGTACTTCGAGAACCCGACCCCGGTCAACGGAGCACCGTTCACCGAGGTCGCCCGCGGCACCGCCGAGGACGTCGAGCGCGCCCTGGACGCGGCCCACGCGGCCGCCCCCGGCTGGGCCCGCACGGCCGCCGCCGAACGCGCCGCCGTCCTCAACAAGGTCGCCGACCGGATGGAACAGAACCTGGAGGCGCTGGCGGTCGCGGAGAGCTGGGAGAACGGCAAGCCCGTACGGGAGTCCCTGGCGGCCGACATCCCGCTCGCCATCGACCACTTCCGCTACTTCGCGGGCGCCATCCGCGCCCAGGAGGGCTCGCTGTCGGAGATCGACGAGGACACCGTCGCGTACCACTTCCACGAGCCGCTCGGCGTCGTCGCCCAGATCATCCCCTGGAACTTCCCCATCCTCATGGCGACGTGGAAGCTCGCTCCGGCCCTGGCCGCGGGCAACACCGTGGTCCTCAAGCCGGCCGAACAGACCCCCGCCTCGGTGCACTTCTGGATGAGCCTGATCGCGGATCTGCTGCCCCCCGGCGTGATCAACATCGTCAACGGTTTCGGCGCCGAGGCCGGCAAACCACTGGCCTCCAGCCCCCGGGTCGCCAAGGTCGCCTTCACCGGTGAGACCACCACCGGCCGGCTGATCATGCAGTACGCGTCCGAGCACCTGCGCCCGGTGACCCTGGAACTGGGCGGCAAGAGCCCCAACATCTTCTTCGACGACGTCTCCTCCGCCGCGGACGACTTCCACGACAAGGCGCTCGAAGGCTTCACCATGTTCGCCCTCAACCAGGGCGAGGTGTGCACCTGCCCGTCCAGGGCGCTGATCCAGCGCGGCCACTACCAGGACTTCCTGGCAGCCGGCGTGGCCCGTACGGAGAAGATCGTCCAGGGACACCCGCTCGACACCGACACCATGATCGGCGCCCAGGCCTCCAACGACCAGCTGGAAAAGATCCTCGCCTACCTGGACATCGGCCAGAAGGAGGGCGCCCGCATCCTGACCGGCGGCTCCCGCGCCGAACTCGGCGGCGAACTGGAGGGCGGCTACTACGTCCGCCCGACCATCTTCGAGGGCAACAACGACATGCGGGTCTTCCAGGAGGAGATCTTCGGCCCCGTAGTGGCCGTCGCCCCCTTCAGCGACTTCGACGACGCCATCGGCATCGCCAACGACACCCTCTACGGCCTGGGCGCAGGCGTCTGGACCCGCGACGGCTCCACCGCCTACCGCGCCGGCCGCGCCATCCAGGCCGGCCGCGTCTGGACCAACTGCTACCACGCCTACCCGGCCCACGCGGCCTTCGGCGGCTACAAGCAGTCCGGCATCGGCAGGGAGACCCACAAGATGATGCTGGATCATTACCAGCAGACGAAGAATCTGTTGGTCTCGTACTCGGCCAAGAAGCTCGGCTTCTTCTAGGGGCATGAGAAAAGGCGCCTGACCTGGGCTTTGTCCGCCAGGCGCCTTCCGGCCGGTCCGCTCAGAGCAGGGCCCGGTTTACGTCGTAACTCCCAGTTCCTCCCACCCTTATCCCGCTCCTGACCAGCTCTTCCGGACCAGTCACGGACCAAAGCCCCCGACTCACCCGGCAGGCGCCGCGCCCTGGCTGACGCGGTCCCACTCCTGCATGGACTGCTCGATGAGACGGTTGGCCTGCTCCCGGACGCCGTCCAGGAACTTGGCGTAGTGGCGGAAGAGGACCTCGATGCTCTGGCCCGCCCGGCGTGCGCATTCGGCCGGGTCCACACCGGAGTACAGCCAGAACGAGATGCCGGCATGCCGGAGGTCGTAGGGCCGCCTGGCCAGGCCGGAGGCAAGCTCCATCCGCGTCAGTCGGACTTCCGTGCCCGCGCCCACGTTGTGCCATACGCCGAAGCGCATCCGGTCTCGGGCAGGTGGCACTGTTCGAGCCGGAGGTGGATGACCTCCGCCGGCCGCATGGCCACGTAGTAGATGCAGCCGAAGAACGTCTCGAGGTGAGGGCCTCGCCCGCGCTGCTGGGCAACCGCCGCGAGCAGTCGGGCAACCTGAGCCGGATTGGGAACGGCAGCCGGGTCCACCTCCTCGTTGACCGCCGGGGCATTCCACCTGAGCCCGTTGAGAGGGTTCTCAGCGAAGTACCCTTTTTCGACCGCGGTGTTGAGAACCTCGTTGAACGCGGCTCTCTTGCGCCGTGCCGTCTTGGCCGCAGCTGCCCTCCCGTCCAACTTGCAACACAGGGCGTCCAGCGTCCGTCGCAGCACATCGACTTCCGCGAGAGCGCTGACGGGCAGGGAGTTCCGCCTTATACAAGCGCCAGAAGACCGTCATCCATGAGGCGGTCAAGACTTCGCGCTGCAACGCGCTCAGTGACCCCGACCGCACGGGCTACGTACCGGGTATCAGCTCCGGGGTGTGCCGCAACGGAAGTGGTCCGCGCCGCCAGCGAGCACGCCGTCTCCGTCCCACGGCCACACGGACAGCCCGGAGCTGCGGGAGCAGATCAGGGCGCACTGAAGGACGAGATTCCGCAGCACGCCTGAGGCACGGACCCGCCGCCCCTGAACCGGGGCGGCGGTTGCGCGGTGCCCGGGCGTCGTCGCGGTGACTGAGCGCTTCAGTCCGCGAGCTTCGCCGGCTGAAGCGCTCGGCGCGGGGCGTGTCCGTTACCGTCTTGGTCCTGCGATGGCGTACACCACGGTGCCGCTCGCGAACAGGGCCCACGCGGTCCCGGTGGACGCCGTCGTGGCGGGGGAATAGGTCATCCACATGACCACGTCTCCCGCGGTGCCGCCCGGAGGCGGTCCAAAGAGGGTGAACGCGAGCCAGCCGGTCGGCAGGGTCCATGCGAACTGTGCCCCGCACAGCGCCGCCCCGAGCGCGGCCAGGCCGACCAGGCCCGCGCTGTCCCGGACGACGACCTCGGCGGGGGCGAGCTTCACTCCCGCCGCCTGGACCGTCAGCAGCGCCGCACCAGCGCACGCGCCGGCCAGCAGCACGTGCGCCGCCCGGCGGGGCATCCACCGGATCGCGGCCGTCCTCTCCAGCACCGCGTCCCACCCACCGAGCCCGACGGAAGCGGCCGCCACGTTCGCGGTGAGGACCAGGACCGCCATCGCCTGATCCACCGGTCCTGGGCCGTGGAGGGCCCACACCGCCAGCGCGACGAGCGCGACCGCGGCGGCCGAGGCGGGCACCTGCCGTGAACGGGCGTAAAGGATCAGCCACCTCATCGCGTCGCCTTCCCCGCCAACACCGCAAGCTGGTGGTCCGCCGCGCAGGAGAGGCCGGCGGTGTGCAGTTCGGCGATCCGCGAGCGCTGCTCGGCCGGTGACAGCGCCGTCAGCCTCTGCCAGGCGACGTCGGCGTCCGGCCAGATCGTGCGCAAGTACGCGTCGCTGCCCCTCTCCGCCAGTGGTTGGAGCCGGGAATCGTGCAGGGCCCAGCTCACGGCGACGCTCTGGACAGGGACGTTGCCTTGCCCCCCGCCCTCCCGGTCGTTGTTCCCGTAGCAGCTGGGTGCCAGACCCTGGGCGATCAGCGCGCGGGTCAGTTTCCCACCTGTCGCATCGGCGAGCAGCCGGTCGTCGAAGTCGACCAGCACCACGTCGCCGGAGGGTTCGCGTTTGTCGGCGATCGCGCGCAGCCTGGTGTCCTCCCGCACCGCGTTCGGCGCCTTGTCGCCCAGGACCTCGTGCAGCACGCGCAGCGCCTCCTTGCCGCGCCGCGCGAGCTCGGGCAGGCGTGAGCGGTTCGCCTGCGTCACGCACACCGGTCCGTCGCAGACCAGGGCGGCGGCGGCCTTGTCGACGACGTAGGTGTCGCGTGCAGCGGCCGGGAGGACCAGCAGGGCCAGGGCCGCACCGGTCAGGACGGGGATCACCGCAAGCAGCCGGGCCCGGCGGGTCACGGCCGACAGCAGTGCGAAGCCGGTGGCGAGCAGGCCGAGCAGCCAGAGCGTCTGACCGAGGTGCACGGAGCCGGACAGGGTCAGCAGCATCTCCCGCGGCTCCGCGGTCACCGGGAGCAGCTGGGCGAGCCGGTTCGGCGCGATGCTCGACGGCAGGGTCTCGTCACTGTTCTGCTGTAGAAGGGCCGTCAGCATGAGGAAGAACAAGACCAGGCCCGGCGGGGTGAGCACGGAGGGCAGGGCTCGCGCGACGCCCATGCCGAACACGGCCCCCGCGACGAGGGCCAGCGCCGCCACGAGTGAGATCGGCAGCCAATCGAGCGGCGTGTAGGTGGTCCGGCCGAGGGCCACCTGGACCCCGCCCACGAGGACCAGGAGGCCGAAGCCCGACGCCAGCGCGAGCGCCATCGCACCGGCCGGCAGCGCCGCACGGCGCCAGGCCGGCCGCGGCACGGTCGTCAGCAGTTCGGCCATCCGCGAGCGGGGTTCGCGCAGCCCGTACACCGCTCCCGTGCCCACCGCGAGCGGCCACAAGAAGGTCAGCAGGGACCGGGTCCACAGGGCCATGGAGGTCCACTGGGCCGTCCACCCCGCGGTGCCCCTCCACCAGAGCCCGTCGTACAGACAGAAGATCGCCAGACTGCCGCCCAGGACGACGATGCCGGGCCACGGGGCGACGGAGCGCTTCAGCTCGATGCGCAGTACACGTCCGGTCACCAGGTGCCTCCCCGCTGCCCGGAGTTGCGGAGCAGCGCCGAGTAGCCGCGCTCCAGGGGGCTGTCGCCCGGGAAATCGGTGCTGCCCGCCGCGGCCAGGTCCTCCGGCGTGCCCTGGAAGACGAGGCGGCCGTCGGCGAAGAGCACCACGTCGGAGCAGGCGGCCGCGACGTCCTCGACCAGGTGGGTGGAGACGACCACACAGGTGTCCCGGCCCAGTTCCTGGAGCAGCTCGCGAAAGCGCAGTCGCTGCGCCGGGTCCAGGCCGGCCGTCGGCTCGTCCAGCAGCAGCACCGCGGGGTCGTTGACGATGGCCTGGGCGATGCCGGCCCGCCGCACCATGCCGCCGGACAGGGTCTTCATCCGATGGTCGGCGCGGTCCGCCAGGCCCACCCGTTCCACGGCCCGCTGGACGGCCGCGGGGACCTCCGCCTTCGGGACCTCCTTCAACCAGGCCATGTACTCGACGAACTCACGCACCGTGAAGCGCTTGTAGTAGCCGAAGTCCTGCGGCAGGTAGCCGATCCGGCGACGCAGGGCCCGGTGGTCGACCATCCTGCCCAGGGAGGTGCCGAGCAGCTCCAGTTCGCCCTCGGTGGGGTGCAGCACGGTGGCCAGCGCCCGGATCAGGGTGGTCTTTCCCGCGCCGTTGGGCCCCAGGAGGCCGTGGGTGCCGATGTCCAGGGAGAGGTCGAGCCCGTCGACGGCCATCTTCTTCCGTCCGACGCGTACTCTCAGGCCACTGGCCCGGATCTGCCAGGCGTAGGTTTTCGGCGCGGTGTCGGCCGCGCTCGTGGTGGGCGTCATGCGGTAGTCCCTTGCGAGGGTCGACGATGGTTTCACAGCGTTGAGTACGCGTTTCTGCGGGCGATCACGGC
Organism: Streptomyces sp. P9-2B-2; assembly: GCF_030406865.1. Lineage (NCBI taxonomy): Bacteria > Bacillati > Actinomycetota > Actinomycetes > Kitasatosporales > Streptomycetaceae > Streptomyces > Streptomyces sp. P9-2B-2. Next base: position 8,160,214 of record NZ_CP129126.1, on the reverse strand, counting down.
GCCGATGCCGAGCGCCAAGAACAGCCCCCACGCGGGCAGTTGGTCCGGCTGTAGGACACGCTCCAGGTCAACGGGGCCGTGGTCGGTGGCCCACGCGAGTACCACGACGACGCCCCAGGCGCCCACCAGCCCGGTGGCGGCGCGGGTCACGCCGACCACGCTGCCCAGCGCCAGGGCGGTGGAGGTGAAGGCCAGGGAGGGCAGCAGCCACTGCGCGGCCGTCATCGTTCCGGTCAGCCATCCCTCCACCAGGAGCGCGGGCAGGACCACCACGAGAACCGCCGCGGTGCGCCGGAGGAGCAGGGGCAGGCCGGCTCGGGCGGTCGAGGCCGTCAGTTCGTGCGCCGGGTCCAGGCCGCGCGACCACGATGCGGCGACACCGCACAGCGGCAGCACGGGTGCGATCGCCAACACGGGAGAGACGCCGCCGAGGAACACGGGCCGCGCGACTGCGTCCAGCAGCAGCGCCATCAGGGTGATGAGGACGGTCATGGCCAACCACGGGGCCATGACCGGCGTCAGCCAGGCAGCGACCCACCTCGGGCGGTGTCGCCGCGAGGGCGCCCTGACGGCCGCGTCCAACTGCGGTTCCAGACCGGCCCGGACGGTGTCGACGAGCGCGGCGATGCCGGGCGCCTCGGTGGACACACAGGCCGCCAGGTGGCCCCGGCACAACGTGCAGGTCTCCAGATGGGCCTCCAACGCCCATACGGTGTCCGCGGCCATCGTCGCGTCACCACGTGCGTAGTCGTCGATCAACTGCCTCGACGCGTGTTCCCCGCTCATGTCAGCGCCTCCCGCATCGCGATCCGGGCCCGGCGGGCGCGGGTCTTGACCGTGCCTTCGGGCAGTCTGAGCAGGACGGCGGTCTCCCGGATGGAGAGCCCGTCGAGCACCGTGGCCCGTAGCACTTCTCGGAGTTCCGGCGCCAGCCGCCGCAGGGCGTCGCCGACGTCGCCGCCGACGGTCCCGGCGAGTGCCTCTTCCTCCGCCGCGGGCACCACCGCCCGCTCGGCGGCGGCGACCGGCGGTTCGGCGTGGTGGGCACGGCGCCGGAACGCGTCGACGAGGCGGCGCGCCGCGATCGTCCACAGCCACCCGACGGCAGTCCCGCCGACCGCGCTACCGGCGAACGCGCCGGCCGCGCGCCACACCGCCAGATAGGTCTCCTGCATGACCTCGGCGACGATCTGCTCGTCCGCGCAGCGGCGGCGCAACCGCACCGCCAGCCACGGCGAGGTGCGCCGGTACAACTCGTCGAACGCCCCGCGGTCACCTCTGGCCACCAGCCGGACAAGGCGTTCCTCGTCCAGTTCGTCCAGTGCTCTCCTGCGTGATCTCACACCAGCCAGACGCCCGGTGCGGCGCGCAGGTTCTGGATCTACTGTGAACTGAGTCACAGACGCCCGTATGTTCCTGCGGCCTGAGCACCGCGGAGCCTCGCGGGTGCAGGCCGCGTTCCGCGCCGCCTACCTCCTGCCTCCTGCCTCCTCGGTCGCGGTGGGCTCGGACGACGCAGAACACCTGCGTGAGCTGGTCGACGCACTGATGGTGACCGTGTCCGGCGTCGCGACCACTCCCTGGTTCGGCTGGACGCCCCAGGAAACGGGTTACGACCTGTGCCAGGTGGTACCCAGCGCGGCGCCGAGGACGAGTACGGTCGTCGTCGGGGCCGTCGATCCGGTGCTGCAGGGTCTTCTCACTCTCCCGGCCACGCTACCGGGCCTCTGACGCCGTCCTGACGCCCGGGTCAGGAAGGAGCCGTCGGAGTGTGGCCACCAATCGCGCCCGAAGCGGAGTTTGCGGAGGTCAGGGCCTGGCCGCCGCCTGCTCAAGCTGCTGCTTACGCCTGAGAGCGCACCCTCGAACGCGGCACGGGCCCCTTGTTGAGGTTCCAGCATCACGCGGGGGTGGCTGATCAGCCGGTCAGGACGGGTTGTGGGTGTTCAGGTTCGCCGTTTCGGCCGTCGCCCCGTTCCGGCGATTACCGTGTGACCTGTGCGTGCCGGTCACGTTCATCGGCCGTGCGAAAGATCATCACGTGTGGCCGCTGTATCTGGTGTGCTCCGGGGACCGGCGTTCTCGGTAGCGTGACCATCTGCTGCATGGAGGGGCCATGTGTCCGGCTGGTCCGTGCGACGGCTCCCGGCTGAGAGTGATGAGGCTGCAATGAGTGAACTGACGAAGCCCGAGGTCGACGTTCCGGAGGGTGACGCTCCTACCGAGCTGGCCATCCGGGACCTGGTCGTCGGGGACGGTGCCGAGGTGAAGCCGGGCATGGTGGTCAGGGTCCACTATGTCGGGGTGACCTTCGAGTCCGGGAAGGAGTTCGATGCCTCCTGGGACCGGGGTCAGCCGTTCAAGTTCACCCTGGGCAGTGGCAAGGTCATCAAGGGCTGGGACCGGGGGGTGAGGGGGATGAAGGTCGGCGGTCGGCGCGAGATCATCGTTCCCCCGCGTCTCGGCTACGGCAACCAGTCGCCCTCGCCGTTGATCCCGGCGGGCTCGACCCTGGTCTTCGTGGTGGACCTGCTGGACTCGTATTCCAGCACAACCGGGTGGAGCAAAGCCTGGTGACCCTGGCCGCTCCTCCCCTGCGGCGTGCTGCGTCGTCCGCCGGGGTGGGCGCCGCCGTGCTCCTCGCTGCCGCTCCTGCTTCCGCCGCCGCAGCGTCCGAACGGTTCCGCTGCGACTCATTGACCGCCGAAGGCCACAAGGCGACCGACTTCCTCAACGGCCTACCCGGCGCCGCCGCCCGGACGTCTGAACCCGCCGGCCGTGCTCGGCAAACGGGGGAGGTCCCCGGCGGAATCCAGCTCGTCACACTGCCGATCACAGCGCCGGTCCGAGGCCCCGCCCAGCAGCAACACATTGCGCAAGCCGCGACGGACCAAGATCCGGACCATTTCCGGACCAGCACCCCGCCAGCGAGCCGCACCAACTGCTGTTTCCATTGGTCAGCTTGGGTGCAACTGCTGCACCACCAGCAGGCGAAGAACGTTCTTGTTTCATACAGCCCAAAGAAACTTGGGTTCTTCTAGAACCTCAAGTCGGTTGCCTGGAGGCTTCGTTGGACTACAGGCAACCGACCACGGATGCCACTCTCTGTCATCAATTCGACACCTCACGCTGCTGTCCGAGCTCCAAACGGATCCGCCCTGGACCAGGCGCGGACCAACCCAAGTCCCTCGTCCGGCGAGTGTGTCCCTACGCCGCCGAAGGTATCTGAATGAGGATCCCAGTTTGCTGTTGGCGCCTCTCGCACCTGCTGGTGGCACTGACACATTCAGCCCGTTTGCGGCGGGGTAGTGGAAGGGCCCGTTGGTTCAATTTGGACGACCCATCCCCCAGTCTCTGAGCACGCATCGTTGCCTCATGCACCGCAACGAAATCCCGTCGAGGCGTCACCTGTCGAACAGTTGCAACTTCCCTTCGACGTCAGCTCCCATAGCCTCAGATCCAGGTCCGGCGGGCGCTGTTCACGTCGATTTCGAGGGACAACCTGATACGTGACCGGCGTCAGGCCCGCACCTTGTACTCATCAGCGAAGTACGGCCACGGCTGCCGGCCGGCTCTGCCCATCCGAAGCAGCTGGTCCATGCCGCACGCCCAGGCTTGCAGATCGCTGAGCTCCAGCATGAGCTGCCGCGTATGCGGCGTGGAACTGCCGGGCTGTATCCGCATCCCACCTGTTGCGGCGCAGCGCAAGTATGTAGCGCCGGTCGTACCGGAATGCCCGCCAGGCCATGGCGTCACCGATCGAGCGCAGTTGGCGCCCCACACGCTCCAGAACGTCGGGCTCCTGTCGCCAGCCCTCGTACCCGAGCAACCCTCAGTGGTCAGCGCGAGCACCTTCATGAACGCGCCTTCGCTCCGTGACCACGCTCTGGTGACGCAACTCCCCGAGCCACGTTCGAGTGGCTTCCGCCGTCGTGACGAACTCTCTGGTCGGCGAGGGTCGTCTGTGTGGTCATGAAGATCTCTGCGGAGCACCTGAGCGAACCGGGCCTGGTAGCCATCGACATCATTGCGGCCGACGTAGCGACTGCCACCGAAGCCGCGGCGGCACTCGGCGGTACCTCGAATCCCGAGAGCAGCGCCCCAAGTTCCTCTACTGGAAGGAGTGCAAAAACGGCCATCCGGATGGTTCCCTGTCTCGGTTCGTCCAGGCGGCTCGGCCTCCTCCAACGTCACCTCAGCCAGGACACGGGCTCGGCTTCGGGCGGCAGGGCGGTGCAGCGGCGGCGGAGCTCGGCGGCCACGGCCGGCCGGGCGTGTCCGGTGAGCTTGAGGGCCATCTGGCAGTAGTCGGCGGATTGGAGGGTGCTCGGGCCGCTCCAGGCGATGACGATCGCACTCACCGCGATGCGCGACCTCGCCACCCGGCACAACACCGTCCACCTCGGCATGCCCGGCTTCCGCACCACCGCCGGCAGGATCCCCCCATTACCGGAGCCTTACGGTGCCCCCCAGAGAGCTGCGGTGGAGCACGCCCACAGGATTCCCTACAGATGATGAGGGCGGCCGTTTCCGGTCCGGCCGTTCGTACACCTGAGGAGGCCTTGTGTCCCTGTCCCGCAGTGTCCGCCTGTCCCGCCGCACCGTCCTGACCGTCCTCCTGGTGCTGGTCGTGGCCGCCGGACTCGGGCTCGCTGTCTTCCAGCCCTGGAAGGCGTTCACCAACACGGAGGTGAACGAGGCGTTGCCGGCACCCTCCTCCCCCTCGACAGAGACCCAGACCGTGTCCCCCCGGCCCGCCGCCGCGCCGAAGGATCTCGCCGAGGGCCGCTTCGTGACCCACGAGCACGCCACGAGCGGCATCGCCCGCACGGTCCGGCTGGCCGACGGCGGCCACGTGCTGCGTCTGGAGGACCTCAAGACCTCGGACGGTCCGGATGTGCGGGTCTACCTGTCCCCCCGTGACGCCGATGCGGTGAAGACGGGGCTCGGGGACGGCGCGGTGGAGCTGGGGAAGCTCAAGGGCAATCTGGGCAACCAGAACTACACCGTCCCGGCCGGCACGGACCTGTCGCAGTTCCGCAGCGCCGTCCTCTGGTGCCAGCGGTTCTCCGTCGCCTTCGGCGCAGCCGACCTCTCCACCGCCACGGGCTGATCCCGCTCCCGGCATCCGCGCCGACGCAAGGACCGCCCCTCAGTCACCGCTGTCATCCGGCTCCCAAGGCCCGGGCCTGGCCGACCTCGTGAAGATGCGGGATCCGTGTCGGTCGCTGCCGCCGAACCGGCGCGGCCACTGCAACGTGATTTGGCCGAGGTCTTCCGGGGCGGTGAGGTCGGCGCTCACTTCGATTCCGTCCGTGCCGAGCCGGCTGACCTCGTCGAGGGCGGTGCGGGCCTGGTCGATCTGGGCGTAGTGGCCGATCGCGACGGTGGCGCCGGCGCTGGCGAGTGCGCGGGTGGTGGCCGCACCGATTCCGGTCGCGGCGCCGGTGACGAGGGCGACGCGGCCCTGCAGGGGGCGGGCTGTCAGGGACGGGGCGAGCAGAGGGGTGGTCACAGGTTCTCGCCGCACCCGACTTCCCTCTGCTCGCCGTCGACAACCCACCTGGAGAACCCGCAGCGTCCTTTCGTATCCCCACGCCACCGGCCGCCGTCCCCATCCACCGACGCCTGGAGCAGCCCGCTGCCGTCCTGCCAGAAGCCCCGCCCGAGCCGACCCTTCTTGTGCGGTACTGCTCGCCGTTCCCGGCCTCGCACGTCGCGCAGGGCGTTTGCGGGACTTCCACGGCGACCGCCGACTCCCGCTCCCGGCACCTGCGAGCGGAGGGTCACCGCCCTCGGCAACCAACGGGGACTGGACTCCCATCGTCCATCCCACGCTGTACGAGGTCACCGGACTTCACGCTGCTCTGACAGTGGCCACCGACGCCCTCCACCTCACCAACCACCTGGCCGCTTCCTGACGCCATCCACCCCAACCGTTGAGGGCTGCCCCACGTCGGGGCAGACCTCAGCTGGCTTATGAGGTCTTTGGGGCATCCGCCCTGACTACCCTGACTGTTCTTTTTCAGCCAGTTCCTCGGGCGTGCCGACGAAGGCGCGACCGCAGTCTGGCGGGAGTCGTTCGACCACCATCGCGATGGCAGCCTCCGCGGTCGGGGCGGGGCCGACGCGCTGGGACCGTGAGGGGCCGCCGACGAAGAAGCCGCCGCCCATCATCGGGGCGATGAACGGGATGTCCCAGGTCCAACGCGGCTCTGTGCACCGACTGAAGTGCAACTCGGCCATGCCTACCCAGGGGAACAGCTGCCGTAGTCGGGGCTCGGCGTAGGCGGCGCGTAGCAACTGGCCATCCACGCGTCGGGTGGTAAGCAGCTTCCCCCATGCGGCTTCGATGATGTCTTCCTCTGTCGTGCCCTCCGTCATGCCCCGCATTCTGCTCGACGTCGAAAGATTTCGGCCAGCTCGCGGTGATAACTCTTGGACCCGTGTCCCGGGCACTCCTCGCCTTCAGAGGGCGAACGTTTCGTGTCGTCCCGTGTGGGCCAGGCAAGCGGCCGACTACGAGACGGTCAGGCGGGTGGGAACTCATCCCACCCAGCGCACACCGTCAACCGCCCCCGCGCCCAAGCACGGGCCCCGGACCGCTTGCGTGGCAACGGCCATGGTCAGCACGGGGTGCGGAAAGCAGTCCAGCAACGCCCCGGTGATGCTCACCCCGGCCAGACGCGCAACACCGAAGGCCACGAACAGGGCGCGTAGTCCGAGTCGCGGTGGCCGAGCCGTATGACGACGTCGAAGGCGTCGTCTGGGCCGAGGGCGGTGCCGACCGGGCCGACGGCGACGAGGGCGCACTGCCGGCAGCCGGAGCAGCCGAGTCCGGCCTGCGACCAGACGCAATCGTCGGCAAAGCCGCGCGGCCGGGCGGCCTCCCAGCTCCACCGCGATTGACCGCAGCCACCGTCAGTCCGACGCTGGAGCGGCGGTGCCGTTCGGACAGACCCGCCACTTGCTCGACGAATGTCGCGCGGGAACAGCCCTTTGTCTGGGCCGAGCCGTCGCGCCAGGAACACATTCGGTGCCTCTCGCCCCGTCGCACGGGGCCACGCGAGCTGGGGTACAGGCTTGTTTGCCCCGCTACTACGCGACCGGTTCAGGCCGGAAGGCGTGGTCGATGTTTTCCTCTACCCACGACCGAAGCGCGTTGAGATGAGGACCCCATGGACAGCGCATCGGACAGCGCTCTGTCGCCGCACGCACTCGGTGCTCGGCTGCTTAGGCGGCTCACCACACCACTGCGGCTGGCTGGCTGGAGCGAGGAGGAGCAGTGGTGCGAGGAAGAGGAGGTCCCGGCTGATGCTGCCCTGTCGGTGGAGCTGTCCCGCTCGAACTTCCACCTCTACGTCAGCTGGTACCCCGCCGACTGCCGCCTCGTCGTCGACGACCCCACCGACGGCTGGGACTGGGCCGAGAGCCTGCCCCCGCTGTTCCCGCTCAACGAGCCGCTCAGTATCGACCTGAGCACCCATCCCACTCAGGCAGTGAAGGCCGAGGCCGCCCGTCGAGCCTTCGCCGCGGCTGGACTCCTCGACGCGACCCGGATCCACCTGCCCGAGGACGCATCGGAACTACGCCACAACCTGGTCCTGCTGCTCTGGGCCGACAGCTGGGGTTCTTCTAGGAAGCCACGGAAGGCGCCTGACCTGGCATTTCACCGGTCAGGCGCCTTCCGGGCGGCCCGCTCGGAGCAAGGCCCCGGGGGCGCCGCCCGCTCAGTGGGCGAAGCCCCAGTCGAGCATCTTGGTGGCGTCGTCGAAGCGGCCCGCGTCGTCCTTGAGGATCGCGCCGACCAGGGTGCGGTTGTCCCGCTCGGCGGCGAAGACGAGGGCGTAACCGGCCTCCGGGCCGCTGCCCGTCTTGATGCCCAGGGCGCCGTCGTAGCTGCTCAGCAGCTTGTTGGTGGTGTCCCAGGTGTAGTACCGGATGTGCCCGTTGGCCGCCACGGCCTCGGTCTTGAACTGCTTCTTCTTCACGATGTCGGCGAACACCGGCTTCAGCATCGCGCGCTGGCCGAGCTTGGCCAGGTCGCGGGCGGTGCTGTGGTTGTTGCCCTGCGAGACACCGTCGAAGCTGTCGAAGTTCGTGCCGGTCAGACCCAGTTGCTGTGCCTCGACGTTCATCTGGTGCACGAAGTCGGCAATCCGCGCCTCCGCGGTGCTCCCCGTGCCGAGATTGTCGGCCAGGGCCATCGCGGCGTCGTCGCCGGACGGGATCAGCAGGGCGTGCAGCAGCTGCTCAACGGTCAGCGTGTCGCCGGTCTGGAGGTCGGCGGTGCTGCCGCCGACCTTCTGCACATAGTCCCGGTACTCCTGCGTCACCGTGATCTGCCGGCCCAGCCACTCCGGGTGCTTGAGCACCACCAGGGCAGTCATGATCTTGGTGGTGCTGGCCATGGACACACTCTCGTCCGCCTTGGCCCCGCCCCACAGCTCCCGCTCCTGGCTGCCGTCGCGGGCGTCCAGCAAGAAAGCGTGGTCGGCCTTGATCTGAGGAGCGTCCTGGTCGTTCGCGTCCTGCGCACCGGCGGCCTCACCCCGGACCACGCGCTGCGCTGCATGCTGCTGCGCGCCGTGCTTCTGGGCGGCCGTGGTGGTGGCCTCGCCACCCTGCCGGCCGTTCTCATCCGCGGAGTGCGTGGCATCGGGCGTGGCCGCCTGGGCGAGGCCACCGGCACTGATCGGCAGGGCGGCACCGACAAGTGCCACCATCGCTATCCGGACTCCGGTGCGGTGTATGCGGTTGGGGCGGGCGTGGGCACCCATGGGGCGTCCCTTCTCCGGCGAAGGGACGCCGGTGCATAGGAGTAACTCGATCTATGGCGAAGCTCCTTGCAGGATAAGAGCGAAGATCAAGAAGGCCACGTCAAAGGCACGCGACGGGGTTCATCTCTGTGGTTGGGTGGGGCCCGGCCCGGTGTCGTGGTGTGCTGGATTGTCTGTACGGAGTCGTTCCGGCGGTTGAACTGAGGGCTGGGCGCCAAGCTGAGGCGGCGGGGGGAATGTGCACCCCCACGCCACTTCGTGGAGGGCGCCAGCCATGGCGGGCGCCTGCCCTTCACCCCATCTGCCCGATATCAACCGGGCAGATGCGCACAGGCGAACGCGATCGTCGCCCCGATCTGTCTGATGCGTTCGCCGGCGACCAGTGAGCCGTGTCCTGCGTCGTAGCGGTATACCTCGTGCTGTTTGCCCAGTGTGGCGAGGCGGTTGACGTAGTTGTCGATCTGGCGGATCGGGCAGCGGGGGTCGTTCTCGCCGGCGATCACCAGGACCGGTGCGGTGACGCGGTCCGCGTAGGTGAGGGGGGAGGACGCCCGGTACCGCTCGGGGACTTCGTCGGGCGAGCCGCCGAAGAGTGAGCGGTCGTACGCGCGCAGGGCCTCCATCTCGCCCTCGTAGGCGGCGAAGTAGTCCGCGACCGGCATGGTGCTGATGCCGACGGCCCAGTTCTCCGGGCGGGTGCCGAGGCCCAGCAGGGTGAGGTAGCCGCCCCATGAACGGCCGGACAGGACAAGGCGCTTGGGGGCGGCGAGGCCGCTGGTGACGGCCCATTCGCGGACGGCCTCGATGTCCTCCAGCTCGGTGAGGCCGGGGCGTCCCTCGATCGCGTCGCGCCATCGGGAGCCGTAGCCGGTGGAGCCCCGGTAGTTCACCTGGACGACTGCGAAGCCGTGGTCGACCCAGGCGGCGACCACGGGGTCGAAGGCGTCGTCGTCGTAACCGATCGGACCGCCGTGTACCTCGAAGACGCACGGGAGCGGGCCGTCGGTGCCCGGGGGCCGGGAGATCAGGGCGTGGATACGGCCCCCGGGGCCGTCGACCCAGGCATCGGTGACGGGGACGGAGGGCGGGGCCGTCGGTCCCGGTGGGGCCAGTACGGTGCCGCCCGAGGTGGACCTGACGACCGGGGGGTGTGCGGCGCTCGACCAGGCGAACTCCACGGTGCCGTCCGGACGTGTTCCGGCGCCTCTGATGACGCCCTTAGGGGTGTCCAGTCGGATCAGGCCGCCGGCTTCCGCGGTGTTGAGGTCCAGTCGGTAGAGCTCGTCGCGGGCGTGGTGGGTGTGCCAGATCAGCAAGGCCGAGCCGTCCTGGTACCAGGCGGCGCTGACGTCGCCGGGCAGGTCGAGGGCGATCTCGCGCTGCTCGCCGGTGGCGACGTCCAGGATCATGGGCTCGGGCCGGCTGTGGCGCTCGTGCTCGATGAGCAGTCTGTTGTCGCCGGGGACCGGGGAGAACGCCATTCCGCCGAGGCCCTTGCCCGGGCCGTCCCAGATGCCGCCGAGGCCGCGCCCCTCGCCGTCCCACAGGTCGGCGACCACCGTGCCGTCCAGGCTCAGTACGCGCACCGCCTTGTGTCGGCTGTCGCCGTGTTCGCTGTGGCCGATCGCAACGAGAGTGTCGTCAGCGGACATGGCCCCGACATGGGCGTCCGAGGGGTGGGTGCAGAGCGTCCGTGGTGCGGTTCCCGGGCGGCAGATGCGGATGGTGGTGCCGCCGGTCGCGGTCGTACCACCGGTGGTCGTACCGCCGGTCGTAGTCGTACCGCCCGTCATCGTGGTGCCGATTACGGCGAGGCCGTTCGTGCCGAGGGCCAAGCCGGCCTGGTGGGCGGGGCCCAGAGCGGGTACGGCGGGTTCGTCGTGGTCACCGCCGAACGGTCGGCGCATCCAGACGCCACGTTCGTCTCCGTCGGTGTCAGCGAACCACCACACCCAGGTGCCGGCCGGGTCGAGGAAGCCCAGGGCGGTGCCGTGGGGGCGGTCGGTGAGCCTGCGTCGGGTGTCGCTCGCCCGGTCCCACTCGTACAACTCCCAGGTACCGGTGGCGTTCGACCGGTAGACACAGCGGTCGGGGGCGTCGCGAGCCCAGCGGGGCACCGTCACATGGGCGACTCCGATACGTGCCTTCCATCGCTCCTCATCGGCCCCGCCACCCGTTTCAGCCACTGACGACTCCGTCCGCACTCCTGGGACTCCATTTCTCGGTATCGAACACCGCGCCGCGCAGCAGCAGGACGACGGCGAACAGGCCGGCCACCGCCCCCGCGCAGATCACGGCGCTCGGGCTGAACAGCTCGGCCACCGCGCCACCCGCGGCGAAGCCGAGCCCCTGCCAGAACATGAGCCCGGCCGTCTGGAGGCTGAGCGTCCTGGCCCGCAGTTCCTCGGGCACCACCTGGAGCAGCAGCCGGTCCTGGCCGAGTTGGGTGCTGAACCCCAGGCCGCACACGAACAGCACAGCGATCGCGGGCACCAGGCCCGGGCGGAGTGCGAAGAGCAGCATCGGCACGAACACCAGCAGGGCGGCCGGGCCGATCATGCGGATCTGCCGTTCCTTCGGGACCAGCCAGTTGGTGAGGACCTCGCCGGCCACGGTCCCCAGCGGGATCGCGGTGAGCAGCAGGCCCGCGGCGGTCGCCCCGCCCCCGAGCCCGGCGGTGTACGGCACCGCCAGGGCTTCCGGGATCACTCCCAGTGCGGGGACCGCCCAGCCGAGGAGCAGCGTGCGGCGTACGGCCGGAACCCGCATCACCGCGCCGATCCCGTGGAGGGAGTCGCGCAGCAGGGAGGTCCGCCCGGTGGTGCCGTCGTCGGGGTGCAGCCTTCGTTCCTTGGTCCCCAGGCGCAGTACGAGGGCCGAGAAGAGGAAGCAGCCCGCGTTGATGAGCAGCATCACCTGCGGTGAGAAGGCCGCCATCAGCAGGCCGCCGACCGCGAATCCGCCCAGCTGTGCGCCTTGGGCGACCAGTCGCATGAGGCTGCGGCCCGGCACGTAGGCGTCGCCGGGGAGTACGTCGGGCAGGGTGGCCGCGCGGGCGCCGGAGAACACCGGCTCGATCAGGCCAAGGGCGAAAGCCAGCGCCAGTACGGCGGGCACCGGGGTGCCGGACAGCGAGATGACGAGGACGAGCCCCGCGGACAGCAGATTGCAGCAGACCAGCAGCCGCCGGGCCGGGAGCCGGTCGATGAGCGCGGACAGCAGGGTGCCCGCGATCAGATGCGGTGCGAGGACCAGCGCGAAGACCAGTGCCGACAGCAGCGACGAGCCGGTGCGGGAGTAGACGAGCATGGCCAGCGCGAAATTCGCGGTGACCGCTCCCACCATGGAGACGATATGTGCCGTGAAAATCGCGCGGAATTCGCGTATGCCCAGCGCAGTGCGGTACCTGCTCATTTACTGAATTCCAGGGGAAGTTCGGCGAGGGTGCGGACGGTGGCGAGTTTCTTGTGTACGGCGGGCCCGGCCGGCTTGAGAGTGGTACCGCGCTCCACGAGTACGGTCAGCAACTCCCGCAGGAGCAGATGGGCGAGCAGCGATCCGGTGCAGGCGTGGGCGCCGTAGCCGAAGGTGAGATGGTGGTTCGGCCACCGGTCGAGCCGTACGGTGTCGGGGCCGTCGAATTGCTCGGGGTCGCGGTTGGCGGCCGCGAAGAGCATCAGCATTCCCTGGCCGCGGCGCACCTTTACGCCATTGAATTCAAGGTCCCGGACGGCCAGCCGGGTCGTTCCCTGGATGGGCGCCTCGTAACGGAAGAACTCATGCGGCGCCCGGTCGATCGCCTCGGGGCTGCCGAGCTGGTCGGCAAGGAGGCTCGCGTCCCTGGACAGCACGTTCAGCGCGTTGCCGAGGGAGGCCGGTACGGCGGTGAAGCCGTTGACGACCAGGGTGCGCAGCGAGTTCATCGCGATATGGCGTGGGACGCCGGCGGCCATGGCGTTGGCCACCAGTACGCGGATGGGGTGGTCCGCGTCCATCCCGGTCACCCAGCCCTCGATCATCGCGGCCAGTTGACGCTGTGCCGCGACCCCCGGCTCCCTGGCTGCCGGGTTGAGACCGGAGTCCATGGCCTGGGTGATGGCCTCGGCCATCGGCCGCACGGTGGTCAGATCGAAGGGCGGAACGCCGATGGCCTCGGGGATGAACCAGCGTGCCAGCGGCTCGGTGAATTCGGTGATCGCGTTGAAGGGCCCGTCCGGCCGCGCGTCGAGCACGGCCGCGATGTGAGCCCTGGTGCGGGCGGCGAGGCCGTCCGAAGCCATGTCCCGCAGTGAGCCGGCGAGCACTCCGTAGATCGCGGTGTGGTCGGGCGGGTCGATGGTGTGGACGTCCAGCGCGGGGTCGGGGACGGTCTCGCCCGCCCGCCGCCAGTCGGCCGCGAAGTTCTCGTGATCCAGGAGGACTTGGCGGCAGTCCCGGTACGAGGTGAGCACCCAGCTGTCGAGCTTCTGGTTCCACACGGGCGCGCCGGTCGCCCGCAGGGACGCGTACACCGGATAGGGGTCGAGCAGGGTGTCCGGGTCGAGTGGGTGGTATTCGACTGCGGCGTCAGTGGTCATGGCTCTCACTCTCAGCGTTCGGGCTCAGCGTTCTGGAACGTGACGGGCAGCCGGTCCGGGTAGCGCAGGGTGGCCCGCGGCACCCTGACGGGCGGGGCGGCGAGACGCGGGGGCGCGGGGGCGGCCAGCAGCTCCTGGACCAGGGCCCTGATGATGATCCGGGCGAGGAGGGCGCCCGAGCAGGCATGCGGGCCCCAGCCCAGGGAGAGATGCCGGTTGGGGTGCCGGTCGAGCAGCAACTCGTCGGGGCAGGCGAACCGTTCGGGGTCGCGGTTGGCGGCGCCGAAGAGCGCCAGCACCAGCTGGCCGCGCTCCACGGTGACGCCGTCGATCTCGGTGGTTTCGACGCAGGCGCGGGTGGTGCCCTGCACCGGGCCGTCGTACCGGAGGAGTTCCTCCACTCCGGAATCCAGCAGGGCCGGGTCACGCAGGCGTTCCAGCGCGCCGGGATGTTCGAGGAGGGCGAGCACGGCGTTGGCGGCCGCGCCGACGGTGGTACTGAATCCGGCCAGGAAGAGCACCCGGACGTTGTTCCACACCGCGTCTTCCGTGACGCCCGCGGCGCCCGCGCCGTGGAGGACCTGGGTGAGCAGGCCCGGCCGGCGGTGAGCGGTGAACCACTCGGCCATGAGCGCGTTGATCCGGCCGCGGGCCGCCATCGCCGGTTCCAGCACCTCCGGCAGCAGGCCCGCGTCCATGCCGCGTACGAGCGCGTCGGACAGCTCGGCGAACGCGGCGACCGGCGGGGGTTCCACGCCGAGCAGCCGGCATACCGCCTGGAGCGCCACCGGACGGGCCACTTCGGCGGTGAAGTCGAAGGACGGCGTGTCGGCCAGCTGCTCGAACACCGCGGCAGTGTCCCGGACCGCGAAGGCCGCTATCGCGTCGAGATCCTGGTCGCGCAAGGCCGTCGTGAACAGCCGGCGGACCGGCGTGTGGTCGGGCGGATCCAGTTCCTGCATGCTCAGGGCCGCGGTGGGTGGCGCCTCATGCCCCGCCCTGCGCCAGTCGCTGGCGAATACGTCCACGTCGCTGAGCACGCGGTGACAATCCGAGTAACGCGTCACGATCCACGAGCCGAAACGCTCACTCCAAAACACCGGCGCATTCTTCCGCAGCCGCTCATAGACGGGATACGGATCGGCCACCGTGGCCGCGTCAAGCGGATCGTAGTCAGACACATTCCGTCCTGAGCGAGTGAGAGGAACACGAGGGCTACGCACATCAAAAGTCGCGCGGGCCGGGGTCCATCGACCCCGGCCGACGCCTCATATACCTCAGTACGCGTAACGCATAATGGCACCCCCTTGCCGTAGCGCAACGGCCCATTGAAACGGAATCCAGAAATCCGCGAAGGGGAATCAGAATTTCCGCCCTCAAGGGCAACCGGCGAACTCCCGCCGGACACCAGAACTCTATTCACACAGGAATTCGCCGCACGAGCCGCCCGACATGGCCGAAATGGCGGGTTGCTGAAGTAGGGGAGACTTTGAGCCCTCGGCAGATCCTCTCAAAGGGCGCGTATCGGCGTCGAAACGTGACCCACATCACGGGCGGGAGTGGCGTTTCTCGGCCACTGCGGCCGAATAGGGATTGCGGAATGGGGAATTCGGCCTTGGGGAGAGCTTGATCGGTATGGCGATTCGGCCGTTCTTTTTCGTGTGAGTGCTCGACCGCGGAGCCCCTACGGGCGCCCTGGCTGGAGAAGATCGCTGGGACCTCGCTCCGTGGCGGCCCGGCCATGTGCCCACGGCGGCGCGGAGAAGTGCGCCTCGGTCCAGGTTCCCTGGACAGTGTGAGGGCTCGGGCAGCACCAGATCCGCTTGCGTCACCGCACCCACACCGCCGTGCCGAAGGGCGTGGCGTCGTGCAGGACTTGGAGGTGCCCAGCATCTCCAGGCCCTGCCCATGGCCAACGTCGGGATCGTGGGTGACGCCGAGGACGGCACGCTCTCCACGCCGAACCACGAGCGCAGCACGACGCACCACGAACTCCGGGGAATACCGCGCCTCACCTGCGGAGAAGGAAACGGGAAACAGCACCATTCGCCTTGTCCGTCCGGCCGCGGCTGCTGCACGCTTTCGTGCGCACCCCGTTCGCCTGGATGGATGGTTATGGAGGTTCCCGTGCCGCAGCCGTCCACCGCGTTCGGCGAGGAACTGAGGAAGCGACGTTTGGACGCCGGACTCAGCCTCACCGCACTGTCTGCCGCCGTGCACTACAGCAAGGCGCAGCTGAGCAAGGTCGAACGAGGCATCAAGGCGCCCAGCCGCGATCTCGCCCGACTGTGCGACGCCACCCTCGGGGCCGGCGGAGCACTGATCGCTCTGGTCGCCACATCCGTATCCGGCACACCGGATGAGCCGGCACCAGGCGGAATCGACGAAGAGGAGTGGACGATGAAGCTGTCACCGGACGGCTCGGGCTCGTTCCGGCCCATGGGCCGGCGCGAGGTCGTGAGCGCCGGCGCCGCCTCGTTGATGAGCTGGCATACCGGCGGCGTCGGCCCCGTCTCGCAGGCCACGGGAGCCGGAATGCTGGAGGCGTCCCGCTCCCTGTTCTCGCACTATCGGCGGCTCGGCCAGAGCGTCGAGCCCGGCTTCCTGCTCCCCGGGCTGATCGCGCAGACCCACACGCTGCGGGAGCTGTCGGCGCATGCGGACCCCCGCACCCGCCGGGAGCTGCTCGCGCTCGGTTCCCGTTACGCCGAATACGTCGGCTGGCTGGTGCAGGAGACCGGGGACGAACAGGCGGCGCTGTGGTGGACACAGCGTGCGGTGGACCTTGCGGCCGCGGGCGGCGACCGGGCGCTGGCCGGATATGCGCTGGTCCGCCGGGCGCTGGTCACGATGTACCAGGACGACGCCGAGCAGACGGTCGCGCTGGCACAGCGGGCGCAGAGCGGCACGCTCCCGTCCCGGATCCGCGGACTCGCCGCGCAGCGCGAGGCGCAGGGCCATGCGCTCGCGGGCGACCGTGATGCCTGTCAGCGTGCCCTCGACAGGGCTCGGGCGCTGCTCGCCGCACAGGTTGACGATGCCGATGTACCGGTGATCGGCCCCATGCACCTGCCCGACTCGGTCGGCATGGTCACCGGCTGGTGTCTGTTCGACCTGGGCCGCCCGCAGGAGGCGGCCGAGGAGCTGAACCGGCAGCTCGCGCGGGTCTCCCCCGACGCGGTACGGACACAGGTGCGTTACGGCGTACGCCGGGCACTCGCCTACGCGGCCGACGGCGAGATCGACCATGCCTGCACATTGACCGAGCCGCTTCTCGACGGGGTGGCAGCCGTACGTTCCGCCACCGTCACGATCGACCTCCGGCGTCTCGCCCGCGTCCTGGCCCGCCATTCGGATCACGCCGCGGTGCGCCACCTGTCGCCGCGGCTCGGCACGTTTTCCCGCTTCACCCACTCCTGAGGAGGAACTCCCATGGCCGATGTGTTCATCAACTACCGGACGGGCGACGGCAATGAGACCGCCGCTCTGATCGACAACGAGCTCTCCAAGCGTTTCGGGAAGGACCGCGCGTTCCGCGCCTCGAAGTCCATCCCTCCCGGCACCGCCTACCCCGATGCCCTGCTGACGAGCCTGCGCCGCAGCGCACTGGTTCTGACGGTGATCGGGGCAGACTGGATCAACTTCCAGGCCAGGCTCCGTGACCCGGAGGACTGGGTTCGGAAGGAGATCCAGGAGGCGTTCGCCTGCGGACTGCCGGTGGTCCCTGTCCTGGTGGGCAGGACGACCGAGCGCCTGAAGAAGGACGATCTGCCGGACGAGCTGGCGCGGCTGGCCGAATTGCAGTCCGTACGGCTGGACACGCAAAACGCCGAGGCCGATCTGAAGCGCCTCGGTGACCTGGTCGCCGACATGGTTCCCGAGCTGCACGACCTCGAGCACGCCGAGGCACCAGCCCCCGACCCCGCCTCGGTGTCCAACTCGGCCGGCGACATCCACGGCACGGCCGTACAGAGCCGGGACTTCACCGGCGACGTCGGCAGCACCGTCATCAAGGGGTCGACCGGCCCCGTGCACTCCGGCAACGGCAACATCTATCAGAATTCCCGCCATGTGTCGGGCGGCCGGCACTACTCGGGCGACGGCATGACGAACGTCGAAGGCGACCATCACGGTGACATCCGGCACCGGTTCGGCGGGCCGGGACGGCACGAGGACGACGAGCGGTGAACGATACGTTCACCCGGGTCGACAATTCCGGCGGCTCGGTGCATGCCGGCCAGGGCGACGTCTACAACATCACCTACACCACAAGCCACTTCAACCACCAGCAGACGGCCGGACGGAGTCCCCGCCGCATCGCCGATGACCAGCTTCGTCTGCTCAGACAGCGGTTCGTCGACCCCGAGGGTATGGGCGAGGCACGCCGTCTGCTGGCAGAGCACAGCACCGTGATTCTGGACGGCCCTCCGGGGAGCGGCCGAACGGCCGCAGCACGCGTCCTCCTGTACGAACTCCACCAGAGCACCGGCATCTTCCGCGAATTGCTGCCCGGCGACCACGAGGAAGTCGCGCTCACCGATACCGGGCTGGTGGGCGCCGGCGACCGCCTGCTGCTGGACCTCGCCGAGGCCGACGTCCAGAGGTGGGCGAGGACCCGCCGGGATCTGTCGGCGCTCCGCAAGGCCGTGCAGGAACAGCAGGCCCACTTGGTGGTCGTCATGCCGCACGACGGCACGCTGGAATCCGACCTCCAGCTCTACCGTGCCAAGATCTCGCACCCTCCGGCTCAGGAAGTGTTCCGGCGCCACCTACGACTCCACCACGTACCGCACGAGGAGTACCTGCAACCCGCGCCCGCGTTTGCGGACTTCTTGGACGACCGGCGTTCGATGGAAGAGATCGCGGACTTCGCCGACCGCGTGCGGCGGGCCCGTACGGCGCATCGACCGCCCGACGATTTCGCCGGCTGGTGCGAGCAGGCTCGTGACGCGCGGAAGACCTGGCGGCAAGAGGTCGCCGGCCTCGTCGCCGAACGGCGCGAGGCACCACAGCGGGCCTTGCTGTTCACCACAGCCATGCTGCACGGCGCGCACGCCGACGTCATCCACCACGCCACCGCACTTCTGCTCCGCACCCTCAAAACCCCTCGTGACAACGCTCACTTGCTGGAGGGCAAGGACCTGTCCGAGCGCCTGACGGAGATCACCGCGTCGGCCGGACCGGACGGCCACGTACGCTTCGACAAGCTGGGCTTCGACACCGCCGTGCGCGTCCATTTCTGGGACCACATGCCCGACCTCAGGCCCCTCCTCAGCGCCTGGACCGACCGGACTGCGGAGCTGGCCGATCGGCACCTCACCGCGGACCGCCGCAGAGAGCTGGTGCAACGGCTCGCCGACCAGTACCTGCGCACCGGGAAGTGGCGGGAGTTGGCGGCCCTGGCGGATGTATGGGGCACCACCACCACGAACCCGGCACGTCCGGCGGCAGCAATCCACGTGCTCAGCCGCGGCCTGGAGAGCAAACAGTACGGAGGAAACTTCCGGGAGCTGATCTACACGTGGTGCAGGGACAAGCAACTGGCGGGAGATCTCGCGGATGTCCTGCTCCGCGTCTGCACCGACGTGATCGCGCCGACCCATCCCGATCAGGCAATGGTCCGGCTGCACCACCTCGCCCGCCGTGAGCGCGGTGCCACTCCGGCGCTGGACGCGCTGTGCGATCTGGTGGCGACGAGCAGTCGGCTCAGGCGCCGCATGCTGGACCGCCTCACGCGGCATTCGTCCGCTCCAGGCGCCGATGCCGGTCTCTTCCTGCGGATCTGCGACCCGGTGCCGCTGACGGACCCGGGCGGCTCGCCTCGCGCGCTGATGGACGAGAACTACGTACAGGGCTGTGTGACCACCGGCTGGCGGGAGGTGTTCGCCCAGCTGCCACAGCCGCGCTGGCAGCCGTACGCACGGCGCTGGCTGCACACCGCCTCCGACGCCGGCGACCGTCGTGACCTGTTGCTCGACCTACTGGTCGACGCCGCGGACCGCGACGGCACACATCTCGCGGCGCTGTACTCCGTGGCCCGGGCGGCGGAACCCACCACCTCCGGTGGCGCGGCACGCGGCGTCGACACCACCGACCGCCTCCTCCAGAAGATCTCCGCGGCGCAGGGCCTCCGCCCACCAGCCACGCCACCTCGACCGGAACCACCCAGGGGGACCACACCATGACGACCGGCTGCAAGACGACGACCGTCTTCCTCACCATCCTGTGCGCTCTGCTGTTGACGATCCTCGGCCTGACACAGGGGTGGCCCTCCTGGGCGTGGGCCACCCTCGCCGTTCTCCTCGTCGGAGTACCCACGGCAACCTTCAAAATCGCCGCGGCGCGGCGCGGCCCCGTACCGGTCGACTTCGACGAGCAGCGCACCGCGATGCCCATCGAGCGCAGCGAACACCGCGTCAGCTGCGTGGCGCTGCCCAGCCAATGGGCCGACTACGACTTCCTGTTCTCCGCGACCGTACGGTGGTACCCGCTTGAAGGCCCCGGCGACGGCCCCGTCGCCGGCCCGGCGGGCCTCGCCGTCGAAGCGGTGCTGGACCGCGCCCGTGCGATCACGGAGCAGCGGGAGCCCGGCCGGGCCTCACTCGTCCAGCACGAATTGAGTGGTGCACTCGGCCGGATGTGTCCGGACCGCACCGGCCACCTCCAGATCATGGCGGAGGACGTCACGCTCACCTTGCGCGAACACGATCAGGAGCGGTTGGACAAGCTCTCCGAAGTGCGCAAAGACAAGGCGGTCTGGGAACACCAGCGGAAGTACGAGCAGAGCAAGCGCGAGTACCTCGGCGAAGACGTGCTCAAGGACACCGGCAGCGCGGTGGTCTGGTGGCTCGCGAAGAACGACGATCACGTGGAGAAGGCTGTGGCCGATATCGGTCTGCTCGCCCAGCTCACCTCCGCCGCCAACGACACCGATGTGCCCGAACGACTGCGGGACCTCCTGCCTCAGCCGCGACACGAGCGGCCCGACCTGCACGTCGTGGACGCTCCACCCGCTTCCTTCGAACGCGAGCCCACCGCCGCTGACCACTTCGAGGGGTTCCTCGCCGGCATGGGCTTCGCGGACGGAGATGTCAGGCGCGTCATGCTGACCAAGCAGATCGCCGACATCATCAAGACGCAGGACCGGAACGAGACTGCCGAGGAACTGCTGCGCAGGTTCGACCCGCCCGCGAGGCACACACCGGATGACGACACGTCCGACGAGACGCCCGGACTCTGAACCTCCTGGAGGAAACCCTATGGACAGCGAGCTGGCCGCTCTCGCCGCATCCGGAGCGACCACCTTGGTCTCCCTCATGGTCACCGATTCCTGGACGCACGCCCGGGAGCTGGTCGGACGGTTCCTCTCCCGCGCCGGTGCGGAGGGTGCCTCGGTCGCCGATCTGGACTCCGCCAGGGCCCGTCTGCTTGCCCTCGGGGCTGTAGAGGGCACACAGACCACCCAAGACATCACGCACCAGTTGCATGCCTACCTACGACATCTTCTACAGGCCGGCGCCACTGGGGACGATCTGCGCGCTTTGCTCGCCTCCTTGCAGCGGCTCGCGAACGATCCGGGTACACGACCGGGGACGGTGCACAACGACATCAGTGGCGGGGTCCAGCACGGCCCCGTCATTCAATCCGGCCAGGTCACGGGGCTCACCTTGCACTTCCACCACCCCACCGCCTCTTCGCAGGACTGAGCTCACGGCCCTCAGCACCCGGGCAGGCCGCCGCCCTCCCCCGGTGTCTCCCCGACTTCGATCGCAGTGGTGAGGCGGGGACGAGAGCCGGGCACCGGGTGCTGTGTTTGCCAGTCGGCGGATGGCGATGATCTCGGCGCGATGGAGGGGGCGCGGCCGCCCCACTGTGCTTCGACCTGCGCGAGGGGCTGCCACGGGCAGCGTGCTCAGCCCGGCGCATCGCCCCCGCGCCGGGCACCCACGGCTTTCAGGCCGACGAACCCCGCGAGGTCGTCGACGTCAAGGCCGAAGCGGTCATCAAGCCCGCCAGCGAAGCCGAGGCCCGCGTGGCCGACCTACCACACCCACAGACAAGCGCCCCCTCCGCCCCCAGCTGTGACGTGTCTCATGTGGTGATCTCCCGGGCCGCCGATGAGTGGCGGCCGGGGAGTGAACGGGCCGTGCGTGTGGGGCTGTTGGACCGGGGATCGTGGTTCGGCGGGGTCCGTCCGGGCGATGTTCGGGCAGCTCAGCGGCGTTCTCGAGGGTTGGCCGGAAATAAGGTGGTTGGCGGCAGACGAGAGCGGCCCCGCCGATGTGCGGGGGTATGCGCACCACCAGGACGGACAACACTTCCCATGGATATGAGCGCCGGCGAGCGCAAGGGGCTCAGCCTCTTCGCCCTCATCATGATCGGCATCGGTTCGATCTTCGGCTCCGGCTGGCTCTTCGGGGCCGGCTCCGCTGCCCAGGTGGCGGGCCCCGCGGCGCTGGTCGCCTGGGTGATCGGCGTCATCTTCATCGGGATGATCGCGATGTCGTACGCGGAGGTCGGTTCGGCCTACCCGATCCCCGGCGGTATGGCCCGCTATGGGCACCTCTCGCACGGTCCGGTCCTCGGCTTCCTCACCGGCTGGGCGGTGTGGATCGCGACCGCCTCGCTGATCCCGATCGAGTCGATCGCGGCCACCCAGTACATGACGTCCTGGAGCTTCGACTGGGCGAAGGGCCTGGTCGATCCGGCCACCCACCAGCTGACTCTCTCCGGCACGGCGGTGTCGCTGATCCTGACCCTCGCGCTCTGGCTGACCTGCTTCTGGTCGGTCCAGCTGCTGGCGCGCGCCAACACCGTGCTCACCCTGGTCAAGTTCGCCATCCCGGTGCTGGCGGTGCTCGCCCTGGTCGGGTCCGGCTTCCACACCTCGAACTTCACCGACCACGGCGGCTTCGCCCCGTACGGCTGGCCGGCCGTGCTCACCGCCGTCACCACCTGCGGTGTGGTCTTCGCCTTCAACGGCTTCCAGGCCGTGGTCAACCTCGGCGGGGCCGCGAAGAACCCGGGCCGGGCCATTCCGGTCGCGCTGATCGGTGCGCTCGCACTGGGCCTGGTGATCTACACGGCGCTCCAGGTCGCGTACCTGGGGTCGGTGCCGCCCGAGCTGCTGGAGCGGTCCGGCGGATGGCAGGGCGTGAACCTCAACTCGCCGTTCGCCGACCTGGCGGGGCTGTTGATGCTGCACTGGGTGGTCACCATGCTCCAGTTCGGTGCGTTCATCTCGCCGGCCGGATCCAACATCGCCAATGTCGCCTCGGCCGCGTACATGGTCACCAACCTCGCCGAGACCGGGTTCTTCCCCCGGAAGCTGGCGGCCGTGCACCCGCGCTACGGCACCGCCCGCCCCGCGATGTGGCTCAACCTCGCCTTCTCCGTCGTACTGCTGCTCACCGTCGGCCGCAGCTGGCAGGCGCTGGCCGGTGTGGTGTCGGCCGCCATGGTCATCTCGTATCTGATCGGCCCGATCGCGGTGGGCGTGCTGCGGCGGACCCGCCCGGAGCTGCCCCGTCCGTTCCGGCTGCCGGCCGCCAGGGTGCTGTGCCCGGTCACCTTCGCCTTCGCCGCCTGCGCGCTGTACTGGTCGAAGTGGCCGGAGACCGGAAAGATCACCGTGCTGACGCTGGTGGCGGCGCCGGTCGCGGCCGTGGTGCTGTGGCGCCGCGGTGAGCGACAGCTGCTGCGGCAGTTCGCGCCGGCCTGGTGGATGATCGCCTTCCTGGTGTGGACCGCCGCGGTGTCCGCGCTGGGCGGCGAGGAGTTCGGCGGCCGGGGCGTCCTCCCCGGCGTACTCGGCACCGCCCTGATCGCGGTCACCGCCCCGGTCTTCTACTTCTGGGCCGTACGCTCCGGGGTCAAGGCCCACGAACGCGGGCTGACCAGCGATCCGACCCCCGCGGAAGCCGACCCGGCCTCCGCTGTCACCCCCGACGACGCCCGTCCGATGGCGTCCGTCTAGAACGCCTCGCCGGGTCCTGGGCACGCTCGGGCCCGGCGTCCTATCTCCTCTCAGCGCCGGTCCATTCCTGAGGGCGAGCCGCAGATCTTTCGCGGGGCCGTCACCTGATTCAGGTGGCGGCCCCGCGAAATGTCTGCCGTGAACCGCCAATTGGGCCAGGTTCCGCGGCCTCAACCAGGGTGGGAATTTCAGGGCTACAGATACGCACGGCGCGGTCTATAAGGCCGCCTCTTAACAGTTCCGGGTGGACTTGCGGGAGACCGATGCCCGGTGGCGGCGGGGCCTTCGGTCACAAGGGGGCCGACTCCTTGCCCGAATACCGCCTGCTCGTGCCCTCCGTGGGCACGGAACCACAACACCCTGTACGGAGCAGCCCGTGACGACGGGCGGAACCGGAACCCCATGAACCAACCCCTTCGCGGAAATCCCCGTCTTACCTCCCAGCAGGCCGGAACGCCCTTGCTCCGGCGGTGCAGGGACCCTTGGCTCCGAGATCCGGGCCGGCTCTCCGCGCACCGCTCCCCCGGTAGCCCGTGAATCATGAACGGTCGCCACCGCCCGGTGTTTTGTACCCCGGGTCGGCGTGTGGCCGGACGTCACAAGAACGGAGTGTGGCTATGGCAGATTCCCCGAAGCCGCAGGCGGGAGCCCCTTGCGGAGACGCCTCCCCGCTTGCCGACTCCCACGAGGGCCCGGCCGGGCCGGGCTCGGACTCCCCCGGACCGCATGAGCCCCGCCCCAAGCCGCGCGGTCCTTGGCGGGCTGGCCACCGTGTGGTGCCTCAATGGCGCCGTGGCCGTCGCTGACCCTCTCCACCAAGCCTCCTGCCGGCCCGCCCAGTGGCCATCAAAGCCCTCATCGGAGCCGGCCAAGGCCGGTGCCTCCCGCTCCCCCTCCCCGGAACAGAAGACCGCCTCAGCACCTGGTAGCAGCCCGGCGAGCTTCCACACCACCTACTGCTTCAAGAATGGGGTCCAGGCGACGGTCTCGACGCCCAAGCCCTACACCCCCCGCCCCATGAAGCACGACTGGGAACGCGGCTACACACCGGGCAATCGCACCATGGCCGTTGAGGTCACGATCCGCAACGGCTCCACCAACGTGGTCGATCTGGAGGAGTTCTTCGGCATCTCGGCCAAGGACGCCAACGGGCGCACGGCCGAAGCCGTCTTCGAAGGGGACGACCACTCCCGCGGCCTGGGCAAAACACTGCTGCTGCCCGGAATGACGAAGATGGTCACCCAGGGATTCGCCCTGCCCCCGAACGCGTCGCAGAGCATGGGGGTGGAGGTGAGCCTGGCCCTGGCCGCAGACAGAAGGGCAGTGTGGAGCGGCCCGGACGAAAGCGCATGGTGGAGCGGGCGCGTGAGCTGACCGGAGCGCGGGCCTCGTGGCTGTGGTGGAGCCTCAACTGTCCGATGGGCGGGGGCCGTACGTCCGGTGGGACTCGCCGCAAGCCAGCGCAGGAGTTCGCCCTAGAGGCGGAGACCTCACTCAGATGGATGGCCCGTACCCCTGCGCGCTACAGGGGTCCACGGGCACGAGGCGGGGCCTTCTTGCATACCCTTCGCAATAACAAAACCGCGGCAATAGTCGATGCCGCAGTGCGCGAGAAGGGAACGGAACGGCATGCAGGGAACGCCCGTGGTGCTGGGCATCGAATCGTCCTGTGACGAAACAGGGGTGGGGCTGGTGCGCGACGGCCGGCTGCTGGGGCATGCGGTGGCGTCGAGCATGGCGGAGCACGCGCGGTTCGGTGGGGTGGTGCCGGAGATCGCGGCGCGTGCGCATGTCCACGCGTTCACCCCGGTCGTGCACCGGGCGCTGGCGGAGGCCGGGTTGCGGATGTCCGACATCGGGGCGGTTGCGGTGACCACCGGGCCGGGGCTCTCCGGTGCGCTTCAGGTCGGGCTGGCCGGTGCGAAGGGGCTGGCGTATGCGCTGGGCGTTCCGCTGTACGGCGTGCATCACTTGGCGGGACATGTCGCCGCCGACACCTTGGCGCACGGGCCGCTGCCCGACCCCTGCGTGGTGCTGATCGTCTCCGGTGGCCACACCTCGCTGCTGCTCGTTCGCGATCTGGCCCGCGATCCGATCGTGCACCTCGGCGACACCCTCGACGACGCGGCGGGCGAGTGCTTCGACAAGGTGGCGCGGGTTTTCGGGCTGCCCTATCCCGGCGGGCCGGCCATCGACCGGGCGGCGCGCGAGGGCGACGCCCGCGCGGTCGCCTTCCCCCGGCCGCTCACCGGGCCGCGCGATGACCCGTACGCCTTCTCGTTCTCCGGGCTGAAGACCGCCGCGGCACGGTGGGTGGAGCGGCATCGCGGACAGGCCCTGCCGGTGGCCGACGGCGCTGCCGCGCTTCAGGAGGCGATCGCCGATGTGCTGACCCGTAAGGCGGTCGCCGCCTGCACCGCACATGGCGTCGACACCCTCGTCGTGGTCGGCGGGGTCGCCGCCAACTCCCGGGTGCGGGCGCTGGCGGAGGAGCGGTGCGCGGCGGCCGGCCTCACCCTGCGCGTCCCGCCGCTGAAGCTGTGCACCGACAACGGCGCGATGATCGCCGCCGTCGGGGATCTCCTGGTCCGAGCGGGCGCCGCACCCGCGCCGCTCGATGTCTCGATCGACCCGTCGGCGCCCCTGGTGTACGCGGCGCTCCATCCGGTCGCCCGACCCCTCACAGGGAAAGCCGGGACCACGCCTGCCCGCTTCCCCACCGAGCCGGGACGGACTGGCAAGGTAAGCCTTACCTAACCTTCAGGAGTCCTTATGCGTATCTCCGGTGGTGCGGAGCAGCAGCCGACCAGCGCCGAAAGAGTCCGGGCGATCCTGGCCTCGGCACACTCGATGACGATGGTGGCCGATGGCCGCAGCACCGAGGTGTCCCGCGGAAACGGGCCAGGAGCGACACAGCACGTCCACCTGCACCCATCTCCCGCGGATGCCGGTCTCACCGGCGCGGCCGGGGCGGGTGAGCGGGTGCTCGCCACCCTGAAGTTCACGGATGTCGCCCCGCTCCCCGTGCGCGACCGGGTGCGTGCCCGCGTCACCGTGATGGGGTGGCTGACCTCGCGGGACAAGGCGGCCTCGCCCGCCGGTGACTGCATGGAGTTCGCCACGGCGGTGTTCGAAACGGCAACGTGCAAGGCCGGCATCGGTCTTCACGACCTGATGGCCGCTCCCCCGGACCCCTTGGCCACCTATGAAGCCGACATCCTCACCCACCTGGTGGAGGAGCACCCTCACTACATTCCGCTGCTGCTGCGACTGGTGGAGCCCCGCTTCCTGCAACTCATGGAGCGTGTGGTGCCGCTGGCCATCGATCGCTACGGCATCACCCTCCGCGTGGAGTACCCGCTCGGCCACCACGATGTACGGCTGCCCTTCCACAAGGCGCTCACCGACGCCGATCAATTCGGCATTCAGCTCCAGGCGTTGATCACCACCGCCCGGCGCTGTTCACACGGCAGTCGGCTGCTCAGCGGAGAGCGCGGGCCGGACGAGAACGCGATATCGCGCCGTAGCTGAACGGGGCCGGGGCGCCCGGCGCCGGGTTGCTCGCCGGGCGCCCCGTGTCACGTACGGCGCGGGAAGGCCGTGACCTGCATCCCGGCGTCAGGGCCGGTATGCCTGCCGCAGGGCGCAGGTCCAGATGACGGCGCGGCTGGTCGACCTGGCGTCGGCCGCGGAGCCGCCGACGCGCTGGTCGTCGCTGACGGCGTACGCCTGGGAAGCGCCCTCAGGAGAGAGCCGGGGCAGCGCCAGCAGGGGGCCGGTTCCCGGCCAAATCTGCGCCTGCTCCGGGGGCGCCGTCTCCGGCGGGAAGGGCCCGACCATGTGACTGTCCGAGGCCGTGCCCACGCTCACGTTGGTGGTGGGGCTGATGGCTTCGAAGGTGCCGCTGGTGCGCTCCCCGAGCAGCCCCGGTTCGCTCTCGGTCGTGTACGGGGGCAGCCACTGGGTGGGAGTCCGGGTGTCCAGCCGGGTGTAGTCGTGGGTGCCCACGATGCGTCCGGCGCGGTCGATATCGCGGGGGTACCAGAAGTCGTAGGGCACTCCCGCGGGCCAGAACCGTTGGAGCGGAATGGCCGCGGCGCTCCTCCTGGCGGGCCAGACGAGGCCCGCCGACCACGACTCGTCGTCCTTGACGGCCTCACCGGAACCGGCGATCTGACCGGCGTTGTTGAGGGCGGTCACCGAAGTCAGCGAGTACCCGGCCGGTGGCGCGAGCCGACGCAGGATCCGCGCGCCCTCCCATTCGAGGCCGACGAGAGAGCCGCCCTTGACCGCGTCACCGACGATCAGCCCCTGGTCGCTGACGTCCGCCGCATGCGCCCCTTCCGGCAGCAGGGTCACCGCGCGGGCGCCGGCGCGGAAACTGAAGGCGGCGGTACGGCCCGCGGCGTGCAGCGAACCGACCATCAGCCCCTTCGCGTTGACCGCCGCGACCTCACCGCCGGTGAATCCGGCGGGCAGCGGTACGCGATGGACCCGGGCCCCCGTCCAGTACACGGGCAACCCGCGCGATACCCCCACCGCCAGGGCAGTCGGCCCAAGTCCCTTGACCTGGCTGCCACCTGAGCCCGGCAGAGAGGCCAGGACCTGGAGGGCGGGCCGACAATCGGCGGGCTTACGGGCGCCGTCGGCGGGCCGGCCCGACAAGGCGGGCGCCGGACTCGCCGTCAGCAGAGGTATGAGGAAAGCGGTCGCGACCACCGCCACCGCGGCACGGATAGGTCTTCGCATCATGGTCTCCGTTTCCGAGAACACGGGAATGGCCCCCGTCGGCACCGGATTGAGCCGGTGGGGCACGACGGGAAGGACCCGGCAACGCCGGAGGGGAGCTGTTCGTTCGGTGCGCTCACGGGAGAGGCGGGGCCGATCGCCTTACCTCACGGGAGAGGCGGGGGCCGATCACCTCACCTCACGGCCGCGCGGAGCGGTTGCCCTCCCCGCACCGCCCTGCACCGCCTTGGGCATGCCACGCACCCGTCCGTGACGTACCGAGAACTCCCTCAACCTCCCTGGATGGGAGGTTTCCGCGAACCGGCCCCTTTCCTACCGCACCCCTGACCGGTCGGGACGATTCCGCCGCCCAATGGCCGGAACTCATCCGGGAGTGTCCGGGTCCGTCCCGGGAGGGACCGGCTCCACTTGAGTCGGCGGCCTGCTGCGCTTACCGCGCGCCGACACGGTCCACGGCAGCCGAGGCCAGGCCGGTGATCAGGGGGTGGGCCGGGGCGCCGTCGCCGTCTACGCCACAACCGATCCCCCTGCAACTCAAGATCATCGAGCGTGCAGAATGACCCGTATGCCGATAACCAACCGGAACAACACCACAAACACCCCGATGACGGCCGCGATCGACGACGCTCCGCTCATCAGCCGGGTGCTCGCCGATGCCTTTGACGACGACCCGATGATGCGCTGGTTCTTTCCCGACGATGCCGCTCGTCCGGCGGGGCTCGTCCGTTACTTCAGCACCCTGTTCACCCGGCAGTACGGGCGGCACGGTGTGTGTGAACGTACCGGGGCGGCAGCTGCGTTCTGGGTGGCGCCGGAGGCGATGGCCAAGGCCGTGCCCGATGCGGAGACCATCGAGGAGCTTCAGGACATCCTGGGCGACCGGGCTGCGCTGTTCCGGGAGGCCGTCGAAGCGGCGGCCGAGCACGCCCCGCAGGAGCCGCAGTGGCATCTGGCGGTGCTGGGGGCCGACCCCGCCGCCCAGGGCCAAGGGCACGGGGCCGCCCTGCTGCGGTCGGGGCTGGCCAAGGCCGACGCGGCGGGTATGCCCGTCGCTCTGGAGTCGTCGAAGCGGACCAATCTTCCGTTCTACGAGCACTTCGGGTTCACCGTGCGGCAGGAGCTCCAGCTGCCGGGCGGCGGGCCGACGCTGTGGGCGATGCGACGGGAGCCGCGTCCGTCGGGCGACGCCTAGGGTCAGGCCGGGGGCTGCGCGAGTCGGCATGGCTCGGGCAAGACCGGTATTCGCTTGTCAGTGCGGTGCGGCCTCTTACAAGCTGGCGGCTCATGTGTGCGCGTCGGGCGTACGCAACGGGCTTGGGGAGGTCGCAGGAGTGAGTCGGCGGGTGGGAACAGCAGCGGTGGATGGCGATGCCGGGTCCGTGAGCCGGGCGGACGGGCGTGCGCTCGCCGCGGCCGGCGTCACGGTGGTGCTGTGGGCGTCGTCGTTCATCGCGATCCGTAGTTCCGCTGCGGATTTCGGGCCGGGTGCGCTCGCGCTGGGCCGGCTGGTGGTGGCGTCCGTCGTGTTGAGCGCCCTCTTGCTGGCCCGGCGTGGCGGATTCCCGCCCCGCGAGGCCTGGCCGGGCATCCTCGCCTCGGGAGTGCTGTGGTTCGGCGCGTACATGGTCGCGTTGAACTGGGGCGAGCGGCATGTGGACGCCGGTACGGCTTCCCTGGTCGTCAATGTCGGGCCGATCCTGATGGCGCTGCTGGGCGGATGGCTGCTGAAGGAGGGCTTCCCGCCGAAGCTGATGGCGGGTATGGCGGTGTCGTTCGCCGGGGCCGTGGTGGTCGGGCTGTCCATGTCTGGCGGTGGCACGTCGTCTCTCGTCGGCGTGCTGCTGTGTCTGTTCGCGGCGCTGGCGTACGCGGTGGGTGTGGTGCTTCAGAAGCCGACCCTGAAGCACGCCACACCGATGCAGGTGACGACGTTCGGCGCGCTCGCCGGAGCGGTGGCCTGTCTGCCGTTCGCCGACCAGTTGGTGTCGCAGGTGAGCCGGGCTCCGCTGTCGGCGACCTTGCAGATCGTGTACCTGGGTGTGTTCCCGACGGCCCTTGCGTTCACCACGTGGGCCTATGCGGTGTCCCGTACGACCGTCGGGAAGATGGGTGCCACGACGTACGCGGTACCGGTGATCGTCGTGTTCCTGTCCTGGCTGCTCCTCGGCGAGATCCCCGGCTGGCTGACGCTGCTGGGTGGCCTCCT
The DNA here is from genome assembly GCF_030406865.1 of Streptomyces sp. P9-2B-2. Lineage (NCBI taxonomy): Bacteria > Bacillati > Actinomycetota > Actinomycetes > Kitasatosporales > Streptomycetaceae > Streptomyces > Streptomyces sp. P9-2B-2. The sequence goes on along the minus strand of NZ_CP129126.1, from coordinate 8,129,926 downwards.
CTGTCTGTCCGGGGTGGCGGTGTCGCGGATGCGGGGGAAGGGGCGGGCGCAGGTACCGGAGGCCGCACGCGGGAGTCGTACGGCTGCGCAGGCCGAGGTGTCGGCGGAGTGCGCACAGCGCACTGCCGGCTGAGCACTGCCGCCGGGGCGGCGGGGGCGATAGCGTGCGGAGCACGGTGGACTACACCACCAATACTCCGAATGGATAAGGGGGTTGTTCTGGTATGAGACCGACCGGACACAGCGGCTTACGCAGAACACTCACCGTCTTTATCGCCGTGCTCGCCGTCGCCCTCGGCCTGGGTGCGCAGACCGGAACGGCTCAGGCCGATGACGGTTCGGGCCTGAATGGACTGACGTTCACGTCGGTCAACAACGGCCGGAACCTGGATGTGCAGAACGGCAACACCGGGGACGGTGTCTTCATCGTCACCAACTCCGCGCCGGGCTACCACCAGAAGTGGAACGCCGGCCTTCAGGCCGATGGGTCGTTCACCCTCGTCAATGACGTCACGGGCAAGTGCGTCGGGGCGGGCTATCCGCTCAAGCAGCAGTCCTGTTCCGGATCGTCCGGTCTGCGCTGGTACTTCCAGCCCGTGAGCGGCACCAGCGACACTTTTATGATCCGTAACGCCGGTGACAACAAGTGCGTCGATGTCGTGCTGGGCGCCCAGTACAACGACGCCTGGACCCAGACCTACGGCTGCAACGGCAGCAAGGCGCAGCAGTGGAAGATCCCCTCCTCGGCGACCGGCGCAGTGTTCAAGGCCGCGGTGGCCTATGCGTCGAAGCGCTGCCAGAAGGACGCCGCGACCTGCTCCTGGACGAAGGGGTCGCAGGCCCCGGCCGAGCCGCTTCCGAAGCAGTGCGTCTCTCCCGTTTGGTACAACGGCACCGAGGCGCCGGTGCCCTGGACGTTCTCGCTGAACACCTCCACCGGCTGGTCGAGTCAGCTCGGAGTGTCCTTCACCTCCACCCTCGGCACAGGCATGGCGAGCCCCGTGCAGACCAGCGTCAGCCTCACCCTCTCCGGCCAGGTCACCTACGACCTGCGGACGGACCTCGGCAACAGCCTGGTGATCACCGTGCCGTCGCATCAGTACGGCTGGGTGGCGCTGTCGGAGCTGGCGACGAAGGTGACCGGCGAGTGGACCTTCGATGCGGACGGCTTCCCGTGGAAGGCGCAGGACACCGTCACGGTCCCGCTGCGCAGCGATGACCAGGGCCGGTCCAGCATCTATCTGGCGCAGACCAGCCCGGACTTCACGAACTGCAACAGCTGAATCAGAAGGGGTGGGCCCGCACGGGTCGTGCGGGCCCGCCCTACGGTCCTCAGACGGCCATGGCCTCCTGGATCCACCGGTTCACCCGGTACGGGAGCCACCACAGCAGCGGGCCGGTGCGGGAGACCAGGTGCTCCGCCAGGAAGTCGGCGGCGATGGCCGGGGGCACGTCCCGGAGCGGTGCGCCGTAGGAGAGCCGGTCGATCGCCTGCTGGTATTCGGGCTCCTCGGCGGTGAAGCGGCGCAGTTCGCCCCAGCGGCGGTCGCGGATCTGGACGAAGCCGGGGCCCTGGCGCCACAGGCACTTGCAGAGATAGTGCCCGTTGCGCCATTCGGCCAGCGCGGCGGCGGGGTCGGTGGGGCCGCTGAGGGTACGGGGTGGCTGGAGGTGGCTGAGGTCGCGCCAGCCGTCGTCGGGCTCCGGGGGCAGCCGCAGCTGCCACTGCACCAGTACGGCCCGGGCGGTCAGATCGCGGATCAGGCACAGGCTGCGGACGGCCCGGGCGGCGTCGGCGGGGTCGTCGACCGCGGTCAGGTCGATCTCCCCGGTGAACTCCACCCGGCGTGCCCCGAGTTCCCACAGCCGGGCGGCCTGGCCGTCCGGTGGTGCGGTCAGGTCGACCGCGCCCAGGCTCATGCCCGGCAGGGCGCAGGCGTCCTGGTCGTAGTCCCGCCAGGCGTGGAGGGTCAGTGCTCGGGCGGGCGGGGTGGCGGTGCTGGTCATGGCGTTCTCCTGCGGGGCATGTGAGTCCTGCTGCGGGCCGGGCGGGGTCAGACGTGGGCGACGAGAGCCCGGACGGCGTCGTCGGGGCGCTCCGGCGCGGCCGCCGCGGCATGGGTGTGGCGCATGAAGTCGAGGCGCAGCAGGTCCTCGTTGACGGCGGCCGGTGCCAGGTGGACGTACTGGCCGCCGTCGGTGAAGACCAGCCCGAGCGTCACCCAGTGCTGGAGGAGGGCATGGACGGCGGCCTCGTCGACGGTGTGCCCGGGAAGCTTGGCGGCGAGCTTGCGGGTCAGGGCGGCGGGGGCGTGCGGCTGGTCGAGCAGCCGGAAGGCGGCGATCTCGGTGGGTGCGGTGAGTTCCAGGGCGCCCCAGCCGAAGGCGTGCCGGCGGCTGACGAGCACGATGCGGTCGCCGAGGTCCGCGTGGGTGAGTCTGCTGTCCGCGTGGCGCTTCTTCCAGGCGGCGAGGGCCTCGTTGAGCGCGGCGACGGTGGGCTTGGTGATCCCGCGTTCGGGTGCCTCGAAGACATAGGCCATATCGAGGAGTTCGGATTCGGGCAGGTCGTAGGTGAAGCGGTAGTGCTCCTCGGGGCGCAGACCGGTGAAGCCGAGTTCGGGCCGGTTGAAGTAGGGGCTGAAGCGTTCGATGGCGATACGGGCGGACAGGTCGACCGGCGGGTCGAGGTGTTCCAGGGCCGGTATCTGGGCGATGACGGGCTCGTAGTCGGTGGCGCTCTCGCCGGGGAAGCCGTGGAGGTAGTTCCAGGAGACGGAGAGTCCGGTCTCGGCGCCGTCCCGGAGCATGCGGACGTTCTGGCAGCCGCTGACGCCCTTGTCCATCAGGTCCAGCACCCGGCTGTTGAGGCTCTCGATGCCCGGCTGGACGTAGATCATCCCGGCCTGGGCGAGGGTGCGCAGCTGGGTCCGGCGCATATTGGCCTTGATCTCGATATGCATCCGCAGGTCGTAGCCGCTGTCGATGATGCGGGGCAGGACGGTGGTGAGGTAGCCCATGTCGAGGATGTTGTCGACGAGGTACATGTCCAGCACCCGGTGCCGGCGGGCCAGCTCCATGATCTCGTCGTAGAAGGTCTCGGGGCTCTTGCTGCGGAATTGCATGAAGGAGCCGTTGAGACCGCAGAAGGTGCAGTGGTGCTTCTCCCCCCACCAGCAGCCGCGGGCCCCCTCGACGACGAGTTTGGGCTCCACCCAGTTGCGGGCGACGGAGGACGCCAGCCGCTCGAAGTAGCCGCGGTAGTCGGGCGGCAGGATGGTCGCGGGCGGCAGCGGCCGGGTGCTCATCGGGTTCGCGATGCTTTCGCCGTCGGCACCGCGGTGGCACAGCCCGGGGACGGCGGACAGGTCACCGCCCTCGTCGAGCGCGGTGAGCAGCTGGGGGAAGGCGGCCTCGCCCTCGCCCCGGACCACGAAGTCCACGAACGGGAAGTTGCGGTGGGTGGCGTGACCCTGCTCGGCGTCACAGTTGGCGCCGCCCATGACGGTTCTGATGTGCGGGGCGAGGCGTTTGACGTACTTGATGGCGGCGAGCGCGGCGGTGTTCTGCTGGAAGGTGGAGGTGAAGCCGACGACGTCGGGGCCGGCCGCGACGATCCGCTCGGCGGTCTCCTGCACGAACTCCGGTACCACGCGGTGCAGTTCCTTGGACATCCGCAGCCGCTCGTCGCGCAGTTTGCCGCGCATCGAGGCGGTGAACTCCGGCACCCGCCACTCGGGGTCGTCGTAGAGGGCGGAGGAGAAGACCCAGTCGCCGCATCCCATGAAGTAGGAGGAGAGTGCGTAGTACTGGTAGTCGTCCGCGGTGAACTCGGTCCGCCGGGTGATCCAGTCGGTGAACTCCAGGTTCGCGTGCAGGACATCGGCCCGGCCGGAGGTGCGCTCGTCGACGCTTCGTCTCAGGATGCCGAGGGCGAGGGACGGCAGGTCGATCGGGGACCAGGGCATGTTGACCAGCAGGACGCGCATGGCGGCTCCTCGTACGACGGGTGGGGTGGGAGGTGGCCGACGGCCGGCCGGTGAGGTGCGGCGGTCCGGCCGGCCCGGTGTGCCACCGGGCCGGCCGGGGAGGGTCAGTCCTCCTCGGTGTCCTCGGCGTTACGGAACGGGACGGTCACCGTGACGCCGATGCTCGGTCTGCGGTTCTCCTCGTCACCCGCGAGCGGGTCGTTGTGGATGATGTCCTTCTGCATGGCTGTTCTCCTCTTCTGCCGGTTGCGGAACGGTTCTTACGCCCCGGGGGCACCGGACGGGCCGGTGCCTCCGGAGACCCCGTCCACCTCGGGACGGGGGGTTCGGTGGGCCGCGGGAGCGCGGCGCAGACGCTGGTCCAGGAAGCCCAGCGCCCGGTGGAGTACGGCCACGTGGTGGGCGCCGGTGTAGCCGTCGTGGCCGGTCTCCAGCCACATCGAATCGTGTGCCGCACCGGCCCGCCGCAGGGCGCCGAGGTAGCTCCGTACCTGGCCGGGCGGGCATTTGGTGTCGAGGGTGGCGGCGATCACCAGCAGCGGGGCGCGGACGTCGGCGACGTAGTGGAGGGGGGAGCTCCGGGCGTAGCGCTCGGGCACCGTGTCCGGCGTGCCGCCGAACAGCCGCTCGTCCAGGGCGCGCAGGGCGGGGGTGCCGGTGCGGTACGCCGCCGCGCAGTCGGCGACGGGTTTGACGGCGACGCCCGCCTGCCAGAGGTCCGGCCGGGTGCCCATTGCGAGCAGGGCCAGGTAGCCGCCCCAGGAGGTGCCCCACAGGCCGATCGCGTCCGCGCGGGCGAGGCCGCGGCGGAGCAGATCGCCGCGGACCGCGACGAGGTCGGCGACCTGGGTGAGCCCGACGCCCGCGCCGTACGCGGCGCGCCAGCGGGGGCCGTAGCCGGTGGAGCCGCGGTAGTTGACCCGGGCGACGGCGAACCCGGAAGCGACCAGGGAGTGCACCTCCGGGTCGTAGGCGTCCCGGTCGTGGTCGGCGGGGCCGCCGTGCACCAGGAAGACCAGCGGGGGCCGGCGGCCGGTGACCGGTTCCGGTTCGCTGAGCAGGGTGTGCACGGGGCCGTCCGGGCCGGGGGTCCACAGTTCGCGGTGCCGGCCGGGTGCGGGGGCGGGCAGGGTGGCGAGTTCCGGGAGCCGGGTGCCGGCGGTGGAGCACATCCGGGGCGGGGTGGCGGTGTCGGTCCAGAGGTAGTGCACCTCGTCGCCCGGGTGCGGGGCGGCGTCGAGCAGGGTGCCGGGCGGGGACGGTATCGGGGTCAGGGTGCGCCGGTCGAGGTCGGCCGCGGCGAGGGTGGAACGGCCGTGCCGGTCCTGGCGGATGAGGACGCGGCGTCCCGCGGGGTACCAGCGTGCGGTGATCTCGGTGTCGAAGCGGCACCAGTCCTGCGGCAGCAGTCCGCTGCCGGGCCGCCATGTCGCCAGCCGGTAGCGGTTGTCGTGCTCCTGGACCAGCAGCAGCTCGGTGCCCGCCGGGGACGGTGCGAAGCCGAGCGCCCAGAGCCGGCCGTGGTGTCCGGAGAGCTGGTCGAGCACCTTCCCGGAGCAGGTCACGAGCGTGACCGCCCGGTCGGAGCCGGCCGCCCCGGACAGGGCCAGCAGCCCTCCCGAGGGTGAGATGCCCGTCAGCAGCGCCTGCCCGTCGACGGTCCACACCTGCCGGGCCGGGCCGCCCGGTCTCCCGAGGTGGACGGTCATTCCGCTGCCGTCCCCTAGGCCGAGGGCCACCGTCCCGGCGTCGCTGACGGCGAGGCCGTGCGGGCGGCCCGGTGCCAGGCCGGTCAGGCCCGGCTGCCGCGCTCCGCCCTCGAAGTCCTGGAAGTACCAGAGTCCGTGGCCGTGACGGTCCTCCGCGAACCACCACACCCGGGCGTCCGCGTCGAGGGCGCAGTGCAGGGTGCCGTGCGGGCTGTCAGTGACCTGGCGGGCGGTGCCGGTGGCGGCGTTCCAGGTGAAGATCTCGCAGCGGCCGTCGGCGTCCGCGGCCAGCGCCATCCGCTCCGGGTCGCGTGGACAGACCTCGGGCAGCGCCGGCTGGTAGACCCGGAAGCCGGTGCCGGCCGGGGGCTGTGCGGTGAGGTGTGCCGTGGTCGTGCTCATGCGGGCTCCGAACCGGTGCAGCGGGTGCGGGACGGTGCCACGCAGGTCGTGTGGAGCGCGAGCACGGCCAGCAGTGCGGCGCAGCCCATCAGGGTGACGGCGGCTCCGGCCCGGTCGGCCGACAGCCCGGCCAGGGCGGGTGCCACGGCGGCGGTCGCGCCCGACGCAGTGGCCAGCACGGTCCCGGTGCGGGCCTGGAGTCCGGGTGGGATGACCTGGATGATCCGGGCCTGGAGCGCCACGGTGGCCACCGGCGTCAGCAGACACAGCAGACCGAAAAGCAGGCCGAAGTGCCAGGCGTCGCGGGCCAACGCGAGGGCCGCGGCGGGCGGCACCATCAGCCAGGAAACCGTCACCAGCACCCGGCCCGCGGAGCGCCGGCCGGCGATCCGGGGTGCCGCGAGCGCTCCGGCCAGACCGGCCGCCCCGGCGAGCGCGAGGACCAGTCCCAGCGGTGCGGCACCCCGGCCGTCGTGCTGCAGGGCGAACACCGTCGTGTAATACAGCGCGACGAGCAGGGCGTTGACAGCCGAGATCCACAGGAGCGCCAGCCGCAGGAAGGGTTCACGGCGGATCAGCGCCAGCCCGGCTGCGGCTTCGGCGACCAGGGCCCGTCGGCCGCGGCGCACCGGTGCGGCCGGAGACTGCGGCTCACGGGGCGGAGCGAGGGGCGCCCGCATGGCACAGATACAGCCCGCCGCGACGGCATAGGAGAGGGCGTCCGCGAGGAACGGCAGCCAGCGTTCGGCGTGGAAGAGCAGACCGCCCAGTGCGGGCCCGAGCACCAGGGCGCCCCGCTCCCCCGCCTGTAATCGGGACAGGACGCGCCGGTACTCCCCGGGCGGGCACACCAGGGCGACGGTGCCGAGCGCCGCGGCCTCGTAACAGGAGGTCGCGCACCGCTCGACGAGCACGGCGGCGATGAGCACGGCCAGCGGGACCGGGCCCGCCGCGACGGCGGCGGTGACCCCGCCCATCGCGGCGGCGGAGACCAGTGCGGAGCCCACCATCAGATGCTTGCGCGCCCCGCGGTCGGCGGGGACGGCGGCGAACGGGCCGAGCAGCAGCGTCGCGACCGCGGACAGTCCGGCGAGGGCGCCGACCTCGGCGGGTGACCGGCCGAGGGTCAGCAGCAACAGGGGCAGGACCAGCCCGGATGTCTGGCTGCCCAGGGCGTCGCAGGTGCCCGCCCACCAGAACAGCCGGATATCGCGGCGGACATGGGGCTGCGGTGCGGCCGGTGCCACCGCCGGCGCGGTCCCGGTCATCAGGGACGGCCCGGGGACGGTCTCGCAGTGCCGTGGTGGGCATCGCCGTGCGGGGTCCGTGCCGGGCGGTGCGTACGGCCGCTGGTGCGGGCGCGTGTCAGGCCGTCCGCTGTCCCGGCCCGGGAGGCGGCGCACGGTAAGTCGGAGGGTGCGCCGTCTGCCGGGGATGCCGTTGACCGTTCCATGCGAAGCCACCTCACACATGTGGGCAGATCATGAAGATCAGGCACACCAATAGGTCAACTTACGGAGGAAATGTGCCCGAATCGTGCCGGAGCTTAGCCAGACAGTGACGTGGGCCACAAGGTGTGTGCGAGGAACAGCTTCGCGCGGCGCGGCCGGGCAGGCCGTAGCCCGAAGAGGCAACGACCGCCCGGCCGTTCGCGCGATCGTGGAGCCCTCGTGGAGTCCGGCCACACCGTTCGGGCCGCGGACCATTCGCCGCGGAGCAGGGCGACGACTCCGTAGGCGGCGACGGGACCACGGCACCGAGAAGGCGGCTACATCAGCGCGTGGTTTCCACCAACTGCGCGTACTCCTTGCCGAGTTGGGACATGGCGTGACCGAACTCCTTGCGGGAGATGGCCTCTTGGAGCGTGCCGAGAACCGCGCGTACACCGCGGTCGGCTTCCGACGCGGACAGGCCGGTGCGTGCTCGTACCCTGCGGATCGACTCGTCCGGCCCGAAGATCTCCATCTCCCGCCGCTCCCGCTTCAGCGAGACACGCAGCGGCTCGGGAAGTTCGAGGGCCAGATCGCGGGCTTCGCCGTCGCTCAGACGCAGCGCGAGCGTTTCGAGGGTGGCGCGGGTGAGATCTGCCCCTTCCTGCCGCGAGAGCCTCGCGCGGTCCGCCACTGCCCGGAAGAACTCCTTGTCGTCCATGCGAGCCTCCACATCGGAATCAGGGGATGGGCGAGGGAGGCACCTCACTCACCACCTTGCCACGTTCCCCCGCCCACCGTCGGCCCACCACCGGCTGCACCCGCGCACCCACCGAACGTCACCGCCGGAGGCCGTCTGACCTGCGGCGCTGCCGGTCGAGACGACAGCGCCGCGAGCGGGGGCAGCCGCCACCACGAGCCGGGCCGGTCAGCCCGGCTGCGGGGATCCGGCCTCCGAGGCGGCGCCGGCCCGCGGCGCGCCGTCGCACAGCGCGGCGGCGCCGCAGAGGGCGGATTCGGGGCGGATCGGGACCCCGTTGGTGCGCAGCACGTCACGGACGTCGAGGATCAGCGGGAAGACCTCCTGGTTCCAGTCCTCGCCCTGCTCGTCCCAGGCCCGCTGCTCGGCCTCGACCGCCATCCGGTCCTCGGCGAACACCCGCTCGGTGAAGCGCCGGATCAGCGGCCAGGCGAGATGCAGGGCTCCCGGGATCGGCGGCTTCGCGATCATGAGCAGGCCATAGGCGTGATTGGTGCGCTGCTCCGTGTCCTCCGGGACGTAGGCCGCCCAGAGGGAGAAGGACGGGAGGTCGGACTTCTCGGGAACCGCGAGGAGGGTCTGATAGGGGTACGCGGTGCGCACGGTGATGACGTCGGGCGACTCACCGCCGCCGAATCCCTCACCGGACAGCAGACCGGCGCCGCGGTCCTTCTTTCCACCGGCGGAAGTGAACAGATACCGGGCCTCCACGAATTCCGGGCCGGTGTCGTACCCGAGGAGCTCGGGCTGAATGTTGCCGAGAACACCGCGGTGCAGGAACTGGTGGTTCATATCCAGCAGGTTTTCGTGCATGAACGAGTAGTGGCAGTGCACCGTGCGCGAGAACACCATGGTCTTGTGCTTGGCCGAATCGTATTCCGGCAGCTCGGGCAGCGGAGTCGTGGCTGCTTTCTCCGGATCACCCGGGAAGACGAAGACCAGGCCGTACCGTTCGCGGACCGGATAGGAGCGGACCCCGCGCGGCGGCCGGTCGACTCCCTTGGGAAGGTACGGGATCTGCGAGATCCGGCCGTTCCCGCGATAGGCCCAGGCGTGGTAGCAGCAGCGCAGCGTATCGCCCTCCACGACGCCCAGGCTCAGCGGTACCTGGCGGTGGGCGCACCGGTCCTCCAACGCGAAGACCGCGCCGCTCGCACCGCGATAGAGCGCGATCCGCTCCCCCGCGAAGGCGGTGGCGAAGGTCTTGTTCTTCGGCACGTTTCCGGATACCGCGACCGGATACCAGAAATTCGGATTGATGCCCGTACGACGGAGATCGGCCGTCGCTCCGGGGCGGAATTCCCGCATCCGGTCCGGGCCACCGGCCGCCCCGGACGCCGGGCTTCCGTCCCTTGCGGGCTGAGCCTGGGTCATACGTTTCTCCCTCGCGCGCGGGTCAGTGATACGGAACGGGAGAACGTCGGGTATCCGGCGGGACAGCGCGCCGTAGGGGTTCTCCGGGATCACCTTGTGCGTTTCCCCCGGCACGACGGCCATCAGGCTCGCCCCCGAGGGTGACGGGGGCCCGTCCGGCGGATCATTTGCTAGGCCATTCGGCTCCCAGCCATGACTCCGCGGCCGTGGTGGAGCCCTGGCCCGGGGTTGCCAGGCCAGGGCTCACCGCGGTGATCAGGGGCGTCGGACCGGCGCGGCGCATGGCAGCCTCGACGGGCCGCGCCGGGCCGTCACGACCAGCGGACCGGGAGATGCCGTGGGCCGCGGAGCAGGGCGCCCAGCCGCCAGCGCAGGTCGGCCGGGTGGGCGTCCAACTCCAGCTTCGGGCAGCGTTCCAGGAGGGTGCGCACCGCGATCCGGGCCTCCAGGCGGGCGAGCGGGGCGCCCAGGCAGAAGTGGATGCCATGACCGAAGGCCACATGGCCGCGGGCGTCGCGGGTGATGTCGAAGCGGCCGGGGTCGTCGAAGCGGAGGGGGTCGCGTCCGGAGTCGGCGATCACGGGGAGCACGACCTCGCCGCCGCCGGGGATCACCGTGCCCGCGATATCGACCGGGTCGAGGGTGAAGCGGAAGGTGGCGGTCTCCAGCGGCCCGTCGTAGCGCAGCATCTCCTCGACCGCGCCGTCGATGAGGGACAGATCGGCGCGCAGCGCGACGAGTTGTTCCGGGTGGGTGAGCAGCGCCAGCACACCGTTGGCGATGAGGTTGCCGGTGGTCTCGTAACCGGCGATCAGCAACAGCTGGGCCATGCCCAGGAGTTCTTCATGGCTGAGCCGGTCGCCGCCCTCGTCGCTCACCGCGATCAGATCGCTCAGCAGGTCGTCGCCGGGCCGGGCGCGCTTGGTCTCCACCAGGTCGTCGAGGTAACCGGTCATGGCCGTCAGGACTTCCCTGGTCCGCGGCGTGGGGGCGCCGACCATCAGGATGTCGGTCCAGGTGCGGAAGGTGTCCCGCTCCAGGAAGGGCACCCCCAATAACTCGCAGATGACGGTGATCGGGAGCGGGAAGGCCAGCGCCTCGACGAGATCGGCGCGGCCGTCGGGGGCCGCGAGCATCGCCGCCAGCAGCTCATCGGTCAGCTCCTGGACGCGCGGCGCGAGGGCCGCCACCCGGCGCGCGGTGAAGGCGCGGGCCACCAGGCCGCGCAGCCGGGTGTGTTGCGGCGCGTTGGCGCGGAGCATCGACACGCCGCTGGACACCGGCTGCATCGGCTGCGCGGACGAGGCGTGCCGCCACTCCTTCGACAGCCGGGAGTCGCTGAGCGTCGCACGGACCTCGTCATAGCCGACGACCAGCCAGACGGCCGTGCCCTCCGGGAGGCGTACGCGATGCACCGGGCCTCGCTCGCGCAGTCGCGCGTACACCTCGAAGGGGTCGCGGACGAAGTCCTCGCCCATTGCCGCCAGTTCAACGGTTCCCATCGGTTCGGTGGTCATCCGGCCTCCTGTCCGCCGTGGCCTTGCCCCGGGACGACTGGGTACGGGGAAACCCTCCCCGGCGGCGGGGCCACTAACCACGGCCGGAGCCGCGTCTGCCGTCGGCCCGCTCGGGGCCCGCGGCAGACGCGGCATCCAGGACCGGTCCCGTCTACCGCTGGGTCAGGTACAGCAGCAGAGCGGAGATGACGGCCCCGGCCACCCCCTCGATGGCATGGGCGGCGGTGAAGCGGGCGTACTTCCTGAGCCACGGGCGCCGTGACTCCGCGGGAACACGCGGTGGGGGTTGCCGGTCCTCCGCATGATCCTTCATGGGCGTCTCCTTGATCGGTGGTGGTACGTGCGGGCCGTGGCTCGCCGCCGGGCCTCTGGGGAAGGCCCGGCTCAGCTGCCCGGCCTCGTCAGCGCCCCGCACACCCCACGGACAGCGGGGCCTGCGGCTCGGCGAACTGCTGGAGCTCGGGCCCGGAACGCGCCAGCAGCCAGCCGGGGTCCGGGAGCGGCGCGCCGGGGGCCGGATTGGGCAGATGCCGGCGCGGGGAGTAGCCCAGGGCGGTGGCGATGGTGCGCCACAGGCGCGCGTCGATGAGGTTGTCGTCGGCCGCGTGGTGGATCGCCAGGCAGTGCGCGGAGAGCTGGTCCTCGGCGCCGGCGGCGAACCGCCACCAGAAGACCGCCGCGTCCCGCCGGTTGATGGAGTAGAGCAGGCACGCGAAGGTCCGGGCGCCGACCGCGTCGTAGTCCCGGGCGAACTTCTCCAGCCGCCCCCTGTGCCCCCCGCGCAGCACCGACTCGCACAGGGTGTGCAGATGCCGGCGCAGCTCCTCCGGGCCCGCCGTGGCGCTCGGAACGGGCCGGGGCCGCGGGCGTCTGGGCAGCGGCCGGGCCCGGCCGGGGTGCGCCGGGGCCGGGCCGCGGTCGTACCGCCCGTCGGACACCGGGCGGGCCGGGGGCGGTGTCTGCCGCTCGGCCTCGGCGATCCGCTCGGCCAGTCTGCGCGTGAAGGCTTCCGGGTCGTGGTCGGCCAGTACGCTTCCCACCTCATCGGCTTCGGCCTGCAGAATGTCTTCGATGGTCACGACGGTTCTCCTTCCTGATCGTTCCGGAGATAGGAGGCCGCGAGTTCCTTGGCGAGCTGGCGGCCGCGGGAGTAGTAGGTGCGCGCCGTGCCCGGGGTGATGCCGAGGGTCTCGGCGATCTCCTCATAGCTCAGCTGCGCCACACGGAGCCGGACGCAGTCCGCCTGCACCGGCTCCCGGCGGGCCAGTTCGTCCATGGCGCGGTCCAGGGCGTCAAAGGTGCCCAGGTGCAGAATCTGGTCGACGCAGGACTGGTGGAGCCCGGCTTCCGCGGCGGCGGCGCGTTCGCGGCGGGTCGCCCGGTTACGCGAGCGGAGGTAGTCCTTGATGGCGTCCCGCAGGACGCGCAGGCACAGGGCCCGGAAGTTGGGGTGCGTCTGGAACTCGTCCCATTTCGCATGGATCTTCATCCCGGCTATCTGCACCACGTCCTCGGCGTCCTGACGGTGGCGCAGCAGCTGGTACGCATAGCCGAGGTAGCCGTACTGCGCCTCCTTGAAGAACGCGGTGAAGTCGCCCCGGAGGCCGCCCATCGGGTCGGGGCGCAACTGCTGTCCGTCTCCGTAATCGCTCACCGGGCGGCCATCCCTCGGCCTGCCACCGGCGGTCGGACGGCCCCGGGGTGGACCCGCGCCCGAAGGTCCCGTTCCGCACCGCACCGGCTTCCGCGGTCCGGGTCACACAACGTGCTGCCGGCCGGCGGGCCGCAGGTCCGCGAGGCGGTGTGGGTGCTCTCGCGCACACGGGCGCGGAGCACAGCCGGGATCGTCCTGGCCGCGCCGCCCATGGCTGGCGTGCCCCAGGGCCACTGGTAGACCACTGCCTCTCCTTTCGCTGTTCGCGGTGATCTCCCCAGCGTCCGGATGACGCCGGAGAAGACCGCATCTCTTGCCCCTAGACCGCCCGTCAGGCCGTGATTGTTAATCAGATCCGCGGACCAAAATGACCATCCGCAGTCACCCGCTCACGTTGAGCTTCTGACCTGCGGCGTTGGCGGATCGCCCGCGGCGGGAGTGGCGCGGATCACACTCCGGTGCGGGTGGTGCGGGCGGGTGCGCCACCCGCTCGTCGGCCGCCCGCACACGCGCAAGGGCCTCCCGGCACCGACGCGGATGTCGCCATCCACACCGGGCCGGAAGGCCCTCACCTCGTCGGAGTGCCACCCCGGGCGTGTCACCCGTCACCCACGCCGGAAGAACACGCCCGGGCCGCGGTTCGCCAGGGACGGAAGGGGACGTTCCCTGCCGAGGCGCGGGCGCGGTGGCACTGCTCGCCGGGTCATCGCGGCAGCGGACTCCCCCGGGCCCCGGCTGCCCCATGGGCGCTGGTGGCGGAGCGGCCGCTCACAGGTAGGTGTATCCGCCGCCGACGAGCACGCTGCCGGCCACGGTGGTGACCACGACGGGAACGTTGCCGAGCGGACCGGCCGGGGTGAAGCCGATCAGGGCCGTACCCGACGGGTTGACCGAAACCCCGGTCGCCGCCACCCCGTTGAACGTGACCGACGCCCCGTTCAGATTGCTGCCCGTGATCACGAACGCCGTACCGCCCGCGGCACTGCCCGACGGCGGCGACAGCAGGGTCACCACCGGCAGGGGCGGTGCCGTGTAGGTGTAGCCGCCCGGGACCGTGGCGCTGCCCGCCGGTGTGGTGACCACGACCGGGACATTGCCGAGCGCGCCGGCCGGGGTGAAGCCGACCAGCGCCGTCCCCGAGGCGTTGACCGAAACCCCGGTCGCGGCAACCCCGTTGAACGTGACCGACGCCCCGTTCAGATTGCTCCCGGTGATCACGAACCCCGTACCACCCGCGGTGCTGCCCGACGTCGGCGACACCGACGTGGCGACGGGCGGCGGTGCGGTGTAGGTGAAGCCGCCGGCGACGGTGGTGGTCCCGGCCGGTGTGGTGACCATGACCGGGACATTGCCTACGGGGCCGGGCGGTGTGGTGCCGGTGAGCACCGTGCCCGCGGCGTTGATGGACACGCCGAGAGCCGCGACGCCGTTGAAGGTGACCGTCGCGCCGGTGAGGTTGCTGCCGACGATGGCGAACGCGGTACCGCCCGCGCTGGAACCGGTGTTGGGCACGAGGGCGGTGACCGTCGGGCCGGTCGGCGTAGTGACCGTGTAGGTGTAGCTGACCGGGTTGGAGTTGCCCCGGGATGTGGTGGCGACGACCTGAACGGTGCCCGCGGCGTGGGCCGGTGCGAGGACGGTGACCGAGTTGCCGTTGGGGTCCTGGGCGACGATGGTGGCGGGGACGCCGCCGAAGGTGACCAGAGTCGTGCCCTGGAGGCCGGACCCGGTCAGCAGGACGGCGTTTCCCCCGGCGGTCGGCCCGGAGTCCGGAGTGTCGTCGTAGAGTCTGGGATATCTGGGCCAGTCTCCCCCTCCCCCGTCCCCGCCGGGCCAGGAGCCCGGGGCCTGCGGATTTCCTTGCTGCTGTATGACGTCGGACATGACTTCTCCCTGGGCAGCCTCCCGCTCCGTCGCCCTTTCACGAGTCGATTCGTGAACGGGTCATCGCAGAGCGGAAGTTGCCGCCGTCGAATGTTTGGGTGCCTGCGACGGTAGGGTTCCCGACGGATCGGAAGAAGGCGTGTACGCGACAGCAATGATGCGTTCGGCGATCAAAATGACAATACGTAGATGAGCGTCACGCCCGCATCACTTCCCGGCGTACGCCGGGAATCCGCCGCCCCTTTTTCCACGCCGTGGGTGCGGGCGGCGGGCGCGCGGGGAGGTGGCTGGTGGCGTTTCGCACGGAAGACCACTCGCTGAGGTACGCGCACGGGCCCGGGGACGGATAGCACTGTCCCCGGGCCCGTTCCCATCCTGCCGATCGATCCCCTCATCGAGGGGAAGGCCGATTACAGGTGGTAGATGGTGGCGGCCCAGTTGGCCTTCCAATTTCCGTCGCCGTACTGGAGATTGACGGAGCACCTGCCGATATTGCCGTCACAGTTCAGGCTGTTCGCCGGGACCGGAGCCGCCAGCCGGGTGCCGTCGCCGGAGCGGAGTCCCTGGTGGAAGATGGTGGCGGACCAGCTCGCCCGCCAGTATCCGTCACCGAATTGCAGGTTGGCGATGCACTTTCCGGTGTCGCCATCGCAATTCAGCGCGGTCACCGGAACCGGTGCGCGAGAGGCGGACCGGGGTGTCTGGTGGAAGATGTTCGCGCCCCAGCTGGCCTTCCAATTGTTGTCACCGAAGCGGAGGTTGGCCGTGCACTGATAGGTGTCGCCATCGCAGTTGAGCGCCGTCACCGGAACCGGAGCGGCGGTGGCCGGGCCGGCCAGCCCGATGGCGAGTGCCCCGAGGGCAGCGCAGGTGCCGACGATGGTGCGTCGCATAGCCGTGTCCTTCCGTCGTGGGCGCGCAGCGCGCCCGACCACGGAGCAGGATCTGCCGAATTCCCCTCACTCCGAGGCCGCACCCAAGGGCCTTCAACAGAAGGTGTGACGGCCCGCACCCACGCCCGAACCGGATGCGGCGCCGACCCTCGGCATGGGTGGTGAACAGCGCAAACGTTGTGATCCAGGGGCGCGAAGAGGGGCGCATTCATAGTGCCCCCGGTGGTGTGTGGCGCAGGCCCCGAGCGCGGTCCGGCCACCCGCGGCAGTTCCGGCGAAATGGTGCTTCCGTGCGGAGCGGCTGGGGGCATGAGGACACCGCCCAGGCGGGTAGATACTTCGGTTCGCGGCGCCGGGTGGGCGGGGTCCGTCACCGGAACGGGTGACCGGGTGCTCCGGTTGGCGTAGGTGGTCCTGCGAGGTGGCAGGTTCGGTGCTGGGCTGGCGAACAAGCCGTTCACCGGCTGCCTTTGGTGTGCCCCTGTACCTCTTCCGTATCGACTCCGCCTCTGCGTTCCGGGAGCCGGCTTCGCCTGCGTGCGAATTTCCCGAAGCCCCCGGAGCACCGCAGCTCCCCTGAAGGAGAGAAGTGACCACTACCTCGTTGCGCCCGACCGGTGCTCCCGAAATCGAGCAGCTTCCGGAACCGCCGCTGCGCCGATCCAAGGAAATCCAGGGCAACATTCTTTCCGCTTTCAACAAGGACTACATGGCGTTCCGCTACGTCCGCTTCCCGGACGGTGCGGGCGGCCGCGGCTGGCTGTCCGTCATGCTGAATACGGTCTCGGTGTCCGCCACGGTCGAGGACTTCAATGAGGAGTTCTCGCTCTCCCGCCGGGCCTACGGCCAGGACCCCGCCCTCATCGCGACCTGGGTCGGGGTTTCCCTGACGTTCCAGGGCCTGCTTCAGGTGGCCAGGGAACCCGAGAAGGTGAAGAAGGACCTGGCGCCGTTCGAGTCGTTTGTGAAGGGTGCGGACGGACAGGCCGCGAGCATGGGCGACGACGGTACGAGCGCGCCCGAGCACTGGCATTTCGGCTCGGACCGGTCCGGCGTACACGCCGTGCTGATCGTCGCCGCGGACACCGAAGACGCGCTCAACGAAAAGCTCCGGAATATCACCGCCGCGGATTCGGCGCACGGCGTGACCCTGGTCCATCAGGACGACGGCCGCACCCTGACCGGAGATCTGCGCGGGCATGAGCACTTCGGGTACAAGGACGGCATTTCTCAGCCGGGGGTCAAGGACTTCCACCGCGAGGACCGGGAGAACCCCGGATTCCGGGAGAACCGCCCGGGGTCCAATCTGGTCGAGCCCGGCGAGTTCGTCTTCGGTCACAAGAGTGAGAGCGGAGCACCGCCCGAGGCTCCCAAGTGGCTGGACAACGGCTCCCTCCAGGTGGTGCGCCGGCTCGCGCAGGACGTGCCCGGCTGGAATGAGGCCGTGAAGCGCGAGGCGGGCAAATTCCAGCCGCACGGCATCTCCGAGGAGCTGCTGGGCGCGTGTCTGGTCGGCCGCAAGAAGGACGGCACGCCGCTCGCGCAGGGCGAGAACCCGGTGACCGGCGTCGGTCCGGAGCGCAACGACTTCACCTACGAGAACGACGGCAAGGGGGAGCAGACCCCCTGTGCCGCGCACATCCGCAGGTCGCATCCCCGGCACTTCGAGCCCACCCAGAAGCACCGCGTCATGCGCCGCGGCATTCCGTACGGCCCCGCGTACACGGGCGGCAATCCGGACGACGAGCGCGGCCTGATGTTCGTGTGCTATGGCACCTCGCTGGAGCGGCAGTTCGAGTTCCTCCAGCGCGTCTGGTCGAACAACCCCAACTTCGTGCCGGGCGACCCCGGTTCTCCCAACGGCATCGACAAGGTGACCGGCACCATCCGGCAGGGCGGTTCGGGCAGCCCGGATGCCCACATCGAGCTGGCCGACGGCGAGAAGGGCACCGTCTCGATGAACCGGTTCGTGCAGACCACCGGTGCGGTGTACGCCTTCACCCCTTCCATCAGCACCCTGCGCCGACTCGCCGCGAACGAGTCCCTGGAAGCGAAGGGCTGAGCCGCCATGACCGACATCCGCCGTGAGCACACCGGAGCCGAGCGCGCCGACGAGAAGACCTACCAGCAGCTCGCCCGCGAACTGCTGCTGGTCGGCCCCGAGCCGGCCAACGAGGACCTCAAGCTGCGCTACCTCGAAGTACTGATCAACAAGGGGCTGGAGCGCCCCGCCGTCCCCAAGCGCATCCTGATCGTCGGAGCGGGCATCGCCGGTCTGGTGGCCGGCGATCTGCTGACCCGTGCCGGTCACGATGTGACGATCCTGGAGGCCAACGCCAACCGGGTCGGCGGCCGCATCAAGACCTTCCACGCCAAGAAGGGCGAGCCGCCGCCCTTCACCGACCCCGCGCAGTACGCGGAGGCCGGGGCGATGCGCCTGCCCAGCTTCCATCCGCTGACCCTGGCGCTGATCGACAAACTCGGCCTGAAGCGGCGGCTGTTCTTCAACGTCGACATCGATCCGTCGACGGGCAATCAGACCGCCCCCGTCCCGCCGGTGATCTACAAGTCCTTCAAGGACGGCAAGATCTGGACTTATGGCGACCCCAGCCCCGAGTTCCGGGAGCCGGAGAAGCGCAACCAGACCTGGATCCGCACCAATCGTGCCCAGGTGCGCCGCGCCCACTACGCCCAGGACCCGTCCCAGATCAACGAGGGCTTCCATCTCACCGGCTGCGAATCGCGGCTGACCGTGTCCGAGATGGTCCACCAGGCGCTGGAGCCGGTGCGCGACTACTACTCGGTGCTACAGAGCGACGGAAAGCGCGTCAACAAGCCGTTCAAGGAGTGGCTGGACGGCTGGGCCGGGGTCGTCCGCGACTTCGACGGCTTCTCCATGGGCCGCTTCCTGCGCGAGTACGCCGGGTTCAGCGATGAGGCCATCGAGGCGATCGGCACAATCGAGAACATGACCTCGCGGCTGCACCTCGCCTTCTTCCACAGCTTCCTGGGCCGCAGCGACATCGACCCCACGGCCACGTACTGGGAGATCGAGGGCGGCAGCCGGAAGCTTCCGGAGGCGCTCGCCAAGGATCTGCGGGACCAGATCGTGATGGGCCAGCGGATGGTGCGGCTGGAGTACTACGACCCGGGACGCGACGGCCACCACGGCGGACTCGCCGGACCGGGCGGCCCCGCCGTCGCCATCCAGACCGTGCCCGAGGGCGATCCGCAGGGGCCGGTCGAGACCTGGACCGGGGACCTGGCGATCGTCACCATCCCGTTCTCCAGCCTGCGGTTCACCGCGGTGACCCCGCCGTTCTCGTACAAGAAGCGCCGGGCCGTCATCGAGACGCACTACGACCAGGCGACCAAGGTGCTGCTGGAATTCTCCCGCCGCTGGTGGGAGTTCACCGAGGAGGACTGGAAGCGGGAGCTCGACGCGATCGCGCCGGGGCTGTACGACTACTACCAGCAGCGGGGCGAGGACGAGGCCGAGGCCGCACTGGCCGTTCCGCAGAGCCTGCGGGACCTGCCCACGGGGCTGCTCGGCGCCCACCCGAGCGTGGACGAGAAGAACATCAGCGCGCAGCAGGTGGAGTACTACCGCAACTCCCCGCTGCGCAGCGGCGTCCGCCCGGCCACACATGCCTACGGCGGCGGTTCCACCACCGACAACCCCAACCGCTTCATGTACTACCCCTCACACCCCGTCCCCGGCAGTCAGGGCGGCGTGGTGCTGGCGGGCTACTCCTGGTCGGACGACGCCGCGCGCTGGGACTCCTTCGAGGACGCCGAGCGCTACAGCTACGCGCTGCTCAACCTCCAGTCGGTGCACGGCCGCCGGATCGAGGTCTTCTACACCGGCGCCGGCCAGACCCAGAGCTGGCTGCGCGACCCGTACGCCTGCGGAGAAGCAGCGGTCTACACCCCGCACCAGATGACCAGCTTCCACCTCGATGTGGTGCGGCCCGAGGGGCCGGTGCACTTCGCCGGTGAGCATGTGTCGCTCAAGCATGCCTGGATCGAGGGTGCGGTGGAGACGGCCGTACGCGCCGCCCTCGCCGTCCACGAGGCGCCCCCGGCGGACGAGAGCGTCATGGGCGCACGTGCCGCGGCGCCCCGCGAGCGCCGGGCCGCCGCCGGGTCGTCGGATGAGTCACGCGAGGGGGTGCTGACATCATGACCACCTCCCCGACCTGCACGGTGGCCGAGTATCTGGCCCGCCGGCTGGAACAGCTCGGCATCACCCATCTGTTCGGCGTTCCGGGCGACCACCTGGGCCCGTTCCTGTCGACCCTGCACGAGAAGACCACAGTGCGCTGGGTGGGCACCCCCACCGAGGGCGGCGCGGGCCAGGCCGCGGACGGCTATGCCCGGGTGAAGTCCGCCGACGCGGAGATCGTGCTCGGCGAGCAGGGCATCGGCGCGGTCGCGGTCACCTACAGCGTGGGCGCGTTCAACCTGCTCAACTCGATCGGCGGGGCCTTCGCCGAGTATGTCCCGCTGATCGCGATCAACGCCGCGCCGTCCTACGAGCAGTGGCTCAACCAGCAGGCGATCGGCCTGCTCACCTCGCACATGTCGCAGCGCCCGGAGAGCAACCTGGAGGTCTACCGCCAGGTCACCGTGGACGCCCAGGCCATCTCCAACCCGGGGCTGGCCCCCACCCAGATCGACAGCGCGATCACCGCGTGCCTCTCGCACCGCCGGCCGGTCTATCTGGAGGTCATGGATGACGTCTGGGGGGCAGAGTGTCCCGCACCCCAGGGCCGGCTGACGCGGCGCGAGCGGCCCGTCACCGCGAAGAAGCAGCAGATGCTCGACCGCGCGGTCGAGGCATGTGTGGAGCTGATCCGGGAGTACGGCAACCCGATCCTGTGGGCCGGTGAGGAGATCGACCGCTTCCGGCTGTCCGACGAGTTCGAGAAGCTGGTGCACGAGACCCGCATCCCGTTCTGCACCACCATCGGCGCCAAGTCCGTGGTGTCCGAGTACACCCCGGGCTTCTCCGGTGTCTACAACGGCAAGGCCAGCAACCCGAAGGTCGCCGAGGTCTTCAACAACGCGGGCTGCCGTATCGGCCTGGGCTCGTGGGCGACCTCGAAGAACCTCGGCGGCGTGCGGTCGATCGGGGACGACTGGGCGGTCGCCGCCCACGACGGGGTGCATGTCGGCGCCTCGTACTTCCCCGACGTGCAGCTCGCCCGGTTCCTCCCCGCGCTGCGGAAACGCCTGGTGGCCGAGTTCGGCGACGGTGCCTTCGCCGCGGACTACTTCGCCCGCGCCCATCAGGCGGGCCTCGCGGTCCCCGACAGCACCGACGCCTACCTGGCCTCCCAGACCGGCGGACCGTACCCGGAGAACGTGACGTACGACAGCCTCTTCCGGCACCTCAACGCCTTCCTCGAAACGCAGAACAGCGAGCCGCCGCAGGAGCGCAGCAACCCGTTCACGGTGGTGTGCGACGCCGCGTTCGCGCTGATCGGCTCGATGAATCTGCGGATGGCCGAGCGCGCCTCGTACGTGGCGCAGAACAGCTGGCTGTCCATCGGCTACTCGGTCGGCGCGGCCACCGGGGTGGCGCTCGGCCGGAGTCAGGCGGAGAAGCGGCCGATGGTCTTCGTCGGCGACGGCTCGTTCCAGGAGACGTGCCAGGAGATGTCCACGCATGTGCGGCACGGTCTGTGCCCGGTGGTGTTCGTCCTGGACAACGAGGCGTTCTACGGCATCGAGCAGATGCTGGTGCACCCCTGCTACTACCAGGACGGCACCCCGCGCTCCGACGGCGCCGACTTCTACAACGAACTGCACCCCTGGCGGTACGAGAAGCTCGCGGACGTCTTCGGTTCCGCCAAGCACCCGATGCACGGCTTCGCGGTCCGCCGGCACGACGAACTCACCACCCTGCTGAAGCGGATCGCCGAGCCCAGCGACGCGATCAACCAGGGCCCGATCGTGGTGCGGGTGCAGCTGGACCGGCACGACTATCCCGAGGCGCTCAAGTACAAGGTCGCCGAGAACTGTCCGCCGCCCGTCGGCGGGGCGTCGGAACGGAGCAGGCGATGACCGGCCGGTACCCGACTCGGTCGCGTTGACGCAGAGTCTGTTCTGAGACCTCCCTGACGTTGCCCGCGTTCGGGATACGGGGCCCGGCCGGCAGGTGACTGCCGGCCGGGCCCGCGCGCTTCCACGGTCCGGCGTCCGTACCGGGCTGTGTGACAAGCGACTTCGTCGGCTGAACATTCGTCGCACGCTGAACGCCTTGATCACCTGCCGATAGGTTCTGACCATGACTGGTGATTGGCGGACGGACCGGATCGGCGCGGCGCTGCGGGGTGAAAACCCGACGGTGCTGCGGCGGCTGGAGTCCGGGTTCGCGGCGATCGGTGATGTGCAGTTTCTGCCGGGGTACTCGGTCCTGCTCGTGGACACACCGCATGTGCAGCGGCTGTCCGACCTCCCGAAGAGCAAGCGGCTGTCGTTCCTGTCCGACATGGACCGGCTCGGCGAAGCGGTCGAGCGGGCCTGCCGCCGGCTGGACCCGGCCTTCCGGCGGGTCAATCTGGAGATCCTGGGCAACACGGATCCCTTCCTGCACGCGCACGTCTGGCCGCGGTTCGACTGGGAACCGGCCGAGGCGGTGGGCGCGCCGGTATGGCTCTATCCACGCGACCGGTGGAGCGACACCCAGTTCCGGCTCGGCCCACAGCACGATGCCTTGAGGGAAGCCATCGGCAGCGAACTGGACCTGCTGCGCTCCGCGGAGTGAACCGAAGGTGCCCCCGCAGGTGACCATCACCCACCTGAGAGAACCCGACCGGAGTGCTACGACGATGCGGCACGCCGGTCGGTGCCGGACCGGTGCTCCGCGGGACGGCGTTCCGTCTCGTCGACCGCCGCGCGGCGCGCCGCCCAGAGCAGCAGGAGGCAGGCGCACGACGCGAACACCGCATTGCTCAACACGTCGTCCCGCAGGGGGCCGCCGGACTCGGGGCGGGCCGGGAACGAGACCCATACGTAGGGCGGACACGCCCTAGGAGTCGTCGGCGCCCGTCGGCTGGTGGAGGGCCCGGTCCGGGGGCGATGGGGGGAGGAGGAGTTCGGCGACGGCGCCGCCGTCGGGGGCGTTGGAGAAGTGGAGGGTGGCGTCGAGGACCCTGGCCTGGCCGACGGCGATGGTCAGGCCGAGGCCGTGGCCGGTCTTCTTGCCGCTTCCGGAGTGGCTGCTGAAGCGCTGGGGGCCATGGTCGAGGAGCCGGCCGGGGTAGCCGTCGCCGTGGTCCCGCACGGTGATGGTCCGGCCGTCGACGGTCAGGATCACCGGCGGGCGGCCGTGCTTGTGGGCGTTGGAGACGAGGTTTCCGAGCACGCGCTGGAGCCTGCGCTGGTCGGTCTCCACCCGGGCGTCCCGCTCGATGCGGACCTCGGCGGCCAGCCCGGTGGCCAGCACCGCACGCTCGGCCAGCGGCCCCAGCTGATGCAGATCGATGTCGGCCCGCTCCACCTCCGCGTCCAGACGGGAGATCTCCAGCAGGTCCTCGGTCAGCCGGCTCATGGTCCCGATCCGGTCCTGCACCATCTCGGTCGGACGGCCGGGCGGCAGCAGCTCGGCCGCCAACCGCAGGCCGGTCAGCGGGGTACGCAGCTCATGCGCCACATCGGCGGTGAATCGCTGCTCGCTGTTCAGCTTGGCCTGGAGTGCGGCGGCCATCGCGTCGAGTGCGGCCGCCACCGCGGCGGCCTCGTCCTGGGCCTGGTCGGGCCGCAGCACCCGGGGATCGTCCACCCGGGCGTCCAGATCGCCGGTGCTGATCCTGCGGGCGACCTGGGCCGTGCGGTGCAGCCGACGGGTGATACGGGAGACGGCGAACAGCCCGACGAGGAGGGTGAGGGCGATCGCGAAGGCCGAGGAGCCGATGATGGCCCGGTCCAGCCCGCGGAGCGCGGCGGCGCGCTGGGTGTGGTCGAGGTGGACGGCCAGCGCCCTGCCGTCTGCGGGGGTGACGGCCCACATCACCGGGCGGCCCCGGTGTTCGCCGAGCTGGGTGCCGCGCTCGCCGTGCCGCGCCAGGGTGAGCAGCGAGGCGGGGAGGTCGGCGGGGTTCACCGCGGCGTTGCGGCCGAGCGGCTCCCCGGCCACGTACGCCGCCGCGACGGTGTCGAGCTCGGCCAGGGCGGCGCTGCGGGCCTGGTCTTCGGTCTGCCGGCCGACCAGGACGTGCACCAGCACGCCGACCACCGTGGCGAGCACACAGCACATGACGATGACGAAGACGGCGAACTTCCAGTACAGCGTCGCCGTCCATGCGGGCAGCCGCAGCCGCGCACGAGGCCGGCCGGCGCTCATGGCGTCCTCTTCGGTGCGGGGGTGGCGGGATCCGCCTCGTCGAACTCCATGGCCCGCAGCGTCATGGCCTGCGTCCGGGGGTCCCACTCGTAGACGGTGCGGGTGGCGTATCCGGGGGTGCCGGTGGGCTCCCGCAGGATCAGATCGCCGTTCGCGATCTCGACCGACAGCGGAGTCGCGCCGGCGTCCATGATCCGGGTGACCACCCCGTGGCGCAGCGTGAAGACCCATAGCGCCAGGGAGCGATCCAGCGCCTCGATGCCCACGATCAACTCGGGCTTCCCGTCACCGGTCAGATCCAGGTACTGCGGTTTCCGCACCGGGCAGTGCTCCGGTGCGTGGGCGCAGGCGTTGATCCTGCTCTCGGTGGCGGAGTCGAACTGCGGTCCGCCGTCGAGGGCGGAACCGGCGTCCACCTGCGCCTTGACGACGGTGAGCAGCGGCGCCTCGCTGATGTCCCCGGACGGCACCCGGGGCACCCCGGGAACGGCCGCGGGGAGGTTCTCGCCCTTCCCCCGCTCGGGCTGCGGCGCGGGCTTGCGGTTCGGCCACAGCCGCACCGGGGCGGAGGCGGCCGAGGTGTGGCCGGCGCTCTGTGGCTCCCCGCTCTCCGTACAGCCACCCAACAGCGCCGCGATGCCCGTCGCCGCAAGTGCGAGCGACGTCATCCGTACCGGCCCCGGGGCATGCGAGGAGCGGAGCAGAAGCACATCTCTTCCAGTCGTGGTGCGGGCTGAGCCTGTCCGGATCATAGTCGCTGTGCGTTGCCACGCGGCCGGAGATATCCGATATGCCCGAAAGGTAAGGATCAGACTGTTTGCCCCGCGGAGCCTCGGTGTCAGGCTCCGCGGACGCCCAGCCGCGCATAGTCGTAGCCGCCGTAGACGTCGGCAACATGGACATCGGTCAACCGCGGGCTGCGCCAGCTGACGTACTTGCCGTAAACGAACGGCAGGTAGTAGGCCTCCCCGGAGACTTTGTGG
Source organism: Streptomyces sp. P9-2B-2 (assembly GCF_030406865.1). Lineage (NCBI taxonomy): Bacteria > Bacillati > Actinomycetota > Actinomycetes > Kitasatosporales > Streptomycetaceae > Streptomyces > Streptomyces sp. P9-2B-2. The sequence continues at coordinate 8,104,981 of NZ_CP129126.1, read as the reverse complement.
TTGATCTCCTCGTAGGTCTCACCGGCCGTGTTCGGGTCGGTTTCGGCGACGGCCTTGTCGAGAAGCTTGTCGAGAGTCGGGGAATCGACTTCGGTCTGGTTGAAGTTGCCGCTCGGCAGGCGCATCCGGCTGTCGACGAGCGGGCGCCAGAAGGCCTGCCCCGTCGGGAAGTCGGCACCCCAGCTCGCGAGGACGATCCCGTAGCCCCGCTTCCGCACCTCGTTCGGCGCCCCGACAAGGGTGGGCATCCGCGCCCCGTCGAAGCGCTCGACCTCCGCCTTGATGCCGATCCTGGCCAGCGCACTCGTCAGCGCTTCTGCGGCGTCGTTGTCCGACGGCCGGTCATTGCGTACCGCGATGGTGGTCGGGAAGCCGTTCGGCCGGCCGCACTTCTTCAGCTCATCCCTGGCCTTGGTCAGATCCGGCTCGCCGCGGTGCTTGAGCACGCCGTACGGATCGAAGGTCGCATCGGCGCCCTTGATGCCGGGCGGGAGCAGACTCGGTGCGAGGTCGCCGCCCGCGGCGGGGCCGCCGAGCGCGGTCTGAAGACTCCGGCGGTCGGCGGCGTAGGCAACCGCCTTGCGGCAGTGGACGTTGCCCATCGGCTGGACCGTCTGCGGAAAGGCCGCGTAGCGCACGAGGCCGGACCGTGGGGTGTCCAGGTTCTTGTTGAGGTCGCGGTCCGACAGCACCCTGGCTCGGGCGGCCGGTCCGAGCCCTGTGGTGCCCAGCGCCAGGTCGCCATCGCCGCTGGTCAGACTGCTGTCCACGGAGTTCTGATCGCCGGTGATCCGGACCCTGATCGCTTCCGGGAGGGCGTTACGGATCGGGTCGGACCACGGCTTCCAGTGGGGGTTGCGCACCAGCTCCAGCGATGTGCCCGGCTGATACGAACGGAACTTGTACGGACCGCTGGAGAACGGCCGGAGACCGTATTTGGCCTTGGTGTCCTGGCTCTTCTTCACGGGCGAGGCGGCGATCGTGGCCAGCAGCTGCTCGAAGTCACCGTTGGGACGGGGCAGTTTGAAGACGATGGTGCCGGGACCGGGCGTCTCGATCGCGGTCAGGCCCTTCGCCGAGGTGTCCTTGTACGGGCCCCGGTAGGTCCCCTCGGGGTCGAGCGCCTCCCTGAGGTAGCCCGGTCCGCCGGTGATGACGTCCGTCGCCCAGAGCCGCTCGATGCCGTACTTGATGTCCTCGGAGGTGACGGGCGACCCGTCCTCCCAGGTGACCCCCTGGCGCAGGGTGTAGGTGTAGGTCCGGCCGTGGTCGGTGATCGTGGCCTTGGATGTGGCCAGATCCGGGGTGAGTACGGTGTCTTTCGACTCCGGGGCGTAGGTCACCAGTTGACGGGTGTAGTAGCGGGCGAAGTTCGCTACGAAGCCGTAGTAGCCGCGCTGCGGGTCCCAGGAGTCGGCATCGATGGAGCTGACGAACTTCAGCGTGCCGCCCTTGCCGCCCCCCGGCTTGAGGATGTGGCCGACAGCGGCGTTGTACGAGGCCTTGGTGACGCCGTCCTTGGACTTGTCCTCGTCGGATTCTCCCCGAGCACCGTTCAGCAGAGCGAGGGTGATGGAGATGCCCGCGACCAGGAGTGCCGCCGACACCACCGCGATGGTCCTGGTCCGGACGGATGCCGAACTTGCCGGGAACCTCGCCGCCTGCCCGTCAGCGGTGCGGGCAGCGTTCGGCGGCGGGGGCTGTCGGGGAGTGGGGGTTTGCGGCTGCGGGTGCGGCTGCGGGCGGTCATCGCTGCGGGACGGCTCGACCGGCGACGGTGACGGCTCGGCCGGCGGCTGGGGACGATGGGCGACATGGTCTGCGTGGGCCCGGTTCCTGGCCAGGGCGATCAGCCCGCCGGTGTTGCGGTTGCGTTGCTGGGGCAGTGGTCTGGCCTTGGCCGCGAGCGCGGCGTAGAGGTGCCGGTAGAGGGTCTGCATGTCCAGCAGGGGCGGGCCGTCGGCGATTCCCTCGGTCAGCGCGGTGATCAATTCGCCGCTGAACGCGGTGAATTCCTCACCGGGCGGGGACAGCGCCTTCCGTGTGGGCGCGGAGGCCGCCATCAGGGACGTGCCGTCGATCAGCGCGTGGTCGGCCACCTGGGTGGTACCGCTCATACCGCCCGCCAGGGCCCGCCCGCTGTAGCAGCAGTCCAGGATCACCACCTTGTGCCGGGCGCCGATCCGCGGGTCCAGGACCGCCCGGCGCACCCACTCGAAGGGCAGCGCGCTGTAGAGCCGCTCCTGATCCGAGCCGGGCAGCGCCAGATACAGCTCGTCACTGTGCGGGTCGATGAGTCCGTGTCCGGCGTAGTAGACGACCAAGGTGTCGGTGGCGCGCAGGGCGACACGGCTGAGGGTGTCGAGCACGTCCTGGGCGCTCGGCGGCTGGGACAGGGCGACGCAGTGCGCGGGCGGCAGCCCCCATAACTCCGGGTCGGTGAACGCCCCGGTGAGCCCGGCCAGATTGCGCTCGACGGCAGGCAGGGCCGGCATGCTCTCGTAGTCATGGACACCGATGAGCAGGGCCTGCGAGGCAGCGGGGTCAGGGAGGATCGTCACGGTGACCGCTGATCCGTTCGGCCTCCGCCGGCGGCGTCCCCGGACGGCTGCGGGCAACTCGGGGGCTGCACGCTCGCGTACCCCTCTCCCGGGCCTGCGCCCGCTGCGCGAACTGATCAGGATGCCGATACTAGAGGGTCTCCGGGTGCCCGTCCGGAGAGCCGGGGAAGTCCCGGGCGCCGGTCGGCGCGGAGGGGCGGCGCTCGCGCGGCGGCGCCCCGGCGCGGCAGACTCAGCCGCCCTGTGCGGACGGGGCCGAGCCTGCCGGACCGGGGCGCCGGCGGCGGATCGCGGTGTGGTTACGGGGCCATCTCGTACGCCCCGGACAGTGCCTCCACGCGCTGCCAGACGCGCGCCGAACGGGCGTCGTCGACGACCGGGCGGCGGACCGCGCCCAGCGCCCAGCTCTGCTGCGCCGCGGTGGCGGAGTCCTTGCCGTGCAGCTCGACGGCGTGTGCGGAGAAGTCCCGGACGAGGACGGCGAACAGTTCGTCGAGCACGTCCTCGTCGAGGCCGGTCAGCTGCGCCTGCTCCAGGATCAGCTGGCCGTGCACGACCAGCGCGAACAGCTGGCCGATGGCGAGCAGCAGATCGAGGTCGCGGCTCTGCTCCTCGTCGGGGGCGGCGGTGGTGACGAACTCGCAGAGCGCGTCGGCCTGTTCGCGGAAGCGGGCGACGTTCGCCACCCCGGCGAAGGCGTCGTAGGCGGTGCGCCAGTCGTGGAAGCGTACGGCGCCCAGACCGCGGGCCGGTCCCTGCCGGAAGAGGAACGCGTCGTCGGCCGCGTCGAGGCGCGTCGGCACGGGCGCGTACTCGGCCGGGTTCAGCAGATGGTTGCCCATGAACTTGAGGATCAGGGCGAGGTTGACGTGGACCGTGCCCTCCAGCTTCGGCAGGCCGCGGATCTCGGTCGCGGCCTGGGCGAAGTAGGTGTCCTTCTCGAAGCCCTTGGCGGCGATCACGTCCCACATCAGGTCGATGACCTTCTCGCCCTCGGTGGTCACCTTCATCTTCGTCATCGGGTTGAAGAGGAGGTAGCGGCGGTCGTCGGGCCCGGCGGAGCGGAAGTAGTCGACGGCGCGGTCGCTGAACAGCTTCATGCCGACGAGGCGGACGTAGGCGTCGGTCAGCTCGCGGCGGACGTGCGGGAAGGCGGTGACGGGACGGCCGTAGAGGATGCGGTTCTGCGCGTGGGTGACGGCCTCGTACATCGCGTGCTCGCAGATGCCGATCGCGCCGGTGCAGAGGTTGAACTTGCCGACGTTGACGGTGTTGAGGGCTGCGTCGAAGGCGGCGCGGCCGGTGTGCAGGATGTCGGCCTCGGTGACCGGGTAGTCCTCCAGGCGGAACTCGCTGACGTACTTCGAGGAGTCGACGACGTTCTTCACCAGGTGGTAGGCCGGGTGGCGGCTTTCGGCGGCGAAGAAGACATAGCCGTCCGGGCCCTCGATGTCGGTGCGGCGGCCGAAGACGGAGACGAGTCCGGCGGCGTTGCCGTTGCCGATGTAGTACTTGGATCCGGTGGCGCGGAAGCCGCCGTCACCGTCCGGCTCCAGCAGCATGTCGGTGGAGTAGATATCGGCACCGTGAGCCTTCTCCGACAGACCGAAGGCGAACACCTCGCCCTGGGAGAGGAGTTCGGCCGCGCGGGCGCGGACGGCGGCGTTGTCGCTCTGCCAGACCGGGCCGAGGCCGAGAATGGTGACCTGCCAGGCGTACCAGTAGTCGAGCCCGTAGAAGCCGAAGATCTCGTTGAGCGCGGCTATCCGGGCGGTGTCCCAGCGCTTGTCCTGGTTTCCCTCGGCGGCGGAGGCCGGGGTGAGGAAGGTCGCGAACAGCCCTTCCTTGCTGGAGAACTCCAGGAACTCCGACAGCCAGGCGCGGGAGCGGTAGTCCTCGATCAGCTGGCGCTTGCCGCGGTTCTCGAACCAGTCGACGGTGGCGCGCAGCAGCCGGCGGGTCTCGGGGTCGAAGTGCGCCGGGTCGTAGGTGCGGGGGTTGAACAGCAGCGGGTCGGCCATGGATGTTCGCCTTTCCGGCTCAGGTTGCGGATTGCGGGTGGTGGAAGAGGAAACTCGGGGCTGAGACTGCCCTGAACGCGGCGGGCCGGGGAGGCGTGTTGCTCACCCGGGCGCCGGTCGGTTCAGCGCTCGGGTCGGAGTCGGTGGAGGGTGGCGAGTACGTCGTCCAGCCAGTCGAGGGTCATGCGCTCGTAGGCGATACCGCCGCGCAGGACGACATGCTGGAGTTCCTGGCCCGCGTCGGGCGTGGCAGGCGCCTCGGGGCCGGTGAAGTCACGCCGCTCCCCCGCCAGATAGTGCGCGAGGCGGTCGCTGTGGATCTGATGGTGCCGCTCGACCTCACGGATCAGCGCGGCGGGATCGTCGAAGGCCGCACCGCGGATCTTCACCGCGAGGTCGTGCCGGACGCTCTCCGGTTCGATCGGCTCGTGCAGCCACTCGGCGAGCGCCGTCCGGCCGAAGGCGGCGACGGAGTACTCCTTCTTGTCCGGCCGGGCCTGCTGCGGCACCTCGCGGACATCGATCCAGCCGTCGCTCTCCATACGCTTGAGGACGCGGTAAATCTGCTGGTGGGTGGCGGTCCAGAAGTACCCGATGGACCGCTCGAACCGCCGGGCCAGCTCATAGCCGGAGCCCGGCTTCTCCAGCAGGGAGACAAGAATCGCGTGCTCGAGCGCCATACCCCGATCCTTCTATGCAACGAGTTGCATAGACAAGAGCCGACGCGGGGGTGAGACACGGCTCACCCGGGTGCCCCTTGGGGCGCTCAGGCGTCGGCGCCCCGAGCGCGACAGCCCAGCCCGCCAGGGCTCCGCCCTCTCAGCCCGTCAGGGTCGGCGCCAGCTGCCATTCGCCGGAGTGGCCGGGTGGGAGTGCCAGGTCGCGGCGGACGGCCGCGTAGTACCCCTCGCGTGCGGTGCGCTGGCGCTGGAGCATGACTGACCATGCTTCCGGGCTGTGCGTCCGGTCTCGCAGGAAGGCTTCCATCTCCATCACTACGACGACCCACTCCCGGGCCTTCTCCACCACGTCCGGGGTGCCCAGCATCAGCAGCGCCTCCCCGGCCGGATCCCGGGCATCAGTGGCCTCGGCCAGGTGTGGCGCCGCTTCCTCGGGTGACAGGGGGTGCGGGTGAGGGTCGTTGCCGAGGTGGGCCGCGATCCGGTACGTCAGGGTGACACTCTTCTTCAGCGCCCTGGCGAAGTCGGCGTAGGTCGTCAGCCGCCGCTCGGCCCAATGGGCCGCCTGCTCGCGACGGAAGCGGACTTGATCGCCGCGCACGCTGACGAAGTACGAGCCCAGGGCGCCGATTACTACGCCGATCAGGGCGGGGAGTTGTTGTATGAACGCCGACATGGCCACACGGTATAGCGCAGTGGCAGGCGCGACTTGATGTCGTTTCCGCCCCGCCCGCCAAGACGCGCTCCTACTCCCCCACCGCCCCATCGGCCAGTTCGCGGGCGATGTCGAGGTGGCCGGCGTGGCGGGCGTACTCCTGGAGGAGGTGGAAGAGGATCCAGATCAGGGTGGGGCGGTCTTCGTCGGGCGGGATCGTTCCGCCGAGGGTGGCTGCCCGGTCCTCCAGGTGGGCCGCCGCGACGATGGCGCGGGATCGGGTGCACTGCTCCTGGAAGAATTTCTTGATGTCCTCGAAGGATTCTTCGGGGCCCACGTGCCACGGTCCTGGGCGGGTCTTGACGTCGGCCCAGGGTTCTTCGATGTGTTCGCCCTCGAATCCCCATTGCAGCCATCGCAATTCCACACAGGCCAGGTGCTTGAACAGTCCAAGGGGCGACCACCCGCTGGGCACACGGCTGGCCCTCAGCTCCGCGTCGGACATTCCCTCCAGCTTGCGCAGCACGGCGTTCCGGTAGAAATCGAGGTACCCCGTCAGCAGGTCGTACGGGTTGGTGAGAGTTACCGGGGGCTCTTCGGCGGGTTCGATTGTGTGGACCATGGTGAGGACCTTAGGGAGGCGGGGGTGGCCTGTCCAGGGTTCGGGTGGGCAGTGCCGAGGGCCCCGTGTAATGCACGGGGCCCGTCGGCGGGAGACGCCGACGGGCCGCAGGGTCAGTCGCTCAGCTCAGCACTTCAGATCGAGGACGTGGATGCTGGGAAGTATTCCCTCTATCCGGTAACAGTGGTTCTTGTCGGCCTCGTTGACGTACAGCGACGTGGAGCCTCCCGACCAGTGCACCTGGACGGTGACCCCGGTGGCTTCCGCGGGGAAATACGCTTTCCAGCTGTCGCCCACCGGCCGGTAGTTGTGGCAGTAGTTCTTCTTCTCTATGCCCTCCGGGCCCTTCCACTCATAGCAGGTGTCGATGAGCGACGCCGCCTGGTGGTCGAACTGGAGATAGTTGTCCGAGGCGGCAGTGGCGGTGGGTGCCGTCAGTACCGCGCCGGCCAGGGCGAGGCCCAGGGTGGCAGCACCGTATGCCAGGGAACGCTTCTTGCTTCGCATGCTGGAATTCACCTCTCGCTTCAATGGTCCGGGCACGCCTAGCATGCCTTGTCGGTTCTCTTCGGGCCCCAGGTGTAGCCGCTCAGCTCGTAGCAGTGGCTACTGCTCAAGTCGGTGATGTGCGGCGATACGTTGTCACCCGCAATTTGCCCGTCCACCGTCACCTCGACCTTGACGCCCTGGGCGTCATCGGGAATTTCCACCCGCCAGTCCGTGCCGATGGCCTTCCCCTTGTCGCAGGAGTCCGGGGTGGTCGAGGACGCCCAGTGGTAGCAGGTCTCGGCGATGAACCAGCCCTTGTTGCTGAAGCTGATGTATTTGCCCGAGCCCGCGGCCGCGGCGGACGGCGCTGTCATCGCGCCGCCGACCAGCGCGAGGCTCAGAGCGGCGACCCCGTAGGCCGCCGACTTCTTGATATTCCGCACAGGTAGACCCTTCGTGAGTGTGTCGCGTGTGGGAGCGGCGGCTCAGCGGCCGTTCTTGAGGGTGGAGCCGCAGGCGACCACGTCGGTGTCGGCGCGTGCCGAGGTGTTGAGCGGGATTTCGGTGCGCAGTCCGGAGATCTTCGCGCCGCCGAACTCGCCACCCTGGATGGTCACATCGGAGACGCGCTGTTCCATGTCGTGGCCCAGCTGGAGCATCCCCTTCTGCCCGGGCTTGATGGTGATCCTGATGTCGCCACTCTTCGACTCGGTGTTGGTCTCGCTGTACTGCGCGGAGGCGCCCACGCCCAGCTTGTCCTTGACCAGGGTGATATCGACGCTGGCACCGACATTCCAGCCCCAGCTGAAGGTGCGGGTGCCGCTGAGCGTCTGGTTTATTTCCGCGGCGCCGGGACTACAGTTCTGAATGGGTCCGATGCCCATCCCGGCGTTGTCCACGTCGAACCACTTGGTCACCTGCTTGGAGTCCAGGGTCGTCGACGAGCAGGACACCTGGCTGTTGTTGCACTGTTCCAGTGCGCGCTTGACCTCTTCCGCGGAATTCACCTGGTAACCGTTGTCGTAGGTGACAGAAGGGCTGCCTTCCTCCACCCACTTGTCGGTGTGGCCATTGACGTCGGGGAGGCTGGAGCCCTGTGCGGCGGATGCCGCGGGCGCCGCCAGGGCGAGCGCGGCGGCGACGGCGCCGAGAGTGAGCGCCATACGGGATACGGAGGTGGATGTGGAGATCAATGTTTCCTCGCTCTGTTCTGGGTCATTCCGATGTGCAGGAAGGTGTGACGGCGGCGCTTTCTGCGATATCCGGGTGGTTCAGCAGCCCGTTTCCTGGAGCTTCGGCCGGTCGACGAGACCGGTGATCTCGAAGCAGTGGTTTCGGTTGGTGTCGGTCACCGCGGCGGTGTCCACCGTGGCGTAGTCGACAATGCTGGTGCTGAGATCGATCTTCGCGCCGGTCGCTTCCTCGGGGAAATACGCCTTCCAGGTGTCATTCACCGGCCGGACGTTGTGGCAGTAGTTCTTGCCCTCGGCGTCACGCCACTTGTAGCAGGTATTGGCGAGGATGCCGGCGTGGTTGGTGATCTGGATGTAGTTCTGGGAACCCGCGTAAGCGGCGGGCGCGGAGAGTACGGTGGAGAAGCACGCGGCCCCCACCGCGAGAAGACCGAATACAGCCCTTTGGTTGATCTGCACGGTAGTTACTCCCTCTTGCACTGTCCGGTGGCGCCGGGAGAATTCGACGCCGTGCGATGAGTAAGTCATGAGAAAGCTGCCGAATCAATTGGATCCGGCTAAGACTTCGGTACCCGGAGATTCCCCTTCGGGGCAACCACGAGAAATGCCACGGGAAGACGGGAACCACAGCTTTCGACCACGAGGAACCACGGTTCGCGCCGGCAGCGGACCACAGGAGCGCCGGCCGCCCACGGCCATACCGAAAGCCCCCCACCCGAAGAGGACGGTGAGGGGCTTCTGCGTGAAAGTGAGGGGCTACTGGCTCAAAAGGGAGGGTCGCGGGGGCTCGCGGCCGTACGACCGCGCTCAGCAGTCCGCCGGGTCGCTTCCCCCGCGGCTCCTGCCCGCTTCGGCCAGCGCCGCCGCCAGGTGTGGGCGTCCGGTGATGCCGAGCTTGCGGTAGGCACCGGTGAGATGGGTTTCCACGGTGCGCAGGGAGACAACGAGGAGTTCGGCGATCTGTTTGTTGCTGTAGCCCTGCGCGGCCAGGGTGCCGACGCGTTCCTCCCCTGCCGTCAGCCCCCGGAGGCCCTGGCTTCCGGAGCGGGCGACGCGTCCGCCGGCGAGGTGCAGCCCCTCCTCCAGTCGGGTGGCGAGCACCGTGGCACCGCACCCGACGGCGAGGTCCAGGCCCTCGCGCAAGGTTCTGCGGGCGCCACGCTTGTCGTCCCGGCGCAGCAGGGCGACACCGAAGTCGTGGCAGGCGCGGGCGAGTTCGAGACGTGCGGGGGTGGGTCGGAGTACGGTCACGGCCTCGGCCAGCAGGTCGAGCCCCCGGGAGCCCGCTGCGGCCAACCCCGCGGCCCGCAGCGCCACCCCGAGGGCCCTGGGGAGCCGGCAGCGCCGGGCGAGGTCCAGCTCCTGTTCGGCCAGCGCGTGGGCCGACTCGGCTTCCCCCAGGGCGAGATGGACGGGCACCGCGCGAGAGCGCCACGGGGACATCGCCGGGCTGACCGTCCCCAGCGCCTCGGAGTGGTGGCCGCACTCGCGGAGCAGGGAGAGCCCGGATCGCGGCTCCCCCTGGGCGATCCGCAGGGCGGCCAGGCTCATCAGGAACCGGGGCCGTTCCCACGCCACTTCCGTCTGTCCCGCCACGGCATGGGTGACCGCGACGCGCTCGGCGGCCTCGACCCGGCCCTGGGCGAGCAGCGCGTCGATCCTGATCGTGTCCAGGGTCAGCGCGTACGGCAGCCGCCCGGTGGGGGACGCGTGGTCGGCGGCGTCCTGAGCCGCGGCGAGGGTCTCGGCGATATTGCCGCGGCGCAGCGCCAGTACGGCGCGGTAGACCGTCAGGGAGGAGACCAGCAGTTCCATGCCCCGGCCGGAGATCTCCCGGGTCAGATGGCGGTTGAGCCGGTCGGCCGTGTCGAGTTCGTCGAGGTACAGCAGCGTCTGGGCGACGAAGTAGTGCAGCGGGAACAGGTCGTGGGAGAACGCCGGCAGGTTGACGGACGCCCGCTCGACGAGAGCGGTGACGTACGGGGCGGGCAGGGCCGCGCGCAGGGCGTGGAAGGCGCGGATGGCGAGCAGTTGGCGTTCGCCCGCCGTACGGTCGGCCGGCTCGTCGTCCCGGTCGGGGGACGGCGCCGGGGCCGGGCCGGTGACGGACGGCCTCTCGAACTCCATCCAAGAGCGCAGCGCGCTCATCCGCAGCGCCAGCTCGCGATCGGCGGCCCCGGGGCCCGCGGTGGGCCGTTCGCTTAATGCCGCGATCTTCCGGTCCACGCTCGACAGATCCGTCCGGGACCCCCGGGAGAGGAGCAGGGAGTAGGCCAGCACCCCCAGGGCGTCGCTGCGGGCCGCCTCGTCGGTCAGCCCTTCCAGTGCGCCGGTGACGCAGGAGATGGCCAGCGCGGCATCGTAATGGCTGGCCGCGGTGCCCAGTTCCAGGAGCACCCGGGCGCGCTCGGGCTCGTCCAGCGGCTGGTGCAGCGCGGAGCGCAGATAGGTCACGGCGGTCTCCGGTGCGCCGCGGCGCAGTGCCTCGGTCGCCGCCCGGCGCAGCGCCGGCAGGACCCAGGAGCCGTGCACCGGGCCGGCCGCCAGCAGATGGGCGGCGACCTCCTCATCGGGGCGCCCGCTCAGACAGGACACCTGGGCCGCCCGCGCATGCCCGACGCCGAGTTCCTCGGGTGACAGCGTGGCCAGCACGGTGTCGCGGACGACGGGATGGGTGAAGCGGGGGTCGCCGTCCGCCCGCAGCAGGCCGAGCGACCGCAGCTCCTCGGCGGCGGACTGCACCACGGCCCGCCCGGTCCCGCAGTACGCGGCGAGCAGCTCCGGCGGCTTTCGGTCGCCCAGGAAGGCCAGGGCCCGGGCCAGCGCCACGACCTCGTCGGACGCCTGGCAGAGCCGGTGGGAGATCTCCCCGCCGAGCGTGGAGAGGGTGACCGTGGGAATCCGGTCCCGGAATTCCGTCGTCGGCTTCACACCGCTGCGCTGGGCCTGGTGGAGCAGGGCGCGGACGAACAGCGGATGCCCGCCGGTGGCGGCGTGGCAGGCGGCCCAGAAGGCCGCTTCCGGCTCCTCGGCGCCCCAGAGCGTCCGCACCAATTGCCCCACGCCGTCCACGTCGAGCGGCTCCACGACGAGGGTGTGGCAGTTCGCGGGCCGGACGAGCTCGGCGAACAGCGGATCGAGCCGTCTGCCCTCGGCGCTGCGGGTGGTCACGGCGATCAGTACGGGGTGGCTGTCCGCGCGCCCGATGAAATGGACCAGCCAGCGCAGGGACGGCTGATCGATCCACTGGAGGGCGTCCACGGCCAGGAGCAGGGGCTGCCGGCGGGCCAGCCGGGAGACCAGTGCGTTCAGTTCCCGCAGCGTCGTCGCCGTGACATTGGCGTTCTCGGGCAGCGGATCCGTGGCGGCGGCGTCGTCCAGGGCCCGGAGCGTGGCCGCCGCCGACCCTGCCAGCAGGCGTGCCCGGTCGGTGTCGGAGACCGCCGCCAGCAGCGGCTTGAACAACTGCCGGACGGCGCCGAAGGCGAAGGCGCGCTCCAGGGGGTGGCAGCGGGCCCGCAGCACACGGAACTGCCCGTTACGCTCCCACCAGGTGCTCAGCAGGGCCGATTTGCCGATGCCGGCCGACCCTTCGAGCTGTACGACGCGGGGACGGCCGGACAGTACCTCGGCGGCCACGGCGTCCATGGCAGCGAGTTCGCGTTCGCGCCCCACCAACGGCCAGTCGTCACCGCACGCGTCACGGGAATGTGCGAACGTCACCAGTTGCTCAACTCTCGTCGTTCTCGTCTGGTTTTCGAGACGTTCCGATGACGACTGCGGTTGCCTGAGCCGGTCGCCCAGATGTGTGTCCGCGGCCGGTGCGTGCCCTTACATCCCGGCGTCGCGTGCAACCATGTCGCAACCTTGCCCGGAGTTAACTGGACCGGCGCCGCCGGGACGGCTCGATGAGCACGATCCGGGCGGGTCCGGGCGGCCCGCACCGTCCCACCGAACGACATCCGTTTCCGCTGGTCAGGAGCGGAAGGGCCAGGAGAGGACGACACATGTACCCACCGGGGACAAAGAATCTGCCGGTCAGCCGCCCCGCCACGAGGCCGGGCCGCTTCTGGAAGCCGGGCCGTTTCTGATGGCCGCCGGCGACGGGTGCGAGACGGCCGCTCCGGGCCCCGCGGCCCCGGAGCGCACGGCGCGGATCGGGCTGACCGCGGCGGCGACCGAACTGCTGCGGCTGCTGCGGAAGGAGCACGGCCCGCTGATGTTCCACCAGTCCGGCGGCTGCTGCGACGGCAGCGCCCCCATGTGCTACCCGGCGGGGGAATTCCGTACGGGATCGTCGGATGTGCTGCTGGCCCGGCTGGGCGTGGAGGGCGTGCGGGAGCCGGTGGACTTCTGGATGTCGGCCGACCAGTTCGCGCGCTGGCAGCACACCCATCTGACGGTGGACGTCGTACCGGGGCGGGGCAGCGGGTTCTCGCTGGAGGCGCCGGAGGGAGTGCGCTTTCTGATCCGCTCACGGTTGTTCACCGAGGAGGAACGCGCGGGGCTCAGCGGCTGAAGCGGCAGGCGGCCGGGTGCCGGGTGCCGGGAGACGCCGGGCGGGCACAGAGTGAGGCCCCACGCACGGGGGAGAGCGTGGGGCCTCACTAGTAGAAACGGGTGGAAGGCGGTTCAGGTTCCCGCACGGTGAAGATTTCGCGAGAAAATCTTGTACGGACCGGGCGCGGTGCCGTCCATCCCGCCCCTCAGGCCTCGCCCTGCACCAACCGTTCCAGCATCTCCTGGAAGTCCGCGTCCGCCACCACCCGCAGCCCGCCCCCGTCCGGCTCGCTCAGCGGGGTCATCACGCCCCGGCGCCACCAGAACACCCTGGGGCTGATGGCGCCCGCCGCGTCCTCGTGACCGGCCGCCGCGAACTGCGCCATGGCCTGAAGCGCCGGGATGACCTGCGCGTCATGGATACGGTGGAACGCCAGCTGGTGCCGGAAGGGCAGCGCGACCAGCGCACCGTCCGGCGTGAGCCCGGTGCCCATGAGCCGCTGCACCAGCTCGTCGAGGACCAGCACCCGGCTCGCGGTGAAGAATGAGTCGCCGAGCAGCACCTCGAACGCCGAGCCGTCGCCGCGCCGCACCGTCTCATGCCCTTCGACCGGCAGCGCCCGCAGATTGTTCATCGCCCGGATCCGCAGCTCGGCCACGTCCCCGAGGTCGGTCAGCGAGTCCTCGCTGAGCATCTGCACCGCCTCGGGCAGATCGAGGGCGAGCACTTCCCGCAGCCCCGGCGCCGGCGCCCGGCCGTAGCGGAAGGAGTCCGAGGCGGGCAGCGTCTCCTGGGCGACCACACGGGGGTACAGACAGGCCCGGATCTCGTCCTCGCTGAGGATCTCCAGCGGCTGCGGGCCGTCCATCGTACGGAGCACCTTGCCGACGTGATCCCGGATCAGCACGGGCCAGCTGCGCTCCCCGCGCCGGTCGCGGTGGCACACCGCGGCGAGGTTGCCGAGGCCGAACTGCCGGCCGGCGGAGTCGGTGACCACGCCCGCGTACGCGGTGACTTCGAGCCCCCGTTCCGCGAAGGCCTGCCGGACCTGTGATCTGAAGACACCGCCCTCGCGCTCGGAGAAGAAGCTGAACTCCCCGTCGCGTGCCAGGTCGCGGGAATCCCGCTTCGGTCCTCGGCGGAACAGGCCCATCTCTTCCTCCCGGCAGCGGCCACGCACAACGGCCATGAATGGGCCGATCGTAACGGGTGCCCCGCCGCCCTCGTCGCCCTGCTCGCCGCCGCTCACGGAGGTGACCGGCGCGGGGAGACGGGGCGGCGGGGACGGGAGGGAGGAGGGAGGAGACGGGACAGCCCTCAGCCGCCGATCGTGACGTCGATACAGGCGTAGAAGGCGTTCGCGGTGTCGGCGATGTTCCAGACCGCGAGGATCTTCTGCTTGCCGGTGAGGCCGCCGAAGTTGACGGTGTGCGAGACCGTCGCCGGTGGCTGCGCACCGCCGTCATTGAACTCGGCGACCTTCCGCCCGCCGGCGAAGTATTGCCAGGTACTGGTGGAATGACGGGCGGTCAGCCGCCAGTTGAAGGTCTGGGAGCTGCCGATCGGGGTGACTTTCCAGCCCTTGCTGTCATCGTCGAGTTCGGCGAACCGGCTGTTGCCGCCGCTACAGCTGGTCAGCCCCTTCGGGCCCTCGACGCTCTGCGGCTCCCACTTGATCGGACCGCATTCGATACTGCCCGCGGCGCACTGCGCCTGCCGGCTGGGCGGCGAGGACACATAGCCGTGCGCGCTCGCCGGGTTGACCGGCAGGGTGACAACGAGCAGCGGGGCGAGGCCCGCACCGAGGGCGAGGGCCAGCTTTCTTTTCTTGTGCATGTCAAACCTTTCGCGAGAGAGGCCGCCACGCGAGAGCGGTGGACCCGACGCCGCCGCGGCGCCGCACGTCCACCCAGGGGGAGCCTCATCGAGGGGGGTGGATGACGCGAAGGTGCACACCAATTGGTCTAGACTTTACTCTCTGACCGCGTACGGTCAAGAGGCGCGGAGTGTGGGAGCGGTGCGGTGCCATGTCGACGGCAGACCATGGCGGCGGCCGCGCGCGTGCCGGACCCTCAGGCGTCCAACTGGCTGCACTTGTAGCCTTCTTGATTCAGCGTCAGGCTTCCAAGGCGCCCCCGTCAGCGAGCGGAAGAGACCCCGGCCGGTGCGCTGGAGGCCCGGACGACCAGGTGCGGAGCGAGCCGGATCGTGCTGCGTGGGCCGGGGTCTGCGGCGGACGGCCGGCGGCTCAGCAGGCGGGCGGCCTCGGCGGCCAGTTCGCCGACCGGCTGGCGGACGGTGGTCAGCGCGGGGTCGGCGAGACCGGCGAGCGGGATGTCGTCGAAGCCGGTGACGGCGACCTCGCCCGGTACGTCCGCACCGAGCTGCCGCAGCCGCTGGAGGGCACCGGCGGCGATGAGGTCGTTGGCGCAGATCAGGGCGTCCGGCCGGGAGGGCCAGAGACGGTCGACGGCGGCGCGTCCCCACTCCACCGAGAAGTCGCCGAGCGCGACGCGCCCGGGGGCTTCGGGGTCCAGCGCCGCGGCCCCCGCCTCGTAGGCCGCACGCCGCTCGACCGCCGCCGACGCGGTCCCGGCGGCTCCCACGAAGCAGGGGCGGCGGCGGCCGGTGGCGGCCAGATGATCGAGTACGAGGGCCATACCGGCGGCGTTGTCGACGGCGACGGAGTCGGCGACGCCGGGGCCGCAACCGCGGTCGAGCAGCACCAGCGGCACCTGGGCAGCCGCGCTCGCCACCGCCTCCCGGCTGCGCCGCTCGTCGACGGGTATCAGCAGCAGCGCGTCGACCCGCCGTCCCAGGAACGCGCCGATCCGGGCCGCCTCGGTCACCGGGTCGTCGTCACAGTCGGCGAGCAGCACGGCCCGCCCCTCGGCGTGCAGCGCATGCTCCAGCTCCCGGACGAGGGAGGGGAAGAAGGGGTTGGTGATCTGCGGCAGGACGAGACCGACGGTGCCGGTGGAGCGGCTGCGCAGGGCGCGGGCCACCTGGTTGGGGCGGTAGCCCAGCCGCTCGGCCGCCTCGCGTACGGTGCGGGCGGTCTCGGCGCCGACCGGACGGGTGCCGGCCAGCACGCGGGAGACCGTGGCGATGGAGCAGCCCGATGCCAGCGCGACGTCTTTCAGCGTGACTTCGGCCACCGTCTCCCGGCTCCCTTCGCTCGGCCCGCCCGGACCGGAGGGAGCATACGCTCACCTGTCCGCCTGGCAAACGTTGTCCCATGCGAGGTGGTTCTCCCCGCCACACCGGCCGCACTTCGTCCCGATAACGCCCGGTAGGCCAGAGATTGAACCGTTGACAACCGGCCAGTCCATGAGTCAAGTTTCCGGAGAACGTTTTCCCATGGTGCGCGCTCGTGGCTGACTTCCCGCCCGGGCTCGCCATGGGTGACCGCCGGGCGCGCTGTGCACCGGAGGCCATGCCGGCCCCGCATCACCACTCCGCACCACCTTTCCGAGCAGCAGAGCAAAGGGGCTCTTCCGTTGGCCAGAAAGATCATCCTCGACTGCGACCCGGGGCATGACGATGCGATCGCCATGCTCCTGGCACATGGCAATCCCGATGTCGAGCTGGTCGCCGTGACGACCGTGGTCGGGAACCAGACGCTGGAGAAGGTGACCCGCAACGCGCTGTCCGTGGCGCGGATCGCCGGGATCACCGGCGTGCCCTTCGCCGCCGGCTGCCCGCGTCCGCTGGTCCGGGCCATCGAGACGGCGCCGGACATCCACGGCGAGACCGGTCTGGACGGCCCGGAGCTGCCCGAGCCGACCATCGAGCTGGACCGCCGGCACGCGGTGGACCTGATCATCGACACCGTGATGTCGCACGGGCCCGGCGAGATCACCATCGTCCCGACCGCGGGGCTGACGAATATCGCGCTGGCCGTCCGCAAGGAGCCGCGGATCGCGGAGCGGGTCCGCGAGGTCGTCCTGATGGGCGGCGGCTACCACGAGGGCAACTGGAGCGCGGTCGCCGAGTTCAACATCATCATCGACCCCGAGGCCGCGCATATCGTCTTCAACGAGCGCTGGCCGGTCACCATGGTCGGCCTCGATCTGACGCACCAGGCACTGGCGACCCCCGAGGTCGATGCGAAGATCGCCGCGGTCGGCACCCGCCCCGCCAAGTTCGTCGGTGAGCTGCTGGACTTCTTCCGCGAGGCCTACCGCGAGAACCAGGGCTTCACCTACCCGCCGGTCCACGACCCGTGCGCGGTCGCCTACGTCATCGACCCGGACGTGATGACCGTACGGAAGGCCCCGGTCGACATCGAGCTGCGCGGTGCGCTGACGGTCGGGATGACCGTCACGGACTTCCGGGCGCCCGCGCCGGACGACTGCACCACCCAGGTCGCGGTCAAGCTGGACCACGAGCGGTTCTGGAACCTCGTCGTGGACGCCCTGGAGCGGATCGGCGACATCGAGGCATGAACACATCCACCGCCAAGAACACCGCCACCGAGATGAGCACCGCCACCGGCCGGCGCCCCGCCGAGGGGACCGGCGGCGGGTCCGGGGTCCGTATAGGCGTGCTGGTCACCGCGCTGCTCGCGGCCTGTTTCGCCTTCCAACTCAACGCCAGCATGCTCAGCCCCGCGCTGAAGAACATCGAGGACACCCTCGGCGCCAGCTCCGCGGAGATCGGCCTCACCCAGACCGCGTTCTTCACCTCGGCGGCGCTGTTCTCGCTCTTCCTCCCGCGGCTGGGCGATGTCATCGGGCGCCGCCGGGTGCTGGCCGGAATGCTCGGCCTGATGGTCGTCGGCTGTGTCGTCGCCGCGCTGGCGACCAGTGTGCCGATGCTGTTCGCCGGCCGGATCATCCAGGGTGTCTCCGGTCCGGTCGTCCCGCTGTGTCTGATCATGCTGCGGGTGGAGGTGCGGGAGCCGAAGCGGTACGGCACCCTGCTGGGCGTGATCACCGCCGTCAACGGCGGTATCGCCGGGGTCGACTCCCTCGCGGGCGGCTACCTGGCCGACAGCCACGGCTTCCAGTCCGTGTTCTGGGCGATGGCGGTCGTCGCCGCCCTGGCTGCCGTCCTGGTCGCCACCCTCACCCCCGAGTCGAAGGCGGCCGCCGCGACCCGGATGGACTGGCCCGGGGTCGCGCTGCTCGTGGTCTCGGTCGGCTCGCTGCTGATCGCGCTCAACGAGGCGGGCAAGCTGGCCGCCGCCAACTGGCCGCTGATCGCCGTCCTGTTCGTCCTCTCCGCTGCTGCCTTCGCGCTGTTCTGGCGGACCGAGAACCGCAGCGGGCACCCCCTGGTCGCCACCAGGCACCTCAAGCAGCGGGCGACCTGGGCGACCCTGCTGACCACCGTGCTCACCATGACCGGCGTCTTCGCCGTCATGAACGGGCTGATCCCGGCCTTCGCACAGGACGCCCAGGCCGGACTCGGCATGAGCGCCGAGCAGTCCGCGTGGTGGACGCTGTCGCCGTACGCGCTCGCCGGGCTCGCCATGGGCCCGCTGGCCGGCCGCCTGGCCGCGACCTTCGGCTACGGGCGCGTCCTGCGGTGCGGTCTGGCCGGGTCGGTGGCGACGGTCGCGCTGATGCTGCTCACGATGCACAGCCAGTCGCAGATCCTGCTGCTGGTGACGTCCGTCCTGGTGGGCATCGCCTACGCGGGCGTGGCGAACATCGTCCTCAACGGGCTGGGCATCGTCCTCTCCCCCAGCGAGAACCCGGGCTTCCTGCCCGGTCTGAACGCGGGCGCCTTCAACCTCGGCGCGGGGCTCAGCTTCGCGCTCCTGTACGCGGTGAAGACGGCCGCGTCCCCGGCGGACCCGTCGTCGTCCGGTGGCTACACCGCCGGCATGATCGCGGGCGTGGTCATCCTGGCCGCGGCCATCGCGACGTCCTTCCTGATCCCGAAGCCGGTGGCGGCCGAAGCTCAGGACTGAGGCGCCCGCCGGACACCACGGGCCGCCCGCCGACCGCGAAATCCGGTCGGCGGGCGGCCCGTTGCGGTGTCCGCCGTCAGTGGTGTCCGCGTGCGGTGTCCGCGGCCCCGCCGAAGAGCCGTGCCACGGCGCGGAAGGGCAGGGTGACGACGGTGGCGAGGGCGCCGCCGATCGACCTGAGAACGTCTGCGATCGCACGCAACATGAGGGGACCTCCGTCATGACCGTCCGGCACCACATCTCAAGTGCCGCCGTCGGCCGGGTCGTTGGGCCGGGAGCGCCTGCCGGGGCGGCAGGTCACCCGGGTGTCGTGTCGTCCGTCCAGCGCAGGATGGCGCCGAGCCCGCCGGACGGTGCCCGCTCGGGGTCACGGACCACCACGATGTCGGCGCCGCTGGCCACCGCCGACCGCACCAGCGCGTCATCCGCCCGTGCGGCAGCCGGACGCGTCTCGCCGAGGTACGGCAACTCCGTGCCCCGTACGCCGAGTTGGTCGACTTCGGAGCCCACCCAGACCTGCCGGGCGATGTCCGAACCGTGCGGGCTGACGAGCAGGGTGTCGATCCGGTGTTCCCGCGCCGCCTCGATCAGGGCGGGGATGCCGGCCGCGGCGTGCGGGGCGCTCTTGCCTCCCGGCCCCGCACCGGTGCGGAAGCGGTCCGCCACCTGCGCGATGTGTTCACGTTCCTGAACTGCCCTGACCTGGGCGATGTCCCGGTCCACCAGCGTACTCTCGGCGCCCGGCGCCCGCCCGCCGTGCTCGCTCTCGTAGGTGAGGGCGCGCAGCGGTTCGGGCAGCTTGTCGTGCACCAGGTGGCGTTCGCGGGCGTCGCCGATCAGGACGATGGCCTCGGCGCCGCACTCCTCGAACGCCTTGCGCACCGCATCGGCGATCTCTCCCGCGTTGTGTTCCCAGGTGTTCTCCACCTTGGCGCGGAAGTGGCCTTCGGACCAGTCGCCCGAGGCGGTGCGGTGCAGGGGCCAGTCGGCGCCGCTGACCTGGCCGGCGTCCTCGGTGCCCCGTTCGCCGAGGACGGCGAAGTCCGCTCCCGCCCGGTCCAGACGGACCACCAGGCAGACCGGGTCGTCGCCGACCGCCGCCAGGAAGGGAGTGACTCTGGGTACCGGCCCCCAGGCCGCGAACGGGGTGGCGGGAGGCCCGGGAAGCGGCGTGTCGAGCACGATCTCACCATGGGCGGCGAACAGCACCCGCCCCGAGTGCTCCCCGGACTCGCCCGCGTGCCGGGTGAGCAGTGCTTCGTGCACCGCACCGCAGGTGGCCTCGTCCGCGCCGAGCGCGAACAACTGCGCCGTGGTGGCGCTCGCCGTCAACTCTTGCTGTTTCTCGGCGTCCTCGGTGCTGTGCGAGATATCGGCATAGACGGATGCCCAGGGGCCTGGCCGGTCGATGACCGGTTGCAGGAGCGAGATTCGCATGGCGCTGCCTCCTTGGCTTCCTCGGATTCCGTGGATTCTCCTGTTGGTGCGTGGGCCGTCATCAGTGGGCTGCCTTACGAATTCCCGTTCCCGAAAGGCGTATGCATCAAGGGCATATGCATCTGCCGTGACGTTCCGTGCCTGACCGCACGTTTTCCGTAGGCGGGCTTGAAAGGGCGCCGCCGGGTTGTTAGGGCTGAGGGAGCAGGGAAACTGGGAGTAACGCGACGGGTCTGTATGACTCGTGGAGCCGGAGGCACCCATGGTCATGGAACACGGAACGGACAAGACCGGCCCCGCCCGGGACGAGATGATGAAGAAGCAACTACGGGGGCAGTTGACGGCGGAGCGTTCCCTGCGGACGGATGAGGAGCATGAACTCCAGCCGGCGGGCGAGGACCAGCCGGTGGCGGCGTGGTCCCCCGAGAGCGAGTTCCGGGGCGGCACACCGAGCGGCATGACCGAGGAGGACGTGGGACTGCGCTCCGAACTCGCCCAGCACCTCGGGCGCAGCCTGTACCCGGCCGACAAGTACGCGATCATCGAGACTCTGCGGCGCAACAACGCACCGGACCGGCTGGTCGCCATGGCCGAGCGGCTGCCCGCCCACGAGCGGTTCGGCAATGTGCAGGGCATCGCCGAGGCCGTCGGGATCGCGACGGAGCACCGGCGCGCCTGAGGCCGGGCCGGTCCGCTCGTCCTGGCGCTGCCGGGAGCCACCAGGAGGCGGACAATTGGTCGTAGAGCACCTGCCGCACCCCGCGGCCGGGCGAAGGGACGGGAAGAGGGAGGGCGGTTATGTCCGACGACGCGATGGGCGACGAGGTCTACCAGCCGCCCAGATCCGACCCCCGGGACAACCCCAACGCGCTCGACATGGAGGACGCCCTGGACGAGCCGGACCTCGACCAGACGCTGGACTCCGGCTATTCGCCGCCCGAGCGGCCCTTCGTGGTGAACCACGAGGGAACCACCGCGCGCGAGCTGCACGACCGTGAATCGCTGGAGCACCGGCTGTCGGTGGAGGTACCGGAGGTCTGCGCACCCGACGGCGACGGGATCGGCGATCTCCCGGGCGGGGTGGGGGAACCGACCGACCTCGAATGCGGCGAGGAACGGGCCGGCCGGCTCGTGGGCTCCGACGAGGGGTTCTGGCGCGGCGGCAGCAATGACATCGCCGCCCGGGACGTCGGAATCGACGGCGGCGCCGCGTCGGCGGAGGAGGCGGCGGTGCATATTGCCCGGGACGACGCGGGGGACGTGGAGCGGGAGGTCTAGGGGGTGTCCGGGCGGATATGAACGTCGAGCACCGATTAAATGGCGCACGCATTGCCCCGGTGACCTGGCCGCCGAGCACGATCGTGTGATGCCGTGTTGCCGCAGCAGATATTCCAGCGGCGTTTCACGGAATACCGAGTGCCGCGGATTCGCCACGAAC
Organism: Streptomyces sp. P9-2B-2; assembly: GCF_030406865.1. NCBI lineage: Bacteria > Bacillati > Actinomycetota > Actinomycetes > Kitasatosporales > Streptomycetaceae > Streptomyces > Streptomyces sp. P9-2B-2. The sequence continues at coordinate 8,083,464 of NZ_CP129126.1, read as the reverse complement.
AGCGATTTTTCGTCGGGCCGGACCGGCTCCACCGGATCGGCATGCGGGCCGCTCAGGACGTCCAGAAGGCCGTCGCTCAGAGGAATCGCGCATGTCGATCACGATGAGCGCCCTGCCGGACATGGCGCCCCCGGTCAGCCGGGCTGTCCCGGGTCCTCGGAGACATGACCGTCCTCCAGCGCCTGGCCGAACGACAGCGTGCGGCCCTTCTTCTTCCGGGGCAGCGGGCGGTAGCTGCCCCGGTCCCAGACGATCACGGTGCCCGCGCCGTACTCCCCCGCCGGGATCACGCCCGCCCATGTGGCCACCTGCCCTTCGTGCCGGTGGCCACATCTCTCACTGTCGCGCGGGGCGCCCGGCGACGCATGTGCGGCCGCCTCGCCTCCGCACGGGACCCGGCCTACACCGTCCTCCCCCAACGTGCCGCCATGGGTCTGCCGCCCGCAGAATGACAGGGGAGCCAGGTGTACCCGGGCGCACACCGGTTAGCCGACAAGGCACCACGGTGTGCCCGCGCCGGCCGACGGCCCGCACCGGACGGTGGCCCTGTTCGGCCCGGCGCTCCGAGCACCATCCTCGACCGCAGGAGTCCACGTGAAGCGACGTCGTCCTCGGATCGTGATCGTCGGAGCCGGCTTCGCCGGTTACGAATGTGCCCGCACGCTCTCCCGGCAGGCCAAGGGGGCCGCCGAGATCGTGCTCATCAACCCCCATGACTACTTTCTGTATGTGCCGCTGCTGCCGGAGGTGGCGGCCGGAATCCTGGAACCCCGCCGGATCTCGGTCTCCCTCACCGCGACCCTGCCGGGCGTCCGGCTCGTCCTCGGCGAGGTCCACGAGGTGGACTTCGATGCCCGCCGGGTGACCTACACCGACCCCGAGGACCGGGACGGTTCGCTGTCCTACGACCGGCTGGTGCTGACCGTCGGCAGCGTCAACAAACTGTTGCCCGTCCCGGGCGTCGCCGAGCACGCCCACGGCTTCCGCGGGATGCCCGAGGCGCTGTACCTCCGCGACCACATCACCCGGCAGATCGAGCTGGCCGCCGAGGCCGAGGACCCGGCCGAGCGGGCTGCCAGGACCACCTTCGTCGTCGTGGGCGCCGGCTACACCGGGACCGAAGTCACCGCCCACGGTGTGCGGTTCACCGACTCCCTGGTCCGCCAGAACACCGGCCTGCGGGACGGCCCACGCCCCCGCTGGCTGCTGCTGGACATCGCCGACCGGGTGCTGCCCGAGCTCGACGAGCGGCTGTCGCACACCGCCGACCGGGTCCTGCGCTCCCGCGGCGTCGAGGTCCGCACCCGCACCTCCGTCAAGGAGGCGACCCCGGACGGGGTCCTGCTGGACGACGGCGAGTTCGTCAGCAGCCACTCCCTGATCTGGTGTGTGGGCGTACGGCCGGACCCGCTGGTCGAGTCCTTCGGGCTGCCCACCGAGAAGGGACGGCTGTGCGTCGACAAGTTCCTGGGCGTGCCCGGCCGGCCGGAGGTGTTCGCCTGCGGTGACGCCGCGGCCGTGCCCGACCTGACCCGCCCCGGTGAGATGACGCCGATGACCGCCCAGCACGCCCAGCGGCAGGGCAAGGTCGCGGCGCAGAATGTGGCGGCGTCCTGCGGACAGGGCACCCCGCGCGCCTACGAGCACCATGACCTGGGCTTCATGGTGGACCTGGGCGGCATCCAGGCCGCCGCGAACCCGCTGCACATCCCGCTGTCCGGCCCGCTCGCCGGGGTGGTCACCCGCGGCTACCACCTCCTGGCGATGCCGGGCAACCGCGTCCGGGTGGCCACCGACTGGCTCCTGGACGCGGTGCTGCCGCGGCAGGCCGTCCAGCTGGGTCTGGTCCGCTCCTGGTCGGTGCCGCTGGACACCGAAACCCCCGAAGTGGCCCGGGTGGGTGGCAGTTCGTAACAGCCGGGGCGACCCGGAAGTGCCGGGACGCCCACTGCGGAGGGTTCTGCTTGGCTGACCGGTGAATGGTCCGTGCGGCGTGTACGGGCGGTGTGTACGGGCGGCGTCCGCAAGCCGTCGGGCACAGGATTCCGGAGGCGAGAGATGGACCTGCACCGCAGCCCGGCCGCCCGGCATGGCGGGACACGATGAGCGGGCAGCTCACGGACCGCGCCGCACCGGGCGACCCGCAGACCTTGCCGGCGCTCCGTATCGTCGCGCCCGAGATCGAGGGCCCCGAGGACGTGGTGGCCGCTGCCGACGGCACGCTCTTCGCGGGGGCCGCGGACGGTGCGATCTGGCGGCTGCGCCTCACGGCGCCGGGCGCGGTGGACAACGCGACGGCCGTGGCCCACACGGGCGGCAGACCGCTCGGCCTGCAGCCGCTCCCCGGCGGTGAGCTGCTGGTCTGTGACGCCCGGCGCGGTCTGCTGTGCGTCGACCCGCGGCACGGGAGCGTCCGGGTGCTCGCCGACGAGGTGGCCGGCGCGCCCCTGCGGTTCGCCAGCAATGTCACCGCGGCGGCGGACGGCACGTTCTACTTCACCGTCTCCAGCCGTCGTTACGGTCTGGACGAGTGGCTGGGCGACTTCCTGGAGCACACCGGAACCGGACAGCTGCTGCGCCTGCGCCCCGGCGGCACGCCCGAAGTCCTGCTGGACGGGCTCCAGTTCGCCAATGGCGTCGCCCTCGCCCCGGACGAGTCCTTCCTGCTCGTGGCCGAGAGCGGGGCCCGCCGCCTCAGCCGCTACCGGCTCACCGGCCCCCGGGCCGGCACCACCGACACCCTGGCCGACGAGCTGCCCGGCTACCCCGACAACCTCTCCCTCGGTCCCGACGGCGCATTCTGGGTTGCCCTGGCCCGACCCCGGTCAGCCGGTGTGGAGTTGCTGCACGGTATGCCGCGCGGGGTCCGGCGGACGGCCTGGGAGGTGACGAAGCGACTGCGGCTCTCGCTGCCTCCGCACCCGACGGCGCGGGTCCTGGCGTTCCGCCCCGACGGCGGCCCGGCCTGGGATCTGACTGCCGAGCGGTCTCCGTACCGGATGGTCACCAGCGTCTGCCGGACGGAACATCTCCTGGCGCTGGGCAGCGTGGCGGAACGCGGTATCGCCGTCTGCGCGTTCTCCGGCGCGGACGGTTCGTCCCCCGCACGCTGACCCGCCGGACGAACGCTGCCCGCCCACCGCGCGTGCCGTGGCGTGCCGGGTCGCTACACCACCCGATCCGCTTCGGCTTCGTCCTCCCCTGGGAGCCGCACATCGCTGACCGCGATATTGACCTCCACGACTTCGAGGCCGGTCATCCGCTCCACCGCGGAAATCACGTTCTCCCGGACCGCCTGCCCCACATCGGGGATGACCTCGCCGTACTCGACGACGATGTCCAGGTCCACCGCCGCCTGTTTCTCGCCGACTTCGACCTTGACACCGTGCGTGGTGGTCGTGCCGCCCCCGGGTACGCGTTTACGCAGGGCTCCCACCGACCTCGAGAGCCCGCTGCCCAGGGCATGGACTCCTTCCACATCACCAGCCGCCAGGAAGGCGATCTTCGCGACCACACCATCGGCGATGGTCGTGCGCCCCAGGCTCCCGGTGTTCCGCGACCCGCGCGCTGCGGACTCGGTCATTGCGCATCACCCCAGTGCTCCATTGAGGGGAAGTCTTCGGCCCTCTCTTCACGCTATGGCCGTACGGGTGACGCTGCCTCCCGAAAGCGGCCGCGACAGCCATCAGCCCCTCGGCGCGGCACTCCGCCTCGTTTGCCGATACGGCAAGGAAGCTTGTCATTTTCGCCGGCTCGGGCGGAACATCCCGGCAAGGGCGGCAGGCCACGGAAACGGCGCTGCCGCACCGCACCGAGGAGCACGACCGAGGAGGACTCTCATGGCCCATGACGTCACCGTCCCGGACGAGGAGTACTGGGACGCCCGCTACGCGCAGAGCGACCGGATGTGGAGCGGCCGCCCCAACTCCGCCCTGGTCCGGGAGGCCGGCGACCTCTCCCCGGGCAGCGCACTGGACCTGGGATGCGGGGAAGGGGCGGACGCCATCTGGCTCGCCGAACAGGGATGGCAGGTCACCGCCGTCGACATCTCCGGTGTCGCCCTCGGCCGGGCGGCCGGGCACGCGACGGCGGCCGCGGTCGCCGACCGCATCATCTGGCAGCAGCACGACCTCGGTGCGACGTTCCCCGCCGGCACCTTCGACCTCGTCACGGCCCAGTTCCTGCACTCGCCCAGCGACGCCATGCCGCGCGAGGACATCCTGCGGAAGGCCGCCGCTGCCGTCGCACCCGGCGGTGTGCTGCTCGTCGTGGGCCATGCGGGACTGCCCGCCTGGGAGCCCGGCTCCGAGGTGCACCTGCCCACTCCGGACGAAGTCCTCGCGGGCCTCGGACTCCCCGACGGCCAGTGGGACCTGCTGCGCTGCGAGGAACACCCGAGCTTCCGGACCTGTCACGACGGAAAGCCGGATCCCCGCACCGACAACACCGTGAAGCTCCGCCGCCGGGCCGCCTGACCCCCGTTGCGCCGACCCCGGCGAGCGGTCCCCACCCCATCGGAATGCGCCAAGTCCCGTACGGCACAGGGGTGTTGACCGCCGCCCGGGTCCGGGCCCCGCGATAAGGTCCTGGCCCCGGACCCGCCCCGGGCCTGCCGGGACCGGGGGCAGCGGGGGCTTGCGGTCACCAAGGACATCTGTCAAAAGGGTGCCGCTCCCGGTGGCAGATCCGTATCGTCTGCTCGCGCCGGAGCCTTCTCGCCCCGGGATCTCCGCACGAGATCTCCCCCGGGCGCCCGTGCCTTCGATGGCAGTGCCAGCAGCTAGGGAGCAATGGTGACACCCCTGATCGTACCCGTCATGATCACATTCGGGATCTTCCTGCTCGCCATGGTGACCGTGGGCATCTGGACGTATCAGGACACCGTGACCTTCTCCGACTTCGCGCTGGGCGGGCGCCGGCTGAGCGCACCGCTGGCGGCGCTGTCCGCGGGTGCCAGTGATATGTCCGGCTGGCTGTTCCTGGGACTGCCCGGCGCGGTGTACGCGGCGGGGATCGGCGCCTCATGGATCGCCGTCGGCCTGGCCCTCGGCACCTATCTCAACTGGCTGCTGGTCGCGCCGCGGCTGCGTACGTACACCGAGCTGGCCGGCGACGCCAAGACGCTCTCGGCGTATCTGGAGGAACGCTTCGAGGACGGCAGCAGAATGCTGCGCCTGGTCTCGGCGACCGTCACCGTGGTGTTCTTCACCGTCTACGTGGCGAGCGGACTCCTGGCCGGGGGCGTGCTGTTCGAGGGCATCTTCGGCGGCGGCTTCGAGTTCGCCCTGACCGTCTTCGCCGTGGTGATCGTCGTCTACACCGTCCTCGGCGGCTTCCGCGCGGTGAGTGTGACGCACTCGATCCAGGCCACGGTGATGTTCTGCGCGGCGGTCGCACTCCCCGCGATCGGCATCGCGACGCTGGGCGGCTTCGGCGCACTGCGCGGAGCGCTCAACCGCGAGAGCCCCGCCCTGCTGGACATGGGGGCGGAGGCCGGCTTCGACGGCAGCCGGTGGACGTCCGGTGGGCCGCTCGGCGCGGTGGCGGTCATCTCCCTGCTCGCCTGGGGGCTGGGCTACTTCGGCCAGCCGCACATCCTGGCCCGCTTCATGAGCATCCGCAGCACCAGCGAGATACCCCGGGCCCGCCGGATCGGCGTGGCCTGGGTGGTCGTCTGCCTGGCGGGCGCCTCGCTCGTGGGACTGGTCGGAATCGCCGCGCTCGACCAGGCACCGGACAACCCGGAGACCGTCTTCATCGCACTCTGCGCCCAGTTGGTGAACCCCTGGGTCGCCGGCATCCTCCTGGTCGGTGTGCTCGCCGCGATCAAGTCCACCGCGGACAGCCAGCTGCTGGTCTCGGCGATGGCCCTCACCGAGGACTTCTACCGGGCGTTCGTCAAGCGGCAGGCCTCGGACGCGTCCATGGTGCTGGCGGCCCGCGCGACAGTGGTCGCGGTCGCGCTGGTGGCCTACGTCATCGCACTCAGCGGCGGCGCCGTGCTGGACATCGTCGCCTACGCCTGGGCGGGCTTCGGTTCGGCCTTCGGCCCGGTGATCCTGCTGTCGCTCTACTGGCCGCGGATGACGCGAGCCGGGGCGATGGCCGGGATCCTGACGGGGGCGGCCACCGTCGTGCTGTGGAAGCACATCGACCCCCTCCTCGGGCCGCTCCAATCCGGCATCTACGAGATGGTGCCGGGGGTCCTCGCGGCCACCGCGGCGGCACTGCTCTTCGGCAAGTTCGTCGGCCGCCCGCCGCGCCGCACCTGGTCGGGCTCCATGGAACGGAAGCCCGCCACGACGGTTCCGGTCGGCTGAGGTCAGTGTTTCGCCTCGGCGGCGCACGGCGGGGCCTGCTCCTGGGTCGTCAGACCCTGCCGGTAGGCACCGCAGGCGACCACGGAGACCGCCCCCTTGGCGCCCTGTCGCAGGAGCACAAGGGTCTTGTCGACCGGGGCCGCGTTGGCGCCCGCCAGGTAGGAGACGTAGCCGGTCGCTCCGTCGAAGCTCATCCCGCTGGTGAGCGCGGTCAGCATGGACCGGCGGTCGGCGTGCTTGTCGCGATACGTCACATCGGCCGCCCGGGAGAGGACATGGAAAGCGTCGTACGCCACCGCCGCATGGCCGTCCTCGCGCCAGGGGTCGGCGCCGTCCGTCGTGTCGCGCACGAAGCGGTCATAGACCTCGACGAACTCCCGGGTCTTCTGACTGGCCCGCTTGTCCGTGACCGGCATCCGATGTGACGAGTAGTAGAGCCGCAGCCAGCGCTTGTCGCTGAAGGAGCCGGTCTGCGCCACCATCGTCAGCTCATTGCCGCCCAACACCGTGATGTCGTCCTCGATACAGGTCCCCTGGGCGTTCAGCGCGTTGATGAAGGCGATGAAGTCACGGGCCCGCGCGGACCAGACCACCACGGAATTCGGCTGCGTCTTCAGCGCCCGGCACACCGTTTCCGCCAGGTCGTGGGCGCTGGAAACCCGGGGGGTGCCGGCGGGCGCCCGCCGGAAGTCGCCGTCCTGCGCGAAATTGATCACCTGCGAACTTCCCGGGAAGTCGTGGCTGAACTTCCCGGTCAGGCTTCTGCTGTACAGATCCGCCGGACTCTGCACGATGACGGCCTGTTCCGCCGGGGCGCAGCCGCCCTCCCCGTTCCGCCGTTCCACGATGTCGAACTTGCCCGCGAAGTCCGCCCCGATCCGGGACTCCGCGCTGTTGGCCGGCGCGAAGGGCCAGTAGCTCTGGTTGTCCCCGTCCAGCATCTCGTCGGCGGTGGCCGTGGTCCCGACGGTAGGGATGCCCGCCGCGCTGAGCACCTTCAGGGCGGCCCGGGTCTCGTCCCGGCTCTGGGAGTAGCCGAGGACGCCGATGACCTGCTCGTAGGGCTTGCGACGGCTGCCATCGTTCTGCTCCGCGACGAGCTTGCGCGCTTCCTGCTCGGCGTCCCGGAATTCCGCTCCGGCGCTGCGCACCTCCACCCGCAGCGGCACCCGGGTGTCATCGGAAATGGCTTCGTCGTTAAGCCTCCGCTGCCACAGGGCGATACCGCGCAGTTCCGGGATGCTGCCGTCGAACCGGGTGTTGATCTCGGTGGTCGGCCGGTTCGACTCGAAGGCCACCACGGTGCGGACCGTGCTGCCGGCCGCGGCGAGGGCCTCGGCCCGCTTGTTCTCCTTACGGATCGCACCGGTGGCGGCGTCGTACCACTCCTTGGGCCGGACGCCGACCGGCTCCGCCTGCGCGGAAGCGGCGACGGAGTCGTCCCCGCCGACGCAGGGATGGGCCGGCGGCCCCTGGACCACCCCGAAGACCCATACGCCGAGCACGGCTGCGGATACCACCGCGCCGGCCGTCACCAGCGAGGTCGTGGTCTGCCAACTGGTGCTGAAAGTCTTCGGGTTCACCTGCGGAATGGGCAGGCCGTGCCGGGTCAGGGGTTCGTCGCGGAAGGTCACGAGGACCGCGCGGCCGTCCTTCTGGGTCAGCTGGAGTCCCGCCTGCGTGAGGTTGCTCTCCGCCGGGCCGCCCAGCTCCGCCAGCAGCGCGTCCGAGGGCCGGCCCACCGCGATGACCAGCGGCCCCGGCGGCTGCGCCGCGGCACGCGCCCGGTGGAACGCGCGCAGGAACCGCTCGGCCTGCTCCGCCCCCGCCGTTCCCTCCCGGGGCACCTCCACCAGCAGCACCGGCCGGGCGGTCCGGCGCCGCCGCCTGGGCAGCAGCCGGCCGGGCTGCGGCACCCGCAGATCCTCCAGCAGCGCCCGCACCAGCAGATCCTCCAGCCGCTGGAGCGACTCCTCCCGCTGGGGGTGCGCCTCGTCGAGCGCCAGTCGCAGCACCTGCCGCTGGGCCATGTCGTCCAGCACCCGGAAGAGATTCTCCTTGCCGCGCTCGGCGTGGAGTTCGGCACCCAGCCACCGCGTGCGGCGGAACGGTGACAGACGCATCGGCCGGACGAGCTCCCGGGTCTTGCGGAGCGCCCACCACCAGCGCGGAAAGGTCTGGGTGAGCGGCAGCCAGAGGACGCCGAGCAGCCAGCCGTAGAAACTCGCGGCCGGAGGGCTCTCACCGCCGCCGAGCTTCCAGAGAACGGCCGGCAGCCCGCCCCGCCGCACCCGCTGCTCATAGGCCCGGTCACGCAGCGCCTTGGCACCGGCGGCCGCCCCGGCACCGGCGCCGTGTTCCATGACGTCCGCGATCACATCGCGCAGCAGCGAGAATTGCGGAAAGCGGTCCGGGGTCAGGTGCCGGGGAATCCCGTATCCGAGCCGCTCCCCCGCCACCGCGGCCAGCGGACCGCTGCCCGCGGCCCCGGCTTCCAGTACGGCGTGCGGCAGGAGTTTTCCCATGTCGTCGAGCGGCTGGCGTAACGCCTCGACGACCCGGCGGACCCTTCTGTCGTACTCCTCGCCGTGCCCCGGCACCCGCAGCAGGAACAGCGGCGGCTTGGTCGACAGATACGCGCGGTCGGCGGGAGCCACCGCCGTGGGAAGCTGCGCGACGAACGTGTCGGCACCGGTGTCGTCAGGAAAATGCGCAGGCACACCAAAAGGCACGGTCATGATTCCCCCGAATCCAAGTCACCCCACCCACAAGTGATTTCCACCATATCCGAATGCCCCTGCGGCAAACCCGGGAACGCGTCATCTCCGCACGCGAAGAATTCGATCACATAAGCCCCTCGCGGAATTCGCCCGCCGCCTCGGGGCGTATATGCCGCGACGGAAAGATCCTCTGCCCACGGGCAGAGCAGGACGGCAGGATGTGACTCGGTGCGACACAGCACGGAGCCCCTCGACCGTCGCCGACCGGGCGCAGTACCCGCATGCGTACGGGGTCGTCCACGCAACTCGCGCCCCGCCTACCAGGGTTGCTCCCCGGCCCGCCGCCACCAGGCCCGCCCGCCACATCAGACCCACTTCAATGCGTGTCGACACCTTCACCACAAGTAAGTGAACTGTCCGCATAGCGGGCGTTCACGCCGTACGCGGAACACGTTCCCCAGACTCGTCAGGCTCACCGAACGTCACCACCAATGAACAGGCACGACCATGAGTCGGACAAATACCCGGTCCCCCCAGCACTCCCCGGAGGCCGGGCAAAACTCCGAGTCCGTGTTGTCGCACGGCCTCAAGCAGCGCCATCTGTCGATGATCGCCCTCGGCGGGGTCATCGGCGCGGGGCTCTTCGTAGGCTCCGGAGTCGGCATCGCCGCGGCCGGACCGGCCATCGTCCTCCTCTTCATGGGCACCGGCGCGCTGGTCATGCTGATCATGCGGATGCTCGGCGAGATGTCCGCGGCCCGGCCCTCCACCGGCTCGTTCTCGGTGCACGCCGAGGAAGAGGTGGGCTCCTGGGCGGGCACCACCTCGGGCTGGATGTACTGGCTGATGCTCTGCGCCGGTGTGGCCGCCGAGGCCACCGCGGCGGGCACGATCATGCACCAGTGGGTGTCGTTCATCCCGGCCTACGGCTGGGTGGCGATCTTCATGGTGTTCTTCTGCGCCAGCAATCTGACCGCGGTCAAGAACTTCGGCGAGTTCGAGTTCTGGTTCTCCGCGATCAAGGTCACCACGATCGTCGCGTTCCTGGTGCTGGGCCTGCTCGGCATTCTCGGAGTGTTCGGCGACGCCCCCGGCACCAGCCATCTCACCGGCCACGGCGGCTTCTTCCCGACCGGTGCCGCCGGGCTCGCCGCCGGGCTGCTGACCACCATTTCCGGGTTCGCCGGTCTGGAGACCGTCACCATCGCGGCCGCCGAGTCCGACAACCCGAGCCGGAACGTCGCCCGCGCCGTCCGCACCGCCGTCTGGCGCATCGCCGTCTTCTACATCGGCTCCATGGCCGTCGTCGTCACCCTGGTGCCGTGGAACGACCCGAAGGTCGCCAAGGACGGCCCGTACGTCACCGTGCTCGACACGCTCGGCATCCCGGCGGCCGGCACGATCATGCAGATCGTGGTGCTGGTGGCGCTGCTCTCCGCGATGAACGCCAACATCTACGGCTCGTCGCGGATGGCGTACTCGCTCGTCAGCCGGGGCCAGGGCCCGCGCTTCCTGGCCAAGGTCACCAGGGGCGTGCCCGCGGCGGCGGTCCTGGCGTCCTGTGTGTTCGGCTTCGCGGCCGTGATCGCCGGGATCGTCTGGCCGACCACCGTGTTCGCCTGGCTGCTGAACATCGCCGGCTGCTCGGTGCTGGTCGTCTGGTCCATCGTCTGCCTCACCCAGCTGAAGATGCGCCGCCGTCTGGAGCGCGAGGCCCCCGAGCAGCTCTCGGTGCGGATGTGGGCCTTCCCCTACCTGACCTGGCTCACCTTCGCCGCCATCCTCGGTGTCTTCGCCGTCATGGCCGCCAGCCCGGACGGCCGCCAGCAGCTCATCGGCACGGCCGTCGTGGTGGCGGCGCTGGCCGGCGCCGGACACCTCAAGCAGCGGCGCGACGAACGGGCCGCCGCCAACAGCTGAGCCCGTACATCGCTACGGCCGGTCCGGCGAATCTTGCCGCGGTCGCATCAGGGCGGCCCGCCCAAAGGCGCGGGCCGCCCTGATGCGCCCTGAAGGCGACCTGATCTGCCGGACCGGCCCCGGGACCCACTCACTTGTTCCCGACCGGCGGGCAGTAGCCGGTCTTCTCGCCGATGGTGTTGATCTCGGCATTGGACCTGGAGTCGCCCGCGTAGTTGACCTGGTCGGTGCAGCTCGTCCCGGGCTTCTTGGGGGTACCCGAGGGCTTGTCACCCTTTTCCGGCGTCGGGCAGTGGCCGGTCTTCTCGCCGATGGTGTTGATCTCGGCATTGGACCTGGAGTCGCCCGCGTAGTTGATCTGGTCGGTGCAGCGCGCCCCGGACTTCTCGGCAGTGCCCGTCGTCGCGCCCTTGGCGGAGTCCTGAGCGGTCTTGCCCGCGGAAGTGGGACGGGCGGACGAGGAGGGTGACGAGGCATCGGTGCCGCTGCCCTGGCAGGCGGTGAGCCCGAACGCGGCGACCGTGATCACCATGGCGGCTGCGGCCTTGCGGGCGTGGCGGAGGGCGGTGTGCGACATGTTCTTCCCATTCGATCCAGTGCTTCGGGCTCGGAAGAACAAGACTGTCGGCCGCTGCTGATGATCTACCGCTGTCTGACTAACGCCCCACTAACGTCCGGGCCGATGACGGGTGTTGCGCCGGGTCCGCCGGGTCGTTCCTGGTGAGCGGCCCGAACGACCGGGCGCGGTGGTGGCGTGCGCGGTCAGGCCCTGCCGTGCGCGGTCAGGCCCTGCCGTGCGCAGTCAGGCCCTGGCGTACGCAGCCAGGCCCTAAGCCTGTCCCCGGCACATCGACGCGGGGGGCAATCAGGTGCCGTCGCCCCGCCAGATGTTGTCGAAGGCGGCCTTCTCGATGGTGCGGCGCTGCCGCTCCGCTTCCAGCTCCGTGACCGCGTCGTGGACGGCGGCGAGCACGGTGGAGACCGCGTCGTCGACGTCGACCGGCTCGTCTCCGGTGCCTGTGCCGTCGATCCCGGCGGCCGTCGCGAGGGTGGTGAGGACGGCCTCCCGCGAGGTCCAGCGGTCCATCGCCCGGCGGCGGGCGGGCGAATCGGCCAGCACCGTCTGCCCGGCCCCGAAGGGCCGCCAGCGGTGGTGTTCCCGGGTGAGCTCCCCGTCGTCCTCCAGGGCGCTCAGATAGGCCGCCGCCAGGCCGTGACCCCGGCGCCACAGCCAGTCGTCGACCGACTCGTACGGCGGCTGCTGGACGAGCGAGGACGCGGCCTGGTCCAGCAGGCGGTCCGGGAGCGTCGGCCGGTAGCCCGGCACGATCCGCTCACCGTCCAGTCGGACGGCGTCGGCGCTCAGCAGATCGATCAGTTCGGCTCCCGCGAGCGCGAGTGACAGGTCGCCCCGCTCCAGAGCGCGACCGGACTCCGCGTCCATGGCAACGATCAGCAGGTCCCGCGGTGTGGTCATGGAGTGCTCCCTGTCCGGGGCATCAGCAACGGTGAGTCCATGAGCGGCCGACCCGGCCCCTTGTGTGACGCCGAGCGCCGCCGCCGCACATGCCGCAGCCCCGTCTTGGCGACGGCGAACAGCGCAAGCCACCCAGGCTCCGGTGGCCGCGTATCGGTCTCCGGTCCCATGGTCGCGCGTCGGACCGCTGCTCGCCCGCCGACCGCCCCGGCCGACCACCGGGCACGCCCACGACGGCTTGTCCGGACCTGCCCGAAATCCAGTGAAGAATGACCAAAGCGACTGCTAATGTCGTCAGTTCATCTACTTCGAGGACTGTGCATGACCGTGCCCACTCCGTCCGACGGCCGGCAGCCCGGTGACCGGATACCGGACGACCACGACCCGTGGAGACCGCCGCCGCCCGGCACGACGCCCCCTCCCCGCTGGGAGTCGTACCCGATGGCGCCCCTGCCGGCGCCGCAGGCCCGCAACGGCATGGGCATCACGGCCCTGGTACTCGGCATCGTCGGCCTCGTCCTCGGCCTGCTCATCATCCTGTTCTGGATGTCCTGGCTGCCGGCCCTGCTGGCCGTGATCTTCGGCTCCGTCGGACTGAGCCAGGCGCGACGCGGCCGGGCGACGAACAAGGGCATGGCACTGGCCGGTGTGATCCTGGGCGGGGTCGGCCTGCTGGCCGCGGCCGGCGGCGCCGTTCTCACCGTCACCGCGGTGAAGAAGGTCACCGACGACGCGCGCGCCAAGGTCAAGGAGGTGAAGGCCTCCGCCTCGGCGTCGGAGAAGGCCCGCCACCTGTCCTTCGGCGAGTCCTACACCTTCGAGAACGGACTCAAGGTCACGGTGGCCAAGCCGAAGCCGTACACCCCGGATGACTACGTCCTCGGCCACGCCAAGGGCAACAAGGCCGTCCAGGTCATCGTGAAGGTGCTCAACACCGGCACCCATCGGGTCGAGGTGGACACCGGCCTCCCCGAAGTCAGCGACGCCGACGGAGCGTCGGCGGAGCTGTTGATCGACGGCAGCGGCCGCCAGAAGGTCATCACCGGCTACGTCCTCCCCGGCAAGGAGGCCATCGGCAAGTACGCCTTCTCCCTGCCGCCCGACGCCGCCGACAAAATCGAGGTCGAGTTCAGCCCCGACGCCATGGAGTGGAAGGACGCTTACTGGAGCGGGCCTACTACTGGCTGAGGGGGCGCCTCGAAGCCGGCGCGGGGCGTCTACAGCCCCATACCCGGCGTTCGACTGCCCTTGGCCGCACCTTGAGCCTCCTGGCTAACTACGCTGATAGCCAAGGTAATTGATGCTGTGTCAGCATCTTCATCGGCGTGGATGACGATGCAGGTCTGGTAGTCCTGGCCGGTCAGGCCATGGCAGACGCCGTTGTCGCCGCCTGACTACGCGCCGGTGATGATCCATATGAGGAACAGCGTCTGCACGGCCAGGAACGTCCACATGAAGACGCGTCTGGGCTTCTTCTGTGCCGGGGCTTGGGTTCGGGTTCGACGGCAGGCGGGTGGGCGGTGCTGTGTCCCCAGCCTTGGAATTCCTTGCTCATGATCTTTCCTTCTACGGGACGGGTGTGCTGGTCGGCACGAGCGTGCCGATGAAGATCCCCCCGAGGCGCGCCGCTGTGAGGCGCATGGCGTGCTCTTCACCGTCCTGACCGAGGACGGGAACGTTGATGGTGGCGCCCGCGACGCGGGAGTCTCCCGGCCGCGTCTGTCCCCCCAAGACGGATCACGCCTACCGGACCGTTCCCTTGAGCGCGGGGGTCGTGAAGGCCCCGAAGGAACATCGTGCCCACTATCCCGGCGGGCCGGATGATCCAGTGTGCGTGAAGGGCCCGATGTTCACCAGGTGCCTGTGGCCGAAGGCCGTCAAGGATGCGGGCCTGCCGAGGAAGACCGGCATGCACACCTTGCGGCACACCTACGCCAGTCTGCTCATTCTGCACGGGGCTGACCCAAAGGCCGTTGCTGTACGGCTCGGTGACACCGTCGCGGTCGCCCTGGCCATCTACGCGCACCTGTTCCCGGAAGAGGATCAGGGCACGCGCGAGGCCGTTGAAGACTTCTTCGGAAGTGCCCCCAATGTGCCCGGCCCCTCACCCGACGAGGTAAAGGACCAGGTCATCGAGCCCCCGTCACCCGATTCGGGCGATCCCCCGCGTCGCCCGAATCGGGCAGCTTGACCGGATCCGTTCCAAGGACGGGGATCCGGGGTCATACTGACTGCGTTGGCCCCTAGCCAGTCAACGCAGGAGTTACAGGATGTCCCCCCGCAGCGCATCGGTCAATGAAGAATTGCGGCGGCGCTCCCGTGAGCGGCTGCTCCAGGCGACGGTCGAGCTGGTGGGCGAGCACGGCTATGAGGCGACGCGGCTCGCGGACATCGCCCGGCAGGCGGGGGTCGCGCGGGGGCTGGTCTCGTACTACTTCCCCGGCAAGCGGCAGTTGCTCCAGTCCGCCGTGCACCGGCTGATGCATCGCACGCTCCAGGCCGCGCTGGAGCGTGCCCCGCGGCCGAGCGGACCGGAGACGGGGCAGGAGCTGATGGCGCGGGCCATCGACGCGATCCTGGGGCTGGCACATGAGCATCCGCTGCTGATGCGGACGCATATGGCGGGGATTCTGACGGCCGAGGGGTTCATCCAGTGCCCCGAGCAGCAACGGCTGGCGCAGTTGCTGCGGGAGACGGTCGTGGCGTACGGCTCGTCCGATCCCGATGCCGACTATCCGTTGCTGCGGGCGCTGTTGATGGGGTCGGTGGTGGCGATGCTGCTGCCGGGAGCGGCCATGCCGCGGGCGCGGCTGCGTACCGAGCTGTTCCAGCGGTACGGGCTGGCGTGGGAGTTGGGGGTCCCGCCGGACGAGGGGGCGCCCGGCGGGACGCGGGCACCGGGACCGGTGCCGGGCGGTCAGCGGTAGTCAGGCTGGGTCTGGGCGTTGAGTTCCCGGAGCCGTACCGACTTGGCGCTGTCCGTGCGCCGGTCGTCGAGGGCGAGGATGTCGAAGCCCTTGGCGATGTCGTTGGAGTAGACGTGGCCGTTGTAGTAGTACGCGGACCAGGCGCCGCCGGTGACCAGTGAGTCCGTGGAGAGCGGACCGCGTTCGAAGTAGCCGATCTCCTTGGGGTGCGCGGAGTCGGTGAAGTCCCAGACGGAGACGCCACCCTGGTACCACGCCTGGACCATGAGGTCGCGGTTCCTGGCCGGGATCAGCGAACCGTTGTGGGCGACGCAGTTCTCGGTGTCGGCCTGGTGGCGCGGGATCTTGTAGTAGCTCTTGAAGACGAGCTTGCGGTGGCTGCCCTTGCCGGTGATGTCGTAGATGCCGTCGGCACCGCGGTTCGGCCCGGTCTGCTCGTTGCAGGTGGCCGCCACGCCACCGCCCAGCTCATCGGTGAACACCACCTTGTTTCCCCGTTCGTTGAAGGTGGCCGAGTGCCAGAAGGCGAAGTTGACGTTGTCCTGGACCCGGTCGATGACCTTGGGCGCTGCCGGGTTCGACAGATCCATGAGGATGCCGTCGCCCATGCAGGCGCCCGCGGCCAGCTTCAGCTTCGGGAAGGTGGTGATGTCATGACAGCCGGTGGTCTGCGAGACCCCCGGGTTGGCGGGACCGCCGGGGTTGCCGCCGTCCGGGAAGAGCACGGGGAAGTCGATGACGGCGGCCTTCTCGGGTGCGGCACGCGGGACCTTGACGACGGAGATGCCGTCGTGCGGCGGCCGGCAGTCGGGGAAGGCCTCGCTGGGTGCGTACGACGAGACATAGACGTAGACGTTGCGGCCCTCGGGGAGCAGCGTGTGGGTGTGCGAGCCGCAGGCGGTCTCGACGGCGGCGACGTAGCGGGGGTGCTTCTTGTCGCTGATGTCGAAGACCTTGATGCCCTCCCAGGAGGACTTCTCCGTCGCGGGCTGGGTGGTGCTGGCGCAGGAGTTGTCGCTGCGCGAGGAGTCCGTGGACAGGAAGAGCAGGTTCCCGGAGACCGAGATGTCGTTCTGCGATCCGGGACAGAGCACCTGGCTCACGGTCCTGGGGGCCGCGGGCCGGGAGATGTCGTAGATCACGAAGCCGTCGTAGTTGCCGGCGAACGCGTACTTCCCCTGGAAGGCGAGGTCCGAGTTGGTGCCCTGGAGCGCCTGCTTGGGGAGGTGTGCCAGCGGGCGGACGTTGTCGCTGTGCACGACCTCGTCCACGCCGGGTATCTCGCCGTTCCTGATCGCGGCCCGGGCGTCCGCCTCCTGACCGCGGCTCACCTCCTGGGCGGCGGAGGGGTGATCGCCGGGGTCGGGGGTCGCGGCCGCCGGTCCGGCCACGAGGAGAGCGGCGGCGAGCCCGAAGGCCGCGGTCACCGCTCCGAGGGATCTGCGCCGCACGCGGGGTCTGTGCAACGACGTCACGAGGACCTCCCTGAAGTCCGTTCCGAGGTGAACGGTTCTCGGCCCCGAGTATCGCGCTGCTCATGTACATATCAAGAGGAGCGGAAGAAGATGTCACACCCCGGCACCCGCGGAAGCGGGCGGACGACGGCCGGGCGGCCCCCATGGATGGTCCGGCGGACAGGAGGGTGTGCGGTGAAGCGTCCCAGGAGAGCGAGCGTCCTTGTCGCGGCCGGCTGTGGGCCGGTGCTGGCCCTGGCCCTTGCTCTGAGCGGCTGTTCGGCCGATGAAGACGCCAAGGCGAGCGCAGCTAACGGACCGAAGGTGCTGGCGCCGGGCAGGCCGGGAGAAACGGCCCGGACCCTCACCGCCGACGAGGCCAAGAAGGCGCGCCGCGACGACTCCCCCAACCCTGCGGACCTCGCCTACGTCCAGATGATGATCCCGCACCATCAGCAGGCGCTGGTGATGACGGACCTGGCGAAGCGGTACGCCGACAGCGGGCAGGTGGGACGGCTGGCGGGGCGGATCGCCGCGGCCCAAAGACCCGAAATCGGCGCCATGAAAGGCTGGTTGAGCAGCCACGGCGGGGATCACGAGGCGGGCGGGCACCCGCACCACGACGGGGAGATGCCCGGGATGGCGACCGCCGCCGAGCTCGACCGGCTGCGGGCGGCGCGCGGCGCGCGGTTCGACGCGCTCTTCCTGAGGTTGATGATCGCCCACCACCAGGGGGCGGTCTACATGGCGACGGAGGCGCTCTCGGAGGGCAACAACGCGCTGGTGGAGGAGATGGCGAGCGAGGTCATCGCGCAGCAGGGCGCCGAGATCGGGCGGATGCGGCGGATCCAGGCCGAGTTGACGCCCTGAGGCCACGCCACCAGGGCCTGCCTCCCCGGCCCCCGTGGGCCGGCGGCGCGGCATCCGGCACCGCGGACCGGCCCGCGGAGATCGGGGCGACAGGCCCTAACGCTTGTTGTGACGTGGCGTCAGCAGACCCTCGTCGCGGGCACCGGCGATCAGCCGCAGCGACCTCCGGCGGTTACGGCCGGTGGCGTGCATGACGGCCAGCACCGGATCGCGCCCCTCCCGCTGCGCCTGCCGGTATGCGTCCGCAGCGATCTTGCGGCGCTCACCGGCCCGCGTCCGGGCGAGAACGGCGGAGCGGGCACGCTCGGCCGGTGGGGCGGAGGGGGACGACGGAGACGACGGGGACGGCTCCGCGGCGTCGGGGGACGTCGAGGACGCGGTCGGGGACGTCGAGGACGCGGTGGGGGACGTCGAGGACGCGGCGGGGACGGACGCGTCGGCGGGGGCGGACCGCCCGGAGGTCTGCTCCAGGGGCTGCTCACAGCTCAGCTCACCGCTCGGCTCGGTGGGAGAGTCGGTGGACGGAGTCGCAGACGGGTCGGCGGGGTGGCCGATGCCGGAGTCCGGTGCTGTCCGGTGCGGTACGCCGTCACTCTGGCCAAGCCCTGTCGCGCCCATCGCGCCCGTCGACCCCGCTTCCGACGCACCCGCTCCCGTCACTCCCGCCCCCGTCGCCTCACCCGTCGTACGCGTCGCGCACTCCGCCGCCCCAGCCGCCGATCCGGCCACCGCTTCCGCCCCAGCCGCCGCCTCCGCCCCGGCCGCCATCGGTGCCGATTCCGGCTCGCCCACCGGCGCCGAACCGCCCGTCGGCCGAGCATGCCGCGTCGGCCCCTGCGGCGCCGCCGGCCGCGACGCCCGCAGCGGATCGGCCACCGCACCGCATCCCGGCTCCGCCCGCGGCCCGGCCTGCGGCCCTCCGCCCCGTTCCGGTCCCCCGTCCCGTTCCGGTGCGGCGTCCGCCGGGCCGGCCTGTCGTGGTGTGGGGCGGGTCTTCCGTGGCTGCCCGGTGGCCGCCCGGAAGGCGTCGTCGAGGGGGCCATCGATCCAGCGGGCGAGGTCGGCGAGGCCGTCGAGGGTCAGCGGCGGGTCGGCCCGTACGTCCTCGACGGTGATGTGGTCGTCGGAGACCGTCACGAGGACATCGACCCGGGCGCCGTCGGCGAAGGTCAGCCGGGCGCTGCACCAGGGGCCCAGCGGGTCGAGCCGGGGCAGCGGGCACCCGGGACCGGCGGAGCCGGCCGGATCGTCGGGGGCGGCGGGGTCGGGAGCGGGCGCGGCGGAGCCGTGCGCCTGAAGCTCCCACGTGGGCCACTCCAAGGGCGCGCCCTGGGCTTCATATCGGTGATTAACGGTATAAAAGTCACTTTCCGACACATTGAAAACCTAGCCCCCGTTCACCCGGCCCAGTAGCGCGGCACGCTCATCCCACGGGGAGCAACCCCGATAGCGCATCTCCCGTCGCGCGCCCGCCGGTGCGATCCTGGGGGTATTCCGCGGAAGGGGCCACTTGTGCTTCGTGTCGCAGTGATCGGTTCCGGGCCCAGCGGCGTCTACACCGCCCAGTCCCTGATCGAGCAGCAGGCCGTACCGGACCTTGAGGTGTACGTCCTGGACCGCCTGCCCTGCCCGTACGGTCTGGTGCGCTACGGCGTCGCGCCGGACCACGAGAAGATCAAGTCGTTGCAGAACAATCTGCGCACGGTGCTGGAGCATCCCCGGGCGCACTTCGTGGGGAATGTCGAGGTGGGGGCCCCGGGGCTGGGCGTCGCGGAGTTGCGGGAGATCTTCGACGCGGTGGTGTTCTGTGTGGGCGCCGCCACCGACCGGCATCTGGGCATCCCCGGCGAGGAGCTGCCCGGCAGCCATCCCGCGACCGAGTTCGTCGCCTGGTACAGCGCGCATCCGGACGCCGCCGCGCTCCGCTTCACCCTCGCGGCCAGGTCCGCCCTGGTGATCGGGGTGGGGAATGTGGCGGTGGACGTGGCGCGGATGCTGTCCCGTGGTGCCGCCGAACTCGCTTCGACGGACATGCCGCAGGGGCCGCTCAGCGCACTCGCGGACAGTCGTGTCCAGGACGTCTGGATGGTCGGCAGACGCGGCCCCTCCCAGGCCAAGTTCACCACCAAGGAGCTGCGGGAGCTGGGCTCCCTGCCGGATACGGACGTACGGGTGCGGCCCGAGGAGCTGGCCCTGGATCCGGCCTACCAGGACCCGGGCGCGCTGCCCGCGGTGGCGCGGCGGAATATCGCGGTGCTGCGCGGCTGGGCGGAGCGGCCGGCGGCCGGACCGGAGCGCCCGGACGCCGCGCCGGAGTCGTCGCCCGCGCGCCGTCGCCGCCGTATTCATCTGCGGTTCTTCCTGCGGCCCGTGGAGATCCTGGGGGATGCGGGCGGCGTGCGCGCGGTGCGGTTCGAACGGACGGCGCCGGACGGGCACGGCGGGGTCTCGGGGACCGGTGAATTCGAGGAGATCGAGGGCCAGTTGGTGCTGCGCTCGGTCGGCTACCGGGGGACGCCACAGCCCGGTCTGCCGTTCGACGAGACGACGGGGACGGTGCCGCACCAGGCGGGGCGGGTGCTGCGGGACGGCTCGCCGCTCCCGGGTGTGTATGTGGCGGGCTGGATCAAGCGGGGCCCCACGGGGGTGATCGGCACGAACCGGCCGTGCGCGAAGGAAACCGCGCTGTCGCTGCTGGCGGACGCCCCCGCACTGGCGGAGCACGCCTCGGCCGGCGATCCGGTGGCGGCGCTGATCCGGGCGGGGCAGCGGCCGGTCACCTGGCCGGGCTGGCTGGCCATCGAGGCCGCCGAGGCGGAGTGGGGCCGCGACCTGGGGCGGGGCACCGTCAAGCTGCCGGACTGGTCAGGGCTGTTGGACGCGGCGCACACGGCGGAACGGATCAGCTGATCGGCGGGCCGGTCGGACCGGGTACGGGGGGGGCGGATCGGGTACGCGCGCGGCTGGACGGGCTACGCGGGCGGATCGGGTGCGTCCGCCGCCGAGGCGCCGTACCGGCTGCCGCCCGTTCACTCCTCCCCGAGGTGGCGCGCCTGAAGCTCCGCCCCCTGGAGGACGGCGTCGATCAGGCCGGGGAAGAGTGCGTCCAGGTCGGCCCGGCGCAGTCCGTTCATCTTGGCCGTGCCCCGGTAGAACTGCTGGATGACGCCGTGCTCGCGCAGCACCCTGAAGTGGTGGGTACAGGTCGACTTGCTGACCGGGAGTTCGATGTCCGCGCAGTTCAGCTCGCCCTCGGCGGCCGCCAGGGCGCGGACGATCCGCAGCCGCATCGGGTCGGCGAGCGCATGCAGCACCTCGGCGAGCCGGATGTCCTCCTGAGCCGGGTGCTCCAGCGAACGGGAGCCCGGCGGGGTGCGCGGGGCGGTGGTATCGGTCGGCATGACGGCTCCTGATTCTTCTGCGGGGCGCGGTAGGGCCTGGCGTACCGACCCGCCCGCTCATTGTACGAGAAGCGTCGTAGTTTGACATCTGCCGTAGTACGACGACTATCGTATGACTGCGGGTTCCGGCCGGTACCCGTTCATTTTCAGGTACAGGAGCCTGCTGTGAGCGCATTGTTCGAGCCCATCACCCTCCGCTCGCTGACCGTCCCGAACCGCCTCTGGATGGCCCCGATGTGCCAGTACTCCGCGGCCCCCGACGGCCCGGCGGCGGGGGCGCCCGGCGACTGGCACTTCCAGCACCTGGCCGCGCGGGCGACGGGCGGAACCGGCCTCATCCTCGCGGAGGCGACCGCGGTGAGCCCCGAGGGGCGCATCAGCCCGTACGACCTGGGGCTGTGGAACGACACCCAGACCGAGGCGTTCCGGCGCATCACCGACTTCCTCAAGGCCCAGGGGACCATCCCCGGCATCCAAATCGCCCACGCCGGAAGGAAGGCGTCCACCGAGCGCCCCTGGGTGAACCGCGGCGGCCCGGTCCTCCCTGGTCAGCGTCATGGCTGGGAGCCGGTCGCGCCGAGCGCGGTGCCGTTCGACGACGGGTTCGCGACCCCGGCGGAGCTGTCCGTGGCGCAGATCCAGGAGCGCGTCGCGCAGTTCGGCGCGGCGGCCCGGCGGGCGCTGGCGGCGGGCTTCCAGGTGGCCGAGATCCATGGTGCGCACGGCTATCTGATCAATGAGTTCCTCTCCCCCTTCACCAACCGGCGCACCGACGAGTACGGCGGCTCGTACGAGAACCGGACCCGGTTCGCACTGGAGGTCGTGGACGCCGTACGGGCGGTCTGGCCCGACGAACTGCCGGTCTTCTTCCGGATCTCGGCGACCGACTGGCTCACCGAGGACGAGAGCGACGCGCGCGAGGGCTGGACGGCCGACGACACCGTGCGCTTCGCCCACGACCTGCGGGAGCACGGCGTCGACCTGCTGGACACCTCCACGGGCGGCAACGCCCCCGACGCCAAGATCACCACGGGGCCCGGCTACCAGGTGCCGTTCGCGGAGCGGGTCAGGAAGGAGAGCGGTCTGGCGGTGGGCGCGGTCGGTCTGATCACCGAGGCGCGGCAGGCCGAGAAGATCATCGCGGACGGCCAGGCCGACGCCGTGCTGCTCGGCCGGGAGCTGCTGCGCTCCCCCAGCTTCGCGCAGCAGGCGGCGCGGGAACTGGGTGCGGAGATCCCCGTGCCGCAGCAGTACCTCCGGGCCGTCTGAGGCCGTCGGACGGGCCTGCGGCATCCGCGGCGGGAGCCGGTGCCGCACCGTCCGACCTGCGCGGATATCCACCGGGACGCCATTGTCAGTGGTCGGGTGCAGACTTGCCACTATCTGAGACAACGGCGTCCCGGAGGTGTTCCGGCATGACTGACGTACTACTCGCGGTGGGCACGCGCAAAGGGCTCTTCATCGGCCGTCGGCGGCACGGTGACTGGGAATTGAGCGGTCCCCATTTCCCCGCCCAGGCGGTGTACTCCCTCGGGATCGACACCCGCCGCACGGCCCCCCGGCTGCTGGCCGGCGCCGACAGCGCCCACTGGGGCCCGTCGGTCTTCCACTCCGACGACCTGGGCGAGACCTGGCACGAGCCCGCCCGCCCCGCGGTCAAATACCCCACGGACACCGGGACTTCACTGGAGCGGGTGTGGCAGCTGCATCCGGCCGGGCCCGCCGCCCCCGATGTGGTCTACGCGGGCACCGAGCCCGGCGGCCTGTTCCGCTCCGACGACGGCGGCGAGACCTTCGAGCTCGTCCGGGCGCTGTGGGACCACCCGAGCCGGGAGCAGTGGGTGCCGGGCGGCGGCGGGCTGGCCGTCCACACGGTGGTCACCGACCCGCGGGACGCCGACGCGGTCACCGTCGCCGTATCGGCGGCCGGGGTCTTCCGCACCCGTGACGGGGGCGCCAGCTGGGCACCGTCCAACACGGGCGTCAAGGCGGTCTTCCTGCCGGATCAGCATCCGGAGTTCGGCCAGTGCGTCCACAAGATCGCGCAGGACCCGGTCGACCGCGACCGGCTGTATCTACAGAACCACTGGGGCGTCTACCGCAGCGATGACGCGGGCGCGACATGGACGGATATCGGCAGCGGGCTCCCCTCGGACTTCGGCTTCGCGGTGGCCGCGCATCCGCGCACGGGGGATGTCGCCTACCTCTTCCCGATCACCGCCGATATCGACCGGGTGCCGGCCGAGCGCCGCTGCCGGGTCTACCGCACCGCCGACGCCGGCCGGAGCTGGGAGCCGCTCAGCGCGGGCCTGCCGCACGAGGACCACTACGGCACGGTGCTCAGGGACGCGCTGTCCGTCGATGACAGCGACCCCGCGGGGGTGTATTTCGGCAATCGCAACGGCGAGGTGTACGCCAGCGCGGACGACGGCGACAGCTGGCAGCAGCTCGCCTCCCATCTGCCGGATGTGCTGTGCGTACGGGCTGCCGCCGTGGCCTGAGGAGGGAGCATGGAGGGCGGGGAGAGCGCCGGAGCACCAAGTAACGGAGCGGTGGGACAGGACAGTTGGGGCGTCCCGCCGCTCCGGGCGGCCGGGCTCGGGCCATCGGTTGAAGAGGAGGGGCCCGCGGCCAGTAGGGTGATCCCGTGGCTGCACAACCTCTCCAAGACATTGTCGAACCGGGCTGGGCCAAGGCACTTGAGCCGGTCGCCGGACGGATCGCCGCGATGGGTGATTTCCTGCGGGCGGAGATCGCCGCGGGACGCACCTATCTCCCGGCAGGCAACAACGTGCTGCGCGCCTTCCAACAGCCCTTCGACGAGGTGCGGGTCCTCATCGTCGGACAGGACCCCTACCCCACCCCGGGGCATGCGGTCGGGCTCAGCTTCTCCGTGGCGCCGGACGTCCGCCCGCTGCCCGGCAGCCTGGAGAACATCTTCCGCGAGATGCACTCCGACCTCGGACTCCCCCGCCCCTCGAACGGCGATCTGACGCCATGGACCCGCCAGGGCGTACTGCTGCTGAACAGAGCACTGACCACGGCCCCCCGCAAGCCCGCCGCGCATCGCGGCAAGGGCTGGGAGGAGGTCACCGAGCAGGCCATCCGGGCGCTGGTGGCGCGCGGACGCCCGCTGGTGTCGGTGCTGTGGGGGCGCGACGCACGCAATCTGCGGCCGCTGCTCGGCGAGCTGCCGGCCGTCGAGTCCGCCCACCCCTCCCCCATGTCCGCCGACCGGGGCTTCTTCGGCTCGCGGCCCTTCAGTCGGGTGAACGAGCTCCTGGAGCGACAGGGCGCCCAGCCCGTCGACTGGAGGCTGCCCTGACCCCGGGCGATAGTGTGCCCAGCATGACGAATGCGAACATCCCTGCGGGTTGGTATGCCGACCCGCAGGGCACCCCCCACCAACTTCGCTGGTGGGACGGGTCCCAGTGGACGGAGCACACCCACCCGGGACAACAGGCCGCGGCGCCCGCCCAGGGCCAGGCATCACAGCCCGGCCCCCAACAGGTCCAGCAGGCGCCCGCGCAGCAGGCCATGCAACAGGCCGCCCAGCAGCCCCCGCAGCAGCAGATGCCGCAGCAGTTCGCTCCGCAGCAGTCCGCGCAGGCGCCGGGCCAGGCGCCGTATCCGGGTCCGCAGCAGGGCGGCGCGCCGCACGGCCAGGCCTACGGCTACCCGCAGCAGGCGCCCGGCCAGCCGATGCCCGGCCAGCACATGCAGCAGATGCCCGGCCAGCCGATGCAGCAGCCGTACGGACAGCAGCCGATGGCGGGGCATCCGGGCGGGAACCCGGCCGCGGTGCAGCAGCAGGTGCAGCAGAAGGCGGGCGTGGCGCCCGGCGGGCCGGGTGGTGGCACCCTGTTCACCGAACCGGTGCTGGTGGTCAACCAGAAGGCCAAGCTCATCGAGGTCACGAACGAGTACAGCGTCTTCGACCAGCACGGCACCACCCTGGGCGCGGTTGTCCAGGTCGGCCAGAGCACGGCCAAGAAGGTGCTCCGGGTGGTCTCCAGCCTCGATCAGTACATGACCCACAAGCTGGAGATCCGGGACGCGTACGGCCAGCCGCAGCTGGTGCTGACCCGGCCCGCGAAGATCGTCAAGTCCAAGGTGATCGTGCAGCGTCCGGACGGTTCGCCGGTCGGCGAGATCGTGCAGCAGAACGCCATCGGGAAGATCAACTTCGCGATGATGGTCAACGGTCAGAAGATCGGCGCCATCAAGGCGGAGAACTGGCGCGCCTGGAACTTCGCCATCGTGGACCACGCCGACACCGAGGTCGCCCGGATCACCAAGACCTGGGAGGGCCTCGCCAAGACGATGTTCACGAGCGCGGACAACTATGTCCTGCAGATCCACCAGCAGCTGCCCGACCCGCTGCTGAGCCTGGTGGTCGCCACGGCCCTGACCGTCGACACCGCGCTCAAGCAGGACGCCCGCGGCTTTGGGTGAGCCGGCCGGCCGCCGCCCGGACACCCTCCGGGCCGGCCTCGTCCTCGGCGTCGACTCGGGCGGCTCGGGGCTGCGGTGCGCCGTCGCGCGCGCCGACGACGCCGAGGCCCGGCCGTTGGCCGCCCGCTCCTCGGACGAGCCGGTGCGCACCGGCCCCGCGGGGATCGACGCGGAGCATCTGCTGTCCCAACTGCTGCCCGCTGCAACGGAGTTGGCGCGGGAAACGGGTGCCGACGGGTTCACTGCGGTGTGCGTGGGGGCGGCCGGTATGGCCACGCTGGGCGAGGAACTCCGCGCCCGGCTGCCGGGCGCGCTGGCGACCGCCTTCGGGGTACGGCAGGTCGCCCTCGCCGCGGACGCGGTCACCGCGTACGCCGGGGCGCTGGGCCAGCGGCCCGGTGCGGTGGTCGCCGCGGGCACCGGCATGATCGCCCTGGGCACCGACCTGACTCCGGAAGGCGGTTGGCGCCGTGCGGACGGCTGGGGCCACCTGCTGGGCGACTGCGGCGGCGGCGCCTGGATCGGCCGCGCCGGGCTGGAGGCCGCACTGCGCGCGTACGACGGACGCCCGGGCGGCTCGGCCGCCCTGCTGGCGCGCGCGGAAGCGGTGTTCGGGCCGGTCTCGGGGCTGCCCGGCGCGCTCTACCCGCGCCCCGACCGGCCCGCCGTGCTGGCCTCGTTCGCCCCGGAGGTCGCCCGCTGCGCCACCGGGGACGACGAGGTCGCCCTCGGCATCCTGCGGGCCGCGGCGGGCCATATCGCCGATGCCGCGGCCGCGGTCTGCCCGCCGGGCGCCGGCAGCGCGGTGGCCTGTACCGGCGGGCTGTTCGGCATGGGTGAACCCCTGCTGGCTCCGCTGCGCACAGCGCTCGCCGAGCGGCTGCCGCAGGCCCGTACGACGCCCGCCGCCGGGAGTCCGCTGGACGGGGCGCTGACCCTCGCAGCGGCGCTAGCCTGCGACCGTCTGAGGCTGCCCACGGATCGGAAGTTGTTGCAGATCACACGCCCTGCGCCGGGGTGACGCGCGGGATAAATCGGGACGGATACCGCTCCACCCAACCCTCCCTCCGCGCGAGGGTGGTCCGAGGCGTTAGCATGCGACGCCATGAGTTCCCCCACTGGGCCCGCACCTGGCTCGCCCGATTTTGACGCCGCCTCCCCGAGCCCGGGAGCCGCACCCGGTCTGCCGGTTCGTATGCCGCGCAGGCAGACCGGCCGCCACCGCAAGCCGGAACCGCTCGCCGCACCCGAGGGCGCGCCCGCCCTGGTGCTGGCCGTACCCGGCACTCCGTCCGGCGCCTCGCGCAGCCTGGCGGAGGAGGTTTCCAGCATCGCCCGCTCCGAACTCCCGGGCCTCGACGCCCGGATCGGCTATGTCGATGGTGGCGACGACGAGTTCCCGTCCCTGGAGGCCGTGCTCGCGCACGCCGCCGCCGAGCACAAGGACCGGGTGGGCGCCGACGGACAGCCCGACCCCGGCCCCGCCGCCGTGGTGGTGCCGCTGCTGGCCGGACCGGACAGCGCCCTGCTGCGCCGGATACGCCAGGCGATGATGAACAGCGGCTCCGGCGCCGAGCTGACCGATGTCCTCGGCCCGCACCCGCTGCTCGCCGAGGCGCTGCACGTCCGGCTCTCCGAGGCCGGTCTGGCGCGGGCCGACCGCGCCCGGCTGTTCACGGTCGCCACGGCCGCGGACGGCATCATCCTCGCCACCGTGGGCGGCGAGGAGGCCGTGCAGGCCGCCGGGATCACCGGCATGCTGCTCTCCGCGCGGCTCGCGGTGCCGGTGCTGGCCGCCGCCCTGGACCAGGAGGGCGCCATCTCCCGTACCGCCGAGCAGCTGCGGGAGTCCGGTTCGCAGCAGCTGGCGCTGGCTCCGTACCTGATCGGCCCGGAGATCAGCGACGGCCTGCTGGGGGCGGCCGCGGCGGAGGCCGGCTGCGCGTCGGCCGAGGCGCTGGGCGCCTACGGCACGGTGGGCCGGCTGGTGCTCTCGAACTACGCGGCGGCGGTGGGGATCACCCTTCCGACTCAGGCGCAGGGGGTTCCGGTCCGCTAGACGACAGAGCCTCGTCCCCGGGACCGGACACCGTTCTCCGAAGGGCCGTCCTCGCGCAGTGCGCGGGGCGGCCCTTCGCCGTGTCCGGGCGGAGGCGATACGTCCGGTTGCGCTCCGAGCGGCGCAGACGCCCACCAGACGGCCCGGCAGGGCGAAGGGGGCGGTGCGGGGCAGGCGGACGGCCATACGTCCGCGAGAGGCGCACACAAGGCGTCTGCCGTCCCCCTGACGCGCCGACCGATGAGTCCGAACCTCCGACCAGGTCTAACGTCCTGTCGAGGCCATCGCCGACCGCTCGCCCCCGTGGGCGGAGCGGGCAGCCCAGGAGGGAAGTTCATGACTCACATCGATGTCGTCCGCGCCGCCTTCGCGGCCTATCTCGCCCAGGACCGCGCGGCCATGGACCGCTTGCTCGCCGAGGATTTCGTCTTCACCAGCCCGCAGGACGATCACATCGGCAAGGCCGCGTTCCTCGACATCTGCTTCCCCACGGCGGACCGGCTCCGGCGGCAGGAGCTCCTCGATGCCGTGGCGATCGATGGTGAGCAGGTCTTCGTCCGGTACGCCTACGAGCTGACGACGGGCGAGCAGCATCGCAATGTCGAGGTGATGACGGTGCGGGACGGCCGGGTCACCGAGACCCAGGTGTACTTCGGCGGGAATTTCCCGCAGGGGTGAGGCGGTCGCGGGCAGGTCAGGCGAAGACCACGCAGGAGGCGGCCGGTGCCTCGACGGATCCGGCCCGGGCCGGGATGCCGGTCGCCGGGTCGACGGTGAACCAGGTGACGTCGCCGGAGCGCTCGTTGGCGGTGTAGAGGTGCCGTCCGTCGGGGTGCAGCGCCAGGTCACGGGGCCAATGGCCGCCGCAGGGGACGGTGGTGACGAGCGTCGCGGTGTCGCCGGACGCCCCGAGGGACAGGACCGAGAGGCTGTCATGGCCCCGGTTGGCGGCCCAGGCGAACCGGCCGTCCCGGGAGATGACCAGCTCGGAGGGGAAGGTGCCCTCCGTGGCGGCCCCGTCCGGGAGGAGGCGGGTCTCGCCGAGCGGCGTCAGCACGCCCCGGTCGGCGTCCCAGCGGCAGACGGTCACCGTCGGATCGAGTTCATTGATGACATAGGCATGGTCGCCGCGCGGGTGGAAGGCGAGATGGCGCGGGCCGCTGCCTGGCCGCAGGCCCGCCTCCGTGTGTACGGTCAGCGCCCCGTCACCGGCACCGAGGGCGCAGCTGCGTACCGAGTCGGTGCCCAGGTCGACGCTGAGCAGCCAGCGGCCGCCGGGGTCGGGCAGTACGGCATGGGCGTGCGGGCCCTCCTGGCGGTCGGTCCGCGGGCCGCTGCCCTGGTGGGTGAGCACGGTGGCGGGGCCGGCGAGGGTGCCGTCGGCCCGTACGGGGAGCGTACTGACGCTGCCGGAGCTGTAGTTGGCAGTGAGGAGCCGGCCGTCGGCCAGGGTGAGGTGGGTGGGGTCGGCGCCGTCCACGGGGACGGCGGGGGCGAGCAGCTCGGGCCCCCGTGGGGTGAGAGCGAAGGCGGCCGCGGCACCGTCCGGGGTCTCGCTGACCGCGTAGAGGTACCGGCCGTCGGGGCTCGGCGCCAGGTAGGAGGGGTTGGGGACGGCGTCGGTGGAGTGCAGCGGGGTGAGGGCGCCGGACTCCGGGTCGACGGCCGCGGTGGTGATGCCGAGGCCGCCGGCCGTGGTGAACGATCCGATGTAGGCCCGCAGGCCGTTGACGCCCGTCCCCACTGGTCCGCCCTTCGTCCGCCTGCCCGTTGAGGTGCTGCGGCGACGCTAACAGGCAGGGGCGGGGCGTCCCGGGCGATGGCCGGTTCCCGCCGTCGGGCCCCGGACCCTACGCACTCCGGAGGGCTCTCAGGACGCCGTGGAAGGGCGCGGGCCGCCCATCCGCCGGGCAGCGAAGCAGCAGGTCAGGCGTCGACCAGCTCGGAGCGCGCGGAGCCGCGCAGGGGCGCGGAGAGGTCGGCCAGCGCCCGCTCCAGACCGTGCAGATGGACGAGCGCGGGCTCCGCAGCGGGCGGCTGCGACACCGCGACGGCGGCGGCCGCCGGGCGGGTGCTGCGCGGTGCGGTGAGGGCCTCGACGGCGGCTTCCACGCGCTGGCAGGCGGCGGTGAGCCGGGCGTCGTGGGAGGCCTCCGGGTCGGCGGCGATGGAGGCCAGGCCGCGGACCTCACGGGCGCAGTCGTCGAGCAGCGCGAGCACCTGCCGGGCCCGTTCCTTCCGGGCGCGCAGCGGGCTGAGGGGGTGCACCAGCGGGGCGAGCGAGAGCCGTACCCGGCTCAGCAGCGGTGCGAGTTCGGCGACGTGCGGGGCGGGGTCGGCGGTGGTGGAGCCGGCGAGGCGGGCGGCGGCCTCGGCGGTGCACCGGTGGACGCAGCGCAGGGCGCGCTGGATCCAGGCGTCGGTGGTGGCGTGGGTGGTGACGGGCAGCACGAAGAGCACGGCCAGCGCCGCGCCGAGCGCCCCCACGCCGGTCTCGGCGAAGCGCAGTGCGAGCAGCGCGGGGTCCAGTACTCCCAGCAGCCCGTACAGCAGCCCGGCCATCAGCGTCACCGCGAGCATCATCCAGGTGTAGGAGACCGCGGCGGTGTAGAAGATGCCGAAGACGCTGACCGCCACGAGGGCGACCGTGGGGACGAGCGCGCCGTGCAGCGGGACGGCGACGACGAGGCCGAGCGCGATGCCGAGCACCGTGCCGAGGGCCCGGCGGAAGCCGCGGACCAGGGTCTCGCCGCGCGAGGTGGTGTTCACGAAGATCCACCAGGTGGCGCCGACGGCCCAGTACCACCGCTGCTCGCTGAGCAGCTGGCCGACGAGGAGGGCGAAGGCGCTGCCGGCGGTCGCCTGGATCGCCTGGCGGGTGGTCGCCCGGGCCAGCCCCCGGGCGCTCGGCGGGACAGGCACGCTCACCGCAGGCAGCCGGAGCTCGTAGCACCACACGGCGAAGCGGACGGTGGCGGCGGCGAGCAGTGCGAGCGTGACCGCGGTGTACAGCTCGGGCAGCTGGTCCGGCACCGTGTGCAGGAACTGCGTCGCGAAGAAGGTCATGAACGCGAACACGCCCAGGGCATGGCCGCGCGGCCCCCAGCGGCGGGCGTAGACCCCCGCGCCCACGACGGCGACGAAGACCGCGTCCCGGCCCACCGGGTGGTCGTGCAGCAGCGCCGCGACGGCGAGCACCGGGAAGCCGACCGCGGGCAGCAGAGCGGTGGTGACCAGCTGGCCGCGGACCGTGGCATCGGTGACCGTGAAGAGGGCCAGCAGCGCGGCCAGCCCGCCGGTGATGGCCGCGACGAGCGAGTGGCCGGTAAACGCGCACACCGTGACCGCCAGGCCGATGCCGAGGACGGCCCGGGTGGCGCTGCGCAGCCGCAGCAGGCCCGGATCCGGAGCCACGAACACCCTCTTCAGCACAGCTTCCGCCCCTTCGACAAGCCCGCATGAAAAAGGCGCCGCGGGAGTCCGCAGCGCCATCGACGGGGCCATCACAGCATCATGTCGGCAGGTTGCTCAACAGAGGCTGTGATTGCTGGGCCATTGGTACAGTCGCAGTGCCTCCCTGGCCGCCAGAAGGAGGCCAATGGACAGGGGCGTGACCGAGGGTGACGGTTCCTTTTCAGCCACTCGCGAGGAGATCATTGACATGGCCGTGGACGCCCTGGACGCCAAGATCCTGCGGCTGCTCCTGGAGCAGCCGCGCACCAGCGTCCGGGAGTACGCACGCCTCCTCGGCGTCGCCCGGGGCACCGTCCAGGCACGACTCGACCGTCTCGAACGGGACGGGGTGATCACCGCATACAGCCCCCGGCTGTCCCCCGCCGCGCTCGGCCACCCCGTCCTCGCCTTCGTGCACATCGAGGTCACCCAGGGGCATCTGGAGGAGGTGGCCGACGCGCTGGCGGAGGTGCCGCAGATCATCGAGGCGTTCTCGACGACCGGCGGCGGGGACCTGCTGACCCGGGTGGTGGCACGGGACGCGGCGCATCTGGAGGATGTGATCCAGCGGCTGATCAGCCTGCCGGGCGTGGTCCGCACCCGTACGGAGATCGCGCTGCGGGAGCGGGTGCCGCACCGGATGCTGCCGCTGGTCGAGGCGGTGGGCGGCGCCGGGCCGCGCTGAGCCGCGCCGGGCCGCGCCGGGCCTCGCTGAGCCGCCGCTTGGCATCCTGGTGGGCATGAGCACCTCCCCCGGCTCCCCTGACCCCTCCGTCCCGCTCGCTCCGGTGATCTTCGATCTCGACGGCACCCTGGTGGACAGCGAGCCGAACTACTACGAGGCGGGCCGCCGGCTGCTGGCCGCCCATGGGGTGCCCGACTTCAGCTGGGAGCACCACACCCGCTTCATCGGCATCGGCACCCGCGAGACGCTGGAGGCGCTCCGCCGGGAGTTCGGCCTCGATGTTCCGCTGGAGGAGCTGCTGACCGGCAAGAACCGCACCTACCTGGAGCTGGCGCGGGCGCACACCGAGGTCTTCCCCGAGATGCGGGCTTTCGTGGAGCGGCTGTCGGCGGCCGGGCATCCGATGGCGGTGGCGTCCGGCTCGTCACGGGCCGCGATCGAGGCGGTGCTGGCCGGCACCGGGCTCGATGCGCTGCTGACCACGGTCGTGTCGGCCGAGGAGGTGGCGCACGGGAAGCCGGAGCCGGAGGTGTTCCTGGAGGCCGCGCGCCGGCTGGGTGTCGATCCCGCCGGGTGTGTGGTGCTGGAGGACGCGGCACCCGGTGCGCTCGCGGCACACCGGGCGGGGATGCGGTGCATCGCCGTCCCGTATGTGCCCGGCACCGCCGACGACCCGGCGTTCGCGAGCGCCGGGCTGCTGTTCAGGGGCGGCCAGCAGGAGTTCACGGCGCAGGCCGCGTACGACTGGCTCCGGCGATGAGGAGAGGAGGAACGAGGGCGGCGGTTGCGGAGATGACGAGACGGGGCGAACGGCCGGGTGGGGGGTGAGCCCCCGTGCCCGGCGGTGGCCGGTGCCGCAACACCCGGCCACCGTCAGGCACTTCTTGCCCTAGGGGGCGCTCAATGCGGGGACGTCACTCCAGGCCGACGGACTTGCAGGCGGCGGTGACGCCCTCGCAGAGCAGGTCGGTCCGCACGGCGCCGTCGCGCACCACGGTGTTCTTCATATTCTTCTTGGTGACGATCTGCGCCTTGAACAGCCGGGCGGGGATACCGGACTTGCTCTTGCTGTCGGCGGTGGTCGTCGTCAGGGACTTGATGCTCTTGCCGCGCAGCAGACGGAAGGCGATTTCGGCGGCGGTTTCGGCCTCCGGCCGGACTTCCTTGTAAATCGTGAAGTACTGCGTTCCGGCTACCACCCGCTGGAGCGCGGGGAGTTCGGCGTCCTGGCCGCCGACCGGCACATTCTTGATACCGGCCGACTTGAGCGCCGCGGCGATGCCGCCCGCCATACCGTCATTGGCCGAGTAGACCGCGTCGAAGCCCTCCGCGCCCTGGGCGTTGATGAGGTCGGTCATCTCCTTCTTGGCCGCCGCAGCGGACCAGTCGGGGATGTCCTTCTCGAAGACGATCTTATGCACCTTGCCATCGAGGACCTCGTGCGCACCCTTCTTGTAGGCCGGCGCATTCGGGTCGGTCGGCGAGCCGTTCATCATGACGACATCGGAAGTGGCCGCCTGGGAACCGAGGGCGGTAAGAATCCCCTGCGCCTGGAGCCGGCCGATCTTCTCGTTGTCGTAGGAGACATAGGCCGCGACATCGCCCTCGGCGAGCCGGTCGTACGCGATGACCTTGACGCCCTTCTTGGCTGCCGAGTCCACCCAGCTCTTGGCCGCCGCGGCGTCGACCGGGTCCAGAATAATGACCTTGACGCCCTTCTTCACCAGCGCGTCGAACTGTCTCTTCTGGTTGTCGACCTGCTGCTCGGCATTGTGGTAGTCCACTTTGCATTCGAGGCAGAGAGAGGCAATACGCGACGAAATGATACGGCGGTCGAACTTCTCATAGCGGGCCGCTTTGCTCTCCGGGAGCAGCAGCCCTATGGAGTCCTTGCCCGCACCGGCATCCTCTTGGTCGCTTCCGCAGGCAGCCAAGGGTGCTGCCAGCGAAATCACCACTGCGCCGGTGAGGGCACGCCGCATTATTGCATTCATTTCCGGTACCTCCAAAGGGGCCGCCTGACCGGCCCAGAACGGCTGAAGTGAACGCCACCTGCGGCCCTAACGTCAAGAATCAAAGCCACAACGATATGAAAGCGAGTTGTGAGTTGACTCTCTGAACCACCGTCACCCGGCGGGCGTGCCGGACAGTACCGAAAAGTTCAATTCGTTCCGTATCACTCCGGAACGTTCCATTTACCGGTCGGTCACTCGCCCTCGAATCCGGAAGTGTAACGCGCGGTAACACCTCCCCCTTCCCCGCTGGCCGAGCCGTCAACCAGCCTATATTCGCACGGAGTTGCACGATCATGCCGGACCCCGGGCGCACGGGCGACACGATCGCCACCTTTCGCCCCGCGCACCGAGCCGCGCGGAGAGCGGGAAAATAGATGCGGGACACAGCTTTCCGGTCGGTCACAGAGCCCCCGCGACGCCGGTCGCCCCGGCCAGGACAGCTGCTGCGCCAATCGCCGCCGCACCGGTGACGAGAAACCTTGCCGAATATTTACCGTTCCCGCGCCGCAATCAAATACTGCGAGGCAAAGGGAATTCCCAAGGAATCTCGTCAGCTTGCTTTTCTGCCGCCCGCCCGTCACCCGGCCGCCCGTCCCGTTCGATGAGATCCTGAGGAAGAACGGGCGACCCGCCGATCCCCCGCAGACGCCGGTGGGCGGCGGACGGCGCCCGGTGCACCTGGGTGCAGAGCAAGGTGACGGACATGAGCACGGCGTGGCAGCACACCCCCATCTCCGCCGACGGCCGGCTGGGACCCGCGAACCAGCACCCCGGCCGCAGCGACCCGGCCTACCGGCGCCGTCGTGACGCGCTGGCCGCGCGGGCCGAAGGCCATCGGGTGGGGGCGCCGTACCCGGCCGTCGACTACACCGAGGACGAGCACCGCACCTGGCGGGCGGTACACCAGGCGCTCGGCCCGGCCCATCACGCCCACGCCTGCCGCGCGGTGCTGGACGCCGGGGAGGACGCGGGCATCCGCGCCGACCGGATCCCCCAGCACACGGAGGTCAGCGCCGCCCTCACCGCCCGCACGGGCTTCGCCTTCACCCTGGCCGGCGGGGTGGTGCCCAATGAGCGGTTCCTGGGGGCGATGGAGCACGGCTACTTCCATGCCGTGCAGTTCGTCCGCCATCCCGCCGTTCCGCTGTACGCGCCCGAACCGGACGTTCTGCACGATGTCTTCGGGCATGGCGTCCATCTGTCGTGCGCGCGCCTCGCCCGGCTGTACCGGCTCATCGGACAGGCCGCCAACCGGACCGAGACCGCTGAGGCCCTCGACATCCTCAGCCGGGTCTACTGGTTCACTCTCGAATACGGGCTGATCACCGAGGCGGGCACCCCCAAGGCCTTCGGCGCAGCCCTCCTGTCGTCCTTCGGCGAGATCGGCGCCCATGACGGGCGGACGATCCGTCCCCTGGACCCCCGCGCCGCGGCCGCCACCCCGTACCGCATCTCCGGCTACCAGCCCGTCCTCTACACCGTCCGCTCCCTGGAACATCTCGAAGACGTCCTCGGCACCTTCTGCGCGGACTTCGACGACGAGAGTGCGAGCCGGCTGCGCGTCCCGGCGCTCTCCCGCGACCGGGCGTAGCTACCGCGTATCACCCGGCGTGCCCGCGGCCCCCACCTGCCGGGTCAGCCGACCCAGCCACCCGTGAGACCGAGCACCGCCGAGCCGTCCAGGTCGGTGAGCTTGGTGCCGGTGAACTCGCGTGCCCAGTCCGAGGTCTGGAGGCGGAACGCGGGCCGGTCCGCGGTGAGCGCCTCCAGTACGGCCCCGGCGGCCTCGGCGGGAGTCTGCGCGCCGTTGAGGAACTGCGCGACGGTGCGGTCCAGGTATGCCTGCAAGGCGTCCGCGTACGGGCCCGCGGCGGCGACCTCGGCCGCCAGGTCGACCCCGATGTTGTTGACGAACTCGGTCGCCACGGCCCCGGGCTCGACCACGGACACGGCCACACCGAGCCGGGCCGCCACCGGCGCCAGGCTCTCCATGTAGCCCTCGACGGCGAACTTGGCCGCGCAGTACGCCTCATTGAAGGGCTGCCCGATGATTCCGCCGACGCTGGTGACGGTGATCAGACGGCCGCCGGTGGCCCGCAGATGCGGCAGCGCCGCCTTCGAGACATGGAGCACGCCGAAGAAGTTCACCTCCATCACCGCGCGCACATCGGCCACGCTCTCGTTTTCGAGGGTGCCGAGGTGTCCGGCACCCGCGTTGTTGATCACGGCGTCGAGGCGCCCGTGATCGGCGATCACGCCGTCGACCGCGGCGGCGACGGAGCGCTCGTCGGTGACGTCCAGCTGCCGGACATCGAGCTCCACGCCCGCTTCCTCGGCCGCCTTGCGCAGCGCACCGGAGCGGCCGGTGTCGCGCAGCGTCGCCACCACCCGCCAGCCGGCCTGCGCCGCGGCGACCGCGGCGGCCAGCCCGATGCCGGAGGACGTGCCGGTGATCAGAACAACCTTGGACGAGGGGGAAGAGGGGGAAGACATGGCGAACCTTTCGGGGCGTACGAAGCTTGTTTAAGTGCGTGTACACACACCATAAGCATTATGTGTGCGCACACGCAACCGGTAACCTTGCCGCATGGCGAAAAGGAAGCTCACCCAGGCCGAGATGCCCGTGGCCGATCACGCCTTCTACGGACTGGTCTGGGCCGGAACCGTGCTCACCGAACGCGTCGACCGCGCCCTGAGCAAGGCCCATGACCTGCCGGTCTCCTGGTTCGAGGTGATGCTCTGGCTCGCCTCCAGCCCGGACCCGGTCCCGGCCTCGGTGCTCGGCAACAGCACCATGCTCAGCCGCAGCCAGGTCTCCCGCGTCGTCGACGCGCTCCAGAGCCGCGGCCTGGTCACCCGTACGCCGTCGGCGCGCGACGCCCGCTCCGTCGAGGTCTCCCTCACCCCCGAGGGCCATCAGCTCTTCGAAGCGGCCGACGACACCCGGCGCGCCTGCCTGGCCCCGGTCTTCACCGACCTCCTCGACCGGCAGGACCTCGAAGCACTGAGCACGGTGTGGCAGAAGCTCAAGGCCAACAAGGAGGGCTGATACGGGGAATTCGGGGCCGGTTGGCGGCTTCGAGCAGTCCCGACCGCCGACAGAGCCCCCGCGCCTCCGCCCTCCTCAGTGGCCGATCGTCCGCGCGATGTCCAGGGTGAGGCGCTGCCAGGGGTCGCGTGGGTCGCGGTGGGTGAGGTCGGCGATGCGGCGCAGGCGGTAGCGGAGTGACTGGGGGTGCAGGCCGAGGCGTCGGGCGGCGGCGTTCGCGGAGCCGGTGTCGAGGTAGGTGGTGAGCGCCGCCATGAGGTGCTGGCGGCCGGGCTGGGTGAGGGGGCCGAGGATCAGGCGGCTGAGGTGTTCGGGCGGGGCGGTGGGGCGGCCGCCGAGGAGGGCCAGGACCTGGGCGTCGCCGTCGGTCAGGACCCGCGTGGGCTGGTGGGCGTGGGCGGGCGCCGTGTCCAGGGCGTCGGCCGCGAGACGGTAGGCGACGGCGATCCGGTCCAGGCTCTCCCCCGAGATCGCACAGCCGCGCAGGCCCCGCTCGTGCAGGGCCTGCGGTGCCCGCTCGCCGGCCGCGGCGGGCAGCAGCAGGACGAGGCGGGAGCCGCGGACCGTCACCGGCGAGGTGCCCGCGCCGCCGGGGCCGACGAGGGCGACGAGGAGTCCGAGGGCGGCTTCCCGGGTCACGGCGGGGCCGGCCGCGTCCGTGGGCTCCGCCACCAACAGGCAGTACGAATCCGGGAGTTGGACGCCCAGCCGGGCGGCCCGGTCGGTCAGGGCCCCGATGGAGGCATGCCGACCGGTGATCAGGTCGTCGAGGAGCAGCCGCAGCGCCCGGTCGCGGTCCCCGGCGAGGTCCTCGCTGGTGGCGGTGTACGCCGTGGCCATCTCTTCGGAGAGTGTGTCGAGGGTGGTCAGTGCCATGCGGGTGAGCGCGAAGGCGTCCGGTGCGCCCAGTGGGGGCCGGGCGGCCGCGATCTCGTCCGTCAGGACCGTCGCCGCGACCCGGTAGGCCCGCAGGACCGCCGGCATCGGGCGGCCGTCCGCGGCCCGTGCCGCCGCGATGCCGCGGAACCGGCGGAGATCGGCGGGGGTGAGCGCGCCGTCGGTGACCCAGAGATGCAGCAGCCGGTCCAGCGCCCAGGCGGCGATGGCACGGACCTCGTCGAGCCGGCCGTCGTCGAGCACCGCGTAGGCCGGTACCTGCTCGCGCACCGCGGCGACGATCGCCGTGACGACCCGCGGGGCGGCGAGCAGCTGCTGCCGGATGCGCTCCCGTTCCTCTGTCACAGGGTGATGATTCCACCCGCGTGTTGTGCGCAGCGCGGTGGACGGGACTTGTCACTGTCGCCAGGATCTCCGGGAGCACGCAGTCTCAGCGACGAGAGGCGGGACGTACGGATGGCGAAGCACTGGGCGGACTTCCAGTACGAGATCTACCTTCACGGCATGACGGGCGCCGTGCCGCGGCTGCCGACGGATCTGACCCGGCTGGAGCGGCTCGCCGAGCAGCGGCTCGGGCCCGGCCCGGTCGGTTATGTGGCGGGCAGCGCGGGCACCGGCAGCACCGCCGTCGCCAACCGGGCGGCACTGGACCGCCGGCGGATCGTCCCGCGGATGCTCCGCGATGTGCAGGAACGCGATCTGTCCGTGGAGGTGTGCGGCCGCGCGCTGCCCGCGCCGCTCGCGCTCGCGCCGGTCGGGGTGCTGTCGATCATGCACCCGGACGCCGAGTCCGCCGCCGCGCGGGCCGCCGCGGCGCAGGGCGTGCCGTACATCCTCTCCTCCGCCTCCAGCACCCCCATGGAGGAGGTCGCCGAGGCGATGGGCGACGGGGAGCGGTGGTTCCAGCTGTACTGGGCGAAGGACCGCGAGGTCACCAGGAGCTTTCTGCACCGGGCGAAGGCGGCGGGCTACACCGCGCTGTTCGTCACGCTCGACACCCCGCTCCTCGCCTGGCGGCCGCGCGATCTCGACCAGGCGTATCTGCCGTTCCTGCACGGTGTGGGCACCGCCAACTACTTCAGCGACCCCGCGTTCCAGGCAGGGCTCGCCAAGCCGGTGCACGAGGATCCCAACGCGGCGGTCCGGCACTTCGTGGGGATGTTCGCCGACCCCGCCAAAACCTGGCCCGACCTGGCGTTCCTGCGGGAGAACTGGGACGGCCCGATCGTGCTGAAGGGCATCCTGCACCCGGATGACGCGCTGCGGGCCGCCGACGCCGGGGTGGACGGGGTGGTCGTCTCCAACCACGGCGGCCGCCAGGTGGCGGGCTCCGTCGCCGCCGCCGACGCACTGCCCCGGGTCGTCGAGGCGGCCGCCGGGCGGCTCACCGTCCTCTTCGACAGCGGTATCCGCACCGGCGACGACATCTTCAAGGCGCTCGCCCTGGGCGCCAAGTCCGTGCTGGTGGGGCGGCCTTACGCCTACGGTCTCGGCCTCGACGGACAGGCCGGCGTGGAGCATGTCCTGCGCTGTCTGCTCGCCGAGTTCGACCTCACCCTCGCCCTGTCCGGGCACTCCCGCCCCGCCACCCTGACCGCCGACGACCTGATCGAGGAATCCGTATGACCAGCGCGCCGCACTCGGCCCCGGAGCCGCAGCCCGTGAAGAACGTTCTCGCCGTTGTCTCACCGCATGTCGGCGGCCGGGCCGCCGGTTCCGCGCTGGCCGGTCTGTTCCCCGGCCGGGCCCGGGTCACCGTCGTCGAGTCGGCCGACGAGGACCTGGCGGCGCTGCGCGAGGCGCATCTGCTGATCACCGGGCTGAGTCCGGTCACCGCGGGCCATCTCGCCGCCGCACCGCAGCTGGAGCTCGTCCAGTGCGCCAGCCACGGCTTCGACTACGTCGACCTGGACGCGGCCCGCACGCGGGGCATCCCGGTCTGCAACATCGGCTCCAGCGGCGCGGAGAAGCAGAATGTGGCGGAGCAGACCTTCGCCCTCATGCTCGCCCTCGCCAAGCAGCTGGTCCCGGCCCACACGGCCCTGGTCGAGGCCGACTGGGCGCTGCCGCGCCTTCAGCAGTCGCTGACCGAACTCTCCGGAAAGACCCTCGGCATCATCGGCCTCGGCCACATCGGCGAGGAAGTGGCCCGCCGCGCCCTCGCGTTCGACATGACCCTCGTCTATACGGGGCCGCGGCCCGCCGGACCGGAGACCGAGGCCCGGCTCGGCGGCGCCCGGCACCTGGACCTCGACGCACTGCTCCGCACCTCCGACTACGTCACCCTGCACGCTCCACTCACCGACCGGACCCGCAACCTCCTCGACGCCGACCGGCTCGCCCTCCTCAAGCCGACCGCCTTCGTCATCAACACCGCACGCGGCGCCCTCATCGACCAGGACGCCCTCGCCGACGCCCTGGAGGCGGGCACCCTCGCCGGGGCCGGGCTCGACGTCTTCGACCCCGAACCGCCCACGGCGGCGCTGCGCCTGCTCAAGGCCCCGAATGTGGTGCTCTCCCCGCACGTCGCGGGCGTCACCCGGGAGACCCTGGTCCGTATCGCCCTGGCCGCGGTGCAGAACGTCGTCGGCCATCTGGAGGGCAAGCCGCTGCGGGACGTCGTGTCCTGACGGCGGGGCGCCGGGTGCGCGCTCCCTCCTGAATTTCGGCCATAGTTCGGGGTTCCGGTCAGCGGGTTCGTGCACAGGGGCGGGCGGTGCGGTGGCGCGTTCCTGGCGCGCCACCGCCATTTCTCGACACCCCCGACGGCCGGGCCCCCGGCGACTGGAGTAGCGTCCGCCCGGCATCGGCTCCGAGGCCCCACCAGGAAAGGCTGGCGCACGCGCGTGGAACCCCGTGGACGTACCCGTTGGGCGATCGGCGGACTGCTCGCCGGCGGTATCGTCGTCAACTTCCTTGACCGTACGGCGATATCGGTGGCGAGTTCCTCGATCGCCGACGAATTCGGGCTGGACCTCCAGCAACTCGGGGTGGTGCTCTCGGCGTTCACCTGGTCGTACTGCCTGGTGCAGTTACCCGCCGGCATGCTCGTGGACCTCCTGGGGGTCTCGCGGCTCACCCGGATCGCCTCCGCGCTGTGGGCCGTCGCGGGCCTGCTGACCGCGGTGGCCGGCGGGGTCGGGCCGGTCATCCTGGCGCGGCTGCTGCTCGGGGTGGCCGAGGGTCCGTCGATGGTGGGCGCCTCCAAGGCGACCGCGGCGTGGTTCCCGGTCAGTGAGCGCGGGATGGCGACGGCCCTGTTCGACGGTGCCACCAAGCTGGCCAACATGGTGGCGTTCCCGGTGCTGGCGTTCGTGATGAGCGAGTGGGGCTGGCGGGCCGGGTTCCTGTTCTGCGCCGCGGTCAGTGTGCTGTTCACCGCCGTGTGGTGGTGGGGCTACCGGGACCCGTCCGAGTACCGCTCCCTGGGGCCGGCCGAGCGGGAGTTCATCCTCCGGGGCGGGGCGCGGGACACCGACCGGGGCGGGCTGCGGCAGTTCCGCACGGCGCTGCGTTCCGGCCGGGTCTGGGTCGTGGCCTGCGGTTTCGCCTGTTACGGCTACACCATCAATATCGTGCTGACCTGGATGCCGGAGTTCCTTCAGCGGGAGTTCCATGTGCGGCTGTTGCAGTCCGGCCTCTACTCGATGGTCCCGTGGGCGGTGGCGACGGTGGCCGAACTCGCCGTGGGCGGCTGGCTGGTGGACCGGCTGATCCGCCGGGGCCGCGACCCGTGGGTGGTCCGCAGAACGGTGCTGACCTGCGGACTGGCGCTCGGTGCCACGATCGGCGCCGCGGGCGGCGCCGGATCCCCCGCCCTCGCGGTCTTCTGGATGTCCCTCTCCCTGGCGGGGCTGGCCATCGCCGCGCCGGTCGCCTGGGGGCTGCCCGGCCTGCTCGCCCCGCCGGGCGCGGTGGGTGCGGTCAGCGGGCTGATGAACTTCCTCAATACGGCGGCCACCGCGGGCGGTGTGCTGCTGACCGGCTGGCTGGCGCAGGTGAGCGGGTCGTTCGCCACGCCCTTCCTGTTCGCGGTCGGCGTGCTGGCGGTCGGGGTCGCGCTGTACTGGAGGGCGCTGCGCCCGGCATCGGTACGGGACGCGGTCCCGGCCCGGGAGCTGCACAGGGTCTGAGGCCGCATCGTCGCCCGATGCTTTAATCCTGTACTTGCACATGGTGTGCAGTAGCTGTGTCGGTCATCACAGATTCGGCCTCCCACCCCCGGGAATCCCTACTATGGCTGGGCAGTTGTCGGCAGGGGGGCGTGGAAAGCGGCTATGCAGATCGTCGGCCCGATTCCACGCCGGTCAGACATGACTCCGGAGCACCCCCGGCAGTCGCCGGAGCCGACAGTCCCGGCCACCCCTCCCCCGGCATCGAACGCCGCCGCGGCCGAGGTGCTCCGCCGATGAACGACACCTCTGTATTAGCGACCTGCCTGGCGCGCTTGTCCTGGCCACCGGAGCGGCTGGCCCGTGAGATCAACCGGCGGTGCGGCAGCGGCACCATCAGCAGCAAGGCTCCATACAACTGGCTGAAGGGCGCCTGCCCCCGGCGCCGGCTGCCGTACATCATCGCGGCGATCCTGTCCGACCACCTCGGTGAGCCGATCACGGTCGAGGCGCTGTGGCCCGGGCACTTCGCGTCCGCGGTCCCGCCGCAGCGGCGAAGCTCCGCCCAGCCGCGCCCCGCGGCGCCTGTGCGGCCGCCTGCCACCCTCGATCCGCTCACCGCGTCGGTGGACTGGCTGGTGGCCGACGACGCACTGCCGCCGCCCTCGCGGGCGCGCGGCGAGGAGATTCCCGGGGTCGCGATCGAGATGCTGACCGCCAGGATCCAGCAGCTGCGTCAGCTGGACGACAGCGGCAGCAGCGGGCTCGTACTGGACTGGGCGCTCCAGGACCTCCAGTGGGCGGAAAGGCTGGCCGCCAAGTACTCCTACGACGCGTCGACCGGACGGCAACTGCACCGCATCATCGCCGAACTCGGCCAGCTCACTGCCTGGCTGACGGCAGATCAGGGCCAGGACGAGCTGAGCAGCGCCCGCTTCCTGGCCGCCCTGGGCGCCGCACGGGCCGCCGGTGACCGGCCGCTCGCCGCGTACATCATCTCCTGTATGAGCTACCGGGCCGGCTGGGCCGGCCGGCCGGAGGAGGCGCTGCGGCTGATCCGGATCGCCCGCAAGGGGTCGGCGCAGGAGGACATGGGCATCGGCCAGGCGCTGCTGGCCACCCGCGAGGCCCGGGCCCATGCCAGTCTCGGTGACGAGGCGGCCTGTCAGCGGGCTCTGGACGAGGCGGCCGAGCTCAGCCGGGCGGGCCGGCCCCCGGCCGAGCCGCTCTGGGCGTACTGGCTCACCCCCGCGGTCATGGTGGCCGACGCCGGCCGGGCCTGGCTGGAGTTGGGGTGCCCCGAGCGGGCGGAGCCGTATCTCACGCGCGGGATCGACCTGCTCCAGGGCAGCCAGCCCCGCAACCTGCTGCTGCACAGTGCCTCACTGGCCGAGGCGCGGCTGGCGCGCGGCGAACTCGACGGCGCTGCGGCGGCTGCCACGGACGCGCTGGCGCTGGCCGAGCACGTCAGCTCGCAGCGCGCCCACGCGCGGCTGATGGCGCTGCGGCGGCGGTTCGTGCGGTACGACAGTGCGGTGGCGCGTGACATCGCGCAACGGGCCGACGCGCTGCTGGCGGCGGGCCGGGCGCGGGCGGTGTGCTGAGACGTGGCCACGAGCACCCGTCGGCCGCCGTGCCGTTCAGGGACCGTCAGCAGGGCCCCGG
Source organism: Streptomyces sp. P9-2B-2 (assembly GCF_030406865.1). Lineage (NCBI taxonomy): Bacteria > Bacillati > Actinomycetota > Actinomycetes > Kitasatosporales > Streptomycetaceae > Streptomyces > Streptomyces sp. P9-2B-2. The sequence continues at coordinate 8,039,985 of NZ_CP129126.1, read as the reverse complement.
CCCCCGCTCGTCGTGCGGTGGCGCCGGGCGGCGTCCGGCCCGTCGCCCCCTGAGGGCCGGGCCTCACCCGCGCGCCCCTTCCCATGGCACGACCCCTCGACACGGAACGGCATCCAGGAGAAACAGGAACATATGCGAGTCACTCACGAGGCACCGCTCGCCCCGATGACCACGCTGGGTCTCGGAGGACCGGCGGCGGTCCTCTTCGAGCTGTTCGACCCCGCGGACTTCCCCGAGTTCGTCGCGCTGGCCGACGCCTCCCCGGGCCGGCCGGTCTGTCTCGGCGAAGGAAGCAATGTCGTGGTCAGCGACGCCGGCTGCGAGGGCGCGGTGCTGCGGATGAGCACCAAGGGCGTGCGGCTGACCGGCCGCACCGACGAGGGGCGGGTGCTGGTCGAGGTGCAGGCCGGACACCTCCTCGGCGACCTGGTCGACACCACCGTCGCCGAGGGCCTCACGGGCATGGAGATGCTGGTGGGCATCCCCGGGACCACCGGCGCCACCCCGGTCCAGAATGTCGGCGCCTACGGCCAGGAGACCGCCGACTGCCTGGTGGAAGTGACCGCGTGGGACTGGGAGCTGGGCCGGATGGTCACCCTGGACGCCGCGGCCTGCGGGCTGGGCCACCGCACCAGCGTCTTCAAACACTCCCGCCGGTGGACCCTGCTGACGCTGGTCTTCGCGCTGCGCCGGTCCGAGCTGAGCGCGCCGGTGACGTATCGGACGGTGGCCGCCGCGCTCGATGTCCCGGTTGGGAGCCGGGTGCCGCTGGACGAGGTGGCCCAGGCGGTGCTCGCGGTCCGGCGGAGCAAGGGAATGGTGCTGGGCTGTAGTGGCACCGACGACAGATCGGTCGGCAGTGTGTTCCTCAGCCCCGAGATCTCCCCCGCCCAGGCCGACGGCCTGCGGGCGCGCAACGCCCCCGTGAACCGCTTCCCCGACGGCTCGACGCGGGTGAGTGCGAGCTGGCTCATCCGGCAGGCCGGTTTCGAGCTGAGCACCCCGATCGTCACGGGCGTGCGCGTTTCCTCGCTGCATTACACCCTGGTCGCCGACGAGGGGGCGACCGCCGCCGGTTTCACCCGGGCGATCGAGCTCGTACAGCAGGAAGTGCTGCGCCGCACGGGGGTCCGGCTCACCTCCGAACTCGACTTTCTCTGAACCTTGTCCGAGGGCCGCGCGGGGGCCGCAGTGGAGGCGTGCAGCCGGCGCGCTTCAACAGGTCAACTCCGGTTCAGGGCACGGGCGTTGCCCTCGCCGGGCGGGCTTTAAACGCTCTTGACGAAGATCGCGACCTCGTATGAAATACCCCGGCGGTTGCGAAATATCTCCGCAACAACCGGAAATACTCCGGAATTAAATTTTCTTTCCCTGGAGGGGACCATGGAGAACGTCACCATCAACCTGGACGAATTCGACCTCGACCTGGACATGGAGATCATGGAGTCGGCCACGACCGCCGTGAAGGCGCAGGACTCGAAGCTCATGACGCAGGTCTGCCGGCCCACCGCTTGGCCCTGCACCTGACACACCGGTGCGGGGTGCCGCGGGACATCGCTCCCACGGCACCCCACACCATCGTCGGGTCAAGCGGTGTCAGGGGAACGGGGCGGGGACAGGCGTGAGCGGTACGGGTGATGTGCGATTCGAGTGCGGGAAAGTGGCTCTGGTACGGGCCGCGGCCCTCCCACTGCCCTCGGACGATCCCCCGGCCCCCGAGCCCCGGCCGTCCGTCGAGGCCCCGCACGAGGAAGCCCGACTGCGCCGTCAGATCGCGGAACTGGCCACCGACGCACGGCTGATGACGGCGGTGAGCCTGGCCAGCGCGAGCCTCGCGGACGAGGTGGACCGCGCCGTCGCCGGGGAATCGCTCCGGCTCAAGTCGCTGCGCCGTATCGCGAGGTCGCTGACGAAATACCGCTCACGGATGTCCCACCGCCCCACCCCGTTCGGCCTGTTCGCCGGGGTCGGCCTCGCCGGATTCGAACCCACACCCGCACGGGAATTACTCGGAGACGGGCACACCGTGACCCGGCCGGACGCGGCCTGGCTGGACGGCGTGCTGGAGACGCTGCGCGACCTCCCCGCCGTACTGGAGCGCTCGCAGCTCACGGCCAACAACCTGCACACCGTACGGGACGGACGGCTGGTGCTCGTCGACCACCACGACCCCACCGGCGAACGGCAGTTGGCGGGGTCGGTGCGCCACACCCGGGTGGTCCAGCACCTATTGACGGCCGCGGCGCGGCCCACGCCGTTTCCTCTGCTGGTGGAAGCGGGCCGGCGAGCGTTCCCCCACGCGCCCGAAGGCGCGGTCGAGGGCAGCATCACCCAGCTCGTGCGCGGCCACTTCCTGCTGACCGACCTGACGCCGCCACCCGACTGCACCGCCCCCCTCGACCACGTACGCGACCGGCTGCACGGGGTCGACCATCCGACTGCCCGTGAACTGTGCGCGGTACACGATGAGTTAGCGACCCTGGATGTCACACCTCCGGAGGACCGGCGGGCCCGGCTGACCGCGCTCTCCGCACGGATGCGGGCGCTGGAGCCGGCTTCCGACGTCCTCCAGACCGACCTGTCCCTGGACGTACGACTGACCCTGCCGCCCGAGGTGGCCCGGGAAGCGGCACAGGCCGCGACGGTGCTGTGGCGGACCTCCCCCGTCCACCGCGGCAATCCACACCTGCGCGACTACCACCTGGCCTTCCTCGAACGGTACGGCACCGACCGCGCGGTGCCGGTCCTGGAACTGCTCGACGACGCCCGGGGGTTGGGGCTCCCCCGCGCCTATCGGCAGCCCGAAGCCGTGCCCTCCCCCGAGTCCGGGGAGCGCGACCGGGTCCTCGGCGAGCTGCTGATGGACGCGGCGCGCCGTGGCATACGGGAAGTGGTGCTGGACGAGGAGACCGTGCGCGCCCTGGAACCGGCGGAGCGCGGGCCCGCCCCGCTGAGCATGGAGGTGGGCGCCGAGCTGGTGGCTCCGCGCTGGGAGGCGCTGTGCGCCGGGGACTTTCATCTGGTGCTCGCGCCGCAGGCGGTGTCGCCGCTGGCGGGGGCGATGTTCAGCCGATTCGCGCCGGTATTCGGCCCCTCGGGCACGCAGGTTCAGGATCTGGCGCTGCACGCCGAGCAGAGCGCACCGGACGACGAGATTCCGGCCTGTGTCGCCTACCGGCCCAGGGTGGCGCGCTCCGCCAATGTCTCCGCCGTTCCGCAGTGGCTGACCCATCGCATCCCCCTGGGGGTCGGCCCTGCCGCCGCGGAGACGGCGCACGATCTGCGCCTGGAGAACCTCGCGGTCCACGCGGACAGGGAGGGCCTCCGGCTCGTAGACGGCGCGACCGGCCGCCGGGTGCGCCCGCTCTCGTACTCGATGCTCCATCCGGCCAACGGTCATCTTCCGTACGTGGCACGGTTCCTGCTGGAGGTCGGGCAGGAAGGCCGGTCCTTCTGCGCACCGTGGAGCTGGGGACGCTGGGTCTCGGCTCCCGCGCTGCCGCGGGTGCGGCACGGCCGGACCGTGCTCTCCCCGGCGCGCTGGCTGCCGGACCGTGCCCTGCGCGCGGCGGCCGACCGTGGGGACGAGGAGTGGGGTGAGCAGGTCGGGGAGTGGCGGCGGCGCTGGGATGTGCCCCGGCGGGTGCTGCTCACCAAGGCCGACCACCGCGTCGCGGTCGATCTCGACGATCCGCGCCATCTCCCGGTCTTGCGGGACGAGGTGCGGCGAGCGGCCGGTCTGACGCTGGTGGAGCAGTACGGGGGCCGGGCGGAACGGCAGTGGTTCCGGAGTGCCGAGGGCCCCCATGCCGCCGAGTTCGTCTTTCCCGTCTTCGCCCGGTACGCGGGCCGGGGCACCGCGCACGACACCCGGCAGACCCGGCCAGCCGCGGCGCCGGTACCGCCCCTGATGGACGGCCCGGACGGCGGCCGGAGCACGCGTCCCCATCTGCCCGGCGGCGAGTGGCTCTACGCCAAGCTCTATGTGCCCGCGGCCCGCCAGCCGGAGGTGCTGGCCCGTCACCTCGGCGCGCTGACCGACCCCGAGCTGCTGCGCAGGGCGGGCGCCGACCGCTGGTTCTTCCTCCGTTACGAGGACCCGGCGCCGCACATCCGGCTGCGCTTCCACGGCACGCCGGATTCCCTGTGGCCGGTGCTGCTGCCCGAACTCCACTCCTGGGCACGGGAGCTGGCGGCGGCGGGGCTCCTCGGGACGGTGGTCCTGGACACCTACGAACCCGAGGTCGAGCGGTACGGCGGACCGGCCGCCCTGGGGCACGCCGAGCGCGTCTTCCACGCCGACAGCGAGTCCGTCGTCGCGCTGCTGGCCATGGCCCCCGACCAGCTGGACGATCCCTCGCTGCCGGCCGCGCTGGGCATCCTCGACATCCTCACCCGCCTCGGCTCCCCGGACGAGGCGCTCGACTGGCTCAGTAGCCCGTCGGTGCTGGCGCACCGTGGAGAGGTCCCGCGGTCCCGCAAGCAGGAGGTCGCCGCGCTGCTGGACGCGCACGCCCGGCCCCGGCCGCCGGTCGCGGCGGACGGCTGGGGCGTGGGGTGGAGCACCCGCGGCCCGGCGCTGGACGGTCTGGGTGAGGTGTTGTCGGCCGGTGCGACGGACCGCGACCGGACGGAACGGATCGCCCTGAGCCTGGCCCATATGCACTGCAACCGGCTGCTCGGCCCACGGCCCGAACTGGAACGGACGGCGCAGGTGACGGCCCGTGAGGCGCTGGCACGGTGGCTCGGACGGCGGCGGAACAACCGATGACCGCACCCCTCGCGCTGTGCGACGCGGCGTCCGACCTCGCGTACCGCGTCGCCGATCTGCTGAGCTCACCGGAGCAGGTAGCCGGTACGGCACACGAGGCGTTCACCGCACTGCCGCCGGAACTGTGGCAACCCGCCTGGCAGCCCGCGTCGCTGCTGATGGGCCACCCGGGCATCGCGCTGCTGCACACCAGATGCGCCCGGAACGACGCCCGGTATGCGGCAATCGGGCACGCCCATCTCGCGGTGGCCGTCGCGGCGACCACCGACGCCGGTCCGGCCGCTGTCGGTGATCTGCTGCTGCCCGCACGGCTGCACGCCGACGCGCACGGCGGCTATGCCCGGCTGCTGGCGCGCTGCGCCGAGGTACACGCCGCATACGTCCGGGCCCGTGTCGCCCGGTTGGCGGCCCGGCAACAGGAACACGGCCCTGGGCTGGCGGCCGACGACTACGACGTGATCTCGGGCCTGGCGGGCGACGCCCGCGGCCTCCTGCTGGCGGCCGACCACGGCGACGAGCGATGCGCGCAGGCGCTCCGCGACGTCCTCGCCTATCTGGTCCGGATGACGCATCCCGTGCGGTCCCCGGTGGCAGGCGGAAGCCCAGTGCCGGGGTGGTGGTGCGCCCCCGACCGCTACCTACTCCCCCGTGACCGCGAGGAGTACCCGAGAGGTGACCTCAACGTCGGTGTCGCGCACGGGATTTGCGGGCCCCTGGCGCTGATGGCGCTGGCCTACCGGGCCGGACACCGGGTGCCGGGGATGGCGGACGCCCTCCGCCGTATGGCCGACTGGGCGGTGAGCGTGGGCTACACCGACCACCTGGGCATGCGGTGGCCCGGCCGCGTCGCCGCTACGGAGGCAGCCGGGGAGTCTTCCCACCCGCCCCAGGAACTCCGGCCGCCCTGGGAGGCGGGAGCGAGGAGCCGGCCGGGGTGGTGTTACGGGACAGCCGGTATCGCCTGGTCCCTGTATCTGGCCGGGCGGGCGCTCAGTGACGGTCAGCTGACGGCCCTGGCGGAGGACGCGGTCGGCGGTCTGGTGCGCCGCCCGCTCGATGCCGCGGTATCCACCGACCCCGGCTTCTGCCACGGCCGTGCGGGCGTCCTCCACACCGTCAGCCGGATGGCCGTCGCCACGGGGCGCACCGAGTGGTGGGCTATGGCGGACGACCTCGCACAGGAGCTGGTGGCGGAGTACGACCCCCGAACTCCCTTTGGGTTCCGCCAGGTTGTGCCGCCCGCCCCCGGGTCGGTGTCCGCAACGCACCGGGTGCACCATCCAGGGCTGCTGGACGGCGCCGCCGGGATCGCACTCGTCCTGGTTGATTACGCCGACGCCCGCCGGGGAGGCGGCGTGGATGAGGTGAACGGATGGGACGCGGCGTTTTTGATGGGGTGACGTGGGCGGTCGTGGGGTGGGGGCGGTGGTCGCCCGTGGTGACGCGGCGGGGCGGGGCGGATGCCCGGCCGGTCAGAATCCTGCGGCTGTCGACGGACGCGGCCTCCCTCATGGGCTGACGCTGCCGCTCGTCGTGCCGGGCGTGCGCCAGCCATCGGCTCGTGACACGGCACAGCCCGGGTGCCCCGCCCGGTCAGAACCCTGCGGGTGTCGGCCGGATCTCGAAGCCCGTCAGCCCCTCCGGCTCCTCCTCCCCTACGGACACCGCGTCGACGGTGGCCAGGGGCGGGCCCTGGTGCGCCCAGTCCACCAGCTTCTGTACGCGCTCGGGCTCGCCCTCGTACACGGCCTCCACCGTCCCGTCCGGGAGGTTGCGCACCCAGCCGGCCACTCCCAGGCCGTCGGCCGTGCGCCGGCAGGTGTCGCGGAAGAACACGCCGTGCACGTCTCCGGAGACCACCACCCGTCTGCGGATCATCCGTGTCTCATCTCTTCACCTCGTCACCTCGTGCGCCCGGCCCGGCCTTCCGAGCGCAGATATATCCCGGGCCCTCGGTCACCGGGCGGCGCCACGCCCGGACGGCGCACGGCTCACGGTGCGGCCGGCGGCCGCGGCGGCACAGGCGAAGACGGTGGCGTCGCGAACGGCCGCCCCGCCCGGATCGTTGTTGAAGTAGGTGTAGACGTCGGCCCGGTCCGGCCAGGTGTCGGCGATCCGCCGGGCCCAGGTGGTGAGCGCCTGTCTGCCGTAGCGCGGCCAGGGTTCCGCGCGGCCTTCGTGGAAGCGCAGATAACCCCAGTCGGTGGTCCGCCACAGGGGCGTCACGGGCCGGGAACCGCGGTCCGCCCAGCACAGCGCGGCGCCCCGCCGCTCCAGCACCGTACGGATCTCCGCGGTCCACCACGACGGGTGGCGGGGCTCGACGGCGACGCGGGTTCCGGCGGGGAAGCAGCTGAGACAGTCGTCCAGCAGTCCGGCGTCCGCCTTGAGTGTGGGCGGCAGTTGGAGCAGGACGGGCCCCAGCCGGGGGCCGAGGGCGGCGGCCCGCGACATCATCCGCCCGACCGGCTCCTGCGGCTCGCGCAGCCGCTTGATGTGGGTCAGATAGCGGCTTGCCTTCACCGCCATCACGAATCCGTCGGGGGTCCGGTCCCGCCAGTCCGCGAAGGTCTTCTCCTCCGGCAGCCGGTAGAAGGCGGCGTTGCTCTCGACGGTGGCGAAGTGCCGTGCGTACTCCTCCAGCCACAGTCGCTGCGGCCGGTCCTGCGGGTAAAGGACCTCGCGCCAGTCCTTGTACTGCCAGCCGGAGGTTCCGACGAGGACGGTCATATCCGCATCCCTGCCCGGTCCGGGGCGCGGCATATCAGTCACCTCAGCCACCTCGGTCACCTCAGTCATCTCGGTCGCCTCAGCCACCTCAGCCACCTCAGCCACCGGATGTCAGTCACCGGGCATACCGCGGGCCTCCTGCCTTGGGGCGTATCCGCAATGTCCCGTCGTCCGCCTGGGGAGGGCGGGGCTCGGGGCGCCCTCAGCGTGCGCGGCAGACGCCGCGAGCCAGGCGGGACGTCCGGGCGGCCCCGCCCTGGCGCCGGGCGCCCGGCCCCGGCCGTGTCATGCGGCCGCATGCGAACCGGCCGGGTCCGATATCCGCTGGTGCACATCGTGGTGGATGGGGGTCCGCGAGCCGGTCAGGGGGACCCCCGTGCCGCCCTGGCGTATCGCGACGATCTCGGCCGCGATCGACAGGGCGGTCTCCTCGGGGGTACGGGCCCCGAGGTCGAGGCCGATCGGTGAGCGGAGCCGGGCCAGTTCGCGTGCGGTGAGGCCGGCCTCGCGCAGCCGGCGGTTGCGGTCCTCGTGGGTGCGACGGGAGCCCATCGCGCCGACGAACGCGACCGGCAGCCGCAGGGCCACCGTCAGCAGGGGGACATCGAACTTGGCGTCGTGGGTGAGGACGCACAGCACCGTACGGCTGTCGGTTTCGGTGCGCCGTAGGTAGCGGTGCGGCCAGTCGACCACGAGGTCGTCGGCCTCCGGGAAGCGGGCGCGGGTGGCGAAGACGGGGCGGGCGTCGCACACGGTCACGTGGTAGCCGAGGAGTTTCGCCGTCCGCACCAGCGCCGCGGCGAAGTCGACGGCGCCGAAGATGATCATGCGGGGCGGCGGCACGTTCGACGCGACGAACAGGGTCAGCGCGCTCCCGCAGCGCGCGCCGCGCTCCGAGAGGGCGAAGGTGCCGGTGCGGCCCGTGTCCAGCAGGGCGTGGGTCTCGTCGGCCACCGCGCGGTCCAGCTCGGCAGCTCCGTCGAGGTCGCCTTCGTACGAGCCGTCGGGGTGGACGAGCAGGGGGCGGCCGAGGAGTTCGGCCGGTCCACCGGTCACGAGGGCGAGGGCCGCCGCCGCTCCCCCGGCGGCGGCCGCCAGCGCGGCCGCCCACACCTGTCGGCCCGGGGTATCCGCGCGGATCGGCGTGACCAGCACCTCGATGGTTCCGCCGCAGGTCAGCCCTACCGCGAAGGCGTCGTCGGCATCCGGGCCGAACTGCTCCAGCACCACCTGGCCGTCCTGGAGCGCCTGGGCACACAGGTCGTGGACCGCCGCTTCCACACAGCCGCCGGAGACCGAGCCGATGACCGTGCCCCGGCTGTCGACGGCGAGGGCGGCGCCCGGACCGCGCGGCGCGCTGCCGTCGACGGCCACGACCGTGGCGACGGCGACGTCCCGCCCCTCCGCCAGCCAGCGGTGCAAGGCGTCGGCGAGGTCAAGCATCCCGGTCTCCTCCTGGTGCGGTGCCGGCCTGCAGGACGCGGTCGGGGCGGATCGGCAGATGGCGGTGGCGTACACCGGTCGCATGCCAGACCGCGTTGGCGATGGCCGCCGCGGCCCCCACGATCCCGACCTCGCCGATGCCCTTGATGCCGACCGGGTCGTCGGGGTCCGGGTCGTCCACCCAGTCCGCCTCGATGGGCGGGACATCGGCGTGCGCGGCGAGGTGGTAGCCCGCAAGGTCGGCGCCGACATGGCCGCCCGAGGCCTGGTCCCGGGCCGCCTCCTCGTGCAGCGCCATGGACAGCCCCCAGGTCATACCGCCGATGAACTGGCTGCGGGCGGTCAGCGGGTTGACGATTCGGCCCGCGGCGAAGATGCCGAGCATCCGCCGCACCCGCACCTCGCCACTCGTGACGTCCACGGCGACCTCGGCGAACTGCGCGCCGAAGGAGTGCCGTTCCTTCTTCGCCAGCGCCCTGACGGCTTCGCCGGTGTCCGCCCGTGCCGTGATGCCCTGCGGCGGTATGCCGCCGCCCAGGGCCAGTTGCTCCCGCAGCTCGCGTACCGCGGCCGTGATCGCCCAGGCCCAGGAGCGGGTGCCCATCGAGCCGCCGGCGATCATCGCCGGGCCGAAGTCGCTGTCCGCGATCTGTATATGGATCCGTTCCGGAGCCACCTCCAGCGCGTCCGCGGCGATCAGGGCGAGCGCGGTCCGTGCTCCGGTGCCGATGTCGGCCGCGGTGATCCGTACGGTGAAGGTGCCGTCCTCCTCCGCCGTCACGGCGGCCGTGGACGGCGCGACCCCTGAGGGGAAGGTGGCCGCGGCGGTGCCGGTCCCGAGCAGCCAGCGCCCTTCGCGGCGGGTGCCGGGGCGCGGATCCCGGTCCGCCCAGCCGAACCTGCGGGCGCCCTCCTGGAAGCAGGCGAGCATCCGGCGGCTGCTGAAGGGCAGGCCGGAGACCGGGCCCACGTCCGGTTCGTTGCGTGCGCGCAGTTCGATCGGGTCCATACCGCACTTCTCGGCGAGCTCGTCGAGCGCGGACTCCAGCGCGAACGAACCCGGCGCCTCGCCCGGTGCCCGCATCCAGGTCGGCGTCGGGACATCGAGCGGGACGACGCGGTTGACGGTGTGGTGCGCGGCGGCGTCGTACATCGGCCGTCCGAAGTTGGCGCTGCGCTCGACGAATTCGAACACGGTCGAGGTGAGCGACTCCGCCTGGTGGTCGAAGGCACGCAACCGCCCGTCGACGTCGGCGCCGAGCCGGACCCGCTGCACCGTGGGGCTGCGATAGCCGACGACCGAGAACATCTGCCGGCGGGTCAGAACGACCCGGACCGGGCGGTGCAGGACGGTCGCGGCCATCGCGGCGAGCACCGCATGCGGGCGGGTCGCCTTGGAGCCGAAGCCACCGCCGACGTGTTCGGACCGCACCCGCACCGAGCCCGGGTCGAGCGAGAACAGCTGCGCCAGTTCCTCCGCCACGAACCTGCTGCCCTGATTGGAGTCGACGACCTCCAGCCGGCCGCTGTCCCAGCGCGCCATCGCCGCATGGGGTTCCAGCGGGCTGTGGTGCTCTTCCGGTGTGGTGTATTCCGCGTCCACGACCACGGCGGACGCGCTGAGTTCGGCGTCCAGGTCGCCCTTCGCCGTCTCCGCCGCCATGGTGGGGGAATTCTCCGGTGTGTACATCCCGGGCCGCCCGGCGGAGAAGGCGACATCGTGCGGCTCCTCGTCGTACCGGACGACGAGCCGTTCGGCGGCTTCCCTGGCCTGCTCGGGGGTCTCCGCGACGACCAGCGCCACCGGCCAGCCGACATACGGCACCCGGTCGTGCTGGAAGACCTGAAGGATCGGGTCGGGCGGAGCGAGCGTCCCCTGGTAGTCCCCGTTGACGCGCGGGGCGTTCTCATGGTGCAGGACGGCGAGGACGCCGGGCAGGGACAGGACGGGCGCCGACTCCACGGAGCGGATCCGGCCGCGGGCGATGGTGGACAACACCAGCCAGCCGTGGGCGAGTTCGGCGAACGGGACCTCGCCCGCGAAGCGCGCCGTACCGGTGACCTTGTCCCGGCCCTCCAGACGGGTGTGAGCCGCGCCGACGGCCCCGGTCACCGCGAGGTTTTCCGTGGTGGCGGTCATCGGGCGGCCTCCTCGGCGAGTTCGGTCAGTACGGCCACGACGAGGTTGCGCATCAGGGTCACCTTGTATCCGTTGTGGGGCAGCGTCTCGGCGGCGGCGAGTTCGGCGTCCGCGGCGGCGGCGAACGCCGCGGCGTCCGCCGGGCCCCCGGTCAGCACCCGCTCGGCCGTCCGGGCCCGCCACGGCCTGGATGCGACCGCCCCGAAGGCGAGGCGCACCTCGCGGACGACACCGTCCCGGACATCGAGGGCGGCGGCGATCGAGCCGATCGCGAACGCGTACGACGCGCGCTCGCGCACCTTCCGGTAGCGGGAGGCGGCGGCGACCGGGGCCGGCGGCAGGGTGATACCGGTGATCAGCGCGCCGGGCGGCAGTGCGGTCTCCCGGTGGGGGGTGTCGCCCACCGGGAGATAGAACTCCGCGAGCGGCAACTCACCCGGACCGTCCGCGGTTTCGTACGAGACGACGGCATCGAAGGCGGTGAGCGCCACCCCCATGTCCGAGGGGTGCACGGCCACACAATGCGCGGAGGCGCCCAGGATCGCGTGGTTGTGGTGCTCACCCTCGACGGCCGGGCAACCACTGCCGGGGGCGCGTTTGTTGCACGGCTTGGCCGAGTCGGTGAAGTAGCCGCAGCGGGTGCGCTGGAGCAGATTGCCGCCGACCGTGGCCATGTTGCGCAGCTGCCCCGAGGCACCGGCCAGTACGGCCTCGGCCAGCGCCGGGTAGCGCCGACGCACCTCGGGATCGGCGGCGAGTTCGCTGTTGGTGACCGTCGCGCCGATGTGCAGCCCGCCGTCGCCCCTCGGCTCGATCCGGCCCAGGGGCAGGTCACGTACGTCGACGAGCAGCGCGGGCCGCTCCACCCCGGCCTTCATCAGGTCGACGAGGTTGGTGCCGCCGCCGAGAAAGCGTGCGTCAGGATCGGCCCCGAGCAGCGCCACCGCCCCGGCGACCTCGGTCACCCGCTGATATCCGAATTCCCTCATGCCGTCAGCTCCCCCTCCGCCGCGTCGCCCGTCCGTCGGGCCTCGGTCTCCGCCGCCTGCGCGACCGCCTGCACGATCGACACATAGGCACCGCAGCGGCACAGATTGCCGCTCATCCGCTCCCGGATCTCCTCGGCGGTCAGCGCGGGCGCTCCCGCTTCGGGGCGTACGTCGGCGGTCACGGCACTCGGCCAGCCCGCCGCATGCTCCTCGATCACGGCTATTGCCGAACAGATCTGCCCCGGTGTGCAGTAGCCGCACTGATAGCCGTCGAAGTCGAGAAAGGCCTGCTGCACCGGATGGAGCCGGTCGCCGTCCGCCACACCCTCGATGGTGGTGATCTCCCGCCCCTCGGCGGCGACCGCGAGCTGGAGACAGGAGACCGCCCGGCTTCCGTCGAGCAGTACCGTGCAGGCACCGCATTGGCCGTGGTCACAGCCCTTTTTGGTGCCGGTGAGATCGAGCTGCTCGCGCAGCGCGTCGAGCAGGGTGGTGCGGTGGTCGACGGGCAGCGTGCGCTTTTCGCCGTTGATGTTCAAAGTGATGACGCTGGACGTCGATAGAGCCATGATCAGCCTTCTTTCGCATGGGTGAGGCGCAGCGGGCCGGCCCTGAAGGCGTGCGGGCCGACCAGGACATCGAGCTGTCCTTGTCGCGCGGTGCGAGAGCGTCGGAGGGGACGGACCCGCAGGTGGTTCGGGAGGGAGGCGCTGTACGTGGCGGCGTCGGCTGGGGCTTCTGCGGCGGCGTGGTGGCCGAAGAGCCGGTCGCGGGGTCGCGGACCATCCCCATCGGCCGCATCCGGCGGTATGGTGGACCTAAGCGGACAGCTGTCCGCTAGCTTCGAAAAATCTACCGGACAGTTGTCCGCTTAGCAAGACCCGGCCGTCGGTGGATTCCGGGTGGAGGACGAGTGCAGGAGAGAAAGCCCGCGCCGGTGCGCTCGGACGCACAGCGGAATCGCGAACGCATCCTCGAAGTGGCCCTCGCGGAACTGACGCGGTCGGCCGACGCCCCGCTGAGCACGATCGCGAAGAAGGCGGGCGTCGGGCAGGCGACCTTCTACCGCAACTTCCCCAACCGCGAGGCGCTCGTCCTCGAGGTCTACCGCCACGAGGTGCAGCAGGTCTCCGCCACCGCGTCCCAGCTGCTGGAGACGCACGCACCCGACCAGGCCCTGCGGGAGTGGATGGACCGCCTCGCCCAGTACGCCATGGCCAAGGCCGGCCTGGCCGACGCGATGCGCAAGACCACCTGCACACCCGGCGCGCTGGCCGGCCTGGGCCACGGCCCGGTGACCTCAGCCGTCGCCCTCCTACTGAAGGCGAACGAAGAGGCCGGCACCATCCGCCCGGGGGTGACCCCCGACGACTTCGTGCTGGCCATCTCCGGCCTCTGGCAGATCGATCCGCAGGGTGACTGGCACGGGCGCGCCGAACGCCTCCTGGACCTCGTCATGGACGGCCTGCGCGCGGGCGCTCCGGGTGCCTGAGGGGGACGGTTCGGCCAAGCGGGCGCCGTACGGGGCCAGACGATCCGGCCGACGCCCAGCGCTCACCGCCCCGAGCAAGGCAACAAGGCCCCCGGCGGCACCCAGCTGTAACACCCGCCCGCCTCCTCGCCGAGCCAGCCGTTGACGCTGTGCAGGCCCCGCTCGTTGATCTGCGCGTCATGGATGCCGTAGGCCCGTTCCGGCTTGACCGCCCGGACGAAGTCGATGGCCTCGGACGTACGCAGCCACGACGCCTGCACGGGCACGAGCAGCGTCTCCACCAGCTCGTCCGGCACATGGAGCGAGTCGCCGGGGTGGTAGAGGCGCTCGTCGATCAGGTAGCCGAGATTGGCGCAGTCCGGGAGGTCCCCATAGATCCGCGCATGCCGGCCGCCGTGCGCCGTGACCTGGAAGCCGGCCGCGCTGAACTCCTCGTCCGGCTCCACCTCGATGACGTCCAGGAGGCCGCCGAAGTCCGCGCCCTTGGGAGCGTAGACCGGCGCACCGAGCCCCTTGAGGCGCAGTACATCGACATGGTCGGCATGTTCGTGCGTCACCAGGATCGCGTCGGCACCGTGCAGCGCCCGCGCCTCGCTCCAGATACCGGGGTCGATGACCAGTGTCCCGCCTCCCGGACGCTCCAACCGGACACAGGAATGGGTGTACTTGGTGAGGCGCATCTTGCGGAGAGTACGCGTCCGGGGTACGGGCGTCGACCCTCCGCAGCGGCCGTGCGGCAGGGCTCCGAAGGCGTCGCCGAGCGGCCGAAGTCGGCCTGGACCGGCCTCCTTTTACATCCTGTCCGCCACATCGACGCTCCGATAGGCGAGCTGTCGTGGCGTCAGTGTGAGGGTGAGCCGGTGCCTGGCGGGGGCCGACGCCTTCCCCGCGGCGGCGTCCGTGACGACCCAGGTGCGCACACCCGATCGTGCCCGGGGGTCGCGCTCCAGCTCGACGGTGAATTCCAGCTCGATCGGTCCCATGTCGAACTGGAGGTCACCGCCGTCGAACGATTCGGTGGCCGCGCGCAGATCGTCGCGTACGGCCTGCACCGCTTCGGTGAGGTCAATCCGGTTCCGGTCCATGCTCCGCTGCTCTCTGTGTGGCTGTGCGACGTGGTCGACGGGTTCAACACGATGGATCTCTACATACGCCGGGATGCCGGCCAGTCCCGAGGTGGCCGAGTACGCATCGGCCTCCGCCGCCAGGTGGTAGGCGGACAGCGCCTCGCCCGCGACGTCCCCGGTCTCCCCCTCTCCTCCCGTCAGTACGGCGTGCAACTGCTGGGCCCGGCTCCGTTCCGCCGCCAGCGCCGTGTTGCCCCCTATGGAGAGCTGGTCATAGATCACCAGGGACTCTTCCAGGGGGATCAGGGCCTGCTCCCGCTCGGCCCCGGCGGCCAGCAGGGTGGCGAGGTTGTGCAGACCACGGGCCAGCTCCGGCGCCACGCCCGGGTCTTCCTCGAACAGCTCCCGGTAGCCGGTGATCGCCTGGTGCGAGGCGGCGACGGCCTCCGCCGTGCGGCCCGCCGAGCCGAGGATCAGCGCGAGGCATTCGAGCGCGTTGCAGCGCAAGCGCAGCGCGGGCGGCCGCACATGCGCCGCCAGCACATCGGTGAACGCGAGGCACTCCTGCAACACGTCGACCGCCTCCTCGGCCGCCCCGAGTTCGGCCAGACAGAGCCCCAGCTGAAGCAGCGCATGTGCCAGCCCGGTGCCGACGGAGACGGGGTGGTAGCGGTCGACGAGTGCCCGGTGAATCCCCACCGCCTCCTGCGCGATGAGGAGGGCTTCCTCTCCTTCACCGGCGGCCCGAAGTTGCTGACAAGTAGTCAAGAGCCGGTCCGCGAGCTGCGGGCCATAGGTCCCGAAGTCTTCCTCCGCTTGTGCGCGCAGCCGGTCGAGTTCCCCGCTCCGCTTCCTATCCGGCGTGCTCATCGTCACCCCCCATTGCCATGGCTTGTTGCAGCAGCGTCAGTGCCAGCGCGGAATCGAAGATGTCCGCGCTGCCCACCGGGGTGTGCCAGCTCATGAGTTTTGCCGGCCCGTCGCCGTGCGGCGCGATCGCCGCGGCGATCACGGCCTCGTCCGCCGCCGTCGGTTGGCGGACGACCGCGGCGTCCGGCACCGCGACAGGAACGGGGTCGACGGCCGTCAGGCTCTTCACCAGCGCCAGCCGTCGGGCCCCTCCCATCGAGGCGATCAACGGCGCATGCCGAAGCTCCGCGGACACCATCGCCGCCTTCGTCCCGTCGAACACCGCTTCCAGATCGCGCACTTCACCGGCCTGTGTGGCGGCCTTCAGCGTGGCGAGGAAATGCCCCGTGAAGGCCGTGTGATCCGCCCCGTCCGAGTCCTGGGACGGCTGGTTGGGGCCGCTGGAGGCGATGACGCAGACACCGTCGGCGTGGTCGTCGGGCAGCTCCTCGTCGAGCGGGATCTCGACCTCCGGTTCGCTGAGGCGCAGGTCGCCCGCACCGCTCAGCAGTCCCGTGGCGACCCCGCTGAAGCAGCAGTCCAGGACGATGATCCGGATCGCGGCCGGGGAGCTCCGGACCAGCCGGCGGACCGTCTTGTACGCCAGCCCCGTGGTCTCGATCGAATCGGGGCTCGACGACTGGGAAGCCAGATACAGGTCGCCGTCGACCTTCCAGCCGTGCCCCACGTAGTACAGCAGCAGTACGTCGGTGGCAGACTCGGCCGCCCGCTTGATGGCGACCCGCATCCCCTCGCCCGTCCGCGGGTTGGAGACCATCCGGCACTTCTCACGGGGAAAGCCTCCGCCATCGGACGGTGCGAGCACACTGCGCAGCCCCGCCAGATTGTGGATCGCGGCCGGCACCTCGGGAAACTCGTGGTCCTGGTACTCCGACACCCCGATCAGCAAGGCATACGAAGCGTCGAACCGCGGCAAACGGGCCAATGCTTCACTCTTCGCCGAGCTGCCGGATGACGCGCGCGATCTCCTCGGCGTCCGTCCCGCTCACCGTCACGGTCCGGCCGTTCCGCTCGAAACTCATGGCCAGCTGCGGGGCGTTCATCTTCTTCCACTGGGCGACGGTGTAGCCCAGGGACCCCGCACTGAAGCCGGAGCCGACGATCAGCTGCACCAGATCGAGCACAAAGCCCAGTTCGCCCTCGACCGGCGCGGCACCGACCAGTTGCACCTCGGCGTGCCGGCGGGCGTCCGGTTCATCGAGCAGCCATTGATGGAGACTCGCGGCCAACTCCCCTGCGGTGTCGGCACCTTCACACCGGATCGTGATCTGCACAGGGGGCCTCCGGTCCACGAGCGAATGTGGTCCGAGCATAGAGCGCGGCGGTGCGCCCGGACGGCACTTTACCCATACCGCGACAGCACCCTCAGCGACCGCGCCTCACCCCAGCGGGTGCGCCTCCGCCGCGTCCACGGGTGGTTCACCACCCGCTTCGTTGAACGCCGTGAGCGCCTCGATGAGCGCGGCCCGCTGCGCGGGGGCGAGGCGTTCGACGATGGCGGCGATCTCCGCGCGGCGGCGGGCGGTGACCTCCTCGACCGTGCGCCGCCCCTCGTCGGTGAGCTGGAGCAAGGTCTCGCGGCGGTTGTCGGGGTTGGCCTGACGGAGCGCCAGGCCCGCCGTGATGAGCCGGTCCACCATGCGCATCGCGGTCGACGGGGCGACCTGGAGGAGCTCGGCGAGGGCCACGAGCTTGGTGGCGCCCCGTGTGGAGAGCACC
The DNA here is from genome assembly GCF_030406865.1 of Streptomyces sp. P9-2B-2. Taxonomy (NCBI): domain Bacteria; kingdom Bacillati; phylum Actinomycetota; class Actinomycetes; order Kitasatosporales; family Streptomycetaceae; genus Streptomyces; species Streptomyces sp. P9-2B-2. Next base: position 8,022,704 of record NZ_CP129126.1, on the reverse strand, counting down.
ACCAGCATCCGCAGCTGCGGCAGCGTCACCCGCTCCTCCACCTCGCCGAGTGACCGCGCGGACACCGCGACCAGCAGCCTCGACGCCGTGAGCACCGCCTGGGTCACCGCATCCACATCATCCACGCCCCTCGTGGGGGCCATGCGCTCCGCCATCTCCCCTTTCTACCGCCCGGAATCTTCCGGCGTCGCCATAGGACGCCGGAACGCGCCTGGCCTGCGGCTCTCCTGATGCTTGCCCCCTAGCCACCGCCCGGCAATGCGCACTATGCAAAGGTTGCACGGGCCACAAGCCGACACAGGACACATTTCTGGCGCGTCTCCCCATTCGTCTCTACCGGGCAGGGCTCGGCGCGCTCTTCGGCAAACGGCTGCTCCTGCTGCACCACACCGGCCGACGCACCGGAATCCGCCGCCAGGTCGTCCTGGAAGTCATCGCGTACGAGCGGGACGGGGACCGACTCAGCTGGACCGTCGCCGCCGGGTTCGGCCCGTCCTCCGCCTGGTACCAGAATCTGCGGCACTCGCCACGGACCGTGGTGCAGAGCGGCAACCGCCGGTACACCACCACGGCCCGCTTCCTCTCCCCCGAGGACGGTGGCGCCCTGATGGCCCGTTACGCTCCGGCGCACCCGCGGCTGGCGCGCCGACTGTGTTCCTTCATGGGCTTCGACGTCGACGGCAGCGAAGCCGCCTACCGCCGGGCGGGGCACCGCATCCCGTTCGTACGCCTTGAAACCTCTCCCGGCCGGCCGCGCGGGTAACCCGGGGTCCCTGACTGGACACCTGCACTGTCAGTGGCAGCTGCCAGGATTCTGCTTATGACGATCAAAGACGTAGCCCGGCATGACGTGAGTGAGCAGCGGATCCAACAGGCGCTGGAGGACATCTGGGGGCGGGCCTTCAGCCGCTGGCACACGATGCAATACGACTGCTACTCCGATGCGGAGCTGGCGGGAATGCGCGACGAACTCCTCGACCACATAGCCGCCCGCACGGTGGCGGACCCCGAGCCCGGCACCGCCCCGTCACGCATCGTCCTGCGCACCGCGGCCGAGTGCGCCATGGGGCTCCTGGACCTCGGCTGCTACCCCAACGGCGACCAAGAGATCTCCTTCACCCTCATTGACGAGAAGCTCAGCAGCGAGGACACGGACTTCGAGGCCGTTGTGGAGCAGGTGGCCACCGCGGAGAGCTGGCTGGCCGCGTTCGCGCTGTCCGTGATCAGCGGCATGGTCTGGGAACGGGATCTGGTCATCGGGCTGCTGCTGCGCGGCGACATCGCGCCTGACATACACAACGGCGTGCCGCACTCGAAGCTGGAATCGAAGTCGGATCCGGGTGAGCTGGCGGAAATGGACGCCTTGTGCGGCTACCTCGCCCAGGCGGAAGGGCATCTGCCCCGGCACTGGCCGTCGGTCCCGCTGTGCAAGCCGACTGAGGGCGAGCGCGCCGAGGCAAAGCGGCAGCTGGATACGCTCGATGCGCTGACGCCGGACCAGCGCCTGCTGCGGGTGCTTCTGGAGGACGACCAGTTGGCCTTCGAGGAGGCCCTGGAGCAACGCCTTGTCCAGCACCGGGAGAGCGCACCCTTCGACGCGGCACCCCGCAGCCTTCTGCCGCACCACACCATCGCCCTGGCCGCACTGGCAGTCCAAGTACACGGCTGGGACTTGCGCGTCCGGTCCGCCTACCTGCCGCAGGCGCTGCTGAGTGCCCCTGAAGGCGCGCCGTCGGTCAGTGGCTGAACCGGTGCCCCGCACCGCTGTTTCGGGCACTGCCGCAGCATGAGGCAGTGCCCCCTGCGCGCACGAGCGCCGGCATGGTAGCTCATCGTCGCCGGCCGCCCCAGGGATTTGCGCATCGTCGCTGAATCGATTTCTTTGCTCAATGCAAACGTTAGCGTGACCGTGCCCCAACAGCCCCAAGGGCGACAGCGCTCCGGCGGCCCTCGCGCGCAATCAGGAGGCACGATGAAATCTCATGCACGGAAAGCCCAGCCCACCGCGAGCCGTGGCCGTCTGATAGCCGCCGCGGTCGCCCTGCTCGCGGTCATCGCGAGCGTATCCGTGTGGCTCGCACAGAGAAACAGCTCCGCCGACGAGTCGCACTCGGCCCATCTTCCGGCCGCGAACGCGGCCCTGGCCGGGCCGCAGGGAGGTAATGCGGGCCCACTCAGCGCCCTGGACAAGACCTTCCTCACCAAGGTCCGGCAAGCCGGGCTGTGGGAGATGCCGGCGGGCCGGCTCGCCCAGACGCACGCTTCGAGCGAAGCCATCAAGCGCGCCGGTATGCACCTGCTGGAGGGGCACAGCAATCTCGATGAGCTGGCCCGTGAGGACTCCGAGGCGCTGAGCGTGCCCATCCCCGACGAGGCCACCGCCGAACAACAGGGCTGGGTGGACCAGTTGAAGGAAGCCCGGGGCCAGGCCTTCGACCAGCTCTTCGTGGACCTGCTCCGGGCTTCCCACGGCAAGATCTTCATCACGATCGGCGAGGTGCGCGCCACCACCAAGAACACCCTGATCCGGCGGCTGGCCACCCAGACCAACAACACCGTCCAGGACCATATGGGCGTACTGGAGGACACCGGCCTGGTCACCGAGGCGACGCTGGACGATGTCGCCTCGACCATCCCCAAGTGACCAGCCACGGACCGGACTTGGGCGCGGTCCGGGAAGCCGCGCGCCTGCCGGGGCGGCACGGCTCCAGAGGTCAGTCGCCCCAGATCTTGCGGTAGGCCTGGCGGTAGCCCTCGGAGTCCCAGGACAGTGCGCCGCCGCTGTTGCCGGCGGTGGCGATGTGGACGGGGGCGACGTACCCGCTGTCCGGGGCGCCGGTGAAGGCGCGGTTGAACTCGTCGACGATCTGCCAGCCCTGTTCGGAGAGCGGCTCGGGCACGGTGGCGGCCTGGAACTCCTTGCCGTTGACGCGCTGGAAGGCCGACGGATCGCCGTCACCGGCACCGATGTTGAACGGGGCGCCGGCGCCGTCCTTGCCCGCGGCGCGCAGCGCGGGCGCGGCGTGCTGGAAGTACAGGTCGTTGATGGCGGCGGAGTAGGTCCACTTGCTGCCGAAGCGGGACAGCAGGGAGCGGACTTCCTTGATGGACCGGCGGTTGACCTCGGGAATGGGCATGTTGGTGTAGCTCAGCAGCTTGGTGCCGGAGCAGGTGGCGAGTTCCTTCTTGATCAGGTCGGACTTGCGCTTCGCGAACGGCACCGTGGCGTCGGTGAACAGGACGACGCCCGCGCGCCCGTTGGACCGGGCGATGATCCAGTCGGCGCTGATCTTCGCGACATCCTCGACCCGGGAGGTGACATTGCTGAAGAGCTTCGGTTCCTTGCTGGGGCCGGGAGCCGGGGCGGCGTGCCAGCCGATCAGCGGAATTCCCTCAGAATTCGCCTTCTTGACCTCTGCCGGGGCGACCCCGGGGTCGAACCCACTGATGACGATGCCATCCGGCTTGAGGCTGAGCGCCTGCTTGAAGGCGGCCCGCTGACCGTCGGGCGTGCCCTGGCCGTTGAGCGTGCGGGCGTGCCATCCAACGATCTTGGCGGCTTCCTGCACACCTTGGGCGACTCCGGCGACACCGGGGTTGGTCAGGGTCTGGCCTATGTAGACGACGGTCTTGCCGTGGACGGCTTTGGGGCCGGTGGTGGGGCCCCGCCAGGGGGCGTTGACCGCTTCCGCCTTCTTGACCGCCTGCTTGGCCTTCGACAGGACGGCAGGGCATCCGGGCTCGGCGGAGGAGTCCCGGTGGGACGCGGTGGCGCCGGTGCCGGGTTCACAGCCGGCGGAGGTGGCCATGACCAGGAGTGCGGCGGCGGTCACGACCGCCTTGCGGGTGGGGTGCACGGGTCTCCTCGCAGGGCGGGATGAGGGTACGGGTTCGGGGGTGGGGGAGACAGGCTACGGGTGGCGGTGCCCGGCGGAGCAGCCGCCTTCGGGAACGAAGGGCGCATCCCTCCGGCACACGTTCCCGGTGCGGAACGAGCCGCTCCGCGCGCCCCGCTCCCCGCGGAATCCGGCCAATCATCCCATCCGCCGGTTCTGCTCTCCACAGGGGAGACAACGGGCCAAACATGACAAAGAGTTGAATACCTCCTGGCCATTAGTTGTCATGTGTTGCATGCCCGTGCACAAGCGGTAGTGTTCACGGCCGGTTGGGTATGTGGCGCAATCTTTTCGTTCGCGTTCGAATGAAACCTCGAAGCGTCACTTTCCCTCCGTCGTCAGCGGTCGGCAACAACAACACCTCGGTCACCGCTCAGGAGCACGTCGTAAGGAGGCCTGGGTGTCTGTGGACACAGTGGACCCGTCACACGAACCGGACCGGTCCCGGCGTTCACCGATGAGGCCGTGGTTCCGTCCGCAGACGAGCGCGCTCCTGGACCGGTGGCCGTTCCGGCGGAAGCTCAATGTGCTGGTGATCGCGCCGGTCGCGGTCGTCGGCGTGCTGCTGGGCATCGGCGTCACCACGGAGATGGACAAGGCCCTGGACGCCGACCGGACCGCGGAGCTGGTGCGGGACAGCGAGCAGGTCACCAAGCTGATCAACGACATCCAGGCGGAACACCGGCAGGCGCTGCTGCTGTCCGTGGAGCAGGAGTCGGCCCGGCCCGGTGCCGCCCTGCCCTCCACGTCCGCCTACCGCCAGGCGCAGCAGTCGACCGATCAACAGGTCACCGCCGTGCAGTCCGCGTTCGGACCGGACCTGCCGAAGGACGAGGCGCGGGCCCTCACCTACATCCGGGGCCTCGCGGTGCTGCGTGACAAGGCCGAGCGGGGCTCGGTCCCGGCCGCCGGCATCGACCCCGCGTACGCCGCCGCGGTCGACTACCTGATCGACGGCATCGGACTGGACCGCTTCATCGGCACCTCGTCGTCCTCGGTCACGAACCTTCTCGACACGGTGCTGCGCACCGACGCCGCCCACGCGGCCTTCGAGAGCGGGGTGTTCTCCGCCCAGACCCGGGACGCCAACGCGCTCACCGAGTACACCCGCGCGGTCGGCGCCCACAAGCTCTACGACGAACAGTCCGAACGCTTCGGCCGGATCGCCGGCCCGGACCAGATGCTGCGCCTCGGTGGGATCGAGCGGGATGCCGAGGAGAACGGCATCGAGGCCCAGTTCGCGGAGCTCCAGATCGACCCCGGCTCTCTCCAGGGCCAGAGCCCGCAGCAGCTGCGCAAGGCGATGGCCGCCGGAACCCGGCAGGCCGGGGCCCGTCTCGACATCACCCGGACGCTGATCGAGCAGATCGCCGACGAGGCCGACAGCCTCTCCGCGAGCGCCCTGCGCAACGCGCTGGCGATGCTCGGCCTCGCCCTGCTCGGCTTCACCTCCTGGCTCACCTTCTCCGTGCTGGTCCGGCGCTCGGTGGTCCGCCCCCTGACCGCCCTGACCGGCGCCGCCGAGCAGGTCGTCGACGTGGCCGGCGAGGAGCTCGCCAGGGTCGAGGACGACGAGTCGCCGGAACGCGCCCCGCTGCGGGCGCGGCCGATTCCCGTCCCGGTCCGCGACGAGATCGGCCACCTGGCCGAGGCGTTCAACCAGGTGCAGGTCACCGCCGCGGCGCTGCTGGAGCGACAGGTGCTCAGCCGCCGCAACGTCGCCGAGATGTTCGGCAACGTCGGACGCCGGGTCAGCAACCTCACCTCACGCCAGCTGATGCTGATCGACGCCGTGGAACGCGAGGAGACCGACCCCGACGTCCTGGAGCGGATGTACCGCATCGACCACATCGCCGTACGCCTCCAGCGCAACGCCGACAGTCTGATGCTGCTCGCCGGAATCCGGGACCCCGAGGTGGAGGCCCGGCCGACCACCCTGGTCAACGTCATCCGGGCGGGGCTCGGCCAGATCGAGGGCTACCAGCGGGTGTCCCTGCGGTCCGAGACCGAGGTCACCGTCGGACCCGACATCGTCGACGACCTCACGCTGCTGCTCGCCGAACTGCTGGAGAACGCGGTCTCGTTCTCACCGTCCGACAGCCCCGTCGAGGTGGTCGTCCGGCCCGGCACCGACATCACCGCGGACGGCGGCGCGCTGATCGAGATCATCGACCACGGCCTCGGCCTGAGCGCGGAGCGGCTCGACGAGGAGAACTCCCGGCTGATCCGCCGGGAGCGGCTCGACCTCGTACCGACCAAGGTCCTCGGCCTGTTCGTGGTCGGCAGCCTCGCCCGCCGCTCGGGCATCCGGGTCACCCTGAGCCGTACTCCGGGCGGCGGCGTCACCGGCACCGTCTGGCTCCCCGCCACGCTGCTGCTGGCCGTGCAGCCCGTCGGCACGCCGTCCACAGCGGCGGACGTCACCGGGGTCCGGGCCGCGTCGGCGCCCCCGGCGACCCCCGAGCCTGAGCCCGGGTCCGATTCCACCGCCTCCGAGCCCGACCCCGACCCGGCCGCTCCCCTGCCGGTGCGGACCCCCGCCACCCTGCCCGAACGGCGGTCCACCGCCCCGTCGCAGCAAGGCGAGCTCCCCCGGCGCCTCCCGCAGCGTACGGACGAGGAAGGGGCCGGCGCCGCGTCCGAGCCGCGGCCGGCGGACTCCGCCCGCCCGCTGCGACGGCGGGTACGGGGCGCGACGCTCCCCATGACCACCCCGCCGCCCGACCGAGCCGCCCAGGACGTGCGCACACCGGTCGACGCCGACGCGGTCCGCTCGGAACTCGACGAATTCGAAGCCGCCGTACGCCGGGCGGAGCAGGAAACCGCTCCGCCCCCGAGGGATTCAGCTCCCCCGATACACCAGCAACCCCGGAAGGAGTCGGGCAGTGAACACGCCGACAGGTAAGAGCGGTTCCGAGCGCGCGGAACCCATGGATCTGACCGCTGCCGCGGCCGACTTCACCTGGCTGCTCGACCGGTTCGCCACCCAGACCGCCGGTGTCGTCGACGCCATCGCGGTGTCCTCCGACGGACTGCTGATCGCGGTCTCCCAACTGCGGGAGCAGGCCGACTCCGAGCGGCTCGCGGCGATCGTGTCGGGTGTCACCAGCCTGGCCGCCGGCGCGTCCGGCAACTACGGCCTGGGCGGCCTCAACAAGGTCATCATCGACCTGGAGGGCGGCCATGTCCTGGTGTCGGCCATCGGCTGCGGCGCCGTCCTCGGCGTGGTGACCTCGAAGGAGGCGAAGCTCGGCAACATCGCGTACGAGATGACCCTCTTCGCCAACCGGGCCGGGAGCGCGCTCACCCCCCAGCTGGTGCTGGAGCTGAAGAAGAACGCCGGCGCCACACCGGCCCGCTGACCGTTCCACTCCGCGGAGGCGGGATACAGGTGCTGAGAAGAGAATCATGATGGCGGACGGCGAACCAGAGCCGGGCCCGTCGGAGCCGGCCGGCCGTGCTCCCGCGATCCGGCCTTTCCTGCTGACCGCCGGCCGGGTGGCGGGGGGCGGCACCGGCCCACCGCTCCCGGTCGAGACCCAGGTCGTGGCGACCTCGTCCGGGCTCTCCGCCCTGGGCACGCTCGCCTTCGAACAACACGACATCGTGGCCGCCTGCCGACGGCCGCAGTCGGTGGCGGAACTGGCCGCGCGGCTGCGCCTGCACCTGAACGTGGTCCGGGTGCTGGCGGAGGACCTGCGCGCCGCCGGACATCTGGCGGTCCACGTCCCGGACGCCGGCACAACCCAGGACATTTCCGTACTGCGAAGGGTGATCGATGGTCTCCGTGCCGTCCCCGACTCACGGGGCACACTCCGTGACAGCGGTTGAACAGCCGCCGGTACCGGTCAAGCTGGTCATCGCCGGCGGCTTCGGCGTCGGCAAGACCACGGCCGTCGGCGCGATCTCCGAGATCCGGCCGCTGACCACGGAGGCCGCCATCACCGAGGTCGCGGCGGGCGTCGACGATCTCACCCACACCCCCGGCAAGACCACCACCACGGTCGCCATGGACTTCGGCTGCATCACCATCGACCCGACGCTGAAGCTCTATCTGTTCGGCACGCCGGGCCAGGACCGCTTCGGGTTCATGTGGGACGACGTGGTCGAGGGCGCACTCGGCGGTCTGGTCATCGTGGACACCCGCCGCCTGGACGACTGTTACGCCGCGGTCGACTACTTCGAGCACAAGGGCATCCCCTTCGCCGTCGCCGTCAACGCGTTCGACGGCGAGGTCCACCACAACCTCGATGAGGTGCGCTGGGCACTGGACGTCTCCGACCACGTCCCGCTGGTCGTCTTCGACGCCCGCAACACGGGCTCGGTCCGGGACGCCCTGCTGGTCGTACTCGAAGTCGCCCTGTCCCGCGCGGAAAACACCGTGGCGGGCTGACTCCCGGCCCCGCCGCACCCCTCCCCAGCCCCATAACTACCGGTAAGTGATCAGTTTCACTCGGTATGGAACCCCGCCCGCGGACCACGCCGCCCTCCCGACTGTCATGATCCCTACCGATGCGGAATCCAGCTGATTCCGCACGCACCGAAATGACGGCGAAATCAGGGGTGTTGGCGTGAAGTTAGCGTGGTCGTGGCGGGCTGTGCGACAGCGGACGGGGACCGGCGCGAGCCCCGTCCCGAGCGGGCCGGGGGTGGACCCTCGGGCCCCTCGCTCACGGGCGGCGAGGCGTTACGCAGCGGTCGGCGCGGTCGCCGTCCTCCTCGGCCAACTCCTCAGCGGACACCCCGCCGTGGCACAGGCCGTCGCCCTGCCGGGATCGGCGTTCCCCCTCATTCTCGACGTGGATATGACCCCGAATCCGGTGTGCAGCGGCCCCGTGCACGGCCGGGTACAGGTCTACGACCCCGCCGCGGCGAAGGCCGGAGCGACCGTGGAGTGGCGGGTACGCGCCGGGGCGAAGCAGCTGGCCGGCGGGCGTCTCGCCATGACCTCCAGTGTCGGCACGGCGACGTTCGACATCCCCTTCGACGAGGTGCCGGCAACCGAGACCGCATTGCAGATCGACGCCCGTACCGCCGCCTCCTCCGAGGACGAAAAGCCCGGCCGCTACGGCAAGATATGGCGGGACACCATACGCCGCGGATGCGACCCGGTACGGGTGGCCTCCGTCGGTGACTCCGTGGTCTGGGGGCAGGGCCTGGACCACGACCAGAAGTTCCCCTATCTGACGGGTCAGATGCTCGGCCGGGAGACCGGCCGGGGCCATCAGCAGCTGGACTACTCGATCTCCGGCGCGGTGCTCGACGCACCCGAGCTGCCCGCGGGCAACAAGGACGCGGCCTGTCTGCGCACCACGGAGAAGCAGGATCCGGACGGCGACGGGGAGATGGAGTTCGGCGAGGTCACCCAGCAAATGCCGGATGTGTTCTGCCAGTTGGAGAAGGCGGGCGCGCAGGCACGGGCGGGCGGCTACGGCCTGGATCTGGTCGCCATCAACGGGTGCATCAACGACCTCGACCCCTTCTTCGGCATCGGCGTCGGCATCACCCCCGGCTCGGAGAGCCTGCCCGAGGCGGTCAAGCGCGAGTGCTCCGGCGTCGGCGCGGCCCCGGAGAACCCGGCGAAGGACGTGCCCTACTTCAGCGGTGCGAAGGTCGGCTACGGCGGACGCGGCATGCAGGCGGCCATCGAGAAGGCCCACTCCTTGCCGGGGCACCCGAAGGTACTCGTGGCCGACTTCTACTACGCGCTGAGCCGCAGCAGTTCCCCGATCCCGCTGAAGCGCTGCTCGGCCCCGGGCATCACCGCGGCGCGGCTGCTCTCCTGCAAGGGCGCCCTCGGCAGGGTGTCCGAGCGTTACGAGCAGTACACCCAACTGGCCAACGCGGCCTACCGACAGGCCGCGACCGCCGCCAACAAGACGTCCTCGGACGGCCCGTACGCGACGGCGGCCGACGGACTCTTCACCGTGGACAATGCCGTGCTCACCCCGGACTCCAAGGTCTGGGGCACCCCGGTGACCGACCCGGCGTTCCCCCTGCGCACACGGGCCTGCCCCGAGCTCAGCGCCACTCCGGTGCAGTGTCTGAGCGCGGCCGTCGGCCATCCCGACATCGAGGGCGCCCGGCAGTACGCCGAGTCCTTCCTCCTCAACCCGAGCCTGCGCGAGTGGTTCCACCTCCCCCGGCAGGGCCCCCGGGCCCAGCTGAAGGCCCCCGAGCACGCGCACGTCGGCAGTGAGGTCCCCCTGTCGGTCACGGTGGACGGCAAGGCACCCGCCACCGGATACCGCTACCACTGGTACTTCGGCGACGGCACCCAGCGGGAGACGGACGAGGCGGCCGTCACCCACGCCTACGACCACAAGGGGCCCTGGCTTCCACGGCTCGTGATCACCGGCCCGGACGGCAAAAAGGCCCTGGTCGAGGCCCCACGGGCACTGACCACCGACTGACGCACCACAGGCCCGGCACACCACGAACTGACGTATCACGGGGCCGACACACCACTGACTAACGCACCGCGCACTGACGCGACAACAAAGGGAAAGCACCATCCAAGGGGCGGCTCGCAGACGCGGGCCGTCCCTTGGCGTCGCGCGTGCCCCGCGTCCGCTTCCAGGTCTCCGCCAGGTCTCCGCCGTCGCGAAGACGCTCCCGGCTCTGGCGCGAGCGGCCGGAGAACGATGAGGTGGGCTTCCACGTCGAACAGTCGGACGAGGGCCGCGCGCCCGGCACCGCCCCGTGATGGCACGGGACGGCCCGGACAGCAGCCGCGCGGACGGGAGGAGTGCGGGCATGGAGTTGGAGCTTCGGCACCTGAGGGTGCTGTGTGCGATCGCCGACGCCGGGAGCGTGGGCCGGGCCGCCTCGGACCTGGGGTACTCACAACCGGCCATGAGTACCCAACTCCAGCGCATCGAGGGGCACTTCGGCCATCCGCTGTTCGTCCGGAACACCTCAGGTGTGGAACTGACGCGGTACGGCACGGAGGTCCTGGCGCAGGCCCGTGACGTACTGGCCCGCGCCGCGGCGATCGGCCGCCGCCCCGCCCCGGACGGTACGAGAACCCGCCGCCCCCTCCGCCTGGCCGCGACCAACTCGCCGGTCCTGGCCGGCATGCTCATCCGCCTCCGCAACCAACTGCCCGAGCTCGCGCTCACGGTGAGCAGCGTCTATCCCTCCTCGGAGATCGTCGAACTGCTGGAACACGGCGAGGTGGACGCCGCGATCGCCGCGGACTACCCCGGTCGGGAACTACGCCACTCAGCCACCGTCACCCACCGCGGGATCGTCACCGAACCGTCCTTCGTCGCCCTGCCGGCCGGCCACCGGCTCCGGCACTGCCCCGAGGTGACGCTCGCCGACCTGGCCGACGACGCGTGGTTTCTGACCCCGGACGACGGGGCCGGCTGGCCGGGAGTGTTCTACGCGGCGTGCCGGGCGGCCGGATTCGCCCCGGCGGCGGTCCATGAATTCCTGGGCGACCAGCAGCAGTTGCAGAACATGATCGCCGAAGGCATCGGCGTCTCCATCGTGCAGGCCACGCTCCGGCCGATCCCCGACGTCCTCGTCAAACCGCTGGTCGGCACTCCCCTGTGGTGCCGCTATGTGCTGGCCTGGCGCCGCGAAAGTGCCGCCGACGAACTCGCCGACACCCTCTTCGGCTCCGCCGCCGCGTCCTACCGGGCACTCATCGCCCAGTCCCCCCACTTCCGGACCTGGGCCTCCCGAACCTGGAGCGTGACCAGACCGTAGGGCTTGGTTGCATACCCCGGCTGGCAATACTCAACAGGTCGCCAACGAACGGCAGTTGCAGGCACTCGGCCATCAAGGCCTCCCTCTCCCGGATGTTATGACGAACCCACCTCAGGTGCTATGTCACACCTTATTGTCGCGGTCGGTGTGCGCTGAGAAGGTGCCACTCACGCCTCAGCTCGATCCCGAGGCGCATCTGTCCACGAAGGAGCATGGATGCGCTACCGCTTCCCCCTGCCCAGATGTGCGGCAGGCGGCCTGGCCGCCTGCCTCGCCACCGTCGGCCTGCTGGCCTCACCGGCACTGGCGGCCCCACACTCGCCGACCCCCGACCGGCCCGCCCCCGCGTCCCGGACCGCCTCCCACCCCGTACCACCGACCGGCCCGACAGTCGGCGCGAACGAAAGGTCCGCGCTTCAGGGCCGTCCGCGCGGCATCGCCCAACTGCCCCCGCTCAGCGCGAAGAGTCCCCCCACTTCTTCGACTGCGGCGGGCCACCGGAAGGGCGCGGACCACGGTGCCGCGGCGGCGTGCAGCCCGTCCGACTTCGGCAGCCGGACCGGCCCCGAACTGGTCACCTTCATCGAGGCCTCGACCACGGAGTGCGTCAACACTCTGTTCAGCGTCACCGGCAAGGACGGGTACAACGTCTTCCGCGAGGACCAGATGGTCACCGTGGCCAACGCCTTCCAGGGCAGGGCGATCACGTATCCCGGAAACAACTCGGAGCACACCTGGCAGCTCGTGCTGTTCCTGCGCGCGGGCTATTACGTGCAGTCCAACCACCCGGACGACGTCGGCGACTACGGCCCGACCCTGGCGACGGCCTCCCGGGGCAGCCTGGACGCGTTCTTCGCCAACTCGCACTCCAAGGAGGTCACTTCGGACAACGGCGACATCCTGGGCGAGGTCATCATCCTCTCGGACAGCGCCAACGAACAGGGCCGCTACCTGACCACCTACAAGCAGGTGCTGAGCGCGTACAACAGCTCCTACAACGACATCCCGAGCATGCTGGCCGCGGTCAACGACGTCTACACCCCACTCTGGCGCGGGAACTGGAACCCCGACTACGTCAAAGCGGTCACGGCCGATCCCAGCATCATCGACACCCTCAACACCTTCGCCCTCGACCACCTGGACATGCTGGGCACCGACAACTCCTACCTCGACTCCAACGCCGGGATGAATGTCGCCCGGTACGTCGAACACGCCGCGCTCCAGGAGAAGGTCCGGCCCCTCATGAAGGGCCTGCTGGACGCCTCGAAGATCTCCGGTCCGACCGCGCCCCTGTGGGTCACCGTCGCTTCCCAGGCCGACGCCTACGACAAAGCCAACTGCTCGTACCTCGGCGTCTGCGACCTGTCCGACCAGCTGACCAAGGCGGCCCTGCCGACCACCCACAGCTGCGACGCGACCCACACCGTCAAGGCACAGTCCCTCACACCCGAGGAACTCGACACCACCTGCGCCAGCGTCCTGGCCCAGGGCGCGTACGTACAGAACCTGGTGAAGAACAACGGTCCGATCCCCGGCCAGTACGAATCGACCATCGACCTCGTCGTGTTCGGCAGCCGCAAGGACTACCAGACCTACGCCGGGGCCATCTTCGGCGTCGACACCAACAACGGCGGCATCACCATGATCGGGGACCCCACCAAACCCGACAACAAGCCCATGTCGATCATGTACCAGCGGAGCGACGACAACGGCTTCCCGGCCCGCATCTGGAACCTCAACCACGAGTACACGCACTACCTGGACGCCCGTGACGACATGAAGGGCGACTTCGGCCAGCAGACATCGGTCCCGGACATCTGGTGGATCGAGGGCCTCGGCGAGTACATCTCGTACAGCTACCGCAAAATCACCAACACCCAAGCGGTCACCGAGGCCGGCAAACACACCTACAAGCTGAGCACGCTCTTCCAGAGCACCTACGACAACAGCGACGTCACCCGCACCTACCCCTGGGGCTACCTCGCGGTCCGCTACATGTTCGAGAAACACCCCCAGGACATCGCCACCATGCTCGAACACTTCCGCACCGGCGACTACACCGGCGGCTACGCCGTCTACAACACCGACATCGGCACCCGCTACGACACCGAATTCGACTCCTGGCTCACCACCTGCGCCTCGGGAGCCTGCACCACCAAGGCGACCGCGAAGCCCACACCTTCAGCACCAAGGCCTCGCGCCTGACCTGACCGTCCACTGAGTGAGAGCTTCGGCCCCGGGTGCTTATTGGCCCGGGGCCCCTCCGCCAAGCGGACCAGGACCCGCGGACCAGGACCAACGGCCGATCGCGTCCCTGCCGACCCGGGCTATACGTTCCTTGCACCACCATCCGATGGGTCCTGCCAAGGGCCCGTGCGCCCCAGAGGAACTCCCATGCGCGTCACCGGCTTCGACCACCTCGTTCTGAACGTCGCCGACATCGAGCGATCGCTCGCCTTCTACTGCGGGCCGCTCGGCCTGGAGCCGGTTCGGGTGGACGACTGGCGTGCGGGCGCGGTGTCCTTCCCCTCCGTGCGCGTGAGCCCGACAACCATCATCGACCTCATCCAGGGGCCACGCGAGGGCTCCAACGTCGACCACCTCTGCCTGGTCGTCGAGCCCCTCGACTGGCAGGAGGTCATCGACTCGGGCGAGTTCACAGTGGTGGACGGCCCCGGACCGCGCTTCGGCGCCCGCGGCGAGGGCCAGTCCCTGTACGTTAGCGACCCGGACGGCAACACCGTCGAGCTGCGTTGGTATCCGCAGGACGCGTAGAGGGTGGCGACCGATCTGCATTGGCCCGCCTGATGGGGTTACCCCCACTCCCAAACGGTGGGCCGCCGGATAGGCACCGGCATGTACGTGCGGCAATCGTGTCCTACACAGGTTTTCCGCTTGCCTGGCCGCGACGGCGCCCCGACACCCAGTACCGGGAGCCGACAGCCCGTCAGGCACTCCGGAAGGCCACCTGAAGGATCACTAGGGGGAATAGTGGACCGCTCCATGAAGCGCGCTCTCTCGCGCCGTACGTTACTGGCCGGTGCCGCGGGAGCCGGTGCGGGAGTCGTGTGGGGAGCGGCGGGGAGGGCCGTTGCCGGCGGCTGGGGGCAGCCGGTGGAGCAACGGGCGGTGGACGCCGAGGTGGCGCGCCTGAACCACGGGCTGATCGAACTGCGGCGGGACCTCCACCGGCATCCGGAGGGGCCGGGGCTGGAGCAGCGCACCGCCGGTGTGGTGGCCCGGGAGCTGCGGGCGGCCGGGCTGGCCGTCACCACGGGGGTGGGCGGCCATGGCGTCGTCGGCATCCTGCGGGGCTCACGTCCGGGCCGGACCGTCGCGTATCGGGCGGACATGGATGCGGTGCCGCCCAAGGACATCGTTGGGGGCGGTACGGCACCGGCCCATCTCTGCGGGCATGACGTCCACACCACGGTTGCCGTCGGCGTCGCACAGGTCCTGGCACGGCTGCGCGGGCAACTGGCGGGGACGGTGGTGTTCCTCTTCCAGCCTGCCGAGGAGAACCTGTCGGGGGCCCGTGCGCTGCTCGACACAGGCGTGCTGGAGCGCACCCGCGTGGCGGAGATTCACGCGCTGCACTGCGGGCCGTTCCCCGTCGGCCGGTTCGCGGTGACCCCGGGCTTCGGGATGCCGGGCCAGGACAAGGCGGAGGTGACTGCCTCCGGGCCGGACGCGCCCGACGTTGCGCGGCGACTGGCCGCCGAGATCGGCGCGCTCGCAACGGTGGCACTGCCGCAGACTCCCGCGGACCTTGAGCGGATCGTCGCCGACGCCCGGACTCCGAACGGGCCACTGGCCGAGTTCGTGGCAGTCCGGGCCCGAGCGCAGGAGGCCAAGGTGAGTGTGTCCTACCGCTGTTGGCCTCCGGAGCGGTACCTGGAAGTACGGCAGGACGTCCGGCGCCTGGTCACGTCGTACCCGGAAGCCGGGCTGAGCTTCCCCGCCGAGCCGTTCCCGGCCATGGTCTGCCCGGAGCACGACGCCCGCGCGCTCGCACACCACCTGCGGCGCACACTCAGCCGGGACGCGGTGACCGAGCTCCATGCCGCCTTCCCTCCCTTCAGCGGCGAGGACTTCGCCCTCTACTTGGACCGCATCCCCGGCACGTTCACCTTCCTCGGCGTCCGCGCCCCCGGCGCCCCCATCACCACCAGCTACCCGCACTACCCCGACTTCGCCCCCGACGAGCGCGCCATCAGCGTCGGCGTACGGGCGATGGCAGGCTGGATCGCGGAGCGGGCTCACGGGGTGCATGGCCTGCAAGGTGAGGCAAGCGGGTCCGACCGGTAGGTGCGCCCGGCGGTGACGGGCCAAGCCGGCGGCGTGGGGCAGGATGGCTGAGCTTCGAGCAGGCCGTGCACCGCGACGTCAGGCCCGATGCGCCAACAGGTCGTCCAGTTCGGCTGCGAAGAGCAGTGCGGGGTCGAAGCCCATGTTGGTGAAGTGGCCGGCGAGTTCCAGGGACAGCACGCCGTGCAGGCGGGCCCAGAAAGCCAGGGCCCGGTGGAGGGCCGCTGGCGGGGCGGGGTGGCCGTCGGCCCAGTCGCGGTGGTCTTCGAGGTGGGCCCTGAACGGAGCCGCGGGAGCGTCCGGAGCAAGCGCCGTGCACGCGTCGAGCAGAGTCCCCATGATCTCGGAGGCGATGCCGGTGATGTCCTCGGGCGCGTGGTAACCGGGGACGGGCGTGCCGTAGA
Organism: Streptomyces sp. P9-2B-2; assembly: GCF_030406865.1. Lineage (NCBI taxonomy): Bacteria > Bacillati > Actinomycetota > Actinomycetes > Kitasatosporales > Streptomycetaceae > Streptomyces > Streptomyces sp. P9-2B-2. Next base: position 8,006,380 of record NZ_CP129126.1, on the reverse strand, counting down.
TGAGGAAATACCGCTGGGGGTCGTCCAGGGCCCAGCCGCGCAGGGCGTGTGCGAGTCCGGCCAGGTCGGCGCCGGTGGTGGAGGCCGCGCGGAGGGTCTCGGCGAGGCTCCGGTAGGCCTCGCGGATGAGTTCGGTGATCAGCTCGTCGCGGCTGGCGAAGTAGCGATAGAGCGCGGGTCCGCTCATCCCCATCTGTTTGGCAATGGCGTTGAGGGAGAGCGCCGACGCGCCCGCCGTGGCGATCTGCTCCCAGGCGCGCTCCATGATTTCTGCGCGCACCTGGGCGCGATAGCGCTCCCTCGGGGTCCTCGTGTCCGTCTCCGCGTCCGCCTTCACCACGACCTGACCCCTTCCCCACCCAAATGGATACACCTTCCAGATTGCGTTAGAGGGTATCACGCACCTGTTGCCCTCTCACACCCCATGGGTTATAACTTCTAACGAAGCCGAGACGGTCTAATCAAACGTGCGGAATGCGCAGTACGGCTACGCAACGCGCACGCCACCGGACGAGGGGAACCCCCGTGGCCACCACAGCCGAATCACCTCAGACTCACGCAGGCCGGCGCGCTCCGCTGCCGGTGACCATCTCTTCCTGGGCCGTCCCCGTCATGGTGGTCGGGCAGTTCGCTTTGCTCGCGGTCCTCCCGGTTGTGATCGTGCTGGTCGGCGCTCACCGTTCCCTTCGCGACCGGGCGGTGCGCTGGGCGGCCACCCTGCTCGCCGTCGTATACGCCGCCCCACTCGCCGTATGGCTGGCTCGGCCCGACGGGGCACAGAGCCTGTCCAAAGACATGCACCCCGTGTTCGCCGGGCTGATCGTCGCCGCGTCGGCCGCAGTCATCGTCGCCCTCCAGCGGGCGCGGACCCGGCGCCTTCCTGCGGGATGACCCGCCCTCCGGGCCGGCGTCCAACTGCCGCTCGCCCACGCCACCGACACCACGGACCAGGAGAGACAAGGGAGACCTCATGTCCGGCATCCCCAACACCCGCATCTGCGCTGCCCTGTTCACCATCCCGCTCGTCGCCATCGCGGCCCTCGGCACCGCTGCCGCACCAGCCGGAGCCACCACCTCTCCTGTCGCCAGGTCCCTCACCTGCCGCGGGGAAGGCGTCGCCCCCCACGCCCTCGTCCGCTACCGGACCGAGACCGTGATCCACGCCCCGCTGCGCATCATCTGGAAACTTCAGACCGACGTGGAGCGCTGGCCGTACTGGCAGGACGCCGTCACGACCATGAGACGCCTCGACCACGGCCCGTTCCGCAAGGGTTCGGCGTTCCGCTGGACGACCCCCGTACCCCCCAACCCCACAACTCCCGCCACCAGTCTCGCGATCACCTCGACCGTCGAGCAGCTCAAGCACCACTCCTGCATCCGCTGGACCGGCCCCGCGGTCGGCGAAGGTCTGCGCATCGACGGCGTTCACGTGTGGAACTTCACCAGGGTCAAGGGCGGCGTCCGCGTGAGCACCGAAGAGACCCACACCGGCGCCGAGGTCGAAGCCGACGTTCCCACCGCGACCAAACTCCTCCGCCAGGGCCTCGAAGCCTGGCTGCGCGACCTCAAAACCGCCGCCGAAGCCCCCACCCACGACCGGCCGCACTGAACCACGAACAGGACCGGTCCCGCGCCGCCGCTCTCCTCTGCGTCATGTGCGAGGAGGCCGGCGGCGCAACATACACCGACCGTGTCGCCACTCCCCGAAGAGACCGCGCAGACCTCCGACCTGCGGCGCACCCGCCACTCAGCCCTTCAACGAGAGCGCTCAACTTCCAACGCGGGAGGGCATCTTGGTGGTGGCCGGGTCCGGGATGCCATGCCGCGTGAACGCCAACAGCACGAGTCCGAGGCAGCTGAACGCGGCGCCCAGTGCGCATACGGCGCCCCAGCCGGCCACCGCGTAGAGGGAGGTCGCGGTGATGGCGCCGGTGGCGCTGCCGATCGAGTAGAAGACCATGTATCCGCCGATCAGCCGGCTGCCCGCGTCCGGGTGCAGCGCGTAGATCAGAGTCTGGTTGGTGACATGGACCGCCTGCACGGCGAGGTCGAGGAGGATCACCCCGACGCACAGGGCCCAGAGCGAGCTGCGGGTGAAGGCCAACGGCAGCCATGAGGCGGCGAGCAGTGCCAGGGCGATGCCGGTGGTCCGGCCGGAGAGTCCGCGGTCGTTGAGGCGGCCCGCCACGGTCGCGGCCAGGGCGCCGGTGACACCGATCAGCCCCAGCGCCCCGATCGCGCTGTGGGGCAGGAAGTACGGGGCCTCGCTGAGCGGCAGCGCGACGCTGCTCCACAGGGTGCTGAAGGCGGCGAAGATCAGCAGGCCGAACAGGGCGCGGAGCCGCAGCAGTCGTTCCCGTACGAACAGGGTGATCGTGGAGCGCAGGAGCTGTCCGTAGCGCAGGGTTGTCGGCGGAGCGTCAGTGTGGTGCGGCAGCACTCGGTACAGGACCAGGGCGAGCAGCGCGGTGAGCGATGCCGAGGCCAGATAGACGGAGCGCCAGCCCGCGAGATCGGCCAGGAGGCCGGATGCGGTGCGGGCGAGCAGGATTCCGATGACGACACCGCTGGTCACCAGACCGACGACCCGTCCGCGTCCGGCGGGAGGGGCCAGTGATGCCGCGAAGGCCACCAGCGTCTGCGTGACGACCGCGAGAAGCCCCATCGCGGCCATGCCCACGAGCAGGATTGCCGCCGTGTGGGCAGCGGCCACCACGACCAGCGCCACCACCAGGAGCAGCAACTGGGCCACGATGAGCCGTCTGCGGTCCGCCACGTCGCCCAGCGGCACGAGGAAGAAGAGCCCCAGCCCGTACCCGACATGCGTGAGGGTGACCACGCTGCCGACAAGTGCTGGGCTCATGGCGAGGTCGTGTCCCATCGTCACCAGGAGCGGCTGGGAAAAGTAGACGTTGGCGACCGCGGCCCCGCAGGCGACGGCGAACAGTATGACGACGCCTCGGGACAGGACGGCCCCGGGTCCCTCCCCGCTTCGGGCCCCGGGACCGTTCCCCCTTCGGGCCCCGCTCCGTCGCGTCACAGCCTCACCGTTGCCGGGCATCAGCACTCCCCCACATCTGGTTTCAACTTGCTACCACTGGTGACGGTAAGCATCTTGGTAGCATGTTGCAACCGTTAAGTGAGTGAGGGAGGGACGCCATGGTGACCAGGACGCGCTTCGACGACAGCGAATGTCCCGTCGCCCGGTCGGTGGACGCGATCGGCGACTGGTGGTCCCTGCTGATCGTGCGGGACGCCTTCGACGGAAGCCGGCGCTTCGGGGAGTTCCAGCGCAGCCTCGGCGTAGCGAAGAACATCCTCACCGCGCGGCTGCGCACTTTGGTCGCCGGTGGTGTCCTCGAATCCGTCCCCGCCTCGGACGGCAGCGCCTACCGCGAGTACGTACTGACTCCGAAGGGCAGGGCACTCTTCCCCGTCGTCGTGGCACTGCGGCAGTGGGGCGAAGAGAACTTCTTCGCCCCGGACGAGCCGCACTCACAGTTGGTCGACCGCCAACAGGGCCACCCCCTCCGCGCACTGGAAGTACTGTCCGCGGACGGACGGCGGCTCGACCCCGACGACACCACCGTCCACAAGGTCTCCGGCCAGTGATCCCAGCGTTCATTCACAGAGCGCGAACGACGCTCGCTCTCGCCACTTGGCGCCGTCATAGGCCATGAGGTCAACAGACGAGACCCGGGACATAAAGGGGAGTTGGCCGAGAAGGTCGACTTCAACCTCATCCAGGACGGCGTCGTCCTGGCCATCGGCGATCGTCAGGTGAGGGACGATCTCGGTGAACTTGCCGCCATAGGGAGGGGCTTCGGGCCACCGCTCAGCGACCACCTCAGTGAGCCGTCGCAACTGCGTGTCCGGCTCAGGAGCGAGATACAGCACCCCCGGAAACCGCCCGCAGCGCTCAAAACGCAGGTCAAAGGCACGGTGCTTGCCGAGTAAGTCAGCGAGAGCCGGGCAGACTTGCGAGCCCATGCGGCTCTCGGCGAGGAACGGGAAAAGCACCGTGACATGTGCTGGAACCCCTGCTCGGGCCGATGGATCGAACCGTTCACGCCATGCGCGGACGGCCGACTCAGCCTCCGGGACCCTGACGATGAGCCCTGTCTGGCCTGCCTGAAACCTGCTCGTGCTGTCGTCTGTCATGCGACGGCATGCTGCCATCTTCGCGGAAATCGACAGCAGTCACGGTCCGTCGGTGATCACGAGCGATCCACTGCGCGCCGCAAGCGGATTCTCGCCCCTCACCGGATGGATGACCGCCGAAGAACCTCACCATCACCTTGCATCGCCCGGAGCAGGAGCGGTCCGCACGGAGACTGTCAGGGAGGCGTGTGCAAGAGGCGGAACGGCTTGTTCAGAAGACCTCCGCATGTGTGCCACACCACAGTATGGTGAACTCCGGACAACGCCCTCAGTGGTCTTCCGTGATGCGCCTCAGCGCTGCGGTGATCCACTGTCTGGGCTGCACGGGGGCCGAGGGTAACGGCCCTGGTCAGGGGGTGTCGTGTGGGGACTACGGTGCAAGACTGGTGGCTCGGCCATGGTGTCGGCGGTGTACGGACCGGATGGCCTGGACTGCCTAGAGCGTTGATGTACCTTCCTCCGAAGGTGATGAGACACCTCGTCACCTGACGGCACCGGCACTTCGACGGCACCCCACTTTTCCCCCACCGATGGCCACCGGGGCCGGCGGCTTCGACGGCCCCGGTGGGAAGCGTGCTCCTTCCCGGCGCCTTCGAGAGGCGTCGTGCGCATGATGTGTGCGCACCCGCATGGACGCCCCGTCGTTCCGATGGACGCCCCGTCGTTCCGGTCGAACTCTTCGCACCAGTTATCTCTCACCGACAGCGCAGCCCGTGGTCCAAGTGACCGTACGGGTGTCCCGCCTCCCCCACGTCGGCCACCCTGCCGCCCGGCGCGGCGACGTAGGAAGGAACACCCATGGGCAGTCGAGCCTCGGTTTCGTCATCAGCCCGGAAGATCGCCGCACTCATCGCCGCCACCCCGGCTGGACTGGACCGTGCAGGCGTGGCCGCGGCGGCGGCCCGGCGCTATCCGCGCATGCACGAAGCGCGGCTCGCGGCGTTCCTGGCGGAAGCCGTCGAAGGCGGTCTCCTCACCCGCAGTGGGGACCGTTATGCCGCCGCCGTGCCCGTCGACGCCAACGTCGACGCGTTGATATCCGAGGCGTCCGCGGGCGCCACCGCTTCCCCGGCGGCCGCAACTCCCGCACGGCAGCCCGGGGTTCCGGCATCGGCCCGTCCGGCGATCGCCACGCGCGGCGCCGATGCCGGGGGCCGAGCGGCGGTCGGCGCTTCCGAAGACGCAAGCCCACGGCGCGAGTTACTACGTGCCGTCGCTCTCGACATCGAGTCCGTGGTGCGCACCACGGAGAAGAGCCCCTACCTGGAGCGGCACCCCTACGAAATCGCCGCCATCCGCTTCGGCACGGACCAGGAGTGGGTCGATGGGGCGGCGGAGCCGTTCCAGCGCTACCTGACGCTGCCGTCGCCGGAGGATGTCGCGGAACTCCGGTCGGATGCCGTCCGTGAGGCCGTGCTCAGCCGCGGTGTGGACCCCGCCGAAGCGCTGCTCGCGCTGCGCGGCTACCTCGCCGGAGCGGAGGTCGTCATCGCGTACAACGGAACCGCCCTCGACTTCCCCCTGTTGGCGCAGAAGGCCGCGGCGGTCGGCGTCGAGGACCCGCTCGACGGCACCCGCACCGCGGACGCCCTCTACCTCGCGCACGCGATGTGGCCGACGGCCAACTCCCACCGCCTGCACACGCTCGCCACCAACCTCGAGTTGCCGACTGCGGACCTTTCGGCGCACCGGGCCGACGGCGACGCCGAGCTCCTCATCCGGCTGCTTCGGCACGCAGCAGCCGATCTCGCCGAACGCCGCGAGCTGGGGCAGCTGATCGCCGATGTCTGCCGCGACTCCGAGGCCTGGAGCCTCTTGCGGAAGCTCGCCGACCCGGCCGCGCCCGGCGGCCCGTCCGACGACCCCGCCGCCCGGCGCATCTGGGCTCCGGCGGAGGTTGCCCGGCTTCTCGGCGCCGGGCTGGCGCACCATCCGCCTCGGCGCACCGAGGCCGGACCTGGTCCCGGCCGGGGTGCCGTGGTGGTGCCCGGCTCGCTCCGGGGCGACGACGGCAGGGTCGATCCGGCCGCACTGGCCCGCGCCGTCCATGGAACCGAGGCCGAACCGCGGCCCGCCCAGCAGGAGATGGCACGCACCCTGCACGACTGGACCGAACGCGGCCTCAGCGGACTCCTCGAAGCCCCCACGGGCACCGGCAAGAGCTATGCGGTGCTCGCCGCGGCCCTGGAGTGGCTCGCGGGAGGGCCCGGTCGCACCGCGGTCATCGCCACCAACACCAAGCAGTTGCAGAGCCAGCTGGCACGCGACCTCAAGAATCTGGAGCGGGCGCTGCCCGGTGTCCTCGGCGTCACGGACCTGGTCAAGGGCCGCAGCAACCGCCTGTCCCTGGCCACCCTGACCCGTACTCTCGCGGACGCCACCCGAGACCGCGGCCACCGCAGCCCGGGCCGCGGCCCCGGGCGCTGGGTGCACGACCGGCGCTTTCGCGAACTCGCCGTCTACCTCGCCCTCCGCCTGCTCGCGGCCACCGAGCCGCCGGACACCTGGACGGCCCGGTCCGTCGACCCCGTCGACCTCCCGCCGTTCCTGCGCGACTACACCCGTCCCACCATGTTCGGACTCTGGCTCGAAGCCCTCTCCCAGCGCGACGGCGACTACGCCCCGGGGACGGCGGGGCCGCTGACCGCGCACACCGACACCGTGCGGGAGGCACTGGAGGGCCACCGGCTCGTGCTCGCGAACCATGCGCTCGCTGTCGCGCACGCCGACCACCTGGGCGCCCACAGCCAGGAGACCCTGCTGGTGCTGGACGAGGCGCACGAGCTGGAGAACGCCGCCACCTCCGCCCTCACCGTCTCCGTCGACTACCAGGACCTCGAAGCCCTGCTCGCCGACTATCAGGAGTGGACGGCCGGCGCCGCCGACGGCGCGGAACGGAACCGGACCGAGGCCGCCGTGGCCGACCTCGAACGCCTGCTGGACGACGAGCGGCTGCCGCGCCTGGCGGCCCAGGCATTCGACGCCCAGGCCAAGGGCGTCGGCGTGCGGATCGGCGGCCGTGCCACCGCGCTCGCCGGGCCGCACACCGGCACCTCGGGCGCGCGCGTGACCCGCCACCTCTGCCTGCAACTGCGCCGCATCGGCCGGGCCGCCACCGCCTGCCGCATCGGGCTCGAACGGTACGCGGCCCAGCACGGCCCCGGTCTCGACGCCCTCGTCCACGAGCGCTTGCTCGCCCTGGCCGAGCACACCGATACCGTCACCACCGCCCTCGAGCAGATCACCACAGACCTTGACGCGTTCCTCGACCCCGCCCCCACGCTCGACGGTGAGCCGCCCTCGCGCGTGGTGTTCGCTGAGGAACTGGGCGAACTCACAGGTGAGTTGCGCACCTATCGCTTCCGGATCGCCGCAAGCCCTGTCGAGCTGCCCGCGTCCGCGGAGTGGCGCGGCTTCCTGGCGTCGTTCCCGCGCGTCCACTATGTCTCGGCCACCCTGCGCGTGGCGGGGGCCTGGGATTTCCTCCGCGACCGCCTCGGCCTCGCCGCGGACCTGCCGGCACTCGCGCTGGCTTCCCCGTTCGACCTGCGCCGACAGACCGAGCTGGTGTGCTTCTCCGACTTCCCGTCATGGGCCGAGCAGGAGGAGGGGGCGCTGCGCACCGTCGCTCACCAACTCGCCGGATACGCAGAGGAGATGACACACGAACGCGACGATGGATGCGGGTACGACGGCGGGGGCATGGTGCTGACCACTGCACGGGCCACCGCCGCCGGCATCGGCGCCCACCTCGTACGCGAACTGCGCATCCGCGGCTGTGAGGCCCCGGTCGTGGAGGCCATGACGCTCGGCAACGGCACGGCCTTCCAGACCTTCACCGACCGCGAGCAGGGCGGCGGCTTTCTCGTGGGAACGAAGGGCCTGTGGCAGGGCGTCGACGTCTCCGACGAGCACCGGCTGCGGCTCGTGTGGATCAATAAGCTGCCGTTCGCCCCCTTCGCGGCGCCTGTCGTCGAGGCCCGCCGGGCCGCTGTCCGCCACCGGGCCGCCGAGGCCGGACATCCCGACCCGGACGGGGTGGCGACCGAGCGGTACTACCTGCCCCTTGCCGCGCTTCAGCTCCGGCAGGCCGTCGGCCGGCTCATCCGTTCCGACCGGCACCGTGGCGTGATCGTCATCAGCGACCGCAAGCTCGCCGGGCCCGGTCTCCTGCGCCGCTCCTACCGCCGCGCCTTCCTCGGCAGTCTGGACGAGGGCCTGACGCGGGCCGACCCGGAGACGGGTGATGTCGGCGGCGACAACGTCTGCACGGCAGACGAGGGCTGGCGGCGCATCTGGCGTTTCCTGGCCCGTACCGGCCTCCTCGACTCCGCCCGGGCCGACGAGCTGTGCACCGCCGAGGCGCTGGCTCGTCACACCCTGCTGCCACACACCCGCATGATCCGCGAACTGGCCCTGGACGCCACCGCAGTGGAAAAACTACGGGCCGAGGGAAAGCTGGTGGAAGAGGTCCTCGCACGCGCCGGGCGGATCGGCGGCCTGCTCCGGTTGTCGGACGAACCGACGGCGCTGCGGCCCGCCCAGCAGGCGGTCATCGCCGCTGCCGTCGAGGGGCGCAATGTGCTCGGGCTGTTGCCCACCGGCTTCGGGAAGAGCTACACGTTCCAACTGCCCGCCCTCGTCCTGCCGGGGGTCACCCTCGTGGTCAGCCCCCTCGTGGCCCTGATGCACGACCAGGCCCTGGAGCTCAACCGCACCATCGGCGGAGCGGTCCGCGCGCTCATCTCCCCGCTGCGCGAGTCCAGCAGCCGGACCGGCAAGACCGAGGTGGCCGACCAGCTCACCGGGCGCCACGACCATGGCATCAGGATCCTCTACGTCAGTCCGGAACGCCTCAGCCAGCGCCGCTTCCGCGAACTCGTCCGCGAGGCGGTCCGCACCGGCCGCGTGACCCGCATCGCCGTTGACGAGGCGCACACCCTCGCCCAGTGGGAGGACTTCCGTCCCAGCATGCGCCGCCTCGGCCGGTTCCTCGGCGAGCTCCGGCGGGACCACGGGCTGACCGTCACCGCCGTCACGGCCACGGCCAACCGGACCGTGCACGAGTCGCTGCGTGCGCAGCTCTTCGGGACGACCGCGCCGGTGCCGCGTGCGGAATCACCCGAGGACATCGCGGAGCGCACCCGGGAGCCCGCCTGCACGTCGCTGGTGACCGTGCGCGAGAACCCCATCCGGCCGGAACTGGCCCTGCACCGCCGGTCCCTCGGGCAGCTCGGCCCCGCCGGGGTGACCGGCCTCGTCGAGCGCGTAGTGGACGCCGTCGACGGTCACGCGATCCTCTATTGCCTGACCGTCAAGGAGGTCAACACCCTCTACACCCACCTTCAGGAGTACGCCGGCACCGGGCGGACCAGGGTCCTGCGCTTCCACAGCCGGCTGACCGAGGCCGAGAAGTCCGCCACCACCACGGTCTTCCGGGAGGCACCACGCCAGGGAGAGGAGGGGTTCGCCCCGGTCGTCATCGTGGCAACCTCCGCTTTCGGGCTGGGGGTGAACCGGCCGGACGTGCGCACGGTCTTCTGTGTCTCACCGCCCACCGACCTGGCGGCGCTCTATCAGCAGGTGGGCCGGGCAGGGCGGGACCGGGCGGGCCGTGACCTCGACGACGACGCGGTGAACCTTGGCCTGACCCTGGCGACCAGCCGTGGCCTGCGCATGGTCCGCTTCATGACCGGACAGGACCTGCCTCCCCAACTGCTGCGCCGCATGGGGCGACTGGTGCTCCAGCAGCGCGACGGCACCCTCGACCCCGTCCGTCTCGCGGACCGCCTGATGACCGAGGACCTGGCGAGCGGGGACCTCACCGAGACGGACCTTGCCGACCGGCACGTCCAGGACCGCTACCGCACCGGCGTCATGCGTGCCTTCAGTGCCCTCGCCGACCTCGGCGCCATCACCGACTTGGGCGATCATCCTCCGTACTGCGCCGTCAAGGCCGGTGAGATGGGCGGTGTGCAGGAGCGCGTGGCGCCCTCGGCCGGCACCGGCCGCGGCCCCGACCACACCGACACCGACACCGAAGCCGCCCGTGTCGAAGGACTCGTCGTCGCGCAGGCACTCGCGTGGGACACGCCGGGCAAGATCGACGTCCGGGTGCTCGACCGCGCCCTGGAGGCCGGTGTCCCCGGCTACCGCACCTACGTCAAGGGGCCCGCCGCCACCTGGGAGCTCCTCGCGGACCTGCACGACCGTGGCCACCTGGATGTGTCCGCGGCACCCAGCAAACGCTTCGTCACCGGTCTCGGCATCCACCTCGACGACCTGCCGGCGGGCTACCTTCCGCTGCTGATGCGGCGCAACACCCGCGCCGGCGAGGAACTCAGCCGGCTCAAGGCGTACTTCGAAAGCCCCGACGTGTGCGCACAGCACGTCATGGCGGACTACTTCGGATCCGACGATCCGCCCAAGTCGTGCTGTAGCACCGCCGGCAGCCGGTGCTCGGCCTGCTGGGATGCCGGCCGGGCGCCTGAGAACGAACGCCGCCCCGAGGTGGCGCGCGCCTTCCACAGTCCCCGCCCGCGCGACGGTGGCGCACACGTGGACAGCGCCCAGCGCGAGCAGCGCGTCGACCGCCAGGTGCACCGACTGCTCCAGCTCCAGCCCCGCGGTATGCATCCACGCCGGGTGTGGCACGCGCTGCGCGGAGACGAGTCGGCCTTCCTGCCGGGCGCCGGACGGATGGTGGCGCTGCCGCGTGCCCTGCGCGACAGCCGGCACTTCGGCGGCCGGGCCGACCTGGGTTTCCCGGAGGTCGGCCGGAGCCTGGCGCGGCTGGCACAACGGGGCGCCGCGCAGGAACTTCCCGACGGCACGTGGCAACCACTGCGCCCAGTCGGCGCCACAGCGGAAGCGAGGAGGAACGGGGCATGACGACAAGGGACATAAGCCTTACCGCCGTCCGCGACGAGGTCTGGGCACCCTACGAGACCGCACCCGTGCTCACCCCGGCGATGGCGGCCGGGCCGGCCGCGGTCCCCGGTGAGGAACTCGACCGGCTGCGGACCTATCTGGCTGCTGTGGTGGCGGACCGCCGCGGACCGGTGCATACCGCGGTCGCCTTCAACGCCGCCTATTTCGGCTACGAGACGGGCGGCGAGGGGTACGGCAATGGCGCCTTCGACCTCGACGGCTTCCCCGTGGTCACCCTCGGCGGCGACGCGCCCGCCCTCCCCGTGGGCTCCCTGGTCCGTATCGAGACCGGTTCGGACCCGCTGTACGCCGAGATCGTCTACAAGGAGGGCCAGCGGCACGACACCGCCGACGGGCCACAGGTCGAACCGGCCTGGCTGTCCGGAGCGCCGGTGCACGCCACCGGCCCCGGACAGCTGGGCTCCGCAGGACCTTGTACACGACGGGAACTGCTGGTACCGGACCTGACGGTGTTCGGCCCGGGCCTGTGCCTGGAGACCAAAAAGCTCAAGCGGCTGCGCGACCACGGCAAGTGGCTCAACCGCGACGGGCACGTGGTGATGCATGCCCGCTACGAGTCGGCCGAAGCTGCCGGTCGCGACGCCGCGGCCGCTTTCGTCGACCACCTCCTCACCACCCAGCGTGCCGCCCTGCTCGATCCGAACGTCCCCGTCCCGCTCGTCCACCTGGCCGGTACGACGGACGAGGCTGCCCTGCGCACCGCGCTCACCGCGCTGATGGCGGTCGTCGACCACGCCCTCATGGCCAACGACGACCTGCGCCGCTGGAACCACTACGCCCTGACCCGGGCCCGGGTCGGCCGCGGCCTGGCCCAGGACGGCCCGCTCGGGCACGCGGACCTCCAGGACCTGGCCGGCTCGGTGCAGCGCAGTGTGCTGCCGGTAGGTCGTCGGCGCTACGGCCTGGAGGCGCGGAGTACCGCCTACACGGCGGTCGGGCCGTGGCTGCGCACCGTCGCAGGCGCCGGGCAACAACTGTGCGACGTGGAGTACGCGGTCTCCGTGTGCCGCGCGAACCTGGCGCTCGCCGACCTCGTACGCGACACGGAGCACGGGCTCTTCCCGGACCGGGACGTCCGGGTCGGGCTGGACGACCCCTTCGAGAGCGGCGGCGTCTGGCGCTCACACCACCCCGGTACGCAGGAAGAGAACCATGACCCGCTGGTTCCGGCGGGCCTGGGCTGGCGGGCCGCTGCCGAACCGCCCGCACCAGTGCGGCCGCCCGAACCGCAACCGGCTCTCTCAGAGGAGCCGGTTCCCGAGGTCGCGTCGGACGAGAGCACCGAGACCGCCGGCGGGGACAAGGCACCTGACGCAGTGGAGACGCCTGCGGCGGACGACACCACCGATACGACGTCGGACCAGGCCACCGCCGTGGACCAGGAGGCGGAGACGGACCAGGAGGCGGAGACGCACCCGTCGCAGGAGGCGGACGAGGCAGCCGACGCCGTGCAGACTCCGGACCCACAAGCGGCGGACCTCCCCTCGACGCCACTCGACGGTCCACTGCCCGATGACGACGCGCTCGGCGGTACCAGCCTGCTCCGGATCGCGAACAGCGAGGTGTCCTGGCAACTGACCCTGCGTCTGAGCCACTTGCTGGAAGGCACTCTTCCGCTGCGCCCGATCGTCAGCGACACCCTGCGCCGACTCAGCGACGCGAGCCATCCGATCCGCGTGGAACTCCACCATCCCGGCGGAGAGCTCGATCCGGACGAGGAGTACCAGCCGGTCGCCCTCGCCGAAGAGGGCAACACGCTCACCTCCATCGCCTGGCCCATCGACTTCTTCCCTGGGCTGCGTCTGACCCTTCAGTGGCCGCGCGGCGGGCTGGTGGTGCGCCTGTCCACCATCGAGTTGGAAGTCCCCGTCGAGGTGGACGGCGACCTCATCCACCACGCCTACGACGCGCAGGTCCGCACCCGGGAGAGCGCGCCGGGCAGTGACCACAGCCGCGACTCGGCTCACGGCCTGGACGATCGCGATCTGGTCCTGCGGGCAGTCCGCCGCTGCGGGCTGCTCACCGTCGACGGCCATGCCCTCCTCGACCGGGAGGCGCTGCCGCGGACCGTACACGGCACGGTCCCGCAGGCCGGTCGGCTCACGGGTCTGGAAACCGCGGTGCAGCAGCTCCTCGCCGACCGGAAGCTGTACGCCGCCACCGGGAGCCGCGACCGCACCGGTCTGCCGCATTACCCGCCCCGGCCCGGAGAGCCCGCGATCCCGCTCATCGGGTACGACCCACGGCCGCGGGCCGTCCCCCGGACCACCGCCCCGCACCCCACCGGGCTCCTCCGCCATACCGGCGCCCAGTACCACGTCGAGGGGTTCCTGCGCCGGCTGCCGACCGGAGAGGAACCGAGCAACGCCCAGCGCGCCGCCTACCGCAAGCACTGCCAATGGACGGGGAAGGCCGACGGCTGCGACCTGCCACACGGGTTCACCTTCGTCACCGCCCACGCCCGCACGTCCCGTACCGGCAGTGGCGTCCGCGTTCGCTGACGCCGGTCCGGCCCGACGTCCGCACCACCACCGAGACCCATGGAGTCCCGCACCAGATGACACGACGCCCTCCCCCGTCCGACACCGCGCCTTCCTCCGAGTCCGAGCTGCCGGTCGAGACCCTGAAAGAGCTATCGACCGCGCTGGACGCCTTGGGACCGGTCGTCGGACCGGCCCTCGCCGACCTCGGCGCCGCCGAGATGGCCATGGCCCTCAACGCCCTTTCGCTGCGAGACCGTCAGTACCTGCTTCGCCTCCTCAACATCCACAAGGTGGCCCCCCGCCGGGTCGGGCGGGTGCTGAGCGAGCAAGTGCTCACGCGCATCAGGCGGTTGGAGAACGAGTCGGACCAGCGGCACGCCGCCCTGCACCTCACCCGGCGCATCAGCGGTGAGGTGGTGGCGGCCGCCTTTGCCTGCGAGCACGGACGCGCCGGGGGCGACCCGGCCGCGCGCTGGGGCGCCACGCTGCTGCGTCTGACCGTCTTCAGCCACCTTCGGGCGTCCGCGTTCGACGCCCGGATCGTCCTGTGGACCGCCGGACGGGGCTGGTTCGGACTGCCGGCCGAACCGTCGGCTCTCACGGCTGCGGCGGACGCGGCGGCGCGGATCGTCGATGCGACGCCACACTATGAATGGCCGGGTGCGGAGGGAGAGTCGCCGGACGACTGCGCGCACGAGACCGAGGCCGAGGCCGAGGCCGCGGACACCGGCTCCCGCGCCGCTGACACCACTCCCGTGGCCATCCCGGCGCAGGATTCTGCCCAGCCGCAACCCACCGGCGGCACCACCGTCCCCGAACCCCGTCAAGCACCGCCCCAGACTCCAACGAGCGCTTCCGAAGCGGATGTTGACGCTGCCTGCGCACTGCTGAAGCAGACCGTCGAGGCCGGACGGCAAGCCGGCGAGCGGGTTCTCTCCGTACTTCAGGACGGCCGGGCGCCCAGCGAGAACGACCTGACCTCATTGGCCGCGGTCGAACCGGCACTCGCGCACATGCTCGCCCTCCTCGCCGCCGCGGGCCACACCGAGGTGCCCGCCCGGCTCGCCGACATCGCCGAGGCCGTGCGCGACCATCGGGCACGGGCCGAGGAGATCAAGGCGGCCCGCACCGACCTGAGCCTTCTGGGCACCTTCCGGTGCCACCGGAACAGCCCGGTCGCCGACGCCCTTGCCGACGCCCAGGCACGTGCCGCGCGGCTCCTCGCGCTACCGGTGTGGAATGCGGACGAGGAGAGCGCAACGACGCCCCTGCGCCTGCTGGTCGAGCTGGTGCGGCTGCGGGACGAGCCGGAGGCATCCGACCAACTCGTCGCCACCCAGCAGCGGTTGACCACCGTCCATCCTCCCTACGCGGTGGCCGCCGTCCTGCACGACCAGATCGACTCGGTCGGGGCTCCTCCTGCCGAAGCGACCTCCACAGTCACGTCCGCCGCGCCGGACGAGGCCGATGACTCTCCCGCGCCGGCCGACAGCGACCCGCCCGCCGCCACGCCGTCGACCGAACCGCCGGAGGGTCGGCAGGCCGGTGATCCGGCCGATAGTGGCGCCGAAGCGGGCGCACCGGACTCCGGTTCTTCCTTCGGCGCCACTACGGCGGAAGACGCCGCGGAGGGCTCCGCCCCGGTCCCCACCTCGTCCGCCTCCGCCACCATCACCGCCACCGCGTCCGGTGAGGCAGCCGACACCGACACCCAGCCGGTCACCGACACCACGCAGAGCGCGCCCGCAGTCACGGCCCCCGCAGTGGGACCCACCCCGACGACGCCACACGCCGACGGGGCGCCTCGCCGTCAGGAGACCGGTGCGCCCGCGCACCCCGCGCCGGGTGCGGCGGACACGGCCGCCGCGCTGGCGCGTCTCGTCGCCGAGAAGCGCTTCGGTCTCGCCGCACATCTCTCGGCCGCGGCAGGCCGTCCGGCCGCCGAGCAGACCGCCCTGCGGCTGGCCGCGGTGGCGACCGCCCTGCGCAGGCGCGCCGACCCCGCCGCGCTCTCCCTCGTCGACGCGCTGCGCAGCGAGGAGGCACAGGAGGGAACCGAGAGCGACGGTGTGCCGCTGCTCCTTCTCCCCGTCCTGGTGCGCACCGCCCTGGTCACCGGGGAACCGGTGGTCGGTGCCCAACTGAAGGCGCTGGTACCGCGGCTGCCCGGCGCACTCGCGGAAGTCGCAGGCGCCGTGGCCGACCCGGCCCTCAAGGGTGCCCTGCTGATCGCGCCGCCCAGGTCGGTCGTCGCCGATGTCTCCGAGGCGGAGAGCCGGCTGCTCGCCGCCGCGGATGCCTGCCGCGCGCTGCTCACCGCACCCACGATCCGGTTCCAGCGCGCCACGCACATGGTCACCCTTTGGCTCCAGCCCGGTGGACAGCTCGGGGCCGCCCTGCACGCCATCGCCGACGGCGATCCGGAGGCGCCGCGGCTGGCCGAGGAACTGCTCGGCAGCACCGGCCGCCGGTCCCGTATCGAGGCCGCCATCGACCAGATGGACACCGAACTACGCCACAACAACGGACGTGGCCTTCAGGGCGCGGGCCGGACGAACGTGCGCCAGTTCATCGCCCGGGTCCGCGAAGCGGTTACCGAGTGGCGGGCCGCGCAGCACGACGTCGGGACGCATCACAGCGAGGGCAACGCCTGGGCGTTCGAGACGGTGGCCACTCTTCGACTGCTCTTGCTGGGCCTGCGCGAACGCGTCATCGCCGACCTGGCGGCCGCGAGCCACCGCGCCACCCCGCTGACCGCGGCCGCCGCGATGGTGGCCCGGGAGGTCCTGGAGACCGCGTTCGCGGAGCTCGCCGACGGCACCTCCGCTCGCCCCGTGCCGCAGGACGCCCTCGCGCACGAGGTGGCAGCCGTCCTGGACATCGAGCTCCGCAAGTTGCCGCATCCCGCCGCCGGTCCGGCCTCGGTCACCGAACTGCTGGCTCTCGTGGACGTCCCCTGGGACGAGGCCGTGGCGCGGCAGGTGGCCCGGGACGACTTCACCGCCGCCCGCACCATCTTCGACCTCGCCGACCGGAACCTGCTGCCCGCAGCGGCCACACTGCATCGCGCTGAACGGGACCGTGCCGAGCTGGACCGGACGGAGCAGCAGCGGCGCGCAGCGCTCGTCGCCCGCGTCCAGGAACTGTCGGTGGCGCTGGGACGGGCGCAGGCCGATGGCGCCCTCACCGTGGAGCAGGACGTCAACCTCCAGGAGCTCCTGGCCGATGCCTCCGCTCCCGCCACCGCTGGTGACGCACCTGAGCTCGCCGGTGTTCGCCGCAATCTCGACCAGGTGTCCGCCCTGCTGCCGCGCTACCGGGAGGAGGCCGCCTCCCGGCTGCGGGCCCGGCTCGCCGAGCTGCCCGAGGTGAGCCCCGAGGACCGCGAACACGTTCAGCGCGCCCTGGACACCGACAACCTGGCGACCGCCGCCGAGCTCGTGTACTTCCTGGAACTGGGCGAGCCCGTGCCCGAGGTCCGTTCACAGGATTCGCACCTTGAGGCGTTCTTCCCCGACGTGCCCCGGGCCCTGCCCGCCGGTATCACCCAGAAGCTGGTCGGCACCGTGCGCAATCGGCGCCGGTGGTCCGGCCTCGCCACGCTCGACTACGAGGACCTGTCGGTCGAGCAGGCGGAGCGCGCCGCGGAAGCCCTGGAGCTGTGGCACCGTCTCGCCTCCGCCCACGACCGCGTCAACATCAACCCGCGCGCCGACCTGACCCCCGCGCTCTCCCTGATCGGTTACGAGGCCAAGCGCGCACGGCCGCTGAGCGACTTGCCACGCGGCAAGGACTACCGCTTCTTCGAACTCGCAGACATCCAGGTCACCGGCCGGGCCTGGGCACCCGCCTTCGGTTCGCAGATCGCCGACAGCGGGCACAAGCTGCGGGTACTGCTGATCTGGGACCGCCCGTCGGCCGACCTGCTGCGCAGCCGTATCTCTCAGGATCCCAGCGAGAACAGCCTGCTCGTGGTCCACTTCGGCACCATGGACCGGCGGACCAGGACCGAGTTCGCCGCCGGACTCCGCGACGGCAAGCCGGTCATGGTCGTCGATGACGCGGCACTCGCGTACCTGGCGGCACACGGCAACCGGCGCATCGACGCCGCCAGCGAGACCATGCTGCCGTTCTCCGCGGTGAACCCGTACATCAAGGAGAAGCGCGGTCAGATCGGCCGGGAGATGTTCTACGGCCGGGACCGGGAACGCAAGAGCATCCTCGACCCGCAGGGCACGCAGATCCTCTACGGCGGCCGGGGGCTGGGAAAGTCGGCCCTGCTGGCCGATGCCGGAGACCGCTTCGAGGAGCAGAGCCCCTCGTACCGCAAGCTCTACCTCAACCTCGACAAGATCGGCATCGGCCGGGGCACCGCCCAGGGCGCCGACGCGATCTGGCCCACTCTCGACCGCGAACTCACCCGTGGCGGCATCCTCGAACCGCCCCGCCGGCGCGGTCCCCAGCCCGAGCCGTACCAGCGAGTCACCGACGGCATCGCCCAGTGGCTCGACGCCGATACCGACCGCCGGCTGCTGATCCTGCTCGACGAATGCGACCGGTTCTTCGAATCCGATGTGCCGGAATGCACCGAGACCCGCAGGCTGCGCGGCCTGGGCGATGCGTCCCGGGGCCGGGCCAAGGTGGTCTTCGCAGGTCTGCACTCGGTGCAGCGCTTCACCCGGCTGGCCCGAAACGGGCCGTTCAGCCACTTGGCGCAGACACCGACGGTCGTCGGCCCGCTCGCCCCGCAGTTCGCGGCGGATCTCATCGTGCATCCGATGCGAGCTCTCGGCTTCGAGTTCGACAACGCGGACCTCGTCAACAGGGTGCTGGGGTTCTGTTCCTACCAGCCGTTCCTGTTGCAGATCTTCGGCAGCCGCATGGTGCAGGTCATGCAGGAAAAGCGCGCCCGCCTCGCTCCGGAGGCGCACCCGCCGTATGCCATCGAGGCCGCCGACGTGGACGCCGTCGAGCAGGACGCCACCCTCCGCTCCGACATCACGGCTGCCTTCAAGGACACACTTGCGCTGGACGACCGCTACAACGTGGTCGCCAACGTGCTTGCCCAGCACGCCCGTGACCACGGCCTGGAAACCCGGCTGAGCGACCACCAGCTGCGCGAGGAATGCGGCGGCTGGTGGCCCCAGGGCTTCGAGCAGCTCGACAGCGAGGGTTTCCGCGCCTACCTCCAGGAGATGGTGGGCCTCGGCGTGCTGGCCCCCAACCATGACGGCCGCGGCTGGCACCTGCGCGGTCCGAACGCCCTACGGATGATCGGCACCGCGCAGGAGATCGAGGCCCGGCTGCTGAGTGCGGAGCGGGAATGCCGACTGGAGGAGGCCGTGGTGCTGGAGAGCCGCCCGGAACTCTACGGCAACCGTGCGGCGCCATTGACGGTCAATCAGATCGACTATGTGCTCGGAGAGGGCGGCAACCAGGTGCGGGTCATCCTGGGAACGCCCGCCACGGGCATCGCGGACGTCGAGCGCACCTTGCGGGACGCCACGGGGCGGGGCGCCAACTGGACCGTACCGGCGATCGGCAGTGCCAACGTCTTCCGCCGCGCCCTCACGGACGGCCGGGCCGGCGAGCGCCGGCTGCTCGTCAGCGACCTCAGTGACGGCAGCGCCAAGGCGTGCCGGGAGTCCCTGGCGCAAGCCCGCGAGCTGGTGCCGGAAGAGCACGAGGCCACCCGATCCGTGGTGCTGATTTCCGACTTCGGACAGGTCGACTTCTGGTACGACCTGCTGGAGTCGCCCGAGGCCGACATGGCCGCCATGGTGGTCCCGCTGCGCCGCCACGACGCACGGAGTCTGCGCGACTGGGCACTGGCCCGCGGCCTGTTCGAAACCGATGAACGGCTGCACCGCCTCGCCGCGCTGTCCGGCGGTTGGCCGCTGCTGCTCGACAAGGTCGTGGAGCTGCACTCCGGCCATCACGACCAGGACCGCGCCCTGCGGGAACTGGAGGCCTGGCTCGCGGAGAAGGAGGGCGCCGAGGAGTTCGTCGAGGCGGTCGGCCTGGGCGAGGACATCGACCAGCGGGCCGCCTGCCTGGCGATCGTCCACGAGTGGAAGGACGCCTGGGAGGACGACACCTATGTGCGGGCGGCGGCCGAGACCTCCGGTCTCACACCGTCCCGGGCACGCACCGTCGTCGACTGTCTGGAGGTCCTCCAGGTGCTGGAACGCGACATCGACCGGCTGCGGGTCGAGCCCGTCGTCCTGGCAGCCCTGAAGGTGACGGGCGCACTGAAGTGACCTGAGGCGACGCTGACCTCAACCACGGGCCGGGGCCGGCCCGTGGTTGAGGTCAGGTGGCGTGCGGGCCCCGGACCAGCGGGTCACCGCAACCTCCACCCGATCCCGTCAGTGGCCGTGACCGTGACCACCGCCGTGGTCAGCGTGGCCGTAGCCGCCGCCCTGGCCGCCACCGATGTGCCCGCCCCCGCCGTGCTTGGCACCGCCCTGCCCTCCCCCGCCTTGGCCGCCACTGCCAACGATCGTCCACGGGCGCATCAAGTCATCATCTTCGTGTTCGAGAAGATGGCAGTGGTGGACGTATGTCGCCGGGAGCACGGTGCCGCTGCCCGGGATCGACGCGATCGTATCCATCGGCGGGGTGAATTCCCCGGTGATGATTCTGGTCACCGTCTCCGGATATGACATTGCCCGATCAGGAAGTTCAGCATTTGCAGCGGAGTACGGAATCCGCCGTCGGTGCCGATCAGCCAGAACGGCAGATTGGGCTGAAGCAGTGCGGAGCTGGGAACGTCGAACCTCAGCCGCCAGAAGCGCTCGTTGGAAGCGTTGAGAATGCGCAGCCGGTAGCGTCGTGGCTCGACGGCCAGGAAGGGGTATGCCTTCCCATTGACGACCGGGGTGTCCTCACCTTCCCTTTGCATCATGGTGTAGGCGAGCGAGCCGTCCCGGCCGAAGGTCCGGTCCTGAAGGACGAGGGGACCTCGAATTCGCCGCGCGGCAGCCCTAGCCGCTCGTCGGCGGGGTCACGAATGAGGTAGAGACCGGCAAGGCCCGCGTAGACGTTGACGCTGGTCATCCCCATGCCGTGATCGTGATACCAGAGCATCGACGAACGCTCGTGGTTGGTGTACGCGCAGATCGCTTCGTTGGGTTTGACCCGGCTCGGGTCCAGGGTGGTGTAGGACTCGGCATGGAAGCCGTCCGGGCTGAACGAGTGCAGCGGCATACCGTCGGATTGTGGTGCGGTGAAACCGCCGTGCTGGTGCACGACGTTCCACACACTCACATTCTTGGGAAAGGGCGGCTTGCTCTTGTAGGGAGGCGGAGCCGTCGGGGCGAGCTGGGGGTCCCCGCTGCGAATGCTGTCGATGACGGACTGGAAGAGGTGGGTGGTCGGCAGCTTGTTGCGGTACTTGACGACCGTCGGGTGGTTCGCGGTCACGCTGATGGTCGGCCCGAGATAGCCCATGCCGATCGCCTTGCGAGGATCCTTGGGGTTCTTGGCCCAGTAACCCCACACGGTTGCCGGCTTGAGATCCCGGTGAAAGCGCCACAAGCCCTGCCGCATCGTGATCTCGTAGTAGTCGGCACCCGGGTAGACCGAAGGATCCGGGATGGCCGTCAGCGGCGTGGGCAGCGGATCGACGTACTTCTCCAGCGGAGGAGTTGAGGTCACCGGTGCATCGTCCGCAGACCCGGTCCCGTGAGACGACGACGCATACCTGTGTGCTCCCAGAACACCCAGCGGAAGCATGGCCGCACCCCCCACGGCACCGAGATTCTCGTCCTCCTCGGATGCGCCATGGTGACCAAGTGGTCGCAGGTGCAGCCCTCCTGGACCGCTCGCAACCACCCTGACTGAACCCGAGGTGTCCCGGTCGGCCGATGACTGTGAAGGACCGACCGGGACATCGGCCTCAGGCGAGGTCGAACCGATCGAGGTTCATCACCTTGTCCCAGGCCGCCACGAAGTCGCGTACGAACTTC
Source organism: Streptomyces sp. P9-2B-2 (assembly GCF_030406865.1). Classification (NCBI taxonomy): domain Bacteria; kingdom Bacillati; phylum Actinomycetota; class Actinomycetes; order Kitasatosporales; family Streptomycetaceae; genus Streptomyces; species Streptomyces sp. P9-2B-2. Next base: position 7,984,815 of record NZ_CP129126.1, on the reverse strand, counting down.
TCGCCCGCGTCCTGGGACGCGTAGACCTCCGAGACGGCTCGGAGCTGGGAGTGCGAACCGAAGATGAGGTCGACGGCGGTGGCGGTCCACTTGACCTCGCCCGTGACGCGATCCCGGCCTTCGAAGACGTTCTCAGCCGATGCCGACGCCTTCCACTCCGTGCCCATGTCGAGCAGGTTGGCGAAGAAGTCATTGGTCAATGTCTCCGGCCGCCGTGTGAAGACACCATGGGAACTTCCTGCGAAGCCGGTGGTCAGGGCGCGCATACCGCCCATCAGCACCGTCATCTCGGGAGCGGTCAGCGTCAGCAGGCTGGCGCGGTCCAGCAGGAGCGTCTCCGGCGACAGCTTCTCTCCGGCCCGGAGGTAGTTGCGGAACCCGTCTGCCCTGGGTTCGAGCACGGCGAACGACTCCACGTCGGTCTGCTCCTGCGAGGCGTCCGTACGCCCAGGTGCGAACGGGACCGTGACGGCGTGCCCCGCGTTCTTCGCCGCCTGCTCGACGGCCGCGCATCCGCCCAGGACGACCAGGTCGGCGAGGGACACTTTCCTTCCGCCGGTCTGTGAGCCGTTGAAGTCCTGCCGGATCTGTTCGAGGGTCTGCAACACCTCGGCCACCTCGGGCAGGTCGTTGACCTCCCAGTCCTTCTGCGGCGCGAGGCGAATCCGTGCCCCGTTGGCCCCGCCACGCTTGTCGGTGCCGCGGAAGCTTGACGCCGCCGCCCAAGCGGTGGTGACCAGCTGGGAGACGGACAGCCCCGAGGCGAGGACCCTGCGCTTGAGGTCAGCGATGTCGTCGGCGGCGACCAGTTCGTGATCGACCTCGGGGACGGGGTCCTGCCACAGCTGCGGCTCGGCAATCCACGGGCCGAGGTAGCGCGAGAGCGGTCCCATGTCGCGGTGCAGCAGCTTGTACCACGCCTTGGCGAACGCTACCGCGAGCTTGTCCGGGTTCTCGTGAAAGCTCTTCGCGATCGGTCCGTAGATCGGGTCCACCTTCAGCCCGAGGTCCGTCGTCAGCATCATGGGAGCGTGCCGCTTCGACGGGTCATGGGCATCCGGCACCGTGTTCTGGGCCGCGGCGTCCTTCGGAGTCCACTGCTTCGCCCCGGCGGGGCTCGTCGTCAGCTCCCAGTCGTACCGGAACAGGTTGTCCAGGTACTCGTTGTCCCACTTCGTCGGCTGGGAGGTCCACGCGCCCTCCAGCCCACTGGTGAGCGCGTCGGCGCCCTTGCCGCTGCCGTACGTGTTCCGCCAGCCGAGGCCCTGCTGCTCGAGGGGACCCGCCTCGGGCTCCGGGCCGATGTACGAGGGATCGACCGCACCATGGCACTTGCCGAACGTGTGTCCGCCGACGATGAGCGCCACCGTCTCCTCGTCATTCATCGCCATCCGCCCGAATGTCTCGCGGATGTCCCTGGCGGCAGCCATCGGATCCGGGTTGCCATTGGGCCCCTCCGGATTGACGTAGATCAGACCCATCTGGACGGCACCGAAAGGACCGGTGAGTTCCCTGTCGCCGGTGTAGCGCTCATCTCCCAGCCAGGTGTCCTCGGGCCCCCAGAAGATTTCCTCGGGTTCCCAGATGTCCTCCCGCCCGAAGCCGAACCCGAACGTCTTGAACCCCATCGATTCCATGGCACAGTTGCCGGTGAAAACCAGAAGGTCGGCCCAGGAGATTTTCCGCCCGTACTTCTGCTTGACCGGCCAGAGCAAACGGCGCGCTTTGTCGAGGCTCACGTTGTCCGGCCAGCTGTTGAGGGGCGCAAAGCGCTGTGCACCGGCGCCGCCACCGCCCCGGCCGTCGGCGATCCGGTACGTTCCCGCCGCGTGCCAACTCATCCGGATGAAGAGCGGCCCGTAGTGGCCGTAGTCGGCCGGCCACCAGTCCTGCGACGTCTTCATCACCTCGAATACGTCGCGCTTCAGCGCGTCGACATCAAGGGTCGAGAACTCTTCCGCGTAGGTGAAGTCCTCGTCCATCGGATTGGACCGGGACGAATGCTGATGGAGAATCTGCAGGTCCATCTGATTCGGCCACCAGTCCCGGTTCGTCCTGGGCTGGGTCGGCGTGGGGGCCGGGGAAGGGATTACTGGGTTCTCGCTCTCGCTGCCGGACACGTCCGTCCTTCTTCCTGTCGCGAAGTTTCCTTCTGCTGGCTGCTGGCTACTGGCTACTGGCTGCTTGCTCTTGACGTTGGTTTTCTCGTGGTGTCGAACGCGGCGACCTGCGCTCACAGCGCGCCACGGCGCCCACCGGCCGGCACCGCCGGACCAGACCCGCGGCAGTCGACGCGGGCTACCGGCCGGCGAGAACCCACCCTCATGCACGACGCCGATGATCGATCCTGTGTCGGCGTCCGTATGGTCGCGCACCACAGGCCACACCGTTACGAGAACACGCTGAGCACCCTGCGTAACAAGCACTCGAAGGCCGAAGATGATGTGGTCGTACCTCCGGCGGGTACGGCAGCGGCCTCGTCAAGCGACGCAGCCGGCGGGTCGGTGGGGTGCCGTCGGCAAGTAGAGCCATGTCATGGCCGGGGGGGCTGGGTGAGCCGGGTTCCCGCAGGTATGGGGGCTGCGGGCGGGCGGGGTCACCGTGCGGTTCACCGAGTACCCCGGAGCGGTGCACGGGTTCCTCGCCATGCCGGGCGTGGAGAAGCGGGCCAAGAACGCCCGTGCGGAGACCCTCTAGTTCCTCCACACGGCCCTGGCAAAAGTGTGGTGGGACACGCACGAGCAACCACCCGAGGCGTGTCCCACTCTGCGCTCAATGAGCGGCTCGGCCTCAGCCCTTCGGGGCTGTGGAACGTTCGATCAGAGCGTTGACCTTCGTGTCACTGTGCTCATCCATCGGCATCTTGTAGTCACCGACGGCCCAGAAGGTGCCGGAGTCACCGGCCGGCGCGAGATCGTTGAAGGCGTAAGACGGCCAGCTGGTCGCGGCGTCCGGAGCCAGTGCTCCAGCCTGCTTGGTCCACGTCGCGCCGTCGTAGTGCCAGATGAAGGGCTCGGCCCCCACTTCGGGGGTGCTCTTGTCCGAACCGGTGGCCCACAAACCACCCGCGCCATCGGAGGAGAGGGAATCGAGGTGCATGTCGGCGAGCGAGCCGGTGATGTTTTGCCAGCCGGCTCCGTTCCAGCACATGACACTGGGGACGGGCGGGGCGCCGTGCTTTCCCTGGGCCCAGCCGCCGACGTACACACTCCCAGGCGACTCTGCAACGATTTGCACGGCGTCCGTGCTCTTCTTCAAGGGCGGCTGCGGCAGAAGGGTCCAGGTCGTGCCGTCCCAGTGGTAGACGACGGGATGACCGTCGTCCACGGGGTACTGCATGCCGGTCGCGTAGGCATTGTCCGCCGACAAGGCGTCGATGTCCCTGATGTCGACGAGGTACGGCAACTCGAAGGTCTGCCAGTCCCCGTCGGCGTAGGTGTAGAGGGCCTTTCCCCCCTTGAACAGGCGCCCGGGGACGGCGTCGAGCGGAACCTCCGGCCAGGATCTGTCGAAGGCGCCCACGGTGGGCACGCTGCTCCAGCGATCGCCGTCATAGTGCACGAGAGCCTGGCCGTCGTTGTCCACCCCGTACGCCCACACGTCGTCGGCAGAGACAGCGCTCACCGCCGACCACTGCCAGACGTCCGGCAGCCCCGGCGTGGTATCCGCCTGCCAGCTCCGCCCGTCCCACCGCATGATGACGCCGCGCATGGCCTTTCTGCCGACAGCCCAGGCATGATTCGCGTCGGGCGCGGAGACCGACATCAGGGACTCTGCCGCACTGTCGCCCGAAAGCGACAGCTCCCACCCGGACGCCGTGGCCGCCGCCACCCCCGTGCCTCCTGTGGTGAGCAGTGTCGCCCCGAGAGCCAGGGACACGGCCAGGGCGCGCACCAAGTGCCGTAAGTGCATCAGCGGGTCCTTCCTACACTTCGAAAGTCAGGGGATCGCGACCGGCAGGGAAGCCGGGCGAGGTACGAGACCCACGGCACTCGGTGATGGTTGTACTGGAATGAGCTGAGCAGAAAGTCCCGAAAGTGACCAGCCATCACCGGAGCATGACGCTCACACCCCGTTCCTCGAAGACTTCCTTGAGCAGGTCGAACAGCGCGACGTCGCCCTCGCCGGTCGGTACGCGCTCTACCAACCGTGCGCTGGCCTCGGCCGAGGAATCCCAGTGCAAGGTGAACGGAGGGGTGGCGCCCAAGCCGCCTCTCAGACAGTCGTCCAGAGCCTCAAAGTTCAGTAGGCCACCCTGCGGGAGACAACCTGCCAGGCGCACTCGTCGTGCTCCCGCCTCGCCCGGCAGCGGCGTGAACAACCCCTCGGCCTCGCGGGCACAGCCCCAGAAGTCGGCGTCGTCCTCGTCCGAGGCCAGCGCGTACTTCTGCCCTGCGCCGCCCCGCCCTGATGTTCGCATCGCACTCCCCCTGAGAGCGCTGATCCTACTGACGCTCGGCGACTTGCCAGGCGACTACAGGCCCTGAGCGAGGGTCTGGCGATTCAGGAGGGAGGGTGCCGCTACTTCCTCGTCACACCGCTCCACCGATTGACCGCCGCTGTGCTCGCCGCTGCCCTTTGGCGAGGTCGTTCCTCGCCCCGCACCCAGCCGTGTTGCCGACGCTAGCTGTGCCCGGTCGGCCCGGCGGTGCCGGCGCTTCGTATGCTCGCGGTACGGGGAACCGGAAGCTGACCACCTTCGGAGGCGAAAACGAGCATGTCGGAACAGCGTGTTGTCCTGGTGACGGGCGGGGGAACGGGGATCGGGGCCGCCACCGCCCGGCTGCTGCGCACCGCCGGGCACCAGGTCGTGATCTCCGGGCGGCGGCCCGAGCCACTGCGCCGGGTGGCCGAGGAGACCGGAGCGCTGGCCCACCCTTCCGACGCCGCCGACCCCGAGGCCGTGCGCGAGCTCGTCGAGGCGACGGTGACGGCCTACGGGAGACTCGACGGTGTGGTGCTCAACGCCGGAATCGGGCGGGGCGGCGCGGTCGGCGACACCGCGGTCGAGGACTGGGAAGAGCTGATACGGACCAACCTCACCGGCCCGTTCCTGCTGCTGCGTGCCGCGCTGCCGCATCTGCTGGCGGCCCGCGGCACGGTGGTCGCGGTCGCCTCGGTCGGCGCACTCCGCAACAGCGTCGGCAACGCCGCCTATGCAACGTCCAAGGCGGGGCTGCTCCACCTCTGCCGCTCCCTCGCCGTCGACTACGGGCCGCAGGGGCTGCGGGCCAACACGGTGTGCCCGGGCTGGGTGCGTACGGAGATGGCCGACCAGCGGATGGCGCGGTTCGCGGCGGAGGCGGGGCTGGCGGGCGGTGCCGAGGAGGCATACGAGGAGGCGAACCGGCTGAATCCCGCCCGGCGTCCGGGCGATCCGGAGGAGGTCGCCGAGGCGATCGACTGGCTGCTGTCGCCCGCCTCGTCCTACGTCAACGGGGCCGTCCTCACCGTTGACGGCGGAGTGACCCAGGTCGGCGTCGGCGGCGCCGCCTTCGACTACCGGATCGAGGCGCGCACCCCGCGCCCGTAGCGGACGACCCGACAGGCTCGTTCCACGGGGCTCGTGGCGGAGCCAGGAACCCGGCGCCGGGGCAAAGCAGCCTAGCCTCCGGGCCGGGACACCCTGCCGACGGTGTCGGCCAGGGTACGCAGGACGGTCGTGCCGGCGACCACTACCGAGGAGACCGGCCATGCCACCCATCGCGCCAGATCGCCTTGAAGGTCGGGATCCACCTCGACCGTCACCCGGATGTACCTGCTCTGCAGCGTGGTGACTTTGGCGGATCGGGGTCCGGAACCGTCGTCCTGCTCGCGCCGCAATGCTGCGCGGTAGTTTTCCCTGCGCTGGCTCATGCCTCTCCCTGACGCTCGATCAGTTCCTCCGCGAAGTCCATATACGCCGAACCCTTGGCCTGGACCGAGTTCCCGAAAGATTGGGCGTACAGGTCGAGCCGCGCGATCTGGGTGTCCAGCACCTCGAAACCCCGCTCGGTGAGTGCCTCGCGAGCATCGGAATCGGGCCCGGTGCGCGTGGCATCGGGACGGTTGGTGCGATTGAGCAGAACCGCCGTGCGGGCCGGCTCGGCACGCAGGGACTGCACGTCCGCCATCTCGCCGAGGATGGGTGCCATCCGGTCCAGTTCGATGGGGGCGGGAGTCACGGGCACGATCCACTCACCGGCGTACCTCATGATACTGCGGGTGATCCGGGGATGGTCCTCCAGCTGGGGCGCATCGAGCACGACGGCCTGCCGGTTGCCGAGGAAGTCATTCACGCGACGGTGGACGTCCCCCACCGGCAGAGCGATCACCGGAAACGGAAAGCCACCGGCCAGCTCGCTCCAGCGCAGCGCGGAAGAGGCCGGGTCACCGTCGACCAGCAGCGGCGACAGTCCCAACTCATGAAGCGCATGGGCCAGCCACACAGCACTCGTCGTCTTTCCGACGCCGGGCTTGAGGTTCACAAACGCACAACTCAACGGCACAAGAGCTGACAATAGCGTGCACAATCGTCCATTTTCGATCGGCGCGAGGGCGTGGCGTCGTGGTTCACCCGCACGCGAGCGAGAGACGGCGGACAACCGTTGTGGTCACGGCCGTCCGTGTGCACCGCAGGTTGCCCTTTCTTGCCCCTCGTCAGATGCCTTTCGTCCCCCACCCGACCGCACCGACTGCTCCGCTCGGCCCAGCCACTGCCGGCCCACGAGCCTGAGGAAGGGCCTGCCGTCTCAAGGGGGACGGCGTTCACCAGGCCATGCTCGGCATCGCCCGACTCCACAACCTCGCGCTCACGGGATGAGCTGGCTTGTTCTCACGGCGAAAGTGTCCCGTCCGTCTGGCGTCGTGACCCCGTCCGGTGAGGTGGAGACCGTCACGACCTCGTCGCCGGCAAGCGTCTCGACGTCGTCCTGGATCACGCACCTCACCGCGACCTTCACCGGGTAGACCGAGTCGGGGGTCAGCTCATCGAACTCCGCGAAGATGGGGCTCTTGTCGATCAAGGACCAGCGTTGTCCCTCAGCATCAATGAACTGAACCTCGACGATGCCCGGAAACGGCTCGTCATCGACCCAGCGAACCGCTTCACAGCGCAGCTCAGGCACTCAAGCTCCTGTCCTGGATCCGGAACACAGCGGCAACCGGCGCCAGTATGCCCGAGACGCCGACTCGGGTACGGGCCAACCTTTAGCGGCTGGACCGCTTTTGGCTCGGTACGCACATCACGCATACCGACGTCCCGGATGCCGACGTACTGGATACCGATGACCGCAGGCCATCGATACGGTAGGCCAACTCGACCAACTGGCCGACGCTTTGGATGAAAGGCACTGCACATGCCCGAGAACAGCACTCCTGCCGCGGTGGTTTCGGTGCCGGTGGGCCAGGTGGTCGGCGGCCGGGCGGAGGTCCGCGACGACGACTGGGGCAAGGAGACCGCGATCATCCGCCTGGACGCCGGCCAGTACGGCCCGGAGGCGGTGGCGGGCCTGGACACGTTCTCCCACCTGGAAGTCGTCTACCACTTCGATCGCGTCCCCAACGACAAGATCCAGACCGGGGCCCGGCACCCGCGCGGCAACACCGACTGGCCCCTGGTCGGCATCTTCGCCCAGCGCGGCAAGAACCGCCCCAACCGGCTCGGCGTCTCCCACTGCCGCCTCCTCAAGACCGACGGCCTCGACCTGCACGTCCAGGGCCTGGACGCCGTCGACGGCACCCCCGTACTCGACATCAAGCCCTACATGACCGAGTTCGGCCCTCAAGGCCACACCACCCAGCCTGACTGGGCCACCGACATCATGCGCCACTACCACTGACCGACCGGGCCTCCCGCGGGTGCGTGGGGGGCCCGGGCCGGCCCCCTTAGCGACCGCGCCGAGGCGGAAGGCTCAGTGCACGAGTGGGGAGCGGCTGACGTGGGCCTCGAAGGCATCGTGGTGAAGAAGCTGAACCAGCACTACCGTCCGGCCGCCTCTTGGTGCGACGTCATTCCTGTAGAACTCCACAGCTCGGTGAACGCAGCTCGGGTTGCCTTCGCACCGGAGGCTTGGACGTTCGGTGAGCTCTGGCTCTGGGCGGGTGCCACAGCCTTTCGTCAGAAGGCTCCCAGGTCGGCCGATACCCAGTGTTCCGGCTGCATGTAGAGGGCGATGTGCTCCCCCAGCTGTGTCTGGTCGTAGGCGACGAACTCGGCGACCTTGTCCTGCGGGAGGTACCGCTCAGCCATCTCCCAGGATCGCTGGCGACTATCTGGCGCCGTTCTGGTCACCGGGCCCTCCACCGACACGTAGCGCACCGTCGGCTCGGTCCGCTGCACCATCAGACTGAAACGCCCCGCAGACCGAATCGCGCGCGCCTTCCGAGAATCAGGCCCGGTACGCACCCACAGTTCGCCGCCAGGCGTGTACTGATACCAGATGGGAACCGTGAGCGGTGCGCGGTCCGGCCGTTCCATCACCGACAAGGCACCGATATGAGGTTCCGCCAGAAATTGCTCTCGTTCTCGCAGAGACAGCGTCATACGGCCGACCCTAGGGGATGAGTCCGATCCTTTTTCGTGCTGTGCACCCGGCTCGTCGGAAGCGACGCCGACTAGGACCTGTCCGCCCGATCATGTGACCGCCCTGTGGTCGCATCGTTGATGTGGGCATGGGGCGGGGTGATCTGACGGACGCGGAGTGGGAACGGCTGCAGCCGTTTCTGCCGGTCGGCAATGGCCGTTGCGGCAGGTGGCGGGATCACCGGCAGGTGATCGACGGGATCTTGCACCGGGTGCGGACCGGCGTTCAATGGCGGGATCTTCCGGAGCGGTTCGGACCGTGGAAGACGGTCTATGAACGCCACCGGCTGTGGTCGGCGGACGGCACCTGGGAGCATCTACTGCACCAGGTGCAGGCCGCGGCCGATGCCGCGGGGGGAGATCGACTGGGACATCTCGGTGGATTCCACGATCGTGCGCGCGCATCAGCACGCGGCCGGCGCCCGCACCACCCCGCCGCCGGATCTTGCGCCAAAGGGGGCCGAAGCGGCGGAACACCAGGGCGAAACACCGTGGCAGAGTCTGTTCGCCCGCCTGGTGGAGGTGGTGCACGAGGTGAGGGTCTGGGCCGCTCGCGTGGTGGGCTGACCAGCAAGCTCCACCTGAGCGTGGACGGCCGCTGCCGCCCTCTGTCCTTGATTGTCACCGGCGGACAGCGGGCGGACTGCACGCAGTTCCAGGCCGTGCTGGACAGGATCCGCGTCCCTCGGATCGGGCTGGGCAGGCCGCGCAAGAAGCCCGACAGCCTTGCGGCGGACAAGGCGTACAGCAACGGCCCATGCCGTGAGTACCTGCGACGTCGCGGTATCCGGCACACCATTCCGGAGAAGTCGGACAGCCGGGCTGCCCGTCTGCGCAAAGGCTCACGCGGTGGACGGCCGCCCGCCTTCGACGAAGAGCGGCACAAGAAGCGCAACACCGTCGAACGGGCGATCAACAAGCTGAAGCAGTCCCGGGCCGTGGCCACGCGCTACGACAAACGCGGCTACGTCTACCTCGGCACCGCGACCGTCGCGGCCCTTGGCATCTGGCTCCGTACGTGATCGACCGGACGCAAGTCCCAGGGCTTCCGTCCGGCGCCACAGTGGCGAATTACCCCAGCTGCCGATGGTTCAGAACAGATGGTTCTGGATGTCAGAAGTAAAGGATCTTGGACTTCTGACGGATACCCGGCCACCCTTGAAGCCAGCCTCGGCTCCCGGCTCATCGCCTACGGGCCGACCCCATGGGCAACTCATCCGCCCCAAGCAAATGCACCGGAGCCGACGAACATGCGCATCAGACTCGTCCATGGATTCGCCCTGCTTTCCACCGGCCTCCTCGCCGGCGCGTTCGGCTACGGCGCAGCTAATCTCGTCCCCACCTTCAACGCCGTACCACTTGCGATGCGGCTGTCATTCCATGCCGAACTGATGAAGATGAACGGCATCACCATGCAGACGGCGATGGGCGCGTCGATCCTGAGTTCCCTCACGCTCGCCGTCCTGACAGCGGGGCGCACCCGACTGCTCGCGGGTGCGGCAGGTCTACTGGCCCTCACGTCCTTCCTGATAACCCGGCTCGGCAACGTGCCGATCAACGGACGGATCAAGCAGTGGGCACTCACCTCGGCCCCGGCCGATCACGCGGAGATCCTGCGGCGCTGGGAGCTGTTCAACAACATGCGTACGCTCACCGCCTTCGCAGCGTTTGTTCTACTGATCGCCCTCGCCGTCGGCAGACTGCGAGTGGCTGTCCGCCCCGTACATGATCGGGCGGACAGGTCCACATCCCCGCCGCCGACCTCGAACGCCTGGAAGGACTGCTGGTCGGCGGTCTTCGCGAGGTCCCCGTCCGCTGGTGACGGCCCGGCAGCACACGTCCCACCCCGAACAGAAGGAGACCCCTGCATGAAGATCACCGTCGACGAGGAGAAGTGCTGCGGCGCCGGTCAGTGCGTTCTGATCGCCCCCGAGGTCTTCGACCAACGCGACGAGGACGGCATCGTCATCGTCCTGGAGCCGGAGCCCCCGCAGGACCAGCACGCCCTCACCCGTGAAGCGGCCGTCGTCTGTCCGGCCGCCGCCATCCAGGTGCACGACACCCCCTGAACCTCCCCATCCGGCAGCGGTGGGGCGGCCAGCGGAGCCGGTCCGGCTCCGCGGGCACCGGGGCTCCTCGGAGGGCCCGCCCCGGCAGCGGGCCGAACAACACCCCACCATGGGAGGCATCACCCTCGCCTCCGAGGGCGGATTCCGCACCGGCTTGCTGATCGGCTGCGGCGTGGCCCTCGCCTCGGCCACAGTCGCCGCGGCCATCCCGGGACCGGGCTCCGCGTACCCGAACAGCTCACCCACCACGGCGAATTCGCCCCGAGACGCCCTGACCTCTCCTGTCGCCGACCACAGCTGAACAGGGGCTCGCCTGATCCCGTTTGCCGCTCATGGGTAGCGGAGACCTCAACCGGGATGAGGCCCGAACGCTGTACGCATTACAGACGTTCGGGCCTGGGTCAAAACAAGCCGAGACACGCCTCGGCCGCCGGTGTCAGGGGCCCGGACCCGAAGACCTCACCGGGGCCGGTCCAGGAACCACCTCCACCGCATGTTGTTGTTCTGGATGGACTTGAGGGAGACGTAAGCCTTCGTAGCGTTGTCCTCGTTCAGGCCCTCACCTGAGTGGTATTGATTCCGGATGACGACCATCGTGCCGAAGCGAAGGATCTCGCCGTTGTCGCTCACTTTGCCGGTGGTGGTGATGTTGCCGCTGCCGGCATTGAGGCCGGATCCGGTGATGGCTCCGTTGCCGGCGATCCCATAGCTGGTGCCCGCCTTCAAGCTGGCGCCCTTGACGACTCCGGTGGTGGTGATGTCGCCGCTGCCGGCATTGAGGCCGGACCCGGTGACCGCCCCATTGCTCGCGATCCCATAGCTGGTGCCCGCCTTCAGACTGGCGCCCTTGACGACTCCGGTGGTGGTGATGTCGCCGCTGCCGGCATTGAGGCCGGACCCGGTGATCGCCCCATTGCTCGCGATCCCATAGCTGGTGCCGGCCTTCAAGCCGGCCCCCTGGACGGTTCCGGTGGTGGTGATGTTCCCGGAGCCGGCGTCGATCCGGACGGTGCCTGCTTCGTTGGTGATGGCGTCGTGCACGATGAGCCGGGCCATGACGGTGACGTCCTCCTCGAAGGTCGTACGGCCGTGGAGCGTGGTGGTCTTGTCGTTGCTGTCCGCGGTGAAGGTGTCGGGAACGTTGACCTTCTTGGCCGTGAGTTCCTTGGCCACGATGGTGGGTTCTTTGACGGTGACCGTGCTGGACAGGTAGTGGTGCTGGTCGAATTCCTTGGTGTCCGGGTTCGGCGTTCGCGCGTCGAGGACGAACGTGGTGGTGTCCGTGATCCCTTCGATCCGCGTGCTCTGACCGGACACCTGCTGGGGCTCTCGGCCGTCGTAGGACAGCCAGTACTCGGTCTCGTTCTCGCTGCCTTCCCAGCGCAGGGTCACCGCACCGTTGTTGGGGATCTGTGGCTGTTCACAGGAGAAAGCACGGAAGAAGAAGAAATCGTCCACGGACTTGGTGATCGGCACGGTCCAGTCCTCCCCGTCGGTTTGATTCGTCGTGGCGTTGGCCGTGAGCGTCAACTGTGCTTCGCCGGGCAGGCGGCTCACCGGGATGGCGTCGAGGGTGAGCGTGAAGTGGGCGGCGTCGGTGAAGACGAATTTCCCGCCCGGGCCGGACGGCGTGCACACGTAGGTGGTCCGGTCGCTGCTGGCGGCGATGCGCCAGTTCCCGTTGCTGGAGTACTTGTAGTCGATGTTCCCGGGGTTGCTGGTGAGGTCGGTGTCGGTGTCACCCACGGGGATCGTGACGGCGATCCGGGTGCACTCGACGTTCGGGACGCCCGCGGCCTTGCTGAACCTGAGCCGGATGACACCGAGTTTGGTCTTGCTGGCGGTGGAGACCGCGAGGGGTGCGGGGTCGTCGGGCACGGCTGTCAGCAGCCGGTCGACGGTCATGCTGCGGGAGCTCATGGGGACTCCTGAGGCGAGTCGGCGTGGAGCGGAAACCTGCCGGCGCTGGGTCAGGCGATGATCGTGACGTCTCCTTCGGCGTGGGCGGTGAGCGCATGCGTGCCGGCCTCGTCGCTTCGGGCGAGGAACGTGTCGGTACCGCCTGCCCGGACCGCGAGCCGGTCGGTGGCGGTGAGGCTTCCGGCCTCGATGTCGGGGTCGGCGACGGTCACCGTGGTGGACTGGTAGTGGTGGACTGTCTGACCCGACGAGTTGATCGTCTGTGCGTCCAGGACGAACGTGGTCGTGCGGCTGAGCCCGGCGAACCTGGGCAGGTCAGCCGTACCGAAGCTGCAGTCCCGGCCGGCGGGAACGCTGATCCGTTCGGTCCGGTCGTCCCAGGAGAGGTGGTAGTCGGAGTTCGCCGGGCTGCCCGTCCAGTGCAGGGTGACATGGTCGCCGTTGTCGACGCGGGGCTGCTTGCTGGAGAAGTTCTCGAAGACGAAGGCGTTATCGGCCTTCTCGAACCCGTCCAGGCTTGTGGTGTGGCGGACTTCGCCGCCGCCGGCGATCACCGTCTGCGTGATCTCCAGGGCGGCGGTGCCGAGTGTCTGGTTGATCGGGATGTTGGACAGGATCAGGGTGAAGTCGCGGGAGGCGTCGAAGACCGCCGCTCCGTCGTCCGGGGTGCACACGAAGGTCACGGGGTCGTCGGCTGAGCGAGTCCGAGTGCCTTGGTTGGCCAGGAAGCGCCGGACGACGGCGTAGCCCTCGTTCGACGGTTCGACGATGGTGAAGATCCTCAGATAGCGGGCGTGCAGCGGTGGATCGAAGGTGCGCTCGATGCGCAAGGTGTCCTGGACGGGGTGCTCGTCGACGTTGTTCCAGTGCAGCCCGTCCATCGAGGACTGGAGAAGCAGCATCTGGACCTTGTTGCGGCCGTTGGTGAAGCCGGTCGCGATGTCCAGGGTGGTGATGTCCTGGTCGACCCCGTAGTCGACGACCAGGGCGGAGTCCTTCGGGACGAGTCCGGTGGTCCGGTAGTAGAAGTCGTCTCGGGGGTCGAAGATGTTGGTGAACTCGTGGCCGGGTGCCTCGCCCCATTCGGGAGCGGTCGTCACGGGGGCGGCAGGCAGCCGGTGGATGGACCATGCCGCGCCGGTGCTGTCGCGTGGGTAGTCGTCGATGAGCGTGTAGTTGGCGCGCGCTTCGTCGTTGACCAGGTCCGTGGCCGCGTCCCCACGCGGCAGCGAGACGCTGATCTCCGCACATGTCACGTCCGGGGCTGCGGCAGGTTTGGCGAAGGTCAGGAAGACGGTGCCGCGCTTGACCTCCTCGGCCGTGGAGACGGTGAAGTGCGTAGGCGGAGTGGTCTGTGAGGTGACCGACAGCGGGGCGTCGGAGGTGGTGGGATACACGGCAGGGCCTCCCAGGGCGGACACCCGCGGACTCGGGGAGTCGGGGCGGTCAGGGCGGTCGGGGTCGGTCGGCGGCAGGAACGTGGATGGGCGGGTACGAACTCGCGCGGGTGGTCGGATCCGAACGGGTCAGGACCCGCCGTCGGGTGCCCGCTGAACGGTGAGCCGCAGGTCGGTGCTGCGGCGGGTGTGTGTCTCGGATCCGGTGGCCGATTCGTCGGTGATGCGCAGACCGACGGTGCTGGGCGAGCCGGTCAGCGGGATGCGGTCGAGGATGAGGGTGAACGTCGCGGTGTCGTTGAAGACGGCTTCGTGGCGCGGGTTTTCCGGGGTGCAGACGAAGACGGTGCGGTCGCTGTGGGAGATGCTCTTACGGATGTGCCAGGTACGGCCGTGTGGAGCGCCGTAGGTGGCGTCGATGCGGTCGGGCCGGTCGGTGAGGGCATCGGGCCGGTCGCCGGTCGGGACCTCGACGGTGATGCTGCGGCAGCCGGCGGTCGTCTGCACCGCTTCGGGGTCGCGGAAGACCTTGATCTCCAGCCGGCCCTGGCTGGGACGGTCGGGGGCGGCCTGGGTCAGCACGGGCGGGAACGTGGTCAGCGTGTAGCGCAGGGGTGCCGTGGCGGCGGACTCGGTCATGCGGTGGCGGTCTCCTGGTGTTTCGTCAGGACTGGGACGTCGGTTCGGGGTCGGCCTGCCGGGTGCTGGGGTGGAGCTGGAGGTAGCCGGCGCGCGCGGTGGGCATCGCGTCGTCGGGGTGGGCGAGATGGTCGGCAGGGATCAGCAGGCGCTCGTCCCAGTCGAGTTGCTCGGTCCCGGTGGCCTGCGGCTGGGCCCAGCTCCAGGTGCCGTGACGTGCCGACAGCGGCGGGACGACCAGGGCCGCATCGTCGGGGGTACAGGTGGCCCGGAAGGTCCGCATGCCGAAAATGCCGTCGGCGTCGGTGGTGAGCCGCAGACGCAGATAACGGGCGGGGACCGGGGCGGCGAGGGTGTGCTCGTTCACCGGCTGTCGGGCGTTGAAGGCCCGCGGCTCCCATCCGTCGTCGTCGCCGGTGACGGACGACTCCAGGACCGGGGTACCCGGCCAGCTTCCGCCCCCGGCGGTTCCGGTCCGGAGGGAGTAGCCGGTGAGCTGCTGGACAGCGCCCAGGTCCAGGGTGATGGTGCTGCCGACCGCAGGAACGTCCAGACTGCGGAACTCTGCCGCGGGCTCCCCGCTGCCCGAGATGTTGCTCAGCGGGTGGTCCGGGTCTTCGGTCATGGTCGTGCCGAGGCTTCGCCGGTCGCGGGTGGTGGCGAGGAGCGGGTTGAGGCGGAAGGAGGCACGGACGGCGGCGAGTGCCTGGTGGACGCGCTCCGCATCGAGCCGCAGGGAGTGGACCGGGAGGATGTCAGTGGTGGCGTGGACGGGCAGGTGGGGGTGGGCGAGCAGGGTGACGTGTCGCGTGCACGGGCGGGTGGCGGGTCGGACGGGCAGGGCGAGGTCGCTGCCGTTGGTGGTCGCCTGGAGGTAGTCGTGGTCGAGGGCGGGATCGAGGGCTCGCAGCAGTCCGTAGTCGACCGGTTGGCCGGGGTCGGCGCTGAAGTAGCCGATGAGCCCGTCGTCCAGGGCGTGCGGGTCGCCCAGCCGGATCGCCCAGGTGTCGTCGTCCGCGGAGGCGCCGAGCGGGTGGAGGACGGTGTCCCAGGACGGATCGGCCGGCAGCGGGTGGTGCAGTTCGAGGTCCAGGGTGGCGTGGACGAGCGCGACGGGCCGTCCGATGAGCAGGCCGGGCAGCCGGCTGTCCTCGGCCGCGGGGGCGACGATGGCGCGCAAGCTCTTGTCGATGGTGGCGAGCAGGGCTCCGAAGGCGCCGGCGGAGTCATCGCGGTCGAGCAGGCCGGTCAGGAAGGCGGCCAACTGCGGGTGATCGGTGGCGAACCGGGGATCGGTGTGACCGGTGTACGGGGAGTGCGGCAGCGGGGTGTAGACCGCGACCCGGGTATCGCCGCCCGTGGTGACGGTGCGCAGTTCTCCCAGGGCCTGCCCGGTCGTGCCGTACACGCCCAGGGTCCGGTCGAGGTAGTTGACCAGGAGCAGGCCCGCGAGGCCGTCGGCCTGGCCGGATGGTTCCTGGGCGATCGCCAGCCGGGTGTCCTGGAGGATGCGGGGCGGGAGCTGGACGAACCGCTCGGGGTTGATCAGCCGGGGCTCGGTGTAGAGGTCGTGGCTCGGGGTGACCGAGGGGGTTTTCAGGGGGTACTGGTCGTACCAGTTGCCGCTCGCGCCGGAGGTGACCAGGTCGGCGCAGCGGCCGAAGCGGTCGACGATACGCAGGTCGGTGAGGAAGAACTGCCCCGCGCGTACGGGCTGGAAGCGCTTCTGGTGGGGCCCGCCGGCCGGGTCGGGAACGTGATTCTGCTCCCCGGTGAGCGCGGCGATCTCGGGCTCGGTGGGCACTTGAGCGCCGCCGTCGAGTTGCAGCAGCCAGTCGTTGAAGCCGTCGAGGGTCTGGGAGAGGACGTCCAGGGGTTCGAGCTCCCTGCGCAGCGCGGCCAGGCCCGCGGTGTTGACGCTCGGGTAACCGGCCCGGTAGCGGGACAGTTGTTCGCGCAGCACGTAGACGGTGGTGGGGGCGAGGTAGGCGCGGGAGCGGAAGAGCCGGTTGAGGACGTCGCCCTCGCTCTCGAAGTCGGCTTTCAGGGTGCCGGTGCCGTTCCAGAGGTAGCTGTAGGTGTCCAGTTCGCTGCCGGGCGGGGGCGCGGTGAAGGTCCAGTGATAGCCGTCGGCGGTGTGGTACGGGGTGGGGAAGTAATTCAGCTTCCACATCAGCAGCATCGGCAGCCACGGCTGGCGCCACGGTGCGCAGTACTCGGCCAGTGGGCCCCTGGCGTGGGTCGCGGGGTTCTGGGTGATGGTGTGCAGGGCGGTGTGGCCGTTGTCGGCGGTGCGTGCGGCCTCGTCCAGGAGGGCGAACTCCTTGAGCAGGTCCGTGCAGGCATCGGGCAGTCCGGTGATGCCGGGGTCGGGCGGACTGGCAGGCGGCGCCGTCCAGTTCGCGCCGATCTTGACCTCGGAGAGCAGGTGGGAAGGCACCCGGCAGGGCAGCGGGTTGTCGCGGTCACGGGTGAGCGGGACGGTGCCGCCGCCGGTGCCTTCGATGAGGACGACGGGGTCGGCGGGCTTGTAGAAGCTGTCCTGGGGCAGTCGTTTGAGCTGGAGACGGTCGGCCAGGCCCCTCGCGGTGGCCCAGGCGTCGATGGCGTCCTGGAGGTCCTGCCCGGCCGCCGCCTGCGGAATGTGGTCCCGGAGTTCGCGGAGCCGCGCCTGAGCCTCTTTGGCCTGATTCGCCGGGCCGTCGCCGTCGGGGGCGAGCAGCTCGTCGCATGTGGTGTCGAAGTCGGAGGGCAGGTCACCCGGGCGTTCCACGTCGGGCAGGTTCCGTAGCCAGTACAGCGCCCAGACCCGCCACTGGTGTTCCGTCAGCTGCCGCAGGAGGTGGTCGTACTCGGCCTGCGCCGCGTTGAGTTCGTCCAGCGGGAACGGATCGTCGTCCACCGTCCCGGAGCGTCCGGAGTCAGGCTCCCGGTCGTCGCGGGGGACGATCTGCCAGGTGTGACCGCCGTCGCTGCCGGAGAACCAGCTGCGGTGGGTGACTTCGGCCAGGTCGCGGTCCCCGGCGGCGCCGTCGAAGGTGTCCAGTGTGCCGTGGTAGAGCGCGCTGAAGAGCTGGGCGGTGCGCGGCGAGCGAGTCTGGTGGCCGATCAGCATGGTGGCGGCCTCGCCGGTGCTGTGCCCGAACGCGATCTTGGTATGGGTGGCGTCGGGGCGGGCGTCGTCGGGGGCTTCGCCTTCGCGCTCCCACTCCAGGCCGAGCGCGGTGCCGTGGTACAGGCTTCGCGTCGCCTGGGGGGCGGCGGTGGCCTCGAGGCGCCGCACGGCGGCGGGCCCGGACCCGGACTCCAGCATCCACAGTTGCACGTAGCGGGCGGTGACCGGCCGCTCGGGGGTGTACTCGATGACGGGGGTGCCGGCGTCGAAGTCCTGGTAGTGGGCGGAAGGCCAGTTGACGTTGTCCACGGACGTCTGGACGCGTACGGCGGGCAGGGAGTGCTGCCCGTCCGGGTCGCCCACCAGCACGTGCAGCGAGCTGACCTGCTGGACGCTGCCGAGGTCGACGGTGATGCGGTCCGAGCGGACCGGCGCCTTCTCGCTCAGGTAGTAGGTGTCCTCCTGGTGGTCGAGGACGTTCGTCACGTCGTGCCCGGTCGCGGTGCCCATGCCGCCCTGGACGAGGGCGGTGCGTCCGGCCACGGTCCAGCCGAGGGCGGCGATGACGTCGGCGGCCGAGGATCCGTCGGCGTCCGGGGGCAGCAGCCCGGGGATGCCGGCCGCGACGTTGAGGATGTCCTCGTCGGTGTCGCTGTACCAGCCGACGACCAGATAGCTCAGGGTGGCGTCGGGCGGGTAACTGTCGCCGTGGGCCGGGTCCTTGAGGTCCTGGAGGTCGTCGTGGAAGGAGAAGACGTTCTCGTGGTAGGGCTCGAAGGCCGCGAAGCTGGGCAGGCCAGCGCCCGCGGCGGTCAGGAACAGCTTCCGGTCCCCCGGCGGTTCCTGCCAGGGGCCGTCGGCGAGCCGGTGGGCACGGCCGAGCCAGTCGACCTCGGGGGCGTCCTTCTTGCGCGGGTTGATGAAGCTGTTGATGGTGTCGTAGCCGTTCCACAGCGCGCCGTCGTCATCGGAGTACAGGTAGTCGCTGTGCACGACCCAGCCAACGGCCTTGCGCTCACCGCGCACCCAGGAGTAGCGGACGACCAGCCAGCGGTTGGGCACCAAGGGGAAGTGCGTCCGGCCGTCGTCCTCGGCCATGAGGCCGTCGGTGAGCGCTTCCGGCAGCTCCCACTGGACGTGCACGCCCTCGAAGGTCTCGTCCCCGCCGACCTCTTTGGCCCCGCTGAAGGCCTCCGGTTCGGCGGCGCCCCGGCCCTCGGTGTCCGGATAGGTGCCGAGCATGCGGTCGAAGCTCGGCTGGTAGCGGTGGAACGGGTGCAGGGTGCGCACCTTCCGGTTGGCCAGCAGGGCGTGGACCTGGACGGGCACGATCAGGTCGGTATCGCTCACGCGGTCTCCTCGGCGGTGGGCGCGGGCAGCAGGAGCTGCTCCAGCGGGGCGTTGACGAGTTCCAGGGCGAACTGTCCGGGCGACAGCTCGTCGTCCGCGCCGCAGGCTTCGGACAGCGCCGCGACGAAGCCGTCCGCGCCATGGAGGTCGAGGACGTCCGGCAGGCCACCGGAACGGCCGGGGCGCAGGTGGTCGAAGACGGTGCGTCCGCTCACCGGGTCGGGGAACTCGGTGCCGGTCGGGTAGCCGACGTCGTCACCGGACAAGTAACGCAGGCTGACGCGCCGTTCGGAGTTGATGCCGAAGTGGATGCCCTGCCCCGGCTCGCGAAGGGTGACGCTGTCCGGGACGGCGTCCCACAACACCAGCAGGATGTCGGGCGCCAGGTGGTCGCGGCGCAGCTCGCCGACCTGTTCGCCGCCCCGGGTGGCGAACAGGTCGAAGACGGGCCAGGCGCGGACCAGCTCGGAGTTGATCAGCAGCCCGGCCGCCGGGATCGGGCGGCGGTGAGCTCGGGCCAGCCGTTCGCGCAGCAGCGGATCGAGGTCACGGTCGACGGAGGTGTGGACGCCGACGTCCGTCGCGCCGGCCACCAGGGCCTGGATCCAGGCCCCGTCGACGCGGAAGGCCCGCAGGCTCTCGGGCGGCAGCATCCGGGGGTCGGGTACCAGGTGGTGGAAAGGCACACTGCGCAGCAGGGCGAGGCGGTCCAGCCACTCGGACATGGTGGGTGTGCGGGCGTTGATCACCGCGCTGAGCGACTGCCGGGCGCGGGGGTCGGCGAGCAGCGTGGCCGGTTCGGCACGGGCGGTGCGCGCAGCCGGTGCGGGAGCCGGTTCGGGGTGCAGGTCGGCTCGCAGGGCCTGGACCAGGCGGCGCCCGAAGCCGGCCGAGGCGAGTTCGTCCAGCGCCGTGGCGGCGGGCGGGGCGTCGGGGTCGTGCCGGGCGCGGTGGGGGTCACTGCCGAGCGCGGCCAGGGTGGCGGCGCGGTCGGACAGTGCGCGCCGCGCCTCGACGGCCTCGGCGCTGTAGTCGGGATCGGCGAGCGCGATGGTGCGGCCGAGCGTCCACGCCGCCGCATAGCTGACGTCGAAGACGCCGTACTCGCGGTCATAGATCAGGGCGTGGTCGGCGGTGGTGTGCGGTCCCTGGAAGGCTTCACCTGGCAGGTCCGGAGCGGTGAGCGGGGTGAGCGGGCCCCGGTACCACGCGTAGGTGTCCTCCCCCGCCAGGGTGCGGTGGGCGACGGCGCTGTAGCCGTGGTGCAGCCGGGTGCGTGCGTACCGCTCCTCGGCTGTGGACGCCGAGCCGGCCGCGGGAGCGTGGCGCAGCGCGAGGTTCTCCGGGTCCTCGGCGCCGGGGGCGACGAGGCCGCGCAGCAGCGTGCCGGGGTCGAGGGTGCCGTCGGGGGCGTTGGTGAACGACCAGGACCACAGGCTGCACAGCCGCACTCGCTCGCTGTCGGCAAGGGCGCCGGAGGCGAGGCGGCCCAGGTGGCCTTCCAGGGAGACCAGGTGTACGGCGTAGGTGCCGGGGGTGCGGGGGAAGCGGTTGGCGGCGACGACGGCGTACTCGCCTTCGGACAGCACCTCGCCGTTGTCGCGGAGTTGGGGTGCGGTGCGCACCTCGCGCATGTGCGTGAGGTGAGAGAGCTCGTCCTCGCGCGGGACGACCGCGTGGAAGACGTCCACCGGCACATCGATCGTGCGGCAGGGCAGGTCGTCGTTGATGTCTCCGGACAGTTCCGGCCCGGCCGTGCCGGCTTCGGCGGGGTTGCGGAGACGGCCGATGGTGCGGGTGGTGAACTCGCCCTTGGCGTCGGGGTCGTCCACGGTCTCGCCCTCGGCGAGGACCAGCAGCGCCAGCCAGGGCGCGGGGACCGCCCGTCCCAGCAGTTGGCGCTCCCAGGGAAGGATCGCCCGGTGGAGCGTGATGTGCGGCAGGACGTGGGGGTAACGGCCCGCTGCTCCGGCTGCGGGGTAGGTGGCGTGGACGGAGCTGGGGTCGAGGTGGAACCGAGCCGCGCGGATCTCGTAGCGGTCCTCGGCCTTGGGCAGTTCGGCCGTGGCGTCCAGCCGTCGGCCGTCCTTGGTCAGGCAGTGTTCCACCGTGATGGTGTAGATGCCGGCGGTGGTCGCTGGTGCGAGGTGGTCGTAGAACGTGACGTCCAGGTCGGGGCGGGCAGGCACGGCGGTCACCTCGCGGCTTCGGTCAGGAGCGGGGCGTCGGTCAGGGAGGTGCCGGTCAGCCGGGCGGTGCCGGTCAGCGGGCCGTCGCTGCCGGGGGCCAGGCCGAGTGCGGCGAGCGCGTCGTGCGTCCGGGTGCGCCGGGCCGCGGTCCCGGCCTCGGCGAGCGTGTCGCCGATCAGCGCGATGCTGTGGGGGTCGGGGACCGGGGAGCGGCCGGCCACCGTCTCGTCACGCAGCGGCATCCGGCCGGGCGGCAGGCCGTCGACGTCCAGGGCCTCGACGGGTACCGGTCCGACGCCGCGCCGACGGGTCGGTTCGGGCACCTGGATGGTCAGCCCGGTCAGACAGTCGTCGACCAGGCCGGGCTGGTTGAGCGCCTGGTTCGGGTGGGCGAGCGGCTTGCCCCACAGCGCCTGCGGCAGGCTCTCGCGGGTGGCGGTCACCGTCCAGCGGGCCTTTTCCCAGTCGTACGGGTTGCCGCGCTGGTCCAGGATCTGGACGATCTGCTCGGAAACGACTCCGGTCAGCCTCATCGGGCGGATGTCGATCCGGGCGCTGTCGCTGCCCGCGAAGAGCTTTCCGTTGAGGGTGATCTTCGAGGCGGGCAGCGCGGATTCGACGGCCGCGGTGAACCCCTCGATACGTACCAGCTGCGGCTCGGCGGCCGCCGCACGGGCCTCGGACTCGTCCTGGCTGACGTCCGGCAGCTCACTGCCCTGCTTCAGGGCGGTGCGGGAGGGCGCGGGCAGCTGGACGTGGAAGTCCTGCCAGTCCGCAGGGGGCGCGCCCTTGCGGTCGGAGCCGAAGCCGAGGGTGAAGGTGATGAACCAGACCTTCACCCGGGCCCTGCCGCCGACCGGCGGCAGCCACAGCTGGAGGTCGACCCCGACCTCCAGGGAGATACGCACCCGCACGAACAGCACCTTGACGGTGGCGGCGACGCCGATGCTCAGACCCAGCGCCAGGTCGGCGTAGAACGGCTTCCACTGCACCAGCGCGTGCACGTAGGCGGTGAACCAGGCCCGCAGGTTGATGCCGTGCCCGCTGTCGTAGACGGCGGCCAGCTCACCGCCCACCATGAACGCCCCGTCGGTCAGCGCCGCGTACGCCTGGGCCCGGATGGACACCGGGCCGCGCTCCCATACCCAGCCGATCCGGGGCGGTTTGGGGAAGTAGGCGGGGGCCCGGAACTGGGGGTGGTAGCCACCGGCGGTGAGCACGAAGCCCTTGCGCACGCCCTGGGCGGGCAGCGCCTTGCCCCACACGTAGAAGGAGATCCCGCCGGTGAGCCTTGCCTGCGGGTCCAGGATGTACGAGCCGTCCGCGATCACCGTATCCATGGAGAAGCGGCCGAGCGCGGAGTCGTAGGCGAAGACGAAGTCGACGATCACCTTGCCGAGCGGGCCGCCCAGGGACAGGTTGATACCCGCGTCCGGCACTGACGCCGCACTCTCGGCGGGGACGGTGGTGGGCGGCAGTGACAGAGTGGTACGGCCTGCCAGCATGGCCTTCCAGCCGGCCTCACCCCACTCCACCAGGGCGATCGCCTTGGCCTGGATGAAGCGGTAGACGGTGAACTCCATACCGCCCGCCACCCAGTATTGGCCGTGGGCCGGGGTCACCCAGCCGCCCGGGCCGACCAGTTCGTTCAGTGCCTGGGACGGAGTGAGCTTCTCGACCTCGCCGCCGGGCGTGGACGGGCGGGCGCCCAGCCGGTTGACCAGCGGGAAGCGGCTGATCTCACTGGCCGTGGGGATGCGTACGGTGCTGTTGATGCCGAAGCCGAGGGCGATCCCGGTGAAGGTGACCGGGCCCACGGTGAACAGGCCGTTGACCCGGTTCTTGCCCGCCACGAGTTCGGCGTAGGCGAAGACCGAATCCCATCCCGCCCTGTTGCGTGCCCAACTGCCCATCAGTTGAAGGCTGACGAGATCCTGGATCTCGATCCGGCCCGCGGCAGCGAACGCCAGCTCGAACTCCGGCCCCAGGTCGAGCCGGGTGAACGCCCCGGCGATGACCACCTTGGGCGGCCCCGGGCGCTCCAGCGCGACACCGGCACCGCGTAAAACCGGCGCGATGTTCCAGTCCTTGTCCACGCCCAGGCCAAGGCCCTGCAGCTCCACGGTCAGCGGCCCGACCGCCATCGTGGCATCCAGGCTGACGAACAGACGTCCCTGCGCGTAGCCGAGGCCGGCGTGGTGGAAGCGGACCGGGCCCATCGCGAACCCGCCCAGCTCCAGACCCTTGGCCGTGTCCTCGCCGTCCTCGGCACGTTCGCGGCCCAGCACCAGGGACTGCGCCGATCCGGCGCCGCCCCACGCTCCCTCACCGCGGCCCGGTGCCGCCGCCCTGCCACCGTCGGGCAGCTTCAGAATCAGCGGCCCGCGAGGCTTGCCGCCCACCGTCACGTTCACCCAGGCCAGTGCACCAGGCGGCAGCGCCTGGCCCAGCAGACGCGGTAGCCGCTGCTCCGGCCCGCCGTCGAGTCCGTCGACGATCGTGTTGAGCCGCTCCACCTGCTCCCGCGACCAGCGTCCCGAGGAGTAGGCAAAATGGACACCGGTGAAGAGCACATCCCGTTCCCAGGGGATGGACGCGCCGACCAGCGGCAGCTCGGACAGCCGGGCCGTCACATCTCCTCGGATCGCCACCAACCGGGCCACCGTCGATCCGGCGCCTTCAGGCTCCGACGCCACCACCACCCCCACCCGGCCGACGACCGCCGACAGCACCAGTGACCCTGCCGCGGAGCTTCCGGCCGGGAGGCGGTAGGTGAACGACGCCGAGCTGAAGGAAGGGACGAGAGGTTCCAGGTCCGCCGGGACGTCGACGCCGAAGGCGGCGGCCAGGTGAGCCAGGCTCAGGACCCCGCTCTGCTCCTCCAGGGACGCGCTCAGTTCCCAGGCCCCCGAGACCGTCCGGGCGATCGCTCCGCTGAACCACAGCCGGAGGTCTTCGCCGTTGACGTAAGCGGTGAAACCGGCGTCCGCGGACAGCGAGAACGCCGAGGCCCCACCTGCCGGTGTCGAGTGGCGGAAGCAGACGAGCAGGTCCATCGTCACGCCGGCGAAGGTGACTTCCGTCGCCGCGGTGACCTCCCACTCCTCCAAGACACCCGGGACCGTCAGCACCTCGATGGTCAGGTACTGCAGGCGGAAACTCCGCAAGCTCTCTGGGATCTCCTCGGCGATGTCCCAGGTTTCGCCGAGCCAGTCGAGGAGGTCAGCCATCCGGATGTTCGCGGCACTCACCCCGCGAAGCACGTAGCCTCCGTCGTCTGACCAAGTGGTCAACTCCAGCCTGACACCGCCGATGACGATGAAAGCGACGCCGTGCGGCATGCCCCGTGCCGGCGAGGAGGACGGTCCCACCAGCGCACCGGAGGCGGCACCCACGGGCCGGATGCCATACTTGGCGCCCTTTTTCTCCCAGTCCGCATTCTTCAGCGGCCACAACCGGTCCGGGGTGAAAGCCTCAATGAGGCCCTGGACGCCCGTCAGGCCGTCACGCGTCATCCCTGCGCCCATAGGCTTCTTGCTGTACCGGGACAGACTCTCGAAGGTCGCAGTCCGCTTGGTGAGGATGCCCGACCCGATGATCCTCGCGCTGCCTGCTTCAACTTTCGGGCCCGGATCATCGGTCCGGTTCTTGTTGTCCGGGCCCACGAAAAGATTTCCCGGCAGCCAGGTCAGAACGCTGTGGATGTCGTCCAACCCGTCCGGACTGACTCCGCCGTCGGGGTCGTAGACGGACTCCGGGTCTTTGAGGTCCTTCACGAACTCCCTGATACGCGGGAAGTTGAGCTTCTCCTGCTCCTTGTAGTCCAGGCTCTCGAGCTTCGTGGCCCAGGTGTCGGCGAAGTCCACCAGCGCGTTCCTGAGTTCGGACCCCTTCACGTTGTACGCGTTCTCGATCAACACGTTCCAACTCTTCACGAGCGTTTCAAAAGGAATCACATGATGACGCGCCAGCGGGATTCCCCCGGTCGGCTGGTCCTGATCGAGGTTATCCGGATTGCGGTTGACCAACTGATCAGCAAACGGATAACGGCCGCGACCTGTCAACAACAACTTCATACGCTCAGCCACTGTCTGGCCTCCTCGGCTTGTGGTGACCGCTCAGTCCAGGCGTGGCCGCTCCGGTGCGCTGAAGGGCCATAGACCTACGACCGGACGCCCGCCGGGACTTCTCGGTCACACGCTCCCCCGCCCTCAGGCGCCGTTTCCCCCGGAACAACACCGCATCCGGCACGGAACAGCACTCAGGAATCCGAGTGTGCGCTTCCCCGATGTGCATCCGTCCGCACTCCACCCCTTTGGGAGGACGGAGTACAAGCTAGTCATCGTCAACACCCGCTGGAACAATGACCATTGGCCATGGCGTCGGTATCAGGCCAGCAGCACCTCGCCCTCCTTCTCCCGCGACCGCGGTCATAACTTCCGCGCCGACGGCCTTACAGACGACTTGGTGGCACAAAGAGCGTCGGGGTCGTTGGCGGCCCGGGCCCGACCGCAGCACATGGATGTGACTGATAACGGCTTCGACCTGGATGCAATCGTTGCGGGTGCCGACGGTGACCAGGAAGCCAGGGGGCGGCCGTGTTCGTCGCAGGCGAAGTGTTCGCGGCTATCACCCCCAGAATTCGATAGCGGCCTGGGTAACATCCCTGGCCCCACCCACCCGGTGAGATTCGAATGAGCTGCCGAATAATTCGATGCCTGGAGGGGGTGTCGTGCACATGACACCCACGCACGACGGTGAAACTGAAGCGCAAACCCACAACACCCAAGGGTCCGGCCCCGGCCGGCGGCTGATCCCTGCCCCCGGAACCGGCGGCCTCGTCGGGTTACCTCACTCACCGTCAGCTCACGGCATCAGATCATCAGCCGGTGGATTCGGGCTCAGACCCAGCCGCGTTCACCGACGAGCGGCCAGTACTGCCGCGAGGCCTTCTTGCAGATCCTTGACGAAATACTCGGGAACCTCCAGCGACGGGAAATGCCCCCCGGTTTCGGGCGACCTCCATCGGACGATCTGTCGGTACCGCTCCTGTGCCCAGCCGCGCGGACACTTCTCGATGTCGCGGGGATACATAGTGATCGCTGACGGGACGTCCACCCGAAGTTCGGGGTCGAGCGAGTTGTGGCTTTCGTAGTAGATGCGGGCCGACGATGCGCCGGTCCGTGTGAGCCAATACAGGGTGATGTCGTCAAGAACCCGGTCTCTGGAAATCGCCTCGAACGGGCTGTCTTCGGTATCTGTCCACTCAGCGAACTTGTCAAGGATCCAGGCGAGAAGCCCGACCGGTGAGTCGACGAGCGAGTAGCCGATGGTCTGCGGTCGGGTCGCCTGCTGCTTCGCATACGCCGCGCGGTGGCGCCAGAAATCGCGGGTGTCCTCGGTCCATTTACGCTCGGCCGCCGTCAGCCCGTCCGTTGTCAACCCGGGCGGTGCCTCCGCGAACGTGGTGTGGATGCCGAGAACGTGCGCCGGGAACCTGCCACCCAGAACCGTGGTGATGTTCCCTCCCCAGTCGCCGCCGTGGGCTACGAACTTGCTGTAGCCAAGCCTTCCCATCAGTTCCACCCATGCGGCCGCGATCTTTTCGGTTCCCCACCCGGTGGTGGCCGGCTTGTCGCTGTAGCCAAAGCCCGGCAACGACGGGACTACTACGTGGAACGCCGGCGCGTCCGCGTCTTTCGGATCGGCCAGCTCGTCCACCACATCGATGAACTCGGCAATGCTGCCTGGCCAGCCGTGCGTCACGATCAGAGGTGTGGCATCTGCGCGCGCGGATCGGCGGTGCAGGAAGTGGATGCCCAGATCATCAATGGTCGTGCGGAACTGGCCGATGCGGTTCAGGCGCTCCTCGAACGAGCGCCAGTTGTACCCGGTGCGCCAGTAGTGCACGACATCGACGAGGTCGGCGAGAGGAACGCCCTGTCCCCAGCGGCGAGGGCCGGGCGCGGCGCGATAGACCGTCTCGGCCTCCGGTAGCCGCGCCGCGGCCAATCGCGCGCGCAGATCGTCGAGGTCGGCGTCAGTTGCGTGGGCTTCAAATGCTTGCACGTCGCTGGGCATGAGACCTCCTGGTCATCGTGGAACCGGCTTGGACCTGTCATGAACCATCTAAGACGGTTCTAGCGTGCCTCGATGCCGGCGCGCAACCCGCTAAGGTGGTTCCATGCATGCTCGGTTCCCTGACTTCCGTCTCGGTAAGGTGCTGGCGACCAGCTTCACGGCGACCCTGACGGAGCGGCGTGGCGACGCTGTGGAACGCATCCCCACGCCGCACCGACTCGTCGACTGGCTGGCGGTGAACGGCCTCGCCGTGGAGTCCTGCACCACCGCCCAGCTCGAACTCGCGCGGGAACTGAGGGAATCGATTCACGCCGCCTTGACAGCGGCGGCGATCCGGGATCCTCTCCCCGCGTCTGCTGTCCACGTCATCAATGACTGCAGCTCTCAGGGTCGGGCCGCGGCCATCCTGACGCCCGAGAGCAATCGGCAATGGCGACTCAGCTCGGCTTCCTGCGTAGAAGATGCCCTAGGCGTGATCGCCGCCGACGCGATCAGCATCATCGCGGGCGAACGAGACGGAAAACTGGCCTTGTGCGCATCGCCAACCTGCCAAGCCGCCTTCTTCGACACCAGCCAGAGTCGCACCCGCAGATGGTGCGACATGAACACATGCGGGAATCGTCAGAAGAAGGCGCGCTTCCATGCCAACCAGCGCAAAAATGCAGCCGGCTAACAAGGCCTGCCGTTAGCAACTTAGGCAACTGTGGGGCACGCTGCCGAGAATCTCGCTGGGAAGCCTGGGGCTCATGAGTGCCCTGGCCGAGCACGCGTAAGACCGTCTGTAGTCCTTCTGGCGTCGCCGTCGCCAGGGTGTGTCCGGCCCCTGGCACCACCGCCGCACTGGGGCCCTACTCGCGCCCGCCGACGCGTCAACTCTGGTTCTGTGTAGTTTAGTTGGTATACAGGAGCAATGTCACACTTATCCGCACTACACGGAGTGGCCCACCTCCGGCTGCTCGGTCCCGTCGAATACGTTTCGGCTGACGGAACAGCCGGGCGGCCCGGAGCGCCGGGGCCACAGGCCGTACTGGCGGCTCTGGCACTCCGTGCGGGGACCCTGGTGACGATCGATCAACTGGTGGACGGTCTGTACCACGACGATCCGCCCGCCTCCGCCCGCCGAGTGATCGTCAACTACGTCCATCGGCTGCGGACATACCTCGACCGCGCGCACACCGCGGGCAGGGAGGGTGGCGCCGCATCCGGTCGAGACGGTGGGGCCACGGTCATCGGGACCATGGCGGACGGCTATGTCCTGCGACTGCCGGCCGAGCGTGTCGACGCTCTGCTGTTCGGCCAGCTCACACTGCGGGCCCGGCGTGCGGCCGCGCAGGGCGATCCCGCGTATGCCGCATCCGTCCTGAAGGGGGCGCTCGGTATGTGGCAGGGCCCGGCGCTGGCAGGGCTCCCCGGGCCCTACGCGCAGGAACAGCGACGGGCGCTGGCCGAACAGCGGGCCTCGGCGACGGAGCACCACCTGGAGCTGTCGCTGGCGTGCGGCCGGCATGAGGAGGTGGTGCCGGAGATCCTGTGCGCTCTGGAGGCCTATCCGTACCGGGAGCGGCTGCACGGTGCGCTGATGCTGGCCCTGTACCGGTCGGAGCGGAGCGCCGATGCGCTGCTGGCCTACGATCACGCCCGCCAGGTACTCGCGGACGAGATGGGCATCGATACGGGCCCCGTCCTCGACGGGCTGCACGCCGCGGTGCTGGCGGGTGACCGGACTCTGCTGGCGGTTCCTGCTACGGCGAGGACCGCTGCCGTCCCGGCCGAGGTGCAGGTGTGGTCGGCCGTCCCCGCGCCGAGGGCGCCCGCCCAGTTGCCGGCCGTACCGTGCGACTTCACCGGTCGGCACGACGAGGTCTGCACCCTGGTCGCCGCGCTCAGCGGGCACGCCTCGCACCCCGTCGCGGTCATCACAGGGATGGGCGGCGTAGGCAAGACCGCGCTGGCCCTGCGCACCGGGCATGCGGTCATGGGCTCCTTCCCCGACGGCCAGTTGTACGCCGAACTGCGCACACCGTGCGGCGCTCCTGGTGACCCGGCCGACGTTCTGGCCGGTTTCCTGACCTCACTGGGCGTGCCGCACGAGCGCCTGCCGGCTTCGGTGAGCGACCGCGCGGCACTGTTCCGCACCCTGCTGTCGGACCGCGCCGTGCTGGTGGTGCTGGACAATGCCGCCACCGTCGCCCAGGTCGAGCCGTTGCTGCCCGGCGCCGACCAGTGCGCGGTCCTGGTCACCGCCCGTGCGCTGGCGGCGCTGCCGGCCGCCGTCAAGGTGTCGCTGAAGGGCCTCGACCCCCACGATTCCGTGGAGCTGATCGGCAAGGTCGCCGGTATCCGGCGGATCGAGGAGGAGCCGGACGCCGTCGCGGCGCTCGCCGCCGCCAGCGGCCATCTGCCGTTGGCGCTGCGGGCGATCGGCGCTCGCCTCGCGCTCCGGCCGGCCTGGCCGGTCGCCACGCTGCTGTCCCGGATGTCCGACGAGGCCAGGCTGCTCGGGGAACTGCGGGTCGGTGAGCTGACGGTCGAGGCGGTGTTCGAGCAGTCGTACGCGCAGCTCTCCCCGCAGCGGGCCCGGGCGTTTCTGGAATTGTCCCTCCCGCACTGCGTCGAGTTCGGTGTGAAGGGCGCCGCCGCAGTTCTCGAACTTCCGGAGCGGGAGGTGGAGGACGTCCTGGAGGCCCTGGTCGACGCGGTACTCCTGGAGACCCGCGCACCGGGCCGCTACCGCTACCACGATCTGGTCGGGGCCTATGCGCGAGCGACGGCTCGAGTGGAGCTGACCGACGAGGAACTCCGCCAAGTCGTCCGCCGCGCGGCCGACTTCATGTGCGCCAGTGTCGCCGGAGCGGTCCTGGCGACCCAGCCGCTGGGCGTTCGGCTGACCTCTGAGCTGCGACCGCGGCGGTCGGCGGGCGAGGACGTGGGGACCGGCCAGGAGGCGGTGCAGTGGATGCGGAGAGCGCTGCCCACCGTGGCCGCCGTGGCGGAGCAGGCGGCCGGCAGCGGAGACGCGGAGGCGGTGGCACTCGCCGTCGACGGGCTGATGCTGGCTCCCTGCTTCGAGGAGAGCGTGCCCCTCGGCATGCTGGCGCCGGCGGCCACCGCTCTGGTGCGGTCCGCGGTGGCGTACTGCGACGAGGACGTGGTGGGCACGGCTCATTACGCGGCCGGGGTGATCCTCAAGAAGCACTCCTCGCTGGACTGCCTCGACCGCTCACGGGCGCATCTGCTGAAGGCACTGGAGATCTTCGGTGAGTCTCCCGCACCCGCCGATGGCCTCCGGCCCTTCCTGGCAGTTCTCTTCACCCATGCGATGCTGGCCCACCTCGACACCATGTGCGCCGACTTCAGCTCTGCCCGCGCCCATGCGGAGCGGTCGGTGGAGATGGCGATGATCACCGGCGATCAGGGGCTGGTCACACGGCGGCGCACCCTCCTGCTCCAGATCCGGGCCCAGGATCCCGGCAGCAGGGGGGACCTGGCCCGGATCCGTGAGCAGTGCCGGGAGCTGGCCGACCTGCTGACCTGCGGCAAAGACGTGAAGTGGCTGATCCGGGTGATGACGACGGAGGCGGACACCCTGTTGTACGGCGGGCGTCCCGCGGAGGCGGCCGCGCTCTACCGCCAGGTGTTGCCGCGTGCCCGGACCACCGGTCATGCCCGAAACGAGACCGAGTGCCTGTACCGGCTCGCCGAGGCACTCCTGCTGACCGGGGACGCCCATGCCGCCGTCGATCATGCGCGGCAGGCCCTTCAAGGAGCTCAACTCACCCAGGAGCACCTGCTGATGGCGCGCAGCCACCAGGCTCTCGGCAGGGCCCTTCAGGCAGTGCGGGCCGAGTACGTGGACGGGGAGGCGGCGGGCCACTTGGAGAAAGCCGCGGAACTGTACCGGGTTCTCGGGCTCCATACGGGTTCCGGGGCTGCCGTCGGTCAGTGACCACGTCCCGCCCGGACACCGCTGGGGGTCCGGGCGGGACGCGATCCGCTGCACTGTGGCGTCACTTCCTGTATTCGGCACACCAGTCGGCCAGCACCGGACCGATCTGCGCGAGCTGCTCCGGGCGGGTCAGTTCGCCGTGCGCGCCACGTACGGGAGTGATGGCGAGCCGGCCCGTCACATGGGGCCGCCAGGCCTGCGGGCGCTGCATGCCCGGAACCCAGCCCTCGGTGGCCTCGAAGAACAGCACATCACCCCGGAACGAGCGCGGGACGAATCCGCTCTGGAGGCGACTGTTGCGGGCGAATACCCGGACCATGGCCGCCAGGCCCTGTTCCCCGAGCAGGGCGAGCGGGCCGTCCGTGGCGTCCGCCTGGTGCCCGAGGGAGTCGAACAGGGCCTGCCGCAGTTCTTCCGCATCCGGTGCGTCGCCCCGGTCCGTCCCTGATCCGCTCTTTTCCGTCCTTCCTGTGTCGTGGCCGTCGGCGGTCACGCGCGACGGGTAACTGTCCATCAGCACAAGCGAGTTCACCTTCTGTCCGGCCTCCTGGAGCCGTACTGCCATCTCGTGGGCCACCACCCCGCCGAAAGACCAGCCGAGGAGTGAGTAGGGGCCGTCCGGCTGCACCGACCTGATCTGCGCGAGGTAGGCCTCCACCATCTCCGTCATGCTTTCCGGAGCCGCATCGGGCTCGGTGAGCCCGTGTGCCTGAAGGCCGTACACGGGCTGGTCGAGTGCCAGGTGGCGGAGCAGCCCGGAGTACACCCAGCTGGTTCCGGCCGCCGGGTGGACGCAGAAGAGCGGCTCGGGGGGTGTGGCGCCCCGTGTGCGGGACGGCGTGGCCGCCCGGCGTACGGAGCGCAGCGGGAGCAGGACCGCGAGGGAGTCGTCGGGTGTGTCCTGCGAGAGCCGGTCGGCGAGTCCGGCGACGGTGGGGGCATCGAACAGGGTCCTGATGCCCAGCTCGGCGCCGAGCACCGAACGCGTCCTGGCGATCAGCCGGGTGGCGAGCATCGAGTGGCCGCCCAGGGCGAAGAAGTCGTCGTCGATGCCCACTTCGGGCACCCCGAGGACCTCGGCGAACAGCCCGCACAACAGCTCCTCGCGCACCGTTCGCGGGCCTCGGCGGCGCTCCACCGTCCCGTCACCCGGTGCCGGCAGCATCCGCCGGTCGAGCTTTCCGCGCGAGGTCAGCGGCAGGGCGTCCAGGAACACGAACGACGACGGCACCATGTGGCGGGGCAGTGACGCCGTGGCGAGACGGCGCAGCTCGCGGGCATCCGGCCGGCCCTGCTCCGTCGGAACCACATAGGCGACCAGCTTGCGCTCCCCCGGCCTGTCCTCCCGGACGATCACGGTCACCTGGCGGACCGCGTCGTGTCCGGCGAGCACCGACTCCACCTCGCCGGGTTCGATCCGGAAGCCGCGGACCTTCACCTGTTCGTCGGTGCGGCCCATGTATTCCAGGACACCGTCGGCGCTCCAGCGCGCCAGGTCCCCGGTCCGGTACATGCGCTCCCCCGGCTCTCCGAATGGGCAGGCCACGAACCGCTGTGCCGTCAGCCCCGGCCGGCCCAGGTAGCCGCGGGCCGTCCCCGCTCCGGCCAGATACAGTTCGCCGACCACCCCGGCGGGCAGGGGACGCAGGCCCGCGTCGAGGACGTACATCCGGTTGTTGCTGATCGGCCGGCCGATCAGCGGGCGCTCGTGTTCCGCTGCCGCGCCGTACGACACGTACACGGTGCACTCCGTCGGGCCGTAGGAGTTGAAGCCCTCGGTCCCGGAAATGGCGCGGAGTTCGCTCCACAGCGCCTGGTCGACGGCCTCGCCGCCGAGCTCGACGATGCGCGGTTGCGAGGGCTGCCCTGCGGACAGCATGCCCGCCGTCATCAGCTGCCGGCAGTACGTCGGCGAGATCTCCATGTAGTCGATGCCCGCGGCGCCGATGTACTCGGCCATCGCCTCCGGGTCGCGGCGGACCTCGTCGTGCACGAGGTGCAGTTCATGGCCGCCCAGCAGCCACAGGACCGGTTCCCAGGAGGAGTCGAAGGTCAGCGGTCCGGTCACCAGGGCACGGAACCGGTGGTCCCCGGCGGCCGCCACCTGAGGCGCGAACACCGCGAAGTGGGCGTGGAACAGGTTGCTGAGATTGCGGTGCTCCACGGCCACCCCCTTCGGCCGGCCCGTCGAACCCGAGGTGTAGATGACGTAGGCGAGATGGTCCGGGCGCAGCGGTACGGGCCGGTCCGCAGGGTGCGGATCGACCGG
This sequence comes from Streptomyces sp. P9-2B-2, assembly GCF_030406865.1. Taxonomy (NCBI): domain Bacteria; kingdom Bacillati; phylum Actinomycetota; class Actinomycetes; order Kitasatosporales; family Streptomycetaceae; genus Streptomyces; species Streptomyces sp. P9-2B-2. The sequence goes on along the minus strand of NZ_CP129126.1, from coordinate 7,951,277 downwards.
CGCGTACCGGCTGAGGGACTGACGCACGGCGGGGTCGTCGAGGACCAGCACCTGGATCGAGGGATCGGCCCCCGGACGGAGCCGGGCCAGGTTCTCCCGGTCGGTCAGCAGGAAGGAGGGCGCGGCGTCCGCCAGCATCAGGGCGATCCGGTCCTCGGGGTCCTCCGGGTCCATCGGCACATAGCAGCAGCCCGCCTTGAGCGCGGCCAGCAGCGCGACGATGTGCTCACCGGCCCGTGGGAGCAAGGTGGCCACCCGCTGTTCCGGCTGGATGCCCTGGCTGATCAACAGCCAGGCCAGCCGGTTCGCGCGGGCGTTCAGCTCACGGAAGGTCAGCGTGCCGTCGGCGTCGACCACCGCGGTGGCATCCGGGCTGTTCCGTACGTGCTCCTCGAAGATCTCGTGCACCAGCCGGTCGTCCGGCAGCGGAAGGGCGGTGTCGTTCCACCCGGAGAGGATGCGGACGCGCTCCTGCGGGGAGAGCAGTTCCATCGCTCCGATGGGAGTTTCCGGGGCGGCGCCGGCGGTGGTGAGGAGGCTCAGCAGGCGCTGGGTCAGGGCCTCGGCGGTGACACGTTCGAACAGGTCGGCCGAGTAGTGCAACAGGCCGTCGACGCCGTCGGGGCTGCCGTCGGCGCCGTGCCGTTCGGTGAAGGTGAAGTCGAGGTCGAATTTGGTGGGGGCGGTGTCGAGGGGTTGGGGTGTGAGGGTGGTGCCGGGGAGATCGAGGGTGCCTTCGGCGTTGTTCTGGAGGACGAGCATGGTCTGGAAGAGCGGATGGCGGGCGGTGCTCCGGTCCGGGTTCAGCCTCTCCACCAGCTGCTCGAAAGGCAGATCCTGGTGGGCGAACGCCGCCAGATCCCCCTCCCGTGTCCGGGCGAGCAACTCGCCGAACGACGGATCGCCCGACGTGTCCGTCCGCAACACCAGCGTATTGACGAAGAACCCGACAATGTCGTCCAACGCCTGATCCGTCCGTCCCGCCGTCGCGGTACCCAACGGGATGTCCGTCCCGGCCCCCAACCGCGTCAGCAACGCCGCCAGCCCCGCCTGAAGCACCATGAACAACGTCGCACCCTGCTCACGCGCCAACGACTCAAGACGCCCATGCAAGTCGGCCGGCAGCCGGAAATGAACGAGACCACCGGAATGGGTGGGCTGAGGCGGACGCGGCCGGTCGGTGGGAAGCGCCAGCTCCTGCGGAAGACCCTCAAGCGCCTCCACCCAGAAGTCCGACTGCTGCCCACCCACCTCCGCCAGAAGCTCACGCTGCCACAGCGCGTAATCCGCGTACTGGACCGCCAGCGCCTCCCACACAGGAACACTGCCGGTGAGGCGGGCGCGATAGGCCATGGACAGATCGCGTAGCAGGGGCACCAGCGACCAGCCGTCGCTGGCGATGTGATGCAGCGTCAGCAGAAGCAGGTGGTCTTCGGCGCCGACGGTGAACAGCGTGACCCGCAGGGGCAGTTCCTCGGCGAGGTCGAAGGGCGTGAAGGCCGCGGCGTGGAAGCGGGCGGAGATCTCGTCGGCGGGGCACGGCACCACGGTGACCTCGACGGCGGCCTCGTCGGGGGCGAGCAGCTGCTGCTGCGGCTCGCCCTCGTGGGCGGGGAAGACCGTGCGCAGCGCCTCATGGCGCCCGACCACATCGTTCACGGCGGACTGGAGGGCGTCCGCATCCACCGGGCCCCGCACCCGGAAGGCGAACGGCGCGTTATAGGTCGGACTCTGCTCCAGACGGTCCAGGAACCACAGCCGCTGCTGCGCGAACGACAACGGCACCACCGCAGGCCGCGCCCGCGCCGTCACCGCCGGCCGGGCCGCGGCACCCTCGGCCAGCAGATCCGCCAGCCCCGCGGCCGTCGGGGATCCGAAGAACTCCCTGACGCCCAGCTCCACGCCCAGCACCGAACGGATCCGGCTCAGCAGCCGAGTGGCCAGCAGCGAGTGACCGCCCAGGGCGAAGAAGTTGTCCGCCACCCCGACCGTCGGCACACCCAACACCTGGGCGAACAGCTGACACAGCACCTCCTCCCGCGCAGACCGCGGACCACGCTCGCCCCTCCCGCCACGGTCGGGGCCGTCCCCGGAGGTCGGACCGGCATCTGCGGCACCGCCAGGGCCGGACGCGCGACGGGCGGGGAGCCGATGCTCGTCCGTGCGGTCCAGGAATGCCCGCTCCGCTGTCCGCGACGCGAAGATCTCCAGCGAACCGATGGCGGTGTCCGGTGCGTCCGCGGCGGCGTCGAGAGCGCGGACGAGGAGGCCGGTCAGGGTGTCCGCGGTGGTGCGGTCGAACAGATCGGTGGCGTACTGCAGGATGCCGGACATGCCCAGGGGGCGTTCGTCGGCGTCCCGCTCTTCGGTGAAGCTCCAGCCGAGGTCGAATTTGGAGGGTGCGGTGTCGAGGGGTTGGGGTGTGAGGGTGGTGCCGGGGAGATCGAGGGTGCCTTCGGCGTTGTTCTGGAGGACGAGCATGGTCTGGAAGAGCGGATGGCGCGAGGTGCTCCGGTCCGGGTTCAGCCTCTCCACCAGCTGCTCGAAAGGCAGATCCTGGTGGGCGAACGCCGCCAGATCGCCCTCCCGTGTCCGGGCGAGCAACTCGCCGAACGACGGATCGCCCGACGTGTCCGTCCGCAACACCAGCGTATTGACGAAGAACCCGACAATGTCGTCCAACGCCTGATCCGTCCGTCCCGCCGTCGCGGTACCCAACGGAATATCCGTCCCGGCCCCCAACCGCGTCAGCAACGCCGCCAGACCCGCCTGAAGCACCATGAACAACGTCGCACCCTGCTCACGCGCCAACAACTCAAGACGCCCATGCAAGTCGGCGGGCAACCGGAAATGGACAAGACCACCGGAATGGGTGGGCCGGGACGGGCGCGGCCGGTCGGTGGGAAGCGCCAGCTCCTGCGGAAGACCCTCCAGCGCCTCCACCCAGAAGTCCGACTGCTGCCCACCCACCTCCGCGAGAAGCTCACGCTGCCACAGCGTGTAATCCGCGTACTGGACCGGGAGTGCCTCCCACACAGGAACACTGTCGGTGAGGCGGGCGCGATAGGCCGTGGACAGATCGCGCAGCAACGGAGCTTCCGACCAGCCGTCGCTGGCGATGTGATGCAACGTCAGCAGCAGTACGTGTTCATCGGGGGCGGTGGTGAACAGCGAGACACGTAAGGGAAGTTCGACCGCCAGGTCGAAGGGGGCGAACGCCACGTCATGAAAGAGGGAGTTCAGCTCCTCGGCGGCACACGGCACCACCGTCACCTTCACCGTCGCGTGCTCGGGTGCCAGGATGTCCTGGAAGGGCTCGTCGTCGCGGACCGGGAAGACCGTGCGCAGCGCCTCATGTCGCCCGACGACATCATTGACGGCGGACTGGAGGGCGTCCACATCCACCGGGCCCCGCACCCGGAAGGCGAACGGCGCGTTATAGGTCGGACTCTGCTCCAGACGGTCCAGGAACCACAGCCGCTGCTGCGCGAACGACAACGGCACCACCGCAGGCCGCGCCCGCGCCGTCACCGCCGGCCGGGCCACGGCACCCTCGGCCAGCAGATCCGCCAGCCCCGCCACGGTCGGCGAACCGAACAGTTCGCGGACGCCCAGCTCCACGCCCAGCACCGAACGGATCCGGCTCAGGAGCTGGGCAGCCCTCAGCGAATGGCCGCCCAGGGCGAAGAAGTTGTCCGCCACCCCGACCGTCGGCACACCCAACACCTGGGCGAACAGCCGGCACAACACCTCCTCCCGCACTGACCGCGGACCACGCCCCCTCCCGGCACGGCCGGGGCCGTCCCCGGACGGGGCTGTGGCATCGGCCTGCTCCCCGACCGCGGGGCTCTGCGCTTGCGTCATGGTGCTCCTCCCTTGGAGACGGAGATGGGTCAGTTGCCGGTGGCGGGCTGCGGCGACAGATCGCGCCAGTGCTCCTCGATGTGGTCGAGGCAGGCCTGATATCCGTCGGCGCCCCGGGTCACCGTCCAGCCCTGCGGAGGTGCCAGGTGCGACGGCCAGAGGGAGTGCTGGTTGCGCTGGTTGACCAGGACGAGATAGGTGGCGTCGACGTCTTCGAAGGGGTGCGTATGCGTCACGGGGGATGTCCTTTCAGGTGGCAGGGAGCGGTGTGGGGCGGAACGTTCCCGTTCTGCGGGCTCAGACCGCGGCGTGGGATGCCGGTGTGGTGAGCGGTGCGATGTGGGCCGGCAGCTGCCGCCAGATCTCCGGGGTGTAGAAGTGCCCGCCGGGCAGCACATCGTGGCGGTAGGAGCCGCGGGCGACCCGGCGCCACTGGTTTCCTGCGTCCGGCTCGATGACATCGTCATCCGTCGCGGAGAGCATCTGGACGGGGACGCCCACCGTGGTCCCCGGCCGGCAGCGAAAGGTGTCACGGACCCGGATGTCCGCACGCATCAGCTCCACGGCCATCTCCTGGAGTCCCGGGTCCGCCAGGACGTGTTCAGGCATCAGGCCGTTGGTGCGCATCCAGTCCAGCAACTCGGCGTCGGTGTCCTGGCGCGCGGGGAACATGTCCCGTGGAGTCAGACCGCGGTCCGGCGCGTTGCACGAGGAGACGACCAGTGCCTCCGGGGCCGGGCCGGCCGCGTCCTCGATCCGGGCCGCGACGTCGAAAGCCATCCAGCCGCCCATGCTGTGCCCGAACAGGACGTATGGCCCGTCGGCCGCGGAGAGCACGGCGGCGGTGGCGTCCGCGGCGAGTTCCTCCCAGTCGGCCGCGTACGGCTCCAGAAAGCGCCCCTCCCGGCCGGGGTAGCAGATGGCGGAGAGGGCCACCTCGGCGGGCAGGCTGTCGCTCCAGGAGTGATACGGCCCGGTGCCGCCGCCGCAGAAGCCCAGGCAGAGGAGCGTGCGCACGGTGTGACGGTCCGGTGGTTTGATCGGGATGACGGTGGTGTCCTGAGGTCCGGCCATCGTGGCCCTCTCCCTGTCTGTGTGGGGGGTCTTCTGTCTCTTCGGCGTCTCTTGGTGTCTCTGCTCCGTCTCCGCGGTGACGGAGCGCGGTGTCCGCGCAGGCGGCGCAGTGACGGTGGTGCAGAAGGTGCGCGGTGATCGAGGGAGGCGGATGCCGGCCCGTCAGCGGTCGGCGCGCAGGCTCTCGACGTGCCGCGCCAGGTCCCTGAGCCGTGGATGCTGGTAGACCTCACGGGCCGACATCACGACCCCCAGCTGCTTCTTCAGCCGGGCCACGACACGCAGGGCGATCAGCGAATGGCCGCCCATGGCGAAGAAGTCGTCGTCGGCCCTGATGTGCTCACGGCCGAGCACCTCGGACCACACGGTCGCTATCAGCGTCTCGGCCTCGCTCTCCGGAGCGCTGTCCGGGTCCGCCGTGGCCGGTTCGGGCGCGGGCAGGGCGGTGAGGTCGACCTTGCCGTTCACGGTCAGCGGCATCGCGTCGAGTGCGAGGTAGGCGGTCGGACGCATGAACTGCGGCAGAGCGGCGGCCAGATGGGCGCGGAGCGTGTCAGGAGTGGGGGTGCCGGTGGCAGGTGTGTCGCCCGCGGCACCTGTCGCCGCCACGTAGTACGCGACGAGCTGTTCGCCGACGGCCGTGTCGCTGTGCAGGGTGACCACGGCGGCCGCCACGCCCGGATGGGTGGTCAGCGCGGCCTCGATGTCGCCCAACTCCACGCGGTGGCCGCGGAGTTTGACCTGACGGTCACTGCGTCCCCGGTATTCCAGGGAGTTGTCGGGGCGCCGGCGCACCAGGTCTCCGGTGCGGTACATCCGCGTGCCGTCGGCGGCGAACGGGTCGGCGACGAACCGCGTGGCGGTGAGCGCGGGCCGGTTCACATAGCCGACGGCCAGCTGCCGTCCGGCGAGGTAGAGCTCGCCCTCCTCGCCGAACGGCACCGGCCGCAGCGCGGCGTCGAGGACGTGGCAGCGGACTCCTGGCAGGGGGCGTCCGATGTGCGGAGCGAAGTCCTCGATCCAGGCAGCGGTGGCGTCCACCGTGCACTCGGTGGGGCCGTAGAGGTTGACCGCTTCGAGGCGCCGGGCGTCGTGTGCGGCCGCCAGCTCCCGCCAGGTGCCCTCCGGTACCGCCTCGCCGCCCATGAACAGCCGGAGCCGTCGCCCCTCGGCGGCGCGTACGAGCAGGTCGTCGCGGAGCAGCGGCCAGTGCGAGGGGGTCAGGTCGAGGTCGTGCACCCCGTGCTCGTCCAGGACTGCCCCCAGCAGGGCCGGATCGGTGCGCTCCGCCTCCCCCAGGACGACCACGGTGTCGCCCCGGCACACCCGTGCCCATTGCTGGACCGAGGCGTCGAAGGAAACGCTGGCGTTCCATGCGACGACCCGGTGCCCATGGTCGTAGAAGCCCGCCTCCTCCAGCCCGGTGACCAGTGCCGCCACCGCGCCCCGGGTGGTTTCGACGCCCTTCGGTACGCCCGTCGAGCCGGAGGTGTAGATGACGTACGCCGGGGTCCGAGCGGAGACCGGTACGGGCGGAGCCGGAGCGTGCTCCGGGGCCGGGGCCTCCGGAGGGGGTGCGACCGGAAGGGTACGGACACCTTCCGGCCACACCGGGCCGTCACTTCCCCCGGTCAGCACCACGTCGATGCCCGCGTCACGCACCATCGCGTGCAGGCGTTCCTGCGGATAGGCGGGGTCGAGCGGTACGTAGGCGGCGCCGGTCCGCCAGACGGCGAGCAGCGCGACGACGAGGTCGGTGCCCCGGGGCAGGCTGATGCCGATCCGCCGGCCGGGCGCGGCGCCGTGGCCGGCCAGCACTCCCGCCAAACGGGCGGTGTGCCGGTCGAGTTCGGCGAAGGTGAGCGCACCATGGTGGCTGACCGCGATGCGGTCCGGGGTCGCCGCGACGGCCTGCTGGAAACGGGTCAGCAGATCGACGGCGTGGTCCGGTGCGGCGTGCCGGCGGTCTTCGAGGAGCTCGGTCATGCTGCCCGCTCCTCTCCCGGGGCGGGCGGCACGGTGGGCCGGCAGTCCGCGAGGGCGACGGGTTCGCCCATCGCGACGACGATGCGGCGGTCGCCGCGGAAGGGGTCGCGGCCATGGGTGGCCAGCACGTTGTCGACGAGCAGCACATCGCCCGGCTGCCAGGTCTCGCGCACCGTCGCACCCTCGTATGCGGCGTTGATGGCGTCGAGTTCGTCGCGCGTCAGCGGCGCGCCGTCGCCGAGGCCGGTCTCGAAGGGCAGGCCGTCCGGCCCGAATTCGTCGAGCAGCGCCTCCCGGATCTCCTCGTCCAGCGACCAGGAGTTCCAGAAAGCCATGTGGTTGAACCAGACCTCCTCCCCCGTCTGCGGGTGCCGGATGATGCCGGGCCGCAGTTGCCGGGTACGCAGTGCGCCCGAGGCGTCCCATTCGCAGGAGATGAGGTTGTCCGCGCAGTACTTCTCGGTCTGCTCCCGGGTGTCGGCGGCGAACGCGGTGCGCCAGTCCAGGGAGATGTGCTCGGAGTAGTTGCGGGTCAGCAACCAGCCGGCCGAGCGCATCCGCTCGACGAGCGCGGAGGGTATCCGGCGGAGCACTTCGCGGCAGTCGGCGACCGGTGTCGCGCCGCCCTCCTCCGGTGCCGTCAGGCAGGAGAACAGCAGCAGACCGGGGAAGGTCAGTGTGTAGCTGTTCTCGTTGTGCATCCGGATCGGCTGGTTGGGCGGGAGGTCGGTGGAGGAGTAGACGTCGTTCCCGTAGCTGCTGCGGGGGGTGGCCTTCTCACGGTAGGGAGTGCGGCGGGGCACCAGGACGTCGCGTACCTTCGCGAAGTCCTCGACGTCGCGGACCGGGAGGCCCCGCAGGTACACCGCACCGTGCCGGTGCAGTGCGGTGCGCAGCTCCGCGTGGACCGATCCGAGCCACTCAGCTGCTTCGGCGGCGTCGGCGAAGCGGGGGACGTGTGCCATCGCCGGCTTACCGGGTTCGAGGGTCCAGGCGGGGGGTTCCGCGGTGGCGGACCGGGAAGAGCTCATGGTTGTGCGCTGCCTCTCATGTCGTTGCTGACGGATGTCCTCGGACGCTGCTCGGGGGAGGTCACCCCCATCCGGTGTCGTTGCGGATCTCGGACGGGTGACGCATGTTCAGCGCGGGGCCGGAGAGCGGGAACATGGAATTCCTTTCACGTCATGGGGAAGGTGCGGACGGTTCCGCGGCAGGAATCGGCGCGGTACGTCGAATCGGCGCGGTACATCGAATCGGCACCGCTCTCGGCTCGGTCCGTCCCGCGTACCGCGCGCAGGACGTTCTGCCGGAATGCGCTGCGGAATTGCTCCGGCCGCGGGTGCCAGTCGCTCTTTCCGGCCGTGCCGACGCGATTCACGTTGCCATCGGGAAAGGCGTGCACCAAGAGCATCCGGGGATGGTGTTCATGCCTGTCGCATAAAGGAGAGGGGACAAAAGGGACACCCGTGGTTTCGGGGCCAGGGCGGCCGACGCCCGTCGGTACGGCGCGGAGGGGCCCGGGCGGGCGCGGACGGGCGCGGACGGGCGCGGACGGGCGCGGACGAGGGGCACGGCCGTCATCCGCTCAGCTCAGGTCGGCCTCGCGCGCGGGCAGGTCGCGGCGGGAGCGGATCGGGGACCACAACAGGATCAACGCCGCCAGCGGCATGGCCGCGGTCAGCAGCCACATCGTCGGCCGCACCCCCAACAACGTGCCGAGGCCACCTGCGAGGAGCGCGCCCAGCGGCAGAGTTCCGTAGTTGACGAACGCCGAGCAGGCAGTCACCCGGCCGAGCACACCGGAGGGGCAATACCCTTGGATGAAGCCTGCCTTGATGATGTTTCCCGCCACCACGCCGAGCGCGGCAGCGCCGTAGCCGACGACGAAGAACGCCAGTCCGGCGCCGTCTCGGGTGAGCGCCATCAGCGGGGCGAGGGCGGGCACGCCCAGCTCGAACAGCAGCAGGGCCCGAGCGGTACCGAGCCGGGCCGCGCCCCGGCGCACCAGCAACGCGCCCAGGACTCCCCCTGCGCCGCCGAGGCCCACCAGCGCCCCCACCGCGCCGGAGGACAGGCCGATGTCCCGCGCCAGGAAGACGACGAGCAGGGCCTGGCAGCCTCCCAGGGCGAGATTGGAGGCGCCTCCGAAGAGAGTGAGGCTGCGCAGGTACGGATCACGGGCAACCAGCCGCACCCCCTCCCGTAAGTCCCCGAGCAGCGGCGCGCGCTGCCCCGACCGGGAGCCCGCTGCCGGCGGCTCGCGGTGGCGGATGCGGCCTATGCACAGGAAGGAGATGAGGAAGGTCGCCGCGTTGGTCAGCATGCCGTCGACCGCACCGGCGGCCTGTGCGATCAGGCCGCCGGATCCCACACCGGCGATCTGCGCCGCGGCGGCGCTTCCGTGCAGCTTCGCGTTGCCCTCGGCCTGGTCCGGGGGGCTGAGCAGGGTGGGGAGGTAGGCGGTGTACGCGGTCTGGAAGAAAACGGCCGCCGAGCCCACCAGCAGCGCGACCAGCAGCAGCTGACCGATGCCGAGTACACCGCACCATGCGGCGACCGGCACGCTCAGGAACAGGGCGCACGAGACGGCGTCGCAGACCAGCATGACCGTGCGGCGGCGCAGCCGGTCCACCCAGACTCCGGCGGGCAGCCCGATGACGAGCCAGGGCAGCCACGTCGCGACGTTGAGCAGGCTCACCGCGAAGGTTCCGGCATGCAGCACGGAGACGGCGGCCAGCGGCAGCAGTACACCCGTGACGGACACGCCGAACTTGCCCGCGGTCTCCCCGTACCACAGCTGCCGGAAATCCCGGTGGCGGCGTAACAGTCCGCCGCCCGCGCTGCGTGCCGCCCGGTGCCCGGTCTTCACCGGCACGGGGCGGCGCCCGTCTGCTCCGAGGCGCCCGTCTGCTCCATGTTGACTGGCTGTTGATCAAGCATGTCTAGCGTGCCTTCCGATCGGGGGATATCTCTGATGGGGCTGAGGGATGATGAATACGTCAGAACCACCGGGACGAATTGAGCTCAGCGAGGAAGCTTCGCTCGTATTCGGCTACGCCACACAGCGCGCCGTATGGGGCATCGAGGAACTCACCACCGTCGTGGGACTGGACAGCGCGGACGTGGAACGAGCGGTGAAAGAGCTCGTGGAAATGCGACTGCTCTGCCGCGCCGAAGGAGAGGCCGGCCGGTTGACCGTGGTGCCGCCCCGGACCGCCGCAGACCGGTTGCTGCGTCCCTTGGAGCGCCATGTGCGGGAGCGCTACGAGGAGATCGAGCGGCTCCGGGAGACGTTCGCCTCGCTGCTCCCTGCCTACGAGTCGGGGCGGGCGCGTCGTTCGGACGCCGAGCCGATCGAGCTGCTCACCGATCTGAGGACCGTCCAGGAGACCATCGACGAGTTGACGATCGGTGCCCGGCAGGAGGTACTCACCGCCCAGCCGGGTGGCGCCCGTTCCGCCCGCGCACTCCAGGAGGCGGATGAGCGGGACCGGCAGATGCTCACGCGCGGCGTCCGGATGCGCACCCTCTACCAGCATCCCGCCCGCTACGACCAGCCGACGGTCGACCATGTCCGGCGCGTGATGCACCTCGGGGCGCAGGTGCGGACGCGGACCGACGGCCTGTGCCGGCTGCTGGTCTTCGACCACCGCGTGGCCCTGCTGGGGCTGCGGGACGACCCGGAGGCGGCCCTGCTGGTGCGCGAGCCGCATGTCGTCCACTACATACGGGTGTTCTTCGACTGCTTGTGGCGCGATGCCTCACTCTTCCCGGTCAGCTTCGACTCGGCCGCGGCCGTCCGGATCTCCGGCGAGATCCAGGAATCGATCGTCGCCATGCTGTCGGAGGGGTTGGAGGACAAGTCGATCGCGCGGCGCCTGGGGATGTCCGTGCGCAGCTGTCAGCGCCACGCCTCGGAAATCATGAAGGCGGTCGGCGCGAAGAGCCGGTTCCAGGCCGGGTATGTGCTGGGGCGGCTGCACGCCGCCGCGCGGGACCGGGAGTGAGCCGGGGGCCGCCCGCACGTCACCGGGGCCGGCCCAGGGCTCGTACGGGGAGGCCCGGATCCACCCCGGCCAGTTCGCGTACCAGCCCGCCGAGGCCCTCGGCGTGCCGGGCTGCCTCCTCCGCCGTGTAGTTGGCGGGGTTCGCTTCCACGCACACGCTGGTGCCGGCGTGCTCGGAGTGCACGTCGAAGTACAGGCCGAGGTCCGGGATGGGCCCGGTGACCAGGGTGCGCACCACGCCGGTGGCCGGTCCGAAGCGCAGATCGCGGTCGAAGTTGACGATATTGACCACCGGTCCGACGCCGTGCTGCTCCGGGCCCGCGGCGAGCGTGCGCCGGAACTCCTCGTAGCGGTACCGGTGGTGGCGCAGCGCCTGCCCGATCTGGCGGTCCGTCCGCCGGAAGGTGTCGGTCACCGACCGCTCCGGCTCCACAAGCACCCGGAACGGCAGGAGGTTCGCCATCGGGGCGACGACATTGCGCAGCAGGCGGGTGGGCCGGCTCGTCGCGGAACAGCCGAAGGTCACCTCGTCGGCGCCGGTGACCTGCCACAGATAGAGGGCGGCGGCGGTGATCAGGAAGCGCGCGGTGGACACCTCCAGCCGCTCGCTCTGGGCTCGGACGGCGTCGACCACCTGCCGTGGCAGATGGTGGCTGTACTGCAAGGTGGCAGGTGCGGGCGGAGCGTCCGCCCGGAGCCGGCCGGTGGCCGGCCAGTCGAGCGCGACCTTCTCCCAGAACTCCCGGTCGGCCGCATACATCCGGCCGGCCCGGTAGGCGCGGTCGTGCTCGACCGCGGCCGTGACCGGCGCGAAGGGGTTGGGTTCGCAAGGGGAACCGGTGTGCATCGAGTGGTAGAGGGCCGCGGTCCTGCGGGCAACGGCGGCAGTTCCATGGCCGTCCGTGATGATGTGGTGGAAACGGCGATACCAGAAGTGGCGGTCCCTCGATACCTTGATCAGCGCACCGGCCAGCAGAGAACCGCGGGTCAGGTCGACCGGGCGGGCCATCTCGGCACGCATCCAGGCCACCGCCTCCGCGTCGGGGTCGGGCCGCTCACTCATGTCGAGGACCTCGAAGGACCATTCCGCGGGCCCCAGTTCCTGGTAGGGCGTACCGTCGGTGGCGACGAGGAACCGTGCGCCGAGCGATCCTGCTTCGTCCACGGCGGTGCGGGCGGCCGCTTCGAGGAGCTTCGCGTCGACGGCGCCGGTGATCTCGTAGTAGTCACCCACGTTGTAGACCGGGCTGCCCGGTTCGAGCACCTGCGATATCCAGATCTCCAGTTGCCCCGCGGTCAAAGGGGATTGCACGTTTCCGCTCCAGAGGTCTAGGGAACCGTTGTCCGCCCAGCCTGGCAGCCGCACCGGGCCTCGCACAGGCCGTGCCGGGGGTGGTGTCTGCGCCAGTCGTGGACCCGAGGGGGCGCGGCGCTGGTTGGAAGCGCAAGGGCTGACGCAGAACGGCGACGGGGTATGGGCCCAGCGCGGAGCGCCTGAGACAGCACTGACACCGAAGGAGGTGGCGCTCGCCTGGCCAATCAAACACTCCCGGGCACCGCCGACAGGTTTCCGCTCCCTTACCTCGGACGGGGGGCGACTGCGTACGGACGGCAGCCTATTTACTGATGGGTAACTTAGCCGTACAGTGCTGCACCGGCGGGCAGTTGGCCCGCCGTCTGCCTGTAGCGCAGACAGCCACCACACGCCGCACGGGCTGCCACCACGCGTAGCCCGTGCAACCGGAAAGGACCGTCCTCATGGCCTCCCCACGCCGGCTTCGCGCCGTACTGCTGCCGCTGGCCCTGGTCGTCTCCGCAGCCACCCTGGGCACCGGAGCCGCAATGGCCGTACCGGAGGACAAGCCCTACAAGGCCGCGCCCGGTGCCACCGATCAGCGTCCCACCTGGGCCATCGCCCACCGGGTGCTGACCACGGGCGGTGTGACCAGGGCGCTCGAGAACGGGGCCAACGCGCTGGAGATGGACGCGACGGCCTGGCGCAAGGGCTGGTGGGCCGACCACGACGGCACTCTCACCAGCTACGGCGACCCCATGTCGGCCATGTTCGACCAGGTGGCGAAGGAGCATGAGCAAGGGCGTCAGGCCTCCTTCGTCTGGCTTGACATGAAGAACCCCGACTGGTGCGACAGCAACGACCCCAAGTGGCGCCACTGCTCCGTGGCCGGGCTGCGGGACATGGCGCGCAAGAAGCTGGAGAGCAAGGGCATTCGGGTGCTCTACGGCTTCTACGGCAAGGAGGGCGGCAGCGGCTGGAAGACCGCCCTCGCTGACCTGAACTCCAAGGAAGCGGTCAGCTTCAGCGGCGACTACGCGCAGGTCCGGGACGGCTTCGCCGAGCACGGGCCGAACATCCCCGGCAACCAGCGCGTGATGGACAACGGCCTGTTCAACATGGCCTTGAAGTTCGGCAGCATCCGGAAGGAGCTGGAAGCCGGCAGGAAGGCCCGGGACACCGGAGAGCTCGGCCTGACCGTCGGCTGGACGGTGGGCAAGGGGGACGGGGACCGTGCCGCCACCCTGCTGGACGCCTCCGGCGGGAGCGCCGCCGTGGACAGCCTGATCTACGGCAACCGGATGTCGTGCTACCCGGACGGCGTCAGCGGCCCGAAGGGCTGCGGCACGGACGACAGCGCGGTGCGGGAGTCGCTCTCGTACCTCACGGACTACGTGAAGGCCCACCCGGACACGCGCCGGATGGCCACCCCTCGGGACATCCCCTTCGGCAGCTGACACCCCGAGCTACTCCGCCCAGCCCCGCTTCCTGTCAGCGCCGTCGCCACCCGGGCCGCCGGGGACCGAGCCGTACGCGGCGGCCCACCTCACGGCTGGGCGCGGGTGAGTTCTCGCTGTCCGGTCACCGTCCGGGAGGCTGACGCCGTGCTCGCGGGCAAGGGCGGCGACCGAGCGGCCTTCCAGGTACACGGTGCGTATGGCGTCGGTCTTCGCGGCCGCCACGGCGGGGCGGCGTCCGCCCTTGTTGCCCTTGGCCTCGGCGGCGCGCAGGCCGTCGTAGGTCAGTTCGCGCTGGAGGTCGCGTTGGAGTTCGCCGGCGGCGGCGAGGGTCTGCACCATGAACTTCACGGTGGACAGCAGCTCGCCGGTGCGCGGGTGGCGGGCGGTCGACTGCTGGTCGGTCGAGACCCGCTTGCAGACCAGGTTCGCCACCGAAGGGCCCCTTCCGTACGGAGGAGTGGGCCCTATCTGTCGTCAAACCCTGTCAGCAATCACCATCGGGTCTGATTGGATTCGCGCCGCCGCGAACCCCCGGATTGCACGGGTTCATTGGACGCCCGCCACGCCTGTCGTCATTCGATCGTTTGACGACAGGCGGGCCGATGCATCCGGGTGATGTGCAGTCGGGACAGACCGCTGTCTGCCATCGGTGAACACCACCCCGAGCGGGCGCAACAGTCATTACCGTCCAGTCGTATGACGACGATCACCACCCGTACGGTCGAATACCCGGCCGACAACCTGACGATGATCGGATACCTCGCCCTCCCGGCCGGTGCCGGGCGCCGGCCCGCAGTCCTGATCGGACCCGAGGGGATAGGGCTCAGCGATGTCGAGCGCCGCCGGGCCGAGGCTCTGGCCGAGCTGGGTTACGTGGCGCTGGCCTTCGACCTCCACGGCGGACGCTATTTGGAAGACCCAGAGGAAATGTTGGCCCGTTGCATGCCGCTGCTCGCCGACCCCGACCGGATGCGGGACATCGGTCATGCGGGGCTCGACGTGTTGCGTGCCGAACCACGGGCCGACCCCGACCGGATCGCCGCCGTCGGCTACGGCACCGGGGGCGCAGTCGCACTGGAACTCGGTCGCGATGGCGTCGACCTGCGCGCGATTGCGACGGTCAACGCACTGACCACGGGCCGACCGGGCGAGGCGGCGCGCATTCGCTGCCCGGTATGGGTCGGGGTCGGGTCGGAAGACCCGATCATGCCGCCCGCGCAACGGGACGCGTTCACCGCGGAGATGCAGGCCGCGGGCGTCGACTGGCGCCTCGTGGTTTACGGGGGAGCCCTTCACGCCTTCCACCATCCACCGGTCGACCACACCGTGCGTCCCGGCGTCGGCTACCACCCACGGCACGCAGAACGAGCCTGGCGTGACATCGTCGCCCTGCTCGCCGAGTGCCTGCCCGTCACGGATTGATCCGATCGGCTCCTGATACTCACTCCTGCCCGCCGTCGTCGTCCTCGTCCAGGTCGGGCGCGTCCGGGTCGCGCAGCGGGCGCAGGGCGCCGGCGGCCGGGGTGGAGGCGGTGAAGCTGTAGCGGCCGAGCAGGTTCAGGTTGCGGTGCTTGAGCGGGGAGAGCCGGGCGATGTCCTGCTCGGCCAGTGCCCAATCTGGCGTGCGGTCAGGACTGGTCCAGGGCCCGTTCGATCGCGCGGGGGGCCCGGTCCGCGGCCGACCGGTCGTGCCGGAGCTGCATGGCCGCGTTCAGTGCCAGCCCGGCGGCGACGATCATGGCAGCACCCCCGCGCTGCCCGGTCCGGGCCACTACGCCGGGCTGACGTCCACGCCGAGCGCCCGCACGCCCTGGGCGGCCAGGGCTGCCATCAGACGTTCCGGTCCGCAGCCGATGCCGAGAACAGGGCCGGTGCAACGGTGCAGAACGCTGGTGTCGGCGGCGTCGGGGGCGGCGCAACAGCGCTCGACGTCCAGCGGCAGAAGTTCCCCTTCCCTACCGGCGCCGTCCGGATGGGCCGGTGGGGGATGCCGTCGGGCCGCAGTCTGCGTTGCCCACTCGGCGAGGGCCTGGGTCTCTCCCGCTTGCCGTGCCGCTCACCGCCCGGCTTCCGCGAGCGAGTTCAGGGTGGTGGTGAAGCGCGAGCCAGGAGGGCAGCAGGCAGCGACCGCGGCGGCGTCGGCGGCGGTGTCCACATCGCGCAGCACCGGCAGTTCGCTCACGCTCAGCCCCGCCTCGGCAAGGCGGCGCCGCTGGATCGCCCCGGTGCGGTCGGTGGACATCGGCACACCTCGCACGAGGGCCGCGGCGTGCGCCGGGTCGGCCAAACCCAGCGCCCAGAATCCGCCGTCCGCGGCCGGCCCGAACCAGGCATCGGCGCTGTCTCGGCCGACCCCCGCAAGGAGGTCCGCGGTCAGTTGGGGGGTATCCATCCCGATCAGGACGGCCGGTCCGCGGTCACAGTGGCCGAAGGCGGCCGCGATCCGCTCGTCCAGGCCGCCGGCGCCCTGGGGCACGATATCGAAGCCGGGTGGCAGCCAGGGGCCGGGAACACCGTCGAGAACAAGGACTCGGCGCCGGACGGGGACCTTGAGCACCGTGTGCAGGGTGTCGGCGAGGGCTGCCTCGGCCAGAGCGGCCGCCTCCTGGGGCGTGTAGGGCGGGGTGAGCCGCGTCTTGACCCGCCCCGGCACGGGTTCCTTGGCGATGACCAGCAGCGTGGCAGGGAGCCGGGCGCTCATCGTCCGGTTCCTGGGCTGGTCGCCGCGGACACCGCGTCGGTGACGGGCCGCTCGGCGAGGACAGCGCGCATGTCCCGTACCGCCTGCCAGGTGCCCCGCCAGGTACCGGTGACCTTTGAGCGGCCCGTGCGCGGGCGATACGGCACATCCGTCTCCGCCACCCGCCAGCCTGCGTCGGCGGCACGGACCACCATCTGCAATGGGTAGCCGGAGCGCCGGTCGGTCAGGTCCAGAGCGAGCAGGGACTGACGGCGGGCGGCGCGCATCGGGCCCAGGTCGTGCAGCCGTAGTCCGGTACGCCGGCGGATCAGACGGGCCAGCTCCAGGTTGGCCAGGCGGGCGTGCAGTGGCCAGGCGCGGCGCGTAACGGGCCTGCGGCGGCCCAGTACGAGGTCGGCGGAACCGTCGAGGACGGGCCCGCCGACAGCGGGCAGAAGTGCGGGGTCGAGGGAGGCGTCGCAGTCGCAGAAGCAGACGATGTCGGCGGTGGCGGCGGTCAGGCCCGCGTGGCAGGCGGCGCCGAAGCCGCGCCGCGGCTCGTGTACGACATGCGCCCCGAGGGCGCGAGCGATGTCCCGCGAGCCGTCGACGGAGCCGTTGTCGACGACGATCGCGCGCCAGCCCGAGGGGATTCGGCCCAGCACCCACGGCAGAGCCTCGGCCTCGTCGAGGCAGGGCAGCACCACGTCCACAGGCGCAGCCGAAGAAGGGGATGTTTCGATCATGCCACCCACCCTACGGAGACAAAAGAGGCAAATGGGAATTAGAAGCCTCATGGATCGCTGACATCCTCCGACGCTTCCGCCGACGGTCGAATGCCGGTGGGAGACTCGGTGGCGGTGAATCCGCCCTCGTCGTGGACGACGACCCCACCGTCTCCGAGGTCGTCGCCAGCTGTCTGCACCGGGCGGGCTTCGCCGTCGACGTGGCTGCCGACGGTCCCGCCACCGTGTCCCACGCCGCCGCTCTGCCGCCGCACAGACCACACCGGCCGGATCCCTCGCCTTAGCCCCCATCGCCCGCCCCCGACATAGCGCCGAACTCTCCCTGACTGTCCGAGAGTTCGACCTTCTGGCCTATCTACTGCGAAATCCAGGCCGGGCCACGAGCCGCTAGGAGCTGACGCGCCGAGTGTGGGGCTGGGAGTTCGGCGGCCTGTCCACCGTCACCGCCCACGTGCGGCGGCTGCGCGAGAGATCGGGGAGGACCGGGGCAGCCCCCGCCTGATCAGCCGGCTCGCAGCGAGGCCGCCGCGAACTCCGCCATTCCCTCCGCGAACGCGACCTCCGGCTTCCAGCCCAGTTCGTCGCGCAGCCTGCGCGAGGAGGCGGTGATGTGGCGGACGTCCCCGAGCCGGTACTCCCCCGTCACGACCGGCGTCCGCCCGCCGTGCGCCTCGGCCAGGACGGCAGCCATCTCCCCCACCGTGTGCGGCTCGCCGCTGCCGACGTTGTACGCCCGCGTGCTCCCCTCCAGCAGACCGGGCAGACCGTCCAGGGCCGCGAGGTTGGCCCGGGACACGTCCCTGACATGGACGAAGTCCCGCCGCTGGCCTCCGTCCTCGAACACACGCGGTGCCTCACCGCGCTCCAGCGCGGACCGCAACAGCGCAGCGACTCCGGCGTACGGGGTGTCACGCGGCATCCCGGGGCCGTACACGTTGTGATAGCGCAACGCGGCCACCCGCCCGCCGACGGCGCGCGCCCACGCGAAGGCCAGGTGCTCTTGCGCTAGCTTGGTGGCGGCGTAGACGTTGCGCGGATCAAGCGGGGCGTCCTCGGCCACCAGGCCGGGGGCGAGCGGCTCACCGCACCTCGGGCAGGACGGTTCGAAGCGTCCCACCTCCAAGTCGGCCACCTTGCGCGGCTCCGGCCGTACGACACCGTGCCCCGGGCACTCGTAGCGCCCTTCTCCGTAGACCACCATCGAACTCGCCAGCACCAGACGCCGCACCCCGGCCTCGGCCATGCCGGCCAGCAACACCGCGGTGCCCAGGTCGTTGCAGCCCACGTAGGCGGGGGCGTCGGCGAAGTCCTTGCCGAGCCCGACCATCGCCGCCTGATGGCAGACGGCGTCCACACCCTGCAGGGCCTCGGCCACGGCCGCTGCGTCGCGGACGTCCGCATGTCTCCGGTCCACCCCGTCGGGAATCGGCGGGGACGTGCGGTGCGCGGCAGGCAACAGCGCGTCGAGCACGCGCACACCGTGCCCGGCGCCGGTGAGGGCGGTGACGACGTGCGAGCCGATGAAGCCCGCGCCTCCGGTGACCAGGATCAACATGCCACCGACCGTACGGCCACCGGCCCGCCCGGCGACCGAACGACGCCGGAGCATCAGGAATTCGTAAGCCGCCCGCCGCAGGCCGTGCCTCGCCGGGCTGTGAGGCAGCACCGTCAACAGCCGACACTCCGAGTACGCGCAGCGCTCTCCACCCTGCTCACAGCGCAGCTGCTGCCGAGACTCAGCGCGCTGCCGTCCGGCGACGTGACGCGACTCGCAGACAACGACCAGGAAAGCAGGGGCAGTTGGCCGGTGGAAGCCTGGAGCGCTTTCGCCGGCCACTGCGCTGCACATCGCTACCTGCTCCAGACCCCGGTGACCGGCGCCCCGCCGCGCGACCGGCCCGCCACGGCTCCATGAACCGTGCGGGCCGCAATCCGCCGATCCCACCGGCTCTCCCCCCACCGGTCTGTTCGGCTGTCGGGGTGGTCGTCGGCGACCGGTCGTGCCGCTGCGGCCGGCTCGGGCGCCGGGCCATCACGATGGGCAGCGTTGCGTCACCGTGGACGGCACGGTGGCAGGACTCCCGGGGCGGCCTCCCCGCCTACGGCAAGCAGCGCACCACCTGGGACGAAGGCTGCCGCCACGACTACGAAGACCCCGAACACCGCTGGCCGGGCCGAGCCGCCCATACTGCGAACGATGTGATCCGCTGTGTCGAACCGTAAGGTCAGCGAACGGTCAGCCGTCCCCGCCCACGGTGACGCGGTGACGATGAGTGCGCGGAAGCGGGAGTGCCGACGCGATGTGTGGGCAGTGGTGGCCGCGGTCGTGCTGCTCGCGCTGGCGGTGGTCATCGGAAGACTCCTCAACAGGACCGTTTACGGTGCGGAGGGGGTTCTGCGGCTGGGGTGGCCGCCGCTGTCTGCGTGGTGGCTGCCGCATATCGGCCCGGGGACGCCGGCGGCTCTCGCCGTCGCCGCGCTGGTGGTGGTCTACGGCCCGCCGACTGCGCGGCGCCTGTCGTGGCGGGTGCTGGTGCCGGCCGTCTGGGGCGCGGCAATGGCATGGACGTGGTCGCTGGCGCTCGTGGACGGTTGGGGGCGTGGGATCGCCGAGCGGCTGACCACCAGTCTGGAGTACCTGCAGTCGGTGAACGGCGTGCACGATGTGCCCGCTTTCCTGCGGGACTTCACGAACCACATCCTGGTGGGCTCGCCTCACATCTGGCCGGCACATGTGGCCGGTCACCCGCCCGGCGCACTGCTGACGTTCGTCGGCCTGGACCGTATCGGGTTGAGCGGCGGCGCCTGGGCGGCAGCCTGGTGCATCACCGTCGGGTCGTCGTTCGCAGCCGCGGTCGTGGTGGCCGTGCGGGCGCTGTGTGGTGAGCAACTGGCCCGGCAGGCGGCCCCGTTCCTGGTGCTGGCCCCGGCGGCGGTGTGGATCGGTGTCAGTGCCGACGGCTACTTCGCCGGTGTCTCCGCCTGGGCAGTTGCGCTGCTCGCGCTGGCGGCCGGCCGCACCACACGCATGCCCGGCCTCGCGGCTCTGGGTGCCGGTCTGCTCTTGGGGCTTGTCTGGTACCTCTCCTACGGCCTGACGGTCCTCGTCGTGCTCGGTGCCGCCGTCCTCCTCCTCGCCCGGTCAGCCCGCCCCCTTCCGCTGGTGCTCCTGGGAGTGCTGCCGTGGGTGGCGGCCTTCACCGCCGCCGGGTTCTGGTGGCTTGACGGCTACACGACCCTCGTCGAGCGTTACTACCAGGGCGCCGCCAAGGTACGCCCGTACGGCTACTTCATCTGGGCCAACCTCGCCGCCCAGGTGCTGACAGTGGGCCTGGCCACGGTCGCGGGTCTGTGCCGAGCCGCCGGACCTCTGCGGCCGGCCGTGCGGGGGATGCGGCGCAGGTCACCGGCCGGGCGTGGTGCGCTGTCGGTGCT
Organism: Streptomyces sp. P9-2B-2; assembly: GCF_030406865.1. NCBI lineage: Bacteria > Bacillati > Actinomycetota > Actinomycetes > Kitasatosporales > Streptomycetaceae > Streptomyces > Streptomyces sp. P9-2B-2. Next base: position 7,930,731 of record NZ_CP129126.1, on the reverse strand, counting down.
GGTCGCCGCGGCGTTGTGCATGATGCTGCTCGCGGATCTGTCCGGAATGAGCAAGGCAGAGACCGAACGGATCTGGCTGACCTTCGCGGTCTGGCTGCTCCCCGCCTGCGCGCTGCTCCCACGCCGGGCTCATGCTTGGTGGCTGGCCGCACAGGCCGTCCTCGCCCTCCTTGTCAACCATCTGTTGCTGACCGGCTGGTGACCACCGCACGGCCTGGGTCGGGTCCGGGAGCCGCCATCCAGGAACGCAGCGCCCGCTGCTGCGGCTTCCCTCAGCCTTGACGTCGCGTGTGTGCCGCGCGAGAGCCGGCGGACCGCTTCAGTTCGAGGAAGTGGCGGTCGCCGACCGACCAGTGTTCGCCCGGCTGCCACCCGGTGGCCGCTGCCGTGCGACGCAACGCGGCAACACCGACACGGGCCCAGGGGAAGGGCATGCCAAGGCGGCCACGGCCGTCGTCGAACTGCACATGCAACCGTTCGTGGACGTCATGAGCGGCCGCCTCCACCAGCAACAGGCTTCCACGGGGCGACACCAGGCTCCCGATCCGCACCAGCAAGGCAGCCGGGTCGCCGCCGATCCCGATGTTGCCGTCCATGAGCAACGCCGTATTCCAGAGCCCTTCACCAGGAAGCCGTTCGAAGACAGACCGGCACAGCGCCGCGCCTCCGGTGTCGGCGGTCCGCGCGACGGCGGCATGGTTGATGTCGATGCCGAGCACGAGGTGGCCGAGCGCCCGGAGGGCGCTGACCAGCCGCCCCGGTCCACAACCGATGTCGAGGACGGCCCCCTTGCACCGCCGCAGAACGCTCATGTCGGCGGGGTCCGGAGCGGCACACCAGCGGTCCACCTCTGACGACAGAACTCCACCGTCCATACGGCGCATGTAGAGGGGACCGCGGCCGTCCTGCAATGCGTGCGCATACGGGTCCTCGTGCCGCTGACCGGGGCCCAGCGGCTGCTCTGGCGCATGCTCTTCGGTGCTCACGGAACAGGCGGCCCTTTCTCGGAACTGGCGGCCTCGGTTACGCCTGGTGTCGGCCGGGCGCCTTGGGAGGGGCTTCGTGCGCTCTCGGCCGGGGCGAATGCCCACGCCACATGGCGACCAGCAAACACACTGCGGAGGCTGCGAAGAGGGCAGCCGTGATCAGCAGCCAGCGGCCCCAGAACACTTCGGCCTGTAGGCCGGTGTACGAGGTGAAGCCCGGGACCCGGTTCAGGATGAGCGGATACCAGACGAGGAGCAGCAGGAGAGCCACGAAAGCGGGCACGCGGAGGTAGTTGATCCGGCCTGTCAGCGAGTGCGAACGGTCCGTCGCGTCCCTTCTGCGCCGGAAGACGCGTTGCACCACTCGGTCGGTGACGGTGTAGAGGGGGAGAAAGACCAAGTCGTGCAGGAGCGCGGCGCCCACGAACCAGAGGACGACTCCGAGCGTGTCTCCCTTCAGCAACCGGAGTCCCGCATAGACGGCCAGGGCGAAGGAGCACAGGACGAGCAAGAGGTGCAGGGGGGATGCGCCGTAGCGGGTGCGGAAGCCCTTCATTGTGCTGCTCCGAAGGTGAGGCGAGTGACCCATTTGGTGTTGTGCACACCGGGGTTGGCCGGGACGATGATCCGCGCCGGATAGCCGTGATCCAAGGAGAGGTCCGCGCCATTGACCCGAAGGGCAAGCAGTGACCTGGGGTCACGCACCTGGTTGTCACGCAGGTGCGTGGAGCTGAAGGCTCCTCCGCGCTGGGCAGACTCGACGAACACGCCCGGCGGGCTCTGCCGCAGTCCGACCAGGGCTGCCAGGTCGGCCAACCGAACACCGCTCCAATCCAGGTCGTCGGTGGACCAGCCCTCCACGCAGGCGATCGGCAGGGCTGCCGTGTGCTGCGGCAGCGCCAGTACCTGCGCACGGGTGAAGATCCGCTCCCGGCCGGGGCCGCGTACGACCAGGCGCCAGCCAGGCCCGATGTCGCGGGCGCGGATACCTACCTCCGCCGCGGTCTTGTTGATCTGAAAGCCATTGGGGCCCTTTCCTGGCTCCTGCCCGTGCGGTGCCAGCAACGCGGTCTTGCGCAGGGCCCCGCCGATGCTCTGCCCGGCCGTCACGACGAGCAGTGCCAGCGAGCCGGCGCCCACCAGGCCGAGCGCGCCACGCCGCGACATCGTGGGCGGCGCGGGGTGGGGGGTCACCAGGCCGGTGTCATCCGCCGCTTCGGGTGTCGTGCGTGCAGCGGGGGTACGCAGGGCGCTGCGGAAGCGACGGCTGCCCAGCGCCCTTGCCATGGTGGGAATCCGGAAGACGACATGGACGACGAAGGCGCCGATGAAGACCCAGGCGCCGTAGAAGTGCAGGGTGTAGAAGGACCCGGGGAAGATGTAGTGGAGCTGGATGTTGAGCACGCCGGTGACGAATTCGAACAGCACCCCGCCCACGAGAAGCAGCAACGAGAGCCGCTCCAGCGCATGACTCAGTGAACGCACCGGCGGCCAGGTGAACAGCTTGGGGACGACTGACCAGAGCTTTGCCAGCAGAACCGGGATCAGCACCACGCCCAGCGTCACGTGGATTCCCTGGGTGAGGCGGTAGAGCCAGTACGGGCTGGTCGGCCAGGAGAACAGATAGAAGCCGAGCCAGCCCTTTTCCGGCGTCTTGTCGTTGCCCGGCGCCAGATTCGGGTTGTACGAAGCGTAGGACAGCAGCCCGGTCACGAACAGCACGGTGATGCCGACCAGGAGAATCAGCCCGAAAACCGACGTCAGCCACGGCCCCCGCAGCGGACTGCGCCAGAAGCCCGACCGCGTGGGGCCCGGCGGCGGACTGCTCAGCAGTGCGGCGAGGCGCCGGCGACGACCGGGATGGGGCTCGGCAGCCCTTTCGGTGGGTGGGGCGGCGCCGGCGGCCCGTCGTTGTGCGGAGCTCCCTCGGGGTGGCGGGCTGCTGTCGGCCGCCTTGTCAGGCTGTCGCTGCGGCCTGTCACGACGAGGCTCACCATCACGGTCACTACCCTCCACATCGATCCCCTCACGGTGGCCGGTGCGGCATGATCGCCGCCCAGGACTCACCGTATGCAGCTCGACGCGCAATTCATCCTTTGCCGCACATTACGGAACTCATTCGGCCCCACGCCGACCGCACCCCGGTCCACGACGGACTCCTTACGCGCAGAGGCGCCCGACTGTGATCAGCGACTGGTCTCGGCCTCCTGCCAGGCCCCACGGCTCACCGACGATGCCCCCAACGGGCCGCACCGGACGGTTCACCGACCGGACATAGGTGGTCACCTCGGCGGTGCTGACCGGTCTGCTGGCGCTGCAACCATGTGGCGCACCCCGCGCGTCGCCCGATACCGGGAGTTCTTCCAGCGCTGCCATTCCTGGCTGCGACGGGCCGGACGTCTGTCCGTGTAGGCCAACGCCTGGAATGAGCGCGGGTGGCTCGCCTCCCCGGTGCCGCCACCCAGCAATTGGCCCACGCACGAGAAGGCGTGAGGATGGCGGGTGCGGAAGGCCGGCGATCGGTGACCCGTTCGCCGGCCGGGGACGGGCTCTCAGTCAGCGCCGCCGGACAGGGCGAAGGCGCGGTAGCCGTCCTCAGCGGCGGCGGCGCACTCCGCCCGGTACCGCTCCAGGCCTCCCGTGTAGGCCAGGAAGACCCGCGGTTTGCCCGGCACGTTCGCCCCCATGTACCAGGAGTCGACGGACGGGTAGAGGGTCTGGGCTGCGAGGTCGGCGACATGGGTGCGCCAGTCCGCCTCGGCACGCGGGGTGGCGTCGATCTCGGTGATCCCGTTCCGCCGCAGGTGGGCGATGCAGTCGCTGATCCACTCCACATGCTGTTCGATGGCCACGACCGCATTGCTGAGCACCGACGGACTGAGGGGCCCGATGACGGTGAAGAGATTCGGGAAGCCGGCCGAGAGCAGGCCCAGGTGGTTTCGGGGGCCGTCGGCCCACTTCTCCCTGAGGGTGGTGCCGCCCTTGCCGACGATGTCCATGGCGACCTGGGACCCGGTCAGCGCGTCGAAGCCGGTGGCGAAGGGGATGACATCGACGGCGTGTTCCCGGTCCGAGATCCTGATCCCCCTCGGTGTGATCTCCACGATCGGGGTCCTGGTGAGGTCCACGACCCGCACATGCGGCTTGTTGTACGTGGCGTAATAGCCAGTGTCCAGGCAGGGACGCTTGGTACCGAACGGGAAGGTGCTCGGCGAGAGCGTCTCGGCCGTCTCCGGGTCGGTGACGATCGACCGGATCTTGGACCGGACGAACTCGGCGACGGTCTCGTTGGCGTCCCGGTCGACGAGGATGTCGGTGTACGTGCGCAGGAGGCCGCTGAGTACGCCCGAGTCCCAGCCCTCCTCATAGGTGGCCCTGCGCTCCTCCTCGTCCACCTCCAAGGCCGACCGGGTGGGCGGCTCGAAGAGGGTGCCCCCCTTGGAACGCCGCTGGGCGGCGCGGAACTCCGGGTAGTTGTCCTTGAGTTCGGCGGTCTCCGCGGCGGACAGCGGCCGGTTGCGGGCCGGCAGCGCATAGACCGGTGTCCGCTGGAAGACCGTGAGTTCGGCGGCCTGCTCGGCGAGGATCGGGATGGCCTGGATGCCGGAGCATCCGGTGCCGATCACGGCGACCCGTCTCCCGGTGAGGTCGACGTCCTCATGCGGCCAGTCGGCGGTGTGCAGGGATCGGCCGGCGAAGGTGCCGGCCCCGGGTATGTCCGGTTCCTTGACGGCCGACATGCAGCCCGTGGCCAGCACGACGAACCGGGTGGTGACCGTCTCTCCGGTGTCGGTGGTGACCTGCCAGGTGTGCCCGCCCTCGTCGTACACCGCCCCCGTCACCCGGGTCCGCAGGGTGATGTCCTTGCGCAGGTCGAAGCGGTCGGCGACGTGATGGAGGTAGCGCAGGAGCTCCGGCTGCGTCGCGTACCGCTCGCTCCACCCCCACTCCTGGTCCAGTTCGGGCGAGAAGGAAAAGGAGTAGGCCGTGCTCTCGACGTCGCAGCGGGCACCGGGGTACCGGTTCCGGTACCACGTTCCGCCGATGTCTTCGCACGCTTCGAGGACGCGGGTGCGCAGGCCCAATGCGCGCAGCCGGTACAACTGGTAGAGGCCGGAGAAGCCCGCCCCGACGATGACGGCGTCGAGCTGCGGGGCGCCGGAGCGGGAAGGGGGTCTGGGGGCGCGGTGCATGCTGTTCTCCTGACAGGTGTCTCACGCCGGCTGGTACGGGCTGCGCACGCCGGTGCCGGACGGCCTCCGGCACCGGCGTGCGCAGCCCGTCCGGCGAGCCGCCCGGGGCCGGTGACCGGGTCCTTCGCGCGCTTTCCGCAGGAGGACATCTTGGGTCACGCCCTGGCCCGCTGAGAAGACCCACGCTTTGCGCGCCTGCGCCTCTTGGACGGCGCCGCTCCGTATCCGAACGGGCGGCACCAGGGGCGGCTGCGGGACAGGCGTCACGAGGAGGATCAGCTGAATGATCTCCCGTTCTCCGTGGTCTGGGAACCTGGCGCGGCCGACACTGAGTTACTTGCCGGGCGCGGACTACTTCCAGGCGGTGCACATATCCAGGCGTTTGTCGCCCTTGAACTGTGCCACCTGGGCACCCACTTCAAAAATGCCGTACACGTCGCGGGCAGTCGTATGCCACGTCTTCTCGGAAGAAGTCTTGTGCCACTTCCAATAGTGCCTCTGGCCCTTGCTGTTCTTCGTGACGAGCCGGACACGCACGTGTTGACCGTCAGAGACTCCGTCATACGCCCACAGCGTGACCTTGAGCTTCGTCACGGGCCCGGTGAGCCGCTTGAACCGGGCGCCGCCGTACCCTCCCGAAGTGACACACGCCCTATCGGCGACTTTCATTACTGCCTGGTGGCGATCGACGAGGGCGGACGTGCGTTGCGCCGGGGGTGTGCCCGGGTTGGAGGGGGCAGCTTCAGCGGCGCTCAACGGACCGACGAGCGGCAGCAGTAACCCCGCCAGGATGAATGTGATGCGCGTCGCGCGCATGGTGAACGTCCTTTCCGACTAGGTGTATGCGCGTCAGCCGACCAGCAGGCCGGCGCCGCGATTCCACAATGCAGGTAGCTGCCGGGGAGGTCATCAGCAAGGGGTGCTGAGGGCTTAGCAATGCGTCTCGACCTGGAGACCGAATGCTCGGTGCCGGCAGTCCCTGGGCGGCATGCCGTAGTGGGTACGGAAGGCACGGGTGAAGTCAGCGGCGCGGCTGAAGCCCCAACGAGCGGCAATTTCGTGGATCGTTTCGTGACGCAGTGCCGGATCGGTGAGGTCGCGACGGGCACGTTCGAGGCGTTGGTGGCGAATCCAGGCGGCGACGGGCAAGTCTTCGCCCTGGAAGAGGCGGTGCAGAGAGCTGAGGGAGATGTGATGTACCGCGGCAACCATGGACGGCGTCAGCAGCGGGTCGTTCAAGTTCTGCCGGATGAACGCGCGGATGCGTAAAATCAGGGTGCGCTTGCGTGTCTCCGGCGCCAGGCTCCGCTCGGCCTCCAGGGCGTGGGCGAACATCGCAGAGAGCAGGTCAGCGGCAATGGTGCCCAGCCGTTCGGCGTCGGCAAGACCGTAAGTTCCGGTGTCCCACGCCACGCTGCGCATGAGCTGTCCGAGCAGGGCCCCGAAACCCTCCTGCTCGGTGAAGTGCACGGAGGTGAGTGAGACCATGTGGTGCCTGGTCGGCGGTAACAGCACCTTGGGGACCTCCAGGCCGATGCCTGTATGCGGGTGGTCGCCGTCCCCGCTCATCAGGCTGATCGGGCGCGAGGTGTCCAGGACACAGAAGGTGCCGGGCCCGCAGGTCTTTTCGTGGTCCCCGTGCGATCCGCGGAGGGTTCCGCGGATCGGCAGTGATACGTGGACGGTTTCTGGGTCGGAGGCCCGGACCAGTTTCGCGGTCCGCACGTAACGCACCGGTGTGAACGTCGTGGGCCAGATCGTCACGTCCCCGAGCGTCAACACCTCCTGGGAGGCTTGGAAGTCAGCTGAGTGCTCACTCTCCAGCTGGAGCGGAGCGTGTGTATGGCTGACGAGTTCCCGCCATAAGTCGAACCGGTCTTCCCTGGGAACGTCATGTGTCCGGAAGACGGGTGCTGAGGTTGTGGGCCCTGGCCAGCGCGTTCGTACCTTTCAGCGCTGTCAGGGCCTTCCCTGCTTACGCGGCGGAAAGTCCCTGGAATCTCCCTGGGACAGACGTGAAAGTCCCTGAAAAGCCCCCCCAGGGGGTGCCCCTGGCCGGCGAGGGCCTCAGGGGAAGCCATCCACCCTCTCAGCTGACCAAGGCGTGAGAGTCCGCTGGGCACCTTTAGGTACGCCCCCGACGTTGCGGAGCCTCGGCGGCTGCTCCGGCCTGTCCCTGTAACCCCGAACGGGCATCCGGCCCGAAGCGTACGACCCGAACTCGACGTCGACTTCACCCCGCTGCGCGAGCAGGACCTGACCGCCGCCGGCTTCGGTCAGGCCGCTTGACCGCGAGCCTTCTTGTGTGAGCGCTGGCCGGCGTCACTCCGACGGCTTTTACCAGGGCACGGGCTGGTCCTCGTAATTGACGAATTTCAGGCCCGGTTCGCCGCTGTGGTGGTCGATCGTGCCCACCACGCCTGGGACGGACTGGTCGATGGTCAGCGGTGCGTCCGGCCCGCCGAGTTCGGTGCGGACATGGCCGGGGCAGATGAGCAGGAGCGTGTGCGCGGCGTCGGCGTACCGGGCGGCGTAGCTGCGCATTAGCTGGTTGAGGGCGGACTTGCTGGCTCGGTAGACGTCCTGGCCGCCGTTGGTGTTCAAGCTGATACTGCCCTGGCGCGAGGACATGACGCCGATGGTCCCGGTCGGCGCGACCAGCGAGCGGAAGGACTCGACGACGCGCATGGGGCTGAGCGCGTTCGTGACCATGACCTCGGCAAACATCTCCTCCGGGACGTCGCCGATCGGAATGTCGCCCCTCGTGATGGCGGCGTTGACGAACAGCAGGTCGAGGGTGTGCCGGGCCAGGCGCTCGCGCAGCGCGGTGACCTGTTCTGGCTTCGTCGTGTCCAGTGACTCGACCATGACCCGGCCCCTGGATGCCTCGGCCAGGTCGTGGAGAGCGGTGCGGCGACTGCCCCGGACGGTTCCGATGACGTCCCAGCCGCTTTGCGCGTACTCGGTGGCGAGGCCGAGCCCGAGGTTGCGGGATGCCCCGACGATGAGAGCGGTCCTGGCGCTCATGCCTGGACCCGGACCGCGGGCTCCAGGACCTTCTCACACCATGTGCGGAAGGTGGTCGGACTCGCGGTCTGAGGGGTGCGCTGCACGCCGTCGTCGAGGCCGTTGTCCTTGGCGCGCATCATGTCGACGTAGCCTTCGACGAGCGCGTCCCCGAAGCCGTGTCCGGCGAGTTGGGCGCGGAAGTCGTCGAGCGACTGCCGCTCATAGCGGACTGGGCGGCGCAGCACGTCGGTCATGATGCGCGCCATGTCGTTCGCCGAAAGGTCCTCGGGGCCCAGCACCGGAACCTCGCCCGTCCCCGTCCATGAGCGGTCGAGCAGCAGGCCGGCGGCGGCCGCGGCGATGTCCCGGGCGGCGGCCGCCGGTGCACTGCGGTCGGCGGAGACGGTGTCGGTGAACACGCCGTCGTCGCGGATCGAAGCCACCTGCCGCAGCAGGTTGTCCATGAAAGTAGGGTTCGCGAGCGCGCGGTAGGCCACGCCTGTACTCGCGATGAGGTCGTCCATGGCCAGCGACGCCGTGACATGTCCGGCGCGACTGGCGACGGGTGTGCCACGGCCGAGCGCCGAGACGCCGACCACGTGCCCCACCGCGTGGGCCGTGAACGCCTTTGCGGCGGCGCGGGTGAACCCGGAGTACGCGGCGTCCAGACTCGGCGCCCGCGGGTCTGGCGGAGCCAGCCAGAAGACGGCGTCCGCGCCGGCGAAGGCCCGATCGATGACCTCGGGGTCGTCGTGCGAGCCGGTGACGACGTCGACGCGGGCACGGACCGCGTCGGGGAGTTTTGCGGGGTCGCGCACGGTGACGCGCAGTTCTTCGCCACGAGCGGGAGCCTCATTGAGCAGGGTGTCCAGGAGCCTGCTGCCGATCCGGCTGGTGGGGGCGGTGATGACGATCATGTTTCGAGTCTCGGGGCAGCCCGCCTGCGGCGTCCAATACCCCTCCTGGGCAATTGATACCGTAAAGGCATGGATCTTGATCTGCGCAAGCTCCGCTACTTCGTCGCGGTGGCCGAGCACCGGCACTTCGGCCGGGCGGCGCAACAGCTTTACATCGCCCAGCCGGTTCTCAGCCGTCAGATCAAAGCGCTTGAGCAGGAGTTGGAGTGCACTCTGCTTGTGCGGACCACGCGACGCGTGGAGCTGACCGCCGCCGGGAAACAGCTCCACGAGGAGGCGCAAAAGATTCTCGCGGCTGTCCCCGCAGCGGTGCAGCGCGTGCACGACGTTGATCGGGGTGCCCAACGGCTCGTTGTCGCCTTTTCTCCCGGACTGCACGTGTCGGATGCGATCCGGGCGTTCTCGTCGCGCCGCCCGGACGTCGAGACCGACGTCGTCCCGGCGCGCTGGTGGGAGCAAGACGCGCCGCTCCGGGACGGCCGGGCCCAGGTCGGGTATCTGCGGCAGCCGTTCGACGACTCGGGGTTGCACACCATCCCCATCGGCCATGAGCCCAGGGTCGCTTGCATGCCCGCAGCGCACCCGCTGGCATGCCGCGGCAAGCTTGCCTCCGCGGACCTCGGCGGCGAGCGGCTGCTCGACGCACCGACGCGGCGGACGTCTTCACTTGAAGAGAAGTTCGAGCTCATCGCCTCCGGGCACGGCATCGCGCTCGTCCCGCTGAGTGTCGCGCGCTCCTACTCCCGCCCCGACCTCGCCCACCTCCCCGTCACGGATGCCCCGAGGATCGGGACATGCCTGGCCGTCCTCGCGGACCGGCGGGAGAAACTGCTGCGCGACTTCCTGGAGATCGCCACCGCGACGCTGCGGCACACCTAAACGATCAGCGGGCAAGACTGCGTTCCGGGTGGCTTGGCCTTCCGGCCGGCCTTCCCGGGTGACCGGGTCCGCTGCGCCCAGACCGGCATGCCGGTCGCTCCGCGCTCGCGTTCTTGTCGATCACTGCCGGGAGGCGCCTCCATGCCCATGTCCCCGAACCGGGGCCCCACCGCTGGTGGCACCCTGGTCACGATCACCGGCGCGTACCTGGCCGGCACCCGCGAAGTGCTGTTCGGCTCCAGGCCCGCCACCCACATCACCCAGGTCTCGCCGACACAGGTCACCGCGGTGTCCCCAGCTGGCAACGGCGTGGCCGGCGTAACGCTGATCACCGCGGCGGGCGTCAGCAACGCGGCGCCGTTCTACTAATTCGGCCCACCCCACCTGTGTGGCATCAGCCCTGCCTCCGGCCCGCTCGCGGGTGGAGCCACCCTCGGTCGCGGGGTGTGCCTGCTCGTACGGGGCGCCGGCGGCCGGGTTCTGGCCGTCGGTCTCGGCGAGCTGGCGCTCCGGGGCCCTGGTCGGGGCCCGACTGCTGCGGGCGGTGCGCACTCTGATCGTCCGGACGCTGCGCACGTGGTGTGTCACCACCTGGGTCTTGGTGCCCGGCATGCAGTGCCTGACGAAAACATATTCCCCGGGCCGCCGCGGAGGCCCGGGGAATATGTTCGTTCTGCTCAGAGCCCGCCGCAATGCGATGCGGAACATTCGGGCCCGATGGGCTCCAAGAAGAGCGCAGGGGCACTCATCACGAGCCGTCAGTCGTTGCCCACCTCGAGCAGCCAGCCATCGCTCTGCTCGGTGCACATGTAGCCGGCCGTGTGACCGTTGTCCGTCAGCGCTGCCCCCTTGTCCATGCACGCCTTCTGGGTGGGGAAGCCACGGTAATCCGCTGCCTGTGCCGCCCCCATACTGATCGTGGTGGCTGCCGCTATACCGGCCAGGACGACAGCTGCCTTGCTGAGCTTCTTGCGCATATCCTCGCTCTTCCGAAGTGTTTCCGTGGACGATCACCACGCTGCCCGGCCCTGCTAATGGATCACTAAATGATCACTAACGTTCGGCGCAGGGCCCACGACGAAGGCGGCCCGCCCGAGTGATCCACCCCGGGGCGCCGGGGGGCACACGCTGATCAAAGGTGGGAGCCAGACTGCCTGCGCCTCCGATTCGGATCGTGCTGCACGACGGCACAGGAGCTGGTCGGACGGCTGCACCGCAGCTGGCAGGGCAATACCGATATCTGGTAGGCACACCTCAACAACGGCACAGGCCGGCCGTTCGCTGCTTGCAGGTCAGGGGCGGTACCCGCTGCGGTCCAGGTCTGCGTCGAGGACGGCCAGGTCCGGGTGGTCTCGGAGCTGCTGCTCGCGCGCCCATTCGTCGAGTCGGCTTTGTGGGCGGCCTGCCCGGCCTCGATGGCGGTGTCGGCGACGGTGGCGAGAAAGTCGAAATCCTCGCGGCTCAGGCCGTGGTAGCGCTTGGCGGGGCGTAGCTGAAGGCCATGCTCGCAGTGGCGCCGGCCGCGGTGAGTTCTCGAACAGCCCTCGCCGGAAGGGAGTGTCCTGGGTCTCCCCGGCGGGGTCGTCGTTGTCGTACTCGGGATCGTCGTAGCCGGGGCCGACGATGGGCTGAGATCTCTTCTGAATGTCGGTGATCAGCGGTAGGGGCTCCAGCCGCCGAAGCGGGCCATCAGCTTGCGGGCAGCGTCCTCGTTCAGGCCGAGGGCCGCGGCGGCCTGTTCGGCCGTCGTGTCCTGCCGCGCATCGTGAGCCGGCCAGTACCCAACGTGTTCGGCAGTCACCTCCAGCCGGCGCGCTGCCCGTACAGCCGCCAGCGGTGAAGTCTTCGCCAGCTTCTCGATCTCCTCCTGCACTTGGGCCAGCAAGACAGTGACCGTCTCCGGCAAGGGAATGGCCGCCTGTTCGACGTCGGCGGTGTGCGTGTCCCAGTCCTCCATGCAGGTGTCCGCCGTACCGTGAGCTGCCTCGGCCAGCTTCTGCTCGCCGATCATGTCCCAGTCCAGGCGGCGTTCTGGGCCATTCCAGCCGCAGGAGCACACCGCGCGCAGTGCGGCCGCCCGCGGCCCGTGCGCGATCTGGCCGTCGTAGACGCTCCAATGCGACACCGACTGACCGTCCGCACCAGAGCCCGTATCGAAGAAGACGGAGGCCGGGACAGTGCCGTCGGCCAGGAGCACGCCGACCGCACCCTCGTGGGAAGAGCCGAACTCCTCCGTCGTCCACATCTCCCGCTCACCCATGACAATTCTCCAGCCGCTCTGCCCACACCCTTGGCGCCCCGAGCGGGCCCCGAAACGGCGATGCCGCAGCACTGACAGGCCCACTACCGGATTCACCGAACGCGTGAAGCCCGTGTTCAAACCGGTGGACCGGCCCGCGGGCTCCGTGCGCCCCGTACGACCGGATCTTCGTCTCCTTCGCCCTCCCCTGCGTGCCGGGGGCGTTGATGGATCAACTCGCCCCAGGAGGGCGGATGCTGATGCACATTACGACGCCGACGCCGTCGTGGCCCGCGCTGGCGGTGATCTCCCGGTGCCCGGACGGGCGGGTCACCTCGCACCTGCGGGCGGTGGAGTTCGCCCACCGGGCGGGGCACGGCCGGAAGTAGATCTTCCTGTCCGCAGCGTTCCGCGAGCGCATCGCAGCGCGGTCCGCTGGTAGCGCGGAGGCTCGGGCCTTCCGATCCGCTGGGGTACCGCCGCCGGATGAGGCCCGCGGCTTCTGGCTCGCGCTGGACGCCCTGCACCCGGGCCTGGTGCGGCACAGGGGGGTCGACGACCTGGTGATCGGCGCGCCCAGCTGCGGTTCCTGGATGGTCGCCCGCCCGGACGGTGCCGGCACGTGGACGGTCACGCCAGCGGCTCGCGGGACATCTGGGCCGAGATCCGCGAGACGACCGTCCGGTGGCGGGCCGCCGGGGAGCCGGAGGTCTATCGGCTCGATTTTGAGTCCGACGGCGAACAGCGGGTGAGCGCCGGCCGCGGGCAGGGGGCCTTGACCTGGCGGTTGCCCACGCCGCACACCGTCACCGAGGAGGCAACGCAATGACCACACCACCACGGGGAGACGAGCCAATGGGCATGAGTGCCGCCAGCCCCCTGCGGTCCGGCGGATGCTTGTGCCGGAGGATTCGCTTCATCATCAACGGCGAGCCCGACTATCCCCACTTGTGTTTCCCTGATGATTGAGTGAGTTCAAGCGACTCACAGGGGTGGAAGTTGGACGAGTGGTGGCTGGTGTTCGTGCCGGATCCGGAGCGGTGGGGGCCGCTACCGAAGGAGGGGGTGCTGGGGGTCCGCGACCTGCCGGCCCCCTTGGACGCGGTGGGACTTCGGCCGGGCGATCCGGTCTTTGTACGGCCTGATTTCGTCGTGGACGCGGAATTGTTGCAGTTCACCCTCTCTCCAGATTTCCGCAACCTGGAACGGGAATCGCGTCGGAATTACGCGATAGACATCCGTTTGCTGCTGTCGTGGCTTTGGCGGCGGGGTGTTCCCTGGCAGGCGGCGACCATTGCGGATTTGCGGGCGTACAAGGAATTCCGCGTCGACTCGCCGTTGAATCCGCAGCGGATCGGTGGAACGAAGTGGAACGAAGTGGAACGAAGTGGAACCGTGAGGCAGCCGCTCTGACCCAGCTCTACAAACACCGCATGAACGCCCGGCACGCGACCACCCTCCTGCGGGCCCTGCTCGTGCGGATGTCGTCGTATCCCAGGCCCCCTGAGGGCAGCAGCTGCCCCGTGAACCGTCTGCGCAACGCCGCAGGGAGGTCGTCGCCGTGGGACTGTCCGTGTACCGGCCGGCCCGCCGACAGTGAAACGGCACCATGACGAAACGGCCCGTGGCAGCCCGGGCCCCCTTCCAAGCCAGGGCTTCGGCGTAGTCGGCGGGCGTCCGTTTCGTGACCACTTGCAGTGAAGGGAGTGCGAGCGGACGATTCCTGTCTCATGTCCATTGCGCCTCGGTGGCCTGCATCTCCGCGCACCGTCGGGCGGAGCCAGCCGACGGTGCCGGGGGATGACCCCTGCGTGGCTGAAGAGACGGGTGCAGATGCGGACGACGCTCGTGCATGGGATGAGCGGCTGGGCTGGGCGTTCGGGCTGATAGCAGATCATCCGGCTGCGAGGAGTGCGGCACGCGCTGGCCGTCGTCCTCGACCTGACCGCGTGCGCGGTGGCGGACCGACAGCGCACCCCGCGCTATGGCGACCTGGCGCAACTTCGCGGTCGGCGCCCTGCGACTGAACGGCGCGAAGGACATCGCCTCCGGCCATCGCCGCAATGCGCGTGACGCCCGCCGACCCCTCACGCTCCTCGGCCTCGCCTGAGCACGAAGTGGACCTCACTCGACTACGCCGAAGCCCTGAGGGCTGTCGCAGAATAACTTCAGGCTTTGATCTTGCTCAGGCGGACCGTCTCGCGAGGTCATCGAGTGGAACGGCGCTTCGGCGTCCGTGAGTTATTTTCCGACGGCCCCCTGGGCCACTCAGGGGTCGACCGGGTCCCGGCGCATGCGTTCTCGGCGTTCCCTCAGGCCGAGAACGAGAGGTAACGCCGCCTCAGATGGTCGGGGTGTCGTCAACAATCGGCCTGTGAATCTCAACGACCGGCTTCCACCCCGCGGAGAACTCGATGAAGTCCGCACGGGTGGGGTAGGTGTCGACCGCACGACGGTCACGCTTGGGGCTGTCGCTCCCCTTGCGCCCCCGGGGAATCTGCTCCTCGAAGATGTCGACCTTCACGTCGGGAACCTCCTTGAGGCCCTGGCGCCAGATCTGCACGACGTCGGCGCCGAAGGCCTGCCGGGCCGCAGCGTAAAGGGCCGTGAGGGCCCCCCTGTCCCCAGCAGGGACGAAAAGTGCCAGGTCCAGCACGACACCGGCGGACTGGAGGACCTCAATGGTCACCGAGCCGTTCTCGTCGGCCAAGTAGATTCCGGCTTCATTCTCGTCGTCGGGAAGGCAGGAGACCTCTTCCTGGAATACGGTTCTCGCCGTGATCGAGCCGCCCTCGAAATCCTGACCGGACTTGGTCAGAAAGGCAGGGACATAGCAGTCGGGAAGCTTGAGTTCTGCCGTTTCGGCGGAAATGAAGAGCCTGTCTTTCACGCCGAGCTTCGTCACCTCTTCCAGCGAGAGGCGGCGAGCGGCGATCTTCTCCGTGTTCACGATTTCCCTTTCAGGTTGCATTGTCCCTCGAACAAGGACGCTACCACGAAACCCTGAGGTCAACTGCCCTGCAATCTTTGGGTAGATGGCCTCCGATGACCTGCACGGGAGGATGCCGAAGCGAGTGCCACTCGGCCGGGAACACGCATCCGCCAGATAGTGTCCCTCGTCATGCTGTCGGAGATCAACTGGCGGTTGCATTGCGGTGCGTTGGGTAGCGCGGAGGAACTAAAAGAGAGTTTACGGCAGATATCACCCATATCCCCTTCGGGGAGGTGGCGACGCGGTAAGGCGATCCATTCGTCGTGCATCTCGAAGGGCGCAGCGGAAGCCAACCGGATGGTCCGACAACGCAACAAGGAAACCCCCACCGGCAACATCTGGATGAAGCACGAACCGGAAGTCGCGTACTACCGCGCCCTCTTCGGTGAGGACTTCGGCGTAGTCGGCTGACGCCCGGTTGCTGACGCCTCGTCATGTCGAGCGGGGTTCGGTACACAGCAGGCACGGACGTCCGCGATCATGGAGTTCACTACGCTCAGTGACCTTGGACTGCCCGTGCCTGCCGACGCATCATCCCTGACCTCCCCCGCCTTTGAACAGCTCAGACCGCATCCGGAAGTGTCCAGGAGCGATCTTCCGACTCTGCTGGAACGCCTCGCGCAGGTCCCGGACCCGCGGGATCCGCGGGGAATACGGCACCCTCTCGTGACGCTCCTGGCACTGACGTCCTGCGCGGTCCTCGCCGGAGCGCGATCCCTGCTCGCGGTGAGTGAATGGGTCGCCGACGCACCGCCGGCCCTGCTCGAACATCTCGGCACGGCCGTCGCCCCGCTGGTTCCGAAACGGTCCTGGCCCGCGGAATCCACGATCCGGCGACTGCTCGCCAGAATCGACGCGGACGCCCTGGACCGGGCGGTCGGAGCCTGGCTCGCGGACCGGCAGACCAGGGGACAAGAGCTGCGAGGGCTCGCGGTCGACGGGAAGTCGCTGCGGGGTGCGGCCCGCGCGAAGGGACGGAAGATCCACCTCCTGGCCGCCTGCGACCACGTGAACGTACTGGTCCTGGCCCAGATGGACGTCGGTGAGAAGACCAACGAGATCACCCGCTTCCGGCCTCTGCTCGACACCCTCGACGCCCGAGTAGTTCCGACCAGAGGCCAGGGGCGCGGTGTTGGAGATTGGAGTCCGATGGTCGCGGCGGCGTTGCGTACGTCTCTCCCTTTCGAGTTCCTGCGTACGGTCATCACACAGGTGTCCGACGACTCCCCGCCCACGCGCATGGTTGTCGAGGCGATACGCACGGCACCCCAGGGCACGGACCGCGACGGCCCACTCATGGCCCTGCTCACGGGACCGCTCGCACAGTCGGCGCCCGAGTGGCTGTTGACCACGGCGGTGGAGAGCGATCTCAATCGCGAACCGCTGCCGCACATGACGACCGCCCGCATGGACTTGACCCGCGTCGCCCTCTCTCACCCGGCCTGCCCGGATACATACAGGGCGCGGATTCTGCAGGCGTGCACTGAGACGCGGCTCGGTGCACTTGGCCGGAGCGAGGGTGGGGTAGCGCTCATCCACGCCACCGTCGCTGAGCTCCACCGCCGCTCGACAACGGGCCTGACCATCACCCCCGAGCTGCTGACGGCTCCGACGCCCGCCCAGCTCGTACTCGGTGAACACGGCCTGCACGAGGACGTGTTCGTCGCAGCCCTGGACTGCCTCCCGTTCGGGCCGGACAAGCACGACGGCGAAGAGGACGTCGATGCGTGGATGGACCGCCACCGTGCCGCATCCGACGCATGGGACAGCATGTGGACCGGCATCCTCCGGGCTCAGACCAGGCATCACCGCCGCCTGCTGGCCTGGTCCGCGCGGCACCCCGCCGCCGATCGTGTGGTGCGCGAGCACCTGCTCGGCTCCGCGCCGTGGCACGTCGAACCGGCATTGTTGGAGGAAGTCGCCGCACACGACCTGGAGTCCTTCGAGCGAGCGGTCCTCCTCACCCGGATCTTCCGGGCTTGCCGGGACGGGCTAACGCCCATGCAGGCGCAGGAGCGCTACGCCGAAGAACTGGCGACCGCGTCCCAGGAGGAGCGGGACTACGTGGAGCGATTCGTCGACGAGGAGATGCAGTCCAGGTACCGCCTGGGTGGAGCGGGCCGGCAAAGGATCCTGGCGGTTCCTCCTCAACCCCGGCGAGGCCCAGTGCTTCGGCCGCCCCCGGGAATGGCTGGCGTCCCAGGATCTCGTCGCCGCCCTCGGCACCCGGTTCGCGACCGTCTGCCTCACCGCCCTCAGCCTCTGGGAGCCGGACCCCGACTCGCGCCATCCGGTCGTGCGCGATCTCGGCTGGTTGCAGGCACTCCTCGTGCATCTCCCCGAAGTCCCGGAGGAGGCGCGGCAGAAGGCGCGTCTCGTGGTGCAGGAGGCCCAGCGGGCCCTGTCCGCCCGGACCGGTGCGCGCGGCTACCCCTCCGGCCATTCCGCATGGGAGGAGAAGCGGCGGGCCAAGGAACTGATCGACAGCATCATTCCGCTAGTCACCGATCCGGTTCCCGCCTTGCCAGGCCGACGCACAGCCTCCCTCGGCGACCCACAAGGCATCAGATTCAAGACATTGGCCGACGTCGACGAGGACGTTCTCGTCGCGTACCTGGACCGGCACACGGGCAACGACACGCTCGTCGAGGAGGCCCTGCTCTCCTTCGCCGCCCGCTCCTATCGAAAGACCCTTACCTTCGACGCCGTACTGGCCCGCCACTCCGCCCCGCAGCAGGCACTGCTCGCCCTCACGCTGCACCTGCGCAGGCGCCTGGGCGGCGGACCCGACCTACGCGGACGCTGGGCCGAGATCATGCTGGGCCGGCCCAAGTGCCCTCCGGAGCTGCTCCGACTGCTGCCTGCCTGGTCAGTACTGAAGGCCCGCGGCCCGCGCTACGACACCACTCACGCCGTCGTCGCCGCCTACGTCACCGAGGCGCTCGGAGACAATGACGCGGCGTGGCAGCGGTTCGCAGCGAGCCCCATGTCCCACGCCGGTCCGGGCGCCTGGCATCGGCTCGGCGATCTCCTCGACGCGGCAGTCGACGGGACCGCGTGGCCGACGCCGCCGGGACGATGACAGCGGCCATATCGGTCCCCGCCTCGTGGTCATGACATCAAGCACTCTCCACGTATGCCAGCCCACTCTGCGAGGTCGTTGTGGCGGGCGGCAGCGCGGCTGCCAGCGATCCGCTGGCAGGTAGGGGCAGGCAGCCGCGTTTGGCGTGGCCGGACTTCCCACCTGCAGTCGGCACCCCTCGTGGCCTGACGGGGCCGAAGGGGCCCGGAAGCGATCAGTCGCGACGTTATCGGTGGCCCCCCGATCACCTCTTCGACGAGATCGATCCGAGAGAGGCCGGGGCACCGTCTGGGCGCTTCAAGCACCGTGCGCCCGAGCTCATCACGCGGTCACGGCCACCGATGTAGGCACCCACCTCCAGCGATGCAAATAGCTCAATGATCGCCGCGCGGCCCCGCGCCGTCCGGCTCGCAGGACCCGGTTCTGATCGGAGCAGGTGGCCAGGCGCGAACTCGAACTTCGTCACTGGCTGCGGGCCCCGGCCAGGAGGCCGCAGCCAGGCCACTCGTTCCACCGACCAGCGGAAGCTGCCCCTGAGGCACACCGCCCACAACCGCGTCTGGCTCGAGATCGTGCAGATCGCACTCGACCTCCTGGCAAGGGCGCCGATGCTCGCGTTGACCTGCCAGGCCCGCTTGGGAGCCCGGCGGACTGTGTCTCCGTCTCTATGTGCCCCGGCCGCAGAGCGCGGTATGGGCCGCCGACCCCGTGCGGCCCGCCACGAAAGAGCGTCAGGAGTCGGTGGACTCGGCCGACTCCTGTTTCGCCAATCTGTCCCGCAGCTTTTTCGCAGCAGGTTTCACCTTGTTGTTCCACAAGGGCTTGGCATGAGGAGCAATGAGAAGAGCACCTACCACGGCTCCGCCGATAGCCAACTCTTTCCAACTGGGCGCGGGGCTGTCGTCATCACCACTGCCGCTGCGGTCCACGAAGGGCTCGCACCCGAAATGGTCCTCCTCTTTCGCGGAAGAGCTTCCTACGTCGAAGCCTCCAGGGTTGACTTGCATGTCAGCCTTGAGCGCCGCTGCCGTCTCGTCGCTCCAGGTGCGAGTTTCCCAGCTTGGGTTGTATTGCGCGTAACCGCCTGTGCCACGCGAGTGGTACTGCTCCTCCGCGTACTGCTGCCCCTTCTCGGTGAGCCCATAAGCGCCGGGGTTTCCGTCCAGGTAGCCGTGCTCCTTGAGGAGCACATTCATTTCGCGAGCCGTTCGACCGAACTCCCAGCCCAGTACCCGTGCTGATTTACCCATAGATCAGCGCCCCTTTTTCCACTTCGGCCACACTCGGGCCGTCGCTGAACGACATGATGCGACGTTACCGGCAGCGCACTGCACTGCGGGCCAGTTCTGTTCATTCCTCGCGAGACGGCGGCCGACTACCCGGGCCGGAGCGTGACATAGGAGCCGACCGCACGTTGAGGTGGAGAGCCGCGTCGTCAGGCATGGCAGCCAGTGCTAGGAGATTCCCCTCAGGCGTCCTGCGCCCCCGGAAGCTTCTTCTGAAGATGCTCGCCGGGCAGAACGGCCGGGAGGTTACAGAGCCCTGGGAACAAGGAGGCGGCGGTCCAGGATCTTGCGGGCTTCCTTCCTGCGGGAGCGGCGGGGATGGAGCAGGGCGACGCTGACGATGACGACATACGCCGTGGTCCAGATACAGAGAAGCGTGACCACCGCCCAGGCAGCGGGGCTGCAGGTCAGCGGCGGGAGCAGAGTGATGATGGGCATCGCGTCCTCCTGATTCGTTGCCGGGGCTGTGCGCTCCGACGGTTTCCCCAGGGCACCAGACGCGGCGCTGCTGTACCCCGTCAAGGTGGGGGGGTCTCCAAAAGGGCCCGCCGCGGACTGAGAGGTTGAGTAGCCTCGCGGCATGCCTTCCAGGAGTGCTCCGAGCCCCGCTGATCAACAGCTCATCGACCACGCGCGGGAGCACGGCTATGTGGTCTCCGTGAAGCGGCTTGAGGTGTGGCGGCGGGCGGGTCTGCTGCCGGGGAACGTGGTGCGGTCGCTCGGTCGGGGGCGTGGGAGTGGGTCGGTTCCGCGGGAGGAGGCGTTCGTTCTGGTGGTCGCGCTCGCCCATCTGGCCCGACGGGGTGCCCGGCCGTCCGACCTGGCGCTGGCTCTGTTCGATGAGGGGCTGCCGGTTCCGGAGGAAGCCGTGCGGAAGGCGTTCGGTAGGGCGGCTCGGATTCCGGGTGCCGGCTTCGCCGAGGGTGGGCCGGACGCCGGGACGGACGAGGACGAGTGGGCGGAGCGTGTCGCCGACGAGGTGGTCGCGTCGGGGCACCGCGCCACGCTGATTCCCGAACGGGCTCGTCGCCTCGATCGGGACATCGCTCGCCACCTGAGAAGTAAGGGAGTGGTCTGGCCGCCGCCGGAGCTGGCTGAGTTGGACCGGAACCCGGAGCCTTCGGGGCTGTCCGGCGGGGAGGCGAGCGCGGTCGCGGTGTCCATGGTGCTGCGCGGAGGCGCGGCTGTCACACCGCAGGGGGTTGGGGATGTGCTGCGGACGGTGCAGCCGGAAGGGTGGGGTAATCCTGTGGCGGCCCTGGCCGAGTACACGGTGGAGGACGTTCCGGCTGTGGAGCCGGTCTTCCCCGCTGACGGCGGGATGACAACCATCGCTGATGGCGATGCCCGCGACACACTGGCGCGGTTGGCGGAGACCATGCCGCTGGACGATCTACGGGCCGCTTGGGCAGCTGCCCAAGCGGCCCGGGACTGGACACTGGATCTGTGCGCTCGGGCTGAAGCCGAGTTGGAGGCGGGGGAACTTGGTAGCGCGGTCTTGGAGTGGCTGCTGGGCCGGACGCTGGCGTCGGGGCTGATGGTGCTGAACGCCTTGCGTGATCGCGCCTGGTCACCATCCGACCGTGCGCTCTCGGCGCTGCTTCTGCTGTTGATGCGGCAGGCGTTCCGCGATCTCGACGAGAAGGTGCCGGGCTGCCAGTGGGAGCTGCTCGAATCTCCCGGGATGGCACCTGCTCCGCTGGTGCCGTTTCTCCGGCCGTAGCCCGCCTCAAGGATCCGATAGGAGAATCATGGCCGAGAGCACTCGTGGGGCTGTGGTCGCGGCAGTGGCTGAGATGGCCGTGCTGCGTGCGCTGGAACTCGTCGGTCGCCGGTTGCTCGCGCGGCGGAGTCGAGCGGTGCGGGGCCCTCTACAGGCCGTCCCTCCGTGGGAATTGCATATCCATCTGTCAGTCGGTGACACGGATCTGGATGTCCTCCTGCGGGACGCGTGGGCCATCCCGGAAGCCCTAAAGCTGCCCTCGTTGGTGATCGAGAGCATGGATCACCATGTGCGGATCCTGCTCGCCGCGGGCCTCGGGTACTGCCGGGACGACTTGATCAAGACGGTGGCTCATCTGCCGCTAGAACAGCTTGCGTTTCCCTGGGATGCACTCACCGATACGGAGCAGGCTCATGCCCCGAACGAATGATCCCGTGGAGCTGAGGACAGCAGGCGTCCTCCGGTTTTGCACCGGTGAGACCGTTGAGCCGTATGACAGTTGCCCTCTGTGTGGTGAGTTCCATGATGTGCGGGCTGACCGCAACGGCCGCTACGACCTCATGTGCGGCCGTGATCTGGCGGTTGAGACCACGCTGGTCACCAGCAGTGTCGCCGAGCAGAACAGGCGTTCCTGGGAACCGTACTTGCAAGAGCGCCCAAAGTCCGAGTTGAGTCTGGGCTGGCATGTGGTCTTCGAGAGCACGGCGAAGGCAACCTACGGAGGTCGCAAGGAGGGCCCCCGCTTCAAAGATGCCCTGACCGTCATCAGCCCGGCACTGGCCGAACTGGAACGACGTGGAGTGACCAACTTCGGCCCCGGCACGGCCTGTATCGAGCAGCCAGTCCATGAAAAGGGATGTCCGTACCGGATCCTGGGTGCTGCTGGAGTGAGCTTCGGCTGTTCGGTGCCCAGCGAAGCGGGTACCGGCTTCATCAGCGCCGGACTGCTGACGGGGTACGACCAGATGCCGGCTTTCAACCCGGACCACTGGGCCAAGAGGGCTGAGAAGAACCTACGGCAGGAGAAGCCCGCACCGCCTTCTCCGGTCCCGAAACCACCTCAGATGGGCCTGGTGCAGTGGTCGTTCGATCCGGGCCTCATCGCCGTGCTGGAAGAGCGTCGGGACGAGGATGAACGGAAGTGGGCCGAGGTGACGCGGGCACTGTTTCCTGGTCGCCGCACCGCTGCCGAACTGAACGAACTGGCCCGCCGGGAGGTGAGTGGGCGGATCGCCCTTGCACGGTCCCTAGCCTGGCAGACCTCACTTCCCGCGAAACCGCCCCCCATTGGTGATGCTGATGGTTCAACGGAGCTGGTGGAGCTGCTGAACGTCGAGTTTGGGCTGCACGAGGACCTGGCCTCGAAGCTCAACGCGGCGTCCGACCGGCCGCGCCGTGAGGTGTTCTTCTGGCTCACATGGATGCGTTCTTCCGCATGGTGCCGCCTTGCCGACCCTGGCCTGCTGCCCCAGCGGCCTCCGAACGTACCGACCGGCATCACAGGCGTCTGGGTCGGTTCCCTGCTGGATGACGCCCACGTGCTGCACTGGGACCGTGACACCGGATGGACGCGTCACCCGCTCCCGAACCCTCTGCTCGTTCCCGAGTTCCCTGGCTGTTCCTGACCAAGAGCTGAGTTGCTCCACGGCCTGCTCGCACCCCCAACGAGCAGGGTGACACCCCGGTCAGTACCGATGAGGAACTATCCGAGGAGCCTCGCTTGGTTTCGTATCGTGTGCTGCCGACGTCGCGTACCGGCTGGTCGAGCCAGTCTTGAACAGGTCTCACTCCACACCTGCTCCCGGAACGGGCAGCAACGGCTCGATGAACGACCGCAGTTCACCGGCCATGGCGCGGCGCGCAGTTCTTTCGGTCCGGGAGGCGGGTTCAGCGGGAGAGGGAGACGGCGAAGGGCTTGAAGCCGTGTCGGCGCAGGATGTGGGGCACGACCAGGATCATGGCCTCGGTGGCTCGGGCTGTGCTGATGCCTCCAAGGTCTTCGATCCATGCGGGCTGCCAGCCCAGGTCGGCGAGCAGGCCGGTGACGGTCTTCTTCGCGTTCTCGTCGTCGCCCGAGACATAGACGGTGGGCGGGGTGGCGAGAGTTTCGGGAGCGGTCATGACCGTGAACAGCATCGTGTTGAGGGTCTTGACCACATGGGTATCGGGGAGTGCGCGCTGAAGTTTCTCGGCGAGGCTGCTGCCGGGATAGCACAGGTCGCCGGGCAGGCCGTCGTCGGCGTCGCGGGTGGCGTTGGAGACATCGATGAGGATTTTTCCGGAGAGCTCGGTGCGCAGGCCGGTGAGGCGGTCCAGGGAGCTGTCGCCGGGTGTCGCGTTGATCACGATGTCCGCGGTGCGGGCGGTGGTGCGCTGGTCGGCGAAGGCGATCTGCGGGGCGACCCCGGCGGCGCGGGCGGTGGTGTCTTCCGGGCCCCGGCTGCCGAGGGTGACATGGTGTCCCGCGGCGAAGAGCTTGTTGGCGAGGTTGGCCCCGACGCGGCCGGCGCCCAGGATGCCGATGTTGGTCATGAGACGAAACTCCTTGCGGTATCAGGTGGGAAGTGCGGGGTGTCCGGTCAGGCGATCGGCGACAGGACCTTGAGGGCGGCGGCATGGAGGCCGGGGGCGGCGGCCAGGAAGTCGCGGCTGCCCGTGTTCCAGGCATCGCCCGCCAAGTCGGTGACGGTTCCTCCGGCTTCGGAGACCAGCAGAGCGCCGGCGACCAGGCCGGAGCGGACGTCGGAGAACTGCCAGAACGCGTCCATGCGTCCGGCGGCGACGTGGATCAGCTGCATGGTGGCGGGAACGGACACGCGCACGACCAGGCCGTTGATGAGCATGGCGGTGACGGAGTCACCGATCCGCCGGAAGGTTCGCTCGTCCTCGCCGGGCTTGGCCTGACCGGTGCCGATGAGCGCGGCGCCCAGATCGGTCTTGGCGGACACCTTCAGGGGCTGGCCGTTGAGGCGGGCACCGCCGTCGGCGACGGCGGTGTAGGTGTCGCCGGTCAGCGGCAGGTGGACAACGGTGAGCACCGGCCGGTTGTTGCGGACCAGGGTGGCGGTGACGGCCCAGTCATCCATGCCGTGGACGTGGTTGATGTTGCCCTCGGCGGGGTCGACGACCCACCACTCCCCGGGCGGGAGCGCGCCGCCGGCCAACTCGTCCTCGGCCCACTGCGACCCCTGCCGGGCCCGCAGCAGCGGTTCGCGCAGCACGTCCCGCACCGCGTCGTCGTTGGCGTGGATCTCATCGACGACCTCGTCAAGACTCACGCCTTGGGCTTGCGGGGTGTAGCGGTCGCGCAGCGTGACTCCGGCGGCCTTCACCGCGGCGGTCACCTCGGACATGAGCGTCGTGTCGGCGTAGAAAGGCATGGGTGTAGTCATGGTGGGCTCCCTGAGTTCTGTCGATGCGGGCGGTCTGTCTCGCCCCCGCACTTCGAAGGTAGGCCGCCCATCGATTAACAACAAGTGCATGCTTCTCACTTGTAGAGTTACTGTCATGCAACTGGATTTGAATCTGCTCACGGCCCTGGACGCACTGCTGGAAGAGGGCAGTGTCGCCGGCGCCGCAGCCCGCCTCCACGTCACCTCACCGGCGATGAGCCGCTCCCTGGGGCGCATCCGCAAGGCCACCGGTGACCAGATCCTGGTCCGCACCGGCCGCAGCATGCTCCCCACCACCCGCGCGCTGGCCATGCGTGCCGAGGTCCACGCCCTCGTGCAGCAGGCACACCACCTTCTGTCCGCGGAGCAAGAACTCGACCTGGCAGCTCTGGACCGGGTGTTCACCGTGCGCTGGCACGACGCCCTGACCGCCGCCTGCGGCACCGCCCTGACTACGGCCGTCCACCATCAGGCCCCCAGCGTCCGGCTGCGCCTGTCCGCCGAACCCGGCACGGACGGCCCCGAACTGCGCCGGGGTGAGATCGACCTCGAATCCAGCTCCAGCCAGCCGACACTCCCTGACATCCGCCATCGTCTCGTCGGTAGCGACCGGCTGGTCGTCGCCGTCCGCCCAGGCCACCCGCTCACCGAAACCCCGATGAGCCTCGAGCGCTACGCGGCGGCCGAACACGTCACCGTTTCGCGGCGCGGAAGCCTGCGCGACCCGATCGACGAAGCCCTGACCAAGCGCGGCCTCGATCGGCGCGTCGTCGCCGCCGGGCCCACGGCCGACTTCGCGCTGCAACTCGCCCTCGGCAGCGACCTGGTGGTGACCCTTCCCGACGCGGTCACCCGCGCGGCCCGGCACCAACTCGGCCTGACCACACTGGCGCTGCCACTGCCGTTGCCCGATGTCCCGCTGTACCTGCTGTGGCACCAGCGCTACGACGACGACCGCGCCCACATCTGGCTGCGCGAGCTGGCCACCGAAACCATCCAGGCACTGTTTGCACGACCAAACACCTGATGGTCACGGTAACCAACCCAGCCGAGGGCAGAGTCAGTCAGCAACGCCGCCCCGCAACCTTCCCGCAGCCGTGATAAACGACCCTTTCCCGGAGCAAGATCAAGGGCGACCCGTGGAAGCGGTCCGGATCACCGTTTCACTGTCACAACTCGTTCTCACTCAAAGTGGAACCGGGCATTTTCTGGGGATGGTTTGTGACAACATCCGGGTCATGACGGCCCCTCAGGCCGCACTTCTGCCCGACGCGGACGACGTCGAGCGCCATCCCTGCCCGCGCTGCCAGGCGCAGCCCGGCTCGCCGTGTCGCTCGCACTCCGGCGCGATCGCCGGCACTTACCACACAGGCCGCTTCACCACGGTTCCCCGGCTCGCGAAACTCCTGCGAGTGCCGACCCCCTGCCGACCGCGGCCCCGCCCAGCCTTGGCGACCCGACATCCCGGTGCCCGCTCCCGTCGACCGGTGGGACACGAGGGCCTTTCTGTTGCTGGTGCAGATGTCGCAATCCACACCAGGCCAATACGTGTGCGTTGACCTGGTCGGATCTGAAGTTTCCCTGCTCCCTCACGCGGTACGCCAACGGTTCCTGGTCGAGACGGCGTGCTTGATCGCCGTTCCATGGGGTCGGACGCTGAGCCGGCACAGCCTAACCACGAGCGATACCGGCAGATGCGCGACGCACACGGCGCGCGTCACCGCTTGGTGCAGTTCAGCGCCAAGCGGGTCGGCTGGTCCCGGTCAGGCTGCCGGGGCGGTCAGGACGGCCTTGGCCGCCAGCCGGAGATTCCTGATCATCGGATTCGGGTCGCCCTTGCGGCTGACCAGGACGACCTGGCTGGGGGGAGCGCCCTCGATCGGGACGGTGACGAGGTTGGGACGCAGTGAGCTACGCCGATCGCCGACCGGTAGCACGGCGATCGCCCTGCCACTCGCGACGAGTTCGAGCTTGTCCTCGTAGCTCTCGATCGGCGGCACGCCGGCCCCGAGGATCCGGTAGGAAGTCCAGTCCGCGGTCTCGAACGCGCACGGCGCCGCCTCCTCGCCGGCCAGTTCTTCCGCGGTCACCGACGCGCGGTCGGCCAAGCGATGGCCACGCGGGACCACGAGCATCCGGGGCTCCTCGTACAGCGGGGTGGTGAACACGTCGTCGGCGGCGAGCGGCAGCGGAGCCCGCGCAATCAGGGCGTCGACGCGCTTGTCGGACAGCGCCCCGACGTCGCGGCAGGTCAGGTACCGGGTGGCGATCTCAGCGTGCGGGTAACGGCGGCGCAGTTCCCGTACGGCGGCAGTGATCACCAGGTCTTCAACGTAGCCGATGGCGATTCGTTCGGTCTCGGCTTGTTCACGCACGGCCAACTCGGCCTGGCGGGCGACCTGCAGCAGGGCTTGGGCCCGGGGAAGGAACCTCTGACCGGCCGGAGTGAGCAGGGTGCCCTGAGGTACGCGGTCCAGCAGTCGTGCGCCGAGATGCTTCTCGAGCCGTTGGATCTGGCGGCTCAGCGCCGGCTGAGCCACGTGCAACTCGGCGGCGGCCCGGCCGAAGTGCTGGTGCGCCGCCACCACGGTGAAGTAGCGCACCAGCCGCAGTTCCAGGTCCTGTCCGAGATCGTTCACCCTTCCAGCGTACGCGTCATGCCGTTTCGGAATGATGAGGTTGCCGAACCGGTCTTGGACGGCCGTGCCGTCCTGGGCCTTGACTGAAGGAGCAACGATTCCCCAAGAAAGCGACGGGCGCGATGAAGGCGATCCAGTTCCACGAAGCGGGCGGGCCGGAAGTTTTGCAGTATGACGAGGTGCCGGTTCCCGAGATCGGCCCGGGCGAAGTGCGCGTCCGGGTGCACGCGGCGGGCATCAACCCGCCGGACTGGTACCTGCGTGAGGGGATGAAGGTCATGCCGGCCGGGATGAGGCCGGCGCTGGAGTTCCCCCTGATCCCTGGAACGGACATGTCGGGTGTGGTCCAGGCGGTCGCTCCGGACGTGCTGGGGTTCGCCGTCGGTGACGAGGTCTTCGGCATGCTGCGGTTCCCCGGATTCGACGGCCGGACGTACGCCGAGTACGTGGCCGCGCCGGCTTCGGACCTGGCTCACAAGCCGGCCGGTATCGACCACGTGCAGGCGGCTGGGGCGCCGATGGCCGTGCTTACGGCCTGGCAGTACCTGGTTGATCTCGGCCACGACGTGCCGTCTCCTTTCACCGGCCAGGTGCACCAGCCGGTGCCGATCACGCCAGGGATGACCGTGCTGGTCAACGGGGCCGCCGGTGGAGTGGGCCACTTCGCAGTGCAGCTGGCGAAATGGAAGGGGGCACACGTCATCGCGGTGGCCTCGGGCCGGCACGAGCAGTTCCTGCGCAAGCTCGGCGCCGATGAGTTCATCGACTACACCAGGACGCAGGCCGCGGACGTGGTCAGCTGTGTCGACCTGGTGATCGACACCGCCGGTGGCCCGGACAGCGCACGCTTCCTGACCGTGCTCAAGCGCGGCGGCACCATGCTTCCGGTGTTCTTCGCCCAGTACGACCCGGAAGAGACGGCGAGTCTGGGCATCACAGTCTCGAACATTCAGGTGCGTTCCAACGGCCCCCAGCTAGCCGAGATCGGGCGCCTGTTCGACGAGGGCAAGCTCCAGGTCGGGGTGGACAGCACCTACCCGCTGCCCGAGGCGGGCAGCGCACACACGCGAGCCGCGCAGGGCCACCTCCAAGGCAAGATCGTGCTGACGGTGGTCTCGTAATCGCTGAACTCCAGCAGGCGGTGGCGAACTACGCCGTGATCAGTCGCGGCGCAGTGCCTCCGCGGCCCGGCGGTCCTCGGGTCGGTGTGGACCACGGTGACGGCGTGGACTTCGTCGCCGAGGGACGCGGCCGCGCCCAGGGCCTCGCGGGTGAGCCGGGACAGGCCGGAGACGGGGACGATGACGAGTGAGTGGTCCTGGTGCGGCGCGTCGGGGATACGGCCGAGTTCCAGGGACCGGCCGATCTGGTCGTAGGCGCGGTGGACGCGCTCGAAGGCGAGGACGAGCAGCGGCAGGGCGATGACGATGAGCCATGCGCCGTCGCTGAACTTGGTGGCGGTGACCACGAGGGCGGCCACGCCGGTGAGCAGGGCGCCGAAGCCGTTGAGTGCGGCCTTGCCTCGCCAGCCGGGGATGCGTTGGGTGCGCCAGTGGCGGACCATGCCGGTCTGGCAGAGGGTGAAGCCGACGAAGACGCCGATGGCGAAGAGCGGTACGAGGGTGTTGGTGTCGCCGCCGGAGACGACCAGCAGGAGGGCGGACGCGCCGGCGAGGGCGAGCACACCATGGCGGTGGACCTGGCGGTCGGCTTTCAGGGCGAAGAGGTGCGGCAGGTTGTTGTCCCGGGCGAGCAGGCCCATGAGGACGGGCAGCCCTCCGAAGGACGTGTTGGCGGCCAGGGCGAGCAGCGCCATCGTGGCGAACTGGACCACGTAGAAAGCCCAGTTGTGGCCGAGGGAGGCGTCCGCGAGCTGAGCGAGGACCGTCACGCCCTCGACCGGCTGGAGGTGAAAGCGGCCGATCAGTACCGACAGGCCGATCAGCATGACGCCCAGCAGCGCGCCGAGTACCACCTCGGTGCGCTGGGCGCGGCGGGCTGCCGGGGCGCGGAAGGACGGTACGGCGTTGGCCACCGCCTCGACACCGGTCAGCGCCAAGCAGCCGGAGGCGAAGGCCTTCAGCAGGAGCAGCGCGCCGACCGTTGTCGCGCCGTGGCCGAGCGTGGAGGCGTGTCCCTCGGCTGTGGCGGTGCTGACCGGTGCGGAGCGGAACAGGCCGACGGCGATGATCGCGAGGATGCTGCCCACGAAGACGACCGTCGGCACGATGAAGGCGCGCGCCGACTCCACGATGCCGCGCAGGTTGACCGCGGTGACCAGTGCGAGCACGGCCAGGCAGATCCACACCCGGTCTCCGTAGAGCGCCGGGAAGGCCGAGGTCAGCGCGGCGACCCCGGCGGTCACGGAGACGGCCACGTTGAGGACGTAGTCGAGGATCAGGGAGGCCGCGGCCACCAGGGCGGGGCGCCGGCCCAGATGTGCCTTTGCCACCGCGTACGCCCCGCCTCCGTTCGGGAAGGCGGCGATGACCTGCCGGTACGAGGCGACCAGTACCGCCAGCAGCCCGGCGATGGCGAGCGTGACCGGCAGTGTGAATCCGAGCCCGTGTGCGCCCGCTGCGGCCAGCACCAGGACGATGGCCTCCGGGCCGTATGCCACGGACGCCATCGCGTCCAGCGACAGGGCTGCCAGGCCCTGGACGGCGGTGAGCTTGTGGCGTCCGCCTGCCTCGGCGCCCCCGGAACGTACGCCGGTATCAGGCGGCTCCTCGTCGGCTGTGGCTGCCGCCCTGGCTTCGTCCTCACCACGGGAAAGCGTCGACTTGGCGCTGGTGCCTCCGGGAATCAGGATGCGGTCGGAATGCTCAGCTTCAGGCGGCAAACCGGACCGGCCGAGCCCCCTTATCGCATCCCTGTCACCGAATACCGGGCTCTTGACGATCTCCTGACGGCAATACCGGCCGACCCGAAAAGAACGCGCCACCGAACGCGACCGAAGCGCGATCAAGACGTCGTAGTCGGGGCATCGCTGAACGTCCAGCATGAGCCCCCGGGTTGCGCGAGCACGGACGGCCACCGGCCCGCCGTACGGCCCGGCCGGCTCTGGCTGAAATCCATGTGCGTCGCCCCCTTGTGCGGCTGCCTTCAGGACCCTTTACTTCTCCGCCCACCCGCGGCCGGAATGCCCGGTATGCGGACTTACGAGAAATTCATTCGATTCCACTGGACCGACCCCGTCAAGGAACCGCTCGGGGCAAAGTTTTTCATTGCGTACACATATCCTTGCTGGTAGCGTCCCTCCCGTAATGATCAAGATGTATTAGCGTTTATTGGGGGACTGGCTTCATGAGCATGCGAAGCAAGGGAATATCGACCGCGATCGCCTTAGCCATGACCGGCGCAATGTGCGGCCTCAGCACACAAACGGCAATTGCATCTTCAGCAGAAGACCACGGGGATACGACGGTCGCGGCGGCCGCAGCGACCGCGACAGAAATGCAGATGCACGCGGCCGGAGCCGACGAGATCTGCGCAGTTCTGGGGATTGGCAGCGGCGCCGCAGGCCTTTCCAAGGCTCTGGCCAAGGGGGCGTCCTGGGTAGGCATTGGCGCCAGCGTCGGGTGCTACGCGTACACGAAGGCGAAGAACGCCACGCCCGCGCAAAAGCGAGCAACCATGATGAAGTCGTACCGGAATTACCAAGCGAAGAGCGATCTCGGCAAGCTTGACGCGCTCGGCTATTACTGCCGGAAGAAGGGGGGCGGCGGTGGCGGCGGCGGTACCGATTTCGCCTCCCCTGACATGATGATCGGGTACCGGGACATCAAAATGAAGGGCGTAACGTACTCGTGCACCAACATCCGCGACTGACCGGTCGCCGCGGCCTGGGCCATGGAGAGCGAGCCTTGCTCTCCATAGCGCTGGTCGTAGTGAGCTTGCTGTGGATCACACAAGACATGGCCCTATGGGCCACGGTAATGTGCGGGGCCGGTGCAATCGGGGGAGCACTGGGGGCGCTCTACTTTGGATGGCGCTACCTTCGCTCACGCAGGGAATCGCAATAGGGTTTTCTCAGCGCAGCGTTCTTCGCGAAGTGAGGTAGAGGTCGTGTACTGGCCGGGGCCGGACGACGCGTGCCCCGGCTGATCTCGCACGAGCGAACCAAGGACCAGGTCGGCGTGCTCGGCTTGGTCCTCAACGCCGTCGTGCTCCGGGCGACGCGCTGCATCGACGCCGCCTCGACCAGTTCCGCGCCGAGGACCACGAGATCCGCCATGAGGACATCGCCCGGCTCTCCCCACTGAGCACCGCAACTCAGTCCGGTGGGCGCGTCTTCAGCGCTTCCCGTGGTCGAGGGCGGCAACCTCATGTACGGCCTCGGCGATGGCCCGGAAGTCCTTTTTGAGGATCGCACCGTGGTTGCTGGCGACCTTCGCGCCGACCCGAATGTTCGGGTTGCGGGCGGTCACCGCATCGAGGCTGGTGCGTATCCGTTCCTGCTCATCGCCGCGACTGCCGAAGGACACCCCCGAGGCGACCACATACCGCACCGGGACGGTGATGTTGTCCAGCACGGGGCCCAGCTCGCGCTCACGGGACAGCCTGCCGAGCTCGATGTTGCTGTCGGCCTGTTGCCCGGCGGTCATCCGCGGGGCCAGTCCCGTCGGGCGCACCAGCGGCAGGAACCAACTCATCCGCCGGAACAGCTTCCGGATCCGCTGCTCCATGTCCTCGTCGAGCCAGTCGTACGGGAACGCGCCGTCGACCAGGACCGCGCCCACGGCACGCTCCGGATTCCGGTCGGCCCAGTGCGCCCCGACGACCGCCCCGTAGGACCAGCCCACCAGCAACGCCCGGTCCACACCCCTGGCCGCAAGAACGGCATCGACATCCCGGACGGCTGCCTCGAAGGAGTAGTCCGCGGAACGGTTCGATTTGCCACGCGCCCGCTCGTCGTAGGTGATGTGCCGCCACCCCGCCCCCAGTTCGGCGATGACCCGCCGCCAGTACCCCTGAGTGGCGAACTGGCCGTTGAGGTAGACCACTGGGATACCGGGACCGCCGGTGTCGGAGACGGCCAGGGCCGTATCGTCAACCGGCACCATGCCGGTCCACGTCGAACTGGTCGAGGAAGTGCTGTTCTTCGTCATGTGTTCCCCCTGATCGCGTGAGAGCTTCTTGCGCAAATCTCCAGGCACCGCATGTGGATCGCAGGACCTCAGGACGGACCGGCCGCGCCCTCGGCAACGACCGACGGAATCTCGATCGCGGTGGGCCCCGGCCGGACGGTCCTGGTTCTGCTCCTTCAGAGGCTGCGGGCGGTGATGTCGCCGTGCGACGTGGTGGCGCGGATGTCGAGTTCGGCGGTGCCGTCGTTCTTGAGGGCGTTGCTGACGCGGCCGTAGTCGGTGCCGGCGTCCAGGGCAGCGGAGACGCCGGCGGCCGCGGCGACCGTGATGTCGCCGGACTGGGTGCGGAGCACGACCGTGCCGCGCACGGCCTCGGTGATCGTTATGTCGCCCCTTGCGGTGCTGATCTCCGCGGGGCCGTTGAGCCGGCCGACCTCGACGTCGCCGTCGATTGCAGTGAGGCGGACGCTCGCGGCCTCATCGATCTTGATCTGGCGGTACGCGCCTTCGAAGGCGACGTCGCCAAGGCGGCCGACGCCGCGTAGCTCGCAGGCGGCGGTCTTGGCCTCGACGCGGGAGCCGGCGGGCAGTTGGACGGTGACCTCCAGGGATCCGGAGGGGCCGAAGAGCTGGTTCTTGGGCTCGGGGGTGTGGATTCGCAGGACGCCCTCGGCGTAGGCCACGGTGGTCTGTTCGGCGGTTTTGACGTCGCGGCTCTTGGCGGCGTTGGCGGGCAGTACCTCGACGGTGGTGTCCGCGCGGTCGGCGGCGATGAGCTGGATACGTCCGGCGGGGATGTCCAGGACGACGGAGATCGGGGCGGTGGTGTCGAACTTCTGCATCATGCTCTCCCGTGTTCGTTCGTTGTTTCTGATGCCGGAAACGCTACGTTGCTTTCCATGAGTCGACAACACACTCGTTGCATAGAAATGCCATTTAGGCAGGTGGAAGCAATAGAACTGTTGCAATGGTCTCGTCGATAACGCAACGATGACCTGCCCGATCATTGCAATGAGCGAAAAGTGAACGCTATGGTGAGGGGGTCAGGGAACACCACGAAGGATCACCAAGGAGACCGCGATGCCGGGAGGCAGGCTCACCCAGCAGGAACGCCGGCAGATCGCGCTGGGGCTGGCCGACAGCCTCCCCTACGCCGAGATCGCCCGACGCCTCGACCGTCCCACCTCGACGATCACGCGTGAGGTGATGCGCAACGGCGGCCCTACCGCCTACCGCGCCGACTTGGCCCACCGCGCCACCGAACGCCGCGCTCACCGGCGCAGGCCCGCCTCTTCCCGAGGACCGGAGTCAGTCCCTCAGCCCCACGGACGCGACGCCGCGGCCGTGGCCGATTACGAGGAGACGCTCACGACCGTCCTCATTGCCTCGGGCCTGACCAAGATGTCCGCCCGGGTGCTGACCTGCCTGTTCACCACCGACGCGGGCAGCCTCACCGCGTCCCAACTCGCCCAGCGCCTCCAGGTCAGCCCGGCGTCCATCTCCAAAGCGATCGCCTTCCTGGAGAGCCAGAGCCTCGTCCGCCGAGAACGCGACGAACGCCGCCGCGACCGCTACATCGTCGACGACGAACTCTTCTATCAAGCGACGATCGCCAGCGCCCGCGCCAACGACCAGCTCGTCGAAACCGCCCGCCAGGGCGTCGCCGTCCTCGGCTCCCACACCCCCGCCGCCGCCCGTCTGGAGAACATCGCCCGCTTCCTCGACTTCATCAGCGAAAGCATCACCCGCGCCGCCGAACAGGCCCGCGAAGTCCTCCACACCAAACCCGAAACAAGCCCCAACGGCACCGCCCAACCAAGTCCGGACCACGGATAGACAGCCCCGGCCCGATCGTCACGGCCCACCCGATCGGCGCGGTGGGCGTCGCCGTCACCCACAAGTGCTTGTCGCAACAGGGCGTCCTGTGTTCCCGCTCCCGGCCGTCCGGGCCGACCGGCGGCCGACAGCGCCACGGATCTCGGGCGGGCTGCTCGACCCGAACTGATCGCCGACCGGAGGCGTGTCCGGGGGTTCCTGGTCAGGAAAGCGTCAACATCGTCGAACTCAACCGCGACCTGGCCCGTCTGATGTGACGATGGTCCATCACCCATGCCGCACGGCCGCCCGCGATTCCCCTCGCGGCGGCAGGCGTCGTGGCGCTGTGCACGACCGCTCAGGGAGGGGCTTTCGGTGGCGCCCAAAGTTGTCGCAGCCGATACGCCAGGCGTACGGCCAGGAAAGCTCAAGGTGTTCCTCGGGGCGGCTCCGGGGGTCGGCAAGACCTACCGGATGCTGGACGAGGGGCGGCGCCGTGCCCGGCGCGGCACGGATGTGGTGGTGGCCTATGCCGAGTGCCACGCCCGGCCGCACACCGAGGAGAAACTCGAAGGGCTGGAGATACTGCCCCGCACCCACCGCACGTACCGAGGCGGCACGTTCAGCGAGTTGGACCTCGACGGTGTCTTCGCCCGCCACCCCGAGGTCGCACTCGTCGACGAATTGGCCCACACCAACGTTCCCGGCGGCCGCCACGCCAAGCGGTGGCAGGACATCGAAGAGCTGCTCGCCGCCGGGATCGATGTCGTCACCACCGTCAACGTCCAGCATCTGGAGTCGCTGAACGACTGCAGAAGATCACCGGTGTCCCGCAGCGGGAGACCGTGCCCGACGATATCGTCCGCCACGCCCACCAGATCGAACTCGTCGACATGCCCGCCGAGGCGCTGCGCCGGCGCATGGCACACGGCAACATCTACCAGCCGGAGAAGGTCGATGCCGCGCTCGCGCACTACTTCCGCGTCGGCAACCTGACCGCCCTGCGCGAACTCGCGCTGCTGTGGTCGCCGGGCGGGTGGACGAGACGCTTCAGAAGTACCCCCTCGCGGACTTGGTGCACACCCGCGAAACGGCGCACCTGATCAACTGGGCTCTGAACGGAACCACACCGCCGGCCCTGGCCGACCGCGCAACGAAGGCCAGGCGCGGCCCAGTCGCTCGTGCTCCTCTGTTGCCGTCATCCGAAAGGGGCCAGTTCTTCGCGACGCTCAGAGAAACCGCCGAGTCCGCCGTTCGAGTGGGCGATGAGGGAATTCTCCTACATCGGCAGGCCCTCTACCTTTGCTCCTACGACAGGAGCCCGGAGGCAACATGGTGGATGGCACACGCCTTGCACGCCCGCCGAGACCTCACTGCGTCCCGAGGCTGGACACCGCACGGGGCGGCGGCGCGCTCCACAGCAACAGCCCTCGTACGGTTGGGAGACGATCAGACCCTTCTCGACTTCATCGATCGTGCGATCGTCGATGACGACGTAGCGGAGACCGCGAACCTCAACTACGGGGCGTACTGGCTCGGCGCCATCCGGAAGCCACAGCCGAACGACGGCTTCATGCAGGGCCGCCAACGGACTGGGAACCGATTCGACTACTCCGGGGCCTCGTGAGTGGCCTCTACCAGGCGTCCGGCTACGCGGACCTCTACATCCACTCTCTGGGCTTTGCTAACGGCCCACCGATGGTTGCCGCTCGCCGCTCCTGACCAGACGAAACAGCTCAACGCACGAATTGAGGAGCTACTTGGCGACCGCCGAATTTCACCTCGATCAAGGCGGGACCTCAGCTCTGTGCATTACGTTCTGCGCGAGAACCAGACGTAGCACACCGGAGGACGCATCTCGTGGCGAACACTGCGCAGGAGCGGGCGAAGGGCACAGCGGGCTTCCTGCTGGAGATGGGGATGCTGAAGCGGGCCAAGCGGTCCGGCTGGTGGATCGCCGGTGTCAAGGACCCTGCAGACCAGGTATCAGCCGCGCACCCGGCGGTGAAGGCCGGGGCTCAGCGCATCGTCGAGGAGTACGAGAACGGTGACTCTCTCGAAGTGATCTGCGCGCACGACGCCGACAAGCTCGAATGCCTGATTCAGGCTGTCGAGTATCGCGAGCAGGGCTGTTCCAACGTGCAGCCGTGGATCGACAGCAGCCTCTCGAAGCTCAAGACAGCCTCGGCCCAGGCGCTCGCGGAGGCTGCGCTGCACATGACCTCGATCGAGTGGCAGCAGACCTACCTGCCCTGAGTCGGCACCGGATCCCCCGCCTCCACGTGGTGAGGGCGGGGCATCGGGGTGATGGAACAGCCGCTTCAAGCCATACCTCGGCATAGCCGTGTTGTCGGAGGGAGTGGGCTTGATGCGCTTTGACGGACATCTGAGATCAGGGGTTCTGCCCCGGGAGGATGTCCATCATGGAGAGCATGGGGAAGAAGAAGCCTCGGCCTCGCCGTTCGTTCACGTCGGAGTTCAAGGCCGAGATCGTCGAGCTGTGCCGGCGTGGTGACCGCTCGGTCGGTCAGGTCGCCAAGGACTTCGACCTGACCGAGACCGCGGTGCGGCTGTGGGTCAGCCAGGCCGAGGTCGACGCGGGCGAGCGCGATGGGCTGACCAGCAGCGAACGTGAGGAGTTGGCCGCGCTGCGGCGGGAGAACCGCCGGTTGCGGGAGGACGTGGAGGTCCTCAAGCGGGCGACGGCTTTCTTCGCGAAGGAGACCCGGTGACGGTGCACCCGTTCATCGAGGCGGAGAAGCGAGACGGTCACAACGTCAAGCGCGCGTGTGAACTGCTGCAGGTCTCCCGAGCCGCCTTCTACGCCCGCCGCAGTGGCAGGACCGGTCCGCGGGCGGTCCGCGATGCCGAGCTGACCGAGAAGATCGCCGAAGTTCACGAGCGGTCCCGCGGGACCTACGGAGCCCCGCGAGTCCACGCCGCCCTGCAACGACAGGGCGAGGACTGCGGCCGACGCCGCATCGCCAGACTGATGCGCAACGCCGGGCTGCAGGGCCGGCACCGCAGACGACGGCAGCTGACGACGATCCCCGACCCGCGGGCCACGTCCCGGCCCGACCTCGTCGTCCGGGACTTCGCCCCCGACCCGGACGGCGTCGACACACGCTGGTGCGGTGACATCACCTACGTTGCCACCGAGGAGGGCTGGCTCTATCTGGCCACCGTCATCGACATCGCCTCCCGCCGCGTCGTCGGCTGGTCCACCGCCGACCACCTGCGGACCGAACTGGTCGCGGACGCTCTCACATCCGCCTGCCGCCAGCGTCGTCCCACCCGGCCAGTGATCTTCCACTCGGATCGTGGATGTCAGTACACGAGTCAGCAATTCGCCACCCTGGCAACGGAGTTCGGCGTCCGCCTGTCCGTCGGCCGCACCGGGCAGTGCTGGGACAACGCGCTCGCCGAGTCGTTCTTCGCCACCATCAAGCGGGAGTTGCTCGACACGGGTTCCTGGCCCAGCCGGGCCACCGCCCGCACTGCGATCTTCGACTTCATCGAGGGCTGGTACAACTTGCACCGACTACACAGCAGCCTCGGCTACCGCAGTCCCGCCGAATACGAGACCGCACTCGCAGCCTGACCACCACACCGATGGTGTCCGTCAAAGCGGAACAAGCTCAGGAGCGGGGTGCGGGTGAGAAGAAGAGCGTGGCCTGTGGACCACCTGGGCAGGGCGCGCGATGCGGCCTTTGGTGTGGGGCCTGGTCCTGCGGCGGCCCACGCCGAAGGGGCGACCGCGGACCTACAGCGGATCCACGGCACCACCAGAAAAGCGCTACCGGTATCCACCTCTTCATCCGACAATCGGTCGCATGGTCTTCTCGGCTTCCATGCGACTGTGGTTACTCCCCAACGCCATATTGCTCGCTGCAGTGTCTCTGTGGGGCCTCGTCCGCTACCCGCACCTACCCCATCGGATACCGCAGCACATCGGCATCGGCGGGGTGGATGCGTGGACGGAACGGTCAATCGGCAGCGCGTTTGTGCTGGTGTTCGTCTTCATCGGGGTGACAGGGCTGCTGACGGCCTCCGCGGAGCTGACGCTGCGAGTGACCCCACATTCCGAGCTACCGGACGGCGCCACATCGTTCGCACCTGCACTGGTGAGGTCCTCGCTCAACCGGCCGCGCACCCGCGCCTCCGCCTTGCGGATCGCCCGGGCGTTGCTGGTGCTCAATGCTTGCATCGGCATCTCACTCATGATCAGTTGCGGAGTGCTGTGGCGTTCCGCACCGGAACCGCAAGTGTCCGGTTGGCTGTTCACCGCGATGGTGGTGCCCATCCTCGTGGGGACCGCGCTGACCATCGCCTCCGCTGCACGGGACCGGCAAGCGCCCGTCAACTGAGCAACCTCACCTGCGGCCCGTTTTTCATCGCTGCGCCCCGCACGGCTTCCTGCTTCTCCTTACAGGCCCCGGACCTGCCACACACCGCCGCAATGCCTGGAAACTCCCGCTCAGCACAAGGGAGTTGTTCGAGGCGCGCGGCGTCCCTGAGCGCCAGGCCACCTCGCAACAGTGAGGGGGGCCGGTCGAGGTCTTGTGCCGGACGACCTCGACCAGGTAGGCAGGTCAGTCGTCGATGGCCTGGTAGAGCGTGGCCCAGAAGTCGTGGATGGCCCGCGCCGAATCCGGGGTGGACATCCCGGTCTGGGTGAGCAGGATGCCGACGAGCCGGTTGGCGGGGTCGGCGTATGTCGTGGTGCCGGCTCCGCCGTCCCACCCGAACTGGCCGAGCGGCGCGAAGTCACCACGGTAGGTGCGCACCGCCATCCCGAAGCCCCAGCCGCCGTGCTGCCCCGTGCCGTGTGACAGATGGACAACGTTGCGGGCTCAGGCTTCTCGGGCGGCCAACTGCTCTCCCAGTCGTCAGCCCAGCCGATGATGTGGGCGCCGACAGATGCTGCCGCCGTCAGGACGTCCTCGCGTTGACGCTCCGGGGACGAGGTGGGCAGCTTCATACGGGACAGCCGCCGCACGCCGAGGAGGCACTTTCCGCATCCGTCATAGGGGCGTTCGATCACGTCCAGGTCCGTACGTCGCAAGGGCTCTCCGTTTCGGGCACGCACGGTACGGAGAATTCACGGCCCCCAGGATGCTCAGCCCAGGAAGCTCAGCCGCACCTGGCGGTTCGGGTTGTCGACGTTGGTGTCGACCAGGCAGACGGACTGCCAGGTGCCCAGGGCCAGGTGGCCCGCTACTACGGGGAGGGTTGCGTGGGGTGGGATGAGGGCGGGGAGGACGTGGTCGCGGCCGTGGCCGGGGGTGCCGTGGCGGTGGCGCCAGCGGTTGTCGGCGGGTAGGAGGTCGTGCAGGGCGGCCAGGAGGTCTTCGTCGCTGCCTGCGCCGGTTTCCAGGATGGCGATGCCGGCGGTGGCGTGGGGCACGAAGATGTTCAGCAGGCCGTCGCGGCCGTCGGCTGCCTCGCGGAGGAAGGCGGCGCAGTCGGCGGTGAGGTCGGCGACGGATTCCGTGGAGCCGGTGGTGACGTCAAGGGTGCGGGTGGTGAATGCGGTGCTCATGCGGTCATTTTCGTATGGATGGCCCGCCCTCGTCCGCACCCCCGCGGGTGTCGTCCGCAATGCCGTCTCCACGCTCCGGCAACAAAGGTCCATCAGCCGAGATGGTGTTTGACCCCTCTCGGAGCGCGCCGCTACGTTCAGCGGCATGTCTACATCAGCGATGCTCACCACGCGCGGTCACATTGACCTGCTGCGGGTGGCCTCGGCCGTGTGTCGCCGCGGAGGCGGCCGTTTCTGCCGCTGAGGCAGGCATCCGCTGGCAGTGATGCAGTGGTGTCGCTGAGGCATTGCTGGCGTTGAGGTTGTGGCTGTGGCCCTGGCCAGTGGGCTGATGTCGATCTCTTGAGGGTTGGCGGTTCCTTCGCGACCCCGCGGATTCGTATGTGGGGCCTGCGGCATTGCGGCAAGTCACGCTTCCTGCCGGGCCGTTGTGGGGCTTGGCGCCCTTAGGGGCGGGCCTTGCGGCATTCCACATGTGCGCCGTCTGTTGATTGTCGCCGGGCGCGCCTCTTCTCCCCTCCCTCGTTTTCCGTTCGCCTTCCCGTGGAGCATTCATGAGTGTTGATCAGGCCGTGTACGGCCATGCCCCGCCCGATTCGCCCGTTCAGTCCGTTCAGGCGCGCCGGCCGTTGCTCGCCAAGGGTTTGGAGGCGGGGGCGGAGGCCGGTTCCCGTGGCGGCGGGCCCGTGCTCGAACGGGTTGTTCCCGTTTCTGGGCGGGGGTGGTCGGGGCCGCGGTGGGTGCGGCGGGCGGTGGGGCCCGTTGTGTTGTTGGGGTTGTGGCAGGTGTTGAGTGCGAGTGGGGTGCTGGAGGGGGACGTTCTGGCGTCGCCCGGTGCCATCGCTGCGACGGCCGGGGATCTGGTCTCGGACGGGACGCTGCCGTCGGCGATGCTGGTGTCCCTTCAACGAGTCGCGTTTGGGCTGCTGTTGGGTGGTGTGATCGGTGTAGTGCCGGCGCTCGTCTCGGGGCTTTCGCGGCTCGGGGAGGATCTCGTCGATGCCACGGTGCAGATGTTGCGCTCCATCCCGTGGGTGGGTGTGATCCCGCTGTTCATCATCTGGCTGGGCATCGGTGAGGCGCCCAAGATCGCGTTGATCTCGCTGGGTGTGGCCTTCCATCTGTATCTGAATGTCTATGCCGGTATCCGTGGTGTGGACGCCCAGTTGGTGGAGGCCGGGACCGCGCTCGGGCTGGGCCGGTGGGGGCTGATCCGGCATGTGGTGCTGCCGGGTGCGCTGCCGGGCGCCATGACCGGGCTGCGCTACTCGCTGGCCACCGCCTGGCTCGCGCTGGTCTTCGGGGAACAGGTCAATGCCGATGACGGTCTCGGCTTCCTGATGAATCAGGCCAGGGAATTTTTCCGCACCGACGTGATCGTGGTGTGCCTGGTGGTCTACGCGATCCTCGGGCTCATCGCCGACTTCCTCGTCCGTACCCTCGAAAGGCTGCTGCTGCAATGGCGACCGACGTTCACGGGTCAGTGACCGACACCGCGCAGGGGGAGGGCCCGCGCGCCGGGGCTTCCGAGGCCGCCGCCGTCCAAGTGGCGGGGCTGGTGCGGGCCTTCGGTGACCGCGCTGTTGTTGATGACCTCCAACTGACCGTGCAGCAGGGTGAGTTCGTGGCGCTGCTCGGGCGTAGCGGCTGCGGTAAGTCGACCCTGCTGCGGGTGCTGGCCGGGCTCGACCGGGAGATCGAGGGTGAGGTGCTGGTGCCGCGCCGTAAGGCCGTGGCGTTCCAGGCGCCGCGGCTGATGCCCTGGAAACGGGTCTGGCGCAATGTGCTGCTGGGGCTGCCGGGTCGCCCCGAACGGGCGGCTGCGGAACGGGCGTTGGCGGAGGTCGGGCTCGGTCACCGTGCGGAGGCCTGGCCCAAGACGCTCTCCGGTGGGGAGGCGCAGCGGGCTTCGCTCGCCCGCGCTCTGGTACGGGAGCCTGATCTGCTGCTGCTCGACGAGCCGTTCGGCGCTCTCGACGCGCTGACCCGGATCAAGGCTCAGCGCCTGGTGGCCGAGCTGTGGCGGGAGCGGGGCTGCGCGGTGCTGCTGGTCACCCATGACGTGGAGGAGGCGCTGCTGCTCGCCGACCGGGCGCTGGTGATGGAGGGCGGCCGGATCGCCTACGAGACCACGGTGGATCTGCCGCGGCCGCGGGAGATCTCCGATCCGCGGTTCGGTGCGCTGCGTGCCCGTCTGCTCGACCGGCTCGGCGTGGAGGGCGGCACGGGCACGCACGCGGCGGGACCGGCGGACCCAGCGGACCACGCGGGGGTTACGGGCGATGACTCCGCCACTGCTGCTGCCTGACCGTGCCGGGACCTGCCCGCCACACACTGACCGACCCGACCGCACCCTCACGCGCCGCCCCCTCCACCCCCTGACCAGAAGCGACGCTGCACTCCCTCCCCCTGAGCCCCCGCCCCCTCACCACCCCCACCCCGAAACGGAAACGGACACCCCATGAGAGCACGCCACCTCGCCCCAGCCGCCCTGCTGCTTCCGTTCGCCCTGTTGCTGGCCGCCTGCGGTGGTGCGCCGCGGGCCGAGGGGGGCGGCGGGACCGGGAGCGGGACCGACGGCAAAGGGTCGCTGACGCTCAACGTCGGTGATCAGAAAGGTGGTTCGGAGGCGTTGTTGCGGGCCGCCGGTGAGCTGGATGACCTTCCGTACAGGATCAAGTGGTCGACGTTCACCTCGGGGCCGCCGCTGCTGGAGGCGATCAATGCCGGAGCGGTGGATGTCGGTGCGGTCGGCAACACCCCGCCGGTGTTCGCGGCCGCGGCGAAGTCGAAGATCAAGGTGATCGCCGGGTCCCACAGCAGGTCGGACGGCGAGACGATCCTGGTGAAGAAGGGCTCGCCGCTCAAGCGGCCGACGCAGCTCAAGGGCAAGTCGATCGCCGTGGCCCAGGGCAGTTCGGCGCACTACCAGCTCATCGCCTCGCTGAAGAAGGCCGGGCTGACGCCGAAGGATGTCACGCTCAACTACCTTCAGCCAGCCGACGCCCTCGCCGCGTTCACCCGGGGGAAGGTGGCTGCCTGGGCGGTGTGGGACCCGTACACCTCGCAGGCCCTGGATCAGGCGGATGCCCGGGTGCTGACCACCGGGCAGGGTGTCGTCAACGGGCTCAGCTTCCAGGTTGCCGCGCCGGCCGCGCTGGATGACAAGAAGAAGTCGGCGGCGCTCAGGGACTACACCGAGCGGCTGCGGCGGGCGCAGGACTGGGTGTTCAAGCACCCCGACGCCTGGGCCGAGGCCTGGG
Organism: Streptomyces sp. P9-2B-2; assembly: GCF_030406865.1. Classification (NCBI taxonomy): domain Bacteria; kingdom Bacillati; phylum Actinomycetota; class Actinomycetes; order Kitasatosporales; family Streptomycetaceae; genus Streptomyces; species Streptomyces sp. P9-2B-2. Next base: position 7,887,684 of record NZ_CP129126.1, on the reverse strand, counting down.
CGAAGGAGACCGGGCTGCCGGACAAGGTCGCGCTGGACGCCGTCAAACGCACCCGGGGGACGGCGGTCGCGGTGGCCGTGGACAAGGCGGCCGTCGCCTCCGAGCAGCGGATCGTCGACGCGTTCGCGGCGTTGAAGCTGATCCCCCGGTCCTTCGACTTCGGCGCGTTCGTCGACCCCCGTTTCAACGGCGACCTGCCGCCTTCGGGCACGGCGCCGCGTACCTATGGAAAGGACCACTGAGATGTCCGTACACCTGCACTGGTTTCTGCCGACCGGCGGCGACGGCCGGACCCTCGTCGACCGGCATGCCTATACCGACGGCGGGATCCGGCGTGACCGCATCACCCCGGTGAGCGGGGTACGGGCCCCGGATATCGAGTATCTGGCCCAAATCGCCAAGGCGGCCGAGCAGTTGGGGTTCGAGGCGGTGCTCACGCCGACCGGTACGTGGTGCGAGGACGCCTGGCTGACGACGGTGGCGCTGACCCAGGTCACCGAGCGGCTGAAGTTTCTGGTGGCGTTCCGGCCCGGGGTGATCTCGCCGGTGCTGGCGGCGCAGATGGCCGCGACCTATCAGCGGATCTCGCGTGGGCGGCTGCTGCTGAATGTGGTGACCGGCGGCGACTCGACCGAGCAGCAGCGGTTCGGTGATCATCTCGGGCATGACCGGCGGTATGCCCGTACCGATGAGTTTCTGAAGGTTGTGCGGGGTGTCTGGGGTGGGCGGCCGTTCGACTTCCACGGCGAGCACTACCAGGTGGCGGGCGGGCTGACGGCGCTGCCGCCCGACCCGTTGCCGCAGATCTTCTTCGGCGGATCGTCGGCGGCCGCGGGGCCGGTCGCCGCCCGGAATGTGGATGTGTACCTGACCTGGGGCGAGCCGCCCGAGGAGGTCAAGCAGAAGATCGACTGGATACGCGGGCTGGCGGAGAAGGAAGGGCGTACGGTCCGGTTCGGCATCCGTCTCCACAGCATCTCGCGGGACTCGTCGAAGGAGGCCTGGGCGACCGCCGATCGGCTGCTGGACGACCTCGATCCGGAGACGGTGGCGGCCGCACAGCAGGCGCTGGGCAAGAGCGAGTCGGTGGGACAGCAGCGGATGCTGGCGCTGCACGGCGGCTCACGCGACAAGCTGGAGATCGCGCCCAATCTGTGGGCGGGGGTCGGTCTGGTGCGTGGTGGAGCGGGGACCGCGCTGGTCGGCAGCCATGCGGAGGTCGCCGACCGGATCGAGGAGTACCACTCCCTGGGCATCGAGCACTTCGTACTCTCCGGCTATCCGCATCTGGAGGAGGCGTACTGGTTCGGGGAGGGCGTGCGGCCGGAGCTGGCCGCCCGGGGGCTGCTGGAGGCGGGGCCCGCTCCGCTGGCCGGTGTACCGGCGGCCAACGGCCGGCCGGCGTCGGCGCCGGGTGGAGCACCGCTGCTGATCGCCGGCGGGCGCTGACCGCTGGGCGTGGCCGCAGGGTGGCCGGGCCGCCGAGGAGCAGTGCTGCCTCAGCGGCCCGGCCGTCGTGGCGTACGGCGCTCACGACCCACTCGCGGTGCTTCCCCGGGGACGGTCCAGTGGGCACGGCCGGCCGGACAACGGGAGGGACGAGCCCGTAGGCGGGCAGGAAAGCCCCACTCACCCCGCCGGGAAGACCTGGCCCCCTCCCCCGGTTAGTAGAAGCATGAACAACACCGGGGTGCGTGCGGTCGAGGTCGTGGTGGTCGGTGCCGGGCAGGCCGGGCTGGCCGCCGCCTTTCATCTGCGGCGGATCGGGTACCGGCCCGACCGGGACTTCGTGGTGCTCGATCACTCGCCACGTCCGGGCGGTGCCTGGCAGTTCCGGTGGCCGACGCTGACGTACGACAAGGTGCACGGGATGCATGCGCTGCCGGGCATGGAGCTGACCGGCGCGGATCCGCTGCGGCCGTCGTCGGAGGTGATCGGCGGGTACTTCGACAGCTACGAGCGGGCCTTCGGGCTGCGGGTGCACCGGCCGGTGAGCGTGCTGTCGGTGCGCGAGGGCGGTGCGGGCCGTTCCTGGACGGGCTCTTCCTCGACGGGGCCTTCGTCGACGGGGCCTTCCTCGACGGAGTCCGCCGGAGCGCCGGGGCGCGGGCGGCTGCTGGTCGAGACGTCGGAGGGGAACTATGCGGCGCGGGCGCTGATCAACGCGACCGGGACCTGGGACCGGCCGTTCTGGCCGCGGTTCCCCGGGCAGGAAGTCTTCGGCGGCCGTCAGCTGCACAGTGCGCAGTACCGGGGCCCGGAGGACTTCCGTGCGGCGCACGTCGTGGTGGTCGGCGGCGGGACCTCGGCCGTGCAGCAGCTGCTGGAGATCGCGCCGGTCGCGGCCGCCACGACCTGGGTGACCCGTCGGCCGCCGGTGTTCCGCGCGGGGCCGTTCGGTGAGGAGCAGGGCCGGGCCGCGGTCGCCCTGGTGGCGGACCGGGTCCGGCAGGGGCTGCCGCCGCGGAGCGTGGTGAGCGTGACCGGACTGCCGATGACCGAGGCGACCCGGCGGGGCCGGGAGAGCGGCGTACTGGAGCGGCTGCCGCTCTTCGAGCGCCTCACGCCCACCGGTGCGGTCTGGGACGACGGGCGCACGGTCGAGGCCGACGCGATCCTCTACGCGACGGGGTTCCGCCCCGCCCTCGACCATCTCGCCCCGCTGCGGCTGCGCGAGCCGGGCGGCGGCATCCGGATGGATGGCACCCGCACGCTCCGTGACGCGCGGGTCCATCTCGTCGGTTACGGGCCGTCGGCGAGCACCATCGGCGCCAGCCGCGCGGGCCGGGCCGCGGCCGTGGGCATCGACAGACTGCTGACGGAGGAACCTCAACCAGCGGATGAGGGCGCCGAGTTGGCGGGCATCCTGGCTTCGTAGGCGGAGGCCGCGTGCTCGACCAGACCGATCAGTACCTCCTTGCAGGACGCGCGTTCCCGGGCGTCGCACAGCAGCACGGGGGTCGCCGGATCGAGGTCCAGGGCTCGTGCCACCTCCTGGGCCCGGTGGGCGCGGATGCCGTCGAAGCAGTTGACGGCGACGACGAACGGGATGCTGCGGTGCTCGAAGTAGTCGATGGCCGCGAAGCTGTCGGCCAGCCGCCGGGTGTCGGCGAGCACCACCGCGCCGAGCGCGCCCTGCGCCAGCTCGTCCCACAGGAACCAGAACCGGTTCTGCCCCGGCGTGCCGAACAGATACAGCGCCAGGTCGTCGTGGATGGTGATCCGTCCGAAGTCCATGGCCACGGTGGTCGTGGTCTTCTGCTGGACCCCGTCGAGCCGGTCGACGGGACGCCCGGCCTCGGTCAGCCGCTCCTCCGTGTTGAGCGGGCGGATCTCGCTGACGGAGCCGACGAGGGTCGTCTTGCCCACGCCGAACCCTCCGGCCACCAGGATCTTGAGGGCCATGAAGGAGTCAGAGCGCGCGGAGTCCATCGATCACTTCCCTGAGTATGTGCGCGTCGGGCAACTGGGCAGGCGGCACGGGACGGTTGACGCGGATCAGTCCCTCCGCCAGGAGGTCGCTCAGCAGCACCCGGACCACCCCCAGGGGCAGCCCGGAGTCGGAGGCGACCTCGGCGACCGGGCGGGGGCGTTCGTCGCACAGCCGGTAAATCGCGTGCTGCTCGGGCGACAGCGTGGGGTCCTCGTCCGGCCGGGGCTCGGCCTGCACGACGGCCATCAGCTCGAAGGCCGAGCTGCTCGGCCGGGCCCGCCCGGCGGTCATCGCATAGAGCCGGACCATCGGCCCCGCTTCGTCGTCGTACCAGTGCGGGGTGGAGTCGGTCATGGGCGGCCGGTCACTCCGTTCCGGCGCGCACGGGGGTACCGAGGTGGGCGCCGACCCGCTTGACGAGCCGGGCCATCTCGTAAGCGACCAGGCCGATATCGGCCTCGGCGTCGCCGAACACCGACAGGCACGAGCCGTCGCCGGCCGCCACCACGAAGAGGAAGCCGCCCTCCAGCTCGACCATGGTCTGGATGACCTGGCCGGCCGCGAAGTGCCGGCCCGCTCCCTTGGCGAGGCTGTGGAAGCCGGAGGCGATCGCCGCGAAGCGTTCGCTGTCGTCACGGGTCAGTCCGCTGGAGGTGCCGACGGCCAGTCCGTCGCCGGAGAGCACCACGGCGGAGCGGATCTCCAGCACACGGGAGACCAAGTCGTCGAGGAGCCAGTTGAGTTCGCCGGAAAGCTGCTGGTCGCCGGTCATCGGGTGTCTTCTCCTCGTGACGGATTGTCGTTCGCCCCGTTCGGTTGCCGCGGGACCTGCGGGTGCGGCTGCTCGGGTGGCTCGCGGCGCGGCGCCTGCGGCGCAGGGGTGTCGCCGCGGCCGCGTGCCCAGCCGGCGCGGAGCGACGCCATGGTGGCGCGGGCCTGTTCCGGGGATCGCCGCGGTGCGGGCATGCCCTCGGTGCGCGGCACCCACTCGGGCCGCTGGTCGGGACTCGTCCGCAGCTCCGGCGCGAGGTGGGCCTGACGCACCCGGCGCGGCAGAGCTGCCTCCGGGTCCGCCGCCGCTTCGGAGGGCTGGGCGGCGGTGGCGGGCGAGCTTTGCTCGGCCGCGGGCTGCTCGGTCGCGGTGTCGGCCGCGGCGGGCGGGAGCTCGTTGCGGCGGGGCGCCGCGGCCACCGGCGTCCGGTGTGCGGCCGACCGGCGCCGGTGGAAGAGCGAGGCACCCGCCTCGGACTGCTCGGTGCTGCGCACGTCCGCCGGCTCCTCGTCCGCTCCCGCGGCGAACAGGGCATCGGGCACCAGCACCACGGCAGTGATGCCGCCGTACACCGAGGGCTGGAGCGCCACCTTGACGTGCCGGCGGTGGGCGAGCCGGTTGACGACGAAGAGGCCGAGCTGTTCGGTGTCCAACAGGTCGATCTCTTCGGCGTCCTGGATACGGCGGTTGGCCTCGTCCAGCGCCTCCTTGCCCATCCCGAGGCCGCGGTCGTGGATCTCCACGGCGATACCGGAGCCGACCCGTTCGGCGCGTACCTGCACCTTGGTCTGCGGGGGCGAGAACATCACTGCGTTCTCGACGAGTTCGGCCAGCAGATGGGTGAGGTCGGCGACCGCGCCGCCGGCCAGCCGGGCGTCGACGACGGAGTGCACCTCGACCCGCGGGAAGTCCTCCACCTCGGCGACGGCCGCGCGCACCACGTCGAGCAGCGGTACGGGATGGCGCCAGCCCCGACCGGGTGCGGCGCCGGAGAGGATGATCAGGCTCTCGGCGTGCCGCCGCATCCGGGTGGTGAGGTGGTCGAGCCGGAAGAGGTCCTCCAGTTCCGCCGGGTCCTCGGTGCGGCGTTCCATGGTGTCCAGCAGGGCGAGCTGGCGGTGCAGCAGCAGCTGGCTGCGCCGCGCGAGGCTCACATAGACACCGGAGATCCCGCTGAGCGCCTCGGCGCGGCCGGCCGCCGCCTGGAGCGCGGCCCGGTGCACCGCCACCAGGGCCTCGCCGACCTGCCCCACCTCGTCGCGGCCGGTGCCGCGGTCGCCGAGCGGCGCGACGGCGTCGATGTCCACCTTCTTGCCCGCGTGCAGCAGCCGCATGGAGGCGGGCAGATCCCGGCGGGCGACCCGCAGCGCGGAGTTGCGCAGCTGCTCCAGCTCGACGACCAGCCGACGGCCGATCTTGACCGAGATGAGGAGCGAGAGCAGGACACCGGCCAGACCCAGGACGACGGCGATACCGGGTCCGCCGAGGGTGCCGGCGGACAGCGGGTCGGCGTCCCGGGCCGCCCCGGTGCTCGCGGCCCGCTGCGCGGTGCGCAGGTCGTGCAGAACGGTGTCGCTGACATCGGTCCAGCGCACGGCGGGGACGGCGGTGGCGGCCCGGATGCCCGAGCCGGCATCCCGTACGGCGTTCTCGGCGGCGCGCAGTTCGCGGTAGGCCGCGCCGTCCAGGATCCGGTGGTAGGCCGCGGCGTCCCGGGGCCGCAGATCGTCGATCGCGGCGGTGAACAGTGCGCGCTGGGTGTGCACCGCGCCGGTGAACGCGTCGAACTGCCCCGGTGACATCCGGCCGGAGAGCTGGGCGGCGCCGAGGAGCGCGTCCTCATGAGCGAGCGCCTCGCGGGCCCGGGAGAGTTCCAGGACGACCCGCGCCTCCGAGGAGACCGCCGTCGTCTCCAGGCCGGTCAGCGCGCCGACGGTGGCGAAACCGTCCTCGATGAGGCCGGTGTAGTCGGCGACCAGCCGGTCCCGGTCGGGCTTGTGGCCGTCGACGTGGCCGCGCAGCGCGGCCAGCCCGTCGGCGTCGTGCAGCAGCCGGTCGATACGGCCGGGCAGCTGGGCGTCGGTCGTCTCCGCGTCCGCGCTGCCGCTGTCGATGCCGTCCCGGAGGGCGACCGCGGCGGAGTCGGTGGCCCGCTGCCGTTCCCGCAGCGTCTGCTGACGTCCGGAATCGGGGGACGCGAGGGCGCGGGCCGCGGCGCTGCGCTCTTCCTGTACGGCGGAGACGAAGTCCCCGACCGGGGCGACGAGGGTGGCGTTGACGTCCTTGAGGCGCTGGAGATCGGAGACATTCCGCGCGGTGGTGACGGTGGCGAACGCCCAGAGGGCGATCAGGGACACCACAGGAACCATGAGCAGCGCGACGATCTTCGCGCGCACCGAGCGGGGCATCAGGCGAACGCGGTAATCCGTAGCGAATTTCCAGGACATGGCGACCGCGGGCAGCGCATGCCGGGGGCGGTTGTTCCCGGGCGGCTGCGCCTCCCCTGCGGGCCCGGATCCATCCGGGGTCTGTCGTATGTGCATGAATTCCTCAACAGGTCTGACGAGGTGCGGAGTTCAGTGCTCGGGCAGCGAATCGACGGAGGCGGCTGCGGCACGCTCGCGGGCGGTCGGGGACAATGCGACAAAGGCCGCTGTGAGGAAGAGAAATGAACCGAGGGCGACGGCCAGCGGAAAGACGAATTCCATTGCGGTGACACCAGTCAACGGCGCCCGGCTGGGCGTCAATTCGATGCGTACGGCAGCCATTCCGGTGTAGTGCATGCTGCTGACCGCGAGCCCCATGACGAGGGAGGCGAGGACCGCGCCCATGGTGCCCCGCACGGTGAGCGCGGCCCACAGGGCGGCGGTGGCGGCGCCGGCGGCGATGAGGACCGAGAGCGCGACCAGCCCCGGGTCGAAGGCGACGTGCCCGTGCAGCCGCATCGCCACCATGCCCAGGTAGTGCATGGCGGCCACGCCGACACCGGTGCCCAGGCCGCCGAGCAGCAGCGAGCGCAGCCCGGGGGGACCGTAGCCGACGGTGAAGACACCGGCGCCGACGACCACCATGGCGATCAGCAGGCTGAGGACGGTCAGCGGGACGTCGTAGTGGACCGGGCTGCCGGTGACCCCGAATCCGAGCATGGCGATGAAGTGCATGGTCCAGATACCGGAGCCGATGGCGACGGAGGCGGTCAGCAGCCAATTGCGGCGGGAACGGCCGTCGGCCGCCCGCGCCCTTACCGTGCAGCGCAGCCCGAGGGCGGATCCCACGCATGCCATGGCATAGGCGAGGACCGGAGAAATCCAGCCCGCGCTGAAGTGGTGCAGGTGGCCCACGGAGTTTCCTTTCGCGTATTCGGTTCGCGGCGACGGACGCTAACACGTGATCGTCTTGTGAAACTCGGACACCGGCCCCGAGAGATTCCGGCGGGATTACCGAGTTCCTGACGCACCGTTTCGCTACCGGCGAGTTCAGTGAGCCCACTTCCGGGTATATGTCCATCATTGCCCGGGCGCCCGGGACTTCTGATTGCACGTCAATTCCGGGTGAATAGCGCCCGGCTCATTTCAGCAATGAGATCGGCAATGAGAAAGGTCACGCAACGCGCGACCGCCATGCCCGCACAAGCCCCGCCATGCCCTCTTAAAGGGCGCCAGGGGCGTCATATGGGGCATCGCGAAGACTCCACACGATGCGAACAAGCGAACGTGGGAGCGAGTGTTCGCCGGTAAGCATGATCGAAGAGGGAAGGCCTTCAATTGACTCGGAGCGACGAGCCATGATGACGAGGCGCGAGCGACGTGCTGCAGACCGTTACCGCGCCTCCGGTCGATATCCCTTGCTGGTCCGGAGAGTTGAGTCCCGCAACTTCAAGGAGAAGAATCCCCATGGACATCCTCACGCACCTGCTGGCCAACATCCTGCACTTCGTGGGTTGGCTGGTCTGACAGACCTCACCCCCCAAGGCGCCGCCCGTCCCTGTCCCGGGACGGGCGGCGCCTTCGTGTCCGCCGGCTACTTCTCCAGCTCCTGCCGTGCCGTCTCCGGCAGCGTCAGATAGACGAGGAACGACACCAGGCACAGCGCGGCCACGTACCAGGGGAAGAGTCCGGCGTGACCGGCCTGCTTGAACCAGGTGCCGACGTACGGGGCGGTGCCGCCGAAGAGGGCGACGGTGAGCGAGTAGGGGAAACCGATGCCGGCGGCGCGCACCCGGGCGGGGAACACCTCGGCGTTCACGGCCGCGGCGACCGAGGTGTATCCGGTGAGCAGCACCATGCCCGCGCACTGCACCAGCAGGAGCGAGACGAACGAGTCGGTGACCAGGTGCAGCAGCGGCACGGCCAGGACGGCGAAGCCCAGGGAGAAGCCGAGCAGCAGCGGTTTGCGGCCGATGCGGTCCGAGAGCAGTCCGCCGAGCGGCTGGAGCAGGGCGAAGAAGATGAGCGAGAGGGTTCCGACGGTGAGCGCCTCACCCTTGTCGAAGCCCGCGTTGACCTGCGCGTAGGTGGGCAGGTAGGTGGTCCAGGTGTAGTAGGCGATGGTGCCGCCGGCGGTGATACCGCAGATCAGCAGCGACTGGCGGGGGTGGCGGCGCAGCGCCTCGAAGAGGCCGGGGCGATCGGCCGCCTGCTTTTCGATTGGGGTCTCCCCTGCTCGAACGGCGTTGAGAGCTTGGGGAAGGGTCTCCTGGGCGCCGCGCCGGATCCACAGGCCCAGCAGGCTCAGCAGCGCGCCGATCAGGAAGGCCACCCGCCAGCCCCACTCCCCCATCTGCTGCTCGGTGAGCAGCGCGGCGAGCAGCGCCGCGGTCGCGGACGCCAGCAGCTGGCCGGCGGTGGTGGACACGTACTGGAAGCTGGAGAACAGCCCGCGCCGGCCGGGCCCCGCCGATTCGACGAGGAAGGTCGTGGAGGCGGCGAACTCCCCTCCTACCGACAGGCCTTGGACCAGGCGGGCGAGGACCAGCACGAGCGGGGCGAGGATTCCGGTGGCCGTATAGGTGGGGGTGAGCGCGACCAGCAGACTGCCGCCGCCCATCAGCAGGATGGTGAGGGTCAGTGCGCTGCGCCGGCCGTGGCGGTCGGCGATCGCGCCCATCAGCAGTCCGCCGACCGGCCGCATGAAGAAGCCGACCGCGAAGACCGCGAAGGTCGAGAGCAGCGGGACCAGGGAGTTGCCGGCGCCCGTCGGGAAGACCTGCTCGGCGAAGTAGACCGCGAGGAAGGAGTACGCGTACCAGTCGTACCACTCGACGGCGTTGCCGATGGAGGCGGCGGCCAGTTGCCGCAGCCGCGACGGGGGGCGGACGCTGTCGGGCGTCCGGTCCTTGGCCAGGTGTTCGGCGTTCGACATGGTCCTCCGCTCCCGGTTCTTCTCCTCGGCCGCTGCGGCTGGGGCAGGATGAGCCGTCAGGTGATCATGTACCAGGAAAGCGGGGATGGTCCAGGGTCGCGAGCGGACCGAGTACGGGGGGCTCTCTGCGCCCCGCGTCCGTAGAGGGGGACGATCACCACGCTCGCAGTCCGGCGGTCCGAACTCCGGTAGCAGCGGCCGCCCTTACGGTTCGGCTTGCGCAATATGTGTGGCCGAGTTCGTATTTGACGCACCATCAGCCGCGACGCAGCAGAAGAAGCAGTCCGGCAGCCGAACCGAACGGAGGGAGCCCCCGATGTGGGGGCTCCCTCCGTACGCGTTCAGGCTCGGGCCGTCAGAGCTTTCCGCCGATCTCGCACGCCTGGCACGGCGGGCGGCCGCAGGTGCACTGCATGATGGCCTCCAGCACCTCACGGTCGTGGTAGAGGCACTCGTCCCGGCAGGTGTGGCGCGGGATGAAGCCGGCGGGGATCTCGCCGGGCCAGGGCTCGTGGCCGTCGCGGCAGCGGAGGAAGCGCTCGGGGTCGTTGGCGTGCAGGTCGTGCATGCTCGACCGGGCCTCGTCCTCCAGCTCCCGTACCCGCTCCACCAAGCTCCTGAGCTCGGCGGCGATACCGGAGTACCGGTCGGAACCGGTCCGCACATGGGCGGAGCGCAGCGCCATGGCCGCGTTGCCCAGAAATCTGCCGGCATCCTGCAGGTCGGTCACGTGATGCATCTGAATGCCGTTCACGCCTCGCACCCACACGGCGTCCATGCTGCTCACTGATCCACCTTCCCGGATTTCACCTTGGTTTTCTTGCGAAACAGTATGCGCGGCGCCGGTGCCTTCGCATATGGAAAAATCATTCTTTTATGGACGCTAAAGGTCTCGCCTCGCGCCCGTCCAGGAATTTCGGCGTGAGTCCGCTCACAGCAGGGTGGTGGATCTTCGGGAATTTCTCCAAGATTGCTGGATCTTTCAAGGGCCCGTAAAAATCTTCCCTCTCCCGGTGTTTTTGCCGTCCGCCGTGGCCAGCGTCTGTCACCCGGCGACCGTGTACGAGCGCGCTCCCGCCCCGGCGAGACCGCCCCCGTCGACGATCAGGTACTCCGGGCGGATGGGCCGCCCGTCGAGCCAGTGCTCCAGGATCTCCCGGGTGCCGGCCGAGTAGCGGGCCTGCGCCGACAGCGTCGTACCGGATACGTGCGGGGTCATCGCCTCGTACGGCATGGTGCGCCACGGGTGGTCGGGCGGTGGCGGCTGCGGATACCAGACGTCACCGGCGTAACCGGCCAGCCGGCCGCTGTTGAGGGCCCGCACCACGGCGTCCCGGCTGACGATCAGGGCGCGTGCGGTGTTGACAATGTACGAACCGCGCTTCATGGCGCCGATCAGCTCGTCGTCGAAGAGGTTCTGCGTCTGCGGGTGCAGCGGGGTGTGGATCGACAGCACGTCGATCGCGGAGGCCAGCGAACGGGCGTCGGGGTGATAGGTCAGCCCCAGCTCTTCCTCGACCTCCGGGGGCAGCCGGTGCACGTCGCAGTAGTGCAGGGTGACGTCGAACGGCTTGAGGCGGCGCAGCACCGCCTGGCCAATACGGCCGGAGCCGAGCACGCCGACATCCATGCCTTCGAGGTCGTAGGCGCGCGCCGCACTGTCCGCGATGTTCCAGCCTTCCTTGGCGGTCACCCACTCATGGGAGGGCAGGTAGTTGCGGACCAGCGTGAGGATCTGCATGACGGCGTGCTCGGACACGCTGATGCTGTTGCTGAACGTCACCTCCGCCACCGTCATGCCGTGCGAGATGGCGCTCGGCAGGTCGACATGGTCCGACCCGATCCCGGCGGTGATCGCGAGTTTGAGGCGGGGAGCCCCGGCGATGCGCTCGGGGGTCAGATAGGCGGGCCAGAAGGGCTGCGAGATCACCACGTCGGAGTCGGGCAGCTCACGGTCCAGCGTGGAGCCCGCTCCTTCCTTGTCGGACGTGACGACGAGGGTGTGGCCCCGCTCCTCCAGGAAGCGGCGCAGCCCCAGTTCTCCCGAGACGCAGCCGAGCAGCTGGCCAGGGGTGAAATCGATGGCTTCCGGGGTCGGCGCGGTCTGACCGCCCGGATAGCCGGTGATGGTGGGAATCCCGTCGCGGGCGTAATCGGGGGGATATCCGCCCACGGGGTCCGGATAGAGCACCGCAAGGATCTTTGCCATGGCCGTCCTCCAACGGTGGGGGGCCATTGCTCCGGCAAACCGGCCGGTCGTGGAACCGTCGGTTCCGGTGATCAAATTTTAGTCGCGCGGGCCTCGGCGCGGCAATCCCCGGCGATAATGGAGGAGCTGGGCCGGTGATGGAGTGATGCGGCTATTTCGATGAGGGCTGCGGCAGGTAGTGGGGTGCCCGAGCCGGACGGTGGGCCCGTACGGGCCCGCGAGCCGTTCCGCGCCCGTGTGGGGCGGCGTGTCCTGGCGGTGGTCGCGCTGGGCGGCCTGCTGGGCGGGACGGCGCGCTATGTGCTGGGCCTGGCCTTTCCCGCACACGCGGGGACGTTCCCGCTGACGACGTTCGCCATCAATGTGTCCGGCTCGTTCCTGCTGGCGCTGCTGGTGGTGTACGTGCTGGAGATCTGGCCGCCGACCCTGTACGTGCGGGCGTTCGCCGGTGTCGGATTCCTCGGGGCGTTCACCACCTTCTCGACCTGGATGGTCGACACCGACCGCCTTCTGGGCCATGGCCACCCCGCGGTCGCGGCGGTCAATGTCGTCGGCAGTCTCGCCGCCGGCCTGGGCGCCACCGTGCTGGGCCTGGCGGTCGGGCGGCTGGCGCGGGCGCGGCGGGCCCGGAGCGCCACCCGGCGCCGCCGCGGCCGGCGATACGGCTGGTGGGTACGGTGATCACCCTGCTCGCCGTCGCCGCGGCGGCCGCGGTCGGGGCGGTCGCGCGCTATGTCCTCGACCAGTACGTGCAGTACCGCAGCCCGGGGTCGTTCCCGCGCGGCATCTGGCTGGTCAACATCACCGGCGCGTTCGTGCTGGGGCTGGTGGTGGGCCTCGGCGCACGGCACGGACTGCCGTCGCACGTCGTGACCATCCTCGGCGCCGGTTTCTGCGGTGCCTATACGACGTTCTCCACATTCAGTTACGACTTGGTCCACCTGTGCGAGAAAGGGCAGGTCAGGAAGTCCCTGTGGTACGCCGGGGCGAGCCTCGCGGCAGGGCTGGCGGCAGCGGCGGCGGGGCTCGCGCTCGGGGCGCTCTGACCGAGGGCGGGCCCGGCCGTCCGCGACTTGACACCTGAAGGGACGAGAAGTCTCCTGGAAGTGACGAAGTGAACTGTGGCGCACGCGTATCGGGGCGCACCACACTCACTCGGGCTGGCCGGCATCCGGAGGCTGCTGATGGCCACCTATGAATATCTGTGCAGCCGCTGTGGGCCCTTCGACGTGAAGTTGGCGATCGGGACGGCGCCCCAGAATCATGGCTGCCCTGTCTGCGCAGCCGCCGCGAGACGCGTGTATTCCTCGCCCGGCCTCACGCTGACCCCGGACGGGGTCGCCGCCCTCCATGCACGGGAGGAGCAGGCCCGTGAGGCCCCGGCAGTGGTCTCCGAAGTCCCGGCGGGCAAGAGGGTGCCGAGGCGCCCGCATCCCGCGCTCTCGCAGCTGCCGCGCCCCTGAGGGCGGTGGTCGACCAGGCAGAACATCACAGGCGGGATTCGACGATTCCGTCCCCCACGCGGACTGAGGAGGTGCGTCCCCGTGGGCAACGTGGGACTGCTCTTTGTCGGTGCGGTGCTGTTCATCAACGGAATGCTGTTGCTGGGAAAGGTCGACGGCAAAGCGGCAGCGGTGTTCAACCTTTTCGTAGGTGCACTTCAGGTGCTGACCCCGACCTACCTCATCATTGCCGCCGCCGGTGATCCCATCAAGATCCTGGCGGTGTCCGGCATTTACCTGTTCGGCTTCACCTACCTCTACGTAGGTATCGGACTCCTGGCCGACCTCGACACCACCGGCGTCGGCTACTACTCGTTGTTCGTGGCAGTCGCGGCCCTGGGATACTCGTTCGTCAACTTCCATGTCCTGAAGGACTATCCCTTCGGCGTCATCTGGCTGTACTGGGCATTCCTGTGGTTCCTGTTCTTCCTGCTGCTCGGGCTCAAGTGGGACAGCCTTACCACCTATACGGGCTATGTCACGGCGATCGAGGGCTGGGTTACCGGTGCGATTCCCGCGGCGCTGCTGCTCTCCGGTTACTGGAAACACCCCACCGAAACCGCCATCGCACTCGCGGCCTTCGGCGTGGTGGTGTTCGCCGCCCTGTGGCCGCTCACCCGGAATTCGCGGAAGCCTGCCCCGGCGGCCCCGGAGGCCGGAAGTGTGGGCGCACAAACGTGACCGGATCAGAAACGAGGAACTGTCATGCCCGAAATTCTCTTCAATGTGGACCACAGCAAGTCAATGCGTGACCAGGACGTCCCCGGGCACAACAGGTGGCACCCGGACATCCCGACGGTCGCCATGGTGAAGCCCGGCGCGGAATTCCGCATGGAGTGCCGCGACTGGACCGACTGCCAAGTAGGCAACAACGACTCCGCCAACGACGTACGCGACATCGACCTGACCATCCCTCACATGCTCAGCGGCCCGATAGGCGTGGAGGGCGCCGAACCCGGTGACCTGCTCGTCGTCGACATACTCGACCTCGGCCCCGTGCCGCAGCAGTCCGGGGACGCGGCGGGCCAGGGCTGGGGCTACACCGGCATCTTCGCCAAGGCGAACGGCGGTGGCTTCCTGACCGACTATTTCCCGGACGCCTACAAGGCGATATGGGACTTCCACGGGCAGCAGGCGGTCTCCCGCCACCTCCCCGGAATACGGTTCACCGGGATAACCCACCCCGGGCTGTTCGGAACCGCCCCGTCCGCCGAGATGCTCGCCCGCTGGAACACCCGCGAGAAGGCGCTGATCGACACCGACCCGAACCGGGTCCCGCCGCTCGCCGTACCGCCGGACAGCACCAACGCGCTCCCCGGCACGGCCACCGGAGACCTCGCCACCCGCATCGCCGCGGAAGGTGCACGCACGGTGCCGGCCCGTGAGAACGGAGGCAACCACGACATCAAGAACTTCACCCGCGGCTCACGGGTCTTCTACCCCGTGTACGTGAAGGACGCCAAGCTCTCGGGCGGCGATCTCCACTTCAGCCAGGGCGACGGAGAGATCACCTTCTGCGGCGCCATCGAGATGGGCGGTTTCATCGACTTCCACGTCGAACTGATCAAGGGCGGCATGGAGACGTACGGCATCACCACCAACCCCGTCTTCATTCCGGGCAACGTCGAGCCGAGGTACACGGAGTTCCTCACCTTCATCGGGGTCTCCGTCGACCACGACACGGACACGAACTACTACCTGGACGCGACGCTGGCCTACCGCCGGGCCTGCCTCAACGCCGTCGAGTACTTCAAGAAGTTCGGCTACAGCGGAGAGCAGGCCTACCTGCTGCTCGGCTCCTCCCCCATAGAGGGACGCATCAGCGGCATCGTCGACATCCCCAACGCCTGCTGCTCGCTGTACGTGCCCACCGCCATGTTCGACTTCGACGTCCGCCCGACCACCGCCGGCCCGATGAAGGCCGACCGCGGTCAGTGCGCGATGGCCGCGGCCTGAACTCACGTCAGGAAGGACCCAGGACCCGCCCTGCCGGCCCCCGGCCCACGGCCTGGAGCCGGGGGGCCGGGGGCCATTGCCGGGTGTGATGGCCGGGTGTGATGGCCGGGAAGGGCTGCGACAGGTGTGCGACCCCGCTGTCAGTGGGGATTCCTACACTGATCGGGATGCCCTTCGCACAGGCGGTGCGGGGGCGCGCGCCCGGGGGGAGGGAGCAGCAGATGGTGCTGCGGCAGGACTTACCACCACAGCGTCCCGGTGCGGCCGACCGCGCGCCCGTGGCGGATCCCGGCCCGCCGCCCGAGGCCGCCCCGCGTGTCCTGGCCCCGGCCCGGCTGCTGCCGTGGCTGGCGCGGCTGGGTGTGCCGGCCGCCGCGTTCGCCGTGTTCCAGGCGCTGTTGGGGATCCTGCCGCAGAATCTCGCGGGCGAGGCGGCGCGCTACTGCGTGGCGGCGACCGCCGGGGCCGCTGTCGGCGCCGTGGTGTGGCTGGCGGCGGCCCTGCTGCGGGCCCGCGCCGCGGCCGCCTCCGCCGTACCACCGCCCGTCCCCGCGCCCGCGCCCGCCGGGTCGCTGCCGGAGCTGGTGGACGGCACGTACCAGGCGCTCCGGCGCGGTCTCACGGTGATCGAGGTGCCCGGCCGCGGACCGCTCACAGGCTGGCCGCACTCCCTCGCGGAGAGCGAACCGCCGGTGCATCCGACGGCGTTCGGCACGGCGTACGGGCTGCATCTGCTGCTCGACATCGCGCCCTGCGACGGCCGAATACGGGCCGGTGAGGTGGCCGAGACGCTGTGGCGGCTGCGGCTTCCCGGCGGCGGGTGGGCCGCCCGCTCCCAGGGCAGCGGGGCGCGCCCCGAGGTGTCCGCGATCGTGCTGGGTGCGCTGGCGCGGGCCGGTGCCGATCCACGGCTGCTGGAGGCCGAAATACGCTCCTGCGAGGTGCTGTGGGACCCGGACCATGACGCGTCGGGGCTGGCGAACACCTATGTGGTCACCAATGTGCTGCGCGGGCTGCTGCGGGCGGCGCCCGGGGCCACCGCGCTGGACGGCCTGCGGGAGGTGCTGGTCAATGGCGCCACCGCCGATCCGGCGCGCGACCACCACCGCTGCTGGGGCGCGGCGCTGGCCACCGGCCACGGCAATCCGGCGCCGTCCGCGGTGCACACCGCACGGGCCGTGGTGGCACTGGACCGGGCCGCACGGGTCCTGGGCGAGGACGAGCGGCAGCGGGCGGTGCGCGAGGAGGGGGTGCGCTGGCTGCTGGCCGGCCCGGCGGCGCCAGGGGGCGGCGCGTCCGATCTGCTGAACTGCCAGGAAGAGGTCCGGCGGCCGGTCCAGGAGGATCCGCTGCATCAGGAGCTGCTGTCCGTACGGCACTTCGCGGCCGCGTGGGTGGCCCGCGCGCTGATGACGGACGGTGCCCGGCAGGTGGCGGCCGAGGAGGTGGGGCTGCCGGTGTGGGAGGCACAGCTGACCGCTGCCGTGGCGCGGGTACACGGTATGCAGCAGGGCGGGGTGTGGCGATGGGACGACGGGCCCATGGGCCACCCGGTATGGATGGCGTATCAGGGCCTGTCGGTGCTGCGGCGGTACGCCCTGATGGTCTACCGGCCATGAGGCGGGCCGGGGCCGAGGGGCGGGGTGCTCTTCTGGGCTGCCGGTTCGGTTCAGGAGCCGTATGCGGCCAGGGGGTTCGGTGAAGGGGAGGCGGAGATGCAGGTCGAGGAGGCCCGTCGGCTGCTGGTGGAAGGGCTGGGCGCGGGACCGGAGCCGCCGTCGCCCGAGTCGGCGCGCCAGGTGACCGCCCAGCTGGCGCACCCCGGCACGCTCGGTCCGCTGGTCCGCCGATTATCCGTCGGCGATCTGGAACTCGCGGAGTGCGTCCGGCTGTCGTACCGCCATGTGCTGGGCTTCGACAAGCTGTTGCTGCTGGCCGGTGCGCCCCGGTTCATGCTGCGGATCCATTTCTGGCACGGTGCGGCCGGCGCCGTCTCCGAGGACATCCACAATCACCGCTGTGCGATCGCCTCGGCGGTGGTCCGCGGCCGGGTACGGATGGAGTGCTACGAGCCGGCCGCGGACGGTGTGCCCGCGATCGCCTACCGGGAGACCATCGACGGCCCCGGCGGGGCCTGGCGCCTGCGACGGGTCGGCGACGCACGGCTGCGGCTGCTGCACACCGAGCAGTACGGCGCCGGGCGGAGCTATGGCCTGGCCGCCCGTACGCTGCACCGGGTGGTGAGCGAGGAGCCGACGGTGACGCTGTTCCTGGAGACCGCGCCACAGCGATCGGTGACCGATGTCTATGTCAGGAGCCGCAGCCGCGTCAGGGACCGCGGCTCGGACAGGGACGACTGCGGCTCCGTCAGGGACAGCGGCGGTGATCCGGGCCCGGCCGGCGGCACCGGCCGGACCGGCGAGGTCAGGCCCGGCAGCGAGGCCGGGTCCGCCGGTGAGGTCAGGTCCGGCGGCGAGGTCCAGGCCCCCGGTGAGGCCAGGTCCGCCCGTGAAGTCAGCCCCGGCGGCGCCGAACGCGCGGATCCACCGCCCAAGACTCCGCTGCCGCCGGCCGCCTACCTTGCTGAACTCGACGCCCTGGCAGCGTCTTTGGGCTATTGAAAGGGGGCAGACCAGGGTGCCCGAAGCGGGCCGTCATGGCGCGGAGCCCGGCGGCGTCCAGCCGCCCGCCGAGCGCCTGCCGGATCACCGTGAGGTTGTAGGCGTCCACCCCCGCCTCGGCCAGCTCGGCGGGCCGCACCCAGCGGTGGGCCTGGTCCGGGCTGGGCAGGACGACATCCAGCGTCAGCGGGCGGACAACGAAGTTCTCCTGATGGTTGTGGACGCGGCGGCCCTGGTAGTCACTGAGGAAGCTGGTCGAGCCGGTGTGCGCGACGATGGTGCCGAGCAGCCCGGTCTCCTCCTTCAACTCCCGCAGGGCACCGCTCTCGGCGGTCTCCCGACGATCGAGCTTCCCGCACGGCACCCCCCAGGCGCCGGGCAGAAATCGCTCGCGGTAACTACGGCGCACGATCAGCACACGGGCGTGGTGCACCACCACCGCCGCGGCCAGATAAGTGTCGGCTGCAATCTGGTTCATCGGACTTCTCGCAATCCGAAGAGACGGGCCTCAGGCCCGTGGCGGACGTCCACCGTACCGGCGATGAATCACCGGCGGACCGGTTCCGGAGCACATGACACCCGGGCATTCCGGCGGAGCGGCAGGGTCCGCCTGCATGATCGTCCGGCGACGAACTCCACGCGTACGGAGCGCGCGTACCCGCTCATGATCGACGGGAAGCCGGCCGCCGGCAGCGGGTATCCGCTCGCCCTAGAGTGACCTGGTGGACAGCCCAAAGAACCCAAGCTCGCCGCCCGGAAACGAGACCGCCGCCGCCGGGCCCGTCCCGACCAATGTGGTGGGCCTGACCACGGTGTTCACCGACCCCCTGTGGCAGATTCCCGTCCGCCTGCACCCCGTGGAAGTCGCCCTCCTAAGGACCGAACCGCTCCGGCGCCTGCACTTCGTCGCACACGGCGGAGCCTCGACGGTCAGCACCTTGCAGTCGTACTCCAGGCTTGAGCACACCCTCGGTGTCCTCGCACTGGTCGCACACTTCCGTCCGGAGGACGAACTGCTGCGGGTCGCGGCGCTGTTGCACGACATCGGCCATCTGCCCCTGAGCCACACCTTCGAAGGCGTGGCCGGACTCGATCATCACGCCATCGGTGTGCAGCTGGTGCGGACCGACCCGATCCGTCCCGTGCTGGAGAAGCACGGGATCAGCCCCGAGGCCGTCGCCACCGCACTCGGCGGGACGGCCCACTCGCCCCTCACCAACCGCTCGGGCCTCCTGAATCTCGACCATCTCGACTCCTACGTACGCAGCGGGCGGGCCGCCGGACGTCTCAACACCGATCCAGCCGCCCTCCTGGACCGCCTCGGCCTCGAAGACGCCGCGGTGTCAGCCGACCCCGCGACGGCCGCCTCGCTTGTCGACCTCATCTGCGCGGAAGCCCGACTGCACACCTCGTGGGACAACGTCGGCCCGGCCTCGGTGGTCCGCCGCCTGGCCCGCCAACTGCTCGACGGCACACCCCTCGCCCCGGCCCGGCTCGCCCGGATGACAGATCCGCAGCTGTGGACCGCGTTCGACTCCTGCGCCGTCACACAGGCGGAGAGCACCATGGTCCGCTACGAGCTGCACCGATTGAACGTCGAGGCCGGATCCACTCCCCCGGACCGCCCCGGCTGGACCTTCTCGCTACGCAAGATCTACAGCTCCGCGCCGCTGGTGGAGGGACAACGGATCGAGGCGGCCGCACCCGAGCTGGCAGCTGAGTTGGCTGCGCTGCAGGCGTTGCCCACCACCTTCCACGTCTGGTGGAGCTGACCGCCGTCCGCCGCGGGACGCCGCCGCCAGGTGCGTCGAGCCGTCAGCGCTGAGGCGTACCGGAACCAGGACGCCGCTCACAGCCCCAACCGAGCGGCTGTGACCAGCACTCCTTCAGCAGCCCGATGCGCGGCAGCCCGCGGGGCGGGATTCCTCCGTACGCCGCCTTGAGCCCGGTCCGGAAGTCCTCGTGCAACCCCTCGACGTCATCGGTACGGATGCAGCAGGTGCTGCAGGACTCCGCCGGGTCCTACCGCTTCATCCCGAAGTGGAGCTGAACGCCGCCGCGCTCCACGACCGCGTACGTTACTGAGCGGCGAATTTACTGGTGGTGGCGACACCAGGTTCAGCACGCACTGTCGGTCATCGCGCCCTGCCCGCAGGCTGGTTGTCATGACGCGACGTACCACCTTGATCACCGGCGCCACCCAGGGAATGGGACGCGGCCTGGCACTCGATCTCGCCGCCCGCGGGGGCACCGTTCTGCTGCACGGCCGCGACCCTGATCGTCTCGGGAAGGTGGCGGCCGAGGTACGCGCCGCCGCCCCCGACACCACCGTCCGTACCTACCTCGCGGATCTGGCCGACCTCGACCAGGTGTACGCGATGGCCGACCGGATCCGGGCGGCGGAGCCCCGGCTCGACGGGGTGATCAACAACGCCGTCGCGGGCGGCGGCACCGAGCCGCTCCGGCGCGAGGTGAGCCGGCAGGGCCATGAGCTGCGGTTCGCCGTGAACCACCTCGCCCCGTACGCCCTCACCCGTGCGCTGCTACCGCTGCTGACCACCTCGACGCCGGCCCGCGTGGTCAACGTCGCCTCGATCGGGCAGGAGGCCATCGACTTCGACAACCTCATGCTGGAGCGGGACTACGAGGGGCTGCGCGCCTACTGCCGGAGCAAGCTCGCGCTGATCATGGCGACCTTCCATCTGGCCGCCGAGCTGGCCGGGACCGGCGTCACGGTCAACACGCTGCACCCGGCCCATCTCATGGACACCGACGGGGTGCGCGCGTACGGCCTGACTCCGCTCATCGGCATCGAGGAAGGGGTGCGCCCGACCGTCCGGCTGCTGCTCGATCCGGATCTCGCCACAACCACGGGCCGCTACTTCGACCGGTTCACCGACACCCGGGCACACGCTCAGGCCTACGACATCGCCGCCAGGGAGCGCCTGATGCAGCTGACGCACACCCTCATTGAGCGGCCGGCTGCCGGATAGCCGTCACCGTGCCTCACCTGATCCGGCGGAGCAGCCGCTCCTTGGCCGTGGTGAAGGGCGGGTAGACGGCCCGCACGGTGTCGGGGAAGAGCGGCTTGCTGAGAACGGCCTTGACGTTGCTGAACGTCTCGAGGGCCAGCTCGCTCGGCTTGAGCACCGCGCACGAGAACCTGGGCCGGCAGCACACACCAGGAACCGCCGCATCTCACCGCCCCAAATCGGCGGCCTTGATCGCGCGACGGGCGAAGACGTCCTCACGGCGGTCCTCCATCTGCCGCAAGGCATCTTTGCGGTCCCTCTTGGAGAGACGGTCAAGGTAGGTGTGGCCGATGAGGTGATCCGTTTCGTGCTGGAGACACCGGGCGAAGTAGCCCGTCCCCTCGATGACAAGAGGGTTGCCGTCCTTGTCGAGCCCGCGGACGACAGCGCGGTCGGTACGCGGAACCGCCATGGCGGCGCCGGGCACGGACAGACAGCCCTCGACATCGTCAAGGAGCCGGCGACTCCCTGCATCGGGCAGGTCCAGCACCGGGTTGACGAGGTGGCCGACATGACGGATCCCGTCGTCGTCCGGGCAGTCATACACGAACAGCCGCAGATCGACGCCGACTTGGTTGGCCGCCAGGCCCGCACCGTCGGCTGCATACATGGTCCGGAACATGTCGTCGATCAACGCCGACAGTTCCGGGGTTCCGAACGCGGTCACCTCCCGGCACCGACGACTCAGCACCTCCTCCCCCACCACCGTGACCCGGCGCACCGATCCCCGTTCCGCCTCCACCGGCAGAGCCGGATACGAGTCAACGGGCCGCCCCTGCACCCGCACTCGCCGGTCGACGGGACGGGACCGCTCGTGACGAACAGACATGGCTGCCTCCCCTTTTTGTGCACGCCCCAGATGCCGCGGAGGTCACCGCGGCTGATACCGGCAGCAAGGACTGCCGCTTGCCAACTCCTTTGCAAAGTAGCAGAGTTTGCAAAGTGACCGAAGATGACCTCAACGCCCCGGACGAGCGGAGCGCCGGTACCGACGGCGCATTGCGCGAGCACGAAGTCCGCACCGCCCTGTTGGACCTGCTCGCCGAAGTCGGCACCGTCACGGCGACCGAAGCCGCCGACCGGCTGGGTTACAGCTCCGGGCTCTGCTCGTTTCACCTGCGGCAGCTCGCACGGCACGGGTACCTCGAAGAGGCCCCCCACAGTGGGGGCCGGGCACGCCCCTGGCGTCTGCGGCAGCCCCCCTCCGCTGCCGACGGGCCCATGGAGGAGCAGTTCGGCGATCTGGCCCGGGGGCTGGAGGACGAGAGCTGGCAGCGATGGCTGACCCAGCGGGAGGGGGCGCCGCCCGCATGGCGCCATGACGAAGCCTTCAGCGCCGTCGCCTACCTGACGCCCGAAGAGATGAGCCGGGTCGCGGACGTGATCCGGCGGGCGCTCGCGCCCTACCAGGACCGCGAACAGCGCCCCCTGGCCCGGCCCGAGGGCGCTCTGCCGGTGGCCCTCATCACGCGACTGTTCCCGCTGCTTCCCCACAGGGGAGACGGTGCGGACCAGGACTGAGGAATCACCGGACGTCCCGCCGGGGCGAGCGGCACCGGCCGTACGGTGCCCCGGAGGGGAACGCGGCGAGTAATGAGCCAGCGGGAAGCCGGAGCCGACACGGCTTCCCGCCGACGAATGAGTGCGGCGGCCACCCCGACCAATGAACTGGCCGCCGCGCCTTCGACCTTACCCGTCGGTCACTTACGGGGTCATCACTTGCTCGGCGACGGGGGTGAGGTGTGCGTCACGCCGTACCAGCGCCGCATAGCGCCCGTCGGCGGCGAGCAGCTCGTCGTGAGTGCCGCGCTCGGCGATCCGGCCGGCGTCCAGGACGACGATCTGGTCGGCGTCGCGGACCGTGGACAGACGGTGCGCGATGGTGAGGGTGGTGCGGCCCGCGGACAGCTCGTCGATGGCCTGCTGTACGGCGTGTTCGGTGCGGGTGTCCAGGGCGCTGGTCGCCTCGTCCAGGACGAGGACCGGCGGGTCGCGCAGAATGGTGCGGGCGATCGCGAGGCGCTGCTTCTCGCCGCCGGAGAAGCGGTAGCCGCGCTCGCCGACGAGGGTGTCGTAGCCGTCGGGGAGGGCCGCGATGTGGTCGTGGATCTGGGCGGCCCTGGCGGCGCGTTCGATCTCCTCGTCGGTGGCGTCCGGTTTGGCGAAGCGGAGGTTGTCGGCGACCGAGGCGTGGAAGAGGTAGGTCTCCTGGGAGACCACGCCGACCGAGCGCGCGAGGGTGTCGAAGTCGAGGTCGCGGACGTCCGCGCCGTCGAGGGTGACCCGGCCGCCGGTCACGTCGTAGAGCCGTGGCACGAGATAGCTCAGGGTGCTCTTGCCGCTGCCGGTCGGGCCGACGATGGCGAGGCTGCCGCCGGCGGGGACGGCCAGATCGATGCCGTCGAGGGTGGCGGCGGCCTCGGGGTCGTAGCGGAACGTCACGTTCTCGAAGCGGACTTCGCCCCGCGGGGCCGGGATCCGGACCGGCTCGGCGGGCTCGGTGATGGCGACCGGCAGATCGAGGTACTCGAAGATGCGCTGGAAGAGCGCGAGTGAGGTCTGTATCTGTACGCCGGTGGACAGCAGGGAGACGGTGGGACGCAGCAGGCCCTGCTGGAGCGAGACGAAGGCGACCAGGGTGCCGAGGGAGAAGACCGGGCCGCCGAACTGGAGGACCAGACCGGCCGCCCAGTAGATCAGCGCGGGCATGGCGGCCATGACGATCCCGATGGTGGCCATCCGCCAGCGGCCGGCCATGTTGGCGCGGACCTCCAGGTCGACCAGGCGCTCGGACTCGTCGGCGAAGCCCTTGGTGAGGGAGTCGGCGCGGCCCATCGTGCGGCCGAGCAGGATGCCGCTGACCGAGAGGGACTCGGTGACCATCGCGGACATGGCGGCCATCTGCTTCTGCCGCTGGGTGGTGATCTTCTTGCGCTCGTTGCCGACCCGGCGGCTGATCCAGACGAAGAGCGGGAGCAGCAGCAGCGAGACGACGGTGAGCCGCCAGTCGAGGGCGAGCATGGCGCAGACGGTGGCGAGGACAGAGGTCAGATTGGAGACCAGGGAGGTGGCGGTGGAGGTGACCGTCGCCTGCATGCCGCCGATGTCGTTGGCGATCCGGGACTGGACCTCGCCGGTCCGGGTGCGGGTGAAGAAGGCCAGCGGCATCCGCTGGAGCTTGGCGTAGACGGCGGTGCGCAGGTCGTGCATGACGCGCTGGCCGACAGTGGTGGACAGCAGGGTCTGCAGCACACCGAAGACGCTGGTGGTGACCGCGGTGACGATCATGCCGAGGGCGAGCAGGGTGAGCAGTCCGGTGCGCCGGGCGGGGATCGCCACGTCCAGGATCTCGCGGAGGAGGAACGGGGAGGCGACCGAGACCAGCGAGGAGGCGCCGACGAGCAGGCCGACGAGGGCGAGCCGGGCGCGGTAGGGGCGGAAGAGCGCGAGGATCCGCCGCAACGGGACCGGCTGCTCCGGGTCCTTGGGCGGTGGGGTCCACTGGGGTTCGTCGCTGCGCATGGGCTCCTTCGAGGGGGTGCGGAAGACAGATGGGTGCGGACGGGCGCACCAGCATCGTGGAGCTTAGCTCATTGTTACCTAAGCTCACAATGAACAAGGTCCTGCTGTCCGCTATCCTCGCGGTATGCCCTCCCCCGAGCCGACGGTCAGCACCACCAACCTCGCCGAGCAGCTGGTACGGCTGACCCGCCGGATGCACCGCGCCCAGAAGCACCATCTGGAGCACCTGGACCTCTCCTTCACCCCCGCACAGTCCCGGCTGCTGCGGATCGTCGGCCACTACGGCGACACCCCGCCGCGGATGGCCGACCTCGCCGAGCGGCTGGAGGTCGTCCCGCGTGCGGTGACCACGCTGGTGGACGCACTGGAGGACCGTGGCGCGGTGCGCCGGGTGCCCGATCCGGCCAACCGGCGGGTGATCCGGATCGAGCTGACCGACACCGGCAGATCCACCCTGCGGGCGTTGCGCAGTGCCCGCCGGGCCGCCGCGGAGGAGATCCTGGCACCGCTCACCGGCGAGCAGCGCGAGGTGCTCGGCGGACTGCTGTCCACCCTGGTCGACGGACCGGGGGCCGCGCAGTGAGCCAGGGCCGGTCCGGTGGGCCGGTGGTGCACACCGGACCGCCGGACCGGCCCTGACACCCCGTCAACCGGAGGAGTGCCGCATGCCCCTGCTGGAGCCGGACCCCCAGACCCTGCGGCCCACCGCCCCCGGCGGCCCGGCTCACGACCGGGTGGCCGGCCCGCGGGCGTCCGGCACCCCCGAGCCGCTGCGCGGTGACCTGATCGCACTGCTCGGCGCGGACAAGGTGCTCCACTCGCTCTCCGACCTGGTGCGCTACGCCTCCGACGCCAGCCCGTACCGCTTCGTACCGCAGGTCGTGGTGGTGGCCGAGGACCTCGACGACATCTCCGCGGTCTTCTCCTACGCGCACGGCAAGGGCCGCAAGGTCGTCTTCCGGGCCGCCGGGACCTCGCTCAACGGGCAGGCGCAGGGTGAGGACATCCTCGTCGACGTACGCCGCCACTGGACCGGCATCGAGGTGCTCGACGGCGGGGCCCGCGCCCGCATCCGGCCGGGCACCACCGTGCTGCGCGCCAACACCACGCTGGCCCGGTACGGGCGGCTGCTCGGGCCCGATCCGGCCAGTGCCGTGGCCTGCACCCTGGGCGGCGTGGTCGCCAACAACGCCTCCGGGATGACGGCCGGCACCACCCGTAACTCCTACCGGACGCTGGCCTCGGCCACGATCGTGCTGCCCTCGGGCACGATCGTCGACACCGCGGAACCGGACGCCGACGCGGAGCTGGCGTGGGCCGAACCGGCGCTGTGTGCAGGCCTGTTGGCGCTGAAGGCGGAGATCGAGGCGGATCCGGAACTGGTGGCTCGGATCCGCGCCAAGTACGAGATCAAGAACACCAACGGCTACCGCCTGGACGCCTTCCTCGACGGCACGACACCGGTGGAGATCCTGCGTGGCCTGATGGTCGGCTCCGAGGGCACCCTCGGCTTCCTGGCCGAGACCGTCTTCGACACCCTGCCGCTGGACCGGTGCACCTCCAGTGCGCTGCTGTTCTTCCCGACCCTCGGTGCCGCGGCCGCGGCCGTACCGCGGTTCAACGCGGCGGGCGCACGCGCGGTGGAGCTGATGGACGGCAACACGCTGCGCGCCTCGGTACGCGTGGCCGGGGTACCCGCCGACTGGGCGGCGCTGCCCAAGGAGACCACCGCACTGCTGGTGGAGTTCCGGGCGCCCGACGAGGCGGGACAGGAGGCGTACGAACGGGCCGCAGCGCGGGTGCTGACGGAACTGGAACTGGTCGCGCCGGTCCCGTCCGTCACCAATGCCTTCACCCGGGACGCGGGCGCGATCGGCGGCTACTGGAAGGCCCGCAAGGCGTTCGTGACAGCGGTGGGCGGCTCCCGGCCGGCCGGGACGACGCTGATCACCGAGGACTTCGCGGTGCCACCGGCCCGGCTCGCCGAGGCCGGTACGGCCCTGCTGGAACTCCAGTCCCGGCACGGCTTCGACGCGGCCGTGGCGGGCCACGCCGCACACGGCAATCTGCACTTCCTGCTCGCCTTCGACGCCTCGCAGCCGGCCGAGGTGGCGCGCTACGCCGCGTTCATGGACGAGTTCTGCCGGCTGGCCGTGGAGCGCTTCGACGGATCGCTGAAGGCCGAGCACGCCACCGGACGGAACATCGCGCCGTTCTTGGAGCTCGAATGGGGCCCGCGGGCAACGGAGTTGATGTGGCGGATCAAGGAGACCGTGGACCCGCACGGCATCCTGGCGCCACGCGTCCTGCTCGACCGCGACCCACGGGCGCATCTGCGCGGGCTGAAGACCCTCCCCCGGGTCGAGGCCCGCGCCGACCCGTGCATCGAATGCGGCTTCTGCGAACCGGCCTGCCCCAGCGGGGACCTGACCACCACACCCCGCCAGCGGATCGTGCTGCGCCGCGAGATGCTGCGCCAGCCGGCCGGCTCCCCCGTCACCACCGCGCTGCTGGACGCCTATGGCTATGACGCCGTGGACACCTGCGCCGGTGACTCGGTCTGCCAACTGGCCTGCCCGGTGGGGATCGACACCGGCGCCCTGATGAAGGACTTCCGGCACCGGCGGCACACTCCGCGCGAGGAGTGGATCGCCGCGCAGTCCGCCCGGCGGTTCAAGGCCGTCGAGCAGGCGGCGCGGCTGGCCGTGGCCGCCGCCGACCGGATCGGCGAACGGCTGCTGCGGCCGGTGACCGGCGCCGCCCGTAAGGCCGTACGCCCCGACCTGGTGCCCGAGTGGCTGCCGCGGATGCCCGGCGCGGCGCCCCGTACGCGGCCCGTGACCCGCCGGGCGGGCGCGGCCGCGGTCTACTACCCGGCCTGTGTGAACCGGATCTTCGGGCCGCCCGACGGGTTCCCCGGACTGTCACTGCCCGAGGCGGTGGTGGCGGTGTCGCGGCGGGCGGGCCGGCCGGTGTGGATCCCGCCGGACGTGTCCGGTACCTGCTGCGCCACGATCTGGCACTCCAAGGGGTACCGGCGCGGCACCGAGGTGATGGCCAACCGCATCGTCGAGGCGGCCTGGGGGTGGACGGCGGGCGGGCGGCTGCCGCTGGTGGTGGACGCCTCCTCGTGCACGCTGGGCCTCGCCCATGAGGTCGTGCCGTATCTGACGCCCGGCAATCGCGCGCTGCACGAGGAGCTGACC
Organism: Streptomyces sp. P9-2B-2; assembly: GCF_030406865.1. Lineage (NCBI taxonomy): Bacteria > Bacillati > Actinomycetota > Actinomycetes > Kitasatosporales > Streptomycetaceae > Streptomyces > Streptomyces sp. P9-2B-2. The sequence continues at coordinate 7,860,070 of NZ_CP129126.1, read as the reverse complement.
GTCGTCGACTCGGTCGTCTGGGCCGCCGAGGAGCTGCTGCCCCGTCTGGAGACGGTGCGCGCGGTCGGCTCCGCGGTGCTCCATCCGACCTGCGCCATGCAGCACTTGGGCGACGAGTCGCAGCTGCGCCGGGTCGCCGAGGCGTGTGCGCGGGAGGTCGTGGTGCCGGACGACGTGGGCTGCTGTGCGTTCGCCGGGGACCGCGGGATGCTGCACCGGGAGCTGACCGAGTCGGCCACCGCGAAGGAGGCGGCCGAGGTGACCGCCCGGCACTTCGACGCGCATCTGTCGGCGAACCGGATGTGCGAGGTCGGGATGGACCATGCGACGGCGGGCCGGGGCTATCACTCGGTCCTTCAGGCGCTGGAGCTGGCCACCCGGCCCGCTTGAGGGCGTGGCCGGGCGGCGGGAGTCCCGCATCCGCCGGGACGTGGGGCCCGCATCCGCCGGGAGCGGCAGGTCCGCCCGGCGGATGCGGGAGTGCGGGTCAGCGCGTGAGGTGCAGCGCCACCGCGCCCTTGGCGGGGACCGTGAGCTGTGCCTTGCCGCCGTCGCCCACGGTGACCGTGTGGCCGTCGCACGCGGACGGCGCGGCCGCCACGACATTGCAGTAGGTGCCGGCGGGCAGCGAGGTGGCGAAGGTCTGCTTCAGCTCCCCGTCACCGTTGTTGAGGGCGACGAAGCCCTTGCCGCCCCGGCCGAAGGCGATCGCGCTGCCGCCGTTGTCCCACCAGTCGGTCAGCTCCGCCGAACCCACCGCGTTGCGGAAACCGACCATCCCGGTGACCGCCTGCTTGGCGTGCTGACGGGTCCAGCCGTCGCTGCCACTGGGCGGTCCGGCGTCCTTGTCGGACCACTCGTAACCGGAGTAGACGTTCGGCGACCCGTACGGCGAGGCGAGCATGAAGACGTTGGCGAGCGTGTAGGCCGCGCCGTCCTTGTAGGTGAGCGTCGAACCGTTGCGCTCGGTGTCCCAGTTGTCGACGAAGGTACGGGCCCGGTCGCTGCCGAGCTTGCCGTCCGCGATGGACCGGAGCTGTGCGAGGTTGCCGCCCTGGAAGGCGCTCTTGAGGTGGGTGCCGTAACGGAACTCGTCGACATCGCCGTTGCCGGTGTACTCCTCGGGCTGCACCGCCTCACCGGCGCCGTGGATGACCTCCTGCACCCAGTAACCGGGGTCGCGCATCTTGCCCTTGACGGCGGCGAGGTCGGAGGCGGAGATGTGCTTGGCGGCGTCCACCCGGAAGCCGTCCACGCCCAGTGACCGCAGGTCGTCGAGGTACTTCGCGAGGGTGGCGCGGACCTGGTCGCGTCCGGTGTCGAGGTCGGCGAGGCCCACCAGTTCGCAGGTCTGGACGTCATTGCGGTCGCCGTAGTCGGAGATGCTCTTGCGGCAGCCGTGGAAGTCCTGGTCCTGGTAGGTGCCGGGGTAGTCGTACTTGGTGTACCGGGTGCCGCCGGTGCCCGTACCGGCTCCGGCCGCCATGTGGTTGATGACGGCGTCGGCGACGACCTTGACGCCCGCGCCGTGGCAGGCGCTGACCATCGAGGCGAACGCGGCCCGGTCGCCCAGCCGTCCGGCAATCTTGTAGCTGACGGGCTGATAGGAGGTCCACCACTGGTCGCCCTTGATGTGCTCGGAGGCGGGCGAGACCTCGACATAGCCGTAGCCGGCCGGGCCGAGCTGGTCGGTGCATGCCTTGGCGACGTCCGCGTACTTCCACTCGAACAGCGTGGCGGTGACGGTCTTTTCGCCGGGCGGGGCGGCCTGGGAGGACCACGGTGCGAAGGTGGCGAGGCCGGCCGCGGCCAGCACGCCGGCCAGCGCCCCGCCCACCAGACGGGAACGTTGCTGCATCTTGCGGCTCCTTGGTCATGGGGCGCGGCAGCGCGCACCGCGCCCACGAGAGCAGCCACGCGCCGGCCGCCATGGGGGATGTCCGTACCGGAGCCTGCCGTTTGCCTTGTGGACACGTCAATGCTTTCTGCAAGGCTTTTCAGCGCCTTACGAAAGGAACTGGCGGCGGCACGTCCGGCCTTGCCGTGATGGATCCGCTCTTGCGGCAAAGAGTCCAAGCGTGCCGTAACAAGAGTCCAATCGGCCCTCTTGTGCCTCAGGCCAACGGCCGACAGGGTCCTGACCGAGGTTCACGTATGCCCCGGCACCCCACCGCTCCTGGAGGACCGATGAACGAGGCACCATCGCAGAACCCTGACCCCAACGAGGCCGGTCCGAGCCGCCGTTCGGTCCTGTGGACCGCAGGCGCTGCGGGCGCCGGACTGGGGCTCGGCGGCCTCTCGGCCGGACCGGCCGCGGCGGCCGCACCCGGCGCGGTGACCCCCGGCACCGCCGCCGCGGCCCCCCGCGCCACCGGCAGGACGATGATCGGAGTGCCCTTCGAGCGGCGCGGCACCGTACGCGTCGGCATCATCGGCCTCGGCAACCGGGGCGGCAGCATGATCGACCTGTTCCTCGCGGTACCGGGCGTCCGCGTCGTCGCCCTCTGCGACCCGGTGAAGGAGAAGACCGCCAAAGCCGCCAAGAAGGTCACCGACGCGGGGCAGCCGGCGCCGGCCGTCTACACCAAGGGCGACCATGACTTCGAGAACCTCTGCAAGCGGGGCGACATCGACTTCGTCTACGCGGCCACGCCCTGGGACTGGCACTTCGACATGGCGAAGACCGCGATGCTCAACGGCAAACACGTAGGCGTGGAATGCCCGCTGGCGCTGCGGCTGGACCAGCTGTGGGAGCTGGTCGATCTCTCCGAGCGCACCCGCAGACACTGTATGCAGCTGGAGAACTGCTGTTACGGCAAGAACGAGATGCGGGTGCTGCGGATGGCCCATGCGGGCCTGTTCGGCGATCTGCTGCACGGCGCCGGCGCGTACAACCACGATCTGCGCGGCCTGATGTTCGACCCCAAGTACTACGAGGGGCCCTGGCGCCGGCTGTGGCACACCCGGCTGCGCGGCGACCTCTACCCCAACCACGGGTTCGGCCCGGTCGCCAACTACATGGACATCAACCGCGGCGACCGCGCCGTGCGGATCTCCAGCTTCGGCACCCCCGCGCTCGGTCTCGCCGCCTACCGCAAGGCGCACATGCCGGCGAACGACCCCAGCTGGAAGGAGTCGTACATCGAGAGCGACCGGACGATCAGCCTCGTCCAGACCGCCAAGGGGCGGGTGATCCGGCTGGAGCACGATGTCTCCACCCCACACCCCTACAGCCGGATCAACAGCCTCGGCGGCACCAAGGGAGTCTTCGAGGACTATCCGGAGCGGATCTATATCGAGCCGGACCAGAGCAACGACGAGTGGGGCGACTTCAGCAAGTACGCGGAGTGGGACCACTGGCTGTGGAAGGAGCACGCCAACCCGCCCGGTGGGCACGGCGGCATGGACTACATGCTGGTCTTCCGGCTGATGCAGTGCATGCGGCTGGGCCTCGTACCGGACTTCGACGTCTATGACGCGGCGACCTGGACCGCGCCGGTGCCGCTGAGCGATCTGTCGATCAAGGCGAAGGGCATGCCGCAGGAAATTCCCGACTTCACCCGCGGGCAGTGGAAGAAGGCGCGGCCGGGAATGGATTCGCAGAAACCGGAGGAGTAGGAGGGAGCGCTCCGGGGCCCGGCGGGCGGTGGTGGCGCGCCGGCCGGGCCCTGCCGTCACCCGGTTCCGGGGCGCTCTCCCAACGCTGCCAGTACGCGCCCCGTTACGCCGCTCAGGCCGCCAGGTGCGCCTTGTCCCCCATGACGATGACCGGGTGCCGCGCCGGATCGAGGCCGCGCAGCAAGGCCCGCATCCCGGACTTCGGGACGCTGACGCAGGCGGAGGTGCCGCTGCCGTGGTCCAGATGCAGCCAGACCCCGCCGCCCTTGGACTGCCCCTCCGGCCGGGTCGGGTCCAGCGGGGAGGTGCCTTTGACGCGGTTGTAGTTGATCGCGACGACGTAGTCGAAGTCGTGGCGGGTGTTCTTGGACCAGTACGACGGCGGGGTGAACGCCGAGGAGTGGGTGTAGGGCAGCTTGGCGCCGGGGTCCGCGAGCACACCGCCCGCATCGGTCAGCGGGAACACGCCCACGGGGCTGCGCTTGTCCCCCTCGTGGTGATTCACCGTCCAGCCGCGCCGGCCGTTGTGCGCGTCCCAACTCGCCTTGCGGTCCCAGCCGTTGGTGCCCTTGTCGTAGAGGACGACGGTGGCGTCGGCGGAGTTCACGCCCGCGCCGTAGACCGCCACGACCTGCCGGGTGGCCGCCGGGATCCGGGACCGCAGGGCCGTGCCGACCTCGGGGATGTTCTTGAGGTGTGTGGTGGACGACCCGCCGCGGGCCGGGCCACCGGGGCGCTCCCCCTTCGCCGCACCGTCGTCCTTGCCGCCGCCGTCCCGGCCGCCGCCCGCACCACCGCCGCAGCCCGTCAGAAGAACCAGCCCCGCCGCGGCCACCGCCGCCATCCGTATCGCCCCGCCCGCTGTCCGCATGGCCCCATGGTCGCACCCCGCATCCGACGGCCGGTCAGCGCTCGCCCGCCGCGCACCGGGCACCCGGCCCACCCGGCCACCAACCGCCGTCCCCACACCACCGCCGCACGATTGTCCGAATCGCATGGCCACAGCGGAAAACCCGTTTGAAATCCACCCAGTCCGCGGGCCAATCTTCCAGGACCTCCACCGACGACGCGACATCCGCGGAGGGGCATTCGCCTGCCGGGACGGCCTGCTGCCGCCCCTTCACCACGACTCCGGCTGGGACACCATGCACCTTCGTGACCTTCCGCACCCCGACCCGGGCGTCCCGGACGTCCGTACGGGCGGCGCCTTCCTCCGGTGGCTCTGCCGCCGACAGCTCGGCGGCCAGCTCAAGGCCCTGGCCTGGGGACTGGTGAACATCGGCGCCATCGCCGCCTCCCCACTGCCGGTGGGCCTCGCCGTGCAGGCCGTGGTGGACCGCGACGGCGGGCGGCTCCTCCTGGCCGGCGGCCTGATCCTGGCCCTGGGCGCGCTGATCGCGGCCGGCGACACCATGCTGCACCGTGCGGCCGTCACCAACTGGATCACCTCCGTGGCCCGGATGCAGCAATTGCTCGCCCGCAAGACCACGGAACTGGGCTCGGTCATGACCCGGCGGGTGGCGGCCGGTGAGATCGTCACCGTCAGCACCGGCGACCTGGAGAAGATCGGCTGGTTCGTCGAGGCCCTCTCCCGGTTCGCCGCGGCGGCCCTGGTCACCATCGGCGTCTCCGTCGCCCTGGCCTTCTACCAGCCGGAACTGGGCATCCTGGTGGCCGTCGCGGTACCCGTACTCGCGCTGGCCGTCCTGCCGCTGCTGCCGCCCGCCACCCGGCGCGCCGACGCCCAGCGCGAGAAGGCCGGCCAGGCCACCGAGCTGGCCTCCGACACCGTCGCCGGGCTGCGGGTGCTGCGCGGCATCGGCGGCGAGGAACTCTTCCTGGGCCGCTACCGCAGCGCCTCCCAAGAGGTACGCAAGGCCGCCGTCCGCAGCGCCCGGATGTGGGCCCTGATCTCGGCCCTCCAGGTACTGCTGCCGGGCCTGCTGCTCATCGCGGTGGTCTCGTACGGCGCCCGGCTCGCCCTCGACGGCACCATCGCGGTCGGCGATCTCGTCACCCTCTACAGCGCGGTCACCTTCCTGCTCTTCCCGCTGCGCCGCTTCGAAGAGATCGCCCAGGCCTACTCCTTCGCCAAACCCTCCGCGAAGCGCACGGCCCGCGTCCTGGCCCAGCACCGGCCGACCGGCGAACGGACCGAGGACCGGGCGACGCCGCCCACCGGCGCGCTGCACGACCCGGTCAGCGGTCTGACCGCCCCGGCCGGCCGGCTGACCGCGGTGGTCTGCGGCGACCCCGACGCCGCGGGCCGGCTCGCCGAACGCCTCGGCGGACACCCGCCGCAGCCCGACGAGGGCGGCGAGGAAGGAGCCGGTCTGTCCGTCGTCCTCGGCGGCACCCCGCTCGACGATCTGCCACGGGACACCGCCCGCAGGGCCGTACTCGTCCAGGACAAGGACCCGATGCTGCTCTCCGGCACCCTCGGCGAACTGCTGGACGTCCCGGCCTCCGGGCGGGTGGGCGCGACGGACGCACTGGCCGCGGCCCACTGTGGCGATGTGCTGACCGCGCTGGCACAGGCCTCGGCCGACGACTCGGGCGACCCGATGCACACCTACATCACCGAGCGCGGACGGTCGTTGTCCGGCGGGCAGCGACAGCGGCTGGCGCTGGCCCGCTCACTCGTCACCGACCCGGAAGTGCTGGTACTCGACGAGCCGACCAGCGCCGTCGACGCCCACACCGAGGCCCGGATCGCCGACGGTCTGCGGACGATCAGGACCGGCCGGACAACGGTCGTGTTCACCTCCAGCCCGCTCCTCCTGGACCGGGCCGAACAGGTGGTCTTCCTCCAGGAGGGCAAGGCCGTCGCCACGGCCGGCCACCGCGAACTGCTGCGCAGCCACCCCGCCTACCGCGCGGTCGTCACCCGCGAGACGGACCCCGAGCCGGCGCTGCCGACCGGCCAGATCGAGGAGACCGCATGATCGGCCTGGCGCCCCCGGAATACGATCCGAACGCCCCGCAGACCCTCACGACCCTCCCCGTCGGCTCACCGGCCACCGTCCGCGGCTACGTCCGCGGCCTGATCCGCCGTCACCGCCGGGCGTTCACCGTGCTGATCGCCGTCAACACGGCCGCGGTGATCGCCTCCATGGCCGGCCCGTATCTGCTCGGCGGCATCGTCGAGGACCTGTCCGCGGGCGCCCGCGATCTCCCCCTGGGGCGTACGGTCGCGGTGTTCGCCGTCGCGCTGGCCGCCCAGACGGTGTTCGTCCGTATGGTCCGGCTGCGCGGGGCGATGCTCGGCGAGCGGATGCTGGCGGATCTGCGGGAGGACTTCCTCGTACGGTCGGTGGCGCTGCCGCCGGGCGTACTGGAGCGGGCCGGCACCGGCGATCTGCTGTCCCGGATCACCACGGACATCGACCGGCTCTCCAGCGCGATGCGCGAGGCCGTACCGCAGCTGGCCATCGGCGTGGTGTGGGTGGCGCTGCTGATCGGCGGGCTGACCGTGACCGCGCCGCCGCTGGCCCTGTCCGTGCTGCTCGCGCTGCCGCTGCTGATCGTCGGCTGCCGCTGGTACTACAAGCGGGCGCCGGGCGCCTACCGTTCGGAGGCCGCCGGGTACGCCGCGGTGTCCGCCGTGCTCACCGAGTCCGTCGACGCGGGACGCACGGTCGAGGCCCACCGGCTGGGCGCCCGCCGCATCGCGCTGTCGGAACGCCGCATCCAAGAGTGGACCCAGTGGGAGCGCTACACGCTCTATCTGCGCTCGGTGCTCTTCCCCGTCATCGATATGGCGCATGTGCTGCTCCTGGCAGCGGTGTTGCTGCTCGGCGGCGCCTTCGTCCTGGAGGGCTGGATCAGTCCCGGGCAGCTGACGACGGGGGCGCTGCTGGCGCAGATGATGATCGATCCGGTCGGCATCATCCTGCGCTGGTACGACGAACTCCAGGAGGCCCAGGTCTCCATCGCGCGGCTCGTCGGCGTCCGGGAGGTCGCCCCGGAGGCCACCGACGCGGACCGGCTCCCGGACGGCCGGGACGTCCACGCCGACCAGGTGAGCTTCGGCTACCGCGCCGACGTCGACGTGCTGCGCGAGGTCTCGCTGCGGGTCCGCCCGGGGAGCCGCTTGGCGCTGGTCGGTCCGTCCGGCGCCGGCAAATCGACGCTCGGCCGACTGCTGGCCGGTATCTACGGGCCCCGCGTCGGCAGCGTCACCCTGGGCGGCGCCGAGCTGTCCAGGATGCCGGCCGAGCGGCTCCGCGAGCAGGTCGCGCTGGTCAACCAGGAACACCATGTCTTCGTCGGCTCGCTCCGCGACAACCTCCTGCTGGCGCGTACCGGAGCGGCCGATGCCGAACTGTGGGCCGCGCTCGGCGCGGTGGACGCCGACGACTGGGCGCGGGCCCTGGACCAGGGGCTGGACACCGAGGTCGGCTCGGGCGGCCACGCACTGACCCCTGCCCAGGCCCAACAGATCGCGCTGGCCCGGCTGGTACTGGCCGATCCGCACACCCTCGTGCTGGACGAGGCGACCTCCCTGCTCGACCCACGGGCGGCCCGCCACCTGGAGCGCTCACTGGGCAGAGTGCTGGACGGCCGCACCGTAGTAGCCATCGCGCACCGGTTGCACACCGCACACGACGCCGACGTCATCGCGGTCGTCGAGGAGGGCCGGATCAGCGAACTGGGCAGCCACGACGAACTGGTGGCCGCCGACGGTGCGTACGCGGCACTCTGGCGGTCCTGGCACGGCTGATGTGGGCCGCCGTGCCCGCCCGGCCGTTGATGCCGCCGTACGGCGACCGGGCGAGCGGCACGGACGCGAGGTCGGCGCGGGCGCACGGAACGGCGGCGCCGACCTCATGAAGGCGGCGCCGCCGTTCCGATGTGCGGGAGGCCGGGTCAGCCGGCGGAGCCGCCCTGCATCGCCTTACGCAGGTCGCTCGTCTGCTGCGCCAGCGTCTTCAGGTCGATCTTCTTGAGGGAACGCGAGACCGCCCCGTCCAGGCCGGTCACGTCACCGACCGAGGTGCTGTCGGCCCAGACACACAGGGGGATGTAGTCGCCGCCGCCGTCGGCGACCCCGCAGCGCAGAACGGCTCCCTTCGCGTCGGGGTCCCGGAGAGCGAAGTCCTTCGGCGCGACGGCCATCTTGTTCGGGCCGAAGGCCGCCTTCACCCGCTGCGCGGGGTCGGACACCACACCCGCACCGGTGTGGACGCCCAGGGTGACCGAGGGCTGGTTCTGCGGAAGGTAGACCGAGTCGGTCTGGGTCAGGCCCTTCAACTCCGGGTACAGCGCGGGCTTCCGCTTTTCCGGCGGATACATCGCCGCGGTGGCCTTCGCGTCGTAACGAAGTGCCGCCGGGCCCGACTTCACGACCTTGGGCGTGGCCAGCCCCTTGGAGTTGTTCTCCCCCTCGCTCTTGCCCTGGCCCTGGCCCTTGCCCTGGCTCTGCCCCTGTTCCTGGCTCTGTTCCCCTCCCTGGCTCTGCTCTTGTCCCTGCCGCGCCTCGGTGTCGTCCCCACCACCGAGCTGCGACCACGCCAGGTAGCCACCCCCGGCGAGCAGCACGACGGCGACCAGGACGATGGTGAGGATCAGTCCGGTACGGCGCCGGGGAGGCGGCGGAGGCGGCGGCGTGAAGCCCGGGCCCCCACCCTGGGCCGGCATTCCGGTCGGCGGCGTCGGGCCGTTCTGCGGCGCAACCGGGGCACCGGGGTAGGACGGCAGCGGGGCGCCATATCCGGATGGCGGTGTCTGCGGCGGCTGGTGGGTCACAGTTGTCGGTTCCCTCGTCATCGGTTGCAGGAGCCCGGACATCCTTCCGCATCGCTCGAAGTCGCCGACGTCAGGGGCTGGTGCGGGGCGACCGGGCCCCCGCCACGCACTCGGCCGGCGGCGGACGTTCGTCCGGCCGGGACATCAACTGCTCGTAAGGATCACGAGTTGCTGGGTCGCCCGGGTCATCGCGACATAGCGGTCGACCGTTCCTTCGATGCCCTGACCGAAGTCCTCCGGGTCGATGAGGACGACCAGGTCGAACTCCAGGCCCTTCGACAGCTCCGGGGTCAGCGACCGGACGCGGGACGTCGCCCGGAAGGTGGGGGCCCGGAAAGCGGGGTCGCCGATGACGCAGGCGATCCCGTCGCTCTGCTCGGCGAGCCAGGTGTCGAGGATCGAGTCCAGATCCGAGGTGGAGCCGTGGACGACGGGGATGCCGCTGCTGCGGATGGAGCTCGGCACGTTCGCATCCGGGAGCACGGCCCGGATGACCGGCTCCGCTTCCGCCATGACCTCTTCCGGCGTGCGGTAATTGATGCTCAGCGAGGCCAGGTTGACCCGGTCGAGACCGACCCGCTCCAACCGTTCCTGCCATGACTCGGTGAACCCGTGCCTGGCCTGAGCACGGTCCCCGACGATGGTGAAGCTCCGGGACGGGCAGCGGAGCAGCAGCATCTGCCACTCCGCGTCGGTCAGTTCCTGCGCCTCGTCCACGACGATATGCGCGAACGGGCCCGCGAGCAGGTCCGGTTCGACGCTGGGCAGCACGGACTCATCGACCAGGGTGTCCCGCAGGTCCTGCCCGCGCAGCATCGTCACCGCGCCCTCACCGTCGTCATCGGCCGCGAGCACGTTGTCGATGACGTCGGCCATACGCTCGCGTTCGGCGGCGACCGCGGCCTTGTGCCGACGCTGTCGCCGTGCCGCCTCCGGGTCGCCGAGCCGCTGCCGTGCCGCGTCCAGGAGCGGCAGGTCGGACACCGTCCAGGCCTGGGGAGCCTCCTTGCGCTGCAACTTCCGTACCTCGTCGGGGCTGAGCCACGGAGCACACATCCGCAGGTAGGCGGGCACCGACCACAGGTCTCCGACAAGATCGGCCGCTTCCAGCAGCGGCCACGCGCGGTGGAGGGTGGTCACCAGCTCTTCGTCGCGCAGCAGCGACCTGCGGAAGATGTCAGGCGAGACGTCGCCGTCGTACTTGTCCCGCAGAATCGTGAGCAGCTCCTCCCAGATCTGCTCGCGCGCCTCGTTGTGCGGCGTACCCGGTTCCGGTGCGTCGAACGCCTCGGCCCAGTCGTCGGCGCTCAGCCAGATATCGGCCCAGTCGGTCGTGACCGTCATCCCCTCGGCGGGCGGCTCCTCGTAGATCCTGACGGCCGCCTCGATCGCCTGCACCAGCTGCGCGGACGACTTCAGCCGCGCCACCTCCGGGTCGGCCTCGACCGCTGCGGTGGCTCCCTCGGCGACCAGGTCCCGCAGGATGCAGGTCTGCACGCCCTCCTCTCCGAGGCTGGGCAGGACATCGGCGACATAGGCCAGGTAGGGCCGGTGGGGACCGACGAACAGCACACCGCCGCGACGGTGACCGAGACGGGGATCGGAGTACAGGAGGTAGGCGGAACGGTGCAGCGCGACGACCGTCTTTCCCGTACCCGGACCGCCGTCGACGACCAGAGCGCCACGGGATCCCGCACGGATGATGGCGTCCTGGTCGGCCTGGAGCGTGCCGAGCACATCGCGCATCCGCGCCGACCGGTTGCCGCCCAGACTCGCGATGAAGGCGGACTGATCGTCGAGCGCGGCATGCCCGGCGAACCCGTCCGAGGTGAACACCTCGTCCCAGTAGTCGCTGATCCGGCCGCGGGTCCACCGATACCGACGGCGGCTGGTCAGCCCCATCGGGTTGGCGTGGGTGGCTCCGAAGAACGGCTCGGCCGCGGGAGAACGCCAGTCGAGCAGCAGCCGGCGCCCCGCGCTGTCCGTAAGGCCAAGCCGTCCGACGTAGACCGGCTCGGGGCTGTCCGCGCTCACCATGTGGCCAAGGCACAGATCCAGTCCGAAGCGCCGCAGCGCACGCAGACGCGCGGTCAGCCGATGGACCTCCGCGTCCCGGTCCATCGCCTGCCGCCCCACACCACCGGGCGCCCTGCGCTCGGCATCGAGACGCTCGGACAGTTCGGCGATCGACTGCTCCAGGCTCTCCGCGAGCGCCGCGAAGTGCCGCTCGTCATCGTCGATCAGCGCCGGGTCGGCCTTGGAGGAAAGGCGGTCAGGAAGGTCAAACACGCTGGTGGTCAGCGGGTGCACGGTGTGGCTCCGATCTGAGGGGGGCGCGGGGGTGTGGCGGGGAGGTGCGGCGTTTGGGATGGGGGGAGGCGACTGGTGGGCGACGTGACTGGCTACGCTCCGGCGGGCATGGGCTCGGGGGCGTTGGTGGGTCAGGCCGTGGTGTTGTTGGTTCAGCCTGTGGTCGTTGTTGGTTCGGCCCGTGGCGTGGTTGATCCAGCCCGCTGTGGTTGTCGATTCAGGTCGCCACGGTCTGCGGGTTGTGGTGTGCTTCCGGGTCCTGGCTGGGCGATCTCGCGCGGTTCACGCGGACATCGACGGCTTCTCTCAGCTGACCGCGTCGCGCAGCAGCTTCGCGGCCACCGCCGCCCCGTCGGTGCGGATCGTGCCGGCCACGGCCCTCGCTCGTACGCGGGTCTCGGGGGTCAGGGTCGTCCTGAGCGCGGCAGACAGGGAGTTGACGGTCGGGGTCGGCCCGTCGTGTGCGGCGCCGATGCCCAGCTCGGCCACCCTGCGGGCCCAGTACGGCTGATCCGCCGCCTGGGGTACCACCACCTGCGGCGCACCGGCCCGGGCAGCCGTCGTCGTGGTGCCCGCGCCACCGTGGTGCACTACGGCAGCCACCCGGCCGAACAGTGCCTGCTGGTTCACCTCGCCCACGACGAAGCAGTCGTCCCGGTCGTCGATCAGCTCCAGGTCGGCCCAGCCACGCCTGACGAGAGCACGGCGGCCTTGCGCGCGAACCGCCTCGATGGCGACCCGAGCGATATCCGTCGAGGCGTGCAGGGGCATGCTGCCGAACCCCACGTACACCGGTGGTCCCCCGGCGCCGAGGAACGCCTCCAGGCCGTCCGGGAGGGGGCGTGCGTCGGGCCGGATCCACGCGCCGGTCTGCACGACATCGAGGTCCGCCGACTCCTGCCACGGGTCCAGGACCGGGTCCGTCGCCAACCACGGCCGGTCGCCGACGACGTAGGCGCGGACATCGTCCACCGGGCGCAGACCGATCGCTGCCCGGTTGGTGTTGAGCGCCACACCGAACAGCGCATTGATGCTCTCCGCGTCCAGGGCCCACAGCACCCGGTTGTCGGTCACGCCCGGCGGGAACGGCCGGCCCGGATACGCCAACGGCGGATGGTGCGGCGACGGCAGACCGAATTGCTGGAAGGTCACGGAAACGGAGCGGATACCCAGCTTCTCGGCCACCGACAGCGCCCCGGCCGCGGTCGGCAGCATGCCGGTCGCCACCAGCACATCACACCCCTCGGCCGCCTCCGTGACCGCGTCGAGCTGGCCGGCGATCAACTCGGCCGCGTAACGGGGGAAGGATGACGGCGGCGGCGCCGCAGCCGTCAGCTCCCGTGCCGACGGCCCGACAGGCACCATCGGCACGCCGACCCCGTCCAGCAGGTCCCCGAACTCCTCGTCCGGCGGCGCACACACCCGCACCTCCGCACCAAGCGCCCGCAACTGCACCGCGAGCCCCACCAGCGGTTCCACATCCCCACGCGACCCATACGTGGACAGCACCGCACGCATTCCGCATCCCCCATTTTCCTGCATTCCGGCTCAGGCCGGTGATTCTGCGGCACCATGGGGGCCTTGCCGCAAGCCCCCCAGTGCGCTATATCTTGAAAATGGAAAGGAGCGGGGATCTCCTTTCCTTCTTCTATTTCCTCCTCCGCGCTCTCCTTCTCGCTCTCCTTTGTGTCCCTCTGCGGGTGGATGAAGCACGCAGCGAAGGGTCTAGATGCGGCTGACGGCGGCACTGCGGTAGGCGGTAAGCCGGTAGGTCGGTAGGTCGGCCTAGGAGATCACCGGTGGGCCTACGGATACGGTCAACAGGAGCGTGGACCTCCCGCTCGTCCTCGGAGTCCTAGACGGCTGCCACCGGGTTCCATGTACTGCTCGGTCGACTCCCGCCACTCGGCCCGCCCGAGTCCGACAGGCGAGGCGTCGTAGGGCCAGCAGCGTGCCCAGGTCGGCGACCCCTTCCCGGACCGCCCGCCCGCCCGTGGGCGAGCCAGCCGTGACGGACCAGTTCCTCGTCGAGCCGCCGCCGGAAGGCCAGACCGTCCGGCCATGGGTGACGGGCGCGCCCGCTCCAGCCCGGCCGCCATCGCCTCCGCCCACTCCCGGCCACGCCCACTCACCCCTTTCGCACATCGGGGGCGCGGCCCCGACGTGCGCCCATGTCCGCCCCCCCGCCGCGCAGGAAGCAAGGCAAGCACGCATGCAGGCACCGCGAAGCCCCCTTGCAACCCGGCTAACAAAACCTGCGCAGGGTCGGCGAGCGCGCGATCAGAACCAGTGCAGGCAGTGCGGGGAACGGTCGGCGCGGAAGAGGGCGTCCGCGAGGGCGGCCGCGCCCGGGCAGTGGGCCCGGATGTGTCCGGCGCGTACGAGCGTGCTCGGGGCGGTGCCGCCGAGGTAGACCGAGCCCAGGTCGCTCACGTCCAGGGACAGGTCGGGGTCCTGGTCCGTCGGGACGCAGTCGGCCTTGCTGTCCCGGACGGTCAGCAGGTAGCGACCGCGTTCGCCGAGGAACGGATCGTCGATGTCGAGGACGATCTCGCCGTCCATGAACCAGCCGCGCGCGGTCAGCGCACGCGGGACGTCCAGCAGCCGCACCCAGAGCCAGTCCGTGTCGTCGCTCACCTGGACGGCGCGGAAGTCCGCCAGCTGCCAGCGCAGCGGATGATCGGGCGCGAGGTGCTTGAACACGACCTGAGTGACCAGGTCGTGGCCGAGCACGAACCGGGCCAGGGCCGTGAAAACGGCGTCGTCCGTGGCGATGATCTCGTCGACCGTCAGATTGCCGGACTCGACCGAGTAGCTGGCGTACCCGTCCGGGACGCCGTCGGCGTCACGGTGGACGGCGACATAGCGCGGCGCCGGAGCGACCGGGGGCTGCCCCGCGCCCAAGGCCCACCAGCGGTGCGGCCGGGACAGTGCGCCGGGCTGCGCGCGGCGGTACCGGTCGTAGACCTCTTCCAGGATCTCGCCGCACTCCGCACGCCGCAGCACCTCGACCGAGCCGGTGTCCGAGCCGACCGCCGGGGCGCCGGCCGTTCCGCGCGCCCGGGGGCGGGCGAAGGCGGCCTGGTGGCGCGGCACCGTCAACCGCTGCGTGTAGGTGGCCGGTCCATAGCCGAACCTGCCGTAGATCGGGGCCTCGGAAGCCAGCAGTACGGAGAGGAACTCCCCTCGGGCCCGCAGCTCGGCAAGCTGATGCCGCATCATCGCGCTGAGCACGCCCTGGCGTCGGTGCGAGGGCAGGACGCCGACGGAGGTCACCCCGGCGGCCGGGGCGAGAATCTCACCGGGCAGGGTGAGCTCAAAAGAGTACGCACCGGCCGTGCCGACGGGCCGTCCGTCCGCCGTCATGGCGAGCACGCTGCGGTCCATTTCGAGCGCCGACCACCAGACCCCGCCACCGCCCTCGGTCGGAGTTTCCGGGAAGCGCCCGAACGCGGCATGAAGGGTGTCGACGAAGACGTCAAGATCCTCGTCGGTCGTGGAACGGATCTCCATCGCTGCCGCTGCCTCCCCGGGATACGGGCACCACGCCGCGTGGTGCCCCGCCACAGTGGAGCGTCGATACATGTCCAGGGCAAGCGAATTACGGCCTGGCCTGCGGCCGGTCACAGCGCAGTCCGGTCCCAGCCCGACCTCGTGGGTAAGTTGCCAGTGGTCGGGCTGGGCGGCGGTGATCCCCACGCGAGAGCAAAGGCGTCAGGCTGAGACCGGCGGTGGTCAACCGCCGCCCTCCGGCGCCGCCCTGGAAGTGGTGGCCACCAGGTCGTCCGGTCCACCTTCATCACGCCAGCCGATATGAGCCGACACCACCGCATCGGGGACCCGCCGCCGCCCTGCATACGTCCGAGAAGAGCGCCGGCTCGCGGGCATCCGATGCTGAGCAGATGGCAACGCAGCGAGCCAAGCGCGACCGGTCAGATATAGCCGAGCGCGCCCAGACCACCGAGGCCGCCGAGCACCATGAACAGCGGCATCAGCACCTTCAACTCCACCCAGCTGCCCGCCTTGAAGCGCATGCCCTTGGGCGGACCGAGGGGGTACCAGCGCTTGCGGCCTATCGGAATGGGCCACAGAACGGGGCAGCCCGAGACCGTCAGCGCATCGCCGATGTCATGGACCAGCGCGCCGAGGACGACCGGCAGACCCAGCCAGAGGTACTGCTGGCCCGGCTCGGTGAACAGCCAGCTCGCACCGTTGCCCGGCTGATCGAGAACGCCGGCCAGGATCCACGCCGAGGCCGCACCCAGCAGCCACACCAGTACATCGCTGGAGACCCGTGCCGCCCGCCACAGCAACCCTTCGATGGCGAGCACCATATGGACGAAGAGGATGCCGAGTACCGCCCAGCGCCCGCCCTGCATCGCCAGCAGCGACATCCCGCCGCCGACCAGCACGGCCCATACCCAGGTGTGGGTGAGCGTGCGGTGGCCGCCATTGCGGTTCGAGTCACCGCGCATCTTTGTCGCCTTGTAGACCCCGTGCGAGATGGCGTCAACCACTTCGCACAACATCCGCGACAGCGGCCCGAAAGCCCGTGAAATGGTCGCGGACTTGTGGTCGAGGTCCGGGGCAAGCGCCGCTCCGGCGCAGATCAGAGCCCCACAGACGAGCACCGGCCAGGGCATCGGATGTCCGGCGGCATCCGCCGCCGCACCCACCCCCAGCCAGGCCGCGGCCCCGGACAGCGAGTGCGCCGGTCCCATCATGGTTACTCCCACCCCTTGTTCTCTTACGCATCCACCTGCGCGGCGCGTCGCTCCCGCACTGCTGAGCCGCACCACTGACGCCCGGTCGGCGACTCAGCGTAGCGCCAGATGATCTCCCCCCGAGGAGCGGGTAAGCCAACTCCTTCCCATCCACCCGGGCCAGCCCACTGCTGCTGACGGAGGCATGGGGTGCCTGGGGAGCTGCTTGCCGAGGACAGAGGTGGCTGATGCTGCGTCAATTACGGGGCACAGGACGTAGCTATGCCCCTGAGGCGGATAGGCGTCATTGGTCGAGGAGTCGGTATTCCTGGACGCGACGGCCTCCCGATCGCCGTACCCGTCACTGCTTGTGATCAACAGATGGTGAGTAAGTGATGTGCCGCGCCCGGTCAGCGGTCAGCGGTCAGCGGTCAGCGGTCAGCGGTCAGCGGTCAGCCACGGAGGATAGGAGGCATGACACGCATCCACGCTCCCTTTGGCAGGTGGGACCCCGCTCCTCTGAGCGAGGTAGCCGCGATGTTCTCCAGCTTGGATTGCCACTGGTGGGTGGCCGGGGGCTTCGCGATCGAACTCGCCGTGGGCCACCCGTTCCGGAGCCACGGCGACATCGACGTCCTGCTGTTACGACGTGACCAGCTCGCGGTCCAGCAAGCTCTGGCAGGCTGGCAATGGTGGGCTGCGGATCCGCCAGGGAGCTTGCGCCCGTGGGCCTCGGGTGAGACCCTTCCGCGCGGTGTTCACGACATCTGGTGCCGACCGGGTCCTGATGATCCCTGGCGCGTCCAGGTCATGCTTGACGAGTCCCACGGCCAGGACTGGGTGTCACGCCGCGACCCCCAAGTACGCAGGCCGATCAGCACTCTGGGAACGGCTTCGACTGCGGGCGTTCCCTTTCTGGCTCCGGACGTGCAGCTTTACTACAAAGCCAAGGCACCGCGGCCCAAGGATGAAGAGGACTTCGACACGGTGCTGCCGTTGCTCACGAAGCGGCAGCGTCGGTGGCTCGTCGACGCCATCACCAAGACATACGGACCGCATCCTTGGACCAAGCGCTTGGAGGCGTGAGTCCAAGGCTGGTGCGATCGCCACTCCGCCGGGAAAGCCTCACCAGAGGCACCCCGGATGTGCGGGAACAGCAAGTCCAAGGCGACGGAGACGACTCCGGGATCACATCCAACTGCCGCTTCCTTCCCCTTCTGCAGACCCCAGCCACTGCGCGTTCCGGGGCGGAAGCGAGAGGGGCGCGGCAGGGGCGGAGCCGGGTGACGGGGCGAACGGAAGCGGGGCGGGGTCGGGTCGAGGGGCGGGCCGGGGGCGAGACCGGCGAGGGGGCGGGGTCGAGGGCAGGAGTAAAGGGACGAACGCGCCCTGGGGCCTCCCCACCACGCCCACCCCAGCTCGCTCTCGCAATCAGGCGACGCTCGACAGCGCGACGCCTTGCCCCCTGACCCCTCTCCCCCGCCTCCAGGTCCGTGGCCCGCGCACCGTGGCCCCGATCGAACGCCCCCTGTCCACCAGCTCCCGCCCGCCCGCGACCTCCCGGTTCGGCACGGGCATCGCCCTCACCCCTCACCCCTCAGCGGTCACCCACCTCAGGTGATCTCCGCCACGCACCGAGCGCGCTGCCGCGCCAGGAGGCCTCGACCACGACAGTGCGTTCGTAGTCGTGTACGGGTTGTAAAGACCTTGCGTGGAAGCCTCCCTCGATGCCGGGGCTGGTCAGAGCATCAAGGCGCCGCCACGGCCTTGCTTCCCTCGGCGCCGTAGGTCCGCTCACCCCAGCGAGGGGTGACCATCCTCAGGCTCGGTGGCCCACGTTTCCGCAGGTCAGGGCAGATGCCGCGGTAGTTCCCGGGACTGCATCTGCGGCCTCCAGGGGAAGGGCCGGGCCACAGGGCGCCCCGTACGCAGCGCTGTCGATCTTCCGATGGGCTGCCCTTTGACCGCCGGTTCCCTGATCTGGGGCGAAGACAGGCAGTATGGGGGGCGTGACCCTCATCGATCATCTGCCGAACGACGCCGACCCCGATGCCCTCTTCGAAGCCTTTTCGGGCTGGGCCGAGCAGCAGGGCATCTCGCTCTACCCTGCCCAGGAGGAGGCGCTGATCGAGGTGGTCTCCGGAGCGAACCTCATCCTGTCCACCCCCACCGGCTCCGGTAAGAGCCTGGTGGCGGCCGGCGCGCACTTCACCGCTCTCGCCAATGATCAGGTCACCTTCTACACCGCGCCCATCAAAGCGCTGGTCTCGGAGAAGTTCTTCGATCTGTGCAAGCTGTTCGGCACCGAGAACGTCGGCATGCTGACCGGTGACGCCTCGGTCAACGCCGACGCACCGGTCATCTGCTGCACCGCCGAGGTGCTCGCCTCGATAGCGCTGCGGGACGGCAAGAACGCCGACATCGGCCAGGTCGTGATGGACGAGTTCCACTTCTATGCCGAGCCGGACCGCGGCTGGGCCTGGCAGATTCCGCTGCTCGAACTGCCGCAGGCGCAGTTCATCCTGATGTCGGCGACGCTCGGCGACATGTCGCGGTTCGAGGAGGATCTGACCCGGCGCACGGGGAAGCCGACGTCGGTGGTGCGGTCGGCCACACGGCCGGTGCCGCTGTCGTACGAGTACCGCACGACCGCGCTGACGGAGACGCTCACCGAACTGCTGGAGACCCGCCAGTCCCCCGTCTACATCGTGCACTTCACTCAGGCCGCCGCCGTGGAGCGGGCGCAGGCCCTGATGAGCATCAATATGTGTACGCGTGCCGAGAAGGACGAGATCGCTCAGCTCATCGGGAACTTCCGGTTCACCACGAAGTTCGGCCGGAACCTGTCGCGGTATGTCCGCCATGGCATCGGCGTGCACCACGCCGGCATGCTGCCGAAGTACCGCCGGCTCGTCGAGAAGCTGGCGCAGGCGGGTTTGCTGAAGGTCATCTGCGGTACGGACACGCTCGGCGTGGGCGTCAATGTGCCGATCCGCACGGTGTTGTTCACCGCGCTGACCAAGTACGACGGTACGCGGGTGCGGACGCTGCGGGCGCGGGAGTTCCATCAGATCGCCGGCCGCGCCGGGCGGGCGGGCTTCGACACCGCGGGCTTTGTGGTCGGGCAGGCTCCCGAGCATGTCGTGGAGAACGAGAAGGCGCTGGCGAAGGCGGGCGACGACCCCAAGAAGCGCCGGAAGGTGGTGCGCAAGAAGGCGCCGGAGGGCTTCGTCAACTGGGGTGAGAACACTTTCGAGAAGCTGATCGCTTCCGACCCCGAGCCGTTGAACTCCCGTTTCCGGGTGACGCACACGATGCTGCTGTCCGTGATCGCCCGGCCGGGGAATGCCTTCGAGGCGATGCGCAAGCTCTTGGAGGACAACCACGAGTCGCGCAAGAACCAGCTCCGGCATATCCGGCGGGCCATCGCGATCTACCGCTCGCTGGTGGACGGCGGGATCGTGGAACGGCTGGCGGAGCCGGACGCGGAGGGCCGGATCGTCCGGCTGACCGTGGATCTTCAGCAGGACTTCGCACTGAACCAGCCGCTGTCGACGTTCGCCCTTGCCTCGTTCGACCTGCTCGACCCCGAGTCGCCGTCGTACGCGCTGGACATGGTCTCGGTCGTGGAGTCCACGCTGGACGATCCGCGGCAGATTCTGGCCGCGCAGCAGAACAAGGCGCGGGGCGAGGCGGTCGCCCAGATGAAGGCCGACGGCGTCGAGTACGAAGAGCGCATGGAACGGCTCATGGACGTCGAGTACCCCAAGCCGCTGGAAGAGCTGCTCTTCCACGCCTACGGCCTCTACCGCAAGAGTCACCCGTGGGTCGGCGACCACCCGCTGTCGCCGAAGTCGGTCATCCGCGATATGTACGAACGCGCCATGACCTTCACGGAGTTCACGTCGTTCTACGAGCTGGCGCGCACCGAGGGGATCGTGCTGCGCTACCTGGCGAGTGCGTTCAAGGCGCTGGATCACACCGTGCCGGACGATCTGAAGTCCGAGGACTTCGAGGACATCATCGCCTGGCTGGGCGAGATGGTGCGGCAGGTCGACTCCAGTCTGCTGGACGAGTGGGAGCAGCTCGCCAATCCGGAGGTGGAGACGGCGGAGCAGGCCGCGGAGCGGGCGGATCAGGTCCGGCCGGTCACGGCCAACGCGCGGGCGTTCCGGGTGCTGGTCCGTAATGCGATGTTCCGGCGGGTGGAGCTGGCGGCGCTGGACAAGGTCGAGGAGCTCGGCGAGATGGATGCCGAGTCCGGCTGGGACGTGGACGCCTGGGGCGACGCGATGGACGCCTACTGGGACGAATACGACGAGCTGGGCACCGGCCCGGATGCGCGCGGCCCGAAGCTGCTTCAGATCGAGGAGGATGCCGCGCACGGGTTGTGGAAGGTGCGGCAGACTTTCGCCGACCCGAACGGTGATCACGACTGGGGCATCTCCGCGGAGGTGGATCTGGCCGCCTCCGACGAGGAGGGCCGCGCGGTCGTGCGGGTCACGGACGTGGGTCAGTTGTAAGGCGGTGGCTTCGGCCGAAGCCACCGGAGGATGTGACGGAGGGCCGCCGGTCATGACCAATCCTGCCGAGAAGCTGGTCGATCTGCTGGATCTCGAGCAGATCGAGGTGAACATCTTCCGGGGCCGCAGTCCCCAGGAATCGCTACAGCGGGTCTTCGGCGGGCAGGTCGCGGGCCAGGCGTTGGTGGCGGCCGGGCGGACCACGGAAGGGGACCGCCCGGTCCACTCGCTCCATGCGTACTTTCTGCGGCCCGGCCGGCCCGGGGTGCCGATCGTGTACCAGGTCGAGCGGGTCCGGGACGGGCGGTCCTTCACCACCCGACGGGTCGTCGCCGTCCAGCAGGGACGCACGATCTTCAATCTGACCGCCTCCTTTCACAAGCCGGAGCCCGGCTTCGATCATCAGTTGGCGATGCGCCGGGCGGTGCCCGGCCCGGAGGAGCTGCCGACGGTCGCGGACGAGGTCCGCGAGCGTCTGCGCGATCTGCCCGAGGGTCTGGAGCGGATGGCGCGCCGGATGCCGTTCGAGATCCGGTATGTCGACCGGCTTCGCTGGACGCCGGACGAGATCGAGGGTGCGGAAGCGCGCAGCGCGGTGTGGATGCGCGCGGTCGGGCCGCTGGGCGACGATCCGCTCGTCCACACCTGCGCGCTGACCTACGCCAGCGATATGACGCTGCTGGACGCCGTCCGCATCCCGATTGAACCGCTCTGGGGGCCGCGCGGGTTCGATATGGCCTCGCTCGACCACGCGATGTGGTTTCACCGGCCGTTCCGCGCGGACGAGTGGTTCCTCTACGACCAGGAGTCGCCGATCGCCACCGGCGGCCGGGGCCTGGCCCGCGGGCGGATCTACGACCGGGAGGGCAGCCTGTTGGTTTCCGTCGTCCAGGAGGGGTTGTTCAGAAAACTCGGCGGCTGACCGGGGCGGGCGGTGGAGGGCGCGGCGGCGGGTGTCCGCAGGCGGTCCGGGGCTTCCCTGCGGGCCGTTTCGAGCTCTCGGGAGAGGTTGACGCGGTACCACATCACCTCGTCGAAGTCGTCCGCCGTCAGCACCCGCTCGTAGGATTCCCGGGCGGCCGGGGTCACCGTGATCACAGATGCCAGCACGGGCCTGAGCCGGCGCAGCAGGGCCCGCTCCCGCGGGTCCTCGGCCACCGAGGCGAGTTCCTCCGGGGGCAGCACGGCGGCGATCACCGCGGCCGCTTCCCAGGGGTCGTCGGTCTGGCCCATGAGCTGGGCGACCCGTCGGCTGCGCCACTGGCGGGCCCGCCAGTCCTGTCCGCTGTCGAGCATCACCCGCATCGCCGCGGGGGTGTTGCCCCGCATCAGGTCGGGTTCGCGGTCGGCGAAGTCGGAGACCTCGGCCGCGAGATAGAGCCAGACCACCGCGCCGAAGCGGTTCACATAGAACCTGACGGGGCCGAAGCAGCCGGCCCGGGTCAGGCGCAGGACGCGTCCGGGGCCGATGCCCATCAGCGCGGCTGCCTCGTTCGTGCTGACCGTGCGGATCCGTTCGCGGAGCGCGTCCGGGAAGCCGGGCTCGGCCTGGAGGCGGGTGATCTCCTCCGCCGGGACCCGGCGGCGGCCGAGCGATCCGGCGGTGCCCGGCCGGCCGTCGGTCCCGGACGGGACCGTCCGTACCTTTCCGAGCTGGGTGGCGAGTTCGAACTCGCCGTTCCTCAGCTCCAGTTCACGGGCCGCTCGTCCCATCGTGAGCGTCTGCTGCCCGTCGCACATCACTGTCATGTCGCTTCCCCCGCAACTCGGTCGATCACTGACAGTGACGACTGTAGCCGCAGGCGATGACAGCGGGTCAAGCCCCGCCTCAGACCTGTGGATAACTTTCCGGCTGGCGGACCGCGACGCCCAGATGCTCGCCGACACGATTGACCAGCAGCGTCATTTCGTAGGCGACCTGGCCCAAGTCCGCGTCGGCCCCGGCCAGCACGCACAGGCAGCTGCCGTCGCCCGCCGCCGTCACGAACAACAGCCCGTCGTCGAACTCGACCATGGTCTGGCGCACCCGCCCGATGCCGAAGTGGAGCGCCGACCCCTTCGCGAGGCTGTGCAGTCCCGAGGCGACCGCCGCGAGATGCTCGGCGTCGTCGCGCTGGAGTCCTTCGCTCGACCCGGTCACCAGGCCGTCGTTGGAGAGCACCAGCACGTGCCGTACCTTCTCCACCCGTTTGGTCAGGTCGTCCAGCAGCCAGTCGAGTCCGCTGCTCAATGCCATTGCTGCTTCCTCCCCGTGTCTGTGCCCGCACTCGTGGCCGGACCGCGGCCCGTGGTCCGTTCGAAGGCCGTCGTGCCAGCCTGTCCCACCTCGGCCGTCGCGGCAAGCGGCCCCCCGGTCCGGCGTGCCACGGGATACCGGTTCGTGCCGCATGGCCGAGGATGTCGGCATGGCACACAAGATGACGAAGGACGAGTGGCAGAGGTTCCTTTCCGCGGGGACCCGGACCGGCAAGCTGGCGACCGTACGGGACGACGGCGGCCCGCACATCGCGCCGGTGTGGTTCCTCATGGACGGTGACGAGCTGGTGTTCAACACCGGGGAGGAGACGGTCAAGGGCCGCAACCTCGCCCGCGACGGCAGGTTGGCACTGTGCGTCGACGACGACCGGCCACCGTTTGCCTTCGTAGTGGTGCACGGGACGGCGGAGATCAGCAGCGATCTGACGGAGGTCCGTCACTGGGCGGCCCGGATCGCGGCCCGCTACATGGGCGAGGAGCGGGCGGAGGAGTTCGGCGCCCGCAACGGCGTGCCGGGCGAGCTGGTGGTGCGGGTCAGGATCGACAAGGTCATCGCCCTGGCGGCCGTGGCGGACTGAGGGCGCGTGTGGCGCGGCCCGTCCGCGCCGCGCCACGCGCCGCCCCCGCGGTCATCCCACCGAATCCAGCACCCTGTCGGAGTGCCGCCGCCCCGCGTGCTCGACGAGCCGCACCAGCACTTCCTTGCCGGAGTCGCGGTCCCTGGCGTCGCAGAGCACGACGGGGGTGCCGCGGTCCAGGTCCAGCGCGCGGGCCACCTCGTCGGCGCCGTAGGACCGGGACTCCGCAAAGCAGTTGACGGCCACCAGGAACGGGATCGCGCGGCGCTCGAAGTAGTCGACCGCCGGGAAGCAGTCCTGGAGCCGGCGGGTGTCGGCCAGGACGACGGCGCCCAGTGCGCCCTCCGACAGGTCGTCCCACAGGAACCAGAAGCGGTCCTGCCCCGGGGTGCCGAAGAGGTAGAGCGACAGGCCCTGCCGGATGGTGATGCGGCCGAAGTCCATCGCCACGGTGGTGGTGCCCTTGAGATCCACTCCCCCGGTGTCGTCGACCGTCTCTCCCACCTCGCTGAGGCGTTCCTCCGTACGCAGCGGGTGGATCTCACTGACCGAGCCCACCAGTGTTGTCTTGCCCACGCCGAAGCCGCCCGCGACTAAGATCTTCAGGGTCAACTCGGCGTCGAGGCCCGGGGCTGCGCCCTCCGGGGCCCCTTGTGCGGCGTTCATCGGCCGTCTCCTCCAGGATGCAGGGTCCTGCGTGTCACGGGGTGTGCGGATCCATGGCTCGACGGGGGGGAGCCTTCGGCGGCAGAAAGC
The DNA here is from genome assembly GCF_030406865.1 of Streptomyces sp. P9-2B-2. Classification (NCBI taxonomy): domain Bacteria; kingdom Bacillati; phylum Actinomycetota; class Actinomycetes; order Kitasatosporales; family Streptomycetaceae; genus Streptomyces; species Streptomyces sp. P9-2B-2. Next base: position 7,835,578 of record NZ_CP129126.1, on the reverse strand, counting down.
CGCACGAAATCCATGGCGAGGACCGTACCGCCCGCTGACCGGGATTTTCGCGGAATGGCCAAAGCGGTCACGTCTTCCGATCAAGAAGCCCATCAACCTCCGAATTCGTGATAGTTGAGCCGAGTAGAGGCATCCGTCTCCGGAGTCCGGTACGTCCTCGGCGGCGTTCGCCCGGTGACCGGTCGGGCTGTGCGGGATCATGAGCTCATGAGGCGGCAGCAGGCACCGGAGCGGCGCGGATCATCGTCCGTGACGCGCGTCTCGCCAGGTGCCGTCGAGTCCCACGGCAGCGCCGTCCTGGCCGCCTTCGCCGCCCGTCGCACTCCCGGAGGAGCCCGATGACCGACCACCACGCCGACCGCCCGCAGGAGGTCCGTGCGTTCTTCGCGTCCCGCGCCGCCACCTGGGACACGAAGTTCCCCGACGACGGCCCCGCCTATGCGGCCGGCGTCGCCGAACTGGGCCTCCAGGAAGGCGAACGGGTCCTGGACGCCGGCTGCGGCACGGGACGCGCGCTGCCCGCGCTCCGGGCGGCCGTGGGGCGGCGCGGAACGGTGCTGGGCGCCGATCTCACGCCCGAGATGCTGGAGGCCGCCGTACGGGCCGGGCGCGACCGTGACGCGGCGCTGCTGCTCGCGGACGTGAGCCGGTTGCCGCTGCCCGGCGCCGCGCTGGACGCCGTCTTTGCCGCGGGGCTGCTGTCGCATCTGCCGGACTCGGCGGGCGGCCTCACCGAGCTCGCCAGGACCGTACGCCCCGGTGGCCGGCTGGCTCTCTTCCACCCCATCGGGCGGGCCGCCCTCGCCGCGCGCAAGGGCCGTCCGATCACACCTGACGATCTACGGGCCGAGCCGAATCTGCGGCCCCTCCTCGCCGGCTGCGGCTGGGACCTCATCCGGTACGAGGACGAGGACTCCCGCTATCTGGCGCTGGCGGTCCGCCGGGGCTGACGCCCACGGCGGACGGCAGGTGCCTCAGGCCGCCGGGCCCTCGCCGTGCGGAACCGGGCAGGTGCCGGTGCGGCGGGAGGTGGGGAACGTGCCGAGCTCGGCCACCCGGAAGCCGTTCGGATAGCCCTTGATCTCGGGGTTCTGGCGGGCGTAGTGCGGGGTGCGGCGGGGCGGCAGCAGCCGTACGGCCTTGGCGCGCAGCTTCAGGGCGGTGCGTACCGCTTTCTGGACCGCCGGCTTGGGCCGCTCGTACCGGAAGGCGTCCAGCAGCGAGTCGTCCAGGAGGGCCATGCTGGCACCGCGCACCACCGGGGCGAGCGGGCCGTACCACCCGGCCATCAGGTCCAAGGTCGCGTCCGAGACCCGCCGCGCGCCCTCGTCCCAGCCGAAGTGCGCCTCCTCGTAGGCGTCGAGGCACTGCTCGAAGTCCTCGTAGGTCTGCGGGAGTTCGGTGATGCCCATGTGGCGGCCGAGGGTGCGGTAGTAGGTGGCCACGGCATGCTGCTCGTGTGCGGTCAGCCGCCGCCAGCCGTACTCGTCGAGCCAGCGCTTGGGCACCACCACGAAGGTGCACAGGACATAGCGCATGTCCTCGTTGCTGATGTCATAGCTACGGTGCATCTGGTTGATGCGCCGGATCGCCGTCCGGCCGTCCTCACCGTCGAAGCCGTGCTCGACGACGGCGTCCAGGAGGAGGGCGGTGTCGTCATAGCGCTTCTGGGTACGGTCCGTCAGCTCCGCGGTCTCGGCGAGCAGTCGGCCGATGCTCGGCACGGCATAGGTGCGGTAGAGCGCCAGCTCCAGGGCCCGGGTGACGTCCCAGGGGAATTCATGGGTCGCGATGATGCGGTAGATCCGCAAAAAGTCGCGCTCCGGGTCGAGTCGCCGGATCTCCCTCAACCAGTCGTAGCGCCGCACCTGACAACCGTCCCTTCGTTCGCCGAAGCGCCAATTTTACGGGCCTGGGCGGCACTTGAACGGCGTGGCGGGTGCCAGATCGCGCCTCGCGGTGGCCGGAATCAGCCGCGCCAGGCGGTGTCCCGTGAGCGCTTCGGCACACCGGCCCGCCGCCGGGAGCTGCGGGTGCCGCGTCCCGGGGTACGGGCGTCGGCACCGTAGCGGTCGGTGAGTGTGGCATCCACTACGGCCAGCGCCGTCTTCACCGGCATACCGGTGCGGCCGGCGAGCGCCAGCCGCTCCTGGACCTCGCGTGGTGTGCCCGGGCGGTAGCCCGGTCCCGTACCGCAGCACCCGCCATGGAACGTCAGCCCCGCGCGCAGCACCGCCTCCAGCGCGCGCCACCCGGCCGTGTCGCGGCGCTTGGGCACCGCCAGGTCCGCGCCCGCGTTGATCAGCTCACCACGGCACTGTGGGCATCGGCCCGGCCCCCGCGCGTCCGGCGTCTTCTTCCACGCGGCCCGGCATACCAGGCACACGAAGTGCATCCGGCGGCTGTAAAAACACATCCGCGCAGCGTATGGCTGGTGACAAGCCCATACCAAGCGAATTAGGGTGCGCCGACGTACTCCGCAATGGACCCGATGGGGAGGCCCGCGTGCCCACGACCGAGAGCGCCGACAACGATCAGTTGTTCGTGCTGACGGCGGTGCTGCTGACGCCCGCGCAGTTCCCGAGCGTGCTCGGCGACGACTACCCCGAAGTGTGCGCGGGCCTCGGGCTCGAACCGTACGCGGAGGGCTACGGGCTGGTCCTCGGTCAGGACGGTGACGGCGGGCGCTGGACCGTGGTGACCGAGGATGTGTCACTCGTCGCCTGCGCCATCGCGGCCTGGGACTGCGGCATGGAGTACGACCTCTCGCCCGGCGAGAGCAGCATCGTCGGGGCGCTGCCCGGCTGGCCGCTCGCGCTCGCCGTGGCGGCACCCGGTGTGCCGCAGCCGCACGATCCCGAGCCGCAGGAGGGCGATCCGGCGCCGCTCACCCCTCCGGACGCGGAGGAGTGGGGGCCGGCGCAGCGGCGGCTCGGCGCCGACGAGATCGCCATGCAGTGGGCGGCGTGGCGCGAGCAGGTGGAGGGCGACGTCAGCTTTGCGGAGCCGGGGGATGAGGCGCACGAGGGGGTGCGGCGGGTGCTGAAGGAGGCTCGCGGCTATGTGAACGAGCCGCCGCCGCCCGGGCGGGTGCGGTCGTCGTTCGCGGCGGGGGAGGCGCGGACGCTGCGGGTGGATGGGCCTGGGTGGAGCATGGTTGCCCGTACCGATGACATTGCGTTCGTGCTGCTGGATGACGAACCGGGGGAGGTGCATCCGGTGGGTCGGGGGCCTGAGCTGCCGGGGTTGTTGGCGGCGCTTGAGGAGTTGGCGGAGCGGCCCGTCTGAAAAGTCGGTGCCCTCCGCTTGGGGCGATGTTTGGGTGCGGGTGTGGGTGCGGGTTTCGTTGTGGCTGGGCGCGCAGTTCCTCGCGCCCCTGTGGGGGTGGCCGTGGCGTTTTTGCTGCGGCTGCGTATGGGCTGGCGCCGTTGCGGGATACGTGGTTGCCGCGGGGGCCGGAGGGGACGCACCGGGGCCCTCCCCCAGCCTCCGGCCGGGAGGTGCCCCCACGGCGCGGGCGACGCGGCTACGTGCGATTGAGCACCCCGGTGTTTGCTCCGGTCCTGCGGGCGGGCCCCGGTACATCCCCTCCGACCGTCCCCCGTTGCCGACTGCCGGACGGTGACACCGCGCCTTACGGCCCAGCTCGGCCCGCGCCCAAGCTGCGGGGGCGGACCAGATGCCTGCCAAGAGGTCCCGCTGCCTTGCCGTAGCGGTCATCCGTACGGCGGGACAGCCGCGTACGCACGGTGGTCGGAGGGGATGCCCGGTGCCCCGCCCGCAGGACTGGAGCAAACGCCGGGGTGCCTTACCTCTGGGACCCGCGTCGCCCGCGCCGAGGACGGGGTACCGGGCGTCCCCTCCGACCCGCCACCCACCAGCCGAAGGCGAACCGGCGGCCAGCCACCGGCAACCCGTCAGCGGCCGAGTTGTTTGCGGCTTACGCGGCGTAGGCGGCGGCGTTGGGAGGAGTCGAGGGTCAGATACGCGACGGCCGGGATTCCGACCATGACCAAGAGGGCCGCCCAGAAGGGCAGCAGCCATAGCAGGATCACTCCTACCGCTACGCCGCCGACCGCGACCTTCGCTTGAGTGGACATCTTCACGCCCCTTCCGCGGCGCATGCCGCGCTCTGTGTACTCCATTGAACGCCGATTTCGCGTCGCAGGTTCCTTCCGGGGGCACGTCGTCCTGTACTCTCGGGCGCTCCAGATGTGACTAGTCAAACTTGAGGAGCCCGGAAGCCCGTGACATCCCTCCCCGCGGTCACTCCCGCTCAGCTCTCCGCACTCGCGCAGTGCGCAGCGGTTTTTCTGCCGTCGGATCCGCCGCGGGCCGGGCGGATCGCGTTCTGGCGGCCTGATGGTGAAGCCATGGGGGACGCGTCGCTGGGCGTTGCGCTGCCGGATGACGACGGCGGGGTTTCCTTGTGCGAGGTCCCGGCGCTGGTGCTGACGGTGGCCGAGGCGGTGCCGGTGCTCACCCGTGCGCGGGCCGGCGGGGACGCCCATCCGGCTGCCGCCTTCTGGGGAGCCGCGACCGTATTGGCGCTCCAGCTCGCGGCCCGTGGGCGGATACTGCCGGGGGTCAGTCCGGCCGGGTACGACGCCTGGCGGCTGGGGCCGCTCGATCCGGCGGATCTGGCGCGGCTGCGTGATCTCGCCGCCGCGATGCCGCCGTACGCGCACGCGAGCCCGCTCCCGGACACCGACCCGTTGGAGCTGCCGGATCCCGAACGGCATGTACGGGCCTTCCTCGACGCGGTGGCGGACGGACTGCCGCGCTCCCCCGGCGCCGCGCTGGCCACCGGGGCGCCGGACTTCGCGGTGACCGCGCCGCAGCACATCCCCGAACAGCGCGCCTGGGCCGCGGAGGTCGCTGCGGGGCATGACGCGGGCGTACGGATCTCACTGCGGGTGGAGGTGCGGGGCGGGGAGCAGGGCGGCAAGGTGGGTGCGCGCCCGGACAGGCTGCGTGGCGGTTTGGCTGGGGAGGGCGAGGGGGCTCCAGACGGGGCGCCCTTCACGTTTGCCGCCGTGGTTCAGTTGCACAGTCTCAGTGATCCGGCGCTGGTCGCGGATGCCTCGGAGGTGTGGGCGGGGGCCTCGGCGGCCGGGCAGGCGTTCGGGGCGGGGGCGCGGATGGACACGCTGCTGACGTTGCGGCGGGCGGCGGCCGCCTGGGCGCCGCTCACGCCGTTGCTGTCCGCGGCGGTGCCCGAGGCGCTGGAGCTCGCCGATGAGGAGATCGCGGAGCTGCTCGGGCCGCCCGCCGGTGCGCTGGCCGCCGCGGGGGTGGCGGTGCACTGGCCGAAGGAGCTGGCGCGCACGCTGACCGCCCGTGCCGTGGTGGGGCCGCCCGGTGGGGGCGACGGTGACGGGGACGAGGGACGGGGCTCGGGGCTGCCTTCGTTGTTGTCGGCGGATGCGCTGTTGTCGTTCAGCTGGCGGTTCGCGGTGGGGGACCAGGAGGTCGACAAGGCGGAGCTGGACCGGCTTGCCGAGGCGGGGCGGCCGCTGGTGCGGCTGCACGGTCAGTGGGTGCTGATCGATCCGGCGGCAGTGCGGGCCGCCCGGGACCGGCAGGAACGGAAGGTCACCCCGCTCGACGCGCTCGGCGCCGCGCTCACCGGCAGTGCCGAGGACGGGGACGGGGGACGGGTGGCGGTGGCGGCCTCCGGCTGGCTGGCCCGGCTGCGTGACCGGATCGCCGAACCGGAGGGCGACGCCGCGCCCGTCCGGCAGCCGGCGGAGCTCACCGCGACGCTGCGCGACTACCAGTTGCGCGGGCTCGGCTGGCTGCACCGGATGACCTCGCTGGGGCTGGGCGCCTGTCTCGCCGACGACATGGGGCTGGGAAAAACGGTCACGCTCATCTCCCTGCATCTGCACCGGCAGACCGCTCCCGAGTCGGCCGGCCCCACTCTTGTCGTCTGTCCCACCTCCCTCATGGGCAACTGGCAGCGGGAGATCGAGAAGTTCGCGCCGGGCACACCGGTACGCCGTTTCCATGCCGGGCGGCGCAGTCTTGCGGACCTGGCGGACGGTGAGTTCGTGCTGACCACGTACGGGACGATGCGGCTCGATGCCGGGAAGCTGGCGGAGGTGGGCTGGGGGCTGGTCGTCGCCGATGAGGCCCAGCACATCAAGAACCCGTTCTCCGCGACCGCCAAGGCGCTGCGGACCGTGCCCGCCAAGGCCCGGGTGGCGCTGACCGGTACCCCGGTGGAGAACAATCTGTCGGAGCTGTGGGCGATCCTGGACTGGACGACGCCGGGACTGCTGGGGCCGCTGGGGCGGTTCCGTACGCACTATGCGCGGGCCATCGAGGGCGGTGCGGCGGCGTCCCCGGAGGCGGTGGCGGCGGCCGAGCGGCTGGCCCGGCTGGTGCGGCCGTTCCTGCTGCGCCGCCGTAAGTCCGACCCGGGGATCGCGCCGGAGCTGCCGCCCAAGACGGAGACCGACCGTGCGGTGGCGCTGACCAAGGAGCAGGCCGGGCTGTACGAGGCCGTGGTGCGCGAGGGGCTCGACGAGATCGCCGGGACCGACGGGTTCGCCCGCCGCGGGCTGGTGGTCAAGCTGCTCACCTCGCTCAAGCAGATCTGCAACCACCCCGCGCAGTACTTGAAGGAGAGCGGCCCGGCCGCGGACGGCCGTACGGCGGAAGCGGTGCGGATCGCGGGGCGTTCGGGAAAGGTCGAGCTGCTGGACGAGTTGCTGGACAGCATCCTCGCCGAGGGCGCGAGCGTGCTGGTGTTCACCCAGTACGTGCGGATGGCGCGGCTGCTGGAGGGGCATCTGGCGGCGCGGGGGGTGCCCACGCAGTTGTTGCACGGCGGGACGCCGGTGGCCCGCCGGGAGGAGATGGTGCGGCGCTTCCAGGAGGGGGCGGCGCCGGTGTTCCTGCTGTCGTTGAAGGCGGCGGGTACCGGTCTCAACCTCACCAGGGCGGCGCATGTCGTGCACTTCGACCGCTGGTGGAATCCGGCCGTCGAGGCGCAGGCCACCGACCGCGCGTACCGCATCGGGCAGACCCAGCCGGTGCAGGTCCACCGGATCATCACGGAGGGCACGATCGAGGACCGGATCGCCGACATGCTCGCCCGTAAGCAGCAGTTGGCCGATGCGGTGCTGGGGTCCGGCGAGGCCGCGCTGACCGAACTCACCGACGCCGAGCTGGCGGATCTGGTCGCCCTGCGGGGGAACGAGGGATGAATATGCCGGGAGTTGAGGGACGGATGTATCTGGACGAGGGGGCTTCCGCCGCCGTGGAGCGGACGTTCGAGGCGTTGCCCGCGGCGCCCGGGCGGGCCTTTGCCCGGAGCTGGTGGGGGCAGGCGTGGCTCAAGGCGCTGGAGGACACCGCGCTGGACAGCGCGCAGGTGAAGCTGGGGCGGCGGCATGCGCGGGCCGGTGCGGTCGGTGCGGTGTCGGTGCGTCCCGGCCGGATCACCGCGGTGGTGCAGGACCGGGACCATACGTGGCACCGGTCCGATGTCCTGCTCCAGCAGTTGAGCGCGGCGGACTGGGACCGCTTCCTGGACCTGGTCGCGGACCGGGCCGGGCACATCGCGGCGCTGCTGGACCGGGACATGCCGCCGGTGCTCGTCGAGGACGCCGCCGCGGCCGGTATCGAACTCCTGCCGGGCATCGGCGACCTGGAGTCGGAGTGCAGCTGTGGGGCATGGGACCACTGCGCGCATTCGACCGCGCTGTGCTACCAGTTGGCGCGGCTGCTGGACCAGGACCCGTTCGTACTGCTGCTGTTGCGCGGCCGGGGTGAGCGGGAGCTGCTGGACGAGTTGCAGGCGCGCAGCGTGTCGCGGGCGGAGGGCCCGGCGGGCGCGGGCGCGGCGGAGCCTTCCGGTGCGGGGGTGCCGGCGGTCGAGGCGTACGCGGCGCGCGACATCCTGCCGCCGCTGCCCGCGCCCCCGCCGCCGGTCGCCGCACCGGGCGCCCCGCCGGTGCTCGGTGGCGGCACCCCGCCCGCGCCCGGAATGGACGTGGCCGCGCTGGAGTTCCTGATCGGGGCCGCGGCGGCCCGCGCCCAGCGGCTGCTGGCGGATGCGCTGTCCCTGCGGCATCCGGACGGTCCGCCGCCGCCCGTCCTGACGCCTGCCCAGGATGCGGTGCGGCTGGCGGCCGCGCTACCCGGGGCGGCCATATCGGCGCGGCTGGCGGCCGGTTCGGGGCGTGATGCGCGGGGTCTGGCGTCGGCCGTACGGGCCTGGGAGCTGGGCGGCGCGGCGGGGCTGGCGGTCCTGGAGGAGGACTGGACGCCGGAGCCCGAGGCGCTGGCGCGGGCCACCAGCCGGCTGGCGGCCGCGTGGGAGGACGAGGAAACCCGGCCGCGGCTGCGGGTCACCCGTAACCGCTGGACGGTGGTAGGCGGGGCGGCCCAGTTGCGCTACGGGCGGGACGGCCGTTGGTGGCCGTACCGCCGGGAGGGCGGCCAGTGGGTGCCCGCGGGCCCGGCCACGGACGATCCGGCGGGCGCGTTGGCGGGGTTGTCGGCGGAGGGGTGAGAGGGGATGAGGAGGGGTGAGGGGGAACGGGGTGCGGTGAGTCGGCCGTCGGCCCTGGGCGGCCTCGCGGGCGGGTTATGGCGGGTCGACCGCTGAGCCTGAGCCGGGCGACCCGGCGGCCCCCACCCCAATCCCCCCAACCGCCTGCGCCCGGCCCCCGCTCGTGCTTCGCTGAACCGATCCCCCACCGCCAGGCACGCCGCCCGCAGCAGGAGGACCAGTGACCGGCACTTCGCCGCACGCGCCGCATTCCACGTCATCCGCACCGCCCCGCCCCGGCCGCCCGCCGTACTACGAGGACCGCTCGCCGGGAAGTGGGGTCCTGCCGCCCCGTGCCTGGTACGCGGGCTCGGATGCCGCCCGGTTCTCGCTGCACGGCGCCTGGCGGTTCCGGCTGTCGGCGCGTGCCGGTGCGGAGGACGACTCGTTCGCCCGGCCGGACTTCGATGACGCGCAGTGGCAGGAGCTGCGGGTGCCCGGCCACTGGCCGCTTCAGGGGCGCTTCGCCGACGAGGGCTCGTACGGGGGCGGCGAGCGGCCGCAGCTCGGCGGGGCGCCCGTGTACACCAACACCGCCTATCCCTTCCCGGTCGATCCGCCGCGGGTGCCGGACGAGAACCCGACGGGCGATCACCGGCGCCGCTTCGATCTGCCCGAGGGGTGGGGCGACGGGCCGGCGGTGCTGCACTTCGGCGGGGTGGAATCCTGTGCCCGGGTCTGGCTCAACGGGGCGGAGCTGGGGCACTTCAAGGGCAGCCGGCTGCCCCACGAGTTCGAGGTCGGGCAGCTGCTGCGGCCACGCGGCAATGTGCTGGCGGTGCGGGTCCACCAGTGGTCGTCGGGCAGTTATCTGGAGGACCAGGACCAGTGGTGGCTCCCCGGCATCTTCCGGGACGTCTCGCTCCATCGCCGTCCGGAGGGCTCGGTCGTCGACCACTTCGTGCACGCCGGATTCGATCACGTCACGGGGTGCGGCACGTTGCGGGTGGAGTGCGAACCGGCCGGCCGGGTGTCCGTTCCCGCGCTCGGTCTCGATCTGACGACCGGGGAGAGCGTCACGGTGCCGGTGCGTCCCTGGACGGCCGAGGAACCGCACCTCTACGACGGGGAGCTGGTCACCCCGGGCGAGCGGATCCCGCTGCGGATCGGCTTCCGTACGGTCCGCGTCGAGGGCGGGCTGCTGACGGTCAACGGCCGGCGGATCCTGCTGCGCGGCGTCAACCGGCATGAGTTCCACCCGCGTTCGGGACGGACGCTCGGCCCGGAGACGATGCGCCGTGATCTGCTGCTGATGAAGCAGCACAACATCAACGCGGTGCGCACCAGCCACTATCCGCCGCACCCCGCCTTCCTGGATCTGTGCGACGAGTTGGGCCTGTGGGTGGTCGACGAGTGCGATCTGGAGACGCACGGTTTTGCCCAGCAGGGCCGGCGGGACAATCCGGTCGATGACGCGCGCTGGGAGCCGGCGCTGCTCGACCGGGCCCGGCGGATGGTCGAGCGGGACAAGAACCACCCCAGCATCGTGCTGTGGTCGCTGGGGAACGAGTGCGGTACGGGGCGGGGGCTGTCCGCGATGGCCGCCTGGATGCGCGAGCGCGATCCGTCCCGCCCGCTGCACTACGAGGGCGACCCCAGCTGCGCCGACACCGATGTCTACTCCCGGATGTACGCCGACCATGCCGAGGTGGAGCGCATCGGGCGGCGCGCGGAGGCACCGCTGCCCGACCCGGAGCTGGATGCCCGGCGGCGGGCGCTCCCGTTCCTGTTGTGTGAGTACGCGCATGCGATGGGCAACGGGCCCGGCGGACTGAGCGAGTACCAGCGGCTGTTCGAGCGCCATGAGCGCTGCCAGGGCGGTTTCGTCTGGGAGTGGATCGATCACGGGCTGCGGCAGCAGACGGCCGACGGTGAGGTCTTTTACGCCTATGGCGGTGACTTCGGCGAGGAACTGCACGACGGGAACTTCGTCTGCGACGGGCTGGTCCTGCCGAATCGGGTGCCCTCCCCCGGCCTGCTGGAGTTCAAGAAGGTCATCGAGCCGGTGCGGATCGAGGCCGTGCACGACGACGGCGCGGCGGGCGCGGTCCGGATCACCAATCGGTATGACTTCGCCAGCCTCGACCCTCTCGTATTCCGCTATGTCCACGAGGTGGGCGGCGAGCGGCGCGGGCACGGCCGGCTGACGGTGCCGCCGTTGGCGCCCGGTGCGTCGGCCGTGGTGGAGCTGCCGCCGGCGCCGTGCGTACCGGGCGACGAGGGAGAGGCGATCTGGACGGTCCAGGCCGTATTGGAGCAGGACACCGCATGGGCGCCCGCGGGGCACGAGGTCGCCTGGGCCCAGCTCCCGGCCGCGCCGCGCCCCGCCGCCACTCCCCCGGCGGCCACCGCGACCCCGCGCCGCGGCGAGGGCAATGTGATCGTCCTCGGTCCGGGGACCTTCGACGCCACCACGGGGACCTTGGATTATCTGGGCGGCGTACGGCTCGGCGGGCCCCGGCTGGACGTGTGGCGGGCGCCGACCGACAACGACGAGGCCGCGCCCTGGCAGCCGGAACCACGGCCGGCCACCGAGTGGCGGCGGCTCGGTCTGCACCGGATGCGGCACCGCGTCGATGCCGTCGAGACCGGCCCGGACTCCTTGACGGTGCGCACCCGGGTCGCCCCGGCCGGGACGCCAATGGCTCTGCGCACCGTCTACCGCTGGACGGCACAACCCGACCTGCTGCGGCTGGAGTTGAGCGTCGACCCGGAGGGCGACTGGCCGGTGCCGCTGCCGCGGCTGGGGGTGCGGATGCGGGTGTGCGGCAGTCTGGGGCTCGCCACGTGGTTCGGCGGCGGGCCCGGCGAGGGCTATCCGGACACCCGGGCCGCCGCCCGGGTCGGCCGCTGGTCGATGCCGGTGGACGCGCTCCAGACGCCGTATGTCCGGCCGCAGGAGAACGGGGCGCGGCCCGGGGTGCGCTGGGCGGAGCTGACGCGTACGGACGGCTCGGGGCTGCGGATCGCGGGTGACCCGGACTTCTTCTTCGCCGCCCGCCGGTGGCCGGCCGAGGAGCTGACCGCGGCCCGCCACACCACGGATCTGCGGCCGGGCGAGGATCTGTGGGTCCATCTCGACCATGCGCAGCACGGCATCGGCAGCCAGTCCTGCGGGCCGGGGGTGCTGCCGCAGCACCGGCTGGAGGTGGCTCCGGCGCGCTTCTCGTTCGTGTTCTCGTTGCTGGGCTGAGTCGCGGGCCGCGCTGTGAGCCAGCCGCGCTGTCCCGGTCGGCGCACACCCAGCGCGAAGGCGTCGGCCGGGGGCGCGTGCGCGAAGGCGCCTCCCAGGGCCGTGCGCACCGCCCGGCACTACGATCTTGAGTGAGGCGTGGGGACCCGCGCCTCCCGCAGCACCGAGAGGCTCCGCACCATGGTCAGCACGTTCCCGCCGCTCGCCGACGCCCTCGCCGCGGGGCCGGTCGTCCTCGACGGCGGGCTGTCGAATCAGCTGGAGGCCGCCGGGCACGACCTGAGCGACGCCCTGTGGTCGGCGCGGCTGCTGGCCGAGGAGCCGGAGGCGGTCATGCGGGCGCATCTGGCGTACTACGAGGCCGGGGCGCAGGTCGCGATCACCGCCAGCTACCAGGCGACGTTCGAGGGGTTCGCGCGGCGCGGCATCGGTGCGGAGCAGGCGGCGGAGCTGCTGGCCCGGAGTGTGGAGCTGGCCCGTGAGGCGGCCGGGCAGGCCGTGGCCTCAGGGGTCACCGGACCGCTGTATGTGGCCGCCTCGGCGGGCCCGTACGGCGCGATGCTGGCCGACGGCTCCGAATACCGCGGCCGCTACGGGCTGTCGGTGGCGGAGCTGGAGCGGTTCCACCGGCCGCGGCTGGAGGTGCTGGCGGCGGCCCGGCCCGATGTGCTGGCGCTGGAGACGGTGCCGGACGCCGAGGAGGCCCGGGCGCTGCTGCGGGCGGTGCGCGGGCTGGGGGTCCCGGCCTATCTGTCGTACAGCGTCGCCGGGGACCGTACCCGGGCCGGGCAGCCGCTGGCGGAGGCGTTCGCGGTGGCGGCGGAGGCCGATGAGGTGATCGCGGTGGGGGTGAACTGCTGCGCGCCGGACGATGCGGACCGGGCGGTGCGGCTGGCGGCGCAGGTCACCGGCAAGCCGGTGGTGGTCTATCCCAACAGCGGGGAGCGGTGGGACGCGGCGGCGCGGGCGTGGTGCGGCAGCCCGGAGTTCAGCGCGGACCGGGTCGCGGCCTGGGCCGCGGACGGTGCCCGGCTCATCGGGGGCTGCTGCCGGGTGGGGCCGGGGGCGATCGCGGAGCTGGCGGCCGGGCTCGGCCGCTGACGGGCGCCCCGGGAGCGGGACCGGCGGCGCGCGCGGCACCGGACGCGGGCCGAAGGCGTTACACAGACGCAACCGACGGGGCAGGGACAGAGCCCCGGGCCGGTGGCAGGATGCAGCCACATCGCAGCATGCACCGCTTGGATGATCTGTATCCGCTCTGGAGGACCAGTGTCCGCTCGCTCCGCGTTGCCTGTCATAGCCGTTGCCACGGCCGTCATCGTCCTGGCGGGGTGCAGCAGCACCAAGTCCGACGGGAAGAAGGGGTCCGGCGGCCTGGAACTGGTCTCCTCCGGGACCCTGAAGACCTGCACCCACCTGCCGTACGCACCGTTCCAGGTGAAGAAGGACGGCAAGGTCGTCGGGTTCGATGTGGACCTGGTGGATCTGGTCGCCAAGGATCTCGGCGTCAAGCAGGAGATCGTCAACACGCCCTTCGAAGGCATTGAGACCGGCCAGGACTTCACCATCCGCAAATGCGATCTGGCCGCCGCCGGCATGACGATCACGGCCGCGCGCGACAAGGTCATGGATTTCTCCGACCCCTATTTCAATGCCACCCAGGCCCTGCTGACGAAGAAGGGCAAGCCCGCCAAGAAGGTCGAGGACCTCAAGGGCAAGAAGCTCGGCTATCAGAAGGCCACCACCGGCGGGATCTACGCCAAGGACCACGGCAAGGGCGTCGAACTGGTGGAGTTCGAGGATCTCGGGCTGCTGCTGACTGCGGTGAAGTCCGGCCAGGTCGATGCCGGCATCAATGACAACGGCGTGCTCTTCGACTATGTGAAGCAGAACCCGGACACCAAGGTCACCGCGGAATTCAACACGGGTGAGCACTACGGCATCGGCGTCCGCACCGGCAATGACGCGCTGCGCAAGAAGATCAACGCGGTGCTGAAAAAGGCGAAATCCGACGGGAGTTACGACCGGATCTACAAGAAGTGGTTCGGCACCACCCCGCAGAGCTGAGGCCGCCTGTCATGCCTGTTTCCAAAAGACAGCGCGCGCGGATCACCCGCGGCGTGCAATACGGCGTGCTGGTCGCCGCCGTGGTGGTCTTCGCGCTGATCGCCGACTGGCACCAGCTGCGGATGGCGTTCTTCGATGTCGAGGTCGCGAAGGCGCTCTTCCCGGAGATCATCACCACGGCGCTGGTGAACACCGTCCTCTACACCCTGCTCGGATTCGGTTTCGGTCTGGCGCTGGGGCTGGTGCTGGCGCTGATGCGACTCTCGTCGGTGCCGCCCTACCGCTGGATCGCGGTCACCTATATCGAGTTCTTCCGCGGCATTCCCTGTCTGCTGGTGTTCATCGCGCTCGGCTTCGGTGTGCCGCTGGCCTTCGAGGTCGCGCTCGATATGAACGTGACCGTGATGCTGTCGCTCGGGCTGGTGGGTGCGGCCTATATGGCGGAGACCATCCGGGCCGGTATTCAGGCCGTCCCCAAGGGGCAGACGGAGGCGGCGCGTTCCCTGGGAATGTCGCAGGGTCGGGCGATGGCCTCGATCGTCATTCCGCAGGCGTTCCGTATCGTGCTGCCGCCGCTGACCAATGAGCTGATCCTGCTGACGAAGGACTCGTCGCTGGTGTATCTGCTGGGTCTTTCCCTCACCCAGTTCGAGCTGGCCAACTTCGGCCGGGACGCGCTCAATGAGCACAAGAGCCTGACCCCGATCCTGATCGCCGGGCTGCTCTATCTCGTGATCACCCTCCCCCTCGGCCAGCTGGTCCGTCGGCTGGAGGCCCGTACGGCGAAGGCCAGGTGAACGGCGTGACGACCGAGCAGGCGGCACCGGAGACGGTGGACGCGCAGGCCATCGACGTACAGGGGCTGCGCAAGGCCTTCGGGGAACTGGAGGTGCTGCGCGGGATCGACTTCTCGGTGGCGCGCGGTGAGGTGGTGTGTGTCATCGGGCCCTCGGGGTCCGGGAAATCGACCCTGCTGCGCTGTGTGAATCTGCTGGAGGAGCCGAGCGCGGGCCGGGTGGTGGTGGCCGGCACCGAGGTCACCGACCCGGATGTGGACATCGACCGGGTCCGCCGGCGGATCGGGATGGTCTTCCAGTCCTTCAACCTCTTTCCGCATCTGACCGTGCTGGAGAATCTCACGATCTCCCAGCGGCGGGTGCTGCGCCGCGACCGCACGGAGGCGGAGCGGGTCGCCCGCGCCAACCTCGAACGGGTCGGACTGAGCGACAAGGCGGCCGCCTATCCGGCGCAGCTGTCGGGCGGGCAGCAGCAGCGGGTGGCCATCGCCCGTGCGCTGTCGATGGACCCGGAGCTGATGCTCTTCGACGAGCCGACCTCGGCGCTGGACCCGGAGCTGGTCGGCGATGTGCTGGCGGTGATGCGGGGGCTGGCGCAGGAGGGGATGACGATGCTCGTGGTCACCCATGAGATGAGCTTCGCCCGGGAGGTCGCCGACCGGGTGGTGTTCATGGACGGCGGCGTGATCGTCGAGCAGGGCACCCCGGAGCAGGTGGTGGGAGCCCCGCAGCACGAGCGGACCAGGACGTTTCTGGCGCGGGTGCTGGATCCGGCGGCCGCCGAGGTCGGCGAGGTCGCGGATACGGGAGCGGCGGGCAAGCGGGTGGACCGCTGAGTACGGGCTGAGCCACCAGGCACCGGGCTGCCGCGGTGCGCGCGCCGACGGGGCGGGGGCGGAACTCCGGATTGTCCGGGTTCCGCCCCCGCCCCGTGGTGGTCTGCCCGCGCCCCGTAGTGGTCCACTGTCCTCCGCGAGGGGTCAGGACAGCGGCTTGGTGAGCTTCTTGGTGAGGGAGCGGTTGCCCGTCAGGCTGCAGCTGATGGTCTTGATGCCGAGGCGGTAGCCGCTGAGGCTGGGGTACTGGACGTAGGTGCCCTCGGCGGTGCCGGCGGGCTGCTGGGCCGCCTTGCGCTCCAGCTCGTTGCGGCACAGCGAGGCCGCCTTGTTCTGGATGCCCGATTCGGTGGTGAGCCCGGACGCCAGACGGTGGGTGGCGACGACCTCGGCGTCGTGCGGGCCGTTGCAGGAGGCTTCGTCGTTGTTGCCGCCGCCGTCCGCGGGGCGGTCGTAGCAGTCGCCGACCTTCAGCAGATAGAAGGGGATCTTGCCGTTGGAGGGCGTCGGCAGGGACTTCTCGAAGTCGCTGCCGGTGGCCGTCGCGGTGGGCGTGGGGGGCTCGTAGGGCGTCGGGGACGCACTCTCGGACGGGGTGGCGCTGGTGCTCGAACTGGACGGCTGGGCGCGGTGGTTGCCGTTGTCGTCGCTGTTGTTCACCACGATGACGGTGATGACGGCGGCCAGCACGATCACGCCACCGCCGATGATCGCCGCGATGGTCTTCCCGTTGCCGCCACCGCCGGGCGGGCCGGGCGGCTGCTGCCAGCCGCCGGGGCCGCCCGGTCCGGGCGGGCCGTAGCCGCCCGCGGGCGGGCCGTAGCCGCCGGGGGCCTGGTTGCCGCCCGGGGGCGTGCCATAGCCACCCGGGCCGTATCCGCCCTGACCCTGACCGCCCGGCCCGTAGGGCCCGGCCGGCGGACCGAAGCCGCCCGGAGGGGCGTTGGGCGGCTGGTTCGGCTGATTCGGCGGGGGCGGAGGAAAGCTCATGGCAGAAATGATCGCTTCTTTACTCGGTTTTACGGAACCCGGTGACCAACCTGGAACAATTCACGTCTGAAATGTCCGGACCCTGGGCACCGTTGGCGACAGACAGCAAGCCAGCCTACGGCTCGGAGGTTTTCCGTGTTCACCGACCTTCCCCTGGACGCGCTGCACACCTACTGTCCGCCGCGTCCGGAGCCGGCCGGATTCGACGCCTTCTGGCGGCGCACCCTCGTCGAGGCCCGCACGCATGCCCTCGACGCGCGCTTCACCGAGGTCGATGCGGGGCTCGCTCTGCTGCGCACCCATGACGTGACGTTCGCGGGCTTCGGCGGGCACCCCATCCGCGGCTGGTTCCTGCTCCCGCGCGCGGCCGCCGGTCCGCTGCCGTGTGTCGTGCAGTACCTCGGATACGGGGGCGGGCGGCTGCTGCCGCACGACTGGCTGCTGTGGCCGTCCGCGGGCTACGCCACGCTGGTCATGGACACCCGCGGACAGAGCGGCCCCAACCGGCCCGGTGACACCCCCGATCCGGTCGGCTCCGACAATCCGGGGGTACCCGGCAAGCTGACTCAGGGGCTGCTCGATCCGCACGGCTACTACTACCGGCGGCTGTTCACCGACGCGGTACGGGCCGTGGAGGCGGCGCGCGGCCATGCCGCGGTGGACGCCGACCGGGTGGTGGTCGCCGGTCACAGCCAGGGCGGCGCCGCGGCGCTGGCGGTGACGGGCCTGGTCCCCGGTCTGGCGGGGGCCTTGATCGATGCGCCGTTCCTGGCGCACATCCGCCGCGCGGTGGAGGTCACGGACATGGGCCCGTACGGCGAACTCACCCGCTACTTCGCGGGCGCGCGCGACCGGATCGACACCGCGCTGCACACCCTGGACCACTTCGACGGCCTGAACTTCGCCGCCCGCGCCACCGCCCCGGCACTCTTCGGCACCGCACTGCGCGACGAGGTGACCCCGCCGTCCACCGGTTTCGCCGCCTTCCATCACTACGCGGGCGAGAAGGAACTGAAGGTGTGGCGGTTCAACGCCCATGAGAGCGGCGGCGGTGAGCAGCGGGCCGCCGAAATAGCCTTTGTGCGCTGCCTGCTCGGGTGAGCGGGCCGGGCCCGGACGCGACGCCGGGACCGGACGCGACGCTTGGCCCGGACGCGGCCCCTCAGACCGCCCCGAGCAGATGCTCCAGCGCCAGCTGGTCCAGATGCTCGAAGGCCATCCCGCGGGCGGCCGCCGCCTCGATGTCGAAGGTCTCGTAGGCGGTGGCGTCGGCGAGCAGTCCGGCCAGGCCGTCCTCGGCGGTGGGGCGGCCCAGCTGGTCCAGGCGCGCGGCCCGCAGCGCGTCCTGGACGGCCGGGTCGGACCTGAAGGCCGCCGCGCGCTCCTTGAGGAGCAGGTAGTTGCGCATACAGCCGGCCGCCGAGGTCCAGACGCCGTCCAGGTCCTCGGTGCGCGGCGGTTTGAAGTCGAAGTGCCGCGGCCCGTCGTAGCCGGCGGTTTCCAGCAGGTCGACGAGCCAGAAGGCGGCGCGCAGATCGCCCGCGCCGAAGCGGAGGTCCTGGTCGTACTTGATCCCGCTCTGGCCGTTGAGGTCGATATGGAAGAGCTTGTCCGCCCACAGCGCCTGGGCGATGCCGTGCGGGAAGTTCAGCCCGGCCATCTGCTCGTGGCCGACCTCGGGGTTGACGCCGAAGCGCTCGGGGTGCTCCAGCCGCTCGATGAAGGCGAGGGCATGGCCGACGGTGGGGAGGAGGATGTCGCCGCGCGGCTCGTTGGGCTTGGGTTCGAGGGCGAACTTCAGGTCGTAGCCCTGCTCGATGACGTACTGGCCCAGGAGGTCGAAGGCTTCCTTCAGCCGGTCCAGGGCGGTCCGTACGTCCTTGGCCGCGCCGGATTCCGCGCCTTCCCGTCCGCCCCACGCGACATAGGTGCGGGCACCCAGCTCGGCGGCGAGGTCGATGTTACGGAGGGTCTTGCGCAGGGCGTAGCGGCGGATGTCGCGGTCGTTGGCGGTGAAGGCGCCGTCCTTGAAGACGGGGTGGG
This sequence comes from Streptomyces sp. P9-2B-2, assembly GCF_030406865.1. Classification (NCBI taxonomy): domain Bacteria; kingdom Bacillati; phylum Actinomycetota; class Actinomycetes; order Kitasatosporales; family Streptomycetaceae; genus Streptomyces; species Streptomyces sp. P9-2B-2. The sequence continues at coordinate 7,817,089 of NZ_CP129126.1, read as the reverse complement.
TGAAGAGGTTGGTGGTGGCCATCGGGACGATCAGGCCGGTGGCGTCCAGTGCCTGCCGGAAGCGTGTGACGGCCGCCTCGCGCTCGACGCCGGCGGCGCCGAACGGGATCAGATCGTCGTCGTGGAAGGTGACGCCGTACGCGCCGAGGTCGGCGAGGCGGTGCACCGATTCCACCGGGTCCAGGGCGCGCCGGGTGGCGTCCCCGAAGGGGTCCCGGCCCTGCCAGCCGACGGTCCACAGGCCGAAGCTGAACTTGTCCGCGGGCGTGGGCTGGCGGCTCATCGCGACTCCCTCGATCATTTCGTCAAGGCACTTTACAAATTCTGCCGCGGCCAAACTAATATGCGACAGCACACCGGGGAACCCCCTGGACCGAGAGCATGGATGACGGGCCGCCGAGGGAGCGTGCACGATGGCCGCACAGGCAGCGGGACCACTGGTCGTCGGGGTGGACAGCTCCACCCAGTCCACCAAGGCGCTGGTCGTGGACGCGGTGACCGGTGCGGTCCTCGCCCGCGGCCAGGCGCCCCACACGGTCGGCGGAGCGGGCAAGGAGAGCGACCCACGGCAGTGGTGGCAGGCGCTGGGTGAGGCGCTGGACCAGTGCGGCGACGCGGTGCGGCAGGCCTCCGCGGTGTCCGTGGGCGGGCAGCAGCACGGGCTCGTCACGCTGGACGCGGCCGGCGAGCCGGTGCGTCCGGCCCTGCTGTGGAACGACGTCCGGCCGGCCCCGCAGAGCGAGCGGCTGATCGCGGAGCGGGGCGGCGCGAAGGCCTGGGCGGACCGGGTCGGGAGCGTGCCCGGCCCGGCGTTCACGGTGGCCAAGTGGGCCTGGCTGCGTGAGCACGAGCCGGAGGCGGCCGCCGCCACCGCCGCGGTACGGCTGCCGCACGACTACCTCACCGAGCGGCTGACGGGCGAGGCCGTCACCGATCGCGGCGACGCCTCCGGGACCGGCTGGTGGGCGTCGTCCACCGGGGCCTACGACGCGGAGATCCTGGCGCACGTCGGGCTGGACCCCGCGCTGCTCCCGCGGGTGGCGCTGCCGGGCGAGGCCGCCGGAACCGTACACGCCGGTCATCTGCCGCTGCCCAAGGGCGCGTTGGTGGCCGCCGGTACGGGCGACAACATGGCCGCCGCGCTCGGCCTGGGTCTGCGCCCCGGCCTTCCGGTGCTGAGCCTGGGCACCTCGGGGACGGTCTACGCGGTCTCCACCCACCGGCCCGCCGATCCGTCCGGCACCGTGGCGGGCTACGCCGACGCCCGCGGTGACTGGCTGCCGCTGGCCTGCACCCTGAACTGCACACTCGCCGTGGACCGGGTGGCGGCGCTGCTGGGCCGCGACCGGGAGGCCGTGGAGGCGGGCGGCGGGGTGGTGATGCTGCCGTACCTCGACGGTGAGCGCACCCCGAATCTGCCCGGCGCCTCGGGCCTGGTGCACGGGCTGCGGCACGACACCACGGCCGGCCAGCTGCTCCAGGCCGCCTACGACGGCGCGGTGTTCACCCTGCTGAAGGCGCTGGACCGGGTGCTGGACGCGGACGCCGCGCCCGATGCGCCACTGCTGCTGATCGGCGGCGGCGCCCGGGGCCGTGCCTGGCGGGAGACCGTACGCCGGCTGTCGGGGCGCCCGGTGGTGGTGCCCGAGGCGCAGGAGCTGGTGGCGCTCGGGGCGGCGGCACAGGCGGCCGGGCTGCTGCTGGAGGAGGATCCGGCGGCGGTGGCGCGCCGGTGGGGGACGGCGCGCGGCGCGGAGTACGAGGCGCGGCCGCGGGACGACGCGGCCTGGGAGCGGCTGACGGCGACGCTCGCCGACGGCGCGCCGCTGCTGCGGCCGTGACCGCTCCCCCGAAGCCGTCGACCGGCTCCCGTCCGCACCCTTTGGAGACCCCGTGACCGCGCCCGGCGGCGACACCCAGCACGGCATCCGGCGGCGCAATCTGGCCCGGGTGCTGCGAACCGTGGCCGCGCAGGGCCCGGTCTCCCGGCCGGCGGTCGCGGCACGGATCGGGCTGACCCGGGCGGGGGTGGCGCCGCTCGTCGACGAGCTGCTGCGGGCCGGGCTGCTGGTCGAGACGGGACGGGCGGCGACCGGCGGCCGGGGCAGGCCGGGCACTGAACTGGCGGTCAGCGACCGTGGCCCGGCCGGGATAGGGGCCGAGATAGGCGTCGACCACCTGGCGGTGTGCGCGGTCGATCTGCGCGGGCGGGTCCGGGCCCGGGTGGCGGCCGACGCGGCGAACCGGCACCGCGCTCCCGGGCCGGTGCTGCGCCAGCTGTCCGGTCTGCTCGCCGAAGTGACCGCGGAGATAGCCGCCGAGGGACTGCGGCCGGCCGGGCTGACGGTCGCGGTGCCCGGTCTGGTGGCCCGTGATGCGACGACCGTGGTGCACGCCCCCAACCTCGGCTGGCGGGCGGCCGATCTCGCACCGGGGCTGGCCGGGGTGACGGCCCCGGAGGGCGGCTCGTCCGCCGTCCCGCTCACCGTCGAGAACGAGGCCAACCTCGGTGCGCTGGCCGAACTCCGGCTGGGCGGGGGCGCCGGTCGGCCCGCCCCGCCGCCGGACTTCGTGCATGTGTCGGCGGAGGCCGGGATCGGTGCCGCGGTCGTCGTGGACGGTCAACTCCTGCGGGGCGCCCGGGGGTTCGCGGGCGAGCTGGGGCATGTGCCGGTGTATCCGGACGGCCCGCCGTGCGACTGCGGCGGCCGTGGCTGTCTGGAGCAGTACGCGGGGGAACCGGCCGTGCTGCGGGCGGGCGGGCTCACCCCCGAGCGGGCGGCGGCGGCACATCCGGGGCCGGGCGCCCGTATCGCTCTGCTGGCCCGCCGGGCCACCGACGGGGACGCCGCCGTCGTCCGCGCCCTGCACGAGGCGGGGACGGCGCTGGGCATCGCGCTCGCCGGGGCGGTGAATCTGCTCGATCCGCAGGCGGTGGTCCTCGGGGGTGCGCTGGCCGGGCTGGCGCCCTGGGTACTGCCGTCCCTGGAGCGGGAGTTGACGCTGCGGACGGCCGTCACGGCGGAGACCGGGCGGGTCGGCGGGCCCGCGGTGACGGTGTCCCGGCTGGGCGCCGACGGACCGCTGCTCGGAGCGGCGCACGCGGCGCTCCAAGGCGTCCTGGACGACCCCCTCCACTGCTGCGTCCCGGCACACTCTCCCCGGAATTGAGCCCGCTAAACCTTTCCAGGGAGCGGGAATTCCATGCCACCCCATCGAGCGATTGTGCCGATAAAAACAGCACCACTACCTTCGGTTCGGCGGGCTGCCGCGGAACCGCCTGGAAACGGGGTTTCGGGGCGGGCCGCATCGCACCGTTCGAGGAGACAGGTGGCACTGTGACCATTGCCGATGAATCGCTGCACGGCACCGCGGAAGAGGCCCGGAATTCCAGCCTGAGTACCGCCGCGGCGCGGAATTTGGCGACCACCACCAAAACCGCACCACAGATGCAGGGCATCACTTCCCGGTGGCTGCTGCGGCTGCTGCCCTGGGTGCAGGTCTCCGGTGGCACCTATCGCGTGAACCGCCGGCTGACCTACACCCTCGGCGACGGGCGTATCGATTTCGACACCAGTGGCAGCGATGTGGCCATCATCCCCGAGGAGCTGCGCGAGCTGCCGGCCCTGCGGGAGTTCACCGATCCCGAGGTGCTGGCGGCGCTCGGCGACCGCTTCACCCAGCAGGAATACGCACCCGGTGAACTCATCGGTGAGGCCGGCGGGCCGGGCGACCGGCTGGTGTTGCTGGTGCACGGCCGGGTGGACCGGATCGGCACCGGCAAATACGGCGAGGACACGGTGCTCGAAGCGCTGGCCGGCGGGGATCACCTCGGCGACGCGCCGCTCACCGACCCCGAGGGGACCTGGCAGTTCAGCTATCGCGCGGTGACCCGGGTGACCGTCATGACGCTGTCCCGGCAGGCCGCCCAGGAGATCATCGACCGCTCCCCCGGGCTGCGCGAGCATCTGGCCGCCGCCGGTCAGGGCACCGCGCAGCCGACGAACACGAGCGGGGAATCGGCGGTCTCCGTCGCCTCGGGGCATCAGGGCGAGCCGTCCCTCCCCGGCACCTTCGTCGACTACGACGTCACGCCCCGGGAGTACGAACTCAGCGTCGCGCAGACCGTGCTGCGCACCCACAGCCGGGTCGGCGACCTCTACAGCGATCCGATGAACCAGGTGGAGGAGCAGCTCAAGCTGACCATCCAGGCGCTGCGGGAGCGCCAGGAGCACGAGATGATCAACAACCCCGAGTTCGGGCTGCTGCACAACGCCGACCTCAAGCAGCGCATCCACACCCGCACCGGCCCGCCCACCCCCGACGACCTCGACGATCTGCTCGCGACGGTCTGGAAGGACCCGGGCTTCCTGCTCGCCCATCCCCTGACGATCGCCGCCATCGGGCGGGAGTGCAGCGCCCGCGGGCTCTATCCCACCGCGGTCGATTTCATGGGGCATTCGCTGCCCTCCTGGCGCGGGGTGCCGATTTTCCCGTGCAACAAGATTCCGGTGACGAAGGAGCGGACGAGTTCGGTGCTGCTGCTGCGCACCGGCGAGGAGCAGCAGGGCGTCGTCGGCCTGCATCAGACCGGAATTCCCGATGAATACGAGCCGGGCCTCTCAGTGCGTTATATGGGCCTGGACGACCGGGCGGTCATCAAATATCTGGTCAGCGCCTATTATTCGGCGGCCATTCTGGTACCCGATGCGCTGGGTGTTCTCGACGACGTACAGATCGGCCACTGAACGACCTCCGGCGGAAAAGCAGCCGCGCCCCGGCAGCGGCAGTTCCCGCCGTCCTGGCGCGCGGGCCTTTCCGCGCACCGCACCGGTCTACGCACCGCACAGACAAGAACAGGTGAGCCTTCCTCATGACCACATCGGTGGACCCGACGTCCGGCCCGCAGGGGTCCGCGCCCGAGCAGACCCGCTCCAGCCTGGACACCGCGGCAGCGCGCAAGCTGGCGACCACGACCAAGACCGTGCCGCAGATGCAGGGGATCTCCTCCCGCTGGCTGCTGCGCATTCTTCCCTGGACGCAGGTCTCCGGCGGTGCGTACCGCGTCAACCGCCGTCTTACCCACACCCTCGGTGACGGGCGGGTGGAGTTCGTCTCGACCGGGTCCGAAGTCCGGGTGATTCCGGCGGAGTTGCGCGAGCTGGCGCCGCTGCGCGGCTTCGCCGACGCCGCGTCGCTGGAGGCGCTGGCGGACCGCTTCGTCCAGCGGGAGTTCGCGCCCGGCGATGTGCTGGCCCGGGCGGGCGGGCCGACCGACCGGATCGTGCTGATCGCCCACGGCAAGCTCGACCGTCTCGGCACCGGCAAGTACGGCGACGAGACCGTGCTGGGGGTGCTGGCCGACGGTGACGCGATCGGTGCGGCGGCACTGCTGACCGCGGACGCGGAGTGGGAGCACTCCGTACGCGCGGTGACCCGGGTGACCGCGCTGACCCTGTACCGCAGTGACCTGGAGGAGGTGCTGGGCCGGTCGGAGCCGCTGCGCACGCATCTCGCGGACGTCGGTGCGGCGCTGGTCCCGGCGCAGAACAAGCACGGTGAGGCGGCCATCGATCTGGCCGCGGGCCATGTCGGCGAGCCGCTGCTGCCGGGCACCTTCGCGGACTACGAGCTGGCGCCGCGGGAGTACGAACTCAGCGTCGCCCAGACGGTGTTGAAGGTGCATTCACGGGTCGCCGATCTCTACAACGACCCGATGAACCAGCTGGACCAGCAGCTGCGGCTGACCGTGGAGGCGCTGCGGGAGCGCCAGGAGCACGAGATGGTCAACAGCCCCGAGTTCGGGCTGCTGCACAACGCCGACCTCAAGCAGCGCATTCACACCCGCAGCGGCCCGCCCACCCCCGACGATCTGGACGAGCTGATCTCCCGGCGCCGTAAGACGCAGTTCCTGCTGGCGCATCCGCGGACGATCGCGGCCATCGGGCGGGAGTGGAACGCCCGGGGTATCTACCCCACCACCGCGGAGGTCGAGGGCACCACGGTCCGCGCCTGGCGGGGCATTCCGCTGCTGCCCTGCAACAAGATCCCGGTCACCCCGGACCAGACCAGCTCGATCCTGGCGCTGCGGGTCGGCGAGGAGAACCAGGGCGTGGTCGGACTGCACCAGACCGGCATCCCGGACGAGTACCGGCCCGGCCTGTCGGTGCGCTTCATGGGCATCAATGACCAGGCCGTCATCAATTACCTGGTGAGTGCCTACTACTCGGCGGCGGTGCTGGTGCCGGACGCCCTGGGCATCCTGGAGGACGTCGAGATCGGTCACTGACCGGCGGGGTCCACGCACCCGGGTACCGCGTCCGCGAACGGCCCTCAGCGCCGTCGGCGTGGCACCCGGGTGACGTCCGATCAGGTATCCCGTGCCCCTCCTGACCTGCGCCGTTCTGCCTTTGGTCGAGCCATTGGCAGAACGGCCATTCCCTTGGCAGGGCGTGCCCTGTTGCGCATCATGAACGCACCGCATGTGCGTGACATGTACGCGACCACCCCTCGGTCCTTGTCAGGAGTTCACATGGAGCCCGCCCCCCGCCGCCCGGCCCGCCGGCGCCTGCTGACCGGTGCGGCCGCGCTCGCCGCGTCCGCCGCACTCACCCCCCTCACGGCGGGCACCACCGCCGCCGCCACGCACCGGCGGACGCCGTCCGGCGGCGCCTACCCGCCGGTCCACTGGGTTCCGGCCAGCCCTGGCAACTTCACCGCCGCCGACCGCCCGGCGCAGTATCCGGTCGAGCGGGTCGTGGTGCATGTGACCCAGGAGACCTACCGGGACACCCTCAAGCTGTTCCAGGACCCGAAGCACAAGGCGGCCGCGCACTATGTCGTACGGTCCGCCGACGGCTATCTCGCCCAGTGCGTACGCGAGCGGGACGTCGCCTGGCACGCCGGGAACTGGGGCTACAACACCCGCAGCATCGGCATCGAGCACGAGGGCTGGATCGACGACCCGACATGGTTCACCGACCCGCTCTACGAACAGTCCGCCCTGCTCACCGCCGCCATCTGTGACCGCTACCGGATCCCCAAGGACCGGGAGCACATCATCGGCCATGTCGAGGTCCCCGGCACCGACCACACCGACCCCGGTGAGTTCTGGGACTGGGCGCGCTATCTCCAGCTGGTCAACGAGGTCTCCTGGCACACACCGGGTGACCCGGTCCGGCGACACGACGGCCGTTCCGCGGGTCTACGGATTCCTGACATCTCCGGGTCATAGTGAGCGTCTCCGGCGCCTGGGACAGTTGACGTGAGGTCAGGGGGGATCGTGACGCAGCGATTCGGTCGGGTTCGCGCGATGCTGACGGTGCTGGTGGCGTGGGGTGTGCTGGCCGGCGGAGGAGTGGCGGGCGGGGCGCCGGCCGCGGCCGCGGCCGCGGGGACGGATCTCCGCCGCTCCGGTGCCGCGCACGTGGCACCCGGTGTGGCCTACGGCGAGTTCCGGATGACGCTGCCCCGCGGCACCGTGCACGGGCATCTGCTGACCGTCGATCTGGCCGATCCACGGGTCACCGTGGATCTGCTGTACCCGGGGGCGGTCGGCGCACGGTCGCCGGTCTCCCAACTGGCCGCGGACCGCCGGGCGGTGGGAGCCGTCAACGGTGACTTCTTCAACATCACCGAGACCCAGCACCCCGGCGTGCAGCCGACCGGTGCGTCGGTCGGCCCGGCGGTGGCCTCGGGGCGGCAGCTGAAGAGCGCGGTGCCGGACGGACAGCGGTTCGGACCGGCGATGCCGCCCGGTGCGACCACCGAGGACGTGATCGGCGTCGGCTATGACCGCCGGGCCCGGCTGGACCGGCTCGCGCTGCGCGGTGCGGCGCTGACCGGCCAGGGGGCGCTGCCGCTGCGCGGACTGAACCAGTACGCGCTTCCGGTCGGCGGGATCGGCGCGTACACCGCGCAGTGGGGTCCGGCGTCCCGGGTGCGCGCCACCTGCGGGACGGACACCGACCGGGCCGCGCCGTGCAGTACGGAGACCGCGGAGGTGACGGTCCGGCACGGCCGGGTGACCGCCATCGGGGAGGTGCCGGGCGCGGGCGGGGTGGCCGAGGGCAGTGTGGTGCTGGTGGGCCGGGAGGACGGGGCACGGCAGCTGCGCGGGCTGCGCCTCGGTGAGCCGGTGCACGTCAGCTCGTACCTCGTCGGCCAGGGGCACGGCCGGCTGCGCTGTGCGGTGGGCGGCTTCCCGATTGTGCGGGACGGCGCGCCGCTGGCCGGTCTGGACACCGCCGCCGTGGCGGTGCGGACGTCCGCGGGGATCGGGGCCGGCGGACGGGTGCTGTACCTCATGGCGCTGGACGGGGCACCGGGCCAGACCGGCCTGACGGTGCGCGAACTGGCGGAGCTGATGGCGCAGTTGGGCGCAGGGGACGCGATGGACCTGGACGGCGGCGGGTCCTCGACCCTGGTCACCGGCGACGCGTACGGGGCCACGGTCCGCAACCATCCGTCGGGGGGCGCGGAGCGGCCGGTGCCCAACGCGCTCGGGGTGTTCTCCGCCGGGTGAGCGGACGGGGGCGGCGTCGCGCCCCCGGCGCCGCGCCCCCGGCGGGCCGGCCTCGTCACGGACGCAGGCTGCTCACCACGTCGGCGGCGCCGGACAGCCCCTGGTGGATGTCCGGGGCGAGGCTGCTGCTCGCCAGATAGAAGCCGAGCAGCGCGCACACCAGGGCGTGCGAGAACTTGAGCTTGCCGCTGCGCAGGAAGATCACCGTCAGGACCACCAGCAGCAGGACGACCGAGATGGAAATCGCCACGGGACGCACACCTCCTCAACCGCCGCCCGAACGGACGGCAAGGGGTGGCCAGTTTGGCGTATTTCAGGGTATGTCCGGTTCTTGTCCGGGTGCTCCGATCGGGTGATCACTACGGGTCACAGAGTGCCGGGATGCCGGGAGACGACGGCGGCACAGCCGGACGGCACCCGGTCATCGTGGCGTGGATCACCTCACTCCCTGCAACGAAGTGTGGCGATCAGTCGTCTTAGCGGCCGACAGCGCCGCCCTCCCCCCTGCCGACGGAAAGCCCCGAGATGAGCCAGCCCCCTTCCTTCCGCCACCGGACGTTCCGGCGGCGGTGCCCCGCACTCGCCCTGGTCACGGCCGTCGGCGCGGGCACGCTCAGCGCGTGCGCGGGCGTCGCGGCGCCGGCGCCGGTGGCCGACCCGGTGAAGGTGGCACTCGGAGCGGCCGGCGGCACCAGGACCGTGCAGGCCGGCGACAAGCTGAAGGTGAGCGCCGAGGGCGGCGTGCTGACCGCGGTGACGGTGACCGACCCCAGGGGCCGGCGGCTGCCCGGCGGGTTCGGGGCCGATGGCACCTTCTGGACCTCCAGCGCCGAGATCGCCCCGGCCACGAAGTACTCCGTCGTCGCCAGGACCAGGAGCGACCGGGGCGGCGTCGGTGCGGCCAAGGAGTCGCTCACGACCGCGCAGCCGGCCCGGCTCAACACGCTGGTACTCGATCCCGGCACCCAGGACGCCGTGGTCGCCGTCGACCGGCTGCTCACCCTCACCTTCGACCACCCGGTGACCGACCGGGCCGAGGTGGAGCGGCAGCTGCGCGTCACCACCGTCGACCGGACGACCGGTTCGTGGGACTGGACGAAGGACCGCAACGGCAAGGACCAGGTGACCTGGCGGCCCGCACAGCGCTGGAAACCGGGCACCGAGGTCCGGCTGCGGGCGGAGCTCGACGGGGTGGATTCCGGCGGCGGCCGCTACTTTTCCGGCGACTATGACCTGAACTTCACCATCAGCCGGAGTTGCACCGACTCGGACCTGGGGCGGGTTTGTGGCAAGGTCCACGTGGGTGACCCCACCGGGATCACCCAGTCCTCCGTACGAGGGAAAGACGAACACACCACCGGGATCGGAGACTGGCATGACCGGCGATCCCCGTGGCGGCGAAACAGCGCCTCCGCGTAGAGCAGCTGACCCCTTTCAGAGCCTAGTGTGACGGAATGAGCACCGTGCAGGACCAGGATCAACTCACGGGGTGGCGGCGCTTCCGGCGCCGGGTCCCCAATGGCTTCGCCATCATCTTCAGCGTATTGGGGCTCTTTTGTGCCCTGACGGCGCTGATCGGGCCGCTCCGGCGCGGACTCCAGCCGGTGATCTACTGGCTGGACACCCTCACCATCCCGGTGGCACCGAACTTCGCCTATGCGGCCTTCCTCTTCCTTCTGGGCGCGGCGATGACCGCCCGGAAACGGGTGGCGCTGTGGTTCGTGGTGGCCTACATGGTGCTGGTCATCCTGGCCGACGCACTGTTCCTGGTGTACCGGCTCTGGGAGTTCTCGTTCTCCCTGGTGCTGTGTACCGGGGCGCTGGTACTGCTGCTCGTCTCGCACCGCGAGTTCTATGCGATCACCCGGCGCGGTGCGTTCCTGCGCGCCATCCTGGTGCTCGTCGGCGGGCTCGTGGCGGCGGTGCTGATCGGCTGGGGACTGGTGTCGCTGGCCCCGGGCACCCTGGAGGCCGGCGGCGCCAACCGGCTGCTGTGGACGGCCAACCGGGTCTGCGGCGGGCTGGTCGGCGGCCATCTCGTCGAGGGCCATCCGCCGCACTGGATCAGTGCCGTCCTCGGTCTGCTCGGTGCGCTGGCGCTGCTGAACGCGGCGGCCACGCTGTTCCGTTCGCAGCGGATGGAGGCCGCGCTGCACGGTGACGAGGAGGACCGCATCCGGGCGCTGCTGGACCGCTACGGCAGCCAGGACTCGCTCGGCTACTTCGCCTCCCGCCGCGACAAGGCCGTGGTCTTCTCCCCCAGCGGCAAGGCCGCCGTCACCTACCGCGTCGAGGCCGGGGTCTGCCTGGCCAGCGGTGACCCGGTCGGTGACCGTGAGGCCTGGACCCAGGCCATCGAGGCGTGGCTGGAGGTCGCCGTGCGGTACGGCTGGCAGCCGGCCGTCATGGGCGCGAGCGAGGACGGCGCCAAGGCGTTCGCCCGCAGCGGTCTGAACGCGCTCCAGCTCGGGGACGAGGCGATCCTGCACGTCAAGGACTTCGACCTGGCCGGCCGGGAGATGCGGGTGACCCGCCAGGCCGTCAACCGCGTCGAGCGGACCGGTGCGACCTTCCGCGTACGGCGGCACTCCGCACTGACCGACGAGGAGATGCAGGAGGTCATCCACCGGGCGGACGCCTGGCGGGACACCGAGACCGAGCGCGGCTTCTCGATGGCGCTGGACCGGCTGGGCGACCCCGCGGACGGGGAGTGCCTGCTGGCCGAGGCGTTCGACGGCCAGGGCAACATGATCGCGCTGCTGTCGTTCGTCCCCTGGGGCACGGACGGCATCTCGCTGGACGTGATGCGCCGCGACCGCTCCGCGCCCAACGGCGTCATGGAGTTCATGGTGGCCCAGCTGTGCGCCCAGGCCGGGGCGATGGGCGTGCGCCGGATCTCGCTGAACTTCGCGGTGTTCCGGTCCGCCTTCGAGGAGGGCGCCCGGATCGGGGCCGGCCCGGTGCTGAAGGTCTGGCGCCGGCTGCTGCTGTTCTTCTCCAAGTGGTGGCAGCTGGAGGCGCTCTACCGCTCCAACGCGAAGTACAACCCGGAGTGGTATCCGCGGTTCCTGTGTTACGCGGACGCCGGTGCGCTGGCCCGGATCGCGCTGGGCTCGGGGATCGCCGAGGGCTTCGTCGACGTACCGAGCCTGGGCGCGCTGTGGGGCAAGGGCCACAAGAAGCGGGTGCTGGCCCCGGCGAGCACCGCCGGTCTGCCCTCGCTGGACGAACTCGGGCTGGTCAAGGCGGCGCCGTCCACCGAGGAGGAGCAGCACGCGCAGGAGCTGGCCGCGCTGCCCGAGCAGGTGCGGGTGCGCCACCTCAAGCTGGAGCGGCTGCGGGAGGCCGGCACCGACCCGTATCCGGTGGGCGTGCAGCGTACGCACACCCTGGGCGAGGTCCGCGACGCGTACCCGGACCTCACGCCCGCTACGCGCAGCGGCAAGTCCGTCAGCGTCGCCGGGCGGGTGCTGCTCACCCGTGACCACGGCGGGGTGCTCTTCGCGGTGCTGCGCGACTGGTCCGGCGATCTCCAGATCGCGCTGACCCGGGACGGCAGCGGCAAGGAACTGCTGGACCGCTTCGGCTCGGACATCGACCTCGGTGACCATGTCGAGGCGGAGGGCGAGGTCGGCACCAGTGACCGCGGTGAGCTGACCGTGTTCGTCACCGGGTGGCGGCTGACGGCCAAGTGTCTGCGGCCGCTGCCCGACAAGCGGCGCGGGCTGTCCGACCCGGAGGCCAAGGTCCGCCAGCGGTATGTGGACCTGGTGGTCTCGACGGACGCGCGGGACAACCTGCGGGCGCGCAGCACGGCCGTGCAGGCGCTGCGCCAGGGGCTGATCGAGCGCGGCTATCTCGAGGTCGAGACGCCGATGCTCCAGCAGATCCACGGCGGCGCCAACGCCCGCCCGTTCCACACCCATATCAACGCCTACGACCTCGATCTGTATCTGCGGATCGCGCCGGAGCTGTATCTCAAGCGGCTGTGTGTGGGCGGTATGGAGAAGGTCTTCGAGATGGGGCGGACGTTCCGTAACGAGGGCATCTCCTACAAGCACAACCCCGAGTTCACGATGCTGGAGGCGTACCAGGCGTTCGCCGACTACGACGTGATGCTGGACCTGACCCGGGAGCTGATCCAGAGTGCGGCGATCGCCGCGTTCGGCAGCGCCACCGCCCGCAAGGCGGACGAGAGGGGCAAGCTCGTCGAGCACGACATCTCGGGGATCTGGCCGGTCAAGACCGTCTACGGCGCGATCTCGGAGGCGCTCGGTGAGGCGGTCGACGCGGACACCGCGCCGGACCGGCTGCGCCGCCTGTGCCATACCGCGGCGGTGCCGGTGAAGCCGGACATGGGCCGGGGCGACATCGTGCTGGAGATGTATGAGCGTCTGGTGGAGGAGAAGACCCAGCTCCCCACGTTCTACAAGGACTTCCCGACCGATGTGTCGCCGCTGACCCGGCAGCACCGCAAGGACCCGCGGCTGGCCGAGCGCTGGGACCTGGTCGCGTTCGGCACCGAGCTGGGTACCGCCTATTCGGAGCTGACCGACCCGGTCGAGCAGCGCCGGCGGCTCACCGCCCAGTCGCTGCTGGCGGCGGGCGGTGACCCGGAGGCGATGGAGCTGGACGAGGACTTCCTCCAGGCTCTGGAGTACGCGATGCCGCCGACCGGTGGTCTGGGGATCGGCGTGGACCGGCTGATCATGTTCCTGACCGGTCTGTCGATCCGCGAGACGCTGCCGTTCCCGCTGGTGCGGCGCCGCTGACGGCATCCGGGCCCGGCCACGGCGGGCACCGGACGACTGAGGCCACCCCCATGTGACGGGGGTGGCCTCAGTCGTTCACGGGCGCCGGTCAGGGGCGGTGCCCGGGGTCATCCGGGCGGGTCCTGCCGGTCCCTCCCGCCCTGCAGGTCAGCCCGTCCCGGCGCCGGAGCAGCCGGCCGGGGTCGATGCCGCCGCCTGCGAGTACTTCCACTCCGGGTCGAGCAGTTCGGTCTTGAGCTGCTTGGCCGCGGCCGGGCTCTCGACGATGTAGCCGAAGTCCTGGAGCCAGGCCGGGTAGAGGTTCTTGGAGCCGATGTAGAACGCCGAGTCGTCCACCGACACCAGCTTGTGGTGCAGCGCGTAGGGCTTGCCGTCGGCCCAGGTGGCCTGGTCCGAGCTGCGGAACGAGGCGAGCTGGAGGTTTCCGCACATCGCCCGGGACGCCTTCTCGTTGTCGCCGGTGAGGGCGACGAGCCGCTTGCGCAGGGTGTCGCTGATCTCGTCCAGGGACTTGATCTGCGAGTAGCCCCCGCTGCCGACGGCTCCGCGGTTGGCGGGGTCGCTGACGACGATGCGGACCTTCACCCCGGCGGCCAGCTTGCCCGCGAGGGTGTCGTAGGTCCGGATGTCGTAGCGCGGCAGCGGCGGGCAGGTGCCGTTGAGGTCCTGCTGGGAGATCTCGATGTGCTTCCGGGCGCTGCCGATGAGCGAACGCAGCGCGTTCTCCTCGGGGTTGACCGTGTCGTAGTCGCGGTCGTGGTTGGTGTGGTCGGGCAGTCCGACGGTGCACTTGGTGTCGGGGGCCGTGGGCAGGTCGGGGTGGTAGCCCGAGGAGGGGTCGGACTCCTTGATGCCCACGCCGAGACCGCCGACGGCGATGACGGGGACGTCACCGGCCGGTTCGGCGGGGACGGCGGCGCGGTCCTTCTCCAGGGACGGCATGCAGGAGGCACCGTTCGAGGTGGCGAGCCAGACCTTGGCGGGGTCGGTGGCGTTGCGGCAGGTCCAGTCCCACAGCGTGTCGAGGTACTTCCCGGCCGAGCGGGCGGCGGGCCCGCTGAGCGCCATGTCGACGTCCGACACCGGGTGGTCGGTGTCGAGGTAGTCGTCCTTCCAGCCGTTGATCCCGCCCGTGATGGCCGTCTTCCCGTCGACCACAAGGAGCTTGGAGTGATTCCAGGACAGCGACGTCTTGGACGTGGTCATCGAGGCGACGTTGAGTGTGACCTTGCCGGCCGCCGGCCCGAGCTTGCCGATCAGGTCGTCGCGGTAGCGGGACGGCACCACATTGAGGTGGTAGATCGGGGCGGCGCCGACCAGGATGCGCACCCGCGGGGAGTGCCCCGCCGCGACGGACTTCTTGAGGCCGGCGACGACGGCGTCCTCGAAGCCTCCGTTGGGGAACGGGGCCAGTGAGGAGATGTCCACGGTGTCCCGCGCGGCGGCGATGTTGCGGGTCATCTTGTCGAGCAGCTGCCGGGTGCCCGCACGGTCCTTGCAGTGGGCGTCGCCCCAGCAGCCGGGCGTCTGGAGCAGCCAGCCGGCCGGGTCGCCGTCCGGGGCGTCGAGCCGGTTGCCGTCGGTGCGCTCCCACACGGAGCCTTCGAGGCCGGGGGAGGTGTCGCGGAGCGATCTTTCGATGGCGTCCAGATGCGGGGTGGGCGGGGTGTCCGCGGCGTATGCCGTCGTGGCCGGCAGGGCCGCGCACACGGTCGTCAGAGCGAGGGACGCCGGTATGAGGCGGTGGAGGCGGTGAGGAGCCAAGAACTTGCCTTCTTGTGGTGACGATGACGAGCCGGGCGGCGATCGCACAGCGGCGATCGTCCGCCCGGCTCCGGTTGCCACCAGAACGTACCGGCTCCTTCCGCTTCTCTCCGCGCAGGAGTCGATCTTCGCTGCACCCCCTGCTCCCGGCGCGGCGTCCGCGGCGCCAGGCCGGTGGTTTCGTGGCGGTTCGGCGCCAATCGGTATGCCGTCAGAACCAGTTGACGGTGAGCGGGAAGCCGGCGGTGGCGGTGGTGCCCCTGGCGTCGGTGGCGGTGACGGTGGCCGGGAGGGTGCCGGTCTGCCAGGGTCTGCCGGTGATACGGCCGTTGGCGGCGTCGAGGGTCAGGCCCAGGGGCAGGCCGGTGGCGCGGTAGGTGAGCGGGGGTGTGCCGCCGGTGGCGGTCAGCTGGACGGTGCAGGACTGGGCGAAGCGGCAGGTCTGCGGGCCGGGGGTGGTGAGCGTGAGGTCGTCGCCGGGCGGTTCGGTGCCGCCGGTGTCGAACACCCCGGTGACGGGAGTGGCGGTGGCGGCGTTGCCCGCGTGGCCGGTGCCGTACATGTCCTCGAAGGTCCGCAGCAGGCTGAAGTGGTTGTAGTCGCCGCTCACCGCACCGCGCTTGACATGGGCGCCGTGGAAGACGGTCGCGATCCGGTTGGAGCCGAGGTAGTTGTCCTCGTCCCAGGTCACCATCAGCAGGCTGTTGTGGTCCTTGGCCCACCGGGCGTAGGAGTCGAGGTTGTTCCTGAGCCAGGTGTCGCCGCTGCCGACCGCGCAGTCGTGCATGTCGTTGCACATGTCCGGGATGACGAAGGACAGCGTCGGCAGCTTTGTGAAGTCGTCCTTGGGGAACCGGTCGAAGGTCTTGCCGGTGGTCACCGGGACGTTCTTGAAGGCGAACCAGGGGTTGTGCTTCTGCGCGTAGCGGCCGCTGGAGCAGGTGGTGGAGCCCTCGTCCGGCAGTCCCTCGTTGTAGCTGGCGAAGGTCTTGCCGGCCGCGATCAGTTCCTGGCCGAGGTTGGGGGCGGACATCGACTGCGCGGTGTAGCAGCCGTCGCCGGTGACGCCCTGGGTGGCGCCGGAGAAGAGGTTGAAGTAGTTCGGCTGGCTGGGGTGGGTGAGGGCCTTCATGCCGGTCAGCTCGGCGCCGTCCTGGGCGAGTTGGTTGAGGTAGGGCGCCTGGGCGTTGCCGATGATCTCGCCGTACTGCTTGTTCTCGAAGACCACGATCACGACATGGTCGTAGGACGGCAGCGCGGACCGGACGGTCCGGGCGTCCGCCGCGGAGGCGACGGCGAGCAGGCCGAGCGTGCCGAGTGTCGCCACGACCGCCCTGCGCAGGCGGATCGCTCTGCGTCTCATCAGGTTCTCAGCTCCTTGTCCGGGGGGTGAGGGACGGGTGGGGGGTGTTCAGTCCTCGCGCCGGGCCGCGTCCGCGACGGCGATCCGCAGAAAGCGCGGTACGGGCACCTCGCCGCGGCGGCAGGCCTCGGCCACCGCGGCCCGGACCGCCGCACGCCGGTCGGGCGGCATCAGCAGCAGCACGCTGCGGCCCGGCCGCTGTCCGGGCCACGAGGCGGACCAGGCGCCGGCGCGCAGGGCGTCGTGGACCGCGGTGGCGAGCGCGGTGGCGGTGGCCGTGGCGCCGCCGGTGGCACGGCGGGCCGTCACCAGCAGCAGGCTCGGCTGCGGGCCCCCGTCCGGGGCGCGCAGCGGCCGGCAGCTGCCGTCGGGCGCGAGCAGCCGGCCGGGCCGGGCGAAGAACACGGCCCGGCGCAGCGCGTCGTCGCCGGGGACTCCGGCGGCCAGCAGCCGCGCCAGCTGTGCGCGGGCCGGCGGGCAGCCGCCCCGGTCGGCGTGCGCGGAAGCGACCGCCAGCGCGGCCGCGCACTCCAGCGGCTCGGCGCCGGACAGCCCCACGGCGTCCGGCAGGGTGGCGTTCAGGTAGAGGTCGGCGCCGCCCGGGCCGATGCCCGCGGCGGCGAGTGTGCGCAGCGCGGCGTACGGGCGGGCCGCCCAGCCGGGGGCGTGGCCGGCCGGTCCGGTGAGCGGGAGTTCGGCGGTCTCGGCCGGGTGGTGGAGTGAGCCGCAGCGCAGCATGCCGTCGTCGCGCGGGGCGACGGCCGCGGCGACATGCCAGTTGGCCGCCGCGACCCAGCCGGTACGGGGCGCCGTACCGGTGCCGGGCGGCGCGGCGGGCGGGGTGAGCCGGAAGGCGTACGGCGCCCGCCACACCGCTTCGGGCGGGCGGTGGTACTCCGTCGCGAATCCGTGGGCGAGCAGCCGCACCAGGGGGTCAGCGGTCACGCGGCGGGCCAGGTCCACCGTGTTCATCCCAGCTCTTTGCGGGCGAGCAGCCGGTAGGCGTTGCCGCCGTCGGTGGCCCGTGCGACCGCGGTGCGCAGGTTGTCGACTGCGAGGGCGGCGGCATAGCAGGGAACGGCCATGGCCTGTATGGCACTTCGGGCGGCGCGGCGGGCGCGGGTGGGGCGGACGGTGGCCCAGGGGGCGAGCGGGTCGGGGACGACCCCGTTCGCGGCGAGGGCGACGGCGCCGAGGAAGTCGGCGTTGTTCTGGTGGGCGGGGCCGTGCTGCTCGGCGAGGACGGTGAAGCCCCGGGTCTCCAGGGCCTGTTTGAGGTTGCCGGCCGGCATCAGGTGCTGGTGCTGGGGCTGGAACCAGGGCAGCCAGTAGCGGCCGAGCAGCCGGGCGATCCGGGACTCGGGGTCGGGGAGTTCGATCAGCAGATGGCCGCCGGGGGCCAGGACCTTGACGGCCGCGTCGAGTTCGGCGAACGGGTCCCGGGTGTGTTCGAGGTAGTGGTGCATGCTGACGGTGTCGTAGCGGCCGGCGAGCCGGTCGGCGAGCTCGGGGAACTGGCCCTGGTAGCCGGTGTCGATCCAGCCCCGCCGTTCGGCCTCGCGGACCCCTTCGCCCATGTCCAGCCCGTCGAAGCGGGTGTCGGGCCAGACGCCGCGGGCGACATTGCAGAAGTGCCCGCCTGCGGTGCCGACGTCGAGCCAGGCCGTGGGGGTGGTGAAGGGCCGGAGCAGCTCGGCGCGGTCGCGGTAGGTGGCGGTCATCCGGCCGAGGACCAGGGAGGCGCCCTCGCCGCCGAGCCCTTCGTAGAAGTCGCGGTAGTAGAAGTCGAGTCCGTCCGGGGTGAGCCGGGGGTTCTGGAAGACATGGCCGCAGTGGCGGCACTCCTCCAGGGTGAAGCGGCCGGGCTTGCCCTGGAGCAGATCGGGCATCCGGACCCGTACGACGGGGTCGGGAGCCGAGCACCAGGGGCAGTCGGTGCGGCGCGGTTCGAAGAACCGGTCAATGCCGGCGGCGAGCTCGGCGGTGTACGCGGCGTGGCGCGCCGGGGCGGCGGACCGGGGCTGCTCGGCGGGCGGGGTGGCCAGGGTGCGCAGCGCGGCGGACAGGGAGCGCAGCGGACGGGACGCGGTGGCGCGGGCCAGGCCGGCCGGGCGCAGGCCGCGGGCCGGGCTCAGCACGGCGGCGGGCTGAAGCCAGTACAGGGCGGCCGCCGCCGCGCCCCAACGCGGCTCCGAGAGCGCACACTTGACCAGCAGCGCCAGACCTGCCAGCTGGGCGGCGGACAGCAGGCCCGGCGGCAGGCCCCGGGCGCGCAGCTCCTCGGCGCGCCGGGCCGGGTCGGGGTGCGGCGACCGCAGGCCGGGGGCGATGGCCCAGCCGGTGGCGTCCGGGGCGTACTCCTTGAGGGTGCGCAGGAGGCGGATCAGGCCGGCCACCGACTGCGGCGGCGGCTCGGTGTCGAGCCCGGCCCGTTGGTGGAGGTCGTCGGCCACCAGCAGGGCGTGGCCCGCGCCGTGGCCCGGCGCGCACCGGTCCGTGCGGTGGGCGGCCGGGTCGAGCAGCCGGAGCAGACCGAGGACGCTCTCGGCGTCGAGGTGGGCCGGGATCAGGTCCACGACGCGCAGCCCTTCGCGGGTGGCGTGCGCGACCGCGGCGCGCAGGGTCGCCTCGTCGGCCACGACACCGGGCGCGGTGATCAGCTGCCAGCCGGTCAGCGGGGGCCGCGCGGTGTCGTGCGGTCCGGCGGGATCGAGCACGGGCAGCGCGGCGAGCCTGCGGCGGGCGCGTACGGTACCCGCCCCCAGGGCCGTCACGGCGACGGCCGCCGCCCATCGCGTGCGGTGTCCCGAACGGTGCGCTCGCGTCATGTGGCTCACGGTCCCTTCTCGTTGTCGGTCGGGGCGGTGCCGGGTGCGGCCGGGCCGGGGCGCGGTCCGGGCCGCAGTTTCTCCAGGCGGTCGGCCGCGGTGGCGGCGCCGCCCGCCGCGGCGAAGGACGCCTGGACACGGCGGGCCGCACGGCGGTGTGCCGGGTCGTCCAGTACGGCGGACAGGGCCTGGTGCAGCTCGTCCGCCCGCGCGCGGCCGAAGCGCACCCGCACCCCCGCCCCGGCCTCGGCCACCTGGCGGGCGACGATCGGCTGGTCGTCGCGTACGGGTGCCACCACCAGCGGCAGCCCGTACGCGAGCGCCTCGCACACGGTGTTGTGGCCGCCGTGGCACAGCACCGCGTCGAGGTGCGGCAGCAGCTGGAGCTGGGGGACGTACTCCTGGTGCAGCATGTGCGGCGGAATGTCGCCGGCGAGGTCGGCCGGGGCGGCCAGGATCAGCTGGGCCCGGTCCGCGAGGGCGTCCGCGGCGCGCAGCACCGCGGGGTAGAAGCGGGCGCCCGCCGCGCGGTTGAGGGTGCCCAGCGAGACGAGTACCCGGGCGCGGCCGGGGTCGAGCCGGCGCCACGGGAAGTCGCCACCGGCCGGGCGGGCGCCGAAGGCCGGGCCGACGAACGCGTGATGCGGCGGGTATCGCCCGGCGACGCCGCCGGGTCCGCCGTTCAAGGTGTGCGCCGCGGACCGCTCCGGGCCGTCGTCACCGATGAGTGCGGGGGTGGAGAAGACCAGGACGAGGTGCGGGGAGAAGCGCGGGTCCCAGCCGCCGGGGGCGCCGCACTCGGCGAGCAGTGCCGCGATGCGCTGGCTCACCCACTCCCCCACCTTCGGGAAGTCGTCGAACGGCCGGACGATCTCGGCCGAGGTGGTCGCCGAGGTCGCCCAGGGCAGGCCGTGCCGACGGGCCACCACGGGCCCGGCGAGAGCCTGTTGGTCGGTCACCAGGACGTCGGGCCGGAAGGCTTCGACGGCGGCGTGCACACCGGGCAGCATCGCGCGGGCGAGCGGGATGAGGGCCTCCGCCCAGAGGAAGCGCAGGGCGGCGATGCCCCGCAGATCGCGCCATCGCGCACCGCCCAGCTCCTGACCGCCGGCCGCGTCCCGGTCCCCCGCCGGGTACAGCATGGAGCCCGTGGGGAGCAGCGGGGTCAGGGCCGCGGCCGGGCCGGTCCAGGCGACCTGGTGGCCTCGGGCGGTGAGTTCGGCGGCGACGGCGACGGTGGGGTTGACATGCCCGGCCAGCGGCGGGACGACGAACAGCACTCTCATCGGGCCACCGCCCCGGCCGGTGCGCCGAGGCGGCCCAGCAGCGCGTCGCACAGCCCCTCGGTGGCCTCGTTGAGTACGGTGTGCCCCACCCCGGGCAGCACACAGAGTTCGCAGTCCGGCGCGCTCAGCGCCAACTCCCGTGCGCCAGGCAAGAGTTCGGAATGCTGCCCATAGACGGCGAGGACCGGGCACCGCAGCCGGGCGAAGTCGCGGGAGGTGAAGGGCGCATCGGCCGCGATGTCCTCGATGACGGTGGTGTGGTTGAGCAGCGCGTCGGCGGCGGCGGTCAGCCGGGCCTCCTTGCGCCGCCCAAGGGCGGCCAACTGCCCTGCCAGGGCCCGGTGTTCAAGTCCGAGGGCCGCGACGGAGAGGGTGTCGGTCATGTCCTCGATCCAGTCCCCGGTCAGATGGGCGTCGATCAGGACGACGGAGGCGACGAGATCGGGCCGGACGAGGGCGGTGTGCAGCGCCAGCGCGCCGCCGTAGCTGTTGCCGACGAGATGGACCGGGCTGCGGTCGAGGCCCAGGGAGCCGAGCAGGGCGATGAGATCGGCCACCGAGGTGGCCCGGTCGTAGCCGGTGGGCGGGCGGTCACTGCGGCCGTGCCCCCGCTGGTCGTACAGGAGCACGTCGTGTCCGGCGCGGGAAACGGGGCCCGCGAGAGTGCAGTAAAAGCTCGACAGGTTGTCCATCACCAGCCCGTGGAGAAAGACGACGGTGGGGCCGCCGGGCCGGGGGCCGCCGTGGCCCGGCAGCCGCTGGGTGTGCAGGCGCAGCCCGCCCGCGGGTGTGAGGGCCATGGCGCGGTCAGCTCGCGCAGGCCTGGTCGGCGACGGTGACCCGGTCGATATGGGCGGCGAGTTCACCGACCGTCATGGCCAGGATCTGGTCGATGTCCTTCTCCGCGAGCAGTCCGAGGAAGTCCACCGAGGGGCCGTAGCGCTGCTGCAGCAGTTCGGCCAGCGCGACGAACTCGATGCTCTCCAGGGCCAGATCGTCATTGAAGGTGGTGGCGCAGGTGATCTCACCCACGACGAGGAGTTCGTCGCCGACGACGCTCACCAGCATGTCGGTGATCTCGGCCAGGATCGTCCGGGTGCGCTCGGGGAGCGGGTCAGCTGCCATGGGTGGCCTCCGTGGGAGTGAGGGTGTCGGTGCCCGTACGGTCCTCGGGCCGCGGCCCGGTCCAGGCGACGACATGGCGCCCGGACAGGTCGTCGACGGAGTCGAGGTGGACGAGGTGGGGCCGGCCGTCCGGGGAGACCACCCGGACCGCGCCGCCCGGTGCGGGCGTCACGACCCACTCCAGCGGACGGCGGCCCGGGCCGTTGCCGGCTGCCTTCGCGGCGGCCTGCTTGGCGCACCACAGTGCGGTGAGCCAGTAGGCGCGGCCGGTGTGCCCGGGCGCATGTCGTGCGTGGAGGTCGTCCGCCAGGCGGCGTTCGGCCGGCGAGAGGGCGATCCGTTCGAGGGCCTGCGGGTCGTCGGTGACCCGCTCGATATCGATCCCGACCGGGCCCGCCCGGTGGGCGAGGGCGACGGCGAGCCGGTCCTTGTGGGCGAGCGTGAGATGGAGGCCGTGGGCGAGCGGCCCCTCGGCGCGGGGGCGGCCGTGCCCGTCGCTCCCGATCTGGATCTCGGCCGGGAAGACCGGCCCGGCTCCCGACTCCCACAGCAGTTCCCGCACCGCGTCCTTGGCCGCGATCCGGCCCAGCAGCCAGGGCGCGCGGGCGCGGGGCGCGCACCCGTCGTAGCGGGCCCGCTCGGCCGCGCCCAGATAGCGGCGCATGACCAGCTCCTGCGACGCCGGGTCCGACCAGCGCCGCCGGGCCAGACACCAGCCACCCGGCCGGGGTTCCCCGATACCGCACACCTCCGGAGTGAACTTCATCGGCCACACCCGCTCATCGGCACCGAAGCGTCTATACGTCCAGCCCTCCAGCCGCGCCCACACCCGGCCGTCGGCACCGCACAGCTCCACCTCGCCGCGCACCGAACCGGCCCTGACCTCGCAGATCCGGGCGGTGGCCGCCAGCAGCGCGCCCGCACGGGGCGGCGGACCGAAGAGCCGTACGCGGTCCAGCGACGCGGGAAAGACCAGCCGGTCACCGTTCAGCTTCAACTGCATCCAGTGGCCGAGGAGCTGCCCCGCGGCATCCAGCAGGGCACCCGGCGCGGGCAGGGCACGCAGCGTGCCGCGGATACCGTCGGCGGCGAGCGTGCGGACCTCATGGACCCCGGCGAACGCGGGCCCGTGAAACATCCACCGGTCCCGGTAGAGCGCCTCCGCACTCACCGGCGCCGGGTGCCCCGCCGCCAGGCCCGCGGGGTCGGGGGGCGGCGGAGCCGGGTACCGCGCCCCCAGGTGGACGGTGACGGCGGCGTAGTCCCCCAGACTCACCCGCACCCGGCCATCCCCGTCGGAGGTGGCGCTGACGGCCAGGTCCACGGGCGGCGCAACAGCCAGCCAGCGCAGGGCCCGTACGGCGGAGTAGCCGGTGACGAGCCCGCCGGGGCACACCTCCCGGGCCGCCTCGGCAGCAAGCTCCAGCAGCGTGGTCATGGGAACAACGGGGAAGCGGTCAGCGGGCTCGGGCCAGCCGTCGGGCTGGAGGTAGACGCAGTGGTCGCGGACGTAGGGGAGGGTTTTCAGGGAGAGGTGGCGGAGGGATTGGCGGGGGGTGGGGGGTGTTGTGGCTGTTGGGGGTGGTGTTGGGGGTGGGGTGATGTGGGTGGCGGGAGCGGCGGCGCTGGGGACGGCAGCGAGGGTGCGGGGTGCGGAGACCTCGCGGGGTGTGGGAGGGGCGGTACTGCGGGCGTCTGCGGCGGCGAGCGCGGTGGCGACGGTGCGGGTGGCGGCCCGGGTTTCGGCGAGGATCGTGTCGAGGGCCTGCTGGACGGGCTCCACAACGGACGGCCGGGGGTAGGGCAGCGCTCCCCCGCCCCCTCCCCCTCCTCCCCCTTCGGGGGAGGGGGCGGGGGTGGGGGTGGGGGGTGGGGGTGGATCGGCAGGCGCGAAAAACGGCACACCGGGCGTCCCCCCACCGAGGCGGACCAGCGGCGAGTCGAGGTCGAGCCGGAGCGTCGCACCGGCTCCCTCCGGGACCGCGACGCGACCCGGCGCACGGTCCACAGCGATGCCCTTGGCCCGGGCCACCGTGCGGCCCGTAGCGCGATCCGGGGTCCGGTCCGGAGCCCGGTCCGCAGCACCGGCCGTCACCACGTCCGAGCCGCGCGGTGGGACCGTCAGCCGGTCCCACCGTGGTTTCAGTCCCTCGGTCCACAACGCTGCTGCCAGTCTGCGGAGTTGGGCGGGGCCGTCGCGGCGGGGGTCGGCTGCCGTGACGGCGAGATGGTCCTGGCCGTGGAGGGTGTCGGAGACGAAGCCGGTGAGGCTGCCGGCGCCTACCTGGACGAAGGCGCGGACGCCCGTCTCGTAGAGCCGTCTGGTCAGCTCCTGGAAACGGACCGGTTCCAGGAGGTGCCGCAGTACGAGCCGGCGGATCGCGGAGGGGCCGTCCGGGAAGGGGGCGGCGGCGGTCGCCGACCATACGGGGAGCCGGTGGTCCCGTAGCGGCAGGGCGTCGAAGGCGGTGCCGGTCTGATGGAGGTAGGGCGCCCACATCGGGGTGTGGAAACCGGAGCGGAAGGGCATCTCCTGGGCCCGTACGCCCTGGCCGGCGAGTCTGCGTACGGCCTCGGCCAGTGGCTCCGGCGCTCCGCAGATCACCGACTGGTGCGGGCAGTTGTCATGGCTGACCGCGATCCCTTCCAGGCCCGCGAGCGCGGCGGCCGCCTGCGGGGCGCCGCAGCCCAGGGCCGCGTAGACCAGGTCGGGTACGGCGAGCGAGCCGGGCCGCAGTGAGTCGAGGAAGGCGTCCACGGCCTGGGGCGGATACATGCCGCCGACCACCATGGCGGTCCATTCGCCGAGGCTGTGACCGGTCAACAGGTCGGGGGCGAGGCCCAGTTCGTCCAGGGCGCGGGCGAGCAGGCGGCCGACGGCGAGGGTGTCCACGGCGCGTTCGACCAGACCGGTGCCGCCGGAGACCACGGGCCGGGGCAGGGCCAGCAGGTCGGCGGTGTCGTCCACACGGGGCGGCGGCTCCGCCTCCAGCCCCGGGAAGAGGAAGGCCAGCCGCGCCCCCTCCTGCCGGGCGCACGGGCCGAAGAACGGGGTCGGCGTGAACCACACCTCGCCCCGGCCCCGCCAGGGCAGGCCACGGGCGAGGATCTTGGCGGCGAGGGCGCGGCGCTGCGGGGTGGGGTCGAGGAGGGCGAGCCGACAGGGGCCGTCGTCGTACCCGGGGGCGTCGAGCTCCGGCGGGGCACCGCCGCCTGCCTCCATGTCCCGTAAGGCGTCGGCCAGTTGGGCGGGCGTGTCCGCGGCGAGCAGGACGGCGCGCTCCGGCTCGGCCGCGCGGAGCCTGGCCGACCGGGGGGCCGCCTGCTGTGCCGCCCCCTCGGCCGCGCGGAGCCGGGCCGCCTGCTGGACCATCTGCGGGGCCGTCCCCTCGGCCGCCCCCTCGCCCGTGCGGAGCTGCGCCGACCGCAGCGCAGTCCGCTGCACCGTCCGCTCGGCCGTCCGCAGCGGGGGCGGCCGGTGCGGGGGCGGCGCTGCCGGGGTCCGTCGGCCCGGCGCCTCCTCCAGGACGGCGTGGGCGTTGATGCCGCCGAAGCCGAAGGCGTTGACGCCCGCGCGCAGCGGTGTCCGTCCGGCGTCCCAGGGCTCGGCCTCGGTGACCGGACGCATCCGGGTCCGTGCCAGGCCCTCGTGCGGCTCGTCCAGATGCAGAGTCGGCGGCAGCGTGCGGTGGTGGATGGCGAGTGCCGCCTTGATCAGTCCGGCGATCCCGGCGGCCTGCATGGTGTGGCCGAGCATCGACTTCACCGAGCCCAGGCCGACCGGCGGAATACCGGCGCCGGGCGGGCCGAACACCCGTGCCAGGGTGTCGAGTTCGACACCGTCGCCGACCGGGGTCCCGGTGCCGTGGGCCTCCAGCAGGCCGAGCGCGGCGGGGTCTGCGGGGTCCAGCCCGGCACCGGACCAGGCCTGTTCCAGCGCACTGATCTGGCCTTCCGGCCGCGGGCTCATCAGACCGGCGGCGCGGCCGTCCCCGGCCACTCCCGTCCCGCGGATGACGGCGTACACCCGGTCGCCGTCGCGCTCGGCGTCGGCCAGGCGTTTGAGGAGGACGACACCGGTGCCCTCGGACAGCAGGGTGCCGTCGGCCCGGCGGTCGAAGGGGCGGATGTGCTGGGTGGGGCTGAGCGCCCGCAGTTGGGTGAAGACGCTCCAGAGCGTGGCGATATGGCAGTGGTGCACGGCTCCGGCGACCATGAGGTCGCAGCGGCCGGCGGCCAGCAGGTCGGCGGCCTGTGCCACGGCCAGCAGGGAGGAGGCGCAGGCCGCGTCGAGGGTGTAGGCGGGGCCGCGGAAGTCCAGCCGGTTGGCGGTGCGGGCGGCGGTGAAGCTGGGGACCAGGCCGATGGAGGCCTCGGGCTGTTCGGGGCCGAGGCTCGCCTGGAAGGCCTCCCGTACGGCGGCGATTCTCGACTCGCCTAATTCCGGGGCGAGTTCGCGCAGGGTGACGGCGAGCTGATGGGCCGTACGGACCCGCTGGTCGAGCCGGGCGGTGGCGACGCCCATGAAACCGCCGCGGCCGAGGATGACACCGATACGGGAGCGGTCGGCGGGCAGCCGCTCTTCACCGCCCGCGTCGGCGATGGCGTCGGTGATGGTGCGCAGGGCGAGCAGTTGATCGGGTTCGGCGCCCCGGACGGCGGCGGGCATGATGCCGAAGCGGGTGGGGTCGAAGGCGGCCGGTTCGGTCAGGAAGCCGCCCCGGCGGCAGTAGAAGCGGTCGCTGCGGGCGGGACCCTGGGCAGCGTGCGGGTCGTAGTAGATCTCCGGGTCCCAGCGGCCGGGTGGCACGTCGGTGATGCAGTCCGTACCGGCCACCAGATTGCGCCAGTACGCGGCGAGATCCCCGGCGCCGGGGAACAGCGCCCCCATGCCGACGATCGCGGCGTCCGTGGGCCGGGGGCCGGTCTGCCGGGGAGCGGTCTGCCGGGCGGGTCTCTCATTCATCGCCCGCCCCCTCCCCGTCGGCCTCCGCCGCCAGCACGACCTGGGCCGCCGTACCGTGGGCCAGTTCGTCCAGGAGGGCGGCGGCCGCGGCATCGGGGTCCAGGAGCGGGATGCCCCGGCGGGCGTAGGTGCGCGCCAGTTCGGGGGTGACCATGCCGCCGCCCTCGGCCGCCCACGGGCCCCAGTCGACAGCCAGGACGCGCCGGGACGTGCGCGCCGACCAGGCCGTGGCCAGGGTGTCCAGGGCGTCGTTGGCGGCGGCGTAGTCGGCCTGGCCTCGGTTGCCGAAGACCCCGGAGACGCTGCCGAAGAGGACAAGGAATCCGGTGTCGTCATCGGCGGCGGACAGCAGATGGCGGGCACCGTCGACCTTGGTGGCGAAGACCCGGGCGAACGAGGCCGGGTCCTTGTCGCGCAGCAGCTTGTCCGCGAGGGTACCGGCGCCGTGCACGATCCCGTCGAGGCGGCCGTGCCGGGCCCGGATGTCCCGCACCACGGCGTGTACGGCGGCCTCGTCGGTGACATCGGCCGCGTGGTAGCGCACCGAGGCGGCGAACGGGGCCAGGACGGCGAGGGTGGCGGCGATCTCGCGGCGGGCCAGGACCGCACCGGCGGCCGCCTCGATCTCGGCGGGCCGGCGCAGCCCTTGGGCGAGCAGCGCGGCGCGCAGCGCGATGCGGTCATGGGCGTCGGCGAGGGCCGGGTCGTCTGGGGTCTCCATCAGGGGCGTCCGGCCGAGGAGTTCGATATGGCACCCGTGCGCGCGGGCCAGGGCGCGGGCCGTACGGGCGGTGATACCGCGTGCCCCGCCGGTCAGCAGCACCACGGAACCGGCGTCGAGCGACGGCCTGCCGAGATCGGTCCGGTCGTCCGGCAGGGGTACGGGGACGGTGCTCAGGGTGGTGCGGGTGCCGTTGGTGCGGCCGACGACGACCGGTTCGCCGGGGGCGCAGAGTTCGGCCAGGAGGTGGGCGGCGATGCGTTCGGGGCGGTCCTTGGGGTTGA
This sequence comes from Streptomyces sp. P9-2B-2, assembly GCF_030406865.1. Classification (NCBI taxonomy): domain Bacteria; kingdom Bacillati; phylum Actinomycetota; class Actinomycetes; order Kitasatosporales; family Streptomycetaceae; genus Streptomyces; species Streptomyces sp. P9-2B-2. The sequence continues at coordinate 7,789,456 of NZ_CP129126.1, read as the reverse complement.
GGTCCACGGCGCGGATCAGGACGTCGGGGTATTCGAGGGCGGCCGTACGGGCGAAGCCGCGCAGTCCGGCACCGGGCAGTGGGTCGGGAGCGTCCGCGGTGGCGTCCTGGCCGAAGGTGCCACCGGCCGCGGTGGCCAGCAGCAGACGGCGGACCCCGCCGGTCAGGGCGGCGCGCCATGCCTCGAACTGTCCCGGCAGTACGGCACCGCGCCCCGCCCGCAGGGCGCTGAGGTCCACCACGCCGCCGGTCCCGTCGGCGGCGCACCGGACCAACCGCTCGGCGGGGACGGTGCGGACCCGTGCGCAATGGCTCTCCAGCAGGGCGGTGAGAGCCAGCGCCACACCCTGGCCGTCCTCCACCACGACGAAGTCACTGCCCGCCACCACCTCGGCGGGCGGCCGGGCCGCGGGCGGACCGAGCGGGGTTACCCGGACCAGGGAGCGGGTGGGACGCAGCGGCACCGGGCCGCGGTCGGATTCCTCCTCCGGGGCGAGCGGGTCGCGGGTCGCGGGGGCAGGAGTGGGTATTGCGGGCGGCACCGGTGCGGCCGGAGCGACCGTGGCGGCCGATGGGGCCGGTGGGGCCGGAGCGACCGGCGCAGGCGCGGATTCGGCGGGCGTTGGTGGGGGCTCCGGGCGGGCGGCGGAGATCCAGTCGACGATGCCGCTGATGGTCTTGACCCGGGCGAGCTGTTCCACGGCCGACTCCATGGCCCCGTCCGGATCCTGCGGCAGTCCGATCCGGTCGGCCAGCGCGCCGACGATCTCCACGCGCTTGATGGAGTCCACCGAAAGGTCCGCCTCCAGGTCGAGCCCGGCGTCGAGCATCTCGTGGGGGTATCCGGTCCGCTGGTGGATGATCTCCCTTACGGCTTCCAGGAGTTCGGCGGGACTCAGGGGACGCGGGCCGGTGGCGGGCGGCGGCGTGACAGTGGCGTCGGCAGGGACAGCGGCCACGGTTCCGTCCCCGACCGCAGCCGCTTCGTCATACGGCGGTACGGCCCACTCCTGGACCGAAGCGCCTTCGGCCACCTGGACGGACGGTGCGGCCGTTTCCCCCAAGTACCGCAACACCACATCCCGTTGGGACGCCACCAACTCCCGTGTGGTGCGCAGATACTCCAGCACGACATCGTGCCGGGCGGCACCACCGGGAGCCGCGCCACCGGGAACCGCGCCACCGGGAACCGCGCCACCGGGAACCGCGCCACCGCGAGCCGCGACACCGCCAGGAGCCACGCGGCCCCCGTCGAGCGCCGCACGCTCCCCGCCCTCCCTCCGCACCACGTCCTCCCCGCTCCCCCGGCTGTCCACCCGCCGGGCCGGGCGCAGTCCGCCGGGCAGGCAGGCGCCGTCGGCGGTGCGCACCGTGTGGCCGTTCACCAGCCACCCCGGGCGGCGCGGCGGCGCCTCGGGCAGTGGTTGCGCACGGCCGCGGAACAACGCCTCCGGGTCGACCGGGACCCCGGCCGCGGCCAGCCGGGCCAGGACGTGCGGCAGCCGGGCCAGTCCGGACTCACCCGGTACGTCCAACGCCAGCGAGGTGTGCGGACGTTCGCCGAGGATCTGCCCGACGAGACCGGTGAGCACCCGGCCGGGTCCGGCTTCCACGAAGGTGCGGACCCCGGCGGCGTACATGTCCTCGATCTGGTCCACGAAGCGCACCGGCGCGGCGACCTGGTCCGCCAGGGTGTCCCGCACCGCGGACGCCTCGCGGGCGTAGGGGCGCGCGGTGGCGCCGGACCAGACCGGGAGGGCGGGCGCGGTCACCTCGGTCGCGGCCAGTTCCGCGGCGAGTGTGTCGCGGGCGGCGGCGAGTTGCGGGCTGTGGAACGCACAGGCGACCGGCAGGCGGCGGGCCTCGGCGCCGGCCGTGCGCAGCGCCGCCACGGCCGCTTCCACGGCGTCCGTGGGGCCGGAAATCACGCTCTGTTCGGGTGCGTTGTGATTGGCAACGACGACACCGGTGTCACGGGTCAGCTCCCGTACCCGGTCGGGCGCGGCCACGACGGCGGCCATCGCGCCGGGGTCGTCGCCGGCGGCCGAGAGGATCGCCTCGCCGCGTCGCGCACTGAGCCGGAGCAGCGCTTCGGTGTCGTAGGCGCCCGCCGCCCACAGGGCGGTCAGCTCGCCGTACGAGTGCCCCGCCGTGCAGTCGGGGCGTACTCCGAGGGTGGTGAGCAGCCGGTGTGCGGCGGCGGAGGCGAGGCCGAGCGCCGGCTGGGCGACCCGGGTGTCGGTGAGGGCGGCCTGCTGGGCGGCCCGGTGTTCGGGGGTGAAGGCGGCGGGCGGGAACATGGCCGCGACGCAGTCCGGATCGGCGTCGTCCAGGAGGCCGCGCAGCGCCGGGAAGGCGAGGAACAACTCACCGAGCATGCCGGTGCGCTGGCTGCCCTGGCCGGGGAAGAGGAAGGCGAGCCGGCCGGGGTCGGCGTCGTGGGTGCGCGGGTACACGCCGTCGGCGGCGGTGAGCTGGCGGGCGGGGACCAGCTTGGCGGCGAGATCGTCGAGATCCTCGGCGACCACGCAGATCTGGACCGGCCCGTCCGCCGCCGCGGCCTCGGCGGCCAGGTCGCGCAGCGGCCACGGGCGTCCGGCCTGGTCGTTCTCCGCCAGCCGGGCGGTGAGACGGTCCATGGCGCGTACGGCGGCGGACCGGTCGGCGCCGCGGAAGCAGAAGAGTTCGGCGGGCCAGTCCGTGAGGGCGTGGGCGGGTTCGGGGGCGCCGTCGTAACCGGCGAGCACGGCGTGGTAGTTGGTGCCGCCGAAGCCGAAGGCGCTCACTCCCGCGATACGGCGTGCCACGGGGACCGGCCAGGGCCGGGCGTGGCCGGTGTCGAAGCGGAACGGGCCGGTGTCCGCCTCGGCCGGCCGGGTCAGATGCAGGGTCGGCGGCCGCACTCCCGCGTGCACGGCACGGGCGGCCTTGATCAGTCCGGCCAGGCCGGCGGCGCATTTGGTGTGCCCGATCTGCGATTTGACCGAGCCGAGCGTACAGCTGCCCGGGTCCGCGCCCGCGGCCTCGAACAGCTCGGTGAGGACGGCGAGTTCGGTGGTGTCGCCGACGACGGTTCCGGTGCCGTGGGCTTCGAGGAGGCCGACCTGGGCGGGGCTGATCCCGGCGCGGTGGTAGGCGCGTTCCAGGGCCCGCCGCTGGCCCTCGGGCCGTGGTGCGGTCAGCCCCAGGGACCTCCCGTCGCTGGAGGTACCGACCGCCTTGACGACGGCGTAGATCCGGTCGCCGTCCCGTTCGGCGTCCGCGAGGCGTTTGAGGACCAGACAGCCGACGCCCTCGCCGAGCGCGATCCCGTCGGCCGCCGCGTCGAACGGGCGGCAGCGGCCGGTGGGGGACAGCGCCTGCACGGAGGCGAACATCAGGTAGTCGTTGATGCCGTTGTGCACATCGGCGCCGCCGCACAGCGCCATATCGGCGTCGTGGTCGCGCAGTTGGCGGCAGGCCAGGTCGAGTGCGGCGAGCGAGGAGGCGCAGGCGGCGTCCACGGTGCAGTTGGCGCCGCCCAGGTCGAGGCGGCTCGCGATGCGTCCGGCGATGACATTGGCGAGCACGCCGGGGAAGGAGTCCTCGGTCAGCCGGGGCAGTTCGGCGTCGAGGGCGGGCGGCAGGTCGCCGAGGTAGGCCGGGTGCAGGGCGCGCAGCCCGTAGGCACCGGCCAGTTCGGTGCCCGCCTCGGCGCCGAACACGACGCTGGTACGGGCGCGGTCGAAGTCGCGGCCGGCGTATCCGGCGTCCGCGAGGGCTTTGGCGGCGGCGTCGAGGGCGAGCAGCTGCACCGGTTCGATGCCGGTGAGGGAGGCCGGGGGGATGCCGTGGGCGAGGGCGTCGAAGGGGAGCGCGGGCAGGAAGCCGCCCCAGCGCGACGGGGTGCGCTCGCCCGCGCGCGCGGGGTCCGGGTCGTGGTAGGTGGCGGCGTCCCAGCGGTCGGCGGGCACCTCGGTGACGGAGTCGACGCCGGTGACGACATTGGACCAGTAGCGGGCCGCGTCGGGAGCGCCGGGATAGCAGCAGGCCATGCCGACGATGGCGATGTCCAGTGGCGCCGTGTCCCGGTCCGGCTGCGCGGCCGGGGACCGGAACTCCGCTGCCCGCAGGTCGAGTCGGGCGGTAGCTCCGTCGGTCACGGCCGTGTGCAGCGCGGCGACGGTGGTGGTGGCGTGGCGGGCGGTGGCGGCCTGGCCCAGCATGTACAGGCCCTCCCGGCGCTGGTCGCGCTCCCCCACGGGCGCGGGCGGCCCGCCATCTGTGTGCCGCAGGCCCTTGCTCGCGATCCGCAGCCGTCCGAGGTTGCGCCGCTCCAGCTCCTCCCAGCGGTCCCGGGGGTCGGTGCCGTGGGCGGCCAGGCGCCGGTCGGCCGCGGCGAAGTCCTCGGTGTAGGCGGTGTCGGCGCAGCGCGTGGCATGGCCCGGGGCGGTCCGCAGCAGTACGGTCCGGTCGCAGGCCAGGGCGGTGTCCTGGAAGCCGGGGAGCACGGCGCCGGTGGCGACGGCCTCCTCCGTGAAGAGGTAGGCGGTGCCCATCAGGACGCCGATACGGGCGCCGAGTTCGGCGAGCGGCGCGGCGGCGGCCGCGGCCATGGCGGCCGAACGGGCGTCGTGGATACCGCCCGCGAAAAGTACGTCCAGCTCCTCGGCCGTCCCGCCGTGTGTACGGGCATGCACGGTCAGCCGCTCGATCTGCTCCTCCCACAGCGGGAAGCTGGCCCGGGGGCCGATGTGGCCCCCGCACTCCTGCCCTTCGAAGACGAACCGCCGGGCGCCTTCGGAGAGGTAGCGCTCCAGCAGGCCGGGCGCCGGGACATGGAGATAGGTCCGGGTCCCGGCGGCTTCGAGGGGCGCGGCCTGGGCAGGCCGGCCGCCGGCGATCAGGGCGTACTCGGGGGCGAACTCGGCCACCGCGGCGAGCTGTTCCCGGCGGAGTTCGGGCGGGGCGAAGCCGAGCAGGCCGACGCCCCAGGGCCGTTCGCCCAGCCGCTCGGCGGTCTCGGCCAGCAGTCGGCGTACCTGTGCGCCGTCCATGACGGCGAGCGCGAGAAAGGGCAGCCCGCCGTCGGCGGCCACGGCCGCGGCGAACGCGGCCTCGTCGCTGACCCGGGTCATCGGCCCCTGGGCCACCGGGAGATGGCGGGCGCCGGGGCGGGCAGCGAGCGGGCGGAGGCGCGCCGCGGCGTCGAGATGGCCGGTGAGGGCGGCCCGTACGGCCTGCACGATGCCGCCGGTGGTGCGGTGGCGCGCGGCGAGCCGGGCGGCGAACGCACCGTCCTGGCCGATGGGGAGCAGCTGGGTCCGCAGATCCCGGGCGCCTAGTCGGGCGGCGATCCGGACGGGGTCGGGGCCAGGGTCGTGGCCGGTGGTCCCGTGCTCCGCTCCCCCGTCCTGCGCTTCCCCGTCCTGCGCTTCCCCGTCCTGCGCTTCCCCGTCCTGCGCTCCCCCGTCCTGCGCTTCCCCGGCTTCGTCGCCGGCCGCGGGCGGGCGGAGGTCCGGGCGGGTGAGGACCCGGTGGCCCGCGACGAGGGTGGTCTCGCTGCCGTCCATGGCGCGGATCGCGGCGGCGACCGCCCGGGGCAGCCGCTCCTCGCCCTCGGTGGTGAGCGCGAGCTGGGAGTCGAGCAGCACTCCGGCCGCCCCGCCGGCCACGGCAGCGGCGGCGGTGTGCGGGCCGATGCCCCCGGCGGCGAGGACGGGCACGGTCACGGACGGGTCGGCCAGCAGGCGCTGGAGCAGAACACAGGTGGTGAGTTCACCCACCCGGCCGCCCGACTCATGGCCACGGGCGACGAGCGCGGTGACCCCGGCGGCACACGCCGCGGCGGCCTCCTCGGGGCTGGTGACCTCGGCCCAGACCCGGCGCCGCCCGCCGTCGGCCCAGTCCGCCGGCCGCCCGGTCGCGGTGCCGACAGCGAGCGGCACGGGGGCTGCGCACGCCCGCACGTCGGCGAGCAGCACGGTGTCGACCTCGTCGGGCAGCTCGGCGGGCGCCAGCGGACACCCCACCGGTATCCGCACACCGTACGAAACCCCTTCGAGCCGGGCCAGCGCCTCACGTGCCGCTCCGGCATCCCGGCCGAGATCCAGCAGGCCGAGGGCGCCCGCGCGGGCCGCCGCCAGAACGATCCGCTCGCCCGGTTCTTCGAAGGGCGAGAGCGCGACGACACGATCGCGGCCGGTGAACTCCGGGCAGGCGGGCGCGCCACGTACAGGGGCAGAGCGCGCGGGCCCGGGGGCCGGTCCGGAAGCAGCGGACCCGGGGCGCGAAGGACCGCTGTGGCGCGGACCGTCGGGCACGGAGCCGGGGCCGGTGGACCGGGAGAGGGGGGTGCCGGGGAACGGGGGCCGGGGAACCACGGGCGCTCCTTCTGCCGGGGGGGGGCGAACACGCTGACCACTGCCACCTGCGGTAACCAGCGGTAGCCCGCTGATGCCGCGTTGCATCGTGCGGCCACCCCCGTGCACTGTCAACGCACGTGCAACAGGCGGTAGTTGATTGCGCCAAGGTCACGAAGACGGCACCCGGACCGGTCCTTCAGTCCGTCATCCCCGCTCCGACCTGCGCTCCTCTCCCCCGGGCCGCCCACCTCCCGGCGCTTCCGGGCCGATCTGTCGCTGCTCCGGCGACCGAAAACCGGCCCTGGCGCCTCAACCGACCTGGAAATTTTGCTTGAGCTCCAGCTCGCACCAGACCGTCTTGCCGACGCGGAGTACGTGGATGCCCCAGCGGGCCGAGAGTGTACGGACGATCAGTAAGCCGCGGCCGTGCGACGCGTGCGGCGGGGGCTCTCTGACGCAAGGGAGGCATTCGCCGCGGGTGTCGGTGACGGCGATGCGGAGTACGGAGTCGGTGTGGGTGAGGCGTACGCGAAAGAGTCGGCCGCGTACATGGGCGTGGCGCAGAGCGTTGGTAGCCACTTCGGAGACCAGCACCTTTGCATCGTCGGCCAGTTGGTCGTGGCCCCATTCGGCGATGAGGCGGGCGGCGCGGTTACGTGCCAGGGCGATGCTTTTGGGGCGTGGGGTGTAGTCGAGTACGTCCTCATGGAGGACCACTTCTGCCGGGCTGGGATGCGAGTCGATCACCTTCGGCCACCTCCGGTTCAGGGCAGGAGGCAGCCGTCACCGGCTGGTCTCGCTGCGCGAGCGGTTCACTACGCAAGGTAGGTATTCGAGCGAGATCGTTTCAATTCACCTTGGGGTAATTAACCCGCACGAGTTGCGAGCTCCGTACGGCCGGCACCAGACTGCTCGCGTGACAGCGAGTCAGCCAATGCAGGGAAACAGCACGTCAACTGTCCTGGGCCGCAGGCTGGGTGGGGAGCTCACTCGCCTGAGGACAGCAGCAGGTCTGACGCAGACGCAGGCCGCCAAGACGCTCAACGCTTCTACCAACAAGGTCGCAAAGATGGAGGGCGGTTGGGTCCCCATGCGCGACCCGGACATCCGCGCCTTGTGTGCGCTGTACGGCGTGGACGAACCAGCTGCCGTGGGCGGGCTTCTTGAGGTGGCGCGTGTCGATCGCGAGCGACGGAAGAGCAAGGGCTGGTGGAACGACGCCCCCTTCTCCCCCTCGATGAAGGAGTACGCAGTCTTGGAGAGCGCGGCGACGGCCATCAGGACGTGGCAGCTCGCCTTCGTCCCGGGGCTGCTACAAACCTCCGATTACGTAAGCGCGCTGAACTCGGACGATCACTTCGTATCCGCACGATTGGCACGACAGCGCCGCCTCGTTGACACCCCTCCACTCCGCCTTCAGGCGGTCCTCCACGAGGGCGCGCTCCGGAATCTCGTCGGCGGCACGAACGTGATGCGCGGGCAGCTGGAACACCTGAATGCCATGTCCCAACGCCCGAATGTCAGTGTCCGCGTACTCCCATTCAGCGCAGGAGCCCAACTCGGCATGGGTTGCGGCTTCAGTGTCATCTCATTTGCCGAACCCGGGGCAATGGACGTCCTCTACAAGGACGTCCCGCTTCATCCGCTGTGGCTCGAAGGCGGAGAAGGGGCTGCTCAACATGATGAACTGTTCGAGCGAATCGCACAGCATGCCCTCGGGGAGGGTGATTCGCGAGCGTTCATCAGCAGCCTCAGCAGAGAACTGTGAGCCATGACCGATTACAGCTACCGCAAGTCCAGCTACAGCGATCACAAGGAGGAGTGCGTGGAGGTGGCCACCAACATCCCGGGCACGGTCGCCATACGCGACTCCAAGAACCCCGCAGGCCCCATACTCCAGCTGGGCCCCGACACCTGGACCACCTTCCGCGGCGCCGTCGCAGCAGGCCGGTTCGAGCGGTAGGGGCCACGCCGCTACCTAGAGCCAGGGCTTGTCCTTCGGCCGGCCCGGCCCGGCCCGCGACGAGGTCGCGGACCGGGCCGGGTCAGGAGGACGGGGCCGGTGACCCGGTCAGCGCGGCGCTACGGGGTGCGTATGCCGTGTGATCGGTCTGCGGCGCCCGTCCCGTCAGGCCGAGGGCGCCGGCACCCTCGGCCCGCCGCCCCCTCAGACCGCCGGGCTCGCCGCCCAGCTGGCCAGGAGGGCCAGGCGCTCCGCCGTACGGGAACCGGGTTCCGGCGTGTAGACCACCAGCATCTGATCCGGCTCCCCGGTCACCGTCAACGTCTCGTACGGCATGGTGAGTTCACCCACCACGGGGTGCCGCATCCGCTTCGCCCCGTAGGTCTTCTCCTTGACCTGGTGGTCCGCCCACAGCCGGCGGAAGTCCTCGCTGCCCAGCGAGAGTTCGCCCACCAGCGTCGCCAGTTGTTTGTCCCGTGGATGGTTGCCCGCGTCCAGGCGCAGATAGGCGACCGTCTCGGCGGCCACCGCGGGCCAGTCCGGATAGAGCTCATGTGCCTGCGGGTTGAGGAACACCTGGCGCGGCATATTGCGCTCCTCGGCCGGCATCTGTGAGAAGCCGGCGACGGCGTCGCCCAGGGCGTTCCACGCGAGCACATCCATCCGGCGGCCGAGTACGAACGCGGGTGCCTTCTCCATGGTGTCCAGGAGGAGGCGCAGTCCGGGGCGGACTCTCTGGGGCGCGGGCCCGGCGGCGGCCGTGCGGCGGGCGGCGGGCCTGGCCACCGTGCGCAGATACTGCTGCTCGGTGTCGTCGAGGCGCAGGACGCGCCCGATGGCGTCGAGTACGGCGTCCGAGACGGAGGGGCCGCGGCCCTGTTCGAGGCGGATGTAGTAGTCGACGCTGACGCCCGCGAGCTGGGCGACCTCCTCGCGGCGCAGACCCGGAACCCGCCTTCGGCCGTGCCCCGGCAGCCCGACTTCTTCGGGCCGGATGCGGGCGCGCCGGGAACGCAGGAAGTCGCCGAGTTCCCCCGTCAGGGATATATCCATGCGCTGATCCTAGGCGCCGGCGACGCTCCCATCCTGGTACTGCCGGACCCAGGAAAACGGCAGCCCTGGGTAAGTGCGGTGGCCGGGCGCAGTGTGGTGCTCGCCCCGGGAGACACCCGGCGGCTCTCACCACCAGCCCAGGAGTTCCCCATGTCGTACGACACCCTCGCCGGCCGCACCGCTGTCGTCACCGGAGCCGCCAGCGGTATGGGCGAGGCCACCGCCCGGCTGCTCGCCTCGCACGGTGTGCGGGTGGCGCTGCTCGCCCGCCGGGCCGGGCGGCTGGCGGAGCTGGCCGCCACGATGGAGAAGGCCGGCGGGCAAGCCCTGGTTGTCGCCGCCGATGTCACCGACGCCGCCTCCGTGGACGCGGCGGCCGAGCGGGTGCACACCGCGTACGGGCAGGTCGATCTGGTGGTCAACGCGGCGGGCGTGATGCTGCCGAACCCGGTCACCGACGGCCGCGCCGACGAGTGGCAGCGCATGCTGGACACCAATGTGGCCGGCGCGCTGCGGGTCATCCGGGCGTTCACTCCGGACCTGATCGCGGTGGCGGAGTCGGGCCGGACGGCGGATCTGGTGAACATCTCCTCGATCGGCGCGCATATCGCCTTCCCCCACTACGCGGTGTACGGCGCGACGAAGGCCGCGCTGACCTACCTCTCGCAGTCGCTGCGCACGGAGCTGGGCCCGCGTGATGTCCGCGTCACCAATATCGAGCCGGGTCTCACGGACACCGAACTGGCCGACCACATCGACAACGCGGAACTGGCCGGTCAGCTGGGCGGCATGTTCGACGCGCTGACCGGTCTGGCGGCGGATGACATCGCGGACCTGATCGCCTACACGACGAGCCGTGCCCGCCATGTGAACCTGCGCCAGGCGATCGTGCTGCCGACGCGGCAGGCGTGAGGCACGCCCTGGCCGGACCGGTCCGCGGCGGTGTCGCGGACCGGTCCGGGTCAGGGCGCCAACGAAATGCCGTGGATCAGTTGTTGAGGCTGGTGTGGTTGAACCAGGCCTGACGGCCGACGGTGAAGTCGACCGCCGGGCCGGACCCGTCGATCTTGCCCTGGTACTGCTGCCCCTTCTTCAGCGGGCTCTCGATCAGCTTGTCGTGAGCGTCCCTGATCGAGTCGATGACGAAGGTCGGGACCTTCTTCAGCAGCGCCGGGTCGATGGGCTGCGCGGGGGCGATGGTGAGGGCCTCGTCCCAGTTGGGGCGCTCCGCGAGCTGGTGGGCGAGGTGGATCTCGTCGCCCTCGCCGAACACCAGGTAGGTGAGGTATTCGGGGTAGGGCAGATTGCCGAGCTTGCGGAAGGAGAGCACGTCCTCCCGCTTGCAGTCCACCATGGTCTCGGCCGTGGTCATCTGCTGGAAGTCGCGGCTGCCGTCCGGCTTCACGACGACCCGCTCCAGGTGGACGCCGAACTCCTTGCCCTGCTGGAGCTCGGGGAGTTCGAAGTGGTGCGGGCAGCGCAGCGAGTAGAAGACCCGCTCGTTCTCGTGCTGCGCCAGGTCCTTCAGGTACATGTTCCGCAGTTCGCCGTTGTCCTTGATGGAGAAGCTGAAGACCGCCTGGTAGTTGTGGCCGGACTGGGGGTTGTACAGCGCCAGGTGGTAGAAGAACAGCTTCTTCTTGCCCAGCAGCAGGAAGCGGTGGATGTGCTCGTGTGCGTCCGTGGAGCCGGATGCGGGGCCGGATGCGGGGGTGGGGGTCATGGTGTGGTCTCGCCTTTCATAGGTGGGGGTTGTGGTGGAAGCTCCGCTGCCGCCGGGTCCAGAAGGGCCGGTCGGGCCAGCGGGTTTCCTGCGCGTGCACGGCGCGGTGGCCGTGCTGGTAGGCGGTCCGGGCCGTGGTGACCCTGGCCGCATAGTCGGTGAGGGCCGCCCGGTCGCCGTGCAGCCGGGCGTCGACGGCCTGGCCCGCGCTCAGCCCGGTGTAGAGGGCGGTGAGGATGCCCTGGGAGCTGAGCGGGTCGAAGGCGGCCGCCGCGTCTCCGGCGGCCGTCCAGCCGTCGCCGTGCACCCGGTCCAGATGGGCGCTGTGGGCGGCGGCCCGGCGGGGCGGGCGCAGGGTGGTCAGCCCGTGCGGGCGGGCCCGGCGGGAGATGTGCCGGGTGGCCAGCAGCCGCCGGCGGAAGCGCTCGGCTCCGCGCGCGGCGGCGACGGGCAGATCGGGGTCGGTGAAGTAGGCGACCAGACGCTGCCGGGAGGGCAGCAGCGCGGTGTACCACCAGCCGTCCTGGTCGGACTCGACCAGCGAACGGCCGTCGAGGGGGGTCTGCGGGGCCGGGTCGAGGGTGAGGTGGAGGGCGGTCAGCTGGTCTCCGGTGCGCCGCCGGGCGCCGGAGCGGACCGCGATCGCGGCGCCGCGCCCGGTGGCGTCCACCACCCAGCGGCAGCGCACCGTACGGTCCCCGGCCCCGCCGGCCCGGTCGCGCAGGGCGAGCCGCCAGGTGCCGTCCGACTGCCGGGAGGGGCTCCGTACGGCGGTGTGCTCGGCGATCTCGGCGCCCGCCGCGCGGGCGGCGGCGCGCAGCCGGCGGTCGAAGAGCGGGCGGTCCAGGTGCCAGCCGTGCCCGTAGGGGTCGTGGAGGAAGTCCACGGCGTGCAGTTCCGGCGAGCCCCAGGCGGACAGGTTGCCGTGGCAGGGCAGATGGCCGCTGCCCAGGACCGGTTCGGCGACGCCGAGGTCGGCGAGCAGCAGCCGGCCCATGGACACCAGCGCCTCACCGGCCTTGGGCGGACCGGTACCGGCGTCGGCCAGCAGGACCGTCCGGCCGGCGTGGACGAGGGTGAGCGCGGCGGCACAACCCGCCGGGCCACCGCCCGCGACCACGACGTCGTAGGCGGGGGCGGGGGCGGGGCTCACTGGGCGCCGTGGAAGGGGTCGAGCTTCTCCAGGTATCCGGCGGCGATCTCCGTCTCGTCCCGGCCGGTCGCCTCCATGACTTCCTGGATGGCCTGTTGGACGAGCATGGCCTCGACGGTCTCGGCCGGGACCTCGCCGGTCCAGACGTCGGCCACACCCGCCAGTTGGGGCGCCCCGGCCTCGGGCACCTGGATGTTGACGAGGTTGGCGTGGTCGAGGGCCGGCGGATAACTCGGCTCGGACTCCACCTGGATGTGCTGGGGGAACTTGCCGTCGCCCACGGTGTATTCGTGTGTCTCGACGATGCCGAACTTGTACCAGTCGTCGATCATCTGCCGCCGCTGCTTGTTGAAGTCGGTGCCCTTCAGACCGCGCAGCCAGACCGCCCGGTTCTCGAAGGCCTTCTCCCTGACGCTGTCGTCGGAGCCGCTCGGCGGGGTGTTGACGGTCGTGAAGTCGGACTGCTTGAGCACATGGTTGGGCACCTGGGCGGGCCAGAAGGTCGGCAGGTAGGGGCTGTAGCGGGGGCCGAGCCCGGAGCGTACCTGGTAGCCGGAGCGGCAGCTCGCGGCGTCGCACTGCCAGGGGGCGGCCATCCAGCGGGTGAGGTCGCCCGGCCCCTGTGCGTGCAGCGGACCGGTCTTGCTCAGTGCTTCCTGGACGGTGAGCGCGTCTCCGTAGTCGGGTTCCGGGTTCTCCGGTGTGCGGTGCAGGATGCGGAAGGGCTCGGAGTACAGGGTCTTGTGCCGCATCGGCCAGGTGACCTCGCAGCCCGGGTGGAAGGCGTCGGCAGCGCAGTTCTCCAGCGCGCCCCGGTCCAGCAGACCCGGCTGCGCGGCGACCGGCGCGGTGTCCACGTCCGGGTGGCCCGTACGGGGCGGGCCGGTGGTGAAGTGGCCGTCGGCCCATTGGGCCAGCATCCGGTCCTGCTCATTGGAGATCTTGATGTGCTGCCGGACGGAGGTGGGCTTGCCGCTGGACATGGCGTCGCCGTAGAGCCAGGGCCAGGGCAGGGGGGAGGTCCCGTCCCGGGAGTAGTCACGCAGCTGGACATAGATCTGCCGGCGGAGTTCCCGGCTGGCCTCGCCCGGGTCGGCGAGCCGCTTGCGCATCGCCGGGTCGCGGAAGTCGTACGGGCCGGACCGGCCGAACTGGGTGGCGAAGCCGTGGTTGACCCACTGGAGCTGGCAGAACCGGTCCAGCATCGGTTCGATGTGGTCCGGGTACGAGATCTGCGGCACGACGGGCAGGGTGTGCTCGGTGACGAACACGTCGTACAGCACGTCGTAGAGGGTGCGGACGGTCTTCACACCGGGCGCGAAGTGCGGCGGGGCGACCACGGCCCAGGCCGGGTTGGCGCTCTTGGTGACGCCCCCGATGGTGACCTCCGCCGTGACCGGGCCGTCGGACACGTCGTCGTACCAGGTGTCGTTGTTGGCGACACCGGAGATCGGCTTTTCGGGAGTGGCGTAGGAGGCCGACTTGCCGACGCCGCCGACGACCAGCAGCCGGCCGTCGGTCTGGGTGGTGATCGATCCCAGGGGGACCGCCCGGTTCATGATCTTCCCGCCGAGGGCGGCGTTCTCGTGCAGAGAGGCGCGGATCTCCTTGCGGCCGGCGTCGATGACGAGCTTCTTCCGGTCGGCTCCCCGGACGTCGAAGTTCCGGCGGCGCAGCTGGGTCTCCTGGAGACCGCCGGCCTCATCGATGTCGAGCGCGAGATGGAACTGGTACCAGGCGGCCTTCTTGTTGGCCAGGTGCACCGACCACTTGATCTCGGTGACCCCCGCCTCGCCCAGTTTGAGTTCCCGGACGGCTTCCCCGGCCTGGTTGTAGCCGTAGACCCGGAACCGGGCGGCCTGCCGGATGACCTTCCCGGCGCTGTCCTTGTACGAGCCGGCCGGCAGCGGCGGCTGGTCCGGGGATTCCGGGCCGATGAAGGGGGGTTTGTCGCTGTTGCCGACCCGGGCTATGCCGATGGCGGGATGGATTTTGACCTGGACTATCTGGGTGTCCATCGAGGAGCCTTTCGTTGGGCGGGTGTGATGCCCCCCGACGGCTCAAACGTGGATCAGTCCGGTGCCCGCCGTGACCTCCAGGCAGCGCAATGGATGAACGGGTTCACCCTTTCGTGTCGGCGGCCCCGCCCGCTGCCGCCGTACGGCACGGGCGCGGCGCCGCCGGCCACGTTCCTCAGGCGTCGCCGAGACCCAGCAGCGCGGGCCGGTCGGCCAGGTCGCGGAAGGCCGCCCGCGGGTCCTGGAGCAGCTTGCGCTCGGTGAGGTCGAGCAGCCCGCAGACGGCGCTCACCTCGGCGGCCACCGTCCCGTCCGTCGTGCGGACGGTCTGCTCGATCCGGAAGGTCTTGCCCTCGCCCCAGACGAACGCGCAGCTGACCCCGACCTCGTCACCGGCCCGCAGCTCCCGCCGGTAGCGGATGGTGGTCTCGACGGTCACCGGGCCGACGCGGCGGTCCACCATGGTGCTCTGGCGGATGCCGCTCGCCTGGAGCAGCGACCAGCGGGCGTGCTCGGCGTACTGGAGATAGACGCTCTGGTTCAGATGGCCCTGGGTGTCCGTCTCGTAGCCGCGCACCGTGATCCCGACGGCGAACGGCCCCGCCGCGTCCGTACCGGCTGCCTGTTCCGCTGCTTCTGCCATGTGCGCTCTCCCGCTCCCCCATAGACGCCGGTCCGCCACATCGACCCCCGGCGCCTCATTGGCCACTGGCTTCACATCGTAGGCGCGGAGATCAAGGGACCGGGGCCCTTTCCCGGGACCGCTCCCCGGCCCGGGTGCGGCGGCCGGGCAGGCGGTGACGGCCGGGGGCGGCGGGGCGCGTCAGGGGCTGCCCGTCTTCAGCCGCAGATTCCACCTGTCCAGGATCTCGCCCACCGGCTGGAAGATGGTGAGGGTGGCACCGCCGAAGTTGCCGCAGCCGGCGGCGCCGCCGCCCGAGTGCACGCCCAGGGCCTTCGGGGCGCTGGGCTGGGTGACATACGAGCCGCCCGAATCACCGGGCGCAGAGCAGGCGTTGGTGAACGACAGGCCCTCGATGACCGTGTTGCCGTAGTCCACGGTCTGGTCGACCCGGGTGATCTCCCCGCAGTGCCAGCCGCTGCTCTGCCCGGAGTGGCACATCGACATCCCGACCAGGCCCTCCTGCGCACCGGTGACGGTGACCGGCGTACCGCCCTGCCCGGCCACGTCCGCGCTGACCGTCCAGTCCGGCCGGTCGACCTCGACCAGCCCGAAGTCCCCCTCGCGGTCGTTGACGCTGTGCTCGCCGCCCTCGTTCGAGGTCCCCATGCGGCTGCCGTCCTTGCCGAACGCGGCCTGATCGGGGGTCAGCGTGCAGTGACCTGCCGTCAGAAAGCCCTGGAAACTGCCCGGCCCGGTCACCGAGAAGCCGATGGAACAGATCCCCTCGCTGCCGGGCATCCAGCGTTCACCGCCCACCACCGTGCCGCCCTGCTGACGCGGTGTCTGGTCGCTGCGCTCGACCGTGACGGGGATCTTCGACCGGGCCCCCAGCGCGCGGACGGACTGCTCGAAGGCGGCGGTCCGGGCGGTGCGCCGGGTGCGGTCCATGCGGACCACCACACCGTTGGCCCGCTCGTCGACACCCCAGCCGGTGACGCCGGGCACCCCGTCGCCCGCCCGGCCGGTGATCTGCCGCATCAGGGCGGTGAGCGCGGCGCGGCCGTGCGGCACCGTCTTGGGGACCGCCCCGGCGGCCCGCACCCGCTGGGCGTCGGCGGCGCCGGTGACCGCGACGACGAGTTTGCCGGTGGTCCGGTCGAACCACATCCCGGCGGGCGGGCTGCTCAGCGTCCGGCGCACGGCCGCCGCGGCACGGTGCGCATCGGTCTCCTGCGCGAGCCGGGTCCGCACCTGCACCGCGTTCAGCCCGAGGTCCCGGCGCATCGCGTCGAGCATGCCGCGCGGCGAGGGCTTGGGCGAGGGATCGGGCCGGGGCACGCCGTGCGCCGGGCTGAACGGGCCGACCGCCGCCACGACGGTGGCGGCGGCCGCGCCCCAGAGGGCTGCCTTGCGAAAGCGGCGTTCCATCGGGGATCTCCTCGCGGTGTCGAGTGCACGTCGGATCCGATGTGGTGAGCGTGCTCGACACCGCGGCGTGCGGCATGAGGGCGGTCCCCGGCATCATGTCCGGGTGTTCCGTGAACCCGGCCGTCAAGTCCCCACCGTCCACGGCACGGTGGCGTTCCGGCAGCTTCCCGAGGCGCTGCGCGATGTGACCTACTCGGGTGCCCGCCATCCGGGAGCGACGACACCTGAATGCCCGTCATACGGGGCGGGCGGGGCGGCCGGTGTTGCCGTCCGTGGCCCCGCCCCGGGCCCCTTCGACGACCTGACCGGGGGCGCGAACTGCCAGCGCTACGCCTACGCCGTGCTGCGCCACTTCGGCCTGCTGATACCGCCGTTGCGCTCGGCGGAACTCTGGGCCGACGAACGGGCGACCCACCGGGTGGAGCGTCCGCGGCCGCTGGATCTGGTGCTGTTCGACGGCGGTCCGGTCGGCGGCCGGCCACCGGGCTACGGCGCGCACGTGGGCGTTCACCTGGGCCCCGACCAGGTCCTGCATCTGTGCCGGGAGGCCGGGCGGCCCGCCGTATGGCGCTATGCGGACTTCGCGGCGCGGCCGCGCTACGGGCGCTTCCTCGGCGTCAAGCGGGCGGGGCGGGCCGAGGGGGGCTGAGTGCTTCGGGGGCGCCGAGGGGGCGTCGAGCACTCCGGGCGGGCCGAGGGGCGCCGGCCGCTCCGGGCGGTCCAGGAGCCCTCAGCGCTCAGAAACCTCCGCCGCCGTCGAAGCCGCCGCCACCGAAGCCGCCACCGTCTCCAAAGCCACCGCCGTCACCGAAGCCGCCGCCGAAGTCGTCGCTGTTGAAGTCGGATCCGGAGTAGTCCCCGCCGTCGGCGCCCGCACCGCCGAAGTCGGCGCCGTAGGCGGCGGACGACATCATCATGTTGCCGAGCAGGGTGCCCACCAGGAGGCCGGGCAGCAGGCCGCCGCCGAAGTAGCCGCCGGCCCAGGGGCCGTAGGCCGGGCCCGCGTCCCAGTAGGGGCGGTCGCCGTTCGCGGTCCTGACCGTACGGGCCAGCGGCTCCCGCCCGTCGTCCATCCGGCTCTTGTCCGCGGCGCAGACCGGCACGGTGCGCTCGGCACCGCCCTCCGGGGCCCACCGGACGTCCACGACGGACGGACCGTGCCGTGGGTCGAAGAAGCAGGGCAGCCGGCGCTCGGGCAGCGGCCGGTCTTCGCGTCGCGCGTCGAGGGTGGCCAGCGAGAACCGGCCGTCCTCCAGCGCCCGGGTCACCGCCTGGACGTCACCGGGGTGCTGGGCCGACGCCATCGCGGACTTGGCGTTCTCGTAGGAGTCCAGTGCATGGGTGTAGTCCGTGCGCATCGCGTCGTCGGCGCCGGGCTCGCCGGGGGTGAAGTCGAGCCGGTCCAGCTCCTCGCCGAAGGCGGTGATGTCCTCGTCGACGACGACCCGCAGATCCTCTAGCGCGGCCCGCTCCGCCTCGATCCGCCTTCTGCGGTTGCGGCGGGCGATCGCGTAGGCGCCGCCGCCTCCGACGGCCACCAGCACCCCGAGCCCGATCGCCGTACCGGTGTCGAAGCCGCTGCCGCCGGAGCCGCCCCAGGAGGCGGGGGCCTGGCCGTGGGCCGACCGTGCGGCCGTGTCGACGAAGCTGTTCAAGCGCTCGTTGACCGTGGGGTAGTCGGAACTCTTGACCGATCCGACGAGGTTCTGCACCGAGTCGCGCGTCATCACCCGCGGGTCGGCGCCGGCGTTGAAGCCGTTGCCGAGCTCGACGGCGTAGACGCCGCTGATGCCGACCTTGGTGCGCAGGTTCTGGAGCAGGGTGCCGGGCTGGTACTCGGCGGCCCGCGGCAGCACGGCGACGAAGATCGGCTTGTCCGCGTCCTTGATTTTCTTGGCCAGCGCGTCCGCCTGGGCACGGGAGAACTGGTCCGCGGCACGGGGATCGACGTAGACCGGGCCCTTTTCGAGGGCCGCCGCGGCCTCGTCCAGCCCCCCGGCGGCGCGGGCACCCGGTGCCATCGCGGCGACCACCGCCAGCAGCGCGGCCACCAGCAGGAGGACTGGTCCGATCAGCGCACGACGCGTTGCGGTCTTCATGTGTTCGACGCTACCCGAACCGCACTTTCAGGACATCACCGGAGCCTGGATCAATTCCGTCCCGAGCGGTGGATTCTCCCTTGCGTCCGGGGGGCTGTCGCGCCGGAACTGTCCATCCAGGTGATCGCTCAGCGCGTCGTTTTTGATGTCCGAGGTGCCGGGGATGTTCGGCTCGCCCCTCCCCCGAGGAAACGAGGAGACGATGTCTAGGGCCACCTCGATGGCCACCAATCTGGCCGTCGCCGTCGCCACCACCGCCGTCGGCTGCATGCTGGTGATCTCGCTGGCGCCGTCGCGCCCGGACACCGGGAAGAGTGGTCCCGCGGCGGGCCGGGCGATGGCCGCCACGGCCGGCCATGCGGGCTCGGCGGCGCGGGCCGCCACCTCCGCCCTCGGTGCCCCCGCCGCCAGTGCCGACCCCGAGGAGTTCGCCTCGCCCCCGACAGGGCGGATCGAGGTGACCGCGCCGGAGCCCGGCGTCGACTACAAGGCGAACGGCAGTTTCGTGGTGACCTGGAACAACAGCACGGGCGAGGAGGTGGACGTCTGGCTGCGGACGGCGACCGGCGGGGGCGAGTCGGAGCGGGTGGCGCTGGTCGCGACCAAGGCCGGTGCCGGGCGGGCCGGCGAGGCGCTGGTGACGCTGCCCCGGGTGCCGCCGGGCAAGCGCTACTTCCTGGAGGTGGCGACCGCCGGCGACGGCGCGGTCCGCGCCTTCAGCCGGACCTTCACCATCACCAACTGACCGGCGGCACCCGGCCCACAGCCTTTACGGCGCGGCGATCCCGACCAGCCCCGCCAGGGCCTCCCGGTGCCGCCCCGGCGACCCGAGGGCGAGCTCATCGCTCTTGGCCCGCTTGAGGTACAGATGCGCCGGGTGCTCCCAGGTCATGCCGATGCCGCCGTGCAGCTGGACGCACTCCTCGGCGGC
Source organism: Streptomyces sp. P9-2B-2 (assembly GCF_030406865.1). Taxonomy (NCBI): domain Bacteria; kingdom Bacillati; phylum Actinomycetota; class Actinomycetes; order Kitasatosporales; family Streptomycetaceae; genus Streptomyces; species Streptomyces sp. P9-2B-2. The sequence continues at coordinate 7,770,120 of NZ_CP129126.1, read as the reverse complement.
ACGCACCGCCACCGGCGCGCAGTACGCCTGGGCGACGGCCACCGCCACCGGGGCGTCGGGGCTCTCGGTGGCGAGGGCGTCGGCGGCGTTCCGGGCGGCGGCGCGGGCCGAGGCCACATCCAGCCAGAGGGCGGCCATCCGGTGCTTGAGCGCCTGGAACGAGCCGACGGGGCGGCCGAACTGGGTGCGCTCGGCGGTGTGCCGCACGGTTTCGGCCAGACACCATTCGGCGACGCCCAGCTGCTCCGAGGCGAGCAGTCCGGCACCGGTGAGCAGGGCGCGGTCGACGGTGGCACTGGCGCGGTCCCCGGTGGCCAGGAGGCGGCCGGGGGCACCGTCGAAGGTGAGGTGGCCCAGGGGGCGGGTGAGGTCGAGCGGGGTGACGGTGTCGGTACGCACCCCGCCCGCCGACGGGTCCACCGCGTAGAGCGCCGGGCCGTCGGGTCCCTGGGCCGGGACGAGCAGGAGTTCGGCGGCCGCGGCATCGGCGACCGAGGTCACCCGGCCGGTGAGGGCGCCGCCGGCATCGGCCCGTACGGACGCCGGACCGGACAGCCCGCCGGGGGCGGTGGGCAGCGGGACGGCGAGCACACCGACGGTGCGGCCCTCGGCGAGTGCGGCGAGCGACGCGGCGACGTCCGCACGGTCGTGCTCGCAGCCGAGCAGGGCGGTCACCGCGAGGACCGCGCTGGTCAGATAGGGCACGGGGGCGACGGCGCGGCCGATCTCCTCCAGCACCACGGCGGCCTCGCGGGCGGTGGCGCCCGCACCGCCGAGCTTTTCGGGCACCAGCAGGCCCGCGGTGCCGATCTCCGTGGCGAGGGAGTGCCACAGGCCGGTGTCGTAGGCGACGTCCGACTCCAGGCCGGCGAGCACGGTGGCCGGATCGCTGCGATCCGCGAGCAGCGACCGTACGGCGGCGCGCAGCGCGTCCTCGTCCTCGGAGTAGAGGAGGTCGGGGTCGGGCGCCGCGGAGCCGGGCAGGGTGGTCCCGTCGTTCATCGGGGGAGGTCCTTCCACGCGACGTCCTTGTCGGTGCGCGGCTCGGGCGGCAGCCCCAGCACACGTTCGGCGACGATGTTGAGCAGCACTTCCGAGGTGCCCCCTTCGATGGAGTTCCCCTTGGCGCGCAGATAGCGGTAGCCGGCTTCGCGGCCGGTGAAGTCGACGCCGTCGGGCCGGCGCATCGTCCAGTCGTCGTAGGTCAGCCCGTCCTCGGCGAGGAACTCCACCTCCCAGCCGCTGATTTCCTGGGCGAGCCGGGCGAAGGCCAGCTTCATGCCGCTGCCCTCGGGGCCGGGCTGGCCCTTGGTCATCTGCTGGCGCAGCCGCTCGCCGGTGAGCCGGGCGACCTCGGCCTCCACCCACAGCTTCAGCAGCCGCTGGTGCAGGTCGTGGGTGCGCAGTTCGGGGCGGGCGCGCCAGTCTGCGGCGGCGACGCCGATCATGCTCCCCCTGCCTTCGGCGGGGGTGCCCCCACCCTCGCGGGGCATGCGGGCGCCGCCGATGGCGACCCGCTCGTTCATCAGCGTGGTCTGGGCGACCTTCCAGCCCTCGCCGACCGCACCGAGGCGGTGGGCGTCGGGGATCCGGACGCCGGTGAGGAAGACCTCGTTGAACTCGGCCTCGCCGGTGATCTGCCGCAGCGGACGCACCTCGACACCGGGGTCGGTCATATCGCACACGAAGTAGCTGATGCCGCGGTGCTTGGGGACGCCGGGGTCGGTGCGGGCGATCAGGATCGCCCAGCGGGCCAGATGCGCGCTGGACGTCCAGACCTTCTGGCCGTCGACGATCCAGTCGCCCCCGCTTCCGGCTTCTCCCCCGTCCTCCCGGACCGCGCGGGTCGCCAGCGCCGCCAGGTCGGAGCCGGCCCCGGGCTCGCTGAACAGCTGGCACCACACCTCCTCGCCGGTCCACAGGGGGCGCAGGAACCGCTGCTTCTGCTCGTCGGTGCCGAAGCGCAGGATCGTGGGCGCGGCCATGCCGAGGCCGATACCGATGCGGCCGGGGTCGTTGCCGGGGGCCCCGGCGGCCTCCAGTTCCGCGTCGACGACGGCTTGCAGGGAGCGCGGCGCGTCCAGTCCGCCGAGGCCCTTCGGGAAGTGCACCCAGGCGAGCCCGGCGTCGAAGCGGGCGCGCAGGAACTCCAGGCGCCCGGTCGTGGCGGGAGGGTGTGCGGCGAGCAGCTCGGCGGTGCGCCGGCGCAGGTCATCGGCGTCCGTCATCGGGCCTCCTCCGCTCCGGGGACCACCACGAGCCGGCCGACGGAGGTGCCGTCGGCGACCCGCTGGACGGCGTCGGCGGCCCCTTCCAGCGGGACGCGTCCGCCGATCAGCGGCTTGATGACGCCCTGGGCGGCGAGCTTGGTGAGTTCCTCGTGGCAGGCGTCGATGGCGGCCGGGTCCTTGGTGTTGTACAGGCCCCAGTGGAGGCCCAGGATCGCGTAGTTCTTCACCAGCGCGTGGTTGAGCGCCGGGGTGGGGATGGCGCCGCCCGCGAAGCCGACGACGACGATCCGGCCCTCGAAGGCGATGCACTTGACGGACTTGGCGTACGCCTCGCCGCCCACCGGGTCGTAGACGACATCCGCGCCGCGGCCGCCGGTGGCTTCCTTCACGGCGGCGACGAGGTCGTCGGAGCGCCGGTCGAGGACGACATCACAGCCCAGTTCACGGGCGGTCCGGGCCTTGTCGGCGCCGCCCACCACGCCGATGACGGTCGCGCCCGCGGCCTTGCCGAGCTGGACGGCGGCGCTGCCGACACCGCCCGCCGCGGCGTGTACGAGCAGGGTCTCGCCCGCCTGGAGCCGGGCCCGGCGGTGCAGTCCGAACCAGCCGGTCTGGTAGCCGATGTGCAGCGCGGCGGCCTCGGCGTCGTCCAGGGCCTCGGGCGCCGGGCGTACCGTCGCCGCGTCGACGACGGCGAGTTCGGCGAAGCCGCCGTCCGGCAGCGGCGGCTGGGCCAGCACCCGCGCACCGGGCTCAGCGGTCGCGCCCTCCCCCACGGCGAGCACCTCGCCGCAGATCTCCACGCCCGGGGTGAACGGCAGCGGCGGCCGCACCTGGTACTGGCCGCGGCACAGCAGGGCGTCCGGGAAGTTGACGTTGGCGGCCCGCACCCGCAGCAGCAGCTGCCCCGGCCCCGGCTGCGGGTCCGGCACCTCCTCCAGCCGCATCACTTCACGCGGCTCGCCGTTCGCGTGTACGCGCCATGCCTTCACCTGGTGCCTCCACAGACCTTGGATACGCGGTGGGGCGGAGGGCACGCCGGCCCCCTCGCCAGCGACATACTAAGCGGTCGGTATCCCGTAGGGAACAGTCTCCGCCACTCCGTCGCGCCCCTCGCGCAGGCCCCCGAGCACCGCGGCGGGGCCCGTCGTCCACGGCCGCGCCGCGGCTACCCGTCGCGGAGCGCGGACCAGAAGTCCGGGTCCTCGAACCCGAGCGCCCAGAGGCCGGTGCCGCGCACCCCGTACTTCCTCAGCAGCGGCAGCTGCGCGCGGACCCCGCGGCCGTCCTGGTACCAGACCTCGTGCTCCTCACCGTCCTTGCGGTAGGTGAAGTGCGGGGTGCCGGACACCTCGTCGAAGCGGTAGTCCGCGTCCTCCCGCTCACGCAGCGCCTCCGCCTCTTTCCAGGTCACATGGGCCGCATGGCCGGTGACCCCACGGACCCAGTCCCAGCCGTAGCCCGGGAAGGCCACCTCGATCTTGTGCCGGGGGACGGTGTCGGTGGCGTAGCGCAGGAACTCGTCGTACCAGTCCCTCGCGGAGAGCGGGCCCGCGTCGCCGCCCGACCAGTGCAGGTCGTAGCCCATGATGCGGAACCGGTCGGTGTACCGGCCGAGCCGCTCGTAGTCGAAGGCCTGGCCACTGCCGCGGACCCGGGCCAGCACCGTGACCACACACTGCTTGTCCCTCTCGTGCAGCCGTGCGCACAGCTCCTTGACGAGCGCGTTGTAGCCGGTCCGCACCCGGTCGCGGTCCTCCCGGTCACCGCTGAGGGCCATCGCCTCGTAGTCCAGGTCGAGCCCGTCGTAGGAGCGGCTCTCGACCAGGTCCAGCAGCGTGTCGATATGGTCCCGCCGCCGCTCCGGATCGTGCATCAGCGCGGCCATCTTCGCGGCGCCGAGGGTCTCGGTCACGGTGGGCACGACATCGATCCCGGCGTCGTGCAGCCCGTCGATGATGTCGCGCCGCCCGGCGCCGTGATGCCCCTTGATGGTCATATCGGAGGAGGTCTCGTACCAGAAGGGGCTGACGGTGTGCAGTTGGGCGGCGTGCCGCAGCGCGTCGCGGTAGGCGGCGTCGATATCGCCCCAGTAGGGCAGCCAGGCCGAGCCGGTCCGCCCGCCGCTCCTCGGGTCGTGGGCCGCCGCGGCCGCCGGGGTCCAGAGCCCGGTGAGCAACGCCACGGTCAGCAGTAGCGCAAGCCCGGTGCGCGACTGGGTTCCTGATGCTTGATCCATTTCCCGAGCGCTACCCGATGCGGTTGCTGACGTACCGTCAGTTCAGCCGAACGGACGCGCCCGGGGGCGGTGTCCTCAGGTGCGCCCGGCCCGCTGCTGGGCGTCCCGCAGGGCCTCGGACGGGGTGGCCCAGCGGGCCCGGATCACCCGGAAACCGGCCTCCTCGCAGGCGTCGCAGACGAGTTCGTCGTCATCGACGACATGGCGGATCTCCCGGTCGCGGGCGATCCGGCGCAGGATCTCCAGCTTGGTGTGCCGCGCCGGGCGCCGGTCATGGTTCGGCCGCATCCACAACCTGCCCTCGGGCAGGCCGTGTTGGGCGAGCCAGGCCACGGTGTCCCGGCGGCAGCGCTCCGGGCGGCCCGTCAGGTAGACGACCTCGCAGTCCTCGGTGCTGCGCAGCGCCAGGGCCACCCCCTCGGCCAGGGGAGGGTCCGCGGTGGCCGCCGCGAAGAAGGCCCGCCAGTCACGCGGGGTCTGCCGCAGCAGATGCTGGCGGTGGCCGGTGTCCGCGAGCGTGCCGTCCAGGTCGAAGACCGCCAGGGGGCGCGTCGTCATGCCGTTGTCGTCCTCTTCCGCCGCTGCCGTTCACCGGATCCCGCGGGCAAGGTGACCGCGATCCGGCCGGATTCGATCCCCCGTGCGAGGGAGAGGCGATCGTACGCGATATCAGCACAGGTCGCGGCGTCCATCCGCAGCCGGATATCGGGGTGCGCGGCCGGGCCGTCCGCGTATCCGGGCCCGCCCTCAGGGTGGCCGGATTCCGGCCCGTCGCCGCCCAGGACGACATGGAACTCGCCCTCGTCGAGGGCGATATCGATGACGTCGGTGCCGTCGGTGAAGTGCCGGGCCAGCCTCGCCATGAGAGGGACCGCGAACCAGTGGGCCCGTAGCGCGTCGGTCGGGCGCCGCTCGTCGAGGGCGGGCGCGCCCCAGTCGGCGAGGGCGGTGAGCGCGGGCAGCAGTGCGTGCCCGCGGGTGGTGAGTTCGTAGACGAAGGCGGCGCCGGGCGGGGCGAGCCGGCGGCGGGTGACCAGGCCGTCCCGTTCCATGTCCTTGAGCCGGGAGGCGAGTATGTCGGTGCTGACGCCCGGCAGGTCGGCGTGCAGATCGGTGTAGCGCCGGGGGCCGCCCAGCAGTTCCCGGACGATCAGGAGCGTCCAGCGGTCGCCGACGGCGTCCAGGGCCCGGGCGACGGCGCAGTACTGGTCATAGCTTCGGCGCGGCATGGCTCCAGCATAGACAAAGGTTGGACTTTCCAAGTCCCGGCTTGGTAAAACCAAGTACGTTCTGACGAATGCTGCCGCGCCGCGCGGTGAGCGAGGGACCGGGAGGCCACCGCATGCAGTTCAAGCAATCCAGCAAGATGGCCGACGTCTGCTACGAGATCCGCGGGCCGGTGATCGAGCACGCGGACGCGCTGGAGGAGGCGGGCCACAGCGTGCTGAGGCTCAACACCGGCAATCCGGCGCTGTTCGGCTTCGAGTGCCCCGAGGAGATCCTTCAGGACGTGATGCGCAATCTGTCCCGCGCACACGGCTACACGGAGTCCCGCGGCATCCTCTCGGCCCGCCGCGCGGTCGCCCAGCACTACCAGCAGAACGGACTGCCCGACGTCGGCGTCGATGACATCTACCTCGGCAACGGCGTCTCCGAACTCGTCTCGATGGCGGTGCAGGCCCTCCTCGACGACGGTGACGAGGTCCTCATCCCGGCCCCCGACTTCCCGCTCTGGACGGCGGTCACCTCCCTCGCGGGCGGCAAGCCCGTGCACTATCTCTGCGACGAGTCCGCGGACTGGCTGCCGGACCTCGACGACCTCGCCTCGAAGATCACCGACCGGACCCGGGCGATGGTCATCATCAACCCCAACAACCCGACCGGCGCGGTCTATCCGCGCGAACTGCTCGACGGCATGCTCGACCTCGCCCGGCGCCACGGGCTGATGGTCTTCGCCGACGAGATCTACGACCGGATCCTGTACGACGGCGCGGTCCACCACCACGCCGCGGTCCTCGCTCCCGACCTGGTCTGTCTGACGTTCAGCGGGCTGTCCAAGTCCTCCCTGGTGGCCGGATTCCGCTCCGGCTGGCTGGTGGTCTCCGGCCCCAAGCAGCACGCCGCCGACTATCTGGAGGGCCTGGGCACCCTCGCCTCCATGCGGCTGTGCCCGAACGCCCCCGCCCAGTACGCCATCCAGGCCGCGCTCGGCGGCCGGCAGAGCATCCAGGACCTGGTGCTGCCGGGCGGCCGGCTGCACGAGCAGCGCGACCGGGCCTGGGAGCGGCTGAACGAGATCCCGGGCGTCTCCTGCGTCAAGCCCAAGGGCGCGCTCTACGCCTTCCCCCGCCTCGACCCGGCCGTGCACAAGATCCACGACGACGAGAAGTTCGTCCTCGATCTGCTGCTGCGGGAGAAGATCCAGGTCGTCCAGGGCACCGGCTTCAACTGGCCGCGCCCGGACCACTTCCGCATCCTCACCCTCCCGCACGCCGATGACCTGGACGCGGCGATCAGCCGGATCGGACGCTTCCTGGCGGGCTACCGCCAGTAATGCCGGGCGCCCGGCCACACCGGGCCGCCGCCCGGCCAAGGCGGCAAACCGCACCCCGCCCCGCACTCACTCGAACGGCCGTACGCCTTCCCGGGCCCCGTCCGCCGCCCGCCGATACGGTCCCGGGGCCGCGCGGCGGGCAGGAAGGCCGTCCTGGCGCCGAGGAGGCGCCGCGGCACCTCGGGTGGTCTCCGGGCCCCGGCCCTCCCTCTCGCCCGGTGGACGCCCGTTCCGCCGTCCACCGTCCGAACGCGCTCTTGAGCGCATCGCCCGCAGGAGATTAGGTGGAGGGCGGCAATCCTGCCGTCACCCCACAAGGGAGAGGGATTCGATGCCCGTACGACCTGCGGTATCGGAAGCGGAGCTGGAAGCTCACCTGCACGGAATATGCTTCAAGACGGGCCCGCCGCGCCGTATCGGCGTGGAGATCGAATGGCTGGTCCATGATGCGCGCAACCCCCGATGTCCGGTCGAACCCGCCCGGCTGCAGAGCGCCGCCACCGCCCTGCGCGCGCTCCCCCTCACCTCTCGGCTGACCTTCGAACCCGGCGGCCAGCTGGAGCTCAGCTCGCTGCCCGCCACCTCCCTCACCGACTGCATCGAGGCCGTCACCGCCGACCTCGCGCAGGTCCGGCCCGCCATGCTGGCCATGGGCCTGGGCCTGGCCGGCCACGGCCACAATCCGTGGCACCCCCCGCGGCGGGTGCTGACCGACCCCCGCTACAACGCCATGGAGACGTACTTCGACCGCTGGGGCTCCGCCGGGCGGTCCATGATGTGCGCCACCGCGTCCGTGCAGGTGTGTGTGGACGCCGGCCACGAGGAGCCGGGACCGCTCGGATACAGCCGGCGCTGGCTGCTGGCCCATCTGCTGGGCGCCGTACTGGCCGCGGCGTTCGCCAACTCACCCATCAGCGAGTCCTGCCCGACGGGCTACCGCACCACCCGCCAGGTCATCTGGTCGCAGCTCGACCCGGCCCGTACCCTCGCCCCGCCCCCGGGGCCGGATCCGCGCACCGCCTGGGCGCGCTACGTCCTCGACGCACCGGTCATGTGCGTCCGCTCCGAGGACGGCCACTGGGACGCTCCGGAGGGGCTCACCTTCCGCGAGTGGATCCGTACCGGCGTGCCCAGACCCCCCACCCAGGAGGATCTGGACTACCACGTCACCACGCTCTTCCCGCCGGTACGGCCGCGCGGCCATCTGGAGCTGCGCATGATCGACGCGCAGTCGGGTGATGCCGGATGGATCGTGCCGCTGGCCGTCACGGCCGCGCTGTTCGACGACCCGGAGGCCACCGAGCGGGCGTACCGCATCGTCAAACCCCTGGCGGAGACGGCCGGTTCCCGCCCCGCGCCGCGCAACCCGCTGTGGCGGCACGCCGCCCGCGCCGCGCTGACCGACCCGGAGCTGCACTCCGCCGCGGTGGCCTGTTTCGCCGCCGCGCAGGAGGCCCTGCCGCGCCTCGGTGCCTCGCCCGAGGTGCGCGCGGCGGTCGCGGAGTTCACCGAACGCTATGTGGCACGCGGCCGCTGCCCCGCGGACGACCATCTCGACGCCCTGTACGCCGCGGAGGGCGATCTCATCGTTGGGAAGGACAGCCAGTGACCCCCGATCCCGAGCTCCTCCGTGAGCGCGCGGCCTCGGCGCTGCTCGCCGCCCGCGACCGCACCCGCCTGCTGACCACCTGCGTCGAGCATCCCGACCTCGTCGCCCAGCACTCCCCGCTGATGTCCCCGCTCGTCTGGGACCTCGCCCACATAGGCAACCAGGAGGAGCAGTGGCTGCTGCGCACCGTCGGCGGCCGTGACGCGCTGCGCCCCGACATCGACTCCGTCTACGACGCCTTCGAGCACCCCCGGTCCGAACGCCCCTCGCTGCCGCTGCTGGCCCCCGACGAGGCACACGGCTATGTCGCCGAGGTCCGCGGCCGGGTGCTGGACATCCTGGAGAGCGCCCCGCTGCACGGCGGTCCGCTGCTCGACTCCGGTTTCGCCTTCGGCATGATCGCGCAGCATGAGCAGCAGCACGACGAGACCATGCTCATCACGCACCAGCTGCGCACCGGCCCGGCCGTGCTCACCGCGCCCGAGCCGCCGCCCGCCCCCGACGACCTCCTCCCGGCCGAAGTGCTGGTCCCCGGCGGCCCGTTCACCATGGGCACCTCCACCGAGCCCTGGGCACTGGACAACGAACGACCCGCCCACCGGCGGCTGGTGCCCGCCTTCCTGATCGACACCACACCGGTCAGCAACGGCGCCTACCAGCGGTTCATCGAGGCCGGCGGCTACGAGGAGCGACGCTGGTGGGCCGAGGCCGGCTGGGCGATGGTGCAGGAGCACAAGCTGCGCGCCCCGCTCTTCTGGAAGCGGGACGGCGGCCAGTGGCTGCGGCGGCGGTTCGGGGTGACCGAGCCGGTGCCGCCGGACGAGCCGGTGCTGCATGTGAGCTGGTACGAGGCGGACGCCTACGCACGCTGGGCCGGCCGGCGGCTGCCGTCGGAGTCCGAGTGGGAGAAGGCCGCCCGCCATGACCCGGCGAGCGCGCGGTCCCGGCGCCACCCCTGGGGCGACGAGGACCCCACCCCGGCGCACGCCAACCTCGGCCAGCGGCATCTGCGGCCCGCCCCCGTCGGCAGCTACCCGGACGGCCAGTCGCCGCTCGGCATCCGGCAGTTGATCGGCGATGTGTGGGAGTGGACGGCGAGCGACTTCCTGCCGTACCCGGGCTTCGCCGCCTTCCCCTACCGGGAGTACTCCGAGGTGTTCTTCGGTGACGGCCACAAGGTGCTGCGCGGCGGTTCCTTCGGGGTCGACCCGGTCGCCTGCCGGGGCACCTTCCGCAACTGGGACCTGCCGGTCCGCCGGCAGATCTTCTCCGGGTTCCGGACCGCCCGGGACGCCGACCCGGCGGCGGTGGACGCATGAGGGCCGCGGCCCCGTCCCGTGGGGAGGCCGGTGCCTGATGTGCCGTCACCTTGCCTACCTGGGACCGGAGCGGCCCTTCGGTCAGCTCCTGCTCGCCCCGCCGCACGGCCTCTACCGGCAGTCATGGGCACCCCGCCGCCAGCGCCACGGCACGGTCAACGCCGACGGGTTCGGCGTCGGCTGGTACGCGCCCGGCGACCCGGTGCCCGCGCGCTACCGGCGGGCCGGGCCGATCTGGGGCGATGATCTGCTGCCCGACCTGGCGCGGGTGGTGCGCACCGGCGCGCTGCTGGCCGCCGTACGGGACGCCACCGTGGCCGGGGCGGACGCCGAGGCCGCGGCCGCGCCGTATGCCACCGGCCGCTATCTGTTCAGCCACAACGGCGCGGTGGCCGGCTGGCCGGACGCGCTCGCCCCGCTGGCCGCCGAGCTGCCGCCCGAGGAACTGCTGCGGCTGCCGGCCCGCTGCGACGCGGCGTTCCTCTGGGCGCTGGTCCTGCACCGGCTGGCGCGCGGCGACGAGCTCGGCGACGCGCTGGCCGGTACCGTCACGGCGGTCGCCGGGGCCGCGCCCGGGTCCCGGCTCAATCTGCTGCTCACCGACGGCACCACCATCGCCGCCACCACTTGGGGCGACACGCTCTGCCATCTGGCCCTTCCCGAAGGCGGCACGGTCGTCGCCTCCGAACCGTACGACGACTCCCCCCACTGGACCGAGGTCCCCGACCGCACGCTGCTGCGCGCCACCCGGACCGAGGTCCACCTCACCCCGCTCAAGGAGCCCGCGACGTGAGCCCGCTCAGCATCACCCGCACCCTCCCTGCCGACGCCACCGCGGCCGCGCTGCGCGCCGATGTCGCCCAGGGGCTGTCCCGAACCCCCAAGCAGCTGCCACCGAAGTGGTTCTACGACGCCCGCGGCAGCGAGCTGTTCGAGGACATCACCAAGCTGCCCGACTACTACCCGACCCGGGCCGAGCGGGAGATCCTGCTCACCCGCGCCGATCACATCGCCGCGGCCACCCAGGCCCGCACGCTGATCGAGCTGGGGTCCGGCTCCTCCGACAAGACCCGCCATCTCCTCGGCGCGCTGACCGGACTGCACACCTATCTGCCCATCGACGTCAGCGAATCCGCGCTGGCCGCGGCGGGCGAGGCGCTGCTCACCGAGCACTCCGGGCTGACCGTGCACGCGCTGGTCGCCGACTTCCAGCAGGGCATGGAACTCCCCGGGACGCCCGGCCCGCGGCTGCTCGCGTTCCTCGGCGGCACCATCGGCAATCTGCTCCCCGCGGAGCGGTCGGCGTTCCTGCACTCCGTGCACGCCATGCTGTCCCCGGGCGATGCCCTGCTGCTCGGCACCGACCTGGTCAAGGACGAGGCCACCCTCGTCACCGCCTACGACGATCCGCAGGGCGTCACGGCCGCGTTCAACAAGAACGTCCTGGAGGTCATCAACCGTGAGCTGGGCGGCGACTTCGACCCGGCGGACTTCGACCATGTCGCCCTGTGGAACGCCGGACAGGAGTGGGTCGAGATGCGGCTGCGGGCCCGTAAGGACCTGACCGTCAAGATCCCCGGAGTGGACCTGGCGGTGACCTTCGCGGCGGGCGAGGAGGTGCGCACCGAGGTCTCGGCCAAGTTCCGCCAGGAGGGCGTGCGCGCCGAACTGGCCGCCGCCGGGCTGGAGTTGAAGAACTGGTGGACGGACAGCGCGGACCGTTTCGCGCTCTCCCTGTCCTTCCGGGTCTGACGGCTGCCGCTTCCCGGCCGGCGTGCCCGTCGGGGCCGCCGGCCGGGTGCCGTGTTCGCGCGCGATGTGGTTCGATGCCCCGACCGCGTGTTCGCACCGGACGGCCGGTGCGCACGCACGCAGACTCGACGGGCAGGGGAAGCGGCATGGGACCGGTGCTGGATCGACGGGGATTCCTCAGGGGCGCGGCCGGACTGTCGGCCGCCGGGGTGCTGGCCGGCATCGGCAGCGGGCAGTTCACGGCCGGTGCCGCGGAACGCCGGGCGTCCGCGGTGTCCGTGGCGGACTGGATGGCGGCACTCGGCGACGGCACCCCGGTCCAGCGGCTGACGATCCCCGGCACCCATGACTCCGGTGCCCGGCTGGGCGGCCCCTGGGTGGCCTGCCAGAACACCTCCGTCGACGCCCAACTCGCCTCCGGCATCCGCTTCCTGGACGTCCGCTGCCGGGCCATCGACAACGTCTTCGCCATCCATCACGGTGCCTTCTACCAGGAGCTGATGTTCGGCGATGTACTCAACGCCTGCCGGGCGTTCCTCCGGGCGCACCCCTCCGAGACGGTGCTGATGCGCGTCAAGCAGGAGTACTCGGAGGTCTCCGCCGAGGAGTTCCGCCGGATCTTCGGCAGCTATCTGGACGACAAGGGCTACCGGTCGCTGTTCCGGCTCGATGCCGGTCTGCCGACGCTGGGTGAGGCGCGCGGCAAGGTGGTGCTGCTGGCGGACTCCGAGGGGCTGGGCGGCGTCCGTTACGCCGATCCGCAGCTGTTCGACATCCAGGACGACTACATGGCGGAGCCGTTCGGGAAGTACCCGAAGATCGAGGCCCAGTTCCGCAAGGCCGTCACCCAGCCCGGCAAGCTCTTCGTCAACTACGTCAGCACCTCCGCCTGGCTCCCGCCCCGCTCCAACGCGGACCGCCTCAACCCGCAGGTCAAGAAGCTGCTGACGGGCTCGGAAGAGAGCGGCTGGACCGGGCTGGGCATCGTGCCGATGGACTTCCCGAACGAGAACGGCCTGGCCGAGACGCTGATCGCGCACAACCTCGCGGGGCGGCGGCTGCGGCGCGCAGCCTGACGGCGGCCGACGGGCTCGGCAGCGCCCCTCGGTTCACCCGACCGGCCCAGGGAACGGCGGCCTCACCGCACCTGGTGCGAGCAGCCCGCCGGCCCCGCAAATTCCGGGTCTGTCGGGTGCCCCGGTGCGGGTTTTTCCGGTGCTCTTCGCCGCTCGTACGGAATGAGGCGGCCGGGTGACCCAACCACAGCGGCCACCCCTGCATCAGACTGGGTGAAATGTCTGGATCCGGCGTCGCCCCTGCGTCCAAGGGGGCGTCACCGGCTGATGTGGGGAGGCGGCGGCTGGTGGAGACGAGCGAGCGCGGGACCGTGCCGGCGGACAGCGCCGACGGGGCGGCCGGGGACGCCGGAGTGCCGGCGGCCGGGGCCTGCCCGGTTCCCGGCGGGCCGGACTGCACCGGCCGCGGCCGGGACGGCGTTCCGCTGCGGGTGACCCTGGCGCTCGGGCTGCTGACCGTGGCCGTGGGCAGCACGGTCCTGGCGCTGGACTCCCCGTCCCGCGATCCGTTCCTCGCTCCCGGGGACACCGCCACCGGCTCCTACTCGGCGAACCGGACCGATGGCGACCAGGCCGCCGCCGCGGTGCTCACCGGGCCCTACCAGGAGCGGCCCGGCCCGCCGGTGGCCGCGGCACAGCACGACAGCGTGATGGCGTCCCCGCTGTCCCGGTCCCGGCCGCTGCTGGCCGCCCCGGCGGCCCCCTCGCCGGCGATCGGCGCGCTCTTCTCCCCCGACGACGAGGGCAAGCCCGTCCACCACTGCACGGCCAGCGTGGTGCAGTCCCCGGCGGGCGACCTGATCGCCACCGCGGCGCACTGTGTGCACGACGACGGCTTCCGCACCCGGCTGGTGTTCGCGCCCGGCCTGCACGACGGCATAGCGCCGTACGGCCTGTGGGTACCCACCCGGATCCATGTCGACCCGCGCTGGATCCGGGACCGGGATCCGGACCACGATGTGGCGTTCCTGCGGGTACGCCGGGCGGGCCGGACCGGCGGCCGGATAGCGGACGTCACCGGCGCCGAACACATCCGCTTCGACACACCGGCCGGGCGCCCGGCGCAGCTGACCGGCTATCCCGAGGACCGGGACATACCGGTCAGCTGCCGGCACACGGCGGACGCCCAGGGCCCGGCCCAACTCCGCTTCAGCTGCCCGGGGTTCCCGAACGGGACCAGCGGCGGGCCGATGCTCACCGACCTCGATCCGGCCACCGGGACCGGTGCGCTGATCGGTGTGATCGGCGGTCGCGACGAGGGCGGTGACGACCTCGTCTCGTACAGCAGCCGGTTCGGACCGGACGTGGCCGCGCTCTACCGGCGGGCGACCGCGCAGCCCGGACCGCAGCCCTCGCAGGCCGGATCCCGGGCCGTGGCGTCGGGCGTCAGGCCCCGCGCGGCACCACGGTCTTGAGCACGGACGGCAGCGGATACCAGTCCGCGGTGGCGAAGCTCGCGTGGGCGGCGGCGAGTTGGCCGACCCGGGCCAGGGCCTGGGCCTCGGTGGGGCGGGTGCCGTCGATGGCCGGCGGCACATTGTGGGCGTCGGTCATGATCAGCAGGTAGTGCCGGGTGTCGTACCAGGCGGTGTCGATACTGCCGTTCAGATAGGTCGCGGCGTCCCCGTCGAAGACCACGAACCAGGGGCGCAGCGCGGGGTCCGCGTAGCGCTCGCGGGGGTCGCCGGGGGCGGCGCCGTGCACCGCGGGGAAGGCCGTCGACCGGTCCAGCCGCCCTTGTGCCGCGAGGTTCTTGAGGTGGCCGGCGTACTCCACGTCCGTCCACAGCTTGTCGAACGGGTTCTTCTCCTCGACGGTGCCGGGTATCAGCTCGATCAGGAACTTGCCGGCCAGGTCGGCGCGGGAGGGCCAGCCGTCGGCCCGTACGGCCTCGTCGGGTGTGGCGTGGCCGCCGGTGAGATCGCCGGGGCCGTAGACGGCGTCGCCCAGCTTCTCGCGCACCAGCGCGTCGAACTCGGCGGGCCCGCGACCGCCCTTGGCGTTGAAGCCGTCCTTCATCTCTATCTTGAACAGGATCGGACGGTGGCCGGGGTGCGCGTCATGCCAGGCCCGCACATCGGCGAGGCACCCGGCGAAGTCCTGATTGCGGTCCTTGGTGCGCAGCTCCGAGGGGTTCGCGGCGCCCTCGCAGTTGCTGTTGTTGCCCAGTGGATTGCTGTGCGAGACCCGGAAGGACCGGCCCAGCCCGTTGGTCCAGAGGTCGAGTTCGAGCAGTGCGGCGCCGGAGTCCAGGGCATCCGCGAAGTACGGGTACTTCTCCTTCTCATAGGCGTTGTGAACGCCCACGGACGTGCTGGTGCCGTATGTCGTGCCGGCCGGCTCGGCGCCCGCCGGCACGGTCGCCGCGAGCACCGCCGCCGCCGCGACGGCGACCGTTCCCACACACCGCTTTCCGTTCATGTGCCCCGCTTCCCCTAGGTATCCGGCCGTCCGGGCACCCGCCCAACGGCCGATCGACCGGTCGGTCACCCGGTCGATCGGGGAGCAGCGTACGGGAGTTGGGGGCCATGGGGCGCACGGGGTGGTGGGCGGATAAGCAAAGATCGGACGACATCACCGACTCGGGGAGGACCCATGTCCGACAAAAGCTCCACCAACCGGATACCGCACACCGGACTGCCGCTCGCGGCCGCCACCCTCACGGGCATCGTGGCGCTCTACATCGCCCTCGTGGCCTTCGGAAATATCACGGACTTCGGCACCAATCAGGAATTCGTCCGGCATGTCCTGGCCATGGACACCACTTTCAAGGATCCGGATCTGATGGGCCGGGCCATCACCTCACAGACCTGGCAGGACGCCGCGTACCTGGGCATCATCGCCTGGGAAACGCTCGCCGCCCTGGCCCTGATCGCGGCCACCGCCCTGTGGGCCCAGGGCATGCGCCGCCGGGACCGCCTCGCCCGGGCGCGGCTGGTCAGCACCGTCGGCCTGCTGATGCTCCTCCTCCTCTTCGGTGCGGGCTTCCTCGCCATCGGCGGCGAGTGGTTCTCCATGTGGCAGTCCAAGACCTGGAACGGCCTGGAGGCGGCCACCCGCAATGTCACCCTGGCCGGGATCGCCCTGCTGGTCGTCCATCTCCCGGGGGCGGCCGGGCGGGGGAACGCGGAGGGCGCGGAGGGCGCGTGACGCCCCGGGGGCCCCGCTCGTCGTCGCGTCCGCTACTGCGCGCCCAGGAGCCGGAGGATCCCGTTCAGTTCAGGGTCCATGGCGGCCGGCGCCGCGTTCTTCACCATGCCGATGTTCTTCGTGCCGTTGTTCATGGTGACGCCGTCACCGAGGTAGCAGTTGTCGCCGCTCATGACTTCGCCACCCCCACGTTGCCCGATCCGCCGTACATGTTGACGTTGTCGCCGAAGTGGTAGTTCCTGGGATTGATCAGGAGCGTCTCGACCTTCACCTGGAACTCGATCTCGGGGTTCTCGATCCAGTTCACGACCTGGCCGACGAGCTCATTGAGATGCTGGGTGTTTTTGCTGGTCACCAGGGCCGTCGACGCGCCGGACGTCTCGACGGCCAGCACCCAGTGGGAGGCGGCGGTCAGGACCGCCCCCAAATCCCCGGCACAGTAGACCAGCGACACAACGGCGCCGATCCAGACGAGTTGGGTGATCGTTCGCGAGGCATCCTCGTCGCTGGCGAAGCCGGTGATTCCGTTGAGGATCACCAGGGCGAAGGCCACCGACAGGACGATCCCGACGCGCTTGAGGAAGAGCACGGTTGCCTCACCGCGCCGTGGGGTGAGCAGGAACGTATACACCCGCGTAATGTTCTGCTGTGGGTAGGCGGCGCCGCCTACCCACAGCAGCCGTTTGCTGGTCCGCAGGTCGACGCCGCCCGCCAGGTGCGGGGGTAACGACGGCGGGGGTGGAGGAGCGACTCGGTTGTGCCAGGGTCTGTCGCTACTGGACGCCTTGGACCGTAACGTCGGCGGGGGCTGCTGCCGCGCCATCTCCGGGTTCTCGGGTCTGTCCATGCCCTGTCGATACCCCCCTGAGGCGTGTGATGCCCGTCACTGGGGGATGAACTTTAGCGGGGCGGAAGCGAACACCGCCGCTCCTTTCTGGGCAGAGACAGCGCAACGCAGGCGGAGACTGCCCACTTCATGACCCACCGGGCGGCGGAAGCGCCGCCCCGTGGGTCTCGCGGCACCCCTCAGCCCGCCGCGTACACGTCCTCGATGTAGCGGCCGGAGGCGGTCAGTTCGCGTAGCCAGGCCTCGGATTCCTGCGGGGAGGCGCCGGTGTGGGCTCCGTGCAGCTCGCGGAAGGCGGCCCGTACGCCGGGGGCCATCCGGCTGCCGTCCCCGCAGACGTACACCCGTGCACCGGCCTGGAGCAGTTCCCACACCTTGGCGGCCTCGGCGGCGATCCGGTGCTGGACGAAGCGGTGGCCGTTTTCGGGGCGTTCGCTGAAGACGGGGTGTACGGAGATGACGCCGGCGGCTTCGGCGGCGGCGAACTCCGCGGCGTGCAGGAAGTCGGCGGTGGGGTCGTCACAGCCGAAGTAGAGCCGGGCGGGGGACTGCTGGTTCTCGGCGACACGGTCGGCGACGGCGCCGCGGAAGGGCGCGAGGCCGGTGCCCGCCGCGACCAGGATGACGGGGGTGTCATCGGCCGCGTCGAGGCGGAAGGCCTCGCGGCAGGGCTGGACGCGGGCCAGTACGGTGTCGCCGGGCCGCACACCGTGCAGATAGGTCGAGCCGGTGCCGCCGGGCAGCAGCGAGACCATCAGATCGGCGTGCCGGGCGTCGGTGGCGGGCGAGGACGACAGCGAGTAGTGCCGGGTGCGCAGGGGCGGCAGCAGCTCCAGGACCGTCGGCCAGGGCAGCGCGCCGCGCAGCGCCGGGTGGGCCTCGAGCAGGTCGATCAGGGTGCGCGGGTCGTCCTCGGCGAGGGTCTCCAGGGCGTGGCGCTCGGGCGGGCAGGGGTTGTGGGCGGCCAGCACGGCGACCTGGTCGGGCGTCGGCCGCAGGCCCAGTTCCAGGTGGTGGGTGAGCAGTTGGCGCACCGTCAGGGGTCGGTCGACCGGCAGGGTGTCGCGTCCGGCGCGGCGGCCGGAGTGCAGCGCGAGGACGGTGTCCGGGTCGGCGCCGAGGGCGCGGGCGGCCCGCTCGACGGCGGCGGGGGCGTTGGCGGGCAGCACGGCGAGGTGGTCGGCCGTGCGGTAGGTGACGCCGTCCGGCAGGGCGATCCGCAGGAAGCGCTTGGGCCGCGGCCAGCCCTCGGCGGTGAGGTCGTAGGCCTCGGTGACGGTCATCGGGACGAGGTCATGGCGGGCGGCGAGGGCGTCCAGCCGGCCGCCGGTGATCTCGGTGACGGTGTAGCCGGTGTCCTCCGCCGCCGGTTCGCCGGCGCCGATGCTCGTCGGGTCGCCGTACCGCGTGAGCAGCTGGGTGCGCAGCGCCGCGGTGAACTCTTTGACGGTGCTGCTGAGGTCGCCGGAGGCGTCGGCCTCGGCGCGCGGCAGCAGTCGGTGGGCGCCGAGTGCGTCGAGCCGGTCGTCGATGAGGGTGGGTATGTGCTGGTAGGTGGCGGCCCAGTTGCGGTCGCCGACGCCGAGCACGGCGAACGGCAGGCCGGTGGCGGCGCCGTCCTGCGCGGTGTTCAGCCACTGGACGAAGGCGGCCGCGTCGTCGGTGGGCTGCCCGTTGTAGGAGGCGGCGACGATGACGACCGGGCGGTCGGCGGGCAGCGCACCGGCGTAGGCGTCCAGCGGCGCCACATCGGCGGCGAAGCCGAGTCCGGTGGCCTCGTCGGCGAGCCGCTCGGCGAACTCGCGGCAGGTGCCGTAGTTGCTGCCGTGCAACAGCAGCAGTCCGGTGCCCTGGGGCACGCGGGTCGGCAACCCCTCGTCGGTGGCCGCGTCGTTCCCGGCGGTCTCGGCGCTGCCGGGGAGCACGGCCAGCGCGGCGCGGACCGCGGCCCGGTCGGCGGGCGTCCGGGCGGCCAGGGTGAGGGTGAACCCGTCGGGCTTGAGCGTCAGCGTCTCCTTGATCCGCAGCCGGTAGTCGCGGTGGTCGATCAGGCGGTAGCGGTGGGCGAGGAGGGCGAGCAGCATGGTCGCCTCGTGGAGCGCGAACTGCCGCCCGATGCAGGCGCGTTCACCGGTCCCGAAAGGCTTGTACGCATGCGGCGAACGGGCCGCCTCGGCCTCCGGGCTGAAGCGGGACGGGTCGAACAGCTCGGGGTTGTCGCCCCAGACGGGGTCGCGGTGCAGCATCGGGGTGAGCACCATGACCGGTTCCCCGGCCTTCAGCGGATAGCGGCCGCCGAGCAAGGTGTCCTCGCGGGCCTGACGGAAGAAGGCGCCGGCGGTGGGCCACAGCCGCAGCGTCTCGTTGAGGACCTGGCGGGTGAACGGCAGCCGTCCGATGTCCTCGAACGAGGGGTCGGGGTCGGCCTGGTCGCCCCACAGCTCGTCGGCCTCCCGCTGGACCATGCGCAGCGCGAGCGGGTCCTTGAGCAGGTAGTAGAGGGCGAAGGAGAGCGCGCCCGAGGTGGTCTCGTGACCGGCGATCAGGAACGTGATGACCTGGTTGCGGATGTTGGCGAGGTCCAGGGTGGGGCCGTCGCCCGCCGCGCCGTCCTCCTGCCCCCGGGCGCCGAGCATCAGGCCCAGCAGATCGTCGTCGCCGCTCTCGCCGCTCGCCGTGCGGGCGGCGATGACCTCGTCGACGACCGACGCGAGATAGTCGGCGTCGGTCCGGAAGGCCGCGTCCGCCGCGGAGTGGTCGCCGTCGGGGTCACGGGAAATCTTCGTCAGGCTCCATTCGAGGCAGCGCACCATGGCCTCGACGAACGGATGCTCGGTGTCACCGCGGGAGAAGGACTCGAAGTCGAAGCCGAAGCCGGCCAGTCCGATGGTGTCCAGCGTCATCCGGGTCATGTCCTCGGCGACCTGGACGGGCGTGCCGTCGGCCACCCGCCGGTCCCAGGCGGCCATGACCCGGCGCACGGCCTTGAGCATCGCCGGGTGGTAGGTGCGCATCGAGCCGAGCGCGAACGCCGGCATCAGGACCTCATGTGCCTTGGCCCAGTTCGGCTCGTCGTTGTAGGCGGTGAACAGACCGTCACCGGTGAACTCTCTGACGTTCTCCAGGACGACCGACTTGGCCTTGCTGAAGCGGGACTCGTCGGCGAGCTCGGTGACCAGGTCGAGCGAGGCGAGGAACAGCGTCTCGTGGTCGCCGAACTTGCGCTTGAAGACCGGGCCGTGGATCCGGGCCAGGTCCATGAACTGCTGGATGGGCGTGTGGATGGGCCCGGCGTCCGTGAGGTCGGCCACCGGAATGCCGTCATCGGCGGCGCTTTCGTCGCTGTGGAGCGCGATGGTGTCGGTCATGACTCCAGCGTGAGGGCCCCCACGTGCAGGTCACGCCCGGACAACTGCATGATTGTGCAGTGGTTTTTCGCTGCTCGCTCTTGCGCGCGGACCGGAGAAGAGGCAATGGACAACGGGACTGCCGGCGGTGCACCGGGCACCGACGCCGACGGCGCGGGCAATCCGGCCTGTGACAGCGCGGAAATCGACCCGGCCGGGCCGTACGCGGACGGCCCCTGGCGCAACTACTTCCTGATTCTGCTGGACCGTATCCCCACGCCGATCGCGGTGTGCCGGGCCTACGGCGAGGTGATGATCGCCAATCCGGCGATGGCCGCTCAGTGGGGCGCGGCACCGGGACAGCTGCGCGGCCGCAATCTGCTGGATCTCTTCGAGCCCCGGGCGAAGGCGCAGCTCGACCGGCTGACCGAGGCCCTGCGACGGGGGCGCCGGTCGCGCTATCCGGTGGAGGTGCGCTGGCGGGACGGGTCCGACGGCAGTGAGCGGGAAGGGGAGCTGACGATCGATCCGGTGGGCGATCCGTCGGTGCACCCGCCCGCCCTGCTGGCGCTGCTGCGGGTCGGCGACCCCGCTCCGGCGCCGGCGCCGCGCGCCCCGGCGAGCCCGGTGGAGGCCCGCATCCTGGCGCTGGCCGCGGGCGGCGCGACCACGGCGTCGATCGGTACGGCGCTCGGCCTGACGGTCGACGGGGTGAACTACCACCTCACCCGGCTGGCCCGCCGCTGGCGGGTGCAGGGCCGTACGGCGCTGGTGGCCAGGGCGTATGTGCTGGGCGTGCTGGCGGCGGACAGCTGGCCGCCGGCGCCCGCCTGACCGTGCCGGGCCGCGGACCCGGAGGCAGCGGCGCGACCCGGGGGCCCGGCAGCACGCGTGTGCGGATAACCTCCGTGGTGTGGAGGAGAACACAGCCGCGCAGTTCGAGCGCGGAACGGACGGCCCGAAGGTCATCGTCGTCGGTATCGACGGCTCCGACTCGTCGTGGCGCGCCGCCGCCTATGCGGCGGGACTGGCCAGGCGCCAGGCCTCGAAACTCGCCCTGGTCTACGTCCAGCCGGTGCTGCCGGCCGGTGCGGCGATGGGGGCTCCGGTGGTGGATGCCACGAACGAGGTGGCCGAGGACCTGATGGCCGAGATCCGTAGCGCGACCGAGCGGCTCCAGGGGATATACCAGGTGCGCTGGGAGTTCCACACCCTGCGGGGCGACCCGTACAACGGCATGGTGCAGATGGCCGACGAGCTGAAGGCCGATGCGGTGGTGGTCGGCGCCTCGGAGTCCGCCGGGCACCGCATCATGGGCTCGGTCGCGGTGCGGCTGGTCAAGGCCGGCCGCTGGCCGGTCACCGTCGTGCCGTAGGCCCCCGGGCCCGCCCGCCGCTCCGCTGGTGGGGTGCGGCGCCCTGATGCACGGTGGAAAGTGGACGGGCGGAGCGCCGCCCCGGCGAGGGAGACCACCGTGACCGACCGCACCTATCGTGTGACCGAGATCGTCGGAACGTCCCAGCAGAGCATGGACGCCGCGGTCAGGAATGGCATCAAGCGCGCCTCGGAGACCCTGCGCAATCTCGACTGGTTCGAGATCACCCAGGTCCGCGGGCATATCGTCAACGGCGAGATCGACCATTACCAGGTCGGCCTGAAGGTCGGATTCCGGCTGGAGGACGCCGATTGAACACCTCTCCCGTGTACGTCTCCCGGCGAGTCCCGGCAGTACTAGGGAGTCGCCTTCCTTAGTCGCCCCCGAGGGTCCATGATGATCCGCCGTCGGACCACGACGGAGCGTACGGAGGGATGACGATGGGCCTGCGCGCGGGACAGGGCGTATTGCGCCGTAAACCGATCGAACACATTCAAGAGGCGGAAGGCACCGCGAGCGAGCAGCTCACCCGGGCGCTCGGCCTGTGGCAGCTGACCGCCATCGGCGTCGGCGGCATCATCGGCGCGGGAATCTTCACACTGGCCGGCACCGTCGCGAATGAGAAAGCCGGACCGGCGGTGCTGATCTCCTTTCTCATCGCGGGCATCGCGAGCGCCGCGGCGGCGTTTTCCTACGCCGAATTCGCCGGGCTGATCCCGAAGGCGGGCTCGGCCTACACCTACGGCTACGCGGTCCTCGGTGAGGTGGCGGGCTGGTTCATCGGCTGGGATCTGCTGCTGGAGTACACCGCGATCGTGGCGGTGGTCGCGATCGGCATCTCCGGCTATTTCGGCTTCCTGCTCGGCGAAATGGGCGTCGATGTGCCCGCCTGGATGCTGGGCGCGCCGGGAACGGGGCCGGGGCACCGGGTGGACCTTTTCGCCGCGGTGCTCTGTCTGCTGATCGCCTATCTGCTGACGCTGGGCATCAAGAACGCCGCACGGTTCGAGACGATCGTGGTGGGCCTGAAGGTCCTGGTGGTCATCGTCGTGATCGCGGTCGGCTTCTTCCACATCAACACCTCGAACTACCACCCGTTCTTCCCGTTCGGGGTGACCGGCGCCTTCACCGGCGCGGCCACCGTCTTCTTCGCCGTTTTCGGCTATGACGCGATGAGCACCGCGGCCGAGGAATCCAAGGACGCCCAGCGCCATATGCCGAAGGCGATCATGTATTCGCTGGCGATCTCGATGGTGCTGTATGTCCTCGCCTGCCTGGTGCTGACGGGTATGCAGAACTACAAGGACATCGACCCGGAGAGCGGATTCTCGTCGGCGTTCAAATCGGTGGGGCTGAGCAGCCTCGCGGATGTCATCGCGGTCGGCGCGATCATCGGCATTCTCACCGTCATGTTCACCTTCATGCTCGGGGTGACCCGGGTGTGGTTCTCGATGAGCCGCGACGGTCTGCTGCCGAAATGGTTCGCCAAGACCAGCCCCAAGCACCATGTGCCGACCCGGGTGACCTGGATCGTCGGCTTCGCCTCCGCGGCCATCGCGGGTTTCCTGCCGATCGGTGAGGCCGCCGAGCTGACGAACATCGGCATCCTGCTCGCGTTCGTGGTGGTCTGCATCGCGGTGATCGTGCTCCGCTACAAGCGCCCCGACCTGCCGCGGACGTTCCGTACGCCGGGGATGCCCGTGGTGCCGGCGATCGGGGTGTGCTTCTCGATCTGGCTGATCACGTTCCTGGCGTGGCAGACCTGGGTCCGGTTCGCGGTGTGGTTCCTGATCGGCATGGTCGTCTACTTCACCTACTCCTACCGCCGCTCGAACCTGGCGCGGGCGGAACGGGAGGCTTCCGGCACGGGGGGCGGCCCGGGGAAGCTGTGAGCCGCGCCCGTTGACCGGGCGGCGGCCGTGCGGCGGGGACCGGCGGGCGTGGGTCCGCCGGCCCCCGCCCGTCCGTCAGAAGACGAACGGTCCGGGCGACTGCTTGGACGTGGCGTTGCAGGTGGCCGTGATGCCCAGCACCACGACCTTCAGGGACTTGGCCTCCAGGCGGTCACCCGCGGCGACCGTACCTTTCAGCGGTCCGGTGGAGACCGGACTGCCGGCCGGGATCGCCGGGTTGGCCTTGCCGGTGAACTGCGTGGTCCCGGAGCCGTTCTTGGTGAGCGTGAGGGTCGACGCCACCGAGTTCGCGCCGATGGGTATGGGTGAGGTGATCGCCGAGGTGGACAGGCTGATGGTCGCGGCCGTGCCGTTCTGGGTCGCGGTGAGCGTCCCCGTACCGGAACCGTAGAAGCCGCAGTTGAAGGAGAGGGTGGCGGTGCCGGGGGTCACCGCGGGGGCGGCCGGTGCCATCGCGAGGGTGCCCGCGGTGGCGACGGCGACGACAAGTGCCGTACGGAAGCCGAATCTGCCGGGTCTGAGGTGCTTCATAGGGGGGTTACCGCCTTCATGAGGGGGGGGTGCAGGTCCATGGCACCGGCCGTCGAGGGGTGCGGGAGGAACGACAGGCAGCCACCCGGGGGCCGCGGTCGGACCCCGTGCCGACGCACCGTCCAGATCTGACGGTTGGTCAGCGACCTGAATCGCTGCCCATTGAGGCACGCGCCCCTGAAGAGAGCAAGGCAGAACCCCATGATTTTCGGGGCACCCGGCCGACGGGACGACGCGGCAGGAACACCCTGCTCATGCGTCACACTGCGCTGCCACCAGGGCCTCGCCGACCGCCGTCCGGAAGTAGAGCACGGACCGTCCGGCCCGGCGGCGGCCGACCAGCCGGGCCTCGGACAGCACCTTGAGATGCCGGCCGACCGACCCCAGCCCCTGACCGGTCAGCGCCACCAGCTGAGTGGTGCTCTTGGGCGTGCCGAGGAGGACGAGAACGCCTGCCCGCGCGGGCCCCAGCAAGGCACCCAGCGCCTCGGGCGCCGCCACCCGGCCGGTCCCGGCCAGCGCGCCCGAGCAGGGATACACCACGGCGGACCGGTGTCCGCCCGGGCCTGGGCGGACGTCCCACGAGACCCAGCTCTGACGCGGGGTGACCGGGACGAACAGCAGCTGCGCCCCGTCGAGTTCCCGCGGCGGATGGTCGTCGGCCGCCGTGATCTGTAGCCGGTTCGCGCCGAGCCAGCGCATCCCGGGGCGCATCCCGTCCAGCGCCTCGGTCCAGCCGCCCCGGCTCAACTGCGCGCTGCGGGCGAGGACATCGGCCTCCAGGACCCGCCGGCGCCGTGGCCAGTACGGCAGCACCGCTTCCCGCCACACCCACTCCAGCAGAACAGCGGTGCGCTCGGGCAGATCGCCGGCGCGGCGCAGCGGGCCGGGGAGCGGCCGACCGGCCAGGGACACCGCCAGATCGGCGCGGGCGGTATCGGGCGAGGTCGCACGGACGGCCGCCAACTCGTCGGTGAAGGACGGCGGTTCCGCGGTGCGTTCCATGGCCGGGGTGGGGGTCAGGAAGGTCGCGTTCCAGCGGTGCCCGAGAGCGGCTCGGACCAGCGCCGCGGTGACCGGGTCATCGGCCAGCCGCCCGCGATAGGCGGGCCCATGGCGCGCGAGCCAAACACTCTCCCCCGGATGCGCCGCCGAGCCGCGGTGCAGGGTCTTCAGCGCGGCGATGCTCTCGGCCAGCGGGGAGAGTACGAAGCGGCTGCCGGCGAGGGTGTCCGCGCTGACCTCCCACCAGCCCATCTCCTCCGCCCTCTCCTCTGCCCCGCGCGGCTCGCCGTGGTTTCGCCGACCCGCGAAACAGTAACGCCCCGGCCGCGCGGGCCCCGAGACTCCCGAACCGTGCGTACCTACCGACAGCTCTTCCGTACACCGGAGTTCACCCCGTTCTTCCTCACCACATCCCTTCAGGTGGGGGCGCAGACCATGAGTGGCCTGGCCCTGAGCCACCGGGTCTACGCCGCGACCGGCTCGCCGCTGCTCTCCGCCCTCGCCATGTTCGGCCCGGCCCTCGCCCAGGTGCTCGGTGCGGCGACCCTGCTGTCGGCGGCCGACCGGATGCCGCCGCGCGCCGCGCTGACCGGCCTGGCGCTGCTCCTCGGGCTGGGCACCGCCGTCCAGGCCCTCCCCGGGCTGCCCGTGTGGGCGGCCTTCGCCGTCCTCTTGGTGCTGGGCCCGGTCTCGTCGCTGGGCGGCGGAGTGCGCTACGGGCTGCTCCACGAGATCCTCGCGCGCGAGGGCTATCTGCTGGGCCGCTCGGTGCTCAACATGTCCACCGGGCTGCTACAGATCTGCGGGTTCGCGGTCGGCGGGGTGCTGGTGACCTTCCTGTCGGCGCGCGGCACCCTGCTCGCCGGCGCCGCGCTGTACGCCGCCGCCGCGGTCGTCGCCCGGTGCGGTCTCGGCCGACGGCCCCCGCGCGCCGCGGGCCGGCCGTCGGTGGCCGACACCTGGCAGAACAACGCCCGCCTGTGGTCCGACGGCCCCCGCCGCACCGTCTACCTCGCCCTGTGGGTACCCAACGGGCTGATCGTCGGCTGTGAGTCCCTCTATGTGCCCTACGCGCCCCGGCACGCGGGCCTCCTCTTCGCCTGCGGCGCCCTCGGCATGCTGACCGGGGACGTCCTGATCGGCAGATGCGTCCCCCGGCGGTGGCGACCACGGCTCTGCGTTCCGCTATGTCTGCTGCTCGCCGTGCCCTACCTGCTGTTCGCCGTACACCCGCCGCTCCCCCTCGCGGTGGCCGCGGTCCTGCTCGCCACCGTCGGCTACGCGGCGAACCTCCCGCTTCAGGAGCGTCTGCTGTCCCTGACCCCGGACGAACTGAGCGGCCACGCCCTGGGGTTGCACTCCTCCGGCATGCTGACCCTCCAGGGCGTGGGCGCCGCCCTGGCCGGTGCCGTCGCCGAACGCACCTCGCCCGCGACCGCGATGGCGGCGATGGCGGCCATGTCGGTCGTGGTCACACTTGCCCTGGCACCTGGGCTGCGCCCCGTGGTGCCGGAGCGTCACGCGGTGCAGGACGGCGACGGCACCCGGACCGACCGGAGGCCAACCGGAAAACCCGCCCCGGCGCAGCGGGAATTACCCCCTTCACGACCCTCGGCGGGGGCATGAGCGGCGCCCCACCCCAGGCCGTAAGTGGCACCCTTCGCCCCCTCGCCCCAGCCCCGCACACCGCCGGTGACAGCATCCCGACATCCCCTCTGATCTGGGCTTTTGTACCCGCCGACCCTACGATCGCCGCAACGGAAAGGGGGACCGGATGGACCGGAACATCCGCACCATGGACGACGTACTCAGGCTTCTGGACGACCTGTTCGCGCCAGAGGCCGACCGCTGGACGAGCGAAGGGGCCGCGTGGTGGGACGGCTTCTACGCGGACCGCGACAGGGCGGTGCCGTTCTTCGTGGCGAAGCCGGACGAGCACCTGGTCTCGTACCTCGAACGCGGGCTGATCGCCCCGGGCCGGGCCCTCGACCTGGGCTGCGGGCCGGGCCGCAATGCGCTGCACCTCGCCTCCCTGGGCTTCGAGGTGGACGCCGTCGACCTCTCCCCGGCGGCCGTCGCCTGGGCCGAGGAGCGCGCCCGGGAGGCGGGTGCCCAGGTCGCCTTCCACTGCGGCGACGCCTTCGCACCGGCCGGTGACGCACTCAGCGGCCCGTACGACCTCATTCACGATTCCGGCTGCTTTCACCATCTGCCGCCGCATCGCCGCATCAGCTACCTCGCCCTCCTCGACCGGCTGCTCGCTCCCGGCGGCCATCTCTCGCTCACCTGCTTCGCGGCCGGCGGGATGGGGTCCGAACTCCCCGACGTCGAGTTCTACCGCCAGTCCCGCCTGCACGGCGGCCTCGCCTACAGCCCCGAGTCGCTGCGCCGGATCTTCTCAGACCTGACGGAGGTCGAGCTGCGGCGGATGCATGACGAGCCGCCGGAGTCCCCGTACTTCGGCGAGGCCTTCCTCTGGACGGCACTGTTCCGCCGCGACGCCCGGGCATGACCTCCACGGGCCGTGGGGCCCCCACCCCACCGGCGCCCCTGAGTACTCAGCGGCTGCCGCTGGGCAGGGGATGCCCCTCCTCAGGAAGGGCGGCGGCGTGGGCCAGATGACCGGCGGCCGACTCCGCCAGGGTGCGCAGCGCCGGGTGCCAGGGGCGGGCCTGCGGTCCGGTCAGTACGAGGCGGCGCGAGGTCTGCGGCGTCAGCGGGAGCAGGACCAGGTCGGCGGGGATCAGCGAGCGGGAGACCTCGGACAGGACGGTGACGCCGATACCGGCCTGCACCATGCGGATCAGCGTCGCCAGGTCCCGCACCCGGTGCGTGGGGGAGAAACACAGCCCGGCCCGGCGGTGGAGCGTACGGACCCGGGCCTCGCAGCCGTTGGGTGAGATCAGGAACGGGTCGTCCTCCAGGTCGCGGAGGTCGACACCGGGTTCGTCCGCGAGCGGGTGGTCCCGGGGCAGCAGGGCCCGGTACTCGTCCGTGGCGAGCTGGATCCCGGGGTCGGCGTGGGGTCGCCCTTCGGCGGTGGCCTGGGGAGGATCGATCAGGATGGCGGCATCGGCCGTCCCGTCCTCCAGCCAGGCCGCGACCTCACCGCTGTCGCCCTCGAAGACCCGCACGGTGATCCGGGGCTGATCCTCGCGCCAGTGCCGGAGCAGACCGGGGACCAGCCCCTGGCAGACCGTCGGTGTGGCGGCCAGCCGCACGGTGCCGGTCATGGTCCCGCTGGCATCGGCCGCTGTCTCCTCCACGGACCGGACCGCCGACAGCGCCACACGGGCGTGCGGCAGGACCCGTTCACCGAGCGCGGTCGTCCGCACGGGGTGGGCACGGATCAGCAGCGGTGCGGCCAACTCGCGTTCCAGGGAGGCGACGGCGTGTGACACCGCCGACTGGCTCATGCCCAGGTCGGCGGCGGCCGCGCTGAACCCGCCCGCGTCGACGACGGCGAGAAAGGCCCGCAGCTGGGGCAGGTTCAGGGTCATGCGGGGGCCTCATATCCCTATGACGGCTATGCGTTGGATCAATGATGCCCGGGTCGGTGACGCTGGCTCCGTGCCGCCGGTCTTGGCGGCGACACCCTGAGCACATTCCGAGGAGAGCCATGCCGTACTTCCGGGTCACCGTCCCCGACCCCGACCTCCCCACCGACGTCCAGCGCGCCCTCGCCGAGGGGCTGACGCGGCTGGCGGTCACGGTGCTGCGCAAGTCCGGCGCGCGCACCATCGTCCACCTCAACCTGGTGCCGCCCGGCCGCTATTACATCGACAGCGAACCGCTGACCGACGGCCGTGACGCGCATGTGGAGGCGAGTCTCACCGCGGGCACCAACAGCGCCGCGGAGAAGGCCGCCTTCATCGCCGCGGCCGATGAACTGCTGTCGGACCTCCTCGGCCCGCTCCCCCGGTCCGGGGTCGCGCTGCACGAACTGCACCCGGAGAGCTACGGCTACAACGGGGTGACGCAACTCGACTACTACCGGCGAGCTGCCAACGCACCGGCCGCTCCGGAAGCCTCCGCCACACCCGTCGCCGCCGCCCGCTGAGCCTTTCGTCCGGTGGCGTGCCTGCTGTCCGGCGCGCCCCGTTCGCTCCCGGGACGGTGCGCCCCGGCTCCTCGACGGGTGCCGGGTGCACCGGAGTTACTCCCGCGGGACCTCTTGACGCGCACCGGGCCGCCACCAAGAATGAGCGCGCTCTGACAACGTTGTCGGTCGCGCAGGCCGTGTGTGCTCGTCCGCACGGGGCGGCCGGCAGTCCGGTGACCCAACCCCCGGAGGTCCGGATCCATGCCATGGCTCAGTCGTACCCGGCTGCGTACCGCGGGCGCGGTGCTGGCGGCCGCGCTCATCGGGAGTGCGCTCGCGGTCCCCGCCGCACGGGCCGAGCCGCCCGGCGGCCCGCTCACCGACCTGGTCAACCCGTTCATCGGCAGTCAGAAGGACGGCAACACCTACCCGGGCGCCGCCGTACCGTTCGGCATGGTGCAGCTCTCTCCGGACACCGGGCACACCACCGGCTACGGCTACGACGACGACCACATCCGCGGCTTCAGTTCGGTGCACATCTCGGGTGTGGGCTGCGGGCTCGGCGGTGACCTGCCGGTGCTGCCCACCACGGGCGACATCACCGAGACCGACTATGCGAAGTACGCGGCCGGCTACCGCCACGACGACGAGTCGGCCCAGCCCGGCTATTACCGCGTCGGTCTGACGTCCTACGGCGGGATCACCGCCGAGCTCACCGCGACCGCCCGCACCGGGAAGCAGCGCTACACCTTCCCGGCCACCGACAAGGCCAATGTGCTGCTCAATACGGGCCAGTCGCTGCACAAGACGGTCTCGACCCGGGTCGAGGTGCTGGACTCCCGCACCATCCGCACCGCCATCACCGGCCGCGGCTTCTGCCAGGACACCAAGCCGTACACCGTCTACACGATCACCCGCTTCGACCGGCCGTTCACGTCGTACGGGACCTGGGACGGCGACAAGGTGACGGCGGGGTCCAAGGACTCCACCGCCACCGGCCGGCACGGGGCCTACGCCCGCTTCGACACCCGCGCGGACCGCACCGTCGAGGCGACCACGGCCCTCAGCTATGTGGACGCGGCGGGCGCCGCCCGCAATCTGCGGGCCGAGGGCGGCAGTTCCTTCGACCGTACGAAGGCCGCGGCCGACAGCGCCTGGGAACGGCGACTGGGGCTGGTCAAGGCCCAGGGCGGCGACCGGACACTGCGCCGGACCTTCTACTCCTCGCTCTACCGGTCCTTCCTCGCGCCGAACATCGGCAGCGATGTGGACGGCCGCTATACGGGCTGGGACCAGCGGACCCATCACGCCAAGGGCTTCACCTACTACCAGAACTGGTCGTTGTGGGACACCTATCGCACTCAGGCGCAGCTGCTGGCGCTGCTGGCGCCGGGTGAGTCCCGCGATATGGCGCTGTCGGTGCTGCGGATCGCCAAGGAGAGCGGCTGGCTGCCCAAGTGGGGCTACGGAACGGTCGAGACGAACATCATGACCGGCGATCCGGTCACCCCGTTCCTGACCAACGCCTATCAGCAGGGGCTGTTGCGGGGCCATGAGGAGGAGGCGTACGCGGCGCTGAAGAAGAACGCCGACGGAGTGCCGCCGGCGGATTCGCCGGCCGTGGGCCGGGAGGCCAACGCGCCTTATCTGAAGGACGGCTTCGCCCCGTACGTCAAGGGCCGTCCGCACTCCAAGCCCGGCGACTCCGACTTCGACCACGGTGCGTCGGCGACCCTCGAATACGCCCTGTCGGATGCGATGCTGGCCCAGATGGCGCGCGATCTGGGGCACGGCAAGGACGCCGACCGGTATGCGGCCCGCGCCCAGAACTACCGCAAGATCTTCGACGGTTCGACCGGCTTCTTCCGGGCCCGCGATGTGCAGGGCGCGTTCACCGGTCCGGCCGACCCGGCCAAGAGCGAGGGTTTCCACGAGGGCACGTCCTGGCAGTACCAGTGGCTGGTGCCGCAGGATCTGCCGGGGATGCTGCGGCTGATCGGCGGCAGGGAAAAGGCCGATGAGCGCCTGGACGCGTTCTTCGCCTACGAGAAGCTGCTGCAGGACCCGGAGAAGACGGCCCGCGAGGTGTGGGTCAACGGGCCCTATGACTACTACAACGCCGACAAGTACAACCCGCAGAACGAGCCGGATCTGATCGCGCCGTACACCTATCTCTCCACCGGCCGCCCCTGGAAGACGACGGATGTGGTGCATGCGGCGCTGACCCTGTTCACCGACGCGCCGTCCGGGATGACCGGGAACGACGATCTGGGGACGATGTCGGCGTGGATGGTGCTTTCCTCGATCGGGGTGTTCCCGGTGCAGCCGGGCACCGACAGCTGGGGGCTGAGCACTCCGGTCTTCGACCGGGTGGATCTGACGCTGGACCGGCGCTACTTCCCGTCCGGGCACTTCACGGTCACGGCGCCCGGCACCTCCGCCACCGACCGCTATGTGCAGTCGGTCCATCTGGACGGCGCCGGCCGCGACCGGACCTACCTCACCACCGGGGATCTGCGCTCGGGTCGTGAACTGGCCTTCACCGTGGGGCCGAAGCCGTCCGGCTGGGGTACCGGTGACCAGGCCGCGCCGCCGCCGGTGGGCACCGCCTCAGCCGTGCAGCAGCAGTCCGGCCGCAAGGGCTGAGATGACCACGGCGGAGAGCAGCGCGGTGACGACGCGCCCCCGTGGGCCGGTCAGCGTCCTGCCCAGCACCGTTCCGCCCGCGGCCAGGAGCAGTTGCCAGCTCACGGAGGCGGTGAGCACGGCCGCTACGAAGGCGGCGGGGCCGGCGACGCCGTCACCCAGGGCGCCCGCGCCACCGGCCAGCACCAGCGCGGAGAAGTAGAGAATCGCCCAGGGGTTGATCAACGTCAGCCCCAGGAAGGCGAGATAGGCCCGGCCGGGGCGTCCCAGGACGTTCCGTTCCGGGCCTTCTTCCTTGCCGCGGTGGCGCAGGGCCCGTGCGGCGGTCCGGAGTGCCATGGCGAGCAGGATGACGGCGGCGAGCGCGCGCAGCGGGCCCGCGACGGGGGCGAGCGCACGGGAGAGGGCGGCGCCGCCGGCCACCGCGGCCAGCGCGTAGAGGCCGTCGGCGGTCGCCACCCCGAGCGCGGCCGAGGCGCCGACCCGGAACGAGGTCCGGGCGGTGACGCTCACCAGCAGTACGGCCAGCGCGCCGACGGGAACGGCCAGTGCGTAGCCCGCCCACAGGCCCGGCAGAAAGGCATCGGTCAGGATCTCGGTCATGCCGTCCACCTTCGGGCGGGCGCATGTGGTGGGTCCATCGAAAGTTTCCGCAGGGAACCGTGTGGCATCTCCGCACGGTTGAAGCGGGACCCGGGCGTCTACGCTGTCCCGGCATGATCGATCCCCGGTTACAGACCCTGCGCGTCCTGCATCAGCGGGGCACCGTCACCGCGACCGCCGAGGCGCTGCATCTGACCCCGTCGACGGTCTCCCAGCAGCTGCGGCAGCTGTCGGCCCGGCTCGGGCTGGAGCTTCTGGAGCCGGCCGGCCGCAACGTACGCCTGACTCCGGCGGCGTTGGCGCTGGTCGAGCACGCCGATGCGCTGTTCGCGCGCTGGGAGGAGGCCCGTGCGGATCTCGCGGGATACGGGGACGGGGTGGCCGGGCGGCTGCGGATCACGGGGGTGGCGACGGCGATCGCCGGGGTGATCGCACCGGCGGTGGCGCGGCTGCGCGAGGAGCTGCCGCGGCTGGCGGTGGAGATCGGCGAGGACCCGGGCGAGAACCGCTTCGAGCTGCTGCTGGCCGGCCGGGCGGATATCGCCGTGGTGATTCCGGCGCCGGGCGGCCCTCCCCCGGGCTCCCGGCGTCCGGACAGCGAGCTGCCGCCGTCGGACGATGCGCGCTTCACCCAGCGGCCGGTGCTGGAGGAGCCGCAGGATCTGTTGGTGCCGGCCGGGCACGCGTTCGCGGGGCGGGTGGCGCAGGGGGTGACGCTGGCGGAGGCGGCCGGGGAGAGCTGGATCCGCGCCGGGGATCCGGCCGATCAGCATCAGCTGCTGCTGACCGCGTGTGCCACGGCGGGCTTCACCCCGCGGGTCCGCCATGACGCGGTGGACTGGTATGCGGTCGCCGCCCTGGTCGCGCACGGCTTCGGGATCTGTCTGATACCGAGGCTGGCGCCGGTGCCGGAGCGCTGTCCGGTCGTACGGGTGCCGCTGCGCGGTGAGCCGCTGCCGGTACGGCGGTTCCTGGCGGCCGTGCGGCGCGGCAGTGAGCGCCGGCCCCCGGTCGCCCGCGGGCTGGCGGCGCTGCGCGCGGCCGCGGGCGAACGGGAGGCGAAGGGGGTGTGACCAGGCGGGTCAGGCCTGAAGGGCCTGCCAGAACTCGTCGAAGGACATCCGGCCGTCGCTGTCGGTGTCCTTGGCCTTGATGACCGCCTCGGCGACCGGGCCGGTGACGAACGGGTCGCCCATCTCGGCCATCGCGTGCTTGAACTCCTCCGGCGTGACCTGGCCGTCGCCGTCCGCGTCGAACCGGTCGAACGCCGCCCTGGCCTTCTCCATGTCTGCCATGTGAGGTGCCCCCTTCGTGGTGCTGCGCAGTGCTGCGCGGTGGTGATACCTGGTGATCTGACCTGCGTACATTAGCGGACCGTCAACAGGCGTCCGGCCGCGCCCTCCGCCGGGCCAGGTAGGGGGCGGTCCGGCTCCCGGGCGCGGCCGCGACCTCGGCCGGGGTGCCCGCCGCCACGATCCGGCCGCCGTCCGCGCCGCCGCCGGGTCCGAGGTCGATGACATGGTCGGCGCCGGCCACCACCCCCATGTCGTGCTCGACGACCACCACGGTGTGGCCGGCGTCGACCAGGCCGTGGAGCTGGCGCAGCAGCACCTCGGTGTCGGCGGGGTGGAGGCCGGTGGTGGGCTCGTCGAGGAGGTAGAGGGTGTGGCCGCGGCGGGTCCGCTGGAGTTCGGTGGCGAGCTTGATGCGCTGGGCCTCGCCGCCCGACAGCTCGGTGGCGGGCTG
This sequence comes from Streptomyces sp. P9-2B-2, assembly GCF_030406865.1. Lineage (NCBI taxonomy): Bacteria > Bacillati > Actinomycetota > Actinomycetes > Kitasatosporales > Streptomycetaceae > Streptomyces > Streptomyces sp. P9-2B-2. The sequence continues at coordinate 7,736,135 of NZ_CP129126.1, read as the reverse complement.
GCCGAGCCGCAGATAGCCCAGGCCCACGTCCTGGAGGGTGCGCAGGCTGCGGGTGGCGGCCGGGATGTCGGCGAGGAAGTCCGCGGCCGTGTCCACGGTCATCGCGAGGACCTCGGCGACGGTGCGGTCCCGGTAGGTGATCTCCAGGGTTTCGGGGTTGTAGCGGGCGCCGTGGCAGGCGGTGCAGGGCGCGTACGTACCGGGCAGGAAGAGCAGTTCGACGGCGACGAAGCCCTCGCCCTGGCAGGTCTCGCAGCGGCCGCCGGTGACGTTGAAGGAGAACCGTCCGGCGGTGTAGCCGCGGGCGCGGGCCGCGTCGGTGGCGGCGAAGACCTTGCGTACGGCGTCGAAGAGGCCGGTGTACGTGGCGAGGTTGGAGCGCGGGGTCCGGCCGATCGGCTTCTGGTCGACGCGCACCAGCCGGTCGATCGCCGCCAGGCCCTCGGCGCCGGTGAGTTGCGCGCGGGCCATCGGCCCGGCCTCGGCCGTCTCCTCGGGCGCCCCGTCGCCGAGGTGCTCCCGCACGGCCTCCGCGAGCACCCGGGTGACCAGCGTCGACTTGCCCGACCCCGAGACGCCGGTGACGGCGGTGAAGACGCCGAGCGGGAAGGTGGCGTCCAGGCCGCGCAGATTGTGCAGGGTGACGCCGCGCAGTGTGAGGGTGCCGGCGGGGCGGCGTACCGTGCGCGCGGCGGGTGGTGCGGTGTCGAAGAGGAAGCGGCGGGTGGCGGAGGCGGTGGCGTCCGCGAGCCCGGCGACCGGCCCGCTGTGCAGCACCTGTCCGCCGTGTTCCCCGGCGCGCGGGCCGATGTCCACGATCCAGTCGGCGCGCCGCACCACGTCCATGTCGTGCTCGACGACGAACAGCGAGTTGCCCGCTTCCTTGAGCCGGCCGAGCACCGTGAGCAGGGACTCCGTATCGGCCGGATGCAGACCGGCGGACGGCTCGTCCAGGACGTAGACGACGCCGAAGAGGCCGGAGCGCAGCTGGGTGGCCAGTCGCAGCCGCTGGAGTTCACCGGCGGACAGGGTGGGCGAGGGCCGGTCCATGCTGAGGTAGCCCAGCCCGAGTTCGGTGAGCACCTCGATGCGTGCCACCAGGTCGCGGGCCAGTGTGGGGGCCACCTCGTCGTCCGCCCGTGCGGCGGTGGGGCGCAGCAACTCGGCGAGGGCGCCGAGCGGCGTCCCGGCGAGGGTGGCGATGTCCTGGCCCTCGAACGTCACGGCCAGCGCCTCGGGGCGCAGCCGCCGCCCGGCGCACACCGGGCAGGGCTCGGCGACCATGAACCCCTGGACGCGTTTGCGCAGGGTCTCGCTCTTGGAGTCGGCGAAGGTGTGCAGCACATAGCGCCGGGCGCTCATGTACTGGCCCTTGTAGGGGCGTTGGATGCGGCCCACGTCGCGTACGGGGTGGACGGTGACGACGGGCTGTTCGTCGGTGAACAGGATCCAGTCCCGGTCGGCCTGCGGCAGCTCGCGCCACGGCCGGTCGATGTCATGGCCGAGGGCCGCGAGGATGTCACGGAGGTTCTTGCCCTGCCAGGCGCCGGGCCAGGCGGCGATGGCGCCCTCCCCGATGGAGAGCGCCGGGTCGGGCACGAGGGACTGCTCCGTGACGCGGTGGACGGTGCCCAGGCCGTGGCACTCCGGGCAGGCCCCGACCGCCGTGTTGGGCGAGAAGGCGTCGGAGTCGAGCCGTTCCGCCGTGCCCTCCGGGTAGTCACCGGCGCGGGAGAAGAGCATCCGCAGGGTGTTGGAGAGGGTGGTGACGGTGCCGACCGAGGAGCGGGAGGTGGGCGCGGAGCGCCGCTGTTCCAGGGCGACCGCGGGCGGCAGTCCGGTGATGTCCTCGACCTTGGGCGCGCCGACCTGGTGGATCAGCCGCCGGGCGTAGGGGGCCACCGACTCGAAGTAGCGGCGCTGCGCCTCGGCGTAGAGGGTGCCGAAGGCGAGCGAGGACTTGCCGGATCCGGACACCCCGGTGAACGCGACGAGCGCGTCCCTCGGGATGTCCACATCGATGGTGCGGAGATTGTGCTCACGGGCGCCGCGCACCCGTACGTACGAGTCGGCCATCCCTCCATGATCGGGCACCACCGGCTGTGATCGGTCACCGCACCCGGAGCCGCGCGGTCACCGCCCCATCGTCAGCCCGTCGGCCCCGGCGCCCCGGCTCAGCACCGCCTTGCCGATCTCCTTACGGATCCGGTTGTGCTCCTTGCGGATCCGGTCGTGCCCGCCGGTCCTGGTGAGATCGCGTACCCGGACCCGCGCCCCCAGCTGGGCGAACTGCGGGAGGTACTCGGCCGCGGTGACCCGCCAGCGCTCACCGGGGTGGTGCGGCGGTGCGAACCGGAAGCGGGCGATGCTGCCCCAGTTGCCGCTCGGCTGCTTCATGACGCCGGAGAGCTGGTCACCGAGGCCGTAGACGACCCAGGTGCCGTTGACCTTCTCGTACGGCTGCGGGGTGTGCGCGCGGGTGCCGACGATCAGATCGATATCGGGCCGGCCGCCGGTCTCGGAGGCGGTGAGCAGCCGGGCCAGCCGGATCTGTCGCGCGTCGGGGGCCGTTCGGTACTCCGTCCCCCAGTAGGGGCTGACGACCACGACATCGGCCCCGGCCCGGCGGGCCGCCCGGGCCTCCTTGATGATCCGCTTGGCGTCGAGCAGATTCACCGTCCACGGCGCGTACGCCGGACGCCGCCCGCTCCCGGTGCCGTAGGTGTACGCGAGCTGGGCCACCCGTGCGCCGCCCGGGGCCCGCAGCAGCGCCGGACGGGCGGCCTCGGCGGCGTCCCGGGCCGAGCCGGCATGGCGCAGCCCGACCGTGTCCAGCGCCTCCAGGGTGCGCCGCACACCCGGCACACCGCGGTCGAGGGCATGGTGGGAGGCGGTGGCACAGGAGTCGTAGCCGGTCGCCTTGAGTGCGGTGGCGATCTGCGGGGGCGCCTGTAGGACGGGGTAGCCGGTGAAGGGCCCGGTCAGCGGTCCGAGTGGCGCGTCCAGATGACACAGCGCCAGATCGGCGGCGGAGATGACCGGCCGCACGCCCTTGAGCATCGGCCGGTAGTCGTACCCGTCGTGCGGTGCGTCCCGCCGGGCCGTGGCGAGCACCTCGCGGTCGGAGGGGTGGACGTCCCCGGCGGCGACCAGCGTGAAGGGCTGCCGGCCGGCGGCCCGGGTGACGGGGGCGCCGCCATGGGCCCGCGGGGTGGGTTCCGGGGAGGGCCGCGGGGCGGGCCGTGGGACGGGGTGCGGGCGGGTGCAGCCCACGGCCAGCGCGGCGAGCAGGGCGACGGCTGCATACCGGGTGTACGCGCTCATCCCCGACAGATATCAGCAGGGACATGACCGGAAATGCCGCAAGACGCCGATGTCCGCGGCTCTCCCCCGTACGGACTCACCACTGCCGCCATCGGGCGGCGGACGGCTCACGGGCCATCCGCTTCCGTCTCCCCCCGTCGAGGGCCGCCGCCTCATCCCGTCCCGCCTGTGCCTCGGCCGGACGGCTCACGGGCTTTCCGCTTCCGTCTCCCCGTCGAGGGCCGTCGCCTCGTCCTGCGTCGCCTGCGCCTCGGCCGGGCGGTCCAGTGCCGCCAGCACGTCACCGAGGGTGCGCAGGGCGCCCGCGAGACGGTGGCGGCCGAGGAGGCCGATGCCCGCGCGGTGGAGGTCGACGGATTCCTCGGCGTACGGCAGCGCCTCGGCAGGACGGTCCAGCTTCGCCAGCAGCTCGCCGAGGGTGTGCAGCGAGACGGCGAGACCGGCCCGGTAGCGGCGGTCACCGGCCTCGGACTCCGCCACCCGCCGCCAGAGACGCACCGCTTCCCGGGCGAACGGCAGCGCCTCGGCCGGACGGTCCAGTTGCAGCAGCAGCCGGCAGTGGGCGCGCAGGAACAGGGCCAGCGCGATGCCGCGGCGCGGGTCCGCGTCGGCCGCGGCCAGGTCACGACGGAGCTCGACGGCCTCCGCCACCAGCGGCAGCCCCTCCGCCGGACGGTCCAACTGCCCCAGCAGCTCACCCAGGAAACACAGGGACCTGGCGAGCGCGATACGGCGGAGCGGGTCCGCGTCGGCCTCCGCCAGACCGCGGCGGAGCGCGATGGCTTCCTCGACGAGCGGCACCGCCTCGTCCGGCCGGTCGTGCTGCTTCAGCCAGGAGGCCCGGTAGTGCAGGGCGGCGGCGAGGGCGGGGCGACGGCGGTCGGGGGCGGCCTCGGCCAGCTCGCGGTAGAAGGCGACGATGTCCGCGGGCTCCCTCTCCAGGGCGGCGGCTTCGTCCTTCGCGGCCTGTGCCGCGGCCGGCCGGACCAGCGCCGTCAGCAGTTCGCCGAGAACGCCCAGGCACAGGGCGAGGACGGCGCGATGACGCGCGAGTTCGGTGTCGGCCAGCGGACGGCAGAGGTCGACGGCCTCCTCGACATGCGGCAGCGCCTCCTCCGGCCGGTCCACCTTCGCCAGCAGCTCACCGAGGGCGCACTGGGACCGCGCGAGCGCGAGTCGGTAACGAGGGTCCGCGTCGGCCTCCGCCTGGGCACGGTGGGCGGCAACGGCCTTCCTGGCCGCCCGAAGCTGCCCGCCCCACCGCAGCCTCGCCACTCTCGCGCCCCACCGGCGCCCTTCTTTCCGCACCATCACGTCACCGTTCCCACCACCGTCGGCCCTCCGGCCAGCCTTGATCAGCCCCACGTCCCACAGCGACCGCCATGCGGGTAGTTCCGCGCAGGGGCCTGGTGTGTCATGTCCCGCCCAACCGCCACAGGCTCGGGCATTCCGCCGCAACACGGTGGAGCGGGCCATCGGAAAACGCACGCGGTGAAGACCCGTCGCCGCCCGAGACGACCAGCGAGGGTACGGCTACCTCGGCACCGTCACCGCCGCCGCTGGTCCTTATCCGGATATCCGGCTCCGTTCGCGAGAGGAGCTCGCGAGAGGAGCTCATGAGAGGAGCTCATGAGAGGAGCTCATGAGAGGAAAGCACCACTTCCGATAACCGGCTGCGCCGTGCGCGGATTCCCGTTTTCGCTGTGACATTCCCCCACCACCAGATGCCTTCTCCTCATGGCTCTCACCTCGGCATACTCCACGCTTGCCACTTCCCAAACCTGCCCACTGCGGCGGCAGTTGGGGAAGAGCGCCTGTGATCGCTCGGTCTCTCAGCGAGCGGCTCGCTTCCTTCTGGTCCGCGCAGCGGAGCCATGCGACACACCGGCTTCCCTTGCGCGCCCCCGATTTCGGCACGGCACGATCGACAGATATTGGAGTACAGGGTGAGTCAGGCCTGCACCAGGTCAACCGACAGCACTCCCAGGGAAATCGGCGACGCGAAACGATCCTGGCTTATTCGGCGGGGACTGCTGCTGGAGTCCGGTCCCCAGCGGAAGCTGGCCCTCGCCGGCTTCGTCAACCAGTTCGGCACTGCGGCTTTCCTGGCGACCGTGCCGCTGTACGCCCTTCGGGTGATTCACCTGTCCATCGGGCAGGTCGGCCTCGGCCTCGGTACCGCGGCGGTGGTTGGTCTGATCGCCGGTATCCCGGTGGGGCATCTCGCGGACCGCCGCGGTCCGCGCGAGATCTTTCTGGTCACGCTGCTGGTCCAGGCCCTTTCCATGACATCGCTGCTGTTCGCCCACTCGTTCTGGGCGTTCGTCCTGGCGGTGACCGTGACCGACCTGGCCGGCTCGTCCGGCGGTGCGGCTCGCGGCCCGATGATCCGCCGGTTCGGCGGTGACGAGGTGCCGAAGTTCCGGTCCTACCTGCGGTCAGTGGCCATGCTCGCCGGCACGTTCGGCGCGATGGCGGCCGGTGCGGCGGTGCAGATCGATACCGATACCGCCTACCGCGTCCTCATCCTCGGCAACGCGCTGACGTTCCTCGGCAGTGCCGCCGTCCTGGTCGGACTGCCCAAGCTCGCACCTCTGCCGTCGCCGCGCGAGGAGGGCCGGTGGATCGCGCTCAAGGACAGGCCGTACGTGATGTTCGTCGTACTCGACGGCATCATGTGGATCCAGAGCGAGGTGCTGTCGTACGCCCTGCCGCTCTGGATCGTCCTGCACACGGATGCGCCACGGTGGTTCGTCGGTCTGGCAATCGCCGTCAACACCGTGATGGTGGTCCTCCTGCAAATACGTACGAGTCGCGGCATCAAGGGCGGCACGGTCGCCGGCCGGGCCATCCGCCGCGCCGGGCTCGCGTTCCTGATCGGCATGGCCGTCATCGCGATGGCCTCCGGAGTCCCCGGCTGGGTCGCCGTGACGATCATGATCGTCGGCGTCGCCATCCATACGGTGGGCTCGCTCTGGCATGCGGCCGGATCACTGGAGCTTCGGTTCCGCCTGGCTCCCGCACATGCCCAGGGCCAGTACTCCGGGGTGTTCGGCATGGGTATGGGCTTGTGCTACGTCGTCTCACCGAGTCTGCTCGGCCTGCTCTGCGTGACCTGGGGTACTCCGGGCTGGCTCCTCATGGGCGGCATCTTCGTCGCCTCCGGTGTCGCCATGCCGTACGTGATCCAGTGGGCAGGCCGCAGCCGGGAGCTGGCGGATAGCGCCGGCTGAACTGCCGTCCAGGGCCCGGGCACACCTCGATCCCCTCGACGCCCGCGCGCCGACACCGGCTGCCTCACATCACGAGGGACCAGAAACAGAAAATGACTCTCGACCGGGGAGACCAGCTCTAACCTCGGCCCCATGAATCGCCAACCCCATCGCGACCCTGAGCCGCTTCATGTGACGGTGTGGGACGAGGCCGCGCCCGGTGCGCCGCGGGCGGTGCTGGTGCACGGGACGATGAGCTGGGGCACGGAGTGCTTCGCGGCGCAGCGGTCGCTGGGCGGGCGGTTCCGGCTGGAAGTCGTCGACCGGCGCGGGTTCGGTGACAGCCCGGACATCGAGCGGAGTGACTACGCGGTCGATGCCGTGGATCTCGGTCAACTCCTGTTCCAGGAGGCGCACTTGGTGGGCTTTCTACGGCAGTCCACCGAGCCGTACGGGCTGCCGATGCCGGAGCCGACTCCGCGGCGGCTGCGCCCGTCATGTGCGGGTGTCCCGCGCCGGCCACGCGCCGCACCAGGACCGGCCGGACGTGGTGAACGCCGTTCTCGCCCGGATGTGGGAGAGCTGACCCGGGCGACCGCGATCGGGGCCGGGTCCGAGGCCGGGCGTGCCGGGAGCCGGACCGCCGCGGCCACGGCCACAGCCACGGCCACGGCCGTCAGGCGACGTCGATGCCGTACTCCTGGACGAGCGCCTCCAGGCCGCCGGGGAAACCCTTGCCGCCTCCGACGAAGTCCCAGTCGCCGCCCGCCCGTTGGCGGAAGGAGCCGAGGACGAGGGCGGTCTCGCCGCGGCGTCCCTCGGAGACCTCCAGCTGTCCCAGCTCCTCCCCCGACGCGTCCAGCAGCCGGATCCGGGCGTCGGTGAAGCCGGAGAGGTCGGCGTCGGGGTTGACCTGGGGGTCGATCGCGGCGACCAGGACCAGCCGGTCGGCGTCCGGCGGCAGCGCCTCGAAACGCACCTGTATCGCGGCCCGGTCGGGTGCGAAGCCGGGCAGCATCCGCACCGAACCGTCCGGGTTGCGCGGGTTGTTGTAGAAGACGAAGTGGTCGTCGCTCAGGACACTGGTCCCCTTGCACACCAGGGCGCAGACATCGAGGGCTACCTCGCCGGACCAGTTCATGCCGAGGATGTTGTGGTCCGGCGCCTCATCGGCGTCCGCGGAACCGGCCGGAGCGTCCGTGCCGAGCCGTCCGCGCAGCCCGTACCGGCCGAGCAGATCGACGAGTTCGGAGCCGGCGATCAGGCTGAGGGGTTTGCCGTTGGCGAAGGTGTGGGAGCCGGGGCCGAAGCGGGAGGTCGTCACCAGCACGCCCTTGTTGGCGCCTTCGGCCTGGACCGTGCCGTAGAGGTCCCGCACGGCGGTCGGCGGGACGGTGTGGCGGTAGCGCTTGACCTGCACCACGATCTTGCCGCCGCGGATCGGGTCGGGGTCCAGCGCGTCCACATCGACCCCGCCGTCGCCGGAGCGCTGGGTGGTCACGGCCTGCATGCCCATGGCGCGGAACAGCTCGGCGATCAGGTTCTCGAAGGCGAGCGGGTCCATCTCGTACAGATCCGGTTCGCTGTCGGTGCCGTGGGCGACGACCTCGCCCCCGACCTCGCCCGGCAGGCGTCCGGGGCGTACGGCGGTCCGCTGGTCGGGGCGCGCGGCGAGCTGCCCGCGCAGCCCCTCGGTGAGGCACTCCACGGCGCTGACCTGCGCGAGGTGGAACGCGTCGAAGGCGCCGCGGGCCGCCATGACGGTCGCCAGATACACCTGGGCGGGGCGGCCGGTCACCGGGTCCACATCGTCCACGAACCCGTTGAGGGCCACCGAGTCCAGCGTGCCGTAGGTGTCCGCGGCGAAGAGGTCACGCAGCACCAGCAGCACGCTCTGGGCCAGGACATCGCGGTAGAGCGCCCGGCGCTGCGCGGCCGGCCGGGCGGTCTCCTTCTCCTGGTCGGCGGTGGGCATGTACCGGACGGATTTGGTCTCCGGCACGATGTCGTAGCCGGGGAGCTCCCAGTCGAGGACGAGCTGGCGGGCCGCCGGGTCGTAGGCGGCGGCGACCTGCCGGGGGAAGCCCTCCGGCCAGGCGGTGGAGGAGTACAGCGCGGCGGAGAAGTATTCGACGGCGGCGTCCGGGTCGCCGTCGCGCAGGCCGGACAGCAGCTCCGCCATCCCGGCGTTGTGCTGCCGGATCCCGGCGAGGGTGCCCGTGGCCCACTGGTCGTACTGCTGCCGGTAGGCCGCGAGTTGGGCCTGCCGCCGGCTCTCCGCGGCCTGCGCGGCATACCAGTCCTGCTCGTAGCGAGCGCGGGCCTCGCCCTGGGCGCGGTCCCGGCGGACGCCGACCTGCCAGCCGCCCGGCGGGGCCTGATAGCGCGCCGGATCGGGCATCGGTACCGGGGTGGCGAGGGCGCCGGGCGCGAACTCCTCGATGCGCTCGCGGCGCAGCAGCGCGTCCGGCGAGAACGCGGGGGCGCGGCAGCCCTCGGCGAGCAGACCGGTCAGTGCGGCGACCCGGCTGTCCAGCTCCTCGGTGCGGCGGCGGGCGTCGGCCTCGCGCTGCTGCCGGTAGGCCGTCTGCCGCTCGCGGTGCATCCGCGCCATGGCCCGTTCCGCGTCCCTGGCCTGCCGTTCCTGGTCGCGCTGCTGCTGTGCCCGCGCGCGGCGCTGGGCTTCCTGCTGGCGCTGCTGCTGCCGCTGCGCCTCGGCCCAGATGGCCATTAACCCGTGGGAACGGCGGCTCATGTCGCTCTGTGTCCTCCCCCCGGGGCGGCTGCCCCCGGACCCTGTGGAAGCGGTTTCACCTGCGCTGTTGGTGAGACTTTAGCGGGGGAGGAAGCGGCCGGTCACGGTCGGGTAGGAAGAATCGGCCCCCTTTGCGGAGGCTTTGGGAGGGGCCTTCGGGGGCCTTCGGGGGTGCCTGCGCCGGGTGTGTGTCGGCCGCCGCTACGGGTGTCGCCCGGCCGCCGTTCCGGGCCACCCGGCCGGGCCTCATCCGGCCGCCACCGCCCGCAGCTTCGCCGCCGTGACGGCCGGGTCGTAACCGTCGGGCACGCCCGGCACCAGCACCACATCGCCATCGACATGGCGGGTGCGCAGCGGCAGGATCTCCAGGTACGCAGGCGAGGCGTACCAGTCGCGGGCCTGTGGGCGGCCCGAGGCCCTCTGGTGCGCCGGGCGGTGCGTCCGGTACCTCTCACAGCGGGGCCGCGCCGTTCCGTCCCACCGCCCGCGCCGTTCCGTCCGTCCCACCGCCCGCGCTCCACCCCCCGTCCCCCGGTACGCCCCGCCCTCCCGGCCGTCACGAAGGGATCCCGCCATGGACGACCTCCTGCACTTCCGGGCCGCCGGCACCAGCCTGGTGCTGGATGTGTCCGGTACCGGTCTGCCGCGCGTCGTGCACTGGGGCGCCGACCTCGGTCCGATCGCGCCCGACCGGCTCGCCGGGCTGCGCGCCGCCGACGTCCCCCAGACCGTCCCCAACGCGCTGGACGAGCCGGTCCCGGTGAGCGTGCTGCCCCAGCAGTCCGCGGGCTGGCCCGGCACCCCGGGGCTGAGCGGGCATCGTGCGGGCCGCACCGCCGCGCCCGCCTTCACGGTGCGCGCCAGGTCCGTGGAGAACGAGAACCGGCGGCTGACCGTCGAGGCGGTGGACCCGGACGGCGGTCTGGCGCTCACGCTGGAGCTCGGACTGACCGATGCCGGGCTGGTGCGGCTGCGCGCGGCGGTCACCAACACCGGCGACGGGCCGTACCACATCAACGGGCTGACGCCCGCGCTGCCGGTCCCCGCGCAGGCCACCGAGCTTTTCGATCTCACCGGCCGCCATCTGCGCGAACGCGCCCCGCAGCGGCATGCGTTCACGCTGGGCACGCATCTGCGGGAGGGCCGGCGCGGGCGCACCGGCAGCGATGCGACGCTGCTGCTGACCGCCGGGGAGGCGGGTTTCGGCTTCCGGTCCGGTGAGGTGTGGGGGCTGCATGTGGCCTGGAGCGGCAACCATCGCACGCTCGCCGAACGCACCCCGGCGGGGCAGGCGGTGCTGGCCGGGGGCGAACTGCTGCTACCGGGCGAGCTACGGCTGGCCCCGGGCGCGACGTATCGCTCCCCCTGGCTCCACGCCTCCTACGGACGGCACGGTCTGGACGAGCTGGCCGGGCGCTTCCACCGCGAGCTGCGGGCCCGCGACGGACACCCGGCCTCGCCCCGCCCGGTCACCCTCAACACCTGGGAGGCGGTCTACTTCGACCAGGACCTGGCCACGCTGGAGCGGCTGGCGCGGGCCGCGGCCGAGGTCGGCGCGGAGCGGTTCGTGCTGGATGACGGCTGGTTCCGGGGGCGGCGGGACGATCGCGCCGGGCTCGGCGACTGGTATGTGGACCCCGCGGTCTGGCCGGACGGGCTGCGGCCGCTGATCGACACCGTGCGGGGGCTGGGGATGCAATTCGGGCTGTGGGTCGAGCCGGAGATGATCAACCCGGAATCCGATCTGGCCCGTGCGCATCCGGACTGGATCCTGGCCGACTCCCCCTCGCGGCTGCCACCGGCCTCCCGCCATCAGCAGGTCCTCGATCTGGCGCGCCCCGAGGCGTACGCCTATGTCCGCGAACGGCTGGACACCCTGCTGCGCGCGCACCCCATCGAGTATCTGAAGTGGGACCACAACCGGGACCTCGTGGACGCCGCCGCGCACCACCAGACGACGGCCACCTACCGGCTGATGGACGAACTTCGGGCGCTGCACACGCGGTTGGAGATCGAGTCCTGTGCGTCCGGTGGCGCCCGGGTGGATCTGGGCGTGCTGGAGCGCACCGACCGGGTGTGGACCAGCGACTGCATCGATGCGCTGGAGCGGCAGCACATCCAGCGCTGGACGGGGCTGTTGCTGCCGCCGGAGCTGCTCGGTGCGCATGTGGGGGCGCCGGTCGCGCATACGACGGGGCGGCGGCACACCCTCGATTTCCGGGCGGGGACCGCGCTGTTCTGTCACTTCGGGATCGAGTGGGACCTGACGGCGGCGAGCGCGGCGGAACGGGCGCGGCTGGCCGAGTGGGTGGCGCTGTACCGGGCGCTGCGGCCGTTGCTGCACAGCGGGACGGTGGTGCGCGGCGACCATCCCGACCCGGCGCTCTGGGTGCACGGCGTGGTGGCCGGGGACGCCGGGCGGGCGGTGTTCGCGCTGGTGCAGATGGCCACGAGTGTGCAGGCACCGGCCGGGCGGGTGCGGCTGCCGGGGCTGGAACCGGACGCGGACTACCGGCTGTCGCCGCTGGCGCCGGGGGACCGCCCGGAGGGGCCGGTCACTTCCCCGCTGCCCTGGTGGGAGCGGGGCGTGACACTGCCGGGGCGGGTACTGGCCGAGGTGGGCGTGCAGGCACCGACGCTCTTCCCGGAGCGGCTGGTGCTGCTGGAGGCCGTACGGCAGTGAGCTGCTGACGGGAACGTAATCCGTCGTCCGTGGCGGGGACGCAACCGGCCGTGCGTGGGGGGGGCGCAACCAGCCGTCCGTGGCGGCGAGTTCGACTCCTGGTCGGCGCGCCGCCCGCTCCGGCACCGGGAGCTACGGGCCCCCGGCCCCGATTTCGCCTGCGCGTTGCCTTCTTTCCTTTATGGCATTACCTTTACCTCGTGACTACCGGGTCGGCCATGTGCCATGAGCGAGTGAGGTTCCCGGTCACCACGTGACCGCCAGGCGGGCGCCAAGAGGCCCGCCCCCTCCGCTCTTTCAGCTTTCGCGCGCTGCGCGCTCTCCTTTTCCTGCGGGTTCGGCTCGCGTACGGGTTTCACCCTGCCCGCGCCCCGCTTCCGCACGCATCTTTCGCGTAACCGCGCGCCCTTTTCCTCTTCGCCTTTACGGCGCCCGCACCCCGGACGAACGCTTTTCGCCCGAGGTCAATTCGCCCTGCCCAATGAGCGGTTCTCCGTCTCCTCTGCAGGGTTTCTTCGCCCTGCCCGCATATCTCAGCGGGCTCATCGCGCTCCCTCATCCTGGAGAAAACACCGAATATGCCGATCGATTTCAACCGACAGATCATCGAGGAGTTCCGCGCCAACGGCGGCCGCGTCGGCGGCCCCTTCGAAGGCGGCCGACTGCTGCTGCTGACCACTACGGGGGCGCGGTCCGGCGCCCCGCACACCACCCCGCTCGGCTACCTTCCCGACGGCGACGGACGGGCGCTGGTCATCGCCTCGGCCGCCGGCGCGCCCAAGCATCCGGCCTGGTACCACAACCTGGTGGCCCATCCCCGAGTCACCGTCGAGGCCGGGGTCTTCACCTATGAGGCGCAAGCCGTTGTCCTGGAGGGCGCCGAACGCGACCAGGCCTTCGCCCGTGCGGTCGCGACCGATCCCGGTTGGTCCGACTACCAGGAGAAGACGGAGCGCATCCTTCCGGTGGTGGCCCTGGAGGAAATTCCGGCCGGGCCGCCGCGGATCAACGCGTCCTCGGCGGGCGCGGCACTCAAGGCCGTACACGACGGATTCCGCCAGGAACTCGCCCTGATCCGCAAGGAAATCGCCGCATCGGGTCCCGGCCTCGGCGCCCAGCTCCGGGTGAACTGTCTGACCCTCTGCCAGGGGCTGAACAATCACCACACCGGTGAGGGCGCCGGAATGTTTCCGATGCTCGGCCGGAACCATCCCGAGCTCGCACCGGCACTGGAGCGACTTCAGGAGGAACACCGGAAACTCGCGGTCCTCCTCGCCGCCCTCCAGAAAGTCATTTCCACCCAGGACGCGGATCCGCAGCAAGTGCTCGCCGAAGTCGAACGCCTCACAAAGGAGGTGGAAGACCATCTCACCTATGAGGAGGAGCAGTTGATTCCGGTGCTCGACGGCGGAATGTGCTGAACCGCGGGAACCGCCGGGCGGTCACGACGGTCAGATGACGCCGTCGTGTCCCGCCCAGTACGGGTCCCGCAGCAGCCGCTTGAAGAGTTTTCCCGACTCATCGCGCGGCAGCCGCTCCTCGAAGACCACGGCCCGGGGGACCTTGTACCCGGCGAGCCGCGCCGCGACATGGGCCCGTACCGTCTCGGCGCTCAGCAGCACGCCGGGTTCGGTCTCCAGATGCACGGCGAGGACCTCGCCGAACTCCTCGTCGGGGATACCGAAGACCGCCACGTCCCGGACGCCGTCGAGGGCCAGCAGACAGCCCTCGATCTCCGCGGGGTAGATGTTGACGCCGCCGGAGATGACCATGTCGTTGCGGCGGTCGCTGAGGTAGAGATATCCGTCGGCGTCGAGATGGCCGATGTCGCCGATGGTGACGTATCCGGGCAGGCCCGCCGCTTCCATGGCGGCGCGCTTGTCCGGGTCGCCGAGGTAGGTGAACCGGGGCCAGTCCTCGGCGGGTTTGAGGTAGATGTCGCCGGTGGCGCCGGTCGGCAGTGGCTCCCCGTCGGGGCCGAGGACCGCGACCCCGCAGGTGCCGGTGGCGCGTCCGACGGTGCCGGGGTGGGCCAGCCACTCCGCGCTGTCGCACCAGGTCACGGCGCCGGTCTCACTGCCGCCGTAGTACTCCCGGAGCACCGGTCCCAGCCAGTCGATCATGGCGTGTTTGATATGCGGCGGGCAGGGCGCCGCGGCATGCACGACCGAGGTGAGCGAGGACAGGTCGTAGCGCTCACGGACCTCCTTGGGCAGTCGCAGCAGCCGGACGAACATCGTGGGCACCACCTGCACCTGCTCGATGCGGTGGTGGGCGATCAGCCGGAGGAACTCCTGGGCGTCGAAGCGCGGCATCAGCGTGATGTCCAGACCGGCCGCGAGCGCGAGGACGGCGTGCTGGCTGGGCGACGCGTGGTAGAGCGGGGCGGGGATGAGCGTACGGCCGCCGGGTGCGACGGCGAAGTACTCCAGGAACCGCAGCACCGCCTCCTCCAGCCGGTCCGCGGCGACGGGTTCGCGCAGCACTCCCTTGGGGCGGCCGGTGGTTCCGGAGCTGTAGATGATGGTGGGCGGGCGTTCCGCGGCGGCCTCGGGCAGCGGTGCGCGGTCCTCCAGCCAGTCGTCGAGCAGCGGGTGTGCGCCGGTGGGCGGCGGCAGGGCGATCCCGCAGGCGGCCGCGACACCGGCCGGGACGGCCACCTCGACGATCCGTACGCCGTCGGGCAGCACGGCGGACACCTCGGCGAGCAGATCGGTGTGTACGAAGACGACCTTGCTGCCGCTGTCGGTGAGCACATGCCGCAGCTCGTGGTGCCGGAAGTGCCAGTTGACGGGTACCGCCGAGGCCCCGAGGAGCGCGGCGGCGGCGGTGATCTCCAGATGGGCGGGCTCGTTGCGCAGCACCACGGCGATCCGGTCGCCGGGCTCGACTCCCCACTCCACCAGGCCGTTCGCTATCCGGGCCGCACGGTCGAGGAAGGCCGGATAGTCGCGTTCATGGCCCGCGCAGCGGATGGCCGGGGCCCCGGCGGCTGATCGGACGACGGCTTCCATGGTGCCTCCAGTGAGTGCGACCGGCTCGCTCATTGAACCGGCAAGGGGCGCTACCCGCCAGGGCACTGACCATGCGTCAGCACCGCTTCCGGCCATCGGACGCCCCCTTCTCGGCCACTCCCCCGCACCCCTCTTAGATCCGAGGTCTCCCGGCTCACCAGCGGCCAACTCCCCCAACTCTGCGCCTCTTTCCCCAAGATGCTCCGATGTTTGTGACGCCCGGGGTCTTCCGGTCCGGGTGCGGGAGCTGCACCATGCGGGATGGCACAGGAGGCACGTACGTGACCAACTGACCCGAGGAGCGAGCGATGCACAGCCGCACAAGACGGTTCGGGCTGCTGGGTCTGACGGGGGCGCTGGGCGCCCTGCTGCTGACCGCCGGCGGACCCGGGGCCGCCGCGCAGCCCCCGCCCCGGCCCACCGCCGGCCCCGGCACCAACCACGCCACCGACGATCCCTTCACCTCGGCGCGCACCTCGTGGTGGCGGCAGAGCCGCTTCGGGATGTTCATCCACTTCGGCGCGTACTCGAATCTGGAGGGCGAGTACACCCGGCCCGACGGCACGGTCTGCCGCAACGCGGAGTGGATCAAGCGCGAGTGCCGCATCCCGGACGAGGAGTACGAGCGGCAGGCGGCCACCTTCGATCCGTCCGCCTTCGACGCCCGCGCGATCGTCCGGGCGGCCCAGGACGCCGGTCAGCGATACGTCGTCATCACCGCCAAACACCATGACGGCTATGCGATGTGGCCGACGCGGCAGAACACCTGGAATCTGCGCGACCACTCCGCCTTCGACAAGCGGCGCGACCTCCTCGCCGAACTGAAGAAGGCCGCCGACGCCGCCGGGATCAAGCTCGGCTTCTACTACTCGATCTGGGACTGGCACGACCCGGACTTCGCCGGTCCGGGCACCTTCCCGCGCTACAAGAAGCGGATGTACGCCCAGCTCAAGGAGCTGATCGACAACTATGACCCGGCGCTGCTGTGGTTCGACGGCGAGTGGGACACGGACAACCCCACCAACCCCTGGTCCCGCCGGGACGGTGCGGACCTCCAGGCGTATCTGCACACCCTGAACCCGCGTCTGATCGTCAACAACCGCGTCGGCAAGCGTGAGGTGGTCGACGGCGACTTCGGCACGCCGGAGCAGGAGATCCCGGCGGAACCGGTGGACGGGCAGCTGTGGGAGAGCTGTATGACGCTCAACGACCACTGGGGCTTCGCCAAGTACGACACCCACTGGAAGTCGTCGGAGACCGTGCTGCGCAATCTGCTGGACGTGGCGAGCCGCGGCGGCAACTATCTGCTCAACGTAGGGCCGGACCGGCTCGGGCGCATCCCGCAGCCGTCCGTCGACCGGCTGCGCGAGACCGGCCGCTGGCTGGCCGCGCACGGTCAGGGCGACGCGGTGTACGGGGCCGGGTACACCGGGCTGGTGGCGGACCCGCCCTGGGGCGCGGTCTCCCGCCGGGGCAACGAGCTGTATGCCGCCGTCACCTCCTGGCCGGCCGCCGGCACTCCCCTCCACCTCACGGCCAGGGCGCCGTTCGACCTCACCGCCGCCCGGGTGCTGGGCAGTTCCCAGCAGGTGAAGATCACCCGCTCCGGGGACGGCTTCGACCTCACTCCGTCCGGCGCTGCCACCGATCCGCGGGCAAGCGTCATCCGGCTCACCCTCCGGCCGCCGGCCGCGGCGCCCGCCGGTAAGGGCACCGGGCTGACGGCACAGAGCTGGGCCAATGACTCCTTCTCCGGCCCGCCCGCGGCGACCGCCGTCGACCCGACGGTGAACAAGTCCTACCGCTTCGACGGCTCACCGGCCCCGGAGATCCCCGCCGATCACTTCAGCACCCGCTGGACCGGCAGCATCGAGCCGCGCTACGACGAGACGTACACCTTCACCACGGTCTCGGACGACACCGTGCGGCTGTGGATCGACGGCAAGCCGGTGATCGACAGCACCACCCCGCACGGCCCGAAGGTCGACGAGGGGACGGTCACCCTGAAGGCCGGTCACCGGCACCGTATCCGGATCGACTACACGGAGCAGACCGGCGAGGCCCATATGAAGCTGCTGTGGTCCAGCCCGAGCCAGGACCGGCAGATCGTGCCGCGGGGCCGGCTCTACCCCGACTGAACCGCGGCCGGGGCGGGAAATCGACCGCCCCCGTTGGGCCGTTCGGGTCACCGCGGGCCCTGAGGTGTCCGGCCCCGCGTCGGGGCGCCGTTGTCGGTGCCCGCTCCTATGCTCGGGGAGCATGGACGACGACGAGATCCTGCGAAGCCATGGCGAGGCTCTCGCGCTCTTCGGGACCCGGGTGCAGGCCGTCCGCGACGACCAATGGGACGGGCCCACGCCGTGCACGGACTGGTCGGTGCGCGCACTGGTAGGCGCCGAGGAGCGGCTGCCCGACCGCTTGGCGTCGGCGGCGATGCGCGAGGTGGAGCCGTATGCCCGCGGGCTCTCCGCTTCCGGGCTGTTCGCCGCCGCGGTCGAGCCGCCACCGGACGCCGACGCGCTCACCCGGCTGCTGTGCCTGCTCGGGCGCCGGCCATGACCCGGGAGGAGGAGGCCCACGGGTCAGGGCCGGCGCCACACCTGAGATCAGCCGATCAGTCGATGCCGCGGAAGATATTCGGCTCGGCGGGATCGTCGTCACAGCCGGCCAGGCGCACCGGGGCACAGCGGTCCCAGGCTTCCAGATTGCGGACTTCCTTGATCCGGCCGGGCCGCTCGCCCTGCTTCAAACGGGGCTGCTTGTGTTGAGCCTTGTGCAAAGCCACCACGCACTCCTTCATCGAGGTATTGGTTCCGACGCGGTGGCGCCTCTTTCACAAACCGGGAGGTCAGCCAAGGTTTGTGGCGTTCCCGCGACGGGCCAATGGTGTTGGCGTCTCCCAGAAAGGTCGTCCGTCGCCCCTCAGAGTAACGACGCCGCACGCGGCGCGCTCGACGTTTTCCGTTGCGAAAGTCAAGTCCTCGGAAAGCGCGAATAACGCCCCCCTCAATGACAGGGGAAAAGGGTGAGTTTTGTGATGCACATCACTCACTCCAATGGCCCTGCGGTTGCTGCATTCGCCTCGCTCCTCAACGCTGGGGAAGGAGCGAAGGATCCAGCCACCGAGGCCGCGCGCCATGTCGCAGAGCGCGCGGTCGCGGTGCTACCCATGGGCGGGTGGCATGGTTCTCCGATTCCGGTTACTGGCTCGGGCGGCTGGTCTTCCAGCGCACGCTGGCCGTTCTCTATGTGGTCGCGTTCCTCGCGGCGGTGCGGCAGTTCCGGGCACTGATCGGCGCGCGCGGCATGCTGCCGGTGCCCGCCTACGTGGACATGGTGCCGTTCCGTGCGGCGCCCTCGGTCTTCCACTGGCACTACTCGGACCGCTTCTTCGCCCTGTGGTCGTGGAGCGGGGTGCTGCTCGCCGCGGCGGTGGCGGCGGGGGCCGCGGACGCCGTGCCGCTGTGGGCGTCGATGCTGATGTGGGCCGCGCTGTGGGCGATGTATCTGTCCATCGTGAACGTCGGGCAGACCTGGTACGCCTTCGGCTGGGAGTCGCTGCTGCTGGAGGCGGGCTCGCTGGCGGTGTTCCTCGGCAACGCCGCAACCGCTCCCCCGGTGACGGTCATGTGGCTGCTGCGATGGCTGCTGTTCCGGGTGGAGTTCGGGGCCGGGCTGATCAAGATGCGCGGTGACACCTGCTGGCGGGATCTGACCTGCCTCTACTACCACCATGAGACCCAGCCGATGCCGGGGCCGCTGAGCTGGTTCTTCCACCATCTGCCCAAGCCCCTGCACCGAGTCGAGGTGGCCGCCAACCATGTCGCCCAACTCGCCGTGCCGGTCCTGCTGTTCACCCCGCAGCCGATCGTCGGATGGGCGGCGCTCGTGATGGTGGTCACCCAGCTGTGGCTGGTGCTGTCCGGCAACTTCGCCTGGCTGAACTGGGTGACCATCGTGCTCGCCCTGTCGGCGGCCGCCCCGCTGTGGGCGCAGCCCGCCGCGCCGCTGCCGGCGCCGCCCGTCTGGTTCGAGGTCCTGGTCCTCCTCGCCACCGCCGGGGTCCTCGCGCTCAGCTACCGCCCGGCCCGCAATCTGCTGGCCCGGCAGCAGCTGATGAACACGTCCTACGAGTCGCTGCATCTGGTCAACTCGTACGGGGCGTTCGGCAGTATCACCCGGGTCCGCCGGGAGATCGTGGTCGAGGGGACGGCGGACGCGGTGACCGGGCCGGACACCACCTGGCTCGCGTACGAGTTCCACGGCAAGCCGGGTGCGGTGCGCCGGCTGCCGCGGCAGTTCGCGCCGTATCACCTGCGGCTGGACTGGCTGATGTGGTTCGCCGCGCTGTCACCGGCCTACGCACAGGCGTGGTTCGTGCCGTTCGTGGCCCGGCTGCTGGAGAACGACCGGGATACGCTGCGGCTGCTGCGCGGCAATCCGTTCCCCGATCTGCCGCCGGCCCGGATCCGGGCCCGGGTCTTCCGCTACCGCTTCACGACCTGGCGGGAACTGCGGGATACCGGGGCGTGGTGGCATCGCACCGAGGAGCGGGAATTTCTGCCGCCTCTGGCCCGGTCAGCTCTGCGCGGAAGGCGATGACCATATCGCGGGCATGGCGCAGTCCGATGCGTGTGAAGTCCTTTTCCAGCGCGGCGAGTTCGGCAAGCGTCTCCTGCTCGTCGCGGCCGAGGCGGGCGCGGGACTTGGCGAGGCCGAGCCGGGAGAGCGCCACGCCGCGGGGCTCCTGCATCTCGCTGAACTCCGCCAGCGAGAGGGTGTAGGTCTCCCGCGCGAACTCGTAACGGCCCGCCCGGTAGAAGACGTTGGCGCGCATCTTGTGGTTGTACGCGAGCGCGCTCGCCAGGTCCATCGTGCGGCAGATGGTCTCCGCCTCGGACAGCAGCGCCAGCGCCCGGTCCGTCTCGCCCTGGACGGACAGGACATCGGCGACGCCACGCAGCGACCAGGCGCGGCCGCGGGCGTCATCGGCGTCGGCGGCGATCCGGGCGGACTCCTCGAACAGCTCCAGGGCCTTGTCGTAGCCGCCGGTGTTGCGGTGCATCTGGGCTATGCCGGACATCGCCCAGACCATGTGGCGGGCCTCGCCGTGCGCCCGGCCCTGTTCGAGCAGTTGCTCATGGAGCTCGGCGACCGCGGCGTAGTCGCCCTGTATGCGGCCGGTTTCGGCGAGGCCGGCGAGCGAGTAGCCATGGGCGAGGCGGTCGCCGCTGCCGTCGGCCAGCGCGACGGCGTGAGTGAGCAGCCGGCGGGCGAGCGACAGCCTCCCGCACTGGCGGGCCAGGGTGCCGCCGCTCCACAACGCCCAGGCCATGGCGCCCGGTTCGCCGGCGGTGCGGGCGCTGCGGTAGCTCTCCCGCCAGGCGTCCCCCGCCTCGGTCACCCGGCCGAGCCGGCGGTTGGCCTCGGCGACCGCGAGCGCGGCCCGGGACCGCTCCAGTGGTGTGCCCGCGTCGGCCTGTGCCCGGCTCGCCGTCGCCAACACCTCCTCGTAGGAGGAGTTCACACCCAGGGCCGCGCCCAACTCGCCCTGATATTCAGGGGCGAATGCCTTGCCGTACATAGATCCGTGGCCCTCTCGACTCATCTCCGTGCCTTGATCAACAACCTATGGCCGGTGGAGGGTCCGGCGAATCCGCCCGCGTATGGGTTGTGCCGTACGACTCGAGTGCTACGGATGAGGACCATGGTCATCTTGAGGATGTACGGGTCCGTCAGGGTCATCCCACCTAAGGGAGACCCGCGGGGCCCGGCGCGCCGCGCCCCGCGGGGGGTCTGCTTGCCCGAGCGGGCCGGGACGGGACACCCTGTTGACAACCACCCGATCACGGACCACCGACCGCGAGCACGAGGTGTGGCATGGAAGCAGAAGACACCGGAACACCGGCCGGGACCGGTACCGGGACCGGACGGCGGCGGTTCCTCGGCACCGTCGCGGGGCTCACCGCGGCGGCCGGGACGGGGCTGCTGTCGATCCGGGACCCCGGACCGGCCCGGGCCACCCACCGCCCGGAACCCCGCCCGCCGCGCATCCGTCCGCTCTTCCTCGGGACCTACACCTCGGTCCCGGGCGGCGGCACCGGCGTCGGGTTCGGGACGTACGACACCGTGACCGGGCAGATCACCGCCGGCGGGGTGGTGGCGGGGGTCGCCGATCCCTCATACCTCGCCCTGGCGCCGTCCGGCCGGACGCTCTACGCGGTCAATGAGCGGGAGCAGGGCGGGGTGACCGCCATGGCCCTGCGGCCGGACGGCCCGCCCGCGGTACTGGGCACCCGGTCCACCGGCGGCGCGGGCCCCTGCCATCTGTCGGTGCATCCCGGCGGGCGCTGGCTGCTCAGCGCCAACTACCTCTCCGGCAGCGTTGCCGTGCATCCCGTCGACCTGGCCACCGGCGCCCTGGGCGAGCGCACCGATCTGGTCACCCACTCCAGCCCGCCGCCCGGCCCCGGCCAGGACGGGCCGCACGCCCACCAGATCCTCACCGCCCCGGACGGCCGCCATGTGCTCGCGGTGGACCTCGGCAACGACACCGTCTACACCTACCGGCTCGACACCACGGCCGGAAAGCTGACCCAGGTGTCGTCCGCGTCGCTGCGGCCCGGGGCCGGCCCCCGGCACCTGACCTTCCATCCCTCCGGCGGCTTCGCGTACCTGGCGAACGAGGTCGACAACACGGTCGTGGTCTGCCGCTACGACCGCCGCAGCGGACGGCTCACCCCCGGAGCGCCGCAGTCCACCGGCACCGGTCCGGGCACCAGCTATCCGGCACAGCTCCTGGTCCCCCAGCGCGGCGACTTCGCCTATCTCGCCAATCGCGGCCACAACAGCCTGACCCGCTATGCCGTGGAGGCGGCGGGGGCCCGGCTGCGGCTGCTGGACACCGTGCCCGTGGGCGGGGACTTCCCCCGGCACATCGCCTTCTCGCCGGATCAGCGCTTGCTGTTCGCGGCGAACCAGAAGTCGGGGTCAGTGACGGTGTTCTCGGTAGACGCCGGGACCGGGGAGCTGCGGCGCGCGGGTGCGCCGTTCACGGCTCCGGTACCGGTGTGCGTGCTGCCTCGGTGAGCACGGCACGCGGGTCGCTCCCCCCTGCGACGTCCGCAGACGGGAGCACTGCGGCAACAGCGCCGCAGGACCGGCTCAAGGCGGTCTGCGGCTTCCGGCCGAGCTGCGGCGGCGGAAGGCGCCGGCCGACGCGGTCTGAGCCGCATCGGCCGGCGGAGATTTCCTAGGCGGCCTGCTGCTCGTAGCCCACGAGCCGGACGCAGACGGCGAGGCCCTCGATGGCCTGCTCCAGCTCCGCGAGGCCCGGGTAGCTGGGCGCGATCCGTATGGTGGTGTCGCGCGGGTCGTCGCCGTACGGGTGGGTGGCGCCGGCCGGGGTCAGCACGATGCCCGCCTCGGCGGCCCGGCGTACGACCTCCTTGGCGCAGCCGTCCGGCACTTCGAGGGTGACGAAGTAGCCGCCCTTGGGGTCGGTCCACCGGGCGAGGCCGGTGCCGCCGAGCTCCGTCTCCAGGATCCGGGCCACCATCTCGAACTTCGGCTGGAGCAGGGCGCGCTGGCGCTCCATGTGGGCCCGCACCCCGTCGGCGTCCCGCAGGAACATCGCGTGCCGCAGCTGGTTGACCTTGTCCGGGCCGATCGACCGCTTGGCGTTGTTGCCCAGCAGCCACTGCACATTCGCGGGCGAGGAGCCGAAGAAGGCGACTCCGGCACCCGCCGCGGTGATCTTCGAGGTGGAGCCGAAGACGAACGCGCGGTCCGGGTTCCCGGCCTCCGCGCAGGCGGCGAGCAGGTCGGCTATCTCGGCCGGCTCGTCGGTGAGGTGGTGGGCGGCGTACGCGTTGTCCCAGAAGATCCGGAAATCGGGCGCGGCCGTGCTCATCGCGGCCAGTCGCGCCACCGTCGCGTCGCTGTAGCAGACCCCGTCCGGGTTGCTGTACTTCGGGACGCACCAGATGCCCTTGACGGCCGGGTCCTCGGCGACCAGCCGCTCCACGACCGCCATGTCCGGCCCCTCGGCCGTCATCGGCACCGGGATCATCTCGATCCCGAACCGCTCACAGAGCGCGAAGTGCCGGTCGTAGCCCGGGACGGGGCACAGGAACGCGATCCGCTCCTGGTCCACCCAGCGCGACTCGGCGCCCGGCAGCACGCTCAGCAGGGCGTGCACCAGGCAGTCGTGCATCAGCTCAAGGCTGGAGTTGCCCGCCGCGAGAAGCTGCCCGACCGGGACCTGGAGCACCTCGGCGAAGATCTCCCGGATCTCCGGCAGCCCCTGAAGACCGCCGTAGTTGCGCACGTCCGTGCCGTCGGCGGCGGTGTGCCGCCCGGCCGGCAGGCTCAGCAGATCCTCGGAAAGGTCGAGCTGCTCGGGCGCCGGCTTGCCCCGGGTGAGGTTCAGCGAGAGCCCGCGCCCCGCGAGATCCTGATAGTCCTTGCGGGCCTGCTCAAGGAGCCCGCTCGGGGCGTCGGCGCTCAGCTCGGTGGTCATGGTGTTTCCTCTCAGGCCGGTGGCGCCGCGGGGACGGCGCCCGGGGCTTCGGTACTGCCTGCCGAGGATACAAACCGCCGTTCGAACGCCCCGGCCAGCCCCGGGTGGATCTTGCTCAGGCCCGGCATAACGGGATTCCCGGCCTCTCCGCTGTGCCCGTTCGGGGCTTTACGCCCGCTATGCGCGCCGGTGGGCTCTTTCTGAGGTATGCGCAGATAGTCGCCGATCCCGGCCACGAGGCACCGGCCCGCCGCCGGGCGGCCAGGAGCGGTGACCACAGAACGCGCCGGGCGGGTCAGCCGGAGTGGGTGATCACCCCGGTGGCGACCCACACCGCCCACGCCAGCGGAATGAGCGCCACATAGGCCGGCGGCCGCCGCAGCACGGGCACGCCCTCGTCCATCGGCCGGCGGCCCGGGGCGGGCGTGGACGGGGGCAGCTTGCTGAACTTCAGGTGCGCCACCAGGTTCCAGATCAGGGTGAACGGCGTGAACGCCACGAGGGAGATCGGGCTCCACCAGCCCAGGCAGAGGGTCCTGGTCGTCATCTGCCGCACCACCGAGCGGCCGCAGCTCCGGCAGAACGGGCCGTCCAGCTTCTGGAATCGCATCATGATGAGCAGGCCCTGATGGGCACGGACGGCGAAATTCACGGCGGCCGCTGACCCGCAGCCCCGGCACTGCGTGGGGGCCGGGGGCGCCGGGTATCCGGGCATCGGTCCGTGGCCGGGATGCGCGTAGGCGTGGGGCTGACCTACCGGGTAGCCGGGCGCCGGGGCCTGGCCGGGCTGGGCGTAGGTCTGGGGCTGCCCCGCCGGGTAGCCGGGCGCCGGGGCCTGACCGGGCTGGGCGTAACCCTGCGGCTGCCCCGCCGGGTAGCCCGCCAGGTACCCCGCCACCGGCGCCTGGCCGGGCTGCCCGTAAGCCTGCGGCTGCCCCGCCGGGTACCCCGCAGGCTGCCCCACAGGCCCCGCCGGGTACGTCGGGGCAGGGCCATACGGCTGCCCGTGGGGCGGCGGAGTGGTCATGAGTGGGTCTCCAAGGTGGGCGGTCCGGAGGGACGGAGCGGGGCTGAGGGCCGCCCACACTCCGCTGCCGATGGCGTGCGTCCCGCTGGGCGCCAACTCAGGCCGGTCGGGCCGATGATCGTACGTGACGGGGCTCCAGGGCCGGGCGGGGGCCGGTGCGCCCCGGCCCGGTGGTGACAACCGGGGCCGCGGGGCGTGGCGTTCGGGGGAAGGGCGGGTGTCGCAGAGGGGGGCCGGGGGGCGCGGCTCGTACGTTCGGGCGGCATGACGAACGCATCGGCTGATCGCGCTTCCGGCCCCACCCGCCGCACCACGCTGACCGGGCTCGTCGGCGGCGCCGGGGTCCTCCTGGCCGCCGGGTGCAGCGCGTCGCCCGCGACGGCGCCCACGCCCCGTCGCACGGCCCGGGCCTACGCCTCGGCGAGCGATCCGACGCCCGGCGTGATGACGCTCTTCAAGGATCCCGCCTTCAACTTCAACGGGCTCCTCGCGCTCGGCGGATCCGGGTACGGCTCCGCCGAGGTGGGCGAGGTCCTCACCGCCGTGAACACGATCAACAAGGCCGGGCTGTCCGCGCAGTCGTACACCGAGACCTTCAAGACGCTCGGCGATCAGCTGCGGAAGCCGCCCAGCAGCGGAAAGCCCGACACCCAGACCACCCGTTTCCGTGCCCTGCGGGCCTCGCAGTACTACGCACAGGCGCTGTTCTTTGTCCTCGGCTCCAACACTCCCGGCAGCGAGGAGGCGCTCTACAAGGCGGGACGCGGCGCCTGGGACGCGTTCTGCGAGCGGTGTGACCCGGTTCCGGTGACGGCGCGCGTCCCGTACGGGAAGACCCCGTTGCCGGTGTGGTTCTTCCGGCCGGACAGCTCCGGCGAGCGGCGCCCGACCGTGATCCTCACGAACGGCAGCGACGGGCAGAACGTCGACATGTGGACCTACGGCGTGGCGGCCGCTCTTCAGCGCGGCTGGAACGCCCTGGTCTACGACGGGCCCGGCCAGGGCCAGTTGCTCTTCGTCGACCAGGTGGTCTTCACCCCGCGCTGGGAGAATGTCGTCACCCCGCTCGTCGACTGGCTGTCCGCCCGCCCGGACGTGGACACCGGCAAGATCGCCCTGACCGGGCTGAGCATGGCCGGGGATCTGGCGCCCCGGGCGGCGGCCTTCGAGCACCGGATCGCCGCTCTGGCGGCGATGCCCGGTGTGCTCTCCCCCTGGCTGGGCTTCCCGCCGGAGATCCGGGAGATCCTCATTCCGGGCAACAAGGCGAAGACCAACGCCATCTGGAACAAGGAGGCCGTCCCGGGGCTGTCACCGGCCGAGGCCGCGACGCTGAAGAAGCGCTTCGAGCCCTTCTCGGCGCCCGCGATGCTCGCGGCCCGTGCGGGCAAGATGTTCACCGACTTCTACACCCCGGCCACCCTCATCAAGTCGCTGGACATCACGGACGTCGTGAGCCGCATCAAGATGCCCACGCTGGTGCTCGACTACGAGTTCGAGCAGTTCTATCCGGGGCAGCCGCGCCAGATGTTCGAGAAGCTGACGGCTCCCAAGGACTATGTGAAGCTCACCGCCGCCACCGGCGCACAGCTGCACTGCTCCCCGATGGCTCCGCAGCAGCACTGCGAGGTCGTCTTCGACTGGCTGGACGAGAAGCTGTCCGGCAGCTGAGCGCCGCCGCGGGCTGCGCGCCGGGGGCCTGTCGGTGCCCGGGCGCCGCAGCCCGTAGGGGGCTCCGCACGAGAGCCCTAACCGGCCAGGTACTGCCGTAGCAGATCGCGCAGCTCGGTCTCGAACTCGGCGTAGTCGCGGCGCAGTTGTTCGCCCGGCCAGTTCTCCGGCAGGAGTTCGGCGGGCAGCAGCGGGTCGGCGAGGAGATGGCGGAGGGCGGCCGCCGCGACCGTGAAGCGGTCGGCGTGGGTGCCGGCCCGGTCCAGTGCGGCCGACAGGGCGCGGGCCCGCCCGGCCCAGCCGGTCAGGTCCCACAGCCGGCCGGCGAGGGCGGCCGGGTCGTCGTCCGGAGTGCCGGTGAACCAGGTGCACTGGTCGGTGACGACGGCGGGGCGGGGCCGGTCGAGGTTGGCGGGGCGCAGCCAGCTGCCCTCGCGGAGCTCGGCCAGCCGTAGCGCGGCCATGGCCTGGCGCAGCGCGGTGCGCTCGGCCGCCGGGCGGCGTTCCGGGGTGGCGACGACGGCGATCTCCCAGCCGCCGTTCCAGGGGACGGTCCGCGGGGCGCGGCTCTCGTCCTGCCGGGTCTGGCGGGCCAGCAGCCGGGTGGTGAGGGCGTACGAGCCATCGGTCTGCCGCAGGTCACCGGCGGCCACCATCCGGGAGAGCGCGACCCGGACGGTGCCCTCGGCGATGCCGAAGAGTTCACCGACCCGCACCAGGGCGCGTGCGGGCAGCCGCGGCGGGTGGTGCCCGAGGAGGGTGCTCAGCACGATGGAGCGGGCGGTGAGCGGGCGCAGCGCGAGCGCGGCGGCCCCGGTGTCGTCGATCGTGCGCATGCGGTCGTCGTTCATATGTGCCGGAAATTCTAGCGAGGGCGGCCCCGGTCGTCATTACAGTCTTCCCACGACTGTTCGGTTTCTGTAACGTCAACGGTATGACCGTCACCCATGAAGTCGTGAATCAGGCCCCGCCGCTGACCGGGTTCAGCACGGCGGACGAGCCTGCCCTGCTGGAGGCGCTGCGCCGGGACGGCGCCGAGTGGGGCGTGCGGGAGGTGACCGAGCTCGGCGCCCTGGCCGGTTCCGCTGCGGTGCAGGACCAGGCCCGCTGGGCGGAGGAGCAGCCGCCGCGGCTGCACACCCACGACCGCTTCGGGCACCGGATCGACGAGGTCGCCTTCCATCCGGCCTGGCATCAGCTGATGACCGTCGCGGTGGAGCACGGGCTGCACGCCGCGCCCTGGGCCGACGGCCGCTCCGGGGCGCATCTGGTGCGCGCCGCGAAGTTCTACGTCTGGTCGCAGGCCGAGGCGGGGCACGGGTGCCCGATCTCGATGACGTACGCCGCCGTGCCCGCGCTGCGGTCCGCGCCGGAGCTGGCCGCGCAGTACGAGCCGCTGCTCGCCGCGCGCAGCTACGACTTCGGGCTGCGCGCGCCGCTGACCAAGTCGGGCCTGATCGCCGGGATGTCGATGACGGAGAAGCAGGGCGGCTCCGACGTACGGGCCAACACCACGCGCGCGGTGCCGGCCGGCGACGGCACCTACCGCCTCACCGGCCACAAGTGGTTCACCTCGGCGCCGATGAGCGATGTCTTCCTGGCGCTGGCGCAGACCGAGGAGGGGCTGAGCTGCTTCCTGGTGCCCCGGGTGCTGCCGGACGGCATGCTCAACGGGATGCGGCTGATGCGGCTCAAGGACAAGCTGGGCAACCGCTCCAACGCCTCCTCCGAGATCGAGTACGACGAGGCGGTGGCCTGGCCGGTGGGCGAGCCGGGCCGTGGGGTGCGGACCATCGTCGAGATGGTGAACATGACGCGGCTGGACTGTGTGCTGGGGTCGGCGGCCGGGATGCGGGCCGGGCTGCGGCAGGCGCTGCACCACACCGCGCACCGCCGGGCGTTCGGGCGGGAGCTGGACCGCCAGCCGCTGATGCGTTCGGTGCTGGCCGATCTGGCGGTCGAGTCGGAGGCGGCGACCCTGCTGGGGATGCGGCTGGCGACGGCGGTGGACCGCTCGCAGGCCGGGGACGCCGGGGAGAGCGCGCTGCGGCGGCTGGCGCTGGCGGCCGGCAAGTACTGGGTGTGCAAGCGGGGCAGCACCCATGCGGCGGAGGCGCTGGAGTGCCTGGGCGGCAACGGCTATGTCGAGGATTCCGGTATGCCGCGGCTCTATCGGGAGGCGCCGCTGCTGTCCATCTGGGAGGGCTCGGGGAATGTCGCCGCGCTCGATGTGCTGCGCGCGCTGGGCAAGGAGCCGGCCGCGCTGGACGCGTTCCTCGCCGAGGTGGACACCGCGGCGGGCGCCGACCGGCGGCTGGACGCGGCGGTGGCCGGGGTCCGCAAGATGCTCGGCGGGCTCGCCGATCCGGAGCGGGCGCAGCTGATGGCGCGGTCGCTGGCGGAGCGGATGGCGCTGGTGCTCCAGGGTTCGCTGCTGGTGCGGCACAGCCACCCGGCGGTCGCCGACGCGTTCTGCGCCTCGCGGCTCGGCGGGGAGTGGGGCCATGCCTTCGGCACCCTGCCGCCCGGCGCGGATCTGACCTCGGTCCTGGAGCGGGCCCGGCCGGGTGCGGCGGACGCGGCCGGGAACGCGTCCTGATGGCCGTACGGGTGGAGCGCGCCGGGCCGGTGACGACGGTGGTGCTGTCCCGGCCCGCCGCCCGCAATGCCGTGGACGGTGTGATCGCCCAACAACTCGCCGACGCCTTCCGGGAGTTCGATGCCGATGACGAGGCCCGGGTCGCGGTGTTGTGGGGCGAGGGCGGGACGTTCTGCTCCGGTGCCGATCTGAAGGCGATCGGCACCGAGCGCGGCAACCGCGTGGCCCCGGACGGCGACGGGCCGATGGGCCCGACCCGGATGCGGCTCGGCAAGCCGGTGATCGCGGCGGTCGCGGGGCATGCGGTGGCCGGGGGGCTGGAACTGGCGCTCTGGTGCGACCTCCGGGTGGCGGAGGAGGACGCGGTGTTCGGGGTGTTCTGCCGGCGCTGGGGCGTACCGCTGATCGACGGCGGCACGGTGCGGCTGCCGCGGCTGATCGGCGCGAGCCGGGCGATGGACCTGGTGCTGACGGGGCGACCGGTCCCGGCGGCGGAGGCGCTGGACATCGGGCTGGTCCACCGGGTGGTGCCGGCCGGTTCGGCGCGGGCGGAGGCGGAGTTGCTGGCGGCGGAGCTCGCCCGCTTGCCGCAGGCGTGTCTGCGCAGCGACCGGGCCTCCCTGCTGGACCAGGAGGGCCGGGACGAGGAGTCGGCGATGGCCGCGGAACTCCGTTACGGGCAGTCGGTGCTGTCCGAGGCGGCCCAGGGTGCGGCGCGGTTCGCCGCGGGGGCGGGGCGGCACGGTGCGCCGGACGGCAGCCGGGGTCCGGGCGCCCTCGCACCCATGGAGCAGGCCCGCCCCACGCCCGACTCCTCCCGCTCCGGCCCAGGTCACAGCAGCTGACGGCGGCCGCGGGGCCCGCCACCCCGCGGACGGCCGGTGTCGTTGAACGCCCACGGCTCTCCGCGTACCGTCGCCCTGCCCCGCCGTCGCCGCCCGCCCTCCAGGAGCCCGCCATGCGCGATCTGAACTACCCCGAGGAGGGCGGCACCCGTCGTACCCCGCTGCCGCCCGGCTACCACCACCTCCGCGAGGAGCTGCCGCTGGGCCACGGCCACGCGGTGCTGACCGCGGCGGGCGAGGCGATCACCACCTTCCGGATGCATCGCGCGGCGGGCACCGGAATCCGCGCGGACGCCCCGCGGGCCGCGCCGGGCGTGCACGTCGAGGTGTCGCTGGGGTTCGGCCCGCTGAGGCTGCGGGCGCCGTGCACCGTGGTGTGGACGGTGGCCGAGGAGAACCGCATCGGGTTCGGATACGGGGCCCGGCGCGGGCATCCGGAGTGCGGCGAGGAGGCGTTCGTCGCCGAGCTGCGCGCGGACGGCTCGGTCTGGTTCACGGTGACCGCCTTCAGCCGCCCCGCCCGGACGATCACCCGCCTCGGGGGCCCGCTGGTCCCGGTCTTCCAGCGCCAGTACGTCCGCCATCTCGGCCGGACCCTCCGCCGCCTCGCGAACCGTCGGTGAATTCCGCGTGACGGGAACCGGCCACCGCCGCCCGCCGCGCCGCCCACCGTGGTAGCCCTTCAGCCGGGCCGGCTCCGGAAGCAGCGCGCTCACCACGGCCCCCGATCACACCCTGACAGCGCCCGGAATACGGGTAGTTACCGACGCGTAGCTTTGCGGCTGCCGATCGCCATACGTCCACCTCTGCTTCATCTTTTCGTCACCATCACCTCTGGCGACCATGAAAGAAATCCAGACATGTGTGATGACGAACTGATCCCGCCGCAGGCGGATATGACCGAGCGGGAGTGGCTGCGGGCCGGGTCGGAGGCGACGGCCGGGGGGCCGTCGATGCGGACGACGGGGCGCGTTCCGCAGTGGGTGAACCGGCGGACCCTGCTGGGCGGCGCGATGGCCGGTGCGGCGCTCACGATGCTGCCGTCGCCGGCCCAGTCGCCCGCGTCCGCCGCACCCCGCCTCGGCGGGCCGGGAGCCTTTCCGTTCCCCGAACACCCCAATGGGAAGGGCGAGTTCGCCATCCTGGTGACCGGCGACGCGGGAACGGGGGACGAGGCCCAGTACGCGGTGGCGGCCGCCGCCCGGGACCTCTGCCGGGCCGAGGGGATCGGCCTCGCGGTCGGCCTCGGCGACAACATTTACGAGAACGGGCCGGAGTCCGACGACGACTCGGAGTTCCAGGACAAGTTCGAGAAGCCCAACAGCGGTATCGATGTGCCCTGGCTGATGGTGCTGGGCAACCACGACTGCTCGGGGCTGATCCCCGGCAGCGGCGGCGACCCGTCCCGCGGTGACCGCGAGGTCGCCTATGCCGCCACCTCACGGCGCTGGTACATGCCGAGCCGCTACTACAGCGTGCCGCTGCCCGCCGCCGATCCGCTGGTGGAGTTCTTCGCCATCGACACCATTCCCTGGTCGTCGTATGTGGCCCAGCTCGACCCGCACTACCGCTGGGACGGGCCGTACATGCGCGAGCAGCGGAGCTGGCTGGACGGTGCGCTGCGCGCCTCGCGGGCCCGCTGGAAGGTGGTGATCGGCCACCACCCGTACCTCAACAACGGCAAGCACGGCAGCGCCGGTTCCTACGACGGTTTCGAGATCGGCAACTACACCAGCGGTGTCCACCTCAAGGACATGTACGAGAACGTGGTCTGTGGACGGGCCGATCTGATCCTGTCCGGCCATGACCACACCCTGCAGATCCTGGAGCCGACGGCCCGTACGGGCGGCACCCGGCAGGTGGTGTGCGGCGCCTCGGCCAAGACGGAGGACGGCAAGGCACACTTCACGCACCCGGCGGCCTGGCAGAACTTCTCCGACCACGGGTTCATGCTGCTGAAGGTGTCCGGCGCCCGGCTGACCATCGAGGCGTACACGGTGGACGTGGCAACCCGGAAGGCCACCCTGGCCCACCGCACCCGCCAGACCCGTCCGGTGACGGCCCCCGCCGGGGCACACGCCTGACGACCACAGCCGTCCCGGGGGCGCACTCCCGGGACGGCTGACTCGTACGGCGACCAGGGGCAGTTGCGGCTGTCCCGCCCACCGCTTCTAGGGTGTGCCCATGATCGACTCACCTGATCCGCTCGCCCGCATCAGGGAACGGGTACCGCCGCCGGCCGAAGCGGTGAACGGCTCCGGCGACTGGGGCGCCGCCGAGCGAATGCTGGGGACCCCGCTGCCGGACGACTTCAAGCGGGTGGTGGAGGCGTACGGGCGCGGCGACTTCTGGGGCGCGCTCTGCCTGTGCACGCCGTTCGGTGACGACAATCCCGTACCGCTCACGGCGGATCTCCTGGAGGACTTCGGCCCGTTGCGGGATCACTGGCCCGAGCAGTACCCCTACCCGCTCTTCCCGGAGCCGGGCGGGCTGCTCGCCTGGGCGGTGACCGACATCGGAACGCACCTGTGCTGGCTGACCGTTGGGCCGCCCGCCTCCTGGCCGGTGGTCATCTGGTCCCGCGACGACGACTACGAACGCTTCGACCACGGGGTCGCCGCCTTCCTCGACGAGTGGCTCAGCGGCCGCCTCACCTCGGAACTCCTGCACGCCGACCCGGACATCGCCCCCTGGTTCGACACGGCCGTCGACCGCGACCACATCTACCTCCAGCTCGACGAAGGGCCCCTCCCCTACCCCGAACGGCTGCGGATCCTGCGCGAGGCGCTCGGCCCCACCGCGGACCGCGGCTCGTACGAGCACCAGGGCAGCCGGCAGGACCACTTCGTCGTCACGGGGACCGAATGGCAACTGACCTATGAGACGGCCTACGGGCACCAGCTCCGCGTCGCCTTCCCGCCCGCGGACAGCGCCCGGGCCCGCGACGCGGTGCGCACCGCCCTCGATCGCATGGGATGCGCCGTCCAGTCCGCCTCCACGATCCACGGCACCTCCTCCTGGACCTGAGCCCGCCGGCCACGTGCTGATGGGCGCGGCCGGCGTGCGCAGGCGTCCGGCGGCGCTCAGGGGTGCATACGGGCGCCCTTGAGCGCCTTGTCGACCGCGTTGCGCGGTCCGTACACGGCGAGACCCACCAGGTCCAAGCCGTCCTTCGGCACCGCCCGCACCGCAGCGCGGTTGTCCCGGTCGTTGCCGGTGGCGAAGAGGTCGGAGGTGAACACCGACCGGGGCAGCGCACGGGACAGGGCGCGGCCGTGTGCGGCGGTCAGGGTCTCCTTCGTGCCCTGGAAGACCAGGACGGGCTGGCGGAACATGGGCAGATACGGGGTGCCGTCGGCATCGGCGTACGGGTCCCCGATGACTTCGGGGAGTTCGGAGCCGAGGCCGCTGACCAGGAACGCGGTCACATTCAGCCGCTGCCAGGGCTCCAGGTCCTCGCGCAGCAGCACGGCGATCTTGGTCTCGAAACGTACGGCGGTGTTCTCGTTCGTCATGCCTCCGAGACTGCCGCCCGCCCCGTCCCACCTTCTTGTACGTTCTTGGCATCCTTGCTGGTCAGGGCGAGAGCGGGGCGGGCGGCCCGGTGCCGGTCGGCGCCTCTCACCGGCCCGGCCCTCCCTGCGTACCGGAAATGCGGGGCCTGCGGCCCGCGCCTAGGGTGTTCGCATGGCCGCGTTCCGGTGGATATCGGCCCCGGTCAACGGCCCGCGACCGAGGGCACGAGGGGTGCTCGGCGCGGTGTCGCGGGCGGCCGTACCGATGCGCCGCCGCCCGCGAGAAGCGGGCCCCCACGTCGCGCGCGGCGGGGTCACGAAGCACGGCACACCATGAGCGGCCCGCCCCAGGAACCGTCCGACACGGACTACGACCCCCGGACCGACCGGGCGTGGCGGCATGTCGCGGAGGACGCCCCCGGGGTGTCGCACCGGGAGCCCATCGGGCTGCGCGAGCGGCTCTCCCTCAACCGGATGGGCACCTTCGACTGGGATCTGGACAGCGGCTTCATGGACCTGGACGCCGGTGCCATGGAGGTCTTCGACCTCCGCCCGGAGGAATACGACGGCGCGCCGATGTCCCTGGTCACGCGGGTGCCGCCGGAGGAGGGGCTGCGGCTCGACGAGGCACTCTCCCAGGCCCTCCAGGACAGCCACTCGTCGTACGGCTCCTACTTCCGGCTCCAGTGCCGCGACGGGACCCAGCGCTGGACGCATTCGCAGGGGCGGATTCTGCACGACGCGGATGGGAAGCCGTACCGGATCATCGGCATCGTCCGGGAGGCGACCAGCGAGCTGGCGGACTCCGCGCTGCTGCGTTCGCTCCAGCAGGAGCGGCAGCGGCAGACCCTGATGGTGCAGCAGACCACCGCCGCGCTGGCCCGTGCGCTGTCCGTCAGGGATGTGACCCGAGTGCTCACCGGGGCCGGCGGTGCCCGGCGGTTCGGCGCGGACGGGCTGGTCCTGGGGCTGGTCGAGAACGAGGAGTTCGAGGTCATCGCCACCGCCGGGCTGGAGGGCGAGGTGCCCGACGACATGATGACCTCACGGCTGGACGACACCCTGCCGCTGGCCGACGCGGCACGCTCCCGCCAGTCCATCTTCCTCAGCAGCCGCGGCGAGCTGATCGCCCGCTATCCGCGGCTGCGCCCGTCCACCGAGGTGCTCCCGGCGGGCAGCGCGGCGTTCCTGCCGCTGGTCGCGCAGGACACCGTGATCGGTGCGCTGGGGCTGTTCAACGCCGAACCGGCGGTGCAGTCGCCGGAGGCCAGGAATCTGGCGCTGGCGCTGGCCGGTGTCGTCGCGCAGTCGGTGCAGCGGGCGACCCTCTTCGATCAGGAGCGGGAGTTCGCGACGGGCCTTCAGGCGACGATGCTGCCGCGCCGACTGCCGCCCCTCACGGGCGGTGCGGTCACCGTGCGCTACCACCCGGCGAGCGTCGGGCGGGACATCGGCGGCGACTGGTACGACGTGATCGCGCTGCCCCAGGGGCGGACCGGGCTGGTGGTGGGCGATGTGCAGGGCCACGACACCCACGCGGCCGCCGTGATGGGCCAGCTGCGTATCGCGCTGCGCGCCTACGCCAGCGAGGGGCATTCCCCGGAGACCGTGCTGGTGCGGGCCTCCCGCTTTCTGGCCGAGCTGGACACCGAGCGCTTCGCCACGTGTACGTACATCCAGGCCGATCTGGAATCCGGCGCGCTACACCTCGCGCGGGCCGGCCATCTCGGCCCGCTGATCAGCAACAGCTCCCGGCACATCGACTGGCCCGAGGTCCGCGGCGGGCTGCCGCTGGGCCTGGCCACGCACTTCGGGCACGACCACTTCCCGGAGACCCAGCTGTTCCTGGAGCCGGGGTCGACACTCCTGCTGTGCACCGACGGCCTGGTGGAACAGCCCGGCCGGGACATCTCCGCCGGTATCGACGCGCTGTCCGCGGCGGTCCGCGCCGGGCCCACGGACCTGGAGGCGCTCGCCGACCGGCTCGCGGACCATCTGTGGGCCGATCCCGGCTCGGAGGACGATATGGCCCTCCTGCTGCTGCACCGGCTGCCCGGGCCCGGGGGCGCCACCACCCCGCGGCTGCGGCTGCATGTCCACCAGGCCGATCCGTCGGGCACCGCGGAGGTCCGCTCGGCGCTGCGCCGCACGCTGGACCAGTGGCGGGCGGGCGCCGT
Organism: Streptomyces sp. P9-2B-2; assembly: GCF_030406865.1. Classification (NCBI taxonomy): domain Bacteria; kingdom Bacillati; phylum Actinomycetota; class Actinomycetes; order Kitasatosporales; family Streptomycetaceae; genus Streptomyces; species Streptomyces sp. P9-2B-2. Next base: position 7,700,792 of record NZ_CP129126.1, on the reverse strand, counting down.
GATGCACAACATCGAGGTCGCCGCCTCCGAGCTGATCGCCAACGCGCTGACGCACACCGAGAGCGGCGCCCTGGTCTCCGTGGAGCTGCTGCCCGGCACCCCGCGCCGGATCCGGCTGGAGGTCGAGGACCGCTCCAGCCGGTGGCCACGGCGGCGCAGCCCCGGCGAGACCGCGACCTCCGGCCGGGGCCTGATGCTGGTCGAGGCGCTCGCCGACGAATGGGGCGCGGAGCCGCGGGGCGCGGGCAAGGCCCTGTGGTGCGAGTTCGCGGTGCCGGACACGGCGGATCTGACGCACTGAATCACCGTGCCGGGAAAGGTGATGGGGGGGCGGCCGCGCGCTCTCCCGCGGCTCTGCCGAAGGCCGTCCACCGGCTCTCGGGCCGCCAGCCGACCGGACCGACGCGTCGGGCGACGGCAGCTGCGCCGCGGTCGCTGCGGCCCGCCCCGGACCGCAAGGGGCCGAGCCGACCAACCTGGCCGTTGGCCGACTCGGCCTAACCGGAACGTACCCGCTCACGTCCCCGGCGAAAACTGCTCCGGCAGGCGCACCCGTAGGGGCCAACTCCGGTGCGGCGCCCGGATTTCTCAGTCCTCCGGCCCGTACCACAGCGTCGTCATATTGCAGAACTCCCGCATGCCGTGCCCGGAGAGCTCCCGTCCGTAGCCGGAGCGCTTGGCGCCGCCGAACGGGAGGCCCGGGTGGGAGGCGGTCATCCCGTTGAAGAAGACCCCGCCGGCCTGAAGATCGCGGGCCAGCCGGTCCTGTTCGTCGGGATCCCGGGTCCAGGCATTGGAACTGAGCCCGAACGGTGTGTCGTTGGCGACCCGCACCGCCTCGTCCAGGTCGGCGACGCGGTAGAGCGTGGCGACCGGCCCGAACGCCTCCTCCTGGTCGATGCGCATCTCGGAGGTGATGCCGGACAGCACCGTCGGCTCATAGAACCAGCCCGCGCGGTGCTGCGGTGGCCGCCGTCCGCCGCACAGGGCGGTGGCACCCTTGTGGACCGCGTCATCGACGAGTTCCTCCAGGTCGGAGCGGCCCTGTTCACTGGAGAGCGGCCCGACATCGGTGCTCTCGTCCATCGGGTCGCCGACGGTCAGCGCGGCCATACGGCCGGTGAACCGCTCGGCGAACGCGTCGTAGACGTCCTCGTGCACGATGAACCGCTTGGCCGCGATACACGACTGCCCGTTGTTCTGGACGCGCGCGGTGACGCCGACCCGGGCCGCCTTGTCGAGGTCGGCGGAGGGCAGCACGAGGAACGGGTCGCTGCCGCCGAGTTCGAGGACGGTCTTCTTGACCTCGTCTCCGGAGACGGCTGCCACCGCGCGGCCGGCCGGTTCGCTGCCCGTAAGGGTCGCGGCGGCGACCCGCGGGTCGCGCAGGATGTCCTCGACGGCGCCGGACCCGATCAGCAGGGTCTGGAAACAGCCCTCGGGGTAGCCGGCGCGGCGGAAGAGTTCCTCGAGATAGAGGGCGGTCTGCGGGACGTTCGAGGCGTGCTTGAGCAGCCCGGTGTTGCCCGCCATCAGGGCGGGCGCGGCGAACCGTACGACCTGCCAGAGCGGGAAGTTCCAGGGCATCACCGCGAGCACGGTGCCGAGGGGGCGGTAGCGCACCACGGCACGCCGCGCGCCGGAGTCGCTGACGTCCGCGGGGTCGGGGTGCTCGTCGGCGAGCAGCGCCTCGGCGTGGGTGGCGTACCAGCGCATGGTCTTGGCGCACTTCGCGGCCTCCGCGCGCGCCTGGGCCAGCGGTTTGCCCATCTCCGTGGTCATGGTGCGGGCGATGCCGTCCTGGTCGGCGTCGAGCAGCTCGGCGGCCGCGAGGAGCAGTTCCCTGCGGCGTGCGAAGCTCGTGGTCCGGTGCTCCTGGAAGGCCTGCTCCGCCCGGACCAGATGATCTTCGATCTCGCCCGCGTTGAGCGCGTCGAAGGTCTTCAGGGTCTCGCCGGTGGCCGGGTTGACCGTGGCGATGGCCATGATCAGCACCTCCTTGGTGGTGCGGGGACGTGGTACCCGCGGTATACGGGGCGAAAGTCCGGGCGGCTCCTAGGAGAGCGGCGAAGGAGCCGGGGACGGCTCCGGGACCGGGTCGGGATCGGGTCCGGGCGGACGGGGTATCGGCGACGGTTCCGGCGGGATGGGTTCGGGCGGCGCGGGCGGGACCGGCGGGCCGGGGAGCGGGTCCGGGACGGGGTTCGGCGGTGGTCCCCCCGGATCCGGCGTGGGCTGCGGATCTCTGTCGAGCGTGCGCTCACTGCACGTAAATGGTTGCCGCTGCACTGCGGGCCTCCAGAATGAGACGGCTAGTGGCACATCAACCCCCGTACCCGAGTTTCGCCCGTCCATGGCCCCGGCGCACGGCGGCTTGCCGCGGACGGGTTGCGCACGGGCGGGGCACGGCGTATATGACCCGATCGGGCGTCGCCGGGCACACCGGTCACGCTCTACGGTGCGGTCATGCCCATGACGTGGACCGGGACGCTGCTGAGGATGTGGACGAGGACGAGGGCGAGGACGCGCCTGGCGGGGGCCGGGGGCGAGGTAGTGGCGCTGCGGGCGAGGGGCCGGAGCGGGGGCATGAGTGGGGTCGGGAGCGGGGCGCCGCCGGGGAACGCCCGGCGCAGGCGCGGCGTCGGGATCGTCGCGCTGCTGTCGGCGGCCGGTGTGGCGCTGGGTGCGCCCGCCGCCCCCGGTGTGGCTGCCGCGCGGCCCGCCGTCGCCCCCGGCCCCGGTGTCCCCCTCCCCGCCGCCATGGCCGACACCGGCGGTGGCACCCAGCTCATCACCGCCCGTGCGCGCACCCTCAGCTCCACCACGGGGACCGTGCAATGGTGGCAGCGGCACAACGGCCGCTGGCAGCTGAGGGGTTCGGCACCGGCCCGCTTCGGATCCGGCGGACTGGCCGAGGGCGGCAGCCGCGTGCAGGGCACCTCGACCACCCCGACCGGCCTGTACGACCTGCCGTTCGGCTTCGGGACCGCCCCGGCACCGCCCGGCACCACGGTCCCGTACCGCCGCGTCGGCGCGCACTCCTGGTGGTGCGAGGACAACGCCTCCGCCTCCTACAACCGCTGGGTGGACCCGCTGCCCCCGGACTGCGCGGCCGCCGAGTCCGAGCGGCTGGCCGGCTACCCGACGCAGTACAGCCGGGCCCTGGTCATCGGCTTCAACTACCACCGGCCGGTCCGCGGCCGCGGTGCCGGGATCTTCCTCCACGTCAACGGGAAGGGCGCCACGGCCGGCTGTGTCTCCGTACCGGCCGGGGCGATGGCGCGGATCCTGTCCTGGGTACGGCCGTCCGCGCATCCGCATATGGCCATCGGCACGGCGTCCGGGGCGACGGCGCTGACTCGCTACTGACCGGAGTGCGCCGCAGGTCCACCCCGGCCAAGCCCCGTCACGGCTGTGGGTCGCGGGCGTCGTACCGGGCGAAGGCGCGGCGGCCGAGGCCGAGGGCCGTTACGGTCAGGATGCAGGCCAGGCCGCCGCCGATGATCGCGGTGGCCGGGGAGGTCAGGTCGGCCGCCGAGCCGGCGAGGAAGTCGCCGAGGCGGGGGCCGCCGGCGACCACGACGATGAAGACGCCCTGGAGCCGGCCGCGCATCGCGTCCGGCGTGGCCGCCTGAAGCATGGTGCTGCGGAAGACCATCGAGACGGTGTCCGCGCAGCCGGCCACGGCCAGGAAGAACAGTCCCAGCCACAACTGCCGGGAGAGCCCGAAGCAGGCGATGGCCGCGCCCCAGGAAGCCACCGCGATCAGGATGGCCAGGCCGTGCCGGCGGATCCCGCCGAGCCAGCCGGAGAACAGCCCGCCCAATACGGCGCCCGCCGCGGGCGCCGCGACCAGCAGGCCGACGGTCTTGGCGTCCCCGCCGAACCAGAGCGCCGCGACCGCCGGGAACAGGGCGCGCGGCTGGGCGAGCACCATCGCCGCCAGGTCGGAGAAGAACGTCATCCGCAGATTCGGACGGGTGGCGAGAAAGCGCAGGCCGTCCAGTACGGAGGCCCGGCGCCGCGGCCCCTCCCCCTGGTCGGGGCGCATGGACGGCAGCCGCCACATCGCGTAGAGCGAGCCGCTGAAGGCCACCACGTCGATCAGATACGCGGTCTGATAGCCCCACAGCCCCACGATGGCCCCGCCCAGCATCGGCCCGCCCATCAGACCGAGGTTGCCGGTCAGGGAGTTGAGGGCGTTGGCGGCCGGCAGCTGCTCGGCGGGCAGCAGCCGCGGGATCATCGAGCTGCGGGCCGGTGAGTTCATCGCGAAGCAGACGGCCTGGCAGGCGACGACGGTGTAGAGCAGCCAGACCCGGTGGTATCCGGCCAGCGCGGCGGCGGCCAGGGCCACGGACAGCACCGTCGCGCCCAGGGCGCTGTAGAGGCCCAGTTTGCGGCGGTCGACGGTGTCGGCGATGGCGCCGCCGTACAGCCCGAAGATCACCAGCGGCACCAGGGAGCACAGCCCCACCAGGCCGACCGAGAAGGTGGAGTGGGTGATCGCATAGACCTGGAGGGAGACCGCGAGCGCGGTCATCTGCTGGCCCATCCAGGAGATGGTGTTGCCACACCAGAGACGGCGGTAGTCGGGGGAGGTGCGCAGCGGGGTCAGATCGGCGAATATCCGGGAGCGCAGCGGTATTTCGCTCTTTTCGGAGGTCGTTGTAGGGGGCACGCGGCAGTAAAGCATGTGACGGGGGCGCGGGGGGCTCCGGGGCGGGAAGAGGTGCTCCGGCGGCTTACCCCTTACGTCGGGGTGGGGAGGGCAAGGGGCAGCAGCCCCGGTGAGGCCAGGGCACGGCCCCCGTCCGACGAGAGGGCGGGATCGGTCCGCCCCCCACCAGCGAGCACTCCCCCACCCGCAAGAACTCCCGTCACCACCGCCAGCGAGTAGCCGCGGCGATCTCCTCCGGCTCGCAGTCGGCGAAGCGGGCCTCCTCGGCGCGCCGGACCGCGAGGACGGCGCCGTGCAGGACCTCGCCCATCGCCTCGTACAGCGGGGCGGACTTCTCCAGCCGGTCGGCCGCCTCGGTGAGGGTGGCGGGGAGCCGTACGATGCCGCGCCGGGCGCGTTCGCGGACGCCGAGGGTGCCGGGGTCGCCGACGTGCGGGGCCGGCAGTTGGGCTGCGGTCTCGATGCCGTGCAGTCCCGCGGCGAGCACCGCGCCGACCGCGAGATATGGATTGGCGGCGGCGTCGAAGGTCTTGACCTCGGCATGGCCGCCGTCCGGGTCGTCGGGGGCACCGGTGATCAGGCGCAGCGCCGCCTCCCGGTTCTCCACGCCCCAGCACTGGTAGACACCGGCCCAGTGGGAGGGCTGAAGCCGCAGATAGCTGGCGGGCGAGGGGCAGCCGATGGCGAGCAGGGCGGGCAGCGCGGTCAGGACGCCGCCGAGGAAGGCCACCGCGTCCGGTGCCAGGCCCCATGAGGCGTCCGGCGTGCGGTGCAGGCTGCTGCCGTCGCGGTACAGACCGAGGTGGAGGTGGCAGCCATTGCCGACCTGTCCGGCGACGAACGACGGGGCGAAGGAGGCGCGCAGGCCGTGCCGGACGGAGACGGCGCGGATGGTCTCGCGGACCAGCACCACATCGTCGGCGGCGCGGACGGGGTCGGCCGCGGCGGTGGTGACCTCGAACTGGCCGGGCGCGTACTCGGGGTGGAGCTGGAGGACGTCGAGGCCCTGGACGGCCAGCGCCTCGGTGACATCCCGGAGGTAGTCGGAGAGTTCCACGACCCGGGTCATGCCGTACGCGGGGCCCGCGCAGGGGTAGTCGAAGGTCTCGTCCGGGCCGGCGGCGGCCGGGTGGGTGCCGTCCGGGGCGCGGGTGACGACCCATTCCGTTTCGAAGCCCATCCGCAGCTCCAGCCCGGCCGCGGCGGCCCGTTCCACCATCCGCCGGGCGAACTGCCGCTGGCAGGCGGGGTGCGGCCGGCCGAGCTGGTCGTAGCGGTCCGCCGGCGCCCAGGCCCAGCCGGGCTGTGCGGCGAGTACGGTGACCCGGTCCAGGTCGGGGATGAGCCGCAGGTCGCCGTCCGGCCCGCCGAGGTGCTCGGATTCGGTGATGGCGTCGTCAGAGGTGAAAACGTCGAAGACGGGCGACATCCCGACGCCGCGCGCCGCGGCCGCCGCGAGCCGCTGCGCCGGAATGGTCTTGACGCGGGTGATGCCTGCGTTGTCCACCCAGGTCAGCGCCACGTTCCGGACGCCTTCCGCCTCCAGCCGCGCCGCCAACTGGCGGGCCTCCTCGTGCTGTTCCGCAGCCCGCGTTCCCATAGCGCCGTCCTCACTCGACCGTGCCGAAGCCCCGGCACCCGTGCCCGCTGATCGCCCTGTCCGGTGCGCCTCGACGCCGACCGGTCAGGAGCAGTTGAACTCGCACCATACGCACTTTCCGCTGCCGCGCGGTTCCACACCCCAGACGTCCGCCAGGCGGTCCACAAGGAGCAGACCGCGGCCGGAGACACCGGCCTCGCCCGGCTCGCGGCGGCGCGGCAGGCTGCTGGAGTGGTCCTCGACCTCCAGCCGCAGCAGCCGCCCGACGCTGTGCGGCATACGGATGTTGACCACGGCCTCGCCGTCGGTGTGCAGCAGCGCGTTGGTGATCAGCTCGTCGGCGACCAGCTCGATCTCCTCGGCACGGTCCGCCGCGCCCCAGGCGCGTACCGCGGCCCGGATCATGTGCCGGGCGGCGGAGAGGCCCTCGGGGTCGGCGGGCGCGATGTGCTGGCGGAACCGTCCGACGATGTCGTGCTCCGGGGCGCCCAGCCGGCGTAGCAACAGCAGCGCCATATCGTCCTCTCCGGTCCGGTCGCCCGCCGATTCGCAGAGCCGGTCGGCGAGTTGCTGGACGTCCTGCGGGCCGTCGCGGACCTCGCGGGCCAGCTCCCGCATCCCGATGTCGAGGTCGGTGCCGGGCTGTTCGACTATGCCGTCGGTGCACAGCAGCAGGGTGTCGCCGGGGGCGAGCTGGACGGTGGTGACCGGGTAGTCGAGCCGCCGGAATTCGGAGGAGATCCCGAGCGGCAGCCCGCCGGCCACCGGCAGCCGGCGGCAGATGCCCTCGGCGTGCCGCAGCAGCGGGTCGATATGACCGGCCCGGACGATCCGGGCCGAGCCGGTGCTCAGGTCGGCGTCGACGTAGGTGCAGGTGGCGAAGCGGTCGGTGTCCAGTTCGTTGAGGAAGGCGGAGGCCCGGCCCATGACGGTGGCGGGGGCGTGCCCCTCGGCGGCGTAGGCACGCAGCACGATCCGCAGCTGGCCCATGAGGGCCGCGGCCCGGGTGTCATGGCCCTGGACGTCGCCGATGACGGCGGCGACCCGGCCGTCGGGCAGCGGGATCACGTCGTACCAGTCGCCGCCGATGTCCCGGCCCATCCGGGCGGAGCGATAGCGGACGGCGATCTGCGCGCCGGGGATACCGGGGATCCGGCGCGGCAGCATGGCCTGCTGGAGGCCGGCGGCGAGATCGTGCTCCTGGTCGTAGAGCATGGCGCGGGCCAGACTCTGCGCGATGCTGCTGCCGAGCGCCACCAGGACGTTGCGCTCCTGGTCGCGGAAGTCGCTCTCCCGCTCGAAGAACAGGCCGATCACCCCGATGGGGCGGCCCTGTGCGATCAGCGGCAGATAGGCGGCAGAGTTGACGTTCAGCGGTTCGATGGCCGGCCACAGCCGGGGGTACTTGCGCCGGAATTCCGCCCGGCTGCCCACATAGCGCGGGGTGAGGGTGCGGACGACCTCACTCATCGGGAATTCGTCGCCCACCCGCGTGTATTCGAGGTCGGGTACGAAGCTGCCCGCCTTGCCCTCGGAGATCAGCCGGATGCGTCCCGCCTCGACCAGGCCCAGAATCACGTTCTCCGCGCCCAGCCGGCTCAGCCCCTGCTCATCGGCGAGCACCGCGATCACTTCACCGACCGTCCTGGCGTGGGCCAGGGCGGCGGTGGTGCGCTCGACGACGCTGGTGTGCCGCCTGCGCTCCTCATCTCCGGCGAGCCGCTCCGCCGCGTGGGTGTATTCGTGGCTGGCGTCGCGGACCACCCCGATGATCCGGCGCGGCCGGCCGGTGCTGTCCCGGCGGATGCTGCCCTGGCTGTGCGTCCAGCGCAGCTCGCCGTCGCGCAGCCGGACCCGGAAGTAGGCGCCGTAGGAGTCGCTGCCGTCCTTGAGCGCCCGGGCGACCAAGGCGTCCAGACGGGCCGCCTCATGGGCCGGGACGCGCGTGTTGAGGGTGGCCGGGTGGTCGTCGTACTCCGCCGGAAGCATGTCGAAGACCTCGAGGGCGGGCGGGTCCATATGCATCAGCCCGCTGTCGAGGTCCCAGTCGAAGCCGCCCATGCCGTTGAGGGCCAGGGTCAGGTCCGGGTGGGCGGGCCAGTCGTCCGGCACCGACACGGCGGGCCGCTTCGCTCCCCGGTCAGCCATGTCGTCACTTTGCCACATTCACCCGGATTGCGGCGCTCCAGTCCATTTATCCCCGGCCGCCGTGGCAGCGGTCGCCACCTCACTGACTCCTCTCTCAGGTTGCCCACACCCGCACGCCCTGAACCCAGTAACACCAGGCCCATACGTCCGCACCAGCTCCCCGGACCGTTGCGATGTTCTCAACACGCTGTTACGGTCCCGGACCATGGAGGACACCCCCGGAGACCGGGTCACCGACGAAGGCGGAGAAGTCACGGACCGTGTCCGGCAGGTGATCGGCCGGCTCGGATGCAGCCAGCGCGAGTTCGCCCGCCGGATCGTGATGGACCCCTCGAAACTGTCCAGGTCACTGGGTGGCACCCGGCGTTTCACGCTGGCTGAGATCGTGCGGATCGCGGATATCGGGGCGGTCGACACCGGCTGGCTGCTCGGCGCCCCGGAGCGGCCCGCGGAGCCGGCCGGCCGCGAGCCGGCCGCCGTGCCCGAGGGCGGCCGGCCTCTCCAGCTCGTGCGGGAGACCGTCCGGCTGATCGCCGAGCACGGCTTCCACGGCGTACGGGTCGCCGATATCGCCGCCGCGTGCGGCACCAGCCCGGCCGCCGTCCACTACCACTTCCCCGGCCGCGACGAGCTGCTGGAAGCGGCGGTGCGCTGGTGCATGGACGAGGACACCGCGCGCCGCGCCGCCGAGTCGGCCGCGGCCCCCGACGCCCGTGCCGAGCTGCTTCAGCTGATCGCGCTACAGATCCCGCGCACCGGGCAGCAGCGCCGCCAGTGGCTGGTCTGGCTCGATCTGTGGGCCCAGGCCGCCCGCTCCACCGCCGTGGGGCGGCTGCACGAGCACTACTACCGGCAATGGCGCACCACCGTCGCCGAGGTCGTACGCCGCGGCGTCGACCAAGGCGTCTTCCGCACCGTCGATCCGGAGTTCACCGCGCTCCGGCTGACCGCGCTGATCGACGGCCTGGCCACCCAGGTGCTCGCCACCGCTCCGGACAGCACCGGCCCCGACACCATGCACACCGCGCTGCTGGCCTTCGTGGAGAGCGAACTCACCCCGGCCGCCGCGGTCTGACGCCGCAGTTCCCCGCCGAGCCCGAGGCACCCACCCCCGTAGAAGGGACCCCCGTGAACCACGAGGTCATCATCACCTGCGCGCTCACCGGCGCCGGCGACACCGTCCGCCGCTCCCCGCACGTCCCCGTGACGCCCGAGCAGATCGCCGCGTCGGCCGTCGAGGCGGCGGGCGCGGGCGCCGCGGTGGTGCACATCCATGTCCGTGACCCGGAGACCGGCGAGCCGTCGCGCGACCCCCGCCTGTACGCCGAGGTGGTCGAGCGGATCAAGGAGACCGGCACCGACGTCGTCATCAACCTCACCGCCGGTATGGGCGGCGACCTGGTGATCGACCCCGACCGGCCGCTCCGGCAGCTGCCCGGTACGGACCTGGTGAGCGGCCTGGAGCGGCTGCCGCACGTCGAGGAACTGCTGCCCGACATCTGCACCCTGGACTGCGGCTCGCTCAACTTCGGCGACGGCTCCAACCTCTATGTCTCCACCCCCGACATGCTGCGGGCGGGCGCGAAGCGCATCCAGGAGCTCGGCGTACGGCCCGAGTTGGAGATCTTCGACACCGGTCAGCTCTGGTTCGCCAAGCAGCTGCTCGCCGAGGGGCTGCTGGACGACCCGACCGTCTTCCAGCTGTGCATGGGCATCCCGTGGGGCGCACCGGCCGACCCGGGGGTACTTCAGTCGATGGTGCACATGCTGCCCGAGGGCGCCCGGTGGGCGAGCTTCGCGCTCGGCCGGATGCAGATGCCGTGGGTCGCCCAGTCGATCCTGCTCGGCGGGCATGTGCGGGTGGGTCTGGAGGACAACCTGTACCTCAGCAAGGGCGTCCAGGCCACGAACGGGCAGCTCGTCGAACGCGCCGTCCAGATCACCGAGTTGCTCGGCGCCACGGTCGCCACCCCCGACCGGGCCCGCACCCTCCTGGGCCTGAAGCCCCGCACCTGACCCACGGCCCGGTTTTCCCTCCCTCTCCGCCCACCATCTGGAGCCGCTGCCCCATGCCGGAAACCACCCCTGCCCCTTGCGCCCCCGAGGACGTACGCCGCGTCGCCTGTATCGGCGCCGGAGTGATCGGAGGCGGCTGGGTCGCGTACTTCCTCGCCCGCGGCTACGACGTCACCGCCTGGGACCCGGCCGCGGACGCCGAAGAGCGGCTGCGCCGCCTGGTGGCCGCCGCCTGGCCCGCGCTGCAACAGATAGGCCTGGCCGACGGCGCCGCGCAGGACCGGCTGACGCTCGCCCCCACCCTCGCCGAGGCGGTCGCCGACGCCGACTTCGTCCAGGAAAGCGCCCCCGAGAAGCTGGAGTTGAAGCGCTCCCTGCTCGCCGAACTGGCCGCCGCCACCCGGCCGGGCGTGGTCATCGCCTCCTCCACCTCGGGCTACCCGATGACCGATATGCAGACGGAAGCGGAGAACGCCGGCCGCCTCGTCGTCGGCCACCCCTTCAATCCGCCGTACCTCATCCCGCTGGTGGAGGTCGTCGGTGGCGAGCAGACGGACCCCGGGGCCGTCGACTGGGCCTCCCGCTTCTACGGCGTGGCGGGCAAGTCCGTGATCACCATGGACCGCGAACTGCCCGGCTTCATCGCCAACCGCCTCCAGGAGGCGCTCTGGCGCGAGGCGCTCCACATGGTCGCCAACGGCGAGGCCACGGTCGAGGACATCGACGCCTCGATCACCGAAGGACCCGGCCTGCGCTGGGCGTTCATGGGCCCCTGCCTGACCTTCGCACTGGCCGGCGGCGAGGGCGGGATGGCCCATATGCTCGACCACTTCGGCCCGTCCCTGAAGTCGCCGTGGACCCGTCTGGAGGCGCCCGAGCTGGACCGTGCGCTGCGCGACGCCATGGTCGACGGCTGCCGGGAGGCCGCGGGCGACCGTACGTACGCGGATCTGGTCGCCGCGCGCGACCAGGGCGTCATCGACGTCCTCCGCGCCACGGGCCGGCTGGGGAGCACCCACCGATGACCGACCACACCACGGGCGGCCTGCCCCTCTTCCGCCAAACGGTCCGGGACGAGTGGATCGACTACAACGGCCATCTCAGCGAGGCCTACTACGTCCTGATCTTCGGCTTCGCAACCGACGCCCTGATGGACGCGGCCGGCCTCGACGCCGCCTACCGGGAGCGCACCGGCTGCTCCCTGTACACGGTCGAGGCCCATGTCCGCTATCTCCGCGAGGTCGCGCGCGACAGCCAACTCACCGTCCGTACGACCGTGTTGGGCGTGGACGGCAAGAAGCTCCGCTTCCTCCACGAGATGTTCACCGGGGACCCGTCCGGCGACCCGGTGGCCACGGAGGAACTGTTCACCCTGCACATCGACCAGGCCACCGGCCGCTCGGCCCCGCTGCCCGCTACGGCCGGCGAGCGCCTCGCCGGCCTCATCGCGCCGGGGCCGGAGTGGGCGGGGCGGGGTATTCGCGAGGTGTGAGGCGGCGGAGGCCGCGGAGGGGCGGGCCGGCGCGACGACGCGACACCCCGCCCGTAGCCTCGTGACGCCCCGCTAGCCCCGTGGCGCCCCGCCCGCCCCGCTCCCTCCCGGTGCGATGCTGGACCGGGAGGGAGCCACCTCCCTCGCCCACCGAAGGGACGTGACCATGAGCACCACCCGAGGCCACCGCATCGACGTCGAAGAAGGCACCGACCACGTACGCGTCGAGATCGACGGACAGCTGATCGCCGAGAGCCGCCGCCCGCTGCTGCTCTCCGAGACCGGCTACCCGGTGCGCTATTACCTCCCTCCCGAGGACGTACGCACCGAGCTGCTCACCCCGTCCGGGACGCATACCGTCTGCCCCTTCAAGGGCACCGCCTCCTACTGGTCGCTCACCGACGGCCCGGAGGACATCGTCTGGTCCTACCCCGAGCCGCACCCCGAGGTCGCCCGGATCAAGGACCATTTCTGCTTCTACGCGGCCGAGTTGGCCTGAGTGGCGGCAGCCCCGTGGGGAATAGGAAAGAAACCCAACAATGGCCGGGCGCTCGCCGGTACGGCAACGCGCCCGCCCCCGGCGACGCCGACCCGCCCGCACGGCGCACAATCGAAGCGTGAACGACGCGGACAGCCCGGACGACCGGCCCCTCACGTCCCGCCCATCCGTCCCGCACCGGGCGGTCGACGAGGGCGGCGATCCGGCCTGCTGGCTGGACCAGGTGTGTGACGCCTGCGGCCGGATCAGAGAACGGCCCGGCAGTGCGGTCTGCGAGCACTGTGGCGCCCCGACCCCGCCCCCAACCGGGAATCCCGGCGGCCCCGCCCCCTCCGCACCGCGCCGCCGGGACCGTGACGAGGAAGGGCGGGCCCGTAACGCCCGCCCGCGTGACGGGCTCGGACGGCCGCTGCCGTACGGCTCCCCCGGCGTGGCGCGGCAGCCCGAGGGCGTGCCCCGGACGCCCGCGGAGTCGCTGACCGAGGCGCAGCGGCTGCTCGACGACGGGATGCCGTTCCACGCCCATGAGGTCCTGGAGGACGCCTGGAAGGCGGCGCCGGAGACGGAGCGCGAGCTGTGGCGGGGACTCGCCCAGCTCGCGGTGGGACTCACCCATGCGGCACGCGGCAACACGGCGGGCGGAACGACGCTGCTCGACCGGGGCGCGACGGCCATCGCGCCGTACGCGGAGACCGCCCCCTACGGGATCGACGTCACGGGACTCATGGCCTGGGCCCAGGAACTGACCGGGCGTCTGACCGACGGCGGGACCGTCCCGGCGGCAGAGACCGCGCCCCGCCTGCGGCGACAGGAGACCTGACCGAAAAACGCCCACCGGGGATCAGGGTCGGGCCATGACCCCGATGGGCCTACGCCGCCCCTCCCCGCCGTCCACCGCGGCCGCGGGCCTGTCGCCACCTGGCGAGCAGAGGACCCAGGCCCAGCGCCGCGACACCGGCGACGCCCGCCCCGAGGACGAGGGTGGTGCGCCAGGGGGAGCCGCCGCGCGCTTCCGCCTCGGTGACCTCGGCGGCCACCGGGCGCATCGGGCCGGCGCCGTCATCGGTGGCGCGCACGGCGTGCAGGGTGCCCACCGGCTGGGCCGTGCCGGCGGTGCGGAAGCCCCAGTCCAGCAGGGCAGCGGCTTCCTTGTAGACGCCGTTGTACGCCTGCGACTGGGGATTCAGGACGGTGACCAGGAGGGTGCGGCCGTTGCGGCGCGCGGCGGCGATCAGGGTGTTGCCGGCCTTGCTGGTGTAGCCGTTCTTGACGCCGATGATGCCGGGGTAGCGGGACATCCCGTGCGAGCCCGCCAGCAGGCGGTTGGTGTTCTCGATCTGCGTGGCGCCGCCCGCGCCGGGGAACGTGGCGCGGGTGGTGGCGCAGTAGCGGGCGAAGTCCTCGTTGGCGAGCCCGGCGCGGGCGAAGACGGTCAGGTCGTGGGCGGAGGACACCTGACCGGGCGCGTCATAACCATCCGGGGACTTGACGGTGGTGTCGCGTGCGCCGAGTTTCCGGGCGGTCTCCTGCATCTCCTCCGCCGTGGTCCGCCAGCCACCGTTCATCGCGGCCAGCACATGCACCGCGTCGTTGCCGGAGCGCAGGAAGACCCCGCGCCACAGGTCGCCGACGGAGTAGCGGCGGCCCTGCCGTACGCCGACGACACTGCTGCCGGCCCCGACCCCCGCGAGGTCGGCGGAGCTGACCCGGCGCACCGTGCCGGCCGAGAACTTCGGCAGGACGGTGACCGCGAACAGCGTCTTGAGGGTGCTGGCCGGGGCGAGCTTGCGGTGCGGGCTCTTCGCGGCCAGCACGTTGCCGGTGTCCGCGTCGGCCACCATCCAGGACAGCGCGCTGAGGCCGCTGGGCAGCCTCGCCGTGCCGGGGTCGGTGGGCGCCTGTACTCCGGCGGCGGGCTGACGGGCCGTCGCCCCGTTGGCTGCGGCCGGTATGGACGTCAGCGACACACCGGCAGCAGCGATCAGCGCCACCGCACCGGCCTTCCTGGACACACGCGCGTCAATTGCCATGCCGCCACGCTAAGAAGGGGTGCCGCGGACCGCAGCGTGGTTGAGCCAGACGGCTCAGGGCCGCGCCGGACCACCGGGCGTGTCGCAATTGCAACAGGTGCAAAGAAGGACCCGCCCGGTGCGACGGGGGATGCACACCGGGCGGGTCTCAGGAACCTTTCTACCGCATGAGCGAACGGTTATGCCTCAAAAACTTGTTCGTTTGCCGATTACCAGGCGACGGGCAGCGAAATCAGGCCACGCGCCCGCAGCGCCCGACGATGCCGCAAATCACCACGCGGGACGGCCAGTCGCAGCTCCGGGAAGCGGCCGAGAAGCGCTTCGAGCGCGGTGACGGCCTCCAGCCGGGCCAGCGGGGCGCCGAGGCAGTGATGGATGCCGTGCCCCATCCCGAGGTGCCCGGAGAGGTCCCGGCCGCGGTCCAGCGCGTCCGGTTCGGGGAAGCGCGCGGGGTCGCGGTTCGCGGACGCGATCGACAGCAGCACACTCTCCCCGGCCGGGATCCGTACGCCGCCGATCTCCATGTCCTCCATGGGGAAGCGGCGGATCGCCACCGGATACGGGTTGTCGAAGCGGAGGAACTCCTCGACGGCCGTGGGCAGTTCGGCCGGATTGCGCTGCAACTCCCGCTGCTGGTCCGGGTGGTCGAGCAGGGCGAGCACCGCGTTGCCGATGAGATGGGCCGTGCTCTCGTATCCGGCGAAGAGGATGAGAAAGGCGAGCGAGGTCAGTTCGTCCTCGGTGAGCCGGTCGCCCTCCTCGCCGGGGGCCGCCTCGTCGCGCACCGCGATCAGATCCGAGAGCAGATCGTCGCCCGGCTCGGCGCGCTTGGCGACGATCAGTCCGGTGTAGAACGTCAGCATCGCCCCGATCGCCTCCTTCATCAGCTCCGGCCGGCTCGGGTCCGGGGTGATGAGGGCGTCCGACCAGGCCAGGAAATCGGGGCGGTCACGGTGCGGGATGCCCAGCAGATCGCAGATCACGGCGATCGACAGCGGCGCGGCGTAGTCGGCGATCAGCTCCGCGCGGCCGCGCTCCGCCATCGCGTCCAGCAGCGCGTCGGCGATCCGCCGTGCGGGCGCGCGCAGCGCCTCGACCCGGCCCGTGGTGAAGGCCTTGACCACCAGGCGGCGCACTCTGGTGTGGTCCGGCGGGTCCATGTTCAGCAGATTCGCGTCCAGCGCGGGCGGCAGCGCGAAACCGCGGTAACCATTGGGCGTGGCATGCCGCTTGTCCAGGGAGAGCCGGGGGTCGGCGAGGGCGCCGCGGACGTCGTCGTAGCGGGTCACCAGCCAGGCGGGGTGCCCGTCGGCGCCGGTGATCCGGTGCACCGGCCCGGCGTCCCGCAGCGCGGCGTAGGCGGCGTACGGGTCGTCGAGCAGGGGCGTCATATCGATGGGGGCGTCAGAGCCGGTCTCGGCGGTGTTCTGCATGGGCCCGACCCTAGGGCGTCTCCCTCACCCTGCCGTCCGGCGCGCGCCACACGATGGCCGCCCCGAAGGCGGCACCGGTCTCATGGGCCGGTGCCGCCCGGGTGGTTCGGGCGGCCCGGACCCCCGTGCCGGGCCACCCCGTCTGTGGTGCTTCCTCAGCCGTGCGCCACCGAGCTCCGCTGGCGCAGTTCGGTGAGCACGGTGTCGATCAGCGGCGAGTGGTAGACATCCGCGACCAGCGCCAAGTGCTCGTATTCGGCGGCGAGTTCGGCCGGGTCCGTGCCGTTGGCGACCACCACGCTGTCGGCGCCATGGTCGGGGACATGGCCCACCGCACGGTTCTCCAGGCCACGGCGGAGCGCGGCGGCCTCCGCGACGGCGGCCAGTTGCCGGTCGTCGAGGGCGACCGCGCGGGCCCGCTCACGGGCGATGTCGACGGCGTCGGACTCCACATGGCGGCGGATACCGCGCTGTACGTCCCGGATCTCGGCCATCTGCCGGTTGGCCCGCCACTCCAGGTCGGCGAACGGCCAGCGTATGGACCACGCCGGGGAGCCCATCGTGACCTCGGGGGTCTGTGCGGTGACGGTCCGCCAGAGCGGGGAGAGCCGGCGCAGTCGGCGCCAGGCGGCGACCCGGGGGCCGGCCGCGGGCAGCGCGAATCCGGCGAGGACCATCAGCGCCGCGACGGAGGCGCTCAACGGGGCCACGCCGTTGGAGAGCCACAGCGCCGGGTGGCCCGTCCAGGACAGGGCGAAGCCGATGACCTTGCAGGCGCAGTAGACCAGGCCGAGCCAGCAGCCCGCGGCCAGCACCCGCAGACCGCGCGCCAGGTGGGTGCCGCCGAGTTGCGCGGCGTAGCGGGGGCAGAGGGTTCCCAGGGCCGCCGAGCTCAGTCCGAAAATGGCCAGATATAGCACCAGGAAGAGCATGACTCCCGGGGAGTCGGTGTAGGCGGTGCTGAAGTCGCGCGGATGCTCGACGGCGTCCGGGCGGCCGACCACGAAGCCGGTGATCGCCACGGCCCACAGCGCGGCCACACTCCCGACGGCGACGCGCGCCCTGCGTCGTACCCGGGCCCGCGCGTGCGCGCCCTCGCCCCCCGTCCAGCGCAGCAGCAGCACCAGCGCACCGGCGGCGAACACCACGACGGAGGAGTAGAGGAACACCATGGCGAGGTTGGCCACGCCGGTCAGCCGGTCGAAGGCGCGGTAGACGCTGGGCGCGGAGAGGAGGAAGACCGTCGCCACCCCGCCGGTCATCACACAGGCCAGTCCCAGGTCCGCGTTGCTGCGGTCCCGGAACCACGCGACGGACTTGTACCCGACGATCGCCCAGGCGGCGACGCCGAACGACAGATAGATGACGTCAAACACGCGGGCCCCCGTCCTGCACCGCGCCCGCACCCGCGCCGTCGGCCCGCTCGTCCCCAGCCGGGGTCTCCTGCCGCCGGATGTGCTGGAGCGCGGGCCCGAGCGCCGCGGCCAGCTCGGCCGCCTGGCCCTCCAGGGGCAGGGCACGTTCGGCCGCGGACGGCGCCACCCGCTCCATCAGGAGCGTGCCGAGCACCTCGGTCTCCCGCTCGGCGAGGTTGTCATAGCCGTGATGCCGGGCGAAGCCCATGGTCAGGCCCATCCGCCGCATGGCGGTGGCGACATCGACGGACGGCGTCCACAGCTTCAGCGCGTCCTCGGTGACCGCCGGATCCTGGCCGTGTCCCAACAGGAGGTGGCTCAGCTCATGCAGCACGATGTGCGCCTGGTGCCACGGTGAGGTCTTGAGCTCGTAGAAGACCCAGTAGTCGTCGTCGGTGACGGCCGTCATCCCCGAGACCACCCCGCCCAGGCTCATCGGCACCAGATGGACGGGCCGCGCCACCCGCGCGGCGACGATGTCGCACATCCCGCGCAGATCGGTTGTGGCCGGCAGCGCCAGCTCCTTGATGAGCCGCTTGCACCGCCTGCGCATCTGCCCCACTCGCATGCTCGTCCCGTCCTCGTCTCCGACCCGCTGCCAGGAAGAGAAGATCTGGCCGCGCTCAGCGGTCCCCGTCGGTTCACTCACCGCGTCGGTCACCGCCCTGCTCCGGCGGATCGGCCGGCAGGTTCATCTGCTGCCGGAACTGGGAGATGATCGTCGTCAGACTGTCCTGCACCTCCGGCGGCAGCCCGACGGAGCGCAGCGCGATCGCGCGCACCCGCTGGTCCCGCATCGCGGCCAGGAAACGGACCTCTTCCTCCACCCGCGCGGCCTGCGGCTGCGAGAGGTCCCCCAGGAGATAACCGACCGGCACGGCAAAGAACTTGGCCAGCGCGCGCAGCAGCTCCGGGCTCGGGTTCGTACGCCTGCCGTTGCGCAGCATCGACAGATACTGCTCGGTGACCTTGACCCCGCCGTACTCCTCCGCGCCCTCGCTGATCTCCTCGGCCACAAAGGCGTTGGTGTACGGGGCCCCCGGCGGATGCATGTTGGCGAAGAGATGGTTCAGCCGCTCCGCGAGCACACTGCCCGCCCCCTTGGACCGGCCGTCTCCCCCCACATTCATGTCTACCGTCCCCCGTCGATTGAGCCCAACGAACAGTTAAGGCTCCGTCATCTCCCGCTCATCCTGACACGCCAGGAACGCGGTGCACCAGTCCACTTACGGACAGTAGGGATCGCCGGACTTAACCGGGAGTTGAGCGACGAAGGGCGCAGGTCGTACGGAGCGTCACCGGAGACCTGCCACACGGGGGCTCCACGGAGCGTGGCTGCCCGGCGCCCGGGATTACCCCCGGAAACCGTAAGGAAGTGGCGGCACAGCAAAAGGCCCGCCGACTCGGGATTTCTCCCGGCCGACGGGCCTTTTCGCACCGTCGGGACGACAGGATTTGAACCTGCGACCCCTTGACCCCCAGTCAAGTGCGCTACCAAGCTGCGCCACGTCCCGGTGCCCGATCCGGCCGGGATGTCCCGGCTGACCGCGCACGAGAACAATACCGCATGTCAGAGGGTGGGGGCTGCCACTTTCCCGCCTCGCGGCGGGGCGGCGGGTGCGAGATGAGTAGCTGTACTCATGCGCCGGTGTCACTGTGCCGCCACGCTACGCGCATGACTACTCCATCGATTCAGCGGCCGACGACCACGGCCTTCTTCGTGCAGGCCGCGATCTCCTTCGGGCTGTCGCTGGTGGCGCTGGTGATCGGGATCATCAAGCTGCCGGTGGGGCCGTGGGAGCGCGGTTTTCTCGCCCTCGGCCTGATTTTCGTGGTGTCCTCGGCGTTCACGCTGGCGAAGTGCGTGCGCGACCGCCAGGAGGTCGAGGAGGTGACGAACCGGGTGGACAAGGCCCGGATCGACAAGCTCCTCATCGAGCAGGACGTCTTCAAGCCGGGGCAGGTCTGACCCCGGCGGCCGCGGGCCGTGGATCTCCCGGCCCGCGGCCCCACGCTTGACCTCAAGCGCGCTTGAGGTTGCAGGCTCTGCCGTATGACGCATCTGACGACACCCCCCACGGCGGGCACCCCGGCGGAGCCCGCTCCGCACGGCGACCGCATCGGTTTCGCCGAACTGCCGGACCTGATGAGCCTGATGACGGGCGATGAGAAGCACGGTCCGGCCGCCACCTCCACGCTCGACGCGCTCTGGGTCCTCTACGACCGGGTGCTGCGGGTCTCCCCCGGCACCGTCACGGACCCGGACCGGGACCGTTTTCTGCTCTCCAAGGGCCACGGCCCGATGGCCTACTACGCGGTGCTGACCGCCAAGGGCTTCTTCCCCACCGAGTGGCTGCCGGGCTTCGGCTCGTACGACTCGCCGCTCGGCCACCACCCCGACCGGATGTTGGTGCCCGGTGCCGAGATCGGCAGCGGATCGCTGGGTCACGGGCTGCCGCTGGCCGTCGGCACCGCCCTCGGTCTGCGGGCGCAGGACCGGCCCGGACCGGCCGTATGGGTGCTGATCGGCGACGCCGAACTGGACGAGGGCAGCAATCACGAGGCCCTGGCCTACGCGGCTGCCGCGGGCCTGGACCGGCTGCACACCCTGGTCATCGACAACGCCTCCGCCACTCATGGGTGGCGCGGCGGGATCGCCTCCCGTTTCGAGGCCGCGGGGTGGTCCGCGGCCACCGTGGACGGCCGCGACCACGAGGCGCTGTACGCGGCCTTCAGCGCACCGCATCCGGGCCGTCCGCATGCGGTGATCGCCCGTGTCGAGCCCAAGGGCGCCTGAGCGGCCGCCCCGTCTTCCCGTATACGACCAAGACTTCGAGAGGGTTTCAGTGATGGACACCATGCGTGAGCGCTTCGCCTCGGTCACCTCGCGGATGCTGGCGGAGGACCCGCGGCTGGCACTCGTGCTCGCCGACATCGGGGCGGCCGGCTTCGCCGAGGCGGAACAACGGCATCCGGACCGGGTGGTGAACGTCGGCATCCGGGAGCAGTTGCTGATCGGTGTGGGCGGCGGGATGGCGCTCACCGGGCTCCGCCCGATCATGCACACCTTCGCCAGCTTCCTGGTGGAGCGCCCCTTCGAGCAGCTGAAGCTGGACCTCGGCCACCAGGGCGTGGGCGGCGTGCTGGTGAGCGCCGGGGCCTCCTACGACTGGCCGAGCGGCGGCTTCACCCATATGGCGCCCGGCGATGTGGCGCTGCTGGACACGCTCGACGGCTGGACCGTGCATGTTCCCGGGCACCCCGACGAGGCCGAGACGCTGCTGCGGCACGCCGCGGCGGCCGGTGACGACAAGGTCTATGTCCGGCTGTCCCTGCAGAGCAACGCCGCACCCCGGCCGGTGGACGGGGCCCGCTTCCGGACCGTACGGGAGGGGCGCGGCGGGGTGGTGATCGCCGTCGGTCCGATGCTGGACAGCGTGCTCGCCGCCACCGAGGGGCTGCCGCTGACCGTGCTCTACGCGACGACCGTGCGGCCCTTCGACGCCACCACGCTGCGTGCCGCGGCCGACGCCGCCGGTACCTCGGACGTGGTGATCGTGGAGCCGTATCTCGCGGGGACCTCGACGCGGCCGGCGGCCGAGGCGCTGGAGGACCGGCCGCACCGGCTGCTGGGGCTCGGCGTCGATCGCCAGGAGCTGCGCCGCTACGGGCAGCTCGACGAGCACCTGGCGGCACACGGCCTCGATCCGCGCGGCCTGCGCGAGCGGATCACCGGGTTCCTTACGGGACGTGTCTGACCGGGCCGAGAGGTACCGGGGCGCTGGCCCTGGCGGTGGCCCTACCGGCTCAGATGTGCTTGTCGAGCCAGGCCAGCAGGTCGTCCTGGACCTCCTCGCGGTTGGTCTCGTTGAGGATCTCGTGGCGGGCGTCCGGATAGGCCTTCCACGTCAGATCGCGGGTGCCCACATAGCGGAAGTCCTCCAGGAGTTCATGGACCAGGGTCATCCCCTGGTGGCAGGGGTCCAGCTCACCCACGGCGACATGGACGGGCAGGCCGCGCGGCACCCGGGCGAGGTTCTCCGGGTCGTTGATCTTGCGGATGGCGCCTACCCAGTCGGCGGCGAGACCGGCGGAAAAGGCGAAGCCGCAGTCCTCGTCGGCGACATAGGCGTCCACCTCGGCGGCGTCGCGGGAGAGCCATTCGTAGCCGGTGCGGTGGGTGAAGGCGTCGTTGAAGGAGCTGAACGTGCGCGGGATGAAGGCGGAGAGCGCGCCGCGGCCGCGCTCGGCGATCTCCTCCTCCAACACAGCCACGGCACCGTCGATGTCCAGGCCGGGCAGGGTGCGGAAGGCGCCGGTGAGGATCAGCCCGGCGAGGTCGGCGCCGTACTCCTGGGCGTAGTCGCGGGCCAGCATCGCGCCCATGCTGTGGCCGAGCAGCACCAGCGGGAGGCCGGGGTGGGCGGCGGCCGCGTGATCGCCGATGCCCTTGAGGTCGCTGACGATCGCCCGCCAGGCGTCCTCGCCGACCACCCCGCGGCCGCCGGTGGCGGCGGCGGTGGCGCCGTGGCCGCGGTGGTCGGAGGCGATGACGGCATAGCCGTGGCCGGCCAGAAAACGGGCGAAGCGGTCGTAGCGCCGGCCGTGTTCCGCGGCGCCGTGGGCGATCTGGACGAGGGCACGCGGGTGGCCGGACTCCGGAAGCCAGGTGTAGGTGGCGATCCGGGCGCCGTCCGGAGCCTGGTGGAAGTCCTGCTGCATGGCCTGCATGGCGTCGTCTCCTGACTGCCGGGGCGGTGGCTGACGAGTCGTCGCCGCCCACTCTTCCGCGCCGGGCGGCGGTGCGCCATGGGGCGCGCGTGGCGGAGAAGGCCCCGTCCGCAGGGCACTGGGGCTCGCGAGCGGGGCGCCGGGACGCCGCGCTATTCGGGCCGCCGCTGCCGCAACGACCGCCTCGAACGGCCGCGCCACCGCCTGGCTGGACGCCGCGAGTCGTGCTGCGGGGCGGCGGACTGACGGAGGGCTGCCCTACGGTTCCGCTGGGGCCGCGTTGGTCTGGAAGAGATCCTGGGCACGGCGCACCAGGGCTTGCCGTACAGAATCCGGGGAGAGGACTCGCAGGGGTGTGGCGAGGCCGAGGAGGTACCTGGCGAGCCCGTCCGCGTCGGGACCGCCGATGTCGACGATCGTGACGCCGGGGCCTTCGGGGCGGTGGGCACCGACAGTCGCCGGGATCAGCAGCAGTGCTTGGTCCATGGGCACCGGGAGGCGGATCGTCGCGGAGAGCGGGTAGGGGCCGGTCGCGACGGAGCGGGACACCAGCAGCGCCGGGTCGGGCGGGTCGATGAGTTCCACCGGGTGTCCGGTTGGCCGTAGTCGGTCGACCCTGTCGGCCCGGAAGGTCCGCCATTGGCCCCGCGTCACGTCCCGGGCGACGAAGTACCACCGGCGTCCGGTGTGGACGAGGCGGTACGGATCGACCTCCCGGACCGTGACGCTTCCTTGCCAGTCGCGATACGACAGGCGGGCGCGTTCGCCCCGGCGGCAGGCGGCGGCCAGTTCCAGCAGCATGCCGGGCGTGATCTGCGGTTGGTCGGATCTGGGGGTGTGCACGAAGGCGGCGTCCATCTCGCTCAGCCGGTCCGCGATCCGCTGCGGCAGCACCTGTCGCAGTTTCAGCAGTGCCGACAATGCGGCCTGGTCGCCGCCGAGAGCGCCGCTCAGCGCGGCCTCGCGCAGCCCGACTGCCACGGCGAGGGCTTCTTCGTCGTCAAGGATCAGCGGTGGCACCCGGGATCCGGCACGGAGGCGGTAGCCGCCCCATGGTCCGGGGTCGGATTCGACGGCGTAGCCGAGTTCCCGGAGCTTGGCGATGTCCCGCCGCACCGTGCGCTCGGTGACGTCGATCCGGTCGGCCAGTTCAGCGCAGGTCCACGAGGGCCGGGCGGCCAGCAAGGAGACCAAGCGGAGCAGGCGGGCGGATGCGGTGATCACGTGCTGGAGTGTTCCAGATGACCAGGACCGAAGCTGTCCTGGACCTGCCATATCGTCCTCTCCATGAGCACCGGAAACATCACCAGACCCACGTTCCGCTATGCGGCGGTCACCTTCGACTGCCCGGACCCCGCTGAACTGGCCCGCTTCTACGGCGAGATCCTCGGTCTGCCCGTCGTCTTCTCCACCGACCACTTCGTCCTGCTCGGCCAGGAGGGCTCGGCCGGACTGGGATTCAACAGGCTGGCCGACTACCGCCGTCCCACCTGGCCGGACCCTTGCCAGGAGAAGCAAGCCCATATCGAACTGGGCGTCGATGACTTGGATGCCGCCCAGGCCCGACTGCTCACCCTGGGGGCCGTGAAACCTGAATTCCAGCCGGACCCCGACCGGTGGCGGGTCCTGCTGGACCCCGCAGGCCACCCCTTCTGCATTTCCACCCTGGTCTGAGCGCGCCCGCGGCACCCTGACTCCGGTCGCGCAGCGAGACAGAGTCGGCGAACCAGCGCTCCCCCGCCGCAGCACCTCCGGGGAGGCGTGGGGTGGCGCGGTTCCGGGAGCCTCCGGACCGCGCCACAGTCGTTGTGGCGCGGGGGGTGGTGCGCGTGTGCTTCGTGCTTCAACTCCGTATCCGAACACACCCAGTTGATGTTTCATGCGCCCCGCAGTAGGTATGCCAACGGGTATTGCACGGGGTAAGTGAAGGATCACTTTCCGGAACGTTCGCTGGAGACGACACCGCCGGTGCCGTCCCAAGGCGGGGTGCGACCAGCGCGGGGAAGATCGCGAAGGAGGGACTCGTCTTGCATCGCTATTTCACGGACCAGAGACATGAGGCACTCCGGCACCGGGTGCGGGACTTCGCCGAGAGCGAGGTCCGCCCCCGGATTGCCGAGATGGAGGCGAGCCGTTCCGTCTGCCATGAGTTGTCTCGCCTGATCGCCCGTCAGGGGTGGATAGGCGCGACCGTGCACCGCGCCTACGGAGGGATGGGCGCCGGGCATGTCGCCAAGACTCTGATCATCGAGGAGCTCTCGCGGGTGAGTGCCGCGATGGGCGCCATGGTGCAGGCGTCCCAGCTGGGCGTCGCGAAGATCGTCCATTTCGGCAGCGAGGAGCAGAAGAAGACCTGGCTGCCGGCCATAGCCTCCGGCGACTGCCTGCCGACCATCGCGGTCACCGAACCGCAGTCCGGCGGCCATGTGCTGGGCATGTCCTCCACCGCGGTGCGCGACGGCGACGACTATGTCCTCAACGGCCGGAAGATCTACGTCGGCAACAGCCATGTCGGCGATCTGCACGGCGTCGTGGTCCGCACCGGTGAGGGCTCCAAGGGCCTCTCGGCGTTCCTCGTGGAGTCCGACACCCCCGGCTTCCGGGTCGGGCCGCAGCAGCCCGCGATGGGCCTGCACGGCTTCAGCTTCGGTGAGCTGTTCTTCGACAACTGCCGGGTCCCGGCGGCGAATCTGCTGGGCCGGGAGGGCGACGGGCTGTCGGTCGCCTACTCCTCCAGCGTGCTCTACGGACGCCCCAATCTGACCGCCGTGTCGCTGGGCATCCACCAGGCGGTGCTGGACGAGACGACGAGGTTCTGCACCGAACGGCAGCGCTATGGCAAACCGCTGTCCGACCTGGGCAACATCAAGCTGAAGCTCGGGCGCATCCAGTCCCGGCTGCTGCTGGGCCGGCTGTCCGCGTACCACGCGGTGCATCTGCTGGACCAGGGGCTGCCGTGCGACGCGGAGCTGATGAACGCCAAGCTGGTCAATGTGGAATCGGCGCTGGAGTCGGCGCGCGACGCGATGGACATCCACGCCGCGTGCGGGCTGTTCACCGACCGCCCGGTGGAACGTTTTTTGCGCGACGCCCACCACATCTTCGCGCCGGCGGGCACCTCCGACATCCAGCTGCTGCGCCTGGGCGAACTCGCTCTGGGCCGGACGCAGGGCGACTGGTCCAGCCGGCTCGCGGATCTGCTGCGGCTGGAGCCCTCGGAGTGGCCCGACGAGGACGAGCCCGCCGACGAGGCCCCCGCGGACCCGCCCGTCACGGTGCGGCCCGAGGACCCCACGCCCACGGTGCCGGGCCAGCGCACCGGACCGACGTGCCGGCCCGCCTGGTTCGCCCGGCCGAGGTGAGCGGCCGGCCCTGACCCGAGCCGCGACGCCCGGGTCGGGGCCCATGCCGCGGCCCCGGGCCCGCCGTCCGGCACAAAGGCCGTCCGCCGGGCACCGGGGCCGCGAGTCGGGGCCGCGTCAGGGCGCGTCGCTCTGCTGCTTCTCCATCCGGTGGATCTGCTCGACGAGTTCGGCGGCCATCGCCTTGATGGTCTCCAGCCCCTCCCGCCCCCAGGGCCGCGGTTCGAGGTCCACGACACAGACGGTGCCCAGCGCCGTCCCCGTACGGTCGATCAGCGGCGCGCCGAGGTAGGAGCGGATGCCGATCTCATCGACGACGGGGTTGCCGGCGAACCGCGGATAGTCGCAGACGTCCTCCAGCACCAGGGCCTTGCGGCGGACGATGACATGCGGGCAGTAGCCGTGGTCCCGGTCCATCACCCGGCCCGGCTGGGCGCTGGCGGGCGCCGGGCCCAGCTCGACGGCCTGGTCCTGGGAGGGCGTGTAGAGACCGGCGAAGTACTGCCGCCGCTCGTCGATGAAGTTGACCATCGAATAGGGCGCCCGGGTGGTCCGGGCGAGCTTGCGCGCGAACTCGTCGAACGCGGGCAGCGGGGACTCGCCGATCCCCAGGGCCCGCAGCCGGGCGACGCGCGCCGGGGCCTCGTCGTCCTGCGGGGTGAGCAGCAGATGGCGCGTCGGGTCGTAGGAGATGTACGGGACGCGGGAGGCGGGGTGGTTCATGGCAGCTCCGGGGTCGCGGCGAGGGCGGGGGTGAGCAGATGCTGGACGAGCGAAACCAGGACTTGGGTGGCCGAGCCGCCCCGGCGGGCGTCGCAGAGCACGATGGGAATGTCCGGGGAGACGTCTATGGCACTGCGGACCTCGTCCGGGTCGTAGCGGTAGGAGCCCTCGAACTCGTTGACGGCGACGATGAACTGGATGCCGCGCCGCTCGAAGAAGTCGACGGCGGCGAAGCACTGGTCCAGGCGGCGGGTGTCGGCGAGGATGACCGCGCCGAGCGCGCCGTTGGACAACTCGTCCCACATGAACCAGAAGCGCTGCTGCCCCGGCGTCCCGAAGAGGTAGAGGACATGCGCCGCATCGAGGGTGATCCGGCCGAAGTCCATGGCGACGGTGGTGGTGCTCTTCTCCTCGACGCCGGCCAGATCGTCCGTCCCCACGCTGATCTGAGTGAGGAGTTCCTCCGTACTGAGCGGCTCGATCTCGCTCACCGCTCCGACGAAGGTCGTCTTGCCGACCCCGAAGCCGCCGGCGACCAGGATCTTGAGCGCGGTGGGGAAGAGGTCGGCCGCGGGCTCCCCCTGGGAGCGGGGGTCACAGTCGTTTGCGAAGTCCATTCAGCACCGCCTCCAGCAGGGCTCGGTCGGTACGGGACGCGGGCCCTGCCGAAACGGCTGCGGGGGCCCGCGCAGTGATCGCCCCGCAGTCGACGAGGTCGGCGAGGAGCACTTTGGTGACCACGGCGGGCAGCCGTATATGGGCGGCGATCTCGGCGACCGAGACCGGCCCGCCGCACAGCCCCAGCACCTGGGCGTAGTCGGGGCCCTGGCAGGAGACGGGCGGCCGGCCGGTGGCCATCACCATGGTCAGCAGGTCCAAGTGCGCCGTCGGACGGGTCCGGCCGTTGCTGATGGTGTACGGACGGACCAGCCGGCCGGCCGCGTCGTCGTACCACGGCTCCCCGCCCTGCCGCCGTAGGCGACGCACGGTCATGGTCAACGACCGCCCGCGGGCGCCTGCTGGCGTGCGGGGGTGGACAGATACGGCCGGACGCTCTTGACCAGCATCGACATTTCGTAGCCCAGCACCGCCACATCGGCCTCCCGGCCGGCGAGCACGGCCAGGCAGGCCCCCGATCCGGCGGTGGAGACGAACAGGAAGGTGGACTCCAGCTCGACGACGACCTGGAGGACGTCGTCGCCCTCACCGAAGCGCACACCGGCGCTGCGGGCGAGGGAGTAGAGGCCGGAGGACAGGGCGGCCATGTGGTCGGCGCTGTCCGGGTCGAACCCATGGGCGGCCTTGACCAGGCCGTCCGACGACAACAGGAGCGCGCTCCGGGCGTGCGGCACCCGCTGTACGAGCCCGGTCAACAGCCAGGACAGGTCGGTGTGCTGGCCGCCCTGCGGCTGCAAATGCGCCTGCGCACGCACATCACTCACCATGGTTACGGTCGTCTCCTCGGGGGCGGGCCATCGGGGCGTCGTGGTCACGGTCGTAGAGCAGGTCGTTGCCGGCCGGGCTGCTGGGGTCGCCGCCCTGGGCCGGGATGATGCCGTGGCCGCCTGCGGTGTCCTCGGCGTAGCTGTCATCACCGAGGCTGAAACCGCGTCGGAAGGCGGCCATCAGGCCGGGGTCGTGCTCGGGTTCCGGGCCCGTACGGGGTGTGGCGGACGGCAGGATCGGGTCGCCGCGCAGCTCGGGAACGAGATGCGTCTGCTTGCGCCGCCGGGGCAGCCGCGGACGGGCGGCGTTGTCCACGGCGGGCGGGGCGGGCGGCAGCACGACCGGGCCGGAACGGTCGGCGGGCGCGGGGTCGGGCGTCTCGTGGGGGTGCGCGTCGGGCAGGTGCGCGTCAGGCAGGCGGACCTCGGGAGTGTGGACGCCGGACGCGCGGACCAGTCGGCGCCGGGTGGCGCCGAAGTCGGGATCGGGGTCCGCGGGGGCCGGGTCCGGAGCCGGGCGGCCGTCGTAGCCGCGCGGTGACATGTCGAGCGCGTGGTCGGGAGCCGGCGCGGGGGCGGGAATGGCGAGCGTGCGCGGGACCGCGGGACCGGGGTCATGGCGGTCGTGCCGCTCCTGCCCGGCGTCGGCGGCGACGGCGTGGTCTCCAGGGAATCCACTGTGGTCGCCGGGGTATCCGCTGTGGTCCTCGGAGAATCCGCTGTCGTCGCCGGGGTATCCGCTGTGGTCGCCGGGGAATCCGCTCTCGTACGTCCCCTCGTCAAGTACGTCGTGCGCGGGTGCCGGTCCGGTGTCCGGCGATCCGGTGGGGGCCGGTGCGGCCGCCGCGTTCGCGTCGCCCTTGACCGACTCCGCACCGAGCAGCCCCTGAGGCACGATCAGCACGGCCTGCACACCGCCGTAGATATTGCTCTGGAGCCGGACCACGATGCCGTGCCGCCGGGCGAGCGAGGAGACCACGAAGAGCCCGATCCGGCCGTCGCTCAACAGCTCGGCGACATCGATGTGTTCGGGGTCGGCCAGCAGCCCGTTCATCCGCGACTGCTCTTCCGCTGACATCCCCAGGCCGCGGTCCTCGACCTCGACCGCGAGTCCGGCGGTGACGAGTTGGGCACGCAGCAGGACCGGGGTCTGCGGGGCGGAGTAGATCGTGGCGTTCTCGACGAGTTCGGCGAGCAGGTGGATCACGTCGGCGACGGCATGGCCGCGCAGGGTGCCCTCGATCGGCGGCACCAGCTTGATCCTCGGGTACTGCTCGACCTCGGCGATCGAGGAGCGCAGCACCTCGGTCAGGGACACCGGGCGGCTCCACTGGCGGCGCGAGATGGCGCCGCCGAGGACGGCGAGGTTCTCGGCGTGCCGGCGGATGCGGGTGGCCAGGTGGTCGACGTGGAACAGGCCCTTGAGCAGGTCCGGGTCCTCGACCTGGTTCTCCAGCTCGTCCAGCAGCTCGATCTCGCGGTGCACCAGGGATTGCAGCCGGCGGGCGAGGTTCACGAAGACCTCGACCTTCTGTTCGCTGCCGCTGGCGTTGCTGCGGGCGATGGCGACCGCGTCGATGACGGCGGACTCGGCGGCCCGGCCGGCGGCGGCCACCTCGTGGGCGAGCAGGTCGAGGGTGTCGCCGGTGGGCGCCGGCCCCGGGTCGGGCTCGCGGCGCTGGATCCACTCACCCTGCCGTACGCGGTCCAGGAGGTCGTACAGGTCGGACTGGCTGCGGGCGCAGACCTGGCGCAGCCGGGCGTAGCGGGCGACGGTGGCCCGGGCCTCGGAGCCGGCGGCGGCGCCCGCGGTCAGCACGATGACGCAGACCAGGGCGAGCCCGCCGCACAGCACCACCCACTCGCGGCCGGTGATCCGGGCGCCCCCGGCCTGCACGACGAAGGCGGCGACGGCCGTGCAGAGGACGGCGACCAGCAGACAGGGGACGGCGGCGAGCCTGACCAGACGGGACCGTATCGCCGAGTCGGCGGCCGACTCGGGGAAGGCGGCACGGCCGTGTCGTCCGCCCTCACGCTCCCGCCGCCGGGCGGCGGGTACAGGGGCGGCCCCCGGGGAGCCCTGGGACCCGGGGGATCTCTGAGCCTCCTGGGACAGCTGGGTCCCCTGGGGGATTGCGGTAGGCATCGGCGCCCTCCGGATCGGCCGTGGCAGTTCGCGGAGCACGCACGCTAGTTGTTGCCGGGGTGGGGTCCGGAGCCACTTCGGGGTTTCGCTACCCCTCGCCACCTCCCTGAGTGAGCGCTACACGCACATCAGTGCGACGTGATCCGAACCTCCGTTCCTCCAGGGAGAGTTGAGCCATCCGACGAGGTTCCTTCCGGTGGCTCGTGAACGGCGCTCACCAAACCGACGCGCGCCGGGGAACATCGGTCCGGACACGCTGCGTCAGGGCACCGGAGGCCGCCCGGCGCCGGTCGGTGTCGGGCGCTCAGCGGAAGGTGCGCCGGTAGGTCTGGGGGCTGACGCCGGTGGTGCGTTTGAAGCGGTCGCGGAAGGCCGTCGGTGAACCGAAACCGACTTGCGCGCCGATGCGTTCGACGGAGTGCGTGGTGGTTTCCAGCAGATGCTGGGCCTGGCGCACCCGGGCGCGGTGCAGCCACTGGAGCGGAGTGGTACCGGTCTGTTCGCGGAAGCGGCGTATCAGGGTGCGGGTGCTCATACCGGCCCGGGCGGCGATATCGGCCAGCGCGAGATCGCGGCCCACGTTGTCCTGAAGCCAGCCGAGCAGCGGTTCAAGGGCGGAGCCACGGGGGGTGGACGGATAGGGCTGGACGATGAACTGCGCCTGGCCGCCCTCCCGTTCGAGCGGCATGACGGACATCCGGGCGGCGTCGGCGGCGACCGCGGAGCCGTAGTCGCGGCGGATCAGGTGCAGACACAGGTCCAGTCCGGCGGCGGCTCCGGCGGAGGTGAGGAGCTGCCCGTTGTCGACGTAGAGGACGTCCGGGTCGACCTCGATGGCCGGGTGGGCCGCGGCCAGCTCACCGGCCGCGATCCAGTGGGTGGTGGCGCGCAGCCCGTCGAGCAGGCCGGCGGCGGCCAGCGCGAAAGTGCCCGTACAGATGGAGGCGATGCGGGTGCCGTTGGCGGCTGCCGCGTTCAGCGCGTCGTGGACGGCGGGCGGGAGAGGCGCGGCCGGGTCGGCGGTCCCCGGGACAATGACGGTGTCCGCGTCCGCCAGCCCGTCCAGTCCCCATGGCGCCCGCAGCAGGAACGAGCCGGCGTCGACCTCTGGCCGCTCGGCGCAGACGCGGACCTGATAGCCGGCGCGGCCATCCGGAAGGCGGGTGCGGGTGAAGGCCTCGATCGGCGTGGACAGATCGAACGGGATCACCTTGTCGAGAGCGAGGACGGCGACGGTGTGCATGGCCATAAATTACCTGGCCGTCGCGATCCTGCCAGGGGGCTGAGGGTGGCTATCTCAGACGGACTCCGGACGATTTTGCCTGGTCAGCAGCTCTGGGAGCACTTGGCATTATTCCGTTGGGAGTTGTCGATAGTGCCACTGGGGCAGGAGGGCGCGGCGGGCTAGCTTCGCTGGTGAGCCCGGCACGGGGCCGGGCCGAACCCTCACGAAGGACTGCCCATGCATGCTCAGATCGTCCTGTTCGACGGCTTCGATCTGCTCGATGTCATCGCGCCTTACGAGGTGCTGTACGCCGGAGGTGCCGCCTCGGACGGGGCGGTGGACGTGGAGCTGGTGTCCGCCGAGGGGCGGCGCGAAGTGGTCAGCGGCACCGGCGGCGTGACGCTGCGGGCCACGGCCGCCCTCGACCCGGAACGGGCCGGCCTCGTCGTGGTGCCCGGTGCGGCCGGCCGCGTCGGCACACCCGGTGAAGCGTCTGACGAGTACGCCGGTGCCCGGACGCCGGACGAGTTCATTTCCGTACTACTGGGCCGCGCCGCGCAGACCGGTCTGCCGTCCCTGCTGAAGGCGGCCATGGACCGCCCCGGGCTGACGGTCGCCACGGTGTGCGGCGGCTCGCTCCTCCTCGGCCTCGCCGGTCTGCTGAAGGGACGCCATGCCACGACCCATCACCTGGCGCTGGAGACGCTGGCGGAGACCGGTGCGCAGGTGGTGCCGGCCCGGATGGTCGACGACGGCGACCTGGTCACCGGGGGCGGCGTCACCTCCGGCCTGGACCTGGGGCTGTATCTGCTGGAGCGGGAGGTGGGGCCCAAAATCGCCCGTGCCGTCGAGGAGTTGTTCGCCTACGAGCGGCGGGGCGTCGTCTGGCGCGACCGGGGACCGGCACCGTCGGCTCCGTGAACCACTCCCCCACACCCCACCTCCGCACCCGCCACCGCATTCAACCTTGAGGCCCCACCTCCGTGACCAAGCTCTTTCTCGCCCTGCATGTCCTGGCCGCCATCCTGGCCGTGGGACCGGTGACCGTCGCCGCCGGGATGTTCCCCAGGGCGCTGCGCCGCGCCCAGGCCGATCCGCCGGACCCCGCCGCCCGCGCGTCCCTGCGCACCCTGCACCGCATCTGCCGTGTCTACGCCGCCGTCGGCCTCGCCGTACCCGTCCTGGGGTTCGCCACCGCCGGCAGTCTCGGTGTGCTGGGGAGCGGCTGGCTGATCACGTCGATCGTCCTCACCGCGGGCGCCGCCGCGATCCTGGCGCTGCTGTTGCTGCCCGGTCAGGAGGCCGCGGTCGGCGCGGTCGAGGCGGCGGCGGACGGCCCCCGGGCTCCGGTGCCCGATGACGGGACCGCCCGTCGGCTGACGATGCTCACCGGCCTCTTCAACCTGCTGTGGGCGACCGTCACCGTCCTGATGATCATCAGGCCCGGCTCCACCACAGGAGCCTGACCATGCGCGGAAGGTATCTACGGGTGGCCGCGCACGGGGAACTCGTCTCGCTGATCGTGCTGCTGGTCAACCTCGCCACCGCCCACCTCAAGCCGCTCAGTTCCCTGATGGGCCCCCTCCACGGCTGCGCCTACCTGTTCGTCGTGATCGCGGTGTGGCGGCTGGACCGTGTCGACACGACTGCCAGGGCGATCGCCGTCCTTCCCGGCGTCGGCGGGATCCTCGCCCTGCGCCGGATCGGCCGCCTGGGTGTGCGCGGCCGCCCGGTGCCGCAGGACAGTGGCGGCTGACCCACGCCCGGTCACCGGCTGCGATACGCGGCGGCGCCCTGCCGGTACTGCTCCTTGGCCTCGGCGAAGTCGGGGACATCGGAGCGGTCGCGGTCCCCCGGCCCGAAGACGCCCGCCAGGGCCTCGGCGCCGTCACCGACCGCGGCGGCGCGCGACATCATGGTCCGTTCGTAGACGGTGACGGCCTCGTCATGGGTGGCATGGCGGGCGAGGGCCAGCGCGAGTTCACAGCCGTCGAGCATGGCGAAGTTGGCGCCGTAACCACCCAGGGGAGCCATCAGGTGGGCGGCGTCCCCTAGCAGGGTGACGCCCGGGGTGTGCGGCCAGGTGTGCGGGGCCGGGAGGACGAACAGCGGCCGGTTGACGTACGGGCCGTCGTTGTCGGTGATCAGGACGAGCAGCCGCTCGTCCCAGTCGGCGAAGGCCCGGAGCAGCGCGGCGCGTACGGCGTCGGTGTCATCGAGGTCGATACCGGCGGCGCGGTACCAGTCCGCGTCGTCCGTGAGGGCGATGTAGGCGCGGACGTGCTGGTTGCTGTTGCGCTGGCCGATCAGGCCCTTGTGGTCGCCGGTGGCGAAGACGTTGCCGTCGCCGACGAGTTCGGCGACGGCGGGGTGCGCGGTGTCGACCTCGTCGTAGCGGGCCTCCAGGAAGGTGACGCCGGTGTAGACGGGCCTGGCGTCGCTGACCAGTGGCCGTACCCGGGACCAGGCGCCGTCCGCGCCGATGACGAGGTCGACGTCCCTGGTGACGCCGTGGTCGAAGGTAAGGCGGTGGGTGCCGGCCGGGCCCGGGGCGGCGGAGGTGAGGGTGTGGCCCCACTGGAGGGTGCCGGGTGCGAGGGAGTCCGCCAGCAGGGTGCGGAGTTGCCCGCGGTCGATCTCGGGGGCGGCGTCCTCGTCGCTGGTGGGGCGGTAGTCGACGAGGACCTCGCCATGGCGGGTGAGCATCCGCTGGGCCTGCCCCTCGGGACGGGCCAGGGCGTGGAAGTCGTCGAGAAGTCCGGCTTCCCGCAGGGCGATCTGTCCGGAGTCCGCGTGCAGGTCCAGGGTGCCGCCCTGGTTGCGGGCGTCGGCGGAGGCGTCCCGGTCGTAGACGGTGACGTCGATGCCGTGGCGCTGGAGGACGCGGGCGCAGGTCAGACCGCCGGGGCCGGCGCCGACGACGGCGATCCGCGGGGCGTGGGTGTGGGTGGTGGGCATGGGTGATTCCTCCGCTGGGTGCGGTCGGGTGGGATGAGCGGGTGCAGGCCCGGCCGTCGGACCGGTGTCGGGCGTCAACGGGCCGGTGGCAGCGCTCGGTTCACCGGTGCGGTGACTCCGGAGCCCGGTCGGGACCCGGCCTGCGCTCCCGGCTCACCCAGAAGAGCACACCGATTGAAAAAGTGCAACGAGTCAACTTTTTCACTCGGGCAACCAGAGGGTAGGGTGAAGCCGTGAGTGAGACGACACCGCCCCCCGGCCGCCGCGAGCGCAAGAAGGCCGCCACCCGCCAGGCGCTGGCCGACGCGGCACTGCGGCTGTTCCTCGAACGCGGCTATGACCAGGTCAGCATCAAGGACATCGCCGAAGCCGCCGATGTCTCCACCACGACGCTCTTCAAGCACTTCCCCGGCAAGGAGGCCCTGGTCTTCGACGCGGACAGCGACCACGAGGCCGCCCTGGTCGCCGCCGTCCGCGAACGCCCCGACGGCAGGACCGTTCCCGCCGCGCTGCGGGACCACCTCCTGCGCTGCCATCTCGGGACCGCGACCGACCCCGCGTTCGCCCGGTTCCGACAGCTCGTCACGAGCACCCCGGCACTCCGCGACTACGGCCACCGCATGTGGATGCGGCACGAAACCGCCCTCGCGCAGGCCATCGCCGCCGACGCCGGCGCCCCCACGGACGACCCGGCCTGCGCCGCCCTCGCGCACTTCACCCTCGAAGCGCTCGCCCTCGCCCGCGGCCAGGACGACCCCCGCGCGGCCCTCAACGCCGCCTTCGACCTGCTGGAACGCGGCTGGCAGCCACCCGCCCGGCGCGCCGCCCGCGCCTCGGAGCAGCGCGCCGAATAAGCGTCAGACGGCGAACTCGGCAGGCTCCTGGCCGAGGAATGTCATGACGGTACGGGTGAAGCGGCCGGGATCGTCGAGCCAGGGGTAGTGGCCGGCGCCCGGCTGAACGACCAGTTCGGCCCGGGGGATCAGCTGCGCGATGTCCGCCGCGATACGGGGAAGCGGGCCGCTGTCCACTTCACCGACGAGCAGCAGGACCCGTGCGTCCATGCCCGCGACGGCGGCGCGGGCTTCGTCGGAGGCGGCGAAGGCGCCACCGGACGCGTAGATCTCCGCGGCCTCCTCATGGGTCTGCGCCACATCGGACGCGGCATGCGCCTGCGCGGCCGCGTCCCAACGGCCGTAGAAGAACGGGATGATGGCGTCCCAGTCAGCGTCGGCCACGGAGCCGGCCCAGACCCGTTCATAGGCGTCGTACGCGGCTCCGAACCAGGGCTCGGCGGTACGCAGGGCGGCCGCCTCCCGGCGGTGCGCCTCGGTGAAGTCGACACCGAGGGCGCGGGCGCGCGCGGTGATCAGGGTGAGGGTACGGACGCGCTGCGGATGCCGGGCCGCGTACAGGAGCGCGAGGTCGCCGGCCGCCGAGTGCGCGAGGAGGTCGACCCGGTCCAGCCCGAGATGCACCCGGAGGGCTTCGACATCGGCGACCTGCCGGTCGCAGCGGTAGGTGGCCGGGTCGGCAGGGAGGGCGGAGTCGCCGGTGCCGCGCAGATCGAGCTTGATCAGCCGGCGGCGCTCGGACAGTCCACCGAGATCACCGAGGTAGGCGGAGGCCCGCATGGGCCCACCGGGCAGACAGAGCAGCGGCTCGCCCTCGCCCACTACGTGATAGGCGAGTTGGGTCCCGTCCGAAGCGGCGAAGGCAGGCATGACGTCATCCTCATCGCCGTGTGGGGGGGGCAGGGCAAGGGGGTTGTCTTGGGGCGGGGCAGGGCGAGCGGGTTGCCTCCGGGGCCGTGGACGGCGAGCGGGGTGTTCTGGGGCCGGGCACGGCAAGCGAATTGCCTCCGGGCCGGTCAAGCCCCCCGGGGTCCATGTCCGTGAGGGGGGCCGCTCTCACACCTGCGCCGGGCCACGTGCCCGGAGTTCGCGGTCGCGTCCAACCACAGGTGCGGACTCAACGGTCCGCGGCGAGGCCCACGTCGGTAGGGGACACCGCCGACGGCCAGGCGGGCCAGCCATGGACGGGCGGGACCGCGATCGCCCGCCACCACGGGTAGACGGCCGCCGGGGCGGCGGGCTCGAAGGGCTCGCCGGGTCTGGGGTGGGCCGTGTCGACCCCAGACTTACGGCCGGCGGCCAGTGTGCGTTCGGCAGGCTCCGCCCAGGGGTGCGGGGCGAGGTTGAACGTGCCCCAGTGGATCGGCAGCAGCGCCCCGCGCGGCTCGCCGCCCTGGAGGTCGAGGTGGGCCCGGACGCCCTCTTCGGGGGTCATATGGATGTCCGGCCAGAAGTCGCTGTACGCGCCGATCTGGATCATCGTGGCGTCGAACGGGCCGTGCGCCGCGCTGATCTCCGCGAAGCCGGAGAAGTAGCCGGTGTCGCCACTGTGGAAGATCCGGTGCTCAGGGCCCGCGACCACCCATGAGGCCCACAGGGTGTGCTGCGGTCCGCGCAGCCCGCGGCCGCAGAAGTGCTGGGCGGGGGTGGCCGTGAGGGTCAGGCTGCCGACGCGCGCGGACTCGTGCCAGTCGAGCTCGGTGATCCGCTCCGCCGGCACTCCCCAGAATTCCAGGTCGGCGCCGATGCCGAGCGGTACGACGAAGGCCGCGCCGGTGCCGGCCAGGACCTGGACGGTCGACATGTCGAGATGGTCGTAGTGGTCGTGCGAGATCACCACGGCATCGACCGGGTCCAGCTCGTCCAGTGCGAGGGGCACCGGGTGCAGCCGCTGGGGACCGGCCCAGGTGAACGGCGAACAGCGCTCGCCCCAGACCGGGTCGAAGAGCACCCGCTGCCCGTCTATCTCGGCCAGCACGCTCGAATGGCCCATCCAGGTGAGCCGCAGGCCGGAAGCGGGCGGCAGGCCCCAGTCGGCGGCGGTCGGACGGTACACCGGGATTTGGCCGACCGGCGCCCGGCGCAGCCGCCCCTCCCGGCTCAGCTGGGTACGCGCCATCGGCAGCGCGGAGCCGTGCAGCAGCTGCCTGGTCGGCACGGGGTTGCGGAACTGGCCGTCCACGAACTGGGGCGACCTGCGCATCCTGGCCAGCCGCTCCCCGGTGGGTGCGATTCCGAAGCTCGCGGGCCGCAGCGCGGTAAGTCGACTGCGGCGGGGTCGGGAACCGGTCACGGCACCTCCATGGTCAGGGCGGTCGCGAAGTGAACGGGCCGCATGGGCGGTGGGTTCCGGCACACCGCGCCACTCGGCACCGTCGTACGGTTTCCGCACCACGACGCCCGGACTCAACACCATCACCCGCAGACACAAACCGCGCGACCGGCCGTCGCATTCCTGGCGAACGGTGTGACCTTTCCCGGGCCTGCCGGTGGTGTCTTTCGCCGCGTCCACCGGGAGACGTCCATTGCGGTGACGGGGTGGGGGGCGGGGCGCTGGCCGGCCCACTCCCCACCCCCGAACCCACCCCCGAAGGGGGAGGAGGGGGAGGGCCGGGTGAGAGCCCGCGCCCGAGGTCGGCGCCCCAGGTCAGCGCCCCGTTCCGAACTCCATCACGAGATGGTCCTCGACCGGCCGGTAGCCCAGCCGCTGATAGAGGGCGTTGCTGGTGGGGTTGGTGAGGTCCGTGAAGAGCAGCAGCTCCGGTCCGCCGGAGTCCCGTGCGGCGCGGGAGACCGCGGCGGTCACCGCCCCCGCGTAACCGCGTCCGCGCAGCTCGGGCGGGGTGTAGACGGGGGCGATACCAGCGGGCCCGCGGCCTCGTCCGGCATCGGCGAGAGCAGCACCGGACGCGGCGGCGTCCACACGAACGCGGCGCCGACCGCGGCCCGCCCGTCCGGCCGCCAC
Organism: Streptomyces sp. P9-2B-2; assembly: GCF_030406865.1. NCBI lineage: Bacteria > Bacillati > Actinomycetota > Actinomycetes > Kitasatosporales > Streptomycetaceae > Streptomyces > Streptomyces sp. P9-2B-2. The sequence goes on along the minus strand of NZ_CP129126.1, from coordinate 7,663,069 downwards.
CATCCGAACAGCGGCGCGTCGTCCCCGTACGCATCGGCGCCGAGCGCCCGCAGGCTGGACGCCACCGACAGCAGCACCGTGTGCGCGGTCGGCCGGCTGCGCAGGAACGCCCCCGCGGCCGCGTCACATACCGCCGGATCCCGGGTTGTTGTCCATGTCATGCCGCAGCACCCTCCTACAGTCCGTCCAGCGGCCGCACCCCGTTTCCCCGGGACCCCGAGGCGAATCAGAGCGCTTCGATGGCCTCGGGTGGGCCGGGCAGCCCGGGGCGGCGGGGCAGGAAGACGGTGCGCAGGAAGATCTGCGGGGCGACCAGACGGGTGGGGGGCGCGGTGAGGCAGAAGACGTCCCGGAAGGCCGCGCCGACGACCGGGTCGATGGCGGCGCGGGCGAACAGCCTGTTGATGTACCAGGTGGACAGCCGCTCCCCGACGCCCGCCTTGACGTCGTCGGGGCTCGCGTACGGACGGTCCGCGCCGACCGCGGCCAGCCAGGCGGGCTCCACGGCGCGGGCCACCGCCCGCTGCGCCTCGGCGGTGCCGCCGGGGCGCAGTCCGCCGCCGTTCGCGAGCGTGCCGCGCACGGCCAGCGCGCCGAGGGCGGCGACCGACATGCCCTGCCCGTACACGGGGTTGAAGGTGCAGGCGGCGTCCCCCAGGACGAGGAGCCCTTCGGGGAGGGCGCCGGGCCGTTCGAAGTGCCGGCGGCGGTTGCAGGTGTCGCGGAAGCCGTGCACCGGCGACAGCGGCTCGGCCTTGGCGAGCAGTTCATGGACGTACGGGTCGCCGATGGTGGCGCTGAAGGCGGTGAACTCCGCCGCGTCCGTGGGCGGGTGGTGCCCGCGCACCCCGGACAGCGTGAGCAGCCATTTGCCGTCCTCGACGGGCACGTACGCCGCGCCCCGCGGGCACTCGGGCCAGCCCGGGACGTTCACGCCCGCGTCCGGTGCCGTGGCCGGGTCCTTGGGGCGGTACATCCGGGTGGCGTAGGCGAGCCCCGCGTCCACGGTCTCCTCCTGCGGCGCGGACCGGCCCAGCTCGGCGAACCACTGCGGGGTACGGGAGCCGCGGCCGGAGGCGTCCACGACGAGCCCGGCCGGCAGCTCCCGCTCGGCGCGCGCGCCCGGTGCCCCGTCCCGGGACCGCACCCGGACCCCGGTCACCCGGCTCGCGTCCCCGGTCAGCCCGGTGGCCTCGGTCGCCTCCAGGACCTCGACCCGGGTGGCCGAGCCGGCCGCCGTCCGCAGCACCCGCTCCCGTACGACCGCGTCCAGCACCGGGCGGGTGACGCTCAGGGTGCGATGCCGGCGTTCGTCGAAGCGGCGCTGCCAGCCGGTGGCGCTACGGGTGAGCAGATCGCGGGGCAGATCCAGGCTGCGGGCGCCCGCTTCACCGAGCGCGGCGACGGTGCCGGGCAGCAGTTCCTCCAGCGCGAGGCTGCCGCCGCTGAGGAGGATGTGCAGATGGCGGGCCTGTGGGACGCCCTTGCGGAAGCCGCGCCCCGCCGGATAGCGGTCGCGCTCGATGACGGTGACCGTCTCGACCTGTCCGAGCAGTGCGGTGACGGCCAGCATCCCGGCGAGCCCGCCGCCGATCACGATCGCGGTGCGCCCGCCATTGGAGTGCTCTGTCACCGTTGCCTCGCTCCCCCGACGGCGTGGTCCGGCCGCCGTACGGACGGCTCGTTCCTGTCCCCGGCCTCATTCGCCTGACCGGCAGCTGCGCACCGTCCGCGGAAACTGATCACCATCTGCCTCACACTTCAGTGCGCTCGGCGGCGGTGTCAACGGCCCTTTCCGCCCGCCGATTCACGGTGTCCCGGCCGCTCCCGCGGTCCTCCGCCGTCGCCCGTTCACCCTTGGCCACAGATCACCGACTCGGCTTCTTGTGCGTCCCGTCCTCCCTCGTGTCACCGGATTCTCTGACATCCCGTCATGGGACGAGCCTGCGTCTAGACTCCCGGCAGCGGATGCACCTCGTCCGCTAAACGGTCTCACCAGCAGGGGATTCGTCTCACCAGCAAGGGATTCAGGGACGCTTGTGACATTCCAGCAGGTTTCTGAGCCGTATGACGCCTATGACGTCCTCGTCGTCGGCGGGTCGGGCGTGGACACCGTCGTGTCGGTCGGCGCGCTGCCGGTGCCGCTCGCCGATTCGTACGCGGTCCCGCCGCTGTACGAAGGGGCGGGGCACACCGGTACCGGTGTCGCGCTCGGCTGCGCGGCGCTCGGGCTCACCACCGCGTTCGTGGACTTCATCGGCGACGACCATCCGGGCACTCTGGTCCGCGAGCGGATGGCCGGCAGCGGCGTCGACTTCCGGCCGCTGATCTCTCCGCACGGCACCCGGCGTGCGGTCAACCTCGTCGCCCCGGACGGCCGTCGGATGTCGTTCTACGACGCCCGGGACCCGGCCGACCTGCGGATGCCGCCGGAGCACTATCTGCCCCCGCTGCGCCGCGCCCGGCACGTCCATCTGTCGATCATGAACTTCGCCCGTTTCCTGTACGACGACATCGAGGCGCTGGGCCTCCCCGTCTCCACGGATCTGCAGGACTGGGACGGGCTGACGGACCATCACCGGGAGTTCGCACTCCGCTCCGACCTGGTGTTCCTCAGTACGGCCGGGGCGAGTGAGCGGATCGCTTCCGTGATGCGGGAGATCCTGCACGAGGGGCGCGCCCAGGCCGTGATCGCCACGGCCGGAGCGGGCGGCGCCTACCTCCTCAGCGCCGACGACCGCACCCCGCGTCTGGTGCCGGCCGTGGTCCCGCCCGGCCCCGTCGTGGACAGCAACGGCGCGGGCGACGCCTTCACCAGCGGCTTCCTCTACGGCAGGCTGGCGGGCCGGGACCTGGAGGAGTGTGCGCGCCTGGGCGCCGTCGCGGGGGCGTATGCCTGTACCTCGCGCGGCACCCACACCGCCCTCGTCGGGCCGGAGGAGCTGCACGCGGCCCTCCGCGCCAAGGCGACGGCCCCGGTCACGGCGCCACCGGGCGGTGACGGGCACCGGATCCCGGGCCCGCCGGATGCCCAGGTGTCCCCGACGGGGGCCTAGGGGCGACGGAACGCTGACCGGCCGGGCGCCCGGCCGGTCAGCTCTTGCGGCCCACGCCGCCGTAGAAAATGGTGTCGTTGAGTTCCTTCGCGCCGGGCACCGGGCCGTCCGGCCGCCACAGCGGCACCCGTACGACACCCGGGTCCAGCAGGGCGAACGGCCCGAAGAGCGGCTCCACCTCGGCCTTCGACCGCAGGTTGAGGGTGGCGGTGGCGCTCTTGTAGACGTTCACCACGCCGTCGCGCGCCCGCTCGTCCGTGCGGCCCGCGGCGTAGTCCTCGTAGGGCTCACCGGTCGCATGGGTCAGGACGAGATGGCTGCCGGCGGGGAGCGCCTCGGCGAGGGTGGCGATGAGCGCGGCGGGGTCCTCGTCGTCGCGGATGAAGTGCAGTACGGCCACCAGCAGCAGCGCCACCGGCCGGTCGAAGTCGATCAGTTCCCGGACGGTGGGGTGGTCCAGCAGCGCCTTGGGGTCGCGGACATCGCCGAGCACGAATCCGGTGCGCTCGGTGTTGGTCAGCCGGGCCCCGGCGTGGGTGGCGACGATGGGGTCGTTGTCGACGTACACGACCCGGGTGTCGGGAGCGGTCTCCCGGGCCACCTCATGGGTGTTGGGCGAGGTGGGGATGCCGGTGCCGATGTCGATGATCTGGCGGATGCCGCCGGCGACCAGCTCGCGCACCGCCCGCCGCAGGAACGCGCGGTTGGCGCGGGCGCTGAGCCGTACCTGGGGGTGGACCTCGATGACCCGCTCGGCGGCCACCCGGTCGACCTCGTAGTTGTCCCAGCCGCCGAGGTAGTAGTCGTACATCCGGGCGGGGTGCGGCCGGCTGGTGTCGATCTCCGCGGCCGAGAAGCCCGAGTGCTCCGGGCCCTGGACGTACGGTCCCATCTCCGGGAGCTCACCGTCCGGTGCCCCCTGAGGTATGCCCTGCTCGGTCATGCCGTCCTCCGTTCGGTGCACCGGCCCGGTGCCGCCGTGAGCAGGAAGTCGGCGTGGCCGGCCTTCGCCCCCTCGATGAAGCTCACCATTTCGTGGTGGGTGTAGATCAGGGCCGGGCCGTCCGGGTCGGTCGACTGCCGCAGCGCTATCCGGCCGTCCCCCAGCCGCATGGCCTCGACGCACTCGCCCCCGTTGCCGCCGCTCCACGGCTTGTGCCAGCCCTCGGTGCCCAGTTCTTTGGCGGGCATGCCGTTGTAGATGCGTATGCGATCCATGGTTCAGATCTCCTTGCGAAAGCCACCCAGAATGGCCTCGGTGGTGTGTGCCGGCGCGGCCTGTGCACACATCCGGTCCAGGGCCTCCAGGAACTGCGAGACGTCGTTGCGCTGGTCGAAGTACACGGCTCCGACGAGGCTTTCCGCGTACGCGATGTCCGGGAGTTCCGGGATCGGGAAGCGGAAGATGTGAAAGGGGCCGTACATGGCGGGGTGCGGGCCCGCGGCGAAGGGCATGAGCTGGAGCCGGACATTCGGCAGCGCGGTGGCTTCCATGAGCCGGGTGACCTGGTCGCGCATCACCTTCGGCCCGCCGATCGGGCGCCGCAGCACGGTCTCGTCCATGACCACCCACAGCATCGGGGCGTTGTCACGGGTCAGCAGGGACTGGCGCTCCATGCGCAGCGCGACGATACGGTCGATATCCATCGCGGAGGCATGCGGCATCCCGGCCTTCAGGACGGCGGCGGCATAGTCCTCGGTCTGCAACAGCCCGGGGACGTAGTGCGGTTGGTAGGCCCGGATGAGGTTGGCTTCGCTCTCCAGACTGACGAAGGCGCTGAACCACTCGGGCAGGACATCGCGGAAACGGTGCCACCAGCCGGGCTTGTTGGCCTCTCGGGCGAGGGAGACAAAGCCCTCGATCTCCTTCTCGTCGGTGACGCCGTAGGTCGCCAGCAGCTTCTCGACGTAGGGGAGTTTGAGTCCGACCTCGGCCTTTTCCATCCGCCGTATGGTGGCGTGGGTCACATCGAGGGCCGCGGCGGCCTGCTCGAAGGAGAGGCCCGCTTTCTCACGCAGGTCCTGTAGCCGCTTGCCGAGCACCACCCGCAGGACGGTGGGTGCCCCTGCCGACCGTGGGTCCGCCACGTTCGATCGCCTCCAACTGACTTCAACGGTCAGCAGTGTGTCATGCCGTCAGCAACAACGAACAGACTGCACTTCCGATTCTGCAAATTACAGACTGATCCTTGCCATTGGTGACCGACATCGCACATAGTTACGACGTGGCTTCCTCCAACAACGCTCCTTCGTTAGGGCGCTGTGGCGGCTTTGTCGCCCAGTACCCGCAGGACGCGTTCCACTTGCCGGCGCGACGCACCTCCGTTCCCGAGGCGCGCAGACGCGTCAGTGCGCTGCTGTGCGAGTGGGGCGCGGATCAACAAGTCCGCGACGACGTGGAGTTGGTGGTCTCCGAACTGTTCACCAACGCGGTACGGCACACCGACAGCGAGAAGGTCGGCTGCGAGCTCGCGCTCTTCGGTGCGCACATACGCATAGAGATCACGGACCAGGGCGGCCCGCAGGACTCGGCGCCGCACATCCAGCCCGGCAGCGTGGACCAGGAGTGCGGACGAGGGCTGTTCCTCGTCGGCGCACTGTCCGAGAGCTGGGGCTCGCGGCCCACCGACAGCGGTCAGGGCCGGGTCGTCTGGGCCGACCTGCCGTACTCCTCCCTCGCCCGCTGAGGCCCCGCTCCGCATCCGCGGAATCGGGGCCTCAGTCATGCCAGGGGCCCTTCCCGGCCCGCGGCCGCCCTACAGCGGCAGCAGATCGGGCCGCTTGGGCTCGACATGATCACCGGAGGACTCCCCGCGCAGCCGGCGTCCGATCCACGGCACGAGATGCTCCCGCGCCCAGTGGATGTTGTCCCGCCGCGCGTCGGCGGCCGAGCGCTCCGCCTCCGGGGGCCAGGGCTGGTCCGGATCGGCCGGCACCCGCAGTCCGAGCACCTGCGCCGCGCGCAGCGCCACCCGGGTGTGCCCGTCGGCGGACAGATGCAGCCGGTCATCGCTCCACGCCCGCCGGTCCTGCACCGACTTGAGCGACCACAGGTCCAGGACCGGGCAGTCGTGCCGGTCCGCGATGGCCCGGACATGCGCCGTATACGTCGCGATCTTGCCGCGCAGATGCTTGAGGACGGGGATTCCGCGGGTGTCGAAGCCGGTGCAGAGCAGGACCGCGCCGACCTCCTTCCGCAGATCGGCGACCGCCGCCTCATAGCGCTCGGCGACCGTGTCCGGGTCCGAGCCCGGCCGCAGGATGTCATTGCCGCCGGCACAGAACGTCACCAGTGCGGGGGCGAGAGCTTTCGCCCGGGGCACCTGCTCCTCCACGATCTGGTCCAGGAGCCGGCCCCTGACCGCGAGATTCGCATAGCGGAAGTCTCCCTCCGCCTGTTGGTCCGAAAGCAGGACCGCGAGCCGGTCCGCCCAACCGATGTACGCCCCGTCAGGGCCGGGATCCCCGACCCCCTCTGTAAAGCTGTCCCCGACGGCTGCGTACGACCCGATGGCGCCGAGGGCGCCGTTGCTGAAGTATTTCGAATCGTCTGCCACGTCAGGACATACTTCACCTCGTGAAGTGACTTACGCCACCGTAACCAGGGGTTGACGAGGGGTGATTAATGCCACCAGGTCAAATTCTGCTCAAGTCGGAATAACGATCGCTCACACCTTGCTCCCCGGGCGCTCCATGGCGCGTCAGAACATCACCGCAATGACCTGATTGCCTATTGCATCAATGTCGTATCGTCGGAGGTGCCCCGCCTCGTCGACGAGCAGCGTCGGCGGCCGAACCCGAGGAGCGCGCCCGTGACGCAGCAGACGCCGCAGGTCCCACAGGCCCAGCCCGAGCTCACGGAGGTCCGCAACTTCCGCGATGTGGGCGGTCTGCCGACCGTGGACGGGCGTCGTGTACGGGAGGGCAGGCTGTTCCGCAGTGGCCACCTCGCCCATGCGACCGACACCGACGCCGCATTTCTGGCCGGGCTCGGGCTGCACACCATCTTCGATTTCCGCAATTCCTCGGACATCAAGATGGAAGGCCCCGATGTCGCGCTGCCCGGCGTGCGCAATGTGAACATTCCGCTCACCGATCCGGCCGACGGCGCGGAATTCTGGGCGATGGTGCGCGACGGTGAAGTGGAGCAGCTGCGCTCCGCACTCGGCGACGGCAAGGCCGCGGCCCGTATGGCGGCGACGTACCGCCACATCATCACCACCCGCACCGAAGACCACAGCAAGGTGCTGCACGCGCTCGCCGAGGACAGCGTTCCGGCGCTGATGCACTGTGCGGCCGGCAAGGACCGGGCGGGGCTGTCCGTCGCCGTGACCCTGCTCGCGGTCGGGGTCGAGCGGGACGCGATCGAGGCGGACTACCTCAAGTCCAACGATCCGCACCGCCGCTACAAGATCCGCCGCTCGGACAACTCCGCGGTCGGGATGTCGCAGGAGGTCATGGAGCTGCTCTCGCCGCTGTTCGGTGCGCACACCGACTACCTCACGGCCGCCTACGACGCGATCCACCAGACCTGGGGCTCGACGGAGAAGTACCTCACCGACGGTCTGAAACTGACGCCCGCCGTCCGCGAGCGGCTGCGCGCCCAGCTCCTGACGGACTGACGGGGCGGGGCCCGCTCACGGCGTGGCCACCCAGCCCGCGGCCAGCACCAGCCCCGAGGCCCGGTGCACCGCGAGGAAGCCGAAGGGCCGGTCGTACAGGGCCGCGATCCGCTGGGCCCGGTACGGCGGGGGCGGTGGCACGGAGCCGGCGGCGTACGGCATGACCGTGACCGCGGCCGCCCGGAAACCCAGCGGGCCGAAGGTCGCGGTCGCCGACTGCCGGGCGGCCGACACCGCGAGCGGCTGGTCGCTGATGCCGGGGAAGTGTCCACGGGAGGTGTCGGCGGCGGTGGCGAGCCCGAAGAGGTCCGCCCGCTCCAGCAGATGGACATCGAGTCCGTTGTCGCCCGCGACCCGCACCTCCGTCAGCGGACCGGCCGGTGTGCCGTGCACCCGTGCCTGCTCCACATCCGGCCCGGAACGGCTGAGCACCCGCACCTCCCGCCCCGCCCACGACCCTTCGGACGGGCCGGGCGGGGCCAGACGCCGGCCGCGGTCAGTGCGGCGTCCCGCTCCCCCACTGCCGCGCGCGCCCAGCGCGCCGTCATGTCGTTGACGGTCCGCGCCGTAGCCTCGGCCACCATGTGCCCGCCCCCTCGGCTTGGTCAGCGGTTGGCCACCGCCTGTTTGACCAGCGTCCGCCCGAAGTCCCACATCAGGCCGCCGCCCCCGTGGGCGTCGTCCATGACGGCCGTGAACGCCTCGACGAAGCGGTCCACTTCCCGCTCGCCGATGATCAGCGGCGGAATCAGCTTAATGACCTCCAGATGGTCCCCGGAGACCTGGGTGAGAATGCGGTGCCGCTGGAGCAGCGGCACCACGACCATCTGCGCGAACAGCCCCTTGCGGGCCGTCTGGAGCATCGTCCAGCGGCTGCGCAGACCGAGGGACTTGGGGCGGCCGAACTCGATGCCGATCATCAGGCCGCGGCCCCGTACGTCGTGCAGCAGCTCGTAGCGGGGGATCAGCTCCGCCAGCCGGGAGCGCAGCAGTTCGCCGGTGCGCCGGGCGCCGGCCACCAGCTGCTCGTCCTCCAGCACCGAGAGCACCGCCAGACCGGCGGCCATCGCCTGGGCGTTGGCGCCGAAGCTGGCGGAGTGCACCAGCACCCGGTCCATGGACGAGTAGACCTTCTTGAAGATCCAGTCCTTGCCGAGCGTCGCCCCGACCGGCACATATCCGCCGGACAGCGCCTTGGCCACACACACCAGATCCGGCTCGACACCGTCCTCGTGCTGATAGGCGAAGAAGTCACCGGTGCGGCCCAGGCCGGTCTGCACCTCATCGGCGATCAGCAGGGCCTTGTGCCGGTGCAGCAGTTCCTGGGCGGCGCGCAGGAAACCCGGCGGGGTCGGGTGGACGCCCTTGCCCTGGATGGGCTCGATCACGAATCCCGCCACGTCGCCGCGCTTCAACTCCCGTTCCAGCGCGGCCAGATCACCCAGCGCGATGGCGGTGTCCGGCAGCAGCGGGGCGAAGCCGTCCCGGAAGCCGTCCTCACCGTTGACGGAGAGCGCGCCGGTGGTCAGGCCGTGAAAGGCATGGGTGCAGTAGAGGACACGGGGGCGGCCGGTGGCGTAGCGGGCGAACTTCAGCGCGGTCTCGACGGCTTCGGTGCCGCTGTTGCCGAAGAAGACCCGGTCGAGATGGGGCGCGTGGGTCAGCAGCTTCTCGGCGAGCAGGCCGGGCAGCGGCTGGCAGTCGAAGCGGGTGAGATCGGCCAGTTGGGCGTCCAGGACGTCGTGCAGCGCCTGCCGGACGACGGGGTGGTGCCGGCCGAGGCCCATCACCCCGAAGCCCGCGAGCATGTCCAGGTAGTCCTGGCCGTCGGCGTCCCAGAAGTAGGCGCCCTCGGCCCGCTCGTAGACCTTGTCGAAGCCGATGGTGTGCAGCATCCGCGGCAGCTGGTGGTTGAGATGGCGGGTGTGCAGGTCGTAGCGCTCGCCGCCGCGCTCGGCGAGCAGCTTGGTCAGGTCGAATCCGGTCACGGCTGCTTCTCCTCACGGGACCGGCCCGGCTCACCCCGCAGGAGGCGGATGAGCCGGGCCGGACCGGTACGCCGGGGAGCCGTGGCGACGGGCTCCCCCCGCTCGACGGGTCAACTGCGGTTTCCCGCGACGGCGTCCCGGGCCGCCCGGAGGGATTCCTTCAGCGAGCCCATGGTGGCGAGGACGGCGGTCGGCTCGTAGCCGCAGTGCGCCATGCAGTTGGCGCAGCGCGGGTCCTTGCCGCGGCCGTACTTGTCCCAGTCGGTCTCGTCGATGAGCTCCCGGTACGTCGGGACGTAGCCGTCGCTCATGAGGTAGCAGGGGCGCTGCCAGCCGAACAGCGAGTAGTTGGGGATCGCCCAGGCCGTGCACGGGAAGTCCGCCTTGCCCTCCAGGAAGTCCAGGAAGAGCGGACTGTGGTTGAGCCGCCAGCGGCGCCGGTTGCCGCCGGCGAAGGCCTTCTTGAACAGCTCCCGGGTCTGTTCGACGCCGAGGAAGTGCTCCTGGTCGGGGGCCTTCTCGTAGGCGTAGGCGGGCGACAGCATCATCTCGTCGACCTGGAGGTCGTCATTGAGAAAGTTGAGGACCTCGATGATGGTCTGCGGGGTGTCGGTGTTGAAGAAGGTGGAGTTGGTGGTGACCCGGAAGCCGCGCCGCTTGGCTTCCTTGATTGCTTCCACCGCCTCGTCGAAAACGCCTTCCTTGGCGACGGATTCATCGTGGCGTTCCCGCATGCCGTCGATGTGCACCGCGAACGCGAAATACGGCGAGGGGGTGAACTTCTCCAGCTTCTTGCGCAACAGCATCGCGTTGGTGCACAGGAACACATATTTCCGCTTGGCCACCAACTGCCGCACGATCTCGTCGATCTGCGGGTGCATCAAGGGCTCGCCACCGGCGATGGAGACCATCGGCGCGCCCGACTCCAGCACCGCCCCGACCGCCTGGGCCACCGGCATCCGCTGCTTGAGCACGCCCGCCGGATGCTGGATCTTCCCGCAGCCCTCGCATTTGAGATTGCAGGCGAAGAGCGGTTCCAGCTCGACAATGAGCGGGAACTTCTCCCGCCGCCGGATCACCTTCTGTTCAAAGAGATAGGTACCGACCCGGATGGACTGACGGAGCGGCATGGCCATCTGGCTCACCTCCAGGGGAGCAGCAAAGAACGGTGCCATTCGTGGAAAACGGGAAGTACGGAGCGCAGCACTCGGAAGGCCGATATTCCACCGCGCACGGTGCCGATTCGTACGAGTTCATGTTCTGGAGCGTCCACGACCACCCGGACGGCCGCAACCGGACGGCGGCCGGCGGCCCGGGCGGCACCGAGGGTCGCGGCGGACTCCATGTCCACCGCGACCGCACCGGCGGCATGCAGCTCGGCCCGCTCCGCGCCCCGTACGACGTGGTCGGAGCCGCACAGCAGCCCGCTGTGCACGGTCAGACCGCGCTCCCGCAGGGCCCGGAGCAGCGGGCCGTTGTCACGGCAGGGCGTCTCCGGAGCGGCGGCGTGGTGCCCGCGGGTGGCCTCGGCGACGACCACGTCCCCGGGGCGCATCCCGGGGGCGAGGCCGGCGCAGAAGCCGCTGGCGATCACGGGGGAACGTTCGGTGACCGAGCCTTTACACAGCGCTTCGGCGAGGGCGCGTTCGGCCGCCTGGGGGCCCATCCCGGTGCGGAGCGTGACCACCCGCGGGCCGGCTTCCCCCGCCGCTCCCCCGCGGCCCCCGCGGCGCAGCGCGAACCGCTCGATGCCGAGCGCACAGGCGATCAGCAGCGGCGGCTCCGCGTCCGTCGGGGGCCGGCCCGTCATCAGGACTCCACCGGTACGCCGCCCGGTCCCCCGCCGAGGTAGCGGCCCAGGGCCGTCAGCGGGAAGACCTGGCGGTACAGGTGATAGTTGATGGAGAAGTCCCAGGGGAAGCCGGTGCCGGTGAAGTGCGGCTCGTCCCAGGACCCGTCCTCGCGCTGGGTCGCGGCCAGCCAGCGCACCCCGCGCCGTACCGGCTGGCTGTCCCGCTCCCCGGCCGCGAGCAGCGCCATCAGCGCCCAGGCGGTCTGCGAGGCGGTCGAGGCACCGCGCCCGGCCCACCGCTCTTTGTCCTGGTAGGAGCGCTGGTCCTCGCCCCAGCCGCCGTCGTCGTTCTGCACCCGCTCCAGCCAGCGCACGGCCCGGCGGACCGCGGGGTGCGAGCCGGGGACGCCGACCGCGGCCAGGGCGGGGAGCACCGATCCGGTGCCGTAGAGGTAGTTGGTGCCCCAGCGGCCGAACCACGAGCCGTCAGGTTCCTGTTCGGCCAGCAGCCAGGCGATCCCGCGGCGGGTGCGCGGGTCGTGGGTACGGCCGACATCGGCGAGCATCTCGACGACATGGGCGGTGACATCGGCCGACGGCGGGTCGATGACCTCCCCGAAGTCGCAGAACGGCAGCCGGTTGGGGAACGGGCTGGTGTTGTCGACGTCGAAGGCGCCCCAGGCCCCGTTCTTCGACTGCATCCCGAGGTTCCAGCGCACCGCGCGCCGGACCGCGGCGTCGACCCGCAGCGGATCGGGGTGCCGGACCCGGCGCAGCGCGAGCACCACCTCCGCGGTGTCGTCGATGTCCGGGTAGTTATCGTTCTCGAACTCGAAACCCCAGCCCCCGGAGGGGAGTTGGGGCCGTTTGACGCTCCAGTCGCCGGGCCGGTCGATCTGCTCGGCGAGCATCCACTCGGCGGCCTTGAGCAGCTGCGGGTGGTCGGCGGGCACTCCGGCGTCGGCCAGCGCGATGGTCGCCAGGCAGGTGTCCCAGACCGGGGACTGGCAGGCCTCGATCATCCGGGTACCGTCCTCGCGCCAGACGGCGAACCGGTCGAGGGAGTCCAGACCGGCGCGCAGCACGGGGTGGTCGAGGTCGTAGCCGCAGAGGTGCAGGGCGATGACGGAGTAGACGGCGGGGGGCTGGATACCGCCCCAGCAGCCGTCGTTCTCCTGCCGTTCGACGATCCAGCGTGCGGCGGAGCGCATCGCGGCCCGGCGCAGACCGGGCAGGGCGACCTTGTGGTAGACGTGCAGCGCCTTGTCGAGGCGCTGGAACACGCCGTCCCAGGTGGTGGCGGGGGCGAGCGGCCGCGGCGGGTTGGGGTGACGCGGATCGGTGTGCAGCTCGTCGAGGGCGAACGGGGCCGGGCGGACCGGGCGCTTGGCCGAGACGATGGTCAGCGGCACGATGGTCTGCCGCGCCCAGCACCCGAAGTCATAGATGTTGAGCGGGAACCACTTGGGGAAGTAGAGGAGTTCCGGCGGCAGTTGGGGCAGGTCGTCCCACTTCCACCAGCCGAAGAGCGCCAGCCAGATGCGGGTGAAGACCCGGGCCGCGGCGATCCCGCCCTCCGCGCGGACCCAGGCGGCGGCCCGGGCCATGTGCGGCGCGTCGGGGGCGTCCCCGGCGAGCCGCAGGGCGACATAGGCCTCGATGGTGGCGGAGAGTTCACCGGGCCCGCCGTAGAAGGTGGCCCAGGTGCCGTCCGCGCCCTGTTGCCCACGGATGTGGCGGGCGGCGGCTTCGGTGAGCTTCGGGTCCTGGATTCCCAGGAACTGACGGAGCAGCAGGTCTTCGGCGTCCATCGTGACGTTGGTCTCGAGGTCGCCCTTCCACCATCCGGCGGGGTCCTGGACGGACAGCAGATAGTCGGTGGCGCGTGCGGTCGCGCGCCGGGCGGCGTCCACCGTGTCCTGCCGTACGGCGGTGCGCGCGGGCGCTGGTGTGGCGGTCTTCTCAGCGGTGGTGGCATCGCTGGCCGAGGGGGCCCGGGGCGGCAGTGCCCCGGTGCTTCCGTCGGTCGTCGCTGTCATGGCTTCCCCTTCGGCAGTGAACTGTGAAAAGCGTGCTCAGGGATTCCGTCGGCCGGCGCCCGGCTGGCACCGGCCGGCGACTGCGAACTATTCGGTGTCGATACTGCTCATCTCTGTCGTACGACGACGAAGTCCGCGAGCGCGACGAGCTGTGCGCGGACCTGCTCCGGCATGGCGATCTCGTCCAGGGCGGCGATGGCGGTGGCGTGCTGGCGGCGGGCCTCCTGGGAGGTCCACTCGCGGCCGCCGGCCTCCTCGATGAGGGCCGCGCGGGAGGCGAACTCTTCCTCGGTGAAGTCGGCAATCTCCGTCTCGCTCTTCTTCGCGTCGGCCGCCAGGATCTCGGCGAGACGCTCGGAGGCCGGGCCACCGGCCGCCAGCGCGGCGACGACCGGCAGCGACTTCTTGCGCTGCCGCAGATCGCTCCAGGTCTTCTTGCCGGTGGCGTCCGGGTCGCCCCAGATACCGAGCAGGTCGTCGATGGCCTGGAAGGCGAGGCCGAGGTGGTAGCCGTACTTCTCCAGGGTGTCGGCGGTGCGGTCGTCGGCGCCGCCCAGGACCGCACCGATGGAGACGGCACAGGCCAGCAGCGCGCCGGTCTTGTTGCCCTCCATCTCCAGGCACTCCTCGACGGTGACCCGCTCGCGGTGCTCGTAGGAGATGTCCTGGGCCTGACCATCGATCAGCTTACGGGTGGCCAGGGTGAGCCGGCGGGTGGCGCGGCCGGCGTCGACCGTGCCGAGCTCCAGCAGTATTTCGTTGGCGAGCGCGAACAGCGCGTCACCGACGAGGATGGCCTGCGCGGGGCCGTGCACCTTCCAGACCGTGTCGCGGTGCCGGCGCTGCTCGTCGCCGTCCATGAGGTCGTCGTGCAGCAGCGAGAAGTTGTGCACCAGCTCGACGGCGACCGCCCCGGGGACACCGACCTCGGGGGCCGCACCGGCGGCCTCGGCCGACAGCAGCGCGAGCGCCGGCCGCACCGCCTTGCCGCTGTCACCCGCGGTGGGGTGGCCCTCGGCGTCGATCCAGCCGAAGTGGTAGGCGGCGACGGTGTCCATGGGAGGAGCGAGCCGGTCCACGGCCGCGCGCAGCACGGGGGTGGCGAGTGTCCGCCCGCGCTCCAGCAGAGCGGTGACGCTCTCGGTGTCGATAGCTGGGGAAGCCGGGTTCACGGTTTCTCCTCTGTTTCCGACGCTCGTGCTCGTGCGAGCGCTCGTACTCGTAGTCATGCCGCCTCCTGAGGCAACTGGCCCTGGGGGAAGCCGAGTTCGTTGAGTGCCTCGCGAGCGGCGGCAGTGCCGCTGCGAACAGCGCTTTCCATGGTCGCGGGCCACCCGGTGGCGGTCCACGCACCGGCCAGGAACAGGCCGGGGGCTTGAGTGCGGGCGGCGGGGCGGAGCCTGCCGACGCCCGGGGCGGGCGCGAAGGTCGCGGTGCGCTCGCGGGTGACGAAGAAGTCGCGGATCCTGGCGCCCCGGGCGGCGGGCAGCAGCCGCTCCAGCTCGGGCAGATAGCGTGCGCGGAGCTTGGCGACCGGCTCGTCGATCTCCTCCTGCGCGGCGGACTGCGAGACCGCCAGATACTGGCAGCGCTCGTTCCCGGCGATCCGCGTCAGCCCCGAGGCGTCGGTGCGGTCGAAGACCCACTGGACCGGGGAGCCGACCGCGGCGAAGAAGGGGCGGCGCAGCACCTTGCGGTCGTAGACGACATGGAGGTTGAGGATCGGGGCGGTGCCGATGTCCAGCAGCCGGTCCTTGCCGTCCAGCGCCCCGTCGGGCAGCAGGCCGTGCGCCTCGCGCTGGGGTACGGCGAGGACGACGGTGTCGGCGGTGAGCTGCTCGGTGCCGTGCGGGCCGTTCTCCACCGACACCTGCCAGCCGCCGTCCCGGCGGGTGACGGCACCGGCGCGGGTGCGCAGGGCGATACGGACACCTGCCTTCTCCAGGGCCGTACGGGCGAGGGTGTCGTGGACGTCGCCGAGCGGGACGCGGGACCAGCCGATGTCGGCGGCGCCGGGGGCGGACAGCAGCCCGGTCTTGAAGACCTTGGCGGCCAGGCCCAGCGAGGCGTCACCGGCCCGGGCGTTGAGGGTCGCGATGCCGACCAGGTCCCACAGCGCCTCGATTGCACGGGCCGACTGGCCGTACCGGCGCAGCCAGCTGCCGAAGTCCAGACCGTCCAGCGCGGGGTCGGCCGGGTCGAGGCCCTTGAGCGCGAGGGTGGCCCGTACGACCCCGGCGCGCTCGGCGGGGGACAGATGCGGGTAGCCGGCGAGGCTTTGGGCGAGGTGCAGCGGGACGGGCAGCGCAGTGCGGCGCAGCCGGCCGAGCCGCATCCGGTCGGCGTCCAGGACCGGGACGTCCATCCGCTCCTGGACGGGCACCAGATGTGCGGCGCCGGTCCGCTCCAGCAGCCGGCTGTAGGCGGTGCAGCAGCGCAGATAGACATGCTGGCCGTTGTCGACGGACAGTTCGCCGGCGGCGGAGTCGCGGCGGAAGGAGAAGACCAGTCCGCCGAGGCGGGGCCGGCCCTCGATCAGGGTGACCCGCAGCCCGGCGTCGGCCAGTGCGAGCGCCGCGGTGGTGCCGGCGAGACCGCCCCCGATGACCACCGCAGCCGCCCCTTCGGGACGGCCGGGCGGCAGCTCACGGTGCCGGTCGGTTCGGGTCGCTCCCGATGTCATGTGATCTCCCCCTGTACTGCTGTCTCGGACGCAGCCGGCCCGGGGAGGGTTGCCTGCCGCGCTGACGCGGGATCACCGCTGTCGTTCGCCGCCCCGCACCTCATCCGCGCCTCCGGACGGCCTGCCGCCGGCCGATCGCCCGTGCGTCGAGCCCGGACAGCCCGCGCACCGCGACGAAGGCCTTCTCCCGGCCGGGCAGGGAGACCCGGCCGCGCAGCACCGCCTCGGGGTCGGCGGCGATCCGCGTCAGCAGACGGTGGTAGATACCGGCCATCGCGGCCACACAGGCGCCGCTGCGCCGGTCGAGCATCGGCAGCAGCCGGAAGCCGTCGGCGAACAGCGCGCGGGCCCGCTTCACCTCGAAGTGCACCAGCCCGGTGAAGTCGGAGCCGGGCGGCGGCACGGAACGGTCGAATCCGGCCGCGCAGCCGAACTTGGCGAGGTCCTCGGCGGGCAGGTAGGTGCGCCCGTTTCCGGCGTCCTCGCGAACATCCCGGAGAATGTTGGTCAGTTGGAGGGCCAGGCCGAGGGTGTCGGCGTACTCGGCGGCGCGCTCGGCGTCCTGCGCGCCCGGCACCGTGCCGAACACGCCCAGCGAGAGCCGGCCGATGGCACCGGCGACGCAGCGGCAGTAGACCTTCAGCTCGTCCCAGGTCTCATAGGTCGCGCCGCGCACATCCATCAGCACGCCGTCGATCAGCTCGTCGAGCCCCTCCAGCGGCAGCGGGAAGCGGCGGGCGGCGTCGGCGAGCGCGACGGCCACCGGATCGGTGTCGTCCTCGTCGATCCGGCCGTCCTTGATACGGGCCAGCAGCGCCCGGGTGTCCTCCAGGCGCCCCTTCTTGGCGGCGGGCTCCAGGGTGCCGTCACCGATGTCGTCGATCCGGCGGGAGAAGGCGTAGAGCGCCGACATGGCCTGCCGCTTGTCGGTCGGCAGCAGCCGGATGCCATAGGCGAAGTTGCGTGCCTGCTGCCCGGTGATGGCCTCGCAGTAGCGATACGCAGCGAGCACCGGCGCGGACGCGTGTGCAGATGCCTCCACGGTCCGACTCACCCCTTCCTTCGCAATGTCGCCCTTACCTCGCGCAGCAGGCTGAGCTTGGTCGGCTTGGGCGGTCCAGGGAGTACGTCGTGATCGGCGGCCGCGACCGCCTGGAGTGCAGCGCGTCCGCCGGCCACGAATCCGGCCAGCAGCAGCTTGAGTCTGCCGTGGACGCTACCCACCAGCGGGGTGCCTTCATTCAGCAGGTCACGGGCGCGTTCCGCCTCGTAGGCGATCAGCGCACGCACCGATGCGCCCCCGCTGGGCGCGGCCAGATCCGCCTCGGTGACACCAAAGCGTTTCATGTCCTCGGCGGGGAGGTAGATACGGTCGCGCCCGAGGTCCTCGGCCACGTCCTGGACGTGTTCGACGATCTGCAGGGCGGTGCAGACCGCGTCCGAGCGGCGGATGCGTTCGGGGCTCGCGGTGCCGGTGATGCCGAGGACGAGGCGGCCGACGGGGTTGGCGGACAGCTCGCAGTAGGCGACGAGGTCGTCATAGGTGCCGTAGCGGCTCACCCGCTGGTCCTGCCGGTTGGCCTCGATCAGCCCGAGGAACGGCTCGGGGGTCAGCGCGCAGCGGCGGACGGTCGGGCCGAGCCGGCGCAGCAGCGGATGCCGGGGGCCGGGGGCCCGGTCGCTGAAGACGCGGTGAAGGTCGGCCTCCAGCGCGTCCAGCAAGGCCAGCCTGTCTCCCCCACTCTCGGCTGCGCTCGAGCGGGAGGTGCCCCCAGCTTGCGCGCGTTCCAGTCCGAGGAGTACGGCATCGCCGCCGCCGGGTGCGAGATCGCCGTCACCGATGTCGTCGACGAGCCGGGCGAAGCCGTAGACGGCCATCAGATCGGTCCGCCAGGCGCGGGGCAGGAAGAACGGTGCGACCGGGAAATTCTCGTGTGCGGCCTGATCGAGCACGGTGCGCGTCTGCTCCCGCCCGTCACCCGCCGCCCCCCTTCGGAGGATGGCGCGACGCGCCTGCTCGTTGTCTCGGCTCACCGGGGGCTGCCCGGCGCATTTCGGTGCCGGAGCGAACCAGTAGCCATTGCCGTCACGTCTCCCGTTCTACACCGCCAAGCTAAAACATCCTATTTCGGACACGCCGCAGCAGGCGACGCGCCTCGATCGAGCCCACATCGCCCGCTTGGGTGAGCATTGCCCGACATATACCACTTGTGCTGTTCGGTACCCGTACAGCTTACGTCGTACGTCTCACCCACGTCCGAGTGGGTCCCGAAGCGTGAGACGAAGATCAAGCCGGCGCCCCTTATGCCCGAACTTCTCCCGAGGCCGCCGGAGTTGACCGGTCCGCACGCTGGAAGGCCCCCGCGAGGCGGACTCGCGGAGGCCTTCGAGTACGGAGCGGACTACTTGCCCGTCTCCTTTTCGTACGCCTTGATGACCTCGTCCGTCGGACCGTCCATCAGCAGCTCGCCGCGCTCCAGCCACAGCACGCGGTCGCAGGTGTCGCGGATGGACTTGTTGTTGTGGCTGACGAGGAAGACCGTGCCGGCCTCCTTGCGCAGCTCGCGGATGCGGGCCTCGGAGCGCTTCTGGAAGCTGCGGTCACCCGTGGCCAGCGCCTCATCGATCATCAGCACATCGTGGTCCTTGGCCGCGGCGATGGAGAACCGCAGCCGGGCCGCCATACCCGACGAGTAGGTGCGCATCGGCAGCGAGATGAAGTCGCCCTTCTCGTTGATCCCGGAGAAGTCGACGATGCCCTCGTAGCGGTCCCGGACCTGCTCGCGGCTCATGCCCATCGCCAGCCCGCCGAGAAGGACGTTCTTCTCGCCGGTCAGATCGTTCATCAGGGCCGCGTTGACGCCCAGCAGCGAGGGCTGGCCGTGCGTGTAGACCTTGCCGCGCTCCGCGGGCAGCAGCCCGGCGACCGCCTTGAGCAGCGTCGACTTGCCCGAGCCGTTGGAACCGATCAGCCCGATCGACTCACCCCGGTACGCGGTGAAGGAGACACCCTTGACCGCGTGCACCTCACGCACACCCGAAGACGGCTTGCGGCGCACGATGCGGTTGAGCGCCGCGGTGGCGCTGCCCCGGCCCGCGCCGGTGCCGTAGACGCGGTAGACGATGTGCAGATCGTCCGCGATCACCGTCGGGATGCGCTCGGCGGCCGCCTCGGTCGGCTGAACGCCGTTCTTCTGCTCAGCCACGTCCGTACCGCTCCTCAGCCTTCCAGAAGTACACAAAGCCCACGACACCCATCACCAGCGCCCAGCCCCCGGCGAACGCCCACACATGCGGCGGCAGCTGACTCGCGTGGAAGCTGTCGATCAGCGCGAACCGCATCAGGTCGATGTAGATCGCGGCCGGGTTGGCGTTGAGGATGACTTCCACAAACGCCGGGACGTGCTTGCCCTTGAGGATCAGGTCGATGCTGAACATCACGCCGGAGGCATACATCCACGTCCGCATGATGAACGGCATCAGCTGCGCCAGGTCCGGGGTCTTGGAACCCAGCCGCGCCATCACCATCGCCAGGCCCGTGTTGAACACGAACTGAAGCGCCAGCGCCGGCACGACCAGCAGCCACGACCACGTCGGCAACTGCCCGAAGCCGAGCAGAATGAGGACCAGCACACCCATGGAGAAGAACAGCTGCTGGAGCTGCATCAGGCAGAACGAGATCGGCAGACAGGCCCGCGGGAAGTGCAGCGCCCGCACCAGACCGAGGTTGCCGGAGATCGCCCGAGTACCGGCCATCACCGAGCTCTGCGTGAAGGTGAAGATGAAGACACCGGTCACCAGGAACGGAACGAAGTCGGGGACGCCCTTCCTCGTACCGATCAGCAGGCCGAAGATCAAGTAGTACACGAGCGCGTTCAGCAGCGGCGTCGCCACCTGCCAGACCTGTCCCAGCTTGGCCTGGCTGTACTGCGCCGTCAGCTTGGCACTGGCGAAGGCGGAGATGAAATGCCGCCGGTCCCACAGCTGCCGGACGTACTCCGGAAGGCCGGGACGGGCCCCGCTCTGCGAGAGCCCGTACTTCTGGGCCCGCTGGGCGGGCGTGAGCCCTTCGTCGGAAGATGGCGGGGCACTCATGGCGACCGCACTGTCGTGCGTGGTCTCGCTCACAGTTGACACTTTCGTCCTCAAGGTGCGCTGCCGGGGCCACGCCCCGGTTCGCGCCTGATGCTCTCAGATACGAGCTTGTCAGATGACGGGAGGGCGGCCCAGTCGGGTCAGTCGCCAAACGGTAGCCCACTTCATGGGGCGCCTGGGACCGCACGGCCTGACGCAGCCCTCCTTGAAGCCGCCCAGCCAGGCCCGCAGCGCCGGTCGCGACGGCCGCCGGGCGAGGGTGAGCAGGAACCAGACACCGAGATAGACCGGAACCAGCAGCGCGGGGAGGTTGCGGCGGGCCAGCCACACACGGTTACGGGCCACCATCCGGTGGTAGACCGCGTGCCGGGCCGGTGCCGTCGTCGGGTGGAAGAGGACCATGTCCGACCGGTAGTCGATCTGCCAGCCGGCGTCCAGCGCCCGCCAGGCCAGATCGGTTTCCTCATGGGCGTAGAAGAAGTCGTCGGGCAGCCCGCCGACCTCCTCGAAGACATGCGTCCGGACCGCGTTCGCACCGCCGAGGAAGGTGGTGACCCGCGACGACCGCATCGGGTCCGAGGCGCGCAGCCGCGGGACGTGCCGGCGCTGGGTCTCGCCGGTGTCCGGGTCGGCGATCCGGAAGCTGATGATGCCGAGCTCCCGGTCGGCGGCGAACGCCTCGCGGCACAGTTCGGCGGTGTCCTCCCTGGCCAGCAGCCCGTCGTCGTCGAGGAAGAGCAGCACATCGACGTCGCCGCCGCCGGGGCCGAAGGCCTCGATGCCGACGTTGCGGCCGGCCGGGATGCCGACGTTCTCCGGCAGCTCGACGGTCCGTACGCCCTCGGGGAGCTCGGGCAGCGGCGAACCGTTGCCCACGACGACGGTCTCGATCGGGTCGCCGTGCTGCTTGGCGACCGAGTCCAGCAGCGCGCGCAGCTCCTCGGGGCGGTTGCCCATCGTCAGGACAACCGCACCGATCCGCATTCGGGACGCCCCCGTCACTTGAGCCTGCTGGAGGCGAGGATGGACACGAGGTGGAGCAGCGTCTGGAGGAGCGCGATGCCGGCGAGCACGGCGACGCCGAGACGGGAGAAGAACAGGTCGCCCCTGATCGAGTCCACGATCGCCAGGACCAGGATCAGCAGGGACGCCTCGATACCGAGGATGAGCCGGTGGAACTTCAGCGCCCCGGCGGCCTTGCGGGCCAGCGCCATACCGGACGAGCGCGGCTCGGAAGCCGCCTCCTTGACCGGCGGCAGCCCGCCCTGGTGCCGGGCGACACCGACGAGGTCGGTCTCGGCCTTGATCAGGATCGCGCCGAGGGCGGCGAGGGTGCCGAGGAAGGCCCACAGCCAGTCGATCCGGCCGGAGCCCCACAGGTCGGCGGCGCGCAGGCCGAAGCCGACCAGGACCGCGGCGTCGCACAGGTAGGCGCCGACCCGGTCCAGGTACACCCCGCCCAGCGAGAACTGCTTCTTCCAGCGGGCGACCTCGCCGTCGACACAGTCGAGCAGCAGGTACAGCTGGACCATCAGCACACCGAGCACGGCGCCCGCGATCCCCGGCACGAGCAGTGCCGGGGCGGCGAGGACGCCGAAAACGGTCATCAGGTAGGTCAGCTGGTTGGGCGTGACCTTCGTGTTCACCAGGTGCCGGTCGATGCGCAAGGAGATCTCACGCATATAGAGGCGACCGCCCCAGTGCTCACCGCTGCGCCGGTCCTTGACACCCTCGGGGTGCACGACCGGGCGGAGTTCAGCTACTGACGGCTTCTGCATAGTCGGCGTATGCGTCCCTGATCTGGTCGGCGGACAGGTCGAGGTGCTCAAGGATGGTGTAGCGCCCGGGGCGGGTCTTGGGCGCGTACGCGACGGCCTCGACGAACTCCTCGTCGGTGAAGCCGATCTCGCCGGGGGTGACCGGCAGACCGTGCCGGCGCAGCACCTCGACCATCAGGTCCCGGGTCTCCTTGTCCCCGCGCAGATGCGTGGCGAAGGCGGCACCGAGGCCGCACTGCTCGCCATGGCTCGCCGCGCGCTTGGGGAAGAGGATGTCCAGGGCGTGGTTGATCTCGTGGCAGGCGCCGGACGCCGGGCGGCTGTCGCCCGCCACCGACATCGAGATGCCGGTGAGGACCAGGCCCTCGGCCAACACCTGGAGGAAGTTGTCGTCGCCGACACCACCGGGGTGGCGCAGCACGGCCTCGCCGGCCTGGCGCGCCATGGCGGCCGCCAGTCCGTCGATGTCCTCACCGGTCTCCCGGTGCGAGAGCTCCCAGTCCGCGACCGCGGAGATGTTGGAGATCGCGTCGCCGATGCCGGAGCGGACGAACCGGACCGGGGCCTCACGGATGATGTCGAGGTCGATCACCACGGCGATCGGGTTCGGCACCCCGTAGGAGCCGCGGCCCGCATCGTTGTCCAGGGTGGCGACCGGCGAGCACAGACCGTCGTGCGACAGGTTCGTCGCGACGGCGACCAGCGGCAGACCGATCCGCGCCGCGGCGAACTTGGCGCAGTCGATGATCTTGCCGCCGCCCAGGCCCACGACGGCGTCGTAGTGCCCCTTCTTCATGGCGTCGGCGAGCTTGATCGCGTCGTCCAGGGTGCCGCCGCCGACCTCGTACCACTCGGCGCCCGGCAGCGCGGGGGACAGCCGCTCGCGCAGCCGCGCACCCGAGCCGCCGCTGATCGCGATGGCGAGCTTGCCGGACGCGGAGATGCGCTGATCGGCCAGCAGGCCCGCCAGGTCGTCCAGGGCGCCGGCGTTGATGTCAACAACGACCGGGGACGGGATGAGGCGGGTCAGTACTGGCATGCGATGTCACGGCCCTTCGCCAGGTCGTCGTGGTTGTCGATCTCGACCCACTTGACGTCGCCGATGGGGGCCACGTCCACCTTGAAGCCGCGGTTGACGAGCTCCTGGTAGCCGTCCTCGTAGTAGAGGTCGGGGTCCCGCTCGAAGGTGGTCTTCAGGGCGTCGGCCAGCTCCTCGGCGGCCTCGCCCTCGATGAGGGTGACACCGATGTACTCACCGGTCGCCTCGGCCGGGTCCATCAGCTTGGTGATCTTCTGGACACCCTTGGCGGGGTCCACGATGACCTTCATCTCCTCGTCGGCCAGCTGCTTGACCGTGTCGAGGGCGAGGATGATCTTCTGGCCGTTGCCGCGGGCGGCGAGCAGGGTCTTCTCGACGGAGACCGGGTGCACGGTGTCGCCGTTGGCGAGGATCACGGTGTGCTTGATGGAGTCACGGCCGCACCACAGGGAGTAGGCGTTGTTCCACTCCTCGGCCTTGTCGTTGTCGATGAGGGTGAGCTTGAGGCCGTACTTCTGCTCCAGGGCCTCCTTGCGCTCGTAGACGGCTTCCTTGCGGTAGCCGACGATGATCGCGACCTCGGTCAGGCCGATCTCGGCGAAGTTCCCGAGGGTCAGGTCGAGGATGGTCGTGTCCCCGTCGACCGGCACCAGAGCCTTGGGCAGGGTGTCGGTGTAGGGGCGCAGACGCCGTCCGGCGCCGGCAGCCAGCACGAGGCCGATCATGCGGGTTCTCCTTCATCGTGTACGGCGGGTGCTTGGGAGGACACCCAGAAACGGATGCTCTCGATGAGCACCAGCAGCGCCAGGGCCACAGCAAGGGCCGTCAGCGCGATTGTGAAACCTGAGGGGGACAGCGCGGCGGCGAGGACGGTGATCACGAGGATCCGTCCCTCATGTCCGCCGGTCGCCCGGACCAGCCACCGCGGCGGGGCTCCGGTGCCACCACGGATGCGGTAGACCGTGTCGTAGTGATGGTAGGCGACCGCCGCGACCAGCCCGTACGCCGCCGGAAGCGCTCCGGGGACGTCCGCCCGGGCGGCCAGCACCAGGATGGTGACGTACTCACCGGCCCGGAAGAAGGGCGGCACGAGCCAGTCGAGGGCACCCTTGAGCGGCCGGGCCACGGCCGCACCGGCCAGCAGCGCGGAGCAGACGGCGACGCCGACGGTCAGCCAGGACGCGGGGTCGTTCTCGAAGATCACCCAGACCAGCAGCACGGCGGCTGAGAGAAATGCCATGACGGGGGCCAGGAAGGAACCGGTCCGGCCGCGGCCCCGGGCGCTGCGGGCGATCAGCTCGGCGAGCGGCCCGGAGTCGGCGAGGTCGGCCAGCGCCTGGGCGGCACGGTCGGTACGCCGGGCCCGGCGGGTCAGCGAGCGCAGCACCCGGCCGGCCGTGGTGTAGCAGGCGGCCAGCGCACAGCCGATGAGCAGGGCGTAGAAGACGATGCGCGGGGTGGTCAGCGCGGTGAGCACCGCGATCATGGCCCAGCGTTCGCCGATCGGCAGCACGATCATCCGGCGCACCCAGACCGTCCAGCCGACGCTGTCGAGCTTGCCGGAGAGGGCGGCGGTGGGGCTGGTGTTGGCGGCGGCGTCGTGGTTCGCCTCGTTGAAGGAGAAGTCGACGACGTGGCGGCAGGTCATCAGGACCATCGCGCCGAGCGCCAGCGCCCAGACATCGTCCCCGCCGCGGGCCGCCCCGAGGGCGAGGCCCGCGTAGTACGCGTACTCCTTGGCCCGGTCGAAGGTGGCGTCCAGCCAGGCGCCCATCGTCGAGTACTGGAGGGAGTAGCGGGCGAGCTGCCCGTCCGTGCAGTCCAGGACGAAGGAGAACAGCAGCAGGAAACCGGCCGCGACGAAGCCGCCACGGGTTCCGGTCGCCGCGCAGCCGGCCGCGATCAGCGCGGTGAGCAGCGAGGCGGTGGTGACCTGGTTGGGGGTGAGCCCGCGCCGCGCGCACCAGCGGGCGAGATAGCGGGAGTACGGGCTGATGCAGTACGTGGTGAAGAACCCGTCGCGGGACTTCACGGCGGTGCGCAGCCGGACGGCCTCGTCGTCGACGGCCGCGACGGCCTCCCGGGCGTCCTCGCGCTGCGCCGGGGTGAGCGCGACGGTGGCGACCAGGCTGCCCAGCTCGACGCGGTGCAGACCGATCTCGTCGCGGTCGAGGGACTCGGTGAGGGTGTCGGTGAGGACATCCGTGAGGTGGGCGGTGCCGGCGCCGACCGGGATCCTGCCGACCGCGCGGGTCAGCGCGGCGCGGGCCGCGGGCTGCGCGGTGAGCGCGCCGGGCACGGCCGCGGCCGGGAAGCGGGGGTCGGTCAGCGCCAGCCGCAGGGCGTGCGGATGGCCCACGAAGCGGGGGTCGACCACGGCGACCCGCTCCTGGGCGGGCACCGCGTTGATCAGCTCGGCGGCGGCCGTGGCATCGTCCGCCGTACGGACGTCAAAGCCCAGCGCGCGCAGGTCGGCTTCGAGCGGCGACCCGGCGACCGGCGGACCGGTGAGGATGGCGGTCGACAGACGAACTCACTCCTTGGATGCTGACAAGGCAGCGCCGGTCGGTCCGCATTCGATACGAACTACCCGGGCAGCGGGCGTGGCACACCTCGCCCCTGGGAGGGCCGGGTGGCACGTCGGCAGAGGCTATCGGATCGCCGGATGCGGCCGTTCACCGCGCATTCACCGCACGATCGAGTGACCGACGGCTGCGCCTGCCGCGATCATCATGGTGGATCGGGTGGCCCATGAACAACTGGCCCGCAGGTCCGGGGCCCGATCCGGTGCCGGTTATGAGAGGGCTGGTCACAGGGCGGGCGGGTTGTGCCGGGGCCGGTGTGGTGAGATCCATCCCAGGTCCGGGGCGCGTGCCGTCCGCCGGTGGCGCCACGGCCGCCGGCCGGTATCCGCCGGGCCGGGGGCGGCGGGCCCGGTGGCGGGTGTGGACCATCTCACGGCAGGCGCGCCGGGTGACCGGTGCGCGGGCTTGTTGCGCCGCGCACCCGCTGTGCCGGTGATGCGGACCCGGCTAGGGCAGACTTGGCGTCGAAGACCGACGACAAGGATGGGCATGCCGATCACACCTGCCAACGGACAGACCGCCGGGGACCCGGCGGTGAGCACACCGGGCGGCACCGCCGAACCGATCATGCTGGAGCTGGTCGACGAGGACGGTACGACGATCGGCACCGCGGAGAAGCTCGCCGCCCACCAGCCCCCCGGGCAACTGCACCGGGCCTTCTCGGTCTTCCTCTTCGACGAGAAGGGCCGGCTGCTGCTCCAGCGCCGGGCGCTGGGGAAGTACCACTCCCCCGGCGTGTGGTCCAACACCTGCTGCGGCCATCCGTACCCGGGCGAGGCGCCGTTCGCGGCCGCCGCCCGCCGGACCGCGGAGGAACTGGGCCTGGCGCCCTCCCTGCTGGCCGAGGCCGGCACGGTCCGTTACAACCATCCCGACCCGGACTCCGGCCTCGTGGAGCAGGAGTACAACCACCTGTTCGTCGGGCTGGTGCGGGCCGAGCCGGCGCCCGACCCCGAGGAGATCGGCGAGATCGCCTTCGTGACGCCGGAGGAGCTGGCCGAGCGGCATGCCGAGGCGCCGTTCTCCGCCTGGTTCATGACCGTGCTGGACGCGGCGAGGCCGGCGGTGCGCGAGCTCACAGGAGGAGCGGCGGGCTGGTAACGGGCGGGGTGAGCGGCAGCTCGGCCCAGATGGCCTTGCCGCCGTTCCTCGTGTGTTCCACACCGCATTTGCCGCCCACCTCCGCGGTGAGCGTCTTGACCAGCCACAATCCGCGGCCGCCGACATCACCCTGATCCGCCTCCAGTGCCTTGGGACGGTAGGGGTGATCGTCCTCGACCGCGACCCGTAGCCAGTTCGCCCCGAGGGTGACCTGTACGGCGATCTGGGGCGAGAGCAGGGCGGCGTGCCGGACGGCGTTGGTGACGAGTTCGGAGACGATGAGCAGCAGGCCGTCCATGATCGCGGCGGCGACGGGTACACACTGTTCGGCGAGCAGATCCCGGACCGCGTGCCGGGCCTGCGGCACCGAGGCCTCCAGTGCCGGGGCGGTGAACCGCCAGACACCTTCGTACGCGAGCGGGGAGGTCAGCTCTTCGGGGGGTTCTGCGGGGGGTCCGGAAGGCATCCTCACAGGAAGAGTGTTGGGAATGCATTGGTCCGGACCGGCCTGCTGACCACAAGTCAGCATCTATCGACGGCTTCTGGCCGATTCCGAGTGGTTGGCCCGGCCCGGGGACCGGACCTGTTCCCTTTGTGCCGCGTTCCCGGACCGCCGCGCCCTGGACCACCAAGAACAGCAGGCCCGGTGCCTGAGCACCGGACCTGCTGTTCTGTCTTCAGTAGCGGGGACAGGATTTGAACCTGCGACCTCTGGGTTATGAGCCCAGCGAGCTACCGAGCTGCTCCACCCCGCGTCGGTGAACACCACAGTACGGGTCGGCGGCCCCAGGGCCAAATCGATAATCACCACGGGTGCCGCGGGCCGCCGCTCCCGGGGTTCTCACACCGTCCGGTCGGTGATCCGTCCCCCGTCGACCTCGATGCGGCGGGTGGTGTGCACCGCTTCGAGCATCCGGCGGTCGTGCGTGACCAGCAGCAGGGTGCCCGGGTAGGAGGCGAGCGCGGACTCCAGCTGTTCGATGGCCGGCAGGTCGAGGTGGTTGGTCGGCTCGTCCAGGACGAGGAGGTTGACCCCGCGGCCCTGGAGGAGGGCCAGCGCGGCCCGGGTCCGCTCCCCCGGCGAGAGGGTGCGCGCCGGGCGCAGCACATGTGCCGCCTTCAGCCCGAACTTCGCGAGCAGGGTGCGCACATCGGCGGGCGACAGATCGGGGACGGAGAGCCGGAAGGCGTCCATCAGCGGATCGTCGCCGAAGAACAGCCCGCGCGCCTGGTCGACCTCGCCGACCACCACGCCGGGTCCGAGCGACGCCTGCCCGGCGTCCAGCGGGAGCCGACCGAGGAGGGCGGCGAGCAGGGTGGACTTGCCGGAGCCGTTGGGGCCGGTGATGGCGACCCGGTCCGCCCAGTCGATCTGGAGGTCCACCGGGCCGAGGCGGAAGTCGCCGCGCCGGGCCGCGGCACCGCGGAGGGTGGCCACGACCGCGCCGGCCCGGGGTGCGGCGGCGATCTCCATCCGCAGCTCCCACTCCTTGCGCGGCTCCTCGACGACGTCGAGCCGCTCGATCAGGCGCTGGGTCTGCTTGGCCTTGGCGGCCTGCTTCTCGGTGGCCTCCACCCGGCCCTTGCGGGCGATCTTGTCGTTGTCGGTGGCCTTGCGGCGGGCGTTCTTGACGCCCTTCTCCATCCAGTTGCGCTGGGTGTGCGCGCGGGTCTCCAGAGCGGCCTTGGTGTCGGCGTACTCGTCGTACTGCTCCCGCGCATGGCGCCGGGCCCGCTCGCGCTCCTCCAGGTAGGAGGTGTAGCCGCCGCCGTAGGTGTTGACCTGCTGCTGGGCCAGGTCGAGTTCGACGACGCGGTTGACCGTACGGGTCAGGAACTCGCGGTCGTGGCTGACCAGGACGGTGCCGGCGCGCAGCCCGGTGACGAAG
This sequence comes from Streptomyces sp. P9-2B-2, assembly GCF_030406865.1. Lineage (NCBI taxonomy): Bacteria > Bacillati > Actinomycetota > Actinomycetes > Kitasatosporales > Streptomycetaceae > Streptomyces > Streptomyces sp. P9-2B-2. Next base: position 7,634,402 of record NZ_CP129126.1, on the reverse strand, counting down.
TCCTCCAGCTGTCCGAGGCCGTCCAGGTCGAGGTCGTTGGTCGGCTCGTCGAGCAGGAAGATGTCGTAGCGGGAGAGCAGCAGGGAGGCGAGCGAGGCGCGGGCGGCCTGGCCGCCGGAGAGCGTGGTCATCGGCTGGTCGAGGCCGATGGTCAGGCCGAGCCGGCCGGCGATCTCCTCGGCGCGCTCGTCGAGGTCGGCGGCGCCCAGGGCCAGCCAGCGCTCCAGCGCGGTGGCGTAGGCGTCGTCCGCGCCGGGGCGTTCCTCGACCAGCGCCTGGGTGGCGGTGTCCAGCGCGAGCTGGGCGCCGGCGACGCCGGTGCGGCGGGTGAGGAAGGCCCGTACGGTCTCTCCCGGGCGGCGGTCGGGCTCCTGCGGGAGGTGGCCGACGGTGGCGGTGGGCGGGCCGAGCGCGAGGGTGCCCTCCTCCGGGGTGTCCAGGCCGGCCAGCAGGCGCAGCAGGGTGGATTTGCCCGCCCCGTTGGCACCGACGAGGCCGATCACATCCCCGGGGGCGACGACCAGATCGAGACCGGAGAACAGGACGCGCTCGCCGTGGCCGGCGGCGAGGTCTTTGGCGACGAGAGTTGCTGACATCAGGCCGCCGATCGTAGCGGGCCGGGAACTGGCCGGCGTTCTAATATCCGGGGCATGGAACCCGGTCTGAAGACGCATGTCAGCGACGGCACCGCGACCGTCACCATCAGCAACACCGGCAAGCGGAATGCGATGACGGTGCAGATGTGGCGGGAGCTGCCGCCGCTGCTGGAGCGGCTGGCGGGTGATCGTGCCGTCCGGTCGCTGGTGCTGACCGGCGAGGGCGGGACGTTCTGCGCGGGGGCGGACATCGGCGCGCTGCGGGACGGGGCGGGTGAGTCGCAGGGCCTGGCGGTGGCGGCCGAGGAGGCGCTGGCGGCGTTTCCCGGGCCGACGCTGGCGGCGATACGTGGCTACTGCGTGGGGGGCGGCGCGCAGTTGGCGGCCGCGTGTGATCTGCGGTTCGCGGAGGAGGGCGCGCTGTTCGGGGTGACGCCGGCCAAGCTCGGGGTGGCCTATCCGGCGTCCGCCACCCGGCGGCTGGTCCGGCTGGTCGGGCTCTCCGCCGCCAAGTACCTGTTGTTCTCCGGGGAGTTGATCGACTGTGCACGGGCGCTGCGTACCGGCCTGGTGGACGAGGCACTGGCCGAGGGTGAGCTGGGCAAGCGGGTGGCGGAGTTCTCGGCCGTCCTCGCGAGCCGGTCGCTGCTGACCCAGACCGCGGCGAAGGAGCTGGCCAACGGGACCTGGGACGTACCGCCCGCCGAGGCCGAGGAGCGCGGCGCGTACTGGGCCGCGCAGGCGCACGCGAGCGGCGACACCGCGGAGGGTGCCGCCGCCTTCCTGGAGCGCCGGGCGCCGCGGTTCGCATGGACCGCCGGCCCCGGCGAGGCGGGCAGCGCTACGCGCCGTTCCTGAACTTGGCGACCAGCTCGGCCGGCGCCTTCTCGGGTGAGCCCGCGTCGTAGGGCGGCTGCGGGTCGTACTCCGTCATCAGCTGGATGCCCTGCGCGTACGTGTCACCGGCGATCCGCCCGGCCAGGGTCAGGCCCATGTCGATGCCGGACGAGACACCGGCGGCGGTGACGTACTTGCCGTCGAAGACGACCCGTTCGCCGGTGGGCTCGGCGCCGAACTCCTTGACCGACTCCAGCGAGAGCCAGTGCGAGGTGGCGCGGCGCCCCGTGAGCAGCCCGGCCGCGGCCAGGATCAGGGAGCCGGTGCACACCGAGGTCGTCCAGGTCGATGTGGCGTCGGCGGCGCGCAGCCAGCCGAGCAGCGCCTCGTTGCGCATCTGCCGCTCGACGCTCTCCGGCGGGCCGCCGGGGACCACGACGAGGTCCGGGCGCGGTACCTCGGTGAGTGCCTTCTTCGCCACGACGGTCAGGGTTCCGCTGTCGTCGTCGACCGGGCCGGGGTTCTCGGCGACGAAGACGGTCTCGGCATCCGGGAGCGGGCTCAGGGTCTGGTAGGGGCCGATGGCGTCGAGGGCGGTGAAGCCTTCGTAGAGGACGATCGCGATCTGCACGGCGGTTCCTGTCGGTAGGGGTTGCTGGACATCGATGGGGCTGAGAGGGCGCAGGGGACTCAAGGGGCGGTCGGGAAGGCCGGGCGGCGGTGGCTGTGGACGCGGGCCGGTCATCCGGCCGGCGGGCAGGACACGGAGGGCTGGAAACGGCGGCGGTATTCGGCCGGTGAGGCGCCCAGGACGCGGAGGAAGGCGCGGCGCATCGCCTCGGGGGTGCCGTAGCCGCAGCGGCGCGCCACCTGCCCGATGCCGTCGGTGGTGTCCTCCAGGCACCGCCGGGCGGCCTCCAGCCGTACCCGGTCGACATAGCGGCCCGGTGTCATGCCGGTCTCCTCGCGGAACGCCCGCGCGAAGTGCCGCGGGGAGAGGCTGGCGCGCTGCGCGAGGGCGTCGACGGAGAGGTCCGCCTCCGGGTTCTCGGTGATCCACTGCTGGACGTCACGCAGTGGCCGGCGCTGTGCGGTCTGGGCGGCGAGCTGGGCGCTGAACTGCGTCTGGTTGCCCGGACGCCGCAGGAAGACGACCAGATGGCGGGCGATGGTCAGCGCGAGGTCCCGGCCCAGGTCCTCCTCGACCAGAGCCAGCGCGAGATCGATACCGGCCGTGACGCCCGCCGAGGTGGCCAGGTCCCCGTCCCGTACGTAGATCGGCTCCGGGGCGACCCGGACGGCGGGATAGCGCTCGGCGAACTCGTCGCACAGCGCCCAGTGGGTCGTCGCCCGGCGGCCGTCCAGCAGCCCGGCCTCGGCCAGCAGGAGCGCGCCGCTGCACACCGAGACCTTCCGGCGGGCGCGCGGGGCGTGCGTCCGCAGCCAGTCGATCAGCCGCGGGTCGGGGTGGCCGGTGCCTTCGCCGCCGGGTACCAGGAGGGTGTGCGGCGGTGCGGTGTCGGCGAGCGCGAGGTCCGGGGTGAGCGTCAGACCGCTGGAGGTACGGACCGGGCCGCCGTCCAGGCTCGCGGTGCGGATCCGGTAGGCGCCCGGGGCGCCGTGGTTCGCACCGTCGAAGACTTCGACCGGTCCGGTCAGATCGAGGCTCTGGAGGCCGTCGAAGAGGACGACCAGCACATCGCGCGGTTCCATGCCGTCCATCCTGGACAGTCGGGCGGATGGCGGCAATGACGGATTTCCCACCTTTACTGCCATCGCGAGCCTCACCCGACCCACCGGAGGCACCCTCCCCCTAGCCTCATACCGAGCGGTCGGTAACCTGCTGGCATGACTGCTACGAGTGCACTGCCCGAGAAGGCCGGCCGCACCTGCCACAACGTCGTCAACCCGTTCCACTCCACGCACTACTTCGCGCCGGAGCTGTCCGAGGAGATGGCGAAGCTCGGCCTCGACAACCGCAGCGCCGCCTACTTCGCCTGTCGTGGCGCGGCCATGGGCGCCGTGGGCCCCGGCACGATCACGGCGACCTTCTACAACTTCAAGCACGAGCTCATCGCCCGGCACGTCCCGCACATCTGGTCCGTCACCACGCCGCAGCAGGTGCTCGACGCCCGGCTGCGCGCCGTGGACGCCACGCTGCGCCGGCTGCTCGGCACCGAGGCCGTCGAGTCGCCGGAGATGGCGGAGGCGGCGAAGCTGGCGCTGCACGCCGCCGAGGCCTGCACCCGCCGGGCCCGGCCGCTGTACGCCGCGCACGCCGATCTGCCGGTGCCCGAGGCCCCGCACCTGGCCTACTGGCACGCCGCGACGCTACTGCGCGAACACCGCGGCGACGGCCACCTGATAGCGCTGCTGGACACCGAACTCGACGGCCTGGAAGCACTGGTCACCCACACGGCCACCGGCCGGGGCATGAGCCACCAGGGCATCATGGCAACTCGTGGCTGGGCTGAGGAGGACTGGCAGGCCGCGCAGGAGCGGCTGCGGTCGCGCGGCCTCCTGGACGGCGGGGACGAGCTGACCGAGGCCGGAGTCGTGCTGCGCAAGGAGCTGGAGCGGACCACCGACCGGCTGGACCGGGCCCCGTACGAGCACCTGGGCGCCGAGGGCGTGGCCCGGCTCACCGAGCTGGCGACCGGCTTCACCACCACGGCCATGAACGCCGGGGCCTTCCCCGCGGTGCTGTTCGGCAAGTGATCCGTAACGTATCGGTGCGTTCCGGTACGTAACGCGCCCTCAGAAGCGGTGCCCCGCGGTCGCCGGGGTGTGCGAGGTCGTCGCGCACCCCGGCGCCGGGGGTATCGGCGCGTCCGTCCCGGTTTCCGGGCGGACGAGGTGAGGTCACGGACACCCCCGGCGGCTGGGCGGCGCGACAGTCCGGCCCGCCACCCGGCACAATGCAGGCTCAAGCAAGCGCTGGAAGGCGGGTCTGGATCAACGTGACGGCATCCACTGAGCCCATCGGGGCCCTCGGGTCCATCGAAGCGAGGATCGCCGGGGAGCTCGGCGTCAAGGAGCGGCAGGTGAAGGCCGCGGTCGAACTGCTCGACGGCGGCTCGACCGTCCCGTTCATCGCGCGCTATCGCAAGGAAGCCACCGAGATGCTCGACGACGCGCAGCTGCGCTCGCTCGAGGAACGGCTGCGCTATCTGCGGGAGCTGGAGGAGCGGCGGACCTCGATCCTGGAGTCCGTACGGTCCCAGGGCAAGCTGGACGCCGCCCTGGAGGCGCAGATCCGCGGCGCCGACTCCAAGGCACGGCTGGAGGACATCTACCTCCCGTTCAAGCCCAAGCGGCGCACCAAGGCACAGATCGCGCGGGAGGCGGGGCTGGAGCCGCTCGCCGACGGGCTGCTGAGCGATCCGTCGGTGGAACCGGCCGCGGCGGCCGCGGCGTTCGTGGACGCCGACAAGGGTGTCGCCGAGCCGGCCGCCGCCCTGGAGGGCGCGCGGGCCATCCTGACCGAGCGGTTCGGCGAGGACGCGGACCTGATCGGTGAGCTGCGCGAACGGATGTGGTCGCGCGGGCGGGTCGCGGCGAAGGTACGCGAGGGCAAGGAGGAGGCCGGCGCGAAGTTCGCCGACTACTTCGACTTCGCCGAGCCGTTCACCGAACTGCCCTCCCACCGGGTGCTGGCGATGTTCCGCGGCGAGAAGGAGGAGATCCTCGATCTCAGCCTGGAGCCGGAGGACCCGTCGGCGGTCACCGAGGGGCCGAGCGCCTACGAGCAGTCCATCGCGCACCGCTTCGGCATCACCGACCGGGGCCGTCCGGGCGACAAGTGGCTCCAGGACACCGTCCGCTGGGCCTGGCGCACCCGGGTGCAGGTGCACCTCGGGATCGATCTGCGGCTGCGCCTGCGGCAGGCGGCCGAGGACGAGGCGGTCCGGGTCTTCGCCTCGAATCTGCGCGATCTGCTGCTGGCGGCGCCCGCCGGTACGCGCGCCACGATGGGCCTGGACCCCGGTTTCCGTACGGGCGTGAAGGTGGCCGTCGTGGACGCGACCGGCAAGGTGGCCGCCACGGAGACCATCTACCCCCATGTACCGCAGCAGAAGTGGGATGCCTCACTGGCCACGCTGGCGAAGCTGGCCCGTGAGCACGACGTCGAGCTGATCGCGATCGGCAACGGCACCGCCTCCCGCGAGACCGACAAGCTGGCGACCGATCTGATCGCCGCGCAGCCGGAACTGAAGCTGACGAAGGTGATGGTGTCCGAGGCCGGTGCCTCGGTGTACTCCGCCTCCGCGTTCGCCTCGCAGGAGCTGCCCGAGCTGGATGTCTCGCTGCGCGGTGCGGTGTCCATCGCCCGGCGCCTCCAGGACCCGCTGGCCGAGCTGGTCAAGATCGACCCGAAGTCGATCGGCGTCGGGCAGTACCAGCACGATCTGTCCGAGGTGAAGCTCTCGCGTTCGCTGGACGCGGTGGTCGAGGACTGCGTGAACGGCGTCGGCGTGGACGTCAACACCGCCTCGGCGCCCCTGCTTTCGCGGGTCTCGGGCATCGGCTCCGGGCTCGCCGAGAACATCGTCACCCACCGGGACAACAACGGCCCCTTCCGCTCCCGCAAGGCGCTCAAGGACGTGGCGCGGCTCGGCCCGAAGGCGTACGAGCAGTGCGCGGGCTTCCTGCGGATCCGGGGCGGCGACGACCCGCTGGACGCCTCCAGCGTGCACCCCGAGGCGTACCCGGTGGTGCGGCGGATGGTGAAGTCGGCCGATACCGCGGTCGGTTCGCTGATCGGCAACACGGCGGTGCTGCGCACCCTGAAGGCCGCGGACTTCGTCGATGACTCCTTCGGGCTGCCGACGGTGAGCGACATCCTCCAGGAGCTGGAGAAGCCGGGCCGCGACCCGCGCCCCGGCTTCAAGACCGCGACCTTCAAGGAAGGCGTGGAGAAGATCGGCGACCTGGAGCCGGGGATGCTCCTGGAAGGCGTGGTGACCAATGTCGCCGCCTTCGGGGCGTTCGTGGACGTGGGCGTCCACCAGGACGGTCTGGTGCATGTCTCGGCGATGTCGAAGACCTTCGTCAAGGACCCGCGGGACGTGGTGAAGCCGGGCGACATCGTGCGGGTGAAGGTGCTCGACGTCGACATTCCGCGGAAGCGGATCTCGCTGACGCTGCGGCTGGACGACGAGCACGGCAAGGGCGCGTCGGCCGGCGGTGGCGGCGGCGAGCGGCGCGGTGGCGGCGAGCGCCGGGGCGGCAACGGCGGCGCAGCGCGCGAGGGCGGCCGGGGCGGTGCGCCGCGGCAGCGGCAGGGCGGCGGCGGACCGCGCGGCGGTGACCGCCGGGGCGGCCGCGACGCCGGACCGGCCAACGACGCGATGGCGGACGCCCTGCGGCGGGCCGGGCTCCTGGGCAAGGACCGCGGCGGCCGCTGAGGCAGCGTCCGGTGTCCGGCGGCAGCGGGCCGGTCCCGCTGCCGCCGGTCCACCGGCTCTCGCTCCCCTCGTGGCACCTCCCGCCGTGCTCCGTTGTCAGTGCCTCCTGATACGAAAGGAGGCAGCTGAGAACGGGGGCGGGGCATGGCGTACGACACGACAACGGTGGGGCACCGGCCGGTGGTTGATCCGACCGACCGGCGGGCCCTGGAGCGCTGGCACCCGGCGGCACCGGACGTCGTCGCGGAGGCGCGGCGGCTGAAGGAAGCCGCGCTGCTGGATTTCGGGCTGACGGAATCCGTGGTGGCGTCCTGGATCTACGCCAAGTGCCACCACCAGATCCCGACGACGGCCGTGCCGACCGCGGCCGTGGTGGCCTCCGGGGACGGCAGCTGTCCGCTGCTCTACAACCCCGACTTCTTCGTCCGGCTGGGCCTGGAGGGCGTGAAGTTCGTCCTCTTCCACGAGGCGCGCCATCTCGTGCACCGCCATCTGTTCGCCGACCCCGAGCTGCGCGCGGACCCGGTCTTCACCCTCGCCGCCGAGGTCGCCATCAACCATGTCGCCCTGGTCCGGCTCGGCCGCAAGGAACTGCCGCAGCTCGACGGCCGGCCCACGGGGGTCGACCCGCGCGAGATCCACCGGGACTACGTCGGCGATCTGGCGGCCCAGGGCCTCGAACCGCTCGGCTACGACGCCTTCGTCGAGACCGACATGACCGTGTTCTCCGAGCTCAAGCGCATGCGGCAGCCGCCCGTCCCCACGGTGTCCTGTGTGCATCTCACGGACCCGGAGTTGGCAGACGGCGATCAGCCGACCCTCGCCGAGACGGTGTCCTCCGCACTGGTCAACGCCCTGCTGGCGGCGCGGCGCGGACACCCGGGCGCGGAGCGGGAACTGCTCGATCTGATGGACCGCACGGACGGCGCCTCGGAGCACGCGACCCGGGTGTGGGGGCGGCTGGGCGCGGGGGCGCTGCGCGGCAGAACCCCGCGGACCGGGAAGGTCGACTGGTGGCAGCGCTGGCTGGTCGATGTCCTCGCGTCCAAGCTGCGGGAGGGCGAGCGGCTGGTCTATCCGAAGAAGCGCGGCGCCCTGCTGGCCGCGCTGGGCCACGATCCGATGCTGTCGCGGCGCGGCCCGGTGCGGGAGAAGAACCTGGTGATCGCGTACGACACCTCGGGGTCGATGCCCGGTGCGGTGGTCGACTGGCTGACGGAGCTGGTGGGCTCGATCGACGGGGTGGCCGCCCACTGGCTGTCGTTCGACGGTGCGGTGATGCCGTTCCGCCCCGGCGAGAAGGTGTACGGCGGCGGGGGCACGAGCTTCCAGGCGGTGGCCGACTACGTCGAGGGCCGCACGACGGTCGACGGCCGCGGCTTCGAGGAGATACCGGACGCCGTGGTGATGCTCACCGACGGCTACGCCCCGCACATCACCCCCGCCGAGCCGGACAAATGGATCTGGCTGATCACGCCGGGCGGCAACGACTGGCCCGACCACCACACCCCGCCGATGGCCTGCCACCGTGTGACGACAGGAGACCGATGAGCACGACCACGCCGACCGCGGCACCTCCGGGGACCGCGGCCACCGCGCAGACCCCGCCGCCCCGGCCCGCGGGATGGCGGCCCAGCGCCACCTATCCCGAGCCCCCGGAGGGCCGGCCGGGGGTGTCCCGGCTGGAGTCGTTCATCGACGCGATGATCGACATGGGTCAGACCGGCCAGATCTTCGGCGAGCACGGCATCGGCAAGACGGCCACCTTCTTCTCCCATCTGCCCGCGGCGTACCCGGATGCCGAGCTGGTCTTCGTGCCGGCCGCCAATCTCACCCCGGACGATCTGCTCGCCAACGCGCCGGTGCGCGACGCCACGACGGGCGAACTGGTGCTGCGGCAGCTGGTGATGAGCCAGCTGCGGCCCGGCAAGCCGTTCGTGCTGCTGATCGATGACTCGCTCCAGGCGGGTGCGACGATCCAGTCACAGCTGATGCAGATCGCCTGCAACTGGACGCTGGGCGAGTACGACCTGCGGGAGCTGGGCTGCATCGGGGTCTTCCTGACGGACAACGAATCGCTGGCGGAGACGGCGGCCCGGCGCAGCGATCTGGCCGTCCTGGACCGCATGGTGACGATCCGGATCACCGCCAACGACACGTCCTGGCGGCAGCAGCTCGCGGCGAAGTACCGCGACTGGAATCTGCGCGAGGTCTTCACCCTCTGGGCCACCCTCGCCCCGGCCCTGCGCGAGCTGCTCTCCCCGCGTACCCTCGACCACATCCTGGCCAACGCCCGGGAGGGCTTCCCGCTGCGCTGGGGGCTGCCGCTGGTCAATGGCGAGCGGCTGCGGCTGGCCGAGCAGAAGGACAACGGCAGGCCGGGCAAGGACCGTACGACCGAGGTACTGGACCGGATCGCGGCGGCGGTGGGCGCCGCCAACCCCGCCGCCCTCCCCGATCCGGTACGGGCCGTGGTGCGCGCGGCGCTGCGCAACCGCTGGTCGGTGCTGTTGCAGGGGCCGCCCGGGTGCGGCAAGACGGAGCTGGTCCGCGAGACGGTCCGGGAGGGCCTCGACGGGCGCGAGCCGCTGTATTTCTCGATGCCGGTGACCAATGTCGAAGACCTCTGCGCACCGATCCCGACCACCGACGGCTCCCTGGACAACCTCCTGGCCGGGTCGTTCCTGGGGCCGGAGCCGAAGGCGATCGTGTGGGACGAGTACAACCGCCCCAAGGACAAGGCGGCGTTCGCCAAGCTGATGGAGATCACTCAGGAGTGGTCCCTGGCGGGGCGCCGGGTCGAGAACCTGCGGGCGCAGATCGCGGTGCAGAACCCTCCGTACCACCTCGGCCGCAAGCTCCTGGTCGCCCGGAACAACATCGCGCAGGCGACCCGTTTCACCGTCTCGCTGACCGTCGAGCCGGGCGACATCCCGGCCAACGAGTGGCTGATCGCGAAGTACGGTGCCGTCGCCGAGACGGTCCTGGAGTGGTGGAAGCACGACATCGACGAGGACGGCCGGGCCTGGATCACCAAGCGCACCCTGGAGCGGCTGATCAAACTCCACCAGCGCGGGCTGCCGTTGGAGATGGGCACGGTCTATCTCGGTGACGGTGAATACGCCCCGGTGTCGCTGACCGCCCTCCTCGACCGGCTCAGCAACCGCCCGGTCACCGGCCTGCGCGAGCTGGCCCAGGACGTCGACGCCTGGGAATCGCGGCTGCGGACGGCGGCTCATGCGTCGAGCGAGGGCTCGAACGACAGCGATCTGGTCCACCAGGTCCTGGCCAACGCCGAGTTGACGCAGCTGAAGCAGCATCAGGCGGCGGTGGCCCGGCTGGTGGCCCTGCTCCCGCCGAAGCTGCGTTCCACCTACCTGGTGGGGGCGTCGAGCGAGGTCCAGCGCTTCTGGATCGAGGTCTTCGCACTGATACCCCGCGGCTGAGCGGCAGGGCGAGGCGGTCGGCGGAGTCGCCGCCGACCGCCGTCGCCCCGACCGCCGCCGAATTGCGTGGACGGGGCCGAACGGCTCGGTTAGTCTGCGCGCATGTCCAGCCCCGAGGCATCAAGACGCTAGCCACCGGCCGTCCGGTGGCTCCTTGCACTGTCTCGCGGTCGCGCCGTTCGGATCCTCGTCGCGCGCACCACCCGGCACGTTTCCCGCCACCGGATCGCCGTAGTACGGGGCTTTCTCACCTGATGCTGCGTCATGTCCCTGACGCCCCAGGTCCTTTCGCGAGGTAGCCACGCGTGCCCTGCGCCGGACGGTTCGTTCCCTTCACCTCCGCACGGGCACCGCTGCGTCTGCCGTCGCGCCGTGTCGATCCACCCTGTGGTTGCGGAGTGTTGCTGTGCCCTTCGTTCTCTTTCTGCTCGGCCTTGCGGTGTTCGCCCAAGGCACCTCCGAGTTCATGCTCTCCGGCCTGCTGCCGGACATCGCCCGTGAGCTGGATATCTCACTCTCCGCCGCCGGAGCGCTGACCTCGGCCTTCGCCGTGGGGATGGTGATCGGCGCGCCCCTGCTGGCGCTGCTGAGCCTGCGTTGGCCGCGGCGTCGCGCACTGCTGGCCTTCCTGGTCACGTTCCTGCTGGTCCATGTCCTCGGAGCGGTCACCACCGGCTACGGAGTCCTGCTGGCCACCCGGTTCGTCGCGGCGCTGGCCAACGCCGGGTTCCTGGCGGTGGCCCTGGCGACCGCGACCTCGATGGTCGCCCCCGACGCCAAGGGCCGCGCCACCTCCGTCCTGCTCGGCGGCACCACCATGGCGTGTGTCGCTGGCGTGCCCGCCGGGGCGCTGCTCGGTGAGCTGTGGGGCTGGCGCTCGGCGTTCTGGGCGGTGGCTCTGGTCTCGGTACCCGCCGTCCTCGCGATCCTGTGGTCGGTACCGGCCGACCCCGCCCCGCGGTCCGTAGCAGACGGCCCCCGCGCCGGCGCCGAACTGCGTGCCCTGCGCAGCCCCCGGCTCGTGGTGCTGCTGCTTCTCGGCGCCCTGGTGAACGGCGCGACCTTCTGCACCTTCACCTATCTCGCGCCGCTGGTCACCGAGGTCACCGGACTCGGCACCGGCTGGGTGCCCGCCGTGCTGGCGCTCTTCGGCCTGGGTTCCTTCGTCGGCGTCAGCATGGCCGGGCGCCTGGCCGACGCCCGTCCCCTCCGTCTCCTGGCGCTCGGCGGACCGGCCCTGCTCGCCGGCTGGCTCGTGACGGCGCTCACCGCCGGGAACCCCGTGGCCGTGCTCGTGCTCCTCTTCGTCCAGGGGGCGCTGTCCTTCGCGGTCGGCTCCACCCTCGTCTCGCAGGCCCTCTACGCGGCGACCGGGGCGCCGACCCTGGGCGGCGGGTTCGCCACGGCGGCGCTCAACGTGGGCGCGGCGCTCGGCCCCTGGTGCGGCGGCACCGCGCTCACCGCTGGGCTCGGCTACCGCTCGCCGCTATGGGTGAGCGCGCTCCTGACGGCACTCGCCCTCGTCGTCGGGGGCTTGGCCCGCGTGACCTGGCGCGGGCCGGCCACCACCCCGCGCCGGGCGGCCCGGCCGTCCCGTACGGATGACTCCGCAGCCACCTCCCCGACGGGCGAACCCGCGGACGGCCGCTGGGTGCGGTGAGCCACCGGCCGCCCCTTCTGTGACAGCGCGGAGCGGAGGGGGCGGCTCATGACACGGGGCCCCCGCCCCGCCAGCGGGGAGGGGGCCCGCACGACGTGGTCATACCAACCGGGGGTGACCGAAGAGGAGGTCGAAGTCCGGCGGCAGTTGCAGCAGGACACGCTGCATGAGGTCCTCGTCGGCGGCATCGGCGACGACGCTGAGCACGGCGCCGACATCCCACTTGGCGGTCTCCTCGGTGGCCCCCTCGATCCAGGCCGCCGTGGCGCGGACGAACCGTGCGGGGTCCAGCGGCTCGGCGGCCCGGAGCGGGTTGAGCAGGATCAGGGCGAAGGTCTCCGGCAGGTCGGCGGCCAGTTCGGCCCGTTCCTCACCGACCAGATGCGCGCCCAGCAGGGCCAGGACGACGCGGGCCGCCCGTTCCGCTTCCTGCGGTGACTCGTACTCGCCGCGCTCCTGGACCTGTGCCAGAAACGCCTCCCATCTCATGGGCGCCACAGCTGCCTCCTTCTCCTCGGAGCGCGGAGGACCGGACCGGACGGAGACTTTCCCGTCCCCGCCGATGCGGGCGCGGTCCCGCTCAGCCACGGCTCTGCTTCTGCCCAGTGTCCCCACCCATAGCGATCTTGCGGAGCCCGGCGCGCTCGGCGATCGGGATCCGCAGGGTCACGTCCCGGCCCCGCACACCCCGCAGCCCCCGCCTCACCCCGTCCCCGCGTACCCCCGGATCCGCTCCAGTTCCACGGCCACATCCGTGAGCGTGGCGCAGTCCGGGACCGGCGGGAGGTCTGGGGCGGACGGGCCGGGCTCGGGCCGGCGCCGTGGGTCCTCCAGGGCGTCGGCCATCGCCGCCAGCGCCTGGCACAGCCCCTCGGCCTCGGCCCGGCTCGGGCGGTGCGCGCCATGGTCGAGGCGTACCGCGCAGGCGGTCGCGGCGTCCACGATGCGTTCGGCCGCGGTGACGACGGTCAGCCAGTCGGGGTTGCGGTCGCGGGCGGCGAGGAGTTCGGCCGCGGCGGTCTCCGCCGCCGCCCTGGCCTCCCCCAGCGCCCGGTAGGCGGCGCGGCGCAGTGCCAGCCGCCGGGTGGGGTCCGCGCCCGGTTCCGCCTCCAGGACGTGCCGCAGGAACTGCTCGGTGCTGCGCAGCGCCGAGGTGACGCGGTGCCCGACCCGGCGCCGCGGGTCGGCGAGCCGGGGCAGATGTCCGACGACGAGCACGATGCCGCAGGCGATGGAGGTGTCCACGATCCGCTCGGCGGCCGCCTGCGGATCGCCGCTGACATACACGAACGACAGCACCATGAGGGTGATCGCGACGGTCTGCAGTGCGAAGTGGCGGGTGGCGAACGGCAGCAGCGCCCCGCCCGCGCCCGCCACCAGCGCGGGCCACCACGTACCGGTCAGCAGCAGGCCCGCCCCGGCGAAGACCAGCACGCCCGCGACGGTCCCGGCGAAGCGGTTGACCGTACGGGAGAAGAGCGGGCCCAGGTCCGGCTTCACCAGGAAGGTGACGGTCGCCGGGAGCCAGTACCAGTGGTCGGCGCGGAGCAGCAGCGCCACGGCGACACTCGCGGCGATGCAGACGGCGACCCGCAGGCCGTAGTCCCGCCCGGCCGGGCCGAACAGGCCGCGCCCGCGCCGCGTCCGTCCGCCGACGGCACCCAGCGCCCCGCGGACCGCGGCCTCGGGCCGGGCCATCCAGGCGGGACGGCCCGACGCGGACGGTGCGGGCTCCGCTCCGGGCCGCGGCTCCGGCTCCCGCCTGGCGAAGGCGACCGCGGCGTCCAGCAGGGCCTGGTCGAAGGCGCCGCGCGCGGCCGTGCTGGTCTCCGGGGCGGACAGCCGGCCCGGCGACCGTCCGGTGCGCAGGGCCTCGGCGAACCTGCGGGGGCTCTCCGCCACCCGGGACGGCAACGGCCGGGCCTCCCACAGCAGCGCCACGCTGGCCTCGCAGAGCGCGGTGGCGGCGGCGAACCGCTCGGTGAGCAGCAGCTCTTCCGTACGGGCGGACCGGCGCAGCAGCCGGCTGGTGAGGAGGCGCAGCCGTACGGCCTCGTCGGCGCGGTCCAGGGCGGCGGTGAGCCGGCGCCTGGCGGGCTCGGCACCGGGCCCGCCGACCGCGCTCAGGGCGTCGGCGAGCGCGTCGAAGACCGTGGCGACCGCGGCCCGTTCGCCGCTGAGCGCGCCGCCCGCGGGACGGGGCGGGCGCAGGACGAGCCGCAGCAGAAGCAGCCACAGACAGCCGGCGAGGACATAGAGGGCCTTCGCCCAGGGCGCGCCGGGCAGCGGCATCCCGGCGCCCAGGACGGTGGTCGCCAGCATCTGCATCCCGGCGTTGGAGCGCACCGGCCCGGCCACGCTGCCCGCACCGGAGACGAAGCCGACGGCGAACAGCGCCGGCAGGAGCCACCAGCCCGCGTCGGCCGCCTGGAGCGAGGCGCCGATCAGCATGCCGAGCGCCGAGGCGAGGGCGGGCAGGCCGATGTGCACGATGCCGGTGCGCCGGGTGCCGGGGCGGTCGTTGACCCCGGCCAGCATCGAGCCGAGGCCGGCCAGGACGCCGGGCGCCGGATGGCCGGTCGCGATGCCCGCGCCCAGCAGCGGCCCCGCACACAGCGCACCGCGGGCAACGGCCGCCCAGGGGACGGGCAGCCGCTGCCAGCGGAAGGGGTGGGCGAGCCAGGCGGGCACGGCGCGCGGCGCGCGGAGCATGGGCCTCCTCAGACGACGGCGGACGGACGGCGGTAAGTGGTTCCGAGGGGCGTCATCGGCCGACGGTGCTGCTACCAGCCTACGGTCCGGGAGGGTCCACTCCGCTGCCGCGGGGTTACCACAAGATCACGAACGAATGGCGGGCAGGACCGCCACCTCCCCTTTTCCCCGCCCGCGCCAGCGGTTAGCGTCCCGGCATGACGAGCAATACGCAGGGCCTGGACATCCGGGTGGTCGGCGGCGGGGTGATCGGACTGACGTCGGCGATCGCGCTGGCCGAGGACGGGCACCGGGTACGGGTACTGAGCCGGGACGCGGCCGGCGGGACGACCTCGGCGGTGGCGGGCGGGCTGTGCTGGCCGTACCGCATCCAGCCGTACGAGCGGGCGGTGGCGTGGTCCGTACGCTCCTTCCAGGTGCTCACGGCGCTCGCCGAACGGCCGGCGGAGACGGGCGCCCGGATGGTGACGGGCACGATGACGGCCACGA
This sequence comes from Streptomyces sp. P9-2B-2, assembly GCF_030406865.1. Classification (NCBI taxonomy): domain Bacteria; kingdom Bacillati; phylum Actinomycetota; class Actinomycetes; order Kitasatosporales; family Streptomycetaceae; genus Streptomyces; species Streptomyces sp. P9-2B-2. The sequence goes on along the minus strand of NZ_CP129126.1, from coordinate 7,619,254 downwards.
CGGACCGCGCCGAAGACGGCCTGGCCGCCTGGTACGACGCGGTGCCCGGATTGCGGCGGGCGCGGGCGGAGGAGCTCCCCGAGGGCTGCGCGTCGGGGTGGCGGGCCCGTACTCCCCTGGTGGACATGCCCACCCATCTCCACTACCTGGAACAGCGGTTGGCGGCGGCGGGCGGGACCGTGGAGCGGCGTGAGGTCACCTCGCTGGAGGAGGCCGGAGCGACGGCGGATGTAGTCGTGAACTGCTCGGGGCTCGGCGCCCGCGCTCTCGTACCCGACCCGGACGTCCATCCGGTCCAGGGGCAGTTGGTGGTCGTGGAGAACCCCGGCATCGAGGAGTGGTCCGTCTCGGCCGACGCGGGGGCATCGGACACCACGTATCTGCTGCCCCAGCCGTACGGCCTGGTGCTGGGAGGTACGGCGCGGGAGAACGCCTGGTCCCGGGAGCCCGATCCGGCGGTGGCGGCGGCCATCGTGGCGCGCGCCGCACGGCGCTTCCCGGAGCTGGCGCGGGCCCGGGTCCTGGCCCACAAGGTGGGGTTGCGCCCGGCCCGCCCGGCGGTGCGGCTGACGGCGGAGCGGCTGTCCGGCGGCATGCCGTGCGTGCACAACTACGGGCACGGCGGTGGGGGCGTGACCGTGGCCTGGGGTTGCGCGGACGAGGTGCTGCGGATGGTGCGGGAGGTCCGGGAGGGCCGCGGGCCGGTACGCGGGTAGGTGCGGCGCGGTCTTCCCGGGCCGGAATGCGTCTTTTCGGTCCCGCGGCAGGCGGACGCGCGGAATTCACCGGCCGGAGGGCGCATCCAATCGCCCGTCTCATGCGTCCTATGTGCAAGCGCCATTTCTATATGGCCGCACATCAGGGATATTTGGAGTATCCATTTTGAGAAACGGCATTAAGGGCATTCGTCGCGTATCCGCGGTCGCTGTCACCGCGGGGGCCGTTCTGACGGCCGGGGCGTTCACCGCTCCCGCGCAGGCCGCTGCGCCCAAGACTCCCGCGATCGCCGCCAAGGGCGGCTTCGTGATGAACAACGGCACGGGGAAGACCCTCTTCACCAAGGCCGCGGACACCCGTCGCTCCACCGGCTCCACCACCAAGATCATGACGGCTCGGGTGGTGCTGGCGCAGTCGAACCTCAACCTTGATTCCAAGGTGACGGTCCAGAAGGCGTACAGCGACTACATCGTCGACAACAACTGGGCCTCCTCGGCCAAGCTGATCGTCGGCGACAAGGTCACCGTCCGCCAGCTGCTGTACGGGCTGATGCTCCCGTCCGGCTGCGACGCGGCGTACGCGCTGGCCGACAAGTTCGGCAGCGGCTCCACCCGGGCCGCGCGGGTCACGTCGTTCATCGGCAAGATGAACTCCACGGCCAAGTCGCTCGGCATGACGAACACGCACTTCGACTCGTTCGACGGCATCGGCAGGGGCGCGAACTACTCGACTCCGCGCGACCTGACGAAGCTCGCCTCCAACGCGATGAAGTACTCCACGTTCCGTACGGTCGTGAAGACGAAGTCGACCACGCAGAAGGTCTCGACGAAGAGCGGTGGCTACCGCAACATGTCGTGGACCAACACCAACGCGCTGCTCGGCACCTACTCGGGCACTCTCGGCGTCAAGACGGGCTCCGGCCCGGAGGCCAAGTACTGCCTGGTCTTCGCCGCGACCCGCGGTGGCAAGACGGTCATCGGCGCAGTTCTCGCCTCCTCTTCGGTGACGAACCGCACCGCTGACGCGAAGAAGCTGATGGACTACAGCTTCAAGAAGTAACCCGGCACAGACGTGGGGCCTGCACACGACCGGAAGGTCGTGCGCAGGCCCCTTCGTCATCCGGCCGCCGGCACCACACCGGGGCCGTACGACGCCGCTCAGGAGTCGGCCTAACCGCCGCTCTTCACTTCGACGCCGCTGTCCTCGCCGGTGCCGGTGCCGTCACCCGCGTCGTCCCCGTTTCCGTTGCCGGGTCCGATCTGGATCTCGAAGTCGCCGTCGTACTGCTCATGGCCCGCGATCACGGCCAGTTCGACGACCTCGGCGCCCTTCTGACCGCGCACGATCAGCGGATCGCTGCGCAGATCACGCATCAGCGCCCAGCACATGGCGATCATCACGACCATGAACGGCACCGCGACCAGAATCGTCAGATTCTGGAGGCCGGTCAGGGCATCGCCCGAGCCACCGCCGATCAGCAGCATGACCGCCGCGACCGCACCGGTCACCACTCCCCAGAAGATCACCACGAGCCGGGTCGGCTCGAAGGTCCCCTTCTGCGAGAGGGTGCCCATGACGATGGACGCGGCATCGGCACCGGACACGAAGAAGATGCCGACCAGGATCATGACGAGAATGCTCATGACCGTGGCGAGCGGGTACTGGTGCAGCACATCGAAGAGCTGTCCTTCGGGTGTGCTCGACCCGCTGAGCTGCTTGGACGACTGGAGCTTCATGGCCGAGCCGCCGAACACCGCGAACCACGCCAGGCTGACCACGCTCGGGACGAGGATGACCCCGCCGATGAACTGGCGGATGGTCCGGCCCCGGCTGATCCGGGCGATGAACATGCCCACGAACGGCGTCCAGGAGATCCACCACGCCCAGTAGAAGACGGTCCAGCTGCGCAGCCAGCCGCCCACATCGTCACCGCTGCTGGCCTCCGTACGGCCCGCGAGCTGCGGCAGTTCGCCGATGAACGAGCCGAGAGAGGTCGGCAGCAGGTTGAGGATGAGGATGGTCGGTCCGACCACGAACACGAAGACCGCCAGGATGACCGCCAGCACCATATTGATGTTGGACAGCATCTGGACGCCCTTGGCGATACCGGAGACCGCGGACAGGATGAAGGCGATGGTCAGCACGGTGATGATGCCGACCAGCAGGGTGGTGCTGACGCTGTCCATCCAGCCGAGGACCTTGATGCCGCTGCCGATCTGGAGCGCACCGAGACCCAGCGAGGCCGCCGAACCGAAGAGGGTGGCGAAGATGGCCAGGATGTCGATGACCCGGCCGCCCCAGCCGTTCGCCCGCCGGGTGCCGATCAGTGGGGTGAACACCGCGCTTATCGTCTGCCGCCTCCCCCGCCGGAAGCAGCTGTAAGCGATGGCCAGACCAACGACCGCGTAGATCGCCCAGGGGTGCAGCGTCCAGTGGAACATCGTGGTGGCCATCGCGGTGTCCATCGCCTGGGCGGCGTCCTGCGGATCGGTGCCCGGCGGTGGGGTGCTGAAGTGCCCCAGCGGCTCGCTGACGCCGTAGAACATCAAACCGATGCCCATGCCCGCGCTGAACATCATCGCGATCCAGGACACGGTGCGGAATTCCGGATCCTCGCCCTCCTTGCCGAGCGTGATCCGGCCGTACTTGCTGACCGCCAGCCAAATCGCAAAGATCACAAATCCGGAGGCGGAGAGCACGAAGGCCCAGCCGCCGTTGTCGATCACCCAGTTCAGCATCGAGGTCGATGCGCTCTTGAGGGATTCGGTGGACGACGCTCCCCACGCGATGAAGGCGAGGGTGAGCAACGAGGTCACACCGAAGACCACACGGTCGGTCTGTGGGGGCCCGTGGTGCTGCGGCTCATCGGGGACGTCCGTCACGGATGGCGTGCCACCCCCGTCTCCGGCTTCTCTGACTGTGTCCGACACGTGTCAACCTTTCAATGGGCCATATTTTCCTTACCCGTTACCACCTACCACACGACGGCAGACGTTGAGGGGCGTCGCGACCGTAAGGTGATAACCGGCCCTCCGGTCCAACAGCAGCGGAACGAGCTTCCGCAGCGGTTGGCGCAGCGGCACGACGACGCCGTCACGGTCCCGGCGCCACACCACTCCGTGCCTCACCAATTCTTCCCTGACCTGCGCAAACTGTCCCTCTTCGAGACGATAGGCGCAAGGCGGGTCGGACAGGATCTGCTCTTCGGTAGCCGGTTCGTTATCCGCGCCGCCGAGATACACCGGACCGTGATCGGTATAGCCCGCGAGCCGGGCGGCGGCGGTGGCCGCCTCGATCCGTGACCGGTGCCGGTCGAGGAAGGTGAAGGCACCGTCCAGCGCGGCCAGCTGGGAGTCCACCCGGCGGCGGTTGTTGAGCGCGGGGTCGGCCTTCTCGGCCTCGGTGAGCGCGTCGACCCGGGTCTCGACGAGCAGTCCGACCGAACCCTTCACACCCGCGGTGTTGCGCAGGATCCGCTCCTGCCCGTCGCCCGCGACCTGCTTGACGGGATCACCGGTCTCCGGGTCGGTCCAGATGCCGTAGACGCCGGTGGAGAAGCCCGCCCGGTGGACGGCGGGCCGCACGAAGTCCTGGGAAAGCGCGGCCGCTTCCCGGTGCACCCCGTCCGCGGTGTTGAGGTTGCGCGGCCACAGCGACAGCACGTCCTTCATGTAGTACGGGACCGTGGGGCCGTACTCGTGCAGGTCGTAGATGGTGTCCGGGCGGTAGTCGCGGATGACCTCGGCCATCGCCCGGCCCTCGGCGGTCCGCAGGGCGATGTGATCGCGGTTGATGTCCGTGCCGTCGGCGTTGCCTCGGGTGTCCGCGGCCCGGCCGTCGGGGTTGGCGGTCGGGACGACCAGCACGCTGGTGTGTTGCAGGAAGCGCCGGGTCGCCGGGTCCTTGGCGTAGGCGAGATTGCGGACGGTGGTCAGACAGGCCTCGCGCCCGGAGGGCTCGTCACCGTGCTGGGAGCAGATCAGCAGCACGGAGTTTCCGCGCCGGACCCGCGCCGGGCCCTCGGGGGCGGGGGCGCCGATCCGGACGAGCTGCAGCGGGCGGCCCTGCCCGGTGGTGCCGATCCGGTCGATCCGTACGCGCACCGAGCCCCGGTCGACGGCCTTGAGGAAGTCCTGTTCCTCGGCCTGGCCCGTCCAGCGGGCGCCATGGCTGATCTCGAATCCCGTACGGGGTGCGGGGGTTGCGGTCGCGGCCGGGGCGGGCGGCGGGGTCGCGCCGAGGGTGGCCGTCAGCCCGATGGCCAGCGGCCCGGCGGCGAGGCGGTGGGGGCGGGGTATCACGAGGAGGAGCCTCCCTTGGGTGAGCGGTGGAGAGGGGGACCGGGTGGGGCCGCCCGTAGTGGGGCGGCCCCGGGTGGTCATCCCACGGCCGGCAGCCGGCTGACCGAGCGCGGCGGGGCGATACCGTCCAGCGGTGCCGCGGCGTCCGGATGCCTCGGCGCGCCCGCGGTGGCCCGTGCGAAGGCCGCCGCGCCGCCGGTCAGCGGGAGTTGGGCGGAGGTGCGGGACAGGTCGAGGGTGAGCTTCCCGGTGGCCGCGGGCGGGTCGATCAGACCGGCGTCGGTACCGGCCACGATGAGCGCGAGCCGGTGCCCGGCGGGCACGACGTGATCGCTCGCGGCCAGGTCCAGGGTGAGCTTGTACGGCTTGCCGGGGGTGAGCGGGCGGCCCTTGTGGGCGTCGGCGTAGTTGCCGAGGTCGGCCCAGCCGCGGCTGAAGACGGTGTGGGCGACCTTTTGGGTGTCGGCGGCGGTCTCCTTGAAGCAGCCGGTGTCGCCCGTGGTTCCGGCGCCCCAGCAGGTGCGCCGGTCCAGGGTGGTGATGCCCTCGCCCTCGGCGGCGTAGTTGCGGATGGTGTCCGGGCCGAGGTCGACCAGGACGGCGGAGAGATGGGCGGTCGAGGTGCTCGGAGTGACGGTCACGGTCACCCTGCCGGAGCCGGACAACCGCAGCGGTGTGCGCAGCGGTCCGGTGCGGAACCCGGCCTTGGCGGCGGTCGGGGCATCGATCCGGGCCGCCCAGTCGGCCTCGCTCAGCTTCGGGTCGTCGGTGAAGGTCTCGGTCGCGCCGTGCGGTGCCTTACGGGTTCCCAGCAGGGCCACGCCGGGCGCGGTGCCGCCGCGCGGCCGCAGTGTGGTGGGCGCGGTGCCTGGCGCGGGCCACTGCGGGTCGGTGGACCAGGTGCCGGGCGAGCGCTCGATATCGGCCATCGGGGTGCGCTCGATGCCGTTGTCGTAGCCCAGCAAATAGTGGTCGAACCAGTGGTGCAGGGTCTTGACCCAGGCGCTGCGCCGGTAGTCGAAGGGGTCGACATGCCCGGTCTGGGAGAGCCAGATCTTGCGCTCGACACCGTGCCGGGCGAGCGCGTCCCACCACTGCCCGGCGTGCCGGGTCCGGACGTTGAGGTCCTGCATGCCGTGCACCAGGAGCACGCTGGCCCGGACCCGGTCCGCGTGGCGGACGTAGTCGCGCTCACTCCACAGACCGGTCCAGTCGCCGGTACGGGGCGCCCCGTCGGCGAGCTTCTTCTGCACGGCGGCGCAGTGCTTGCGCGCATCAGGGCTGTCGACCACCTCGGCGAGGGAGTCCGGCCCCGAGTCATAGAGCGGGGCGCCCTTGGCGAAGTAGTAGTCGTACCAGGAGGAGATGCCGGCGATCGGGACGATGGTCTTCAGCCCTTTGACGCCGGTGGCCGCGACGCCGTTGGCGATGGTGGCGTCCCAGCTCTTGCCGATCATTCCGGTGCTGCCGTTGGACCAGCCGGCCGTGACGGGTTTCCCTCCCGTACGGGCGGTGTAGGCACGGCCTCTGCCGCCGAGCCAGTCGACGACGGCCCGGGCGGAACCGATGTCGGAGCGGCCGCCGACGTCGGAGCAGCCGTCCGAGCGGTTGGTGCCCGCGAGGTCGACCAGGACCGTCGCATAGCCGCGCGGCACGAAGTAGTTGTCGTAGAAGAGCGGGAACCCGACCGGCCGGCCCCGGTCGTCATAGGTCTTCTTCTGGCTCTCGTTACCGCGCCCGCAGCAGGAGTAGTACGGACTGGCGTCCATGATCACGGGGATCCGCCGGCCCTGTCGCGCCGGTTCGGCGGGCCGCACGATGTCGACGGCGACGCGGTCGGTTCTCCCGTCCGCGTCGCCGTCCAGCCGTGTGTCCACCCAGACCGATTCGCGTATCGCGCGGTCGTAGGAGTAGACGGGTCTGCTCTCGGCGGGCGCCGCCTGCGCGGCGGCCGGCCCGATCAGGGCGGACAGCAGGGCGGCGACGGCTGCCAGCACGAGCGCTGTGAAGGGGATGCGGGGGATCCGCGCAGGATTCGTCACGGGCGGACGGTAGCGCGGCGCAACTCCCCTGCGTAAGGGCATGTCCGGGCACCGCGGGCGGCCGGCGGCCGAAAACAGGTCCATGGGTAGCTTTTTCGTCCCGCGGACGGTCCGGCATCCCGTGCCGTGACCGCGGCGGCGCCCGCTGCCCACCATGGTGGAGGGGGACGGCGGAGCGTGGCAGACGGGAGGGACGAAAGAGGGTTCATGTCGGTCATGTGTCAGATCAGGCCATGTACATGACGCTGACCGGGCGCAGTACATAGGGTCTGAACAGAGCCATCCCCCCTACGAGTTGGAGGACTCGTGCGTCACAGACTCCTCGTCCCCGGCGCGGTCGCACTCAGCCTGCTGCTGGCCATCCCGGCCTCGGCTGCCGACTTCACACCGGGCGCTCCGGGTGTGGGCGACACCTACTACCCCGAGAGCGGAAACGGCGGATACGACGTTTCCCACTACGACCTGCGGCTCAAGTACCAGCCGAAGACGGATCTGCTGGAGGGCACGGCCACCCTGCTGGCCACCACCACTCAGGATCTCTCCCGCTTCAACCTGGACTTCGGCCTCAAGGTCAGTGAGATCCGGATCAACGGCAAGAAGGCCGCCTTCGCCACCTCCGGCAAGCACGAACTGGAGGTCACTCCGGCCACACCGCTGGAGAAGGGCAAGCAGATCAGCGTCGTGGTGCGCTACGCGGGCAAGCCCTCCGAGCTCAAGATGGACGGCTACAGCGCCTGGGCCCGTACCCCCGACGGCGGGGTGATCGCACAGGAGCCGGACGCTGCCGTGTGGTGGTTCCCGAGCAATGACCACCCCACCGACAAGGCGACGTACGACATCTCGGTGGCGGTCCCGGACGGCACCCAGGCGCTGAGCAACGGCGTACTGGCCTCGCAGTCCTCCAAGCTGGGCTGGACGCGCTACAACTGGCGCTCGGACAAGCCGCAGGCGACGTATCTGACGACGCTGGCCGTCGGCAAGTTCGACATCACCACCGACAAGACCGCGAACGGCCTGCCGGTGGTCAACGCGGTCAGCAAGGACCTCGGCGCGAACGAGGGCTCGGCGAAGGCGAGCATCGAGCGCACCACCGAGATCACCGAGTGGCTGGAGAGCGTCTTCGGCGCCTACCCGTTCAACGCGGTGGGCGGCTATGTGCCGAACGTGCCGGCCGGATACGCGCTGGAGACCCAGACCCGCCCGTTCTACGGGAAGAAGGCCTTCGACCGCGGCACGAACGTCTCCGTCGTGGTGCACGAGCTGGCGCACCAGTGGTACGGCGACAGCGTCTCGCTGAAGGACTGGAAGGACATCTGGATCAACGAGGGCTTCGCCGCCTACAGCCAGTGGCTGTGGTCGGAGAAGGAGGGCGAGGGCACCGCCCAGGAGCTGGCGGACTACGTCTACGCCCAGCACCCGGCCGACGACCCGTTCTGGACGGTCAAGCCGGGCAACCCGGGCGCGGAGAACCAGTTCGACGGCGCGGTCTACGACCGTGGCGCGCTGACCCTCCAGGCGCTCCGCAACAAGGTCGGCGACAAGGCCTTCTTCGGCCTCCTCAAGTCCTGGCCGACGGAGAACCGGTACGGCAACGCCTCGGTCGCCGACTTCGTGAAGTTCGCCGAGAAGAAGACCGGCAAGCAGCTGGCCGGCTTCTTCGACACCTGGCTCTTCCAGCCGACCCGGCCCTCGGTGGGCGCGGCCAAGCAGGCCCTCGGCGCTTCGCAGGGACGAGTCGCCGAGCCCAATTCGTGGAAGCAGATCGCGGCCACGCACGACGTGCACGGGCACTGAGCCGGTGCATGGGCGCTGAGCCAGTGGACGAGCGCTGAACACGTACGGAGCCGGGCCTCCCCCGGCTCCGTACGCGCACCGCGTCGTTACCGGCGCGCCGCCTGCCTGGCCCGGCGCGCGATCGGCATGAACCGCAGGCGCTCCGGAAGCACCGGCACCACGGCGCGCACGACCCGGCCGAGCCGGCGCAGAGTGCGCTCCTGGGCGTCCGTCCACTCCAGCCCGATGGCCTGCCGGGCGTCCGGCGGCATCAGCCCGATCGTGAGAAAGCGCCGGGTGCGGGCGAACCGCGGGCACAGCCAGGGCCAGGTCAGCCGCAGCAGCAGCCGCAGCCAGCGCGGGCCGCGGTCGGGAACCGGCAGTTGCGGATCGGTCGCCAGCAACTCCTTGACCACGGCGGTCTCTTCGAGTTCGTTGTCGAGGACCTTCTGGTAATACGGCCAGAACTCCTCGATCGTCTGCGGCATATCGCGGTCATGGATCCCCAGGATCCGGCCGACCTGGAGCCACTCCGCGTACAGCGCCCGTTCCTGCGCCTCGGTGAAGGGGCGGCCCAGATACTGCTGCGCGTGCCGGAAGACGGGGTAGCCGGTGGCGTGCACCCAGGCGTAGTAGGCGGGGGTGAGCGCGTGGTAGGCGCGGCCGTGTGCGTCGGTCCCCTGGATGGTCTTGTGCAGCGCGCGCAGCCGGCGCCCCTCCGCGGCCGCCTTCTCCCCTCCGTACACCCACAGCTGGAGCGAGGTCAGGGACCGCTCGCCGCGTCCCCAGGGGTCCGTACGGAACACGGAGTGGTCGTCCACCCCGGCGCCCACCGCCGGGTGGGCGACCTGCATGGCCAGCGCGGCCGGCAGCGTCAGCAGCATGCGGATGTCCCCGGCCAGCGACCAGAGCACACCTCCGACCGGCGGGGGATTCGGGCCATTTTTTACCGTAATCATGGTATTAATCATCATACGGTGACGCTCCGCGATCGGCGGACGCGGGGGCCCTTTCCCGCCGCCACACACCCGCGCACCGCCGGAACCGGCCCGCAGCACTCCACCGCGACGACACCGCCCGGCACACCCACCCCGGCACGCCGCCCCCTGCGCACCACCGCGCCCACCCATGGGGCGTGCGACTCGTCAACGGCGCTGCGGCATGACCCCACTCGGACCGGAGAATACCGAAGGCACCTGTGCGGGCACGCGAGTTGGGCACTGACGGGAGCCAATGGCCCCACGCCCCGGGCGAGCGGCGCAGTGTGCAGCGTCACTCACCACCCGGCCGTATGACGCCACCCCACCGAAATCACCTGACCCCACAACGGAGATTCACCTCCAAGAGTGGTTTCGCCGCGAGATAAACCCCTGAACTGGGGCGATCAAATCACCACTTTTCCCACTAGCCGCGGATAGTGACAAGAGGGTTACGGAACGCGACACTCGCCATGTTCATCCGAACCACCCGAAAGGAGCAACTCATGTCCTGTCCTCCACCCTGCCCCCCGCCGGTTGATGCCCGTAAGGCACTCGACTTCCTGCGGACGAGCGGACTCGTCGACCTCACCGTTCCGCTGCAGCGAGTCGTCGACCAGGTCAGCCAACTCGACGATGTGGCCGGCTATGTACTCGCCTGGGAGCGGTACGTCCTCGTAGTCGCCAACCAGGTCGCGGAAGACGACTCGGCTGCGGGCAGCTGAGCCATTGACCACGCCGATCGCCGGGAGGCATTCAGTGAACACGACGCAGCCCGGTGACGGTTCGTCACAAAGGCGCGCGGTGGAGACCCGGGCGGTCGCCTGGCTCGCTGCGCGCCGCACTCTGATCGATCCGGCCGAAGCCCCCACCGACCGGGTGCTGTTCGCCCGTAAGGCGCTCATCGAGACGGCGTTCCTGGTGGGACTGCGGGCCCGCCTCGACCCCGAACCACTCGACGGCGACTACGCGGCCCTCCTCGACCAGGTCGAGCAGATCGCGGCCCGCCCGTCCTACCGGGAACTGATCGCCCGGGACGAAGCCGCGCTCCTGCTCTACGCGGGAACCTATGCGGCCCTCCGGCTCTGCGGTCGCGAGGACCCGGAGTTCCGGCGGCTGATCACTCAGGCCGCGGCCGGCGGATATGCGGCGGTCTTCGAGCGGATCCCCTACCGGCAGCTCGATCTGCTGCACACCCTGGAGCTGTGCGGCGTCCCGCACACGCTGCCCGCCATGGACGAGGTCCTGCCGTTCACCCTGCTCTGCAACGGCCCGAACGTCCTCAAGCTCACCGATCGCGATATCTACGCGATCACCCACACGATCTTCTACGCCACGGACTTCGGCCTCCGCGAGCCCCGCTGGCCGCGGGACTTCGATCCGGCCGCGGCGGTGGAACTGCTCGAAGCGCTCCTCGTCCTCACCCTCGGCCAGGAGAACGCCGACCTGGTGGGTGAGCTTCTGTGCTGCCTCCTCTGCCTCGGGGTCCGGGACTCCGAGGAAGCCCGCCGGGCCTGGGAGTTCCTCACGGCGGTACAAGAGGCCGACGGACGGGTCAACGGGCCGCCGGGGGTGGTCCACCCCGGACTCGCCGACGACGATGAGGCCTACCGCCACTGGGCCACCGGCTACCACACCACCATCGTCGCGGCCCTGGCCGCGCTCCTGGACCGCAGCCCCCGGGTGGCGCGGCGGCCCCGGCCGTCCGTACCGACGCCCGGTTCGACCGTGGAGCAGCCGCTCCGGCGGGCCGTGGTGTGGCTGGCGGACACGGTCCGGCGCCACGACCCGGCCGGCTGCCTGCCCGCCGCCGCGGCCGTCGCGCATGCCGCCGAGGCACTGGACGAACCCGGGCTCGCCCGCCCCCTGCTCCTCGATTTCTCCGCGCGTCTCGCGGACTCGGACGCGGAGGTGTGGCAGCGGCACGGGATGGAGGTCGTCGGTGCGTTCGCGTCCGGTCTTCGGGCGCACGGGATCTCCTGTGCCTCGCTCGACCTGTTCCTCAAGTCCACCGTCGCCGCCGTCGAAGTCCTGGACCGGGTGCCGCCACAGGCGGTGCACAACGTCCGGCGTCTGGTCGGTCTGGGACTGCTCTCCCCGCAGCGCGCGGACGCACTGACCGGCGGGGCCGACGCGCCGCACCCGGCACCGGAGACGACCGTCACCGACTTGCCCGGCGCCTGGAAGGACTATCACCTGGGGCGTATCGCCGGCTTCATCCGGGACTCGGCTCGCACGGGACAGGCGCGGCACCGCATCACCCGCGACGCCGTCTCCTTCCTCCTCGCCCAGCAGAGCTCGTGCGGCGCGTTCGGCCACCCGGCCTGCGACGAACCGTCGAGCCGCGAACGCGCTCTGCTGTCCTGGACGCAGAGCGCCGTCACCGCGCTGGCCGCCGTACACACGACTGTCGGTGGGACGGTGCCCATGAGCCCGCAGCCCTGCCCCTGACCCGGAGGATCGGACTCGTCGGCAAGAGCTTCGGTCTGTCCATCTCGTGCCCGCCAGATGGCTACCTGGAAGTAACCTCAGCTGCTTGGATAAGCGTCGCTGGTTCAAGTCCCCACCCCCACAGGGAGATTCAGTGACGCACTCCGCGCTGCGCATGCCCCGGATCGCCGCCCTCGCCACGGCCCTCGCCGCGGTCACGGTGGCGGCCGCGGCCCCCTCCGCGTCGGCCGCCGCCCCGCCCCGTCTGAAGGTGCTCAGCTACAACGTCTTCCTCATGAGCAAGAACCTCTATCCCAACTGGGGGCAGGACCACCGCGCCCAGGCGATCGCGGCCGCGGACTTCTTCCAGGGCCAGGACGTCGTGGTGCTCCAGGAGGCGTTCGACAACTCCTCGTCCGAGACGCTGAAGTCCCGGGCCGCGGCGCAGTACCCGCACCAGACCCCGGTGGTGGGCCGGAGCCGCAGCGGCTGGGACGCCACCGGCGGTGCCTACTCCGCCGTGACCCCGGAAGACGGCGGGGTGACGCTGCTGAGTAAGTGGCCGATCCTGCGCAAGGAGCAGTACGTCTACAAGGACGCCTGCGGTGCAGACAGCCTCTCCAACAAGGGCTTCGTCTATGCGGTGTTGGACGTCAACGGCACCAGGGTGCATGTGGTCGGCACCCACGCCCAGTCCACCGACTCGGGCTGCAAGGCGGGCGAGGCGGCCGCCGACCGCGCCGAGCAGCTCAAGGAGATGGACGCCTTCCTGGACGCCAAGAACATCCCGGCGGACGAAGAGGTACTGGTCGCGGGCGATCTGAACATCGACTCCCACAGCGCCGAGTACGACGCGCTGCTCGGCAACGCCGACCTGGCGCCCGCCGACAGCCGCACGGGCCACCCCTACTCCTTCGACACCCAGGACAACTCCATCGCGAAGTACCGCTACCCGGACGACCCCCGCGAGGACCTGGACTACGTCCTGTTCCGCAACGGCCACGCCCGTCCCACCGGATGGCGGAACACCGTGGTCAAGGAGGAGTCGGCGCCCTGGACCGTCTCCAGCTGGGGCAAGGACTACACGTACACCAATCTCTCGGATCATTACCCGGTCGTGGGTACCGTCGGCTAGTTGACCTTGCGGCGGCACGGGGCCGGGCGGCGGCCGTGCGTGGTCCGGCGGCGCGTCGAGTCCTTCTGCGGCTCGGCGCGCTGTCCCGTGCAGGTGCCCCGGCGAGGGCTCGCCGCTGACGAGGGCCCGCCGGGCTCCGCGCCGGAGCGGTTCAGCGCTTGAGGTAGGCCAGGACGGCCAGCACCCTGCGATTGTCGTCCGCCGACGGGCCGATCCGGAGCTTGGTGAAAATGCTCGCGGTGTGCTTGGCGACAGCGCTCTCGCTGATGTGCAGGCCCTTGGCGACGGCGGCGTGGGACCTGCCCTCGGTTCCCGCCCGCCAGCCCACAGCCGATACGCGGCATATGAACGGACGCTTCGAGCTCTCGCGCCTTGACCGCGACCCGTTCGAGCCCGGCGTCGATGGCCTCGTGGCGGACCGGGGCGCCCTTGCTGCCCGTCCGCATTCCCCGCTGTCCGACGACATTGGCCACCCACAGCCGGTCGCCGACCTGGACGAACTGGGCGCCACCCAGCCCGAAGTCGTTCCGCGCCCGCTCGCGGTGCCACCGCCGGTAGGCGGCCTCCGGCTCCGGCCAGCGCCGGGAGACCGCGAGCACGAAGCCCTTGCCCCAGCCACCCAGGTCATTACAGATGTGCGCGATCACCTTGACGCCCTTGCCCTGCGGCGCCGTGGCGTCCCCCTTGATGTAGGAGATCCCCGTTTTCTCCGTCATGCGTCCACAGTAGGGGCGCCCACTGACAATCGGCCGCGGCCGTCTGGCCGGGGCCGCCGGGCCGTCGCATCCGCCGGAAGTGAGAGAGCGAAAGGGCGGTCGCGGAAGCCTTCCGGCCTCCGCGACCGCCCTTGCTGACGCAGGCGTCCGCTGGTGCGTGACTACTTCGAGAGTTCGCGCTCCGCGGCGATCCGGCTGACCCGGCCGCGTACCGCGAACCAGCCGCCGACCAGTGCGATGGCGAGGACCGGGATCAGCATCACGGTCTGCCGGCCGACGCCGTCGTCGAACCACATCAGGACGATGACGCCGAGCAGGAAGACGATGGTGGCGATATCGGTGACCGGCGTGCCGGGGAGCCGGAAGCGCGGCCGCTCGACCACGCCCTCCTTGGACCGGCGCACGAACACCATGTGGCAGACCATGATCGTGCACCAGGTGCTGATGATGCCCAGCGCCGCGATGTTCAGCACGATCTCGAACGCCTCGCCCGGCATGACGTAGTTGAGGCCGACACCCAGCACACACACCGCGGAGGTGAGCATGATGCCGCCGTACGGCACCTGGTTGCGGTTCATCAGGCCGGCGAACTTGGGCGCCGAGCCCGCCATCGACATGGAGCGCAGGATGCGGCCGGTCGAGTAGAGCCCGGAGTTCAGGCTGGACATCGCCGCGGTCAGCACCACGAGGTTCATCACATCGCCCGCCGCCGGCACACCGACGTTGGACAGCACCGTCACGAAGGGGCTCTCGCCGCCGACGTACTTGTTCCACGGCAGCAGCATCGCGAGCAGGATCACCGAGCCGACGTAGAAGACGCCCACCCGCCACATGATGGAGTTGACGGCCTTCGGCACGACCTTCTCCGGCTGGTCGGTCTCGCCGGCGGTCACACCGACCAGCTCCACCGCGGAGTAGGCGAAGACCACGCCCTGGAGCACGATCACCACGGGCAGCAGACCGGTCGGGAAGAGCCCACCGTGGTCGGTGAGCAGGTCCAGCCCTGGCGTGTGCCCGCCGACCGGGTGCTGGGTGGCCAGCAGGAAGATGCCGATGAACATGAAGATGACCAGCGCCGCGACCTTGATGATCGCGAACCAGAACTCCAGCTCACCGAAGATCTTCACCGAGATCAGGTTCACCGTCAGCACGACCGCCAGCGCGATCATTGCCATCACCCACTGCGGGATGTCGGTGAACAGGCTCCAGTAGTGGGTATAGAGCGCGATCGCGGTGATGTCGGCGATACCGGTCGTCGACCAGTTGACGACGTACATCCAGCCGGCGACGTAGGCGCCCTTCTCCCCGAGGAACTCACGGGCGTACGAGACGAAGGAGCCGGACGAGGGGC
The DNA here is from genome assembly GCF_030406865.1 of Streptomyces sp. P9-2B-2. Lineage (NCBI taxonomy): Bacteria > Bacillati > Actinomycetota > Actinomycetes > Kitasatosporales > Streptomycetaceae > Streptomyces > Streptomyces sp. P9-2B-2. Next base: position 7,603,812 of record NZ_CP129126.1, on the reverse strand, counting down.
GGTGCAGCACCAGCTCGCCCAGGGCCCGTACGACGAAGAAGGCGAAGAGGCCGCAGACCGCGTAGGCGATGGCCAGCGCCGGGCCGGCGGAATGCAGTCGACCACCGGCGCCCAGGAAGAGGCCGGTACCGATCGCCCCACCGATGGCGATCATGTTCACATGCCGGCCCTTGAGGCCCTTGCTGTAGCCCGCGTCGCCCGCATCCTGCTGCGCGCCGCTCCCCCCGTCAGGTGACCCGTGGGCTGTCTCGGTGACGGTTTCTGTGCTCACTGCTGGTGTATCTCGCTTTCGGGCAGGCGCTGAAGCCATGGCCTAGAAGTCCCGCAGATCGCGTGGACGGCCGACGGCACACCTTCCCTGAAGAGCCCTTCTCCGTCTGTGGGCAAGATCACAGCGTGTATTGGCCATCCAAGATTTGTCCGTATTTGAAGTGAATTTCCCGGCGCATCAATTTCAAGAGGGGCGTCAGTTCACCCGATTCCGGACTCCGCAGCCTGGCCGGTAAGGAGGATTTCTTGACCTGTTCGGCTCAATTGAGACGTGCATTTTGCTTTCGTGACAACTCGCTCCGTCCCGATTCGCCAGCGGGCTGTCCGCGCGGCCCGGCGCGCTCCGGCCCGGTCCGCGCGGCAGGTTTCACAAGAGTGGTGAGACAGCAATACTGTTGAACATGATGGAGCCCGCCACCGACCTGACGGTCGACGAACTGGCCGCCCGCGCCGGCGTCACGGTCCGTACGATCCGCTTCTACAGCACGCGCGGTCTGCTGCCCCCGCCGGAGATCGGCCCCCGCCGGGTCGGCCGCTACGGTCCGGACCACCTCTCGCGGCTCGCCCTCATCGAAGAGCTCCAGCACCAGGGCCTGACGCTGTCCGCGATCGAACGCTATCTGGAGCAGCTGCCGCCCGACCTGAGCGCCCAGGATCTGGCCATCCACCGGGCGCTGGTGGCGAGTTGGATTCCGGACAAGGCCGAGGACGCCACCCGGGAACAGCTGGAGCGGCGGGTCGGCCGGGCGCTGACCGAGGAGGATCTGGACCGGCTGGCAGCCATGAGTGTGCTCGTCCGCACCGATGATCCGCTGGTCTTCCGCGTCGACCCGGGGCTGCTGCACCTGGGCACCCGGCTGCTGGACGTCCCGATCTCCCTGGAGACCATCCTCACGGCGCGCAGTGTGGTCATCGAGCACACCCGCTCGGCGGCCCGGGAGCTCAGCCGGCTCTTCAAGGACGAGGTGTGGGAGCCGAACCGGGGCGGCGGGCCGGACGAGGACGAGATGGCGCGGATGAAATCGCTCTCGGCCCATATGCAGCCGATGGTGGTGCAGGCACTGGTGACCGCCTTCCAGCGGTCGATGAAGCAGGAGCTGCGGGAGTCGTTCGGCATGGAGGGCGACCGGGACCAGGGCGGCCACACCCCCGAGGAATGACGGGGACGGGCCGCCGTGGCCCGCCCCCGTGACCGGTCAGTCGCTGAACTTCTCGCCCTTCTCGGCCTTCTCCACCAGCAGCGCGGACGGCGCGAACCGGTCTCCGTAGGCTTCCTGAAGCTCACGGGCGCGGGCCACGAAGCCGGGCAGACCGACCAGCTCCTCCCGCCCCGGGCCGCCCTGGTAGCCGTTGATGTACTGGATCACACCGCCGGTCCAGCCCGGGAAGCCGATGCCGAGGATGGAGCCGATGTTGGCGTCCGCGACGGAGGTGAGCACGCCCTCCTCGAAGCAGCGGACGGTGTCCAGCGCCTCGGAGAAGAGCATCCGCTCCTGCATGTCGATGAACGGAACCGTGGCGTCCTTCTTGGTGAAGTGCTCGCGCAGCCCCGGCCACAGACCGGTGCGCTTGCCGTCCTCGCCGTACTCGTAGAAGCCCCCGCCACCGCTGCGGCCGGGGCGGCCGAACTCGTCGACCATCCGGTCGATGACCGCGTCGGCCGGGTGCGGCTGCCAGCTGCCGCCGGACTCCACGACCGCCCTCTTGGTCTCTTCGCGGATCTTGCGCGGCAGGGTCAGGGTCAGCTCGTCCATCAGGGACAGCACCTTGGCCGGGTAGCCGGCCTGGGCGGCGGCCTGCTCGACGGAGACCGGGTCGAGGCCCTCGCCGATCATCGCCACGCCTTCGTTGATGAAGTGGCCGATGACGCGGGAGGTGAAGAAGCCGCGCGAGTCATTGACGACGATCGGGGTCTTCTTGATCTGTCGGACCAGGTCGAAGGCGCGGGCCAGCGCCTCGTCGCCGGTCCGCTCGCCCTTGATGATCTCCACCAGCGGCATCTTGTCGACCGGCGAGAAGAAGTGCAGACCGATGAAGTCCTGGTCCCGCTCGACGCCCTCGGCCAGCGACGTGATGGGCAGCGTGGAGGTGTTGGAGCACAGCAGCGCGTCGGGCGCGACGAGGTGCTGGATCTCCTTGAAGACCTTGTGCTTGAGGCCCACGTCCTCGAAGACCGCCTCGATGACGGCGTCGCAGCCCGCCAGATCCGCCGGCTCGGCGGTGGGCGTGATGCGGGCCAGCAGCTCGTCGCGCTTCGCCTCGGTCGTACGGCCCCGGGAGAGCGCCTTGGCGAGCAGCCCTTCCGCATACGCCTTGCCCTTCTGCGCCGCCTCCAGGGAGACGTCCTTGAGGACGACCTGCATCCCGGCCCTGGCGCAGGAGTAGGCGATGCCCGCGCCCATCATGCCGGCGCCGAGCACCGCGACCTTCTCGACCTTGCGGGGCGCGATGTCCTTGGGACGGTTGGCGCCCGAGTTGACGGCCTGGAGGTCGAAGAAGAACGCCTGGATCATGTTCTTGGAGATCTGGCCGGTCACCAGCTCGACGAAGTAGCGCGCCTCGATGGTCTGCGCGGTCTCGAAGTCGACCTGGGAGCCCTCGACGGCCGCGGCGAGGATGTTGCGGGGGGCCGGGTAGGGCGCGCCGCTGAGCTGCTTCTTGAGGTTGGCGGGGAACGCCGGGAGGTTGGCCGCGAACTTCGGCTGGGCCGGGGTGCCGCCGGGGATGCGGTAGCCCTTGACGTCCCAGGGCTGCTGGGACTCCGGATGCTCCTCGATGAAGGCGCGGGCCTTACTGAGCATCTCTTCGGGGGTGGCCGCGACCTCGTGGATCAGCCCGGCCTCCTGGGCGCGGGTGGCGTTGTACTGGGTGCCCTGGAGCAGCACCTTCAGCAGCGCGTCGGCGATGCCGAGCAGCCGCACCGTACGGGTCACCCCGCCGCCGGCCGGCAGCAGGCCGAGGGTGACCTCGGGCAGGCCGATCTTGGTGCCGGGGGTGTCGAGGGCGATGCGGTGGTGGCAGGCCAGCGCGATCTCGTAACCGCCGCCCAGCGCCGCGCCGTTGATCGCGGCGACGACGGGCTTGCCGAGGGTCTCGATACGGCGCAGATCGCGCTTGATGCCGTTACCCGCCGCGAAGGCCTGCTCGGCCTTGTCGGGAGTGACGGCGATCAGGTCGCGCAGGTCGCCGCCGGCGAAGAAGGTCTTCTTGGCGGAAGTGAAGATGATGCCGCGGACGCTGTCCTTCTCGGCCTCCAGGCGGTCGGCGACCGCGGTCAGGGAGGCCTTGAAGGCGTTGTTCATGGTGTTGGCGGACTGGTCGGGGTCGTCCAGCACCAGGGTGACGATGCCGGTCTCGTCCTGTTCCCAGCGGATGGTCGACGACGCAGGGGACTCGCTCACTGTGGCTTCTCCGTAAGGGGGGTGGGACGGGCGGTCAGAGGCGCTCGATGACGGTGGCGATGCCCATACCGCCGCCGACGCAGAGGGTGGCCAGGCCGTAGCGCTTGTCCTGCCGCTCCAGCTCGTCGATCAGGGTGCCGAGGATCATCGCGCCGGTGGCGCCGAGGGGGTGGCCCAGCGCGATGGCGCCGCCGTTGACATTGACCTTGTCCAGGCTCAGGCCCATGTCCTTGACGAAGCGCAGCACGACGGCAGCGAAGGCTTCGTTGATCTCGACGAGGTCGATGTCGTCGATGGTCAGCCCGGCCTTGGCCAGGGCCTTGCGGCTGGCGGGCGCGGGGCCGGTGAGCATGATCGTGGGCTCGGAGCCGGAGACCGCGGCGGAGAGGATGCGGGCCCGCGGGGTCAGCCCATAGCGGTCACCGACCTCCTTGGAGCCGATGGCGACGAGCGCCGCGCCGTCCACGATGCCGGAGGAGTTACCGGCGTGGTGGACGTGGTCGATCTTCTCGACCCAGTGGTACTTCTGGAGGGCGACCGCGTCAAAGCCGCCCGCGTCGCCGATGGTGGCGAAGGACGGCTTCAGGCCGCCCAGGGAGTCGGCGGTGGTGCCGGGGCGCATGTGCTCGTCGTGGTCCAGGACGACGAGGCCGTTGCGGTCGCGTACCGGCACGACGGAGCGGTCGAAGCGGCCGTCCTTCCATGCCTCGGCGGCGCGCTCCTGGGAGAGCGCGGCGAATTCGTCGACATCGCGCCGGGTGTAGCCCTCGATGGTGGCGATCAGGTCGGCGCCGATGCCCTGCGGGACGAAGCCGGTGTCGAAGTTGGTCATCGGATCGGCGAACCAGGCGCCGCCGTCCGAGGCCATCGGAACCCGCGACATGGATTCGACGCCGCCCGCCAGGACCAGGTCCTCCCAGCCCGAACGCACCTTGGCGGCGGCCATGTTGACGGCCTCCAGGCCCGAGGCACAGAAGCGGTTCTCCTGTACGCCGGCGACGGTGTCGGGCAGCCCGGCGGCGATCGCCGCGATCCGGGCGATGTCGGAACCCTGGTCGCCGACCGGTCCGACGACGCCGAGCACGATGTCGTCGACGGCCGCCGGGTCGAGGCCGGGGAATCGGCGGCGCACCTCGTGGATCAGGCCGACGACCAGGTCGATCGGCTTGGTGCCGTGCAGTGCGCCATTGGCCTTGCCGCGGCCGCGCGGGGTGCGGATCGCGTCGTATACGTACGCTTCGGAACTCAAGTCAACAAGCCTTTCGCATGAGGGTGGAGGCGGGAGCAGCGGGTGGGGACCGAGGGCGGTCCGGGGTCAGTCGAGCAGGGAGCGTCCGATGATCTCCTTCATGATCTCGGTGGTCCCTCCGTAGATCGTCTGGATACGGCCATCGGTAAAGGCCCTGGCCACGCGGTATTCCGCCATATAGCCGTAGCCGCCATGGAGTTGCAGACAGCGGTCGGCGACCCGCTTGTGCAGCTCGGTGGCCCACCACTTGGCCATCGAGGCGTGCACCGCGTCCAGTGCACCGGCGGAGTGGTCGGCGATGCAGCGGTCGAGGAAGGCACGGGTGACGGCGCATTCGGTGGCCATCTCGGCTATCTCGAAGCGGATGTGCTGGAGCTTGGCCAGCGGCCGTCCGAACGCCTCGCGCTCCTTGACGTAGCTGCTGGTGATCTCCAGCAGGTGTTCCGCACCGGCGATCCCGGCGACCGCGATGCCCATCCGCTCCTGGGCGAGGTGGGTCATCAGATGGACGAAGGCACCGTTCAGCTCGCCGAGCAGATTCTCCTTGGGGACACGTACGTCGTGGAAGAACAGCTCGGCGGTGTCCTGGGACTTCTGGCCGATCTTGTCGAGGTTGCGCCCCCGCTCGAAGCCCGCCGTCCCGCGCTCGACGACCAGCAGGCTCAGACCGTGTGCCCCGCCCTCCGGCGTCGTCCTGGCCACGACGATGACCAGGTCGGCGAGGATGCCGTTGGAGATGAAGGTCTTGGAACCGTTGAGGACCCAGTGGTCGCCCGCGTCCTCGGCGTGGGTCCGGATGCCCTGGAGGTCGGAGCCCGCGCCGGGCTCGGTCATGGCGATGGCGGTGATGATCTCGCCGCTGCAGAAGCCGGGCAGCCAGCGGCGCTTCTGCTCCTCGGTGCCGAGGTTCGTCAGATACGGGCCGATGATGTCGTTGTGCAGACCCACGGCGAGCCCGGCGGCCCCGGCCCGGGTGAACTCCTCTGCCAGCACCGCGCTGTAGCGGAAGTCCTGCTGCCCGCCCCCGCCGTACTCTTCCGGCACCGCCAGCCCCAGCAGCCCCTGTTTGCCGGCGGCCCGCCAGGCGTCCCGGCTGACGATGCCGTCCTTCTCCCACTGCTCGTAATAGGGCGTCACTTCCTTGGCGAGGAAGGTCCGCACCATCTCGCGGAAGGCCTCGTGGTCCTCGGTGAAGATCTGGCGCTTCATCTGCGCGGTCATCTCTGCGGGCCCTCCCATGAGCCAGTTCTTGACGGTCTCGGTGAACTCTGCGGGCTGCGGCCCTACGGGGCGGGCATGGAGCCTTGTCCCACCCACGGCCCGGAATCCCCTGATCCGGTCGCGGCCGCACCTTCGGCCCCGCACTCGGCCTCGGCCCCGCCCCGGGCCGCGCGGGGCGACTTCCGCTCGCGGAACGCGTCCGGGCCCGTCACTACGGGCCGGGACGGCGTCGAGGCCGGCCGCCTCCCTGGCGGCGGCCTCGTCGGCGACCGGGCGCGGGCCGGCCCCGTACCGGAGTGTGCGGGCGGGTGCCATCAGCCGGCGGTGTCCTTCTGGGCGGTACGGCTCGGGCCGGCGGACGGGGCGGGGGTGGCCGACGACGGGGCGAGGAGACCGGGAACCTGCCAGTCGCGGGCGATCTCCTCGGTGTCCGCACCGGGTTGCGCGGGTGGTCTGCGGACCCCGCCGGGGGTGCGCGAGAAGCGCGGCGCGGGCGCGGGCTGCGTCATCCCGCCGTGCTCGACGAAGGTGCCGCGGGCGGCGAGATGCGGATGCCGCGGGGCCTCACGCAGGGAGAGCACGGGCGCCACACAGGCGTCGGACTCCTCAAAGACGGCCGTCCACTCCTCGCGGGTACGGGTCCTGAAGCGGGCGGCGATGGCGCTGCGCAGCTCACCCCATGCGGCGAGGTCGTCGCGGCCGGGGGCCTCCTCCTCGATGCCCAGCAGGCGGATGAATTCGCCGTAGAACCGCTTCTCCAGCGCGCCGACCGCCATATGGCCGCCGTCGGCGGTCTCGTAGGTCCCGTAGAACGGCGTCCCGCCGTCGAGCAGGTTGGCCCCGCGCCGGTCCTGCCAGCCACCCGCCGCCAGCATGCCGTGGATCATCGCCGTCAGATGCGCCGTGCCGTCGACGATGGCGGCATCCACGACCTGGCCCTTTCCGCCGTCGGCACGGGCGTGCTGGAGGGCGGCGAGGACGCCGATGACGAGGTAGAGGGACCCGCCGGCGTAGTCACCGAGGAGGTTGGCGGGGATGGCGGGCGGGCCGTCGGGCGGGCCGATCATGCCGAGCGCGCCCGTGATGGCGATATAGCCGATGTCGTGTCCGGCGGTATCGGCGAGCGGGCCCTGCTGCCCCCAGCCGGTCATCCGCCCGTAGACCAGCCGGGGGTTGCGTGCGAGGCACTCCTCGGGACCCACGCCCAGCCGCTCGGCCACACCGGGCCGGTACCCCTCCACCAGCACATCGGCGCGCTCGACCAGCTCGAGCACCTGCGCCACCCCGTCGGGGCACTTCAGATCCACCAGTACGGAGCGCTTGTTGCGGTTGGTGACGTCATAGGCCGGATCGATGCCCAGGCCCGCGCCTCCGGGCCGGTCCACCCGGACGACATCGGCGCCGAGGTCGGCCAGGAGCATGGCCGCGAAGGGGCCGGGACCGATGCCCGCGAGTTCGACCACCCGCACCCCGCTCAGTGGGCCGTTGCCTGGCTCTGCCATCGCGCCCCATGCCTTTCCGCACTGTGACACTTCTGATGTAACACTCGTGATGTTAAGAACGTGTTCCACTTTCCACAAGACCCCCTTGCCAAGTGGCGACCACGGAAAAGGCCCGCGCCGACGAGGCTCCATCGCCATCGCCGTCACGGGCCGTTGCGCGCCTGCCGCCGCTGCGCCGCTACGCCCCGTCGAGCTCGGCGATGAGCTTCTTGGGGGCTATGACGCGATACGACTCCTCCGCCCAGTCGCAGAGCAACTCGGCGGGCGGAGCGTCCGGCTCCCCCAGGGGGACCTGCACCCAACCGGACCTGCCCAGGCCATAGCCCGCGGGCTTGGCGCCGGGCGAGGTCAGTGCATGGGCATGGGCCTCCGGGTCCGTGAGCTTCAGCGTGACCCCGAGCGGATGGCTGCCGTCGCCGACGCCGAGAAAGATGAAGACCTTCTTGTTGACCTTGATGACGCTCTCGCCCCAGGGAAACTCCTCCACCGCCCCGGGAAGCCCGAGCGCGAACGCACGCACCCGCTCCCGCACCGCCGGCCCGGCCGCCTTCGCCATGCGCTCCTCCATGTCCGTTCCCCCCAAGGCACCGCCTGCGATGCCGCTGAGCCGCACGCACGTCCCGCGCGGGCCGACCCACGCATTCCACGCTAACGGCGACCACTGACAACGGCCCGCGGAGCGCCCGACGGCGGGCCGCCCGGGGGACATCTGACGTTGCGTCCGCCGGGCAACTCGCTGCCCAGCGGCACGGCCCCGGCCCCGGCCCCGACCGCTTCAGCCACCCGGGCACCGCTATGCCGAGTCGGGCGAGACCTCCCCGGAAGTGGAAGCGGAGGCCGAGGCGGAGTGGGAGGTCGCGGGCAGGTTCCCCGCTCCCCCGGCCGCCGGCACCAGATGATCGTCGGGTGCCTGACGGTCCACCAGTCGCCCCAGCCGCTGGGGGACGTTGCCGCCCACCAGGAGAATGACGACGAGCGTCAGCCCGAAGGTGAGCACGGCGAGGGCCCGCCCCAGGGACATGCCTTCCGCCAGATGGGCGCCGAGGACGGGTGCCGCCGCCCCGCCCAGCGCTCCGACGTTGTAGACGAAGCCCACCGAGGCGGCCCGGGTGGCGGTCGGGAAGTGGCCGGCGAGGTACTTCGGCAGGATGCCGGAGATGCCCTGGCTGAGCGCGAGCAGCACGAAGACCAGCACGCCGAGCGCCGGCAGGCTGTCCCGCACCGCGAAGACCGGGAAGACGAAGACGAGCGAGGCGAGCAGTGTGTACGCGTAGGCCCGCCGGGTACCGAGCCGGTCGCCCACGAAACCCGCCAACCAGCAGCCCGCCATCGTGCCGAAGCCCGCGTAGAACATCACGTCCGTGACCTGCCCGGGAGCGTATCCGAGCCCGGTCTTGAGATAGGTGGGCAACAGGGCCTGGATCGGCCAGCTGTAGAGGAACGCACAGAACACCGTCGCCATCAGGGACACGTACAACAGCCATCCGCGGCGCCCGCCGAGCTGGACGGCGAAGGCGGTCAGACACAGCGCCGCGACGGCGGACAGCCATGGGACATATCCCGTGCCAAGAGGTGTGAAGACGCAGAACAGCGCCACCGAGGCGGCCACCGCCAGGACCGCGTTGCCCCCGGAGCGGAGCCGTCCCGTGAACAACGGCCGGAAGGGGTTCGGGCGCCCCTCTGCCGAACGGGTGGCGGCCGCACCGATCTCCTTCTGCCAGTCCCCCGCTTCCGGAAGTGCCCTGCGCACCCAGAGGGCTACCAGGACGGGCAGGACGCCGATCCAGAACATCCAGCGCCAGCCCCAGTGGGGCACCACCCATTTGTAGAGCTCGGCGGCGAGGACGGTACCGCCCGCGTAACCGGAGATCAGGAATCCGGAAGCCCGGTTGCGCCATCGGGTGGGCCAGCTCTCCAGCACATACGTCACGCTTGCGCTGTACTCCCCCGCCATACCGAGGCCGATCACCAGCCGGGCGGCGAACAGGCTGGTGTAGTCCCAGGCGAATCCGCAGGCGAAGGTGCCGAGCGAGTAGAGCAGGATGCTGCTGATCATGGCGGCCTTGCGGCCGTAGCGGTCGCCCATCGCGCCCAGGACGGCGCCGCCCAGCCACCGGGTGATGAAGGCGCCGGAGATCAGCGAGGCGGCGGTGGCGGTGCTCAGCTGGAAGTCCGCCGCGATTTCGGTCAGCACCAGCGTGATCAGGACGAAGTCGAAACCGTCGAGGAGGTAGCCGATCCAGGCGGCGAACATCGCCTTCCACTGGGGCGGGGTGACCTCCTGCCACCATCGCCGCCCCCGGTCAGGGGTGTCCGTGGGGAGCGTCGCCACAGCAACCGGGCCTCCTCCAACAATCGACGGAATCGGACATTGGACGTCCTATGTCATCGGTGTCATCCGTGAATCTGGCCCTGCTTCCGCACCCTGTCAAGGCGTCATGCCAGACTCCGTACCACCCACAGGGCGGTCAAGAGGGCCGCCAGGAGCGGACCTTGACGGGGCGACGCCGACTGCCGGGGTCCGGGCTCCAGGGCCGGTGGGCGGTCGAGAGGATGCGCGATGCCACGGCAGGACACCTCCGGACGGGCCTATGACCTCGTCCTCTATGGCGCGACCGGTTTCACCGGCGCCCTCACTGCCGCCTACCTGGCCGCCCACGTCCCCAAGGGCTGCCGCTGGGCACTGGCCGGGCGCAGCACCGCCAAACTGGAGCAGCTGCGCGACCGGTTGGCGAAGTCCGACCCGGCCTGCGCCGACCTGCCGCTGCTGCGGGCCGACAGCAGCGACCCCGGCTCACTGCGCGACCTCGCCGCCGGCACCCGGGTGCTGGTGACGACCGTCGGTCCGTATCTGATCCACGGCGAGCCGCTGGTGGCGGCCTGCGCCGCGGCGGGCACCGACTATGTCGATCTGTGCGGTGAGTCGGAGTTCATCGACCGGATGTACGTGCGGCACGATGCGGCGGCCCGCGCGTCCGGCGCACGCCTCGTGCACGCCAGCGGGTTCGACTCCGTCCCGTACGACCTGGGGGTCCACTACACCGTGGGGTTCCTCCCCGAAGGTGTGCCCGTACGCATCGATGGCTTCGTACGGACCAACGCGACGTTCTCCGGCGGCACGCTGAACTCGGCGCTGACCGCCGCCTCACGGCCGGTCGCCATGGCGCGGGCCGCCCGCGAACGTCAGCGGGCCGAAGCGCAGCCGGCCGGCCGTACGGTCCGCGCACCATTCGGCCCGCCGGTACGAAGCAGCGAAACGCGTACCTGGGGCGTGCCGTTGCCGACCCTCGATCCGCAGATCGTCGCCCGCTCGGCCGCGGCGCTGGACCGCTACGGGCCGGACTTCCGCTATCGCCACTACGCAGGGGTGCGGCGGCTGCCGGTCGCCGTCGGCGGCGCCTTGGGGGCGGGGGCGCTGTGTGCGCTCGCCCAGGTGCCGCCCGCGCGGCGCTGGCTGTCGGGGCGTCTGGAGCCGGGCGACGGCCCGAGCCCCGAGCGGCGGGCGCGTAGCTGGTTCAAGGTGCGCTTCGTCGCCGCCGCCGGCGATACCCGCCTGATCACCGAGGTCTCGGGCGGCGACCCCGGCTACGAGGAGACCGCGAAGATGCTCGCCCAGTCGGCGCTCAGCCTGGCCTTCGACGACCTGCCGGAGACCGCGGGTCAAGTGACGACGGCGGTCGCCATGGGGGACGCGTTGACGGCGCGCCTCCAGGAAGCGGGCATCAAATTCGGCGTCGTCCAGGAGTAGCCCGGGCCATACCCCGGGCCCGCTGTTACGCCTCGGCGAGCGCCTTCCGGCACAGTGCGTCGGCGGCCCGGGTCGTCTCCGGAAGGCGGTATGCGGCCGCCAGGTGGAGGGTGTGCGCACAGGCCCGGTCGAGGCCGGTGCGGTGCCCCACGGAGACAAAGACCGGCTTGACGCCCGTTTGGGTACGCAGCGCTCGTCCCACCTCCTCGGTCCCGTCCAGGAGCGGCGAGATGGCGCCGCGCTCCGGGCCAGGAGGGGCGTACCGGAAGGTGAAGGGATTCTTGGCGACGCCGATGGTGGGCAGTCCGGTCAGTACGCCCAGATGGCTGGCGAGCCCGAAGCGGCGCGGGTGCGCCAGCCCGTAGCCGTCGCAGACCACCAGGTCAGGAGTGCGGGCGAGGCGGCCGAGAGCTTCGAGCACGGTGGGGATCTCACGGAAGGCGAGCAGGCCGGGGACGTACGGGAAGGAAATCTGCCCGACGGCGGTGGCCCGGTCGACGACGGCGCGGGTGCGGGCATCCAGGGCGACGGCAGCCGCCGCGACCACGTCTCGTTCATCGTCGTAGGCGACATCCACCCCCACCACAGTGCCCTCGAACCCCGGTACCGGACCCGCTTCATCGAGGCGTACATGGGACCGCAACCGGTCCTGGACCGCACGCGCCTGGGCTTCGTCGGCCGGCCAGTGCCGCAGTTCGTCGCCGCAGGAGATCATTCCGGGAGTGTCCATGATGACCACAACGCTACCGAACCGGTGATCGAGCCCAAGAGCGGGCGGCTCGGCTCAAGGTTCAGGACTCGGCCTTTCAGAGGCCGGGCTTTCAGGGTTCAGGGCTCAGACCGCGGAGTTCAGGCCATGGATTTCCGAGCTCATTGTCAGTGCTGCTCGGTACCGTGCTGAGCATGCACCCGCCCGGTGTTGACGTGGAGGCCCGGCGGCCCGGCGGCGGGCCGGTGCCAGGCACGGGACAGCCGGTCCACGGCGCCACGGTGTCGCCCGCCGGGAAGAGTCCTCCTGCCCGCTCCCCCAACGCCTGCCGCCCCTTCAGCCCCGGAGGTCCTAGATGTCCGACGCGCTTCACGAGCTCGACGCCACCGACCTCGCCGCCCGGCTGCGGCGCCGCGAGGTCTCCGCCCGAGAGGTCGTCCAGGCCCATCTGGACCGCATCGAGCAGATCAATCCGGCCGTCAACGCGATCGTCACCCTCGACCCGGAGGGCGCCCTCGCCGCGGCCGCACGGGCCGATGAGCGACTCGTCCGGGGCGCCGCCGTCCCGCCCCTGCACGGGCTGCCGATCGCCTTCAAGGACACCCGTCTCACCCGCGGTATGCGCACCACACACGGCTCACCGCTCTTCGCCGATCACATCCCGGACGACGACGATCTACTGGTCGACCGGCTCCAGCAGGCGGGCGCCATCCGCCTCGGCAAGACCAACGTCCCCGAATTCGCCGCCGGTTCGCACACCTTCAACGCCGTCTTCGGCACCACCCGCAATCCGTACGACCTCACACGCTCGGCGGGCGGCAGCAGTGGGGGCGCCGCCGCGGCGCTGGCGGCCGGGCTACAGCCGCTCGCCGACGGCAGTGACATGGGCGGCTCACTCCGCAACCCCGCTTCCTTCTGCAACGTGGTCGGGCTGCGGCCGACGCCGGGCCGCGTCCCTTCACCTCCCGGCAGCGACCTCTGGGACACCCTGTCGGTCCCGGGCCCCATGGGGCGGACCGTCGCCGACGCCGCGCTGCTGCTGTCGGCGATGGCCGGCCCGGACCCGCGCTGTCCCCTCAGCCTGGAGACCCCGGGGGCGGCGTTCCGTGTGCCGCTCGACCGCGACCTGCGCGGGCTGCGGATCGCCTGGGCACCCGACCTGGGCGGATACGCACCGGCCGACCCGGAGGTGCTCGCCGTTCTGGAGCCCCAGTTGAGGGTCCTGGAAGAGCTGGGCTGCCGTGTCGACACCGCCTGCCCGGACCTCGCCGGCGCCGACGAGACCTTCCGTACGCTGCGGGCGCACGGCTTCGACCTCGCGCTCGGTGGCCTGCTCGACTCCGACCCGCAGGCCCTCAAACCCAGCATCGTCTGGAACATCGAACAGGGCCGCCGGCTGACCGTGGCCGACCTCCACACCGCCACCACGACCCACAGCCGCCTCTACCTCGGCACGCTGGAATTCTTCTCCGGGTATGACCTTCTCCTCGCCCCGGTCAGCCAAGTCGCGCCCTTCGATGCGGAGTTGGAGTATCCGCGCGAGGTAGCGGGCCGTCCCACGGACAGCTATCTGGACTGGATGCGATCCGCCTACCTCATCTCGGTCCTGGGCGTACCCGCCCTCTCGGTCCCCGCGGGCTTCACCCCGGGCGGCCTGCCCGTGGGGCTCCAGTTCATCGGTCCACCGCGCGCCGATCTCGCCGTCCTCCAGGCCGGTCATGCCTACGAGCGCGCGACACGGCACGGGCGCCGACGCCCGGACCTGCCGACAGCCTGAACCCGACGCCCGCCCCGATCGGTGGTGGGAGCGGCCCGCCCTGCGGGGGGGGAGGGAAGCCGCCGCACCTCGCCCCATTCAACTGCCGAGGCCTTCCCTCCTACCCGCCCTGGCCTGCGCCTTCCCTGCGCGGAGAGATGGCAGAGCGCCGCCCGACACCTCCTCTATATTGCAGTCATGTTCGTACTGGAACTGACCTATACCGCGCCCCTCGAACGCGTCGACGCAGCCCTCGATCAGCATGTGGAGTGGCTTCGGAAGGAGTACGCCGCCGGGCATTTCCTCGCCGCCGGCCGCAAGGTCCCACGGGACGGAGGCGTGATTCTCGCCGCCGGGATGGACCGCGCGACCGTCGAGCGGATCGTTTCCGAGGACCCGTTCACTCTCGCCGGGGTGTGTGAGTACCGGATCACGGAGTTCGTGGCGACGACGACCGCGCCGGCAATGGAGCAGTACCGGGAGCAGCTGCCCTCCTGAGGCGCCTCGCCCGGAGGCTCGGACCGCCGGCCATCCGGCAGTCCGAGCATCGTGCTCACGCCCCGTTCGCGGCATACCGCTCCCGCCAGCCCCGATAGCTACGACGTCGTAGTCGGGGGAACCGCCGAGTCGCCGAGCGAGCGGGGGCTTGCGGTACCAGCCGCAGTCGGCTCGGGCCAACGCCCCCCATTGCGCCAGTAGTCCTGGATCTCCTCCAACTGACGCCCCTTGGTCTCAGGCGCGGTGACGGAGGCGAAGACCAGGGCGGCGAGGGCGAGGACTCCGAGGCCCGCGAAGGTCCGGGCCGCGCCCGCCCAGGCCATCAGTGACGGGAAGAACTGGGCGATCAGAAGATTGGCGACCAGGTCCGCGGTGAGCATCACCGAGGCTCCGGTCGAGCGCAGCTGGGCGGGGAACGCCTCACTCGCATAGACCCAGATCAGCGAGCCGAAGCCGAAGTTGAAGGCCGCGGTGAACAGCAGGATGGCGGCGAACCCCACCCAGGTCGTCGCCCCCTGGAGCTCGCCGGTGCCGAAGACGGCCGTCAGGACGGCGAGCATGACAGCCATCGTGCCGATGCCGGAGAGCAGCACCACCCGGCGGCCGAGCCGGTCGATGATGAGGATGGCGAGCACCGTCGCGGCCAGCGAGGCGAGTTGGACGAACGACGGCAGCAGGAAGTTCTGGCCGTTGCCGGTGAACCCCATCTCCTCGAAGATCTGCGGGCTGTAGTACGTCACGGCGTTGATGCCGGTGATCTGGCAGAAGAACCCGAGGCCGACGACGAAGACCGCGGCGCGGGCGTAGGGCTTGCGCAGCAACGAGCGCGCCGACCCACCGCTCTCCTCGGCGAGCGCGGCTTCCACAGCGGCGACCTCCGCATGCGGATCGACATCGGGGTCGGTCATGGCCATGACCTCGACGGCGCGTTCCGTCCGCCCCTTGAGGACGTACCAGCGCGGGGTGTCCGGCAGCCGGAGCAGCGGAATCAGGACGAGCGCGGCGGGGACCGCGGAGAGGCCGAGCATCCAGCGCCAGTGCCCACCCCCGGACAGACCCCAGTTGACGAAGTACGTGAGCACGATGCCCGCGACCGTGGCCACTTGGTAGGCGGCGACGGAGGCTCCGCGAATACGTGCCGGGGTCGATTCGGCGATATAGAGCGGGGCGGCGACGATCGAGATGCCGATGGCGGCGCCGAGCAGGAAGCGAACGATGTCCAGCACGACGACATTGGGTGCGACCGCGGAGAGAGCCACGAAGACGGCGTACGAGCCGGCCACGATCAGCATCGCGACCTTACGGCCCAGGGCGTCGGCGAGCTTGCCGCCGATCAGCGCGCCGACGATGGAGCCGAACACCAAAATGCTGTTGACCAGGCCCTTTTCGGTCTCGGTGAGATGGAAGTCCTTGCTCAGGAACACCAGGGCGCCGGAGATGCTGCCGGTGTCGTAGCCATAGATGACGCCGACGACCGCGCCGGTGAGCGCGAACAGTCTGCCGGTGCGGTGGGTGGTCTTGGAGGACGGCGGCGGAGGCGTCGCCGAGAGCGTGGCAATGGACATGGGAAGTCCTCTGTGCGGCGGAGCGGGCCTTGCTGCATGCCGAATCGCGCATGACTGATCATGCGAGTATTCGGCGCTTTTCACGCAGCTGTCAACAGCTTCTTGCATCCCTCTCCGCCAACCGCCCACCCCACATCAACCCCGCCTCTGCCTTGCCCAAGCGGACCATTCGAGTCCCCACTCCCGCGCTCCCCTCTGGCGCATCCACTCGTACGAGGGATGGATCGCGATCGGATTCCTGCGTACAGTCGATTGCAACAAAGCCAAAGATTGCAGTTTCACGCAACATCTCTTCATTCCATTGCCACATCACGGGAGGGTGGGCCATGAGCGAGACCTCGTACATGGAGCAGGAGCTGGGCAGCCAGCCGGAGACCTGGCGGCAGGCCGCACGGATCGGAGCAGCGGCGGGGCCCCTGCCGAAGCCCGGTCAGCGGGTGGCCGTCGTCGGCTGCGGCACCTCATGGTTCATGGCCCAGTCGTATGCGGCGCTCCGCGAGGCGGCCGGACAGGGTGTGACGGATCCGTTCGCCGCCTCCGAGGCCTTCCTCGGCAGCGACCGCGGCTATGACGCGGTGGTGGCGATCACCCGCTCCGGCACCACGACCGAGGTGCTGCGGGTACTCGACGCCGTCAAGGGGCGCATCCCGACGGTGACGATCATCGGTGACCCCGAGACGCCGGCGGTGGCGCTCTCCGACGAGACGGTCGCGCTGCCGTTCGCCGACGAGAAGTCGGTGGTGCAGACACGGTTCGCGACGACGGCGCTGACTCTGCTGCGCGCGCACCTCGGCGAGGACATCTCCCGTGCGGTGGCCGACGCGGAGGAGGCGCTTGCCGCGCGGGTGGACAAGGAGTGGGTGTACGCCGAGCAGTTCTCCTTCCTCGGCTCGGGATGGACGTTCGGCCTGGCCAATGAGGCGGCGCTCAAGATGCGGGAGGCAGCGCAGAGTTGGACGGAGTCCTACCCCGCGATGGAGTACCGCCACGGTCCGATCGCGATAGCGGCACCCGGCCGGGTGACCTGGCTGTTCGGGCAGGCACCGGAGGGGCTGGAGGCCGATGTGGCGCGGACGGGTGCGCGGTTTGTGCACCATGCGCGCGATCCGTTGGCGGATCTGGTGCTGGTCCAGCGGGTGGCGCTGGAGCGAGCCCGCGCCCGCGGCCTGGACCCGGACAACCCGCGCAGCCTGACCCGTTCGGTGATGCTCGAGACGCCGGCCGCCTCGTAGCCGCCCACCTCACCCCTCTCAACCAGCCCTGCCCGCAAGGGAGAAGGGAGCCGGCATCCCATGCCACTCGTTCCGACCTCATCGATCGTCGACGCCGCGCGTGAGGCGCGGGTCGGTGCCGCGGCCTTCAACGTCATCCACCTGGAAACCGCCGAGGCGCTCGTCACCGCCGCCGAGCACACCGGTATCCCACTGATCCTTCAGATCAGCGAGAACTGCATCCGTTACCACGGCAGTCTGCTGCCCATCACCCGCGCCACGCTCGCCCTCGCCGAGGGCTCCACGGCCCGGATCGCGGTCCACCTCGACCACATCACCGATGCGGACCTCGTCCGTCAGGGCATCACCGCCGGGGTGGGGTCCGTCATGGTGGACGCCTCCGCTCTTCCCTACGAGGAGAACGTCGCCACCACCGCCGACCTCGCCGCCTGGTGCCATGAACGCGACGCCTACGTCGAGGCCGAACTCGGCGAGGTCGGCGGCAAGGACGGGGTCCACGCGCCCGGGGTGCGTACGGACCCGGACGAGGCCCTGGCCTTCGTCCGCGCGACGGGCGTGGATGCCCTCGCCGTGGCCGTCGGCTCCTCCCATGCGATGCATGAACGCACGGCCGTACTGGACAAGGACCTCATCACGGCCCTGCACACCGCCCTGCCGGTGCCGCTGGTCCTGCACGGCTCTTCGGGTGTGCCGGATGAGGAGCTGCGCCGTGCCATCTCTGCCGGAATGACGAAGATCAATATCTCCACGCATCTGGTCTCCGTCTTCACCCACTCAATACGGCGGACGCTGGGCGCCGATCCCTCGCTCGTCGACTCCCGCAAGTACGTCAAGCCGGCCCGGGAGGCGGTGACCGAGGAAGCGGCGAGGCTACTGGGTGTGCTGGGCACTCCGGCGACGGTCCCGGGCCGGTACGCGGTCCAGGCATCGGCTCGGGGGTGAGCCCGTGGACTCGATGATCGCCCTGGGCATACTCCGTGACGAGCCCATGGCGAGACCGTGACGGCAGAACCTCCGCGACGGATCCCGGCATGGCGCCCCACCGCCCGGGGCCGCCGCCCCGGCATCGGCGGTGTCCGTCGGTGCCCGGCGGGACCTCTGCTGTGTCCGGCGGTGTCCGGCGGGGCCTCTTCGGTGTTCGGCGGGGGCTCTACCGCGCGTCACCGTGGTGTGCCGAAACGAATTAGGCTCGCGTCATGAAGCGCCATGAACGGATGAACGCACTGCTTGAGCTGCTCGGAGACCGAGGCCGGGTGGACGTCGAGGAGGCGGCGACCGCGCTGGAGGTTTCGGCCGCCACGATGCGACGCGACATGGACGCCCTCGCCGAACAGCAACTGCTGACCCGCACCCGGGGCGGGGCGGTGCTCAGTTCCGTGGCGTACGACCTGCCGATCCGCTACAAGCACGCTCACCGGTCGGAGGAGAAGGAGGCGGTGGCGAAAGCCGCGGCGAAGCTGGTCGAGCGGGGTGACGTGGTCGGGCTGAGCGGTGGCACGACGACCACGGCGATCGCCCGGGTGCTCGCCACCCGTCCGGACTTTTCGGAGGCCGGACCGCAACCGCACCTGACGATTGTCACCAACTCCCTCAACATCGCCAATGAGCTGGCCGTCCGGCCGCAGATCAAGATCGTGCTCACCGGCGGGGTTGCGCACTCGCGTTCGTTCGAACTCGTGGGTCCGTTCAGCGAGTTGGTGCTTCAGCAGATCTCCATCGACATCGCCTTCATCGGGGCCAATGGCATGGACCCGATGATGGGGGCGACGGTGCACGACGAAGCGGAGGCCCGGGTCAACCGCCTCATGGCCGAGCGCGCCCGGCGTGCCGTGGTCGTCGCGGACTCGTCGAAAATCGGTGAGCGCTGCTTCGCCCGGGTCGGCGACGCGGATGTCTTTGACACGTTCATCACGGACAACGGAGCGAAGGAGCCAACCCGCCGCGAATTCGCGGACCGGGGCCTGAAGGTGGTGACGGCCCGCCCGTCCACCGGCGAGTGACGCACCGGCCGGGCCCGCGGGTGGCAGGGCAGGCACGGCGTTGCCTGGGAAGTACATGGCGTGTGGGGCTGCCGGGGTGCGCCTTTTGACGGGGCTTCCCCGGTGCATGGTGCGGCAGGACGGCCCCGGCGCAGAGCGTGACGAGGCTGCCCCAGTCCGCGGCATGACCGAGCTTCCCCGGGCCCGCTGTACGACAAAGGTCCCCCAAGGTGCGTCGCGGGGAGGGGCCTTTCCGTCCGCCGCGTAGCCGGGCTTCGCCGGATGCGCCGCGTAGCCCGGGGTATAGCCAGGGCTCCTGGTTGGTGGTTACCAGGTGTTGTCTCCGCGGAGAACGGCGTCGGCGCCGCCGTCGAGGAAGATGACCTGGCCGGTGACGTGGGTGTTCTCGGGGGAGGTCAGCCAGGCGAGCAGTGGGGCGACCTGTTCGGGGCGGGCGTGGCCGTGCAGGGGCATGGGGATGCCGGCGTCGATGGCCTTACGTGTTTCGGCGTCGGCGAGCATGGGCTCGGTCATGGGGGTCACGGTCGTGCCGGGGGCGACGGCGTTGAGGGGGATGCCGGCGGCGGCCCAGTCGTCGGAGATGGCCGTACGGCGGAGCCAGCGGGCGATCGCCTGCTTGGAAGCGCCGTAGATCGCATATCCCTCGCCCCGGTCGACGGCGGCCTGGGCGGCGGCCACGGCTGCCTCTTCGTCGCCTGCGAGCGCCGCGTCGACGATGGCCTGGTCGGCCGGGTGGATCGAGGCGACGGACGAGAGCAGTACGGCGCGCGGGTCGGTACCGGCGGCGAGCAGCGGGCGCAGCCCTTCGAGGGTGGCGACGACACCGAAGTAGTTGACCTGGACGGTGCGCGGGACGAAGTGGGCGAGGCCGGCGCAGGCGATCACGGCGTCGAGTCGGCCGTCAGTCAACTCGTGGGCACGGTCGACCAGTTGGATACGTCCGTCGGGCGTGGCGAGGTCTGCGGAGATGTCGGTGTCCTTGAGGTCGGCACCGATCACGGTGTGGCCGTGTTCGCGGAGGTGGGCGACGGTGGCCTTGCCTATGCCGGACGCGGCTCCGGTGACTAGGTAGGTACGGGGCATGGGCACCGGCGTGGACATGGTCGGCTCCTTCGCTGACACGTTCTGGTTCTGGCTACGGCCATGGCTATGGCCGGGCTGGGGCTGGGCTGGGCTGGGGCTGGGGATTTGGCTCGGGTTCTGGTTTTGGCTCCGGTTTCCGGTTCGGTTCTGACCCGTTGTGCAGGGCGAATCGGTCGAACCGTCCTTGCGGGTCGGGTGGTTGGGCGGACTGAGTGGGCTGGGTGGACCTCATGGTTGGCGCGGAATGCATCGTCGATACAGAACGCATGGTTGGCGCGAGCGGGTGTCGGTGCGGATGCATGGTCGGCGCAGACACGTGGTCGGTGCGGATGCGTGGTCGGTGCGGATGCGTGGTCGGTGCCGAACGCAGGGCATTTGCTGGGCGGATCGGTGCGCCGGCCGTGCCGTGTGCCGATTCACGGGCTCGTACCAGTCCATGCGGTGGGCCGTTCTAGTCGGTGGTCGGTCCGTGCGGCGTGCCTGTGCATGCAGTGGGCCGGTCCGTATGGCGTGCCGGTCCGTGCGTTGGATCGGTCCGCGCCGTGGGCCGTTCTGGTCGGTGGGCCGTTGCCGTCGGGGGCGGTGCGCCGTTCGCCCGCCCATCGGTGGGGTGAGTGCCGTGGGTGTTCGGGGTCGAGATGGGCGGGGCGGGGTCGGGGCGAAAGCGGACAGCAGTCGAGCGCCGGCGACGGGCAGACGGGGGTCGGGGGCAGGTAGGGGCCGGGTGGTCCAGGGGGCGGTGCCAACATAGCGGGTTTTTGGCATGATGTGCCAGGGAGCTGGTTTGTGACAGAAAATGCCCTGGTAGACATGACGGCCGGACGATCTGGAGGGGTGGATGACGGCAGCGCGAGGTAGGCCATCGTTGACCGAGCGGCGGCGGCAGGAGACCCGGCTGGAGATTGCCGAGACCGCGGCGGCGCTGTTTTCGGACCAGGGGTATGAGGCGACGACGGTCGAGGACATCGCGTCGGGGGCCGGCATTTCGCTGCGGACCTTCTACCGCTACTGCGCGGCGAAGGAGGACGCGCTGACACCCGTCATGACGTCCAGCGTCGGTGTGCTCGTCGAGGAGCTGGCCAGGCGCCCCGTCGATGAGCCGCTGAGCAGCGCCGTGCAGGCGTCGTTCACCTCGTCTGCCGCGGCCCGGCAGCTCGCGGACCGCGAACAGGCCCGCCGGCTGGTGCGGGTCATGGGCACCGTCCCAGCCATTCGGATGCGGTGGCTCGCTGCGGGGCGGGAGATGCAGGACCAGTTGGTGCCGGTGCTCGCGGCGCGCAAGGGCGCATCGGAGGACAGCATGGAGGTACGGCTCCTGGCCTGCGCCTTGCTCGACGCGATCAGCGTCGCCATGGAGCACTGGGCCTGGCAGGACGAACCGGAGGACGTCGCGGAGCTGACCCGCCGCGCAGTGCACTACCTGCGTATCGACGAGTTGTAGCCCGGCCGGCCCGGCCTTGTTCCGAAAGGGTTGCCGCTATGTAGCGCTTGTGTCCCTGTGTGGCCCCCGGGGCTGATTTCCATTGGGCGGGTATGGACAATGGGGAATGAACGTGCGAACACGGTAGGGGTTCGCGAGGGAATTCCAAGGCTTTCAACGGGGGAGATCACGTGCGGAAGATCATCGCCATAGCACTGGCAACCGTGGCGTGCAGCGCCTCGCTGACCCTGGTCACCGCCTCGGAAGCGTCCGCCACGGGCCGGGCGCCGCAGTGCGTCAAGGTGCGGAAGTACTTCAACAAGGGCCACCAGCGTTATGTCCGCCTGTCGAATCTGTGCACTCAGCGGACCTCGTGCTTCACCATCGTCGTCCCGTATCACCGCGACCCCCATGGCAGGCTCCTCAAGGGCACGACCAAGGACATCCACTACGGCACGACCGGGACGCCGCGGGCCCTGTTCGTGAAGAACACTCCCTGCTGAGCAGGCACGGCCGAGGGGTCGGAGTACGGCCTCAGGGCCGGGCGCGGCGGTAGCCCGGGACCATGCCCGCCGCCGGGATGGCGCCCGCCGCCAGGACCGCGCAGGCCGCCGGGACCACGCTCGCCACCAGGGCCATGACCGCCGCCACGCCCCCGCCAGGGCCGCTAGCACCGACGGGACCTCGCCCGTTGCCGAAGAGCGCGTCAGGCGCGTACGGCGATGCCGTCCAGCACCATCGAGAGGTACTGGCGGGCGATCTCCTCGGGGCTGTGCTGCCCGCCCGGCCGGTACCAGCTCGCCGCGACCCAGACAGTGTCGCGGACGAAGCGGTAGGTGAGCCGGATGTCGAGGTCCGCACGGAACGCCCCGTCGGCCACGCCGCGTTCCAGGGTGCCGAGCCAGGCCGTTTTGAACTTCTGCTGGGAGTCGGTGAGGTAGCCGAAGCGGGGCTGGGCGGCGAGGTGCTTGGACTCCTTCTGGTAGATGGCGACGGCCGCGCGGTGCCGGTCGATCTCCCGGAAGGACTCGGTGACCAGGGCTTCGATGGTCTCCCTGGGACCGAGACCGGCGGCGAGTACGGCGTCGTAGCCGTCCCACAGCTCGGTCAGGAAGCTGGACAGGATCTCGTCCAGCATCGATTCCTTCGAGTCGAAGTGGTAGTAGAGGCTGCCCGCGAGCATGCCGGCTTCGTCCGCGATGCGGCGGACGGTGGTGGCGTTGTAGCCCTGTGCGGCGAAGACGTCCGCCGCGATGGTGAGCAGTTCGCGGCGCCGCTCGGGCGAGGCACTCGCGGTCGTCGACTTCTTCTTGGCGGCTGGCACCCGGCCATTGTCACCCTCCGCGCCACCCGGCTTGTCGCCCGCTCGTCGATCGCCTTTCTCCCGCCGGTCGCCGGGGCCTCCTCCTGCCGGACGCGCCTCCGGCTCGTCGGATGCGTGCGCGGCCCGGCGTCACATATTTCACGAGTAAAACACCTGCTAACATTCCCCTATGGGAAAGCACGGCAAGCCGTCCGGTACCAGTGCGCACGATGCTCCGGGGAGCGTGGTGCGCGCCCGGCCGTTGCCGGTCAGGAGTGCGGTGCGGCTGCGGCGGCCCGTCGATATCTGGCACAAGCCGGCGCTCAGTGCGCTGGTGGCGCTGGCGATACCCGATTTCACGCTGTACGCACTGGGGCGGCTGGATCTGATCCTGTACACCTCGGCGGGGGCGATGTGCGCGCTGTATGCGCACGGTCTGCCGTATGCGGCGCGTGCCCGCACGCTGCCGTGGGTGGTGCTCGGCATGGTCGCGAGCCTCGGCGTCGCGCTGACCGCCGCATCGCTGATCGCCTCGACCGCGCTGCTGGTCGTGTGCGCCTCGCTGGTCGCCGCGGCCCACAAGGTGGTCTGTGACGCGACGCGTATCGGCCCGCCGGGCAACGTCATCCTGACCTTCATCACCGCCACGGCGTTCTTCGTGCCGCAGCACCTCGGGCAGGTGCCCCTGCACCTGGCCCTGGCGCTCGGCACCGGGGTACTCGCCTGGCTGGTCTGTATGGCTCCGGCGCTGATACGGCCGCAGGGGCCCGAGCGGATCGTGGTCGCCCGCGCGCTGGTGGCCGCCGCGGGGCTGCTGCGTACGGAGGCGGGCACCGGCGGCGGGGTACCGGCCGGGGTGGCGCACGCCCGTCATGCCGCCGCGGCCGCGGTGAACGCCGCCTGGCACACGCTGTTCCTGGTCCCGGTGCGTACCCCGGACCAGGCCACGGCGCGGGCCGGGCTCGAACGGCTGCTGGTGCGCGCCGAGTCGGCGTTGGGGCGTACGGGGCACGCCGGGGACGTGGCCGCCCAGGGCGCACCGTATGAAGCGGGGTTCGCGGGGGCCGAGGCCGAGCGGCTCGGGGGCTGGGCGCGTGAGCTGCGCGGCGGGCGGCCGTTGCCCGAGGTGGCGTTGTCCGCGGCGCAGGCCGAGGAGTTGGCGGGTGTCGCCGTGGAGGCGTGGGGGCCGCGGCGGCCCGGGCCCGGTCATCCGCGCGGGGTGCGGGCGGTGCTCGCCCGGTTGGCGCCCGGGTCACCGCTGCTGCCCATCGGCGCGCGGGTCGCCGTGGGGTGTGTACTGGCGGGCTGGGCGTCGATGGCCGTCGGGGTCGGGCATCCGTATTGGGCCGTGGTCACGGCGGCCTCCATCTATCAGGCCAACACCACGCTCTCCTGGCAGCGGGCCCTTCAGCGCACTCTCGGCAATCTGCTCGGGCTGCTCCTCTACACCGCACTGCTGCCGCTGCTGCACCTCGGACCGCTCGCGATGATCGCGCTCGCGCTGGCCTGTCAGCTCGGCGCGGAGGCCACGATCACCCGTAACTACTGGCTCGGTTCGGTGTGGGTGACCCCGATGGCGCTGCTGCTGACCGAATTCGGCAGTCAGGTGCCGGCGACGACGCTGATCGCCGACCGCTGGCTCGACACCGTGGTGGGGGCGGCATTGGGGCTGGCCTGCTGCGTCCTCGTCGCCAACCGGCGTGCCGCGGACCGTATCGAGGTGGCGCTGGAGCGGGTCGCGGCCGCGGAGGCCGTCGCGTCCCGGCTGCTCCGGGAGGGAGCCGGGACCGGCGTGGACGAGGCCAGGGAAGTCGGCTGGGCCCGTGACCGGCTGGCGGGATGTCTGGTCGAGCTCCGGGAGGCGGTGGAGGTCGCGGCCGGTGAGTGGTGGCAGCGGGCCGTTCCGGAGGAGCGCATCGTCCACGCCGAACAGCGAGGCCACCGGGCGCTGGCCGGTCTTGTCCGGCGGCTCACGGCGCCGACACTTGCCGCCTGACCCGTGCGCCCGATCGGCACCGTACGGCAGGCACAATTAGGGCGCCGCGCCCTGGGGGCGTACGGCACGGCCGAGAGGAGAGTGCGGGTGACCGAGGACATCGTCGCGGGGGTGCTGCGCCAGTGGCAGCAGGTGCACCCCGGGCTGGACACCGGCCCGATGGCGGTGATCGGGCGGCTCAACCGCTGTTCCGCGCTGCTTCAGCAGGCGGCCGACGCGCCGCTGCGGAGGGCCGGACTCACCCGGCCCGAGTTCGACATCCTCGGCACCTTGCGCCGGATGGACCGCGAGCTGACCCCCGGGCGGGTGGCACGCGAGACCTTCGCCTCCGGTGCCGCGGTCACCAAACGGGTACGGCAGTTGGAGGAGCGCGGGCTGATCGTCCGCCGCCCCGACGGCCGGGACCGCCGCGTCAGCCATCTCTCGCTCTCCGACGAGGGACGCGACACCATCGACCGGCTGCTGCCCGAACAGCTGCGGTACGAGGCGTCGCTGCTCGCCGGCATCGGCACCGAGCGGCAGGAGGAACTCTCCACGTCGCTGGGCGAGTTGCTGGTGGTCCTGGAGGGACGGCTCGGCAGCCTGCTGGACTGAGGCCTACGGGCGGCGGGCGGGCGGGTAGCCCGGGACAGGCGGCGGGCAGCGGGCCACGGGGCGCCGCTTGGGCGGGAGGGCAGCCCGGAGGGCAGCCCCGGCCGACGGGCGCGTGGGCGCGCGACGGGAACGGCGAGCGACCGGCCGGAGTATCGGGCGCGCCAAGGCCAGCACGCCCTGGCCGAGCCGGCCTGCCACCCCACCCTCACCACCCCAGCCGGGCAATCCTCCCCTTCTCCCCCGCGGCCCAGCAGCCCAGGTCGGGGGCGCAGTCGACGGTGTCGTACGAGCCGGTGTCGAAGGTGTGCCAGGTGTGGCCGCCGTCGAGGGTCAGATCGCTGCCGGTGGGGCCGACCGCCAGGGCGAGGTGGCGGGAGTGCGGGAGCCAGGCGGCGCCGGAGCGGTACGCCTTCGGGGGTGCGGCGGCCGGTGTCCAGGTGGCGCCGGCGTCGTCGCTGACCGCGGCGGCGTGTGGTGAGGGCTGGTCGGCGCGGTAGTCGCCGCCGACCGCGAGGGCGTGGCCGCGGTCGCGGACGGCGAGGGCGAAGATGCCGCGCGCCGGGTCGCCAGCGGGCAGCGGGGTGTCGGTGACGGTCCAGGTGCGGCCGCGGTCGGCGGTGCGCAGGACGCGGGCGGTGGCCGCGCCGCCGGTCGCGATCCAGGCGTCACGGCTGCCGGCGGAGACCAGGCACTGGCCGCTGGCGGCGAATGCGGCCTCGCCCTGCTGGGCCGGTGGCATCCCGTCCGACGGCAGGACCCGCCAACTGCGGCCGCCGTCCCCGGTGGACAGGATGCGGTACTTGCCATCCACGGGGTCGCTGAGCGCGATGCCGTGCCGCCGGTCGAAGAAGGTCAGGCAGTCGTAGAAGGCACGGGGGTCGGGGTTGCGGAAGCTTTCGGTCCAGGTGGCGCCCGCGTCATCGGTGCGGAAGACGCGGGAGGCCGCACCCTCGCCGATCGCGAGGACGACCGCGCGGCGCGCATCGAGCGCCTCGATGTCGCGGAACTCCAAGGCGTCGGCACCGGGTGGGGAGACGTTGCGCCAGTGCTTGCCGCCGTCCTGGGTGCGCAGCACGGCACCGCCGGTGCCCGCGACCCAGGCGGTCGTACGGCTGACGGCGGCCAGACCGCGGAAGCGGGCGGTGCTGCCACTGTCCTTGAGCCGCCAGCCGCCGTGCGGGGTGGTGAACGAACCCGCCGTCAGCAGATCACGGGCCGGGGCGGGCGTCGTCGCATGCGAGGCCGCGGCGGACGTCATCCCGTAGGAGGCCGGGGAAGAGGTCGCGCCCACGGGGGCGTTCGCCGGCCGGGCCACGGCCACGGAGCCGGCCGCGAGTGTGGCGAGGGCCGCCGCACCGGCCGTGAGCGCCGCCCGGCGTCCGACACCGCGTGGACGCGTCCCCCGCCCCTTCCTCTGATCTGAGCCCAGATACAACAAACGTCCCGTGCGCCGCATTTCGCCCCACCCCGCTCTGGTTTTGGGCTGGAAGCTAACCCAGGCCGACCGCCCCGTCCAGACCGCCGCCCGGCGCCGCCGGCGACAGCCCCCGTCACTGCCCGCACCCGCCGGTGAGCCCTCGGTGTCCGTGGGGTCGCGGCCGAGGCGCGCCCGTACGCCTGACGGCTCGTCAAGTTGAGCCCCGGGAGGCCCATCGTGAGCGCCAGCCGGCCAACAAAGAGGGCAAATACGTACATTCAAAGGTCCGTGACGCAGGTCACGTAGGAATCCAATGCACCTGGCGCGATGGCCCGCGCGTCTTAGTGGTCGAAGACTCAATGAACCGCACCGAACACAAGGGAGCCGGCGATGTCCAGCGTCATCGACCAAGCCGTTCAGGCCCGTCTCATCGCGACCGCTCCACGGTCGCAGGTGATCCCGGCGAGCCTGCGTTACGACCGCGCCGACCCCTTCGCGGTGCGGCTGGTCTTTCCGCCGGCCGCTTCGCTGGACGGGGCGGAGGTGACCTGGACGTTCGGGCGCGAACTGCTGGAGGAGGGCCTGTGCGGTCCCGCCGGGGCGGGCGACGTACAGATCTGGCCGTACGACGCCGATGCCGTGGTGGTGGAGTTCCACGCCGCCGGCGGTATGGCGGTGGTGCAGTTCGAGACGCAGGAGCTGAGAGCGTTTCTGACGCTGTCGTACGAGCTGGTCGCGCAGGGCGATGAGGCGCGGCACCTGGACGTCGAGGGCGATCTCGCCGCCCTGTTGCGCGAGGCGTAAACCACACCCCGTCGGCGCCGGAGCCCGACCGGAGTTCCGGCACACCACCGCGCCGCACCGCCCCTCGCGAACCGGCCCTTCACTTGCGGCATGTCCCGGCCTGCGGCATGCCCACCCGCCGCAAGGCACCCCGTCCCGCCGTCACCCCACACTCCCCCCGGCCTTCACCACCCACCCCGCCCCGGTTTCCGCCGACCGCTCCGTGCCGAAGAGATTCGCCAGCTGCAGGTCCACCAGCCGTAGTGCGGTCTCGGGGGTGTGCACCTCCAGCAGGACGTAGGTGGCGAGCCCGTCGGCCGCGCTGATCAGCAGCATCGCCTCGTCCTCGTTGGCGCGCTCCGGTGGCAGTTCGCCGCGGTCCGCGGCCAGCCGCAGCTGGTCGGCGAAGAAGGCGCGGAGCCGGGGGATGCCGTCCTCGGCCTCGGCACGCAGGGCCTCGTCATGGACGGCGCGGGCGTAGTACGCGGCGCCGACCAGCAGCCCGATGCGGCTCCTGTCGTCCAGCGGCAGCATGCCCGACAGACAGGCGCGCAGCACCTCACGGGGCGTCGGCTCCTCGGTCAGCGCCTCGATGCGCTCCCTGATCCGGTCCCCGGCAAGCCGGTTGATGTACCGGAGGGCGAAGAGCAGCATCTCGTCCCTGGTGCGGAAGTAGTGCTGGAGCCGGCCCAGCGAGATACCGGCCTCCGCGGCGACATCGCGCAGACTCGCCCCGTCCAGACCACGGGTGCCGGCGATCCGGCACAGCGCCTCGGAGATCTCCTGGCGTCTGGCTTCGTGGTCCACCTTCTTGGGCACGGATGACCTCCCTCGTACGGTGCGCGGTTCCTCGCGCGCGGGGTCGCTTCCGGATACCGGGCCCGCTTTTACAAGTCGCTTGTACCGTTATAACGTATCGCTACTCAATACGCTTGACTTGGAAACCGGTGACCCTGATGCCCGAGCACGCCGCCCCGCTGCTTCGACCACCCCGCCACCGCGTCGATCCCCGGGCCCGCCGCTGGTGGACGCTCCAGGCGCTGCTGACGCTCAGCGGCCCGATGCTGCTCACCGCGCTCACCATGGCGGTCCTGTCCCTGCTCTTCTTCCCGGGCGCACTGCCCTGGCTCGGCCCGTTGCTGCTGGTCGTGCTGGTGCTGCCGGCCCTCGGCTATCTCCTGGTGATGCCGCGGTGGCGGTATGCGGTGCACGCCTGGGAGCTGGGCGGCCAGGCGGTCTACGCGGCGGGCGGCTGGTTCTGGCAGAAGCGGCGGATCGCGCCGCTGAGCCGGGTGCAGACGGTGGACACCATGCGCGGACCGCTCCAGCGGCGGTACGGACTGGCGACGGTGACCGTCACCACCGCCTCGACCGCCGGCGACATCAAGATCGCCGGACTGTCCGACGCGGACGCCGAGGAGCTGTCCCGGCGGATCAGTGAGGCGGCGCAGGACGTGCCGGGTGATGCCGCATGAGCACGCCATGCGAGCCCGGCGCGCCCGGCACGGACCCCGGCACGTCCGCCGGGTCCGGGCCCGCCGCCCCGCCCGGCGCCCCCTTCGAGGAGACGCCGTGGCGGCGGCTGGACCCGCGCACCCTTCTGGTGCACTGCGGCTGGATGGCGGCCCCGCTCGGTTCGCTGGCGCTGACGGCGCTGGCCACCGGCGGCCGGATCAACACCGAAGCCTGGATCACGCTCGCCGCGATCTCGGCCTCGTTCGCCGTGCTCACCACGCTCGGCCTGATCCGGTGGGCGCGTACCGAGTTCCGTATCACCATTCCCCGTCGCGGTGAGGGAGCGGGCGGCGCCTCCCCGACCTTCGATGTGCGCAGCGGGCTGCTGACCCGGCGGCTGCGCAGTGTGCCGCTGCACCGGATACGCACCGTCGATCTGACCGCGACGCCGGTGCACCGGGTGCTGGGCGTCACCGTGCTGCGGGCCGGTACGGCCGGCTCGGGGGACGGCAGCAGCGAGTTGTCGCTGGAGGCGCTCGCGGTGCCCGAAGCGGAGCGGCTGCGCACCGAGCTGCTCGCCTACGCCGACGCCGAGGCGATCGCGAACGACCCGGTGGTGGCCCGGATCAACTGGCGCTGGCTGCGCTATGCGCCGCTCACCTTCTGGGTCATCGGCGGGGTCTTCGTGGCGGCCGGAGGCGCCTACCGCGCCCTGGACGGCATCGGCATCGAGGCCTGGAAACTCGGCTTCGTCCAGCGGGCGTTCACGGAATTCGGTGCCAGTGCGCTCTGGCTGACGATCCCGGCGGCGCTGGTGGTCATCCTCGCCCTCGGTTCGGTCGGCGCGGTCGTCCTCTACGTCGAGAACTGGTGGAGCTACTGCCTGGAGTGGACCGACTCGCGCACGCTCCGGGTGCGCCGCGGGCTGCTCACCACCCGTGCGGTCACCATCGAACGGGCCCGGCTGCGCGGGGTGGTGCTGCGCGAACCGCTGCTGCTGCGGGCCGGCGGCGGTGCGCTGGTGCGCGCGGTCGCGGGCGGTCTGGGCAACCGCGAGGAGAACCGCAAGCGCAGCGGGCTGCTGCCGCCGGCGCCCCGCGCGGAGGCACTGCGGGTGGCCGGTGGCACCCTGCGCTCGCCCTTCCCCGGAAGCGCGGCGCCCGCGGCGCTGACACCGCATCCCCGGGTCGCGCTGCGCCGGCGGCGGGTGCGCGGTCTGCTGTTCGTGGTCCTGCCGGGCACCGCCGTGCTCGCCGGTCTCGGTGCGGCGTTCACTCCCGTCCTGCTGCACTGCGCCTGGATCTACGCACTGCTCACCACGGCGCTGTCGCTGTGGCTGGCCCGGGACGCGTACCGCAATCTGGGGCACGGGCTGGACGGCCCGTATATGGTCGCCCGCTCGGGCACCTTCAGCCGTGACACCGTCGCCCTCCAGCGCGACGCCATCGCCGCCTGGACGTTCTCGACCTCGCCGTTCACCCGCCGGGCCGGGCTCGTCACGCTCACCGCGGCGGTCGCGGCGGGCGACGACGGCTACCGCATCCCGGACCTCCCGGCGGCCGACGCCCCCGGCTTCGCCACGACGGCGGCCCCGGGAATCCTGGAAGAGTTCCTGGTGCACCCCGGGCCGGCCCCCGTTCCGGGACAGCAGTCGCGGTAGCGGCAGGGCGGTCGCCACAGGAACGCCCGGCACCTTCCGGGCAGTTGGACCGCCGGGGCGACCACCACCTCCGGGCGGCAGTCAGGGCATCCGCCCCACTCCCGCCCGGAGGCGGCGTGACCTGCACACACGCCTCGACGCGGCATGAAAACCGCCGGCACCGCAACATGAGATACCTCACACCTGTGTCGCGTGCACTACGAGGGTGGGCACACCGTCCTACTGGACGAGCCTTTGCCCATGATCCGACAGCCGTGAGGGAGCAGCGCGATGGACCCCGTCATCGACCAAGCCGTCCAGGTCCGCCTCATCGCCACCACCCCCGGCCCGCACGCGGTACCCGCGGTGCTGCACTATCAGCCCGCCGACCCGCTGGCCGTACGGATGTCCTTCCCGCCGGAGATCTCGCTGGACGGCTCGGCGGTGGACTGGGCGTTCGCCCGCGAACTGCTCGACGAGGGGCTGCGGGTGCCGGCCGGGCGGGGCGATGTGCGGGTACGGCCGTCCGGTCCGGACCGCACGGTGATGGAGTTCCACGCGGACGAGGGCATCGCCATGGTCCAGTTGAGGACCGAGGACGTCCGGCAGTTCCTCGCCCGCTCCTACACGGCCGTGCCCGCCGGTGCCGAGCCGGCCTACCTCGGTCTGGAGCGCGGCCTCGCGGAGTTGTTCGGCGCGGCATAAGGCGGTGCGAGGGGGCGATGACACCGTCGCCCCCCAACGTCAATCAGGGCGGCCCGAAGGCCGCCCTGATCCCTCCGCCACGCATCAGCGCTTCGGGAACCCGAATCCGTAGCCCTGCTGCTTCATCCACGGCAGCAGCCGCTCCAGCGATTCGACGGTCCGGGAGCGGTCGCCGCCGCCGTCGTGGAACAGGACCGTCGGGCCATTGGAGAGTTCGGCGCGCACCGTGGCGTCGATCATGTCGACGGTGCCGCCCTCGAAGTCCTTGCTGTCGACGTTCCAGCCCAGCGGTCGCATGCCGCGGTCCGCGGCCAGCTTGCGGCTGTAGGGCGTGAAGGCGCCGCCGGGGGCGCGGTAGTACTCGACCTGTGCGCCGCCCGCCGCGTTCTCGATCATCTGCTGTGCGTCGAGTATCTGCCGCGACTGGAAGCTCTCGGACTTGTGGTTCATCCCGGTGTCGTGGTCGAGGGTGTGGTCGCAGAGCTTGTGGCCCGCGGCCACCACCTGCTTGACCAGGTCCGGGTGCGCCTTGGCCTGCGGGCCGATCATGCAGAAGACCGCTTTGACGTTCTCCTTCTTGAGGACCTCCAGCACCTTCGGGGTCCAGGTCGGGTCCGGGCCGTCGTCGATGGTGATGTTCAGGCTGCGGCCGGGGCGGTCCGAGGCGTGCACGATCGAGGGATCGACCGGTGCGGCCCGGGACGCCTTCTTGGGTTGTTTGGCGGCGTCGGCCGCGCTGGAGTCCGTACCGGCTCCGGAGAAGACGAGCGTTCCCGCGGCCGCGAGCGCCACGACGGCCGCCGCGGCCACCCCGATGATGCCGCTCTCTTTACCGAAGCCCCGTGCCATCCCGATCCCGTCCCCTTTTACCGTGCGCGTGTGCGTTCCGACGGCGGTGGGTGCTACGCACCGCCTTGCACCACGGAAGATGCGTCAGAGATCGAGGAGGCTGCTCCTGTTACGGATCCATCATGAAACTTATTGATACTGGTCCCATGCCACGTGTACTTCTGATCGAGGACGACGCCGCAGTACGGGACGGAGTGACCCTCGCGCTACGGCGGCGCGGTCATGAAGTGGCCGCCGCGGCCAGCGGCGAGGAGGGCCTGGACGTCCTGCCGGGCTTCCGACCGGACATCGTGCTGCTGGATCTGATGCTCCCCGGCAAGGACGGCTTCGAGGTCTGCCGGCTGATCCGCGCCGAGCGGCAGCTCCCGATCATCATGCTCACCGCCCGCGGCGACGACCTCGATGTGGTGCTCGGACTGGAGGCCGGGGCCGACGACTACATCGTCAAGCCGGCCCGCGGTGAGGTCCTCGAAGCCCGCATCCGTGCGGTGCTGCGCCGTACCGCGCTGCCGACCGAGGGCACACCGGCCGCCGCCGAGCCGGGCCCCGCCCCGGTGGAGACGTACGGCGAACTGGCCATAGACCGCGCCGGCCTGGTGGTCGGCAAGGGCGGCCAGGACCTGGCGCTGGCCCCCTCGGAGATGAAGCTG
Source organism: Streptomyces sp. P9-2B-2 (assembly GCF_030406865.1). Taxonomy (NCBI): domain Bacteria; kingdom Bacillati; phylum Actinomycetota; class Actinomycetes; order Kitasatosporales; family Streptomycetaceae; genus Streptomyces; species Streptomyces sp. P9-2B-2. The sequence goes on along the minus strand of NZ_CP129126.1, from coordinate 7,570,767 downwards.
CTGCTGTTCCTGTCCGCCACCCCGGGGCAGGTCTTCAGCCGCCAGCAGCTGCTGGAGCAGGTGTGGGAGCACAGCTACCACGGCGATGCGCGGCTGGTCGACGCCTGTGTCATGCGGCTGCGGACGAAGATAGAGGACACCCCGCGCAGCCCCCGTTACGTCCAGACCGTGCGCGGTTTCGGCTACCGTTTCGGGCCCCTGTGAAGCGCCCCCGCCGCTGGGCGGACCTCCCCCGCCTCGGGCGCGGGAACCCCCAGCTGCTGCGTGGGCTGCGGGCCCGGCTCGTGGTGGGATTCCTGGTGGTGGCCGCCGTCAGTGCGCTGACCACCGCGCTGCTGACCTACCAGGAGGCGCGTAACGCGATCCTCCAGCGCTCCCAGGACATCGCCGTCAACGATCTGCGGGCGCAGGTCAATTCGCTGGCTCCCGAGCTCCCGGTGCCGCCGTCGCAGGCCGATCTGGATTCCTTCCGGATCCAGCTGGAGCGTTCCGGGAAGTCCCGGGACTGGGACATTTCGGTGTATTACCGCGGGGTGCGGGACAGCGGCGACGGGAGTCTGCGCGGCGATGTCGTGATACCGGACGGCCTCAAGAGCTCGGTGGAGAAGCGCCATGTGCCGGTCTTCCAGCGGGTGGACCGCGGCGGCGACCCCTGGCTGCTGATCGGGATGCCGGTGCGGCAGACCGACGGCAAGGCCTCCGCGCTGTCCGTCTATGCCCAGCTGCCGCTGTACGCCGAGGAGGACAATGTCGAGGCGCTGGTGAGCGCCGCCCAGCGGGGTGCGCTGCCGGTGCTGGTGCTGACCGTGATCCCGGCGCTGCTGGCCGCGCGCGGGGTGCTCCGGCCCGTACGGGGACTGCGGCAGGCCGCCGGGCGGATCGCCGAGGGCAAGCTGGACACCCGGCTGGAGGTCAAGGGCGCCGATGAACTCGCCGATCTGTCCCGGACGTTCAACGACATGGCGGCCCGGCTGGAGGAGAGCATGGCCGAGCTGCGCAGGCTGGAGTCCAACGCCCGGCGGTTCGCCGCCGATGTCTCACACGAGCTGCGGACGCCGCTCGCGGCGATGACCGCGGTCACCGACGTGCTCGACGAGGACGCCGACTCCCTCGACCCCGACACCGCCTCCGCGGTCCGGCTGATCAGCCAGGAGACCGGGAAGCTGGCGCGGATGGTGGAGGATCTGATGGAGGTCTCGCGGTTCGACGCGGGGGCCGCGGCGCTCCATCTCGACGAGGTGGACGTCGCCGAGACCATCCGTAAGACCCTTCAGGCCAGGGCCTGGCAGAAGCGGGTGACGGCGGAGCTGCCGGCCGGCGTACGGGCCCGGCTCGATCCGCGGCGGCTCGATGTGGTGGTCGCCAACCTGGTCGGCAATGCCCTGCACCACGGCGGCGAGCCGGTCCGGGTGCGGCTGCACACCCCGGAGCCGGGCGCGGACCGGCTGCTGATCGAGATCTCCGACAGCGGGCCCGGTATCGACCCCGAGGTCCTGCCGCATGTCTTCGACCGCTTCTACAAGGCGGACTCCGCCCGCGCCCGTTCGGAGGGCAGTGGCCTGGGCCTGGCCATCGCGATGGAGAACGTACGGCTGCACGGCGGCGTCATGCGCGCGGCCAACTCCCCCGAGGCCGGTGCGGTGTTCACGGTGGATCTGCCGCTGCGCCAGGGCGAGACCGCCGGGGCGGCGGCCGGGGAGGCGGACGGCCCGCCGGACGACGCCTGGGCGGCCGGGGAGACCGCGGACGACAACCCGGACGGCGCACGTCCCGAAGCCGGAAAAGAGAACCTCGTATGAGCGCCATGAAGGCCCTGAAGGCCCTGCGTACGGTGCGGGCCCGGCGGCTCGTCCTGGGCGGTGCCCTCACCGGGGCACTGGCGGCCGCCCTGTCCGGGGCGCTGGCCGGCTGCGGAATCGCGCCCACCGATGTCATCGACGCCGGTGAACCCGCCAGCGGCATGAAGTCGCCGGGCCAGCCCGAGGCCGATGTCCAGCTGTTCTTCTACGGGCCGTCCGGGCTGCGCTCCGCGACCCGGCCGGCGAAGACACCGGTCGACCCGGCGACGGCCCTCCAGCTGCTCATGAAGGGCCCGAACCACGCGGAGCGGATGCGCGGCCTGACCAGTGCACTGCCGAAGTTCCTCGCCTCGCCGACCGTCGAGACGCACGAGGGCACCGTGGTGATCACCGTGCGGGCGGGCGTCGAGCTGCTGGACTCCGCCTCGCTGAACCAGCTGGTGTGCACCGCGGCCAACGCGCGGGTGCCGGGGAACAAGCCGGCGGGGCAGGTCGCCGTGATGATCGTGAGCAAGGGCGGCCGGGTCGGCCCGATGGTGTGCGGCGGCAACAACGCCTTCCCCGTGGTCGAGCCGAGCCCGACCCCCACCGCGCCGTCCGCCACGGAGCGGCCGGACACGGGTGAGCCCGGCACCGGCGGATCCGTCACGGAGCCCGGCCCGACCGGCTGAACCGCCACGGACCGCCCCTCGCACCCCGGCGCCGCGCTACCGTGAAAGCAGGCAGCCACCTGCCCGCACCCCGTCCGGAGAAGACCGGCCGACCGGCCGCTGAATCCTCGGGAGACACACGCGATGACCGAGCGCAAACCCCCCGGTGTCACCTTCGAGAGCTGGATCGACCGGCAGATCCGCGAGGCGACGGAGCGCGGCGACTTCGCCGGCCTCCCGGGCGCCGGGAAGCCCCTCCCCCACCTCGATCAGCCGTATGACGAGATGTGGTGGATCAAGGACAAGATGAGCCGGGAGCACCTCTCCTACCTGCCGCCGACCCTCGCCCTGCGCAAGGAGGCGGAGGACGCCCTGGAGGCCGCGGCCGCCGCTCCCACCGAGGCGGCCCTGCGCCGCATCCTGACGCCGGTCAATGAGCGCATCCGCGCGGCGCTGCGCACCCCGCTCGAAGGCCCTCCGCTGAACCTCGTACCGTTCGATATCGACGAGGTGACCCGTAAGTGGCGGGAGCAGCAAGGGAGTTGACGAGGAAGGGCACCGGACGCGCCGGACCCGGTGCCCGGCTCACGGCCCGACGGGGCCCAGCCGTACCCGCAGGAACCGCGGCCGGTACAGGTCCACATCGCCGTTGAGGCGGGCGTCGGCCGGGACGCCTGGCGGGCCGAGCCAGTTGATGTCGTAGCTGAGCAGCAATGCGCCGTCGGCGGTGAATTCGGGGTGCGCCTGCGGGTTGTAGACCGCGACGTGCCGGGGGTCGGCGGCCGGTGGGCGGGGCGGGGTGAGCCGGCCGTTCGGCCCGTGCCAGGGGCCGTGGGGTGAGCAGGACCAGTAGCTGGTGAGGGCCCGCATCCCGGCCGCGCCGCCGCCCCCGGTGTCCATGGTGATCAGCACCCAGGCGGGGCCGTCGCGGACGACGGTGAAGGCGGTGCCGACGCCGCGCGGGCCGCCGTCCCGCAGCACCGGACGGGCCCGCCCGGCCCGCCGCTGCCAGTGGGCGCCGTCCCAGAACCGCCAGCTTCCGCTGTCCCCGAGCCGCCCGGCCGGAACCCGTGCGAGATAGGCGCTGGAGGCGGGCGCCGACGGTGGGTCGTCGCTGCCGAAGACATAGGTCCAGCCGCCGTCGCGGACCGTCGCCGCCCCGTAGAGGACGCGCCGCCCCGGGTCCGCGGAGGTCGGGGCGACGGCCTGGGTGATGCCTTCCAGGCGCAGGCCGGGGAGGGAGAGCGTGGCGACCTCGGTGCTGTGCGGCATGCCGAAGATCCACGGTCCGGCGCCGGGGGTGCGGTTCCACAGCAGGACACGGACCACTTTCCGGTCCGATCCGGGCCCGCGGGGCTCCACGCTCGCGCGGACCGGCCAGCGCCAGCCGCCGCCGGGCGGGTCGGGGAAGAACGGTCCGGGGGCGGCCGCGGTGCCGCCGGTCAGGGTGCGCTCCAGCCGGCCCGAACGGGACATCACCACGGCGGAGTTGTGCCGCAGGAACGGGGTGCCGCCGGTGTCGGCGGTGCGCCAACGGCGGTGCTCCCCTTGCGGATTGGGCGGTTCCTGGATCCGGTCGAGGAAGGTGTCGGAGAAGAACCAGAGCGTCCGGCCGTCGGGGAGGCGTACCGAGTGGGTGCCGTCGCCGCCGGTCCAGTCGTCGACCCGGGTGTTGTCATCACCGTAACGGGCGAATTCCCCGGTATGCCGGGAATCGGGGGTCCAGGCGGCGATCCGGCGTCCCGCGCAGGTGGCGGCGTGGCCGGGGGCGGCGGTCCGCGGCAGCGCCCAGACGAGCACGGCGACGGCCAGCAGCAACGTGGCGACGGTCACGGTGCGGGTCAACGGAGCCTTGGGCATCGCGCTCCTCTGGGGGTACCCCCTGCTCCTTAAGAGCTTGGGGGAGGGTGCCGCGCCCACCGTACTGAACCTGCGCCGACGCCCCGGGCGGACACGTCCCGGAGGTCACCGGATGACTTCGCGCGATAGGGGCGACCCGTCCCACCTGCCCCATCCGGCCCATGGATATCAACATTTCTGCATGGTCAACGAGTGCAACGTCACAGCTGGAGCCCCTGCTCCAGCTAACGGTCGTTCGCCTAGCCTGCTGCCATGACCGCCGAGTCCCCCGAACTCCCCCTGGCCGCAGCCTTCCCGGATGCCGACCGCGCGCAGTGGCAGCGCCTCGTCGAAGGTGTGCTGCGCAAATCGGGCGTCGCAGAAGCAACGGGCGCCGCCGCCGAGGACGTGCTCGCCACCGATCTCCAGGACGGCATCCGCGTCCGCCCGCTCTACACCGCCGAGGACGGTACGGCCGCCCTGGGCCACCCGGGCTTTCCGCCCTTCGTACGGGCCGGCCGGCCCGAGGGCACGACCGTCGCCGGGTGGGACGTACGCCAGCGCCATGTCCACACCGATCCCGAGCGGGCCAATGAATCGGTGCTGGCCGACCTGGAGAACGGCGTCACCTCGGTCTGGCTGACCGTCGGCGACGGCGGGGTGCCGGTGGCCGGTCTGGAGCAGGCGCTGCGCGGGGTCTATCTGGACCTGGCCGCGGTGGTGCTGGACGCGGGGGCCGATTTCGCGGCGGCCGCAGAGGAGTTGCTGCGGCTGTACACCGCGTCCGGTGCGCCGCTGCGTGAGGCGGCCGGCTGCCTGGGCGCCGACCCGCTCGGCCTGCTGGCCCGTACGGGTGATGACGCCAAGCTGCGCCTCCAGTTGGAGTCGGCCGCCCGGATGGCCGCGCGCTGCGCCGCCGACGCACCCGGTGTGCGCGCGCTCGCCGTCGACGCGCTGCCGTACCACGAGGCGGGCGGCTCGGCCGCCGAGGAGCTGGGGACCTCGCTGGCCACCGGCGTCGCCTATCTGCGGCAGCTGACCGGATCCGGCCTCGGCATCGACGACGCCTGCCGGCAGCTGGAGTTCCGCTATGCCGCCACCGCCGACCAGTTCCTGACGATCGCCAAGCTGCGGGCGGCCCGCCGGCTGTGGGCGCGGGTCGCCGAGGTGTGCGGGGCCTCCCCCGCCGCGTCCGCGCAGCGCCAGCACGCGGTCACCTCCACGGTGATGATGACCCGTCGGGACCCGTGGGTGAACATGCTGCGCACCACGGTCGCCGGGCTGTCCGCTGGCGTGGGCGGCGCCGACGCGGTGACGGTGCTGCCGTTCGACGCCGCGCTGGGCCTGCCCGACGCGTTCGCGCGGCGGATCGCCCGCAACACCCAGTCGGTGCTGCTGGAGGAGTCTCATCTGTCGAAGGTGATCGACCCGGCGGGCGGCTCCTGGTACGTGGAGAGCCTCACCGATGAGCTGGCCCGGGCGGCCTGGGCGTGGTTCCAGGAGATCGAGGGGGCCGGCGGCCAGGCCGCGGCGCTGCGCTCCGGGATGATCGCCGGCCGGCTGGCCGACACCTGGGAGCGCCGTTCCGCGGACCTCGCGCACCGGCGCGAACCGGTCACCGGTGTCAGCGAGTTCCCGCATCTCGCCGAGCCGCCGGTGCACCGCGAGCCGGCGCCCGCGCCGATCGGCTGGGGGTCCCCCCGGACAGGGTCTGGGGGAGGGCTGCCGCGGGTGCGCAGGGACGACGCCTTCGAGCAGCTGCGGGCGCGCTCCGATGCGCAGCTCGCGGCGAGCGGCGCCCGCCCCAAGGTCTTCCTCGCCGGGCTGGGCCCGGTCGCGACGCACACCGCGCGGGTGGCGTTCGCCGCCAATCTGTTCCAGGCGGGCGGTATCGAGACGGTGGCCGAGCCCGCTCCGGTGGATGCCGAGTCGGTGGCGGAGGCGTTCGCCGCCAGCGGCGCGCGGATCGCCTGCCTGTGTGCGAGCGACGCGGTGTACGGCGAGCAGGCGGCGGCCGTGGCGGCCGCGCTGAAGTCGGCGGGTGCGCTGCGGGTGCATCTGGCCGGCAAGCCGGGCGAGCGGCGGGACGAATTCGCAGCGGCCGGTGTGGACTCCTACGTCTTCACGGGCTGCGACGCGGTCGAGGTGCTGTCCTCGGCCCTGGATGTCATGGAGGTGGCGTGATGGAGGAGACGACGCAGCAGACAGGCGCCGTCGGCGAAGCGCCGCACGGTTCCCCGGCGGCCACGGGCGCCATCCCGGACTTCAGCACGGTCGAGCTCGGCGGCCCGGTCACCGCGGACGGCGGCGAGGCCGGGGAGTGGGCCGCGGCCGTACAGCAGGCCACCGGCAAGGGTGTGGCGGATCTGACGTGGGAGACGCCGGAGGGCATCGACGTCAAGCCGCTGTACACCGACGCGGACCTCGACGGGCTGGACTTCCTGGGCACCTACCCGGGCATCACGCCGTATCTGCGCGGCCCCTACCCGACGATGTACGTCAACCAGCCCTGGACGATCCGGCAGTACGCCGGTTTCTCCACGGCCGAGGAGTCCAACGCCTTCTACCGCCGCAACCTCGCGGCCGGCCAGAAGGGCCTGTCGGTCGCCTTCGACCTGCCCACCCACCGCGGCTACGACAGCGACCACCCCCGGGTGACCGGCGATGTCGGCATGGCGGGCGTGGCGATCGACTCGATCTATGACATGCGGCAGCTCTTCGAGGGCATCCCGCTGGACAAGATGACGGTGTCGATGACGATGAACGGCGCGGTGCTGCCCGTTCTCGCCCTCTACATCGTGGCCGCCGAGGAACAGGGCGTACCGCCCGAGAAGCTGGCCGGGACCATTCAGAACGACATCCTCAAGGAGTTCATGGTCCGCAACACCTACATCTATCCGCCGCAGCCCTCGATGCGGATCATCTCCGACATCTTCGCGTACACCTCGCAGAAGATGCCGCGCTACAACTCCATCTCGATCTCCGGCTATCACATCCAGGAAGCGGGCGCGACAGCCGACCTGGAGCTGGCGTACACCCTGGCCGACGGGGTGGAGTATCTGCGCGCGGGCATCGAGGCGGGCATGGATGTGGACTCCTTCGCCCCGCGGCTGTCGTTCTTCTGGGCGATCGGCATGAACTTCTTCATGGAGATCGCCAAGCTGCGCGCGGCCCGGCTGCTGTGGGCGCGCCTGGTGCAGCGCTTCGAGCCGAAGAACCCCAAGTCCCTTTCGCTGCGCACCCATTCGCAGACGTCGGGCTGGTCGCTGACCGCGCAGGACGTGTTCAACAACGTCACGCGTACGTGTGTGGAGGCGATGGCCGCCACCCAGGGGCACACCCAGTCCCTGCACACCAACGCCCTGGACGAGGCGCTGGCACTGCCCACCGACTTCTCCGCCCGTATCGCCCGCAACACCCAGCTGTTCCTCCAGCAGGAGTCGGGCACCTGCCGGGTCATCGACCCGTGGGGCGGCAGCGCGTACATCGAGAAGCTCACCCACGATCTGGCGCACCGGGCCTGGCAGCACATCGAGGAGGTCGAGGCGGCCGGCGGGATGGCCAAGGCCATCGACGCGGGCATCCCCAAGCTGCGCGTCGAGGAGGCCGCGGCGCGGACGCAGGCGCGGATCGACTCGGGGCGGCAGGCGCTGATCGGCGTCAACAAGTACCGGGTGGAGACCGACGAGGAGATCGAGGTCCTCAAGGTCGACAACTCCTCGGTGCGCGCCCAGCAGATCGACAAGCTCAAGCGGCTGCGCGCCGAACGCGACGAGGACGCCTGCCAGAAGGCGCTGCGTGCGCTGACCGCGGCGGCCGAGTCCGGTCCCGGCAAGGGGCTGGAGGGCAATCTGCTGGCGCTGGCGGTGGACGCGGCCCGTGCGATGGCGACGGTCGGTGAGATCTCGGACGCACTGGAGTCGGTCTACGGGCGGCACTCCGGCCAGATCCGTACGATCTCCGGTGTGTACCGAGACGAAGCAGGCCCCTCCTCCGGTGTGGAGCGCACCCGGTCGCTGGTGGCCGAGTTCGAGCGCGCCGAGGGCCGCCGGCCGCGCATCCTGGTGGCCAAGATGGGCCAGGACGGCCATGACCGCGGCCAGAAGGTGATCGCCACGGCCTTCGCCGACCTGGGCTTCGACGTCGATGTCGGCCCGCTGTTCCAGACCCCGGCCGAGGTGGCCCGCCAGGCCGTGGAGGCGGACGTCCATATCGTCGGGGTGTCGTCGCTGGCGGCCGGGCATCTGACGCTGGTGCCCGCGCTGAAGGAAGCGCTCGCCGCCGAGGACCGCGAGGACATCACGATCGTGGTGGGCGGGGTGATCCCGCCGGCGGACGTACAGCCGCTGCGGGAGATGGGCGCCGCCGCGGTGTTCCTGCCCGGCACGGTCATCCCCGAGGCCGCGCACGATCTGGTGCGGGAACTGGCGTCCGTCCTCGGCCACGAGCTCTGAGCGGGGGGGTCATGCCTGCGACGATCGATGTCGAACGGTACGCCGAGGGCGTCCGGGCGGGTTCCCGCGCCTGGATCGCCCGCGCCGTCACCCTGGTCGAGTCGACCCGCCCGGACCACCGGGCGGCGGCCCAGCGGCTGCTGATCGAGCTGCTGCCGTACTCCGGTTCGGCCCGCCGAGTGGGCATCAGCGGGGTGCCGGGCGTCGGCAAGTCGACCTTCATCGACGCGCTCGGCACGCTGCTGACCGGGATGGGACACCGGGTCGCGGTGCTCGCCGTCGACCCGTCCTCCAGCCGTACCGGCGGCTCCATCCTGGGCGACAAGACCAGGATGGAGCGGCTGGCGACCGACCCGGCGGCGTTCGTCCGGCCCTCCCCGACGTCCGGCACGCTGGGCGGGGTGGCCCGGGCCACCCGGGAGTCCATCGTGGTGATGGAGGCGGCGGGCTACGACGTGATCCTGGTGGAGACGGTCGGCGTCGGCCAGTCCGAGACCACCGTCGCCAACATGGTCGACACCTTTCTCCTGCTGACCCTGGCGCGCACCGGCGACCAGCTCCAGGGCATCAAGAAGGGCGTGCTGGAACTGGCGGACCTGGTCTCCGTCAACAAGGCCGACGGTCCGCACGAGCGCGATGCCCGCTCCGCGGCCCGTGAACTGGCCGGTGCGCTGCGGCTGCTGCAGCCCGCCGACGCGGCCTGGACCCCGCCCGTCCTGACCTGTAGTGCCCGCGAGGGCACCGGCCTGAAGGGCGTCTGGGAGCGGATCGAGCAGCATCGCACCCTGCTGGAGTCCACCGGGGCGCTGGCCGAGCGGCGCCGGGTCCAGCAGGTCGACTGGACCTGGTCGATGGTACGCGAGCGGCTGATCGACCGCCTCCAGGAACACCCCGAGGTACGCCGACTGGGCCCGGAGGTCGAACGCGCGGTACGCGACGGCGAACTCACCGCGACGCTGGCCGCCGAACGCCTGCTGGCCGCCTTCGGCCTGGGGGACGGCGCGCCGGGCGAGGCCTAGGAGAGTCCGCAGAGTCGGACACCCGGGCGCATGCACGACTTATCCGGCAGCGCGTCACGCTGATGCGGATGCGGATGCGGATGCACCACGGCACCTCCCGGTGCGCGGCTCGTGCCGCACACCGGGAGGTGCCGTGACCGGACCCGTCAGTCGACGAGTACAAGATCCCGCTCGTCCGATGACTCCTCCGCCGACTTCACGGAGGACTTCACGGCCGACTTCTCCGCAGGCTCTTCCACCGACGCGCCCGCCGACCGGTCGGCCTTGCGTCGTCCGAGCACTCCCGACAGCCCGATGAGCAGGCCGATCGCCGAGAGCACGGTGATCGTGAGCAGCGCCGGGGTGAAGCCGGCGAGCAGCGCCTCGGGGCCGGTCTTGCCTTCGCCTCCGGCGGTGAGCACCGCGGTGACGATGGCGAGCCCGATCGCGCCGCCGACCTGCGTCGAGGTGTTCAACAGACCGCCGGCCAGGCCCTGTTCGTGGTCCGGGATCCCGGCGGTGGCCTGGATGTTGAAGGACGCGAAGGCCAGGGTGAACCCGATACCCAGCAGGATCATGCTGGGCAGCACACCGACGGCGTACGGGGCGTCCCGGTCGATGACGAGGAAGAGCACGTAGCCGACGAGGTGCGCGAGGACGCCGCCCGCGATGGTGCGCGCGGTGCCGACCCGTTCGATCAGGGGATCCATCCGCGGCGAGCCGAAGGCGACGATCACCGCGGCCGGAAGGAAGCCCAGCGCGGTCTGGAGCGCCGACCACTGCAACACCGACTGGAAGTAGAGCATGACCACGAACTGGAAGCCGATGTAGCCGCCGAAGAACACGGATATGCCCAGGTTGGCCCGCGCCAGCGAGCCCGAGCGGAGGATGCCGAGCCGGACCAGCGGATGCGCGCTGCGGCGCTCGATCACGAGGAAGGCGGCCAGCAGCACCGCGGCGATCGCGAACTGGATCAGCGTGCTCGGCGCGGCCCAGCCGGCCTCCGGCGCCTCCACGACGGTGTAGACGAGCAGCAGCATCGCGCCGACCGAGGTGATCGCCCCGGGGATGTCATAGCCGCCGGAGGCTCGGGGGCCGTCCTTGGGGAGCAGGCGGTTGGCCGCGATCCATGCGATGACCGCGACCGGCACCGGCAGGAAGAACGTCCACCGCCAGCCCACCTGGGTCAGCAGACCGGAGAGCACCAGGCCGGCCGAGTAGCCGCTGGCCCCGAAGACGGAGAAGACGCCCAGCGCCTTGTTGCGCGCCGGCCCTTCGGCGAACGTGGTCGTGATGATGGACAGCGCGGCCGGCGCGGTGAACGCCGCCGCCATGCCCTTGAGGATGCGGGTGGCGATGAGCAGTGCTCCGTCGTCGACCAGCCCGCCGAGCACGGAGGCCGCGGCGAACACGGCCACCGCGGTCAGGAACACCCGGCGGCGGCCGAGCAGGTCGGCGGCGCGGCCACCGAGCAGCAGCAGCCCGCCGTAGCTGAGGACATAGCCGCTGACGATCCACTGAAGCGCGCTGGTGGACAGCCCCAGGTCCGCCTGGATGGAGGGGAGTGCGACACCCACCATCGAGACGTCGAGTGCGTCGAGGCCGATGACCAGGGAGACCGTGAGCAGAACTCCCCAGAGTCTGGCGTTCCACGTGGGTGTGGAGGCGGACAGGGGTGCGGAGGAAGTCATACCAGGACTCTTGCATGCACGTACATCGAATGCAACCGCATTTAATTTCTGTGCATCAAATGCTGGCGCATGTTAACCTGGGCCCCATGAAGGGTCGCCCGGAGCAGGAACTGGTCGAGGAGTGGCACGGGCTTCTCGCCCGCCATGCCGCCGTGCACAGTGCCCTGGAGCAGGAGTTGCAGGCGCAGCACGGCCTCAGCGTCAGCGAGTTCGAGGCACTCGAACGCCTCGCGTCCTCCGACCACGGCAAGTGCCGCGGCCAGGACCTCACCAACGTGGTGCATCTGAGCCAGAGCGCCTCCTCCCGGCTGGTCGCCAGGCTGGAGCGGGGCGGCCTCGTCGAGCGCGTCATGTGCGAGCTCGACCGCCGCGGCATCTTCGTCGTCATCACCGACGAAGGCCACCGGCGCTACGACGACGCCAAGCCGACCCACCGCTCCGTTCTCGCCCGGACCCTCCACGGAGAAGACTGACCGTCCCCGCGGCCGGCCGATGGCGGGTCGCGGTCAGAGGTCTTCGTACGTGACGCCCGCCGGCCCCTCGGACTGTCGCAGCTCCTGTGCCGGTACGCCATGTTGCAGCCGTCCGGCGAAGTGGGTGACGGCCAGATCCCGGAAGCGCGCGGCAGCCGTGGTGAGGTAGCTGTCCTCCCGCCGGACCAGGCTCAGCGTCCGTACGCAGTCGGGGGTGTCGAGATGCAGCCAGGCGAGCGGCACGGACGCGAGGTCGGCGCGGGCCAGCGTGGGCATCAGGCCGATACCGAGACCGGCCGCGACCAGGAAGTGGGTGGCGCCCGGTTCGTCGCCCTCGCAGGAGATCACCGGACGGCGTCCGATCGCGCTGAACAGCCGCTCCAGCAGGGCCCGTTGCCAGTGGCCCGGCCGGGTGGTGATGAAGGGTTCCTCGGCGATCTCGGCGACCGTGACCCGCTCGCGGGCGGCCAGCGGATGCCCGGCCGGGACCACGAGCAGCACCTCTTCGTGCAGCAGCCGCACCGCGCCCAGACCGGGCCCGGACAGCGGCTGCGAGGCGATGCAGAAGTCCACCTCCCGGGCCCGCAGCTGCTCCCGCATCACGTCGGGGGTGGACTGGAAGCAGCGGAGGGTGACCCCGGGGTGGGCGGCGCGGTATCCCGCCAGCAGCTCGGTGAGCGGCAGCAGCGTCTCGGCGGCGACGGCCACCCCGCCGTCGTCGAGTCCGGCCGCATCGGCCATCTCCCGGCGGGCGTCGTCGAGTTCGTCCAGCGCCCGCTCGACCCGGGTCAGGAACGCGGCGCCGTAGCGGTTGAGCCGGATGGCGCGGCCGTGCCGGTCGAAGAGCGGCACACCCAGTTCGGCCTCCAGCCGGGCGATGGTCCGGCTCACCGAGGGCTGGGCCACCCGTAGTTCCTCGGCGGCCCGGCTGATGTGCTCCCGGCGCGCGACCGCACGGAAGTAGCGCAGGGACAGCAGATCCATCGGCTTCTCGGGCCTTCCGCTCGGGCGACGGCGACCCGGGAATCGTCACACACGGCAGACCATGGCCCGCTCCGTGCGCGGACCGCCGCGGGGTCCCGTACGAGCGGCCTCAGCCGCGTACCGACATCGTCGCCCAGACCGTCTTCCCCGACCGGTCGGGGGGCGTCCAGCCCCAGGACTCGCTGAGCCGGTCGACGATATAGAGGCCGCGCCCGGATTCCGCCAGGGCGTCCGGGGTCCTGATGACGGGTGCGCCGGGGCCGGCGTCCGAAACCGCGCACAGCACGGTGGTCTCCTGCCGGGTCAGCGCCAGCCAGGCGTTGCAGAAGGGGGTGGGCGCCGCGGTGTCCTCGTCCTCCGCTCCGGGGTTCCGGAAGCCGTGCCGCAGGGCGTTGCTGACGAGTTCGGAGACGACCAGGACCGCGTCATCGGCGAGTCCGGCGCACACCTGCCAGCCTTCGAGGGTCGCCCGGGTGAACCGGCGGGCTTCCGGCACGGTCCGTGCGGTGGCGCTGAGGGCGCAGGCGGCGAAGCCGTCGGGGGTGGGCATCCACCAGGCGTCCTCACACGGTTCCTCCCGAGGGGCGTGGTGCACGGTCTCTGCCGGATGTGTGGTCATCAACATCTCCGCGAAAGGGATTTCGGGGCTGGGCCGGACTGCCTCGGAGGGTTAATATCCTCGGCAGCCGTCACCCGGTGCAAGTGCATCTGCAATTACATCGGTAAGGACGGCGCCCCAGGGGCTCGTTCACGCCAAGGTGATCGAAGGCTCGGCATCGGTCGGAGGAATGACCTCCAGTAAGGGAGCAGCTGTCATGGAGTCGGTGAGCAACGGCATACAGGCCACCAGCATCGAAGGCGCCGTCTGGCGCAAGAGCCGCCGCAGCAACCCCAGTGGCAACTGTGTTGAACTGGCGGTTCTTTCGGACGGCGGGGTGGCGGTACGGAACTCCCGGTTCACCTCGGGGCCGGCACTCGTCTACACGCGTGACGAGATGGTGGCTTTCGTCCAGGGCGCCAAGGACGGCGACTTCGACGATCTCATCGCCTAGGACCGACGCGGACGCCGCCACGAATGGCGCATATGTCGACTGGATAGTCACCCCGGCTGTACGCACGTCGGAGGCGATGGGACACTGGGCGTTCGCCCGACCACTCAGGGGAGTCAGCATGAGCGAGCGCCGGATGGGGGTTCGCCCGGCCGGAGGTCGGGGGACCGTTGAAGGGTGCGAGCCGCGCGCAGGCGAGGCCGAGCGAAGTGAGGATTCGGCATGAACGCCGCGCAGCCGAGCAGCGGCCCGTCCCTGCGCCGCTATCTCGACCACCCGCGGGGCGGCCCGACCGTCCTGCGCATCGTGCTGGGCACCCAGCTGCGCCGGCTGCGGGAAGCGGCGGGCATCACCCGGGAGGCCGCCGGGGACGCCATCCGCGGCTCACACGCCAAGATCAGCCGCCTGGAACTCGGCCGGGTGAGCTGCAAGGAGCGCGATGTCGCCGATCTGCTGACGCTCTACAGCGTCACGGATGAGGCGATCCGTGACGACTTCCTCAACCTGGCCCGCCGGACCAGCAGCCCCGGTTGGTGGCATCAGTACGGCGATGTGCTGCCCGGCTGGTTCGAGACGCATATCGGCCTCGAAGAGGCCGCCTCGGTGATCCGCACCTACGAAGTCCAGTTCGTACCGGGCCTGTTGCAGACCGCCGACTATGCCCGCGCGGTGGCACAGCTCGGTCATCCGCGGTCTACGCCCGAGGAGATCGAGCGCCGGGGGCAGCTGCGGGTTCAGCGTCAGGAACTGCTGACCGTCCCGGACGCGCCGCGCGTGTGGGCGGTGATCGACGAGGCGTCCCTGCGCCGCCCGCTCGGCGGGCCGGAGGTGATGGCGGGCCAGCTCAGACATCTGCTGAAGATGACCGAACTGCCGAATGTGACGCTACAGATCGCGCCGTTCAGCCTCGGTGGACTCGCGGCGGCCGGTGGTCCGATCACGATCCTGCGGTTCCTGGAGCCGGATCTGCCGGACATCGTCTATCTGGAACAGCTCACCAGCGCGCTCTATCTGGACAAGCGCGATGATGTGGACCACTACCTCGCGGTGATGGACCGGCTCAGCGCCCAGTCCGAGTCGCCGCGCGAGTCCGTGGCGATCCTGGAGCGGCTGCTCAAGCAGGAGAGCTGATCCGCACGGTTCCGGCGGAGCGGGGCGGGGCACCCACCGGGGTGCACCGTCCCGCTTCCGCGTCGCGGGGTGCCCGCGCTACGGCTTGCGGGCGACGCCGCCGTACTCGATCCACTCCTGAGTGAGCTGCCTGGGGCCGATGTCCGCGTCCGGCTTCCAGGTGGAGACCTCCACCAGGCCCGGCTCCCGGACCTCCAGCCCTTCCAGGAATCCGGCCAGTTCATGCGCCTGACGCACCCGGCCCCACTGGCCATGGGTGCTGACCCGCATGAACTCGGTGACGAAGTCGCGGGTCGCGGCGTCCTCGCTGACCAACTGGCACACCACCAGGAAGCTGCCGGGTGCCAGACGGTCGGCGACCCGCTTGATCAGACCCGCCGGGTCGTCGGCGTCCGGTATGCAGTGGAGCACGGAAACGAACAGCGCGGCGACGGGCTGGTCGAAGTCGATCAGCCGCTCGACCTCGGGGCTGCTGAAGATGCCGTCGGTGTCCCGCATATCCGCCTGGATGACCGCGGTGTTGGCGTTCTCCTCCAGCAGGGCGCGGCCGTGCGCCAGCACGATGGGGTCGTTGTCGACGTAGACCACACGGGACTGCGGGTCGACCTGCTGGGCGACCTGGTGGACGTTGTCCTGGGTCGGCAGACCTGATCCGTGGTCGATGAACTGCCGGATGCCGTGTTCACGCGCCAGCCAGCGGACCACCCGCTGGAGAAAACGCCGGTTGTTGATCGCCAGCACCTGGGTGCTCGGGACGACCTTGCTCAGCTCGTCGCAGGCCTCGCGGTCGACGGCGTAGTTGTCCTTGCCACCGAGGTAGTAGTCGTACATCCGCGCCACACTCGGGATGCTGACGTCGACGGCGCTGGACTGCGGTCGCGTCTCTTGGCTCATTGCACACTTTCCCGTCGCTTCGACAGCCATCAGCCAGGGGGCAGCGGCCGATCGCTGCGTGATTGTACGACCACGCCCCGCAGTCCCCAACATACCTAGCGGAGGGCGGTTGTTGCAGACGAGCGACCGTGTTCCTTGTGTCCCGTGGTGACATGACGGGGCGTCATGACCTGCGGCCGAATGACCGTTCGAGGTGGGGGTACGGGCCGCCACCACGCCACTCACAGGCGGCGGCCCGTTATCCCCGGCGACACCCAACGCCGGGCACGCCCCCCGCGCGGTCCGGGCCCGGCCCAGGAACAACACCCGGGCCCCACCGCGTCCGCTCCGCCTCGGCCGGCACCCGAGCAACAGCCGTTGCGGAATGGGGCGTTGCTTGAGATCGCCTACCACCGTCACCCCGGTTTACACCTGTCGATCATGACGCCGATCAGCGACGCCCTCCCCCGCAAGCTGACACCCAGGTAAACTTACTCGCCAGTAAGGTCAGGGTAGGGTGGCACGAATGAGCGACATACGCAGGCGACGCCTCCCCCGGCCGGTCCGGGAGCAGCTGATCATCGACGCGGCGATCGGGGTCTTCGCCAAGCGCGGCTACCACGCCTCCTCGGTCGACGAGATCGCTGAACTCGCGGGAATCTCCAAGCCGATGGTCTATCTGTATCTCGACTCCAAGGAAGGACTGTTCCTCGCCTGTCTGCGCCGCGAGACCGAGCGCCTGGTGACCGCGTTCCGGGCCACCGCGGGCCCGGCACCCTCCCCCGAGCTGCGGCTGCGGGCGGGCCTGCTGGCGTTCTTCACCTTTGTCACCGAACACCCGGACAGCTGGGTGGTGCTGCACCGCCAGGCATCGGAGCTGAGCCCGGCGATCGCTGCGGAGCTGGCGCAGAGCCGGCAGGCGGTGCTGACCGAGGTCTCCGGGGTCGTCCGGACCTGTAGCGCGGAGGCCGCCGGGCCCGCCTGTGCCGAGGACGAGGCCGACTTCGTGGCGTACACCCTGGTCGGGGCGGCGGACTCGCTCACCGACTGGATGGTGCTGCACCCCGACGAACCCCCGGAGCGGATCACCGTGCGGCTGATGAACATGGTGTGGGTGGGGATGCGCAATGTCCTCGACGGGGAGGTGTGGACGACGCCGGCCGGGGAGGGATAGGCCCTGGACAGGGCCCAGGGGCGCGCCCGCCGCCTCGCCGTCCGTACTGGTGGGCACCCCGGCCCGGTGGGTAGAACGGACGGATGACCATGAACAAGAGTGAACTGACGCCCCGTCCGGGAATCCCGTCCACCGCCGAGGAGATGGTGCTGGCCAACCAGGCCAACTGGGACGCCCGCACCCCGATCCATGTGGCCAGCGAGTTCTACGGGCTGGACGGCTCCCGAACCGCCGACGACTGGTTCGCGCCCTTCGAGTGGACGGATCTCGGCGAGCTGGCCGGGCGGGACGTACTGCATCTTCAGTGCCATCTCGGCACCGAGACGGCCGCCTTCGCGGAGCGCGGCGCACGCACGGTGGGGCTCGACTTCTCGGCGGCGGCGGTCACGGAGGCGCGGCGGCTCGCCGCGGAGGCCGGCCGCAACATGGAGTTCGTCCAGGCGGATGTGCACCGGGCCCCGGAGGCGCTCGGTGCACGGCGCTTCGATGTGATCTACACCGGCAAGGGGGCGCTGTGCTACCTGCCGGATCTGACCGCCTGGGCGGGGATCGTCAGCTCACTGCTCCGGCCCGGGGGGACGTTCTATCTGGTCGAGTTCCATCCGATGCTGGACTCCCTGGGGCCGGCCGGCGGCCCGGACCAGCAGGAACTCCGGCTCCGGAACGACTACTTAGGGGGCCGGGGTCCCCTCAGGAGCGATACGCCGTGCACCTACACCGATGGCCCGCCGGTGCAGGGAGCCACCACGAGCTATGAGTGGCGGCACGGCCTCGGGGAGGTCATCTCCGCCGTGGTCGGCGCGGGGCTGACCGTCCAACTCGTACGGGAGACCGAGCTGCTGCCCTGGAAGCGGTTCGACTCGATGGTGCCGGGTGAGAACGGCTGGTGGCGTCTTCCGCCGTCGGAGCCGATCGTTCCGCTGCTGTACGCCCTGCGGGCGGTCAAGAACTGAGGCCGTACGGCGGCCGGTGGCGGGAGTTGTGCCGTGCTCATCCGGTGGTGCGAAGGCTTCGGGCCACCGGATGAGCACGGCCCGGGGCAGGCCCTAACCGGCGGTCGGCGGAGCGCCGGCCTTCGCAAGGCTCCGGCGATACGACAGCCCGGGGCGACCACAGGACTGGCTCTCCCCGACGACGGTGAACCCCGAGCGGGCCAGCACGGCCCGCGAGGCCGCGTTGTCGAGCGTGGTCGCGGCACGCAGGGTGGTCAGCCCATAGTCGGTGGCGGCCAGGTCGCACAGCTTCCGTACGGCCCGGGTGGCCAGCCCCCGGCCGGTGGCGCGCTCGGCGATCCGGTACCCGAGTTCGGCACCGCCCTCCGCGACATCCACGAGGTTGACCCGCCCCAGCACCTCGTCGTCGGCGCCGACCAGGACGTGGAAGTAACAGACACCGGCCGCCTGTTCGGCGAGCAGGGCGCGGTGCCGTTCGTCGAACCGGACGAAGTAGTCATCGCCCCGGTCGGGGACGGACGCGGCGAAGTAGGCCCGGTTCTCCTGCTCGAAGGCGAGCAGCGCGGGGGCGTGGCCTGGGCGGAGCAGCTGTATCTCGGGCATGAACAGGAATATAGGCAACCCGGCCGTCGCCCGGTTCCTGTTTCGTGGCAGCTTGCGGCAGACGCCTCAGTCCGGCGGCGCATGGAACCGGCGGTGGGTCAGCGCCCACCAGACCTCGGCGAGATCGGCCGGGTCGCGGAGGTTGGTGCCGGTGATCTCCTCGAAGCGCCGCAGGCGGTTGCGCAGGGTGTTGGGGTGGACGTAGAGGGTCCGCGCGGCAGCGTCCAGGCGCAGGCCCTGTCGTAGATAGGCGGCCGCGGCCTCCGCCAACTGGACGCCGTCCTCGCCCCGTTCGTCCAGCGGGGCCAGGCGGAGCCGTACCAGCTGCTCCCCGACGGCCGGCAGCGCCACGACCGCGGCCCGCAGCCCCAGCTCCTCGCGGGTGTACGCGCCGACGAGCCCGAATCCGGCGGCGGCCCGCAACGCCTGGGTGGCCCGGGTGAATTCGGTGGCGACGCCGGAGGCGGGGGCCGGGGCGCCGAGTCCCAGGATCAGGCTGCGGCACAGCCCGGCCGGGCGCCCGACCAGCAGTCCCGCCACCTCCCCGTCCACGGTCGTGACCAGCGGGCGCCCCGCCTCGTCCAGGGCGAGCCAGGGTCGCAGCAGAGCGACGGTCCGGTGGAACGCGCGGTCACCGGGGCCGGCGTGGCCCGCGGCGGCCGGGGCGCCGTCCGGTTCGCCGGGCGGGGAGACGTCGGGCAGTCGCGCACGGAAGGGGAGGCGGAGGGCGCTGTGCTCGTAGGAGCCGTCCACGGCCTCCGCGTCCTCGGCGTGGCCCTCGGGCCTGTACCCGTCGGCCGGGCCGTCACCGGCGCCCCAGGCACCGAGGGACTTGTCCCACCGCGCCTCGCCGAGCAGCAGGGCGCGGACCATGGCCGCAAGCCGGCCCTCCGCCGTCGGGTCGTCGCCCTGGAGGCCGACCCGGCAGCTGCGCACGATCCGCAGGGTGTTGGCGTCGACCCAGGCGCGCAGGGTCTCGGCGATCGGCAGCAGGTCCTCGGCGGTCCCGCCCCGGGCCGTCATCTCCTCGCTGAACCGCCGCCAGACGATGTCCGTGCCGATCCGGTAGGCCGAGATGACGTCCTCGACGGGCAAGGAGCGGGCCAGGGACGTCACCTCGTCGAGATGCGTCTCCGCGATGCCGTACGCGGGGCCGTCGCCGCGGCCGGCGCCGCGCGCGCTCCGCCGCTCCTCGGCCCACCGCTCCACCAGGGAGAGGCCGTTGCGCAGCGACGCCAGCACCCTCGGCCGGAGCCGGTCCGGCGACACCGCGGCGTAGGACGGGAGTTGGGACCGCAGGCCGTCGATGACCTCGTCGGTGAGCGCGTCGATTCCGGCGTGCAGCGCGGCGGCGGACTCCGGCACCGTTGTGGATGTCTCCACCCGTCCCCTCCCGACTCGGTGTCTTTCCCCATGGCGAAAGCGATCATTCGTCGCCATGCTACGAGGAAGCCGCCCGAACCCCTACAGATGTTCGAACTTGGACGACTTTCCCCAGCCGTCCGGACTCGTCCCGGCGTTCGGCGCCCGGCCTTGCTGTTCCTCCCCGTCACCCCCCGCATCATCAAGGAATCCCATGGCTGTTTCCTGGCGTCGTATCGCGGTGCCCGCCGCCGCGGTCGGCGTACTCGTCCCCGCCGCCCTCGGCACCCACGCGCTGCTCTCGGGTCCCGACAAGCCGCGCACGTCCTCGGCCGGGATACCGGCCGCCGGGCCGACGGCGCCCGGTGCCGTGCCGGACGATGCCCAGGCCACCGGTCCGGAAGGCGGTGCCGCGGTCGCCAGGCCGTCCGACGCGCCCAGCCCGTCCGGCAATTCGGTCTCCGTACAGCTCTCGTCGTACGACGCGCACCGCAAGCAGGCGGAGCTCAAGCCGTCCGTCGGCAAGACCGTACGGTCCGGGGATGTGGTCGCCGCCGCGCCCAACCGGCACGCCCCTTCGGGTGCGCTGTTCAAGGTCCGCAAGGTCACCGGCACCCACGACGGCAAGGTCCGGGTGACCACCGCCCCCGCCACGCTCTCGGAGCTGCTCGGCGATCAGAACGTGGACCAGCGCACGGCGTTGCGGCCCGGCGAGATCTCGGTCAAGCCGCTCTCCTCGGGCGTCACCGTCCAGAAGCGCCCCGGTGCGGACAGCGGCGGCACGGCCGCTCCGTCCGGCGAGCCGGGCACGCCGTCCGGCAGCCCGGACGCCACCGCCTCCGGCTCCCCGAGCCCCTCGGCCTCCGACTCCGCCGGGGTCCGCACCCAACTCGTGCCCTCCGGTACCCGCCCGTCCCCCGCCTCCTCCGACGGCACGCTGCCGCCCGAGGCGCGGAAGGCGCTCACCACCCTGCGGCTGGGGCTCAATGTGCCGCTGCCCAAGGGCGTGCAGGCGACCCCGAAGTCTCCTGCCCGGCTGTCCGGCGAGGTGTCGTTCCGGCCCGAGCTGATCTTCCAGTACGAGAAGCGCGGCGGGCTGAACCTGCTGCCGCAGCGGGCCGCCATCGGCCTCGGCGGCTCCTACGGCTATGGCTGGCAGGTGCACGGCAAGGTGCGCGGCGCCGCGGACACCGGACAGGTCGCGGTGCCGATCGCGGCGGTCACCGGACGGCACGTCTTCTGGGTGGGCCCGGTTCCCGTCGTGGTCAGCACCGAGGTCACCTTCACCTACCGCTTCAACGCGGACGGCCGCATCGTGCTCGACGCCGACCAGCGCACCTCCGGTTCGTTCGCGGTCGGTGCCAAGTACGACCGCGGCAACGGATGGCAGCCGCTGCACGAAGCGCGGCAGCAGACGAAGGGCGCGACGCCGCGGGTCGAGGGCGCGGCCTCCGCGACGGCCCGTATCGGGGCGCGTGCCGAGGTGTTCCTGTACGACACGGCGGGTGTCGGCGGTGATCTGTCCGTCCACCTCACCGGGCGGGCCGCGGGCGCGACCGATGGCGGCGCCCCGGCGTGGGCGCTCAGCGCGGGCTACGACCTGAAGACCGAGCTGATGCTGCAACTGAAGATCTTCGGTATTCAGATCGCCGATCTGCGGACCACGCCGTTCGCCCTGCACGACGAGCGGAAGCTCTTCGGACGGGGGAAGCTGCCCGCCGCCTGATCCCGCAGCGAAACGACTACCGGCGCCCCCGGGGACACCTGTCCTCGGGGGCGCCGTGCGTGGTGTACAGCGGCCGACCCGGCCACGGTCACCCTGCCGCCGTCACCCCAGCCGCCGGTACACCGAACACAGCAGCTGGTCCTTGGCCGGGCCGCCGACCCGCCACTCCAGCTGCCATTCGTCCGGCCCGACGGCGGTGAAGGTCCCCTCGTACCGGTCCGCGGCACAGGGGTGGACGGCGGTCCACCGGCCGGTTCTGAGGTCGAGGTCGTGGAAGGGCCGGCCGTCGGCGAAGTCGACCGCGGCGGTGCCGTCCGGGCGGGGCCGCAGCCGCAGTGTGCGGCTCACGGGACGCACCGTCCCGCCCCACGTCAGCTGCCCCTCCTCGTGGTGCAGCAGCGCCTCACCCGTCGCGTCGGGCCGGAACTCGGCGGTGCCGCGGAAACTGCCCCGGGGGCCGTTCCGCAGGTCGTCCACGGTGCGCTCGATGCTCCAGCGGCCGGAGAGGTAGGCCGCGGCATCGGGCACGGGGTGCGGCCCCGTGGCCGTCCCTTCCCGCTCCCGCCCCGGCTTCCGCTCCCGGCTCAGCTCGCTGCCCATCCCTCCATTGTCCCGTCCGCCGCACCGGTCACTCCGTCGGCCCCACCCGGTGCCGCTCCCCCGGCCCCTCGTACCGTGCGGAGCCGCACCGCCCGTCTTACTCTCGGTTCAGTGATCGTCACCGAGGTCCGCACGGCGGGCCGACCGGCGGCCTGACGCCGTCGGCGAGGGCGGCCGGGCCCTGCCACGGCCGCCCCGTACGAGCCCGGAGACCGGAGGCACCAGCATGCCCGAGCTGTTCATCGGCGGTCAGTGGACCGCAGCGGCCGACGGGCAGGTGCGCGAGATCCGCTGCCCCGCGGACGGCACGCTGGTCGCGACCGTGGACGAGGGCGGGCCGAAGGACGCGGCGGCTGCCGTCTCCGCCGCCCGCACGGCCTTCGACGACGGGTCCTGGCCGCGCACCCCGGCGGCCGAGCGCGGCCGGCTGGTGCTGCGCGTCGCCGAGCTGCTGGAGCGCGACCGGGACGTGCTGGCGAAGGCCGAGTCGCTGGACACCGGCAAGCGGCTCATCGAGAGCGGCTACGACATGGACGACATCGCCAACTGCTTCCGCCACTTCGGCAACCTCGGCGCGGCCGGGGGCACCGACCGGGTGGTGGACGCCGGTGCCGCGGAGATCTCCAGCACGGTGTGCCACGAGCCGGTCGGTGTCTGCGCGCTGATCACCCCGTGGAACTACCCGCTGCTCCAGACCGCGTGGAAGGTCGCCCCCTGTCTGGTCGCGGGCAACACCTTCGTCCTGAAGCCCAGCGAGCTGACCCCGCACACCGCCGTCCACCTCATGCGGCTGCTGGCCGAGGCCGGGCTGCCCGACGGCGCCGCCAATCTGGTGCTGGGCACCGGCCCGGCCGTGGGCGCGCTGCTGACCGAGGACCCGCGGGTGGACATGGTCTCGTTCACCGGCGGGCTGCTCACCGGCCGGCGGATCATGGCCGCCGCGGCCCCGACGGTGAAGAAGATCGCCCTGGAGCTGGGCGGCAAGAACCCGAACATCGTCTTCGCGGACGCCGATTTCGACACCGCCGTCGACTACGCCCTGATGGCCGTCTTCCTGCACTCCGGGCAGGTCTGCTCGGCGGGCGCCCGGCTGCTCGTCCAGGAGGAGCTGCACGATGCCTTCGTCGACGAACTGGTCTCCCGCGCCCAGCGGATCCGGCTCGGCGGACCGTTCGACGAGCATGCCCGTACCGGCCCGCTGATCTCGGCCGCGCACCGCGCGAAGGTCGAGGCGTATGTGGCGGCCGGGCTGGAAGAGGGCGCCGTACTGCTCTGTGGCGGCTCCCCGCCGGACGATCCTTCGCTGTCGCACGGCTTCTACTATCTGCCGACCGTGCTGGACGAGTGCACCCCGGACATGTCCGTCGTCCGGGACGAGAGCTTCGGCCCGGTGCTGACCGTCGAGCGGTTCCGCGACGAGGAAGAGGCGGTCTCGCTCGCCAACGACACGGTGTACGGGCTGGCCGGGGCGGTGTGGACGCAGGACAGCGAGCGGGCCCACCGGGTCGCCGCCCGGCTGCGCGCGGGCACGGTGTGGATCAACGACTTCCATCCGTATGTGCCACAGGCGGAGTGGGGCGGGATGAAGCAGTCCGGCGTCGGCCGCGAGCTGGGGCCGGCGGGGCTGGCCGAGTACCAGGAGGCCAAGCACGTCTGGCGCAACACCGCGCCACGGCCCCAGAGGTGGTTCGAGTGACCGGCCCCGAGTCCCCCCGCCCCGGCACCCGGGCCGACGGTTCGCACGACGACGACTCGCTCACCGAGCTCGGCTACAAGCCGGAACTCAAGCGCACCCTGGGCAACTTCCACACCTTCGCCGCCGGCATCAGCTATATCTCCATCCTGACCGGCACCTTCCAGCTGTTCTACTTCGGAATCGCCCACGGCGGACCGGCGTACTGGTGGTCCTGGCCGATGGTCTTCGCCGGACAGCTGATGGTGGCGCTGTGCTTCTGTGAACTGGCCGCCCGCTATCCGGTGGCCGGCTCGGTCTACAACTGGGCCAAGAAGCTCGGCGGCCCGCACATCGGCTGGCTCGGCGGCTGGATGATGGTGACCGCGACCATGGTCTCGCTGTCCGCGGTGGCGCTGGCCTACCAGGTGACGCTGCCGCAGATCTCGTCGTGGTTCCAGTTCATCGGCGACGGCACCGGGAAGTCCGCGGCCGAGAACGCCGTCCTGCTCGGCACCGTGCTGATCGCGTTCACCACGCTGGTCAACGCCTTCGGCGTCAAGCTCATGGCACGGATCAACTCCGCGGGCGTGGCGATCGAGCTGATCGCCGCCATCGTCCTGATCCTGCTGCTCGCCGCGCATGTCACCCGCGGCCCCGACGTCGTGACCGACACCTTCGGTCTGGGCGCGGGCGACAACCTCGGCTACTTCGGTGCGTTCCTGACCGCGTCGCTGGCCTCGGCCTATGTCATGTACGGCTTCGACACCGCCTCGTCACTCGGCGAGGAGTCCAAGGACCCCGGCCGCAACGCCCCCCGCGCGATCCTCCGGGCGCTGATCGCGTCCTTCCTCATCGGCGGTCTGATCCTGCTGTTCGCCCTGATGTCCGTGCCCGATCTCCAGGCCGAACAGCTGAAGGTGGACGGTCTCCAGTACGTGGTGCTCTCCACGCTCGGCTCGACCATCGGGCAGATCGTGCTCTGGTGTGTGGTCATCGCGATCACCGTGTGCGAACTGGCGGTGCACACCGCCGGTATCCGCCTCGCGTTCGCGATGGCCCGGGACAACAACCTCCCGGCCGCCTCCCTGCTCGCCAAGGTCAGCCCGCGCTTCCAGACGCCGGTGCTGCCGGCCGTCATCATCGGGCTGGTGGCGATCGGCATCCTCGTCATCAACGTCAACCAGCCGCAGATCTTCTCGGTGATCACCAGTATCGCGATCATCATGATCTATCTGGCCTATCTGTCGGTCACCCTGCCGATGCTGATCCAGCGGCTGCGGGGCAACTGGACCCCGGCCGAGGGCAAGTTCTCGCTCGGCAAATTCGGCATCCCGGTGAACATCCTGGCGGTGTGCTGGGGCATCGCGATGTCCCTGAACCTCGCCTGGCCGCGTGCCGCCGTCTACAACGCGACCGGCCCGCAGCACTGGTATCTGCGCTGGGGCGCCTTCCTCTTCATCGGCGTCGTGGCGCTCGGCGGCTTCGCCTACTACTGGTTCGTCCAGCGCAAGAAGACGGGCGTCCTCGCCATGCACGCCGCCGTCCACCCGGACCGCGGCACCCCGGGCGACACCGGCAACCCCACCCCCTGATCTGGAGACGGCACGATGTCCCAAGAGGCTCCTGTGGACGAGTTCGACTATGTCGTGGTCGGCGGCGGCACGGCCGGCGCCGTCGTGGCGGCCAGGCTCAGCGAGGACCCGGCGGTCACCGTCTGCCTGCTGGAGGCCGGCCCGTCCGATGTCGGCGACGAGAACGTGCTGCGCCTGGACCGCTGGATGGGGCTGCTGGAGTCCGGCTACGACTGGGACTATCCGGTCGAGCCGCAGGAGAACGGCAACAGCTTTCTGCGGCACGCCCGCGCCAAGGTGCTCGGCGGCTGCTCCTCGCACAACTCCTGTATCGCCTTCTGGACCCCGGCCGAGGATCTCGACGAGTGGGCCGCGATGGGCTGTACGGGCTGGAGCGCGGCCGACTGCTTCCCGCTCTTCCAGCGGCTGGAGAACAACGACGGCCCGGGTGACCACCACGGCCACGACGGCCCGGTCGTCCTGCGCACCGTCCCGCCCGATGACCCGTGCGGAGTGGCTCTCCTGGAGGCGTGCACGGCGGCCGGCATTCCGACCGCGGCCTTCAACACCGGCAAGACCGTCATCCGGGGCGCCAACTGGTTCCAGATCAACTGCCGCCCCGACGGCACCCGTTCCTCGGCCTCGGTGTCCTATCTCCACCCCGTCATGGGCACCCGCAAGAACCTCGACGTACGCACCGGCCTCCAGGCCAGGCGCCTGAACTTCGACTCCTCACGGCACTGCACCGGCGTGGACTACCTCGCCCCCGACCTGATCCACACCCGCACCGTCAATGCCCGCCGCGAGACCGTCGTCTCCTGCGGCTCCATCGACTCCCCCAAGCTCCTGATGCTCTCCGGCATCGGCCCGGCCACCCATCTGCGCGCCACCGGCATCGACCCGATCGTGGACTCCCCCGGCGTCGGCTCCAGCCTCCAGGACCACCCGGAGGGCGTGATCATGTGGGACGCCAAGCAGCCCATGGTCCGCTCCTCCACCCAGTGGTGGGAGATCGGCATCTTCGCCGACACGGAGCCGGGTCTGGACCGCCCGGACCTGATGTTCCACTACGGCCAGGTGCCCTTCGACATGAACACCTACCGCCGCGGCTACCCGACCTCGGAGAACGCCTTCTGCCTCACCCCGAACGTCACCCGCGCCCGCTCCCTGGGCACCGTACGGCTGCGCACCCGCGACTTCCGTGACAAGCCCAGGGTCGACCCGCGCTACTTCACCGATGAGCACGACATCCGCGTGATGACCCACGGGCTCCGGCTCGCCCGGGAGATCGTCGCCCAGCCCACGATGGCCGACTGGGCGGGCACCGAACTCGCCCCGGGCCCCTCCGCCCGTTCCGACTCCGAGCTCCTCGACTACATCCGCACCACCCACAACACCGTCTACCACCCCGCCTGCACGGTCCGGATGGGTGCCACCGACGACCAGGCCACCCCGCTCGACCCCCAGCTGCGGGTCAAGGGCGTGACGGGTCTGCGGGTGGCCGATGGTTCGGTGATGCCGTTCCTGCCGGCGGTGAATCCGTGCATCACGACGATGATGATCGGGGAGAAGTGCGCGGACATGATGCGGAGCGCATGACCGGGGCAGGCAAAGACCTACGAGGTGGGCTCCCTTCGCCGGCATTGTCCGGATCAGGTGCTTGGGGGTCGCCGTCCGGTCTTACGACCTTTCGGCCTCTCAGCCCGACCTTTCCTCTTGTCCTCGGCGAGAGCCAGAACTCCCTTCCCCGAGGCCAGTCCGGTCGAACTCCCTCGCTCGCCCCGTAGGCCGGTCTTCAGGATACTCCCAAACAAAGGGTATGGAACAGGCAATTTGGACATCTCTTGCCCCGCTCCCCGGAAATGCAGAAAACCCCTGCTCAGCAGGGGTTTTCGTTGGTGTCCGAGGGGGGACTTGAACCCCCACGCCCGATAAAGGGCACTAGCACCTCAAGCTAGCGCGTCTGCCATTCCGCCACCCGGACTAGGTGTGATCTTCACGGGGCGTTCCCCGCGGCGACATGGACAACAATACCAAGGTTTCGGAGTGCCCTTCACCTGCATATCCGCTGCCCACATAACCTCGTTTTATGGGCAATGAGGGACAAGTCGCGCATATCACTGGTCCCCGCAGGCCACGTGCGCTGTCGCCGCTACGGGAGCATCTGCGGGACACCTTCTGGTTCGCGCCGTCGGCGGGGCTGGTGTGTGCCGGGCTGCTGTGGTGGGGTGCGTCGACGCTCGATCTTGAGATCGTCGCGCTGCTCCAGCGGGAGAAGGCGTACGCGGCACTGCGGGAGCTGGTCTCGATCGCCGAGGACACCAGGACGATCGTGACGACGATCAGCTCGGCGATGATGACCTTCATCGGGGTGGTCTTCAGCATTTCGCTGGTCGCGGTGCAGATGGCCAGCGGTCAGCTCACCCCGCGGGTGGTGCGGATCTTCATCCGGAGCCGGATCAGCAAGCTCACGCTCAGCGTCTTCCTGGCGACCTTCCTGTTCTCGCTGCTGGTGCTCACCTCGTACGAGAGTGAGACCGACATCCGGCGGGTCACCTCGGTGCCCGTGGTGCAGAGCCTGCTGACGATGGTCCTGGTGGTGCTCAGTCTGGTGCTGTTCATCGCGTATGTGTCGGCCACGCTGCGGCTGATGCAGGTGGGTCCCGTGGTCGACCGGATCACCCGGGAGACGCTGCGGATGCTGGCGCGGCAGGGCACGGGCAAGGAGGGCTCGGAGGACGGCGGCTCCCTGGCGGCCGAGACGGGGCGGGTCGCGCACACCGGCCGGGCCGGGGTCGTACGGGATGTGTATGTGGCGCGGCTGGTGCGGGTGGCACGGCGGCAGGGGGTCGTGCTGCGGCTGCTGCCGCGGATCGGGGATTTCGTGCTGCCGGGGACGCCGGTACTGGCCGTGCACGGCGAGACGGTGCCGCCCCGGTGGGCGTTGCGGCGCACGGTGTCGGTGGGGGTGGAGCGCACCTTTCACCAGGATCTCGGGCTCGGGCTGCGGCAGTTGTCGGACATCGCGCTGCGGGCGCTGTCGCCCGCGGTGAACGATCCGACCACGGCCGTGCAGTGCCTGGACCGGATCGTGCAGATCCTCGCGGCGGTGGTGGGGCGACCGCTCGGGGCGGTGCACCACCGGGACCGCCGGGGTGCGGTGCGGCTGGTGCAGAACGTTCCGGCCTGGGCCGATCTGGTGGACCTGGGGCTGACCGAGATCCGGGCGGCCGCGCCGCACAGCCCGCAGGTCACCCGGCGGATGCTGGCCGGGATCGACGATCTGCTGCGGCTCGCACCGGAGCCACGGCGGGAGCCGCTGCTGCGGCACCGCACGCTCCTGCTGCAGGCGGTGGAGCGCGCGGTACCGGCGGCCCCGGACCGGCGGTTCGCCTCGTCCCCCGACCGGCAGGGGATCGGCTGACGCCGGTCCTGGGCGCCGGCTACGGCATCACCGGCTACGGCATCAGGTGGTAGTCGGGGAAGTTGCCCGGCAGACGTTCGGGCTCCGGGCCTTCGGTGACCGCGCGGACGAGGAGTTCTCCGCCGACGAAGGCACCGCTCCAGGAGTTGCCGAAGCCGCCGAAGAGCTCATCGCGGTCGCCCCGGGAACGCGGTTTGCCGTGGCCGACCTTGAAGGCGCGGATCTGCGGTGCGAGGCGGTCGTAGGTCTCCTGGTCGTCACAGGACAGGCTGGCCACCAGGGCGCCGTTGCTGGCGTTCATGGCGGCGAGGAGCTCCGCCTCGGTGTCGACGAGGACGAGGGTGTCGACGGGGCCGAAGGGCTCGGCGTGGTGGAGCGGGGAGGACGGGGGCGGGGCCAGGAGCGTGGTGGGCGGGAGGTAGGCCGAGGTGTCCTGGGACGGCAGGAAGTGACCGTCCGCCAGGCTGCCGCGGTGCAGGGGGACCGCGCCCCGGGAGATCGCCTCGTTGGTGAGGTCGGCGAGTTCCTTGGCCTTGGCGGCGTTGATCAGCGGGCCGAAGTCGAGTTCGGGGAGCGGATCGGCGGGGTCGGCGACGGCCAGGGGGTGGCCGAAGCGGACGCTGCGGACGGCCGGGAGGTAGGCGGCGAGGAAGTCGGCGAAGGCCTCGCGCTGGACGACGAAGCGGGGGTAGGCGGTGCAGCGCTGCTTGGCGTAGTCGAAGGTCTTGCGGAGCAGCGGCGTCAGGGCCGGCCAGTCGGTGAAGTTCCAGATGCCCCAGGTGTTGAGGCCCTCTTGTTCGAGGATATGGCGTTTGCCGAGGTCGGCGACGGCGGTGGCGACCCGGGCGCCGGTGTCCCGGCCACCGACGAACGACACACAGCCGATCTCGGGCGAGCGGACCAGCGAGGGTGAGAGCTCCTTGCCGCTGCCGCTCACGAGGGTGGCCGGGACGCCCTCCCGGGCGGCCAGCGCGCAGGCGAGGGTGAGACACACCAGACCGCCGTCGGTGGGCGTCTTGGCGATCACCGCGTTCCCGGCCAGCGCCTGCACCAGCATCGCGTGGATCAGGACCGACATCGGGTAGTTCCAGCTGGCGATGTTGCTGACCGGGCCGGGCAGCGGGGTGCGGTCGACGAGCATCCGGTCGATCTCGTCGACGTACCAGCGGACCCCGTCGATGGCCCGGTCGACGTCCGCCTGCGCGAGCTTCCAGGGCTTGCCGATCTCCCAGACCAGGAGCAGGGCGAGCAGTTCACGGTGCTCGGTCAGCGCGTCGAGGGTGGCGGAGATCCGGGCCTTGCGTTCGGCCAACGGGACCTGACGCCAGGCCCGGTGCTGGTCGAGGGAGGCGCGTACGGCATGCAGCGCGGCGGCCGCGTCGAGCCGGGGCGGGCCGGCGACCGGGCTGCCGTCGACGGGGCTGGTGGCGGGCAGCGGGTGGCCGTCCGGATGCCAGGTGGCGCCCCAGAGGTTGAGGGCCTGGTCGTCGCGGAACGCCTCGGGGGCCACGGCCAGGCTGCGCTGCCAGGCGTCCTGCCAGGACGTACCGGGCTTGAGTATGAGCGTCGGGGCGGGGCGATCGCTCCGCGCCGGGTCGGCGGGGGATGCGGGGGTGGTGGCCATCATGTGTCTCCGCTCTCGGTGCACGGCCGGAGGGGCAGGGTGGTGGCGCTCGGTCGGCTCCCGGAGGAGCTGTGTTACTGGACGGTAGTGGGCGCGGCGACACTGCGAGACGGTCCGGCGTCAGGTATGGCGAGTGTCACTCCGCTGGGGCGGCGGGGCCAGCTGGGTGAGGCGACCGTGGGGCCGGACGGTCAAGGAGGAGCTGCGCCATTCTTCGGGTGGAGCGTGCCCCGGGGCGGCCATCGAGGGGCCTCCGGGGGTGGTGCGTCATGGCGGGAACGCCACGACCCTCGTCACCAGGAGCCGCGCTCTTCGGGGTGGGCCCTGCGCGCCGCACCGGAGACGAGGACGCCCACGCGGATCGTTGCCGCGCGGGCGCTGCCATGCCGTCCGGTGGGACGTACGGGGCTCAGCCCGCCGCCGGTCCCGCTGCTTCCGCCGTCGCCTCTTCGTGCGTACGGTCGTCGATCGCCCGGTGGTGGCGGACGACCTCGCCGATGATGAAGGCGGCCCCGGGATTCGTAGCGAAGCCCCGAGCGGAATGGTGCGACGAAAGTGCCCCGTCCGTTCGCCCGGGCGGGACCCATTTCGGGGCAGGACTAAGCCGGCTGCAACTGCTCCATCACAGACAGGCCCGTGCGAGCGAGCACCCCCTCGGCCTCGGCCATCAGCGCCGGGTCCGTCAACCGGAACGCGCCGACGTGCACATTGACGTGGCCATAAACGGACTTGGCTGTGGTCCCCTGAGGCTGCAAATTGCGGACCGACTGGTGCACGTCCAGTTCCCAGCTGGCCGTCGGGATGTTGAGCTGCCCCCGCTTCGGTGTCACCCGGGCGCTCCAGCCGAGGCAGGCGAGCCAGGAACCGTATGCATTGGGGCCCTTGGGGCCGTAACCGCTGGGCTCGTGGCGTGCCGCCACATCCATGAGCGACGGAGTGCCGTCCACCAGGTCAGGCCGCAGGACCACCCCGAGAACGGCGTCCACTCCACCCTCACCCGATTCGGCATACGCGACGATGCACCGGCCCATCGGTCCATTGTGCAGCTCTGACCAGCGGTGCAGTAGCGGAAATACCGTAACCCGACTGGTGTCGGACATGCCCCGTGCCATGTGTGCTCCTCCTTGGAAGGCCCCGCGCCAGTCTTCCGGCGCGGGGCCGATTCACCTACTCGATCAACGGGCGTGCCAGATGATCAGTTGTCGCCACAGCCCTGCGAGGGGTTCCCCTCCTGGCCGTCAGAGCCGGAACCGGTCTCGCCCTGCGAGTTCTCCTCATCACCGTGCTTGACCACGTCGAGGCGGTACCGCATGCTGCACCTCCAGGTGCTTGATCGGCGCGGGGTCCATCCCCGCGTCGGTGTGCACTTGCGGGGCCTCCAGCGGAGGCCCGACCCGTCCCGGCCGAGCAGTCCGGCCAAGGAAGATTCGGCCGGGGCGGGGGTCTTGGGGCCGGCCACCGCGGTGAGGTGCGCGGCGGCCGGCGGGCCCGCGGCGCCGACGACGGGGGACGTCTACGCCGCGGGGTCTCAGGGGCGAAGCCGTCTCGGCTCGCCGGGGGAACGAACGCCGGCGCGTCGTGCGAGCACGCGTGCGACGCCGTCTGGGATTGATGGCCCGGCCGGGAAATGGGCGCAGGCACCGCAGCACGTGACCGTCCTCGCGGGCCCGGTCGCGGTGTCGACCTCCACGACACGCAGGTTGAGGGTGGAGCCGCAGGCGCACTGGCTATCCACAGCCGTCACCACCCGCGATGCTGCCGACGACAATCACGAAGGAGATCGCGACGAGCCACGTCCAGTACACGAGGATGCGGCGCTGGCGGGGCGTCACGGGGCCGTCGCCGCGGTGTGCATGGCCAGCAGGTACTGACAGTCACGGGCGGTGCCGGCCACCTGTGAGTGGGCCGCGAGCGTGTCAGGTCGTAGCGACTGTCCCGCCCGCTCGGCGATCCCGACCAGCCGGGCGGCCACCATGTGCGTGAGACCGCTGTCCTGCGGCAGCCGGGCCTGATCCGCACGCACCAGAGGGAGAAGGAGCGCGATGTGCCCCCGCAGGTCCTCCTGTGCGGCGGCGAGTTCGTCCAGCTCGGGCCGGGCGGCACCAAGGCTCAGCGCCCGACGGATCGTCGCGCTGATGGTCTCGGCGTCGATCGGAAGAGTGGGTGCAAGCCGCTGTTCGGCGCCCGGTTCGGCGCGCGAAATCACTGCGGCCTCCGGTCCCGGTGCGACAGACAAGCCACGATGAACCAGACGCGAATGCCGCCACGATCATCGACCGGAGTGGCAACTGACCCAGCTGGCGTGAGAGTGCTGTGAGCTGCGCCGCACCAATAGCACGCCTCGCCATGCAGCCGGACGATACTCACGTCGGGGTCTGCAAGCGGGATGTCAGGCGGAGCGTTCGTTACAGTCACGGTCTCTCCCTGCCGGTGGGCTCAGGAAGAGACTCGCCCCACGGGTACCCCTCAAGTACCCCTGTGAGGGGTACCTCTCAGGCACCCGCCCCGGCGTGACACCACTCGGCGAAGTTCGACAAGCTCTCAGCATCCGCGCGCTTCAGCCGACGCAGAGTGGCCGCGTCCTCCCGAACCCACCGATGTTCCCGGGCGTGCTGCGGAGCAATCCGACGCGCTACCTTCAGCGACTCGAACGCCGCATCCGGCCGGCCTGACCACAGCTGCGCCCGTCCCAGCTCGATATAGAAACCCGACCGCCGCTCGGCCGGCAGGTCCCGCGGTGGCGCCCACTCGCGTGCCAACTTCAGTGCCCTGCCCAGGTGGTCATCCCCGAGGCTGACCGCCACAGATACCTCGTGGATGCGGACACTGTCCGGGCCGAAGGCCGTGCCGCTGTACACGCCCTCCGCAACCTCATCGCCGAGGACGCGTGCGGCGTCGAGGTGCGTCTCTGCCGAGTCGCCGTCACCAGCCCTGCCCGCGATCACAGCAGCACGCATGTGCAGGGCGCCACGGGCAGCAACGGCCTCCGGCGCCGAAGTCCTCAGCGCCTGTTGGTCCACGGCGAGTTCGAGGGCTCGCAACCCAGCAGCATGCGCCCTGGCGGCAAAGAATGTTTCCGTCCGAACATACGCCGTCGTCGCGTCCACCACCGGGTCGTCCGCCTGCTGGGCAGCCCACCGCATCACGTCGATCAGGCGGGCCGACAGGTCTCGGGCGCCATACTTATAGGCGACCGCGTCCGCGGCCCGGCATGCGTCCACCAACAACCGGGCGACGGCGGGGCGGTCGCCCGGTGCTGCTCCCTGCAACGCACGGCACAACTCAGCCAGCAGATCCGGCACAGCACGAGCCACGCGCACATACTGTGCACCGAGCCGCCACGCGACGACTGAGGCGACCGCCTCAGTGAGGGTCGGCAGTGAGCGGCACGGCCCGTCGCCGGGTACGTCATAGGTCGCAAGTACCGAGGAGAGCCCCGGCATGGCCCGGTGTACGCGCTCGTCGGGGCGCTCCTTGTCGGGCAGCAGACGGGCCGGGTCGATGTCGAGCGCGTCAGCGATGGAATCCAGGACGGCGTCGGATACGCCGCGTTCACCGCGCTCGATCTTCCGGATGGTGCCCAGACCGACGCCGGCCGCGCGTGCCAGGTCGGCCTGGGTGAGGCTGGCGATGCGGCGTTCGTAGGCGATGCGGGGGCCTACCCCGCGATACACGATGCTGGGCATACTGGTCTCCGTTCGGTGCAGCCACTCCGAAACGTACCCGCGCCGTCACGGTCCGGGAACGCAGACGGCCCCGCCCGCATCTCGTGGGCGGGGCCGTCCCGTTGACGCCTACAGGGAGTGCACCACGTCCACCAGGTCTGTCAGGCTCGTGACTCGGGCGTCAGCAGCCTGCGCGTCCTCGCTGTCCGCCCACAGATGCCCGAGCGGGCCACGGCGCAGGTGGGCCGTACGGAGCCCGGCGCGAGCCGCTGGCAGCACGTCATTCTGCGGGTGATCGCCGACGTACAGCACCTCGCCCGCCGGGACCTGAGCCAGCTCGATGATGCGCGTGAAGAACGCCTCTGCCGGCTTGGCCACGCCCCACTCCCCAGACGTCGCGACGGCATCCACCGGCAAGTCGAGGGCCCGCAGCAACTCGCCGGCCCGCACCGTCTGGTTGCCGGCCACGACAACACGAACCCCGGCGCGTCGAAGAGCAGCCAGCGCTGGACGGACGTCGGGGTACAGGTCCGACTCTTCCAGGCACTCGCCACGGCCTGCCCGTTCCATCGCTACCCGCTCAGCCTCCACATTGATGCCCGGACGGACGAGCCGGAGCGCATCGGCGTTGTCCCGGCCCTGCGCCACGACCGCTCCGACCAGAGCCGACAGCGTGTGCCTGTGCACGCCGAGCCAGTCGGCCCACGCGCCCCACCCGCGGTCATCGCTGATCAGCGTCTCCCCAATATCAAAGGCAACTGCACGGATCATGCGAGCAGCCTACGGCCCGATCTGTGTGCGCTTGCCGGCCCCCGGCCATAGGATTCGCCCCATGGCGACCACCTGCGTCTCCGACGCCACCGCCGAGTCCAACCGTGCGATGCGCGAATTCATGGCCGCCCGCACCGGACGCCCCCTCTTTGCGGAGGAGCAGGACGCTTACGAACGGCTGCTCGCAGCGTGGGCCGCCGCGAGTGCGACGGCCCATACCTGTCAGGCCTCGACGATCTCCTTCGCCCGCCCGCGCCAGCGACGCCACCGAAAATGCGCCAGCAACGCCTTGACGGCCTGCAAGAAATCTTCGAGCAGGCAATGCGTAATCTCGGTTGGCGCCCTTTGGGAGTCGGAAGACTCGGCGAAGTTCGCCTCACAAAGTTGATCTCCCAGGTGTCTCCCAGATGATCACTCAGCGGGAGCTTGAGCCTCTTCGCTCCGCTCATCGTTGCTGGTAGAAGCCTGGTGAGCGATGGCTTTGTGGTGTCGAACCACTTCTCCGATGATGAAGTTCAGGAACTTCTCGGCGAAGGCCGGGTCCAGCCTGGCGTCCTCGGCCAGCCGGCGCAGCCGCTCGATCTGCGCGGCCTCCCGGGCCGGGTCGGCGGGCGGCAGGCTGTGCCGGGCCTTGAGTTCGCCGACCTGCTGGGTGCACTTGAAGCGCTCGGCGAGCAGATGCACCAGGGCGGCGTCGAGGTTGTCGATACTGCCGCGCAGGTAAAGCAGCCGCTCACGGGCCGCCTCGTCGGCAACGGAGGCCGCTTCGCCGGCCGCCGGTGCGGTCCCTTCGCTCATGTGCGTCTCGCCATTCATGGTCGGTCCGGTGCCCGGTGCGGTGTCCTGCTTCGGGTACGTCATGCCTGATCGGCTGCACATTACCCGGATGAAGGCCGGTGACCTGGGCTGGTCTCGCAGATCGGACCGAATGGCCGGGGTCGGGACGGGCGGTGACTGCGCTACGCCCGGTAGCGGGATCCCCCACAGATCCCGCCACCGGGCCGATTCGCGCGGGGCCACGGCAATGGCCGGCCCCGGATGCGGGGCGCTGATCCGTCCCCGGCTCAAGCACCTACCCACACCGGGGCCCGGCCATCCCTCCGTCTTCCCTTGATTCGTGCTGTTCTTTCCTGCTCTGCCGTCCGGGGGCGACCCGCCGCCCCGCCGCACGCATCCTGTCCGGCCAGGGACAACTCCTGTGAGAATGTGCCCCGTCGACCGCAGCGCGCCGACCGACCACCGGCCGCCGGACAGTGCAGGGGGCACGCACCGTATGAACACGGATCACATTCGGATCGCAGGGGCCGAGGTCGCCGTCGTGGGCGGCAGTATCGCCGGTTGCGCCACGGCACTGGCCGCGCATCGCGCCGGCGCGGGCCGGATCACCGTCCTTGAGCGCACCACCGGGCGCCTCGCGGACCGCGGCGTCGGCCTGGCGGTGCACAACGCCCGTTACGCCGAACTCGCGGCCGCCGGCTACCTGGACACCGCGATGCCGTGGGTGCAGCTGACCACCCGCCGCTGGTACCTCCGCGACGGCACCGCGCCACTCGGCCACCGGCTCGGCGTCCTGCCCTTCCCGTTCCGCTCGTACTGCTGGGGGCCGCTCTGGCGGGAGTTACGGCGGAGGCTTCCGGAGGACACCGTCTTCCGGTCGGGCGTCCGGGTGGCCGGGGTCAGCGAGGCCTCGGACGGCGCCACGCTGCGGTTCGACGGCGGCGAGGGCGGGGGCAGCGACAGCAGCGGCACGAGCGACGGCGTACGGGACCACGCCGGCCGCCGTACGGAGCGTTTCGACCTGGTCATCGGTGCGGACGGCTATCGCTCGACGGTCCGTGCCGCCGCGTTTCCCGAGGTACGGCCCGACTACGCCGGCTATCTGGCCTGGCGCGGCGCCATCCCCGCCGAGCGGCTGGCGGAGCTCGACCTCCCCGGCCTGCCGGCCACGCCCTGGGCGGTGGAGGACTGCATCTACGTCGTCTTCCCCGGCGGCCACGTCATCATCTACCGCATCCCGGACGGCCACGGCGGCCACCGCGCCAACTGGGTCCTGTACACCGCCCCGCCGGCCGGCCTCGACCTGGCTTCGGCCTCCCCCACCAGCCTGCCGCCCGGCACCCTCACCGACGCCCTGCACCGCCATCTCACCTATGTGGCCGATGAGTTGTTGCCGCCGTACTGGGGCGGGCTGATCCGGCTGACGCCCCGTGAAGACTGCTTCATCCAGCCCATGTACGACTTCACGGCGCCGCGCTACACCGCCGGCCGACTGCTGCTCGCGGGCGATGCCGCCACCGTCGCCCGCCCGCACACCGGCGGCGGCGCGGTGAAGGCGCTCCAGGACGCCGCCGCCCTGGAGGCCGCACTGCGCGCCGTACCGGAGCGGCCGGATGCGCTGGACGCGTACGGCGCCGAGCGTGGGCGGACCGGCCGGGCGATGGTCGAGCTGGGACGGCGGCTGGGCCGGTTCCTGGTGCAGGACTCCCCGGACTGGCGGACGCTGGACCAGGCCGGGCTGGCGGCGGCCTGGGCCACGGCCGATGGCTCGGGCGCGTTCGGCGGCCGCGAGCTGAAGAACTGACGCCACGTCGGCACGAGGGGGTCAGGCCGCGCGGGCCCGGCGACGGCCGCCGACGAGCCGCGGATTCGCCAGGGGCGCGCGGCCCGTACGGCCGGAAAGGCCCGCCCCGGGAAGCGATCCGCAGGCACGCGACTACGGCGCGTACACGCCCCCTACGCGGCGCACCACCGCACCCGCCAGGTGCAGGAGAATGCGAACGTCAAGGTCACCTCGCCCGCACGGCACCGGTGGCCCACGGCGATCCGTATCAGGGGCCGCTCCGGCCCTCGGCACATACAGCACCGGGACCAGGCCGGACCGGTGCGGACGGGACTGATCAGACATGGGACGGGTCACCGAGCGACGCCGCGTCATCCGCATCCGCGACGGTGCCGTGAGCACCCGCCCGGACACCCTCGTCGCCGAGGAGCCGATGGAGATCCGGGTCGGCGGCAAGCCGCTGGCGATCACCATGCGCACCCCCGGTGACGACTTCGCGCTCGCCGCCGGCTTCCTCGTCAGCGAGGGCGTCCTGGCGAGCGCCGACGAACTGGCGAACATCGTCTACTGCGCGGGGGCCACCAGTGGGGGCACCGCCGGCCCGGACGAAGCGGAGAGCGAGGGCGGGAGCGGAGGCGGGAGCAACAGCTACAACGTGGTCGATGTCCGGCTCGCGGACGGGGTTCCGCTCCCGGACATCAGCCTGGAGCGCAACGTCTACACGACCTCGTCGTGCGGGCTGTGCGGCAAGGCCAGCCTGGACGCGGTGCGCACCACGGCCCACTGGACCCTGGACACGTCCCCCGACACCCCGGTCCGGATCGCCCCGGAGACGCTGAGCGCCCTCCCGGACCGGCTGCGGGCGGCCCAGCGGGTGTTCGAGCGGACGGGTGGTCTGCATGCCGCGGCGCTGTTCACGGCGGACGGTGAGCTGCTCGACATCCGGGAGGACGTGGGGCGGCACAACGCCGTCGACAAGATCGTCGGGCGGGCGCTGCAACAGGGGCGGCTGCCGCTGTCCTCCGCTGTGCTGATGGTCTCCGGCCGGGCGTCGTTCGAGCTGGTACAGAAGGCGGTGATGGCGGGCATTCCCGTGCTGGCCGCGGTCTCGGCGCCGTCCTCGCTCGCCGTCGATCTGGCCGTCGAGACCGGGCTGACCCTGGTCGGGTTTCTGCGCGGCAGCTCCATGAACGTGTACGCGGGTGAGCACCGGATCGCCCTGGACGCGGCGGCCCCCACGGGCTGAGGCGGGCGCCCGGCACGGCCCGGCGGCCACGCGTCACCCCGCCGGCAGCGCGATCCGGGTCAGCAGCGCGATCAGCTGCTCGCGTTCGGCGGGGGTCAGGGCCGCGGTCAGCTCCGCGTTGGCCTCGTCGCCGAGCTGCTGGGTGCGGCGCAGCCGCCGGCGGCCGTCGGCGGAGATCTCGACGGCGTTCTTGCGCCGGTCCTTGGGGTCGGGGGTGCGGGTCACCAGCCCGTCCTGCTGGAGGTCGTTGACGATCGCGACCATGTCCTTGGGGTCGATGGCCAGCGTCCGGCCGAGCTCCGCCTGGGAGACCGGGCCGAGTTCGTCGACCGCCGAGAGAACGGCGTGATGCATCATCCGCATGCCTTCGGCGGCCAGCGCGTCGGCGACCAGGCGGTGACCGCGGGCGGCGGCGCGGCCCAGCAGCCAGCTGGGGAGCGCGCGGATACGGCTGGGGGCGTAGGGGGTGTCGGCCATGGGGCCACCGTACCGAGAACCCATTGGAGAACCCAACGAAAAACCATTGGAGTA
The DNA here is from genome assembly GCF_030406865.1 of Streptomyces sp. P9-2B-2. NCBI lineage: Bacteria > Bacillati > Actinomycetota > Actinomycetes > Kitasatosporales > Streptomycetaceae > Streptomyces > Streptomyces sp. P9-2B-2. Next base: position 7,531,341 of record NZ_CP129126.1, on the reverse strand, counting down.
CCCAATAATTTAGGGCTATCGTTGGGCCACCCAATGAAGCTCGCCGGTGCTCACCGGCCGACACACCTGGAGGTGCTGCGCATGCGCCGCGTCCGATTCCATTCCTACGGCGGTCCCGACGTGCTGCGGGTCGAGGAGGCGGCGGCGCCGGTGCCCGGCCCGGGTGAACTCCTGGTCCGTACGGAGGCCATCGGCGTCACGCTGCCGTGCGTACGGCGAGTGCGCGGCGACGGCAACGGCGGCGGCGACCCGCTGCCCGCCATGCCCGGCGGCGAGATCGCCGGGACGGTCGTCGCGCTCGGCCCGGACGTCACCGGCTTCGCCCCCGGCGACCGCGTCACCTCGCTCACCCTCACCGGCTCGTACACCGAACTCGCCCTCGCCCCGGCCTTTCTGGCGAGCCGGATACCGGACGGGGCGAGCGCGGTGCAGGCGGTGGCGCTGGTGCGCGGCGGGCATGTCGCGCTCGCCGCGCTCAGCACCGCCGCACCACAGGGCGCCGAGTCCGTACTGATCACCGGCGCGGCCGGCGGCGCCGGGCATCTCGCCGTCCAACTGGCCAAGCTCCAGGGGGTGCCACGGGTGGTGGCCGCCGTCAGCTCGGCCGCCAAGGCGGAGTTCCTCCACGAACTGGGGGCCGATGAGGTGGTGACCTACGGCCAGGAGTCCTGGGGCACGCCCGTCGACATCGTGCTGGACGGTGTCGGCGGCGAGCTGCTGCCGCGCGCCCTGGCCGCGCTGGCCCCCGGCGGCCGGCTGATCTTCTTCAACTCCGGTGGCGGCACGGTCCCGGCGTATGAGCTGCTGGCGGGCGCGAAGACGATCACCGGGCTGACGATGCGCCACTTCTCCACCGTCCACCGGGAGCTGTACGAGGAGCACCGGGCCCAGCTGTGGGAGCTGACGGGCTCCGGCCGGCTGCGGGCCGCCGTCCATGCCGAACTGCCGCTGACCCAGGCCGCCAAGGCGCACGAGATCATCGAGGCCAGGGCCAACCTCGGAAAGGTGGTGCTGCGGCCGTGAGGCCCGGCGGGCGCCTGCGGCACATTCGGGGCACCCGGCCCACGCGGCACTCCCGGCCCCCGCACCGCAGTCGGCGCTCCCGGCGCACCCGGCGCAGTGCCTGCGGGCCGGGAGAGTGAATTCCGGCTGCGGCACGGAGAACCGACGCACGCTCCTTGTCGCGGTCCGCACGCGGCAGTAGCTTCCGTCGCGATGCACACATAGGACGTGGGATGTCCTGATGACCCGACGCCGATGCCTCGAAGGGCAGGCCGGACCATGACGTCAGTTCTCCGCGCACACCCCAGCCCCCGCAGCAGACCCCGCCGCCGCGCCGCGGCCCTGCTCGCCGCACTGACCGCCACAGCCCTCGCCCTCCTGCCGGCCGCCCCCGTCCATGCCGCACCGGACGGCGCGCCGGGCGCCCCCGCCGGCGGCTTCGACCAGCAGATCCTCTTCAAGGCCGCCCAGGACCCGGGCTACTACTGCTTCCGTATACCGGCCGTCGTCCAGTCCGCGCGGGGCACCCTGCTCGCCTTCGCCGAGGGCCGACGGCACGACTGCGGCGACGCGGGCGATATCGACCTCGTCCTCAAGCGCTCCACCGACGGCGGCCGGACCTGGGGGCCGCTCCAGGTCATCAACCACGGCAACGGTGACACCCACGGCAACCCGGCGCCCATCGTGGACCGCCGCACCGGCCGGATCGTGCTCGCCGAGACCTACAACAAGGGCCGCAACGACGGCCTCAGCTGCGACGTCCCCTGCGATCGCACCCCGCACCTCCAGTACAGCGACGACGACGGCGCGACCTGGTCCGCGCCCCGGGACCTGACCGCAAGCATCCGACCGCCGCAGTGGAACTCCTGGTACGCCACCGGGCCCGTGCACGGCATCCAGCTCACCCGTGGACGGCACGCGGGCCGGCTGGTGTTCAGCATGAACGCCGAGAGCTACGCGGACCACCGGGTCACCGCCAACCATGCCGCCCTGATCCACAGCGACAACGGCGGCGCCTCCTGGAAGGTCGGCGCGCTGGACAGCTGGCCCGTCGCCGCCGACGGGACGTTCCGTCAGAAGCCCTCGGAGATGACCCTCCTGGAACGCTCCGACGGCTCCATCTACGTCAACGGACGCGAACAGGACGGCAGCGACCTGGGCCATCGCACCGCGGCGGTCAGCCGGGACGGCGGCGACTCCTTCGCCGCACCGTTCCGCGCCCTCCCCGACCTCTACACCCCGATGGTGCAGGGCTCGGCGCTCCGTCTGCCGCATCCGCACAGCGGCCGCGCCCGCACCCTGTTCGCGGCCCCCGCCGACCCCGACCGGCGCCGGACCATGACCATCCGTTCCTCCTACGACGAGGGCCGCACCTGGGAGGGCGTCGACCGCGGCGCCCGGGTCACCACCGACTGGTCCGGCTACTCCGATCTGGTCGCCATCTCCCCCGAGGTCACCGGCCTGATGTACGAGGGCGGTGCGGTCGACGCGCGGGACGAGATCCGCTTCGCCCGCTTCACCGAGGACTGGCTCGGCCCCCGCCGCGCCCCGGATCCCACGACCCGCGACACCGCCCCCGGCGCCCGGCCGGCGCTCGTCCTGGGCGGCGTCCGCGGCACCGACGGCCGCTTCGGGCAGGCACTGTCCTTCGACGGCACCGACGATGCGGTCCGCCTCCCCTTCCGCCGCGCCCTGCCCCTGGGGACCCACGACTTCACCGCCGGCCTGTGGTTCCGCTACGCCGCCACCACCGGCGAACAACCGCTGCTGTGGATGGGCGGTGTGGGCGCCAGGGCCCCACAGGTCGCCCTCTCGGGCGACCCCGCCCATCACCGGATCGTCGCCCGCCTCACGGCCGTCAACGGCGCCCAACCGGCTGCCTCCGCCCAGGCGGTGACCAACTCCGCCTACAACGACGGCAGTTGGCATCATCTGGCGCTACGCCGCAGCAGCGGCCGGCTGCTGCTCACGGTCGACGGCGGCGAGACCACCGTCGCCCCCGATGTCCCCGGATCGGTCAGCCGCGGCTCGGTCTTCGGCGTACACCTCGGCCAGAAGCCCGACAGCCGCCTCCAGTTCACCGGCGCACTGGACGAGGTACGCGTCTACCGACGAGCCCTGACCGACACCGAACTGTCCCGCGTACGCACCGAGAACGCCCCGGCGAACGTCCCCCTGGTCCTCGGGCTGCCACTGGACCGGGTACACGGGGCCGCGAAGAACTGATCAGCACGGAGCGAGAAAGCCGGGGCCCGCCGGGACGCGAACGCGCCGGGCGGGCCCTGCGGCCGGTCCGGCCTGACGCCCTACCGCCGCCCCCCACTCACCCCCACCTCCCCCGCGGCCGCCGCCGGGCTTCCCCCAACGCCGCCCGCCACCATCGGCTCCGGTCCCGCGGAAGCCGCGAAGCGCTTTGCGAGGACCGCGCACACCATCAGCTGCATCTGGTGGAACACCATCAGGGGCAGCACCGCGAGGCCGGCCTGGGCGCCGAACAGGACGCTGGCCATCGGGAGGCCCGCCGCCAGGCTCTTCTTGGAGCCGGCGAAGGTGATCGCGATCCGGTCCGCCCGGTGGAAGCCGAGCCGCTTCGAGCCGTACCAGGTGGCGGACAGCATCACCGTGAGCAGGACGGCCTCCACCCCCAGCAGGCACAGCAGCCGCGGCGCGGAGACCTGGTGCCAGATGCCCTGGACCACACCGGCGCTGAAAGCTGCGTAGACGACGAGCAGGATCGAGCCGCGGTCCACCCGGCCGAGGGCCTTCTTGTGCCGGGTGAGCCGGTCGCCGATCCACCGCCGCAGCAACTGCCCGGCGAGGAACGGGAGCAGGAGCTGGCAGACGATCGAGACGAGTGATCCGGCGGAGAAGCCGCCGCCGTTCCCGTGCAGTACCAGGCCCGCCAGCAGCGGTGTGACGACGATGCCGACGAGGCTGGAGAACGAACCGGCGCAGATCGCCGCCGCGACATTGCCGCGGGCGAGTGAGGTGAAGGCGATCGAGGACTGGATCGTGGACGGCACCAGGCACAGGAACAGCAGGCCGGTGTAGAGGGTGGGCGGCAGGACCTGGGGAACCAGTGCGCAGGCGGCCAGGCCGAGCACCGGGAAGAGCACGAAGGTGCAGGCCAGAACGGTGAGATGGAGCCGCCAGTGGCGCAGGCCGGCCATCGCCTCGCGGGTCGAGAGCCGGGCGCCGTAGAGGAAGAAGAGCAGCGCCACGGCTCCGGTGGCGGCTCCCTCGGCGACGGAGGCGGCCGGCCCGCGGGCGGGCAGCAGCGCGGCCAGGGCGACGGTGCCCACCAGCGCCAGGAGGTAGCCGTCCACGGGCAGCCGGGACGGGAGCTTGGGCAGAGGGGGGCGGCGCATGGTCTCTCTTCGGTTCGGTCGTTCGGCGGCTCGGGGCGGGCACCGGGCTCGGGGGCACGGGGCTCGGGGCACGGGGCACGGGGCACGGTGGCCGGTGCGGGCTCCTCCAGGGTGCCGTGGCCTGCGGCCATCGGGAACCCCGCTTACCGTGGTCACTGTGATGCCGATCCGCGATAAGCGCCGTAGGGGCCGTAGGGGCCGCAGCCCCAGGGGCCGGCCAGGAACGGAGAGCCGTGTTCGAACCCGCCCAGTTGCGCACCTTTATCGCCGTGGCGCAGACGCTGAGCTTCACCCAGGCCGCGCACCGGCTCGAGCTGCGGCAGTCGACGGTGAGCCAGCACGTACGGAAGCTGGAGGAGGCCGCCGGGCGCCGGCTGTTCGCCCGTGACACCCATGCCGTGGAGCTGACCGAGGACGGCGAGGCGATGCTCGGCTTCGCCCGCACGATCCTGGAGGCGAACGAGCGCGCCGCGAGCTTCTTCGCGGGTACCCGGCTGCGCGGCAGGCTCCGCTTCGGCGCCTCCGAGGACTTCGTGCTGACCCGGATGCCGGAGGTCCTCGAAGAGTTCCGGCGGGAGCATCCCGAGGTCGATCTGGAGCTGACCGTCGAGCTGTCGGGGACCCTGCACGAGCTGCTGGCGGCCGGCCGGCTGGATCTGGTGCTCGCCAAGCGGCGTCCGGAGGACTCGCACGGACGGCTGGTCTGGCGCGACCGGCTGGTGTGGGTGGGGGCCGAGCGGCTGCGCCTCGATCCGCAGCGGCCGGTCCCGCTGGTCGTCTACCCGCCGCCCGCGCTGACCCGCGCCCGCGCGCTGGAGGCGCTGGAGCGGGCCGGCCGGGAGTGGCGCATCGCGTGCACCAGCGGAAGCCTGAACGGACTGATTGCCGCAACCAGGGCAGGTCTGGGCGTAATGGCACATACGAGGGGCATGATCCCGCCAGGTCTGGTCAAGATTCAGCCACGTGCCGGACTTCCGGAACTGGGCGGCGTGGATTTCGTTCTTGTGTACGGACAGCGTGACCGCGCGGCGCGGGGCCCGGCGGAGGCACTGGCCGACGCGATCCTCGCGGGCGGCGACCGCCTCCAGCTCCCCTGATCCGCGACGGCGTTCCGGACAGGTCGGCCGATCCGCTGTCACGTGCAGAGATTTGGTGCAGATATGGTCCCGGCGCCGTGATCGTCCGGCGTTGAACCAGCTGAGCCGTGTCCGTGCTTCTCCGGAGTAACCCGATTTCTCCAGTTGGCCGTTTCCTGTGCTGCCGCGTTCGCCACGTGGTACGGCTCTGCCGGATGCCGTCACGGTGGGGTACGGTCGCGGCCTTGTGAGCAACACCACGAGGAGCTGGGTCATTGCGCGAGTTCACCGTCCCGCCTTTGGCGACCGCGCCCCGGGTCGGCGGGCTGGCGGACGCTGTCTACGAGCATGCCGAAACCGATCCCGATCGCGTCGCCCTGGCGCGTAAGGACGACGCGGGGAACTGGCAGAACATCACCTCCGGACACTTCCGGGACGAGGTTCTCGCCCTCGCCAAGGGCCTGCTGGCCCAGGGCGTCCGGTTCGGCGACCGGGTCGGCATCATGTCGCGCTCGCGCTACGAATGGACCCTGTTCGACTTCGCGCTGTGGTCCATCGGCGTCCAGTCCGTGCCGCTGTATCCGACCTCGTCGGCGGAGCAGGTCTTCTGGATGCTGCACGACGCGGGCGTCTCGGCCTGTCTGGTCGAACACGAGGACCATGCGATGACCGTCGGCTCGGTCATCGACCGGCTTCCGCAGCTGCGCAAGCTGTGGCAGCTGGACGCCGACCCGGTGGCCGAACTGACCGCGGCCGGTACGCATATCGAGGACGATGTCGTCCACCGCCACCGGATGGCCGTCACCCCGGACGCCACGGCGACGATCATCTATACCTCCGGCACCACCGGCCGCCCCAAGGGCTGTCTGATCACCCACGCCAATTTCATGGCCGAGTCCGACAACATGGTGCTCCGCTACGAGAAGGTCTTCCACTCCAAGCCGGATGACGAGGCGTCCACCCTGCTCTTCCTGCCGCTGGCACACGTCTTCGGCCGGATGGTCCAGGTCGCCGCGATCCGTGGCCGGGTCAAGCTGGCCCACCAGCCCGAGCTGGCGGCCCGTGCGCTCCTGCCCGACCTCCAGACCTTCCAGCCCACCTTCATCCTGGCGGTGCCGTACATCTTCGAGAAGGTCTTCGCCGCGGCCCGGCGCCGGGCGGAGGCGGACGGCAAGGTGGGGCCGTTCGACAAGGCCGTCGAGATCGCGGTCCGTTATGCCGAGGCGCAGGAGCACAAGGCCTTCGGGACCGGTTCCGGACCCAGCGCCTCACTGCGGATGCAGCATCAGTTCTTCGACAAGGTCGTCTACAGCAAGGTCCGGGCGGCGATGGGCGGCCGGGTGCGGCACGCGATGTCGGGCGGCTCGGCGATGGAGCGCCGGCTCGGGCTGTTCTTCGCCGGCGCCGGGGTGCGGATCTTCGAGGGCTACGGCCTGACGGAGAGCACCGCGGCCGCCACCGCCAACCCGCCCGAGCGGACCCGCTTCGGCACCGTCGGCACCCCCGTCCCGGGCACCACCGTGCACATCGCGGAGGACGGTGAGATCTGGCTCTACGGCGGACAGATCTTCCATGGCTACCACAACGACCCCAAGGCGACCGATGCCGTGCTGCACGACGGCTGGTTCTCCACCGGTGACCTGGGCGCGCTGGACGAGGACGGCTATCTGACGATCACCGGCCGCAAGAAGGAGGTCCTGGTGACCTCCGGCGGCAAGACGGTCTCGCCGGTGGGCCTGGAGGAGCGGGTGCGGGCGCATCCGCTGGTCGCCCAGTGCATCGTGGTCGGCAACGACCGGCCGTTCATCGCCGCGCTGGTGACCCTGGACCCGGAGGCGGTCACCCACTGGCTGGCCATGCGCGACAAGCCGGAGATGCCGCCCACCGACCTGGTGCGCGACCCGGACCTGGAGACCGAGATCCGGCGCGCCGTGGTCGCCGCCAACACCCTGGTCTCCCAGGCCGAGTCGATCCGTACGTTCCGGATACTGGCCAACCAGTTCAGCGAGGAACACGGGCTGCTGACCCCGTCGTTGAAGCTCAAGCGCAAGGCGATCGAGACGGCCTACACGGTCGAGGTGGACGCGCTGTACCAGACGTGACGGGTGGGGCCGTGGGCGCCGGGTGACGCCGCGGGCTCCCCCGTCCGGCGGAGTGGGATCGTCCGCCGGACGGACGCCGCCCGGGCCGTCGGCGGCGAGGCTCCTGCCATGGATAACCGCCGTCTCACGCTCCTCGGCCGGATCGCGGTCGTCGCCTGCGTCCCGTACCTCACGCTCAAGCTGCTGTGGGTGCTGGGCTTCGACCTCGGCGTCCTGGACACCCACCGCATCGGCCGCGCCGCCTGGGTGTCGGCCAATGTCGTCACCTTCCTCCTGGACGCCGTCGCCGCCGTGGTGGCCCACACCCTCACCCGCCCGGCCGGCCTCCGTACCCCGGCCTGGCTGCTGGCCTTCCCGTTGTGGATGGCGTCCGGACTGCTCATCCCGCTGATGACGGGGCTCGCCGGTGGCAGCGTGACCGCCCTGGTCACCGGCGCCGCCAACCCGCTGACCACCGGCAACTTCCTCGCCCCGTGGGTCTTCGGCGTGGTCTACGGCGGCTTCACCGTCGAGGCCGTCACCCTGCTCGGTGCCTTCGTGCTGTACGCGCATCAGCGCTGGGGCGGCATGCTGCGCCGTCCGCTGCACGCGCTGCCGGACACCGGCACCCGGGCGCTACAGCGGATCTTCGTGGTGCCCGCCGCGGTGCTGCTCGCGGCGCTGGGCACCGTGCACGTGCTGTGGGGCGCGGGCTCGACGTTGGGTGTCGCGGCGGCCGATGTGGCCGCCCGTACGGTCATCGGCTCCGCGTCGGAATGGGCCGCCGGCCTGCTCTCGCTCGCGGGCGCGGCCGGGCTGCTGCTCCTGGTACTGCCGGGCCCGCTGCCCGGGCTCCGGGTGCGTACGCCGCTGTTCCTGGCCTGGTGCGGCAGTGCCGCGGCGTTCGCCTGCGGCGGCTGTCTGTGGCTCGGGCAGGCGGTGACCGACGGCCTCTGCCCCGGCGCCGCCGCGGTCCCCGAGGGGCTTCCGGGCCTGGTCGGCGCCCTGGAGCTGTGCGCCGGACTGGTGGTGCTGTGCGCCGGGTCGTTCGCGCTCTGCGAACTCACCGCCGCGACCCGGGCCACACCCGCGTCCGAGGGCGCCCACGCGGCCCCGCCCACGGGGCGTGCCCGGGAACACTCCGCGTTTCGGGCATCCCGTTCCGCCGCACGGGAATGTGTGTCGGCGGATGATCGTTGACATCCCTGAAGAAGAATGCCGACGTAAGGATCGATCCCCTCGTGAGCAAGGTTCCGTCCATCAAGCTCAACAACGGCGTCGCGATGCCGCAGCTCGGCTACGGCGTCTGGCAGGTCGAGGACGAGCAGGCGGCCACCGCCGTCGGCCAGGCCCTGGACGCCGGGTACCGCAGCATCGACACCGCGATGATCTACGGCAACGAAGAGGGCACCGGCAGGGCGCTCGCCGCCTCCGGCATCGCCCGTGACGAGCTCTTCGTCACGACCAAGCTCTGGAATGCCGACCAGGGCCACGACGCGACGCTGCGCGCGTTCGACACCTCCCTCGCCAAGCTCGGCCTGGAGTACGTGGACCTGTATCTGATCCACTGGCCGCTCCCGGCCCGGGACGCGTACATCGAGACCTACCAGGCCCTGGAGAAGATCTACGCGGACGGCCGCGCCAAGGCCATCGGTGTCTCCAACTTCCTGCCGGAGCATCTGGAGCGGCTGATGGGCGAGACCTCCGTCGTCCCGGCCGTCAACCAGATCGAGCTGCACCCGCAGTTCCCGCAGGCCGCCACCCGTGCCTTCCACGCCCGGCACAACATCGTCACCGAGGCCTGGTCGCCGATCGGCCAGGGCAGGGGCCTCCTGGAGCACCCGACGCTGGTGGAGCTCGCCGCCAAGCACGGCAAGAGCCCGGCCCAGGTCGTGCTGCGCTGGCACGTCCAGCTCGGCAATGTCGCCATCCCGAAGTCCGTCACCCCCTCTCGTATCGCCGAGAACATCGACATCTTCGACTTCGAGCTGGACGACGCGGACCTCACCGCGCTCGCCGGCCTGGACACCGGCACCCGCCTCGGCCCGGACCCGGTCGCCTTCGACGTGGTCTGACCCGCCACTCGGGTACGACTCGGCGCCGCCCGGCTGTTCCGGGCGGCGCCGAGTCGTACCCGAGTGGCGGGCTCGGCGGACGGCGGTGACTGTGGAGGGTGAGTGTGGGGTGGCTCCCGAGGCGTGCCGACCGGGGCCGCGACCCCTCCGCGTTCCGCTCCTCCCGTATGCCTGAACGGCGGGAGGCGCCCCATCGAGGAGGCCTTGATGCCTGAAGTCACAGCTCCCTACCAGCCCGGGACGCCCTGCTGGATCGACCTCGCGGCCCCTGACCAGCAAGCGGCCATCGACTTCTACTCCCAGGTCTTCGGGTGGACCGGAGAGATCGGGCCCCCGGAAACCGGTGGCTACGCGGTCTGTGAGCTCAACGGCAAGCCGGTCGCCGGAATCATGGCCGCGGTCGAGATGGGCGGCCAGCCCGCACCGCCGACCGTGTGGACCACCTACCTGGCGGCCGCCGACGCGGACGCCACCTCCGAAGCGGTCCGGGGGGCCGACGGCACGGTCCTGATGCCGGTCATGGACGTGATGACGCTCGGCCGGATGTGCATCGCGGCCGACCCCACGGGAGCGGTGTTCGGCATCTGGCAGCCCAGGGACTTCGCCGGCGCCGGCATCGTCAACGAGCACGGCGCGCTGATCTGGAACGAGCTCAACACCACCGACCCGTCGGCCGCCGCCGCGTTCTACAAGTCGGCCCTCGGCGTCGAGAGCGCCCCCATGGAGGGCGCCGACAACTACTACGCCCTCCAGGTGAACGACCGTCCGGTGGGCGGTATGCAGCCGATGTCCGAGCAGATGCCGGCCGACACCCCCTCGCACTGGCTGGCGTACTTCTCGGTGGCGGATGCCGACGCGACGGTCGAGAAGGTGACCGCGGCGGGCGGCGCGGCGCTGCAGCGGCCCTTCGACATGATCGCCGGCCGGATGGCCGTGGTGAGCGACCCGCAGGGCGCGACGTTCGCCGTCATCACTCCCAAGCCGATGGATCAGGGCTGATCCGAGAGCCAGTGAATCAGGGCTGCTCCGAGCCGGCGCGGACCGCCGCTTCGGACGGCAAGTAAGCGCGCGGGCGCGGCGGTTGCCGGGTGGTGGGCCAGGGCCTTTCCGGCCCCTGGCCCGCCGAACCGGCCCGCTACGCCCGCGCCGTGTGGACGGTCTGCGCCGACAGGAAGAAGGCATCGGGGCGGCGGGTGATCCCGGCGGCGTCCTCGGGGTCGGTGAGGCGGGCCAGGGCGGTGCGGTCGTCCTCGTCGAGGCGGTCGCCGTACATCTCGCGCGCACGGCTCAGGGTGGTCACGACGTAGGCGCGGGCGTCGGCGGACAGCGGGGCCGGCAGATCCAGCAGGAAGCTGCGGGTACCCGGCGCGCGCAGACCGGCGTCGGCGAGGAAGGCGGGCCAGTCCTCGGTCTCGTCGACGGTGTCCGGCAGCGCCGCCCGCATCTCGCTGAACCACTCCTCACCGGCCGCGTCGAGCCGGGACTGGAGCCCCGGGCGGCCGATGCCGAGGTCGCGCGGCAGAAAGCGCGGGGTGAGGCCGCCCTCGGCGAGGGCGAGCAGTCCGCCGGGCCGCAGATGACCGGCCAGGGCGGCGACCGCGGCACGCTGGTCACCGACGTGGTGCAGCGCCTTGCTCGACCAGATGAGGTCGGCGCCGCCGAGGGCGTCGAGTCCGTCCGGGACCTCGGCGAGCTGGGTGTGGACCCGGTCGGCGAGGCCCAGGCGCGCGGCCCGGTCGCGGGCCCGCTCCAGGAGTGCCCCGGTGGCATCCACCGCCACCACCTCGGCGTCGGGGAAGGCGCGGGCCAGCAGACAGCTGACGACGCCCGGACCGCTGCCGATGTCGAGCACCCTGCGCACTCCGCCGGGGGCAGCGGTGGCCGCCTCGCGCAGCCAGGACGCGGCCTGTTCGTAGAGCGGTGTGTACAGCTCGGCGCCCCGTTCTAGGTCCGGGCCGAGCATCTCCCAGTCGGGGTGGACGCTGTCGTGCCGGTGGTGGTGCCCGGGGCCGGGACGGTCGTGGTCGCTCATACGTCGAGCCTCCGTGACGGGTGGTGCGCGTGCAATCCTGCGGGCCGGCGGCCCCACGTTCCCCCGGGAGCAGGGGTGATCGTAGGGTCTTGGCCTGTGGCTACTCCGGGATGGATGCCGCCGACGGATACCGAGCGGCGGCTGTGCGAAGCAACGGCGCGTGGGGACTGGGACGGTCAGGTCGCGGCGATCGCCGGTGAGGATCTGTATCTGGCGGTACCCCAGCAGGGGCAGGACCCGCTGCCCGTCTACGACGACCCGGCGGCGGGTGCGAAATGCATTCCCGTCCTGACCCGCGGCATGCTCCCGCCGTGGCAGCCGCAGCAGTTCTTCGACCGGGTCTCGCTGGAGGAGCTGGCGCAGGACTGGCCGAACGACAAATGGCGGCTCGCGGTGAACCCCGGGACGCCGTGCGCCGCGTATCTCGCCGCGTCCCCCGGCCACCGCGCCGGCTGGCTGCGGTTCCGCGCCCAGGTCGGGGTGCGGCCCGGCGGGCTGCTCGTCACGCACTACGGGAGTGCGCTGCACGGCCCCGTCGCGCAGGGGCTGGCGTGCGGTGCGCCGATCGCGGTGCACCACAGCGTGCCGTGGAATGAACTCGGCACGGCCTTCCTCGACCACGCCGCGGACGCCCAGACCCTGCGCGACCAGTGGTCGGTGACCGATCCCGCCAGCTGGCAGCAGCGGCTGGACCAGCTGCTGGGCGGGCAGTTCGTACCGGCGGAGACCGAGGCGGCGCTGCGGGCCCGGGCCCGGGATGCCGGGGCCCCGGAGGACGCGGCCGGCGAGAAGCCGGAGACCGCGGGGTCCCGGGACGCCGCGGAATCGCCTGCCGTTCCCGAGCTGGTGACCCGGTACGAGGAGCGGTTCCGCGCGGACGGGCTGCTGCCGGCCGACGGCCGGGTGGTGTCCCTGGTGGCGCTGGACCTCGCGCATGCGGTCAATCTCGTCCGCTGGGGCCTGGGCGCCCGGCTGTGCGCACCGCCCCAGGCCGAGCAGGCCGTGCAGCAGGTCGCCGCGCGGGCCCGGGAGGCGTACGGCTCGTGGGAGGAGTTCGCCGCGGGCTATGCGCTGGGCCGGATGCTGGCGTTCGACAACGGCTGGTTCGGGCCGCAGTACGCGGAGGCGGTGCATCTGCACCGCGTGCTCACCCAGGACCCGTCCTCGCCGTGGCGCGGGCTGCCCTTCTCCTGACGGGCGGGGCGCCCGGCTGACGGGCGGGCGCCCTCGAACGCCGCCCCGCGCGACGCCGTTCGGTGTAGACGTAGGGCATGGATGTAGCGATCTGCCTGTTCAGCTCCGATCTGCGGCTGCACGATCAGCCGGTGCTGCATGCCGCGCTGCGCGCCGCGCGCCAGGTGGTACCGCTGTTCGTCGTCGACACGGGCATCGCCGACGCCGGGTTCGTGGTGCCCAACCGGGCGGCCTTTCTGGCCGAGGCGCTGGCGGATCTCGATACGGGGCTGCGCGAACGGGGCGGTCGGCTGGTCATCCGTACGGGGGACGTGGTCACCGAGACCTGCCGGGTGGCGGCGGAGGCCGGGGCCGGGGAGGTGCATCTCGCGGCCGGGGTGAGCGGCTATGCGCTGTCCAGGGAGCGGCGGTTGCGGGCGGAGCTGGCGTCGGCGGGGCGGGCGCTGGTGGTCCATGACGCGGTGATCACGGCGCTGCCGCCCGGCGCGGTGCTGCCCGCCGGTCCGGGCAAGGACCACTTCGCGGTCTTCACCCCGTACTTCCGGCGCTGGCAGGCGGCGGGGCGGCGGTCGGTGCTGCCCGCGCCCCGCTCCGTACGGGTGCCCGCCGAGGTGCGGTCCGAGGAGCTGCCGTCCGCACGGGTGCTGTGCCCGGACGGCACGCCGTCGCCCGCGCTGCCGGAGGGCGGTGAACGGGCGGGGCGCCGCCGGTTCGGGGCCTGGCAGCGGTCGGGCATGGCCGACTACCAGGACCGGCAGGACGATCTGCCGGGCGACGCCACCTCGCGGCTGTCGCCGTATCTGCACTTCGGGTGCTTGTCGCCGGTGGAGCTGGTGCACAAGGCGGCCGGCCGGAGCGACGCCGGTGCCGAGGCGTTCGTACGGCAGCTGGCCTGGCGGGACTTCCACCATCAGGTGCTGGCGGCCCGTCCCGACGCGGCGCGCGCCGACTACCGCGCCAGGGGTGACCGCTGGCGCTTCGACCGCGCCGAGGTGACGGCCTGGAAGGAGGGCCGTACCGGCTATCCGGTGGTCGACGCGGGAATGCGGCAGCTGCTGCACGAGGGGTGGCTGCACAACCGGGCCCGGATGCTGGTGGCGAGCTTTCTGACCAAGACGCTGTATGTGGACTGGCGGGTGGGCGCGCGGCACTTCCTGGATCTGCTGGTGGACGGCGATATGGCGAACAACCAGCTCAACTGGCAGTGGGTGGCCGGCACCGGCACCGATACCCGGCCCAACCGGGTGCTGAATCCGCTCGTCCAGGCCCGGCGGTTCGATCCCCGGGGCGACTATGTACGGCGCTGGGTGCCGGAGCTCGCGGGTCTCGCGGGCGCGGCGGTGCACCGGCCCTGGACGCTGTCCGGGCCCGAGCGGGCGGCGTACGACTACCCGGATCCGGTGCTGGACCTGGCGGACGGGCTGGTGCGGTTCAAGCGGGCCCGCGGGCTGGACTGAGCGGGGCACCGGCCGGCCGTGTGGCGTGGGCGGCGTCCGGGACGGGAGATGATGCAGGGCGGACCGACGGAAAGGACGGATACGACATGGGCGGGAGCGGTATGCGCCGCGGGCTGGACTCGACACAGCTGGACCGGGCACTCGGGGCGGCGGGGCCGAGGAAGCCGGCCGCGCTGCCGACCTGGGCCCAGATCCGTACCGCGCTGCGCCGTACGCCGCTGTCCGTGTGGCACGACGATGTGACGGACTGGGCCGCGAGCCTGACGTACTACTCGGTGCTGGCGCTGCTGCCGTCGCTGATCGTCACGGTGTCGCTGATCGGTCTCGCCGATCCGCCGGCCACCGAACAGCTCATCAACCAGATCAGTTCGATCGCCCCGGCCGAGTCGGGCCCGACCGTCCACCGGGCGCTGGTCGGGATGGCGCACCAGCAGACCGCCGCGTGGGTGGTGCTGGGCGGCGCCCTGATCAGTGCGCTGTGGTCGTCGTGCAGCTATCTGGCGGTGTTCCGCCGCGCACTGCACGCCATGCACCGTACGAAGGACGACCGGCCGCCGTGGCGCAAGGCGCCGCGCATCCTGTTCACGGCGCTGCTGCTGATGGCGCTGCTGATCAGCAGTGCGGTGGCGCTGCTGGTGAGCGGCCCGATCGCGACCGCGCTGGGCCGGGCCGTGGGGCTCGGCGAGGCGGGCGAGGCGACCTGGAACCTGCTGAAGTGGCCGCTGCTGCTGCTTCTGGCCACGGTGCTGGCGATGGTGCTGTTCCGTTCCGGGCCGCCCAGTTCCCGCGGGGTGCGCCGGGCGGCCCCCGGCGGTGTGGTGGCCGTGCTGCTCTGGCTGATCTCCTCCGCCGGATTCGCCCTCTATGCCTCGTACGTCGGCACCTTCAACCGGCTCTACGGCTCGCTCGCCGGGCCGGTGGTGTTCCTGATCTGGCTGTGGTTCTCCCACCTGTCGCTGCTGTCCGGCGCCCAGTTCAATGTGGAGCTGGCCCGCGCGGGGCGGGTGGTACGGCCCCGCAGCGGCAGCTGAGCGGCTACGGGGTCAGCGCACCCCGTGGCCCGGCGCGATGTCCTCGATACGGCGGGCGAGCCCGAAGTCGAGGTGGGTGACCCGGCCGCCGATGCTGTGGGTGTTCACCGCGATGCCGACCCGGTTGTAGCCCAGGGTGAGATCGGCATGGTGCCCCAACTCCTCCTGGATCTGCGCGATATGGACGACCATGGCGACGGCCGGGACATGCCCGTGGAAGAGATAGTGACGGCGCAGCGAGTCCCCCTCCACGGACCACCCGGGCAGCTCCGCGAGGCGCCCCTCGATCTCCTTGTCACTGAGCGGTTCCACCTGAGCATTCATCACTGCTCACCTCTCGCCGTGTGGGCCGGCCGCCGAGGAGCCGGCTTCCGATACGTCGCGCGGTCCGGGCAGCCCCCCGCTGCCGCGGCGGCCGCGCCGATCCCAGCGTGTCACGCCGGGGCTCCTTTCGCGCGTATCGGCGGCGCGGCAGGCACCTCTCCCGTAGGGGTGGGGGCCCGCCGCCGTAAGGATGGCGTCCGCCCCTTGGATCCCCACCCTCCCGTAGGGGTCGGCCGGCTCGCCGCCTCCCACCCCTCGGCTACCGTCCCTCCCATGACAACTGCTGCGGCGTCGTCGCCGGAGACGACCACGGGTGTGGGCGCGCTGTTGCGCGAATGGCGCGACCGGCGCCGGATCAGCCAGCTGGAACTGGCGCTGCGCGCCGACTCCTCCGCCCGCCACATCAGCTTCATCGAGACCGGCCGCTCCCGCCCCAGCCAGGAGATGGTGCTCCGGCTCGCCGAACATCTCGACGTCCCCGTACGGGAGCGCAATGCCCTGCTGATCGCGGCGGGCTATGCCCCGACCTTCCCCGAGACCCCGCTGGACGACCCGTCGATGACCGCCCTGCGCGCCGGCATGGAACGGCTGCTGACCGGCTACGAACCGTTTCCCGCGCTGGTCGTCGACGGGACCTACCAGGTCCAGGCGGCGAACCGCGGGATCACCATGCTGCTGGCGGGCATCGCTCCGGCGCTGCTGGAGCCGCCGCTGAACGCCATGCGGATCACCCTGCACCCCGAGGGCCTGGCCCCGCGCATCCGCAACTACCGGGAGTGGCGCGGCCACCTTCTCTCCCAGATGGAGCGGCAGTTGGCCCTGCTGCGCTCCGCTCCCCTGCGCGCGCTCTACGACGAGGTGAGCGCCTACCCCCTGCCACCCGGCGGCCGCGAATCGGCCACCGCCGGCGCACCCGCCCCCTTCGCCCTCCCCATGCTGATCGAGCACGAACACACCGTGCTGTCCTTCGTCTCCACCATCGCCACCTTCAACACCCCCATGGATGTGACGGTCTCCGAACTGGCGGTGGAAACCCTCCTGCCGGCCGATCCGGAGACAGCGGCCTATCTGCGGAACGCGGAGCTATAGGGGGCTGCTGCCACCAACGGACTCACACACCCGGCACCCGGTCCAGGAACCCGAGGACGGACCGGATCCGCCCGTCCTCCCCCAGCCGCACCACATCGAACCCGGCCACCGGCGCCGCCCCGTCCGCCACACTGACCAGCTCCCACCCGAACCGCGCGATGTCGTGGTGCCCGTCCACCTCGCCCACCTGCCGGAACACATAACCGGGGAACTGCGCATGCGCCCCACCGATCACAGCCACCAGCCCGTCCTGCCCCGCAACATCGGCCAGCGGATCGGTATACGTCACCTCCACACCGAACGCCGCCTCCACGGCCTCGCCCAACGCCCCCTCCTCCCGCGCATTCCACGCCTCGAAGTACCGTGCAACAGCCGCCGCATATCGCTCCCCCACAACGGACGTCCGCTGTACAACGCGCCCCTGATCCTGCGTCATCTCTAACTCCCCATTCCTCCCAGTACGCGCCGCCTGCTGCCTAAAGGCATCGCGGCCTGACACCGGTTCACGGGCCGGAGTGCGCCGGCCCGTGAACCGATGCCTTCACCTTGCCGGGCGGTGGGGTGAGGGTCGATTACCCGGGAGGTAATAACGGAGGGACCGGCCCCTCCGCCGGGCCTCGGGCACCAGCGGCGGCCCTGCCGTGGCGCGGGCGAGGCCGCACACCACTGGATCCGGCCGTGCGTGCAGAGCCGTTAATCAAAGATCCCCCGCCGCGATCCGTTCGGCACGCGACCGGCTGTACGGATGGGCGACGACAGTCAGTGCCCTCGCCCGTTGAACTGCGCGATGGCCTCAGGCAGTTCCAACAGCGTCTCGATACGGAACGTGGGCAGCTCGCGCGCCTCCGCGGTGTTCCACTGGATGGTGGCCCACGGGCCTCGGTGAACGAGCGCCGTGTGCATACCCGCGGCCACAGCCGGGCGAAGGTCGTTGTCCACGCGGTCCCCGACATACAGAATCTGATCGTTCTCGAAGGGAACCACGTCGGCCACACGCTCGAAGAAGAGCAGATCGGGC
The DNA here is from genome assembly GCF_030406865.1 of Streptomyces sp. P9-2B-2. Classification (NCBI taxonomy): domain Bacteria; kingdom Bacillati; phylum Actinomycetota; class Actinomycetes; order Kitasatosporales; family Streptomycetaceae; genus Streptomyces; species Streptomyces sp. P9-2B-2. Next base: position 7,513,594 of record NZ_CP129126.1, on the reverse strand, counting down.
TTGCTGGCTCCCCAGTCATCCGACGTACCGATCAGGTCGACGTCGTCGGCGAACAAGCGGCGGAGGATCCCGCCTGCCCGTACGGTTTGGTTCCCAGCAATGCCAAGCCACAGGCCCTCGCCGCGCAACTGCCGCAGGGCGGGCCGTACATCGGAGTAGAGATCTGACTCATCGAAGTGTTCCGGCTGGCCCGCAGCGGCGCGGGCGTCCCGCTGCTCGTACAGGTCAAACCCAGGCCGGAACTCCTGGAACACTTCGCGGTAGTCCCGCCCCTGTGCGATGACCGCGCCGAACATCGCCGCGAACGTATGCCGCGGCACCCCGAGCCAGTCAGCCCAGGTCCCGTATTCCCGCGTCTCGTCGACCAGGCACTCGCCGACGTCGAAGACCACTGCGCGAATCATGCGGACACCCTACTGAGCGGCTCGCGGGCCGGCCTCGCTGGGCGGTGCTGCGTGCACGGTGACGCACCATCACCTCTGCACAGGAGGCGGGCCCGCACGCCACTCGCTCAGCGGTGATAGCGGATGTAGCCGTCGCCGTCGGAGTCCGATCCGCTCTTCGTGTAGGAGTGGACATCCGAGCGGCTGCCGGAGGGCTTGTACAGGTAGATCGTGTCGCGGTCGTTGTTCCACAGGAAGTTGCAGTTGTCGCGGTAGACCACGTTGTACCGGTCGGAATCGGTGCCGTGGCCACCCCGGAGCTTCACATAGTCCCCGGGCTCAAGGTAGTGGCTGGCGGTGAAGGTGAAGCGGTTTCCGGTGGCGTCCTTGACGACGTACCCCTTGAGGTTGATGGTCGCCGACGACGAGTAGTTCTTGATCGTCAGGTACTCCTGGTGAGTGTTGCCCGAGGAGCATCTGTTGGAGTCCCGACCGGGCGCGTCGTACTGGACCCCCCGGATCTTCAACGCCGAGTGGTACTCCGCAGCTTGAGCCGGCGCGGCGGCAAGAAAGGACAGCGCGCCGGCAAGGACGGCGGCAGCGGCGACAGCAGGACGCTTACGCAAGAGAGATCCCCTCCACAGGTCTGATGAACTCGTGTTGCATGTGGAGGACTTGCGAAGGGATGCGATGGTTGCACGCTGAACAACATCGACCGAACATGACCGGAAGGGATCATTCAGTCCCCGCCCCGCCTTGGAAGGCAGGGCCCGAACCGACAGGAAGCGTCAGCCCTCAACACCGGGAGACGGTCGCGGGGGCCGAGGCCGAAGGGCGGACGTCAGCCCGACATACCCGGCCAGGGCCAATGCGCCGCGTGCCATGTAGTCGAGCCACAAGGAGGTGAGTTCGGCGACGTCGGCCACCCCCACGACTCCCCACAGGAAGACGAGCGCAGCGGTGCTCGGCGCGGCCGGACCGGCCGGTATTCGTGCAGGTCAGAGTGCGGAGCTGTGGTAGCCGCAGGATCCGGTCCGAGGTTGCGGAGTCGTCTTTCGGGTGACCGTCGGGGCGGGGTCGGGCAGGCCCGTCAGGCGGTCGGTGAGGGCTCCGTCTCTCCCTGTTACCGCTGCTCACTTGCCGTCCCGCCGCATCGCTGGTGGTGGACGTTGCGTAGAACGGGGGGCGGCATAGCCTGGGGGGTATTGCCGCGCTTGTCCCGGTCTCGTGCCGATGGGCGGCATCCGGCGGCGACTGCGGCAAACCCGGGTCCGCCCGTGCCGAGCGGGTGGTCGGTGAGCAACGCCGACGAGAGGACACGCCATGAGCACCCCGACACCCGACGAAAACGCGCCCCCGAGCGAGGCATCGTCCGCCGAGGGAGCGCGGTCCGCGACGGAGGCGGATACCCAGGCCGCCCTGGTCGAGCTCGCGAACAGCATGGCCCTGCTGCCGCAGGCACCGCCGGCCGAGGGCGAGGAGCCGCGTCCGGAGGGTGCTGTCTCGCTGCCGGTCATCGAGCAGGACGGCAATCGCTACATCCCCGTCTTCACCACCGAGGACGCGCTGGTGGCGGCCGGGGGAGATCCCGGCGCGGCGCTCAGCATCCCCGTAGTCGAGCTGGCCGCGAACTGGCCGGCGGACGATCTGTGGCTGGCGGTCAACCCGTCCACCGAGGAGGGCCTCGCCCTTCCCCCGGACCTGGTGCGGGCACTGCCCGTCTTCAGCCAGGCCGGTGCGGAGGGGGGCGGCGGGGCCGGAGAGCCCGGTGGGGCCGCGGGAGGATAGGAGCGGCTCCGTTCTGAGCAGTCGCAGGGTTCCCCGAGGCCGGGAGCCCGTGAGATTCCCGGCGACGATGCCGTGACGGCCGCGTGGAGAACGACCACGTGACACCCACGCCGCGCCCCACCAGGTGATACCCGCACCACAACCGGCCAGGTAGCACCCGCACCACCCCCCGCCAGGCGACAGCCCCCTCACAGGCCAGCCGCACCCCCTCAGGTGGCGCTAGCCCCCCGGCCGGGGCGGGGGTCGACCGGCTGTTGGGGTGGGGGCCGGGTCGGAAGACTCGGCGGTATGACGACGAGGGTGGAATTCGAGTGTGCGGCGGCCGGTTCGGTGGGGGGCTCGGGCAGTGACTTCGCGCGGCTGTCGCGGCGCGTTGTGGCGGCGGGGCTGTTGGAGCGTCGGCCCGGTTATTACGTGGTGCGGCTCGCGCTGGTGACGGTGGGGTTCGCCGGGGGGTGGGGGGCGTTCTTCGCGCTGGGGGACAGCTGGTGGCAGATGGTGGTGGCGGCGTTCCTGGCTGTGGTGTTCGCGCAGGTCGCGCTGGTCACCCATGATGTGGCGCACCGGCAGGTGTTCCGGCGGCGCCGGCCGAGTGAGATCGGCGGTCTGCTGTTCGGCAACCTCGGGGTGGGGATGTCGTACGGCTGGTGGATGAACAAGCACACCCGGCATCACGCCAACCCCAACCACGAGGAGCTGGACCCGGATGTCGCGCCGGACATCCTGGTGTGGTCACGGGAGCAGGCGCGGGTCGCCAAGGGGCTGCCCCGTTTCATCGGCCGCTATCAGGCGCAGCTGTTCTTCCCGCTGCTGACGCTGGAGGGGTTCAACCTCCGGGTGTCGAGTATCCGGGCGCTGCGGTCGCCGACCATGAAGCACTGGGGCAGCGAGGCGGGGCTGCTGCTGGCGCATATCGTGCTGTATCTCGGCGCGCTGTTCCTGGTGCTGTCACCCGGTAAGGCGCTCGCCTTTCTGCTCGTCCACCAGGCGCTGTTCGGCGTCTACCTGGGGTGCACGTTCGCGCCGAATCACAAGGGGATGCCGACGCTGACGGGCGGCGCCCGGCCGGATTTTCTGCGCCGTCAGGTGCTGACGTCGCGGAACATCCGGGGCGGGGCGCTGATCGACTTCCTGCTCGGTGGGCTCAACTACCAGATCGAGCATCATCTCTTCCCGAGCATGCCGACACCGCATCTGCGTCGCGCGCAGGTCATCGTGCGGGCGTACTGCGCCGAGATCGGTGTCCCGTACCACGAGACGGGGCTGGTCAGGTCGTATGCGGAGGCGCTGCGGCACTTGCGGCGGGTCGGCGAACCGCTTCGTGGTCAGCGGGCGTAGGCGGAACCGTCGCGGCCGCCGCCTGCTCCTGGCGCGCGGTACGGCGGGCCGCCATCCAGGCGTAGACGAGGATGCCGGCGAACAGGAAGAGCACGCCCTGGTAGATCGCGGCGTAGCCGGCGCCGGCGACGAGCCAGAAGGTGAAGCCGAAGGCGGTCAGTGCGAGGGTCAGATCGCGGGCGAAGCGGGCCGGGCGGACCTTGTCGCGGCGGCCGCTGAGCAGGAAGTAGACCTGGGCGCCGGCGGCGAGGAGGTACGGGACGGTCGCCGAGAAGGTGGTGATCAGTACCAGGATCTCGAAGACGCCGCCGGAGCCGATCAGGTAGTTGAGCACCGTGAGGGCGCTGGCCAGCACCCCGGCCGCGATGACGCCGAAGGTCGGCACCCCGCGCCGCTTGGTCAGGAACGGTGCGGGGAACAGCCCGTCCTTGGCCGCGGCGTACGGGGACTGGGCGCTCATCAGCGTCCAGCCGTTGAGCGCGCCGATGATCGAGACGACGGCGGCGATCGCGACGACCGTGCCGCCCCAGTGGCCGCCGAACATCGCGTTCACCGCGTCGGAGAACGGCGCCTGGGACTTCACCAGCTTGTCGTGGGCGACGGTGCCGAAGACGGCGACGGTGCCCAGGAGGTAGACCACGGCGGAGCCGATGGTGCCGAAGACGGTGGCCCGGCCGACGTTCCGCTCCGGGTCGCGGACCTCGCCCGCGCTCATCGCGGCGGACTCCACGCCGACGTAGGAGTAGAGCAGGATCGCGGCGGCCGCGGACATCCCGCCGAGCGTGCTGCCGCTGCCCTCGTGGAACGAGCCGAGGTTGGCCGGGTCGAAGAAGAACAGCCCGACGACGGCGATGAAGAGCAGCGGGATGAACTTGAGGACGGTGGAGACCGTCTGGACCAGGCCGACGTAGCGGGTGCCGGCGAAGTTGGCGATGGCCGGCAGCCAGAGCGCGCCGAGGGTGATCAGGAGGTCGGTGGTGTCGGAGGGACGGCCCGGCAGGAGCACATGGACGTAGCCGACGATGGCGACCGCGAGGGCCGCGTTGCTGACCCAGGTCATGGTCCAGTACGACCAGGCGGAGAGGAATCCGGCGAAGTCGCCGAACGCCTCGCGCGCGTAGACGTAGGGGCCGCCGGTGTCCGGGTGGCGCTCGGCGAGCCGGCCGAAGACCAGGGCGAGGGCGACGGCACCGATGGTCAGTACGCCGAAGGCGACGAGGCTGACGGTGCCGAACGGGGCCACCGATGCCGGCAGCAGAAAGATGCCGCCACCGATGATGTTGCCCATCACTAGGCAGGTGGCGGTTCCCAGACCGAAGCGGCGGGTGTGCCGGTCGTTCATGGCGTGGAGGGCCTCTCGTCGTGCGCTGTGCACCCGGGGTTACCGAGCGGAGTTCATCGTCGGCGATCGGTGGCGTCCGCCAAAATCAGCGGGATTTGTCCTGTGCGGCAGGGTCCTGGGGTGAAAAACCTTCGGGGGGACGCACCCCGTGCCGGAGTTCGTCCGCGGCGGGTCCGAGGGGCAGTTGGGGCCCGTCGGCCTCCCCCAGCCAGCGGCGCAGCACCCGGTGCACCTGTTCGGCGCCGGTCAGCGGCTCGCCGTCCGGGGCCGGCGGGGTCAGCTCGGCGGGCCACAGCAGGAAGGGGTGGCTCTGGGCGCCGCCCAGTCCGCCGTGCGAGCCGATCTGCTCCTCGAAGGCGTGTACCGCCCCGGTCGCCGGGTCGCAGGCGGAGTTGACCATGAGGTCGGCGACATGCGGGAAGCGGTCGGTACGGCGTACCGCGTCGGCCGCGCCGTCGCCGAACGGTGCCAGCGGGTCGGCGCCGATGAGGTGTCCGGTGTCGAGATGGTGCTCGGCACCGGCCGGGCCGAGCACCACCGGGCCGTGCACCGCGGAGCGGACCAGCAGAAAGCCGATGCCGGGGTGGTTGGCGAGGGTGGCGAGCAGGGCGGGGTGCCGGCGGTCCAGTTCCTCACGGGTGATCCGGCCGGGCACGTCGGGGAACGACACCAGACCGAGGTTTCCGGAGGCCAGCACGAGGGGGTGGGAGGAGCCCGGCCCGGCCGTCCGCTCCTGGCGCCGCCCCGCCGTCTCCTCGGGGCGGTGCAGTGCGGCCCGCGCCGCCGCCCTGGCCTCGGCTCCGCTCGGTGTACGTCCCGCGCGGCGCGGCACCGGCAGCCCGCATCCCGCGCGGACGAGATCGCCCAGGCTCAGCCCGTAGCGCTCCAGGAACGTCGGGCCGTGGCTCTGGCCGTGGTCGGAGAGCACCACGATGCGGTACGGGCGCGGTGCGTGCCGGGCGGCCCCGGCGATCAGTGCGAGGGCCCGGTCGAGGCTGCGCAGGACCTGGAGCGCGTCCGGGTGGGCGGGGCCGGAGTGGTGGGCCACCTCGTCGTAGGCGACGAGGTCGGCGTAGATGGCGGTGCGGCCGGCGAGCAGGTCGCCGATGACGGCGGCGACCACCACATCGCGTTCGACGACCGTGGCGAAGGCCCGGATGACGGGGTAGAGGCCGCCGCGTTTGACGCGCGGCCGTTCGCGGCGGAAGCGGGTGCGCAGCGACTGGACGATCTCGCGGACGATCTCGGCGACGAAAGAGACGGCGGTACGGGTCGCGTTGGCCGGGTCGGAGAAGTAGGCGAAGTAGCCGGCCCGGGAGCGGTTGTGCTTGCCGCGCCGGGCCGCCACCGACATCACCAGGGCGACCTGGTCGGCGCCGCCGCTGAAGAGGTTGCCGCGGCTGGCGCCGTCGTAGGAGAGCAGTCCGCCGTCGCCGGTGCGCGCGATGGCGCGGCGCTGGAGTGCGGCGGCGCTGCTGGGCCGGTTGCTGACGAGGACGGTGCGGGTGTCCTTCTCGTACCAGCGGAAGGCGGGCAGGTCCTCGTTGCTGCCGTGCAGGAGGGCCAGCTGGCTGGCGCCGGTCTGGCTGGACCAGTCGGTGCGCCAGGGGGTGAGGCGGTGGCTGTCGCCGGTCCAGCGGGCGAGGGTCGGCATCAGCGGCCGCTCGCCCCGGACGGCCTCGCGCAGCAGGTCGTGGCCGACGCCGTCGAGCTGGAGGAAGAGTGTGCCGGGGGTGGCCGGGCCGGCGCCGGGGCGGGCCCGGCGGCCGCGGCGGCCGGCGAGCCGGACCAGCCGTCGGTGGTAGGCCTCGTCGTTGCGTACGGCGAGGAAGGCGGAGGTGGCCGAGGAGGCGGCGGACATCGCCGCCGCGACGATCACCGCGGTCTCCGGTGCGGCCTGGCCGCGCCCCTCCGGGATCAGGTCGAGGGCGAGCAGCAGCAGGGAGCCGTTGAGGAAGAAGACCAGCAGTCCCAGGACGAGCGCCGGCACCAGTAGCAGGGCACGGACGAGAAGCGGCCACACCAGGGCGCTGAGCAGGCCGAACGCGCCGGCGCCCAGTGCGGCGGTGACGGCGGTGCGGGTGAGGCTGTCACCGCCCGCCGACTGGAGCCGGAAGTCGGGCAGCAGCCCGGCGAGCACGAGCAGGGTGAGGCTGGACACGAACCAGACCGCGAGCACCCGGAACAGGGCACCGCTGAGCGCTTTCCACCTCGGCATCCGCACGCCGTGCCACCTCACCCTCCGGCCCGCCCCGGCGCTACGGGCCTGCCGCCAGCATGGCACCAGGTACCGGGGGAAGGTCAGGGCGAGAGGTGCGCCCGGTCGGCCGCTCCCCCGTCGGCCACATTCCGGGCCGGAGGGTGGAGGATCGAGAGGACTGCACACGGGAAGCAGTCCGAAAGCAGACGAGAAGCAGGAGAACCGCACACGGGAAGCGAGACAGCCGCCCGGGGAACGGGCCGGTACGTCGGGACGGGAGGTGCTCGGTGTCGGTGGAGGTCACCTGGTGGGGGCATGCCACTGTGACGGTCGAGGACTCCGGGGTGCGGGTGCTGACGGATCCGCTGTTCGTGCGGCGGCTGGCCCATCTGCGGCGCCGGCGGGGCGCGCTGCCGCCGGCCGAGGCCGCGCGGGCCGATGTCGTCCTGGTCTCGCATCTGCACGCCGACCATCTGCACCCCGCCTCGCTGGCCCGGCTCGCGCCGGGCACCCGGCTGGTGGTGCCGCGCGGGGCGACCGCCGCGGTGCCGGGGCTCCGGCGGGTGGCCGCGGCCCGGGCGCTGCGGGTCACCGAGCTGCGGGCGGGCGAGGAGTGCGCGGCCGGTGCGGTGACGGTCCGTGCGGTGTCCGCCGCGCACGACGGGCGGCGGCTGCCCTACGGACCGCGCCGGGTGCCGGCGCTCGGCTATGTCGTGCGGGGTGCGGCCCGGACGTACTTCGCGGGCGACACCGGGCTGTTCGAGGAGATGGCGGCGGAGGTCGGGCCGTGCGAGGTGGCGCTGCTGCCGGTGGGCGGCTGGGGGCCGTTCCTCGGGCACGGGCATCTCGACGCGCGGCGGGCGGCGCAGGCGGCGGCGCGGCTGGCACCGCGCTGCGCGGTCCCGGTGCACTACGGCACGTACTGGCCGATCGGGCTGGACGCCGTCCGGCCGCATGAATTCCACGCCCCGGGCCAGGAGTTCGAGCGGCAGCTCGCGCGGCTGGCGCCCGAGGTGACGGTGCACCGGCTCGGGCACGGCGAGTCGGTCCGGCCGGAGGTCGTGTGATGACGCTCGTCGGTGAGCTGGTGCGGAGCGTGCCGCCGGAGTCGACACAGCAGGTCGTCGGTTATCCGTCGTTGTTCCTGCTGGTGGTGCTCGGGTCGCTGGTGCCCGTGGTGCCGACGGGGGCGCTGGTCAGCTCGGCGGCGGTGGTCGCCTTCCATCACACCGCGCCGTTCGCGCTGCTGATGGTGTTCGCGGTGGCGTCGTGCGCGGCGTTCCTCGGCGATGTGGGGCTGTACGCGCTCGGGCGGCGCGGCAGCCACTCCCCCCACGGGTCGCGCTGGCTGGCCCGGCTGCGCGCCCGCGCCGCACCGGAGCGGCTGGCCCGGGCGCAGCACCAGCTGCGGGAGCACGGGGTGCTGGTGCTGGTGCTGTCCCGTCTGGTGCCTGCCGGGCGGATCCCGGTCATGCTGGCGTGTCTGCTCGCCGCGATGCCGCTCCGGCGGTTCATCCGTGGCGACCTTCCGGCGTGTCTGGCGTGGGCGGCGACGTACCAGCTCATCGGGCTGCTGAGCGGTTCGCTGTTCCCCAGTGCCTGGCAGGGCGTGGCCATGGCGATCGCGCTGACCGTGGTGCTCGGGGCGGCGCCGGCCGTCTGGCGGCGCATCCGGCCGGCCCGCGGCGAGGACGGGTCGTAGGTCCCGTCGTCCACGGTCCCGTCCGCGGCCCGCCCGTTCCGCTCGGCGGCGGCGCTCAGCCTGCGGCCAGCACCCGGGAGGCGCCGACGGGCAGGTCCCAGAGGTCCTCGCGGGGGCGGCCGGTGGCGGCCCAGGCGGCGCGGACCCGGTGCAGCGGTTCCAGGGGCGGCTCGCCGGAGAGCAGAAAGGTCGACCAGTGCATCGGGGCCAGGGCGCGGGCACCCAGGTCCTGACACGCCTTGACCGCCTCCTCCGGGTCGGTGTGCACCGGCCGCAGCATCCAGCGCGGGTCGTAGGCGCCGATGGGCAGCAGCGCCAGGTCGATACCGGGGTAGCGGCGGCCGATCTCCTCGAACCAGTGGCCGTAGCCGGTGTCCCCCGCGAAGTGGATCCGCCGCCCGTCGGGCGCGGTCAGCAGCCAGCCGCCCCACAGGGAGCGGCAGGTGTCGGTCAGGGTCCGCTTGCTCCAGTGGTGGGCGGGGACGAAGTCGAAGCGTACGGGGCCGCCGGGGGCGGGCAGTTCGACCGCTTCCCACCAGTCGAGGTCGGTGACCTGGGTGAAGCCTCGTCGGCGGGCCCAGGGCGCCAGTCCGCCGGGCAGCAGCAGCGGGGTGTGCCGCGGCAGCCGTTTGAGGGTCGGGGCGTCGAGGTGGTCGTAGTGGTTGTGGCTGATGACGACGGCGTCGACCGGCGGCAGGTCCTCCCAGCGGACGCCCACGGGGGTGACCCGCGCGGGCGTGCCGAGGATCTTCCGGGACCAGACCGGGTCGGTCAGTACGGTCAGCCCGCCGACGCGGATGATCCAGCTGGCGTGCCCGGCCCAGGTGAGGGCGAGGGTGGTGGGGCCGGCGGCCGGCATCGGGCCCGGTGCGAAGGGGAGTTGCTGGATCTCGGGGAGTGTCTCGGGGGGCGGGCGGAGTTTGCCCTCCCGGGCGATCCGGGCCAGGGCACGGACGCCGGGCAGCGGCGCGGTCAGCCGGTCGGTGAAGTCGCGTGGCCAGGTGCGGGGTTCGCCCAGCGGGCGGGGTGGGGCGAGCGGGGGCGGGGTGGCGTGCGGGACGACCGGCGAGTCCGCGGTGGTGTGCAGGGGGACCGGCCCCTCGGCGGTGGTCTGACCGGTGGCCGGGCCCGCGGGGTGGGCGGCTCCCCCGGCCGCTCCTCGGGCGGCTCCCCCGGCCCCTCCCCCGCCCGTTCCGCCGCCGTCGCCGGGCGCGGCGGGCGGGAGTCGTTCGGTGTCGGAGGGCTGCTCGGCGAGGGAGCGCTCGGTCTGTTCGGTCATCGAGGGGCTCCTTTCGGTGGACGGAACCGGGGCGGAGTGGGGGCGAGGTGACGGCGCCGGCGGACGCCGGGCGGTGGCGCGGTCAGCCGTCCGCGGACGCCGTGAGTCCGGCCAGGGCGCGGGACAGCGCGGTCAACGCCTCGGTGATGTGCGGGAGTTCCAGCGGATCGGGGGCCGCCAGGGCACGCCGTCGCTGCTCCCGGTCGGCGCCCAGCAGCGCCTCGGCACCGAGCCGTACCCGCAGGGCGCCGGGCGCGTCCCCGAAGCGGTGTCCGCCGCGCGCCGCCCAGGGCGCCAACTTCCGCTCCAGCGCGTGCGATTCCACGATCCCGCGGGCCCCGAGGGGGCGGCGCAGCGGTTCGAAGTCGGCGTACAGATGGCTGCCGGAGTGCGGCGGACGGCAGACCGCCCCGGCCTCGGTGACGATGTGGTGGAGCGCCGCCGCGAGCGTGCCGTACACCCGGGCGACGGTGGCCGTCCGGGCACGCACCTCCTCGGGCTCGCCGAGCGCATGGGTGACGGCGCAGGCCAGCGGCCCCGCAAGCGGTGTACGGGACGCGGCGAGCGCGTCCAGCACCGCGGCCTGGAGGGCGGCGCCCCGGTCGGTGCCGGGGAAGCGGGCCAGCGCGGCGGGCCAGGAGGCGGGCACCAGCGTGGCCCGCAGGTCGGTGAGCACCACGACCCCGTCGGGCAGCATCTCGGCGGGGCTGACCACCACGGTGTCATGCGGATCGTGCAGCAGATCGCGGCGGGTCTCGTCGCTGATGACCCAGAGCCCTTCGTCCGCCGCCGCCTCACAGACCTCGTGCAGCTGTTCCGGCGCGGGGCAGGTGCCGGTCGGGTCGTCGGCGACGGACAGGACCAGCACGCGGGGGCTGTCGCCGTCCATCCGGGCCCGGCGGACGGTCTCCAGCAGCGCGAACGGGTCGGGCACGCCGCCCGATTCCGCCGGTACGGGGGCGTGGTGCACCGGCCGGCCGAGCAGCCGGGCGGGGGGTGCGTACGACGCGGAGCAGGGCCGCGGCAGCACCACCGCCCCGCCGGCCGCCGCGTACAGCGCGAGGAGCAGGGCCGGCGCGCCGGGGACGGCGAGCACCCGGTCGGGGGTGGTGGCCAGGCCGCGGCGTTCCCAGTAGCCGCAGGCGGCGGTGCGCAGCGGGGCGGCGCCGCCCAGGGGTTCGGCTTCGGTGCGGTCGGCGGCCGCGGAGAGGTGTGCGGCGAGTTCCGGGAGGACCGGCAGGCCCACCGGCGGATCCGGGTCCGGCTCGTGCCGCGGATCCCGGGCGGTCCGCTGCATCCGTACCTCCACTCCACGACGGCGGGTCGATCATGGGCCCATCACATGAAGGGCGGCACCGTCCACCTTGGCAGATCACGGGGGTGGCGACGGGGGGCGACACGTCAGCGGAGGGTGGGACCGGTGCTCAATCCGCCGGGCGTAGCGGCGGCGCCGCGTAGCGATGCACCGTCACCATCTCGCCGCCGCCCCAGTCCTGCCGTTCGGTGGTGCGGCGGCGCCAGCCCAGCCGCTCATAGAGGGCCAGGGCCGCGGTGTCGGTGGCCTTCACCTCCAGTACGGGCCGCAGGCCGCGGGCCGCCGCCTCCGCCCCGACGGCGCGCAGCAGCCGGCCGCCGAGGCCCGCACCGCGGGCGGCGGGTGCGACATAGAGCCGGCTGACCTCGGCGCCGCACAGCGCCGCATGACCGGCGACCGTGCCGTCCGCCTCGGCGACCCAGGCGGCGGTCAGCCCGTCCGGGGTCAGCCAGCGCGCCGGGTCGTCCGGCCAGTGGTGCGGATAGCCGCTGTGGGTGTGCACCTCGGCCAGGACGGCCACACAGGCGTCGAGGTCGCGGTCCTGGCGTCTTCTGATCATCCGGGCATGGAAGCACAGCCCGCCGGGGCCCGGCAGCCCGTGGGCCGCCCGGGCCTGGAGGCTCCGCGGCGCCGCGCGCGGGCCTCCGCGGCGGGATCCTGCCTGTTCCAGGCGGTCTGGGGTACAAGGTGGCGCATGCGATCGCTACTGACCCATCTCGACCGGCGGACCTTCGACCTGATTGCGGCGCGCGAATGGCCGGGCGCGCAGCGGGTGCTGCCCCGGCTGACCCGGAGCGCCAATCACGGGCTGCTGTGGTTCGGCCTCGCGGCCGGTGCGGCCGCGCTGGGAAGCCGGCCCATGCGCCGGGCCGCGCTGCGCGGAGTGGCCTCGCTGGCCGTGGCATCGGCCACGGTGAACACCCTCGGCAAGCGTTCCGTACGGCGGCAGCGCCCGCTGCTGGAAACCGTGCCGGTGATACGGCAACTGCACCGCCAGCCCATCACCTCCTCCTTCCCTTCCGGGCACGCGGCCTCCGCGGTGGCCTTCGCGACCGGTGTGGCCATGGAGAACAAGTGGTGGGGACTGGCGCTGGCGCCGGTCGCCGCCTCGGTGGCGTTCTCCCGCGTCTATACGGGCGTGCACTATCCGGGTGATGTGCTGGCGGGGGCCGCGCTGGGGGCCGGGGCGGCGTTCGCGGTGCGCGGTTTCGCACCGACCCGCTCCCAGCTGGCGCCGCCCGCCCGGCCGCGCACGGAGGCGCCCGCGCTGCCGGGCGGCCGCGGTCTGGTCGTGGTGGCGAACCAGGGCTCCGGGCAGCGTTCCGGCCCCCGCCCGGACCGGGCCGAGGAGGTGTACGGGGTGCTGCCGCAGGCCGAGGTGACGGTGTGCGGCGACCCGGACGGGCCGTCGCTGGACAAGGCCCTCGAAGATGCCGCCGAACGGGCCAGATCGCTGGGGGGTGCGCTGGGCGTGCTCGGTGGGGACGGCACCGTCAACGCCGCGGCGGCGGTCGCGGTACGGCACGGGCTGCCGCTCGCGGTGCTGCCCGGCGGCACGCTGAACCACTTCGCGTACGACCTGGGCATCGAGACCTATGCGGAGGCGGCCCGCGCCGTGGAGACCGGGGAGGCCGTCGCGGTGGACGCGGCGCGCTTCCGGGCCGGGCCGCATCTGGAGGGGCGGCAGTTCCTCAACACCTTCTCGATCGGCGCGTATCCGGAGCTGGTGCGGATCCGCGAGCGGTGGGCGGGCCGGATCGGCGCCTGGCCGGCCGGGGTGCTGGCGGCCTGGGAGGTACTGCGCACCGCCGAGCCGCTGACCCTGCGGATCAATGGCGAGCGGCGCGCCGTATGGCTGCTGTTCGTCGGCAACTGCCAGTACCGGGGGCTGGGGTTCGCGCCGGTGCGGCGGCACGATCTGGCGGACGGGGTGCTCGATGTACGGGTGGTGCACGGCGGCCGGCTGGCCCGCACCCGACTGCTCCTCGCGGCCCTGTCGGGCACCCCGCGCAGCACCCCGGTGCTCGGTGAGGCGCGGCTGTCCCGGCTGCGGATCAGCGAAATCCCGGCGGACACCACACTGGCCTTCGACGGCGAAGTGGCCCACGCACCGAGCGAGTTGACGCTGGACAAGCACAAAGAGGCGCTGACGGTCTATCGTCTGCTGCCCGAATGATGGGACCTCACGCTCACTATTCGGGATGACGGGTGTGACCGGATCGCCACGCCGAGGGGCGGCCGCAGGACGGTGCGGGCGGCCGCCCCGGCGACGACCGGGAGCGCCGCCGCGCACCGCCCGCCCAGCCCGACCACGGGGGGCCACCCTCTCCCCATCCCTCCGACGGCCCAGCCACACCCCCTCCCCGGCAGATAAATCCTATTAATCCCGATATGCATGGGGCGTGACCCCTCAACGACGCCTGGCCGCGATAGCGGCGCTGACCTTCCTGGCGGTGGGCTGCGGAACCCAGCAGTCCACCGGCCCCGCCCGCTCCGCGCCGTCCGCCTCACCCGGCGGCGCCCGAGTCTCCGCCGCGGCCGGCTTCACCCTCCTGGCCACCGGCGACGTACTGCCGCACGGCGAGATAATCCGGCGCTCCGGCGACGACGCGCACGGCGACGGCCATGACTTCCGTGCCATGTTCGCCGGGGTGAAGCCGGTGGTCTCCGGCGCCGACCTGGCGATCTGCCATATGGAGACGATCTACGGCAGGGACGGCGGGCCGTTCACCGGCTACCCCAGCTTCAAGTCCCCGCCCCAGGTCGCCGCCGCCCTCAAGGACGCCGGTTACGACTCCTGCTCCACCGCCTCCAACCACACCCTCGACGACGGCGCGGACGGCGTGCACCGCACCCTCGGCGCCATGGACGCGGTCGGTCTGCGCCATGCCGGCTCGGCCCGCTCCGCCGCCGAGGCCTCCCGGGTCACGCTGCTGCGGGCCGGTCCCGCGAAGGTCGCCCAGCTCTCGTACACCTACGGCACCAATGGCATACCCCTGCCCAGTAAGGCCCCCTGGACGGTCAATGTGATCGACCGCGAGAAGATCCTCACCGATGCCCGCGCGGCCCGCCGGGCCGGTGCGGACGTGGTGGTCGTCAGCATCCACTGGGGCACGGAGTGGCAGCAGCCGCCGGACGAGCAGCAGCGCACCCTGGCCCGCGCACTGACCGCCGCCCGCACCGGCGGACGGCCCGACATCGATCTGATCCTGGGCACCCACGCGCATGTCCCGCAGCCCTACGAGAAGGTCAACGGCACCTGGGTCGTCTACGGGATGGGCGACCAGCTCGCGGGCCATATGTTCAACCACAGCGACCAGCCGGACGGCCGCGGCAACCAGAGCTCGATGGCCCGTTTCACCTTCGCCGGTCCGACCACTCCCGGCGGACGCTGGACGGTCCGCAAGGCGGAGTTCCTCCCCCAACTCACCGATGTGAACGACGGCTTCCACGTCGTGAACCTCAACGCGGCGCTGACCGACCGGCCCGGACGCAGCGACTACGCACGGGCCCGGGACAGCATCCGGGAGATCGTGCTGTCGCGGGGCGCGGCGAAGAGCGGTCTGATGATGGCCAAGTGATCGCGTCCCGGCAGGTCCCCCAACTAGGGTGGCCCGTATGGACATTCTGGGGACCTCATTGCGGGTGTGCGTCGGTGATCTCGATTCCGCGATCGGCGTCTATGAACGCCTGACCGGCGCCGAGGCGATCCGCTTCCAGCGCGGCGGGGTGGCCGTCGCGGCCGTCGGATGCTTCTTCCTGATGAGCGGCCCCGAGGCGGAGTTGTCGGTGCTGCGCAAGATCACGGCAACCCTCGCCGTCAAGGACGTCGACGAAGCGGTGGCCGACCTGAAGGCGGTCGGCGCCGACATCATCGCCGGCCCCCTGCCCACCCCGATCGGCCGCAACCTGGTCGCCCGCCACCCGGACGGCTCGGTCTTCGAGTACGTGGACCGGAGGCAGGACGGGGAAGAGTAGGGCCGGATCAGGCAGGACGGGCCTGAGGGCCCGGGGCGGCCGTCGGCCCCACACCGCCAGGCGTGCCCCACCGATCCGCCTCGATCCGTAGGACACGCCCCGGCGGCCCCGCACCACCCCTGGCCGGGGGGTGCGGACCGGACTTCAGGACACGTCCAGCACGATCTTGCCGCGGGTGCGGCCCGTCATGCTCTCGCGGAAGGCCTCGGCCGCCTCGGACAGCGGGAAGGCGGACGCGACGGGCACGGTCAGCTTGCCGGCGTCCGCGAGGGTGCCGAGGGCGGTCAGGTCGGCGGTGTCCGGGCGGACCCACACCATGTGGCCGCCCTTCGCCTTGACCTCGCCGTCGGCGATGGAGGCCGCCCGGCCGCGGTCCTTGAGGAGTTCCTGCGAGACGTCCACGACGCCGCCGCCGACGAAGTCCACGGCCGCGTCGACGCCTTCGGGGGCGAGCTCCCGGACCCGGGCGGCGAGGCCGTCACCGTATGTGACCGGTTCGGCGCCCAGGGACCGCAGGAACTCGTGGTTGCGCTCGCTGGCCGTGCCGATGACGCGGGCTCCCCGGGCGACCGCGATCTGGACGGCGAGCGAGCCGACACCGCCCGCGGCGGCGTGCACCAGAACGGTCTCGCCGAACGCCACCCCGACCCTGTCGAGTGCCTGATAGGCCGTCAGCCCGGCGAGCGGGAGCCCGGCGGCCTGCTGCCAGGTGAGCGACGCCGGCTTGGGTGCCAGGGTCCGGACCGGTGCGGCGACCAGTTCGGCGAAGGTGCCGTGCTGCACCTCGTCCTTGCGGACATAGCCGATGACCTCGTCACCGACCGCGTACTCGGTGGCGTCCGCGCCGACCGCCTCGACCACGCCCGCCACGTCCCAGCCGGGGATGAGCGGGAAGTGCCCGTCCATCATCGGGTCCAGATAGCCCGCGAGGATCTTCCAGTCCACCGGATTGACCCCGGCCGCCTTCACCCGGACCAGGAAGGAGTCCGGGCCCACCTTCGGATCGGGCTGGTCGGTGTAGGTGAGGACTTCGGGGCCGCCGTAGCTGTTCGCGATGATTGCCTTCATGATTCGTGACAACGCGTGACGACCGGGGTTCATTCCGGGTCGCGTGGACGGTCACCGAAATGGCGTACGAGGCGTGCGGGGCCGGGGCGGACCGGCTCGGCCCAGGGGATCAGTGCCGGTCGCGATGGGCACCGGGGGTGTGGCCGAAAGCCCGGCGGAAGACATCGATGAAGGCGCTGCTGGAGGCCCAGCCGCAGCGGTGTGCCACGACGGTGACGGGGGTGTCCTCGGCCAGCAGGCGCAGGGCGTGGTGCAGACGCAACTGGGTGCGCCACTGCGGAAAGCTCATACCGAATTCGGCCCGGCAGAGCCGGGTGAGGGTGCGGTCGCTGACCCCGGCGGTGGCGCCGAGTTGCGCCAGGGTCCGGTCGTCGGCCGGGTTGACGCGGAGCAGGGCGCACACCGCGGTCAGACGCGGATCGGTGGCGGCGGGCACGTGGAGCGGCTGCTCGGGCGAGTGGCGGAGCTCGTCGAGCAGGACGGCCCTTAGGCGACGGCGTTCGGCTCTGGGGCCGTCGGCCCGCTCGGTGTAGGCGAGGATCAGCTCGCGCAGCAGCGGGCCGACCTTGAGAACCGCGGGCCGGTCCAGGCGCAGCGGGTTGTCCCGCACCGGCAGGCCCACCAGGTGGAGGTCGGTGTCGCCGTGGGCACGGTGCTCGTGGACGGTCCCGGCCGGGATCCAGAGGGCCCTCGTGGCGGGGGCGATCCAGCTGCCGGCCTCGGTGGTGACGGACAGGACGCCGCGGCCCGCGTAGACGATCTGGTGCTCGTCATGGCGGTGCGCGTCGACACCGGTACCGGCGGGCAGCGGCCGCAGGCCCGTGACCAGGCGCGGGGGATGGCGGTTTTTCGGCATTGCTCGGCAATTTATCGGAAGCGGACGCCTTCCCGCCCGGCCGATCATCGAGGAACGACGGCAGACCGGACCACCTTCAGGAGTCCCCATGGGCAACCTCTCGATCCCCCCGCTCACCGAGCTGAGAAGGCGCCGGAGCGCGAAATGGCGTACCTTCCCGGACGACGTACTGCCCCTCCCTGTCGCGGAGATGGACTTCCCACTGGCGGAGCCGGTCGCCGCGGTCCTCCATGAGGCGGTCGCCCGGTCGGACACCGGGTATGCGGCGCCGACCCGCGAACTGGCGGCGGCGGTAAGCGATTACGCCCGGCGCAGCTGGGGCTGGCGGATCGATACCGACGGGGTGCGCACCGTCGCCGACGTCGGGATCGGTGTCGTCGAAGTGCTGCGCCGTGTCGTCAGCGCGGGCGACCGGGTGGTGATCAGCCCGCCGGTGTACGAGCCGTTCTCCTGGTGGATACGGGAGGTCGGGGCCCATGTCGTGGAGGCGCCGCTGATCGAGGGGCCAGGAGGTTGGCGGCTCGATCCGGACGCCCTGGAACGGGCTTTCGCCGGCCACGCCACGGCGTATGTGCTGTGCAATCCGCACAACCCCATGGGCCTCGTGCACCGGCGCGAGGAGCTGGTAGCGCTCGCCGAGCTGGCCGACAAGTACGGCGTCCATGTGCTGTCCGACGAGATCCATGCCCCGCTCGTCCTGCCGGGTGCCGAGTTCGTGCCGTTCCTGTCGGTGTCGGAGGAGGCGAGGCGCTGGGGATTCTCGTTCCTGTCGGCCAGCAAGGGCTGGAATCTGGCCGGGCTCAAGGCGGCCGTCGTCGTCACCGCCGATCCGGGGCCGAAGCGGTATGTCGACCGGCTGTCGCCCCACTCGCTCTATCGCACCGGGCACCTCGGCGTGCTCGCCACGGTGGCCGCGCTCAACGACGGTGGCCCCTGGCTCGCCGATGTCCTGGAGGCGCTCGACCACAACCGGCGGCTGCTGGCGGACCTGTTGGGGAAGCTGCTGCCCGACGTGCGCTACCGGCAACCGCAGGCGGGCTTTCTGGCCTGGCTCGACTTCCGCGCGCTCGGCTGGGGCGACGATCCCACCTCGCATCTCCTCGCCGCCGCCCGGGTCGCCCTCAACGCCGGTCACCGTTACGGCCCTTCCGGCAACGGCTTCGCGCGGCTGAACTTCGGCTGCGCGACGGAGACGCTCACGGAGGCTCTGCGCCGGATCGCCGCGGTCTCCTGAGAGCTGGACGAGCGGCGCGGGCGGCCGGTGGCGTGACGGCGACAGTGCCCTCCGCCGGGCCCCGGGAGCCGTCCACCCACTACACCGGCCGCATCCGGTACTCGTAGCGCTCCGGGAGCGGGTGCGCGGACCGGGCCGCGGCGCGGACCTCCTCGGTGACCGGGCCGCCGCCCGCGACCAGTTGCTCGGCGATGGCGTACCAGGTGTCGCCGAGCACCTCGTCGCCCTCCCGCAGACCGGCGATCTCGAAGCCGGCCTCGAAGATCTCCCGGGCCGCGGCCGGCTTCCCCTGGGCGAGGAGCACCTGTGCGGTCAGCAGCCGGTAGCGGCCGTCGGCCGGGTCGGCCGGGCGCAGGCCCGCGAGCAGCTGCGCGGCCTCCTCGGTACGGCCGGCCGCGAGCAGCGCGGGTACCGCCTCCCGGGCGAGCGCCGGCAGCACCACCCGCCAGGCCCGTGCGGCCGGGTCCGGGGCCGAGGCCGCCCGCGCCGCTTCGGCACAGGCCTGCGCATACCGGTCGGCAGCGCGGGCCGGCTCGCCCGCCGCGGACTCGGCGACGGCCAGGCAGTACAGCGGCAGACAGCCGGCGCCGTGCCCGAGGGCCCGCTCCCAGCTGCGGACGGCCTGGGCGCGGTCGCCGGCCTGCCACTGGGCGAGCCCCAGGTGGTAGTCGATGGACGGGCCGGGCGGTGCGGACTCCAGCAGATCGCGCCAGGCCGGCGCGGTCAGCACCGGTCCGGGCACCGGGCCGCCGACCGGCAGGTCCCCGGTTCTCAGCAGTGTCAGCCATGGCTCCTGCTCGGCGCCCAGGGTGGCCGGGCCGAAGGGCGTACCGGGCAGGTCCAGCCCCGTGCGGGCCGCCTCCAGTGCGCCCCAGCCGGAGCCGGTGGTCAGCGTCTCCTTCGGTTCCTGGTCGGCGTACGGCAGCCAGGCGGCGTAGGCGGCCTCGACCTCCGCCCGGGGCAGGGCGGCCTCCAGCCGGGCGGCGACCTCGTCGCGGGCCGCGCCCCAGTCCGCGCCGTGCACCGCCGCGGGGTCGGTGGCCAGCGGCCCGTACGCCTCCAGCCAGCTGAACTCGCCGCCGGCGTCCAGCGGCACATGCTCCAGCTGGGTACGGGCCAGCCCGGCCTGGATCTCGGCATAGCCGCCGCTGCCCGGTTCGGTGAGCCACTGCTGCCAGCGCCGCCCGGCCCGCCCCGCGCCCCACAGGAAGAGCTTGCGGCCGCGCAGGGCGTCGGTGGAGGTCTGCACCAGACCACGGCCGTCGGCGTCGAGGGAGGTGACCCAGCGGCGGGTGCCGTCGGGCACGTCGTAGAAGTAGTCGGCGGGGTGGGTGCTGCGCAGCGGGTAGCTGCGGTCGGTGCCGTCGGTGCCGGGGACCGGGACGCGGCGCAGGGTCCGTTCGTAGCCGAAGTGCCAGGCCGCGTCGGCGGGGGCCAGGACGCGGGTGCGCTCCCCTTCGGGCACCGCGGTGTTGGACCACCAGTAGACCGGCACGGTGTGGTGGTGCGGATTACGGATGCGTACGCCCACATGGAGGAAGTCGGAGCCCTCGGGCAGCCACAGGTCCACCTGGAAGGGCAGATCGCGCAGCCGCTCCCACTCCCACAGCCGCAGCATCTCCCCGCCGTCCGGCGCCGGGACCCGGGCGGCGTGCAGCGGGGCGCAGGAGAGTGTGGTGTGTCCGGTGGCGCCGATGTTCCACTCGATACCGCCGGAGAACCAGGCGCCGTTGAGGGCGAAGGCCGCGGGCTGCAGCACCGGGTTGCGGTAGAGGAGTTCCCGGTCGGTGGGCTTGTGGTGCAGGGAGTGGACCCGGCCGCCGAGACCGGGGAGGACGGTGGCGCGCAGCCGGTCGTTCTCCAGGACCAGCGCGTCGAGGTCGGTGGGGCGGCGGGAGCGGCCGTAGCCGTCGCGCAGTGGGGCGGGCAGGATCGAGCGCAGCGGGGCACAGCCGATCTGCCGGGCCATGTCGGCCGGCAGTCCGGCGTCCTGGGGGACCTCGATGTGGTGCACGTCCTGACCGGCCCGCAGCGCGGGGAGCGGGCTGTCCGGGCCGAGGGGGGCGGCGGGGAGGGTCAGGGTGGTGCGTCGCACACTCGTGGCCACGGCTGCCTCGCAATGCTGGACCGGGCCACCTCGGCTGCGGCGGCCTCCTGTTGACCATGGAACCGCGCGAGCGCCGCTCTGCACAGGGTCTCTCGGGGCCGGGCGAGGTCAGGGTTGCGCAAAGACACTCTCAAGGAGATCGGCGAGCAGCGCCGCGCCGGTCCCTTCCGGGTCGTGGTCCGGGTCGTAGATGGTGACGTTGATGCCGACACAGCGCGGCGAGGCGGCCAACGGGGCCAGCAGCGACCGGAGTTCACCGGTGAGCAGGCCGCCGGGGTCGGGGCTGTCGACGGCCGGCATGACGGACGGGTCGAGGACATCCGCGTCGAGATGGATCCAGAAGCCGTCGAGCGGGGGGTGCTGGAAGTGGGTGAGGACGTCGCGGGCCACGGCGTCCGGGCCGCGCCGCCGGATCTCGCCGACGGGGGCGTGGCTGATGCCGAGGCCGGTCAACTCCTCCTGGTCCTCGTCCACATCGCGGATGCCCAGGACACATACGTCCTCGTCGCGGACGTACGGCCGCAGCCCGTCGAGGTCCGTGAGGTCCGCCTGGCCCCGACCGGTGATCTGCGCCAGGCCCTCCCCGGCCGCGGCCCCGACCGGGCCGGAG
The DNA here is from genome assembly GCF_030406865.1 of Streptomyces sp. P9-2B-2. Taxonomy (NCBI): domain Bacteria; kingdom Bacillati; phylum Actinomycetota; class Actinomycetes; order Kitasatosporales; family Streptomycetaceae; genus Streptomyces; species Streptomyces sp. P9-2B-2. Next base: position 7,492,394 of record NZ_CP129126.1, on the reverse strand, counting down.
ACCGCCGCGTTGCCCGGGTGGCGGAAGTCGCCGTGCCCGTCGAGGTAGGCGACGCCGTAGCGCCCCAGCCGGCGCAGCGCCAGCACCGCGCCGAGCAGGATGCTGCAGTCCCCGCCCAGCACCACCGGGAAGTCACCGCTGCTCACATGCCCCTCTATACGGGTCGCGAGCCGGCCCGTGTAGGCGGCGAGGGCGGCGGCGTTGAAGTTGCCGTCGCCCTCCTTCCAGTCCCCGAGGTCGTAGCGCGGCGGCACCACCACACCGCCCTCCAGCGCACCGAGCCGGCGCAGCAGTCCCTGTTCGCGCAGTGCGCCGGCGAGCTTGTAGCAGCCGGGAACGGTGCCGGGCGCGGGCGGTCGCAGTCCCAGGTTGGAGGGGGCATCGATCAGTACGGTTCGGCGCATGCCGTGATCATCACACGGCCGCCCGGAAAATTGGGAGGCCCGGCGGGATGCGGCGAAATAGCCTGGCACTTCGGCTCATTGACACGGCAGAAAGAGCAGACGGCACCCATGGCGACCCAGCACACCTACCGAGTGATCGTCCGCGGCAAGTGGGACGGTCTGACGGCCGAGTCCCGGACGAAGCTGCTGGCCAAGGCGGACGCGCAGGGCCTGGACCGGTTCACGTTCACACCGGAGGGCTCGCTGGCGTACGACACCCCGCTGCACGCCTTCAGCTACCGCTTCGTCATCGTCTCGGACGCGGCGGACGGCGAGGAGATGGCCGCCGCGCTCGCCGAGGACAAGGCGGAGACCGCGCTGCGGGCCGCCGGGCTGGGCTACCGCGACCTGCGGTCCACGGCCACCGACATGGACACCATGAAGATCAACCGCAAGTCCCGCTAGGCGGGGCCCCGTCGGACGGCTGCGCGGCGGCGCCCGGTTCGTTGAAGCGCAGCCGGTTCCCGAAGGGGTCGGTCAGCGTGAGCGAGGTCCCGATCTCGTCCTGCTCCAGACCGGGCCGCAGATACGGGTAGTGCTTCCCGGCGAGCTCGGCGTGCAGGGCGCGCACTCCGGTCAGCTCGGTGTAGATCGTGGAGCCGGGCGTCGCGTCGCCGTGGTGCTCCGACAGGTGCAGCACGAGGTCACCGCGCGAGACCTGTGTGTAGAGCGGCATATCGGGCGCGAAGCGGTGCTCCCAGTCGACCGTGCAGCCGAGGTAGTCGACATAGAACTCATGGGCCTTGGCGACGTCGAAGATCCGGAAGACCGGCACGGTGCGCCGGAAGTCGATGCTCATGCCGGACATCGCATCACACCGCACCGACATCGGCTCGTCCCTCCCGCCCGGAGACCATCTCGGCGGTGATCGCCCAGCGCTCGTGGTCGCGCCAGGCGCCGTCGATGAAGAGGAAGTCCGGGGAGAACCCCTCCAGCCGGAACCCGGCCCGCTTGACCAGGGCGATCGACAGTTCGTTGGCCGGCTGGATGTTGACCTCCAGCCGGTGCAGCCCCAGCTCGGTGAAGGCGCGCCGGATCACGAGCCGCAGGCCCTCGCTCATCAGCCCGCGGCCGGCGGCGTGCGCAAAGGCGCCGTAGCCGATCGCGCCGCAGCGGAACGCGCCGTGCACGATGTTGTTGATCGTGAGGTAACCGGCGATCCGGCCGTCGGCCCGCTCACAGATCAAGAACCCCTCGCGCTGCGGCTCCTGGAGCCGCAGCAGATAGCTGTCGTACGCGGCGTCCGTGGTGGGCGGGAAGAGCCAGGGGCGGTGCAGTTCCGCGCTCTCCCGCGCCAGCCCGGTGAACTCTGCCCGGTCGGCGGCGGTGAAATGCCGGATACCCACCCGCGGGCCGCGCGCGAGGTAGCGGTCGTTGCTCGTCATCGGCAGATCGTACGAAGGGTGGCCGCGGCAGGCCAGCCGGCCGGGCGGCGCGCCAGGGCCGGTCGGGCTGTCCAGGCCGGTCCGGCCGTCAGAGCCGGTCCGGCCGTCAGGGCCCCTCCCGCCACACCGGTGCGTCCGTCCCGCACAGTCCGGGCGGGGTCGCCCAGGTGGCCGGTGCGCCGGTGAAGGAGACGGGCGGGAGGGCGTGGCGGAGCCGGCCCGCGGGGCTGTCGGTCTCGCGGAGGTGGGCCGCGGGATCGTAGGCGGCGCCGGGAGGCCGCGGCCCGGCCGTCCGCTCGCGGTCGGGCGACGCCAGGTCGTGCGTCAGCCAGCGCGCGGTGCGGGCCAGGGAGAGGGTGGCGAGGGTGGCGCCGCCGGTGCGGCTCTGGTCGGTCAGGGCACGGAGCACCGCCGCGGCCAGGAGATAGCCGGTGCCGTGGTCCAGGGCCTGGGCGGGCAGCGCGCCGGGCGTGCCGCTGCGCTTCGCTCCGCCTCTGCTCTCTTTTGAGTCCTCGGATGCAGAGCCCGCGCCCGCTTCGACGGCGGCGATTCCGGTGGCCACCTGCACCAGGCTGTCGAAGCCGCGCCGCCCGCCCCACGGCCCGTCGTCGCCCCAGGCGGAGAGCCGGGCGACCACCAGGCCGGGGCGGCGGGCGGCCAGTGCCTCCGGGGTGAGGCCGTAGCGGTCGAGTGCGCCGGGCCGGTAGCCGGTCACCACGACATCCGCACGGGCCAGCAGTTCCTCGAAGTCCGCCCGGCCGCCGGGCGAGCCGAGGTCGAGCAGCGTGGACCGCTTGCCGAAGCCGGTGTCGCTGTGCGCGTCCTGACTCTCCGGCAGCTGCGGGGCGTCGATCCGCAGCACGTCGGCGCCGAGCAGCGCCAGTGTGCGGGTGGCGACCGGCCCGGCGATCACCCGGGTCAGATCGAGCACCCGCAGCCCGGCGGCCGGCCGCACCGGGTCTCCGGCGAGCGGCGGCAGCACCCGGGGCGGGGCGGCGCCGCCGAGCGGCCCGAGGGTCAGCAGCGGCGCGGCGGCCGCGGCGGCGCCCTGGGGGTGGGCGGCCCAGGCGTCGGGGGTACGGGCGGCGACGGCCAGCCCGCCCGCGGCGTAGACGGTCTCCTCGATCTCCGCGGCGCGGCGGCCGGCCAGTGCGGTCTCGACCTCGGGCACCCCGGCGCCCTCGGGGAGGTCCAGTGCGCGGAGCAACCGGGCGCGGTGGTGCGGGTAGTTGGCATGGGTGCGTACCCAGCCGTCTGTGGTGCGCCAGAAGCGGGAGAGCGGGGCGAAGTTGACCGGAGCCCGGCCGTCGATGCGCAGATGGCGTTCGCTGACGAAGGCGGTGGCCACCGCGCCGTCGTCGACATGTACGGCGGGCAGCGGGCCGCCGTCGCGGCGGGCGGCGAGTTCGGCGGCCGCGAGTGCGCAGACCGCGACCGTGGCGCGGGCCAGGGACATCGCCGGGAGCCTGGCCGGCAGCAGACCGGGCGGGCCGCCGTAGCTGATCCGTTCCGTCAGGGCCGGGTCTCCCCCGAGCGCCGACCAGGCCTGCTCCGTACCGCTGTTGTGCCCATCACCGTGTCGTTGCCCCATACAGGCAGTGTCGCACCAGCCGCCCGCGTCACCCCCGGGCCGCCGCCCGCTCCCCCGCCGTCGGTGCGGCGAGCGCCAGCCGGCGGTGGAACCGGCGCAGCATCAGCCGGGCCATGAAGGGGTGGACACGGCGTACGACGGCGAAGTAGAGCCGCCCGGTGGTGCGGTGGAGGCGGACGACCGTGCCGAGGGTGACCCGGCCGTCCGCGACCAGGACCGAGGCCCGGAAGTCCAGGTGCCGGGCGTCCTCGCCGAGCAGGATCTCCGTGTCCGTGCGCCCGGCGACCGGGAAGGACGCACCGCGCAGCACGCCTTCCCATGCCTCCGGTTCCTGCGGCATACCGGGCAACAGATCCATCTGCCAGGCGTCCTGGAAGTCGGTACGCAGGAAGGCCCGGTGCGCCAGCCGGGCCGCGGCGGGGAGTTCGACGGCCCGGGGCCGGTCCCAGAGCAGCCGGTTGAACAGGCGCACCCGCGGGGACCGGCGGACCGGGGCCGTCACCCGGCCGGTGGCGGCCCGTTCGATGTTGTCGAAGATCTCCTCCACGACGGTGTCGTGCACGGCCCGGAGCGCCAGTGACCACAGCACCGCCCTGGCCGGCCGGGGCCGGCTCTCCAGGACGTGCTCGACCCGGCAGCTGTCCGGCCCCAGGGGCCGGACGGCGATCTCGTGCCAGCCGTCCTCGCCGCCGGTGAAGCCGAAGCGGATACGGCGGCCGGGTTCGTACGCCGTGACGCGGTAGCGGATGAAGCCATGCCCGCCGTCGGCGCCGACACCCAGGGGGCGGTCGAAGCGCATCGGCGGCCAGACCGGCGTGGGGAAGAGCGGATCGTCCGCGGCGCCGAGCCGGTCGAGCAGCGCGCCGACGGCAGCGGCCGGGGCGTGGACGGTGCGGGCATGAACATCGCGGACGGTACGCACAGGGCACCTCCATACGGTGGCGTATGTTTGACCATACGGTACCGTATGGATATGGCGCAGCAGCGAGTGAAGGCCCCCCGTGGCAGCAGTGCACGACCCCGGCTGACCGCCCGGGACTGGGCCGATGCGGCCCTGGCGGCCATGGGCGAGGGCGGCCTCGCCGCGGTGGCCGTGGAGCCGCTGGCCGCCCGGCTGGGCACCACCAAGGGCAGCTTCTACTGGCACTTCAGCAACCGGGACGCCCTGATCGAGGCCGCGCTGGAGCGCTGGGAAGAGGTCGGCACGGAGGCCGTGATCACCGAGATGGCGGACGAGCCCGATCCCCGCAGACGACTGCGCCGACTGCTCACGCGAGCCACCTCCCGGGCCGCCACGGACCCGCTGGAGGTCTCGCTGCTGGCGAGCGCGGCGGATCCACGGGTGGCCGCCGCGCTCGCCCGGGTGACCGACCGGCGTATCGGCTATGTCGCCGCGCTCTTCGCGGCGCTGGGCTTCCCCGAGGGCGAGGCGCGGGACCGCGGCCTGCTGGCGTACACCGCCTACCTCGGCCACGCCCAGCTCGGACACGCCGTCCGACAGAGCCTGCCGGCCGAGGCGGCACACGACCGCTATTTGGACGGTGTGATCAACACCCTCGTACGGCCGCGGGACGGAGGCGATGAAGCCGAACATGTCGCATTCTGAACGAGGTTGGCCGAACTGCGCGTAGACATGCCCGGTATCCGAGGCATGAGGTGAGATCGGCGCGGCGAACACGGTGCGCCACAGCGTTGCCATCTCACACACGAGCAACTCGAGCCACTTGAGACTCGTACGGGAGGAATTTCGTGACCGAAGCCATCCCCTACTTTCAGAACCGCACCTGTCCCTACCACCCGCCCGCCGCCTATCAGCCACTGCGCGAGGCCGGCCCGCTGAGCCATGTCACGTTCTACGACGGCCGGAAGGTGTGGGCGGTCACCGGCCACCCCGAGGCACGGGCGCTGCTGACCGACCAGCGGCTCTCCGCCGACCGGCAGAACCCGGCCTTCCCGGTCCCGTTCGAACGCTTCGCGGCCATCCGCCGGGTCCGGACACCGCTGATCGGGGTCGACGACCCGGAGCACAACACCCAGCGCCGGATGCTGATCCCCAGCTTCAGCCTCAAGCGGACCGCCGCACTGCGGCCGGAGATCCAGCGGATCGTCGACGGGCTGCTCGACCGGATGCTGGACCAGGGCCCGCCCGCCGAGCTGGTCTCCGCGTTCGCCCTGCCGGTCCCGTCGATGGTGATCTGCGCACTGCTCGGCGTCCCGTACGCCGACCACGAGTTCTTCGAGGAGGAGTCCCGCCGTATCCTGCGCGGCCGGTCGGCCGAGGAGGCGGAGGACGCCCGGCTGAAGCTGGAGGAGTACTTCACCGGGCTGATCGCCGCCAAGGAGAAGAAGCCGGGCGACGGGCTGCTGGACGAGCTGATCGAGGACCGGCTGCGGACCGGCGCGCTCACCCGCGACGAGCTGGTCCGGCTCGCCATGATCCTGCTGGTGGCCGGTCATGAGACCACCGCCAACATGATCTCGCTCGGCACCTTCACCCTGCTGGAGCACCCCGAGCAGCTGGCGCAGCTCAAGGCCGATGAGACTCTGATGCCCGCCGCCATCGAGGAGCTGCTGCGGTTCCTGTCGATCGCGGACGGTCTGCTGCGGGTGGCGGCGGAGGACATCGAGATCGGCGGACAGGTCATCCGCGCCGACGACGCGGTCCTGTTCCCCGCCTCACTGATCAACCGGGACGAGGCCGCCTATCCGGCACCGGACGAGCTGGACCTCGACCGTTCGGCCCGCCATCACGTGGCGTTCGGCTTCGGGATCCACCAGTGCCTGGGGCAGAACCTCGCCCGCGCGGAGATGGAGATCGCGCTGCGCTCGCTGTTCACCAGGATCCCGCAGCTGCGGCTCGCCGTACCGGCCGCCGAGATTCCGTTCAAGGACGGAGACACCCTGCAAGGCATGATCGAACTGCCGCTGGCCTGGTAGCAGCCAGGACGGCAGACCAGAGAAAGGGGTCCGGAATGCGGATCGCGATCGACACCGACCGCTGTATCGGCGCCGGCCAGTGCGCCCTGACCGCGCCGGGGGTCTTCACCCAGGACGACGACGGCTTCAGTGCGCTGCTGCCCGGCCGCGAGGACGGCGCGGGCGACCCGCTGGTGCGGGAAGCCGCCCGCGCCTGCCCCGTGCAGGCCATTGCGGTCACCGACGATTAGCAGCACCCCCGCGGACGACCCGGCTGACGCGCGCGGCCCCGGCTGACACCCGGCGCCCGAGGCGCGCCCGAGCCGTCCGCCCCTCCACTTGTCCCTACGGCATCCACCCCATCCGCTACCGCAACACCCCTTGGGTGACGGGCAGTTCGAGGACCCCGGTGTCCCCGGGCGTACTGGTGACCGTCACCGGCTTCACACCGCGATTGCCGACATAGGCGTCGTCGCTCGCGGCGATCACGAAGCGCAGTCGGTGCCCCGGCTCGTAACGGTGCACGATGCCCGGCAGTTCCACGGTGAACCGCCGGGTCACATCGGGCACCCGGGCCGGGGCCACCAACCGGTGCACCAGCGTCTTCCTGCCGTCCGGCGCGACATCGTAGAGCTTGGCGAACAGCACCAGCTTGTCCGCCGCGTCCGCGGACCGCTGTGCCCGCCCGGCCTGCGGCGAGGCGACCTTCAGCGTCACCTTCGGCGCGCCCACCACATCCAGCGGCCCGCCCGCCACCGGCTGTGACGTCCAGCCGAGGTAGGTGCCCCGGGCGTCGTACGGCGCCACGTCCGGCAGCCCCAGCAGCCCGGACAGCGAACTCTCCGAGTGGCTGGTGGCCATCCGCAGATTGCGATACGTCCGGCTGCCGCGCGCCACCGCACCGCGCCGCGCGACGAGCTTGCCGTCCCCGGAGAGATACAGCCGCCGGGTGCGGCCCGCCGGGAAGGCGGGCGAGGTGGCGTAGGCGGACCCGGCGGTCGCCCAGTCCCGGTGGTAGGCGAAGGCCGGCCCGGTGCCGGTTGCCGTCCGGTGCCGCAGGTAGTGGCCGAACCACGCCAGGACGCGCCGGCCGACGTAACTGGTGTCCAAGTTGCCCTGCGCCAGGTTGAGTTCACCCTGCACCGGCTTCTTCATCCCACCGCTGTGGCCCCATTCCTGCCAGATCATCTTGACCGGGGTGCCCTGCGCGGCGAGGGTCCGGTAGGTCGCGGCGGCCTCGTTGAGGTTGAACAGGCTGTCGCGCTGGCCCTGCACGAGCAGCGTCGGCGCCTGCACCGACGGCAGATACGAGACCGGGGAGACGCTGCGCGCATAGCGGAGCACGGCGTCGGTCTGCCGCGCCGGGTACTTCCCGGAGTCCAGCAGCCGCTTGGTCTCGCAGGCCCGCGCGACGAAGTGCAGACAGCCGGAGCCGCCGGTGCGCGACGGGTCGAACTGCGGATGCAGCAGCCCCTGCGCCTCGCCGATCAGGAAGAACCCGTTCGTCCACTGCCACTTGTAGGCACCGGGCAGCGGGCCGGTGGCGCCGTGGGTGCGGCCGGCGTTGTTCGGGTCCAGGGAGTAGGAGAGGTCGTTCCAGGTGATGAGCGGGACCAGCGCGTCGACCCGGTGGTCGACGGCGGCGGTGGCCAGCTGGATCGCGCCCCCGTAGGAGCCGCCGATCATGCCGACCCGCGGATCGCGCGCCCCGTCCTTGGCGACGTAGTCGAGACGTGTCCCGTTGTCGGCCGTACGGGCGCCGGCCAGCAGGTCGACCAGCCCGCTCGCCGCCCGGCCGTCGATGCCGGGGTCGTCGAGGGAGATCGGGCAGCCGGTCTTGCCGAAGCCGAGCCCGGAGTAGGCCAGCGCCACATAGCCGCGGGTGGCGAGGGCCTTGGCGAGGCCGTCGGTCGAGCCGTCCTTCTTGCTGCCGCCGAAGCCGTTGGTGGTCAGCACGGCGGGCGCCGGGTGGGCGGCGTCGGCTCCGGCCGGGCGGTAGACGTCCGCGTCCACGGTGCAGCGGCGTTCCCCGGTCTGGACGGTGACCTTCAACGCGGTGACGGTGTACGGGTCGGCGGCGGCCACCGCGGGGGCGGTCAGGAAGAGCGGCGCGGCGAGGGCGGAGCCGGCCAGCAGGGCGAGGGACCTGCGGAGCGCGGGGCGGGACACGGCTCGGGACACGCTGGGCACGAGGACCTCCACACAGGTCGTACCAACCAGTCGGTAGCGGCGCGCTCATGCTGTGACACGGGTAGCGGCAAGTCAACGCTCCGGACCCGCGTCGTGGTTAGGACGTGCGTTCAGTGCCGTCTAAAGGTGAGAGGCGCCGTGGAGACCCCATGAGGCCCTGGACGGTGGAGGGGTGACCTGCCGTCAAACAGGTGCGCGCTCACGCCGTTGCCGGTGCCTCGAAGGTCAGTGTGCCGGCCGTCGCGTCCAGCTCGGCGGGGATGCCCAGCGGCACGGTCAGCGCGGAATCGCCGTGTCCGAAGCCGAACTCCTCGGCCACCGGCACCCCGAGCCCGGCCAGCCGGTCCACCAGCACCTCCCGCACCTGCGCGTAGGGCCCGCAGCGGGCCCAGGAGCCCAGGACGACTCCGGCGACCCCGTCCAGCCAGCCCGCCCGCAGGAGTTGGGTGAGCGCCCGGTCGATGCGGTACGGCGGTTCCCCGACGTCCTCCAGCAGGAGCAGCCCGCCCGCCGCGCCCTGCCGGGCCCGCGGGGTGCCCAGATCGGTGGCGAGCATCGCCAGACACCCGCCGAGGGTGATCCCGCGGGCCCGGCCCGGCACCAGCGGCCGGGCGGTCGGCGACACCAGGGTGCGGACGGTCTCCGGCGCGAACAGTGTGCGCCGCAGATGGTCCCGGGTGGCGTCGTCCTTGAGGAAGACCTCACCCGCGACGGCCGGTCCGTGCAGGGTGGACACCCCGGCACGCACCGCGAACGCCTCGTGCAGCACCGTCACATCGCTGAAGCCGATCAGCGGTTTGGGGGCCGCGGCACGGAGCGCGTCCCAGTCCAGCAGGTCGACCATCCGCTGGGCGCCGTAGCCACCGCGCGCCGCGAACACCGCCTTCACGGACGGATCGCACCACGCGTCCTGGAGATCGCGGGCCCGCTCCTCGTCGGAGGCGGCGAGATATCCCAGGGTGGGATGGGTGCCGCGGGCATGGGGCGCGGCGACCGGGTCGAGATCCCAGCCGCGGAGCACATCCAGCCCGCGGTCCAGCCGCTCCGCCACGAGCGGGCCGCTGGGCGCCACCACCGCCACCCGGTCACCGGGCCGCAGCCGCGCTGGCCGGACCGGCCGGGCCGCCGTCATCCGCGCAGCTCCAGCGTCGGCACATCGCCGCGGGTGATGCCGAAGGTCTGCATGTAGAGGGAGAGTTCGGCCTCCACGGCGCGCACGATGGTCTCCGCGCGGCGGAAGCCGTGGCCCTCGCCGGGGAACGGCAGATAGGCGTGCCGTATGCCGCGCCCGGCGACCGCCGCGAGGAACCGGTCGCACTGCGTGGGCGGGCAGATCACATCGTCCAGGCCCTGGAGCAGCAGGAACGGCGCGGTGATCCGGTCCGCGCGGTGCAGCGGCGAGCGCTCGCGATAGCGGTCGGGCACCTCGGCGAGCGGTCCGACCAGCGACTCCAGATACTGCGACTCGAAGTCATGGGTCTCGCCGGTGGCCCAGCCGGTCAGGTCCAGGATCGGATAGCTGATGGTGCCGCAGGCGTAGAGGTCGGTGGCGGTCAGGGAGGCGGCGGCGGTCCAGCCGCCGGCGCTGCCGCCGCGGATGGCGAGCCGGGCGCGGTCGGCGGTGCCCTCGTCGGCCAGTGCGCGGGCGACGGCGGCACAGTCCTCGACGTCCACCACTCCCCACTGGCCGCGCAGCCGCTCGCGGTACTCCCGGCCATAGCCCGTCGAGCCGCCGTAGTTGACCTCGGCGACGCCGATGCCCCGGGTGGTGAAGTAGGCGATCTCCAGGTCGAGCACCAGCGGGGCCCGGCCGGTGGGGCCGCCGTGCGCCCACACCACGAAGGGCGGCAGCTCCCCGTCGGGCGCGCGGTGGTCGGGGTTGTGCGGCGGGTAGATGTGGGCGTGGATGTCCCGTCCGGCGGGGCCGGTGAAGGTGCGGCTCTGCGGCCGGGGGTAGTAGGCGGGGTCCAGGACATCGGTGTGCCGGCAGGCCAGTACCCGGGCGCGTCCGGTGCAGGTGTCCAGCTCGACGATCTCGTACGAGCTGTGCGGACCGGCGGCGATGCCGACGACGCGGCTGCCGTGCACGGCGAGGCTGGGCGCCCATTCGGTCCACGGGCCCGCGGCGTCGACCAGTTCGCCGCTCACCGGGTCGAGGATGCCCAGGGAGGTGGCGCCCCGGCCGTGGATCACCGCGAGGGTGCCGTTGTCCAGGGGCAGGAACCAGCGCTGGCCGACGGTCCACAGCGGCCCGCCGAACTCCTCCTGCCGGGACGGGCACAGACCGCAGCGCGTCGCGTCACCGCCTGGGCCGAGGCGCTGTAGCTCCCACCAGCCGCTGACGTCCGAGACGAACAGCAGTGAGCCGTCGGCCGCCCACTCGATCTGGGCGACGGACTCACCAGCCGCACCGCCGTGCGGCGCGCCGGGGCCGAGGTCGCCGGCGAGCGGCCGGATGTCCTCGAACTCGCCCTTCCCGGTGACCTGGGCGACCATCGCCAGGGTGCCCTCCCAGGGCATGCGGGGGTGGTCCCAGGCCAGCCAGGCGACCTTCCGCCCGTCCGGGGAGATCCGCGGACCGGTCACGAAGCGATGCCGGTCGTCGCTCAACTCCCTTACGGACGCCCGGTGTTCGGCGGCGGACCCGTCGAGCGGCACGGCCACGATCACCCGGCGCACATCGGTCGGCCGGTCGCCGGTGAACTCCTCCAGGACGCACCAGACCTCCCCGAGTTCGGGGCGCAGCACCGGGTCGGCCCAGCGCAGCCCGTCACCGGTGCCGGAGTGCGGGGTGAGCGGGCGCGGCGCCTCGTCGCTGTCCGGTGCGTAGGCGTACAGCCGCTGGTCGGCGAAGTTGCTGAAGACGACCAGCGGTCCTCGCTCGGTGACGGCACCGGCCCAGGGCTGGCCGCCGTACTCCAGCACCCGGCTGCGGACGTTCCAGGGCGCGGGCAGCACCGACTCCTCGGTGCCGTCCGGCCGCCGGCGGACCAGCGCCCGCCGGCCGCCCTCGCCGGGCCGCGGCTCCGTCCACCACACCTCGTCGCCGACGACCCCGACAAAGGCCGGCCGGCCGTCGTGCGCGGCGACCATCCGGGCATCTATCGGGGACGTCCAGCCGCCGTACGGAGCCGTGGTCACCATGCTTCGTTCCTCTCCACCACCGGTCGGGCAACGCGTCGGCCGGTCAGACCGCGCGCAGAAAATGATCGAGCACCCGGACCCCGAAATGCAGCCCCTCGACCGGAACACGTTCGTCCACCCCGTGGAAGAGCGCCTGGTAGTCGAAGCCCTCGGGCAGCTTCAGCGGGGAGAAGCCGTAGCCGGCGATGCCCAGCCGGGAGAACTGCTTGGCGTCGGTTCCGCCGGACATGCAGTACGGCACGACCTGGCCGGCCGGGTCGAAGTGCTCGATCGCGGCCCGCATCGCGGCGAACGTCGGGGAGTCGACCGGGGCCTCCAGCGCGACCTCGCGATGGTGGTATTCCCAGCTCACCCCGGGTCCCGTGAGTGCGTCCATGGTCGTACGGAACTCCGCCTCGCCGCCGGGGGCCACCCGGCCGTCGACATGGGCGACGGCGGTCCCCGGGATCACATTGACCTTGTAACCGGCCGCCAGCATCGTCGGATTGGCGCTGTTGCGAACGGTCGGCTCGACCAGTTCGGCGGCCCTGCCTAGCCTGCTCAGCAGCGCGTCGACGTCGAAGTCCGGCGCGTCGACATCGGTGTCGACGCCATACAGCGCGGCGAGTTCACGGAGCGCGGCCCGCACCGTCGGGTTGAGCCGGACCGGCCACTCGTGCGCGCCGATCCGGGCCACGGCCGCGGCGAGCCGGCTGACGGCGTTGTCGCGGTTGACCTTCGAGCCGTGCCCGGCCCGCCCCCGGGCGGTCAGCTTCAGCCAGGCGGTGCCGCGCTCCCCCGCCGCGACCGGGTACAACTGCCTCCCGTTGCCGGCGTGGAAGGTGAAGGCCCCGGACTCGCTGATGCCTTCGGTGCAGCCCTCGAAGAGCCCGGGGTGCCGGTCGGCCAGGAAGCCGGAGCCGTCCTCGGCGCTGGCCTCTTCGTCGGCGGTGAAGGCGAGCACGATGTCCCGCCGCGGCCGCACGCCGCTGCGGGCCCACTGGCGGACCGTGGCGAGCACCATCGCGTCCATATTCTTCATGTCGATGGCGCCGCGGCCCCAGACGACCCCGTCGCGGATCTCCCCGGAGAAGGGGTGCACGGTCCAGTCGGCGGGCTCGGCGGGCACCACGTCGAGATGGCCGTGGACCAGCAGGGCATCGGCCGTGGGATCGGTGCCCTCGATACGGGCGACCACATTCGTACGGCCCTTGCTGCGCTCCAGCAGCGTGGGCGCCAGTCCGGCCCCGGCCAGCCGCTCGGCGACATACTCGGCGGCCGGGCGCTCCTGACAGGCGCCGTCACCGGCGTTGCTGGTGTCGATCCGGATCAGCTCGGAGGTGAACCGCACCACCTCGTCGAGCGCCTGCTGGTCCACGCCGGGGTCCTGCCCGGTCCCGGGCTGCCCGGCGAAGTCCACCTCAGCCATATTGTTCCTCCACGGCAGACGACACGACGGTGGTCACCGCCTTGAAGCACCGGATGGCCTCGTACATGTTCTGACCGGTGTACGCGATGCGGCGCTCCCCGCATCGTTCCACGCCCGGCACGCAGGTGGCCGCGCCCACCAGGTGTTCGGCGTCAAATTCCAGCTCGAAGCGGAACGGGCCGCGCCGGGACGGTTCCTGACGCACCGCCAGCGCCGCTCCCTTATGGGCGGCGGCCCGGATCTCGGCCGCGGTACGGGCCGGCGGCCGGCAGACCGCCGCATAGCGCGACACATAGTCCTTGACCGCCACCCCGGGCGCCTGCGGGGCGTAGCCGAGGGCGTCCTGGCAGGTGCGGTCGTCGCCGGTGACCAGCACCACGGGGACCCCGTACTCGGCCACCACCAGGGAGTTCAGATAGCCCTCGCTCGCGCGGGTGCCGTCGACCCAGACGCCGGTGAGGGTGTTGGCGAGGTAGGTGTGCGCGAGGACGCCTTCGGTGCCCGCGCCGGTGTGGTAGCCGACGAAGGCGATCCCGTCGACGTCTCCGTGCTGCACCCCCTCGACCATGCTGAGCGATTTGTGCCGCCCGGTGAGCATCTGCGCGCGCTCGTCGAGCTGTTCCAGCAGCAGATTGCGCATCGTCCAGTGCGCCTCGTTGACCAGCACCTCGTCCGCGCCGCCGTCGAAGAATCCGGCGATCGCCGCATTCACGTCGGACGTGAACATGTGGCGGCAGCGCTCCCACTGGGGTGTTCCCGGCAGCACATCTGCCGGCCAGGTCACGCCCGTGGCACCTTCCATGTCCGCGGAGATGAGGATCTTCACCTGCACCAGTCCCGTCGCAGCTAGGGGGCGGTACGCACGACACCCGATGTCGTCCGGTCCCCAGTTTCGGCGATCCCGGACGGCTTGCCCAGCCTAACCAGGGCTCTCGGCCTGACGCCCCATCCGGCACCTTCCAGGACTGCCCTGTTGTGGCCAACACCACGACTTCTTCATCTCAGCACCACGATTCCTTCCAAGCGGAAGCTGGGGGTACGCTCGTCTCCCACCGCATCTCGCACAGTTTCTGTCGCAAAGCGGAAGGACTTCCGACGGAATCCGTAAGGACTTCTGAACGAGTTCTGTCAGCTGCCGACGGCACATGCCAGGTGAGGTACAACAGGCCGGACCAGCTTCCCACGCAAGGAAACCGAGGCAAGAATGGTGAGCGAGGCACTCAATGGCGTCCGGTTACCGCAATGCGGTGACACCCGAGCCGACAGCGAAGGCCAACTCGCGATCTTGACCGAACTGATCGCGCAGTCCCTTTGCGATCGCAACCCGAGCTTCAAGGAAGTCATCGAGCGGGGCGGTCACCAGCAGGTGGCCCGGCTGATCGAGGACGTGTTGCGGTCCGGCCGTCCACTGCCCGAGAAGGTGCGCGCGGTCATGCTGCGCACCGACACCGACATCCATCTGGTGGCGTCCGCGCTGGGCGACTGCCTCGTCAGTGCACCGGGCGAACCGCCGGGTCTGCTGATCCCCGCGTCGCTGGCCGACGGCAAGAGCGGCCGGGCCCGGCTGAAGGGTGTCCTGCGCCATCGCGCCGCGGTGGTCGGTCACGCGGTGCCGCCGGCGGAGGCCTCCTCCTCGGTACGTGCCGCGACCCGGCTGCTGGATCTGGCGTCCGCGCACGACGGCCCCGAGGCCGGAGTGGTGTTCGTCGACGACCACCTCTCCTCGCTCGTCCTCCTCCAGGACGAGTCGCTGACCCACACCCTGATCGCCCGCCGTCTGCGCCCGCTCGCGGGGCTCACGCCGGAGCGGTGCGAGCGCCTGGAGGCCACCCTGCTCGCCTGGCTCGGCGGCATGGGCGCTCCGGAGGTGGCGAAGGCGCTCAGCATCCACCCGCAGACGGTCCGCTACCGGATGCGCCAGCTGGAGAAGCTGTTCGGCGCCCGCCTCCGGGACCCACGGACCCGCTTCGAGATCGAGATGGCCCTCCGCAGCCGCCAGCTGATGGCCGCCACCCGACGGCGCCGATCGGCCGCCACCCGCCGACCACGCGCCGCCCCCAACCCCCGCAAGGCCCTGCCACGCCGCTAGCGACCTGCCCGGATTCGCCCCTGATTTTGGCGAATCTCACACTCGGAACCCACCCCACAAATACGGACAAACCACCCATCTCGCCCGGGGTGCCCCACCCCCGCCACGTATCGTCGCCGTGACCCATGAAGCGGGACACCGGCCGGCCGCACGGCCGCGGTGACCCGGCAGCGCCGGTCGTACGAGGCCGGCCGCCCGACGGCACAGCCTCCGATACACAGCGGGACAGGACACCACCTCCATGCACGGATCACGCATATCGACCTGCGCACGCCGCGGGCTGGCCGCGGTCGTGGCTGCCGGATCGCTGCTCACGGTGCTCACCACGGCGACCCCGGCCGCGGCCGGCTCCGCCAGCACGCCGGTGGACGGCTCCAAGGTCGTGTGCACCTCGCAGCAGCCGGGCCTGGCGCCCACGCTGTCCGAGGACATCGCCGACGCCCTCCACGGGCGGGAGGGCGCCTCGGCGCTGGCGATCTACGACCGGCGCACCCGGACCCACTGCGAGTTCCAGGCCGGCGCCCACTTCGACTCGGCGAGTGTGGTGAAGGTCACGGTGCTCGCGGCCCTGCTGCGGCAGACCCAGGAGGCGCACCGCAAGCTGACCCCGCACGAGGCGCGGCTCACCACCGCCATGATCACCAAGTCGGACAACGACGCGACCACCGCGCTCTGGCGCCGGGTCCGCCCGGCCGGTGTCCAGCACTTCCTGTCCCTGGCCGGTATGCGGCACACCGTCCCCGGCCCGCACGGTGCCTGGGGCCTCACCCAGATCACCGCCGGTGACCAGCTCAAACTGATGGAGCTGCTCACCACGGACAACCGCGTACTCACCGCCGCCTCCCGCGGCTACGCCCTCGACCTGATGCACCGGGTCGTCCCCGACCAGCGCTGGGGTGTCCCCGCCGGTGCCCCCGGCGGCACCTCCGTACACGTCAAGAACGGCTGGCTGCCGCGCAAGACCAACGGCTGGCGGGTGAACAGCGTCGGCACCTTCAACGGCCACGGCAACGACTACGGCATGGCCGTCCTCTCCACCGGCAGCCACACCATGAACGACGGCGTGACCACCGTCGAACGCGCCGCCCGCGTCATCCACCGCGACCTGACGCACTGACCTCCGGCCCGGCGGGGTCGGGCGGGTGGCGGGGTACGGGGCGGCCGGGAAGCCGTGCGGCAGACGGCCATTGGCGCCTATCAGGGTGTCGACGAGCTCGTCGGTCCGGTCCCCGTACCAGCCGGTGAAGTCGGCAGCCGTCGCACCGCTACTGCCATGGCTTCCCCATCCCCCTTGTTTCCGCGGCGGATTCCTCCGGGAGACCGGGGCGGAAATCCCTACGGGCCGCCCGTGCAGGGGCTGTTGACCGGGCGGACGAGCCGTTCGCGAGCCGCACTGCGGGCATCCGGCCGCGGTCGGCGCCGCTTCCGCCGTCCGACGCAGCGGTACGACTTTGCACTCCCCCGGGTGACCGGCACCCCGAACGGCCCCGTACGGGACGGGTCCGGGATATCAACGCCGCATGAGCGAGACCGTGCAGCCACTGGTCCGGCAGGCGTACGCGCCGCCGGCTCACCAGCCCACACCGCACTCCGGGAGGAATTCGGCGCCAGGCCGCGTCAAGGCAGACCTGGAGGGCGTGCCCGAGACGGCGTTGTGGACGCTCCATCACCGTGCCGCCGAGGCCGCCCGCCCGGACACCGTGCTGCCCGATCCACGCGCCGTGCAGCTCGTCGCCGAGATCGCATTCCCCTTCCAGGAGCGGCTGGGCGCGGCCCGGCCCTGGATGGCGCAGGCCGTCGCCCTGCGGGCCCTCGGGTTCGACCGCGCGGTGCGCGCGTTCCTCGCCGAATTCCCGGACGGCACCGTGGTCGCTCTCGGCGAGGGCCTGGAAACCCAGTTCTGGCGGGTGGACAACGGCCGGGCCCAGTGGGTGACCGTCGACCTGGACGACCCGTTGGCGCTGCGGCGGCGCCTGCTGCCCCACGGCGAGCGGCAGCGCCTGGTGGCCTGCGACGCCCGCGACAGCCGATGGATGGCGGGCATCGATCCCTCGCGCGGCGTCCTGGTGACCGCGCAGGGGCTGCTGATGTATCTCCAGCCCGCGCAGGTGACCCGGCTGATCGCGGCGTGCGCCGATGCGTTCCCCGGCGGGGGGATGGTGTTTGACACCGTCTCCCGGCGGTTCAGCACCCGCACCCACACCCGCGCGAAGCGGTCGGGCGGCCATCGGCTGCCCCCGATGCCCTGGGGCATGGACGCGGCCGACCGGAAGCAGCTGTGGCAGGCCCATCCGGCGATCAGTGAGGTGTCCGAGGTGCCGCTCCCCAGGGGCCGCGGCTTCCTCGGCCATCTCGCTCCGTGCGCCGCGGCCGTGCCCCTGCTCCGCACGGACCGCCCGCTCATCACCAAGCTGCGTTTCGGTGCGGCCCCCGCCTCCCTTACGGGTCAGCCCTGACGGTGCCCGTGCACCCCGTCGAGAAAGGCGTGCACCCGCTCCGCAAGCCGCTCCGGGTATTCCCCGTTGATCGCGTGGGAGGCCTCCGGCCAGATCTCCACGGTGCTCTCGCGCAGGGTGCGGGCGCGGGCCGCGGCCTTCCCGGCGTCATGCACGATGCTCTTCCCGGCGATCAGTGCGAGCACGGGGACGCCGATCGAGCGCAACTCATTCGCACCAGGTAAGGCCGGGGCCGGGAAGCTGACCTTGAAGTCCCGCATCCCGGAGGCGATCAGGCGGCCCTCGATGTGCTCGGAGCGACAGCCGCACTCCATCTCCCCTGATGGCAGGCGTATATGACGTGACGTCAGAGTCACTGCCGTCCGGCCGACCGTCGCCCGTTCAGTCCTCGTGCCCCAACTGGAGGTCGCGTTCGGTGCGGCCGCCACCGGCGACCTGGAGGACGGTGGCCACCGGCGGGTATCCGGCGGCGATGACGGTGTACTCGCCGGCCGACAGATCCACGAAGCGGAACAGTCCGTCGGGCCCGGTGGTCGCGGTGTCGACGACGTTCCCGGCGGCGTCCAGCAGGGTGACCCTGGCGTCCTCGACGGGGCGCCCGCCGCCGGCCCGTACGGTCCCGCGGAGCACCGCGCCACCGGCGAGTTCGACGTCCTGGCGGGTCTCCCGGGACGCCTGGACGGTCACCGGCAGCGCGGCGGGGCGGAACGCCGGGGCGCTGGAGGCCAGGGTGTACTCACCGGCCACCAACTCCCCGATGACATAGCCGCCTTCGCGCCCGCTGCGGGTGGTGGCGACGACCTCGCCGCGTACATCGGTGAGGGTGACCATGGCATCCCGTACGGGGGTGCCGTCGGCGGTGGTGACGGTGCCCGCGAGCCGACCCGCGCCGCCGAGCACGACATCCAGCTCGACCGGCCGCTCGCCGACGGTGACGGTGACCGCCTGCGGCTGATGGCCGCCTGCCGCCGCGATCAGCACATAGGAACCGGCGCCCGGTGTGCTCAGCGCGTACCGGCCGTCCTCTCCGGTGGCACCGCGGCCGATCTGCCGGCCGGCGACATCGATGAGGGTGAGTGCGGCGCGCGGCACGATGCTGCCGTCGTGGTGCTGGACGGTGCCGCAGACCGGGAGGCCGGCCATGGCGGTGGCGTGTCGGTTGGCGGTGTGTCGGTTGGCCGCGTGGCCGTTGGGGGTGGGTCCGCCGGCGGTGTGTCCGTTGGCGGCGTAGCTGTGCGCGCGGGCATAAGAGGCGCCGGCGTCCGGAGAGTTGACGGCGGTCGGGTCCGGGGTGGTACGCGCCTGCGGTACGGGGGTGGGGTCGGCCGGGTCGCCGTACGACATCTGCGGGGACGGAGTGGCCTGCGGAGCATGAGGGGCGTGGGACACCAGGGGTTTCTCTTTCAGGAAGAAGGCGAGCACGAGGCCCAGGACGAGCACCGGCACGAGGTAGACGAAGATCCTTGGCATGGCGTCCGCGTACGCGGCGAGCGAGCTGTCGCGCAGCGAGGCGGGCAGCGCACGCAGCAGTTGCGGGGTGATCGACTCCGGATCGGGCAGCTGTGCCGACGCCGGCCGACCGTCGAGCCGGCGGGCCAGCCGGTCGGCGAGGAGGATGCCGAAGAGGGCCGCGCCGACGCTGCCGCCGATCCGCCGAAAGCAGAGGTGGGCGCCGGTCGCGGTGCCGGGTTCGGTGGCGCGTACGGAGTTCCGCACGGCGAGCACCAGCACCGGCAGAACGCAGCCGATACCGAGGCCGAGGAGGCCCGTCCAGAGGCTGAAGTCCGCCCGTGTGGCGCCCTGTTGCATCCGCGAGAGCAGCCACATCCCCGCCGCCGCCATCGCGCACCCCAGGACCGGGAAGGCCCTGTAGTGGCCGGTGCGGCTGATGAGTTGGCCGGAGACGAGGGAGGCGACGACGATGCCGCCCAGCAGGGGCAGCATCAGCAGCCCGGACTCGGTCGCCGTGGTGCCGTCGACCCGCTGGAGGAAGGTCGGCAGATAGCTCAGGGAGGTCGGCAGACAGCTGGCGGCGCCGAAGAGCGCGATGGCGACGGCGGCGCCGACCAGGCCGGTGACGTGGAAGACCGCGTCGCGGAACAGCCGCAGCGGGATGAGCGGTGCGGCGGCGAAGTACTCGACTGCCAGGAACAGCAGGGCGGTGCCGAGCGCACCGGCACCCAGGCCGAGGACGACCCGCGAGTCCCAGGCGTAGGTGCTACCGCCCCAACTTGCCAGCAGGACCAGGAAGATGGAGAACGCGGCGAGCAGCAGCGCCCCGGCGATGTCCGGCCGGCCGCGCCGCGCGGGCCGGGGCAGCTTCCGCACACAGGCGATGACCAGGAACGCCAGCACGCCGAACGGGACATGGAGGGAGAAGCACCAGCGCCAGGAGGCATGGTCGACGCAGAAGCCGCCGATCAGGGGGCCGGCGACGGCGGCGAGACCGAAGGCGGCACCGATCAGGCCCATGGCGCGGCCGCGGGCCCGTGGCGCGACGATGTCGGCGACGATCGCCAGGACGCCGATGATCAGTCCGCCGCCACCCACGCCCTGGACGGCCCGGAAGGCGATCAGTTCGTCCAGAGTGCGGGACCAGCCGGCCAGCGCCGAGCCCGTGGTGAAGAGGAGCAGGGCAAAGAGGAGGGCGGACTTCCGGCCGAAGTGGTCACCGAGCTTGCCGTGGAGCGGCAGTCCGAGGGCCGAGGCGAGCAGGTAGGAGGCCACCACCCAGGACATCGCGCCCTGACCGGGCAGCTCACCGACGATCTTCGGGAGCGTGGTGGCGACGATGGTCTGGGCGAGGGCCGCGAGCAGCAGCGCCGACATCAGGCCGACGAAGACGAGACGGGTGCGGCGGGGGCTGACCGGGGCCGGCGCGCCGGGGCCGGGCGCCACGGGCTCGGCGCTCGCGGTGGGAGCCGGGCCCGGAGCCGGTGCCGGAGCCCGGCCCGGAGCCGGGATCAGCGCGGGAGCCGACTTCGAAGCCGCAGAAGCCGGACTCGGAGCCGGCCTCGGAGCCGGACGCGAAGCCGCAGCCGCAGCCGCAGCCAGGCCCGCATGCGAAGCCGCTTCCGCTTCCGGTGCCGGTCCCACATCCGCACCGGATACGCCCGGATCGGTTCGCCCGACCCGCTCGCCCAAGGTGGTCCCGCCCACGTGCTGCTCCCCTCGTCACGCCTGTTGCCGCCCAAGTTCTCGCATTGGGCGACAACACGGTTCAAGCGCGGCAAAGGGGTGCGGGCGGGGCGGGACCGGACGTCAAGTACGGTGCCCGGGACGCCTATTGGGCTCCCATCAGGGCTTTCCGTACCGAAGTGCTCCGGCGGGCCGCACACTTCGGTTCACCGGAAACCACCCGAACCGGTGAGTGTGACGGCATGCATGCCGGGTGACGGAAGTGACTGCCGCTCACTTCTCCACGTGGGCGGCGAGGTTGGCCAGCAGGGTGTCGTAGATCCGGCCGAGCCCCTTGGGGGCGAAGGTCCGCTCGAAGAAGCCGCCGATACCGCCGGCGCCCTGCCAGGTGGTGGTGACGACGACCTTGGCGCGCCGCTCACCGGCCGGGGTGACGACCCAGGTGGTCACCATCGAGGAGTTGCGGTCCTTCTCCACGAGCTGGCCGTCGGTCGGCTCGTCGATCTCCAGCAGGCAGTCGCGCACCCGCTTGCTCGTGGCCTGGAGCTTCCAGTGGACGAGGGTGCCCTTGCCGTCGCCGCCCTCGCGGACCTCGTACTCGCTGAAGTGCTCGGGCAGCAGCTGCGGGCGCGTGCCGGAGTAGTCGGCGAGCGCGTCGAACACGTCCTCCGGGTCCGCCGCGATCTCGCGCTGCGTGATGGCCTCGACCTGCCCCATGTGTGTCTTCCTCCAGTACTCGGCTGCCGGTCCTGCGATGCGCCGCCAAGCCAACCACCCCTCGGCGACGCGCCCAAATTCGGGGCCGCCGAGCCGCAAGGGAACATCTGTTCTATTATGACGAACGGGGGCTCGGCAGGATCCAGAAGGAGGCCCGATGCGCTGGGACAATCTCGGCGAAAGCCCGTCCGCGCTGTTCGGCGCGGATGTGGTCAGCCGGACGATCGACACCCCCGAGTTCCAAGGGATCACCTTTCACGAGGTGCGCGCCCGCTCGATCGTGAACCGTGTCCCGGGCGCCTCCCGGATGCCGTTCGAATGGACCGTGAACCCCTACCGCGGCTGTAGCCACGCCTGCGTCTACTGCTTCGCCCGCAAGACGCACAGCTACCTCGACCTGGACACCGGCCAGGGCTTCGACTCGCAGATCGTGGTGAAGGTCAACGCCCCCGAGCTGCTGCGCCGCGAGCTGGCCGGGCGGCGCTGGCGCGGTGACCACATAGCCATGGGCACCAACGTCGACTGCTATCAGCGCGCCGAGGGCCGCTACCGCCTGATGCCCGGCATCATCGAGGCCCTGCGCGATCACGCCAACCCGTTCTCGATCCTCACCAAGGGCACGCTCCTCCTGCGCGATCTGCCGCTGCTCCAGCAGGCCGCCGCGGTCACCGACGTCGGCATCTCGGTGTCCGTCGGCTTCCTGGACCGCGAGCTGTGGCGCACGGTCGAGCCCGGCACGCCTGCCCCCGACCGCCGGCTGGACGTGGTGCGCACGCTCACCGCGCACGGCATCCCGTGCGGTGTGCTGATGGCGCCGGTGATCCCGTTCCTAGGGGACGCCCCGGACCAGCTGCGGGCCACGGTCCGGGCCATCGCGGAGGCCGGCGCCGGGTCCGTCACCCCGCTGGTGCTGCATCTGCGGCCCGGCGCCCGCGAATGGTTCATGGCGTGGCTGGGGCAGCACCACCCGCATCTGGTGCGGCGCTACACCACGATGTACGGGGACGGCGCCTACGCCCCCAAGTGGTACCAGCGCCGGATCACCCGCCAGGTCCATGAACTCGCCGCGGAGTACGGCATCGGGCCCGCCCGGTCCGGCGAGGCCCGCCGGATCCCGCCGCCGGACGCCGCTCCCGAACCGGCCGGAAGTCCCGGCGACGAGGCCCACCACCCCGGGGAACCGACCCAGTTGACCCTGATATGACCCGGACGCGGCTCTCAGGCGGGGGTGCCCGGCACCGGCTCCAGGGCCCGCGCCAGCCGGTCGCGGACCGCTGACTGCGCGGCGATCCGCTCCTCGATGACGGCGAGCCGCGCCCGGGCGATCCGCAGCCCCTCGGGTGAGGGCGCTGCGGTGGTCATATCGCCGTCCAGGCAGGGCGAGAAGCAGTGGACGTCGGCGAGTGTGAGCCCGGCTGCCAGGAGGTGGAGGATATTGCGGACCCGTACGGCCGCGCGCTCGTCGTAGACGCGATAGCCGTTCGCCATCCGCTCCGAGGCGATCAGCCCCTCGCGCTCGTAGTTGCGCAGCGCCCGCGGCGACGCCCCCGTGATCTGCGCCAGCTCCCCGATCCGCACCGGCCCACCTCCCCGTCCGGCACCGTTTCTACCAGGACGGGGCCGGACGGCCGGGCCCCGCCCCGGTCCCACCTCGCCGGTCGGCCGACCACCGCTCAGCCCACCACCACTCAGCCCACCACCAGTCAGCCGACCACCGCTCCCCCGTCGACCGGGAGGACCACCCCGGTCACGAACGACGCCTCCGGCGCGGCGAGCCGGGTGACGGCCCAGGCCACCTCCTCCGGACTGCCCACCCGTCCCATGGGCGTGTGCGCGATCTGCCACTCCCGTAGGGCCTCCCGCTGTTCCGGGGACCATCCCTGATGCCGGGCGATCGGGGTCTCGATCGCCCCGGGCGCGACCGCGACCACCCGTACGCCGCGCGGCGCCAGCTCCACCGCCCAACTACGGGTGAGGAGTTCGAGGCCGGTCTTCGTCGCGGCGTAGACACCGTTGCCCGGCCAGCCCCGCTGACCGACCGAGGTGCTGATGTTGACCACCACCCCGCCGGTCCGCTCCAGAGGAGGAACGGCCGCCTGGGTCAGCAGTACCGGCGCGACCAGATTCGTCGCCAGCAGCGGCCCCATCCCCTCCTTGGTGAAGCTGCCGAGCGCCCCGCTGCCCACCACCGCGGCATTGTTGACCAGCACATCCAGCCGGCCGAACGTCTCGACCGCGTGGCTGACGAGCTCCTCGGGCACCCCGTCCGCGGTGATGTCGGCGGCGTACGGCACGATCTCGCCGCCCCCGGTACCGGCCCCCGCCGCCGTCTCCGCCAGCGGCCCGGTCCGGCGCCCCACCGCCAGCACCCGCGCCCCCTCCGCCGCGAAGGCGTGCGCGATGGCCCGCCCGATGCCGGTCCCCGCGCCGGTGACGATCACCACCCTGCGATGCGTTCCGGACCCGCGCGGCCCGGAGTTCCCTGCCTGTTCCAGCTGTTCCATGCCGCGAGTCTCGAACCCTGCCCCCTGGGTCAAGGTCAAGCGGCTCCCGCGCTCCCCTCCGCAGAATTCCCCTTGAGGGCCCCCTGGGGCCAGGCCCTAACCTCTCCCCCATGAATCGGACCGAGAGGACTTCCGGACGCGCCCCCACACAGCCGCCGCCCCCCGTACGGGTACGCGAAATGACCGCAGCCGATATCGAAGCGGTCTCCGCGGTGCGGGTCCACGGCTGGCAGACGGCCTACCGCGGGCTGATGCCCCAGGCGTATCTGGACGCGATGAGCGTGACGGCGGACACCGAGCAGCGCCGCTCATGGTTCGCGCGCCGGTCGCCGGAGGTCTCGGACCTGGTGGCCGAGCGGAACGGCGACGTCGTCGGCTGGGCATGCGTCGGCCCGGCCCGCGACCCCGATATCGCCCCGGGAGCAGCGGAGTTGCCCGCCCCCCGGCCGACCGCGGGCGAACTCCTCGCCCTCTACGTCACCCCCACCCTGATCGGCACCGGCATCGGCCACACCTTGCTGACCGCCGGCACCACCCGCGCCCGGGCCCACGGCTTCCACACGCTCTACCTGTGGGTCGTACGCGGCAACACCCGCGCCCAGCGCTTCTACGAACGGGCCGGTTTCACCCCGGACGGCGCCGAGGAGTCATCCGACGTGGGCGGCAGCAGCGTCCCGGAACTGCGTTATCGGCGGTCGCTGGTCGGTGGGGGCGGAACGCCGCCCTAGTGCACACAGAACTCATTCCCCTCCGGGTCCGTCATGATCACCCACTCGCCGCCCGGTTCCTTGATGTGGCGCTCCACCCGGGCGCCGAGGGCACGGAGGCGTTCGACCTCGGTGTCCCGTTCGCCCGTGGGGCCGTGCAGGTCGATGTGCAGGCGGTTCTTGGCTGTCTTCTTCTCCTCGGGCGGGACGCGGTTGAAGAGGAGTCGGCGTCCCAGGCCCGTGCCGGTCTCCGGGTCGTACCGGTCGTCGGGGTGGCGTACGGCCGCCGCGTCCCGCCAGGCGCGCCGGTCGTGGTGGTCGAGGAGGATCGCGGGCGGGATGGCGCCGAGGTCGAGGAGCTTGGCGATGAGAGTGCTGTGGTCCTCGAGCTCGTAGTGGAGGGCGGCCGCCCAGAAGTCGGCCTGGGCGTGCGGGTCGTGGGCGTCGACGACGAGCTTCCAGTGCAAGGGCGTTGCGGTCATGGTCACCACTTATAGACCCCGGCACTGACAATCGGGGGCCGGCGCGGCTCGGCGTCCTTGTGTCGCGGGGCGGGCCGATCGGCTCACCCCGGCGCCCGCCTACGCCCCGCCCGCCACGCTTACGCCCGGCCCGCCGCCTACGTCCCGTCCGCCGAGGCCCCTTCCACCTCGCCCCCGCCCGAGGCCGCGCCCTCCGGCGCCGCACCGTCCCCCGCCGGGACCTCCTCATGCACCCCGAGCCGCGCCAGGGACGCCGCCGCGGCGGCCGCCAGGCGGGGGTGGGTGACGGCGGCGGTGAGGACGGGGACGGCGCGGCGGTCGCCGAGGGCGCCGAGGCCCTCTACGCAGGCGAGTGCCACCCGCCAGTAGGGGTTGTGCGGGGTCAGCAGCCGTTCCAGGGTCGCGATGAGCGCGGGGACGGACTGCGGGGCGCGGAGTTCGGCGAGCAGCCGGACCGGGTGCAGGGCGTAGGCGGTACGCAGCGGGTTGGTGGCGAGCGCGGCCGCGGCGCGGGCGGTGCGGGGGTCGCCGAGCCGGCCCAGCGCATGTGCGGCGGTGGCGCAGCGCACCGGTTCGCGGTAGTTCAGTAACAGCACGAGCGTCTCGAAGGCCCGCTTGTCGCCGGCGCAGCCGAGGACGAAGGCGGCGATCTCCCGGGCCCACAGCGGACGTTCGACGGCGACCAGCATCCGGGCCAGTTCCTCGCGTCCGGCCGGGGTGTTCTTGCGGGCCAGCCCGAGCAGCCGCTCGTAGGCGACCAGATCCTGTGGGGAGCGGAGTTCGGCCCGCACCCGGTCGGTCAACTCGTGGAATTCCTCTTCCATTTGCCGCTCCCCTCCCGCCGGGCCGCCCCGGTTCCCGCGACGTGGCCCGCGCCACAGCCTAGTGACCCCTGCTACCCCTGGCGCTCTGGTTACTCACCGGTTAACCTGCTGGAACGAGCAGCACCACTGCTCGGGCGGCCTGGTGACGCAGCCGCCACAGAGTGAAGTCGGTTCGGCACAGCACGACACAGTACGGAGCACACGGCAAGGCCCCGGGACAGGGCTCTCGCCGCAGCTCCCGCACCGCCGGCGCTGCCATGGCGCTGCGGCTCCTCGCGGCCACCCTGCCGCATTTCTGCCGCGGTGATCACAGGCCCCGCGCCCGCGGATACCCCTCAGTCGTCACTTCTCCCCTGCCCTCAGGGGAACACCCTCAGGAGTCTCGCGATGGGCCCTCAGTCCACCCCTGATCTCTCAACTCAAGCCTCTTCGCCGTCCCTTTCCACCGTCGCCGTCGTCGGTCTGGGCACCATGGGCACCGGTATCGCCGAGGTGCTGACCCGGGCCGGCCGCGAGGTCATCGGTATCGACACCGACGAAGCCGCCGCCCGCCGTGCCGTCTCCGCCCTCGAAACCGCGACCGCCCGCGCCGTGCAGCGCGAGCGGCTCACGGAGCGCGAGCGCCAGGACGTTCTGGCCCGGTTCCGCACCTTCACCGATCTCCAGGCCGCCGCGGACGCCGATCTCGTCATCGAGGTGGTCCCCGAGGACTACGAGCTCAAGCGGCAGGTCTTCGCCGCGCTGGACGCCGTGGTCCGGCCGGACACCATCCTGGCCACCGGCACCAACGCACTGTCGGTGACCCGGCTGGCCGCGGATTCGCAGCGCCCCGAGCGGGTGCTCGGTGTGCACTTCTTCAACCCCGCACCGGCCATGAAGCTGGTCGAGGTGGTCTCCTCGGTGCTCACCGCGCCGACCGCGGTCACGGCCGTCACGGAGCTCGCCCGCGACCTGGGCAAGGACCCGATCGCGGTGGGTGACCGCCCCGGCTTCGTCGCGGACGGCCTGCTGTTCGGCTATCTGAACCAGGCCGCGGCGATGTACGAGTCCAAGTACGCCACCCGCGAGGACATCGACGCCGCCATGAAGCTCGGCTGCGGCCTGCCCATGGGCCCGCTGGCGCTGCTGGACCTGATCGGGGTGGACACCGCCCGTACGGTCCTGGAGGCGATGTACGCCGAGTCCCAGGACCGGCTGCACGCGCCCGCGCCGATCCTGGGCCAGCTGGCCGAGGCGGGGCTGACCGGCCGCAAGGCGGGCCGCGGCTTCTACTCGTACGACGCCCCGGGCAGCGCCACGGTCGTGCCGGACGCGGAGAGCCCAGCGGCCGCCGACGAGCGCGCCGGCGGGCGTCCGGTCTCCGGCGTCGGCGTGGCCGGTTCCGGGACGATGGCGAGCGGTATCGCCGAGGTCTTCGCCAAGGCGGGCTACAAGGTCGTGCTGGCGGCCCGCAGCCTGGAGAAGGCCGAGAAGGCGAAGGCCCGGATCACCAAGTCGCTGGGCCGCTCGGTGGACAAGGGCCGGATGACCGCCGAGGCCCGGGACGCCGCGCTGACGGCGATCACCCCGGCCGGGTCGCTCGACGCGTTCGCCGACGTGGACCTCGCGGTCGAGGCGGTGGCCGAGGATCTGGCGGTCAAGCAGGAGCTGTTCAAGACGCTGGACAAGGTCTGCAAGCCGGGCGCCGTCCTGGCCACCACGACCTCGTCGCTGCCGGTCGTGGCCTGCGCCCGCGCCACCTCGCGCCCGCAGGACGTCATCGGGATGCACTTCTTCAACCCGGCGCCCGCCATGAAGCTGGTCGAGGTGGTCCGTACGGTCCTGACGGCCGACGACGTCCACGCCACCGTGCGGGCGGTCTGCGCCAAGGTCCGCAAGCACCCGGTGGACTGCGGCGACCGGGCCGGTTTCATCGTGAACGCGCTGCTGTTCCCGTACTTGAACAACGCGATCAAGATGGTCGAGGAGCACTACGCGACGCTGGACGACATCGACGCCGCCATGAAGCTCGGCGGCGGCTACCCGATGGGCCCGTTCGAACTCCTCGACGTGGTCGGCCTGGACGTCTCCCTGGCCATCGAGAAGGTGCTGCACGCCGAGTTCCGGGACCCGGGGCTGGCCCCGTCGCCGCTGCTGGAGCACCTCGTCGCCGCCGGCTGCCTCGGGCGCAAGACCGGCCGCGGCTTCCGTGAGTACGCCGCCCGGCGCTGACGCGTGGCGGCACCCCCGCCCGGCGGGGGGAGGAGGGTGGGGTGGACTGCTGGAACCCGAAGGCGGTCCACCCCCGCTCACCGGGGCGGAGGTGGCACCTCATGCCGCAGGTCGCGTAAATATGCAGTACCGTCCCCACATGTCCCAGCCCGCTCGCACGCAGCCCTCCGACCCCGACGCCGCCACCCCCGGTACCCGCCGAGCGGCCGCGCAACGGCTCAAGATGCGCCGTGAATTGTCGGCTGCGGCGATGGAGCTGTTCGCGACCAAGGGCTATGAGGCGACGACGGTCGATGAGATCGCGGCCGCCGCGGGCGTCGCCCGGCGGACCTTCTTCCGCCACTTCCGCTCCAAGGAAGAGGCGATCTTCCCCGACCACGACGACACCCTGGTCCGCGCGGAGGCCGTCCTGGACGCCGCCCCGCCGCACGAGAACCCGCTCGACACGGTCTGCCGCGGCATCAAGGAGGTCATGCGGATGTACGCGGCCTCCCCGGCCGTGTCGGTGGCCCGTTACCGCCTGACCCGTGAGGTCCCCACGCTGCGCGAGGCCGAGATCGCCTCGGTGGCCCGCTACGAGCGGCTGTTCACCCGCTACCTCCTGGGCCACTTCGACGAGGGCGCACACCGCGAGGGCGACGACGATCCGCTGCTCGCCGAGGTCGCGGCCTCTGCCGTGGTCACCGCGCACAACCATGTGCTGCGGCGCTGGCTGCGGGCCGACGCCCAGGGCGATGTCGAGGCCCAGCTCGACCATGCCTTCGAGATCGTCCGGGAGACCTTCGGCGCCGGTATCGGCGCGGGCCGCCCCGGCGGCGAGGAGACCCCGTCGGCGGCCGTCTCCCGGGAGGGCGAGGTACTGGTCGCGGTGGCCCGTACGGACGCCCCGCTGGACGAGGTCATGCGCACCATCCGCAAGGCGATCAAAGAGCGCAAGTAACGGCCTTCCGGCCGGAGCAGGACCCGAGCGCGGCCCGGCGCCCATGAGCTGACCGGGCCGCGACCCGGATGGCGTAACGCCCCGGGTGCACACGCTCCGCACATTTCCCCTCTCTTTGCGTCACCTCCAGGCTTCCCATCGGCCGTCTTTTGCTCATGCGTGCCGACGAGATGACATCTGAGAGAAATTCTTGGCACTCAGTGTCTTGTCGCCTGGCACGCGGTGTCATACGTTGAGGGTGTCCGGGCGGCCGGCGTGCTGAGATCCCACGCGCGCCGGCTGTCCCACCAGCCCTATGTGGCTGTCCGCCCGGATGCCTGCGTCACAGGCACTCCCAGCTGCCGCTGGGCACCGCGCTCACCAAGCGCTGCCACGGCACCGCGGCCGACGGCTCTGCGACCCCCGCAGAGGCGGCGGCAACGGCGCCACCCCGGCCGAACCGACGGCACCACCTCCGCACCACCCCCGACGTTCCCCCCAAACCGTTTCCCTCAACGGTTCCCCGAGCTCACCACCGCGGCCGAGCCGGGGAGGCCCCAACCGCCGGAGGCACCCCGTGAACGAAATCCTGGACGCAATCCTCGCGCCTGACACCACCAGCGCCGACTTCGCCGGCCTGACCATCCCCGAGTCCTACCGCGCGGTGACCGTGCACAAGGACGAGGCCGAGATGTTCGCCGGCCTCGAAAGCAAGGTGAAGGACCCCCGCAAGTCGCTGCACCTCGACGAGGTGCCGGTGCCCGAGCTGGGCCCGGGCGAGGCGCTGGTGGCCGTCATGGCCTCCTCCGTGAACTACAACTCGGTGTGGACCTCGATCTTCGAGCCCGTGTCGACGTTCGGGTTCCTGGAGCGCTACGGCAGGCTCTCCCCGCTCACCAAGCGGCACGACCTGCCGTACCACGTCATCGGCTCCGACCTCGCGGGCGTGGTCCTGCGCACCGGCCCCGGTGTCAACGCCTGGGGCCCCGGCGACGAGGTCGTCGCGCACTGCCTGTCCGTCGAGCTGGAGTCCTCCGACGGCCACAACGACACCATGCTCGACCCCGAGCAGCGGATCTGGGGCTTCGAGACCAACTTCGGCGGCCTGGCCGAGATCGCGCTGGTCAAGTCCAACCAGCTGATGCCCAAGCCCCAGCACCTGAGCTGGGAAGAGGCGGCGTCGCCCGGTCTGGTCAACTCGACCGCCTACCGCCAGCTCGTCTCGCAGAACGGCGCGGCGATGAAGCAGGGCGACAACGTGCTGATCTGGGGCGCGAGCGGCGGACTCGGCTCGTACGCCACCCAGTTCGCACTGGCCGGCGGCGCCAACCCGATCTGTGTGGTCTCCTCGGACCAGAAGGCGGAGATCTGCCGGAAGATGGGCGCCGAGGCGATCATCGACCGCAACGCCGAGGGCTACAAGTTCTGGAAGGACGAGCACACCCAGGACCCCAAGGAGTGGAAGCGCTTCGGCAAGCGCATCCGCGCGCTGACCGGCGGCGAGGACGTGGACATCGTCTTCGAGCACCCCGGCCGCGAGACCTTCGGCGCCTCCGTCTACGTGACGCGCAAGGGCGGCACCATCGTCACCTGCGCCTCCACCTCGGGCTACAACCACGAGTACGACAACCGCTACCTGTGGATGTCGCTGAAGCGGATCGTCGGCTCGCACTTCGCCAACTACCGCGAGGCGTGGGAGGCCAACCGTCTGATCGCCAAGGGAAAGATCCACCCGACCCTGTCGAAGACGTACACCCTCGAAGAGACCGGGCAGGCGGCGTACGACGTGCACCGCAACCTCCACCAGGGCAAGGTCGGCGTGCTGGCCCTGGCCCCCGAGGAGGGCATGGGCGTGCGCGACGAAGAAATGCGCGCCAAGCACCTCGACGCCATCAACCGGTTCCGGAACGTCTGAGGCAACTCGGACTGCGGACCACGAAGATACGGGCCTGATATGACTGAGCGTCAGAAGGATCGTCCGTGGCTGATGCGGACGTACGCCGGCCACTCCACCGCCGAGGCGTCCAACGAGCTGTACCGTCGCAACCTCGCCAAGGGCCAGACCGGCCTGTCGGTCGCGTTCGACCTCCCGACGCAGACCGGTTACGACCCCGACCATGTCCTCGCCCGCGGCGAGGTCGGCCGGGTCGGGGTCCCCGTGTCCCACCTCGGTGACATGCGACGGCTGTTCCAGGACATCCCGCTGGACCAGATGAACACCTCGATGACCATCAACGCGACGGCCATGTGGCTGCTGGCGCTGTACGAGGTGGTCGCCGAGGAGCAGGGCGCCGACATCTCCAAGCTGTCGGGGACGACGCAGAACGACATCGTCAAGGAGTACCTCTCGCGCGGGACGCATGTCTTCCCGCCGGGCCCCTCGCTCCGGCTGACCACCGACATGATCACGTACACGGTGGCGCACATCCCCAAGTGGAACCCGATCAACATCTGCAGCTACCACCTGCAGGAGGCGGGCGCCACGCCGGTCCAGGAGATCGCCTACGCGATGTCCACCGCGATCGCGGTGCTGGACGCGGTGCGGGACTCCGGGCAGGTGCCGCCGGAGAAGTTCGGTGATGTCGTGGCCCGTATCTCGTTCTTCGTGAACGCCGGCGTCCGGTTCGTCGAGGAGATGTGCAAGATGCGCGCCTTCGGCCGCATCTGGGACAAGATCACCCGTGAGCGCTACGGCATCGAGAACGAGAAGCAGCGCCGGTTCCGCTACGGCGTCCAGGTCAACTCGCTCGGCCTGACCGAGGCCCAGCCGGAGAACAACGTCCAGCGGATCGTCCTGGAGATGCTGGCCGTCACCCTCTCCAAGGACGCCCGCGCCCGCGCGGTGCAACTCCCGGCCTGGAACGAGGCGTTGGGGCTGCCGCGCCCCTGGGACCAGCAGTGGTCGCTGCGTATCCAGCAGGTCCTGGCGCACGAGAGCGACCTGCTGGAGTACGAGGACATCTTCGCCGGCTCGCATGTCATCGAGGCCAAGGTGGAGGCCCTGGTCACCGACTGCCTCGCGGAGATCGAGCGGATCCAGGAGATGGGCGGCGCGATGGCCGCGGTGGAGTCCGGCTATCTCAAGTCGCAGCTGGTCTCCGCGCACGCCGAGCGGCGGGCCCGGATCGAGGCCGGCGAGGAGAAGATCGTCGGCGTCAACTGCTTCGAGGGCACCGAGCCCAACCCGCTCACCGCGGACCTCGACACGGCCATCATGACCGTCGACCCCGCCAACGAGGCACGGGTCGTCCAGGCGCTGCACGAGTGGCGGGACAACCGCGACGAGGCGCGCGCCCAGGACGCCCTGTCGGGTCTGAAGAAGACCGCGGCGGGCGACGGCAACCTCTTCGCGGCCACCCTGGAGTGCGCACGCGCCGGTGCGACGACCGGCGAGTGGGCCTGGGCGCTGCGGGACGTCTTCGGCGAGTTCCGGGCCCCTACGGGCGTCTCCAGCGCCCCGCTGGCGGTCGCCGCCGAGGCGGGCAGCCTGCTCGCCGAGGTCCGCGAGAAGGTCGCCAAGACGGCGGCCGAGCTCGGCAGCGGCAAGCTGCGGCTGCTGGTCGGCAAGCCCGGCCTGGACGGGCACAGCAACGGCGCCGAGCAGATCGCCGTACGGGCCCGCGACGCCGGCTTCGAGGTGATCTACCAGGGCATCCGGCTCACCCCGGAACAGATCGTCTCGGCCGCGGTCGCCGAGGACGTGCACTGCGTGGGCCTGTCGATCCTGTCCGGCTCGCACGCCGAGCTGGTGCCGGACGTGCTGGCCCGGCTGCGCCGCACCGGCGTCGACGACATGCCGGTCATCGTCGGCGGCATCATCCCCTCCGCCGATGCGACCGCGCTCCGGGAAGCCGGAGTGGCGGCCGTCTTCACCCCCAAGGATTTCGGTATTACGGAGATCATCGGCCGTATCGTCGACGAAATCCGGAAAGCGAACCAGCTCGACCCTCTGGAGGTCCCCGCATGACCCAGGCGAACCGCCCGCCCGGCGGCCGGCCGCGCCGCTCCTGCCTCGCGGTCCCCGGCAGCAACCCGCGCTTCCTGGAGAAGGCCCAGGGCCTCCCGGCCGACCAGGTCTTCCTGGACCTGGAGGACGCCTGCGCACCGCTCGCCAAGGAAGGCGCCCGGCACCACATCGTCGAGGCGCTGAACGAGGGCGACTGGACCGGCAAGACACGGGTCGTGCGGGTCAACGACTGGACCACGCACTGGACGTACCGGGACGTCATCACGGTCGTCGAGGGCGCGGGGCAGAACCTCGACTGCATCATGCTGCCGAAGGTGCAGGACGCCCAGCAGATCGTGGCGCTGGACCTGCTGCTGACGCAGATCGAGAAGACCATGGGCTTCGAGGTCGGCCGGATCGGCATCGAGGCGCAGATCGAGAACGCCAAGGGCCTGGTGAACGTCGACGCGATCGCCGGTGCCTCGCCGCGCCTGGAGACCATCATCTTTGGCCCGGCCGACTTCATGGCGTCCATCAACATGAAGTCCCTGGTGGTCGGCGAGCAGCCGCCCGGCTATGGGGCGGATGCGTATCACTACATTCTGATGCGCATTCTGATGGCGGCACGCACCTACGATCTCCAGGCCATCGACGGTCCGTACCTTCAGATCAAGAATGTTGACGGCTATCGCGAGGTCGCCGGCCGCGCCGCCGCCCTCGGATTCGACGGCAAATGGGTGCTGCACCCGGGTCAGGTCGAGGCCGCCAACGAGGTGTTCTCGCCCTCCCAGGAGGACTACGACCACGCCGAGCTGATTCTGGACGCCTACGAATGGCACACCTCGGCGGCGGGCGGAGCCAAGGGTTCCGCGATGCTCGGCGATGAAATGATCGACGAGGCGAGCCGGAAGATGGCGCTGGTCATCGCCGGCAAGGGCCGGGCCGCCGGCATGATCCGCACATCCAAGTTCGAGGCCCCGGAGGCTTAAGCGCGATGCAGTTCGGCCGCACCTATGAAGAGTTCACCGTCGGCGATGTGTACAAGCACTGGCCGGGGAAAACCGTCACGGAATACGACGACCACCTCTTCTGTCTGCTCACCATGAATCATCACCCGCTGCACATGGACAGCAACTACGCCGAGCAGACCACCGACTTCGGAAAGAACGTCGTCGTCGGTAACTACATCTACTCCCTGCTGCTGGGCATGTCGGTGCCCGACGTCTCCGGAAAGGCCATCGCCAATCTGGAGGTCGAGTCGCTGAAGCATGTGGCGCCCACCTTCCACGGCGACACCCTCTACGGCGAGACGACCGTGCTCGACAAGACCCCGTCCCGTTCCAAGTCGGACCGCGGCATCGTGCACGTCGAGACCAAGGGATACAAGCAGGACGGCACCCTGGTCTGCGTCTTCCGGCGCAAGGTCATGGTCCCCACGGCCACGTACATCAAGGAGCGCGGCGGCGAGCAGCCCGGCCGCCCGGAGCTTCAGGCCCCGCCGGCCAAGAAGGAGAAGTAGCCATGACCCGTCTCGCGCAGACCGAGGGCCTGACCGACATTCAGCGGGAAATCCTCTCCACCGTCCGCGATTTCGTGGACAAGGAGATCCTGCCGGTCGCCACCGAGCTGGAGCACCGCGACGAATACCCGTCGCAGATCGTCGAGGGCCTCAAGGAACTCGGCGTGTTCGGGCTGATGATCCCCGAGGAGTACGGCGGTCTGGGTGAGTCCCTGCTCACCTATGCGCTGACCGTCGAGGAGATCGCCCGCGGCTGGATGAGCGTCTCGGGCATCATCAACACCCACTTCATCGTGGCGTACATGCTCAAGCAGCACGGCACCCAGGAGCAGAAGGACTATTTCCTTCCGAAGATGGCGGCCGGTGAGGTCCGGGGCGCCTTCTCGATGTCGGAGCCCGCACTGGGCTCGGATGTTTCCGCCATTTCTTCCAAGGGTGTGCGGGACGGTGACGATTACGTCCTGAACGGCCAGAAAATGTGGCTGACCAACGGTGGTTCGTCCACCCTCGTCGCGGTGCTCTGCCGTACGGACGAGGGCCACCCGGAGGGCACCGCGCCGCACAAGTCGATGACGACCTTCCTCGTGGAGAAGGAGGCCGGCTTCGGTGAGGTGCGCCCCGGCCTGACCATTCCGGGCAAGATCGACAAGATGGGCTACAAGGGTGTCGACACCACCGAGCTGATCATGGACGGGCTGCGGATCCCGGCCGATCGGGTGCTCGGCGGCGAGACCGGACGTGGCTTCTATCACATGATGGACGGCGTCGAGGTCGGCCGGGTCAACGTGGCCGCGCGCGGCTGCGGTGTCGCCCAGCGCGCCTTCGAGCTGGGTGTTTCGTACGCACAGCAGCGACACACCTTCGGCAAGCCGATCGCGCAGCACCAGGCCATCCAGTTCAAACTGGCAGAAATGGCGACAAAGGTCGAAGCCGCCCATGCCATGATGGTTAACGCCGCTCGCAAAAAGGACTCGGGCCAGCGAAACGACCTCGAAGCGGGCATGGCGAAGTACCTGGCCTCCGAGTACTGCAAGGAGGTGGTGGAAGACGCGTTCCGTATCCACGGTGGCTACGGCTTCTCGAAGGAGTACGAGATCGAGCGCCTCTACCGCGAGGCCCCCATGCTCCTGATCGGTGAAGGTACCGCCGAGATCCAGAAAATGATCATCGGGCGACGGCTACTGGAGGAGTACCGGATCCAGGGGTGAACATCCCGTTTGTGCCACTTTGGCCTAGACGAAGATCACACCCCGTCATCGTTCTTCGGCCACGGATTGGCTCTGGCTCTTGGCCAGTTGCCGCTCGTAACCGATAGCATCCATGGAAAGCCGCCGTCCCCCGTATCCAAAAGCGGCATCCTCCGCTACGAAGGTCATCCATGCCCCACAGCCAATCCTCTGCACAACGCGGTCGCGTCCGCCTCGCGCGCGGAGCGTCGCCGTGGCTCCTGCCGACCGTTGCCACGGCAGCGGTCAGCCTCGCCCGGTCTCGCCGGTCGGGTCGCTGGGCCGCCGTTGCCGTGCCCACCACCGCACTGGCGGCGGGCATGCTGTGGTTCTTCCGCGACCCCGAGCGGGAGATCGCTCAGGGCCGGGTCATCTCTCCGGCTGACGGCGTGGTGCAGAGCATCATGCCGTGGAAGGACGGGCGCACCCGCGTCGCGATCTTCATGAGCCCGCTGAACGTTCACGTCAACCGCGCGCCGCTGGCCGGCACGGTGGCGTCCGTGGAGCACATCCCCGGTGGATTCGTTCCGGCGTTCAACAAGGAGAGCGAGAACAACGAGCGGGTGGTCTGGCACTTCGACACCGAGCTCGGCGACATCGAGATGGTGCAGATCGCCGGCGCGGTGGCCCGTCGTATCGTCCCCTACGTGCCCCAGGGCACCAAGGTGGAACAGGGTGAACGGATCGGCCTGATCCGCTTCGGCTCGCGGGTCGACGTCTACCTCCCGGAGGGCGTCGAGGCCGCGGTCGAGGTCGGCCAGGCCACCACAGCGGGGGTGACTCGCCTTGACCGTGATTGATCCCGAAACACAAGCCGGCTGGGCGCCCGAGACCGATGAGGACGAGGACGACATGCCGCTGTCCACGCGGCTGTCAATAGCGGACACCCTCACCCTCGGCAACGCGATCTGCGGCTTCATGGCCGTGTACTTCACGACCACCGGGGTCCTCATCCCGCATCTGACGGGCAACGAGGACGGCGGGATGGCCCGGCACAGCGCCGCGATGGCCGTGATCCTGATGCTGCTCGCGTCGATCTTCGACCTCTTCGACGGGCTGGTGGCACGCAAGCTGCGGGCCTCGGCGATGGGGGCCGAGCTCGACAACCTCTCCGACCTGATCAGCTTCGGTCTGGCGCCCGCGTACTTCGTCGTGACCTGGGGCATGGTCGCCCAGGACGCGCACCAGCGGGTGTCGGTCGTCGCGGCGGTGGTGGTGCTGCTGGCGGTGGTGCTCCGGCTTGCGCGGTTCTCCTGCGTCACGCTGCGTGACGGCATCTTCCAGGGCATGCCGAGCCCGTTCGGCGCCCTGACCGTCGTCGCCATCGTGCTGCTGGAGCTGCCGTTCCTGCCGACGCTGCTGGCGATCATCGGAGTGGCCTGGCTGATGGTGAGCCGGGTCGAGTACCCCAAGCCGCGGGGCCGCCTCGCGGTGGCGATGCTCAGCTGGATCGTGCTCAGCATGGGCATGCTCGCCGCCTGGGCCCTGGACGCCCCCGGCGGTCAGCTGCTGCTCCAGACCGGCTGCGCGCTTCAGGTGGTCATGGGCGCGATGATCCCGCTGTTCGCGACGGCCCGGAGGGTCAACACCTTCCGCGACAACCGCCGCGAGTCGCGCGCGGAGTCCCGCGCCGCACAGCTCCCGTAACGGAACACAGAACACGCCGCGGGCCCCGAGCGAATCATTCGCTCGGGGCCCGCGGCGTTCGTGCTGGGTGCGGCCCGCCGGGGCCGCACCGGGCCTCAGACCAGGAAGTCCCGCGCCAGCCGCTCCGCCGCCCGCTCCAGCAGCGGGCCCGCCTCGGCCATACAGCGGGCCGGGTCCGGCTCCAGATCCGTCAGGGCGTAGGCCCGCCGGATACCGGCCGCGGCGAGCGCCTCCTGGGGCAGCTGAAGCCGGCCGCAGACCGCGACCACGTCCAGACCGGCCGCGCGGGCCGCGGCGGCGACCCCGGCCGGCGCCTTGCCGTGCAGGGTCTGCGCGTCGAGCGAGCCCTCGCCGGTGATGACGAAGGTGGCCCGCGCCAGCGCCGGGGCGAAGCCCAGGACGTCCAGCATCACGTCGATGCCCGGCCGGAAGGCCGCGTCCAGGCCGACCAGCGCGCCGAAGCCGATACCGCCCGCGGCGCCCGCGCCCGGCGCCAGGGCGTGTTCCGCGGCCTCGGGGCCCACCGCACGCGCCAGTACCTCGGCGTAGTGCGCCAGGGACGCGTCCAGGGTGGCTACGTCCTCCTCGCTCGCGCCCTTCTGCGGGCCGTAGACCGCCGGGGCGCCCTTCGGGCCCGTGAGCGGATTGTCGACGTCGCTGGCGAGCACGATCTCGGTCTTGGCCAGCCGGGGGTCCAGCCCCGACAGATCGGCGGTGGCCAGGTCGCGCAGCGGGCCGCCGCCGGGGGCGACCGGCTCGCCGTCCGCGTCCAGGAACCGGGCGCCGAGCGCCGCGAGCATCCCCGCGCCGCCGTCGGTCGTGGCGCTGCCGCCGACGCCGAAGACGATCGAGGTCGCGCCCGCGTCGAGGGCGGCGAGCAGCAGTTCGCCGGTGCCGTACGTGGTGGCCGTCAGGGGCGCGAAGACGCCCTTGGGGAGGTGCTGGAGTCCGGAGGCCTCCGCCATCTCCACCACCGCGGTGCCTCCCCCAGCTACCGCTGGGGGTGCCCCCACGCGCAGC
Source organism: Streptomyces sp. P9-2B-2 (assembly GCF_030406865.1). Lineage (NCBI taxonomy): Bacteria > Bacillati > Actinomycetota > Actinomycetes > Kitasatosporales > Streptomycetaceae > Streptomyces > Streptomyces sp. P9-2B-2. Next base: position 7,453,912 of record NZ_CP129126.1, on the reverse strand, counting down.
GCGAAGGTGGCCGTCACCGGCACACCGGTGGGACCGGTCACCTGCACCCTCTGGGGCGCGAATCCAGCGGCGACAGCCGCCTGTGTCGTGCCGTCGCCGCCGTCCGCGACCGGGACGGCCGAGACCGCCAGCCCGGGAACCGCGCGCCGCAGACCGGCCGTGACATGCCCGGCGACCTCGACGGCCGTGAGCGAGCCCTTGAATTTGTCCGCGGCGATCAGCACATGTGCTGTGGATGTCCTTGATGCGTCCGCCACCGTGTTTCCCCTTGCTTTCGAACGGGCAGTCGCGCCGCTGTGACCTTATCCGGCACGCGCCACGGCGAACAGGGCACACCGGTCAGCGGTGCCGCCGAGCGCCCCCGGTGTGCGCCCCTCGAAGATCGGCCGGGCGGGCGCGGCCCCGGACCCGCGCCGTCTAGGCTCGCGCCGTGACGACCATGGACTACGCCACCTATATCGCCGGTCTGCCCCGTGTGATCGCGGGCGCGGCTACCCTCTTCCGCGACGCGGAGGGCCGGCTGCTGCTCGTGGAGCCCAACTACCGCGACACCTGGATCCTGCCCGGCGGCACCGTCGAGTCGGACGCCGGCGAATCGCCCCGGCAGGCCGCCCGCCGCGAGACCGCCGAGGAGATCGGCCTGGACATCGAGCCGGGCGCGCTGCTCGCCGTCGACTGGGTGCGCGGCAAGGACCGCCCGCCGCTGGTGTCGTACCTCTACGACGGCGGGGTGCTGGACGCCGCGCAGCTGTCCGCGATCCGCGTCCAGGAGTCCGAGCTGCTGTCCTGGCGCATGGTGCACTGGGACGAGGCCCAGACGCTGGTGAACCGGGAGATCGCGCTGCGTGTCGGCGCCGCGCTGAAGGCCCTCGCGGCCGGCCGTGGACCGGCAGAACTGGAGGACGGTGTTCCGCCGAACGGGTATGACGGCCCGTCGAAATGAGGTGGACAGCGGGGCGGCCGTGCTCCTTAGGCTGACCGCCATGGACGCCATCGCAGCCAAGATCGCACAGGTGCCGGGAATCGTCGGCGTGATGCTCGGCGGAAGCCGGGCCCGGGGCACCCACCGGCCGGACTCCGACTGGGATCTGGGGGTCTATTACCGGGGTGCGCCGGACCTGGCGGCACTGGAGGCGCTGGCCGCGGAGGTGACCGGCGGTCCCGTCGAGGTGTACGGGCCGGGGTCCTGGGGCCCCTGGGTCAACGGCGGCGCCTGGCTGGAGCTGCCCGATGGCCGTCAGGTGGACTGGATCCTGCGGGACGTCGACCGGGTGCGGCAGGTCTGGGACGAGTGCTGCGCCGGCCGCTTCGAGATCGGCGTACAGGCCGGTCACCCGCTCGGCTTCTGGTCCCCCGCCTATCCGGGCGAGGCGGCGCTGGGCCGGGTGCTCGCCGACCCCGCGGGCGAACTGGCCCGGCTCCGGCAGGAGACCCAGGACTATCCCGAGCCCCTGCGCAAGGCACTGACCGGCGGCGCCGTCTGGGACGCCGGGTTCTCGGTGGCGATGGCCGGCAAGTCGTACGCGGCCCGGGACGTACTGCACTCGGCCCTGTGCCTCTCCCGCGCCGTCGGCTACCTCGTCCAGGCCCTGCACGCCCACCACCGCACCTGGTGCCTCAACGAGAAGGGCGCCCTCGCCGCAGCCGCGGCCCTGCCGGACACCCCACCCGGCTTCGCCGCCCGCGCCACCACCCTGCTCGGCGAACTCGGCCGCACGGAGGAGGAGTTGGGCCGCTCGCTGGAGGAGGCGGAGGAGCTGGTGGCGGAGGTTCGAGGGGTTACGGGGGGCTAGGAGTTGTCTTCAAATGTCACGCCCACATCAGGAGCGATGCGAGGGTGACGGCTGCCTGGTAGGACTCGGTGGTCTTGTCGTAACGAGTGGCGATGCCGCGCCATTGCTTCAAGCGGTTGAAGCAGCGTTCGACCACGTTGCGCCGCTTGTAGAACTGTTTGTCGAAGGCCGGCGGGCGCCCGCCACGGCTGCCGCGCCGGAGCCGGTTACGGATCTGGTCGGCCCGTTCGGGAATGGTGTGGCCGATGCCCCGCCGCCGGAGCCAGGTCCGGATGGCCCGGGAGCTGTAGCCCTTGTCGCCCAACACGTGGGCGGGCCGGACCCGTGGCCGTCCCGGACCGAGCCGGGGCACCCGAATCGCCTCCATCACGGCCGTGAACTGGGTGCAGTCGTTGGTGTTCCCGCTGGTGACGGTGAAGGCGAGCGGCCGGCCGACGGCGTCGCAGGCCAGGTGAATCTTGCTGGTCAGGCCACCTCGGGAGCGTCCGAGTGCCGGACTGCGGAGCCCCCTTTTCGGGCCCCGGCGGCGTGCTGGTGGGCGCGGACGACGGTGGAGTCGACCGACACGAGCCAGTCGATGTCCCCCGCCGCATCCGCTCTCGCCTGCGCGGCCTGGAGCATCCGCTCGAACGTGCCGTCCAGAGCCCACCGGCGGAAGCGGGTGTGGAGCGTGGCCCACGGGCCGTACCGCTCGGGCACATCCCGCCAGGCCACCCCGGTGCGAAACTTCCACACGATCCCGTTGAGCACCGTGCGGTCGTCCAACCGCTTCCTGCCACGCAACGACTCGGGCAGCAGCGGCCGGACGAACTCCCACTCCGCATCCGACAGTTCATGGCGACGTATCACCCGCCCATGATCCATCACTCAAGATCATTTGAAGACACCCCCTAGGGCGGGGGCCGCGGAGCGAGGCATCGGCCCGGCGGGGCCCCGACCCGCCGGAGGCCCGTCCCGGCTCGGGCCCGTCCCGGCGGATGCCTCGTCCCAGCTCAGGCCGCGCCGACCGGGACCGGCAGGAGCGCCATCAGCCGCTTACCTACGCCGGGAAGAGCGTGTCGGCCTTGCGCTCGAAGGTGAGCAGGCGGCGCTTGCGGTCGAGGCCGCCGCCGTAGCCGGTGAGGCTGCCGTTGGCGCCGACGACGCGATGGCAGGGGACGATGATGCCGACCGGGTTGCGGCCGTTGGCCAGGCCGACCGCGCGGGACGCCGACGGGGTGCCGAGCCGCTCGGCGAGCTGCCCGTAGGAGAGGGTCTCGCCGTACGGGATGGTGCACAGCGCCGCCCACACACGGCGCTGGAAGGGTGTGCCGCGCAGGGCGAGCGGCAGGTCGAAGGTGGTCAACTCGCCGCGGAAATAGGCCCGGAGCTGGGTGATGGTCTCGGCGAACGGGGGCTCGTCGGGGTCCGCCGGATCGCCGAAGGTCTCCTGGGGCGGGCGGTGGCGCTGGTCGGTCATGTAGAGGCCGCTGAGGGACTCTCCGGTGGCGACGAGGGTGAGCGGCCCCACCGGGGTGTCGTCCAGGACGGTGTGGGTGACGGGGGCGGTGGGTTCTGGTGCGTGCACGGTCATGGCTGTCATGGCTGGCGGCTCAGTTCGTCGGGAGGTGGTTGATGGGGTGGTCGTCGGTCGCCCAGAGGTACTGGACGGCGTATGCGCGCCAGGGGCGCCAGAACGCGGAGTGCCGGATGAGAGCCGCCGGGGTGTGCGGCAGGCCGAGGCCGGCGGCCGCGCGGCGCAGACCGAGGTCGGCGGGGGTGAAGGCGTCCGGGTCGCCGAGCGCGCGCATGGCGATGCACTCGACGGTCCAGGGGCCGATGCCGGGCAGCGCCGCGAGCTGCGCCCGGGCGGCGTCCCGGTCGCTGCCGACGCCCAGTTGCAGCGCACCGGAGCCGAGGGCGGCGATGACGCCGGTGAGGGTGGCCCGGCGGGTGCGGGGCATCGCCAGCTGCTCCGGGTCCAGTCCGGCGAGCGCGGCGGCGGACGGGAAGAGATGGCTGAGGCCGCCGTCCGGGTCGTCGACCTGTTCGCCGTGCGCACGGACCAGCCGTCCGGCGTGGGTGCGGGCCGCCGCGGTGGAGACCTGCTGGCCCAGGACGGCGCGGACCGCGAACTCGTCCGCGTCGACCGTGCGCGGGACCCGGCGGCCGGGCGCCTTGTCGACGAGCGGGGCCAGCCGCGGGTCCTCGCGGAGCAGCCCGTCGACGGCTTCCGGGTCCGCGTCGAGGTCGAGCATCCGGCGGCAGCGGGCGATGGCACCGGCCAGATCGCGCAGATCGGTGAGGGAGAGGCGGCAGTCGATGTGGTCGGGGCGGGGCGAGAGGGCCACGATGCCGTGCCCGTAGGGGAGGTGCAGGGTCCGGCGGTAGGCGCCGTCCCGCCACTCCTCGACGCCGGGGACCGCGGTGGCGGCGAGATGCCCGAAGAGGTTGTCGGGGTTCAGCGGCTGGCGGAAGGGCAGCCGCAGCGCGAGCGCACCGGCCACCGTCGCCCTCGGACCTGGCCGGGCGCGCTGCCGCAGCTCCGTAGGGGACAGTGCGAAGACCTCCCGTACCGTCTCGTTGAAGGTGCGGATGCTGGCGAACCCGGCGGCGAAGGCGACGTCGGCCATCGGCAGTGCGGTGGTCTCCACCAGGAGCCGGGCGGTCTGCGCCCGCTGGGCCCGGGCCAGGGCGAGCGGCCCGGCCCCCAGCTCGGCCAGCAGCTGCCGCTCGGTCTGCCGGGTGCTGTAGCCGAGCCGCGCCGCGAGGCCGGGGACGCCCTCGCGGTCGACGATGCCATCGGCGATCAGCCGCATGGCGCGGGCGACGAGGTCGGCCCGCTCGTTCCACTCCGGGGACCCCGGGCTGGCGTCCGGGCGGCACCGCTTGCAGGCCCGGAAACCGGCCTGCTGGGCGGCGGCAGCGCTCGGGTAGAAGCGCATGTTCTCCGGCTTGGGAGGCACCACGGGGCAGCTGGGACGGCAGTAGATACGGGTGGTGAGCACGGCCGTGAAGAACCAGCCGTCGAAGCGGGCGTCCTTGGACTGCACGGCCCGCAGACAGCGCTCGGTGTCGGTGTGCATGACCTCAGGATTCCTCACCCGGAGCGCTCCGGCTGGCGAGAATCCGACATCAAGGTGGGGTGACCAGGGGTGACCGGGGTGACCAGGGCGGCCTGTCGCCCCGCCCGCCGTGAGCCCGGCCCGCCCGCCGTGAGCCCGGCCCGCCCGTCGTGAGCCGCCCCGACCTATTCCGCCAGGGCCGTCTCGTATGTCTCCCGGGCGCGGTCGTCGAAGACCACGAAGCGGATCTCGTCGAAGGCCTCGGGGGACGCGGCGACCGCGGCACGGACGGTGGCGACGGCGGTGCGGGCCCCGTCGGCGAGCGGCCAGCCGTACACGCCCGTGGAGATGGCCGGGAAGGCGACCGTCCGCGCGCCCAGGTCTTCGGCGACCCGCAGGGACTCGCGGTAGCAGGAGGCGAGGAGCTCGGAGCGGTCCTCGCTCTTCGCCCACACGGGACCGACGGTGTGGATGACCCAGCGGGCCGGCAGTCGGCCGGCGGTGGTGGCGACGGCCTGGCCGGTGGGCAGACCGCCGCCGTAGTGCGCGGCGCGCAGGGCACGGCACTCGTCGAGGATCTCCGGGCCGCCGCGCCGGTGGATCGCGCCGTCCACTCCCCCGCCGCCGAGGAGGGACGAGTTGGCGGCGTTGACCACGGCGTCCACGGCTTGTTCGGTGATGTCGCCCTGGATGAGGGTGAGGGAGGTGCTCATGAGGGACGACCCTAAGGGCCTGCCGATCATTAACACGTCGTCTTGATCTTGCTGTTGGGGGCGCTGTCGAGGGCGATGACCTGGGCTTGGAGGGTTGCGAGTGCGGCGGGTGGGGTGGTGGCCGGCGGGACGTTGATGCCGTGTGCTTCGAGTAACTTCTTGATCTTCAGCAGGGTGCGGTGCATGGCAGTCCGGCTGCTGTTGAAGAGCACGGCGAGGGGTTCCGCGGCCAGGTTGACGCGTAGATGGAGCACGGTGGCCACGACCTGGTCGGCGAAGGTGAGGCGGGGTGGGCGTCCGCGGTGGGTGTCTCCTTCCGCAGCCAGGGTTTCGATGAGGTGCTGGAGCTGGTGTGGGGCCAGGCCGGTTAGCGCGGGATCGGACAGCAGTGCCGGCTTCCACTGAGGCGTCGGTGGCTGACCGTTCCGCGCTGCTGGGATAGCCGGGGTCGGCCGGGGATGCACGGCATAGTTCCAGTCGCCGTGGAAGTTGTGCCGGGTCAGCGGCAAGGCCGCCATCTCCGCGTCGCCGACCCCAATACCGGTGGGATAGGTATTGGTGTCCAGCTGGGCCTTCACGCGTAGTCCGGCGCGGGTGGTGGTCGCGGCGATTGATTCGAGGATGACTTCGTGGCTGGTCAGCGGGCGGCCGCGCCAGTTCATGGTGATGTGCGAGAAGAGCCGGTGCTCGATCTTGTTCCACTTCGATGTGCCCGGCGGCAGGTGACAGACCGTGATGGCCAGGCCGGTCTCAGCGGCCAGGCGGGCGAGGTGCAGTTTCCAGGCCCGGGTGCGATAGCCGTTGGAGCCGCCCGCATCGGCGGTGATCAGCAACCGGGAAGCCTGCGGATAAGCGGCCCGACCCTGGTCATGCCACCAGCGGCGGATCGACTCCACCGCGAACGCGGCGGTGTCATGGTCAGTGCCGACGTTCACCCAGCCGGTGTCGGCCGCCAGGTCGTAGATGCCATAGGGGATGGCCTTGCCCAGCTGCGGATCGGCGAAGTCATGCACTCGCACCAGCACCGGATCGCCCGTCGGCCGCCACGAACGGCCCGGATTGCGGAAGTCACCGACCAGCTCCTTCTTCTTCGTGTCCACGCTGATCACCGGCTGGCCGGCATCCCGGTGACCGCGTGCCTGCTCGTTGAGATACCGGAACTGGGTATCCCGGTCGGCATGCTGACTGCCCTCGAGCGTCTTGGCATTGGCCTGCAGCCGGAAGCCCTCCTGCCGTAGCAGGCCGGCGACGGTGTCGGCGCCGACCCGGTGCCCCTGGCGGGTCAGCTCGGCCGCCAGCATGCGGGTCGACTTGGTTGTCCACCGCAACGGCGACATCGGATCCCCGCGCTCGTCCGGCTCGACCAGACTCAACAGAGCAATCCGCAGTCCAGGATCGAGGTCCGCGACGCGTTTGCGCCCGCCGCCCGGCCGCCGCACCCGCCCCACCAGGGATTCGCCCGCCTCCAGGTCGGACATACCCCTGCGGATCGTTGTCTCGCTCACTCCAGCCGCCCGGCCCACGGCCCGGATGCCGCCATGGCCCAGGCTTCGGGCCTCTGCGGCCACCAGCAACCGCCGCTGTCGCTCGTCCAGATGCGGGAACAACACCGCGAACTTCACGGCAAGTTGATCACGAGTCTCGTCCGGGATGCGCATACGCCATCAACGAGCACCAACCTCGAAAGCAACACCTTGATGACCGGCAGGCCCTAAGGGCTGTCCCGCCGGATCTCCGGGAACGACGAGCGGGGCGGCCGGGGACGCCGGAGAGCCTCTGCTCCCCGACCCCGCAGCCCCTGCCGCAGGACCGAACTGCCCCTCGCTCAGCGGTGGTTGGCGCGCAGGCGGCGCCAGACCGTCTTGGCGGCGTAGTGGCCGGACATGCCGTGGACGCCGGGGCCGGGCGGGGTGGCCTGGGAGCAGAGGTAAATGGCGGGGTGGGCGGTCTCGTACGGGACCCGGGCGAGCTTGGGGCGGATGAGCAGGCGCAGGCCGGCAGCGGAGCCGGTGTTGGTGTCGCCGCCGACGTAATTGGCGTTGCGGGCGGCGATTTGGGGCGGGCCGGCGACCGCGCGGGCCAGCACCAGGTCGCGGAAGCCGGGGGCGAAGCGCTCGATCTGCCGCTCGACGACCTCGGTGGCGTCGCCCTCCCAGCCGTTGGGGACATGCCCGTACGCCCAGAAGGTGTGCTTGCCCTCGGGGGCCCGGGTGGGGTCGATCAGGCTGGGCTGAGCGGTGATCAGGAAGGGGACGGCGGGGTCGTGGCCGTGGGTGGCGGCGTTGAGCGAGGCGCCGATCTCGCCGCTGGTGGGGCCGATGTGGACGGTGCCGGCGCGGTGCGCCTCCTTGGCCGTCCACGGCACCGGGGCCGACAGTGCGTAGTCAATCTTGAAGACGCTGGGGCCGTACTTCACGTCGCGGTAGGCGTTGCCCAGTCCGGCGATCCGGGCGAGCGCGGTCGGTGAGGTGTCGAAGACGTACGCGCGGGCCGGCGGCAGGTCGTCCAGGCGCTTGACCTCGAAGTCGGTGTGCACCACGCCGCCATGGGCGCGCAGCAGACCGGCGAGCGCGTCGGAGATGGCCTGGGAGCCGCCGCGCGGGACCGGCCAGCCCTTGTGGTGCGCGGCGAGCGCGAACATCAGGGCCATACCGGAAGTGCCGATGCCGCTGAGCGGGGCGTTGGCGTGCGCCCCGAGGCCGGCCAGCAGTCCGCGGGCCTTCGCGCCCCGGAAGCGGCGGTTGAGGAGGCTGACCGGCTGCATCCCGACCAGGCCGAAGCGGGCGTACGTCACCGGGTCGTGCGGCAGACCGAGCCACTGGGTGCGCAGGAAGTCGTGGGCCATGGTGTCCCACTTGCCGACGAAGGGCGCCACCAGCCTGCGGTAGGCGCCGGCGTCCCGCGGGCCGAAGGACATGGCGGTCTCGCCGACGGAGTGGGCGAGCACGGCGGCCGTGCCGTCCGGGAAGGGGTGCGCCATGGGGAGGTCGGGGTGCAGCCATTCGAGGCCGTAGCGGTCCAGCGGCATGGCGGAGAAGGCGGGCGAGCCGATGCCGGTGGGGTGCACCGCCGAGCAGGGGTCGTGGCGGAAGCCGGGGAGGGTCAGCTCCTCGGTGCGGGCGCCGCCGCCGATGGTGTCGCGGGCCTCGAAGATCTCCACGGACATGCCGCGGCGGGCCAGTTCGGCGGCCGCCGTCAGGCCGTTGGGCCCCGCTCCGATCACCACGGCATCGAGCATCCTCGGCACCTGCGCCACTCCCCTCACGTCCGGCCCTCGACGTCGAGGGTCAGTTGGCGGCTGCCAGCAGTCCGAGGATACGCCGCGCCGTTTCGGCGTCCCGCGCCGCGGTGAAGGGCAGCGCATTGCCGCCTTCGATACGGAACGGCTGCCCGGCGACCGTGCCGCTGGCGCCGCCCGCCTCATGGACCAGCAGCAGGCCGGCCGCGTGGTCCCAGGCGTTCTCCCAGCTGAAGGCCGTGGCGTCGATCTCGCCGCGGGCTATGTGCAGATACTCCAGGCCCGCCGAGCCACAGGGGCGCGGGGCGATACCGCCGGTCTCCAGGGTGGCGAGCACCCGCTTCTGCTCGTCGTCGGTGAAGTCGTAGTGGGACGTGGCGACATCGAGGACCGCACCGGAGGACGGGCTGCCGGCCTGGAGCGGTACGCCGTTCAGCCGGGCGCCGGCGCCGCGGCGGGCGATGGCCATCAGGCCGAGTGCGGGCGCGTACGTCCAGGAGGCCAGCACCTCGCCTCGGTGGGCGAGCGCGACGAGCGTGCAGAAGCCGGGGTCGCCGTGCACGAACTGGCGGGTGCCGTCGACCGGGTCGACGATCCAGACGGGAGCGTCACCGTGCAGCGCGTCGAGCACGCCCGGGTCGGCGTGCACCGCTTCCTCGCCGACCACCCGGGAGCCGGGCAGCAGCGCCGTGAGCGAGGCGGTGAGGTGCTCCTCGGCGAGGCGGTCGGCGACCGTGACGAGGTCGTGCGGCCCGCTCTTCTCGACGATGTCCTCGGCGGCGAGCTGCCGGAAGCGGGGCATGATCTCGTCGGCCGCGGCGCGGCGGATGGCGGCCTCGACGGCGGCCCAGTCCAGGGCCGAGAGGTCGAGCGACGGGCTCTCCTGGGCGGGGGCCGGGGTCGCGGCGGGCGGGGTGGCGGCAATCGGGGTAATCGCGGTCTCTCCTGCATCTTGGGTACGAAGTGCTTCGATCATGTGTCCATCGAAACACGAGCCACTGACACGACGGCTGGACTCCAGGTGAATTCCGGATGCCGCGGCGGGCACGGCCGGGCGCGGGGCCTCCGGGGCGCACCGGAGGCGCACCGCGCCGGGCCGCCGGGGCGCACCGGAGGCCCACCCAGGCCCACCCAGCCACGGCCCGGCGGAGCGCCTCAGCGCCCGACCGCGTACCCCTGCATCCCCCGCGGATTCGCCGCCGCGGACAGCACCCCGGACTCCGGGTCCCGCGCCACCGCACACAGCCGCCCCTCGGACCAGGCGTCACCCACCGTGACGCGGTGACCACGCCGGCGCAGCCCGTCGATGGTCCCGTGGCCGATCCGGGACTCCACGGTCACGCTCCCCGGACGCATCCCGCGCGGGAAGAAGGAGCCGGGGAAGGAGTCGTTGTGCCAGTTCGGGGCGTCGACGGCGCCCTGCAGGTCGAGACCGCCGCGGACCGCCCCGCGCAGCGCCACGGCCAGGAAGAAGTGCACCTGCCACTGGTCCTGCTGATCGCCGCCCGGCGTCCCGAAGGCCATCACCGGGACCCCGTCGCGCAGCGCGAGGGACGGGGAGAGGGTGGTGCGGGGGCGGCGCCCCGGGGTGAGCGAGTTGGGCAGGCCCTCCTCCAGCCAGGCCATCTGCAGCCGGGTGCCGAGCGGAAAGCCGAGCGCCGGGACGACGGGGTTGGACTGCAGCCAGCCGCCGGACGGGGTGGCGGAGACCAGGTTGCCCCAGCGGTCGACGACATCGATATGGCAGGTGTCGCCGCGGGTGGCACCGTTCCGGTCGATCTCGGGCGCCACATCCCCCGGTACGCCGCCGGACCCGGCCGCCCCCGGCACCCCCTGCGCGACGGTCGGCTCGCCCGCCCCGCGCCCGGAGGCACCCCGCGCGTCGAAGCCGTCCGCGCCCGCCGCGGCCGCCACCGCGTGCTTGCTCAGCCGCGGGGCGCGGCCGTCCGGACTGCCGGGGCACAGCTCGTACGAGGCGCGCTCGCCGATGAGGGCCCGGCGGGCGGCGTTGTACCCGTCGCTCAGCAGGGCGCCGAGCGGCACCTCGGCGGCGTCGCCGTACCAGGCCTCGCGGTCGGCCATCGCCAGTTTGCCGCCCTCGATGAGCAGATGCACGTACTCGGGGCTGCCGTACGCGGGCAACTCCGGTGGCAGCAGGGCCAGTTGCTGAAGGAAGGCGGGGCCCTGGGACCAGCCGCCCGCCTTGGCGACGGTCCAGCCGTTCCAGTCGTGGGTGACGGGCGCCTCGTAGGTGGCGGAGAAGGCGGCCAGATCGTCGCCGGTGAGGGTGCCCGCGTGGCGTTCGCCGGTGGTGTCCATGGCGGGGCGGGCCGCGAAGCCGGCGAGGGCCTCGCCGATGAAGCCCTCGCGCCAGATGCGGCGGGCGGCCTCGACCTGCGCCTCGCGGCCGGCCGCGGCGGCCTCCGCCTCGGCGGTCAGCCGGCGCCACGTGGCGGCCAGCGGGCGGTTCCTGAGCAGCCCTCCGGGGGCGACGGGCCGGCCGTCGGGAAGGTAGATCTCGGCGGAGGAGATCCACTCCGTCTCGAAGAGTGCGCGGACCGTCTCGACGGTCTCACCGATCCGCTCGACGGCGGGATGGCCGTGCTCGGCGTAGCCGATGGCGTACCGCAGCACCTCGGCGAGGGACTTGCTGCCGTGGTCGCGCAGCAGCAGCATCCAGGCGTCGAAGGCGCCGGGGACCGCGGCGGCGAGCGGTCCGGTGCCGGGCACCAGGTCGAGACCGAGTGAGGTGTAGTGCGCCACGCTCGCTCCGGCCGGTGCCGGGCCCTGGCCGCACAGCACCCGCACGGGCCCGTCCGCGGGCGCCAGAATGATCGGCACCTCACCCGCCGGTCCGTTCAGATGCGGCTCCACGACATGCAGCACGAACCCGGCGGCCACCGCTGCGTCATAGGCGTTTCCGCCGTCCTCCAGGACGGCCATCGCGGACTGGGACGCCAGCCAGTGCGTGGTGGAGGCCATGCCGAAGGTGCCTTGGAGGGTCGGGCGGGTGGTGAACACGGTGGCTCCTCTGTGCTGCGGTGAGAGCGGTGCGGGGCGGGCCGCTCGGGCGCCGGCGGCCCGCCCCTCGTGATCGTACGGAGGGGCCAGGGAGACGGCGGGCGCCATACGGGGATCGCCGGTGCGGGCCATCGCGGACCGGCCGGGCGGGCGCCCGTCCGGGGCATGGCCGTAGGCTCGGGCCATCACGGGCCAGGCAGTCGCCAGGCACCCGTAGTCCCCCCCGGAGAAGCGAGGCGACACCCGTGAAGCGCACCACGCTCCCCCGCTCGGCAAGCGGCGTCCGCTGGGACGGGCTGGCGCTGGGCGTCGACGGACCGGGCCGCCCACCGCTGCGGGCCGAAGTCGCCGACGGGCGGCGGCTGGTGCTCTTCCAGGGCGACCAGGTCGTGCTGCTGGCCCGGCAGCGCGTCACCCATCGCGGGGTGCATTACGCGCGCACCGGCCGGTACACCTCGCCGGTACCTCCGTTGCGCGCCGAGGCGGCCCGTGCGTACCAGGAGAGCTGCCCGGACGAGGACGCCTGGCTCGCCCGGTGGGCGCATCACTTCGCCACCGCGCTACGGGAGAGCGCCAACGGGCCACTGCATGAAGGGGATTGGCAGCTCACCCGCGGCCTTCCCCCCAGGTGGGACATCACCCCGAACTGGGCACGGCTGCCGCAACACGACCCGGCCATCGGCCACATCACCTGGTTCGGCCACCGCGATCCTGAGGAGGACGCCCGTGACATGCTGCCGCTGCGTCCGCTGCCCGGCCCTGGCACCGCGCGGGTGAATGCCTACCGGCGCCAATACCGTGAGGGCGTACTGCCTCCCGTCCTCCTCTGGTGGATGAGCGGCCTCGACACCTTTCTGGTGCTGGATGGTCATGACCGTCTGGCGGCCGCGCTCGCCGAGGCCGGCCGTCCGCACGTCCTCGCCCTGGCCCGGGAACTCCCGGACCAGTGGGCCACCCGCTATGCCCAGCCCCTGATCAGCCACCACGAGGACCACATCACCGGCCTGGAACGGGCACACGCCGAGTGCCCCCCGCTCGCCGAAACCCTGACCCGGGCGGCCGACCGCCGACTGGGACAGCAGTTGCACGAGTTGGTCACCACCCCGGACCGGACCCGCGCCTGGCCCCTTCCCGGCGGCGCCCCCGCCTGGGACGCACTCGCCCGCCGGCACGCCCCCGGCTGGCACCCCGACACCGATAACTGACAAGACGGCCGGCCCACGGACTGCATACGCTCACCCCATGACCGGTATCGACCCCACCCCCGACCAGCCGCCCCACCGCCCCCTCGTCGCGATCCTCTCCGGAGCGGGTATCTCCACCGACTCCGGGATTCCCGATTACCGCGGGCCGAACGGGCTGTGGCGGCGGGACCCGGAGGCGGAGAAGCTGGTCACCTACGACGCGTACATGGGCGATCCGGAGATCCGGCGGCGGTCGTGGCGGATGCGGCAGGAGAGCCCGGCGTTCCGGGCCCGGCCGAATGCCGCGCACGAGGCGGTGGTCAGGCTGGAGCGCTCCGGGACCCCGGTGCGGGTGATCACACAGAACGTCGACGGGCTGCACCAGCGCGCCGGGATGCCCGACCGCAAGGTGCTCGAACTGCACGGCACGGTACGCGCGGTGACCTGCACCCGCTGTCATGCCCGGTCCTCGATGGAGGAGGCGCTGGCGCGGGTGGCCGCGGGCGAGCCGGATCCGGCATGCCTGGTGTGCGGCGGGATCCTGAAGTCGGCGACGGTGATGTTCGGTGAGCGGCTGGACCCCCAGGTGCTCGGTACGGCGCTGGGCGTGGCGAAGGCGGCGGAGGTCTTCCTCGCGGTCGGTACGACGCTTCAGGTACAGCCGGCGGCCTCGCTCGCGGGGGTGGCCGCAGAGCACGGCGCACGCCTGATCATCGTCAACGCCGAGCCGACCCCGTACGACGAGCTCGCCGCCGAGGTGATCCGCGAGCCGATCGGCAGTGCACTGCCCCGGCTGCTGGCGGGGCTGGCCGAGGGCGCATGAGCGAAGGCCCCGCCCGTGCGCCACGGGGGCAACACACGGACAGGGCCGGTCTCAAAGAGCCCAGGAGTCGCCCGGGTCGTCCAGCCACACCCGTTCACCCTCGGCGGTCACCGTCAGGCCGAACCGGGTGTGTTCAGGCTTTCCGTGGTGGACCCACCATCGGAACGCGTTTTCCACCTGTTCCCAGAGCCGGCGTGGACCTTGTTGCCAGACGCGGGCCGTCCTCCCGTCGCGGAACATCACACACGCCCATGAGTCGTCGCTCAGGCTGTAGAACCAGACCGGCCGCGCGCCATCGCACTTGTTCGCCACGATGAACGAACACTGGGGAACACGGAGGCCCATGGCGAACCGCTCCGGCCCGAATTGCTCCCCGACGAACTCCGCTTCGGTGATCGTCGCGGCGGACTCGATACCGTCCGCCACGCTCCCCTTGACGTACTCGGAATGAGGGCGGGGGACGAACCGCTGGGACCGGAGCTTCATGAACTCCGCGGGGCCGGTGAACCTACCGGACGCGCTCTCTCCGTCCGGCGCGACCACCAGGCGGGCCACCGCGTCGGCATGGCTGTAGTTCGTCCCCCACGGCGCCACGATGACCCCGCCGGGCCGGCATTGCTCCACCCACACGAACGGGATGGACCGGAGGCCACACGTAGCGATCACCCGGTCATACGGCGCCCCTTCCAGGTAGCCCTGGAACCCGTCGCCGTGGACGACCTGGAGGGGCATTCCCAGCCGCTCCACCGTCGCCATGGCGGCCGTGGCCACCGCCCGGTCCACCTCCACCGTGGTCACGCACCCCGGCCCCGCACGGTGGGCCATGAGCAACGCATTCCAGGCGGTGGCGGTGCCGATCTCCAGAGCCTTGTGGCCGGGCTGGAGGTCCAGGTCTTGGAGCATCCGGAAGACGACCGAAGGCATGGACGCGGAGCTGGTCGGAACGTGGCCCGGTTCGGTGCCGGAGTGCTTCCCGTCGTCCCACTGGGTGACGATCGGTACGTCGGAGTCCGCGAACTCCTGCCACTTGACGGGATCTTCCGCCTTGGACACGGCCACGCTCCGGCCGGCCTCCATGTCGAACGGCCACATGAGGTCCGGCAACACGGTGGAACGGGGAACGGCCGCGTACGAGGGCGCCCAGTCGGAGGAAAGGGCCCCTGAAGACATGAGGACGCGTCCCCAGCCCGTCAAGGCTGGGACGCCCCTTGTGTGCGTCGGTGGTCACCATTCAGGCAGCCTTGGGCGGGTTGGGGGCACCTGGGCCGCCGTCAGGGGACGGGGGCTGATGCGGGCCGGGGTACGGCTTCCCCGGGAGCTTGTCGCCACCGTCGTTCGAAAGGATCAAGTCCACTGTTCCTCCAGTTGCTCGCGGTGATTGTTTACCCGTCCGGCTGTCGCTGTCCTTGGGCCAGACATCCGGGGCCTGGCCCGCCCCCCTGTCGGGATCACTCAACAACGCGGGGGACGCCGGAATGGGCATCCGGCAAGCGGGCGGAGTCTGGGGCTAGCCGGCATCCGGCTTGCCGTGGATGCGCTCCCGCATCCGGTCCAACAGGTCGGCCTTTTCGGTGCGTTGCTTGCCCGCGTTCCGGTCGTCCTTCGCCACGGGGCTGGTCGGCTTCATATCGCCCCGCGGTTTGCGGGCGCCAAGCGGCCTACTCACTTCGCGCCACCTCCCTTCGGGGCACGCGCACCGGTCTCCACCGGTACTTCGTCGTGTTGCGGATGGCGTCGGAGCAGGACCCGACAGTCCACGGCCCGGGTCTGGTCACCAGCCTTTTCGGCCGCCTCCAACTCCCGTTCCAGATCGATGCACTTCGTGCAGGTCACGGCATGCCCCGCTGCCGTGCGCGCTGGAGCTTCGCCAGGGCCTGGAGCTGTCGCCCTTCGCATTCCGTGCCCGGTCGCAGACGGCCGTACGCAACGTCCCAGGAAAGGCCCGTGGGCCGTTCCAGGTCGACCTTCAGGCCCTTCACGTCCCGCACCACGGCCACCATGTCGGCGTCCCGGTCAAAGACGACAGTCCCCACCGTGACCTCTTCGGGTGATCTGAAGGACGCGGGTTGCGTCTCAGTCGTCGTCATTCCCGTACCTCTCTTCCGTGTGGATGACCCGCGATTACGGCGTTACAGCTCCGGACGGTCAACGGGAGCCCGTCCCGGCGCGCCGACTCCCTCTCCCGGTCGCAGGGCACACGTCGCACCCAGGAACGGCGACGGGTTCCAGCTCCGGACCGGCAGACATCACCACGATCGGGGCGCGATCAGCGGCAGCCATCACGCACGCTCCACAACCCGGCCAGAGTGCGCTCCATCAGGGCACGACTCGGCTTCACGTACGGGTTATGCGGCGGCGCCGACGCGTCCAGGTGCCACCGTCGTCTCTCCCACCGGAGGGCCGTGGTGTCCAACGGCGTCAAGGCTCCGCCTTCCGCTGCTTCCGCGTCTCTGCCCGGGTCACCTGCCATGACGGCCAGCATTCCGGCCCCCGTGTGCTTCCGGAGCGGCCTGCGTGTATGCCTCTGTGTAGGCCAGACTGGGGTCATGACTGGGGAGACCATCCCGGCGATGATCAGACGCCTCCGCAAAGCGCGCGGCTGGTCACAGGATCGCCTGGCGGAGAAGCTGAACGAAGTTGTCCGCGATCTCCCCACGCTGGGGCTGAATGCCTCCCTGGGTCGCCAGGACGTGTACCGGTGGGAGGCAGGGAAGCGGACACCGCGCGAATGGCTGCCGGTCCTGGCTACCGTCTTAGGGGTGTCCAGGGAGGAACTAGAGGCAGCAACGGCTGTAGAGGAAGCGACCGCCCCACCCGAACCGCGCACGGTGGACGACTTCCTCCCGCCGGGTGATCCGTTCGCCCCGCTGGTCAACGGTCTTGGCTGGCGGATCGGGCAATCCACGGTGGTGGACCTGGCCAACCGGGTCCACGGTCTTCGACTGGCGGACGATGTGGTGTACGGACGTGACCTGATCGGGCGCGCACGCCGTGACCTGAGATCCGCGGTGGACCTGTACCGAACGACCAGGCACACAGAAGCCGTTGGGCGGGATCTACTCCGAGGGATTGCGGAGCTGGCCCAGATTGTGGGTTGGGTGGCCAGTGACGCCGGAGAGTACGCGGAGGCGGAGAAGGTCTACCGCCTGGGGCTCTCTGCCGCGCAGAAAGCCGGAGATGGCACCCTGGCGGGTCAGCTTCTGGGCACGCTCGCTTACCAGGTCGCCAACCAGGGTGATCCCCGTAAGGCCGTGGATATGGCCGTGGCCGCCGTTGACGCCGCCGGGCCGGACGCTCCGCCCCGCGCACGCGCGCTGTTCCTGGACCGCGTGGCGTGGGCACACACCAGGGCCGACCGCCCTCAAGAGGCGATCCGGGCACTCGGCCAGGCCCACGAAGCGCTCGCGGATGAGCGCGGCGCAGATGAACCAGACTGGACTTACTGGGTGTCCGTGGAGGAGCTGGAGGTCATGGATGCCAGGGTCTACACGGAGCTGCACAGGCCGCTCCGCGCCGTTCCGCTCCTGTCCCAGGTCTTGGACCGCTACGACGCCACGCACGCACGAGAGTTGGCGCTCTACCTCTCGTGGTTGGCGGTGGCCTATGCGGACGCCAACGAGCCGGAGGAAGCGGCAGCCACCGCTGAACCCATGCTGGCTCTGTCCACTGGTGGAGCCTCTGAGCGAACGGCCGACCGAGCGCGGGTGGTTCTTGAGAGCTTGAAGCCCTTCCGAAAGGTGCCGGAGGTGGCGGCGCTCCTCGGGGAGTACCCCGTCGCCTGAGACCCGGACATGATTGTGCCCCCTCCTGGATGCCCAGGAAGGGGCCGTGACGCGTCGGGCCCAGGGCCCGGGTGGTCAGAATCTGAGGAGCTTCGCCAGGGCCCAGGGCCCCCCTTTCGGCCCTCCGCCCGGCACTCCCCGGCGGCGTACCGGATGCCGCACTCCGCGCCGGCCAGATCGAGCCTAGGGTGGTCCGATGCCGCTTGTGGAAGTTACCTATGCGCCAGGTGTCGCTGAATCGAAGCTCCAGGAACTGGGGTCGGCGCTGCCGCACCTGGTGTCCAAGGCCGTGGAGTGTCCCGAGGAACCGTACGACGGGGCCTTGCAGCCGGGCGATGTGGAGATTCGCTTCCGGAGGCTGGGTCCGCTGGACCGGAGCGGTTTGGAGGTGGTGATCGAGGTGAGGTCCAAGTGGTTCGAGAGCAGGGCCGCCAACCGCCAAGAACGCGTGGACAGGCTTCACCAGGACGTCAGGACTGCGACCGGACTCCGCGACTTCGGCGTTTACTTGGCACTCCCGTCAGCTGCGTGGTCACAGGGAGACTGAAGCAGCTCAACCCAGCTCACCACAAGATCAATTATCCGACACGTCCCCTAGTACTCCAGTCAGAAATCGTTGCCTGAGCTGGTCGGTTTCGTTGTTCCGGGCATGGTGGGGTTGGACGAAGTTGACTTGTGGGCTGGGGAGTTGGAGTCGGTGCTCGCCCGTGTGGCAGGCCGATTCTCTCGGGTGGATCTGCGGTGGCGGATGCGGGACTACGTGCGCGGTCTGCTGGCTGCGGTGGAGCGGAAGAACGGCTGGCAGCTCGCCGAGTATGCAGGTCACCGCGGACCGGCCGGCTTCCAGCATCTGTTGAACGGTGCGTCCTGGGACGCTGACGCAGTCCGCGACGACCTCAGCCAGTACGTGGCCGAGCGGCTCGGCACCCCGGATGGGGTGCTGATCGTGGACGACACCGGTTTCCTGAAGAAGGGCACCGTCTCTGCCGGCGTGCAGCGGCAGTACTCGGGCACGGCCGGCCGCACCGAGAACTGCCAGATCGGAGTCTTCGCCGCCTACGCCTCGCCCAAAGGCAGGGCGCTGGTGGACCGGGAGCTGTATCTGCCCAAGTCCTGGACCGCGGACGCGGACCGCTGCCGGGCGGCCAAAATTCCTGACAGCCGTGGGTTTGCGACCAAGGGGAATTGGCCCGCGCGATGATCCTGCGGGCTCTTGCTTCACCTCTCCCGATCGCCTGGGTGACGGGCGACTGCGCCTACGGACAGGAATGGCGCATGCGCCGCACCCTGGAAGAGGCCGGCGTCGGCTACGTCCTGGCGGTGCCGAAGTCCCAGCAGCTGCATGCTCCCTTCGGACGGATCGACCAGGCCATCGCCGATGCCCCCGACCAGGCATGGGAACGACGTTCCTGCGGAGACGGCGCCAAAGGCCCGCGCCTTTACGACTGGGCAGCCGACCGCCTGCCGGTGATCGATGTCTTCGATGGCGACCGGCCCACCCATCAGCGGTGGGTGCTGGCCCGCCGCAGCCTGGGCCGACCGGACGAGATCGCCTACTACCTTGCCTACGCGCCCAACGGCACCAGTGTCGCCGACCTGGTCCGGGTCGCCGGATCGCGCTGGGCGATCGAGGAAGCATTCCAGGCCGCGAAGAACGAATGCGGCCTCGACCAGTACGAGGTCCGCCGCTATCCGGGCTGGTACCGGCACATCACCCTGGCCATGCTCGCCCACGCATTCCTGGCCGCCGTCGCAGCCCAGACCACCGAAAGGGGGGCCGCAGAAACGACCCCACCAGCACCATCCGCTTCACCGTGGCAGAAGTCCGCAGACTCCTGGACGCTCTGCTGCCCCGACCCATACCCCGCCACGGACCAGTCGTCCATGCCCTGAACTGGTCCCTCTGGCGCAGACGGCACCAAGCCGTCGCCCGCCACTGTCACTACCGAAGAAGAACCAGCTCAGGCAACGATTTCTGACTGGAGTACTAGGAGTTGTCTTCAAATGTCACGCCCACATCAGGAGCGATGCGAGGGTGACGGCTGCCTGGTAGGACTCGGTGGTCTTGTCGTAACGAGTGGCGATGCCGCGCCATTGCTTCAAGCGGTTGAAGCAGCGTTCGACCACGTTGCGCCGCTTGTAGAACTGTTTGTCGAAGGCCGGCGGGCGCCCGCCACGGCTGCCGCGCCGGAGCCGGTTACGGATCTGGTCGGCCCGTTCGGGAATGGTGTGGCCGATGCCCCGCCGCCTGAGCCAGGTCCGGATGGCCCGGGAGCTGTAGCCCTTGTCGCCCAACACGTGGGCGGGCCGGACCCGTGGCCGTCCCGGACCGAGCCGGGGCACCCGAATCGCCTCCATCACGGCCGTGAACTGGGTGCAGTCGTTGGTGTTCCCGCTGGTGACGGTGAAGGCGAGCGGCCGGCCGACGGCGTCGCAGGCCAGGTGAATCTTGCTGGTCAGGCCACCTCGGGAGCGTCCGAGTGCCGGACTGCGGAGCCCCCTTTTCGGGCCCCGGCGGCGTGCTGGTGGGCGCGGACGACGGTGGAGTCGACCGACACGAGCCAGTCGATGTCCCCCGCCGCATCCGCTCTCGCCTGCGCGGCCTGGAGCATCCGCTCGAACGTGCCGTCCAGAGCCCACCGGCGGAAGCGGGTGTGGAGCGTGGCCCACGGGCCGTACCGCTCGGGCACATCCCGCCAGGCCACCCCGGTGCGAAACTTCCACACGATCCCGTTGAGCACCGTGCGGTCGTCCAACCGCTTCCTGCCACGCAACGACTCGGGCAGCAGCGGCCGGACGAACTCCCACTCCGCATCCGACAGTTCATGGCGACGTATCACCCGCCCATGATCCATCACTCAAGATCATTTGAAGACACCCCCTAGTACTGCAACGGTGTTTGCCGTGACGGTTGGACAGGCCGGTCGTTGGGCTGGTCATGGGTGGGGACCTTGCTGATGCCATGGTGTGGGCCGGTGAACTGGACGCTGTGCACGAGCGGTTCGTGCACAGGTTTTCCAGGTCGGAGCCGCGGGAGTCGGCGCTTGCGTATATGCGGGGACTGATCGCTCCGCTGGAGCGGAAGAACGGCTGGACTCTGGCCGAACAGGCCGGTCATGCCGCTCCGGACCGTATCCATCGGCTGCTGAACCGGATCGAGTGGGAAGCTGATGAGGTCCTTGAGGATGTGCGTGACTACGTTGTCGAGCACCTCGGCGACCCCGAGGCTGTGCTCATCGTGGACGACACGGGCTTCCTGAAGAAGGGGACCCGTTCGGCGGGGGTGCAGCGGCAGTATTCCGGGACCGCGGGACGGACGGAGAACTGCCAGGTCGGTGTCTTCCTCGCCTGTGCAGCCGGTGGCGGCCGGACCCTGATCGACCGCCGGTTGTATCTGCCCACCTCCTGGACGGACGACCGCGAACGCTGTCGCAGGGCCGGTATCGACGACGAGGTCGGCTTCGAGACCAAGGTCGTTATGGCGAAGAAGATGGTCCGCCGGGCGATCGCCGACAAGATCCCGTTCCGGTGGGTGACGGCGGATGCCGCCTACGGCTTCAGCAAAGGCTGGCGCCATGAGCTGGAGCAGGCCGACGTCTTCCACGTCATGGCCACCACCCGCCACGACACCGTCGTCACCCGCTGGGCCCTGGACCATCCCGTCCACGACCTGTTCACCGGCCTTGCGCGGCAGAAGTGGAAACGCCGCTCTTGCGGACGCGGCGCCCATGGACCGCGGGTGTTCGACTGGGCGCGTGTCGAAGTCCGTCCCTGGCACCGCGAGGACCGTCGGCACTGGGTCCTCGCCCGTCGCAGCGTCAGCCGGCCGGAGGAGCTCTCTTACTACATCGCCTACTGCCCAGCCGGTGCCACCCTGGACGAGTTGATCCATATCGCCGGCAGCCGGTGGGCCGTCGAAGAATGCTTCCAGACCGCGAAGCAGGAGTGTGGCCTGGACGACTACCAAGTCCGCCGCTACCCGGGCTGGCACCGCCACATCACCCTGGCCATGGCCGCCCACGCCTGCCTGACCGTCCTGCGGGCCCGTGCACTCGATGCCGGGAAAGCAGAAACGGATCCTCCCAGCTCATCCACCTCAGCCTCGCCGAGATCAGACGCCTGATCACCCGCCTCACCCACCGCCAACCCCCACCCGTCGACCACATCCTGCACTGGTCACACTGGCGCCGCAGACGCCAACACCAAGCCCGCACCAGCCACTACACACGACGCGGCCACAGCCCATAGAACTGCCCACCCATCAGCACAAACACCGTTGCAGTACTAGCGGGTGTCTTTCGGATCACCGTCCAGCGGCCCCGACCCTGATCCGCCGGACAGGCCCTGGTCCTGAGCAGCGTGGCCCAGCCGGACATGACAAGGGCCCCGCCCATGCGCCACGGGGGCAGCGCACGAACGGGGCCGGTCTCAAAGGGCCCAGGAGTCGGCCGGGTCGTCCAGCCACACCCTTTCGCCCTCGGCGGTCACGGTCAGTCCGAACCGGGTCCGGTCCGGCTTTCCTCGGTGGACCCACCATCGGAACGCCTTCTCCACCTCGTCCCAGAGCCGGCGGGGACCTTGTTGCCACACACGGGCCGTCTTCCCGTCGCGGAACTGCACGCACGCCCAAGAGCTGTCACTCAGGCTGTAGAACCAGGCCGGCCGTGCGCCGTCGCTCTTCCCCGCCACGACGTACGAGCACTGGGGGACACGGAGCCCTATGGCGAACCGCTCCGGGCCGAACTGGTCCCCGACGAACTCTGCTTCGGTGATCGTCGTGGATGACTCGTCGCCGTCCGCCACGCTCCCCTCTACGTACTCAGAATGCGCCCGGTGGACAAACCGCTGGGACCGGAGCTTCATGAACTCCACGGGGCCGGTGAACTTCCCGGACGCGCTCTCTCCATCCGGCGCCACCACCAGGCGGGCCACTGCGTCAGCGTGGGTGTAGTGCGTCCCCCACGGGGCCACGATGACCCCGCCGGGCCGGCACTGCTCCACCCACGCGAACGGGATGGAGCGGAGGCCGCACGTGGCGATGACCCGGTCATACGGCGCCCCTTCCAGGTGGCCCTGAAACCCGTCGCCGTGGACGACATGGAGGGGGATTCCCAGTCTCTCCACCGTCGCCATGGCGGCCGTGGCCACCGCCCGGTCCACCTCCATCGTGGTCACGCATCCCGGCCCCGCACGATGAGCCATGAGCAACGCATTCCAGGTGGTGGCGGTGCCAACCTCCAGCACCTTGTGGCCGGGCCGAAGGTCCAGGTCCTGGAGCATCCGGAACACCACGGAGGGCATGGACGCGGAGCTGGTGGGGACGTGGCCCGGTTCGGTGCCGGTGTGCTTCCCGTCGTCCCACTGGGTGACGATCGGTACGTCGGAGTCCGCGTACTCCTGCCACTTGGCGGGATCGTCCGCCTTGGAAATGGCCACGCTCCGGCCGGCCGCCATGTCGAACGGCCACATGAGGTCCGGCAACACGGTGGATCGGGGAACGGCCGCGTACGAGGGGGCCCAGTCGGAGGAAAGGGCCCCGGAAGACATGAGGGCACGCCCCAGCCCGTCCAGGCCGGGGCGCTCCTTGTGTGCGTCGGTGGTCACTGGTCAGGCAACCTTGGGCGGGTTCGGCTGACCCGGGCCACCGTCTGGGGACGGAGGCTGATGCGGGCCGGGGTACGACTCCCCCGGCAACTTGTCGCCACCGTCGTTCGAAAGGATCAAGAACTTCACAGTTCCTCCTGTGCTCTCTCGGTGATTGTCCACCCGTCCGGCTGTCGCTGTCCGTAGGCCAGTCGTCCGGGGCCTTGCCCACCCCCCTGCCGGGGTCACTCGACAACTCGGAGGAGCCGGAATGGGCATCCGACAGGGGGCGGAGTCCGGGGCTGGTCGGCATCCGGCTTGCCGTGGATGCGCTCCCGCATCCGGTCCAACAGGTCGGCCTTTTCGGCGCGTTGTTTGCCTGCGTTCCAGTCACCCTTGGCCACGGCGCTGGTCTGCTTCATGTCACCCCGCGGCTTGCGGGCGCTCAGCGGCCTACTCATTTCGCGCCACCTCCCTTCCGGGCACGCGCCCCGGCCTCCACGGGTACATCCTCGTGTTGCGGGTGGCGTCGGAGCAGGACCCGACAATCCACGGCCCGGCTCTGGTCACCGGCCTTGTCGGCCGCCTCCAACTCCCGTTCCAGATCGGCGCACTTCGTGCAGCTCACGGCATACCCCGCATCCGTGCCCGCTGGAGCTTCGCCAGGGCCTGGAGCTGCAGTCCTTCGCGCTCCGTGCCCGGTCGCAGACGGCCATAGGCCGCTTCCCAGGTGAGGCCCGTGGGCCGCTCCAGTCCGACCATCAGGCCCTTCACATCCCGCACCACGGCCACCATCTCGGCGTCCCGGTCGAAGACGACGGACCCCATCGTGATCTGTTGGGGCGACGTGTAAAACGCGAGTGGTGCCTCCGCTCCGATCACTCCCGTGCCTCCCTTCCGTGGGGGTGGCCCGCGATGACGCCGTTAAGGCTCCGGACCTCCAGCGAACGGCCCGCCCGCCGGGCCACCTCCCGCTCCCGGCCGCAGAGTTCGCACACATCGCACCTCTGCACCGGGACGGGCTCCAGCTTCGGGCCGATCAACATTCGCTCAGTCACCGGAACCCCTCACTCTGTGCGTCTGGTTGGTGACAAGAGTGGAGTAGAAATCGGTACTGTGAGGAGAGATTCAGCGCCCAACCTGGGCGTTGGGCATGCCGGCATGTGCGTATGCCGTTGACCGGCGCAAATGACGCGACGACCGCACGTGACCAGGTCAATGGGCAGGGGGAGCTATGGACCGTACCGGGGGCGCACCGGGGGGCGCAGAGGACTCAGACGACCCACGCAAGCAATTCGGTGAGGAGTGCCGGAGTCACCGGGAGCTTTACCCGCAAGGGCCCCTGAGCCAGACTCAACTGGCGAGGTTGACCCGCACATCCAAAAGCACCATCAGCCGTGTGGAGACGTTTGTGGGGCCGGTGCCGGCCGATCTCCCGCCCCTCTTGGATCAGGTCTTTTCGACGGACGGCCTGTTCAAGCGGCTGTACGAAGAGATCATGGCCCAGTCCTTCCCGGAGCACTCCCGAAAGCGAATGAAGCTGGAGCCCCGGGCGATAGCGATTGCTGAGTGGTCGCCGACCGTCGTGCCCGGACTCCTCCAGACGGCGGGCTATGCATACGCACTCTTCCGGGAGGGTGACCCACGGGCCAGTGAGGAGGAACTGGCGAAGAAGGTTCAAAAGCGCATGGCCCGCCAGGACGTACTCAGTGGAAGCTCACCGCCGGACTTCTCCGTCATCATCTGTGAGTCCGTGCTTCGGCGGAACGTCGGGGGCCCGGAGGTCATGCGGGAACAGCTTGCCGCGCTGCTCCACCACGGTGCCCAACCCACCACCGTTTTGCAGGTGCTTCCGCTCTCCGCGGGGACTCACGGGCTGATGGACGGATCCATGTCGATTCTGACCACCGCCGATGGGCAACCCGTGATCTACACGGAAGGCATCAGGTCGGGCGCGATCATTGATGAGCCGTCAACCGTGCGCCACCTCTCCCGGTCTTACGATGTACTCACCGCTGCAGCCCTGGCGCGTGACGTGTCCACCTGCATGATCCAAAAGCTTATGGAGGCATCGTGACTCCCCTGACTCACCCCTGGGTCAAGTCCAGCTACAGCAGCCAAGATGGCGGCAACTGCGTGGAGTGGTCCCCGGCGCATGTCGGCGTCCACGGCACCGTTCCCGTCCGGGACAGCAAGGACCCCAACGGACCGGCCCTGACGTTCGAGCCGTCTGCGTGGTCAGCGTTCGTCACCGGCGTACAGGCAGGGGACTTCCGCGCGTAGGCGCGTACGCCGAAACGCAGACGCCCCCTCCCGGATACCCAGACGCTGTTGGCAAATCCGGGGCCTGCGTGACGACGGCCTGTACGACCCCGATTGGGTAGTGCAGGCCGTCGTCGTGTTCCTGAACCGGCTGGAGTTCGTGGTCGAGACTTTGCGGGCCGCAGTGAAAGAGGGCGCCGAGACGGCCGGGGACTGGCTGGCGGCACTGGCGGCACCGGAGTGGCTCGACTGTTATTCGGCCCGGCCGGAGGACAGCCGTTCCCCCTCCCGGTGGGCCGCCCGGGTCGCGCACGGCGACCAGTGGAAGCAGAAACCGCGCGAATGGCTGCCGGTACTGGCTACCGTCTTAGGGGTGTCCAGGGAGGAACTAGAGGCAGCAACGGCTGTAGAGGAAGCGACCGCCCCACCCGCACCGCGCACGGTGGACGACTTCCTCCCGCCCGGTGATCCGTTCGCCCAGCTCGTCGACGGTCCCGGCCGGCGGGTCGGGCAATCCACGGTGGTGGACCTGACCAACCGGGTCCACGGCCTCCGGCTGGCGGACGACGTGGTGTATGGACGTGACCTGATCGGGCGCGCACGCCGGGACTTGAGATCCGCGGTGCACCTCTACCGAACGACCACGCACACAGAAGCCGTTGGGCGGGGTCTACTCCGGGCGATTGCGGAACTGGCCCAGATTGTGGGTTGGGTGGCCAGTGACGCCGGGGAGTACGCGGAGGCGGAGAAGGTCTACCGCCTGGGGCTCTCTGCCGCCCAGAAAGCCGGAGATGGCACCTTGGCGGGTCAGCTTCTGGGCACGCTCGCTTACCAGGTAGCCAATCAGGGTGATCCGCGTGAGGCGGTGGATATGGCGGTGGCCGCCGTTGACGCCGCCGGCCCGGACGCTCCGCCCCGCGCACGCGCGCTGTTCCTGGACCGCGTGGCTTGGGCACACACCAGGGCCGACCGCCCTCAAGAGGCGATCCAGGCACTGGGCAAGGCCCACGAAGCGCTCACGGATGAGCACGGCGCGGACGAACCAGACTGGACTTACTGGGTGTCCGTGGAGGAGCTGGAGGTCATGGACGCCAGGGTCTACACGGAGCTGCACAGGCCGCTCCGCGCCGTGCCGCTCCTGTCCCAGGTCTTGGACCGCTACGACACCACGCACGCACGAGAGTTGGCGCTCTACCTCTCATGGTTGGCGGTGGCCTATGCGGACGCCAACGAGCCGGAGGAAGCGGCAGCAACCACTGAACGCATGCTGGCTCTGTCTACCGGCGGGGCCTCTGAGCGAACGGCCGACCGGGCGCGGGTGGTTCTTAAGAGCTTGAAGCCCTTCCGAAAGGTGCCGGAGGTAGCGGCGCTCCTCGGGGAGTACCCCGCCGCTTGAGACGCGGACATGGCTGTGGCCCCCTCGCTTGCGCTGGAAGGTGGAGATGGCCTTCTCCGCGTTCTCCCCCTTCTCCGACCAACGGGCAATGGCGTACACGGGGCTGTCCAGGAAGGCTCCGACGCCGCGATCACATCGGCCACATCAAAATCATCTCGCCTGTGACCGGTTAGGGGACAACCCTTAGTTGATCTCCATCGCCTGCCCTCTTCGAGGTGTCCGACCTGTCGTTGGCTGCCCGGTGTAC
Organism: Streptomyces sp. P9-2B-2; assembly: GCF_030406865.1. Lineage (NCBI taxonomy): Bacteria > Bacillati > Actinomycetota > Actinomycetes > Kitasatosporales > Streptomycetaceae > Streptomyces > Streptomyces sp. P9-2B-2. Next base: position 7,426,826 of record NZ_CP129126.1, on the reverse strand, counting down.
GGCTGGCGATTGCCCGGGCGGGACGCCTTGGTTCCGGAGGTGCGCGTTGCCATTACAGCAACAATAGTTGCAGTCCCGGGCACGGTGGTCGCAGCCTGATGCTCGGCCACAGGCCGTCGACAACAATGAGGAGGCCGCACGATGACCACCCACGCAGGCGTCGGATCCGCACTGAGCGCAGACGGCAACGGGACGCTGGGCAACCGCGTCCACCACGTTCGAGCTGGCGAGTTGGACGGCCATGCCGCCATCAGTGGCGGCACAGTCGGCTCGAAGAAGCTCTGGATGGGCCTGGTAGAGAATGCGCCGTTGAGTGCAACGGACAACCACCATCACGGCGAGTCCGAGGCGGGGATCTACGTGGTCAGCGGTCACCCCGTGTTCGTCTTCCACGACGGCATACAGGAGGTACGGATCTCCGCCGACCCTGGTGACTTCCTGCTCGTCCCCCCGTTCGTCCCGCATCGCGAGGAGAATCCCGACCCGAACGAGCCCGTGGTCGTCGTGATCGCACGGACCACGCAGGAGCCGATCAAGGTCTCCGTGCCCGAGCTGTACCAAGTCAAGGAGACAGGCACACGGCAGGAAGAAGACGTGGCCCGATTGATCGGGTGAAGCACCCTCGCCCCGTTCCCAACACTCCAGCCGAACTCCCACCGTGTGGGATGGTCGGTGCTGGCTCCACCGTCACTCACGGAGGAGCCAGACGCGGCGACCCCGGAAGTGCGACTCGTGCGACCGGGGTCACGCGAACTCCCCGCCGGAGACCGTACCGCCCCGGGCAGGCTGCCGCGCCCCATCCCGCCTGGAGATCATTTACAGGACAGCCCTTAGGCCCGCGGAGAATTCGCCAACATGGCGGGACGCCCCGTCATGGAGGGTTCCTCGTCTGCGGTGCGGGCTGGTACGGGCTGGGCGGGAAGCGTCAGCGGGTGAAGGTGCAGCCGACGGCGCCGGGTTCCGGCGGTAAGCCGGAGGGAGCCCCCGAGGGCCGGTGTGAACGCGCCGTGGCACCTTCCGCGGAAGCCAGGGAAACCTGCCGCCCGGTGGGCAGCCGGGAGCACGAACGCCGACTGATCTCCCGGCTGCCCACCGAGGACCATCCAAGGCCGGGGTTGCCCTCCGGATCCCGCGACGCCGCCGTGGCTCGTCGGCGCACCCACCCCCGAGCCTGGCGTACCCACCCCCGCGCCGGACCGGCCATGGTCCCTTCAGGGCGCGCCGACATGCCTGGACAGTGTCCGGCGGATCATCGGATGGGCTGTTAGCTCGCGTGCGAGGATGGGCAACCATGATCGATATTGATTCGTTGCGCGAGGAGGATCGCGCCGCCTGGGAAATGCTGGCGCGCGGTTACAAGGCGTTCTACCGCACCGTGGTACCGGACGACGGGTATGAGGAGACTTGGCAGCGGTTACGTCGTGGCACGGAATTCCACGGCGTCGGCGCCTGGTCAGACGGGAAACTGGTCGGCATCGCGCACTATCTGTTCCACGCAACGTTCTGGATGGAAGACAGCTGCTATCTCCAGGACCTCTTCGTCGACGAAGCGGCGCGCGGCCAGGGCGTGGCGCGGATGCTGATCGAGAAGGTGGCCAGTGTGTCTCGGGAGCGGGGGGCTTCGCGCCTGTACTGGACCACTCAGGAGAGCAACACCGCAGCCCGCGCTCTGTACGACAAGGTGGCGAGCTTCAAGGGATTCGTACGCTACGACTACCCCCTGGCTTAAGGCCCGGGTGCACACCAGGCCCGTTCAGTCGGCGAACGCGGGAAGGATCTCTGCTCCGTAGGCGTCGATGGTGGATTCCTTGGCGTCGTGCATGGCGTAGAGCGCGAACTGGTCCACGCCCAGGGCCTGGAGCTGCCGCAGCTTGTCGAGATGTGCGGCGGCCGGGCCGAGCAGGCAGAAACGGTCGATGACCGCGTCCGACACAAAGCCCGCGTCGGGGTTGCCCGACCGGCCGTGGTGGGCGTAGTCGTAGCTCTCCCGGGACGCGATGTACGCGGTCAGCTCGTCCGGCACCATGCCGGAGTGCTCGCCGTAGCGTGCGACGAGGTCGGCGACGTGGTTGCCGACCATGCCGCCGAACCAGCGGCACTGCTCGCGGGCGTGGTCCAGGTCGTCGCCCACGTAGGCCGGTGCGGCGACACAGATCGTGACGTCGGCCGGGTCGCGGCCGGCGTCCACCGCGGCCTTCCGCACCGCCTTGATCATCCACTCGGTGAGGAAGGGGTCGGCCAACTGGAGGATGAAGCCGTCGGCCAGCTCACCGGCCATGGCAAGGGCCTTGGGCCCGTAGGCGGCCATCCACACCGGGAGCTTGCCGTCCTTGATCCAGGGGATCTTGATCCGGTGGTCGCCGACGTACGCCTCCCGGCCCTCGGCGAGATCGCGGATGACGCCGATCGACTCGCCCAGCCGGGCCAGGGTGTTGGGCGGGCGCCCGGCCACCCGCATCGCGGAGTCGCCGCGCCCGATGCCGCAGACGGTGCGGTTGCCGTACATCTCGTTGAGGGTGGCGAAGGTGGAGGCGGTGACCTCGGGGGTGCGGGTGGAGGGGTTGGTGACCATCGGGCCGACGATCATCCGCTCGGTGTGTTCCAGCACCCGGCTGTAGATGACGAACGGTTCCTGCCACAGAACGGCCGAGTCGAAGGTCCAGCCGTAGCGGAAGCCGTTGCGCTCGGCGCGGCGCATCAGGGACACAACGGCGGAGGCGGGCGGGTCGGCCTGTAGGACAACTCCGAAGTCCACAGCGGCGCTCCTTAAATGAGGTACTGGCAGGTGCCACGCGGGATGTACTGGCCGTGTCCCGCACGTCCGGTGAACTCCCGCCGGTCGAGGACGAGTTCGCCCCGCGAGAGCACGGTTTCGACCTGCCCGGTGAGGCGTTTGCCCTCGTACGGTGAGTAGTCGACGTTCATGTGGTGGGTCTCGGCGGAGACGGTCTGCTCGACGGTGGGGTCGTAGATGACGAGGTCGGCGTCGGAGCCGGGGGCGAGGGTGCCCTTCTTCGGGTAGAGGCCGAACATCCGGGCCGGGGTGGCGCAGGCGATCTCGATCCAGCGGCGGCGGCTGATCCGGCCCTCCACGACGCCTTGGTGGAGGAGGTCCATCCGGTTCTCCACGCCGGGCATCCCGTTGGGGATCTTGGAGAAGTCGCCGCGGCCCAGCTCCTTCTGCCCCTGGAAGCAGAACGGGCAGTGGTCGGTCGAGACCACCTGGAGGTCGTTGGTGCGCAGCCCGCGCCACAGGGCCGCCTGGTGCTCCCGCGGCCGCAGCGGCGTGGAGCACACGTATTTGGCGCCCTCGAAGTCCGGCTCGGCGAGGTTGTCGGTGGACAGGAACAGATACTGCGGGCAGGTCTCACCGAAGACGTTCAGCCCCTTGTCGCGGGCCTGGGCGATCTCGGCGAGGGCTTCCTCGGCGGAGACGTGCACGACGTAGAGCGGGGCGCCGGCCACCCGCGCCAGCTGGATGGTGCGGTGGGTGGCCTCGGCCTCCAGGAGGACCCGGCGGACCTCGCCGTGGTAGCGCGGATCGGTGCGGCCCTCGGCCAGCGCCTGTTCGACGAGGACGTCGATGGCGATGCCGTTCTCGGCGTGCATCATGATCAGCCCGCCGTTGCCGGCGGACTGCTGCATGGCGCGCAGGATCTGCCCGTCGTCGCTGTAGAAGACGCCGGGATAGGCGGTGAAGAGCTTGAACGACGTCACACCTTCCGCGACGAGGAGGTCCATCTCCTTGAGGGTGTGCTCGTTGACGTCCGAGAGGATCATGTGGAACGCGTAGTCGATGGCGCACTGGGCGTCGGACTTGGCGTGCCAGGCGTCCAGGCCGGCGCGGAGCGACTTGCCGCGGGACTGGACCGCGAAGTCGATGAGGGTGGTGGTGCCGCCCCAGGCCGCGGCGCGGGTGCCGGTCTCGAAGTTGTCGGAGGAGAAGGTCCCGCCGAAGGGGAAGTCCAGATGGGTGTGCGCATCGACGCCCCCTGGGATGACGTATTTCCCGGTGGCGTCGAGGACGCGGTCCGCCATCCCGGTCCAGCCGTCCGCGGTGTGGCTGCCGTGTGCCGCGAGGGCGGCGACCCGGCCGTCCTCCACCAGGACATCGGCGTGGACCTCATCGGCGGCGGTGATCACCAGTCCGCCCTGCACGACCGTACGGCTCACAATCCTGCTCCCTTCCACACCAGCGACATCGGCGGCACGGGAAGGCGGAGCTCGACGCGCACCATCCCCCTGGCAGGTCTGCTCCGCTGACGCCACGCCACAACCGGTCTACACCCGTAGATCACGGTCGAGAAGGAGACCGTAGAAGCATGTCACCCACGGTGGCAATACCGTGACCGCTAATCAGCGGAGACGTTCGTGTTGCGCCGACGATCAGCTGGACGGTTCAACGCGGGGCACGGGCGAGGGGCGCGTAGTACCCGCGGGAGGGGTGCGGGAGTGACGCGTTGGGCAGGTATGCGCCGAACCGGCGAGCGAACCCGGCGGGCGAACCCGGCGGGCGGCCCGGCATTCTGACGGACGAAGCGGAAAGGCGGCGGGTTCATGGACCAGAGCACACCGTGGGAGTTCTCCGACGACCGGGGGCGCCTGGCGGTGGCCGGCGACCGGCCGCTCAGGATCGTGGCGTACATACAGGCGGGGGCGACGCTGTGGGACCACGGCATACGCCCCGTGGGGCTCTTCGGGTCCCAGCACGACGGCGCCGCCCCCGACCCCGCCAAGGCCGGTGAGCTGCCGCTCGCGGAGATCGGCTATCTCGGTTCGGGCGGCACGCTGCACCCGGACACCCTGCTGGAGGCGGCACCGGACCTCGTGGTGGCCGTGACCTATGACGGCGAGCAGGTCTACGGGCTGGAGCAGAAGACCGCCCTGGAGCTGGAGGCGCATGTCCCGGTCGCCACCGTCGCGGTGGGCCCCGGCCGCAGCCTGGCGGGGGTGCGCGAGCGGTTCGCGGCGCTCGCCGGTTCGCTCGGCTGCGGCGAACCCCTCGGCCAGGCACGGGAGTTGGACGCCGCGGAGGACGCCCTGCGGCAGGCGACCGGCGGCGCCGTACGGCCGCGGGTGCTGGCACTGTCGCCCGCGGGACCGGAGCGGGTGCATCTGGCCCGGCCCAGCTCCTGGCCGGATCTGCGGGCGCTGACCGAGCACGGGGTGGGGCTGCTGGAGCCGGCCGCGGGCGCCGGGGTGAACTGGTCCACCGTCGGCTGGGCGGACGCCGCGGCGATGGCGCCGGACATCGTGCTGATGGACGTACGGGCCAATGCCGCCCGGCCCGAACAGCTCCGGTCCGACGCCCACTGGCGCGCGATCGAGGCCCGGTCCCGGCTGCTGCCGTGGAATCCGGAGGCCCCGTGCAGCCGGCGCGCCCACACCCGCTTCTTCACCCTGGTGGCCGACACGGTGCGGGAGACCGCCGGGACCGCCTGAGGCGTTCATACGTTACGGCCCGGGACCGCGTCATCCGGCCCGGCGCTCCCGCGCGGACGCCGACCGGGGGCCGGGGCCTCGCGCCTGACGAAACCCCGGCCACGGCCGTGCCGCTACGCCGGAGCCAGCTGCCCCTGTGCCTCCCGCAGTGCGTCCGCCAGCAGATCCGCGCCTTCTTCGGCCTCCGCGATGGTCAGCGTCATCGGGGGTGCGATGCGCAGTGAGGCGCCGCCCTGGCCGCCCTTGCCGATCAGCAGGCCGCGTTCGCGGGCGGCTTCCAGGACCAGGGAGGCGGCCTCCGGCGAGCGCTCGTCGGTGCCGGGGCGGACCAGTTCGAGGCCGATCATCAGGCCGCGGCCGCGCACTTCCCGGACGAGATCGAGACCGGCCGCGACCGCCCGTAGCCGCTCGATGAGCAGGCCGCCGACCCGCCGGGCGTTGCCCTGGAGGTCGTGTTCCAGGAGGTAGCCGAGGTTGGCCAGGCCAGCGGCCATGGTGACCGGGCTGCCGCCGAAGGTGGAGATGGAGTTCGCGGAGAGCGAGTCCATCACCTCGGCGCGGGCCACCACCCCGCCGATGGACATCCCGTTGCCGATGCCCTTGGCGAAGGTCAGCATGTCGGGCGGGCCGTTGTCGGCGTGTGCCTGCCAGCCCCAGAAGTGGTCGCCGGTACGGCCCCAGCCGGTCTGCACCTCGTCGCTGATCCAGAGGATGCCGTGCCGGGCGAGCACCTCGCGGAACGCGGCGTACAGGCCGTCCGGCGGCATGGTGAATCCGCCGACGCCCTGGACCGGTTCGGCGATCAGCGCGGCGACGCCGCCCGCGGTCTGCTGGAGCATGTCCTCCAGGTCGGCGACGCAGGCCGCAATGTACGCATCGTCGCTCAGCCCGGCGTACGGGCCGCGGCTGCGCACCCCGCCGTGGACGTACAGCGTCTGGAGGGGCGAGAGGCTGGTGGGTGACCAGCTCTGGTTGCCGGTGATGCCGACGGTGGAGAAGGACCGGCCGTGGTAGCTGTTGCGCATCGCCAGGATCTGGTTGGAGCGGCGGTACGTGGTGGCCAGGAGGAGCGCGGCGTCGTTGGCTTCCGTACCGGAGGTGGTGAAGAAGACCCGGGCGTCGGGGATGCCGGAGAGCGCCGCGATCCGCTCCGCCAGCTCGACCATGGGGCGCGAGAGGTAGAGCGTCGAGGTGTGGATGATCCGGCCGGCCTGTTCGGCGACGGCCTTGGTGACCTCGGGCAGCGCGTGCGCCGTCATGGTGGTGAGGATGCCGCCGAAGAAGTCGAGATAGCGGTTGCCCTCGGCGTCCCAGACGTGGCGGCCCTCGCCATGGGTGAGTTCGAGGGGCCGCTCGTAGTAGAGGCTCAGCCAGGAGGGGAGGACGGATTGATGGCGGGCGTACAGGCTCCCGGGGTCGTGGGTCATGGCTGCACCAGCCCGTCGTAGGCGTCGGGCCGTCGGTCGCGGTAGAAGGCCCACTGCTGCCGGACCTCGTCGATCATGTCGAAGTCGAGGTCGCGGATGACCAGTTCCTCCTTGGAGTCACTGGCGACCTCGCCGACGAACTGGCCCCGGGGGTCGACGAAGTAGCTGGTGCCGTAGAAGTCGTTGTCGCCGTACTCCTCGACGCCGACCCGGTTGATCGCCGCGATGAAGTACTCGTTGGCGACCGCCGCCGCGGGCTGCTCCAGCTGCCAGAGGTAGGCGGACAGACCGCGGGAGGTGGCGGAGGGGTTGTAGACCAGCTGGGCGCCGTTGAGGCCCAACTGCCGCCAGCCTTCGGGGAAGTGGCGGTCGTAGCAGATATAGACGCCCACCTTGCCGACTGCGGTGTCGAAGACCGGCCAGCCGGCGTTCCCCGGCTTGAAGTAGTACTTCTCCCAGAAGCCCTTGACCTGCGGGATGTGGTGCTTGCGGTAGCTGCCCAGGACCGTGCCGTCGGCGTCGATGACGGCCGCGGTGTTGTAGTAGAAGCCGGCCTGCTCGACCTCGAAGACGGGGACGACGATGACCATGCCGGTCTCGCGGGCCAGGTCCTGCATCCGCCGGACGGTCGGCCCGTCGGGCACCGGCTCGGCCCAGCGGTAGTGCTCGGGATCCTGGACCTGGCAGAAGTACGGGGCGTTGAAGACTTCCTGGAAGCCGATCACCTTCGCGCCCTGCGCGGCGGCCGCTCTGGCGTACTCCTCATGCTTCGCGATCATCGATTCGGTGTCGCCGGTCCAGGTCGCCTGAACCAGTGCGGCACGCACAACATCGGCCATGAGCTGCTCCTTTGTCGATGCGTCAGCCTGCGCCCGCGCATGATCTACGCCGCGATCTACGCGTGTGGAGGCGACCGTAAGCCCCGTCACGGACCGTGGCAAGACCATCTCCACCGTGGCGCGTCCGGCGACGCAGCGCAGAATCGACAGGGAAACTTGTAAGTTTCCCTGTCGATCTCGTACGCTGGACAGATGCCGGAAAAGAACGTGGAACGCCTGGCGACGGACCTCGGCGCGGCCGTCGCGCAGCTCATGCGGCATCTGCGCGCCGCCTCCCCCCAGGGCGAGCTCACCCCGACCCAGCGGGCGGTGCTCTCCCGGATCCACACCGGCGGTCCGGCCACCATCGCGGCGCTGGCCCGCGCCGAGCTGGTGCGTCCGCAGTCCATGCGGCTGACCGTCGGGGCGCTGGAGGAGCGCGGCATCCTCGACCGCAGTCCGCATCCGACGGACGGTCGGCAGGTGGTCTTCTCCCTCACCGAAGAGGGCCGCCGGGTGATCGGCGCCGTGCGCCAGGCCAAGCACAACTGGCTGGCGGAGGCCCTCGCCGACCGGCTGACCGCGGAGGAACGGCAGACCCTGGAGACGGCGGCCGGGCTGATACGGCGGCTGATGCCGGAATGAGCGAGACCGTCACCGGCGCGGGTGCCGCGGCCGCCACGACGGGCGCGCCGGGCGGTTCCGGTGCGTCCACCGAGGGCTCCGGCCACGCCTTCGGCGCCCGGCTGATGACGCCGCTGCTGCTCGGCTCGCTGCTCAATCCCCTCAACTCACCGGTGGCGCCCCGGGCCGTACGGAGCACACGCGGCCGGCCGGCGAGCCGCCCGCCGACTGGGCGGAGCTGGTGCCCGAGCTCGATCGGCAGCCCGGCGATGTCACCGTCTCCAAGCAGAGCTGGGGCGCCTTCCACGGCACGGACCTGGACCGGGAGCTGCGAGAGCGCGGGGTGACCCAGATCGTCCTCGGCGGCATCGCCACCAGCATCGGGGTGGAGTCCACCGCCCGTGCCGCGTACGAGCACGGCTACCACGTCACCCTCGCCACCGACGCGATGACCGACCTGGACGCCGACGCGCACCGCAACAGCGTGCAGCGGGTCTTCCCGCGGCTGGGCGAGACCGGTACGGCCGACGCGATCCGCACGCTCCTCGGCTGAGGTTCAGTGCCGGGCCCGGTCCCCGCACCCGGCCCCGCCGTCCGCCCCCGGCCCGGCGCCGTCCGCCCCGCGGCTCAGGGGCGGACGCCGCCGTGCGGCGCCGGATGGCCGGCCGGCCGCCGCTCGTGCCAGCGCAGATCGTCCTGGAGCTGGGCGGCCAGTGAGATCAGCTGCGGCTCGCCGTGGGCCGGGCCGAGCAGCTGGGCGCCGAGCGGCAGGCCGTCGGTGCTGAACCCGGCGGGCACGCTCACGCCCGGCCAGCCGAGGACGTTCCACGGCCAGGCGTACGGGCAGGCGGCGATCATGGCCTGATCCGTACGCCAGCCGCTGAGCTTGGCGAGGGTGCCGATGCGGGGCGGCGGGGTGGCCGTGGTCGGCGTCAGCAGGACGTCGTAGGGGCCGAACAGTGCGCCGATCCGGCGCTGTTGGCGCCGCTCGGCGGCGCGCGCCCGGCGCAGTACGGGTCCGCCGAGCAGCCGGCCCATCCGCGCCGCCTCCCGCGTACGGCGGTCCAGCAGCGAACGGTCGGGGACCCGGTCCGCCCACTCCCCCACCCCGGCCGTGGCACGCGGGACGAAAGCCAGCCCGACCAGCCCGTAGTCCGGCTCCGCCTCCTCGACGAAGTGCCCGAGGCGGGCCAGCGTGCGGGCCACACCGGTCACCGCGGCCCGGACGTCGGGGTGCAGCGGTTTGGGCGTGAAGGTGAAGGCGGCCTTCCAGGAGAGTGCGATCCGCAGCCGTCCCGGGTCGCGGCCGGCGGCCTCGCGGGCGGCGATGGCGGGCGGCCGGTGCAGATCGCCGTCGTGGTTGCCGCTGGCCACGTCCAGCAGCAGGGCCGCGTCCTCGACCGTACGGGCCAGCGGGCCGATGCCGGTGATCCCCTGGAAGGACTCGGGGTCCGGCCAGGTGGAGATGCGGCCGCGCTGGGGTTTGATGCCGACGAGGTGGGACCAGGCGGCGGGGATCCGGACCGAGCCGGCGCCGTCGGTGCCGAGGGCGGCGGGGACCAGCCCGGCCGCGACCGCGGCGGCCGAACCGCCGGACGAGCCGCCCGGGGTGTGGGCGAGGTTCCACGGGTTGCAGGTGTTGCCGAAGGCCGGGCCCTCGGTGAACGGCCACTGGCCCAGTTCGCAGGCGTTGGTCTTGCCGACGATGATCGCGCCGGCCGCCCGCAGCCGCCGGACGACCTCGGCGTCGCGCTCCTTGGGCGGGAATTCCCCGGCACAGCCGAACGCGGTCGGCTCGCCCGCCACATCGGTGTCGTCCTTGACCGCGACCGGCACCCCGAGCAGCGGCAGCCGTTCCCCGGCCGCCAGCCTGCGGTCGGCCTCCGCGGCCTCCGCGAGCGCCGCCTCGGCCCGTACCCGCCGGAAGGCGTTGACGCTGCCCTGGGTGGCCTCGATGCGCTCCAGCGACCGCCGTACCAGCGCGGTCGAGGTCACCCGGCCCTCGGCGAGTGCCCGCGCCTGCTCGGCGAGGCCTTCCAACTCGCCCGCCGTGGCACCGATGTGCCGGACCGGGACCTGCCCGGTCTCGCTGTCCTGGCTCTCGTCAACGCTCACGCTGCGTGCCCTCCCTGGGACCGCTCATTCGAACGAACGGTCCCAGGAGGCTAATCGCCTCCGCCGTGGCCATCAACGACGCCGCGCGGGGCGGTACATCGACGACACACGGACGGCACACAGCCGTCCGTCCGTGTCGGCGGTGTGACACCCGACTCCCGTGCCGCGGGCGTTACGAGCGGTGCACGACCCGCGCCGAGCCGCCGCCGCGCCGTACCTTTTCGGCCGCCGCCAGCCAGCGGCCGTCCGGCAGCCGCTGGACGCCGGTCGCCGCGCCGATCTCCGGGTTCTCCTTGAAGGCATGGCCGAGCGCTTCGAGTTGCCGGCGGACCGGGCTGTTCCACAGACCGGGTTCGAGGTCGGTCAGGGCCGCGTTGCGCTGGCTGGCCCGCGGCGCGGCGATGGCGTCGACCAGCGGCATTCCGCGGTCGAGGTGGTTGACCAGGGTCTGGAGCACGGTGGTGATGATGGTCGCGCCGCCGGGCGAGCCGAGCGCGACCACCGGACGGCCGTGCCGCAGCACGATCGTCGGCGACATCGACGAGCGCGGCCGCTTGCCGGGGCCGGGCAGATTCGGGTCATGGACGGACGGGCTGGCCGGCGCGAAGGAGAAGTCGGTCAGCTCGTTGTTGAGCAGGAAGCCGCGGTGCGGCACGACGATGCCGCTGCCGCCGGTCTGTTCGATGGTCAGGGTGTAGGCGACGACGTTGCCCCACTTGTCGGCGACGGTCAGATGGGTGGTGTTCTCCCCCTCGTACGTCGTCGGCGCGGCCCGGCCGGCAGCGGCGCAGCGCGCGGGGTGGCGCGGGTCGCCGGGCGCGAGTGGGCTGGTCAGCGCCTTGTCGTCGTGGATGAGGCAGGCGCGGGCGTCGGCGAACCGCTGGGAGGTCAGGCCCTTGGTCGGGACGTCCTCCTGTGCCGGGTCGCCGACCCAGCGGCCGCGGTCGGCGAAGGCGATCCGGGCCGCCTCGATGTAGCGGTGCAGGAACTGCTTCTCGCTCAGCCGGGAGAGATCGCTCTTCTCCAGGATGTTCAGCGCCTCGGCGACGCTGGTGCCGCCGGAGGAGGACGGCGCCATGCCGTAGACGTCCAGGCCGCGGTAGCCGGTGCGGGTCGGCGCCTGGCTCAGCACCCGGTAGGCGCGCAGATCGCCCGCGGTCAGATCGCCGGGCCGTACTGTGCGCGGGGAGCCGGCGCGCACCGGCGGTGTGCGGACCGTGCGGACGATGTCCCGGGCCAGCGCACCGTCGTAGAGCGCGCCGACGCCCCGGTTCGCCAACTCGCCGTACGTACGGGCCAGATCGGGGTTCTTCAGCGTCGAGCCGACCACCGGGAGCTTGCCGCCGGGCAGGTAGAGGCGGGCGGTCGCCGGGAAGTCGCGGAAGCGGGCCTCGTTGTCGGCGGTCTGCTGACGGAACGTCTCGTCGACCGTGAAGCCGCCCGCGGCCAGCCGCTGGGCGGGCCGCAGTACCTGGCGCAGGGACCGGCTGCCCCACTTGCGCAGGGCCGTGTCCCAGGTGGCGGCGGTGCCCGGGGTGCCGACGCTCAGCCCGCTGGTGACGGCGTCCTCGAACGCGAGGGGCTTGCCGTTCTCCAGGAAGAGATCCTTGCCGGCGGAGCGCGGGGCGGTCTCCCGGCCGTCGAGGGTGCGTACGGTCCGGGTCCGGGCGTCATAGGAGACGAAGTAGCCGCCGCCTCCGATGCCCGCGGAGTAGGGCTCGGTGACGCCGAGCGCGGCGGCGGTGGCGACGGCCGCGTCGACGGCGTTGCCGCCCTTCCTGAGGACCGCGATACCGGCGGCCGAGGCGTCCGGGTCGACGCTGGAGACGGCCCCGCCGTGGCCGACGGCGACCGGAGTCTTCTCCGGTGTGGCGGTGCGGGCGCCGTCCCGGTCGGCGGCGGGCCGCGCGGACGCGGTGGTTCCGGCGGCGGCCGGGACCGCCACCAGGGAGCCGGCCAGCGCGGCGGCCGCTCCCAGGACGGTGAGGCGTCGGGCTCTGGTCATACCGGGGTTTCCTCCCAGAGGTGGGCGGGGGGCGGCAGGGGCCCGGAGCCTACTCGCGGCAACAGCCCGCCGACAGAGGGCATTTCGGGCACGGAGGCCTTCGCAGGGGCGGGGATCAGCCACACCTTTCCGTACGGATCAGGTATGCCCGTACGGACCGGGACAAGCCGTCCCAGCCCCCCGCCCCGCCCTCGAACACCCACCCGGAATGCCGCTACGCTCCCCGGCCATGGACGACACCCTGCTGCTCCTGACCGTGACGGCCGCGGCCCTGATCGTGGGCCTGGCGGCGGGCTGGGCCGTGCAATCCGCGGTGACCCGCCGGAAGCTCACCCGCGAGCAAGGCTTCTTCGGGCTGCCGGACGGTTCGGAGTGTGTGCTGGTCACCCACCGGGACAGTTCCTCGGCCCACTGGAGCATCCCGCGCCATGACGCGCTGGCGCTGCTGGGGCTGGCCGGGGTCATCGAGAGCTGCGGGGCGCATCCCGAGGTCGCCCCGCACGACACCGGCCTCCAGGGCTTCGGGGCGCGTACCGAGTTCTGTATCGGTGACCCGACCGCGCACCGCCGGCTGGCGGCCCACCTGGCCAATCTGCTGCCGGGGGTCGCGGTGCACCCCGGTGACGAGGCCGGGATGGACCGCGCCACCTTCACGATCGGCGGCTCGGCGTACCGGATGGAGCCCGGCGCGGTCGAGTATGTGCTGCTGGCCCGGCTGACCGCCGGTGAGGGCGACCGCCCGGTGTTCCTGGCGGCCGGCCAGCGTCCGGTCACCCACCGGGCCGCGGTCCGCCACCTGGTCCGCAACCGGGCCAAGCTGACCCGTAAGCACGGCGCCGACGGCCAGTTCTGTCTGCTGCTGAAGGTGGTCAATTCGCAGGCGTACGGACCCGATGTCGTCGAGCTGGTCGCGGATGTCACCAAGGCCGCGCTCACGGCGCCGGAACCGAAGGGGCACCGGGCGGCGGCCTGAGCCCGCGAGGATCACGGTCCGGGCCGCGCGCCCTCGCCCGGCCCGTGCGGCACCGGACCTGCTACGTCTCCCCCGGCTCCTGGCCGGTCGGGAGCCGATAGGGCACATTGGCCACCGTCACACCCGGCGTGAACAGCAGCCGGGCCTTCAGCCGCAGGGCGCTCTGGTTGTGCAGCGGCTGCTCCCACCAGTGGCCGACGAGGTATTCCGGGATCACGACCGTGACGGCACCGCCCGGATACCGCGCACAGACCTCCAGGACAGCGTCGATCACCGGCCGGGTGAAGTCCCGGTAGGGCGAGCTGAGCACCTGGAGCGGTACGTCGATGTCATGGGCGTCCCACTGCTCGCGCAGCTCCCGCACATCGGCGGGGTCCACGGCGACGGTCAGCGCCGCCAGCGAGGTGGGACGCATCGCGCGGGCATAGCCGAGGGCCTTGAGGGTGGGCGCGTGCAGCGAGCTGACCAGCACCCGCACATGGTTCCCGGCCGGCTCCCAGGGCCGGTCGCCGGGTGCGACCGCCAACTCCCGTTCAAGGCGCCGGTAGTGCTGGTGGATACCGCGCATCCCCAGGAACAGCAGCGGCATGGCGATCACCACGATCCAGGCGCCGTGCAGGAATTTGGTGATCAGGACGATGACCAGGACCACCCCGGTGAGCACCGCGCCGACCGCGTTGATCGCCTGGGAGCGCCGGTGCCGGGCCCGCTCCCGTGACGGCAGCCCGGGTTCGGCGAGGACGGTCCGCCAGTGCCGGACCATGCCCGTCTGGGAGAGCGTGAAGGAGACGAAGACGCCGATGATGTAGAGCTGGATGAGACGGGTGAGCTCCGCGTCGAACAGGATGATCAGCCCGATGGCGGCCAGCGCGAGCAGGATGATGCCGTTGGAGAAGACCAGCCGGTCCCCGCGGTTGTGCAGCTGACGGGGCACGAACCCGTCCTCGGCGAGGATCGACGCCAGCATCGGGAAGCCGTTGAAGGCGGTGTTGGCGGCGAGGATCAGCACCCCGGCGGTGAAGGCCTGGAGCAGGTAGAAGAGCGTGTCGAGGTCGCCGAAGGTGGCGCGGGCGATCTGGGCGAGCGCGGTGGAGGTCGGGGTGTCCGGCGGCAGCCCGAGTTCGGTGGGCTGCACCGCGACATGCACGTCATAGAGCATCGCCAGGATCGTGATCCCGCCGAACATGGTCACCGAGAAGAACCCCATGACCAGCAGCGTGTTGGCGGCATTGCGACTCTTCGGCCGGCGGAAGGCGGGCACCCCGTTGCTGATCGCCTCGACCCCGGTCAGCGCGGTGCAGCCGGACGCGAAGGCACGCATCCCCAGCAGCACCAGCGCCAGGCCCGTGTAGGGCGAGACGGCGTGCAGCGGCAGGTCAGCGGACTCGGCACGGATGCTCGCACCGGTGGCCATCCGTACGGCCGCGACCGCGAACATCAGGTAGATGAAGAAGACGAAGCCGTAGGTGGGCACGGCGAAGACCCGGCCCGATTCCCGTACGCCGCGCAGATTCATCAGGGCCAGCAGGGCCACGAAACCGACGGACAGCGCCACGTCGTGGCCGCCGAGGGACGGAATCGCGGAGGTGATCGCGGCTACGCCGGACACCACGGACACCGCGACGGTCAGCACATAGTCCACCACCAGCGCGCTGGCCGCGGTGAGCGCCGCGTTCCGCCCGAGGTTCTGCGCGCTGACGCGGTAGGCCCCGCCGCCGCCTGGATACGCGTAACAGGTCTGCCGGTAGGACGCCACGACCACGACCAGTACGAGCACGATGGCCGCCGCGGCGTACCAGGTCAGATGGAGCAGGGCGACCCCGCCGAGGCCGACGACCAGCAGGATTTCCTCGGTGGCATAGGCGACCGAGGACAGCGGGTCGCTACAGAAGATCGGGAGCGCCAGGCGCTTCGGCAGCAGCGTCTCACCGAGCCGCGCACTGTCCAGCGGACGGCCCACCATCATCCGCTTCGGCCTGAGGAAGGGGCTCACAGTCGGACAAACTAGGGGCCGCCCGGCGGCGGGAGAGGGAGGCTCGCGGGTCCGCGGCGCAGCGCGCCCGGTGCCCCCGGCGGCGTCCGCCGGCCGGCGGGTGCGGGCCGGTGGGTCCGGCCACGGGTGAGACCGGTCACCCGATGCGCCGGAAGCCGATTCGATCGTTTATCGTTCAATTGGAAGCGCGTGCCGTCGCGACGGCGCCGCAGGGCCCGCCGCCGGGAAAGCCGGCCACCGCCGCACGGCAGCAGGCCGGGAGGCCGCCCCCGTCGGCGCCCGCGCCCCCAAAGACCGCCCCGGCCGAATTCCCCCGTTCGGCCGGGGCTTCCCCTTTACCGGGGCAGGCCTCTCAGCGTCGGCTTCCGGGCCCGGACCTCTCAGCGCAGATGCGACGCCCCGTTGACGTCCAGCACCGTGCCGGAGGACCAGAGCGCCTCGGGCGAGGCGAGATAGTGGACGGCGGACGCCACATCCCCGGGCGCGGCGACCCGGCCGAACGGGCTCTGCTGCCGCACGTCCGCCGTGAGGCGGTCCGCGACCCGCTCGGTTTCCACGAATCCCGGGGCGACGGAGGCCACGCCGATGCCGTACGGCGCCAGGTGCACCGCCAGCGACTGCCCCATCGCGTGCAGCGCCGCCTTGGCCGCGCCGTACGCCGGGTGATCCGGCTCGCCGCGGAACGCGCCGCGCGAGCCGATATTGATGATCCGCCCCGCTGCCTCCCGCTCGATCATGTTCCGCGCCGCGCAGTAGCTGACATGCGCGGCGCCCAGCAGATTCACGTCCACGACCTGCCGCCAGGCACTCTGCCAGTCCTCGAACGAGGTGCGGTCCAGGGGGTGGGCCACATTCGCGGCGGCGTTGTTGACCAGCACATCGACGCCGCCCAGCCCGTCCACCGCCGCGTCCACCAGCGCCGCCGCCCCCTCGGGCGTACTCACATCCCCCTGCACCAGCACATGCCCGCTCCCGGCCAGCCCCTCGTACGCCTCCTCCGCGGCGGCCCGCCGCGACGCGTAATGCAGCGCGACCCGGTCCCCGTGCGCGGCGAAGACCTCGGCCACCGCCCGCCCGATCCCCCGCGACGCCCCGGTCACCAGCACCGCCCGGCTCATCGGCCCTCACCCGCCGCGACACCCGTACGACGGCAACAGCCGGAACACCCAAGGGACATACGGGGCTCCACAAGCGCCCTGAACTGGTTCATCAACAGATCGGTCCTCACGTCGCATCGGCCACAAACGGTCGAAGGAAATCGTAAGGAGCCGGGGAAGCGCTGGGGTGGGGGGATGGTTCCGAAGCGGGCTGCGAGGGGCTGCCCCTACAGTCGGCAGATGCCCTTCGACCACAACGACCGTTACCACCGTCTGCTGTTACGGCAGTTGCCGCGGGACTGCCGTACCGCCCTCGACGTCGGGTGCGGGACCGGCCGGTTCGCGCGGCGACTGGCCGGGCGGGGGATCGAGGTCCATGCCGTCGACCGGTCGGCCGATGTCCTCGCGCGGGCCCGGGCCGCCGGGGAGGCCGCGGGCGGGGGCGGCCTGCCCCGTTACGAGCACGCGGATCTCACCCGGCTGAAACTGCCCGACCGGCACTACGGGTTCATCTCCTGCCTGGCGAGCCTGCATCACATGCCCTTCGACACGGTCACCGCACTGCGGCAGGCGCTGGCGCCGGGCGGCGTGCTGGTCATCCTGGGCTGCTATGCGGAGAGGTCGGCGGCCGACTGGTGGTGGGGTCTGGCCGCGTCGCCCGTGAACGCGGTGGTCCGGCTCGCCGTCGCGGCCTCGGAACGGCTCCGCCCGGCCGGTACCGCTCCCCTGAAGGCGCCCATCGCAGCGCCCGACATGCCGCTGCCCCGTATCCGCCGGGAGGCCGCCGCGCTGCTTCCCGGGTGCCGGATCCGGCGGCTGCTCTTCTGGCGCTATCTGCTGGTGTTCCGCAACGAGGCGCCGCCCGCGGGTGCTTGACGCCGGGGGACGCACCCGTTCGGCCGACACCCGTATTCCCCGGTGGGCATGCCGCGGCGGCGGAACCGGCGTTGACTGCTGCATGTCCGTATGTGCCAGCAGCGCCGGCCCGCATCGGGAGCACCTATGTCGTTTCCGAGGAAACCGAGCGGGGCGGCCGCGCCCGGTGCGTCCGGCGGCAAGGGGGCGCTGCGCCGGATCGGCGAGTGGTGTGCCCGGCACTGCGTCATCGTTCTCGTGCTGTGGCTGGTCGCCCTGGCCGGGCTCCAGCTTCTCCAGCGGACGTACGGCGGGGAGTACTCCGACGATTTCGCGCTGCCCGGTGTCCAGTCGACGCAGGGGCGCGAGGTGCTCCAGAAGCACGAGCCGAAGGCCGGGGGCTACAGCAGCCAGGTGGTGCTGCACGACGCGGCCAAACCGCTGACGGACTTCCGCGACGACATCAACAGCGCCGTCACCGCGCTCGGCAAGCTGCCGGACGTACTGTCCGCGCAGAACCCGCTGCCGCCGCCCGGCGCCCCGCCCGCCAAGCCGCCGCCAGGGACGCCGAACGTCGGCCCGCTCTCCACCGACGGCCGGACCGCGTACATCACCATGCGGTTCAGCGTGCAGCCGTCCACGCTGAAGCCGGACTATCTGAACGGGGTCGACTCGGCCGTGCGGCCGCTGCGGCAGGCGGGCGTGGAGGTGGAGTACGGCGGGCCGCTGGGCGAACTGGCCCGGCCGGAGCCCGACGACCGGACCAGCGAGGCGATCGGCTTCGGGGTGGCGATCCTGGTGCTGCTGGTCGGCTTCGGGAGTGTCCTGGCGGCCGGGGTGCCGCTGCTGACCGCGCTGATCGGCGCGCTGTGCGGGCTGGCCTGTCTGGGGCTGATCGCCGCCGTCTTCGTCTTCGCCACCGTCTCCCCCACCCTGGCCACGATGATCGGCCTCGGTGTCGGTATCGACTACGCGCTCTTTCTGCTCACCCGGCACCGGCAGAACCTGATGGACGGTGCGGACCCGGTCACCGGCGCGGGCCGGGCCGTGGCCACCAGCGGCCGGGCGGTGCTGGTGTCCGGCTGCACGGTCATCATCGCGCTGATGGGGCTGTGGGTCTCGGGCGTCTCCTTCATCGGCAAGCTGGGGGTGGCGGCGGCCATCACCGTGGTCTCGGCGGTGCTCGGCGCGCTGACCCTCGTCCCGGCGCTGCTCGGGCTGATCGGCCGCCGTATCGACCGGCTGCGGGTCCGCCGCCCGATCGCCGAGACGGACGCCGGACCGGGCGAGGAGGCACAGGGCACCTGGCACCGGTACGCGCAGCGGGTGGAGCGCCGCCCCTGGTGGTATCTGGCGGGCGGGGTGCTCATCGTGGTCGTGCTGGCCATTCCGGTCTTCTCGATCCAGCTGGGGCACATCGGCGACGGCGCGGACCCGAAGTCGTTCACCGACCGGCGCGCCTTCGACCTGATGTCCTCGGCGTTCGGCCCCGGCTCCAACGGGCCGCTGACCCTCGTCATCGACGAGACCGCGGTCCCGCAGGCGGACCGCGCGATGCTGGCGACGCAGGCCGGGAAGGTGCTCACGGATGTCCCGGGCGCGGCCTTCATCACGCCGCTGAAGGCCACCCCGGACGGCGCGGTGCTGACCGGGACCGCCTACTCCACCCAGGCCCCGCAGAACGCGGACACCACGGATCTGGTCAACCGCCTCAAGCACGACCTGCTGCCGGCGGCCGTGAAGGGGACCGACGCGCACGGCTATGTGACGGGCACGACCGCCGGCCAGGTGGACTTCCTGGACATCGTCGCCAGCCGGCTTCCGCTGATCATCGCCGTGGTCGTCGCGCTCGCCTTCCTCATCATCCTGGCCGTCTTCCGTGGCGTGCTGATCGCGGTGAAGGCGGCGGTGCTCAACGTGCTGTCGATCGCCGCCTCGTACGGGGTGGTGGTGGCGGTCTTCCAGTGGGGCTGGGGCGGGCCGGCGCTCGGGGTCTCGGGCACGGTGCCGATCGAGAGCTACGTCCCGATGATGATGTTCGCGATCGTCTTCGGGCTGAGCATGGACTACGAGATCTTCCTGCTGTCACGGGTGCATGAGGCGTGGCTGCGCACCGGAGACGCGAAGGCGAGCGTGGCGCATGCGCTGGAGATCACCGCCCGGGTGATCACCTGCGCCGCGCTGATCATGGTGAGCGTGTTCGCCGCGTTCATCATCAGCGACAACATCGTGGTGAAGATGCTGGGCCTCGGGCTGGCGGTGAGCGTTCTGATCGACGCCACCGTGGTCCGGCTGCTGCTGGTCCCCGCGGTGATGACGCTGCTGGGCCCGGCCGCCTGGTGGACGCCCCGGTGGCTGGACCGGATCATGCCGCATGTCCAAACGGAGGGCGAGGAGCAGCTTCCCGCGCAGGGACCGCCGCGCGGGGACGCCCCGCGGACCGGGACCCGGCCGGGCGGCGGCTGACCACCCCGGCGGGACCGCCCGAAGCCCCGGCGGCCTGCCGATC
This sequence comes from Streptomyces sp. P9-2B-2, assembly GCF_030406865.1. Taxonomy (NCBI): domain Bacteria; kingdom Bacillati; phylum Actinomycetota; class Actinomycetes; order Kitasatosporales; family Streptomycetaceae; genus Streptomyces; species Streptomyces sp. P9-2B-2. The sequence continues at coordinate 7,406,968 of NZ_CP129126.1, read as the reverse complement.
TGCGAACGCCCCCGTCTCGCCCGATCATCGAACCATGGCCCCGTCCGCCGAGCGTGGCTCGGCCTCGTACCCCGTGATCCGGCCGATGCTGGCCACGGTCGGCCCGCTGCCTGCCGGGCACGAGGAGGCGGCCTGGGCGTTCGAGGCCAAATGGGACGGGGCGCGCTGCATCATCAACACCTCCGGTGACGGCACCGTCCGGCTGGTCACCCGGGCGGGCAACGAGGCCACCGGCACCTACCCGGAGCTGGCGCCGCTGGGTGAGCAGCTGCGGGGCCGGGCCGCGGTGCTCGACGGTGAGGTGGTGGTGCTGGACGCGCGCGGCCGGCCGGACTTCGGGCTGCTGCAGCGCCGGATGGGCGTGGTGAACCCGCGCCGCACGGCCCGGCTGGCCATGGAGCACCCCGTCCACCTCGTCCTCTTCGATCTGATGTATCTGGGCGGCTCGCTGCTCGGCTCGCCGTATTACGAGCGCCGGTCCCTGCTGGCCGGGCTGGGGCTCCGCGGCCCGAACTGGTCGGCGCCCGGGTATGTGGAGGGCCATGCGCAGCAGGTGTGGGAGGCCTCGTTGCAGGCCGGTCTGGAAGGGGTGGTGGCGAAGCGGCTGAGCTCGGCGTATCTGCCGGGTGTGCGGTCACCCGAGTGGCGCAAGACGAAACATCTGCTGACCCTCGACGTGATCATCGGGGGCTGGACGGAAGGCCATGGCGGGCTGGCCGGACTGCCCGGTTCCGTGCTGGCGGGCGTGGCGGAACCCGCGGGCCTGCGCTACGTCGGCTCGGTGGGCTCGGGGCTGTCCGACCGGGAGCGCCATGAGCTGGCGCGGTATCTGGGGGTGATCCCGCTGGACCGGTCGCCGTTCCTCAATGCGGTGGACGTGCAGGGGGCGCACTGGGCCGAGCCCCGGCTCGTCGCCGAGATCACGCTCACCGGCTGGACCTCGGCCGGCCGGCTGCGGCACCCGATCTGGCACCGGCTGCGGCCCGACCTCACCCACCTCGGCTGAGCGGGGCCGCCGGTGAGCCGGGCCGCGGCGAGAAGCCGGGTGCGCCGGGCGGCTGACGCGGGGGGATACCCGCCCCCGTCCGGGAAGGCTCGCCCTGAGCACCCGGAGCAAACCGCAGACGGAAGGAGTCGGTGATGCCTCACCCCGACGCCGGCAACAACGGCGGCCCCACGGAGGGCGCCTCGGGCGCCACCACCGAGGGCAACGTCGCGTACGGCAGGAAGCCCTTCAAGCGCTCCAAGAGCCACTTCGCGGACCGCATCACGGCGGACGGCCGCGACGGCTGGCCGGTCGAGGCGGGCCGCTACCGGCTGGTGGCCAGCCGCGCCTGCCCCTGGGCGAGCCGCGCCGTCATCTCCCGGCGGCTGCTCGGCCTGGAGGACGCGATCTCGCTCGCCATCACCGACCCGCTCCAGGACGACCGCAGCTGGCGCTTCACCCTGGACCCGGGCGGCCGCGACCCGGTCCTCGGCATCCGCTTCCTCCGCGAGGCCTATGACGCCCGCGAGAAGGACTACCCCGGCGGGGTCAGCGTCCCCGCCGTCATCGACGTCCCCAGCGGGCAGCTCGTCACCAACGACTTCCAGCGGATCACCCTGGACTTCGCGACGGAGTGGACGGCGCTGCACCGGCCCGGCGCTCCCGATCTGTATCCGGAGCCGCTGCGCGAGGAGATCGACATCGTCATGGCGGGCGTCTACCGGGACGTCAACAACGGGGTGTACCGGGCGGGTTTCGCCACCGGGCAGAGCGAGTACGACGCCGCGTTCCGCGATCTGTTCCGGCGCCTGGACCTGCTGTCCGAGCGCCTCCTCGACCGCCGCTACCTCGTCGGCGACACCCTCACCGAGGCCGACATCCGGCTGTTCACCACGCTGGTCCGCTTCGACGCCGTCTACCACGGGCACTTCAAGTGCAACCGGTTCAAGCTGGCCGAGGACCCGGTGCTGTGGGCCTACGCCAAGGACCTCTTCCAGACGCCCGGCTTCGGCGACACCGTCGACTTCCATCACATCAAGCACCACTACTACCGGGTACACACCGGCATCAACCCGACCGGCGTCGTCCCGGCCGGGCCGGACCTCTCCGGCTGGCTGACGCCGCACCACCGCGAGGAGTTGGGCGGCCGCCCGTTCGGCGACGGCACCCCGCCGGGCCCGGTGCCGCCGGCCGAGGAGGTGCCGCCCAGCGGACGCCCCGAGCACCTGCTGACCGGCGGCTCCGGACCTGCGCCCCGGCCACCGGAATCCGGCCCCGGCGCCCGGGCCGTGAGATCCTGAGAACACAGGGACAGACACCCGCCAGCGGTGCACCGGGGCCTCCCGCGGACGCGCCGAGCACCCGGACTCCCGGTTCGCCGCCGCGCGCCACCCGCCCCACGCCCTCCATGCGAGGAGTGAGCCCGATGAGGATGGTCCTGACGGCCCGGATACCGACCGAGACCGGCAACGAAGTCATCCAGAACGGCAGTCTGCCGAAGATCATGGAAACCGCCATCGCCGCCCTCCAGCCGGAGGCGGCCTACTTCACCCTCGACGGCGGTGAGCGCACCGCCTACTTCTACTTCGACATGAAGGAGTCGTCGCAGATGCCGACGCTCCTGGAAGCGTTCTTCATGGACCTGCACGCGAAGGTCTCGCTCCAGCCGGTGATGAACACGGCGGAACTGCGCACCGGTCTCGGACATCTGATGAGCGGCACCTGATTCGCGGCGCCTGAGCCGCCCGGCCCGGCACCCCTCACTCCGCCCCGGTGTCCTCCGGTGCCCCCTGCGCCAGCCCGGCCAGGACGCCGAGCGCCTCGGCCAGGACGTCGACGGGCGGCGAGGCGAGCGCCAGACGTACGGCGTTGGGCACGTGGCCCGAGCCGATGGCGAAGGCTCCGGACGGGGTGACGGCGATCCCGCGGCGCGCGGCGGCCGCGACGAAGGTGTCGGCCCGCCACGGCTCCGGCAGCTCCCACCAGCAGTGATACGCCTGCGGATCGGCCCGGACCCGGAAGCCGGCGAGCCGTTCGGCGGCGATCCGCTGCCGTGCCGCGGCATCGCCGCGCTTCTCCTCCTCGGCGGCCGCCGCGGTGCCGTCCGCCATCCAGCGGGTGCCCGCGTCGAGCGCGAAGCGGGAGGCGGTCCAAGTGCCCGTGCGCAGGGCCGTCGCGAAGTCCTGTGCGGTGCCTTCGGGCACGGTGAGGAAGCCCAGGGTGAGTCCGGGCGCGAGGCGTTTGGACAGACTGTCGATGACCACGGTGCGCTCCGGCGCGAGGGCGGCGAGCGGGGGCAGGTCGTTGCGGAGGAATCCGTAGATCGCGTCCTCGATGGCGTGCAGGTCCAACTCCCGCAGTAGTGCGGCGACTTCCGCGCGCCGGTGGGCCGGCATGGTGAGGCCCAGCGGGTTGTGGAGGGCGGGCTGGAGGTAGACGGCGCGCAGCGGAGGGGCGGCGCGCAGCGCCTCGGGGGTCAGGCCGTGCTCGTCCATGGCGAGGGGCACGAGGGTGATGCCGAGGCGGGCCGCGACGCCCTTCACCACGGGGTAGGTGAGCGATTCGACGCCGAGCCGCTCCCCGGCCGGGACCAGTGCGGCGATCGCCGCGGCCACCGCTTGCCGGCCGTTGCCCGCGAAGAGCAGCTGCCGGGGATCGGGGGCCCAGTCACCACGGGCGAGATGCGCGGCCGCGGCCTGCCGGGCCGCGGCCGTGCCGACGGCCCCCACCGGGCGGAGCGCGGCGGCCATCGCCTCGGGACGCAGCAGCGGGCCCAGGCTCTTGGCGAGCAGCGCGGGATGGCCGGGCAGCACCGGGAAATTCAGCTCCAGGTCGACCCGGGCCTCCCCCGGCTCGGCGAGCGCGGGGTCCACCGCGGGCGCGGCACTGCGGACGAAGGTACCCCGGCCGACCTCTCCGACCGTCAGCCCGCGTCGACTCAATTCCCCGTAGACCCGGGCCGCGGTCGAGCTCGCGATCCGCCGGTCCCGGGCGAACCGGCGCAGCGGCGGCAGCCGGTCTCCCGGGCGGAGGCGGCCGGCGGTGATAGCGGCCGCGAGGTCATCGGCGATCGCGCGATAGTCGTCCATCGGTCACTCCCACGAGGCACTGCCCACAACATTGCACCGAGTACATTTTTTATATTGCACCGAGAGATTGCCCTCTCTAGCATCGAATCGTCAAGCCGCAACAGAGGGGATGGACGGTCCAATGGGTTCGGTCATGTGCGAAGAGATCACCGTGGGATACGAGGACGAGGGCAGCGGTGCACCGCTGGTGCTCGTACACGGCCACCCCTTCGACCGTTCGATGTGGCGCCCGCAGACGGAGCACTTCAGCCGGGCCGGATGGCGGGTGATCGCGCCGGACCTCCGCGGCTACGGGGAGAGCACGACCGTCCCCGGCAAGACCCCGCTGGAGACCTTCGCCCGCGACCTCCTCGCCCTGCTCGACCGGCTCGGGATCGAGTACTTCGTCCTCGGCGGCCTGTCCATGGGCGGCCAGATCGTCATGGAGTGCTACCGGCTCTTCCCGGAGCGGATACGGGGCCTGGTGCTCGCCGACACCTTCGCCGCCGCGGAGACCGAGGAGGGCAAGGCCGCGCGCCACGCCATGGCGGAACGGCTGATCCGCGAGGGCATGTCCGGCTACGCACAGGAGGTGCTGGCCAACATGGTGTCCTGGCACACCCTCACCCACCGGCCGGACGCCGCCGCCCACGTCCTGGCGATGATGAAGGCCACCGCACCCGAGGGCGCGGCCGCCGCCCTGCGCGGCCGCGCCGAACGCCCCGACTACCGGGAACTCCTGACGCGGGTCTCCGTACCGGCGCTGGTGGTGGTCGGCACCGAGGACACCTATACGCCCGTGAGCGACGCCCGCGACCTGCACGCACGGATCCCGGACGCCACCCTGGCGGTCATCGAGCAGACGGCCCATCTGCCGAACCTGGAGCAGCCGGACGCGTTCAACGCCGTACTGGCACAGTTCCTCGACTCCCTGCCGCAATCGGCCGCCGAGTAGCGGAGTTCTCACCACCGGGGCCGCAATCCGCCGGGCGGTGGGCTCCGGGGTACACCCCCTACCGCACACCCCGACTCCCCCTGGACGCACCGGCGTTACTCAGCCGTAACCTACCGATGGGTTACCAGAGGTAAGGAGCGGACCTTACTCTCCAGTCACATTCGGGCGTGCCGTGCGCCCCACCTGTCCCCGGACAGCGCACGGCCGCCCGCATCGAGATCTGGAGCAGAAGATGACGCCCTCCCGTATGACGCCGCGCGTCGCGATCGGCACCGTCTCCGCGGCCGTCCTCGCCGCCACGGTTCTTACCGGCGCACCGGCCACCGCCGCGGCGGCCACCCCGGAATCCGCCCCCACGACGGCGACTTCGGGCGGCTCGGCCTCCCTCCGGTTCGTCGACATCGAGGGCGACGGCGGTATCACCCTCAAGGCGAACGTCTTCACCCCGGCCGGCGCCGACGGCACCCGGCGCCACCCCCTCATCGTGCTGCCGACGAGCTGGTCGATGCCGCAGGTCGAGTATCTGGCGCAGGCCAGGAAGCTGGCCGAAGCGGGCTATGTGGTCGTCGGCTACAACTCCCGCGGGTTCTGGCAGTCCGGCGGGGAGATCGAGACGGCCGGCCCGAAGGACGTCGCGGATGCCTCGAAAGTCATCGACTGGGCGCTGGCCCACACCCCGGCCGATCCGCAGAAGGTCGGCATGGCCGGGGTCTCGTACGGCGCCGGGATCAGCCTGCTGGCGTCGGCGTTCGACAAGCGGATCAAGGCAGTTGCCGCGCTCAGCGGCTGGGGCGACCTCATCGACTCGATCTACAGCGGCCGGACCCAGCACAAGCAGGCGGTGGCGATGCTCGGCGGCACCGGCGCCCTCACCGGACGCCCCAGCCCCGAACTCCGCACGATCCTCAAGAACTTCCTCTCCGGCGATCTCAGCAAGGAAAAGGAAATGATCGAGTGGGGGCGGAAGCGCTCCCCCAGCACCTACCTCGACAAGATCAACCACAATGGCGCCGCGATCATGCTGGGCAACGCCTGGGGCGACTCCCTCTTCCCGCCCAATGAGTACGCCGACTTCTACGAGAAGCTGAAGGGCCCCAAGCGGCTGGAGTTCCGCCCGGGTGACCACGCCACGGCCGAGGGGCTCGGACTGTTCGGGCTGCCCAACGACACCTGGACCAACACCAAGCGGTGGTTCGACCACTACCTCCAGGGCGCGGACAACGGCATCGACCACGAGTCACCGGTCCTGCTCAAGTCCCGTTCCACCGGCGCGTACGAGGGCTACAAGAGCTGGCGGGACGTACCGTCCGCACACCGGAAGATCGAGCTGACCGGCGGCCAGCGGATCCACACCAACTGGGACTCCGGCGCCAACGGCGGGCTGATCTTCCTCTCCAGCATGATGGACCAGTTCTTCCGGCTGCCGCCGATGGCCTCGATCCCGCTGCTGCCCCGCCCCCTCGCCGCCGTCTGGCAGTCCGAGCGCTACGACACCGGACAGCGCGTCCGGGGCACCACCCGGCTGCACACCACCCTGACCAGCACCGCCGAGAGCGGCACCGCCATCGCCTACCTCTACGACGTGGGCCCGCTCGGCCTCGGCAGACTGGTCACCCATGCGCCGTACACCTTCCATGGCAAGACCCCCAACCAGCCCTTCGGCGTGGACCTGGAGCTGTTCTCCACGGCCTACGACGTACCGGCCGGCCACCGTCTCGCCGTGGTCGTCGACACCGTCGACCCGCTGTACATCGAGCACAACCCGTCCGGCGCCCGGCTGGAGTTCTCCTCCCCGGCGGATGATCCGTCGTATGTGTCGGTGCCGGTGCGCGACTAGGAACCCGGCGACGGCGGGGCGCCCACAGCGGCGCACCGCCCGGCCCGGATGCCGGGCGGACGAGGTCCGTTCACGCCGGTCGTACGACCTGGGACGTACCGCTCAGGCCCGAGGCGGCCACGGCGCCTGATCGCTAGCCTCCGATGCGTGACGGATTACCCACCGGCGCGCGACGCCGGTCAGCGGAAGCGGGATGCGCTCAGGCGGCTGGAGACGGACGAGGACGCGTGGGTGTCGTCGGCGTCCGGCGAGGGCCCGCCCCGCCTCGTGCCGCTGTCCTTCGTCTGGCATGACGAGCAGCTGTGGATGGCGACCAAGGCCAAGAATCCGACGGTCCGCAATCTCCGGGCGCAGGGGGCGTGCTGGGTCGCCCTGGGCCCCACCCGCGATGTGGTGCTCATCGAGAGCACGGCGGAGGTGATCGCCTCGGACGGTCTGCCGGACGGCGCCGGGGAGGCGTTCGCCGAGAAGCTGGGCTGGGATCCACGGGGCCGCGATACCTGGGTGTTTCTTGCGTTCCGGCCGCGCCGGATGCTGGTCTGGCGCGAGGTGAACGAGCTGGCGGGGCGGGAGTTGATGCGGGACGGGGTCTGGCGGGTGTGAGGGGCCGGCCGCCCCTGGACCTCAGCCCGTCGGTCGATGGCCCCCCGGCAGCAAGGTGCCCGGTTCCGGTGGGGCCACCTCGACCGCCTCGACCTTGGGGTTGCGCCGCTGGCGTTTGGAGACCCAGTTGGCCAGCCAGGACAGCAGCATGCACATCCCGATGTAGATCGGCGAGATGATCATGACGACGGGGATGAACGGCAGGTCGTAGTCGAGGTTGGACGCGATGAGCTTGCCGGCGTGCAGGAACTCCTCGTAGGTGATGAGGAAGCCGAGCGAGGTGTCCTTCAGGGCGACCACCAGCTGGCTGATGATCGCCGGGAGCATCGCCCGGACCGCCTGCGGCACCAGGACATGCGTCATGACCTGGGTTTTGCGCATGCCCAGGGCGTAGGCGGCCTCCCGCTGGCCGCGGTCGACGGAGTTGACGCCGGTACGGAAGACCTCGGCGAGCACCGAGCCGTTGTAGAGGGTCAGTCCGGCGACCAGGGCGGGCAGCGGCTCCACCTTCAGTGCGACATAGATGAAGAAGATCATGACCAGGACGGGCATCGCCCGGAAGAACTCCACCAGCAGGGTGCTCACCCAGCGGGCGATCCGGTGCTCGGAGAGCCGGCCGGTCGCGAGCACCGCGCCGAGCGCCACCGAAAAGACCGCCGCGAAGCCGAAGGCCTTGAGGGTGTTGCCCAGGCCCCGGAGCAGCAGATCCTGAATTCCCGTGTACGTGAAGGGAGTCCACTTCGCCGCGACGAACTGGCCGGTGGCGAAGAGGAGGTAGATGATCCAGGCGATCAGCGCGAGGATCACCAGCGTCCCGCCGAGACCGTAGAGCCGGTGCCGCTGCCGGGTCCGCGGGCCGGGGACGTCGTAGAGAGCGGTGGTCATCGGGCGACTCCGAAGCGCTTCTCCAGCACGTTGAAGATCGCGCTGATGGTCAGGGTCACGAGCAGATAGCCGACGGCGATCCAGACGAAGGTCCAGATGATGCTGTAGCCCATCTCGTTGAGCGGCTTGTAGACCCCGAGCAGCTCGACGACGCTGAAGGCGCCGGCGATCGCGGAGTTCTTGGCGAGCGCGATCAGCGTGGAGCCGATGGGCGGGATGACGGACCGGAAGGCCTGCGGCAGCACGATGTCACCGAGGGTCTGCGGAAACGTCATACCCAGGCTGCGGGCCGCCTCGCCCTGCCCCACCGGCACGGTGTTGATGCCGGAGCGCACCGCCTCACAGATGAAGGCGGAGGTGTAGCAGCCCAGCGCGAGGATGGCGAACAGCTTGAAGGGCAGCACCAGGCCGAACCGCGGCAGCCCCAGCACCACGGCGAAGAACAGCAGCGTCAGCGGCGTGTTGCGCAGCACCGCCACCCATGCCGTGCCGAAGGCCCGCAGCGAACCGACCGGTGCGACCCGGAACGCGGCCATCAGGAAGCCGAGGGCGAGGGCGAGCAGGGAGGCGTAGACGGTGAGTTCGACGGTGCCCAGCAGGCCCTCCCCATAGAGGGAGAGGTTGTCCAGGAGAACGTTCATCGGTCCGTTCCTTGCCGGCTCAGGTCGCCGGGTAGCGGTCGATCGGGGGCGGCTTGGGCGCGGGCACTCCGGACAGGCCCAGGGTCGCGTCGTACGCCTTGCGCCAGAGGCCGTTCTTCTCGGCCGCGGCGAGGGCGTCGTCCAGCGCGAACCGCAGCGCGTTGTCGCCGCGGGGGACGCCGATGCCGTACGGCTCCTCGGAGAACAGCTTGCCGACCACCTTCAGCTCATCGGGCACCTTGGCGGCGTAGCCCAGCAGGATCGCGTCGTCCGTGGTGACCGCGTCGACCTGGTAGGTGAGCAGGTTGTCGACGCACACCGAGTAGGTGTCATATGCGACCAGGATCGCCTTGGGGTACTCGGCCTGGATGCGCTGGTACGGGGTCGAGCCGGCCGCCGAGCAGACCCGTTTGCCGGCCAGGTCCTGCGGTCCCCTGATGTCCTTCTCGTCGGCGCGCACCAGCAGCGCCTGGCCGGCCATGTAGTAGGGGCCGGCGAAACCCACCAGCTTCTTGCGCTTGTCGTTGATGGTGTAGGTGCCGACGTAGAGGTCGATCTGGCCGTTCTGGAGGGCGGTCTCGCGGTTGGCGGAGGCGATCGTCTTGAACTCGATGGTGTGCGGCGGGAAGCCGAGCGCCGCGGACATCATCCTGGCGATCTCGATGTCGAAACCGGCGTAGCGGCCGGAGGCCGGGTCCCGCTCGCCGAGGTAGGGCTGGTCCTCCTTGACGCCGATGACGAGATGGCCGCGGCGCTTGGCCTTCATCCAGGTCGGGGACTCGGGCAGGGAGAAGTTCCTGGCGACCGGGTAGTGGGGCAGTTCGCTGCCCGTGGGGCCCTTGACCGGCGGGCTGCCGGCCCGGCCGCAGCCCGCGAGGGCCAGCGCGAGCACGGCGAGCGCGAGCGCCACGACGGCGCGGCGCAGCGGCGAGGAGTGAGTGTGCGGCATCGCGGCGCCCCCGTTCAGTGCTTGAGGATCTTGGAGAGGAAGTCCTTCGCCCGTTCGCTGCGCGGCGCGGTGAAGAATTCCTCGGGGGTGCGGTCCTCGACGATGCGGCCGTCATCCATGAACACCACACGGTTCGCGGCGGAGCGGGCGAAGCCCATCTCATGGGTGACCACGACCATCGTCATCCCGTCCCGGGCGAGCCGGCGCATGACTTCCAGCACCTCGTTGATCATCTCCGGGTCGAGGGCGGAGGTCGGCTCGTCGAAGAGCAGCGCCTTGGGGTCCATGGCGAGGGCGCGGGCGATGGCGACGCGCTGCTGCTGGCCGCCGGAGAGCTGAGCGGGATATTTGTCGGCCTGGGAGGCGAGTCCGACCCGGTCCAGGAGTTCGCGGGCGTGCCGGGCGGCCTCGTCCTTCTTCTGCTTCCGGACCTTGACCGGCGCCAGCATCACGTTGGCCAGCACGGTCTTGTGGGCGAAGAGGTTGAAGGACTGGAAGACCATGCCGACTTCGGCACGCAACTGGGCCAGCGCCCGGCCCTCTTCGGGCAGTGGTCTGCCGTCCAGCTCGATGCTGCCCGACTCGACGGTCTCCAGGCGGTTGATGGCCCGGCACAGAGTGGACTTCCCGGACCCGGAGGGCCCGATGACCACGACCACCTCCCCGCGGCCGACGGTGAGGTCGATATCCCGCAGGACATGGAGTTTTCCGTAGTGCTTGTTGACCCCGCGCAGTTCAATCAGCGCATCACCGGCCATATGCAGACCTGCCCACTCTCATCCGTACAGCGGAGAGCCCGCAACCTACCGGGGCCTGTGGGGCACTTCTCCACTGACACGCACGTATGCGCGGAGATGGGCGGATAAATCAGGGTTACCGATGAACGTCCCGCGGACGCGGAACGGGTGCTGTCAGACCTCCTGACGCCGGTCTCAGCTCTCCGAGACCTCGGCGTAGACCTGGGACAGTTCGGGCGCGCCGGTGTCGGCCCAGTCATGGCCCGCCGTCACCACATCGATCTCCCGCCCGGACGCCAGCCGGACCACCGGCTGCCCGTCCGGCCAGACGTGCCACACCGCACCGCGCACCGTGCGGACCAGCACCGTGCCGAGGTAGAGGCCGGCGTCGTTGCCGAGCCAGGGCAGCACCTCCGGATCGTCCCGCCATACGGGCTGGAGCTGGTCGAGCAGCTCCAACGAGCGTACGGAGTCGTCCAGTTCCACCCCCGCCGTGGCGGCCTGGGCCCGCAGCAGCTCGCACTCGGACAGCAGCTCGACGACGCTCTCGGGATCGGCCCGCACCGACTCCGCGAGCGGTACGGACCGGTGCGCCTGCTGACGCTTGCGCCACTTGTCCAGAAAAGACATGTTCATGGTGTGCAGGGTCCCACCCGACCCACGGACGGGGCCACAGGCGCGCGGCGCCATCGTGCCCCGTTCGTCACCTTGACGCTCCCCCTCCGTCTTCCTACCTTCATGGCGCTCGGATCGGATCTGCAGGATCCGCAGGAGCCCCTGCCCCTCGGATCGCAGCGCACCACCCACCCGTTGGCGCCACCCGGAGGGATACGGACCGATGCGTGTACGACGATGGGGCACCGCCCTGACACTGCTGCTCACCGCGGCCGCACTGCCGGCCACCGGCCCAGGCACGGCCACCGCCGCACCGGCCGGCCCGGCCCGGCCCTCGCCCCGCCCCCTGCCCTTGGCCAGGCACTTCGACAACCGGGCGGTCAGCGACAACTCCGCCCCCGGCGCGGCCGACTTCGATGGTGCGGGCCGTTCGCTGTCCGCCCAGGACCTGGCGGCGGCGGGCTGGTCGCCGGGGAGTGCGCTGACCCTCGACGGCACACGGCTCGGTCTGCCGCGGACGGCGCCCGGCGCGCCGGACAACGTGGTGGCCGACGGCCAGGCGGTGGCGGTCCGCGGCCGGGGCGAGGCGCTCACCTTCCTGGTCGCCGGGACGGGCGGCACGGCCGCCGGCACCGGGACCGTGCACTACCGGGACGGCTCCCGCAGCGGCTATGAACTCACCGCGCCCGACTGGCGGTCGGGGCCGCTGAGCACCAAGGCGGTGGCACTGCCGCACCTCAATGCCCCGGACGGGCAGGCGGCCGGACCTGCCCGGCTGTACGCGGTGACCGTACCGCTGCGGGCTGGTCGGGAGGTGGCCTCGGTGGTGCTGCCCACGACGGACGGGGCGGCGGGCGCGCTCCATGTGTTCGCGGTGTCGGTACGCGACACCGGCCGCCGCACCGGGAGTTGGGCGGCGAGCACCGCGGGCTACCGGGCGGTCGGGCCCTGGACGGACCGCACCCTGCGGCTGGTCGTGCACAGCGGCGCGGGCGGGCCACGGGCACGCATACGGCTCGCCAACACCTTCGCGGGCGCCCCGGTGGACATCGGGGCGGCCAGCATCGCGGTACGCGGCGCGGGGGCGGCGGCGGACCGCGGGCCGACACCGCTGACCTTCGGACGGCAGACCGGGACCCGTATAGCGGCCGGGGCCGAGGCGTTCAGCGATCCCGTGGACTTCACCGTGCCGGCCGGCGCCGATCTGTTGGTGAGCATCCATCTGCCGGGGACGGTGACCGCGGCGCCGGTGCACCAGGAAGCGGCCCAGTTGTCGTATCTGAGCGCGGCGGGCAGCGGGGACCGCACCGCGGACGCCGGGGGAACGGCCTTCCCGGAGACGATGACCGTCTGGCCGTTCCTGACGGGGGTCGACGTCGAGGGCGGTCCCGGCTCGATCGTGGCGCTGGGCGATTCGATCACCGACGGGGTGAAGTCGACGAGCGGCACCAACCGGCGCTGGCCCGACGTCCTCACCCGCCGCTTCCAGGCGCAGCACACACTCCCCCGCTACGGCGTGCTCAACCACGGCATCTCGGCGAACCGCATCGTCACCGACCGCTATCCGGGCGACGGGGTCAGCACCGACACCGGCGGGGTCAGCGCCCAGCACCGGCTGGAGCGGGATGTGCTGGCGCAGCCCTCGGTGCGGACCGTGGTGGTCTTCGAGGGCATCAATGATGTGCGCTGGGGGACGTCATCGGACGAGGTCATCGCCGGTCTGCGGGCCCTCGCGCGACGGGCGCACGAGCGGGGGCTGCGGGTCGTGGCGGCGACCATCGCGCCCTGTGAGGGCTACCCCGACTGCACCCCGGCCGTGGAGGCCCGCCGCCAGGCCGTCAACGCCTTCCTCCGGGCCGACGCCGGCACCGTCTTCGACGCGACCCTGGACTTCGACGCCGTGGTCCGCGATCCGCAGCGGCCCCGGCGGATGCTGCCCGCCTACGACAGCGGCGACCATCTCCACCCCGGCGACGCGGGACTGAAGGCGCTGGCGGAATCCGTGGACCTCCGGAAGCTGCTGCCGGGGCGGCGCTGACGCGGCGCTGCCCGTCACACGGACGGCGGGCGGCAGACCCCGGGGGCACTCCCCCGGGGCCTGCCCTTCGGCTCAGCCTTGGACGTCGAGATCCACCACGACCGGGGCATGGTCCGAGGCGCCCTTGCCCTTGCGCTCCTCGCGGTCCACATAGGCGTCCGAGACGGCCTTGGCGAACGGCGCGTTGCCGTAGACCAGGTCGATGCGCATCCCGCGGTTCTTGGGGAAGGCGAGCTGGCGGTAGTCCCAGTAGGTGTACGGACGGTCGTACTTGAGGGGCCGCGGGACGACGTCCGACAGGCCCGCCTCGCGCAGCGCCGACAGGGCGGCACGCTCGGCGGGCGTGACATGGGTGGAGTCCACGAACACGGCCGGATCCCAGACGTCCTCATCCGTCGGTGCGACGTTGTAGTCACCGAGGACGGCGAACGGGCGGGGGCCCGCCGCGTCCTCGGCGACCGCGTTCTTCAGCGCCTCGAACCAGCCGAGCTTGTAGGCGTAATGCGCATGGCCGACCTCGCGGCCATTGGGGACGTACACCGACCACACCCGGGCCGGGCCACAGGTCGCCGAGACGGCCCGCGGCTCCTGCACCCCGTCGTACTCCGGGCCGCCGGGGAGGCCCATGACCACGTCGTCGAGCCCCACCTTGGACAGCAGGGCGACACCGTTCCACCGGCCGTTGGCGTTGACCGCGGCCTCATAGCCGAGCTCGCGCAGCTCGTCGTGCGGGAACTGCTCGGCGGTGCACTTGGTCTCCTGGAGGCACAGCACGTCCGTGCCGGAGCTCTCCAGCCAGGCCAGCAGCCTCGGGAGGCGGGCGGTGATCGAATTGACGTTCCAGGTCGCGATGCGCATGTCTGTAAACCTACAGCGAGGGTCTGACAGTCCGGCCGTCAGCCGAGTGCGGTGCCGGTGCCGGGCGCGAGCCGGCCGTGATCGGTGCCGCCCAGCTTGTCGATCATGGAGTCGTAAATCGGCCGGGCGTGGTCCTGGAGCAGGCTGTCGTGAATGTCGATGGCCCGCGCGGGCGCGACCTCCCGGACGTAATCAATCACCTCGGCGACCTTGTTCCAGGGGGCGTGCACGGGCAGCAGGAGGGTGTCGACCGTACGGCCCTCCGGGACGGTGAGGGCGTCACCCGGGTGGAAGACCGCGCCGCCGTCGATGAGGAAGCCGACGTTGGTGACGCGCGGGATGTCGGGGTGGATGACGGCGTGCAGCTGGCCGTGCACCTCCACCTCGAACCCGGCGGCGGTGAAGGTGTCCCCCTCGCCGACCGTGTGCACCCGGCCGGGGAACGCGGCCGACAGCTGCTCGGCGACGCTGGCCAGCGTCCAGATCTCGGCCGCCGGGTTGGCCTCCATGCCCGCCCGCAGCCGGTCCTCGTTGAAGTGGTCCATGTGCTCATGGGTGACGAGGATCGCGTCCGCGCCGACGGCCGCGTCCGCTTCGCTGAAGACACCGGGGTCGATGACGAGGGCCCGCCCGTCCTTCTCCAGCCGGACACAGGCGTGCGTCTTCTTCGTGAGTTCCATGGGGCCATCTTGCCCCGCCCTCACGCCTCCGGCGTGGTCTCCTCCCGGATCACCCGCTGGGCGACGGCGAACGCGGAGTTGGCGGCCGGGACACCGCAGTAGATGGCGGTGTGCAGCAGCACTTCCTTGATCTCCGTGGGCGTGAGGCCGTTGCGCAGGGCCGCCCGGACGTGCAGAACCAGTTCGTCGTGGTGGCCGCGGGCGACCAGCGCGGTGAGCGTGATGATGCTGCGGGTGCGGCGGTCCAGGCCCGGCCGGGTCCAGGTCTCGCCCCAGGCGTAGCGGGTGATGAAGTCATGGAAGTCGCCGTTGAAGTCATCGGCGTTGGCCTCGACCCGGTCGACATGGGCGTCGCCGAGCACCTCGCGGCGGACCTTGATGCCCGCCTCGTAGGTGGCCCCGCGGTCCAGCGCCGGCTGCGCGTGCCCGGACTCTATGGCGGCGGGCGGCGCCTGCGGGGGCGGCGGGGGCGCGAGCTGCGGCTTGGGGGCGGCCGCACCGAGGGCGTTCTGACCGCCGGGACCCGGCTTGTCGTGCCAGGCGGTGCTGAAGTGCCGGATGAGAAGTTCGGTGACGGCCGCGGGCTGCTCCACGGGCACCAGGTGCGACGTGCCCGGCACCAGCGCCAGGCTCGCGTCGGGAATCCCGGCGACCAGGCTGCGGGCGTCGGTGGTCGGCGTGACCTGGTCCTCGGAGCCGACGACGACGAGCGTGGGCACTCCGACCCGGCCGAGCGAGGACCGCACGTCGTACGAGGCCAGCGCCTCGCAGGCGGCGATATAGCAGCCGGGGTCCGTGGTCCGCACCATCTGGACGGCCCACTCGACGATCGCGGGCTGGGCACCGGCGAAGCCCTGGGTGAACCAGTGCTCGGGCGCGGTCCGGGCGATCGGGTCGAGCCCGTTCGTACGGATGACCACACCGCGCTGGCGCCAGGCATCGGCGGTGCCGTAGCGCGACGAGGTGGACACCAGCGCCAGCGAGGTGACCTGGTGCGGGCGGGTGAGCGCCAACTGGGTGCCGATGGCTCCACCGATGTTGCACCCGGCGTAACCGAACCGGTCCACCCCCAGGGCGTCGAGGGTGGCGATCAGCCGGTCGGCCAGCTCGGCGATGGAGGCCGCCGCGTGCGCGGGCGACCCACCATGCCCGGGAAGGTCGAAGCGGATGACCCGCCAGTGGCGGGTCAGCTCAGGGATCTGCCGGTCCCACATGTGCCAGGTGGTCCCCAGCGCGGCACCCAGGACGAGTACAGGAGCATCGTCGGGGCCGTCGATCCGGTGCTGCAGGGTCTTCTCACTCACCCGGCCACGCTACCGACTCTTTGACGCGATCCTTACACCCGGGTCAGGAAGAGCCGTCGGATCGTGACCGCCGACCGTGCCCGAAGCAGGGTTTGCGCAGGTCAGAGCCTCAGCGTGGAGACGACGTCGACGATCGCGTGCCCCGGCTTGCCGTAGCTCACCGTGATCTGCTGGTACGGATGCGGTGCCTTGCTCGTGATCAAGGCCGGGGTCTTCTGGCCCGGAGAAGCGGCGTTGCGGGGTGGGCGCGGACAGCTCACTCACGCCTTGCACGCTCTCAAATCTCACAACAGCCCCTATAAGGGGGGTCACGGCTGTATGGCTCTGACCAGGTGAAACACCTCGCGGGCGGCGTAGCGTTTGAGGCATCGGACGATTTCACGTCGGGTCTTGCCCTGTTTGATGCGGCGTTCGTAGTACTCCTGGGTGCGTGTGTCGAAGCGCAGGCGGGTCTGCACGACCCGGTGGAAGGCGGCGTTGGCCTGCCGGTCGCCGCCGCGGTTGAGGCGACGGTACTGCCGGCTGCCCGAGGAACGCTCGATCGGACTGACCCCGCACAGCGCTATCAGCATGCGCGGAGTTACGCCGGCCGCGGTGAGCATCTTGGCCGTCGCCGCGGAGGAATTGCGGGCCACGTCGGCGAGGAACAACGGGACGTGGCGCGGGCCGAGCATCTCCAGTCGCTTGGTGCCGAGCACGGGCACGAGGGAGAGCCGTATGTGCGTCGCGTACTTACTCTGTACGAGCTGCGCTTCCGGTTGGGCTTGATCACGTTGTCAGATGTGCACGGGCTGCCGGAGACCGTCGGGGGATCGCCAAAGTGAGAGACCCAAGCTGCATAGCTCGTGTCGGTGTGGGGTGCTGGGTTACAGCCCGCAGGAGCCGCGGTCGAGGTGGAAGTACCGGGCGTTGGCCCAGCGGCACAACCGGATACCGACGATGACGCCGACGATGGTGATCAGGGCAGGTAGGTATCCGCTGGCGACCTGGATGATCGGGATTGCCGGGCACCCGCCTGAGATCGCCCAGCCCGTACCGAACAACACCGCACCGGGGATCACGCCGGCGTGGATGCGTCCCGGGGTGCGGCGGACCCGCAGCAGAGCGAACGCGCACACGAGGATCACCACAGCACCCGCGAAGGAGAGGAACATGCGCAGGTCCTGGAAGGTGAACATGCGGTTCAGCTCAGCGAAGTCGCCGAAACCGATGTTGGTGACGGTGTAACCGAGAGCTAGTCCGGTGATGATGTTGGCCAGCAGAATCGCGCCCCGAGTACGCATCAGATCACCTTCCACAGCAGGAACGACACCGCGACGGCGGTGCCGAAGAACACGGCGGTCGCGACGAGGCTGACCGGCCGCAGCCGGCCGCAGCCGCTGAGTCCGTGGCCGGAGCTGCACCCACCGGCCAGCCGAGTGCCGAAGCCGACCAGAACACCTCCCACGAACAGCATGGCGACCATGGTGGTCGAATCGGCGGTGACCAGGTCCCGAAAACCGGGGCCCATGTCGAAGCGAAGGTGGAACCGCCCGGAGGCGACCGCGGCGATGAACCCACCGAGGAGGATCGACATCAGCAGGGCAGCCTGAGTGACCAGCGGGGCCGGGCGCAGGCTCGTGGCTGCCGGACGCTCACTCGCTGCCGATTCGGTGTCGGCTTCCAGTGGCTGCGACTTCTCGTGCGGAGCCTGCGGCACGGTGGACGCGCCGGTGCCGGTGCCGAAGTGCTCCGCTGTGGCTGCGGCAAGCGCCTCGGCCAGAGCTTGATCGTCGGCGAACTCCTCGTCCATCCGTTCGAGCTCGCGTTCGCGACGCCAGTGCAGCACGCGATCCCACGCGGCCGACACCCCGAGAGACCGATCAGTGATGAGGGTGTGGTTGATGGTGACCAGAGCGAGCCCGATAGCGCCCGCCCACCAGGGCCAGTAGGTACTCATGCGGGTCCTCTCATCCAATCGGCAAAACGAGCCCACCAGCCGCGCTTCGGGGCGGGCGCGTGCCGTGATTGTCGAGCGAGGCTGTCTGAAGGTCGGCCGACCTGTGGGGGCGGTGACGGCCGGTCATGCCAGACATCTGCTGGTGGAGGTGTGGCTCCGAACTGGGCCATGGCTTCCGGTGTCGCGGTTCCAGGCCCCGACTGTGACTGCTCATGTGGCTGGGTCGGTGCCGGCTGAGGCCAGGACGCGGGCTCCGGTGACCCCGGAGTGGGTCGTGGCGGCGGGGACTGTCGAGGGGCGGCCGCCGCGCTGGTGGCGTTGGATCGGCCCGCCTCGGTCGGCGCTTCGAGGTGTCGCGCGCTGGCTCCGTTGGGCAGCAGGCTGATCGGCACGCGCTCGCCGGTGAGTGACATCTGGTAGCGGGCACAGCCGAGCCATTGATCTGCGCTGTCGCAGTAGTACTCGCGCCAGCCTTGCAAGCTCGCCTTAAGTAGGGGGAAAAGGGGGCATCCTGCGGCGTGTGAGCAACCCACGTTGCTCCCTCCTGACTGGCGTACCACCCGTTGGGGGAGAGCGGTTACTGTTCTCGATTCCTGCCCACCCTGGCCCGGTCGACGGCCTGAAAAGCAATGCGGTGGCGGGCAGCGACAGAAGGCGCTGTGCCTCCCTTTCTCGACCGGGCGAGATGCAACCATCGTTTCGGTGTCCGGAGCAACTCTGGGAATTTTTTCAAACAGGTCACCTGGCACCACTTAGTGAGATACTCTCCGCGACGGATATGCGGCGCCTGCCTCTCATGTCCGGATTTTTATGACCGCCGGCTAGGTAACTTGGATCGTGATTCGGCTTCATGAGGACGGCCCGGACCGGCGCAAGGAAGCTGCTTCTGAAGGAGTTGTAAATTCTGGAGTTCCTTGTGGTGATGGCGTGAATATCGTGGATCTCAAGCGAAGAACCAAGGAGGTAATCGTGTGCCAACGTGCCGTCTGTCCGTCGTGCCGGAAGTTGACCTTTGAGGGTTGCGGGAGGCATGTGGACCAAGTACTCATGGGCGTACCAAACGCCCAGCGGTGCATGTGTGAGCCTGCGGAACGCAAGCGTGCGCGCCCAGTAAAGGCGGCGACTCGAACGGGATCGGCACCAGCCCGACAGGGCGAGTCGTCGCGACGCACACGCGCTCCTGGCGCCCCGGGGAGTCCACCGGGCCGGTCGAGGGGCGGCTGGTGGGCTCGGCTCATCGATTGGGTCAAAAGCCCGGCCTGAGGTAATCATCCGAGTGTGCTTGCTTTCGGTCCCTTGAGCCCAAGGCGTGGATTGTTGGGCCATGAGAACCCCGATTTCAGAACTCCGGGGTGCCAAGTGACGCCGAGCACGGAGCCAGCACCGACACTCGCGTCTCGCGACGAACGTCATAGGCGCTCTGCGTAACAGCATCCGCTTCTTCTGATGACCTCACCCTCATCCACTTTCTGCGGACCCGCTGCACCGAAGAATGGCGGAGCGCCATGATGCTCCGGATGTAGAGATGATGCCCCGGATGGAAAACTGCCAGTCGCGCGTCGCCGACGTGAATGCCGGGCAGACCGTCGTGGACGCGTGCGAGAGGGCGAATATCCTGGCCGCCGGTGCCATCCGACGGCCTCTGAGGGATTCGCTACTGACGGCAGCCCGTGTGCCACTGCCACTGGGACGCCCGGGCTGTCGTATGTGCGCGGGAGCGGGCCGGCACGGGGGGGGCCACCCCGCTCCTGCGATCGGCGCCCGCGCACCTCTCCATGAGGGTGAGCGCCTCGCCCCTCGTGATCGGGTCACTCCTTCCTGCGCGCCATGTCCCTGAAAGACTTCTCTCGCACATTCCTCGTCCGGTTCTCCCCACGGCGGCGTGACGCGGCAGGTCGCCATGGTCGGCACCTTCCCGCACACCGCCTCGGGCGCCGCAGCGTCAGCCTCGGTTACACAGAGCGGGATCTCGGCGGACCCAGGAGCAGGACGTGCAGGGAACTCTTGCGCCGCCACAGCCACTTGTCATCGAAGAAGTTGTCCAGGATCTTCCTCTGAAGTCGGCACGTGCATAAGGGTGTTCGCCACGCCAGCGGTCTTCAGTCCGTCGTCGGATCCGGGCAGTCCGCTGGGCTGGCGGTGTCCGCGATCGCCTGCCAGTTGTCGACGCAGGCGATGCGCGGACGGGTCATCGGCGCGGCAGCTAACTCGCGCCTGTTACCTCAGGGCACCGCTGCATCATCCAAGTAGCGATTGCGCGTCAAAATTGTGGAGTCGGCGTGATGATCTGTGGTTTTCAGCAAGATCGGTGCCAAGTGGTTCGCTGAGGTGCGGATCAGGGGGACGGGAGCGGCGTGCATGGCGGGTACCCGGCGTCCTGCGGTCATCGCGCAGGAACAGAGGGGCGTGGACTACGCGTACGCGTGCCTCGAGCAGCGGCAGTCACAGGACACGGCGACCGCTGCCGTCTACCGCGCGCACAACGAAATGCCGGTACCCGGCGCGTCAAGCGGACAAGCCGACGCCCGGGCACGAGGCGATGATCCGCTGGTGATCATGCGGGTCAGCGTTCACGGCGGCGAGTCATTCCTCATCGGGCGACAGCCTGTGTGGAACGACGAACGCGATCTGGTGGTCGTCTCATCCGCTGCGCAGCAAGCCATCGAGTGGCGACTGGCGACCAAGGAAGATCCCGGCGACCTGCTGCTGCGGCGAAAACTGGCCTTCCAACGCCGCAAGCCGCGGACCGTGACGAACTACCTCGACGAGCTCGTACTGCGGCAGTACGACGTCGAGCTGGACGATGGAGCAGCGACCGAGGAACCCGCACAAGCCGACGTGTCGGACGTCCCGCCCGAGGAAGGACCGGGTTCCGCAGCCGGAGCGTACCCGGAAGAGGATTCCGCGGCTCCGTCCCTGGAGGCGCTGCTCCTGGACGACCTGGACCTGCCTCGCGACGGGGCCATGCGCGACATCGTCGACACGGTGCAGCGCGAGCAACTGCTGCTGGTGGCCCATCAACGGCCCGGCGCTCTGGTCATCCACCCGGGGTCGCCTTCAAGAGTGGCGGGCGGGGCCACTGCCCGCGCCGGAGACTGTGATCGCGGTGGCGATCTCCTCGATGTCAGCAGGGGTCAGCTCCAGCGAGCCCGCTCCGATCCAGCCGTCCACCTGGGCGGCCTTGCGCGCGCCCACGATCGCTCCGGTGATGCCGGGCCAGGCGAGCACCCAGGCGATGGCCACCTCGGCCACGGTGCGCCCATGGCGTTCAGCGATCGGCCGCAGCGCCTCGGCGAGCTGGAGGTTGGCGGTCAGGTCGGTCGTGAAGTCGTGGTGGGCGGTCCGCCAATCCTCGGCGGGCAGGCCGGCCACGCGCTCGGCGGAGAAGGCCCCGGTGAGCAGGCCGGATTGCAGCGGCGAGTAGACGATCACGCCGGTCTCGTGTGCGCGTGCCCAGGCAATCTCAGCGGCGGACGACCGGTTGATCGCCGAGAACGGCGGCTGGATGACGTCGACGTGGGCGATCTGCTCGGCCGCCTGGAGCAGGTCGGGCGTGTGATTGGAGAGCCCGATCGCCCGTACCTTGCCTTCGGCCTTCAGGTCGGCCATGACCTGCCAGTACTCCTCCAGCGGCGTGGCGTTGGGCGACACCGCTCCGAAGCCGCCACCGGCGTACTCCAGCGATTCGCCGGTGTCGGGATAGTGCACCTGGTACAGGTCGATGTGGTCGACGCCCAGCCGCCGCAGCGAGTCATCGAGCTCGCGGCGGACGCTGGCCGGCTTCATGATCCGCCGAGGCGCGGCCGACGGATTGCCCGGGTCCCAGACCAGGCCGACCTTGGTGAAGATGTACGGGCGATCGGCCTGCGGCAGGCCGGCGATGGCCTTGCCGACCAGTTGCTCCGAATGGCCCAGGCCGTACACCGCGGCGGTGTCGATCCAGTTGACGCCCGCGTCCAGCGCGTGACGGATCGCGGCGACCGACTCGGCGTCGTCCGTGGCGCCCCAGCTGAAGGTCCAGCCCGAGCCCGACACGGCCCAGGAACCGAAGCCCAACCGGGTAATCTCCATGCCGGTACGGCCAAGCATGACAGTCATAAGTGATGCGCTCCCGTGAATCGGAATGCCGGAACCGTTCCGGCGGATTCAACTCTCGGCGTTCCACGCGAGGTCAGGCAGTGCCCGGCGCTGCCTAGGCACGTCATGACCAGGCACACCTAAAACCAGAAAATAATGGAACAAATGATCTTCGACCGACGCGCCGAGCTGGGTGAATTCCTCCGATCGCGCCGCGCCCGGCTTCGCCCCGAGGAGTTCGGCCTGACCTCCTACGGACGGCAGCGCCGGGTCCCCGGGTTGCGCCGCGAGGAGCTGGCGCAGCTGGCCGGGGTCAGCGTCGACCACTACGTACGCCTGGAGCAGGGCCGGAACCTGCGGTTCTCGGGGGAGGTCCTGGACGCGGTGGCCAAGGCCCTGCGCCTGAACCCGGCCGAACGGGAGCATCTGCACCTGCTGGCGCGCCCCGTCCCGGCTGCCGCCGAGGAAACCACCGGCAGCCCGCCGCTGCGCCCGGGCATACACAGCCTGCTCTCCGCGATCAGCGACGCCCCTGCCTACGTGGTCGACCACAGGACCGACGTGCGGGCCTGGAACCGGCCGGCCGCTGCGCTCATCACCGACTTCGGCGAACTGCCCGCCGCAGAGCGCAACATGGCCAGGCTGGTTTTCCTCGACGACGGCGTGCGCGACCTGTATGTCGACTGGTGGGCACGGGCTCGCGACGTGGTGGCCTTCCTCCGGCTGGACATTGCGCGCCCGCCCGGCCCTCCTGCCGCCCAGGCCCTGATCGAGGAACTGTCGGCCGTAAGCCCAGAGTTCGGCCAGATCTGGGCGGAGCACGACATCAAGGCCCGGGAGCACGGTAGTTACCGGTACCGGCATCCCCTGGTGGGCGAGCTCGAATTGACCTACGAGACTCTCCGGCTGCCCGGCCACCCCGACCTCGCCCTGATCGTCCACACGGCCGATGAGGGATCGCCCTCCCAGGAAGCACTCCGCATCCTGACCCGCTAATCCCCGTATTTCGGTACCCATGCCGAGGGCGATACGGATGTCTTGGCAAGGGGTAAAGCTTACGACTTGGTGCGCGATAACACTGGCCGTATCTGAGAAACGAGGTGGTAGCGCTTGGCGGCCTGGTGTTTGGATGCTCGGCGTGACTTCTGTGGATCTCGATGATCGCCGTGAGCGGGCGCTGTTGGACCAACTTGAGCGGTACTACGACGCGGTGCCGCGCCATGGTGCTCGCGTGGAAGATTTCGGGCCGCTGACCTTGTTCGTCCAGGAAGGGCAAGGGTGGCCGTTCTACGCACGTCCGGCTCGGGGATGGTCGGGTGCGGTGAGTGTCGCCGACGTGGCCCGAGTGCGTGTCCGGCAGCGTGAGCTCGAAATCCCGGAGAGTTTCGAGTGGGTAGCCGAGACCACGCCTGCGCTGCGTGCCGCGGTCGAGGAGTCAGGGCTCGTGGTTCACGAGCACCCCTTGATGGTGCTCGACCCGGGCTCGTCGGCGCCCGCTGTGGACGAGCCCGGGTCGAGGACCTGTCGGTGAGGACCTTGGGCCCGGACAATCCGGCGTTGCCAAGCGCGCTGGCTGTGCCGCATCTCGCCTTCGCGGAGCCCGGAACCCGTATCGGCTCGGCGGGCGCGGCGGAATTGGCAGAAACGGTGCGGGACCGATCCGGCGACGGGTCGGTGGATCGCGTGGTTGCACGCATCCGGGCAGGTCTGACTGTGGTTGCCGCAGCGGTGGAGGACGGACGGCGCTGTGCGCGGGCCGGCATCAGCCAGTCGGGGCGGTCAATGAGATCGTCGGTGTCGGGACGCTGCCCACCGCTCGCCGTCGTGGCCTTGGGCTCGCGGTCACTGCGGCGCTTGTGGCCGACGCGCGATCACGAGGCGTGGAACCCGTCTTCTTGTCTGCAGGCGACGAGGTGGGCTTGATCCGCTTTGACGGACATCAGAGATCAGGGGTTCTGCCCCGGGAGGATGTCCATCATGGAGAGCATGGGGAAGAAGAAGCCTCGGCCTCGCCGTTCGTTCACGCCGGAGTTCAAGGCCGAGATCGTCGAGCTGTGCCGGCGCGGTGACCGCTCGGTCGGTCAGATTGCCAAGGACTTCGATCTGACCGAGACGGCAGTACGGCTGTGGGTCAGCCAGGCCGAGGTCGACGCGGGCGAGCGCGAAGGCCTGACCAGCAGCGAACGCGAGGAACTGGCCGCGCTGCGGCGAGAGAACCGCCGACTGCGCGAGGACGTCGACATCCTCAAGCGAGCCACGGCTTTCTTCGCGAAGGAGACCCGGTGACGGTGCACCCGTTCATCGAGGCGGAGAAGCAGAGCGGCCACAACGTCAAGCGAGCGTGTGAACTGCTGAAGGTCTCCAGAACCGCCTTCTACGCCCGCCGCACCAGTACTCTCCCGGCCCGCGGGCAGCCCGCGACGCCGAGCTGACCGAACAGATCACGCAAGTCCATGAGCACTCGCGCGGCACCTACGGCTCCCCACGTATCCACGCCGCACTGAAGCGTGAGGGCTCCGGATGCGGCCGTCGCCGCGTCGCCCGGCTGATGCGGGCCGCCGGGCTGCAGGGCCGGCACCGCAGACGGCGGCACCCGACCACGATCCCCGATCCACGAGCTGCCGTGCGGCCCGACCTCGTTGTCCGGGACTTCCGGCCCGACGCAGCGGCCCTCGACGCTCGCTGGTGCGGCGACATCACGTACATCCCGACCGAGGAGGGCTGGCTCTACCTGGCCACTGTCATCGACATCGCCTCGCGCCGGGTGGTGGGCTGGGCGACAGCCGATCACCTGCGGACCGATCTGGTCGCCGATGCTCTGAAGGCCGCCTGCCGGCAGCGTCGCCCCACCCGTCCGGTGATCTTCCACTCCGATCGCGGGTGCCAGTACACCAGTCAGCAATTCGCCTCCCTGGCTGACCAGTTCGGCATCCGGCTGTCGGTCGGCCGCACCGGCCAGTGCTGGGACAACGCGCTCGCCGAGTCGTTCTTCGCCACTATCAAGCGAGAGTTGCTCGGCACTGCCGCCTGGCCCAGCCGGGCCGCCGCCCGCACCGCGATCTTTGATTTCATCGAGGGCTGGTACAACTTGCACCGACTACACAGCAGCCTCGGCTACCGCAGTCCCGCCGAATACGAGACCGCACTCGCAGCCTGACCACCACACCAATGGTGTCCGTCAAAGCGGAACAAGCTCAGAGGACGTCGCCCGGATCTATGCCCGACTCGGCTTCCGGCGTATCGCGACCGCATTGATCGGTGGGCCTGCCGAGTAGCGAGTCCGCTACCAGAGGCGCTGTCAGCCGTGACGTGACAACGGCCGTGCGGGTTGAGCGGATTGTGGCATCCGCCTGGGCCCGTGCGGCCTTGTCTCATCCTGCCTGCTGCGGTCTGTCCCGCGCCCATCTCGTCGGTTTGGTCGAGGAGTTGGCCGCTCCGTGGACCGCGCGCTGCGACTCCGCGCGGCACGACCGGCGTGGTGGGCAACGGCTGCGGGCACCCGGTGCCGGTCCGCAGCACCGGCTGGTGTTCACCGACCGTGTGCTGGTCACGTTGGTCGTTCTGCGCTTTCAGCTCCCGCACGTGGCCCTCGCCGAGCTTTATGGAGTGGACCGGACCACCGTCACCCGTGCGGTGCACGAGATCAGGCCGTTGCTGGCCACCCGCGGCTTCGCCGTCCCCGATCGGCCTGGGGTGCGGCTTCGGACGTTGGCGGACGTGTTCGGCTAGGCCGCCGCGGAGGGCGTCCGGCTGCGGATCGACGGGACCGAGGTTCAGGTCCGACGACCAGCCGCGCACCGACCCGGGCGCCGGGTCTTCGTGTCCGGCAAGCGCAGACAAAACACGGTCAAGACGACCACGATCAGCGACGGCCAGGGCCGGACCCTGTGGTCAGGTGCCGACCGTCCCGGCCGGATGCACGACCAGACCGCCCTGCGCACCGACGGCATCGCCGAACACCTCCGCCTCCATCCGGACGTCACAGTCGAGGTCGACGAGGGCTACCGAGGTCTCGCCAACGAGTTCCCCCATCAGGTCAGCGCGCCGCCACGCAAGCCTATGGAGGACGTTCCCGAAGGCAAGAAACTCGCATGGCGCGAGGCTCGACGGCGACAATCCTCGCGGCGGATCTGCGTGGAGCACGCGAACGCCGAGCACAAGCAGTGGCGACCGCTCCAGCGGTACATCGGCCGACGCGAGCACTATGCCGAGACCCACCACACCGTCGCCGGCTTGGTCTCCGACCGCGCCGCCCGTCGGGCCACAGTCCGACGGGCGAGTACAGAGATCGTGCTCGCCCGGCAGACTGCCGGCTGATCACCCACCAGCCGAACCACCAGGCCCCACGCCCGAATCTCCATCGCGCACCAAGCCGTAAGTCCGCTTCCACAGCGGATCGGTACGGCCGAAGCAGGCCGCGTGAACGGCGTCCGCTGTATCCACCAGCGCCTCGGTCCGGCCGACCCCGTACGGATGCGCTCTCGGCACCGTGGCCGTGGCCGAAGCGCCTGCCGCATCGGCCACGGCCGGTCCGGTGCCATGGCCGATGCCGACGGCTCTCCGTGGCGCTCTGGTACGACGTGGATGACCGTTACCGGCCGGACCGTGGCCACTCCCGTGGCACAGGCCGGACAGCACGGTCCCCCCAACGCACCCCCGTCGAAGTCGGGGGTGCGTTGATGTGCTCTGAAACCACGCGCTGGGCGAAGTACAGGGCGCCTGGAGGGTAGACGCCGACTTTCGCCGCCGGTGCCGTGCCGGACTCAGAGGTCGGGGTTCTTGCCCTCGGCCGTCTGCTTGATCCGATCGATTTGAAGCCTGGCGAAATCGGCGTAGGGCTGGCCTTCCCGAAGGCCCTCGCTCGCCACACGGATCAGGGACCCTCCGAGGCGCATAAAGATCTCGGTGTTCCGTCCGGTGAAGGCATCGGTCTCATCCGCGCCCGCCGAGACCTTTAGCGGCTTCGCCCCGGCGCCGGATTTACGGCGCTCCTTGGCCACCAGGCTCTTCATCGCGAACTTCACATCGTCCGGGGTGCGGAAGGCGTAGATGGTGAAGATGACCTGGCCCTCGCCCGCTACCTGATCGATGTGCGACGTGCCGAGGGCTGTGAAGCCGCCGCACTTCGTCCCCGTGTCGTCCTGGCAGGTCTTCACGGACTCGGTATGTTCAGGGATGCTGACGCCGAATCCCTCCCAGTCCTGAGGGGCACTGCCCGTGTCCACCAGGGCCCTGCGAACCTGGTCCTCGGTCAGCACGACCGGCACCTCCGGCTGCCCGCCACCACCGGTGACAGCGCCCGCGCCGTCGGCGCCATCGGTGGCCCCCGGGCTCCCGCCGTCGGCACCTCCGCACGCCGTGAGCGCCGCTACCATCGCAGCCCCGACCACAATCCCCCGTGCCACCCTGAACACCGTCAACCCCTCTGCCCAACAGATCATTTGGCATGCACCCAACCGCATGGATGCCTCGACTGCCAAGTCCCACGGCCGGGACGGTCACCGCGGCACGCCGTGCAGTACCACTCAAGTTGGTCCAACAGCGCCCGCTCACGGCGATCATCAAGATCCACAGAAGTCACGCCGAGCATCCAAACACCAGGCCGCACTGCCCGTAACCCGGTACCAATGGAAGCCGAAGAGACACAGCAAGGCATCGTTGCAGGTCAGAGGGCATTTCGAGGTCAGCAAGTCAGCGCAAAGTCAGCATCGGCGGCGCTACGCCGGGAAACGGGCCGACTCCCGGGGGTCATGCGGCACGCCGTGGTCCAGACCTCCGCAGCGTCCGGGGTGGAGACCCGATGCCAGTTGTGGCACCACACTACAGCTACCTCTGGAGGTCTCCAATCCCCATGGGGCGAGCCAGAGTTGAGTGACTTCGCTTCCAGGCTGGCGGCCCTCGGAACGTCAACAGCAACAGTGAGACTGCGGGAAATCCGAGCTTCAATCGTGAAACCACGGAGCACGAACCACACGCACAACGGCGAGCACGGAGGGCTAGAAGGTGCTGCCGCGACTCCCTCGCACCCCTGCCCGGCGCCATGGCCGCCGAAGTCCGCCGGGTCATCCGCCGTGGGATCTGCTGCGCTCCTGCCACCTCCGCGCACTGAAGGGCACGACGGCTGGGCGGTCGGGTCCTTCAGTGTGTCGCGAGGAGCCGCGCGGGGGCCGTCAGCGGACGTCCTTCACGCCGAAGTGGGTGCCGAGGGCGAGGCCGATGGCACTTTGCATGCCTGCGTACATCTCCATGCCACGGGCGCTGACGATGTCCCCAACGAGGAGAGCCAGTTCGCCAAGTACTCGATCGTTGAGGTAGACGTGCAGCGGCATCGCGGGGACCGTCGGCCCGAGAGCCTGCGCCCCTATCTGGAGACTCTCAATGTCATCAAGCGCACCAGGACAGCGGACGGCTGACGCGAACGCTTCTCGCACGTCCGGGCCACTCCTGACGTCGTCCCTGTGTGCCATCAAGCGAGACCGAGAGGTACGGGGCACCTCTCTCGATGTATTCCGCCCCCGCGGAGTGCGCTTGGGAACTGGCGGCCTTCGGCGACGAGCAGTCCGATCTCGGTCGCCTGGCCGTACCTCTCGGCCTCGACGACCCCACGCCCGTCCTTGCCCTCGTCGACCGACCAGATCCGACAGCCGAGGGCCGGCTTCACCTGTACTGGATCATCCACTTGCTCGCTGACGCTGCGCTCAGCGCAGATCCCGTCGTACGGGAGCGGG
Source organism: Streptomyces sp. P9-2B-2 (assembly GCF_030406865.1). NCBI lineage: Bacteria > Bacillati > Actinomycetota > Actinomycetes > Kitasatosporales > Streptomycetaceae > Streptomyces > Streptomyces sp. P9-2B-2. The sequence continues at coordinate 7,378,069 of NZ_CP129126.1, read as the reverse complement.
CGGCTGCGCGGCTGTCCGTGTGCCGGAGGACATGGAAGCCGTCCTTGCGTGAAGCTTTCCAACGGTCCCCCTCCTTCCGCATGGGGATGACTCCGGCTGCGGCCAGGACGGGCTTCCACACATCTGGGTTGAACATATTTGCGCGGATGGCCTTGCCGTGTTTTGTAGTGCCGACGTCTCGAAGGAGGCGGTCCAGGCTGTCGCTGAGCCGGGTGCAGTTGGCACACCGGCGTCGGGAGGTGGCCCGGCGGGTGTCCAGGCGCCCACCGTGCCCTTTCCGGTTCCTGCGGCCGGGCGCGCGTCCGGCACCCCGCCGGGATGTGGTGCGGTGGTGAGGGCCAGCAGAGCGCGCGTGCAGCTCCCGGCCCCTGACCCCCGTTGCATAAGCCGTGTCCAGGATCCGCGGTGAAGGCCCGTTCACCTCCGTCCCGCCGGCCACGCAGACGACGTGACACGGTGATTGAGATTCCGTTGCCGGCTGCGGCGGCAGGGGTGTGGTGGGCCGCAGCCGCCCCGCTCCCGGCGCGTCAGTCGAGGACGCGGGCGAGGAAGCCGCGGATGTGCTCGGTGATGGTCTGGAAGTGGCTCTCCAGGGCGAAGTGCCCGGATTCAAGCAGGTGGATCTCGGCGCGGGGCAGGTCCTGGGCGAATGCCCTGGCGCCGTCGGGGCCGAAGATCTCGTCGTTCGCGCCCCAGACCGCCAGCAGCGGGACCTGCGAGTCGCGGAAGTACTGGTGGACCTGCGGGTAGAGGTCCACGTTGGTCGGGTAGTCGCGGAAGAGCTTGAGCTGGATCTCGTCGTTGCCCGGGCGGTCCAGCAGCGCCTGGTCGTGGACCCAGTTGTCGGGGCTGACCAGGCTCGGGTCAGCGACTCCGTTCACGTACTGCCAGCGTGTGATCTCGGGTGCCAGGGCGCCACGCAGGGGGGCTTCGGTGTCCGGTCCGGGCGCCTGTGCGTAGGCGAAGACACCGTCCCAGAAGGGCTTGACGAAGCCCTCTTCGTAGGCGTTGCCGTTCTGGGTGACGATCGCGGTGACGCGGCCGGGGGCTCGGAGGGCGAGCCGCCAGCCGATGGGAGCGCCGTAGTCCTGTACGTACATCGCGAACCGGTCGATGCCCAGGTGCTGGAGCAGTCCGGAGGTGACGTCGGTGAGGGCGTCGAAGGTATACGGGAAGTCCTGCAGGGCCGGCATCGCGGACTGGCCGAACCCGATGTGATCGGGGGCAATGACGTGGTAGCGGTCGGCGAGCGCCGGGATCAGGTGGCGGAACATGTGCGAGCTGGTCGGAAAGCCGTGGAGGAGGAGCACGGCGGGCGCCTTGGGGTCGCCGGCCTCCCGGTAGAAGACCTCGAGATCGTTGACAGTGGCGGTGCGGTGGTGAACTCCGGAGACCATGCCTCTAACTCCTAAATCTTGCTTTAATGGTTACACATTCAGTCGAGCATGATCGACCTAACTTGTCAAGCAACTTTTATTGGTTAGGTGACCTGCGGTCGGGGGTGCCGCCGGGACGACGGGACGTGGCCCGTCCCAAGCCTCCGCCGTCAACGGTCGCCAGCCAGCACAGCCCCCCTTCGGGCCCCTCCCTGCCCCGGACGCCGACCGTCCGGCCGGCGCAGCACCTCGACCGAGGAACCTGACGAAATAGATCCGCTTCTCTCGTCAGAACGCGCCTATGTAACCTGGCAAGCGAATCAATATGGTTAGGAGTTGCGAGGTGGCCGATCGAGAACAGCAGGACACCCTGCTGGAGCTCCTCAACACCACACCGGTGGTCAACGGCGCGGCCCAGGACCAGCTCGCAGACCCGGAAGCCGCCAGGTCCTGGCAGCTGGCCCACGGCGGCAGCGGCACCACGGACGAGCTCCGAAGCCTCGCGCAGGCGCGCGACGCCCTGCAGGACGTGGTGCGCGGCAGCCGGCCCGCCACGTCGCTGGCCCCGCTCCTGAAAGACGTCACCTGCCTCCCGCACCTCTCCTCTGCGGGGGTGTCCTGGGAGCTGGACGCGCCTGCGGAGCGCCGGATGGCGGTAGAGGCGGTCATGGCGTGGAGCGCGCTGCAGGAGGCGATGCCCGGTCGGCTGCGGCCGTGCGCCAACCCGGAGTGCCGACTGTTCCTCCTCGACCGCAGCAAGCCCAACAAGGCCCGCTGGTGCTCGATGGCCCTCTGCGGCAACCGCATGAAGGCAAGGCGCCACTACCAGCGCACCCGCGACGCAGCAGCCGAGTGACTCCGGCGGAACGTGCCGGCCAGCGCGTCTGGGGGAACGACCGTGATGGCGAGGACGTCGCGGCGCACACGTGGTTCCAGGCTGCGCACCATGACCGAGGGCTGTCCCGCCGGCGCGACACCGGCGCAATGGTCACACCCATGCCGGCCCCGCCGGCTGGCCGGCGGTCCTGCGGGCTGCGCGCCCGCAGGATGACCGCCAGAGCGGCCTGGCGGCGAGCGACGAACTGGTCGATCCACACACGTCTCAGGCCAGCGTGTCCGCCGGCGCCGCAGCCCGGGGACGAGCAGCCAGGCCGTCACCGTCTCCCCGCACATCATCCGCAGAGGGCCACCCAGTCTTCCACCGCGCACCGCCCCGCATGGGCCGCGCCGAGGCGGCCACCAAGGCCACGCGGGCTTCCCCGGCAACAGCCCGGCCGGCCACCGTGACCCGGATGCCCCGGAACCAGCCAGACCGCCACGCAGATTCCCCATCAAGGCGGAGTGAGGGCGAGTCCCGTCTCGGCGAGGCATCCGTCGATCAGGTGCGGTCGGTAGCGCAGGCAGCACCGGCGCAAGCGTCCGGGTGCGCTGGTCGATCTCGGCCTTGCGGTGGCGGCGGCGTTTGGTGAACGACCGGTCAATCTCAGCATGCCGAGTCTCCGGCCCGCAGGGCCGTGAGCCACTGATGTCGGCGGCCATGTAATTCCCCAGCGGACGACCGGGTCTCGTTGCACGGAGACTTCGGTGCGCGTGCCAGAGACTCAGGCCGCAGCTATCTCCAGGCGGTCCAGTAGCCCGGCCGCCGTGAAGGCGTCGACCAGGTGGGTGCGGCCCTCGGTGAAGTGGCCCCAGCTGTCGAAGTGGACGGGGACCACACGGCGGGCGGCGAGAATGGTGGCGGCCTCGGCGGACTGAGCGCTGTCGAGGGTGAGCAGGGCGCCGTCGAGCAGAGCGGTGCGGGCGGCGCCGGAGAAGAGGACAGCGGTATCCACGGGAGCGAAGCGATCGGCAACCTGCTGGACCAGGTCCAGTGAGGCGTTGTCGCCGCTGACGTAAACGGTGGGCAGGTCGGGGGCAGTCAAGACGAATCCGATCACCTCGCCGGTGACGGGTTCGCAACCCTCGGGTCCGTGCTGGGCGGGGGTAGCGGTCACCGTCAGGGTGCCGCCGTCGGGGCAGGGCAGTTCCACGGTGTCCCAGGGGGCCAGGCCCCGGGCGGTGCCGCCCAGGCGGTCCGCGCCGCCGCGTGTCGTCAGGACCAGCGGGATGCCGGCCAGTAGTGCACGGCCGGAGTGGTCGAGGTTGTCGGGGTGCTGGTCGTGGGAGAGCAGGACCACGTCGACCGGAGCGAGTTCGGCGGGGTCGACGGCGGCGGGCGCGGTCTTGGTGAGGACGTGGCCGTTACCCCGGGGGTACTCACCGGGGGCGTCGAAGGTGGGGTCGGTAAGGAACCGCAGCCCGCGGTACTCGATGAGGGCGGTCGGACCGCCGAAGACGCTGACGGGGGTCTGTTCGGTGTGCGTACTGGTCATCATTTCCTCACGGATGGGGAGAAGGTTTCCCGTGAGGCGAAGCTAGCTCAGCCTCACGGAGAAACGCAATGCTTAACATGAGATCCATGAAGGAGACCCCGACCGGCGAGCCCGCCCACTTCGCCCCGCCGCCCGCACCTGGCGCGGAGCAGTACCGCGCGCTCGACTTCGCCAACACCTCGCTCGCCCTGCCCGGCGGCCAGTACCTGGACCTGCTCGGCTCGCCCGAGGCGGCGACCCGGTGGCTGGTCGAACGTGACCTCGCGCCGACTGACACAGAGCTGCACGAGGTGTGCGCGGCCCGGCTGCGTGCCCTGCGGGATCAGGTGCGAGCACTGCTCGCGTCCCGGATCGGCGCCCTCCCCGCGCCTGACGGGGCACTGCGTGCCGTCAACGACGCACTGACCTGCGCTCCCACAGCCGCGGTGCTGCGCTGGGACCCCACGCTGGGCCTGCACCGGGTCCAGGAGCATCCCACCGACCAGATCGTCGACCACGCCCTCGCGGTCCTCGCCACCGACGCCGCCGACCTGCTCACCGGCCCCGATGCCGAACGGCTGGCCGCCTGCGACTCGGATCCCTGCCAGCGCTACCTGCTGCGCACCCATGCCCGCCGCCACTGGTGCTCGGTGCGCTGCGGGGACCGCGCCCGCGCAGCCCGCGCCTACGCCCGCCGCACGCAGGCCAACAGGGGCTGAACCCAGTCCCAGCACGGCTCAAGTGATCAGGCATGTTGACGTACTGGAATCCGGCAGAGCGCATAGGGACCGCCATGCCACCGTGTGCGGTCTCCTCACACCAGCCAGCTTGTTCAGCCGTCCGCCGACAGCCACGGCGACGGGTGCCAGCAGCAGCCACACCGCCAGCTCCGGCCGCGGCCCGACCGCGGTTGCCAGGACCGTGCCCGGCACACCGGTCGCCACCGGGGCGGTGAGGGTTCCCTGGCCGTATGGGCCGCATGCTCCGCTCGACCAGCCGTATCTCGACGTGACTGACGCCGTCGGTGATGCCGAGCGCGCTGATCGCAGCCCGCGCGGCGGGGGCGACCACATCGAGGAGCGGGTCGGCGGCGTCAACCGAGTGCGCCAGCTCCTGGAGAACGGAGCCATGCCGACGGTCTTGCGGGTGACGGCGACCACGGTTGCGTGCCCCTGGTAGGTGACGCAGTCGACGCTGACCTGCGGCCCGTCGAGGTGTAGAGGCTCAGGCCAGCGCCGTCCCTTTGGGGGACCGGGTCAGTCGCTGCAGGGTGCAGAAGGCGTGCGCAACGGAGACGAGGTGACGTGCTGGTGCCAGCCCCTCCAGGTGCGGCATTCGAAGTGGGCCAGGCCCAGGGCCTGTTTCATCTCCCGGTAGTCGTGCTCGATGCGCCGGCGCAGTTTCGCGGCGCGCACGGGGATGGCTCCCGGACCACCGCCTACAAGCGCCGCATGGAACTCGCGATGAGCCGGTCGGCCACGCATCGGCCGCAGATCTCGTGTCGTCACTGTCTCCTTGCTCCGCGTACTCGAAAGCGGAGAGCCGGAGTGCAACGGTTCCCCCGCCGGCCGCTGCGCACCGCAGTGCTGAGCTGGGAGAACGCTGATCGGAGCTGTGTGCGGGGGCGCTGGTCTGTCAACGGCTTCGTGCAACCGGCCGTCCGTGGGGATCCTTCCGCCTGGCCGCTGTCGGGCGAGCGGGGTTGAGGGCAGCTGAGAACGCATCAGCCCTGTCTCGTCGTCCGACCGCGGGCCCGGGAATGTGGAAGCCCCGCCGCTCCGGAGGAGAGGGCGGGGCCGAGGACCGGAGCCATGCGGGACGGCCGGTCAGTGCGGTGCGACCTTGGCGTAGGAGCTGGGGCCCTCGACGGTGCGCACCGCGTCGTCGTAGACCACGATCGGGCCGGTCGCGGCGGTGTCCTGCTCGTAGCTGCTCTTCTTGAACGACTTCCAGCCGGGATGGTAGATGCCGAGCTTGAAGTACGGGCCGACCTGGGCCTTGTAGTCGGTCGGGCCGCTGTAGTTCACCACCTGCCGCCCGCCCTTCCACAGCTGGGCCAGCCCGGCGGCGGTGTTCGACCACTTGGCGTGCAGCACGAAGTCCGTCCACTTCCCTGGGGTGATGGCCCCCAGGTCGATGGTCTTGTGGCCCGATCCGGGCCCTTTGGAGACGCCGCTCTGGGTGTTCCAGTTGATTTTCATCCGCCAGTGCCCCCCGGACACCGACAGGGACACCGGGGGACCGCCGTCACCGTTGCCTGGGGTCTTGCCGGGATCGATCAGGACGGCGTGCCACTGGGCCAGGATGCTGGACTGCGGGTCGGCCTGCCAGTTGGACGGCAGGTAGATGCTGAAGCCGTACCAGTTCTCCGAGCCTATCGGCACCGAGCCGCGGGAGACCTCCGAGCGGAAGCTGCCCAGCTGGTGCGGCACCGTCATCTGCAGCGCGTGGCTGCCCTCCCTGGCTGGCGGGCTCGGCGAGCTCACCTGCCGGATCAGGCTTTTCGGCTGGGTCTCCATCGCGGCCAGGGAAGTCTGCCCGCGCTGCTGGGCGGCCGTGTCGTTGATGGTCGGACGCCAGCCGTTGTCGGCGGCCCGCTCGAACCCGTCGTAGAGCGCCCCGGCCGGCTCCAGCGGGTCCGGTGTCTTCTGCCCCTTGTGCTGCTTCCCCTGGGCCGACGCGCTCGGCTTCGAGGAGGCGTTGCCGGTTGAGCCGGAGCCCCCGCACGCCGAAACTGTGAGCCCTATGGTCGTGAGGGCGGCGACCGCCAGCACCATCCTGCTGCGTTTCCGTACCGTCTGTTTCATCTCTCTGCCTCTCTGTCGGCGTGCCACCGACTTCTGGTGTGATGCGCTCTGCTCACAGCGGATCTCTGCCGGGCGCCTTCGTCCGTGCGGACCGTAGCGGTGAATCTTGTGACTTCTTTGGGAGGCAAACAGCGGCGGTCAGATCTGATCGCCCGACTCGGATGTCACTGGACGTGGCTTGTCACGACCGCCGTCACTGGTCTCTACCGTGAAGGTGACAGGAGGGGGTCTGATGGGTTCGCTGTTCGAGGAGTTGGACGCCCGCGAGGCGGCCGCCCGGGTGCGGGTCGAGGAGCTGGAAGCCGAACTCGCTGAGCCGTCCGGGAAGCTGGAACTGGCCCGGGAGGGGCTGGGGCGTCTGCGGATCGCGCGGATCAGACCGGAGCGGAGCCGATCCGGTCAAGCAGCTTCCGGAGCTCTTCCGTCTCCGTCTGAGGCAGGGGCAGCAACGGTGGCCGCGGTGGGCCGACCGGGCGGCCCGTCAGGTCGAGCCCTGCCTTGATCGCCCGTGGCAGCCCCTGCCCGACGATGAACTCCAGGAACGGCAGCAGGGTTTCGAGGAGGGTGTCGGCCCGCGCGTCGTCGCCCTGCCGCACCACGGCGTACAGGTCGAGGCACCACTGGGGGACGAGGCAAGGGGCGGCGGTGCACCAGCCGGCCGCGCCGGAGCGGAACGCGTCGAGCACGACCGGGTTGTTGCCGTTGTAGACCGACAGGGCGCCGTCGGACATCTCGCGGATGGCGCGGAAGCGGGCGACGTCGCCGGAACTCTCCTTGACCATCGTGAGGTTGGGGATGGAGCGGGCGATCCGGACGACGGTCTCCGGAATCAGGTCGACGCCGCTGGTTCCGGGGTTGTTGTAGAGCATGACCGGAAGGTCCGTCGCCGCCGCGACGGTCGCGAAGTGCCGTTCCAGCTCGTCCTGCGTCAGTTTCCAGTACGTCTGGGCCAGGACCATGATCGCGGTGGCGCCGTTGTGGGCGGCCACCCTGGCGCGGCGCACGGTGGTCTCCGTGCTCCAGTGCGAGACCCCGACCAGCGTGGGCACCCGGCCTGCCACGGTCTGCAGGGTTGTCGCGCAGACAGCGTCCCACTCGTGCTCCTGCAGATACGCACTCTCGCCCGTGCTGCCCAACGGGGCGACGGCATGGCAGCCCGAGTCGACGAGTTCGGTGGTCAGGTGGTGCAGTGCGGTGAGGTCGGGTTCACCGGTGGTGGGTGAGAAGGGTGTCACGGGGTAGGCGATGACGCCGCTCAGGGGCGGGGCGGTGGGCATCAGATCTGCACCTCGTTCGTCAGGCAGTCGGGGTGGTTGCGCAGCGCCCGGCGGGCGTAGTAGGCGAAGTTGGCCTGGTCGCGCCGCGCGGTGGAGGTCCAGTCGTGGGCCTCACGGGCGAGCTCCGGGGGCAGCGGCTGGACGGTTCCCGCGGACATGGCCAGGAGTTGGAGGCGGGCGGCGCGCTCGATGAGGACCGCCAGGTTGCACGCCTCTTCGACGGTGGCGCCGGTCACCAGCTGGCCGTGGTGGGCGAGCAGGATGGCCCGCTTGTCGCCGAGGGCGGCGGAGATGATCTCGCCCTCCTCGTTGCCCACGGGGACGCCCGGCCAGTCCTTGAGGAAGGCGCAGTCGTCGTACAGGGGGGTCGCGTCCATCTGCGAGACGACCAGGGGGACTTCCAGCATGGCGAGGGCGGCCGTGTGCAGGGAGTGCGTGTGGATGATGCAGTTGACGTCCTCGCGGGCCCGGTAGATCCAGGAGTGGAACCGGTTGGCGGGGTTGGGCATGCCGTCCCCGTCCAGGACGGTCAGGTCCTCGTCGACGAGCAGCAGGTTGTCCTCGGTGATCTCGTCGAAGCCGAGGCCGAGGCGCTGGGTGTAGTAGGTGGCCGGTTCCTGGCCGCGGGCGGTGATCTGGCCCGCGAGGCCCGAGTCGTGGCCGCGGTCGAAGAGGGCGCGGCAGGTCAGGGCCAGCTTCTGCCGGGTGGTCAGCTTCGAGTCGGTGAAGTGTGCGCGCATCTGCTGTTCGGCGCGGTCGACCAGGGTGTCCTTGGTCTCGCGCAGGGTGGTTGCCATGTCTGCTCCTGTTCGGGCTGCCGGGAGTTCCGGCGGATCTCGTTAGGAAACTTAGGCCACTATATGACACAAGGTTTCATCCGCCAAGAGGCGCGACCGGCGAGAGGTCATACTGAGACCCGTCCCGCCGGGAAACCGGCCCGCGGATGGTGGCGCGAAAGGCAAGAAAAGGTGATCAATCGGGTTCGGCAGCTGCGCAAGGAGCGGCTGATGACGCTGGAGGCTCTCGCCGAGCGCGCCAGTGTCACCAAGAGCTATCTGTCCAAGGTCGAACGCGGCCAGAGCGTCCCGTCCATCGCCGTCAGCGCCGCCCTCGCCCGCGCCCTGGACGTCCCCCTCGACACCCTCTTCGCCGACACGGACCAGCTCTCCGACATCACCGTCACCCGGGCCGGCGAGCGGCAGCGGCTCACCGGCGACGAGGAGCCCGGCTCCCGGTATGAGGGCATCGCGTTGCAGGCGAGCGCCAAACAGATGGCACCGTTCATGCTGTATCCGCCGCACGACGCGGGGCCGGTGCCGTTCCGCGACCACCCCGGCGAGGAGTTCCTCTTCGTCCACGAAGGACGAGCCGAACTCCTCCTGCCCTCAGGCTCCATCGAACTCGGACCGGGCGACTCCGCCTACTTCAGAGCCACACTCCCCCACAAGGTCCGCTCGCTCAGTACGGAGCGGGCCGCGCTGCTACTCCTGGTCTGCGACGACCGGACCGGGCCCGACACACCGCACCCGCACCTGCCGTGAGCGCCGCTCCCCATGCGGGCGGAGACCGCGGCGACGACGGGCTCCGGGCTGAGCAACACCCTGTAGCCCTGCGGGACATGCGCCACAGCACGGCGCATTCACCAGGCCCCTCGCGTCCGGCACGCCGACCTCTCCCGCCTCAGCTGCAGAGGCGACGGGTACCACGAAGGGCAGTACGGGTACCACGAAGGGCAGTGATGTGATCGTCGCCGAGCCAACGCAGGATCGTCACCCCGCCCCTCCACAGCCCCGGGGCCTGGCAACGGCCGCCCTCCCGAGCGGCACCGACAGACCTACCCCCAGCATTCGGATAGCTGACGCCGAGATCCGGACCATGCACGGACCAGCGCTCTCCCCACAACAGTCACAACCACCATTACAGCAGGTCAGCACCGCTATGAGCGGTGATGCGCCATAGAGAAGAGGTAGACCCAATTCCGACAACGACGCATACCGCACCTCGCCGAGGCATTTGATCGAAGGCCAGGGCGGCGGGTCTCAACCCGCGTAGGCGACTCGGTCGAGGGAGGACGATAAGGTCCACACCCGCAATTTCCGGCGCAGGCAGGAGCGGGCCACCCTTCCATCTTCGGAGACCCCCAGATCACGCTGCGAACACAGCGGTCTCCGGTCCCGCCTCAGGGGTTCCGATATCCCCGAATCGATGCCGGCGCCTCTCATGCAGCGCGCGGACATCGAACGCACTCAGGCTGCAAGACGTTCTCTGCATGCCCCTTTGTGACGCAACTCCAGCGCATCCGTGTAGCCATCCCAATGACACATCCAGGACACCAGATGACCCTCAAGACAGACATTGACGGCGGCCGACTTCGAAATTCGAGCCCACCCAGCATCTCACCCACTAGGCGATCCACTCCCTGATTCACGCCATGCGATGTGGGCAACATGACGCGCCATCAGGTTCACCTGACGGTACGTCACCAAAGTCAGCATCGAGTCAGCATGCACCCTGCCAGAGGTGGCGACAGACGGCGACACATGCACATGCCCCAATTCGCTCCGCATCACCCCTGACCTGTATCGATGCTGGCCAACCCGCTACACCCGCAACGTTGCCCCAGACCCGGTGCCAGTGGAAGCCGAAGAGGCAGGGCCCCGCGAGGCCCGGGCCGCAGGACACCGGGGCGGAGCTGGCCCGGCTGCGGACCGAGAACACCCAGCTGCTCACAGCCGAGAAGGAGTGGTCGCTCGCGCGCGAGATCCTGCGCCGGGCAGCGGCCTGTTTCGCGAAGGAGATGAAGCGAAGACCTGCCGCTGGGACTATCAAGGGACTGAAAGCGGAGCCCCCCGGGGCACCCTCCGAGCGCAGCTCGCGAGCGCGGAGTCGGGTTGTTCTGCCGCCCTTCCTGCGCCGTGGTCTGCCGATCACCGTGCCGATGCTGGAGCCGCCCTCACGGCCGGAGCCCCGCCTCTGGAATCCACGCGTGTCGCCAAACCCCTCGACTGGTCGGCCGGCTCGTCCAGTCGGGCCACGGCGTGTTTCTCCCGTCGCAGCAGATCAGGTGACGTGGGGTTTCGGAGCCGACGAGGTCAGCTGGGGAGGGGGATGAACAGCAGGATGCCGTGGTCGGTTGCGGCGGTGTAGCAGGAAGTGCCGGGGAAGGTGGCGGTGTAGAAGGGGGTGGCGATGGCGAAGACGGGGACGACGGCGTTGTGGATGGTGGCGGTGCCGTTGGCGTCGGTGACGGCGGTGCCGAGGTTGACCGGGCCGAACAGCGTGGTGGCGGTGAAGGTCACCGGCTGACCGGCCACCGGCATCCCCGAGGTGGTCGTCAGGGTGGCGCTGAGGGTGGGGATGTAGAACTCGGGCAGCGGGGTCAGACGGAGCCGGATCGTGCCTGGCTGCGCGGTCAGCTTTGTGGGGGTGCGGTTCACGGTGACGGGGGTGCTGGCGTTGGAGTCGGTGAAGCAGCTGTCACCGCCGTAGGCGGCGGTGAGGGTGCCGGTGGTCAGGGCGGTGGTGGTGAAGCAGGCCTGCCCCGATGCGTTGACGGGGACCACCTGGGTTTGGCCGTTGGGGAGGGTGAAGGTGACCGTGCCGGTCGGCACCGTGGTGGTGGCTGGTGCCGGGGTGATGGTGGCGCATACCGTCACGTTCTGACCGCAGGTGGAGGGGTTCGGCGTCACCGACAGCGTCGTCGTGGTGGGGTTGGAGTTCACGGTGACGGGGGTGGGGTTGCCGTTCACGGTCGCTGTGAACGTACCGGCGGTGTAGGTGTGGGTGGTCTGCCCGCTCCCGGTGGCGTCCAGGGGGACGGTGACCGTGGGGCTGCTGTCCCCGAAGTTCACCACCGCTGTGCCGTTCGGAGTCCCCCCGGAAATGCTGAACGTCACCGGTTGCCCGCACACCGGCGCCGCAGGCGAGGTCGTCACCGTCAACGGCGAGATCTCCGTCACGTTGGCCGAATTGGCGTTGGTGACGTAGACGTTGCTGTTCGGCGCCGCCGCCACCGAGAAGGGGAACGCGCCGACGGGGACGGTGGCCAGGACCGTGTTCGTGGCGCTGCTGATCACCGTCACATTGTTGGAACTGCTGTTGCCGACGTAGACGTTGCCGGTCGGCGCCACCGCCACCCCGAACGGGCCCCCGCCGGTGGGGACGGTGGCCAGGACCGTGTTCGTGGCGCTGTCGATCACCGTCACGTTGTTCGAAACGGTGTTGGTGACGTAGACGTTGCCGTTGGGCGCCACCGCAATCACTCCCGGGACCGTGCCGGCGGGGACGGTGGCCAGGACGGTGTTCGTGGCGCTGTCGATGACCGTCACGTTGTTCGAGGTCTGGTTGGCGATGTAGACGTTGCCGTTCTGCGCCACCGCCGCCGCGCCCGGGAAACCACCGGTGGGGAGGGTGGTCAGGACGGTGTTCGTGGCGCTGCTGATCACCGTCACGGTGTTCGCGTTCCGGTTGGCGACGTAGACGTTGCCGTTCGCCGCCACCGCCACCGCGTCCGGGACCGCGCCGACAGGGACGGTGGCCAGGACCGTGTTCGTGGCGCTGCTGATCACCGTCACGTTGTTCGAAGTGCTGTTGGCGACGTAGACGTTGCCGTTCGGCGCCACCGCCAGTGCGAACGGGCCCCCGCCGACGGGGACGGTGGCCAGGACCGTGTTCGTGGCGCTGCTGATCACCGTCACGTTGCTCGAGCTCTGGTTGGTGACGTAGACGTTGCCGTTCGGCGCCACCGCAATCATGGCCGGGCCTGAGCCCGCGGGGACGGTGGCCAGGACGGTGTTCGTGGTGCTGCTGATCACCGTCACGTTGTTCGAATTGGCGTTGCCGACGTAGACGTTGCCGTTCGGCGCCACCGCCACCGCCAGCGGGCTCGTGCCCGCCGGGATCGTCACCGTGGAGAACGCCGCACTGAACGGCGCGACCGCAAGCCCCCGTGCAGCGGCCACCTCGGATCCACCGGCCGGTACAACCGGCCGAACCCCGCCGGCTACCGCCGGAGCTCCCCACCAACCCGTAATCGGTTCCATGACAAACCTCTCTCAGCTGAGAGGGCCGCCCAAGAACTCCCACCGGGGCCCGCGTCGTACAGCGCCGGAATAGGCGAACCGGATCACCGCTTGCACACCGGGACAGAGAGAGGACACACCGACAAGTACCACGCACCGGCGCACCGCAGGGGTTGCCCATCTCTCCCCGGAGAGATGGGCAACCCACCGGAAAACGGTCCCCACCATTAACCCGAAATGGCCAATAAAACACCACCCTATTGACCCGACTATCACCCGGACAGACCAACACACAGCCCCACCCGGGCACATCGTTGGAGAGGACGAACTGGCGCGCAATGTGGCCCGGAACGTGGAGCTGAGCAGGGGGACGAGGTGAGGCGCGTTGACCGCCCGCCCGCCACCGCTGTTGGGCGGACTCGACGAGCTTGAAGACCACGGCCAGGGCTGCGGTGCCACGGGCCCGCCGCCGGACGGTGGAGAAGGTCGACTCGATCGGATTCGTGGTCCGCAAGGGGATCCAGTGCTCGGCCGGGAAGTCGAAGTCTCCCCAGCGGGAAGGTGCGCCTCCTTCCGGCAGGAGTGATCCACAGGCGTCGACCTTCGCTCCGCTGGTACCAAGCGCCGCGTCCCGGGGGCCGACAAGTCCCTGACTGCGGCTCCCGCCGAGGCGGGAGCATGGAGCGGGCCGCCGGCACCCGGCTCCGCCCACTCCGCGTAACCGGCCAAGCGTCCCGCCGATCGATTTGCCCACGCGACATCCGGCCCGTCCGCCTGGAAGGCTCGGCACAGATGACGGCTGTCTTGCCGGGTGCTGGGATCCAAATGAGGTCGGCCGGTGTCGGGAAAAGACGGCCCACAGGGGCCGTCCCCGAACGCAGGAACCCCCGCCGGCAAGCCGACGGGGGTTCGGGTTCCTCACCTCTCACGCGGTATCACACTGCCCCTATGACGGAGGTGATGGCTGGGTGGGCCTGACCAGGTGGAACACCTCTCGGGCGGCGTAGCGTTTGAGGCATCGGACGATTTCGCGTCGGGTTTTGCCCTGCTTGGTGCGGCGTTCGTAGTAGTCCTGGGTGCGTGGGTCGAAGCGCAACCGGGTCTGCACGATCCGGTGGAGGGCGGCATTGGCCTGCCGGTCGCCGCCGCGGTTGAGGCGACGGTACTGCCGAGCGCCCGAGGAGCGTTCTACGGGGCTGACCCCGCACAGCGCGGCGAAGGACGCCTCACTGTGCAGACGTTCCGGGTTGTCCCCCATCGTGATCAGCAGAGTGACGGCTGTGTCCGGGCCGATGCCCACCACGGTGAGCAGCTGCGGGGCGTGGCGTTCCGCGAGCCGGGCCAGGCGGCGTTCCAGGTCCTGGATCTGGTCGGTGAGCTGCTGGATTCGGTGGGCCAGCAGGCACAGGGTGATGCGGGTAGCCCGCAGCACCGCCACTTCACCGCCCTCCTCGTTCTCGCAGTCCTCGGCGAACCGTGCGCAGGCACGGAAGAGTTCCGGGTTGCCCAGCCCGGCCAGCTCTTCCCGCAGATTCGGGTCGGCGGCAACGAGGACGGCCTTGAGCTGATTGATCGCCTGGGTGCGGGCCTTGACCGCCGCCCCTTGGTGAGTTTGTACATCCGGGCGATCTGCACTGGTCCGTCGCCGGACTTGGCCCGGGCGCGTGCCCGCCCGCTCAGCACCGCCCGGGCCGCGTTCTGGGCATCGAGCGGATCCGACTTGCCGCGCTGACGGCGGTCGGTCCGGTCGGGCCGGTTTACGTCGAGCACTTCCACGCCCTGGGCCAGCAGGTAGCGGGACAGGGCCCCCGAAGGAGCCGGTCCCCTCCACTCCGGCCCGCCGCACCGTGCCCATCCCTCTGGCCCACTTGAGTAGTTCGCGGTATCCGGCCGCGGTGGCCGGGAACTCTTCGGTACCGGTCACCGCCCCCACCAGGGAGAGCACGGCAGCCACATGAGCATCCCGGTGCGTGTCCACTCCGAGGACCACCTCCCCCGTAGGCCGGCGTCGGCGAGTACGCGGGGTTAAGGACGTATCGGTCATGTTCGTTCGCCTTCCGACCCGATGGCGCATCGCGTGGCCGGCACCGGACCGCGCGGGCGGTCAGAACTGTGACAACGCCTATTGGGTCGGCAGGCCCCTATCGGGACACACCCGGCCGGCCCGGTGCCAGCAACGCACCATCCCCGATCAGCGGTCGACACAGCGTGAGTAAGACACCGCGGTCAGAGTTCTCATGAGTCAGAGCCCGGCCCGGGACAGCACCCACCAATCCTCCCGGAATTCACGACCCCTTGCCCAAGCCCGCAGAGCATTCTCAATCCCAGCTCAAGGAACACCCTGAATCTGCCCCTGACCGTCCACAACGGATCACAAAGGTCGACATCACGATCGGCCCTCGGGAACACCAGCGGCGCCGGCGAACGACAGCGCCTCGGCCCCGACCACCGGACGCGGACCAGCACGCTCCCACAGTCAGCGACCTGCTGGGGGCGGCCGGCGGAACCGGCGTACCCGCGCCAAGCGTGGAAGGCCGCTCGCGCCGAGCGCTCCGGCACATGGTCATTGACCACCTCCAGGCACACCCCGACGAGTCATTCATCGCCACCCGGATCAACCGCATCATTGATAGGTCCTCAGGCACCATCGCCAACGCCCCAGCAGGCTCGTCAGTCTGAGAGTCGCCGAGCAGGTCAGAGACCGGCCACGCAGGTTCTGGCTCGCCGACTCGGCCATGAATAACACCCCAAAGCCGCCCACCGACACCGGCGCGGCCGCGCCCCTCACACCATGCGGAGCGCACCCGGCCCCCTCGCTCCCCCCACGCCGCGACGCCCACCCGGTCTTCGCTCCCGATGAGAAGCGGGTACCAGCGCGATACCGTGGACCACATCCACTGTTCGTGTTCGCACTGTTGCCGACCGACATGGCGCGGGATCAGGCCAATGTGCGATCCGTGCCTTGCAGCCCGCTCGACTGCCTTGGCTCCCGTTCCGTCAGTCAATCAACGACCTCACCAGGCACGGCAGTAAGCGGTGTCGGCACGAGACCATCTATTTCTGGCCGCAATCGCCTTGCCGGTGTCATGGGCAGAGGGGCGCTGGTGGCTACTGTGAGGCGCTGTTTGAGACACCGAAGAGTGCACGGGGGCGCGGCTATGGCCGTCAGCGGTGACAGGGATCAGCATCGGGGCGGACCGCGGCTCCGATGCTCGCAGGGGCAGGTAACTCATTTCCGCGCTACGGCCAGCGCGGGATCAGTGCGCCTCCCAGACCGTCCAAGCAGATGCCAATGCCTGCCGAGGGCGTCCGGTCTCCGGACGGAAAAATCGGCCGCGATACCTGCCAGCGGACGCGCACCCGACCAGAACCAGCAACGAACTACATGACTCAGTAGCGGAGTTGGAGTCCCCGAGCCCGGTTCGTGGGATGACCGTCTTCGGTGCCTGATTCGAAAATCCATCCATCCGGGTATCCGCTGTGGCCCTATGGCGGGCGCGGGACGAATGACAAGGTGATTTCGGGTGCATCTGAGCCCCCATGAGCAGGAAAAAATGCTCATTTACGTGGCGGCCGACGTGGCGGCGAAGCGCCGGGCGGACAGCGTGCAGCTCAACTATCCCGAGGTGGTCGCGCTGATCAGCGTGCACATCATGGAGGGCGCGCGCCGCGGGACGCCGGTATTGGATCTGGCCGAATCCGGGGCCAGGCTGTTCACCCCCGGTGAACTGATGGAGGGCGTCTTCGAGATGGTCAGCGACCTGCAGGTGGAAGCGACCTTCCCCGACGGGAGCAAGCTCTGCACCATCCGCAAGTTGGTCGACCGCAGCCTCGTGGGGATCCATTCCTCCGTTCCCTGCTCCGGCTCGGCGCGCAAGGGGGAGTGACCATGGTTCCTGGAGAGATCAAGTTCGGTGACGGCGACATCGTCCTCAACGAGGACAGGACGGTGGTGACGCTGCACGTGAAGAACGCCGGTGACCGGCCCATTCAAGTCGGCTCCCACTACCACTTCGCGGAGGTCAATCCCTGCCTGGAGATCCGGCGCCGCTTGGGGGAGCCCGTATCGCGTGACGCGGCGCGGGGGCTGCGGCTGCACATCGCGGCGGGCACCTCGGTCCGTTTCGAGACCGACTGCGACGACTATTTCGCGTTCGTGCCGCTCGCGGGCAACAGGGTGGTGCCCGGCCTGCGCGGCGAAACCGCGGGGCCGGTGGACGGCAACGGGATCTGGGGGCAGGACGATGAGTAAGCACTCCGAGCGCACGGGGCCGCTCTCCCGCGAGAAGTACGCCGAACTGTTCGGCCCGACGACCGGCGACCGCATCCGGCTCGCCGACACCAATCTGTGGATCGAGATCGAAAAGGACTACTCCGGCGGGCCGGGCCGAGCGGGAGAGGAGGTGGTCTTCGGCGGCGGAAAGGTGATCCGCGAGTCCATGGGGCAGTCACTGCGCAGCCGCAGGGACGGGGCGCCCGACGCCGTCATCACCGGCGTGGTGGTCGTCGATCACTGGGGCATCATCAAGGCCGACGTCGGCCTGCGCGATGGGAAGATCGTTGCCCTGGGCAAGGCCGGTAACCCCGACATCATGGACGGTGTCCACGACGACCTTGTCATCGGACCCGAAACCGAGATCATTGCGGGCAACGGCAAGATCCTTACAGCGGGCGCGGTGGACACGCATGTGCACTTCGTCGACCCGCAGGTCATTCCCGAGGCACTGGGGTCCGGTGTCACCACTCTCATCGGCGGCGGCGCCGGCCCCGGCGAGGGAAGCAAAGCCACCACCGTCACCCCCGGAGCCTGGTACCTGGCCCGGATGTTCGAGGCACTGGACGCCTACCCCGTCAACATCGGCCTGACCGGCAAGGGCAGCACGGTCAACGAGGAGTCGATGCGCGACCAGCTGCGCGCCGGGGCCTTCGGATTCAAGATTCACGAGGACTGGGGAGCCACCCCTGCCGCCATCCGTGCCGCGTTGCGGGTGTGCGACGAGAGCGGCGCCCAACTGGCCCTGCATGCCGACAGCTTGAACGAAGCCGGCTACGTGAACAGCACTCTGGACGCAATCGGCCGCGACCACAGCATTCACGTGTACCACGCCGAGGGTGCGGGCGGCGGGCACGCGCCGGACATCATCACGGTGGCCTCCCACAACAATGTGCTGCCGTCCTCGACCAACCCGAGCATTCCGTACACGTACAACACCCAAGAAGAGCATCTCGACATGCTCATGGTCGCCCACCACCTCAACCCGGATGTCGAGGAGGACGTGGCCTTCGCAGAGTCCCGGATCCGGCCCACCACCATGCTCGCCGAAGACGTACTGCACGACCTGGGCGCGATGTCGATGACGTCCTCGGACGCGCAGGCGATGGGGCGCGCGGGCGAGACGATCCTGCGCACCTGGCAGCTCGCACACACGATGAAGGAACGCCGCGGCGCCGACCCCCGCGACCACGGCGCCGACAACCACAGGGTCCGCCGCTACATCGCCAAATACACCATCAATCCGGCGATCACCCACGGTGTCGGCAATCTCATCGGGTCGGTGGAGAGGGGCAAGCTCGCCGACCTGGTGCTGTGGGAGCCGAAGTTCTTCGGTGTCCGGCCGCACCTGGTCATCAAGGGCGGACAGATCGCCTACGCGCAACTGGGCGATGCCAACGCCTCCATCCCCACCCCTCAGCCCGTGCTGCCACGCCCCGTCTACGGCGCGGTCGGGCGGGCCCCCGCCTCGCTCTCCTTCAACTTCGTGACACATATGGCTCTGGACGACGGGTTGGTGGAGCGGCTCGGCGTGGCCAAACGGTTCCACCAGATCGAGAGCACCCGGTCCGTCACCAAGGCGCACATGAAGGAGAACAGCGCGACGCCCGACATCGAGGTCCACCCCGACACGTTCAAGGTCACCATCGACGGCACCGACGTCAAACAGATGGCCGAGGAGGACGAACTCAAGGTTCTCCCCCTGGCCCAGCGGTACTTCCTCGTCTGATGGATGCACCGATGGATGTATCGAGCCCGCCGAACGGTCACCGTAGGGGGGCACGATGAGCCGGGCGGCACTGCTGGTGCTGGCCGACGGCCGGTTTCCCGCCGGAGGCCATGCGCACTCCGGCGGGGCCGAGCCGGCCGTGAAGGCCGGGCGCATCAAGGACGCCGAGAGCCTGGAGAAGTTCTGCCGCGGGCGGCTGCACACCGCCGGGCTGACCTCGGCGTCCCTGGCCGCAGCAGCCGCGGCCGGCTGCGACCCCTTGGCTTTGGACGAGGCGGCGGATGCACGAACGCCCGTACCGGCGCTGCGGCTTACGGCACGGCGGCTGGGACGGCAGATGATGCGGGCCGCCCGTGCCACCTGGCCCTCGGCCGAGCTGGACGAGCTGGCCGCGGTCCGGCCGCGCGGCGCCCACCAGCCCATCGTCCTGGGTCTGGCGGCCCGGTCGGCGGGACTGACCGCGCTGGATGCGGCGTATGCAGTCGCGTACGAGAACGTGAGCGGCCCGGCCACCGCCGCCGTGCGCCTGCTCAGCCTCGACCCCTTCGACGCCACCGCCGTCCTCGCCCACCTCGCCGCCGACCTCGACCACATCGCCGCGCGCGCTGCCGAGGCCGCCGAACGTGTCCCCCTGGAGGGAACCGACGCCCTGCCCGCCGCCTCAGCACCACTGCTGGACATCACCGCCCAGCAGCATGCCACCTGGCCGGTGCGCCTCTTCGCCTCCTGACTGACCCAACGCCCCTCACACCCGCACCACCCGGAGCCTGCTATGCATCTCGACCATGCCGAGACCTTCCCCGAGCGCCACACCTACAGCGCCGCCGACCCGGTACGCGCCGACGGGCGCCGCCGCGCACTGCGCATCGGTCTGGGCGGGCCCGTCGGCACCGGCAAGACCGCCACCGTCGCCGCGCTCTGCCGCGCACTGCGCGATGAGCTCTCCCTCGCCGTCGTCACCAACGACATCTACACCCGCGAGGACGCCGAATTCCTGCTCCGCGAGGCCGTCCTGCCCGCCGAGCGGATCACCGCCGTCGAGACCGGCGCCTGCCCGCACACCGCCATCCGCGACGACATCTCCGCCAACCTCGAAGCCGTCGAAGACCTGGAGGAACAGGTCGGCCCGCTCGACCTCGTGCTGGTCGAATCCGGCGGTGACAACCTCACCGCCACCTTCTCCAAGGGCCTGGTCGACGCCCAGATCTTCGTCATCGACGTCGCCGGCGGCGACGACATCCCCCGCAAGGGCGGGCCCGGCGTCACCACCTCCGACCTCCTCGTCATCAACAAGACCGACCTCGCCCCCTACGTCGGATCCGACCTGGAGGCCATGGCCCGCGACGCCAAGGCCCAGCGCGGCGAACTCCCCGTCGCCTTCACGGCGTTGAAGAGCGAGAACGGCGTCGCGCCGGTGGTGGATTGGCTTCAGAGGCAGCTCGCCGCCTGGACGGCCGGGGCGGCGTGACAACCATCGACGCTGCCCCGGTCCCGGGGGTCCACTCCACCGCGCACATCGTGGCCGTCCCCGACCCACGCGGCGGCACCGCCCTGCCCGTACTGCGCGGACGACGGGCCCTCGTCCCTCGCCACATGCGCACCGCAGGACCGTTCGCCCGGGTCGTCCTCACCGGCTCCATGAGAGCCCCTCATGGCGGCGACCAACTGCGGCTCCGGGCCGAGGTGCGAACCGGCGCACAGCTCAGCCTCGGCACGGTTGGCGCCACCCTCGCTCTGCCCGGCCCGCGGGGCGGGACCGCCACCAGCGATGTACTCCTCCGCGTGGAAGACGGTGCGGAACTGCACTATCTGCCGGAACCGCTGATCTCCGCCGCACACAGCGATCTGGAGACGACCACCCGCGTCGAACTGGCCCCCGAAGCACGGCTGGTCCTGAAGGAAGAACAGGTCCTGGGCCGCACCAACGAACCCTCCGGACGGCTCCGTACCCGCCTGACCGTACGGCTGGCCGGGAAGCCCCTGCTGGATCAGGAACTCGCCGTCGGCCCCGGCGTTCCTTCCTGGTCAGGACCGGCCGTTCTCGCGGACTACCGCATGACCGGACAACTCCTCATCGTCAGCCCGGAATTCACCCACCAGCAGCCCCCACCCCAACTCCTGCCGACCGACCCCGGCGAGGAGGGCGAGGCCGCCCTCACCCCCCTCGCCGGCCCCGCAGTCCTGATCACGGCGGCAGCAGCCAACCACGCCACGCTCCGCCAGCTACTCGACCGGGGTCACGAGGTCATCACCCCGTAGCCCCAACCTCGGTTCAAGAACATCCCGGCCGTGGAACGCGCTATGACAAGTGAGCCTGACGCGCCTCTTCTTCGTGTTCGAAACGAACGCACCGAGGGCCACTCGCCCAACGCGGGAAGCCTGAGGGCATGGTCCCGCACCGCTTCGTGCGGGGCCCAGGGTCAACGATCGCTCCCGCCCCATACAGAACAGGTCGTCGGGTGTGCGCCGTGTGGGGCTCCGGGCGGTCGGGGTGGCGCCGGAGCGCGCCTGTGGGGTGGGCATCGGTAACGCACGCACGCATCCCGCTCGCCAACCACTTGCGCATGGCTCGACAGGTTGGGCAGGAGCCGTCGGTTTCGGAAGTCGTCGCTGTCAGTCGACGATCTGATTGGCGGGGACGTCGCAGATCAGATAGGGGATACGGGCCTCGCAGACGTTGCAGGAGTGGGCGGTCCAGGAGTTGATGGCGCCCATTCCGTGCCATGGCCGCATTTTGAGGTTGTCCGCTTCGGGGCCGACAAAAACCATCTCGCTCATGCGCAGATACTCGACGGACTTCCATTCAAGTCGTTTTCCGCCCAGCCCGAGCAGAAGTTTGATGGCTGAGCACCGCCTACCCACGTCCTCAGGCGCAATATGCGTGCCCAGGTCAACTTTCTCGCCCCGAATGGTCACCCAGCCCCGGTGGGTGACGGGAATCGTTGGGTTCACCGACTCCCAGGCTCCTTGGTGATAGCTGATGCCGCCGAGGTGCTTTTGCTTGATCCACGGAACCAGCGGCTGGTTCTTCCGACCCCCACTGGAGGCGATGAGGAAATATTCGCGCCCGCCGATTCTTGCCTCCAGCACCCCCATCATGAAAGCGGCGTCAGGGTCCTTCATCAGCTCTTGGTCTTGCCTGAGGTTGCGGTCGATCGTGAGGAGGACATTGCGCAGCGGCGCGCTGTCGGTGACTTGTGGGATGCCGTGCAGCAGATTCCCCTTGCCCTTGTCTTTTTTGTTCCTCGGGAAGTCGTCTGCCCAGGCCAGCGCGAGGTCACCACCAAGGAGGGCTGCAGCGGCGCCCAGAGTTTCGCTCGATCACGGTGCTCGCTTCCCGACATGCGGGTGTCTGGTGAGGCCCTACGTCGCACTGCGCCGACCCTGCCGCCCTGCGGGCCTGCTACGTCGAGGAGAGGAAGCATCCGTTGGGGTTGTTGTTGGCCCTGTGCCGCCGGACGCCCCGGGGAGTGGGGTGGGCACAGGGCCGCCGGCCGGTGAGGGTGGCCGGGACATGGGGCACGGAACGGATCGCACCCGCCCTGAGGGTCCTGCTTTCGGGCCGCAGTGTGTGGGCGCCACGCCCGCGATGCTTCGGTGTTCCGCCGCATGGTCGTGCGGCTGTCGGCTCACTCCAGGACGGCGAGGTGGTCGGCGGCGCCCCCGCGCCACTCGATCAGGAAGAGGGTCGCATCGTCACTGGTGCTCCCGCCCCGCTCCTGTTTCAGGGTGTGGGAGAGCGAGCGCACCACCGCCCGCACTCCCTTCTCCGTGCGCTCGATGCGGTTGACCCAGTGGATCAGTTGTTCCTCACCGAACTGCTCCTCGCCGGTTTGGTGCTCCTCGATCAGGCCGTCGGTGAAGCACAGCACCCGGTCGCCGCGTTGGAGCATCTGCTCACTGATCTGGGGCTCTTCACCGCCGAAGCCGACCGGCAAGGTGGTCAGGCTCTGCAGTTGCCGGACGACCTGGCGGTTGCGGATCAGCAGCGGTGCGGGGTGGCCCGCGTTGACCCATTGCAGGTGGCCCGTTGTGATGTTGAGGCGCATCATCTGCGCGGTGACGAAATGGTCGGGCCCGAATTGCTCGGCGATGGCCCGGTCCATGAACGCGTAGATCTCGGACAGGCCGATTTCGGCGCGTCTGGCGTGCCGGTAGGCGCCGATGGCGACGGTCGCCATGGTGGCGGCATCCAGGCCGTGGCCCATCGCATCGACCATGGCCACGTGCAGGATGTCCTCGTTGAGGGCGTAGTCGAAGCTGTCGCCGGCCACGTTGTAGGCGGGTTCCAGGATTCCCGCCACCGCGACCTGCGGGACGGACATCGCCAGCGGCGGTAGCAGGGACCACTGGATCTCCGCGGCCAAGCTCATCGGTTCGCGGCGCCGGGCGAGGAAGAACTGGTCGGTGTAGCTGTGCTTGGTGACCAGCATGTCGGCGACGAGGCCGGCGAGTCTGCGCAACAAGCGCCGGTCATCGTCATCGACGGTGTCCAGGGTGAGGGCCAGCACGCCCGCCTGGTCGCTGCCGTCCAGCAACGGCAGATACATCCGAACGCCGTCGTCCTGCGGTACCTCGACAGGGGCCCCGTACAGGAAGGCCGTGCCCGCGTGCGAGTCACTGATCAGCTCGGGCCGGCCGACGGTCAGCCGCCTGCCTGGCAGGGGCACCAGCAGCAGCTGCGCATAGTCCTGGAGGAGAATCGAGACGTTACGGCCGCCGACCCTCGCCACCTCTTCCGCGATCAGCGGGGCGATCAACTGCGGCGGCATCTCGTGCGCCCGATCCAGCAGCACCCCCAGCAGTCGCTCGCCGAACCCTTCCGACCGGTCCACCGCGCCCGTGCCCGCCGGCCGCTCACCTTCCGCCATACCCATGCCCTTTCACCAAGCAGCCTCATGCGCCATCACCCGCTGGACCGGCTGTCTCCAACGGGCCAGTCACCGGGAGGCCTGGCCTTCGACTCCGGTGGCTCGGCGTCGGTAGCACGGTGCACGGGTCTGGATAAGGGCGAGGGGAAGGTGAGCCGGCCCGCGAAGGCTGAGCGCAGGCGGGAAGCAACGAGGCCCTGCCGCGCTCCAGGGGTCGAAGTGTTCGAGTCCGTTACGGCCCTTGGGCTCCCCCCGCTCGGTGAGGATCCGGAGCACAAGTTCACCCCTGCTCGGCGGCCGCCGGCCGCACAAGGACCCACTGGCAGAACCCCCTCACGCGACTGTGCACACGGGCTCCTGAAACCACCGTGATCAACTCGGACAGCGTGACCCGTCCAACCGGGCCAAAGGGCTCATTGAGCCAGTGGCGGCGTTTCGGACTCCTTCAGGGCACCTGGCTGAACGGCGTGCGGTGGAAAGGCCCGGATAAGAGATAGCCCCAGGCTGTTGGCCTGGGGCTTTCCTCCGGAGCGGGATGCGGGATCGACGTCGCGCTCGCGATGACTGACACGACGCTCAGATACCTCTCGTCGTATCTGGTACCTGAGCAATGACTGCTCGGGCGGGGGAACGTGAGGTCGGCAGGCCTGCTCCATGGCCGCCTTCGGAGTCCCAGACCGAGACCAGGGACAGTTCCATCTCCTCCGCGATCCGTCGTTGCTCCGCTTCGTTCATCAGGGCGCTCGCGGTGAGGGTGCCCAGCGGATCGGCGGCCTCGGTCATAAGCCGGGCGGCGGTGGCCGGGCTGGTCTCCGGAGGGATCACCAGCAGGTCCCAGCGACCGACGGTGTAGGAGAGCAGCAGCAGCTTGTGGGGATCTTGCTCGGCCTTGAACCAGCCGACACCCACCACATGCCCGGCGACGGGCACGTTCCGCGGGATGACCGGCCAGAAGGTGGGGTTCACCGTGACGTGGGTGATCCGCCCCCACAGCGGGTCGAGGACCGCCGTCAGTGCGGGAAGTTCCGCCGTGAGGTCACGGGAGCGGGGCCACCACGCACCGTCGAGCAGAGCTGGAGCGGTGCCGGCCGGTGCCAGCATGAGTCGCAGGGGCAGCGAGGAGGTCCGCCCTTCGACCGCCGGCGTATACGGAATGGTCGTGGTCATGACGCGGACCTTGCCCCGGGCCAACCACACCGGCCCGGTGTCGTGAATCGCCGAAAACGACACGAGCGTGGAAGCCGGTGTACGAATTGCCCTCGGTAGTCCCAGCTTACTCCTGGTAAGGCTCACCGGGCCGATCCGGAGCGACGAGGTGAACGGCCCAGGAGACCTTGGAGCAGGCAGCCCGAGAATTGCGAAGAGGCAGCGCCTCCCGTGCGGGCAACCGGACACTCTCGTGCGACATCGGCTGCCAACGGGGGCGGCCAGCCGCAGGACCGCGTGGGTCGTCCGGTCAGCCGAGGAAGGACAGCCGGACCTGGCGCTCGGGGCCATCCCGGTCGGTGTTCACCAGTACGACGGCCTGCGAGGCCCCCAGCTCCAGCTCGCCATCGACTACGGGCAACGTGGCGTGGGGTGGGACCAGAGCCGGGAGCACGTGGCCGCTGCCGTGGCCTGGACCACCGTGGCGGTCCCCCCAGCGGTCGTCCGCGGGAAGAATGCCGCGGAGGGCTGCCAACAGGTCATCGTCACTGCCCGCGCCGGTCTCGATGATGGCCAGGCCGGACGTCGCGTGGGGGGTGAAGACGTTCAGCAGTCCGTTTCGTCCATGAGCGGCCTCCCGGAGGAACGCGGAGCATGCGTTCGTCAGGTCGTGCATGGTCTCAGTGGCGCCGGTGGTGATCGTGCGGGTGGTGAAGGTGCCAGCCATGGTTCACCGATACCCGCCGCGGAGGCACGGCACTAACGGCCAGATGGGTTGTTCCTCTGGCCTCCGCCTGTGGTCGAAAGGTGCGGACGCCGCCTGAGCACGGCGTCAACCGTGCTCGTCTTCCTCGGCCTCCATGCGCCGGATGCCTTGGTGCGTCAGCGTGACCATGGCCGGAGTATTGCCCGCGGTCCAGTCGACCGTGATCAGGTCCTCGCCCACCAGGTACGTGCAGGCGGCAGCCAGATCCTCTGCCGGGAGCGCGAGATCTTGCGCCAGCTTGGCCCCGGTGACCCCCAGAAGGCGGTTGCCTTCAGTGGCCTCGTACAGAGCCTGCATGATCTTCTCGCGGTACGCTTTCCGCTCGGTCAGTGATGCCATGACTGCTACCTCTGGGAGAACCGCGTCGCGCTACCGAGGGGCGGAGAGATGACCGGCCAGGCCCACCGCCGGCCTTCCGGCTCCGGCAAGGACGGGAGCGCTCGAAATGCCCCGACCTGTTCACCGTACTCCGGGCGGCGGTCCACCGAATCCACGCGAGACCAGGCGTTCGTGGAGGCGGGCCGTGCGCCGCTTGGACCCCTCTGCCGACACTGACCACGACCGTCGCGTTGGACCGCGCGCCGACGGCCTCGAGGAAGCCGCAGGCGCCCTCCTCGTTGCGCCCCGCGCGTATACGGGCCGCAACGGTCGCAGACCAATACCCGGAAGGACCGGGCAAGGGCCTCGCGTACAGCGCGCCAGCTGTGACCGCCGCTCATCCCCCGTGGGCCAGGACCAGCGGCTCGCCGCGGCCGAAGACGTCGTACGCCGGCCCGGCTCCCCGCACATGGACTCGCGACACGGTTCGGCCAGGGAGCCGTACGGCGGGCTGTCCGCGCGGGCCATCCGCCCTTCCAGCCTCGGCGCGGGCGCGGATGGCGACTTCAGCGGCAGCCGGTCGGTCTTTTCAACGGTGTCGGTGCTGAAGAACCAGTCGGCCGACCAGCGCACCGCCGAACACCACCACGCCCACACCGACCAGCCAGGACTGGACGACCAGGACGGTTCCGATGGCGCCGTAGGTGACGGCGCTGGACGCGATCAACGGCGAGAAGACGAGCCGGGAGAATCCCCGGAGACCGATCAGCCCGATCACCGTAGCCACTGCACCGGGCAGCAGGGCGCCCCAGCCGACCCGCCCACCGAGCAGCATCCGCTGCGACCACCAGAAGAACAGCACAGCGCTCAGCAGTGCGGCCGACGTGAGAGTCAAAGACTGTCGCCACAGCGTGGTGGTGGCGGACATGAAGAGGTACCCGACGAGTACGACGAGCCACAGCACATGCCGCCACCGGGCATACCAGCGCGCCGGCGAGAGCTCCCAGACCCTCTCGTAACCCGTCTGCACCGCCGACCCCAACGACAGACCGAAGGCAGCAAGGGCGGCAAGGCCGAACGCGGTCGTCGTCCGTGCGGCCTGGAGACCACGATCAGCAGTGGCACCAGCGTGAGAAACCCGAGCGCCGCGAAGCCCAGTGACCGCGACCCCAGCTCCAGCTCACGGCCCGTCTCCATCCGCGCCCGACCGGCGAATGCCGGATCACCTGGCGCAGCTGTCCGAACGGAGAGGGACGGCTCGCGGCTCCGGAAGGCTTCATCGGTGTGCCTGCCGACAGGACGGCCGACGATGTCGCCGCAGTCTCACAGACGCCCCTATGAAAGGAGGCCGGTGGATACCGGTCTGACCAGGTTGAAGACCTCGCGGGCGGCATATCGCTTGAGGCATCGGATGATCTCACGACGGGTCTTGCCCTCCCGGGTGCGGCGTTCGTAGTACTCCTGGGTGCGGGGGTCGAAGCGCAGCCGGGTGAACACGATGCGGTGCAGGGCGGCATTCGCCTGTCGGTCGCCACCGTGGTTGAGCCGGCGCGAGTTCCGGCGGCCCGAGGAGTATTCGATGGGGCTGACTCCGCACAGGGCGGCGAAGGACGCCTCGGTGCTCAGCCGCTCGGGATTGTCTCCCATCGCGATCAGGAGGGTGACGGCGCTGTCCGGGCCGATGCCCACCGGTGTGAGCAGCTGCGGGGCGTGGCGTTCGACGAGCCGGGTCAGGCGCAGATTCAGCTCTTCGATCTGCCGGGTGTGCTGCTCGATGCGCTGGGCGAGCAGGCGCAGTGTGATGCGGGTGGCCTGGGGCACGGTGTCCTCGTCGTCCCCGTCGCTCGGGCTGAGGCGTGCGCAGGTGCGGAACAGCTCGCGGTTGCCCAGGCCGGACAGTCGTTCCGCAGGGCCGGGTCGGCGATGACCAAAACGGCCTTGAGCTGGTTGATCGCCTGGGTGCGGGCCTTGACCGCTGAGTCCTTGGCGAGTTTGAACATCCGGGCGCTCTGCACCGGACCGTCGCCGGTTTTGGCCCGCGCCTTGGCGCGACCGCTGAGCACGGCCCGGGCAGCGGCCTGCGCGTCGAGCGGGTCCGACTTCCCGCGCAGACGGCGGGCCGTGCGGTCGGGCCGGTTCACTTCGTACACCTCGACGTGCTGCGCCAGCAGGTAGCGGGACAGGCCCGCTCCGAAGGTGCCGGTGCCCTCCACGCCGGCCCGGTGCACCGTCCCCAACTTGCCGGCCCAGGCCAGCAGCCCCCGGTATCCGACCGCCGTGGCCGGAAAGGGCTTCGTGCCCAGGACCTGGCCCAGCGGGCAGAGCACTGCGGCGACATGGACCTCGCCGTGCGTGTCCACCCCCAGGACGACCTCCCCCAAGGTGGGAGGATCTGTGCTGGTGGCCGAGCTCTTGCGTTTTCCGGATGTCATGGCGGTTCGCCTCCCACGTGCTGACGTGCTGGATGGCTGGCACCTGCCTGGCTGGGCGGTCTGGACTGTGATGGCGCCTGATCAATGGCAAGGCCCCTATGGGGACACACCCTGTGGCTCGGTGACAGCAGGCACCATTGCGCAACGGCAGTCGACATGCCCGTGACGAGGCACTTCGGTCACTTATCTCATGAGTCAGACCCCCGTCCAGAACGGTGCTGCACCACCGTCCCACTGACGCCGGCACAACCGCATGACCCGACCACTCCCGAGAGGCTTCGTCCGAACCAGCGCTCAACCTGGTCTCGACGGACTGACGATGAGTCGGCTCCCCGTTCACTCATGACCGGCATTGACGGACAAGCTCCGTAGCTGCTGCGCGAGTTCCTCGCTCGCTCCCCCAGCTCCTCCGAGAGGCAGGCGCCGCCCTGGGCTGTGTCCGGTCCTCGCCGAGCCGCCCAGGTCGTCGCACGACGACTCGTGGCACGAACGGGTACCGCCCGCCTTCGTCGTCGACCGATACCTGGGCTTGATGCGCTTTGACGGACATCTGAGATCAGGGGTTCTGCCCCGGGAGGATGTCCATCATGGAGAGCATGGGGAAGAAGAAGCCTCGGCCTCGCCGTTCGTTCACGTCGGAGTTCAAGGCCGAGATCGTCGAGCTGTGCCGGCGTGGTGACCGCTCGGTCGGTCAGGTCGCCAAGGACTTCGACCTGACCGAGACCGCGGTGCGGCTGTGGGTCAGCCAGGCCGAGGTCGACGCGGGCGAGCGCGATGGGCTGACCAGCAGCGAACGTGAGGAGTTGGCCGCGCTGCGGCGGGAGAACCGCCGGTTGCGGGAGGACGTGGAGGTCCTCAAGCGGGCGACGGCTTTCTTCGCGAAGGAGACCCGGTGACGGTGCACCCGTTCATCGAGGCGGAGAAGCGAGACGGTCACAACGTCAAGCGCGCGTGTGAACTGCTGCAGGTCTCCCGAGCCGCCTTCTACGCCCGCCGCAGTGGCAGGACCGGTCCGCGGGCGGTCCGCGATGCCGAGCTGACCGAGAAGATCGCCGAAGTTCACGAGCGGTCCCGCGGGACCTACGGAGCCCCGCGAGTCCACGCCGCCCTGCAACGACAGGGCGAGGACTGCGGCCGACGCCGCATCGCCAGACTGATGCGCAACGCCGGGCTGCAGGGCCGGCACCGCAGACGACGGCAGCTGACGACGATCCCCGACCCGCGGGCCACGTCCCGGCCCGACCTCGTCGTCCGGGACTTCGCCCCCGACCCGGACGGCGTCGACACACGCTGGTGCGGTGACATCACCTACGTTGCCACCGAGGAGGGCTGGCTCTATCTGGCCACCGTCATCGACATCGCCTCCCGCCGCGTCGTCGGCTGGTCCACCGCCGACCACCTGCGGACCGAACTGGTCGCGGACGCTCTCACATCCGCCTGCCGCCAGCGTCGTCCCACCCGGCCAGTGATCTTCCACTCGGATCGTGGATGTCAGTACACGAGTCAGCAATTCGCCACCCTGGCAACGGAGTTCGGCGTCCGCCTGTCCGTCGGCCGCACCGGGCAGTGCTGGGACAACGCGCTCGCCGAGTCGTTCTTCGCCACCATCAAGCGGGAGTTGCTCGACACGGGTTCCTGGCCCAGCCGGGCCACCGCCCGCACTGCGATCTTCGACTTCATCGAGGGCTGGTACAACTTGCACCGACTACACAGCAGCCTCGGCTACCGCAGTCCCGCCGAATACGAGACCGCACTCGCAGCCTGACCACCACACCGATGGTGTCCGTCAAAGCGGAACAAGCTCAGGGGCAGCTCCGGCGTCCGTCGGCTTCCAGACCGTAGATGCGCAGCTCGTGCCAGGGGATGGCGTGAGCGCGAGTCCGAACCAGGTGCAGCAATGCCGCATTGTCGCCGGCATCTGCGGCCTGGCGAGCGAGGCGCTCGGCCTCTGTCTGGTCCCCTGCTGACTCCCGTATCACTGCCAGGTCTCGGAGGGCGGTTACGTCGCCAGCTCTCGCCGCCTCGCGAAACAGCCGTTCAGCCCTTTTCTGGCCCCCCGCCCTTGTTTGTAGCCGGGCCAGGGCTCGGAAGGCAGACACATCACCGATGTCCGCAGCCTCACGGAACAGGCGCCTTGCCTCTTCCAGGTCCCCTGCTTGCTCTCGGACCACGGCCAGATTTCGGAGTGCGGAGACGTCGCCGCCTGTCGCTACCTCACGAAGGAGTTGTTCCGCCTCCTCCAGCCTCCCCACCTCGGACAGAAGTCGAGCCAGCTCAACTCGTGCATCTGCACCGCCAAGGTCCGCAGCCTCGCGAAAGAGTTGTTCCTCCTCCTCGAGCTTCCCTGCCTCGGACAGCAGTCGAGCCAGCTCAAGTCGTGCATCTGCACCGCCCACGCTCGATGCTCGGAGATACAGCTGAGCGGCGTGCCGCAGCCGCCAACGATGCGCTGCTGCCTCAGCAAGAGAGTGGAGATCCTCAGGGCGATGGGTATTGCGGACCGCTGCCTGCCAAAACTGCTCAGGTGGCACGACGGTGCGACGACTTACGCGAGCATGCTGCGCGAGAGCATCGGCGAGTCGGTAGTGGGGCCGGGCATTACCGAGATCGCCGGATTGGCGGATGAGGGGGCTGATGCCACGTCGGCAAGCCGTTGCGTAGTCCACAGCTTGCTCCAGCCAGTCCTCGCCCATGCCTTCCAGTTGCTGGTCGGTCAGGTAGCCAGATGCAGCCGCCTCCAGTAGCCCGAGCGGCAAGTCCGGACCATGGCCGAGTCGTCGGGCATCCATGGCCGCCGTGACTAGGGCCCATGCAGCAGGGGGCGCGTTTCGGTAGGTCTCAACCAATTGGTCATAGGCGCTTAGGTAATGCTTGGCAAGGTCAGTCACGTTGGCCAGGTACTGGGCAACATGTCCCTGCTCTGCGTGCTCGGCCGCCTGCGCCAATCGGGGATCGTCCGCAGCAGCGTCATGAAGAGCCTGCACAGCCCGTTCCGTAAAGGCTTCAGGAACACGAATTATATGCCCGACCATCAGAGCACGGGCTTGAGCATGCGTGTCTTCGTCATCTGGGAGAGATGGAGCCGTGAGTGCTTGCCAATACTCTGGCCAGGTTGTGCCCAGAACCAGGACAGGAGCACGCTCCGGATCCCGAAGTAGGGTGCGCAGCTTTGCAGCGACCTGTTCGCCCAGCGAGTTGGTGGGCGTGAGGAGATAGTGCTGGGTTTCATTGAGCCACACGACGGTGCGCGGTCCGACCTCATCCAGGCCGGCCAAGGCAGCCTCCGGCCGACTTGGGTCGACGGGATGCCACAGTCGCCACCCACGGGGAAGCTTCTTGACAGCCTCCCAACAGGCCCGCGTCTTGCCCGTTGAAGATTCCCCCACCAACACCGCCAAGCTGCTGGTGCCACTGAGAGCTGCCACTAGGTGTATTGACCTGGAGCGTTGTTCACGCGGCTGATGGGTGGCTGGCCTGCGAGTGCGGTGTGGCACCGGTGGTGGTTGTAGTGGTGCAGGAACCTGTCCAGGGCTTCGGTGCGCTCAGTGTTGCTGGTGTAGGGCCGAATGTAGGCCCACTCGTCGGCGAGGGTTCGGTTGAAGCGTTCGACTTTGCCGTTGGTCTGCGGCCGGTAGGCGCGGGTGAGCTTGCCTCTTGCGCCGAGGCGGGCGAGGGCGTCGCGCCAGGCGAAGCTCTTGCGGTAGGGCCAGGCGTTGTCGGTCAGGACACGTTCGATGTGGTCGATGCCCACGGTCTTGAAGAACGCGGCGGCCCTTTCGAGGAAGGCCGCGCAGGTGGGGGCCCTCTCGTCGCTGTGGATCTCGCTGTAGGCGAGGCGGGTGTGGTCGTCGACGGCGGAGTGGACGTAGTCGAAGCCCATGTTGCTGCGGGTGGCGCGACCGGCTTGGCGGCCGAGGACTCTGTGTCCGCCGCCGTCGGGGATCCGGCCGAGTTTCTTCACATCGACGTGGACCAGTTCGCCGGGGCGGTCGCGCTCAAAGCGGCGGATGACCTGCCCGGTGGGCCGGTCGAGGAAGGCCAGGCGGCCCAGACCGTGGCGAGTCAGGACGCGGTGCACGGTGGAGGCGGGCATCCCCAGAATCGGGCCGATGCGGGCCGGTCCGAGCTTGCGGCTTGTGCGGAGGTGGCACACGCGCGCTTCGTCGGCTGTCGAGGTGCGGTGCGGGGTCCTGTGCGGACAGCTGGAGCGGTCGCGCAGTCCCGCTTCGCCTTCCGCCATGAAACGCCGGACCCACTTGTGTGCTGTGGTGCGTGAGACACCCATCTCCGCGGCCACATGGGCCACAGGGCGGCCGGCCCGGACGCGGTCGACCAGCAGCCTCCTGCCGTGAACGGTCAGCCGGGCATTACGGTGGGACACGAAGACCTCCGTCGTGTGGTGAAGCCTAGACACCTCCACCACACCGGAGGTCTTCGCCATTGATCAAACCGAGCAGCTGTCAACAAGGCTCGTGATCAATACAACTAGGGCGCGTATCGAGTCGTGATCAATCTGCCGGATTCGCCCTCGCGATGAGGTCTGGACCGGTAGATCTTCTGACGTGACGCGAGTGCAACTGACAGATGTGGAGTGGGAGTTCATCGGGCCGTACCTGCCGATCGGCGAGTACGGCCCGTATCCCGAGCGGTTACGGCAGCAGTTCGAGGGTGTGATCTGGCGGTTCAAGACCGGCGGACAATGGCGGGAGATGCCACAGGAGTTCGGCGCCTGGTCGACCGTCCACAACCGCTTCCGCCAGTGGCGTGACGCCGGCGTCTTCGAGGCCCTGCTGGAGGGCCTGATCGCGGAAGCGGCAAAGCGGGGTGAGGTGGACCTGTCCCTGGTCAGCATCGACTCCACCACCGCGCGTGCTCACCACGACGCCGCCGGAATGCACCTGGGCGAGGAGGTCCTCGACGCCTTGGAGAAGGCTGCCGCCGAGACAGAGAAGGCCAGGTCAAAAGGGGCAGCTTCGAAGCACAAGACGGACAGGACGCCGAGATCGACCCCGAGCAGGAGAAGCGACGACGCATCCGGCGTCGGCGAAAACTCCGGCTGAAGACCGCCCTCCTGGGACGCTCCAGGGGCGGGCAGACCAGCAAGGTCCACCTCGCCGCCGACCGCAAGTGCCGCCCGCTGGCGTTCGTGCTGACCGCGGGCCAGGCCGCGGACAGCCCGCAGTTCATCCCCGTGCTGGGGAAGGTACGGGTCCGCGGCCCCGTCGGCCGCCCCCGCACCCGGCCGGACGCAGTCGCCGGGGACAAGGCCTACTCCTCCCGCGGCAACCGGGCCCACCTGCGAAGACGCGGTATCAAGGCAGTGATCCCAGAGAAGATGTGGGGATGGGCGCACAGGTCGTTGAGGGTGAGCTGTGCCGAGCGTCCCAGGTCGGAGTCGGCGGCGACGACGGCCACGAAGCGGGCGGTAAACAGCCTTGCGGTGTGGATGTCCACGGGCGGAGGACCCATCGCACCGACGTCGAGGTCGATGGTGCCGTCGCGCAGGAGGTCGGGCTCCTTGGAGTTCTGGGCCAGGAAGCGGAGTTGTACTCCGGGAGCGTTCGCGGTGACCCGGCGGAGCAGCCGGGGCGCACGGATCGGCACGAGGGCGTCGTTGAGGCGGATGGAAAAGGCACGCTGCCAGGATCGGGGGTCGCCGTCGGCGGTGTCGGCCCGCAGTTCGGCGGCAGCATCGAGCAGGGCTTTGACGCGGGACGCCGAGCGCTGCGCGAACGGCGTGGGGACGAGGCCCTGACCGGCCCGGACGAGGATTGGGCCGTTCATCGCGCGTCGCAGCCGGCCGAGTGCCCTGCTGGTTGCCGGTGCGGACAGGTGCAGCCGTACTGCGGCCTCCGCGACGCTGCCGGTGTCCATCAACGCGTCGAAGACGCGCAGGAGGTTGAGATCCAGGTCCTCGCCACAGCCGCCCCCTCCGTGCGTTTGATGCAATTATTCCCTTACGAGAGTGCATTGGGAATTATGCCCGGGGTGACGGAAGCTGGTCCTCGGGGGGGGAACGTCTCTCGACAGGCCATCGCTCGCGCGGCCCTCCCTGCGGGCGCGGGCCGGCCTCAATCAGGACCGGAGTTGAGAACCATGCCCAGGATCGTGCGCCCGACCGCCTACGGCACGCCCGAGGTGCTCGCCGTGACCAGCGTGGCAGTCCCGCGAGCCGCCGCCGACGGCGTCGTCGTCCGGGTCCGGGCCGCCGGGGTGAACCCCATCGACTGGAAGCTCTACAGCGGCGCGTTCCACGCCGTGGACGACGACCACAAGGACGCCGCCGGAATCGCCGCCTCGATGCCCTCGATCGGTCTGGAGTGCGCCGGCGTCGTCACGGAGGTCGGCGCGGAGGTCACCGGGGTGGGCATCGGCGACGAGGTCATCGTGTATCCGGTGACGGCTGCCTACGCCGACTATGTGACCGCCCCGGCCACGTCGGTCTTCCGCAAGCCCGCCGGCCTCGGCTGGGCGGAGGCGGGGTCGCTGATGCTGACCGGCACCACTGCGGTCCACGCGCTGGAAGCGGCGGGGGTGGGCGCCGGCGACACGGTCCTCGTCCACGGCGGGTCCGGTGGGGTGGGGTTGATGGGGGTGCAACTCGCCGCCGCTCGGGGGGCCACGGTGATCGCCACCGCCGCGGTGCGCAATCATCCGCTGCTGCGCGACCTCGGCGCCACTCCTGTCGCATACGGTCCCGGGCTCGCCGACCGGGTGCGCGCCGCCGCACCGCGGGGCGTCAGTGCCGCGGTCGACTTCGCCGGCACCGACGAGGCACTCGACGTCTCGCTGGAGCTGGTGGCCGACCGGCAGCGGATCGCCTCCATCACCGGTTCCCCACGACGCGAGGAAGCCGGCATCAAGCTGCTCGGCTACGGGCCGGGACAGGACGCCGGCACCGAAGTCCGCGCAGCCGCCCGCCGCGACCTCGTCGAGCGCGCCGGCTCCGGGGACCTGCGGGTCGTCGTGGCCGCCACCTACCCGCTCGCCGAGGCGGCGCAAGCCCACCTGGCCGGCCTCGCGGGGCATGGACCGGGCAAGCTCGTCCTCACCCCCTGAACATACGTGGGCCCGCGCGCCGAGCCTCCCGACGTGGAGCTTCATCCGGCCGTTGTCCTTCACCCCGATGCTGACCTTCGCGGTCGGCCCCGCCTCCGCGAGGTGCTTCCGTGCCGACAAAGCCTATGGATCCCGCACGAACCGCTCCTACCTGCGCAGGCGCAGGATCGGGTGCACCATCCCGGAGAAGGCCAGCCAGGTTCGCAACCGCGAGAAGCGCGGATCCCGGGGTGGCCGACCACCGACCTTCGACAAGGACGACTACAAGGAACGTCACGCGGTGGAGTGCGGGATCAAACTTTCGCGGTGGACTCTAGGTGTGGAATGTGGTGGTTGCCTCCAGGGCCGCCCTGCCGGTCGCGACGCGGTTCACCGGCGCGTTCTCGTCGGGGTAGCCGAAGGAGATCCCCACGAGCAGCTTGCCCTCATCCACTCCGAGTTGGTCACGGACCGTGTCGGCGTAGAAGCTGAGCAGGCCCTGCGGGCAACTGGCCACGCCGTAGGCGGTCATGGCCAGCAGGAGTGTCTGCAGATAGGCGCCGGTGTCGGCGGCCAGCCGCGGCCCGCCGTCGCCGGTGACGAACAGGAACGCGGCATGGGGCGCCCCGTAGAAGCCCAGGCTCTCCGCGTCGTAAGCCGCGCGGGCCGGGTGGTCGTCGGGGCCGATGCCAAGCGCTCCGTACAGGCTGGCTCCGAAGGCGGCCCGCCGTTCCTGGTGGACGGGTGCGTACATGCCCTCGGAGTGCGGGTAGTCGGCCGTGACGCGTCGCTCGGCGTGGGCCGTTCGCAGGGCGTCGGCCAGACGGTCTCGCCGTGCGCCGCCGACCACCTCGACCCGCCACGGCTGCGCGTTGGAGTTGGACGGCGCGGCGCCGGCAAGGGAGAAGACCCCGCGCAGAGTGTTCTGGGGCACCGGGTCGGGACGGAATGAGCGGGTCGCGCGGCGCCCGCGGATCAGCTGCTCGGCATACTCCCACTTCTGTGCCCCGCCGGTGGGCGCCTCGATCGGGTGTGTCCGGGTGAAGACCGGTCCGCTCATGAAGCTCTCCTCAGGATCACTTAAGTAAACACAAGCGTTTACCTGAAATTGCACTATAGCCAGCCACCCCTCCCGAAGTAAACGGGAACGTATACTTACGCCATGAGCACGATGACGACGGCGTCTCGGCGGCAGGGGCGCGGAGGGCGGGAGCGCATCCTGGCCGCCGCGGCCGGACTGTTCGCAGCCCAGGGGATCAACGCGACCGGCATGGAGCAGATCGCGGAGCGGGCGCCGGTGTCCAAACGCACCCTCTACGCGCACTTCAGGACCAAAGACGAGCTGGTCCTCGCCCACCTCAAGGACCTCTCCTCGACAGGGCGCACCCTGGAGGGCGTGCTGGCGCGCGAGGACATCCCCGCCAGGGAGCGAATCCTCGCACTGTTCGACCCGCCCCCGGCCGGCACGGATCCCGTGCGTGGATGCCCGTTCATCGACGCCGCCGTGGAATTCCCCGACCCGCAGAACGCGGTCCACTCCTACGCCCGCGAACGGAAACTGCTGATGGTGCGGCTGGTGGCCGACCTGATAGCGGAACTGGGCTGCCGCGAGCCTTCCGTCCTCGCCGAGCAGCTCGTGACCCTCGCGGACGGCGCCGCCAGCCGCGCCATGGTGCTGGGCGAGGCGAACTACGGCCGGCACGCACGGACAGCGGCGGAGATCCTCCTCAACAACGCGCTGCCGACCACAACCTGACCGGCCCCGCCTGGTCGCCCGGTATGCCTGGCGCCTGATGCGAAGATCCGTACGCTCGACCGAGAAAGGCAAGGCAGGCGGGACTTTCCCCACAGGCCCTAGTTGTACTCGGCCATGAGGTTGGTAACTCGCGTCGGTAGTTGATCAAGAAGAGACCTCCGGGCGTAGTGGAGATGCCTGTCTTCACCACAACCGGAGGTCTTGATGGCCCACGCTAATGCCCGGCTGAATTTTCACGGCAGATGTCTTCTGGTGCGCCGTGTCGTCCACGACCGGCGTCCGGTGGCCCATGTGGCCAAGGAGCTGGGAGTCTCGCGGCAGTGCGCCCACCGATGGGTGGCCCGTTTCAAGGCCGAAGGCTTCAACGGCCTGCACGACCGCTCCAGCCGCCCCGACACCTGCCCGAGGCGTACTCCCGCACACGTCGAGGCCGCAGTGCTCAGCGCACGACGCGTCCACCGACGGGGGCCGGACTTCCTCGCTGCCGAAACCGGCGTCCCCGCACGGACGGTGAGCCGCATCCTGCGCCGCCATCACATGCCTCGCCTGGCCTCCTGCGACCCTCTGACCGGACAGCCCATCCGAGCCGAACGCCGCAGCCACACCCGCTACGAACGCGCCCGGCCCGGTGAACTCGTCCACCTCGACGTCAAAAAGATCGGACGCATCCCGGACGGCGGCGGCTGGCGGGCCCACGGCCGCCAAGCCGGCAAGACCTACGCACAAAAGCAGGCCCGGATCGGCTACGACTACATCCACGCCGCCGTCGACGACCACTCCCGCCTGGCCTACGCCGAGATCCATGCAGATGAGAAGGCCGACACCTGCGCCGGCTTCCTCACCCGCGCTGCCGCCTTCTTCGCAGTCCGTGGCATCGACCGCATCGAACGCGTCATCACCGACAACGCCTGGGCATACCGCAGGAGCACCGCATTCCGCCAGGCCGTGGCCGACCTCGGTGCCCAGCAGCGCTTCATCCGCCCCCACTGCCCCTGGACCAACGGCAAGGTCGAACGCTTCAACCGGACCCTGCAAACCGAATGGGCATACCACCAGGTGTTCACCAGCAACACCGAACGAGCCCAGGCCCTGGCGCCGTGGCTGACCTTCTACAACACTCGACGCCGACACACCGCGCTCGCAGGCCAGCCCCCGATCAGCCGACTGTCACCAAAGTCATGACCGAGTACACCTAGTGGCCGCTCCGTGCGCGGAGTTTCATCTGCGGGCTCTGCGAGCGTGAAGCGCCCACCATCGGAGGAATGCCGAGAGCAAGGCACCGAACGGGGATCCAATTGGCTGGCTTGCCCAGCCGATTCGACCCGAGGATGTCCCCATGCATCGTGCCCTTACAGCGGTTGCCTTGTGCGCCGGGACCGTTGCTCTCACGCTCGGAAGCGCGGGATTCGCCAACGCGGACGCTTGGATCTTCCCGCGACAGTGCCTGGACGGGGGCGGGCAGGTTAGGCAGATCGAGCCCGGGCTGGGCACCTGCGTCGGCGGGACGTACGACGGCACCGAGGTGCGAGAGCGAGCCTGAGCCCATTCGATTCCACCGTGATCGCATCGCCCCGCCGAACTGTTCGGCGGGGCGGCGTCACTGTGCTCCTGGCGACCGTGAGTGGTCGCCAGGAGCACAGTGACGCCCGGTTAACGGCGCCTGGGCCAACCGCGGTTGAGCACCGCCCAGTGCGTACAGATGCGCGCACGCCGGCTGCGCGCCCTCTACGAACAACGATCTCTTCGCCGGAGTGCACTGATCCGACCGTCCGGCCGACGCCCGGAAAAGCACATCGGCCGCACGGCGCGATCGAGCGGACACATCCGGAGGCTTGTCCAGGCGAGTTCCGCTCCGGCAGCCCGCGTCCAGCCACTCGCCGGCCGCGTCAACACGTGCTCGCGTACGCGGGTTGGCCCCGGGTGCCCGGATCAGGCTCCTCGTGGTCCTGCTCCCCGCACCCGCGGAGATGTTCCGCACGCCGCCGGGGCCCGGCGGCGGCCGGCACGGGTACCGGGGCGACGCCGATCTCCTGCCTGGCATCGGGACGATGAGGCGATCGGCCGTTCACGGGTGGACTCACCACGAAGATCCATCTGGCGAGTGACGGAGGCTGCCGCCGTGGCCGTCCTGATCACACCGGGACAGTGGGGTGACGCCCCTCAGACGATCCCGGTCCTGGACCGCGTCCGCGTCCCGCGACCAGCCGGTGGACACCCGCGGACGCGCCCGGACCACCTCTGCGGAGACAAGGCATACAGCTCCCGCCGCAACCGCCGCTACCTGTGGGGACGGCAGATCCGGCACACGGTCCCCGAACGCCGGGACCAGCAGGCCCACCGCCGACGCCGTGGCAGCGCAGGCGGCAGACCCACCGGATTCACCGGGACCGGTACGCACGCAGGAACGAAGTCAAACGCACCGTGAACGCGCTCAAGGGCTTCCGCGCCGTAGCGGCACGGTTCGACAAGCGGGCGTACGTCTTCCAGAGAACGGTCACCGTCGCAGCAATCCGTCTCTGGCTCCGCTCATGAGCGCCGGACACCCGTTAGGAGGCGATGGTGCCCTTCAGGTGCTCGGGGATGTTGGATTCGGGCACGCCGAAGGGCCGGGCCTTGGGGTCTTGCTCCTTCTTGACGCCGTCGATGAGGACGGTGGCACCGGACGCGCCGGGGAACTCGGTGAGGACGTGTTCGTTGAGGTCGAAGGGGAGGCCGCCTTGGCCTACGACGTCTCCGTTCTTGCGGATGGCCATGATCTCGTGCCGGGGGGACCACAGCGCGGTCGAGGACCTCGGGGGCGTGGACATGGCCCAGGTGTGCTGCTCCTCCTTGAACGTCGTGACTTCGCTCCGGCTGGTGTAGCCCATTTCGACGGTCACGCTGGTCTCGGCAGACGCGGAGAACGCCTTGATCCCGATGCCCGCGGACGCGGTGACTGAGATGCTGGTGCGCTCGCTGAATTCCTCGCCCTTGGTCTTGGACACCCCCGTGGTGACCGCCCGGGAGTTATCCTGCTGGGTCGTCCCTTGCGAGTTGTTGTAGAACATCTGCCGGCAGTAAGGGCCTGCCGATCATTAACACGTCGTCTTGATCTTGCTGTTGGGGGCGCTGTCGAGGGCGATGACCTGGGCTTGGAGGGTTGCGAGTGCGGCGGGTGGGGTGGTGGCCGGCGGGACGTTGATGCCGTGTGCTTCGAGTAACTTCTTGATCTTCAGCAGGGTGCGGTGCATGGCAGTCCGGCTGCTGTTGAAGAGCACGGCGAGGGGTTCCGCGGCCAGGTTGACGCGTAGATGGAGCACGGTGGCCACGACCTGGTCGGCGAAGGTGAGGCGGGGTGGGCGTCCGCGGTGGGTGTCTCCTTCCGCAGCCAGGGTTTCGATGAGGTGCTGGAGCTGGTGTGGGGCCAGGCCGGTTAGCGCGGGATCGGACAGCAGTGCCGGCTTCCACTGAGGCGTCGGTGGCTGACCGTTCCGCGCTGCTGGGATAGCCGGGGTCGGCCGGGGATGCACGGCATAGTTCCAGTCGCCGTGGAAGTTGTGCCGGGTCAGCGGCAAGGCCGCCATCTCCGCGTCGCCGACCCCAATACCGGTGGGATAGGTATTGGTGTCCAGCTGGGCCTTCACGCGTAGTCCGGCGCGGGTGGTGGTCGCGGCGATTGATTCGAGGATGACTTCGTGGCTGGTCAGCGGGCGGCCGCGCCAGTTCATGGTGATGTGCGAGAAGAGCCGGTGCTCGATCTTGTTCCACTTCGATGTGCCCGGCGGCAGGTGACAGACCGTGATGGCCAGGCCGGTCTCAGCGGCCAGGCGGGCGAGGTGCAGTTTCCAGGCCCGGGTGCGATAGCCGTTGGAGCCGCCCGCATCGGCGGTGATCAGCAACCGGGAAGCCTGCGGATAAGCGGCCCGACCCTGGTCATGCCACCAGCGGCGGATCGACTCCACCGCGAACGCGGCGGTGTCATGGTCAGTGCCGACGTTCACCCAGCCGGTGTCGGCCGCCAGGTCGTAGATGCCATAGGGGATGGCCTTGCCCAGCTGCGGATCGGCGAAGTCATGCACTCGCACCAGCACCGGATCGCCCGTCGGCCGCCACGAACGGCCCGGATTGCGGAAGTCACCGACCAGCTCCTTCTTCTTCGTGTCCACGCTGATCACCGGCTGGCCGGCATCCCGGTGACCGCGTGCCTGCTCGTTGAGATACCGGAACTGGGTATCCCGGTCGGCATGCTGACTGCCCTCGAGCGTCTTGGCATTGGCCTGCAGCCGGAAGCCCTCCTGCCGTAGCAGGCCGGCGACGGTGTCGGCGCCGACCCGGTGCCCCTGGCGGGTCAGCTCGGCCGCCAGCATGCGGGTCGACTTGGTTGTCCACCGCAACGGCGACATCGGATCCCCGCGCTCGTCCGGCTCGACCAGACTCAACAGAGCAATCCGCAGTCCAGGATCGAGGTCCGCGACGCGTTTGCGCCCGCCGCCCGGCCGCCGCACCCGCCCCACCAGGGATTCGCCCGCCTCCAGGTCGGACATACCCCTGCGGATCGTTGTCTCGCTCACTCCAGCCGCCCGGCCCACGGCCCGGATGCCGCCATGGCCCAGGCTTCGGGCCTCTGCGGCCACCAGCAACCGCCGCTGTCGCTCGTCCAGATGCGGGAACAACACCGCGAACTTCACGGCAAGTTGATCACGAGTCTCGTCCGGGATGCGCATACGCCATCAACGAGCACCAACCTCGAAAGCAACACCTTGATGACCGGCAGGCCCTAATTGACCCGCCGTTCCAGCGTGTAGAACGGGGAGTTGGTGGCCTGCCAGTCCGGCGTCTGGCTGGGGTCCTTGATGACGGTGCAGGGTACGGTGACGGCGCGGTCGATGACCTTCAGCGTCTCCTGCTCCGGGACGCTGTGGGAGGTCATGACAGGCAGTTGCGGCCCGTTGTTCTTGACGATGACCGCCGGCAGGTCCAGGACATAGACAGCGCGACTCGGCTTGTCGGTCGGATGCTGGCCGGCGACAAAACCGTCCAGGCCCAGAATGAGCCGCTCGGTGCTGTCGTGCGGATACTGCGGCGCGTCGATCGCCCACATCCCCACACTCATGTGCGCGCCTGATCCGCCGTCGTCCCAGATCGAAGACCCGATCACCGCCTCCCGGACGTAGCTGCGCCCCCCGACCGGGGTCTTGCGTACGCACACGTAACTGTTCCGGTTGGGCTTGTCCCAGCCCTCGACGAACACGTCACCGAGAGAGACGTACCCCTCGGGCGGGATCGGTCGCCACACCGATCCGTAGGCAGCCGCTCCTGACGCCCGGTCCTCCCAGATCAGTGTGAAGTCCGTCGGGGACTTGAGCATCTGATCGCTCGCGTTCACGCCCCGGGCCAGGATCGCCGTGCTCTGGCGGTCCAGGCGGGGCTGGTAGTACGGCCTGCCGACGTGGGCCAGGATCCTCCAGCCCTGAAACGCGTCGCCGAGTGACATGGCCGGACGCAGGGCTCCCGACATAGCCTTGGGAGCCACTCCCCTGCTGACGTTCCCGCATACTCCTCAACTCCCGTTCCACAGCCGCAGTGCCGGTCCGGCCGGCTCAGGCGGATGGACGGTGCTCAGCAGTAGGAGCTCCCGCCACCAAGGCGGGCCACCAGGTTCCGGGCGGGCGGTGCCGTCGTCCAGACCAAGGACGACCCTGGATCAGGGCGTGGACGCCTCAGCGCTCCAGTAGTGCCCGCAGCCTCCGCGCGCCGCCGCGGACGTACCCCCCACCTGCCGGACAGCCGCCGTACGGAATGGGGATCAGCGCGAGATCGCCAAGTACCGACTGTCCGAGCGCCACCCCACGAGTCCACGAACCCACCTCCATCACGACGCTGTGACGCCACCAGAGGTAGCAGCACCCACTGGCAACGCCCCCCATCGAGGCACAAGGATCTGCCCGGCCGATCACGCGGAGACCGCCGACGCGACCGTGGGCGATCCGGCTGCAGTCGTTGATGTCGTCGGCCGGCTGGAGTCTGGGTGCACGGAGACACCGAACGGCAGGGCCGTATCCTGAGGCAGGTGATGCAGGCACTGCCGATGCGTCGCAGCCGCCCGTCGCAGCCGGGCGCCGCCCCACTCCGGGTACCGGGTACCCGGCAAATGATCGGGAGTTGACCGGTGATCAGTCTGGCCGCAGTGGGGGGAGTGGCCCTGGTCGAACTCCGCATGGCTTTGACTCCGGGACCGAACATGATCCACCTCGCCTCTCGCGCGATCACCCACGGCCGCAGGGCGGGCCTGGTCAGTCTGAGCGGGACCGCCGTGGGATTCCTGTGCTACTTGGTGGCTGCGGCCGCGGGCCTTTCCGCGCTTTTCGCCGCCGTGCCGCTGGCGTTCACGGTGGTCAAGCTCGCTGGGGCCGCCTACCTGGCTCACTTGGCCTGGGGCATGCTCAAGCCCGGTGGCCGCTCGCCCTTCGCTCCGGCCCAGGACCTGCCTCCGGTCTCTGACGCCCGCCTGTTCTCGATGGGGCTCCTGACCAACC
Organism: Streptomyces sp. P9-2B-2; assembly: GCF_030406865.1. Classification (NCBI taxonomy): domain Bacteria; kingdom Bacillati; phylum Actinomycetota; class Actinomycetes; order Kitasatosporales; family Streptomycetaceae; genus Streptomyces; species Streptomyces sp. P9-2B-2. The sequence goes on along the minus strand of NZ_CP129126.1, from coordinate 7,334,393 downwards.
TGCTCAACCCCAAGATCGCGCTCTTGTACGCCGCTCTTCTGCCCCAGTTCATGGATCCGCAGGCGGGCCCGGACTGGGCGCAACTGCTCCAGCTCGGCGGTGTTCAGATCATGGTGGGGATCTCCGTGAACGCTCTGATCATGCTGGGCGCAGCACGGGTGTCGGGGTTTCTGGCCGCCCGGCCCCGCGTGATGACCGCTCAGCGGTTCGCGTCAGGCGGCTTGCTCGGCGTCTTCGCGCTGCGCACCGCCCTGTCCCGTACGCCTGTCTCGACCTGAGCCATGTCAGCGCGCCTGTGACACCGGCCCTACTGGGATCAACGGGACACGTCACGGAGATCGCCGACGCGATCGTGAGTGATCTGGCTGTTCTCATCAGCAGCGCCCGGACGTTCACCGCCTCGTCCCAGGGCCGTCATGGGGCCCCGGGACGTGGCCGGGGCGGGGCCGGGGCGGGGTTTGGTGACGGGAAGCAGTAACCGGCCGGGCCCCGATTGGCTTGGTTCACGTCAAACAGCAGCAGTTGCCGCTGAAGACTTCGGCCGCGTAGGGCGCCACACCGGCGGCGAGGACCTCGACCACCACCTCACCGCTACCGGCCTCGGGGTCCGGCACCTCCCGCACCGCGAGTGGGGCGCCGAACCGCGTCAGAACTGCTGCTCGCACGTGATGACCTCCGTGTTCGTCCGCTCTTGAGATCAACACTAGGAGCGGGACGAGCATGCGGGAAGCGATGATCTCGCACCTGTGGTATGCGTATGACGCATGGACATCTCCAGCACGGGACTGCGGGTCCTGCGGCAGATCGCCGAGTCCGGCAGCTTCACCGCGGCGGCCGCCCGACTCGGATACACGCAGTCGGCCGTCTCACGCCAGGCCGCCGCCCTCGAACACAACGCCGGCACCACCCTGTTCGAGCGCCGCCCGGACGGGGTACGACTCACTCCCGCCGGGTTGACCCTGCTGCGGCACGCCCACACGATCCTCGCCTCGCTCGCAGCGGTCGAGCGTAACGGCCGCCGGCAGCCGGCCTTCTCGCCGGGGACGCCCGCGTCCCCTGGCCATCATGGAATCGCACATCCCACGTGCGTCCCACGCGTCAGCCGGATCAGCGCCAAGACCTGTCCGGCGGATCATGATCCGAGCCGGAGTCGGGTGAGGACGACACCGCCGCGGCCCGGCGCATGGGGTGGCCGACGCCTGGGTCAGCCGTCGGCCGGGATCGTGCCGAGACGGTCGGCGGTGTCATCGTCCAGCCGGACCAGGGCGTCTCGCGCGATCTTCGTCAGGGGATGCGTCTCGCCGAGCAGGCGTTCACAGTCGAGGGCCGCCTCCCGGAGCAGGGCGAGGGCCGGTTCGGTGTCTCCGGCGGTCGCGCGGGCGCGGCCCAGGTTGATCCGGAGGATGAGGGTGCGTATGTGGGTGTCCCCGGACTCCCTTCTCCGGGCGGCGAGGGTGGATTCGTAGAGCGGCACGGCCTTGTCCAGGTCGCCGTTCTTCTCGTACGCGAAGGCGAGGTTGTTCGCGACGGTGAGGGTGTCGGGGTGTTCGGGGCCGAACAAGCGCCGACAGTCCGCGAGAGTCCGTTCGTAGAGGGCGATCGCGTGGTCGAGGTCGCCGTGCGACTCGTAGGCGTCGGCGAGATTGTTGCGGGTCCCGAGGGTGTCGGTGTGGTCGCTGCCCTGGGCTCGCTCGACGGCGTTCAGTGTGTCTTCCAGCAGCGCGATCGCCTGTTCCGGGTCGCCGGACTCGGTGAGCCAGTGCGCGAGGTGGGCCCGACTCGTGAGGGTCTGCGGTGCCGCTTCGCCGAGGATCAGTCGTTGGGCCCGCTCCGCACGGCTGAGATGGATGAGGCCGCGGGCGACGAGCCCCTGGGAGGCCAGGAAGAGGCCCGCCTCGCGCAGGAGGGCGGCGGTGGTCTCGTCGTCGGTGTCGGGAAGGGCTTGGTCGGCCAGGGCGTCGATGTGCGGGACCAGTGCACGCCAGGCGGGCCAGACATCCGGGTCGTCGAGGGTGTTCTGGGTGTCCGGGAGAGTGACGCCGAGGCAGCGGACAGCGTCGCGGCGGGCGTGTTCGATGTCCTGCGCCTGGCGGTGCGGATCGGACGCGTCGGGGGTGCGGGCGACGCTCTGCACCAGGCGGTGCACGGTGACCGTTCGGGAGGTCGTCTTGATCATGCTGTACGCGGCGAGGCGGGCTATGGCCCTCTGTACGGCGGGAGGCCCGCCGAGAGCGGCGAGAACGCCGCGGGGGACGGCGTCGGGCGCGAACCAGGCGAGGGTGCGCAGGAGGTGGCCGGCCTCTGGAGTGCCGGTGAGTCGGTCGAGTGTGACCCTCCAGATGCGGCTCATTGTCCGTTCGGGGGGCCGCCCCTCCTCGCCGTCGCGGAAGATGTCGGCTGGGTGGGCGGCGAGCAGGCGCAGGTAGGCGCGTGGGGTGATGTCGGCTTCGGCGATGTAGGCGCCCGCCTGTTCCAGGGCGAGCGGCAGGTGCCCCAGTTCGTCGCAGAGTTCGGCGCCGCCCTCCATGTCCCGGGAGCCGCGAGCACCGGCGACGAGAGTGAGGAGGTCGAGGGACTCCTCGGGGTTCAGCGTGTCCAGGCTGACCAGCGTGGCCTTGTCGGTCCAGGGCAGTGAGAGCCGACTGGTGAGCAGGAACCGGCCGTGACGGGCGCGGGCAATCAACGGCGCGACGTCCGCGGGGTCGTTGACGTTGTCCAGAATGAGCAGCCAGCCGGTGTGCGTGGCGAGCCATTGCAGGGCGAACTCGACGAGCGCGCCTGTGGTCAGCGCCTTCGCCTGGGCGGGGCGCAGGGAGACGCCGAGGGAGGCCAGTCCCCGCTGGACGGAGGCCGTGCTGTCGGCAGTGATCCACCGTACCGGGCTGTGACCGTGCGGTCTGGTGTGGGCCCAGTGGACGGCGAGGGCGCTCTTGCCGACGCCGCCGAGACCGCTGACCGCTTGGACGAGTGCGGTGCCGGGCGTGGCGAGGGCGGCATCGAGGAGCGCGAGGTCCTGGGCGCGGCCGACGAAGTTACCGGCGGGGAACGGTAAGTTGCCGATTCCCGACGGTGCGTCGGTGTCGGCGGCGGCCTGGAGGACCTCAGGTGGCAGCACAGTGGTGGAGTTGTCGGTGTAGACGCCGGTCACGGCGATCCCGCCGTGGGTGGCGACGGCGTCTCCCGTGTCCATGGCCAGTTGCCAGGTGGGGGCGGGCCGGTCGGCGCCCTCTTCCTCCGTGTCGTCCACGTCGCGCTGGTGTTCCGCACCGCTCATCGCGTTCCGCCCGTCGTCGTGGGTGAGTGACTGCAGTGGCGCGGGCCGGGCCTCATGTGTGCTTGGTACCGCTGACGCCCTCACTGCCGGCGCCGTCGGCCCTGGCGGCACCGGTGTTCTGGGCGGTCGCCGATCCGTTGCCGCCGGCGGGACGTATCACGCCGGACACCGCCTGACCGCCTCGCGTCGCGACGGCGTCGCCGGTGCGCTCGGCCCGGTCGCGTGCGCCGGAGCGGGGCGTGCCTCCGGCGAAGGCGGCCCAGAGGAGGGCCGCGATGCTCGCCGCGCCCTGGATGGAAGCTCCCACGAGTTGCCCGGTGTTCGGGCCGTTCAGCAGCCAAAAGAGGGGCGTCGAGACGACGCCCGCCACAGCCACGAGAATGATCACTACTTTCCGGCCCTGCGACATAACGCTCTGCCCCTTCTGACGCCGTTCACCGGCCGGAGGCTGCCACCACACGGTGCAATACGTCCGGCACTGAGGGTAACGCGCAAGCGGGCCGGCTTAGTTCCGGACGCCAGGACTCGGCCGCCACGGGACAGCCGCACCTCCCCGTGCAGCCGGGCTCGGTGGCAGTCCGGGGTGGCCCGGAGCCGTGCGGCCGACTGCCGGCACAGGCGCAGTTTGATGCGTGCGTCGTGGATAGGGGGATGCCAGCCGGAGCCGTGCGATCGCCCACGGCCTCGTCTCGGCGGACCTCGCTTGGTGAATGGTCTCTGCTCGCGACCCTCGACCTGCCCGAGGGCGACTGACGGAGCATCAGTCCTGTGGCGTGCCGCCGTCCGCCGCCAGGCGGGTGAGCCACTCGCGCAGCAGGCGCTGCTCGGCGTCGCTCAGGACGTCGGCGTCGTCGGGGAGGGCGGCACGCAGCGCGCGGGCCGCTGGGGCGGGGCCGGACTCCGCGGCGGGGACCGTCGGTTCGGCGCGGGTGACGGCGGCGACCATGGACTCGCGAAGGACGGTCAGCAGCGCCGGATTGCGGTGTTCTGCGGGGGTGGAATGCCAGGTGGTGACCCCGCCTTGGCCGGTGGCCTGGATGATCTGGGCGGCCAGTTCCTCGTCGACCCGCAGCCATCCCGCGGCCGCCAGCCGACGCACCCGACCGCGGAGGATCTCCAGGCCCGCGCGGTGCGCCGCGTCCGACCGCGAGCCGGTGGCCCTGTTCATCACGGCGAACAGCTCGGGGCGCGAGACCCCGAACTCCACCACCATGTCCCAGCCGCGGCGTAGCTCCTCCACCGGGTCCTCCGGCGCGGGGTCGAGCTGCGCGCGCTTGCTCTCCAGGAACTGCGCATAGCCGTGCTCGGCGACCGCCTCCAGTAGCCCGCCCTTGTCGCCGAAGTGGCGGTAGATGGCCGGCGGCTGCATCCCGGCCGCGGCGGCGACCGCGCGGGTGCTCACCGCGTCGGGACCGCCGCTCTCCAGCAACTCGATGGCCGCCTCGATGATGCGCCGGCGGGGGCTGTCGGGGGTGTCGCGGAGGGGCATGTATCGATGATATCGGAATCTCGCTTCCATCGTTAGTTTCAATGTTATCGTCGAAGTGATTCCATTGGAAACATCACTTGGAGAACCCCGTGATCATCGTGACCGGAGCCACTGGAAACCTCGGCCGCCGCACCGTCGAGCGCCTCCTGGAGCGCCTCACCGCCGACCGCGTCGGCGTCAGCGTCCGCGACCCCCGCAAGGCCCAGGACCTCGCCGCCCGCGGCGTCCGCGTCCGGCAGGGCAGCTTCGACGACCCCGCCTCACTCGCCCACGCCTTCGAGGGCGCCGATCAGCTGCTGCTCGTCTCCCTCGACCGCACGGGCGAGGAGTGCGTCACCGGCCACCGTGCCGCGATCGACGCCGCCGTGAAGGCCGGAGTCGGCCGCATCCTGTACACCAGCCAGATGGGTGCCGCCCACGACTCCCGTTTCCCGGCATGCCGTGACCACGCCCAAACCGAGGACCTGCTGCGCGCCACCGGCCTGCCCTGGACCGCGCTGCGCAACGGCTTCTACGCCGCCAGCGCCCTGCAGTTCCTGGAGTCCGCCCGCCGCACCGGCGACATCGCCCTCCCCGCCGACGGCCCCGTCGCCTGGACCGGCCACGACGATCTCGCCGAGGCCGCCGCGGCGATCCTCACCGACGAGGGCCGCTTCGAGGGGCCCACCCCGCCGCTCACCGGCCCAGCGGCGCTCGACTTCGACGCCGTCGCCGGGATAGCAGCCCAGGCCACCGGGCGGCCCTTCACCCGCACCGTCGTCCCCGGCGACGCCTTCCACGAGCAGGTCCTGGCGCACGGCGCCCCCGCCCCGATCGCCGACCTGATGCTGAGCATCTTCGCGGCGGCACGGAATGGTGAGTTCACCGCCGTCGACCCGACCCTGGCCGAATTGATCGGTCGAGAGCCCGCCACCTTCCGCACCCTGCTGGAGCACACCTGGGCCGAATAAACCCGGTGGAGCACGCACCCACCGCCATGTGCGCCGTCCTCGGCCCCGTACCCAGCACACCCGCCAGCTCGACCGGGTGCAGAATCAGATCGACGCATATCGCCGCGGTCAAGAAGGCGTGCGCCCACAAGGACGCACAGGCGAACGCACCATGGCCGCCCTCTGCACACCGCCGTAGACCGCTGTGCACGGTTACGCCTACGCAGCTTGGGAGTCAGGGCCCGACCAGGTGGGAGCCTGCTCGGGCAGCGCCCCTTTCGCCAACCCTAGGGCGGCCTCGGCCCGGCCATGGTGATCTGATAGCGCGGCGCATCTCCGCGGAGGCGGAGCAGACTTGGACTTGCGCGGAGTCGGCGCCAGCCGGAACGGACTTCCTCTTGGCGGGGCATCGTCGTGTGCGGCACCGGAGCAACCCTGGGATCCTGTTCGTCGCCCGCTGTGCTCTGCTGTACTCCCCTGCGGCTAATTTGGGTGCGGGCAGGTACGCAGGCCCGTGGTGGCAGAGGTGCACGAGGGACGGGAGGTCGGGAAGAGTGTCGCTGCGCGCAGGTGATCCAGCCGAAATCGGCGGCTATCCGCTGGAGGCGCGACTCGGCTCGGGTGGCATGGGCACGGTCTTTCTGGCCCGTACGAGTTCGGGTCGTCCTGTCGCGATCAAGCTGATCCACCCGCAGTTCGCGGCGGACGAGGAGTTCCGCCTCCGCTTCCGGCAGGAGGTGGCGGCGGCAAGGCGAGTGAGCGGCGCGTTCACCGCTGCCGTGGTCGACGCCGCCCCTGAGGCCGAGCAGCCGTGGATGGCGACGACCTACATCCAGGGGCACACGCTCGCCCGGCGCATCGCCATGAAAGGCCCGATGAGCGGAGCGGAGCTGCGGAGGCTCGCCATCGGGCTGGCGGAGGCGCTGCGGGACATCCACCGGGTGGGGGTCATTCACCGTGACCTGAAGCCCTCGAACGTCGTGCTCTCGCCCGAGGGCCCACGCGTCATCGACTTCGGCATTTCGCGCGCCGTGGACCAGCAGACGCTGACGATTACAGGGCGGGTCATCGGTACGCCGCCCTTCATGTCGCCGGAGCAGTTGCAGGCGCCGCGCGATGTGGGGCCGCGGTCCGATGTCTTCTCGCTGGGGACGCTGCTGGCGTACGCAGCGACGGGCCACGGGCCCTTCGACGCGGACAGCCCGTACATAGTTGCGTATCAGGTGGTGCACGGGGAGCCGTCGCTGGAAGATGTGCCGGTGGCCTTGCGCACGGTCGCCGAGTCGTGCCTGGCCAAGGAGCCCAACGGGCGCCCGTCGGCGGACGAACTCCTCATACTGCTTCGGGACCTGCCGACCGACCTCGACCAGATCGACGCGAGGGGAGTTGGCGCGGGCCGCACCCGTGACATGGCCACCGAGCATCACTTCGCGACGCCGGCCACCCCGACGCCGGCCACCCCCACACCGGCCACCCCGACGCCGGCAGCCCCGACCACCATCCCGGCCGGTCCCGATACGGGGAGCGCCGACACCTCCGTCGGCCGCCGATCGCGTCTGCGATGGCGTCCCGTGTTCGCGGCCGCGGTCGCGATCGCGGTGGCAGCGATCGGTGGAGGAGTCGCCGCACTGACGGCGGGCGGCTTCGGGGGGAACAGCGGCGGCGACAAGGGCAACAGCCTTGCAGCGCCGGGTGCCGCACTTCCGGACGGCTTCGAGCCGTGGCACAAGGCCGTGCCCGGCGGTCGCCCGGACATCCCCGACGAGCTGCGTTGCGTCGTGCGCGGCGACGCGCTGTTCTGCGGGGGCGGCAGTGTTGTCGCGGCCCGTATCAGGGCCAGGGACGGCTCGCGGGTGTGGACGGCGAAGAGCCCCGGCGTCCCCGTCAACGGCGTGCACCTGGTGGGCGCCACCGACGACACGGTGCTCGGTTACCGCTTCGCCGCCCAGGACGCCCCGCAGGGCCCTCCGAGCGAGGTGGTGGCCCTCGACGCGAACAACGGACGGGAGCTGTGGTCCGTGCCGTCCGGCGCCCAGTCGACGGCCGTCACGGGTCGGACCCAGGACGCCATGGTGGTCGGTTCCGACGTCGTGACGGTCGACGCTTCCAACTCCCGCTTTGAGGCCCGCAACGCGCACAGCGGTCAGGTCACATGGACGTCGCCCTTCCCAGCGGGTACGCAGTGCGCTCCCGTCCTGGTGCGCCCACAGCTCGTCGCGATGTGCGCGAAGGATGCGGAGGTGAATGCCTTTTCAGTGCGCCACCCCACCCTGTACCCGGTCGACCGCGCCTCGGGGACACTGGGCAGGCCCATCGCGGTCAACGGCCCCGCCGTGCCGATAGGCGTCGCCAACGGCAGGCTCGTACTCCTGCAAGTACACATGGAGGGAACGGATCCGGCCGGCTACAACGGGGTGGCGCAGGTCGACCCGGCCTCGCGGAAGGTCACGTACTCCCGACTGGCCCAGACATACGAGGGGACGCCCGGCATGGCGGACAGCACCGTATATGTGAGCGGGCAGACCGGTCTCGTCACCGCACTCGACCCCGCGACCGGCCGGAAGAAGTGGTCACGGCAGACTGGCGTGGAGGGCGCGTCGGGTCCTGGTGCGGGAGCGGACGCAGTGTATTTCAGCTCGGCCACCGGCCGGGTGGTCGCGCTGTCGCCGGACGACGGCACATTGCTGTGGACAACAGATCCGCAGGTCGATGGTTTGACGGGCGAGCAGGGTGCAAGCCCACGGGTGACTCTTGCGGGGCGTGCGGTGATCGTGACCGCGGCCAAGAACAGCGTCTTCGCTTTCGACGCGCAGAAGCCGCCGAAGTCGGGCTGACCCGGCGGCCGGACGGCGGCAGGGCTGATGCTCAGCGGTGCGTGCTGCGCCCGTCGTCCCGGCCTGCCCTCAGATGACCGCCGGCGTGTGGCGGGCCGGGCAGGAGGGCCGGGTGCCCCGGCCCTCCTGCCCGGCTCTGTTACTGCCAGCCCTGCTTCACCTCGGCGGGGGCGGTGTTCCAGCTCTTGGGTATGAACGTGACGACGTAGGCTCCGCGGTCGAAGTCCGCGTACCCGGCGGACCAGTTCCGGAACTTGCTCTCGTACACGTTCATGGGGCCCATGCCGCCATTGGGCGCGTGATAGTGGTTGGCGTGGGTCCAGATGGTGTTGTCGGCATCCGCTTCTGCCTGAGCCCCGAACCAGCCGTAGTCGAAATTGACCCAACTTTCGCCAGGTTTGGCGGGACTACGCGGAATGTTCCTGTCCCTCGACATGTCGACCAGGCCTGTGCCCTGGCCGGGGCGGAAGGCATCCGGGTCGCCGTACTTCCTCTTGTCGGAGGAGCCCCGCTGGTCCTGTCCGCTCCAGAAGTGCTTCGAGTAGACCACCGCCTTCATCTTGGATGGGTCGTAGTTGCCGCCGTCCCTTTCCTTGAAGGACGGCGTATTCCTCAGCGCCGAGTAGAAGTTCGAGCGGCTGTCCTCGTAGAGCAGAGCGTCGTTCTTGTTCGTGAGCTCTGTCTTGAGGTGGTCGATGTAAGTCCCCTCGTCGTGGGCGTTATCCAGGGCCTTGTTCATGACGGACGCCACCTCACGCGCCCGCTTGAAACCCTTCCCCTCGTCGAAACTGTCCTTGGCGATACGTCCCTCGAACTCCGCCTGCGTCTCGTTGGGTCGTGGCCTGCTGTTTTCCAGGTCGTTCTTGTACTTGTTCTCGTCGAAGTTCGCGAACGCCAGTTTGTTCGTCGGGTAGGGGCCCGAATTGACCCAGGTGACGCCGACGCAGCCGTAGGACAGCTGCTCTCGCTGCTCTTCGGTCATTTGCTGTTGGTTGCCGCCGCGTTGACTGTAGACCTGCTGCCATTTGCGTATGTAGTTACTGACGACCGTAGTGGCCCGGCCCCCGTAGGCCCGGTATGCGTCAGGCATCCGGTTGAGCGGCTCGGCGGGAGGGGTCACCCTGTCGTCGGCGGCGTCGGGGGCCCGGAAGAGCGCACTGGCGCTCGGCGGTAATTCCGTCGGGGAATTGCCAGGTTGACCCGCAGTCAGAGCCCTTTTGTTCAGTGCGTTGATGTTCTTGACGTCCTCCGCCGTCAGGTCGTGCGTTTCGGCGTAGGACCCCTCCCATTCCCCGTCGCCGCCGCTGTCGGCATGACTGACCGACGGCATGACTCCGGCGGTGCACAGCACCACACCCACAGTGGCGATGGCGAGTAAACTCCGGCGTTTGAACATGGAAATCAGTAACTCCCTTGTGGTGGATTCTCGTGAAACGGGGTATGCGAGCGAACGACGCAATGAGCGGTTTGCGGTAAACAGCCGCTCCGGACCTCAGCCGCGCTGTCCTGGGTCGCTGTGCCGGCGCCCGGATGGAACGCCGCCACGAGGCGGAAGGAGATGCGGCAAAGGCGGGAGATGGCGGTGGCGGTGCGGTCGTCGCCGGTCATGACCTGGTGGCCGGCGGGCCGCCCGGGTCGGGCGGCACCGGTGCCTCGCTACATCAGCGTCGCCGCCGAGGGGACAACGCGGGCCCGGGGGCGACGGGGGTCGGGGCGGCCGCCTGGGCTCCCCGGGCGAGGGGCAGGGCGGGGGCCGCGGTGACGGCGACGGTTGGGAGAGCACGGAAAGCGGTTGGGCGTATCACGTATCGGCTCCTGGATGAGTGATCAGGTTGATACGAGCAGTGATCATGTCGCCGCGCCGGCTCCCCGGCAATGTCGCGGTCTTAAAGTCGGCCAATCTGTCACGTAGGCCTTATCTGGCCATGCAGAAGCCGGCCCACAGCGGATACCGGGCCTTGGCGGGCGGTTGCGGTGCGACGTCGGCGAGGCGGTCCGGAGACCAGGGTCGACAGGGGCTTGGGTGCGCCCGCCTTCGGTGCGGGGAGGAGCCGCGGTGCCATCGAGGGCTGTGCCTCTTGGCGTCCGTAGGGACGGCCGGTATCCGAGGGGTTCGCCCTTGCTTTCGGGCCCTGCGGTTCTCCCGGCCGCCGGCACTACGGTGCTGGAGCGCTGATCGGGCAGTGCGGCCGTCGCACTGCCCGATCACGCGTCGCGGAACGCCCCGGCGCGGGCGAGGGGTTATGGCTCGATGGTGAGGGGCTTCTCGGCGCGCAGATCGCTGACGAAGCCGTCCTTGACGGCGCGGATCCAGTAGGCGTGCGTACGGGCCGCAGGGGGGATGTCGGAGTCACGCTCCAGCTTGCGGTCAGTCGATGTGGCGCGGACCGGTACGTCGCGTTGGAACGTGTAGGGATGCCACAGTCCGATCTCGCTGCTGTAGAAGGGCTTTCGCTCCATCAAGAGGACCTGGTCCGGATGGTCCGCGGCCGGCTTCCAGGTGACGCGGACGGTGTCCGCGTCGAGGCGGTCGACAGACGTCATCGCCGGTGCCTTGGGAATCACCGAGGTGGCGGCGGGCTTGAGGGCGTCGCTGTGGATCGTCCGCGGTACGGACGGGTCATAGTGCTCCGGGTTCTCCAGCTTTCCCGTGACGCGGAGCGTGGTGGGGCGCTGGTCCGCGCCCGCGCACGCATCGACCTGGGTGACCTTGCGCCAGGCGCCGGAGACTCTCACGTCGTCCTCCGCTTGGATCTTCAGCCCGCGCGCGGCGCCGCCGACGGCCCCGCTCACGGAGTAGGCGTAGCGGGAATCGTGGGAGCGGACTATCTGGTAGCCGCACCGGTCGAGGGCCGCGGCACGCGCGGTGATCGCCGACCGTAACGACGGCGCGTCGCCGACGGGTCCGGCGGGGGACGATGAGGCGGCCGTGGCAGCGCCTGCGTTCGAGGCGAGGGCCCCGAGACTCAGCGCGCACGTGGCGATGACGGCAGCGATACGAGAGGGCATGCATCCTCCGGTGACATCCAGGCAGAGCCGCTTGGCAGTTGGCGTGCTGGGACCACCCCAGCCGCCTGTCGGGCCCGGGCACGGAACGTCTCCGATGCAGAACACCTCGGAGGTGCCGTGGGCCCTGATCGGGGTCACCGATCAGAGCTGGACGCTACCGGCCGTCAACAGTCAAAGCCAAGTAAACGAGAAGCAAAGCAGAGGTTTCGCGTCAACTTGCTTCATCTGACGCCCGGTTGTCCGCCCACGGTGATGCTCGCAGGCGCGCACCCCAGAAGCCGGGCGGACACCGGCGGGTCAATCCCCTGCGAAGGTCGGCGATCGGATGAGGCGCGTGAAGCATCTCCATATGCCCCTGCATTCCCTCAACGGCCCATACAGGTAAGCGGCTTGACGTGATGAAGTCACCTATCCGCAGTGCCAACGGAGCCTCAGGACCACTGTCCGTATCGAGAATTCGTGTGACCTGGACCAATCCGCTCCTCAACTGCCGTTATTTGACACGCCGAATGACGGACCCGGCGGCACCGGACATTCCAACTCACCGGATATGTACGGCCCATATCGTGATGTCACCTCAATTCCGGCACAGGGGGGCACATTAGGGGGTGCCCATGCCTGCCGTTTCACCCGCCTGTCACACTTTGAGGGCAGGCTGAACCACTTCCGAAATGGACACGTGGTCACCAGTGATACCTATGCCGCACCGCCCCGGGGAGATTCATGACGCGCCGATGGTCGCTTATCACCACGATCGCTGTATTGACCGTCGCGTTGGCCTTTGTCGTCGTCCAACTAGTGCGCGGTCAGGGGGCCGAGGAGTCCGGGAAGAAGCAGGCCGGGCCGGGCCCGGGTGCCGACGCCGGGTCGCTGCGCGGGATCGGGTGGTGGCCCCTGCACCGGTCCGGCACCGCGAAGGCGGGTGCGCACGACGCCGTCGTCAAGGGCGGCGTGCAGTGGACCGACGGCCCCGGGGGCGGCGCCCCGTCGACGCGGTAGCCGCCGGAGTGCAGCAGCGTGGTCGGGGTGCCGTCCTCCAGGCGCTCGACGGTGACCTCGTTGCCGTTGCGGTCGTGCCAACCGCTCAGCCAATACAGGCCGTTCTCGTCGTCGGGGTGATCCGCGAAGGTCCGCACAAGACCCGTGTGCGGGTCGGCGACGCGATAGGTGGCTCGGTCCTCGGTGCCGGTTCCCGCACGGGCCAGCGGGAGACGCGGACCTTCCTCGGGCAGCACCCCCTCGTGCTCGCCCGATTCGGCACCGGGAAGCCCCGCATAGAACAGAATCGACCCGTCCTCACGGGTCCATGACACCCGCCCCCGCTCGTTGACCTCCAGGCGCTCGTCGAGGGTGGAGGCCCAGGAGGGGCCGAAGAACTGGCCGTAGCGGTAGGACGACAGATACGTACGGGAGACCGCGAGCGGCAGGATGCCGGGCAGCGCCAGATCGGTCTGCTGCAACAGCATTTCGCCGCTGGCCACATCGACCGGGTCGGTCGCACACTTGCGCTTGTCGACGCCGCGGCCGGTGAAGCGGGAGCCCGGCGACTCGACGGAGTTGGGTTTGACGTTCTTGAGGGCCGAGCCGATCCCCTTGACGCCCTTGAGGAGCGCGCCGCCGCCCGCGACCAGGCCGACGACGCCGAGGACGATCTCGCCGATGTCCCAGTCGCCGGTCTCGGCCATGATCGACATATTGATGCCCAGTGATGCCGCGCCGGCGACGACGGCGCCGATCGTCAGGGCGATGCCGAGCCCCTGGAGGCCGGGTATCAGCAGTGCCAGCACGCCGAGCACGGCGCTGATGATGGCGAGGGCCTTGCTGAACGCCTTTTTGATCTTGTCCCAGAGGCTGTAGCCGTCGACGGATTCGTCGCGGGCGTCGTCCAGTTTCCCGGCGGCGACGGCGGCGTCTTCCTCGCGGACCTGGCGGGCGTCCTCGGCGAGCATGCGGGCGGCGTCGAGGTCGGCCTGGGCGTCGTCGGCCTGCGCCTGAGCGCTGGACTGTTTGCTGTGGGCCTCGTCGAGGGCGCGGCGGGTGCTGGCGCGGGCCTCCTTGTCGTCCGGCGGGTGCTTTTGGCCGTCGAGGTGGCTGATGTCGGCGCCGGCCGCCTTGACCACGTCAGTGGCGGACTCGAGGCGGTCCTTGGCCTCGCGTCCCTTCTCCAGGGCGTTGTCGGCGTTGCGCTGCTGATCACGCAGCGAGTGGACGTACGTGTCCAGGGCGCCGGCGGCCTGGTCGTAGGAACTGTGCAGCTTGCGTACCTGGTTGGCCAGGTCGCCCAGCTTGTCCCGGAGTTTGTCCATCGTCTTGCCCTCGCCGACCTGGTTGTTCTCCAGGCCGGAGACGAGGGGCAGGGCGTCGCCCGCGTTGTCGGCGACGGAGCGGTACTGGCGGGCTAGATCGCCGAGCATGTCCGCATCGCCGGGGGTCGGGTCGTCCGAGAACCCGAAGACGTCTTCCCAATCGGACACCGCTGGACGCGCCATGGCCGCGACCTCACTTTCCCTGTTCTGCGTCGGTCGTGTCGGCTGCGTCGCTCGTGTCGGCCTGGCCGTCGAAACGGAGCGACTCCGCGATCGCGTCGAAGACCTCGTAGAACTGCTCCGCCAGATCCACGTTGGGAGTGGAGCTGGCGATCACCAGGTAGTCGTGGGTGTGGGGCACCGGAACGAGGGTGTGCCGCACCGCGGTGGGAACCCGCTTCCCCTGGTAGTTCACGTCCTCGACGCGGGAGATCCGCCCGGCCGCCCCGGCATGCGGCAGTTCCACCAACTCCACCTCGCCGGGCGGCAGTCCGGTGCCTTCCGCCTCGGTGCCGAGCTGCACGCCGGCGGCCATGACGAGGTCCGCCAGATCCTCCGACTCCCCCTCGGGAACGGTGATCCGCAGCACCACCGTCGTGGCGCTGAGCACCAGCGGCCCGCTGCCCGCGCGGAGAATCCTGATCATTCCCGAGGCTCGCAGCGCACCCTGCGCATGCGCCTCGCGGGCGATGCGCCGGGTGTTGCGGATCAGCCCGTCCACCTGCTCGCGGGTGAGCTGGGGGGCCTTCTCCACCTGTGCCTCGATGCGGCGGCGGATCGACGCGTCCCGCGTGCTCGGGTCGAGGTCGAGATGCCACCACGAATCGGGGAACCTCAGGCTGTATTCCGCGGGCGCGGCCGCCTCCGGCTGCTCCGTGGTCGGTTCCGACATGGCGCTGTTCCCTTCGGCGCGACGTTCCTCCGTCACGCGTCCTGCTGGTCTTTGTCCAGCGACTTGATGGTCTCGTCGTCCGTCTGCGTGAAGTTCTCGACGATCGTGTCCGTGTTGTCGGCGAACGTCTTCACGTTGTCGTGAACCCGCTCGTGACCCGCCACCCACGCCTTGTCGAACGCGTCGAGGGCGTCCGCGAGCGTGCTGTCGCCGGCCAGGCTCTTGAAGTCCCCCGCGCCGCCGGTGGCGTTGTAGAGCGTCGCGGAGTTCCCGATCAGATCCCCGATGTTCTGGAGCTCCTTGACGGTGTCCTTCAGGTCCTGCACAGGCACGCTGATGTTGCCCATCGGTGTCTCCTCTCTTGTCCCAGCCGCCCGGCCCCGCCCTCACAGGGAGAGCGGGGCCGGACGATGCCGGGGAGCTTCAGCCGATGGAGCCGGACGTCTGGTCGTCGGTGTCGACGAACGCGTCGGCGACCTGCTTGATGAACTCGCTGACGCCCTGCAGGCCCTCGATCGCCTTCTCGGTCCCGTTCTTGTACTCCTCCCAGTACGGACGGAACTTGGACTCGGAGCCGGGGGTGGCGTAGGCCGCCTCGACCATCTCGTCCATCTTGGTGTTGGCCTCGTGGAGGCTCTGCTGCATCAGTTCCTTCTGGTTCTGCAGCCAGGTCGACGCCTCCCGCATCTCGTCCGGGCTGATCTTGATGTTGCCGCCGGCCATGCCGATTCCTTCCCTCGCTGCGTATTGCCGCGGCCGTCGGGGCCGCACACACGGGGCTGTACGGGGCATCTGCCGAAGCGGTTCACGCCTGTTGCACAACGGTGACGAAGCACCCGGCGACCCGCTGACCTTGTCAGCGAACCTGGTCGCTCTTCGGCCCGGTGCCTTTGATCCTGGCCGGAGTTCCGTCCGGGGCGAACGAGTGGTGGAAGGTGAAGGCGTGTGGCGCGGAGCCGTGGTCGTGGAGGTGCTCCAGCCCGGCAACCCCGTCCTGCCAGGCGGGTATCGCGCCGTCGGAGACCCACCAGCACACGTAATTAGGGTGTTCTGGCCTTTCGAACCAGTCGTAACGCCTGTTCAGCGCCGCACGGTGCAGACCGGTGTAGACGGCGTCGAAGGCGGGGCGCAGGTCGGTCCAGAGTGAGAGGGTCGCGGCCAGGGCCGTGGTTTCCACCGTGCGGCCTTTCCCGTACCAGGCCGGAACAGCAAACTCTCCCCATGCACCCCAGTCCGCGTCGAACAGTGTGCCTCGGCTGTGGTCTGCCGGTTCAGCATGAGCGATATATCCGGGGTGCTGGCCGATCTCCCGGTAGACGGCCTCACCAATCTCGTAGAACTCCTGCGTAAGACGTCCGGGATCGGCGAGAGGTGACTTCAGGACGCCGAATGTGTACAGAGCAAGATGGGGCATGCGTCTCTCCCTGGTTGGGGGTGCCTGGTGCGGACCCGGTTCGGTGGCTTACGCATGGGGGCGAGAATTCGTGGGGCGTGACCGACTCATCCCGTCGCGGGTGGCCCAGCCTGAAGGAATCCCCGTGCGGCCGTGGGCGACCACCGAAGACCAGGTGAAGGTAGCTGCCTCTGCGAGCCCTGTCGAAGTTGCGATTTCCCTGTCCAAGTGGCCTCGTGCACAGGCTTTTCCGGGAATTCGGGCGGTGGCGCTGCCTGAGGACAGTTGCGGTAACTCGCCTGGGAGGTCTCATGGGACGGCCCGTCCACCAGGGCGGTGGACGGGCCGTGGAGTAGTTGGGTTCTCAGCGCTGCGGGTCGATTCCCACGGAGTAGAGCACCTTCCCATCGATGTCGCGCAGCCGTACGGTCATGACCTCGGACGAACTGTCGATGTCGACCTCGCCGAAGTACTGGTACCCGTACGCCGGATTGTTCTGCACGGCGTCCGGGGCGAGGGCCTGGAAGCGCACCTGGGGGCCGAAAGTGCCGTCGAGCCTGTTGGGCTGGTCCGCGACGATGGCGTTGAGCGGGCCGGAGACGAACTCCCAGAACGGCGTGAAGTCCTGGAAGGCCGCCTTGTCCGGGTCGTAGTAGTGGGCGGCGGTGTAGTGCACGTCCGCGGTGAGCCAGACCGTGTTGGCGATGCGCCGCCGGTGGATGAAGGACAGAACCCGGGCGATCTCCCCTTCGCGGCCCAGCGGAGCGCCGCCGTCGCCCTGCGCTATCGCCTCCTGGGCGGCGCCGTCCGGCACCACGAGCGCCAGCGGCATGTCCGCGGCGATCACCTTCCAGGTCGCCCGCGAGGCCCCCAGCTCACGCTCGAGCCATGCGACCTGCTTCGCGCCCAGAATCCCGCCGTCCGTGGCGGATCCGGCGTTCGCGCTGTTGGCGTCCCGATAGGAGCGCATGTCGAGTACGAAGACGTCGAGGAGCGGCCCGTAACGGATGACCCGGTGGACGCGGCCGTCGCCGCTGGGCCCCGTCTCGATCGGCAGATACTCGAAGAGCGCCCGCCGGGCGCGAGCGGCGAGGACGTCCACGCGCCGCTCGGTGTAGCGGGTGTCGGTGAGCACTTCGCCCGGATACCAGTTGTTGAGGACCTCGTGGTCATCCCACTGGTTGATCTGCGGAACGGCCGCGGCAAAGGCGCGGAGGTTCTCGTCCATGAGGTTGTACTTGTGCTGGCCGCGGAACTCGGCCAGGGTCTCGGCGACCTTGGACTTCTCCGGGGTCACCAGGTTGCGCCAGATGCGGCCGTCAGGGAGGGTCCGGGCCTCGGGGATCACGCCGTCGGCATACCAGAAGTCGCCACTGCACAGGAAGAAGTCCGGGTCGCGCTCCGCCATGGCCCGGAAGATGCGGTAGCCACCGGCGTCCGGGTTGATGCCCCAGCCCTGGCCGGCCAGATCGGCGGACCACACAAAGCGCACATCGTCGCGGACCGCGGGCGCCGTGCGCAGCCGGCCGGTCGCGGGCTCGCCCTCGAGCGAAGCGTCGCCGGGGTCGGCGAGCCGCACCCGGTAGTGGACGTCCCTCCCGGCGGGCACCCCGGACAGCTTGACCTTGCCCGTGAAGTCGGTCTCGGCCGTGAGGACAGGGCCAGGTATGGTCACCGACCGCGCGAAGTCGGGGCGGGTGCTCACCTCGACCGCCATCCGGGCGGGCCGGTCGGCCCGGGTCCAGACGACGCCCCCGTGCGCGGTGACGTCGCCGGTCTGCACTCCGTGGGTGAGGGCGGGACGCCCGCTGCGGACGAGGGCCGGCGCGGCGAGAGCGGGTCTGGCGTTCGCGAGGGCGGCGGGCAGGGCGACTCCGGCGCCCAACATAAGGCCGGATCGCAGGAGTTGGCGTCGCTGGAATGTCATGGTCAGTGCTCCCTGGGTGGCTCGACGGCACGCATCTGCATGACTCGCGCATGTCTACTCCCCCGCGGGAGCCGGCACCCCTCGGCTCGGTGAATGGGCTGGGGCGCCGGGCCTAACTAGCCAAGCCGGCGTCGCCAGACTCAGGGCTCCGACATAGCCTTGGGAGCCACTCCCCGATTCGGCTGGAGGCCCAAGGACACGGGTTACTACCTGTGCCAGCTGGCCCCCAGCGCGGCAACCAGAACGAGCACAGGAGCATCGTCGGGGCCGTCGATCCGGTCTGCAGGGTCTTTCTCACTCACCGGCCCCGCTACCCGGCCTCTGACGCCTTCCCCTGACGCCCGGGTCAGGAAGCGCCGCCGGAGTGTGCCCGCCGGCCACACCCGAAGCGGAGTTTGCGCAGGTCAGGGCCTCACCGCCTAGGCGACGTAGACAACCAGATAACCGAGCTCGTCGTAGCTCACCATGATCCGCAGGTATGGACGCGGGTGCCTGTCTCGTGATCAGGACCAGGGCGTCTACCGGCCCATCAAAGCGGCCTTGCAGGGTGTGTCGATATCTCACTCACCCCCTTCGCGCTCTCAGATCTCACCAACCTCGCCTGGCTCGGCGGAAATGCCACCGCGTGGCTGACAGGCTCCGGCACCGCAGCGCCTTACCAGCCCATCGGAGCGCTCCTCCGTCCCGACCAGCTGTGGCCCGGCCTCGACCACACCGCGCCGCCGTTCTGCACCCGTATCGCCCCCATCGCCGTCCTGGTGCTCGCACTCAACCAGGCCGGCATCACTACCAGGCTCAACGCTTCCACCCCGGTCATGCAGTTGCTGGACGGCCGCGGTGGCATCCCGCGCGATCGACTGGACGGCGTGCCGGCCGATGTGCCGCGTCTCGTCGGACGTGACTGAGCGCACAAGCAGCGGTGCGGGCCTCGGTCCCAACCGGTGCGGGTGTCGCGACTTCGGCGCCCGCACCGGATGGCCACCGCGTATCCCGTTTTCAGGGGCAGCCCAAAGCAGTGAGCCTCGACGTCACGACGGCCAGATGGTGCGAGGTCGCCCAGGCTCGCCACTCCGTCCCGCCGCCTGCTTTCGCCCGCTGCCGTTTCGCACATTCCTCAAGACGAGCGTCTCCCCACGACGTACCCGCGCCGGTGGGCGGCCAGTAGGGCGAGGAGACCAGGTCACGGCTGAGGGTGAAGAAGTCGTCGTTGCCGGGACGGGTCTTTGGATAGACAAAGACCTGCCAGTCTGCCGCCGTGGTGTAACGCATGTTGGGATGCGGAGCCCCACGAGCCTGCAGCGGCATTCGCGGGTGCGTCACACCGAAGTCGCCGAAGTCAGGCACTTCTCCACGCCACTGGTCGCGCACCTGCTTCCAGAGAAGCGCATCTTCCCTCACTACCGCCGTTGCTCGTCCGCGCGGGAAATTCGTCAGATTGACCGGGAAGGCGCCGGCAGCCACGCACTCATGGCGCCAAGGCCACTGCGTCATGTGCTTGAGCGTGTCCAGCACCTCAACTGCCAGTGCCGTCCTTCCGCCCCGAGAATGCACAGGCCCAGCGTCAATGATCAGATCTATTTCCTCCGGCGCAGCACGGAGTGTGCGGAGCATCTCGCGTACTCGCTCATCGTCCGGGCGGCGTTCTTGTGCGTCACGAGCCGACGAGATGCGTAAACAACCGCCCTGCTGGTGCCACGCCATCACCGCACGAACCTCGGCGAGCGTCTCGTCGGTATCAGTACCTCTGAAGACCGGGCACATCGCGACCTGTCGCCAGCTCAGCGACTCGCCGACCCTCACCATCGGACCGCCCACATCGCCCTTGAGTACCTGCGCTGCCGGCAAGGCTCCGCAGTCGACCGTGAGGACCATTCCATTCGGAACATCCTCCATGGCACGCTCACAGAAGGTCTCCAGAAGATCCCGAACGTCGCAGTCGGGCACAACCTCCATCACCGGACGAATCTGGGACTGCACCTCCGCCGACGCATGCCCCAGTGCCAGAAACTCCCCCGCCTTGCCCTTGAGAATGGGAACGTAGGCCACCGGCTCCCCCAAGCACAGCACGCACTCAACCAGTTGACGTACCAACCACTCTTCTCAGAATGACGCATCATTCCCATACCCGACAGAGTCTCGAATCAGCCATTCCGGCTCAAAGTGGGGTGAACGCCGCGAGGTCGGCCTCATCCCGTACACCGGAGCACACAACGCGG
This sequence comes from Streptomyces sp. P9-2B-2, assembly GCF_030406865.1. Taxonomy (NCBI): domain Bacteria; kingdom Bacillati; phylum Actinomycetota; class Actinomycetes; order Kitasatosporales; family Streptomycetaceae; genus Streptomyces; species Streptomyces sp. P9-2B-2. The sequence continues at coordinate 7,314,124 of NZ_CP129126.1, read as the reverse complement.
CAGCGAAAAACTTGGTGTGCGGGGCCGACGGAACCAGGTAATGTCCGTGTCATGTTCTTCCAGACGCCGATTTACGAGTGAGAGCGTGATGGGCCCCTGCTGACGTCCTTCGTCGTCGCCGCGCCCGTCCCCCACCGATGAATCCGTAGATCACTTCACATCATTCCGGGAGAACCCGTGAGCAAGAACATCAACAACCCCGTGGGCATGGGCGGCGGCCAGCGCAAGAGGCTGTCCCGCGCCGAACGGCAGAACAACGGTCCGCACCGCAACCTCGACCGCCAGGGTGCCGCCGACCAGAAGGCGGAGCTGGTGCGCAAGATGCGCGAGAAGGCAGGCGCAGCCGAGGGCGCCGGGCAGACGGGCGACGACACCGCACAGAGCTGACGCACCGCCGCCGCAGGGCGGCACCGCACGGGGCAGGGCCCGGACCGCGACGCGCGGTCCGGGCCCTGCTGCCGCATCGGGGCCCTGCTGCCGTACCGGGCGCGGCCGCTCCCGCTCAGCTCGCGGCCGACCACCCGCGCCTCAGCCTGCCACCCGGGACAGCCGCAGATTCAGCAGCCCCGTCACCGCCACCACCCCGGGCTGCACCAGCAGCGTCACCACCAGCGCGTTCCCCGTGCCCCCAGCCCGGCCGGCAGCAGACTGGGGAGCAGGTCCACGAACCCCAGGGTTGATGATGCTTTCCGCGCCTCCGGTCGCCTAACTGCGCGGTCAGGCGGATGCACTCGCCCGGGAGATCCGCGAGGTCGATGTGCGTATCCAGCGTACGAACCGGGAGGTCGAGCTGTCCTCGCTCGCGTGGAAACCCGAAGCCTGGAAGGCCACCGCCGCGCCGGGAACATCCAGGCCGGTCGGCACGGTTGCATCGACCGAGGGACCGGCGCCGCACGGGCGGGGAAAACGGAGACCACAAGGTCGTCCGCCCCACCAGGATCCGGTCCCCAGGGTCGCGGTACACCCGCCGCGCACTGGAACAAGACGTATTTCTGCAGGAGGACTGTTTCATGACTGGCCGGCCCTTGACGCTCATGGCAGTGCACGCCCACCCCGACGACGAGGCCACCGGAACCGGAGGGGTCCTGGCGCGGTATGCGGCGGAGGGCATCCGCACGGTTCTCGTGACGTGTACCGACGGCGGTTGCGGTGACGGACCGGGGGGTGCCAAGCCGGGCGATCCCGGGCACGATCCGGCGGCCGTCGCCCTGATGCGCCGTCAAGAACTCCAGGCGAGCTGTGAAGCCCTGAAGATCAGCGATCTGGAAATGCTGGACTACGCCGACTCCGGGATGATCGGCTGGCCGAGCAACGACGCCCCCGGATCCTTCTGGCAGACCCCCGTGGAGGAAGGCGCCGCCCGACTCGCGGAACTCATGCAGCACTACCGACCCGATGTGGTCGTCACCTATGACGAGAACGGCTTCTACGGCCACCCCGACCACATCCAGGCCCACCGCATCACGATGGCGGCGCTGGAGATGACCGCGCTGACGCCGAAGGTGTACTGGACGACGATGCCCCGCTCGATGATGCAGCGGTTCGGGGAGACCATGCGCGAGTTTCAGGAGGACATGCCGGAGCCGGATCCTGCCGAGGCCGCCGCGATAGCCGAGATCGGCCTCCCCGACGATGAGATCACCACGTGGGTGGACACCACTGCATTCAGCGGTCAGAAGTTCGACGCACTGGCCGCGCACGCCAGTCAGGGCGAGAACATCTTCTTCCTCAAGATGGGCAAGGAACGGTTCGGCGAGCTGATGGGCATGGAGACCTTCGTACGTGTCCAGGACCCCACCGGCGCAGCCGTACCCGAGAACGATCTCTTCGCCGGACTGCGCTGATCCGCCCGTCCGACCGAGGCCCGGAAAAGCTCATCGGCCGCACAGCGCGATCGGGCGGACACATCCGGAGGCTTGTCCACGCGAGTTCCGCTCCGGCAGCCCGCATCCAGCCACTCGCCGGCCGCGTCAACGCGTACCCGGGCCCGGAGCCCCGGGCCCGTCCGGATCGGGCTCCTCGTGGTCCTGCTCCCCGCTCGTGCGGGGAGCAGTCGGCTGCGCAGGCCGACGAAGGAACCTGCTGAGACCATTCCCGCGACGCTGAGGGGGCAGCCCGGTGATGCCCGACCCGAGGTCCTGGGTGGTCTGCTCCCCGCGCTCGCGGGGATGGTCCCACCGAGACGAGCCGGGCACCGCTCTGCGCCACGAGGATGTCGCTACGTGCCCGTCAGGCGTCGAAACGGCCGCGTGCACTCTCGATGTGACCGAGGTGCTGGTGGGTCCAGCCGCATATGGCGTCGACCGCGGTGCGCAGGGCCCGGCCCGGCTCGGTGAGCCGGAAGGGCGAGCACCGTGGCCACCATTGATGTCTTCCACTACAACGTGCCGGCCGAGAGCGACTTCGGCTACTCACAGGCGATCAAGTCCGGCGAGCTGATCCACGTCTCTGGACAGCTCTCGTTCGATGAGGCAGGCGAGTTCCTCTACGCGGGCGACTTCACCGCCCAGCTCAAGCAGACCTACGCCAACATGGACAAGGTCCTGGACCACTACGGCACCACCCGGAACCAGGTCGTCTCGCAGACCCTGTACGTGGTGAACCTGCGGCAGAATGCCGCGGCGACGGCGGAGGGCAACCTGGGGTACTTCGGCGACCACCGCCCGGCCAGCACGGTCTTGGGCGTCACTGAACTGACCTTGCCCGGCCAGGTCATCGAAATCAGCTTCGTCGTCGACACGAAACTGCCCGCTTGAGGTCTCCTCCTCGTACGTCCCACAGCCCTCTGGGGGCTCCGTTCGGCGACGGCTTCCTGGCGGTCGCCGAGCAGGAGGCCCGCCAGGAAGCCGGCCGCGCAGGGCGCTCTCCTCCTGCTCGTCGGAGGCTCGTGCGCATCCGTCTGTCAGCCTTCCCGGATGAAGCCCTCCCGCACCAGCCAGTCCTTCGCCACCTCGTGCGGGTCCTCTCCGTCCACGTCCACCCGTGCGTTCAGCCGCTGGGCCTCCGCCCCCGTCAGCCGCTTGGTGATCGGGGTGAGGAGGTCGGCGATGGCGGGGTACTTCCTCATGGTGGCGCTGTTCATCTCGGGTGCGGCGTTGTAGTTGGGGAAGAAGTGCCGGTCGTCCTCCAGCACCTTCAGCTTGAGTTGGGGAATGCGGCCGTCGGTGGTGGCCGCCACGCCGAGGGCGCAGGCCGCGCCCTCGGCGACCTGGGTGTAGACGACGCCGTCGTCCATCTTTTTGAAGTTCCCGCGCCGGAGGGCGAATCCGTACGTCTTCGCCACGCCCGGCAGGCCGTCCTCGCGCAGCGAGAACTCGCTTCCGCCGCAGATCGTCGCCGCGCCCGGGTCCTTCTTCGTCAGACGTGCCACGTCGGAGAGTGTGCGCAGCCGGTACTTCTGCGCATTCGCCTGGTTCGCGACCAGCGCGTAGGTGTTGTTGAGCGGGGCGGCATGCAGCCAGGTGATGCCGTTGCGGCGGTCCTCCTCGCGGACGGCCTTCCACTGCTCGTACGGGTCGACGACCCGCTTGGTGTGACCGAGGTAGGTGATCCAGGCCGTGCCGGTGTACTCATACATCCCGTCCGCCGCACCGGACTTGACCGCCTCGCGGGCACCGATCGAGCCCTGGATGTTCGTCCGGTCCAAGACTTCCGCGCCGGCCGCTTTGAAGACCAGTCCCATGATCTGGCCCAGGATGATCTGTTCGGTGAACTCCTTGGAAGTCACGGTCAGTTGGGCGCCGTCCAGCGGTCTCCCCTTCCCGATGGAGCCGGGCTGCACCGAGTCGGCCAGCGGGCTGCCGCTGGTCAGTCCGCAGCCGCTCAGCCCTGCGGCGGCGAGCAGCAGGGCGCCCGCGACGGCCGTCCGTACCTGGGCCAGGCGCATCAGTCCACCTCCAGGCCGCGTGGGCGTAGCAGCAACCCGACGGGCGTCCCCGGCCAGTCCATGATCAGCGGCATGGCGACCGTCAGTACGAAGCCGAGCACCGGCACCGGCATGCGCTGGTGGGTGATGCCGGAGGGGCCGGCGTCGCGGTTCGGACGGTCAGCACGAGCGCGGTCCGTACGCCTGGTGCGGCGGAGCGCCACAGCCGGCCGGTCGGGCCCGGCGGATCGGGCGGATCCGCCGGGGCCCGCGGCGCCGGATGTCGGGGAGGTCGGTTCGACGATTTCGGCAGAGTCAGCCACGGATCCCCCGTGAGAAGGTGAGCCGTCCGATCAGCACGTACCCGGCGTCGAACGGCAGGACTGGGACGACGATTCCGAGCGTCCCCGACAGTACTTCGTTGAGCGTGTTCGCACTGCCAGGCTGGAGATCCCGCGCAAGATCTGGTTGCCAGGCCCGGGCCCTGAGGCACAGGCCGCGATCGCCGCGATGCTCATCAGCATCTGGGTCCTCATCTACCGCACCGAGTGGGCGGGAAACCTCGCGTCACCACGACCGCAAGCATCCTCACCGTCCCCTCCCTGGCTCTCCTCAGCCTGCTCGTCCCGGTCGTTCGGCGTGATCCGGCCATTGCGCGTGAAACATCCCCGTCCGCCGATACCAGCAGCCGATGATGAGCGGCCGGCGGGGCCGAACCCGTCGCGACGAAGGGGGCTCCTCCATGAGACCAGGCCGCAGCAGAGCCATGGCCGCCACCGCACTCGCACTGGGAGCGCTGCTCACCACGGCGCTTCCGGCGACCGCCGCGGAAGGCCGCGGCCAGGCCTCCCGCTGCACCCCCGCCCTTCATGTCCTCGACCGGCTGCCGGGCACCGGCGCCGGGTCCTGGGGCAGCGAAAGCGTCAACGACTTCGGCACCGGCGGCCTGTCCGTCGGCCGGTCCGCAGGGCTTCCTGCCTACTGGACGGGAAGCACCGTGCACCGCGTCCCGCTCCCGTCCGGGTACGACAGCGGCTCGGTCGCCGCCGTCAACCACCGCGGCCTCATGGTGGGCAGCATCCGGGGCCCGGTGGGTGTCGCCGCCTTCAGCTACCGGGCCGGTGCCTCGGCTGTACGCATCCTCCCCGGCGGCACCTACGCCGCCGACGTCAACGACCGCGGGACCGTCGCGGGCGGCAACGACAGTTCGGACACCGCCTATCTCTGGAGCGGCGCCACCATCACCCGGACCCTCACCGTCAAACCCGGGCACACCCATGTACGCATACGCGGCATCAACTCCCGTGGAACGGTGATCGGACACTCCTGGTACTGGGACGGCACGAGCGAGGTGAGCGGCAGCGTCGGGCTGGTCTGGCCCGGTGGCACCAAAGGTCCGGGACGGGATCTCAAGCCCATCGAGATCAACAGCGACACGGACTGGTACCCGTCCGCCATCGACAACCACGGACGCATCGTCGGTGAACGCACCTACGCCCACCAGGACCTGGCTGCCGAGACCTACTGGGACGCCCCCTACACCAAGGACGGCATCCACATCCCGGGACTCCCCGCTCACGAGGGCAAGGGCTGGCTCAACGACATCAGCCCCAGCAGCGGCGTGGCCGTCGGCACCGCGATGTTCCCGTACGGCATCCCGCCGACCACCCCCATCGACCAGGCCCAGATCTGGCCGGGCTCCGGCCCCGTTCGAGCCCTCCCCGGCCTCGCCCCCGACGGCCCGGCCGGCGCCGAGGCCATCAATGACCAGGCCAGGGCGGGAGGTTGGGCCTACGACGGCGATCCCTACGACGGCGCGGGCACCCCGCACCCGGTGATCTGGACATGCGCTCTGGCCTAAGGGCCGTCCAGCAATCCCCGGTGGACGCATTCGACCCGTACCTGGGCGTCGAGTTCGAGGCCGGGGGAAAAAAGCGCCGGCCGCAGCGTGAGATGGCGACATCGGGGCCGCAGGCTGGAGGGCCCGGACGCCGAACTGGTGCCTGGTGCGAGTCAGTTCAGGACGAGGGGGCTCCCGGGCACGCCTTCTCAGCTCTGAACGCGTTGGTCATAGTCCCTTTGGTGCGCCCGGATCTCGTCCGCGTGGTTGACCGTCCAGTCGTACAACCGGCCGAACGGCTCCCGCAGGGATTCGCCGAGCGGGGTGAGGGAGTACTCGACCCCGACCGGAGAGGTGGGCAGCACGCGGCGCACAACCATTCCGTTGCGCTCCAGGCGGCGCAGGGTCTGGGTCAAGACCCGTTGTGTCACGCCCTCAAGACGGCGCTTGATCTCGTTGAACCGAGTGGGCTTGTCAAGGACTGCCATCACCATCATCGACCACTTGTCAGCGATCTGGTCGAGGATCGGGCGGCTGGGGCAGTCGGACCGGTAGACGGGGTCGATGCCGGCGTCGGCGCCGGTTTCAGAAGTGGCCATGTCGGTATCCTCCGCGATCCTTGCGATGCCGAAAGTGCGTTATTGACGCCGGTCGCCCACCATCGCACCGTAAGTATGCGTCAGGAACCTAGATGCATACCAGGTACCGATCGGAGATCTTCATGAACCACGACGCCTACGCGACCCTGCGGGTGAGCCTCGAGGAGGGCATCGCCCGCGTCACCCTCGACAACCCACCGGTCAACGTCCTGAACGTCGCCCTGATGGCCGACCTCCGGCACCTGCTGACCACGCTGCGGGACGACGACTCGGTCCGGGTGATCGTGTTCGACAGCGCCAGCCCGGAGTTCTTCATCGCCCACGTCGACATGACGCTCGTCGACACGCCGGACGCCTTCGACACGCTCGCGGTTGACCTTCCAGACGGCGTCAACGTCTTCCAGGCTCTGGGGGAGCTGCTCCGGCACCAGCCCCAGGTGACTATCGTCAAGCTTGCCGGGATGGCGCGCGGCGGAGGGGCGGAGTTCGTCACAGCCGCGGACATGGCGTTCGCGGCGATCGGTCGCGCCGGCATCGGCCAGATCGAGGCTCTCATGGGCATCGTCCCCGGTGGAGGGGGCACGCAGTACCTCGCCGGCCGGGTCGGCCGCCATCGCGCCCTGGAGGCGGTGCTGGGCGCCGACCTCTACGACGCCGAAACCGCGGAGCGCTACGGCTGGGTCAACCGGGCCGTTCCCGCTGACGAACTCGACGGCATCGTCGACCGCCTCGCCCGCAACATCGCCGCCCTGCCCGAGGGTGTGATCGCGGCGGCCAAGCGCGCCATCGTCCCCGAGGACCTGGCCGAGGGGCTCCTGCGGGAACACGACGCCTGGGCGGGCCAGTTCGTTCGCCCCGCGGCCGAGCGGTTGATCCGCGGCGGACTGGCCAACGGCGCCCAGACCCGTGACGGCGAGCGCGAACTGGAGGGCCTGCTCCGAGGGCTGGCCGGATAAGGCCCTCGCGGCGAACCGCGAGGGCCGGGGCAAGCCCCGCTACACCTTCCGGACCCAAGCCGTTGACCAGGCACCACACCCAAGTCCGGCGGGCGTACTAGCGGCGCCCGTGCTCGCCCTTGTTCGTGAGAGGCGATTCAGGCGATGTCGACAAGGAGATCGCCTCCCTCCACCTGCTGGATCTGGTTGATGGCCAGCCTGGCCACCCGTCCGGCCTTCGGGGCGGTGATCGCGGCTTCCATCTTCATTGCCTCGATGGTGGCCACTGTGGTGCCGGCCGCCACCTCGTCGCCCTCGGCCACCGCGAGCGTCACCACTCCGGCGAACGGCGCGGCGACGTGGCCCGGCTTGGTCCGGTCGGCCTTCTCCGTCACCGGTACGTCGGCGGCCGCTGCGGTGTCGCGTACCTGGATCGGCCGCAGCTGGCCGTTCAGGGTGGACACCACGGTGCGCATACCGCGTTCGTCGGCCTCGCCGATGGCCTCCAGCTCGATCAGGAGCCGTACGCCCGGCTCGAGATCGATGGCGTACTCCGTTCCGGAACGCAGGCCGTAGAAGAAGTCCTTGCTGTCCAGCACGCTGGTGTCGCCGTAGGCCTGACGGTGGGTCTCGAAGTCGCCCGCCGGCCCGGGGAACAGCAGCCGGTTGAGCGTCGCGCGGCGGTCCTGCTCCAGCCCCGTGTGGTCGTCCGCGGTCAGTTCCTGCACGGGCCTGGGTTCGGCGCGGCCTTCCAGCGCCTTGGCGCGGAACGGCTCCGGCCATCCGCCGGGCGGGTTGCCCAACTCGCCGCGGAGGAAGCCGATGACGGAATCGGGGATGTCGAACTCGTTGGGCGTCGCCTCGAAGTCCGCCGGCTTCACCCCGGCGCCCACCAGGTGCAGCGCCAGGTCCCCGACCACCTTGGACGACGGGGTCACCTTCACCAGACGGCCGAGAATCCGGTCGGCGGCGGCGTACATCGCCTCGATGTCCTCGAAGCGGTCCCCCAGGCCGAGCGCGACTGCCTGCGTACGGAGGTTGGAAAGCTGTCCGCCGGGGATCTCGTGGTGGTACACGCGGCCGGTCGGCGAGGCCAGGCCCGCCTCGAACGGCGCGTAGATCCTGCGGACGCTCTCCCAGTACGGCTCCAGGTCCCCGACCGCCTTCAGATCCAGCCCGGTGGGCCGTTCGCTGTGGTCGGTCGCGGCCACGATCGCCGACAGCGAAGGCTGCGACGTGGTGCCGGCCATGGAGGCCACCGCACCGTCCACCGCGTCCGCGCCGGCCCGGATCGCGGCGAGGTAGGTGGCCAGCTGGCCGCCCGCGGTGTCGTGGGTGTGCAGGTGCACCGGCAGGTCGAACTCGCGGCGCAGGGCCGAGACGAGCTTCTCGGCGGCCGGCGCGCGGAGCAGCCCCGCCATGTCCTTGATGGCCAGGACGTGGGCGCCGGCGTCCACGATCTGCTCGGCCAGGCGGAGGTAGTAGTCGAGGGTGTAGAGCCGCTCGGACGGGTCGGACAGGTCGGAGGTGTAGCACAGGGCGACCTCGGCGACGGCCGTGCCGGTCTCCCGTACGGCGTCGATGGCGGGCCGCATCTGCCCGACGTCGTTGAGCGCGTCGAAGATCCGGAAGATGTCGATACCGGTGGCCGCGGCCTCCTGCACGAAGGCGTCGGTCACCTCCGTCGGGTACGGCGTGTAGCCCACGGTGTTGCGGCCGCGCAGCAGCATCTGCAGGCAGATGTTCGGTGCTGCCTCACGGAGTGCGGCCAGGCGCTCCCAGGGGTCCTCGGCGAGGAAGCGGAGGGCTACGTCGTAGGTGGCGCCGCCCCAGCACTCCAGGGACAGCAGTTGCGGCATCGTCCGCGCCACCACCGGGGCGACGGCGAGCATGTCCTTGGTACGGACCCGGGTGGCGAGCAGTGACTGGTGGGCGTCGCGGAAGGTGGTGTCGGTGACCCCGATGAACGGTGACTCGCGCAGCCACCGGGCGAACCCCTCCGGGCCGAGCTCGGCGAGCCGCTGCCGGGAGCCGGCGGGCGGTTCGACGGCGGGCAGGGGCGGCAGTTTGGTGCTCGGGTCGATCAGCTCGGGCCGTGCGCCGTGCGGCTTGTTCACCGTCACGTCCGCGAGGTAGGTGAGCAGCTTCGTGCCGCGGTCGGCGGAGTGGCGCGCGGTGAGCAGGTGCGGGCGCTCTTCGATGAAGGAGGTGGTGACCCGCCCGGCCCGGAAGTCCGGGTCGTCGAGCACGGCTTGCAGGAACGGGATGTTCGTGGCCACGCCGCGGATGCGGAACTCCGCCACGGCGCGGCGGGCCCGGCCGATGGCGGTGTTGAAGTCCCGGCCCCGGCAGCTGAGCTTGACCAGCATCGAGTCGAAGTGGGCGCTGATCTCCGTACCGGCGTGCGTGGTGCCGCCGTCCAGGCGGATCCCCGAGCCGCCCGGCGACCGGTAGGCGCTGATCCTGCCGGTGTCCGGGCGGAAGCCGTTGGCGGGGTCCTCGGTGGTGATACGGCATTGCAGCGCGGCGCCGTGCAGCGCGACCGTGTCCTGTGTGAGGCCGAGATCGGGCAGCGTCTCACCTGCGGCGATACGCAGCTGCGCCTGCACGAGGTCGACGTCGGTGACCTCCTCGGTCACCGTGTGCTCGACCTGGATGCGCGGGTTCATCTCGATGAAGACGTGGTTGCCGTCACGGTCGAGCAGGAACTCGACGGTGCCCGCGTTGCGGTAGCCGATCTCCCGGGCGAACCGCACGGCGTCGGCGCAGATCCGCTCGCGCAGCGCCGGGTCGAGGTTCGGCGCGGGCGCGAGTTCGATCACCTTCTGGTGCCGGCGCTGCAGCGAGCAGTCACGCTCGAAGAGGTGGATGACCTCGCCCTGCCCGTCGGCGAGGATCTGCACCTCGATGTGCCGGGGATCGACGACGGCCTTCTCCAGGAAGACGGTGGGGTCGCCGAACGCGGACGCGGCCTCGCGGGCCGCCGCCTCGATGGACTCACGCAGCATGCCGGGGTCCTCGACGCGGCGCATACCGCGCCCTCCGCCGCCGGCGACCGCCTTGACGAACACGGGGAAGCCGATGTCGTCGGCGGCACGGACCAGTGCGTCCACGTCGCTGGAGGGCTCCGAGGAACCGAGCACCGGTACACCGGCCGCGCGCGCGGCGGCCACCGCGCGCGCCTTGTTCCCGGTCAGTTCCAGCGTGCTCGCGCTCGGCCCGACGAACGTGATGCCCGCTTCCTCGCAGGCACGCGCCAGGTCCGGGTTCTCGGACAGGAACCCGTAGCCCGGGTAGACCGCGTCCGCTCCCGCCCGGCGCGCAGCACGGACGATCTCCTCCACGGAGAGGTAGGCACGCACCGGGTGTCCCGGCTCGCCGATCTCGTGTGCTTCATCGGCCTTCAGCCTGTGCAGGGAATTGCGGTCCTCGTGCGGGAAGACGGCAACGGTTTTCGCGCCCAGCTCATAGCTTGCGCGGAACGCGCGAATCGCGATCTCACCACGATTGGCCACCAGTACCTTGCGGAACATGTTCGATCCCTTCAGCCTGCCGTTGACCGACACCGTAGTTTCCTCGACGGGCAGGTCAGCCACCGGGCCCTCACCCTCACTCATCCGGGCACCGACGGCAACGGCTGCTCCGTCCAGATCGTTTTGCCGTTGCGCACATAGCGTGTGCCCCAGCGTTCGGTGAGTTGCGCAACGAGGAAGAGGCCGCGGCCGCCCTCGCCGGCCGCGGCCGGCTCCGCCGACAGTTCCCAGGTGGCCACCTTGTGTGCGGCCAGGCAGCGGGTGCGGGCGGTGAGCAGTGCGATGTCATCGCCGGGGCGATCGGGCAGCAGCGCGTCCTCCACCGCCTTGCAGAGGTCTTCCAGGGAGCGGGCGGGGTCGCTCAGCGCCCCGCGCAAGAGCTCCAGTCCCTCGTCGACGTCCCGGCGCCGGACCGCCAGGAGCCCGTCGGTGTAGAGGGCGAGCAAGCTGCCCTCGGGCAATTCCAGCTCGGCGGCTTCGAACGGCAGCCCGCCGAGACCGAGCGGTGGGCCGGCCGGCAGCTCGGGGAAGTCCACCCGTCCGTCCGGTGTCACCACCGCGGGCGGCGGATGACCGGCGCGGGCGAGGGCGCAGTGCCCGCCGACCGGGTCGTAGACCGCATACAGGCAGGTCGCGCCGACGACCTGCGGGGCACCTTCGTCGGTCGCCTCCTGCTCGGCGGCCAGCCGGTCCACGAGGTCGTCCAGGTGGGAGAGGACCTCGTCCGGGGGCAGATCGAGGTTGGCGAGGGTGTGGACGGCGGTACGCAGCCGGCCCATGGTGGCCGCCGCGTGGATACCGTGGCCGACCACGTCGCCGACGACGAGGGCGACCCGCAGCCCGGAGAGCGGGATGACGTCGAACCAGTCGCCGCCGACACCGGCGGTGGCGTCGGCCGGCAGATACCGGTGGTCGATCTCGACCGCCGGGTGCTCGGGCACCTCGCTCGGGAGCAGGCTGTGCTGGAGCGTGATCGCTGCCTGGTGCTGCTGGGTGTAGCGGCGGGCGTTGTCGATGCAGACGGCGGCCCGGGCGGCGAACTCCTCGGCCAGCGTCAGGTCGTCCGCCTCGAACGGCTCGGGCCGCCGCCACCGCCACAGGCTCACCACGCCCAGTACGAGACCACGCGCGACCAGCGGCACGACGATGAGCGAGTGGACGCCCAGCTCAAGGACCCGCTCGACCTTGTCCGGGTCGAGGGAGGACCGGCCGGGGGCGGACTCCAGGACCGGTTCGAGGACGGGGCGCCGCTCGTCCAGACATCTGGCCTGCGGTGCCCCCGCTGGAAAGTGCATCGTGTGACCCACGGGATACATCACCCGGGAAGCCTCGGGTGAGATGCTCCGGACCGCTGCCCTGACCATGAGGGCCGACGCCTCCTGGCCCGGTTCTTCACCACGGGTGACCGGTTCCAGCAGGTCGACGGAGACACAGTCCGCGAGGTCGGGGACCGCCACCTCGGCCAGCTCGCGCGCCGTACGCTCCACGTCGAGGGTGGTGCCGATACGGGCACCGACGTCGTTGAGGAGCGCCAGTCTCCGGCGAGCCCGGTAGCGGTCAGTGACGTCCTCGATCATCTGGGTGACGCCGAGAACCCGGCCCGCGGGATCCTGCATCCGGAAGGCCGACACCGAGACGACCAGCTCCCGGTCAGGGTCGTGCCGCAGGCGGCAGGGCTGCTCGGTGAAGATCAGCGGATCCCCCGTTTCGAGCACCCGTCGCAGTCGCGCCTCCACGGTTTCCGCGTCCCGGCCGATGACGAAGTCGCCGATGCGCAGCCCGCGGTAGTGCGCGGCCGGGATGCCACCGAACCGTGCGATCGCCCGGTTCACCCGCAACAGGCTCAGGTCGGGGGCGAGCACCGCAAGACCGATCGGGGACCGGCGGAACATCCCGTCCAGGACTGACCGGTCGGTCTCCCACTGGATCACCCGCTCCGCGGGCCCCCCGACGAGAAACCACTCGATGCCGCTGTCCGCCCGCACCACCGCCCGGACCCGGCAGCCCAGCTCCACCCGTCTGCCGCCGCGGTCCCGTACGGGGATGACCCCGAACCAGCCCCCAGCACTCACGCAGGCCGCCACCGCGGCCATGACGACGTCTTCATCCCGCGGGTCGAGCAGCACCTCGCGCACCGGCCGCCCCAGTACGTCCTCGGGCGCGTAGCCGAGCAGCGCCTCGGCACGTTCGCTCCAGCCGACGACCCGCCCCTTGCCGTCCAGCACGGCGGAGGCCGAGCGACGCACGGCGAACGGATCGTCCGGGGCCTCACTGAACGTCGTCACCGGTGTGTCCATCACTTACCACTCTCGTACCGACCCGGTGCGACTGCGCGTCGGCGCCGCAGGTGATGCCCCAGCCGGTGAGCTGGGGAGCGCAGAGCGCAGCCAGCAGGACGCGATGCGGCAGCGGGCCGTCAGCCCGGGGTGGTGTGGCCTCCCGACATCCCCATGCCGTGGGCCCGCCCGCAACGCGCCGTCTTCAGCCCACCCCGACCGGTGCGCACGACGAGGCCACAGCCGCGATGCTGTGGCCTCGTCAGGGTGGGTGCGGCCGCAGCGCCCGCGGACCGCCCTCGTTCCATGTCCGCCGCCACCGCTGCACCGACCGGACACTGACCCGCAGGTCCTTGGCGTTCAGCGCACTCGCCTCGCCCATAAGGACGGTTAGAACAGATCGCGGTACTGGTTGAAGCCAGAGCCAACCTTCACCCGGGACCTGAACGGCGACGACGCCTTGCCCGTGCCGTGGTACAGCCACAGGTTGCCCTTGGGATCGCGGGCGAGGAGGTCGCTGCGGCCGTCGTCGTCGACGTCACCCGTGGCCACCAGCTTGTTGAACTGGTTCCAGCCGGGACCCACCTTCACACGGGACGCGAACGGCTTCCGCAGATCGCCCGTGCCCTTGTACAGCCAGAGGACGCCCTGCTTGTCGCGGGCGACGATGTCCGGCTTGCCGTCGCCGGTCAGGTCGCCCTGACCGGCGATCTGGGTGAACTGGTTCCAGCCGGGGCCGACCTTGGCGCGCGGTGCCAGCGAGCCGTCCGCCTTGGTCTGAAAGCGCCACAGGACGCCCTGCTTGTCGCGGGCCAGCAGGTCGGGGTGCTTGGCGCCGCCCAGGGTCCCGGGGGAGAAGACGACGTTGTACCGACCCCAGCCGGTGGCCACCTTCTTCAGGCGCCCGTTGCGCCAGAGATTCAGCGCGCCGTCGTCCATGACGTGGTACGCACCGTCCTGGTAGCCCGTCAGATCGGGGTCGATCGACACCCCGTACCTGAAGTGCGGCCAGACGTAGGCGCCCGACCGTTCGTCGAAGCCGCCCTTCCCGTCGGGCATGTAGACGTACATCTGGCCCGACTGCAGGATCCCGGAGAGGAGGAAGGACGGCGCGGCCGGGGTGGGCTTGTGCTGCCCGGCCGCGGCGGAACTCCGGGCGACGTTCTGCGCCGGACCGGTGGTCGCGGGAGCGTCGGCCAGAGCGGCATCGGTGGTGGCACCGAACAGGACGGCGGTGATCGCCGTGGTGACGAGACGCGACAGGGCGCGTGCACGCCGGGAAGACCGGGTCACGTATGACTCCATGAGGTATGCAGAATCAGGCGGTGCGCTCCGCATAGGTGTGCGGAGCGCCCGCATCATTGTCCGGGTCTTCGCACGTCCGTCCCAGTGCTTTTTGCGGTGGGGCGCGGAATGCCGAATTCCGCCCGGAGGGCACTGCGAAAGGGCGGCAACCCCGTTGGGGATGGCCGCCCTTGGTGCCCCTCTGCGGGACATCCGCACCTGGTCTCAGGCCGACGGCCGGCGGTACATGTTGGCCGGCGCAGCAACCCGCAGCCGGAGACGGGCTCGTCTAGGACCCGTAGGGACTGTCGTACCTGGCGATGAGGCCGAACTGGCTCTGGTCGCTGCTGGAGGTCGGTACCTCGGACATGAAGGACACCGTGCCGATGACGCGTTCCGATGCTTCTTGTGCCGCGGAGTCCAGCTGTTCCAGCTCCGCGGCCGACACGAGGGCGACGAGCGGCTTGCCGTGGCGGGTCACGACCACTCGCTCCCCGCCGTAGACGACGCGGTTGATCAGTTCTGCGAGTTCGGCCCGGGCTTGGGTCACCGGAATCTCATAAGCCATACCAGCCATCTTAGAGTCTGTACATCCTGTACAGTTGATGTTGAACGCTCGCGCCGGGGGACGCACAGGCACACCGTGGTCCCCATCGGCCGCTAGGCACGTGATCGACAAGGAGCTGGTGAAGTGGGCGGTAGCCTGGTCTGCTTGAGGGCGTCTGGTGGGCGGCGCGCTCTGGTCTTCATCCATCCCGCGAGCGGGTCGGCCGCCTCGTTCCGCGCGCTGCTGCCGCACTTGAGGTCGGACTGCTCCGTCTATGCCTTCCACTCGCCGGGCATCGACCCTGACCGCCCTCGGTCCATCGAAGGCATTGCGAAGGCCTACCTGGCGGAGTTCCTGAGCGCGGACTCCCGCTCCACCCCCGTTTTTGTCGGATGGTCCTTCAGCGGGCCGGTCGCGGTGGAGATGGCGCGTCTTGCTGAGGAAGCGGGGGTCAGTCCGGCCGGCGTCATCCTCCTGGACAGCGCGACCCACGAGGTCCTGGGAGAGCGAACGACTGACCTCGCCACGGAGGTTGGCGGACTCTTCGGGATCGACATGTCCCGGGCTCACGCTCCGACAGTCGACGAACTCCTTGACCACGCGGCGGCCCTGATCGCCGTTGCGAGTGACACGCCGGGGCTGACGGGCCAGGATCTGCGCCCCTTCTGGGACGTCTACAGCTGGCATCAAGGGATATTCGACGAAGGCTGGCGGGCCAGTCCGTGTCGAGCGCCGCTTCTGGTGATCCGGGCGCGTGACGAGACCGGCTGGAATTCGACATCGGAATGCCTTGGATGGTCCGAGGTGGTCAACCGTCCTGTGTCCGTGGCCTGGGCCGGAGGTACGCACTACACGATGATGGACGACAGCCGGCTGGCGGACATTGCGCTCATCATCGAGCAGGCCGGCGATCAGTGGGGTGCCGGGCCAGGCCCCCTCGACGTATCCCCTGATGTGCCTCGCAATGCACCACACGATGGGGCTTCCCCTGTCGGCAAGGTGTGAGCTCCGGTCCTCAACCGGCCGCCGATTTGAGTGCTGTGCAGGAAGTCGCTCGCCCCGATTCGCTGTTTCTCCTTCTTGATTCCGTGTAACCCATTCTCATCAACAGGACGGTATCGTGAACTCGACGTGGAATTTTGCAGACTCTTATGCGCGACTGCCCGAGGCTGAGGCGCGATATGTGATTCCGCGTTTTGTGGAGCGCACCTCGCAGGGGGTCCGTGAGTACGACCCGTATGCCAAGCTCTTCGAGGAACGCATCATCTTCCTGGGCGTGCAGATTGATGACGCTTCGGCCAACGACATCATGGCGCAGTTGGTGTGCCTGGAGTCGATGGACCCGGACCGGGACATCTCCCTCTACATCAACAGCCCTGGCGGCTCATTCACCGCGCTGACGGCGATTTACGACACCATGCAGTACATCAAGCCCGACATCCAGACAGTCTGTCTTGGGCAGGCGGCCTCGGCTGCGGCCGTTCTGCTGGCGGCGGGAGCCCCCGGAAAGCGGATGGCGCTGCCGAGCGCTCGTGTGCTGATCCATCAGCCGTACACCGAGACCGGCCGCGGCCAGGTGTCCGACCTTGAGATCAAGGCGAACGAAATCCTGCGTATGCGGGCGCAGATGGAGGAAATGTTCGCCAAGCACTCCAGCACGCCGATCGAGAAGATTCGTGAGGACATCGAGCGCGACAAGATTCTCACGGCTGATCAAGCCCTTGAGTACGGGATCGTGGACCAGGTTGTGGTGCCACGCAATATCCACATGAGCTGAGTCTCCCACTGGTTAATCGGCCAGCCCCTCCGGCGCCGGAGGGGCTGGCGTGGCGGCATGGTCAGAAGACGAGTGCAGGCAGGCGGTTGCGTCCGTGATGTTCCCCGAGGGTCCCAAGATTCCAGCTCTCACCGAAGCCGAGAGCCAGGTCGTTGATGCCTATCTGGCTGTCCTGAAACGGCTCAGCGGCGTTAATCCCACGCAGACGACGGGGACTTACACGGCGCTCAGAGCAGCGCAGGCGCTCGTGACCGAGTCACGGGCACTGCGGGACGCCCTGTCGTTGATGTTCGAGCGGCAGGAGAAGCAGATTCACGTGCGGACCATGGAGACGGCGTTGCGCTCTCTCGATGGGGACCGCTTTCAACCCCGGCTGGGGCCGTCCTCGGGAGAGACGTCGGCCGACGGCGGGTGAGGACTGTGGGGCGAGAGGTCCGTGACTGCCGGCGCGTGCGACGCGGTGGCCGGCGGCGTCGGAGTCGTCCCGCACCGTACTCGGCGTGCGCCGGACCCGCCCCGCGTCGGGGCTCACCCCGTGCCGGGCTCGTCCTGCGTGAGAGTTAGGGCTTGCGGGGCGCGTAGTGCGCGGCATTCGTCGTGGACGGAGTTCACCGGGATTGCCTGTGCAGATAGCCGGCCGAAGCGCGACCGCAGGGTGGGTCGGAGTTTTGACTCGTTCAGGGTTGACTGATTCTCACTCTTCGGGTTAGAAAGAAGATGATCTTCGTCGGCAGTCTCTGAGGCTGCACCAGGCGAACTGATCCAGCACTGGTATTAGTGGTTCGATTTTCTACCATTCCCGCAATGCGGGTGTTTGAGCCCCGTAATGCGGGTGCTTTGAGATAGGGCGACCGGCCTTGCGTGCGGTCGCAATCGGCGATGGATTCCACCTGTCGCCATGAACGGGGGATACAGGAATGAACACCGTCGGTGTGATAACGAAACCGCCGAGGCTCGCTTTGAGGGAAGACCTCGCGACGCTCGGCCCGCCCAGGGGCGGGACGCCCGCCGGCTGACGGCGTAGCGCTGAGGCCGACAACCGCCCGCGCTCACACGCACGCACACCCACAGTCGAACGTGGCACGAAGCAGCAAGTCGGCACCTGCCGGCCTTGGTTGCCCGCCGCCACCATCCATCATCGCCCTCCATTCATCACTGTCGCCACGCCCTGCCATGCCGTGCAGCCGCGCCGCGCAGTGAAATGCGGTGCGACGCGACGTGGTGCGCAAGAGGCTCCCTCATTCACGGCCCATGACGCCGACGATCGATCCATATTCTTTCGTTGCGGCGACGCGCGGGATTCGTGCGCTTTCGCATGCCCAGAATTCTGACCAGGTCGATCGGATGGATCGCCATCCAGCCAAGGTTGACTAAATTCCACTCCACAGGCTAGAAATGCGTTGATCTTCGTTGGCGGCCTCGATGCCTACGCCGGCGTGCAGGTGATCTTTTTCCAGTTCGGGCTTTGTGTGCCCGCAATTCAGGTTCTTTAGGACAGGGCGCCCGTTTCATCTCGGGTCGCATTCATCGAGAGCTGCTGTCTCGCTTCATGAAATTGGGGATGTTGAATGAAGACCGCCGGTGATATCGCGGGCTGGCTGCGGCAAAAAATCGCAGAAGAGCTGGGGGTGGCGGTCCGTGAGGTCGACACGGCCACTCAGTTCCGGGATCTGGGCATCGATTCCGCCGGGATGACCGCCCTGACCGCGCAGCTGTCGGTGCAGCTGGGTAAGCCGCTCTCCCCCACTGTCGCCTGGCACTTCCCGACCATCTCCGACCTGGCTGAGGCCCTCGCCGGCGAGCAGGACGCGTCGGGACGTCCGGCGAGAACGGCTGGGCAGACGACGGCGGGAACGCCTGCTGAGGGCAGCGCGGTACCCGTCCGACGAACCCATAGCCGTGGTGGGTCTCGCGTGCCGGTTCCCGGGCGCGCCGAATGCGGAGGCGTACTGGGATCTGCTGCGGTCCGGGACCGACGCGGTGACCGAAGTGCCGCCGGAGCGCTGGGACTCCGAAGCGCTGTACGACCCGGATCCGTCCATGCCGGGGAAGATGAGCACCCGCCGTGGCGGGTTCCTGTCCGGCGTGGACACCTTTGACCCGCAGTTCTTCGGGATCTCTCCGCGCGAAGCCGCCCAGATGGATCCCCAGCAGAGGATCGCCCTCGAGCTCGCCTGGAGTTCCCTCCAGGACGCCGGCATCCCGCCCGCGTCACTGCGGGCCGGCAGCACGGGTGTGTTCCTGGGGACCTTGTGGAGCGATTACGCACGGCTCGCCGGGCGCGATCTGGAGGAGATCCAGCAGCACACGGCCACCGGCCAGGAGCCGAGCATCGTGCCGGCCCGGGTGTCGTACACCCTGGGCCTCCAGGGGCCCAGCATCGGTGTCAACACCGCCTGTTCGTCGTCCCTCGTCGCGGTGCACCTGGCCTGTCAGAGCCTGCGTTCCGGTGAGAGCGCCCTGGCGCTCGCCGGTGGTGTCAACCTGGTGCTCGCGCCGGAGAGCAGCGCGGCGATGTCGAAGCTCGGAGCGATGAGCCCGCACGGCCGGTCCGCGGCGTTCGACGCCTCCGCCGACGGATACGTGCGGGGCGAGGGCGGCGGCATCGTGGTGCTCAAGCCGCTCTCCGCGGCGCTGGCCGACGGGGACCGGATCCACTGTCTGATCCGTGGCAGCGCAGTCAACAACGACGGTGCCAGCAACGGCCTCACCGCACCCAACCCGTCGGCGCAGGAAGCCATGCTCCGTGCGGCCTGTGCACGGGCCGGTGTCGACCCGCACGGCATCCACTACGTGGAGGCGCATGGGACCGGAACACGGCTGGGCGACCCGATCGAGGCGCACGCGCTCGGCACGGTGCTGGGCGCGGGCCGGCCCGCCGGGGCACCGCTGCTGGTCGGATCGCTGAAGACCAACATCGGCCATCTCGAAGCGGCGGCCGGCATCGCCGGACTGATCAAGGTTGCGCTGTCGATGCGCCACCGCTCCATCCCACCGACTCTCCACCACGAGCGGCCGAACCCCGACATCGCCTTCGACGCGTTGCGGCTGGCCGTCCCGACCGCTCTCACCGACTGGCCGGCCGGCGACGCCAGGCCCATGGCGGGGATCAGCTCCTTCGGGTTCGGCGGCACCAACTGCCATGTGATCGTGGAAGGGCCGCCCACCGGCAGCGCACAGATTCTGCCGCTGTCCGCCGGGACGCCCGAAGCGCTGCGGGAGGCCGCGGGCGCGATGCTCGACGCGGTGGCGGACGCTCCGTCGGGCTCCGTCGCGGACTGGTGCGCGACCGCCGCCCTGCGCCTGAGCTCCCACCCGTACCGGGCGGCGGCGACCGTCCGCACCAGGGGCGAGCTGCGGGACGCATTGGCCGGCATCGCCTCCGGTGGCATCGGCTCCGCGGTCGGGAAGCCGCCTCGTCTCGCCTTCGTGTTCTCCGGGCAGGGCTCGCAGTGGTGCGGCATGGGGCGGGACCTGCTGCACACCGAGCCCGTCTTCCGCGAGGCACTGCGGGAATGCGACCGACTGATACACGCCCGCACCGGGATTTCCGTCGTCGAAGAGTTGCGCCGCGAGGACGGCGAGTCCCGACTGGACGGGACGACGGTGATGCAGCCGGCCGTATTCGCCGTGCAGGTCGCCCTTGCGGCGCTGTGGCGCTCGTGGGGCGTACAGCCGGACGCCGTGGTGGGGCACAGCCTGGGTGAGGTGGCGGCGGCCCATGTGGCGGGCGCCCTGTGCCTGGAGGACGCGGTACGGGTCGTCTGTGAGCGCAGCCGGCTGATGAGCCGGATCGAGGGTATGGGCGCCGTGGCGGTGGTCGACCTCCCCTTCGCCGAAGTGGAGAGCCTGCTTGCCGACCGCCCCGGCCTCTACCCCGCCGGCGCCAACAGCACCCGGAGCTCCGTCGTTTCCGGAGACGCCATCGCGCTCGACGCGTGCCTGGCGGAGCTGAGCGAGCGCGGTGTCCGGTGCCGGCGCGTGAACATGGGAGTCGCGTCGCACAGCGGACAGTGCGACCCGCTCCTGCCCGAACTGCGCGAGGCGCTGTCCGATGTGCAGGCATCACCGGCCGCGGTTCCGGTCATGTCCTCGGTGACGGCGGACTTCGTCGACGGGCAGGCGCTCGGCGCCTCCTACTGGGTGCGCAACCTGCGGGAACCGGTGCTGTTCGCCCCGGCGGTCGAGCGGCTGCTCGACGCGGGGTACGACCACTTCCTCGAAGTCAGCCCGCACGCCGTGCTCACCAGCTCGGTGGAGGCCGTCGTCGAGGAGCGCGGTGTGCCGGCCCGGTCGCTGGCCTCACAGCTTCGTGGACGGGATCCCCGCGAGGTCCTGCTGAGCACTCTCGGCGAACTGTACGGCGCCGGCCGCGACATCAACTGGCGCCCCGTCTACTCGGCGGACCTACATCTCGTCGAGCTCCCCGCGGCGGCGGACCGGCTCGCCGTCCCTGTGGCGGAGGACCGGCGGGTCCGTACTCTCCCGCTGAGCGCCCACTCCCTCCCGGCGCTGCGTCAGCTGGCCCGCGATACGGAGACCCGCCTCGCCGGGCCGGCGCATATCGACCTCGACGACCTGTGCCACACCGCGGCCCTCCGGCGCGACCACCATGAACACCGTGCGGCAGTGTCGTTCGCCTCGTCCGGGCAACTCGCCGCGCAGCTAAGAGAGTTCGCTGCGGAAGGTTCGGCGGAAGGACTGGTGGCCGGCAGCGCCCTGCGCAGGACGAACGGTCCGGTGTTCCTCTTCTCGGGCCAGGGCGGGCACACCGCCCGTATGGGCTGTGAGCTGTTCGCCCACGAGCCGGTGTTCCGTGACGTCATCGAGCGGTGCGACCGCTGGCTGGCCGAGAAGGCGGGCTGGTCTCTGATCGCCGAGCTCCAGGAGCCGGAGGGCTCGTCCCGGATCGACGAGACGGAGATCACTCAGCCCGCCCTGTTCGCACTCCAGGCCGGACTGGCCGAACTGCTGCGGTCCTGGGGCATCACGCCCGCCGCGGTCATCGGGCACAGCGCCGGCGAGATCGCGGCCGCCTACTGCTCCGGGGCCCTCACGTTCGAGGACGCGCTCCTCGTCGCGCTCCACCGGGGCCGCATACTCCAGCGGGCCACCGGCAGGGGCCGGATGGCCGCGGTGGGCCTGGGGGAACGGGACGTCGAGGGCCTGCTGGCCAGCCGGGCGGGCAAGGTGTCCATCGCCGCCGTCAACGGCCCCCGCACCACGCTGCTGAGCGGCGAGACCCACGCCCTCCAGGAACTGCTCGACGAGCTCGACCCCGCCGTCTTCCGGCGGATGCTCCGCGTCGGCTACCCCTCACACAGCCCCCAAATGCGCGTGTACCAGGAGGAGCTGGGCCGCCTGTTGGCTGACATCCGGCCAACGGCGGGTGACATCCCCCTGTTCTCCACCATCGACGCGGATTTCCGCCCGGGGACGTACTTCGACGCCGCCTACTGGGTCCGGACCATCGCCGAGCCTGTGCGGTTCTCGGCGGCTGTCGAGACGCTCGCCGCCGAAGGACACCGGTCGTTCGTGGAGCTCGGGCCGCACCCCGTTCTCGTGGCGCCGACGTCCCAGTGCCTGGAGCAGACCGGCCAGGAGGGCCTCGTCGTTCCCACCATGCGCCGGGAAGCCGGTGAACAGCAGGCCGTTCGTGAGGCGGCCGGCACCCTCTGGGCCCACGGGTATGCCACCGACTGGAAGGCGGTACATTCCCGCCCCGGCCGGCTGGTGACCACCCCGGACTATCCGTGGCAGCGGGAGCGACACTGGCTCACGCCGGCGCCGCTGACCCGGCGCGACGCCGCCACCGGAAGCCTGCTGGAACTGCTGGCGCGCGGTGACGTGTCCCGGGTCACCGACGAGATCACCCGCCAGGGCGACCTGACGGACGTCGAACTGGGTTTGCTGCCCAAGCTCCTCCAGCGGCTCGCGCCGGCCGGCACCGGGACCCCGCACGGGTGGCTGCACGACCTCGTCTGGCGCGCGAAGCCGCTCGGGACCCCGGCGAAGTCCGCCGGCTCCGGCAGTTGGATCGTGCTGGCCGACGATCCGGAGGGACCACTCGCCGGTTCCGTGTCGCGGGCCCTTCGCTCGGCCGGGCAGGAGTGTGCGCTCGTCCGCAGCGTGTCGGAGCCCGAGGAGCTGTCGGCGGCGCTGCGGCGGGCCGCTGCGGAAGCGGCCGCTCCGTGCCGCGGGGTGCTTCTGCTCGCCGGTCGGGATCCGGAGGCGGGTCCGGAGGAGGCCATGACACGCGGCCTCCGTCCGGCCCTGGCCACCGTCCAGGGGCTGGCCGCGTGGCAAGGGCGTTCCGTACCGAGAATGTGGCTCGTCACCTCGGGCGCGCAGCCCGTGGGCGAGTGGTCCGCCGAGGCAGACATGGCCCAGGGCGCGCTGTGGGGCTTCGGCCGGGTCGTCGCGCTGGAGCACCCCGAGCTGTGGGGCGGCCTGGTGGACCTCGCCCCCGGGCAGGCCGGCTCGGCGGCAGCGGCCGACGCGCTGGTGAAGGAGCTCCTCGCCGGTGACGGTGAGGACCAGGTGGCGTTCCGCGACGGCAGCCGCCATGTGGCGCGGCTGGCCCCCGCCCCGGAGGACTCCGGGGCCGCGCAGCGGACCGCGATCCGCCCGGACGGCGGCTATCTGGTCACCGGCGGACTCGGGGGGCTGGGTCTTGTGGTCGCCCGGTGGCTTGTCGCGGAGGGAGCCCGGCACCTGGTGCTGCTGGGCCGTCGCGCACCGGACGCGGACGCTGCCGCCACCCTCGCCGAACTGACCTCCCTCGGTGCCACCGTGGACGTGGTGCAGGCCGACGTCACCCGGGCCGAAGACGTGGAGCGCGTGATCGCCGGGTTCGGGCGGCAACGGCCCCCGCTGCGTGGTGTCTTCCACGCCGCCGGCGTGCTCGACGACGGAACCCTGCTCCAGCAGGACTGGGACCGTTACCGGGCCGTCCTGGCTCCCAAGGTCATCGGTGCGCACCACCTGGACCGCTGCACCCGGGACCTGCCGCTCGACCTCTTCGTGCTGTTCTCCTCGTTCGTCGCCGTCCTCGGCTCCCCGGGGCAGGCCAACTACGCGGCGGCGAACGCCGCCCTGGACAGCCTGGCCCACCACCGCAGTGCGCTGGGGCTCCCCGCGACGAGCGTCAACTGGGGGCCGTGGGAAGGCGTCGGCATGACCGACTCGGCGGCCGCCGCACGGTACCGCTGGAGCGAGCGCGGAGCCCGGACCATCCGCCGTGACGAGGGCGCCCGCCTGCTCGACCGGGTGCTGGACCGGTCCGCGCCCCAGGTAGGTGTGTTCTCGGTCGACTGGGACGTCTACCACGACTGGCTGCACCCCACGGCCAACCGCGACCTGCTCGCTCTGGTCCACACCGCGGCCGCCGGGGCGCAGAACACCGGGGACGACGAGGACACCGTTTCCTCCCTGGCCGACCGGCTGGCCGCGCTCGACCCGAGTGACCGGATGGAGCACCTGGTCGCTCACCTGGCCGCCAAGGTGGCCGACATCGCGGGCTTCGCCGCGGACCACGCCGTGGACCCCGAAACCGGCTTCTTCCAGCTCGGCATGGACTCGCTCATGAAGCTGAAGCTGGTGACCCGTCTGCGGGCGGAGCTGGGTGACCGGCTGACCCTGCCCGGGACGCTGCCCTTCGACCACCCCACCTGCGCGTCGCTCGCCGCCCACCTGCTCGACGAGCTGGCGCTGGCCCCGGGCCACCCGGCACAGCCCGACGAGGACGGTGTCGAAGAGCTGATGGCCGAGGTGGAACGGCTCACCGCCGACGAGGCGGCCCGGTATCTGGACCAGCTCACCACGGAGAACCAGCCCGAAGGGGGCCAGAACGCATGAGTAGCATCGCCGACCGGATCGCGGCACTTCCCGCATCCCAACGGGCCCTGCTGGAAGAGCGGTTGCGACAGCAGCAACGCCCCGCCGCCCCGGCTCCCGAACCGATCGCCGTAGTGGGCATGGGATGCCGTTTCCCCGGCGGGGCAAACGATCCCGAGACCTTCTGGAACCTGCTCAGATCCCGGACGGACGCGACGTCCACCGTGCCCGCCGGCCGGTGGGACGCCGAGCGGCTGCACGACCCCGAAGCGGCCCGGCCGGGCACCGTACGGTCCAAGCGCGGCGGTTTCCTCGACAGCATCGACACCTTCGACGCCGAGTTCTTCGGCATTCCCCCTCGGGAGGCGGAGACCCTCGACCCCCAGCACCGGCTGCTGCTGGAGGTCGCCTGGGAAGCCCTCGAACACATGGGGCAGGCGCCCACGGCGCTTCAGGGCACGCAGACGGGCGTGTTCGTCGGCATCGGGATCGATGACTACAAGCTCCTGCAGACGGCCGACCTGTCACGGATCGACGGGCACATGGGGACCGGAAACCTCTTCTGCGCGGCCGCCGGGCGCCTGTCCTATCTGCTGGGCGTGCGCGGACCGTCCCTCGCCGTCGACACCGGATGCTCCTCGTCCCTGGTGACGGTCCATCTGGCGATGCAGAGCCTGCGCTCGGGCGAATGCGATCTCGCGCTCGCCGGGGGCGTCCACCTCATGGTCGCCCCGGACATGACGGTCTACCTCTCCCAGGCCGGAGTACTGTCGCCGGAGGGGCGCAGCCGCGCCTTCGACGCCTCGGCCGACGGCTACTCCCGCGGCGAAGGGGCCGGGATCATCGTCCTCAAGCGGCTCTCCGATGCCCGGGCCGCCGGGGACACGGTGCTCGCGGTGCTCCGGGGATCCGCCGTCAACCACGGGGGACGCGGCAGCGGGCTGACGGTTCCCAACGGCAGCGCCCAGCAGGACCTGATCAGCAGCGCCCTGAAGGCGGGGCGGATGGAGCCGGCCGACGTCGACTACGTCGAAACCCACGGCACCGGCACGCCGATCGGCGATCCCATCGAGGCGAACGCGCTCGGCGCCGTCTACAAGCGAGGACGCTCCCCGCACCGTCCGCTTCTGATGGGCACGGTGAAGACGAACGTCGGCCACCTGGAGGCCGCGGCAGGCATCGCCGGACTGATGAAGGTGGTGCTGTCGCTGCGCCATGAGGAGATCCCGGCCCATCTCCACCTGCGGGACCGCAATCCGCAGATCGCCTGGGACGATCTCCTGCTCGACGTCCCCACCGAGGCCACGCCGTGGCCTCGGCGGGACCGGCCCCGGGCAGCCGGCGTCAGCTCCTTCGGGATCGGCGGCACCAACGCGCATGTGATCGTGGAGGAGGCTCCGGCCGTCTCCGCGCCGCCGGCCGCTCCGCAGGACCGGTCACATCACCCCGTCGCGCTTTCGGCCCGGACCGAGCCCGCCCTGCGGCACATGGTCGAGCGCTACCGGCTGCACCTCGAAGGGCACCCGGACGCGGTCTGCGCGGACGTGGCGCACTCGGCGAACACGGGGCGCGCCCACTTCGCCCACCGTGCCTTCTTCGTCGCGTCGGACACCGCGGATCTGACCGCGCAGCTCTCCTCCTGGCAAGCGCCGGGAGCGCCTGCCGCGTCCCGCGCCCCCGGCCGCGACTTCCGCACCGCGTTCCTCTTCACCGGGCAGGCGTCGCAGTACTTCGGTATGGGCGCCGGGCTGTACGCCGATCAGCCGGTGTTCCGGCAGGCGATCGACACCTGCGCCGAGCTGCTGCGGGACCGGTACGGCTGGTCGCTGACCGAGGTCCTCTACGCACAGGACGGCGACCGGTCGCTCATCGACCGCACCGAGTACGCGCAGCCGGCCCTCTTCGCGGTGGCCTATGCGCTGGTGTCCCTGTGGAAGGCGTGGGGCATCACACCCTCCGTCGTCCTGGGCCACAGCGTCGGCGAGCTCGCAGCCGCCTGCGCCGCCGGCATCCTGCGGCTGGAGGACGCGCTGCCGCTGGTCGCCGAACGCGGTCTGCTCATGGCGAAGCTGCCGGGCGGCGGCGCGATGGCCGTCGTCACCGCGGACGAGCCGACCGTGTCGGCGCTGATCAAGACCTACGCGGGGCTGAGCGTCGCGGCGGTGAACGGCCCGCTGCAGACCGTGGTGTCGGGGCCCGCCGACAGCGTGGCGGACCTGCTCGACGCACTGGGCAAGGACGGTGTCGGAACCCGTCTGC
This sequence comes from Streptomyces sp. P9-2B-2, assembly GCF_030406865.1. Taxonomy (NCBI): domain Bacteria; kingdom Bacillati; phylum Actinomycetota; class Actinomycetes; order Kitasatosporales; family Streptomycetaceae; genus Streptomyces; species Streptomyces sp. P9-2B-2. The sequence continues at coordinate 7,287,373 of NZ_CP129126.1, read as the reverse complement.
TCAACACCTCGCACGCCTTCCACTCCGCGCTCATGGACCCGATGCTGGAGCCGTTCGGCGCCCTGGCGGACGGCGTGGCGCACCGGAAGGGCACCGTTCCGGTCATCTCCACCGTCACCGGTGAGCAGGTTCACGGCGACGACTTGGCCCGCGGCGGGTACTGGAACCGCAACGCCCGCGAGGCGGTCCGCTTCCTCCCCGCCGTCCGGACGCTGCTGGAGCGGCGGTTCGACGCGGCCATCGAGATCGGCCCGGACCCCGTCCTCACCCGCCTGATCGCCAAGCAGGGCCTGGACCCCCGCGCGGACCGGCTCTGGCTGCCCTCCCTGTCCCGGCACACCGACGACTGGCAGCAGATCCTCCAGACCCTGGGGAGCCTGTACGCGGCCGGCGCCGACATCAACTGGCACGCCGTGGACGCCGGGTTCACCCGAAGCCGGGTACCGCTGCCCAGCTACCCGTTCGAACGGAAGCGTTACTGGAAGGACACCCGGAGCACGCGCGGCACCCGCCCGGCGGGCACGTCCGTCTTCCCGGGCACCCGGCTGAGCTCACCGGCGCTGCGCGACACGGTGTTCCAGACCCGGTTCACGGCCGACTCCCCGGCATTCCTGGCCGACCACGTGCTCTTCGGTGCGGTGGTGGTTCCCGCGGCGTCCCACCTGGCCATGACGCTCTCCGCCGCCGTGCAGGGGCGGGCGGGCTCCGGCGCGCTGCTGGACGGGGTCTCTTTCCCTCAGGCGTTGACCGTGGACGACGCCGAGCGGGACGTACAGCTGCTCATCGAGGGCGACGACGGTGCGGCCCCCCGGGCCTTCCGCGTGGTCAGCGCCCCTGCGGGCACGACGGATCAGCGGGCCTGGACGACCCATGCCACGGGAACGCTGCGCGTCTCGCCGGCGCCGGGGACGGCAGTCCGGACACCCACGCACCACGAGCTGCCGGGGCGGCCGGGCGAGCGCCTCGGCGGGGCCGATTTCTACGCCGCGATGCGGGAGAACGGTGCCGAGCTCGGGCCCGGCTTCCGTTACATAAGCGAGGTCACGCGCCACCCCGGCGAGGTCCTGGTCCGGATGCTCCCGCCGGAGCAGAACGACCGGGACGGTCGCTTCCTGCTGCCTCCCGGACTGGTCGACTCATGTGTCCAGGCCGTGGTCGCCCTGGTCTGGGCCACCCGGCCGGACGAGGAGCTCGGCGTACGGGTTCCCATCCGGCTGGACGCCCTGAGGTTCCACACGGCGCCGCCCACCGCGCCCCTGTGGTGCCACGTTCAAGAGCGCCCGGACCAGAGCCCGGACGGCGACACGGTCGTGGCGGACCTGCTGCTGTGCGACGAAGTGGGCACCGCGGTTCTGGAGATGGAGGGTCTCTGGCTGCGCCGCGTACCGGCCGACGCACTGCTGCGCCGGGACACCGCCGTCATCCGGCAGCCCGCCTGGGAAGCCACGGACGCCGTGCCGGTCCCCGGTGACGGAACCGCGCTCGACGCCCCGTGGCTGGTGCTGGCCGACCGTCGCGGCGTCGGCTCCGCGCTGGCCGCACAGCTCCGGACCCGCGGACACGAGGCCACCGTCGTCGAGGCCGGTGCCCATGACGACACGAACCTCAGGACGCTGGTACGGGAACGCACGGCCGGCGGCAGCCCGTTGAACGTGGCCTTCCTCCCGGGCCTCGACGAGCCCGACGACGAGCCGACCGCGGAGTCCCTTGAGCAGGCCCAGGGAATGGCCTCCGCTGCCCTGCTGACCGTGCTCCAGGAGCTGAGCAGCGCCGGGCGTGCCGCACGGGTCCTTGTGGTGACCCGCGGAACGCAGTCGCTCTCCGCACATCCCGTCCGGGTCGTGCACGCCCCGCTGTGGGGCCTGGCGGCCATCGCCGGAGCCGAGAACCCCGACGTACGCTGCGTACTCGTCGACCTCGACCCGGACGGACCGGCGGTGCGGAACGAGGCCGAAGCGCTCTGCGCCGAAGCGCTCGCGGCCGACGGCGACGACCGGATCGCCTTCCGCGGCGGCCGACGGCATGTCGCCGGGACAACGGGAACGGCACTCCCGGAACGCCCCACCGCAGCCGGGGAATGGGTGCGGCCGGACGGCACCTACCTGATCACCGGCGGGCTCGGCGCGCTCGGTCTGCACACGGCCGACTGGCTGGTGCGAGGCGGTGCACGACATCTCGTACTGATGGGGCGCCGGGCTCCCTCGGAGGCCGCCGCCCGCGCGGTCGACCAGTGGAAACGGGCCGGGGTCCAGGTTGCCGTACGCCAGGCCGATGTCGCAGACTTCGAGGCCGTGCAGCAGGTGCTGGCCGAGGTGGCACGCGCCATGCCACCGCTGCGCGGAGTGGTCCACGCGGCCGGTGTGCTGGACGACGGCAGCATCCCGCGGCAGAGCGCTCAGCGGCTGCGCTCGGTGATGGCTCCCAAGACGCGCGGTGCGTGGAACCTGCACCTGCTCACACGGGACGCGAAGCTGGACTTCTTCGTCCTCTACTCCTCCGTGGCCGCCCTCATGGGCTCCCGTGGCCAGAGCGGCTACGCCGCCGGCAACGCCTTCGTCGACGCCCTCGCCCACCACCGGCAGTCCCTCGGGCTGCCCGGGACCAGCGTCGCATGGGGGCCGTGGAGCGGCGACGGAATGGTCGCGACCCTTGACGCACACGCCGAACGCCGGGTGCGGGAGAGCGGTTTCGGCATGCTGGAACCGGGCCCCGCGCTCCGGGCGCTGGAGGACGTGTTGCGGGCCGGCGTCCCGCACGCGTACGTCTACGCCGGTGAGCCGGCCGGTGCCCGAGCGGCCGGTACGGGACGGAGCGGCGGTCCGCGTGGGGAGATCTCGTCCCCGGCCGGACAGTCCGTCTACGACCGCCCCGCCGGCTTCGGGCCCGCGCTCGCGCCGAGGAACGAGACCGAGGCCAGGCTCGTGGCCATCTGGGAAGTGCTGCTCGGCATCCACCCCATCGGTGTCGAGGACGACTACTTCCACCTGGGAGGCGACTCCATCACCAGCCTGCGGATCATCAGCCGGGCCAAGCAGGCGGGCATCCGGCTCACCGAGGCCGACCTCTTCACCCACCCGACGGTGGCGGAGCTGGCGGCCACGGTGCAGACCGTACCCACACCGGACGACAGCGGGCCGGGCGAGAGCGGTGCGGCCACGAACACACCGCGCGGCGCCGCCGTTCCCACCACGCACCTGGCCGAGGACGACCTGGCGCGGCTGCTGTCCCGCATCGGGTCCGCCGAGGCCGGGGCGCCCGACACCGCGGCACGACACGTCGATGTGGCCAGCGACAGCAACACAGAAAGGCGGAGCCGATGACCACGCGCATCGAGGGGGTACATCCCCTCTCCCCCCTGCAGCAGGGCCTGCTGTACCACACCATCCTCGACCCGGGGACGTCCTTCTACGTCGACCAGGTGATCCAGACGCTCGACGGCGATCTGAACGCCGAGGCCCTGGAACAGGCGTGGCAGCGGGCGGTCGACCGGCACACCATTCTGCGGTCCTCGTACCACTGGGAAGAGATCGACGAGCCCGCTCAGGTCGTGCGCGCCTCCGGCACCGCGCACATCGAGCGGCACGACTGGCGGGACACCGGCTCCGACGACGCCGTCCAGGAGCGGCTGGAGGACTTCCTGCGCACCGACCGGCGCCGGGGGTTCCAGCTGGACCGCCCGCCCCTGTTCCGGCTGCATCTCCTCCGCGTCGCCGAGCAGCGGCACCTCTTCGTCTTCCGCTATCACCACATCCTGCTCGACGCCTGGTCGGCGCTGATGCTGCTGGAGGAGGCGCTGTCCTCCTACGACGACCTGGTGCGGGGCCGGCAGCTGCCCTCCCGGCCCGTGCGGCCATACCACGACTACGTCGACTGGATACGCCGCCAGGACATGAGCCGGGCCGAGGAGTTCTGGCGCACCGAACTGGCGGGCTTCCGGCCGGCCCCGCTGGCCGTGACCGGCCCGGAGGGCGACGACAACGCACGGGCCGAGACCGGCTCGGACACCGGCCGGGAGAACCCCGAGGTGTCGCTGGTGCTCGCGCGGGAGACCGGCGAGGCCCTGCGCCGGCTCGCCCGCGAGCACCGGCTCACTCTCGGCACCGTGCTCCAGGCCGCGTGGGGCCTGCTGCTCAGCAGGTACACCGACCAGCAGGACGTCGTGTTCGGGATGACCATGACGCACCGGCCGGCCGAGCTGGACGGGATCGAGGACACCCTCGGGCTGTTCATCAACACGCTGCCGTTGCGGGTGCGGCCGGCCCCGCACCGCCCGTTCGCCGCGTCGTGCGCCCAGGTCCAGGGCGCGCAGACGAGGATGAGGGAATTCCTGTCCAGCCCCCTGGCGGATGTGCAGCAGTGGAGCGATGCCGAACCGGGTGCGCCGCTGTTCGACAGCATCATGACCATCCTCAACGTGCCGCGGATCGGCAACCTGGGACGCCGTACCGGCGAACTCGACGTCCGAGGTGGCGAATACCGCTATCACACCAACTATCCGCTGGCCGTTCTCGTCATCCCGGACGAAGAGATCACCCTGCGCATCGGCTACGACAGGAGCCGCTTCGACGCGGCTGCCGTCGAGCGCATGCTGGGCCATTTCGCCACGATCCTGGAAACAGTGGCCACCGACTTCACGCTCCCGGTCGGCCGGATCTCCCTGCTGACCCGCGAGGAGCGGCAGAGGATCGATGCGTCGAGCGCCGGCGAGGCGGTGGCGCCACCCGGCCTGTGCGCCCAGCGGCTGTTCGAGGAGCGTGCGGAACGCACCCCGGACGCGACGGCGGTGACCTTCCGGGGCACGTCCCTGACGTACGGTCAACTCGACGCGCGAGCGAACCAGTTGGCGCATCTCCTGGCGGAGCACGGCATCGGGCCGGAGTCGCGGGTCGGGCTCTGCCTGGACCGCTCGGTCGACCTCGTGGTCGCGATGCTGGGCGTCCTCAAGGCCGGCGGCGCGTTCGTACCGCTCGACCCCGCCTACCCCGAGGACCGCCTCGACTTCATGAGCCGGGACGCCGAGCTGTCCCTGCTGCTGACCAGCAGCGCGGCACAGCGGCAACTGCCCCGGCTCGCCGTCCGCAGCCTCCTGCTGGACGAACAGACCGAGGCGCTCGACCGGCACAGCACCGAGCCCGTCTCCAGCGGCGTCCGGCCGGACAACCTCGCGTACGTCATCTACACCTCAGGGTCCACCGGGCGTCCCAAGGGAGCGCTCATCACCCACGACGGCCTGGTGAACAGCTGCCTCGCACAGCAGGACGCGTTCGGCACCGGCCCCGAGGACCGGGTGCTGCAGTGGGCGTCCCCGAGTTTCGACGCCTCGGTCTTCGAGGTCTTCCTGGCGCTGGGCGCGGGCGCGGTCCTGTGTCTGGCCCCCCAGGAGGAGGTCATTCCCGGCCCCGGGCTGGTCGACCTGCTGGCCCGCGAGCGCATCACCTGCCTGGTGATGGCCCCCTCCGCGCTCGCCGCCCTCCCGCTGGAGGCGCCCGCACGGCTGCCCGGGCTGCGCACCATCGTGCTCGGAGGCGAATCGGTAACCACCACGCTGCTCGACCGCTGGTGCACCGGGCGGCGGATCTTCAACGTCTACGGGCACACGGAGACGAGCATCTGGGCCACGGTCGAGGAGTGCGCGGCGGACGGGCGTCCCCCGTCGGTCGGCAGGCCGGTCCGGGGCATCCAGGTACACCTGCTCGACAGCAATGGGCAGCCGGTCCCTGACGGAGTCCCGGGTGAGCTCTACCTCGGTGGTGTCGGAGTCGGCCGTGGCTATCTGAACCGGCGCCGGCTCACTGCCGAGCGCTTTCCGGCGAACCCGTTCTCCGGCGTCCCCGGCTCCCGTCTCTACCGGAGCGGCGACCTGCTGCGCAGACGTCCCGACGGCCGGCTCGACTTCGTCGGCAGGGTGGACGGACAGGCCAAGATCCGGGGCCTGCGCATCGAGACGGGCGAGATCGAGAGCGCCCTGCGCGAGCACCCGACCGTGAAGGACGCCGCCGTCATGGTGCGCGCCGGGCTCGGCGGAGAGGACACCGACCAGAGGCTGGTGGCCTACCTGTTGCTCCGGCCCGGTGACGAGCGCCCGGCAGAGGACTGGCGCCTCTTCCTGCGCACGACACTTCCGGACTACATGGTGCCCAACTCCTTCGTCACGCTGGACTCCCTTCCGCTGACCTCCAACGGCAAGCTGGACTACGCGGCCCTGCCGGAGCCCGGACGGAGCGTGCCGACCGACGGACGGACGGCGCCGCTCACCCCCTTGGAGAGCCGGATGGCCGAGCTGTGGGCCCAGACGCTCGGACTGGACAGCGTCGGCGCGCACGAGGACTTCTTCGCCCTGGGCGGCAACTCCATCAAGGCCACCCGGATCGCCTCCCGCATACGCCAGGAATGGCAGGTGGAGTTCTCCGTGCGCACGGTGCTGGAGAGCGGAACCGTCGCCGGCTGCACAGCCGCGCTTGGCGAGCTCCCGGCGCATTCTGTGCCCGAGCCGTCGGCGACCTGAGCCCCGTCCGCCTCCCTCGAAAACCGCCGATCGCATTCCCGGCGAGCGCGCCGAAATGAGCGCCGTTCACTCTCGAAAGGACCACATGAGCATCACGGTTGATGAACCGGGTGTGCTGTTCCCCTTCGGTGTCCCCGATCCCGAAGCGCCCGTCCGAGTCTTCTGCCTGCCGTACGCGGGCGGTGGCGCCGGCCTCTACCGTGCCTGGAGCCGGCGTGCCGTACCGGGCGTGGAGTTCGTCCCGGTGCAGCTGCCGGGGCGGGAGAACCGGCTCCACGAGCCGCCGGAGCACGACTTCGACACCCTCACCGAGCGCCTGGCGCATGCGATGGCTCCGTGGACGGGCGAGCGCTACGCCCTCTTCGGGCACAGCATGGGCGGTCTGCTCGCCCACGAACTCACTCACCGGCTGCACGAGTTGACCGGGCGGCCCGCCGACCTGCTCGCCGTGTCCGCCTGTGCGGCCCCTGATGTGGAACGCCCGGCCTGGCGCATCCACGACCTGCCGAGAGAGGAATTCGTCGCGGAAGTGCGGCGGCTCAACGGCACCCCGCAGGAGGTGTTCGAGGACGAGGATCTCCTCGACCTGTGCCTGCCGCGCATCCGCGCCGACTTCTCCGTACTGGCGAGCTACCGGAACCGGCAGCGAACACCGCTGGCCGTTCCCGTCACGGCGCTGTGCGGAACCCGTGATCCGCAGGTGCCCACGTGGTCGGTGGAGACCTGGCGGGCGCACACGACCGGCGACTTCCGGCTGCACCTCGTCGACGACGACCACTTCTTCATCCACCGTCACGAGCAGGCCGTATTCACGCATATCACCGATGGGCTGCACGAGGAACTCACGTGATGCGAGGAATTCTCCCGCTCCCACTGCCCGCACAGGAAGCCGGAAACCGAATATGAGCAATCCCTTGGACGAGCCGGACGGCTCGTTCCTGGTGCTGATGAATCACGAGGCCCAGTACTCACTGTGGCCGGAATTCGCAGAGATTCCCGATGGGTGGACGGTCGCACATCCGAAGAGCGACCGGCAGACCTGCCTGGATTACATCGAACAGCAATGGACGGATATGCGTCCGAAGAGCTTGGTGAACGACATGACAGGGGATGCGGCATGAACAAGGCTGGTGCGACGATATCCGAGGTGTACAACCACGCCCTGGCAGCTTCGGCGATCAGTGCGGCATGGGAAGTTGGTGCCTTCGACGCGCTGCGGGAGTCCGGCCCCCTGGACGCCGAAGCGTTCGCAGCCGAACGGGGCCTGGACGTCGCCTCGATGCATGAGCTGTTCCGCGCTCTGGCCGCGGCGGATGTCGTCACCCGGGAGGGCGTCAAGGTCCGCCCCGGCCCGAACTTCGACGACGCGGACCGGTCCAAGTCGCTGTTTCACTGGATGACCCGAGGCTGCGGCGAGCTGTTCAACACTCTCCCGGACCTGATCCGGGTGGAGAACCGCGAGGGTTCCTTCTACCGGCGTGACGCGGCGGCGATCAGCGTCGCCTGCCGCGAGATCAACGCCGAGTGGTGGGACCCCGTCTTCCAGCCGGTGGTGAACGGCCTGGACTTCACCTACGTCGCCGACCTGGGCTGCGGCAGCGGCGAGCGGCTGATCAAGCTGGCCAAGTCCAGGCCGGGCGTGCGCGGGCTCGGCATCGACGCCGCCGACGGGGCCATCAAGGTCGCCACCCACGCGGTGGCGGAAGAGGGCCTTTCGGACCGCATCAGCATCACCCAGGGCGACGCCACCAAGCTCGAACCGCGCGCCGAGTACGCGGGAGTCGACCTGCTGACCTCGTTCATGATGGGACACGACTTCTGGCCGCGGGCCGAAGCCGTCGCCTCCCTGCGGCGCATCCGCGAGGTCTTCCCCGACCTGAAGCACTTCCTGCTCGCGGACGCGACGCGGACCACGACGTACACGGACAGCGAGATGCCCGTGTTCAGCATGGCCTTCGAATTCGCCCATGCCGTGATGGGCGACTACCTCCCCACGCTGGAGGAGTGGGGACCGGTCTTCGAAGAGGCCGGCTGGCGCCTTGCGGGCCAGCACCCCATCTCCGTACCGGCCGACAGCGTGATGTTCCACCTGGTCCCCGCCAGCTGACCTACCACCGCCGCCCCCGTGCCTCCCCCCGAGGCACGGGGGCGGTCGCACCTCAGAAGCCCTAGCCGTCCGCGGCGCCGCAGCCGCACCGGCGATTGGCGACCGCGTCGAGCCCATCGAAGCGGGCCGGGTTGCCGGCTGCGACGGACGCGTGGTCATGACAGGCCGGGCAACCCTGTATGATCATGATGCAACTTCGGTGCACAGCACGGAAGTCACGCGTCTGTGGTCCAAGGAAAGACGTCCGCCAGCCGGCGGGAAATGCAGGTGCAAGGCCTGCCGGGCGCTCCACACAAGGGTCCCTGCCTCATTTGAGGCAGGGACCCTTCGTCATTCCGGCACTCGGACACCATCAAGCGCGCCACCCCACACCACGCACCGCCTCGGCTCAGCGGTGAGAGCAGCCTCCGGAGCACCCGTCGAAGGCACCGCGTCAATCACTTGCCGAGAGCGGATAGTCGCCTCCCGATCCGGATAGGGCGAAGCGTCCGCAGTTCTTAGGGTTTCGAAGAACTCAGCGCTCAGGAGGCATATATGGAGAGCTATCGCGGTGCGCGGACGGCCTTGATCGTAGGCGCGGGCATGACCGGTCTCACCGCGGCGTCGGCCTTGGCACGCAGGGGGTGGCAGGTCGAGGTCGCCGAGATCGGCGCGGCCGGAGCGACATCCGGCTGGGGGTTGTGTCTGACCGGTCCTTCGCTCCGTGCGCTGGACGAGCTGGGGCTGGCCGACCCGTGTCTGGCCGCGGGCTACGGAATGAGTGTGATCACGCAGGTGGATGTGGACGGCGAGCTTGCGGGCGAGGTGCGGTTGCCACGTCTGATCGGCGCCGAGCGGCCCGCGATGGTCGGCATGGCGCGCCCCGCGCTGTACCGGACGCTGCGCGAGCAGGCCGATCGGTGCGGCGTGGTGGTGCACCACGGGCTGACCGTCGTTGCGGTGGACCAGGAGCGGGAACAGGTCCGCGTGCAAATGTCGGACGGGACGCCCCGGCGGGTCGCGCTGCTGGTGGGTGCGGACGGGATCCGCTCGTCCGCACGGCGTCTGCTGGGCCTTGAGACCTCGGTCGAGTACCACGGGCAGATGGTCTGGCGGGCGCTGGTGCCCCGCCCTCCGTGGGCCACCGGGATCTATCAGTTCGCCGGGAAGGTCAATACGGCGGGGCTCGTGCCCATCTCGGCCACCCAGGCGTACGTGTTCCTGACGGAGAACGGAGTGGAGCGAAGCATCCTGCCTGACGTCGAACTCATCCCGCGCTTACGGGAGTTACTCAAGGTCTTTCCTGGCCGGGTGGCGGAGATCCGCTCCCTGATGGGCGGGGCCACGTCGGTGGTACGTCGCCCGGTGCTGACGGCGTTCTTGGACGGTGCCTGGAACCAGGGCACCGGCGTCGTCATCGGTGACGCCGCGCACGCACCCGCACCCCAGATGGCCAGCGGCGCGGCCCTGGCCATCGAAGACGGGGCGGTGCTGGCCCAGGAACTCGACTGTCACACGTCGATCGACGCAGGGCTCGAGGCGTTCGTCAGCCGGCGCGCACAGCGGTGCCGGACACTCGTGGAGACCTCGGTGGCGATCGCCGACCTGGAGCAGGCGCAGCGCCACGACGAGGCGTACCCGCTGGTCGACGCCTGTCACCAGCAGATGGCCGAGCCCGCATGACCATGACCATGCCGCGGGCACAGCGCGTCAGCCACCCGCTGCGAACGAGGGACGGCGCACGGCGCACGAGGAGCGTCGGACGCCTACGGCGACTTCCCGAACCTGAGCACGGGGCCCCAAGACGGCCCGGATGTTCCCCGACGGCCACATGGGCAAGGGCCCGGTGCCGCCCCACCACCGTCCTCAACTTGCTGCCACAGCACAGCAGTTGATCTACACAGCCCGAGAGAGCCCACCATGGAAAACAACAGCCTGATCACCCACCTGCGGCACATCGATGTCGCCATGCCCAACTTCGCCGAGCAGCGGCAGTTCTACACCGAGCTGTGGGGACTGACGGAGACCGCAGGCGACACCACCTGGGGTTCCGGCTCTCGGACACCATGTGCCTCGGCAGCCGCGGCGAGATCATGTGGTTTCTGCGGTGCCACACCTTCCACCACAGCTTCGGCATCGTCCGCGGACCGCACGCGGCCTTCCACCACGCCTCCTTCGAGATGCGCGGCATCGACGAGTTCATGCGCGGCACCGGCCGGATGCGGCGCCTGGGCATCGAGCGACTGTGGGGACCAGGGCGGCACCGCGCCGGTGACAACACCTTCAGCTACTTCCTCGACCGGGCCGGAAACACCGTCGAGTACACCACCGAGATGGAGGTCCTGAACGAGGACACCTGGCACCCCCACCTCTACGACCTTCGCGAGCCCGCCAACGCGGATCAATGGGGCACGGCCAACGAGATGGACGAGTTCATCGCCGCCAAGTCCCATAACGACGTCGACTCCGGACTGTTCGTGGCCCCGCCGGTGTGAGCACGCCCACGAGGGAACCGCGTCGGCCGTGGACGCAGGACCTCAGGCCAAACCCCCGGACGGGCCAGCAGCAGCGGTGTCACACTGTCAGCAGGACTCGGCCGCCCGCACCCCACGCCGTGGTGGCCGCCCCAGGGAGGTGAACGCGTGCCGGCTCCGCTGCGCAACTTCCTCATCACCAAGTCCAGCAACCCCGTCGACCTCTTGAACGCCGCAACCCGCCTCTTCGGCGGCTCCATCTCCACGTCGCCGCTGGACGGCCTGTGCAGGGGAGAGCACGAACTGCGCGGGGTGGCCGCGCGCGACTTCGCCGTCGGCTACTTCGCCTCGCCGCTCGACGTACGCGTCTCCTCGGCGGGAGGACGCAGCTCCTACTTCGTCAACATCGGTGTGTCCGGCGCGATCGCCGCCTCCTGCGGCGGCCTGCACACCACCCTCGACACCGCCACAGCCGGAGTCGTCAACCCCGGAGACACCCAGGAGCTGCGCCCCGCACGCCCCACCCCTTCACGCTTCCTGGGCGTTCGGATCGACGCCGCCCTCGTCGACCAGGAGTTCACCGCACTGACCGGGCGCCCGCCGGTGTCCACCGTCCGCTTCGACTTCGCCCTCGACCTGGTCAAGCCCAAGGGCCGCGCCGTACTACTGCTGGTCCGCTCCCTCCTGGAGCAACTGGACTCGGGAGACCCGCTGTTCCAGCGTGCCGAACTCCAGCGCAGCCAACTGCGCTGCATCGTCACCGCGCTGCTCCTGGCCCAGCCCCACTCGCACACCGGCGAGCTGCGAGACGGTCCGCAACCCGGCCACCCGCGCTCCTTGCGCGCAGCTCTCGCGTTCATCGAAGCCCACCTCACCGAGCACATCACCCTCGGCGACCTCGCCACAGCCGCCGACTGCGCCCCGCGGACCCTCAGCTCCGCGTTCCGCGACCGGCTCGGCCTGTCACCCATGTCCTACGTACGCAACCTGCGGCTGGACCGGATCCGTCAGGACCTCCTCACCACCACCGACAACGTCGGCACCATCGCCTACCGGTGGGGCGTCTCCCACCTGGGCCGCTTCGCCGGCGACTACCACAGCCGTTTCAACGAGCTTCCCTCCGCCACCGCAGCCCGCCGGTAACAGCACCGTCTGCCGGGCCGCACCATCAGGTCGATCAAGAAGCGGGGCAGCCTATCGGCCCGGAACGGATCGTCACACACCGATACCTTGTGCCCCATGCCTGATAACCCGTTCTGGACGCTGCCGATGGACCACATGACCACCGGCAGCGGAACCCGTTACGAACTGACCGTCCTCCAGCCGCCGTTCACCGTGAGCACGGCAGAACTTCCGCCCAACGATCCCGCCCAGGCTGCCGCGTTCGCCCGCTCGCTGGACACGATCGACGACGTGCTCGAAGACCTCGGCACCTGCAAACAGCGAGACACCCATACGGTCAACACCCGGGCCGATCTGGACGTCGTTCAGGTCGGGGTGTGGGGCAACCTCATGTCGATCTCCGAGCCGGCGTTCGCGGACGACGGCAACGACATGCCGCTGCTCGCCGAGGCCACCCGACTGCGCAAGCGATTCCCCGACGCGCGGATCGTGGGACGGGTGGAAGTCCACTGTGGTGCCGAGCACACCGAAGACCTCGTATGGCTCCCGGACGGCACCATGTTCCACGCCTGCGGGTGGCCCGGCGACGAACCCTTCGTCGTCGCCGGGGACCCCCAGGCCGTGATGACCGCCCTCGGTATCACCGCGGAACTCCTCGACGAGCTCGAGGTGTACTTCGACCTGGACGACGAGCCGGACCAGAACGACTGGGGCGCGCTCGCCACTGTGTGCCTCGGGGACGCCGACCCGTGGGGCAGGTCCGACTTGGACGCGTCAATACTGCGGGTGCGGCACAGCGAGTCCGCCACCAGCCACATGGAATCCCTTTACTTCATCACTGGCTGATGGCCACTCAATTCCAGTTGCACATCGCGGCGTTGATGGGGCTCGGCTCCGCTGCTGTGGTCAGCCGCGTCCGGCGAAATTCTGTCCGACGCCGAGTTGGCGCAGGTCGGTGAGGACCTTGGGGTCCTGGGCGTCGAGCCAGTCGCACAGTTGGCGGAAGGAGACCAGGCGGACGTCCTGGTGCTTCTCGTCGGTGATGTGCTTGATGGCTTCCTCGACGGCGTCCATGTAGATGCCGCCGTTCCACTGTTCGAAGTGGTTGCCGACGAAGAAGGGGGCGCGGTTGGTCTCATACGCGCGTTGGAAGCCGGCTATGTAGGCGTCGGCGGCCTGCTTGCGCCAGCGGGGGTAGTTGGCCGGGGGGCCCTTGGTGGAGTTCTGGGACTGGTTGTAGAGCATGTTGTAGTCCATGGAGAGGACTCCGGCGGGGAGGTTGCCGAAGGGTATGGACTGGAGGGGGAAGTCCCAGATGCCCTGCTTCTTGGTGGGCCAGATCTGGAGGCCGCCGGGCGAGCTGGCGTCGTAGCGCCAGCCGCGCTTCTTCGCCGTGGGCAGCAGGTTCTCCTGGCCGAGCAGGCAGGGCGTGCGGGCGCCGACGAGTTCCTTGCTGTAGTCGAAGGGCAGCGGGTCGAGGTCGGTGAAGCCGGTGTTCGTACGCCACTTGGTGACGAAGTCCATGGCCTGCTGTATTTCGGAGTCCCACTGGGTGGGGGTCCAGTGGGCGACCGAACCGCTGCCGGTGCCGCAGAAGTGCCCGTTGAAGTGCGTGCCTATCTCGTGGCCCTCCAGCCAGGCCGCGCGCACGTTCTTCAGCGTCAACTTGATGTGGTCATCGGTGAGATAAGGGATGTCGGAGGCGCCGACGGGGTTGTTCGGCGGGCGATAGAGGCGCTTCTTCGATTCGGGCAGCAGATACAGCCCCGAGAGGAAGAAAGTCATGGAGGCATTGTGGTCGCGGGCGAGCTTGCGGAATCGGGGGAAGAGGCCGTTGCCGACCTCGCCCGCCCCATCCCAGGAGAAGACCACGAACTGGGGCGGCTTCTGGCCGGGCTTCAACCGCTCCGGCTGGGGCGGCTGATGGGGCTGCTTTCCGGTGTACGCGGTCGAGCCGTCGCCGATCGGCTTGCCCTTCGCCGTCTTTCCGTCCTCGCTTCCGACCTTGCCGGAGGCCGACGAACCGGAGAGGGAACAGCCCGCTACGGACAGAGCCGCCGCCGCTCCCACCCCGAGTCCGAGCATTCCTCGCCGACTGTAATCACGCATAACGGTGCCCATCGCATTTCGTTCGAAGTTCTGGTGTGGGGGACCACCGGAGAAGTGGGACGCCCAGAGGGGAGGGAGGGGGAGGCGGATGCCGATTTCCGCTTCGACCCCGGAAAGGAGGATTCTCAGAGGAATCTCAGTGGAGTAATGCGGGCGGCCTGGTCCGCCCCTTTTCTGTCTTCGCAGCCGTTCTGGCGCGAGCGTCGTTGTGCGGCGTCAGCTTCTGCATGCCGGTGCTCCCCCGTGCGATGGGCGGGGCGGAAGGCTGAAGACTCAGCGACCGCAACCAGCGCCCTTGGATGCCCCTGACTCTCACGGAGATCGCTAGTGCACCGGTAACGCCTCACTAACAGCCGATGCACATACGCAGCCTGCGCCGCTTTTGTACTGCGGGCTCATGTCCGGCCGTGCGGAGTTGCAGCTCCGGAGGCACGGCGTGACGCTGGGTGGAGGCCGGAGGGAGAAGACGCCGGAGGCGTACGCCGGAAGGACAGTAGCCGTGACCGACCCTGTACAGATCCTGTGGACACCTGCCGGGACGGCCATGCCGTCGCTGGGCTCGCGCGCCCTGGTCGACGTACACGACGGGGATACGCCGTCCATCAAGATGCCGGTCCGCATGCTGTCCGTCGACACTCCGGAAACGACGGCGGATACGGCTGAGCAAGCCGAGCGGGTCGACAAGGAATTCAAGCAACTGGCCGCCTGGATACGGGAGGGCATCGCGCCCCTCTCCGATGACCTCGCCGAGTTCCTGTTGCCGAAGATCGAGACGGGGCACGCGGGCAGCCTGCAATTCGCCCAGGGTACGGCGGCAGCCGCGTTCAACACGGAGAACATCAAGAAGAGGCTGGCCGAGGGCAGGAAGCCCGGCAAGGAACGCAGCATCTTCATCCGCACCGCCGACGCCCAGTTCGACGACAACAACCGCCTGCTCGCCTACCTCGCGCCGAACTACTCGAAGAAGGAACTGGCCGACCTGCCACGGGAAAAGAGGCCGACCTTCAATCTCGATCTCATTGCCGAAGGATGGGCGGCGCCTTTCATCATCTACCCCTCCATCCCCGGCGAACTCGACCTTCCCCTCCTCCTCCGGGCCGCCGACAAGGCGGTCAAGGGCAAGAAGGCCATCTGGAAGGACCCCAAAACCCTGCTCGCCTACGAGTACCGGGCCATCGAGAAACTTCACGACGTGACGAAGAAGAAGGCCGAGGGGCAGGAGTGGGAGCCTGGCGAGGCGTTCTCCTGGCGGACGAGGTACTGCGTGGATATGCGCAATCGCGAACTGCACGGACCGGAGGACTACTTCCGCGTCCCGCCGATCTACCGGCTGTGGCTCTGGCCGCAGGACGTGAAAGAAGCCCTCGGTCAGCTCAATCTGACTCCGTCGCGAAGGCTCGCGGGAGCCGACAGCCGCGCACGCTGAGATCCCCAGTGCCGCCCACCCCGTTGCCGCGTCATTCCTCCAGGGCTGCCGCGATGCGGTCGAGGTCGGTGAGGAGCGCCGTCATGCGCTCTGGCGGGATCGCCTGCACCATGCGCTGTTCGACGGCGTAGACGGCGGCCTGGACCGCGGTCAGGCGTGCATGACCTTCGCCGGTGAGGTGGGCGGGCCGGGCGCGGCCGTGGTCGGCGGTGGCGGGGCGGGTGATCAGTCCCGCTTCCTGAAGGCCCCGCAGGACGACGTGTCCGGACTGCCGGGTGACGAAGGTCGCGCGGGCGAGGTCGGCGTTGGACATGCCGGGGTGCAGGGCCAGGAGTTCGAGGGTGGCGTACTGCGGCACGGTCAGTCCGTGCTCGCGCAGGACCTTGTCCATGGCGCCGCGCAGGGCGGCCTGGGCGCGTTTGAGCAGGTATCCCGCGTGCTGGGTGACGTCCTTCGCGGGATGGGGCGGCTCAGGTGGCGTGGACTCCTTCATGTCAGCATTTTGACATACGCGGACGCGCGGCCTTAGCGTCAGAGATGTCAAAGTCCTGACATTCGAGGAGTGAGGAAGACCCATGTCTGCCACCATCGACGGCCCCGACTTCGTGGCCCTGCAAGTCCGCGACGTGGACGCGGCAGCGGCCTTCTGCGAGCAGCACCTGGGCCTGCGCCGGGCCGCGGTCTCGCCGCCCCACGCGGTCGTGTTCGACACCGAGCCGACCCCGTTCGCCGTCCGTGAGCTGCTCCCGGGCATCGACCTCGCCGATACCGCACGGCCCGGCCTCGGCGTGGCGATCTGGTTCCGGACCGCCGACGCTCACCAGCTTCACGACCAGCTCGCCGCCGCCGGGATCAAGATCCTCACCCCCATGGCGAACAGCCCCTTCGGGCCGATGTTCTCCTTCGAGGGCCCCGAGGGCTACACCCTCACCGCACACGGAGGCTGACCGGTGGCCGCCGTCTCCCTCACCCCCGCCGGGCCCTTCTCGCTCGCCGCCGGCCTCCGGTTCCTGAAGGGCTTCACCCCCGCGCGCCATCACCACGCGGCCGACGGGATCCTCCGCCTTGCTTTTCCCGCCGATGACACGACGTCCGTCGTCGCGGCCACGGTCCGGCAGGCGGTGGGGGCAGACGGCGCCACAGGCACGGTCCAGGCCGAATTCACCGTGCACCCCGGCACCCCGGCACCTCCGGCCCAGGCGCAGGCGCAGGCGGCGACCGCCGGGCCCGCGGCCGACGCAGCCGTGCGGGCCCAGCTCGCCCGCATCCTCTCCCTGGACGTCGATGGCACCGCGTTCCCCGCCCTTGCCGCGGACCCCGTGGTGGCCGGGCTCATGGCGGACTACCGGGGGCTGCGCCCGGTGTGCTTCCACTCGCCCTATGAAGCCGCGGCCTGGGCCATCATCGGCAACCGCATCCGCATGACCCAGGCAGCCGCCATCAAGGCCCACATCGCCCGGCGGCACGGACACCGGATCCACCTCGCAGGCCAGGCCCTGTACGCCTTCCCGGCCCCCGCCGCGCTGCGCGCCCTCACCCACGTGCCCGGCCTGACCGACATCAAGATGCGGCGACTGCACGCGCTGGCCGAAGCGGCACTCGACGGAGAGCTAGACGCAGCCCGCCTGCGCGCCCTGCCCGCCGACTACGCCCTCGCCGAACTGCGCGCCCTGCCCGGTATCGGCCCGTTCTCCGCCGAGCTCGTGCTCATCCGGGGAGCGGGACACCCCGACGTCTTCCCGCGCCACGAACCACGCCTCCACCAGGCCATGGCCACCGCATACGGGCTCGACGCCGCAGCAGCCAGCGACGTCGCCCAACTGGCCAAGATCGCCGACGGGTGGAAGCCGTACCGCAGTTGGGTCGCCCTCCTGCTCCGCACCCGCGCCCAGGACACGGGCCGGCCGGGCGACGCGTGACGGTGCCGCGTCACCGTTAGCCGCGTCGATTCAGAACTTCACGGTGTTCAGAACTTCACGGTGGAGACCGTGTAAACCACCGGATGTCCCGGCTCGTCATAGCTGACCATGATCCGCTGGGAGGGGTGCGGTGCCCGGTCCGCGGTCGTCGTGCCGGCCCAGGGGCCGTCGCCGCCCAGGTTCCAGCCGACCTTGGCCGCCTGGCCGGGCGGGATGGTCGTCCGGTCCTTCTTGAGGGCTTCGGTGCTGGTGCCGACGGCCGCGAGGTAGTGCTCCAGGCCCCACTCGTTGGTGCGGAACTGCACGAACAGGGCGCTGGTCTGCCAGGAGTTGGTCTCGTAGTAGTAGACCGGGGTGGAGCCGACCGGGACCGGGACGTTGTAGATCCGCTGCTGGACCTTGGAGGGGAAGGCGTTGGTCAGGCCGGTGGCGGCAGCCTCCAGTTCCTTGCCCTCGCCGCTGTCGCGGCTCTGCTCGGCGGAGATGACGATGTAGCCGGCCGGGATCGCGATCAGCAGGAAGACGATCAGCGCCATCAGCACCGGACGGCGGCGCTTGGCGCGCGGCGGTGCGGGCGGCTGGTGGTCGTCGTGCACGGAGTGCAGATCGGTGTCGGTCATCGGCGGCCGGCCCGTTCATAGCGTTCGTGGCGCTCGACGCGGCGCCGGTTGGCGCGCCGGAAGCGGCGGGCCACCAGACGGGCGAGGTCGGCGGCGCCGACCATGCCGGCCTCGGGACCCAACTGGGCCTTGGTGATGGTGGCTTCGGGGCGGTAGCCGCGGCCGGTGAGCTGGCGCCGGAAGGCGTCCCTGGCCGGGGCGATCAGCAGGTCGTCGGCGGCGCTGACGCCACCGCCGATGACGAAGCAGGACGGGTCGAGGGCAGCGGCGAGGTTGGCGATGCCGACGCCGAGCCACTGGCCGATCTCCTGGAGGAGTTCGACGCACATCGCGTCGCCCTCCCGGGCCAGCTCGGTGATCAGCGGCCCGGTGATGTCGCCGACGCGGCCGCCGACCCGCTCGATGATGTTGTACGCGACCGGGGAGTCGGCGGCGGCCAGCTCACGGGCCTCGCGCACCAGGGCGTTGCCGGAGCTGTACTGCTCCCAGCAGCCGCGGTTGCCGCAGGGGCAGCGGTGGCCGCCGGGGACGACCTGCATATGGCCGAATTCACCGGCCACGCCGTACTTGCCGCGCTTGACCGCGCCGTCCTCCAGGATCGCGCCGCCGATGCCGGTACCGAGCGTGATCATGACGAGGTGGTCCTGGCCGCGGCCGGCGCCGAAGCGCCACTCCGCCCAGGCGGCGGTGTTGGCGTCGTTGTCGACCATGACGGGGACGGCCAGGCGGCCGGCGAGACGGTCGCGCAGCGGTTCGTTGCGCCAGTTCAGATGCGGGGCGAAGAGGACCTTGGAGCGGTCCGCGTCGACCCAGCCGGCCGCGCCGATGCCGACCGCGTGGACGTCGTGCCGGTCGGAGAGGTCGAGCACCAGCTCGGTGATGGTGTCCTCGACGACCTTCGGGCTCTTGGACTTGTCCGGCGTTTCGGTGCGGACCTTCTCCAGGATGGCGCCGTCGGCGTCGACCACCCCCGCCATGACCTTGGTGCCGCCGATGTCGATGCCGACGGTGGGCACCCTGGGGGCGGTCAGCAGCGAGCGCCGCTCGCGGGTGCCGACCGTGCGCAGCACGGTGGCTCTGGCGGATCCTCGGTGCACCCGGTCCCGGTACATGCTCATCGACCCACCTCTTCGCCGGTACTCCCACACTGCCCGAAGGGCGTGGGTGGTGCCCCCATGCGGCTGCTGCGTGCTCGCAAGAGTCGTCTCGTCCCTGCGGGTCTCGGGAGGCCGGGGCCTCGATGTGCTGGTTCGCTGCGATTGTGCATCACCCGCACCGTTCCGCGCACCGCGACGGAGAGTGACGCGCCCCGCGCGGCCCGGGGGCCTGCGCGGGGCGCGGTGAAGATCACTCGGGCCGGTGACCGCCGGGGAATTCCGGTGTCGCGGTGCGGGCCAGCTCATGACTGAGCTGTTCCAGCTCGCTGCCGCCCGCCATTTGGCGGGTCAGCTCCTCCAGGGCGATCTCCGATTTGGCGTGGCTGCCGGCCATCGTGCCCCGCTTGAGCAGGACGAAGCGGTCGCCGACGAGATAGGCGTGATGCGGATTGTGGGTGATCAACACCACGCCGAGTCCGGCGTCCCGGGCGGCCGCGACGTACTTGAGGACGACGCCGGACTGCTTGACGCCGAGCGCCGCGGTCGGCTCGTCCAGGACGAGGACCTTGGCGCCGAAGTAGACGGCGCGGGCGATGGCGACGCACTGCCGCTCACCGCCCGAGAGGGTGCCGATGGGCTGGTCGACATCGCGCAGGTCGATGCCCATCCGCAGCAGCTCACTGCGGGTGGTCTCGCGCATCGTGGTGACATCGAGCCGCTTGAAGGGGCCGACGCCGGTGGTGGGCTCCGAGCCGAGGAAGAAGTTGCGCCACACCGGCATGAGGGGGACGACGGCCAGGTCCTGGTAGACGGTGGCGATGCCGCGGTCCAGGGCCTCGCGCGGGGAGGCGAGGGTGGTCTCCTCCCCGTCGATGGTGAAGGAGCCGGCGTCGTGCCGGTGCAGCCCTGCGATGATCTTGATGAGGGTGGACTTGCCGGCACCGTTGTCGCCGAGCACACAGGAGATCTCTCCCGCGTGCACCTCCAGCGAGACGCCTTCCAGGGCCCGGACGTTCCCGTAGTACTTGCTGACGTCGGTCAGCTCGACCAGCGCTGTCATGCCTTTTCCTCCGCCCGCTTGCGGACCCATGCGTTCAGGAGCGTGGCGAGCAGCAGCATCGCGCCGAGGAAGAACTTGTACCAGTCCGGATTCCACTGCGCGTAGACGATGCCCTTGCTGGCCATGCCGAAGATGAAGGCGCCGACGGCGGCACCGATCGCCGAGCCGAAGCCGCCGGTCATCAGACAGCCGCCGACCGCCGCGGCGATGATGTAGAGGAACTCGTTGCCCACGCCGTCGCCGGACTGGATCGCGTCGTACGAGAACAGCAGATGCTGGCCGGAGACCCAGGCGGCGAAGGCGACGCCCATGTAGAGGCCGATCTTGGTCTTGGTGACCGGGACACCCACGGCCCGTGCGGCGTCGGCGTTACCGCCCACCGCGAAGATCCAGTTGCCGACGCGGGTGCGCAGCAGGATCCAGGTGGCGACCGCGACCAGCGCCAGCCACCACAGGATGGTGACCTGGATGTCCACACTGCCCAGGGTCAGATGCGAGGCGAAGAGCGTACGGGCCGAGTCGAAGCCCTCCATGTCGGCGATGGTCTTCGTCGAGACCGTGCCGCTGATCAGCTTGGTGAAGCCGAGGTTGAGGCCGGTCAGCATGAAGAACGTGCCGAGCGTGATGATGAAGCTGGGAAGTTTCGTACGGGTCAGCAGCAGGCCGTTGAACGCCCCGATGGCGAGGGTGACCAGCAGCGACGCCCCCACACCCACCCAGGTGTTGGCGGTCAGCTGGTAGCTGACCATCGAGGAGATCAGCGCCGAGCTGACGACCATGACACCGGCCGACAGATCGAACTCCCCGCCGATCATCAGCAGCGCCACCGGCACGGCCATGATGCCGATCGTCGAGGACGCGTAGAGCACGGTGGAGAGGCTGGCGGCCCGCAGGAACGGCTCGGCGACGATCGAGAAGAAGATGAAGACCGCGGCGGCACCGACGACGGAGCCCAGTTCGGGGCGGCCCATCAGCCGTCGGGCGAGGGAGCGGTGCAGCAGCCGTTCGTCGCCGCTCTTGGCCGGACCGGCCGGTGGCAGGGGTGGTGCGTCCGTGTGGCTCATCGGGTCCCCCGCTTCGTGTAGTCCTCCAGTGCGGCGGCGTCCTTCTTGGTGATCACCTGGGGCCCGGTGAGCACCGGCTTGCCCCCGCCGAGGACGTCGGAGTTGTACTTGTAGAGCCAGAGCAGGTCGACGGCCTGGTAGCCCTGGAGGTAGGGCTGCTGGTCGACGGCGAAGCCGAGGGAGCCGTCCTTCAGGCCGGTCGCGACCTGGGCGTTGAGGTCGAAGGTGTCGATCTCGGCCTTGCTGCCGGCCTGCTCCTTGGCCTTGACGGCCGTGGCGGCGAAGGGGGCGCCGAGCGTGACGACGGCGTCGAGCGCGCTGTCCGACTGGAGCTTGGACTCGATCGAGGACTGCACATCGGGCATGTTGGTGCCCTCGACATACAGCTTCTGAAGATCGCCCTTGAAGGTCTTCTTGGCGCCGTCGCAGCGCTGCTCATGGCCGACATTGCCCTGCTCGTGCAGGACGCACAGGGCCTTCTTGCGGCCGCGCTTGTTCAGCTCCTCGCCGACTGCCTCGCCCGCCACCGTCTCGTCCTGCCCGATGTGGCTGAGCGCCCCGAACGCCTTGGACTCCTCGGCGCCGGAGTTCACCGTGATCACCGGGATGCCGGCCTTCTCGGCCTTGGCGACGACATCCTTCATGGCATTGGGCTTCGCCAGCGAGACGATCAGCCCGTCGACCTTCTGGTCGATGTAGGACTGCACCAGCTGGCTCTGCCGCTGGGCCTCCTTGTCGTGCCCGTAGACGAACTTGATGTTGTCCTTGACGGCGGCCTGCTGGGCGCCGTTCTGCACGATGTCCCAGAAGGTGTCGCCGTCTCCCGAGTGGGTGACCATCGCGAACGTCCACCTGGGGGTGTTCACCGCGGCCTTGCCGCCGGCTGCCTTGGCGGCCCGCTCCTGCTCGGCGCGCAGACCTCCGGTGCTGCTGCATCCCGCCAGGGAGGCGCCCAGCGCCGCCGCCAGCACGGCGCCGATGACGCGTCCCCTTCTCCGAACCCGTGCCACGAGGACTCGCCCTTCCCGCTGATCTTGCCGTGTCGGCTGCGTTGGTTGTATTCGCTGTCCGGCCGGTCCGGCCGGCCGCTGTGTGGTGTGGTCCACCGGTACCGGCCGGCCGGGACCGACCGGCCAAGTATCCGTGACCGGTGATCTGTCCCGGTTCATGGGGTCCCGTCTTCCCTGAGGCGTCACCGGGTGCCTCGCCCGGTGTACTCGGTGAGCTTGGGTACGTCCTTCTCGGTGACCAGGGCGGGCCCGGTGAGCACCGGCTTGCCGCCGCCGAGGACATCGGCGTTGGTCCTGTGGAGCCAGAGCAGATCCACCGCCTCGTAGCCCTGGAGGTAGGGCTGCTGGTCGACGGCGAAGGTGAGGTCCTTGGCCTTGAGCAGCTTGACGACGGCGGAGTTCAGATCGAAGGTCGCGATCTGCGCCCGGCTGCCGGCCTCCTCCTTGGCCTTGAGCGAGATCGCCGCCATCGGCGCACCGAGCGTGACGATCGCGTCGATGGACGGGTCGGACTGGAGCTTGGCCTCGATCGACGACTGCGAGTTCGGCGCGTTGGTGCCGTCCACGTCGAGGTTCTCGACCGTTCCGCGGAAGCCCTTGCGGACACCGGCACAGCGGTCCTCCAGCGACACATTGCCCTGCTCGTGGATGACGCAGAGCACCTTCTTCGCCTTCCGTTCGTTCAGCTCGTCGCCGACCGCGCGGCCGGCCACCGACTCGTCCTGCCCGATGTGGGTGAGCGCCCCGTACGCCGCGGAGAACTCGCCACCGGAATTGACGGTGATGACGGGGATGCCGCGCGCCACGGCCTTGCGGACGGCCGCCTTGACGGCGTGCGGCTTGGCGAGGGTGACGATCAGCCCGTCCACCTTCTGATCGATGTACGACTGGATCAGCGCGGCCTGCTGGGCGCCTTCCTTGTCGTGCGCGTACAGGAACTTCACCTTGTCCTTGGCGGCGGCCTGCTGGGCGCCGTTCTGCACGATGTCCCAGAAGGTGTCGCCGTCGCCGGAGTGGCTGACCATGCCGATGGTCATGCGCGGGGTGGCGGCGTCCTTGCCGGCGGCGTCGGGGTCGCCGGCGGAGCCGCACCCGGTGGCGAGCGCGGCGGTCGCCAGTAAAGCGGCTGCGCTGCGCACAGCGACGCTGCGGACAGTGAGGGGGCCAGTCGTACGCACGCCGTTCATCGTGGGACCGCCTTTTCTCCCGGCCGCCGGAATGCGGCTGGAGAGGTTGTAACGGCGCGCGCGGAGCCACGTCAATGGTTTGTCAGAACATTCTGACGAATGCAGGTCGCGAGGGGCCTACAGAACGGAACATTTCAGGCAATACGGCGCGCCCGGCCGTGCTCAGGCGGACGGAAATGACCGGTCCGGCGGTGGGCAGCGCCCGCTCCGCTCAGGGCCGTACCAGCAGCTGGAACTCGAAGGCGTAACGGGACGCGCGGTAGACGTGCGAGCCGAATTCGACCGCGCGCCCGGTGTCGTCGAAGGTCGTCCGCTGCATCGTGAGCAGCGGGGCACCCTCGGGCTCCTCCAGCCGTGCGCCCTCCTCCACGGTCGCGGCACGGGCCCCGACGGCCTGCCGGGCGCTGTGCAGGGTGATCCCGGCCGACCGCATCAGGCGGTACAGACCCGTCTCCTCCAGCTCGGCGGTCCTCAGCTCGATCAGCCCGGCGGGGAGGTGGTTGCGCAGATGCGCCACGGGCTCGCCATGAGCCAGCCGCAGCCGCTCGACCAGCGCGACCTCCGCCCCCTCGGCGATCCCCAGCGCGGCGGCGACCTCGGCATCGGCCTCGGTGGTGGTGTTGAGCAGCACCCGGGTGGCCGGCTTCTGCCCGGCCGCCTCCAGGTCGTCGTAGAGGCTGCTCAGCTCCAGGGGGCGCTTGACCTGGCTGTGGACGACCTGGGTGCCGATACCGCGGCGGCGCACCAGCAGGCCCTTGTCGACCAGCGACTGGATCGCCTGCCGCACCGTCGGCCGGGACAGGCCGAGCCGGCCGGCCAGCTCGATCTCATTGCCGAGCAGACTGCCGGGCGCCAGCTTCCCGTGCTCGATCGCGGCCTCCAGCTGCTGGGACAGCTGGAAATACAACGGGACCGGACTGGTCCGGTCCACGCTGAACTGGACGGGGCCGTCGGCGCCCAGGGCTTGTTCCGTATCGCGTTTCCCCACCTCGCGAGCGTATCCGCCCCGGCAGATGACGGGAAGTCCGGAGGTCACATTGTCCGGACAAGACGGATCCCGGCCGGTCTCCCCGCCGGCCCGCACGGCCGGGAACCGGGACGCGGCGCGTCCGGTCGCGCCGTACGCCGTCCCGTACAGACCGTCCCCTACGCCGGAATACTGGGCCGCGCACAGCCGTGACCGCACACCACGGGCCGGGCGGCCCCGCCCGCGTCCCGACCAGCCGCATGTCCCGGAGGAGCCCCATGCCCATTCGCCGCGTCGTCCCCGACATCCACTCCGACGACCTGGACGGAAGCCGTACGTTCTACGGCCTGCTGGGGTTCGAGGAGGTCATGAACCTGGGCTGGGTCATGACCCTCGCCTCCCCCGCCAACCCCACCGCCCAGCTCATCTTCATGACGCACGACAAGACCGCCCCGGTCACCCCCGACATGAGCATCGAGGTCGACGACGTGGACGCGGCCTACGCCGCCGTCCTGGCCGCCGGCGCACCGATCGTCCGGCCGCTCCAGGACGAGGAGTGGGGCGTCCGCCGCTTCTTCGTCCAGGACCCCAACGGCCGGGTCGTCAACGTCCTCGGCCACCGGCCGTCGGCGGGCGACACCGGCAGCGACTGAGCTGCCGCCACCGACGCCCGGCGCACCCTACGCCTCGGCACCGCCGCCGCCCGCGGGCCCGTTGAGCGTCATCGCCGTCCCCTGCGCCACCACGCACACGGCCTGCCGGCGGCCGGCCTGGACGACCTGGGCGCGGGCCCGCAGCGTCCGGCCGAGCGCCGGGCGCACGTACTGGATGGAGAAGCCGCCGGTGACGATGGCCGGGCCCAGGGCCGTGGCCGCGGCGAAGGTGAGGGTGTTGTAACGCACCAGCCGCCCCGGCCCGCTACTTCATCCAGGCGTCCTCGTACTTCCGGTACGTCCCGTCATGCGTGGCGAGGTGAACCCACTGGTCCACATACGCCTTGAACTCGTCGTCGCCGCGGGGCAGGGCATAGGCCTTCTCGGAGAAGGTGAAGGGCTTGTCCGGGTGGAGCGCGCAGAGTTCGGGGTGGATCTTGGCCTGGTAGCGGGTCTCACCGGCGTCCGTCATCATCACATCGGCGCGACCCGCGATGATCTCGTCGAAGATCGTGGTGTTGTCCGGATGGACCGTGAGAGTGGCCCGGTGGATATGGGCGCGGGCGAACTCCTCGTTGGTGCCGCCCGGGTTGACGATGACGCGCGTGCCGGGGCGGTCGATCTGCGCCAGCGTCCGGTACTTGTCCTGGTCCGTGCAGCGCACGAGGGGCGTCTTGCCGTCGGTGCGGGTGGGTTCGCTGAAGTACACCGAGCGGGCGCGCGGGAGGGTGACCGAGACCCCGCCCATGGCGATGTCACAACGGCCGGCCGACAGATCGCCGACGAGCCGGGCCCAGGTCGTGGCCACGTAACGCGGGGTGGCGTCGAGGCTCTTGGCCAGATCCCCGGCCATCTTGATGTCCACGCCGCTGTATTTGCCGGTCGCGGGGTCGCGGTACGTGAAGGGGCGGTAGTCGCCCGTGGTGCAGACGCGCAGCACTCCGCGCCGGGGGACGGCATCGAGGGCCGAAGTCTTCCCGGCGGCGGGGGTGGTGGCTCCTCGTACGGCGGCGGGGCTGTCCGAGGCCGCCGGGGCGGCGGCGGTGACGGCGAGCAGACAGGCGAGGGCGGAGAGCGTGGCGGCGCGCTTCATGGGGGCTCCTGTGACTCCGGTACGCGGCGACTCGGTCGCATGATCGAAGCGCTCAGAGTGGCAGAGGCCGGGGCGCGGGTGAACCCCCCGATCGGCCCGTGGGATGGCCCGTGGATGGCCCGAGGGGGCTGGGGCGGCGGCACACCGACGCGCCGTCAGTCCTCGTACGGCACGCGCGCCGCCGGTCCGTCCGCTCGGGGGCCGGGGGGGGCCGTCCGCTCAGGGGCCGGGAAGGCAGCGCGCCGACGACGCACCGTCAGCGGCTCCTACCGCACCGCACGGCGTCGCCGCCGGGCCGCTCAGAAGTCCGCGGTGCCGCGGATCGTCGGGCGGTCCGGGGCGGCCTCCTCCAGGCGGGTGAGGAGATCGGCGGCGCGCTTGGCAACGGTGTCACGGTCGCCGTCGGAGAGCGCCGCGCCCATGCCGACGGCGACGGCGCCCGCGGCGATCCACTCCGGCGCGCTGTCGACCGTCACCCCGCCCGTCGGCAGCAGTGGCACCTGCGGCAGCGCGGCACGGACCTCCGTCAGCCAGGCCGGGTCGTACCCCGAGGCGGGGAACAGCTTGAGCGCGTCCGCCCCGAGTTCCAGCCCGCGGACCATCTCGGACGGCGTCGACACCCCGGAGAAGACCGGGATGCCATAGCGGTGGGCGGTACGGATGACCTCGGCGTCCAGGCTCGGCGAGACCAGGAAACGGGCACCCGCGTCGACCGCCATCCGGGCCGATACCGCGTCAAGGACCGTGCCGGCGCCGATGACCGCGTCGTCGCCCAGCTCCCGGGTGAGCGTGGTGACCGCTTCCAGGGCGAAGGGGGTGGTGAGGGATATCTCCAGGCTGGTGATGCCCGCGGACAGCAGAGTATCGGCGGTGGCGCTGGCCTCGTCATAGGTCCGGCTACGGACGATGGCGAAAACACGCTGCGCCAGTGCGGCCCGGGTGATTTCCCAGCGATACACGGCAGTTCGCCGTCCTTCCTTGTCTCCGACGCTCCATGCCGCCACGCCTTGACCTACAGCGGATACGGCATTTTCCGGGGCGTGCCGCAGCAGCTGACCGCACATGGTCTTATTCCGCCGATGCCCGCCCGCTCCTCGTTTTCACCGAAACGCTACCGGGAGCCACTGACAATCCTCTCTCGGGGGTGCGCCCCGTGCGCCCCTTCTGCCGAGAATGGGGAGAAGAGGGAGGTCGCAGGGGGCGCACGGCACAGGCGCGCAGCAGGGCCGCACAGCACGGGCGGACAGCACGACGGCGGCCGGGGTGCGTGTGCACCCCGGCCGCCGCGGGTTCCGGGTCACGGGCTCAGCCGGCCCGCCACCCCTGGTCTTCTGTTGTCCTGTTGCCCTGTTGTCGTGCGCCGGCCGGCCGCTCGGCCCGCCGGTCCGTCGGCTTCAGCAGCCGCGGTCGACGAGATCGAACGTCTTGTAGTGGTCGGCGGTGTAGTAGTCCTCGCTCTTCTTCTCGCCGGCCACGATGCGCCGCGCACCGCGGTCGGGCGAGCCCGGAGTGACGACGGTGAACTCGTGGTAGTAGCCGGTGCTCTGGGACGGCAGGATGCCCTCCCGGTTGTCGAAGACCGTGCCGTCCTTCGGATACGGGTAGGGCCCGCCCTTCTCGATCAGATCGAGGGTTTCGTGGGCCTGCGAAGGCAGCTTGGAGTAGCAGACCTTGCCGACGTCCTGGACGTGCACGGACGCGACGTGCGCCGTCGTGGCGTACGAGGTGGCCGCGTGCGTCGTGGCGACGGCGGGGGTGGCGGTGACCGCGGTCCCGCCAATGAGAAGGGCCGAAGCGAGGGCGCCTACGGCGCCGAACCTGGTGATCCGTGGGGGGATTCTCATGCCTTCCAGAATGACGCGCGTAGACATGACTCTGTCAATCCCAACAGGCGGAAGTTTCCCGCGAGTTCACAACCCCGCCCCACCAACTCCCGCAAATTTCCGCATATCAGGGACTGCACTTGCGCGGGACGGCTTGCCTCGGGCCTCTCGGGAGGGAGCCGGTGCCGGAGTCAGGGGCGGGCCGGGGGGGGGACCGTTCCCGTCGGCGCGGATCAGCCGCACCACGATCGTGCACGTCGACCAGTCAAGGCCGGGAGCCGCCGCAGTGGCAGGCCACGCGCCACCTTGCCTCTGAGGCAAATCTTTTGCCCGTGAGGCGAAAGGTCGCTATACCGGGGATATGACCGAGCTCCCCGACGAGCCCGCCGGCGCTTCGCCGGATGAGCTGTCCACCGTTGCGCCGCGCCTGCGTGACCTGCGGCAACGCAGTGGTCTCACGCTGGAGACCGCGGCCCGGCTGGTGGGGCTCTCGCCCGCGCATCTGTCGCGGCTGGAGACCAATCAGCGCCAGCCTTCGCTGCCGATGCTGCTGGCGCTGGCCCGTACCTATGGCACCACGGTATCCGACCTGCTCGGCGAGACCGCTCCGGAGCGGGACCCGATCGTGCGGGCCGGGCGGGCGGAGCCGTCGGAGGCCGGGGGCTGGACGTACTGGACCGCGGGCAGTGCCGGGCGGGCGATGCAGGCGCTGCGGGTGCTGGTGCCGCAGCGGGCGCAGGGCGATCTGGTGCGGGTCCATCCGGGCGAGGAGTGGCTGTACGTCCTCAACGGGCGGCTACGGCTGACGCTCGGCGCGGCCGTGCATGTGCTGGAGCCGGGGGACGCGGCGCACTTCGACTCGCTGACGCCGCACCGGATCGCCGCCGCCTCGCCGGGCGGGGCGGAGCTGCTGTTCGTCCACACGCTCCTCCAGAGCGGGGCCGCCGAGCTGTGCCTCGGCGATGACACCAGGCGCCGCGGGCTGTGAGCCCCAGGCACCGTTTTTGAGGGAAGGATCCACCGTGGTGCCCGATCAGACCGTTCCTGCCACTCCCCCGTCGTCGGAAGCGCTCGCCGAGGCGGTGCCCGACCGGAAGTACGTCGAGAACAAGCCACCGCGCGGGCTGTATGTGCGGGTGTTCATCTACGTCATCGCGACGCATGTGCTGCTGGCGATGATGAGCCTTGTGGTGATCGCCGCGAACAACCAGTAGGGGGCGCCCCTGGGCGGGCGCTCCCCGGAGCGTGGCAACGTCCATCACTTCGGTCCGAAAGTCCATTGCCCCGGTGGGGTGGCCAGGTGAAGCCTGCTGGCGCGAAGAGGTCGCACGACTCCCGTTCCTGAACCTCGCCGCACCGAGGAGGACCGAAGGATGCACCGTACGCGCACCGCGGCGGCCACCGCGCTGGCCATGGCCCTGGCCCTGATCCCCCTGACGGGCATGGCGGGGCCGCCGGGCTCCGGAGCGAAGGCGGGGCGGGACGGCGCCCGGGACCGCCCCGGAGCCGCCGCCTCCCGGACCATTTCGCCCACGCCCCGGTCCGTCCGGAGCCGGTCCGACCAGGTCGCCATCACCCCGGCCGTGACCGTCGTCGCCGGGCCGCGCGCCGACGCGGCGGCGCTGACGGTCGTCGAGAAGTCGCTGAAGGACGCCGGTGCGCAGCGGGTGGGGCGGGCCGAACGTGCGCCGGGTGGCGGGCAGTTGTCGGTGTATGTGGACGGTCCGGGAGCGACGCGGGCGCTGGCGGAGCTGGGCGCGCCGGACGCCGCCGGTCTGCCCGCCGAGGGGTATGCGCTGGCCGTCGGTGCGGGGCGGATCGCGCTGGCCGGCAAGGACGCCGCCGGGACCTACTACGCGGCCCAGTCGCTGCGGCAACTGCTGCCGCACGCGGAGCGGTCGGGCGCCCGGGTGCCGGGCACCGTCGTACGGGACTGGCCGGCCACCCCGCTGCGCGGCGTCATCGAGGGGTTCTACGGCACCCCGTGGTCGCACCGGGCCCGCCTCGACCAGCTGGACTTCTACGGTGCGCACAAGATGAACCTGTATGTGTACTCGCCGAAGGACGATGCCTATCTGCGGGAGAAGTGGCGCGATCCGTACCCCGCGGACCAGTTGGCGCAGCTCAAGGAGCTGGTGGACCGGGCGCGGGCACGGCATGTGGAGTTCACCTATGCGCTCTCCCCGGGGCTGTCCGTCTGCTACAGCTCCGACGCGGATCTCCGGGCGCTGACCGCCAAGTTCGCGACGTTGTGGGACATCGGGGTGCGGACCTTCGCGGTGCCGTTGGACGACATCAGTTACACGGACTGGAACTGTGCGGCGGACAAGGACCGGTTCGGGACCGGCGGCGGGGCGGCCGGTGCCGCGCAGGCGCATCTGCTCAACCGCGTCAACCAGGAGTTCATCGCCCGGCATCCGGGCGCCGAGCCGCTCCAGATGGTGCCGACCGAGTACTACGACGTGAAGCCGTCACCGTACAAGAAGGCGCTGGCCACGCAGCTGGACAAGGATGTGCTGGTGGAGTGGACGGGGGTGGGGGTGATCGCGCCGACGATGACCGTCGCCCAGGCCCGGCAGGCCCGGGAGGTCTTCGGGCACCCGATCCTGACCTGGGACAACTACCCGGTCAACGACTATGTGACCAACCGGCTGCTGCTCGGGCCGTTCAACGGCCGGGAGAAGGGGCTGCCGGAGCAGCTGGCGGGGATCACCGCGAATCCGATGATCCAGCCCGCGGCGTCCAAGCTCGCGCTGTACACGGTGGCGGACTACGCGTGGAACGACTCGGCGTATGACGCCCGGACGTCCTGGGGCGGGGCGATCGAGGAGCTGGCCGGCGGTGACGCCCGTACGGCACGAGCGCTGCGGGCCTTCGCGGACGCCCATTACGCCTCGTCGCTGAACCCGCGGCAGGCGCCCGAACTGGCCGCCGCCATCGAGAAGTTCGGGAAGGACGGCGAGGCGCGGCGGCTCGACGCGGTGCTGCGGAATCTTCAGGAGGCACCGGCGGTGCTGCGTGACCGGCTCGCCGACCGGGGTTTCGTGCAGGACAGTGCGCCGTGGCTGGACGCGACCCGGGCCTGGGGCGTCGCGGCCCGTACGGCGCTGCGGCTGATCGAGGCGACCAAGGCGGGCGACGGCGCGCGGGCCTGGCAACTACGGCAGCAGATACCGGAGTTGGTGCGGACCGCCAGGTCGTTCGTGTATGTGGACATGACCGGGAAGCGGATTCCGGTGCTGGTGGCGGACGGGGTGCTGGACACCTTCGTCGAGGGCGCGGTGGCCGCGCACGACCGGGCGCTGGGCGTCACCGGCCGCCCCGAGGGCTCGACGGATCTCTCCGTCTACCAGGACAACGCGGTCTCCCGTATGACCGACGGCGATGACGCCACGTACTTCTGGAGCGGCGCGGGGCCCAAGGCCGGTTCCTTCGTGGCGCTGGATCTGCACGCCGAGCGTCCGTTGGGGACCATCACCCTGGCGATGGGCAAGAGCGGCAGCCCGGACGACTATCTGCGGCACGGTGTCCTGGAGTACTCGTCGGACGGGAAGAGCTGGCAGCGGCTGGCCGCGTTCGACGGGAAGGCCGAGGTGCGCGTCGAGCCGCCGGCCGGTGTCCGGGCCCGGTACGTGCGCGCCCGGGCCACCCAGGCGCAGGACAACTGGCTGGTGGTGCGGGAGTTCGCGGCGGCCGGGGCCGACGCGGGCACGGTGGCCGGTGGCCCGCCCGCGGCGGAGGGCAGTGCGCTGCGGTCGGCGGCGGACGGCGATCCGGCGACCGTCTATCGCGCGGCACGGGCGGCGCAGCCCGGCGAGGCCCTGGAGTTCACGCCCGAAGCGCCCCGCGCGGCGCGGTCCGTGGTCGTACTGCGGCCGCAGGGCGCGCCGTCCGGGGCGGCGGGGGTCGAGGTCCGTACGGGCGGCGCCTGGCGCGCGCTCGGCACACTGTCCGGCGCCTATACGCGGCTTCCGGCCGGTGACGGCGCGGTCGAGGGTGTCCGGCTGGTGTGGCGGGACGGGACCGCGGCGCCCGAGGTCAATGAGGTGGTGGTGCGCTGAGGGGCGGCCGATGGGGACGGGCCGCGTGGTGCGTCCCGTAGCGCCCGGTGCAGGGGGGACGCGGCACGCCCGGCGGTGTGCCGCGTTCCCTTTTCGCGGCGACGGCGGTTCGCCCGTCGGCGTCGCGTCATCTCCCCCGCGGCGGCGGCCCCGCGCCCTAATCTGAGGTGCTGGCCACCGCCCTCGCCCCGGAGGAGACCGACTCATGGCCCGAACCGCTCCCGATGCCCCTCGTCCGACCGCGGCCGTCGTGCTGGACGACGCGGTCCGCGCGCTCGCCCCGGACTCCGCCGCCAACCGGCTGGTCTCGCAGATCGAGGCGGGTGCGGCGCCGCGCTCCGTGTTCGCCACCTTCGCCCTCGAACAGCACCAGGTGATCGCCGCCGACCGGCTCAGCTTCCAGCATCTGGCGCGGCGGGCGGACGGTGACCCGCCCGTCGCCGACTTCTTCGATCTGCTCGCCCGGGGCGAGGCGCGGGCGCTGAGGCAGCTGGCCGGGCTGGCGGACGCCTGTGAGCTGACCGAGCGGCAGATCGCGGACTACCAGCCACGGCCCGGCTGCCAGGCCTATCCGTCCTACGCGGCACGGCTCGCGCTGGGCGGCGAACCGGCCGATGTGGCGATCGCCCTGACCGCCAACTTCGCCGCCTGGGGCGGCTATTGCGCGACCGTGGCGGCGGCGATGCGGGACCGCTACGGCTTCCCCGAGGCTGCCCGTGGCTTCTTCGCCCTCTTCGCCGAGCCGGCCCCGGCCGTCGAGGAGAAGGCGCGCGAGGCGGTCCAGCACGGCCTCGACACCGGCCAGGCGCAGCCGGCCACGGCGCATCGCTACGGCCGCCTCCTCCAGGCATACGAGCTCATGTTCTGGCACTCCGTCGCCGACTGAACCGGCCGGGCGCCGGCGCGCCAGGGCCCGGTACCCGGCTCCGTCAGCCACTCAGCTCGTCATGCCGCGCGACCAGCCGCCGCATACCGTCCGCGGTCATGGGCGGTGCGGCCGTTCGAGCAGCTCGCCGGTGGGTTCGGCGAGGGTGCTGCCGTCGTTGATCCGGCGGCCGCGCAGCCAGGTGGACCGTACGACGCCGTACAGGGTCTTCCCCGCGTAGGCGGTGATCTTGTTGCGGTGCTGGAGTGCCTGCGGGTCGACGGTGAAGGTCTCCTCGGGGTCGAGGACGGTGAAGTCCGCGTCCCGGCCGGGCTCGATGGCGCCCTTCCGGTCGAGGCCGACCAGCGCCGCCGGTGCGGTGGCCATCCAGCGCACCACGTCGTCGAGGGTGTGGCCGCGCTCGCGGGCCTCCGTCCAGATGGCGGGCAGGCCGAGCTGGAGGGAGGAGATGCCGCCCCAGGCCGCGCCGAAATCGGCGGTCTTGAGGTCGGCGGTGGACGGCGAGTGGTCGGAGACGATGCAGTCGATGGTGCCGTCGGCCAGGCCCTCCCACAGGGCGTCCTGGTTGGCGGCCTCGCGGATCGGCGGGCAGCACTTGAACTCCGTGGCGCCGTCCGGGATTTCCTCGGCGGTCAGGGTCAGGAAGTGCGGGCACGACTCGACGGTGATCCGGACGCCCTCGCGCTTGGCGGCGGCGATCAGCGGCAGCGCGTCGCTGGAGGACAGATGCAGGACATGGACCCGTGCGTCGAGCCGCTGGGCGAGCACGATCAGCCCGGCGATGGCGTCGTTCTCGGAGATCCGCGGGCGGGAGGCGAGGAAGTCGGCGTACTTGGGGCCGTGCGGTTCGGGGGCCTCGTCCAGGTGGCCGGGGTCCTCGGCGTGCACGATCAGCAGGCCGTCGAAGCCCGCGATCTCGCCGAGGGCGGCGGCCAGTTGCCGCTGGTCGACCTCGGGGAACTCGTCCACGCCGGAGGGCGAGAGAAAGCATTTGAAGCCGAAGACCCCGGCGTCGTGCAGCGGACGCAGATCCTTGACGTTGCCGGGGATCGCGCCGCCCCAGAAGCCGACGTCGATATGCGCCTTGCTGCGGGCGACCGCGCGCTTGGTGTCGAGGTGGGCGGCCGTGGTGGTGGGCGGGAGGCTGTTGAGCGGCATGTCCACGAGGGTGGTGATCCCGCCGGCCGCGGCCGCGCGGGTGGCGGTCCAGAAGCCCTCCCACTCGGTGCGGCCGGGGTCGTTGACGTGGACGTGGGTGTCGACGAGGCCGGGCAGCAGGACGTCGTCACCGAAGTCCTCGACCCGCGCCCCGGCCGGAGCCCGGTCGTCGTACGGCAGCACCGCGGCGATCCTGCCGTCCTTGACGACGACGGACGCGGCGCGCGTGCCCTCTGGGGTGACGACGCGCCGGGAGCGCAGCACCAGCTCTGTTTCGGACACCCGGTCCCCTCCTCGTAGCTGTTCTCATCGTGGCGTGCGGGCGGGTGGGGTGCACGGCCGCCGGGGTGGCCGTGCCCTCCGGAGCGTGCTCTGCACGCTCGGACGCCCCACCCATTCAACAATCTGTTGAACGAGTCTTCACTCCGGACCCCGGCCCGTCAAGACCCTTCGGCCGGTACCGGCACGACGACCGCCCCAGCCCCCTCCGACGCCACCGGCTCCCCCACCACAGCGGCGCTGACCTGCGACGGGATGATCTCCTCCGGGATCGGACCGGCGCTCACGGCAGACCGGTCGCGGCCCGGGAGCAGGGCGTAGAGCCCGCCGGCGAGCCCCATTCCGAAGACCCAGGAGAACGGCGCGACCACCTCGAAGGCCGGGACCAGGGCGAGCGCGGCGGAGACCGCGGCGGCCGGCAGGAAGGCGAGCACGGCCCGCGGGTTGTAGCCGCGCCGGTAGTAGTACGCCCCTCGGGCATCGGCCGAGAACAGTGCGTCGACATCGATCCGGCCCCGGCGCAGCAGGTAGTAGTCGACGAGCAGGATCGCCACCAGCGGGCCGAGGAAGGCGCCCAGCGCCCCCAGGAAGTACTGGATCACCAGCGCCGAGGAATACAGCTTCCAGGGCATGACGACGACGGCCAGCACCGCGGTGATCATGCCGCCGCGCCGGAAGTTCAGATACTTCGGCGCGAGATTGGCGAAGTCGTAGGCGGGCGAGACGAAGTTGGCGACGACATTGATGCCGATGGTGGCGACGATGAAGGCCAGCGCGCCGATGACGGTGACCACCGGGTTGTCGATCTTCTGGATCACCTTCACCGGGTCGTAGATCGCCTCCCCGAAGACCGAGATGGTGCCCGCGGTGACCAGCACGGCGACCACCGCGAAGGCGGTGAAGTTCACCGGCAGCCCGATCAGATTGCCGCGCCGGTAGGAGCGGTGGTCGGGCGTGAAGCGGGCGAAGTCCGCGTAGTTGAGGACCAGGGTCAGGAAGGTGGCCACGGTCAGACTGACCGCGATGAGGCTCTGTTCGAGCTGCGCGGAGCCGCTGAGCCCGGTGAGACTGTGGGTCAGCGAGATGTCCCCGCCGGCCTTGACGACGAGATACACGGCGAGCGCGAGCACCACGAGCCAGACCACCGGGCCGGTCGCGAAGTCCTGCACCTTGCGGATGAACTCCATCCCGCGGGTCAGCAGCACGGCCTGCAGCCCCCACATCACCATGAACGCGATCCAGCCCAGGGTGGACAGCCCCAGCACGGAGTTGTGGTGATAGACCTCCAGGCCCGGCGCGAGCTGAAGGGTCAGCAGGACCACGGCGGTCGAGGCCAGCCAGGTCTGGATGCCGTACCAGGCCACAGCCATGATCGCGCGCAGCAGCGCGGGGATGTTGGCGCCGTAGACACCCCAGCTCGCCCGGGCGAGCACCGGATAGGGAACGCCCGTCCGGTGTCCGGCGTGGCCCATGCGGTTCATCAGCCAGTAGACGATCGAGATACCGGCCAGCAGCGCGATGAACACCTCCCAGGCCGGCAGACCCAGCACGAACAGGCTGGCGGCGAAGGCGTAATTGCTGATCGCGTGGGTGTCGGACATCCACAGCGCGAAGATGCTGTACGTGCCCCATTTGCGCTCGGGGGCCGGCGCGAGGTCCTCGTTGAAGAGGCGCGGGTCCGGCGGTGGGGGCTTCGGGGTGGTGGTCACGTGTCCTCCCAGGCAGATTGGGTGGAGCTCGGGAACTACGGGAATTATTTGTCAGATGCCTGACGTCTGTGCCGAAAATGCGGTGTGCCGCGAGGAGCCCTGAGCGCGCCCCGTCGACAGATGGGCGCTCAGCGGCCAGGAGCCGATGGCTTTCGGTCGGGGCGGCGCGAAACTCCGTCCCGTACTGGTGGTCAGCCCGAGGCCGACAACCGCCTCCGCGAACTTCACCGCCGCGGCGACACCGTCCACCACCGGCACACCCAGCGCCGCGGCGACCTTCTCCTGGAGCCCGGCCATCCCGCCGCAGCCCAGACAGATCACCTCGGCGCCGTCCCGGACGGCCTCCCGGGCGGTCTCGATGATCACCTCGACGGTGCGCTCCGCGTCCTCCTCCAGCTCCAGGACGCCGAGCCCGGTGCCCCGGACCGCGGCGCAGCGCTGGAGCAGCCCCGCGGTCAGCAGCCGGTCCCGGATCTGCGGTACGGCACGGTCGAGGGTGGTGACGATGCCGTAGGCGTGGCCGAGCATCATCGCCATCTGGGCGGCGCTCTCGGTGATGTCCAGGACGGGTACGTCCAGCAGCTCCTGGGCACCCTCCCGGCCCGGCTCGCCGAAACCGGCCATGACCAGCGCGTCGAAGGACAGGTCGAGGGTGGCGAGCCGGTCCAGGACGGCCGCGGCGCTGAGATAGCCCTCGAAGTGGCCCTCGATGGACTCCGGCCCCCAGAGGGGTTCGGTGGCGATGATCTCGGTGCCCGGGGCGGCGGCTGTGGTGGCGGTGGCGCGGATCGAAGCGGTCATGGAAGCCGTGATGTTCGGGTTCATGACGAGAATGCGCATGACACTCCAGCGATTTGGAGGATTCCACAGAATGGACAGTATGTTTCGCGCAGCAGAACGTAGCTACGGTCACTGGCACCGTCAAGGGATCGGGGCTAGGTCTGTGCCCGCCGGCGACCTCCACGGGACAAAGCGGGCCTGACCGGCGGGAACGGGTGTGCGAGAGTCCCTGTGTCAACGTAAGGGGACCGGTAGGCTTCTCCGGTCGGGCCCGGCGCCCGCACGCCCCAGCCGAGACCGGTCTGACCCGCCCGAAAGGAACGCTCCGTGCCGTCGTCCAGCGCCAGCCCCTCCGCCGCCGAAGCCAAGCCAGGCGCCAGCGGCGGCGTCCAGTCCCTCGAGCGCGCCTTCGACCTGCTGGAGCGGATGGCCGACGCCGGCGGCGAGGTAGGCCTGAGCGAGCTCTCCACCAGCAGCGGGCTGCCGCTCCCCACCATCCACCGCCTGATGCGCACGCTCGTCGCCTGCGGCTACGTCCGCCAGCAGCCCAACCGCCGCTACGCGCTGGGCCCCCGGCTGATCCGGCTCGGCGAGAGCTCCTCACGGCTGCTGGGCACCTGGGCCCGGCCCTTCCTGGCCCGCCTGGTCGAAGAGACCGGCGAGACCGCCAATATGGCGCTGCTCGACGGCGACGAGATCGTCTATGTCGCCCAGGTCCCGTCCCGGCACGCGGTACGGATGTTCACCGAGGTCGGCCGCCGGGTGCTGCCGCACTCCACCGGCGTCGGCAAGGCCCTGCTGGCCCACCACCCCGCGGAGGAGGTCCGCGCGCTGCTCGCCCGTACGGGCATGCCTGCCGCGACCGACAAGACGATCACCGACCCGGACCGCTTCCTGGAAGCGCTCGCCGACGTCCGCCGCCTCGGCTACGCGGTCGACGACAACGAGCAGGAGATCGGCGTCCGCTGCCTGGCGGTGCCGGTGCCCAACTCCCCCACCTCGGCGGCGATCTCCATCTCCGGCCCGACCGGCCGCGTGACCGAGGCGTCGACGGACAAGATCGTGCCGGTGCTTCAGGACGTCGCGGCGCAGCTGTCGGTGGCGCTCGCGAATCAGTCGCCGGCGTAGCGGGACCCGGCACATCCCCCGCGGGCCGGCAGGCGGCGTACGGCGCCGGTCCGCGCACGACTGCCGCGGCGCGCACTCCCCGTCCGCGAGCCCGTGCGGCGCGCCGGCGTGCCGGACTCCGGTCCGGGCCGCGCGGTGGCGGTCATCGGGCGCGCGGCAGCTGCCCGAAGCGGTCAATGCCCTCGCGCACCTCTGCCAGCGCGGGCGACAGCGCACTCACGGAACCGACGGCCCCGGCGATCAGCAGGAGCGAACGGCGCAGCCGGGGTACCTCGGGCATCCCGTGACTCACCATCGCGTCCAAGGCGGCCAGCTCGTCGTCGGCGGCCACCCGATCCGGTAACTCCCCTGGAAGTACGGCCAGTTGGCGGCGCAGCCGGGCCACTGCCCCGCGCAGTTCCTGAACCCGTGGGTCGCCCTCGACCCCGGTCACTCGTCGGTCCTTCTGAAGCTGTTCCACAACGACGGCGTCCTCCAAAGCCGTTGCCCGTTCCGCAATGCCGGACAGTTAACGCCACTCTGCGCTGATCGCGCCATACGGAGAGCGAAAAAACCGGATCACTGGGTGAATCGGGTGGGTGTGGCGGGGGGCTGAGGGGGGATTGGCCTGGGCTTGGGCAGCCTTGGCGTGACGGGGCCGTATTTTTTCCCCGCCGCCCACCCCCCTTCGGGGGGTGGGCGGGTGTAGTGACGAGGGTGCCCACCCCTGATGGGGCGGGGGAGGAGGTGGGGAGGCGGTGGGGAAGAGACACCCCGCCGCCCGCCGTCCTACCCCCTCAGGAGTCCTGCTCCGGCTCCACCGCGTTGCGCCATACCCGGACGTCGATGGTCATGTAGCTGCTGGGGTCGGACTTCGGGGCGTAGCCCTTGAAGGTGATCAGGGCGACATGGCCGTACTTGGTGGTGAGGCACATCTGGGCGCCCTTGGAGAGCTGCTTGGTCAGGATGCTGTCGGTGAACCGGGTCTCGTTGCGGCAGGTGGCGAGCGTGCCCTCCTGGCCGGCGTTGAGCAGCACCAGCTTGCCGGTCTCGGTGTCGACCTCGTCGTCCGTGTACGGGTTGTCCGTGTACGAGAAGTCGATGTCCGTGTCGTTGTCCGAGTTGGTCGGATGGACCGGCTCGTCGGCCAGCGAAATGTGGTAGTCGTCGGGCAGGTTGATGGTCTTGTAGTCGACCGGGGTCGGGTCCTGCGCCGGGGCGTCGTCGTCGCCGTCACCGGGGCTCGCGGTCGGATCCGCGGCGGGTGTCGGCGAGGCGCCCTTGTTCGCCGTCTTGCTGTCGTCGGCGGCCTGGTTGTCCTTCTTCTGACCGTCGTTCTTCATGACGGTGTAGACGGCGGCGCCGCCGGCGCCCGCGAAGGCCAGCAGACAGACCACCACCAGGGCCGCGATCAGCCCCTTGCGCTTCTTCTTCGGCGGCTGCGCGGCGGGCACGGGGGCGGTCGGGCCGGTCATCGCCGGGCCGTTGGCCGTGGGCCCGGTGGCCGTCGGGCCCGTGGCCGTCGGCGCACCGGCTCCGGCGGCGGTCGGCGCGTAGGACGCCGGGCCGAACCCGGGCGGCGGGGTCTGCGGGTGGTTCAGCGCGGTCGGCACCGGCGCGACCGGCGCCGCGGGCTGGGTCGGCGGCTGCGGCGGAACCGGCGGCTGGGCCGGGGCGCCCGCGGTCGGCGCCTCCAGCGGGGGCGGCGGGGTCTGTGCGGGCGCGGGCGCGGCGGCGCGTGTGGTGATGTCGGCGGCGACGGCGGTGGGCAGCCATTCCTCGGGGCGGCGCAGCTGCGTCTGCCCGGAGGCGGCGCCGCACAGCTCGATCACCTCGGCGACGGACGGCCGGTCCGACGCGTCCTTGGACAGGCAGCGGGTCACCAACTCCCGCAGCTCATCCGGGAGTCCGGTCAGGTCCGGCTCTTCGTGGACGATGCGGTAGAGCACGCCGTGCGAGGTGCCCTCGCCGAACGCGGGGGTCCCGATGGCCGCGTAGGCGGCGACCTGGCCGAGCGCGAAGACATCGGTGGCGGGGCTGATGGTGCTGCCCGCGGCCTGCTCGGGCGCCATGAAGGTGGGGGTGCCGACGGTGACGCCGCTGCTCGTCAGGGACGTGGCGTCGGCGGCGCGGGCGATACCGAAGTCGATGACGCGCGGGCCGTCGGCGGCCAGCAGCACATTGGACGGCTTCAGATCGCGGTGCACGATGCCCGCGCCGTGGATGACCTGAAGCGCCTCGGCGATCCCGGCGACCAGCAGCAGCACGGTCGGCACGGGCAGCTTGCCGTGTTCGGCGACCGCCGCGGCGAGCGAGGGGCCGGGGACGTAGGCGGTGGCGAGCCAGGGGCTGGGGCCTTCGGCGTCGCTGTCGATGACGGGCGCGGTGTACAGGCCCTGGACGCGCTGCGCGGACTGCACCTCCTGCTTGAAGCGGCGGCGGAACTCCGCGTCCTCGCTGAACTCGGGGCGGATCACCTTGATGGCGACCGGCCGCCCGCCGGGCGTGTAGGAGAGATAGACCTTGCCCATACCGCCGGAGCCGAGCCTCGCGGTGAGGCGATAGCCCGCGATCGCCCGTGGATCGTCGCCTTCCAGCGGCTGAAAGATTCCGGACACGCCTGAACTGTTCACCACTACTACTGTCCCCCGGTCAGAAAAAGGCCCGCCACGTCGGCATGACGACCACAACATCCGCAACGGGGCAGAACCTTATCCGGCCAGGCGCCGCACGCTCACATCGCCGGTCGGCGAACGGCCGCCTTGTCCGAAGAGCCGCTTTCGCGACGGGTTTTGGCGTCCGAGGCGACCCGGCAATGGCCCGGAATCGGCCCTGGCTCGCGGTGCCCAAAAATGGCCTGATGACGCGTCGGCACATACGTTCCCCCAAACCCCCTTTGGTGTGGGCACGCAGGATCCGATGCGTATGGCGCGGCACGATGGAGCATTCTCCCTTTCAAGGAAATATCCGGCATATCACTGGATCGGAGATTGCCATGGAGTCCCACTCCGGCCCCGGCACCGGCTCGAACCCCCGCCGGGTCAGCGTCGTCCAACTCATCTGCCGCGCGTACGGCCTGTCGGACGCCTCGGAAATCACGATGGAGCACATAGACCGCTATGTCACCGAACGCCGGCGGGCGGAGGAACAGACGCACCACCTGCGGGACCGGCTCCGACCGCACATTCCCCGGCCACGGGCCGCCGGTGACGCGGCCTGACCCGGTCGGCCGCGCCCCAACGGGCCGCGCAGCGGGGTGCCATGAGGTAAGCAGTCCCCATGGCACCGACGACACCGGAAGACCCGCGAGAACTGCCGCACCACGCCCGGCCGGACGCCCCTGAGGGGACGCGGAGCGCCGGGCGGCCCGAGGGGAGGGTGGCCGGTCTGCTGCTCGCCGCGGGCGGCGGGCGGCGACTGGGGGGACAGCCCAAGGCACTGCTCGAGCACCGGGGACGGCCGCTGGTCGAGCACGCCGCACGGGCCCTGCGGGACGGCGGCTGCCACCCGGTACACATCGTGCTGGGGGCGGCCGCCGCTTCCGTGCGTGAACGGGCCGAGCTGGCGGCGTACGGCCTCTCGGAGAACCCGGACTGGACCCGGGGGATGGGCACTTCGCTGCGGGCGGGACTGGCCGCTCTGGCGGAGTCGGGGGCGGATGCGGTGGTGGTGTCCCTGGTGGATCAGCCGGGCATCGGCGCCGCGGCGGTGGCGCGGGTGGTGGCGGCGTACCGCGGGCGCGGCTCGCTCGTCTCCGCGGCGTACGGCGGCCGGCGGGGGCACCCGGTGCTCTTCGGCGCCGACCGCTGGGCGGACATCGCGGCGACCGCGGAGGGCGATCGCGGTGCGCGGGCCTACCTCCAGCGGCATGCGGACGTCCTCACCCTCGTCGAGTGCTCCGATATCGCGGAGCCGTACGACATCGACACGCCGGAGGATCTTCACCGTCTGGAGTGAGAACGGGCACCGGCGGGCACTCGGCGGGCCGGGGGTGGGAGTAATGGAGAGTGACCGGTGTGGCACCGAGAGCCATTCGATCACCACTTCTGTCGAGCCGGAGAATCTCGACATCAACAAACCATTGAAGTTCCGCGATAAGGAAACTAGTCTCCACTGGTCAGAAGCGCCCTGAACCCCAGTCGGCGCCCGCGACCGTACCCGGGAGCCCGCGGCACCCCGTGCCGCCCGGCGTTCCGGCGGCCGCCGGGCACCGCCGCTGAATGGAGTGACAGCTCATGTCCGCACCAGCGCCGTCCCCGCTGGCCATCGCCGAAGTCGACCCCGCGCACACCCCCGAACGCCAGGGAGAGGTCCTCACCGACGCCGCGCTCACCTTCGTCGCCGAGCTTCACCGCCGGTTCACCCCGCGCCGCGACGAGCTGCTGGCCCGCCGTGCCGAGCGCCGCGCCGAGATCGCCCGGACCAGCGCGCTGGACTTCCTCCCGGAGACCGCGGCCGTCCGCGCCGACGACAGCTGGAAGGTCGCCGAGGCGCCCGCGGCGCTCAATGACCGCCGGGTGGAGATCACCGGCCCCACCGACCGGAAGATGACCATCAACGCGCTCAACTCGGGCGCCAGGGTCTGGCTCGCCGACTTCGAGGACGCCTCGGCGCCGACCTGGGAGAACGTCGTCTCCGGGCAGCTCAACCTGATCGACGCCTACGAGCGCCGGATCGACTTCACCGATGCCGCGTCCGGCAAGTCGTACGCCCTCAAGCCCGCCGAGCAGCTCGCCACCGTCGTGATGCGGCCGCGCGGCTGGCACCTGGACGAGCGTCACCTTCAGTTCGAGGGGCGGCCGGTGCCCGGCGCCCTGGTGGACTTCGGGCTGTACTTCTTCCACAACGCCCGGCGCCTCCTCGACCTCGGCAAGGGCCCGTACTTCTACCTGCCGAAGACCGAGTCGTATCTGGAGGCCCGCCTATGGAACGAGATCTTCGTCTTCGCCCAGGACTATGTCGGCATCCCCCAG
This sequence comes from Streptomyces sp. P9-2B-2, assembly GCF_030406865.1. Lineage (NCBI taxonomy): Bacteria > Bacillati > Actinomycetota > Actinomycetes > Kitasatosporales > Streptomycetaceae > Streptomyces > Streptomyces sp. P9-2B-2. The sequence continues at coordinate 7,244,205 of NZ_CP129126.1, read as the reverse complement.
GGCACAGTGCGCGCCACCGTCCTGATCGAGACCATCACGGCCGCCTACGAGATGGAGGAGATCCTCTACGAGCTGCGCGACCACGCCTCGGGCCTGAACGCCGGCCGCTGGGACTACCTCTTCTCCATCGTCAAGAACTTCCGTGACGGCGGCGCCAAGTTCGTCCTCCCGGACCGCAACGCGGTCACGATGACCGCTCCGTTCATGCGCGCCTACACCGAACTCCTCGTCCGCACCTGCCACAAGCGCGGGGCGCACGCGATCGGCGGGATGGCGGCCTTCATCCCCAACCGCCGCGACCCGGAGGCCAACGAGCAGGCCCTCACCAAGGTCAGGAACGACAAGGACCGGGAGGCCGGCGACGGTTTCGACGGCTCCTGGGTCGCCCACCCCGACCTGGTCCCGGTCGCCCGTGCCTCCTTCGACGCGGTGCTCGGCGACCGGCCGAACCAGAAGGACCGGCTGCGCGAGGACGTCTCGGTCTCGGCCGCCGACCTCATCGCCATCGACTCCCTCGACGCCAAGCCCACCTACCAGGGCCTGATCGACGCGGTCCAGGTCGGCACCCGTTACATCGAGGCCTGGCTGCGCGGCCTGGGTGCCGTCGCCATCTTCGGCCTCATGGAGGACGCCGCGACCGCCGAGATCTCCCGCTCCCAGATCTGGCAGTGGGTCGACGCCGGGGTCGTCTTCGAGAACGGCGAGAAGGCCACCGCGGACCTGGTGCGCACGATCGCCACGGAGCAACTGGCCGCCATCCGCGCCGAGATCGGCGCGGACGCCTTCGCCTCGGGCAAGTGGCAGCAGGCCCATGACCTGCTGCTGAAGGTGGCGCTGGACGCGGACTACGCGGAGTTCCTGACGCTGCCCGCGTACGAGCTGCTGGGCTGATCCGGCCCGGCGTACATCCCGGCTGTGCCGCGGTTCCCCTCCGGAACCGCGGCACAGCGGTGTTTTCGCCGCCACCCCGCGGCACTGTGGGTGCCCCGGCACGGTGTGGTGTCATGTGATCACCAAGTGGAGAGGCAGTCGGATGGATCGTCGGCCAGGAGATCAGGGTGCGCCGTCGGGCGCGCGCGGGGACGCGGGCGCGGGCCAGGAGTTGGGGACGACGGTGGCCGAGCGGCTGCGGCGGGTCCAGGGCTCCCTGTCGCCCGCGGAACTCAAGATCGCTCGGGCGCTGATGGCGCACTACCCCGCGGCGGGCCTGGAGTCGACGTCCGGGCTGGCCGCGCGGGCGGGGGTGAGCCCGCCGACGGTGGTCCGCTTCGTCGCCCGGCTCGACTTCGACGGCTACCGGCAGTTCCAGCAGTCGCTGCGGGACGAGGTGCAGGCACGCCGTGCCTCGCCGCTGACCCTGCGGCCGGTGGTCAGCGAGAGCTCGCCGACCTCGGAGCTGATCGAGGCGGCGGAGGAGGTCGGCCTGGGGGCGCTGGGCCAGACCTTCGCCGCGCTGCCGGAGCAGGAGTTCGACCGGGCGGTGGAGCTGATCTGCGACCCGGCGAAGCGGATCGTGAGCTTCGGCGGGCGGTTCTCCCGGCTGCTGGCCGAGTACCTGGATCTGCATCTGCGGCTGCTGCGGCCGGGCACCCAGGTGCACATACCGGCCCCCGGCCAGGACGGCGGCTTCCGGGTGGATCTCGGGCGGCGGGAGGTGTGTGTGGTCTTCGACTTCCGGCGCTATCAGCGCGACACCGTGGAGCTGGCCCGTTTGGCGCATGAGCGCGGCGCGCGGGTGGTGCTGTTCACCGATCCGTGGCTGTCGCCCGCGGCCGAGTTCGCCGATGTGGTGCTGCCGGTGCGGGTCGAGGCACCCAGTCCGTTCGACAGCATCGTGGCGCCGGTGGCGGTGGTGGAGACGCTGGTGGCCGCGGTGCATGTGCGCCTGGGGACGGCGGCCGAGGAGCGGATGCGGGCCGCGGAGGAGGCGTCGGGCGACCGCACCATGGAATGAGGGCGGTGAAATGAATATTTCATGCCCACCCATTGACGCGCTCCCTGCAACGTATGTTTCATGACGGGACTCGGGCTGCTGCGGACGCAGCCCCGTCTCCTCCTCGGAGCGCCCTGTGTCGAATCCCCCTCGAACACGCAAGCTGCGCTTGTGGGAAGCGCTGACCCTCTCCGTCGGTCTGATGGGACCTACGCTCGCCATGGGCCTCAACGGAGCCGGAGTGGCAGCCACGGTCGGCAAGGCCGTCCCGCTCGTCTTCCTTCTCGGTCTGCTCGGTGTCGGCCTGGTCGCCTACGGCTTCTGGCGGCTGACCCAGCACTTCCACCAGGCCGGTTCCGTCTACGCCCTGGCCGGGGCCACCATCGGCCCGCGCGCCGGTTTCTTCGGCGGCTTCGCCCTGCTGGGCACCTATCTCGCCTTTCTCGTCTGCACCCTCGCCGCGACCGGTGTCTTCGCGCAGGCCTTCCTGCACGCGCTGGGCATCCACTCCACCGGCCCCTGGGTGGCCGTCGCGCTCCTCGCGGCCGTCGGCGTCACCGCGCTCAACTCCCGCGACGGCCGCACCACCGCCCGCACCCTGCTGATCGTGGAGGGCATCGGCATCCTCGCCATGCTGGTGCTCGCCGCCGTCGTCATGGGGCGGGCCGCCACCGGGTCGGCGCCCCGGCACCAGAGCCTGGACCTGTCGGTGTTCAGCGCCGACGGCACCACGTACGGCGCGGTCATGACGGCCACCGTCTTCGCCTTCCTGTCCTGGGCCGGGTTCGAGGCGTGTGCGTCGCTGGGTGAAGAGACCGACGATCCCAAGCGCAACATCCCCCGTGCGCTGGCCGGCAGTGTGCTGCTGACCGGTGGCCTCTACGTCCTGATGATGTTCGCCCAGACCATCGGCTTCGGCACCGACGCCCAGGGCGTGCGCGAGTTCGGTGCGGCCGAGTCGGCCCTGTCGTCGCTCTCCGGGCAGTACATCGGCACCTGGTTCGCGCTCGTCATCGCCTTCACCGCGGTCGCCTCCGCCTTCGCCGCTGCGCTGTCCTCCTCGGCGGCGGCCGCCCGTATGGTCCAGGCGCTGGCCCGGGACGGCTTCGGGCCGCGCGCCCTCGCCCGCACCCACCCCGTCACCGGTGCCCCGACCACGGCGCTGCGGGTGTGCGGCGCCGTCGCGGCGGCGCTGGCCGCGGTGATGTACGGGACCGGAGCCGGCGCCTTCGACACGTACTACTGGTACGCCACCCTCGGCGTGCTGTGCGTCCTGGTGGTCTACGCGGTCGCCGGCGTCGGGGTGATCGTCTTCACGCTCTCCGGCCGGGGCCGTATCCCCCGCTGGGAGCTGGTGGTGCCGGTCGCCGGGCTGGGCTATCTGGGCTTCGTCTTCCTCCAGCAGTCGACCGGCCAGCGCGCGCCCTACACCTACTTCCCCTGGATCGCCGCGGCCTGGTGCCTGGCCGGTGTCGCGGTCGTCCTGTTCGCCCCCTCTCTCACCCGGCGCATCGGCGCCCGGCTGGCCGGCGAGCTGGTCGCCGACGCGCAGCTGCCCGACCCGAACCGAAAGGTGCCCTCTTGAAACCTCCCCCTCATAAGCGAGGGGAATTCCTAGCTCACTTTGCCTGACGCCTAGCAGGTGGCAGGGCTTACAAGATCAGCACTAGCCGGGTTGAGACCAGCCGGGACCAACATCACGCGGGCGGAGTTCTTATCCCGTGGCCGGGAGGCTCCGCATGCGGTGCAGGTATACGTTCGTTCGGAAAGGGGCAGTGCGTGCTTGGCTCTCGCTCCGCAGTCTGCGCAATCCATCGTGGTGTGTGCCGGGTGCACCAGGTGCACCTTCCGCGCGTGCTTACGGCCCATCTCGACCAGCGCGGCCTTCGTCGCACTGATCGCGGCATCCGCCGCCTTACGGGCCATGGTGGTCTTGGCGAGGAACTTCGGCTTGAAATCCTCCACCGCCAAAGCGTCGTGGTCGGCCACCACGCGCTTTGCCCACTTGCGGCCGGTGTCCTGCCGCTGCCGGGCCACCCTCTTGTGGACCTTCGCCCGGGACTTGCCGAAATCGCGTATCAGTTGCTGCTGCGGCACCGAGGCTCCCTCACCCAGCCACGGGATGCGGGCACGGGCCTCGGTCAGCATCGCGGACAGTTGCACCGAACCGCACGTCTGCCTGTCCTCGGGATGCGCACGGTTATGCGCATAGAGAGCCTTCGACTTGGCGACGCACTCATTCCACACCCACCGACACCGGTCGCACTCCGCCAGCAGCAAAGCGTTCGCAGTCGACGACACACGCAACCGCAAGGTGTACCGGGCACGCCCGGTCTCCCCCCCACGTCTGTGCTGCTGTCGTCACGAACACCAACCTACCTGGGAGATACGACAGTTGAGGCCCGGATCACAAACGGGCCACCCTCACCATGCCCCCGGAGGACGCCGTATCGCCCGGCGGAGATACGGCTTTCGCTGCCCTGCTCCGCAGGAGCTTCGCTTCCTCCCCCGGCCCAAGCCGGGGGTATCCACGAAGGAGAACCAATGACCCTGGTGCACACGAAGGGGACGGGGCCGGGACTCCTCGGTCCCGCCGCCCCCTGCCCCTCCCCCGCCCTCCGCACCGCACCCGAGGACTCCCCGATGACCGACGCCGCCACCGTCTTCGTCGCCACCTGCGATCTGGCCGGGCAGGTACGGGGGCGTGCGGTGCCCGCCTCGGACCAGGCCTCCGCGCTGCGCACCGGCACCGGATGGGTCCCGGCCGATCTCGCGATCTCCGCGTTCGGCCCGATCGCGCCCGACAACGTCTTCGGTTCACGGGGCGACCTGCGGCTGATCCCGGACCCGGCCACCGGCGTCGACATCCCGGCGGACGGGGACGCGCCCGCGCAACGGCTCTACCTCGCCGACCAGACCCTGCCCGACGGGGAACCCTGGCCCTGCTGCCCGCGCACCTTCCTCCGCAACGCGGTCGAGGAGCTGCGCGAGCGCACCGGGATCGAGGTGGTCGCCGCCATCGAGCATGAATTCGTGCTCGGCGGACTGCCGGCGAGCCCGCCGTTCTCGCTCCAGCGCTTCCGCCAGGCGGAGCCCTTCGGCTCGGACCTCGTACGGCTCCTGGAGCAGGCCGGGTTCCAGCCGGAGAACTGGCTCCCGGAATATGGGGACGGCCAGTTCGAGATCACCCTGCGCCCCGGTACCGCGATGGCCGCCGCCGACCGCGCCGTCCTCCTCAAGGAGCTGGTGCGCGACCTCGCCCGCCGTCGTGGCCTGCCGGTCAGCTTCGCGCCCCTCCTCGCACCCGACGGGGTGGGCAACGGCGTCCATCTCCACTTGAGCCTGCGGGACGCCGAGGGCCGTCCGGTCCTCTTCGACGCCGCGCGGCCGGGCCGCCTTTCGGCGCTCGGCGCCCGGTTCTCCGCCGGCATCCTGCGCCACACCCCGGCGCTGACCGCCTGGACGGCGCCGAGCCCGGTCTCCTTCCTCCGGCTCACCCCGCACCGCTGGAGCGCCGGCGGGATCTTCCTGGCCGAGCACAACCGCGAGTCGCTGCTGCGGATCTGTCCCACGACCCAGCTCGCCGGGTCCGATCCCGCCGCCCAGTTCAACCTGGAGTACCGCGCGGCCGACGCCACCGCCAATCCCTGGCTCGCCCTGGGGGTCCTGCTCCGCGCCGGGCTGGAAGGGCTGGTCCGCGACTACGACGAGCCCACGGTGTGGCCGGAGGACACCGACGCCGCGGTGCTCGACGGGGTCCCCGCCCTCCCCTCCTCCCTCGAAGAGGCCCTGCACGCACTCGAAGCGGACGAGGTCGTGCGGTCGTGGTTCGACCCGCGGCTGCTCGCCACCCATCTGTCGGTCAAGCGGACCGAGCTCGCGCAGCTGGCCGGGCTGGACGAGGCCGCACGTATCCGGAAGGTTGCCGATGTCTACTGATGCCCTGGCGGCGGCGCTCGCGGAACTGCCCCTGGTGGACCACCATGTCCACGGCGCGCTCCGCGACGACGTCGACCGCGCCGGACTGGAGCTGATGCTCACCGAGTCCGACCGTCCGGTCCCGCCGTGGATGACCCAGTTCGACTCGCAGCTCGGGTTCGCGGTGCGCCGCTGGTGCGCCCCGGTGCTCGACCTCCCCGCGCACTCCGCGCCGGAGGTGTATCTCTCCCGGCGCCGCGAACTGGGCGCGGCCGAGGTCAATCGCCGGCTCCTCGCGGCCTCGGGCATCGACCACTATCTGCTGGAAACCGGGTACGGCGGCGCGGAGATCCTCGGCACCGACGAGATGGCCCGGGTCTCCGGACGCCCCGTCGACGAGATCGTACGGCTGGAGTCGGTGCTGGAGGACGTGGCCCGCAGCGGTGTGGCCGCGGCCGACCTGCCCGAGCGGTTCCGCGAGACCCTCGCCGCACGGACCGTGGACGCGGTCGGCCTCAAGAGCATCGTCGCCTACCGGTTCGGCTTCGACTTCGACCCCGCGCGGCCGTCCGACGACGAGGTGACCGCGGCGGCCGGGGCCTGGCTGGCCGAGTGCGCGCGCACCGGAACCGTCCGGGTCAGCGACCCGGTGCTGCTGCGCTTCCTGCTGTGGTCCGGCGTCGACCGGGGGCTGCCCATCCAACTGCACGCCGGATACGGCGACCCGGACGTGGAACTGCACCGCTGCGACCCGCTGCTGCTCACCCGGTTCATCAGGAATGTGCAGCCGCACGGCGTCGACCTGTTGCTGCTGCACTGCTACCCCTTCCACCGCAACGCCGGCTATCTGGCGCAGGTCTTCCCGCATGTCTTCTTCGATGTCGGGCTCGGGGTGAACTACACCGGGGTGCGCTCCGACGCCGTGGTCGCCGAATCGCTGGAGCTGGCTCCGTTCGCCAAGATCCTCTTCTCCAGCGACGCCTGGGGACCACCCGAACTGCACCATCTGGGCGCACTGTTGTGGCGGCGCGGCATGCTGCGGGCGATGGCGCCATGGGTCGGCAGCGGCGAATGGGACCTCGATGAGGCGATCCGGGTGGCCCGCATGATCGGCCATGACAACGCCCGCCGGATCTACGGTCTGGAGGGCGGCGCATGAGCAGCGATACCGCCCTCACCGCCCTCGCGGCGCAGCTCGAACTGGAGCTGGACGGCGCCGTCGAGCTGCGCCATCAACTCCACGCCCGGCCCGGGCTGTCCGGCGACGAGGCCGCCACCCGCGAGCTGGTGCTCGCCGCACTGCCCGGCGGGCACGCCGCCACGGAGGTCGCCGGCACCGGAGCCGTGGTCCGCGTGGGTGGCGGCGGTCCGGCCATCGCCGTACGCGGGGAACTCGACGCCCTGGCGGTGCACGAGGAGACCGGGGTGCCCTGGGAGTCCCGGAACCCGGGGGTGATGCATGCCTGCGGTCATGATGTGCATCTGGCCGCGCTGGTCGCCCTCGCGCGGGCGGTGGACCGGATCGGCGGCCCGGCCCCGCTGCTCGCCGTATTGCAGCCCCGCGAGGAGACCTATCCTTCGGGCGCGCAGGACGTCACCGAGGACGGGATCCTCGACCGGGAGCAGTGCCGGGCGGCCGTCGGGGCGCATGTCCAGCCGCTGCTGGCGGCGGGCACCGTCGCCTGCACCCCGGGTGGCGTCAACGCCTCGGCGGACGAGTTCACCGTGACCGTCCGGGGCGACGGCGGCCACGCGGCCTACCCGCACCTCACCCGCGACCCGGTCGTCACCCTCGCCCATGTCGTCGTCGCCCTGCAGAGCCTGGTGAGCCGCGAGACCGACCCGATGTCCTCCGTGGTGCTGAGCGTCACCACGCTCGCCGCCGGAACCGCGGCGAATGTCGTCCCCGGCTCCGCCGCGGCGGGCGGCACCCTGCGCGCGATGCGGACCGCCGACCGCGAGTTCCTCCATCAACGGCTGCTGGAGACCGCCGAGTTGGTGGCTAGGGCGTACGGCTGCACCGCGGACGTCCGGATCACCCGGGGCGAGCCGGTGCTCGACAACGACGCGACACTGACCGCCGCGACCCAGCCGCTGCTCGCCTCCCTCGGACTGAAGGTCGCCACCGATCTGCGGTCCGCGGGCGCGGACGACTTCTCGTACTTCTCCGCGCGGATGCCCGCGCTGATGCTGTTCGTGGGGACGCACGGTGGCACCGAGCAGCTGCACTCCCCGACGTTCCTGCCGCCCGACGAACGGGTGCGGGACGTCGCCCACGCCCTGCTCGCGGGCTATGTGGCCGCCGCGGAGCAGTTCATCCCACGGCCCTGACACCCGCCACGAGCGCGGCACCGCCCGCACCTCCCACATCCCCCCTCTCGCACCCGCACCACTCAGGAACGAGGAACACCCATGACCGCCACCGGCACCCCCGGCGACCTCCCGCTCACCCCCGAGGCCCGGCAGCACCTCGACCTCGCCGAGACCGCCACCGCCCGCAATTACCAGCCGCTGCCGGTGGTTCTCACCTCCGGCCAGGGCGCATGGGTGACCGATGTCGGCGGCCGCCGCTACCTGGACTGCCTGGCCGGCTATTCGGCGCTCAACTTCGGCCACGGCCACCCCCGGCTGCTGGCCGCGGCCCGGGAACAGCTCGAACGGCTCACCCTGACCAGCCGCGCCTTCCACAACGACCGGCTCGGCCCGTTCTGCCGGGACCTCGCCGAACTCGCCGGGATGGACCTGGTGCTGCCGATGAACACCGGCGCCGAGGCCGTGGAGACCGCGCTGAAGGTGGCCAGGAAGTGGGGCTACGAGGTCAAGGGCGTGCCCGCGGACCGCGCCAACATCATCGTCGCCGACGGCAACTTCCACGGGCGTACCACCACGATCGTGAGCTTCTCCTCGGACTCCGTCGCGCGGGACGGCTTCGGCCCGTTCACCCCCGGCTTCCGGTCCGTGCCCTACGGGGACGCCGACGCGCTGGCGGCCGCGGTCGACGAGCACACCGTGGCGGTGCTGCTCGAACCGATCCAGGGCGAGGCGGGCGTGGTGATCCCGCCGCAGGGGTACCTCCCGGCCGTGCGCGAGCTGTGCAGCCGGGAGAACGTCCTGTTCGTGGCCGACGAGATCCAGTCCGGTCTCGGCCGCACCGGCACCACCTTCGCCTGCGAAGCGGAAGGCGTCACCCCGGACCTGTACATCCTGGGCAAGGCCCTCGGCGGCGGCATCGTGCCCGTCTCTGCCGTGGTCGGCCGTCGCGAGACCCTCGGTGTCATCCGGCCCGGCAACCACGGCTCGACCTTCGGCGGCAATCCGCTGGCCGCCGCCGTCGGACACGCCGTCGTCGAACTGCTGCGGACCGGCGAATACCAGGCGCGAGCCACCCGGCTCGGCGAGCAGCACCGCAAGCGGCTCGAAGGACTCATAGGCCACGGCGTCCGCGCGGTCCGCAGCCGCGGGCTCTGGAGCGGGATCGACATCGACCCGCAGCTGATGTCGGGTCGCGAGGCCTGCGAACGGCTCCTGGCCAGGGGCATCCTCGCCAAGGACACCCATGGCTCCACGATCCGCCTCGCCCCACCCCTGGTCATCGAGGCCGACGAACTCGACTGGATGGCCGAACAGCTCGCGGAGGTGCTCGCCGCGCCCCGCGCCTGAGGCGATCCGCCCGGCGGCGCTCAGCCGCGGGGAGGCGGTCGGCGCGTTCGAAAACCTCGACCGACCAGCCGCTCCTGCGGAGGAAGAGAGCGGTGGCGAGCCCGCCGATGCCGCCGCCGACGACGGCAGCCGTACGCGGTGTCCGAATCATGGCGGCACGCTACTATGTCCGTAGTAGATCGGCACTACAAACATAGTAAAAACGCACGACGAAGGGCGTTCGGGTGGCACGACGGCGGGATCAGGTGCTGGACGCGGGGATCCAGGTGCTGGGGAGCGAGGGGGCGCGGCGGCTGACGTACCAGGCCGTCGACGCCGCGGCAGGCGTCCCGTCCGGCACCACCTCCAACTACTTCCGCAACCGGGCGGCCCTGATCGACGGCATAGTCGACCACCTCCAGGTCCTGGAGCGCCGCGACTGGGAGAACTTCGCCGCGGCCGCCAACCCGGCCGACGCCGGCGAACTCGCCGACACCGTCACCCGGTTCCTCCAGTACGCGACCGGACCCGAGCGGGCCAGGACCGCCGCCCGCTTCGCGCTCTACCTGGAGGCCACCGCCCGCCCCGAACTCCGCCCGGCGCTCACCCGCGGCCGGGAGACCGTCGTCGGCTGGGGAGCGGAGTGGCTGGAGCGCTTCGGCTCGCCGGACCCGCGCCGGCACTGCGAGATCCTCTTCGACTACATGGACGGCGCCGCCTTCCATCAACTCGCCTTCCCCGCCGAGGACTTCGACCCGGGGCCGGGCATCCATGAACTGCTGCGCGGACTGCTGGACTGAACCCCACCGCGCGCTCCGACCGGAGGACGCCATGCACACCCGAGCGAAAGGCCGGGCCGTGCCCGGACCCACCACCGCCTGTCTCTCCCTGGGCCTCGTTCTGATCACCGTGGCCACCGCAGGCGCCTGCACGGTCCCGCCGGATGCCCCGCCCCGTACGGCCCCGGGCCACCACGTCCGGCACACGGCGCGCGCGGTGACGGGCCTGGACGACCCGGCGAAGAAGGAGATCGCCATGCAAGTGGTCTCCAGTGCGGAAAACTCCTCCCTGGACTGGCGGGCCCAGTACCAGTACATCGAGGACATCGGTGACGGCCGGGGCTACACCGGCGGCATCATCGGCTTCACGTCCGGGACGCACGACATGCTCGAACTCGTCGAGCTCTACACCTACCGCAAGCCGGACAACGTCCTGGCCGGGTACCTCCCCGCCCTGCGTGCGGTGGACGGCGGCGACTCGCACGAGGGCCTCGACCCCGGCTTCCCCGAGGCATGGAAGAAGGCCGCCCGGGACCCCGCGTTCCGGACGGCCCAGAACGATGAGCGGGACCGGCTGTACTTCCGCCCCGCGGTCGAGCGGGGCAAGGCCGACGGCATCGGGGCACTGGGCCAGTTCGCGTACTACGACGCACTCGTGGTGCACGGCGAGGGCGACGACCCGACCGGCTTCCCCGCCATCCGCAAGCGGGCCCTGGCCAAGGCCGAACCGCCGTCCCGGGGCGGCGACGAGAAGACCTACCTCAACGCCTTCCTCGACGCCCGGGTGTGGGCGATGCGGCAGGAGGAGGCGCACCGTGACACCAGCCGGATCGACACCACGCAGCGGGTGTTCCTGAAGGACGGCAACCTCGATCTGCACACCCCGCTGAACTGGAAGGTCTACGGGGAGCGTTACCACCTCGGCTGACCTCGCGGGCCGCCCCCGCACCGCCACCCGGGACCGCCCCCCGGGCCGTCACCCGCACCGTGCCCGACGGCCCGTAGAGAAGCGCCGGATGCCGCTCCCCTACAGGCCGTCGGGCCGCCCGGCGTCAGTGGGCGGGCGCCGCCGCGGGCGCCGGGTCGCCGTGCCCCACCGCCACCGGATCGTCCGCCGTGGTCGCGTCCCCGGCGTCCCCCTCCGCCGCCTTCCGGCCGAAGTGGTTGAAGGCGAGGTTGAGGGCGATGGCGACCAGACAGCCGGTGCTGATGCCGGAGTCCAGGACGACCAGCAGGTCCTTGGGGAGGTGGTGGTAGAAGTCCGGGGCGGCGATCGGGATCAGGCCGATGCCGACGGCCGCCGCGACGATCAGGGCGTTGTCCCCCTTCTCCATCGCGGCGGAGGCCAGTGTCTGGATGCCGCTGGCGGCCACCGAGCCGAAGAGCACGATGCCGGCGCCGCCGAGGACCGGCAGCGGGACCAGCGAGATGACCGAGGCGGCCACCGGGCACAGGCCGAGCACGATCAGGATCAGACCGCCGGTCGCCACGACGAAGCGGCTGCGCACCTTGGTCATCGCGACCAGGCCGATGTTCTGGGCGAAGGCGCTGTTGGCGAAGCCGTTGAACAGCGGGCTGAGGGCGGTGCCGAGGGTGTCGGCGCGCAGCCCGCCCTCGATGGTGCGCTCGTCCGCCGGGCGGCCGACGATCCTGCCGAGGGCGAGCATGTCGGCCGTCGACTCGGTCATACAGACCAGCATCACGATGCACATACTGACGATCGCGGCGATGTCGAACTGCGGGGCACCGAAGTGGAACGGCGTCGGGAAGCCGACCAGTGACGCCTGGGAGAGCGCGGAGAAGTGGGTGATGCCGACGGGTATCGCGATCAGGGTGCCGGCGATCAGCCCGAGCAGGATCGCGATCTGCTGGAGGAAGCCGCGCAGCACCCGGCGCAGCACCAGCACGATCACGAAGGTCAGCGCGGCCATCCCGATGTTCGTCAGCGAACCGTAGTCCGGGGCCCGGTCGTTGCCGCCCTGGGACCAGTTGAACGCCACCGGCAGCAGCGAGACGCCGATCAGGGTGATGACGGTGCCGGTGACCACCGGCGGGAAGAACCGTACGAGCCTGGAGAAGTAGGGCGCGACGAGGAATCCCAGTACACCGGCGACGATCACCGCGCCGAAGATGATCGGGAGGGCGTCGCCGGGGCTCTGCGCCTTGCCGATGGCGACCATCGGTGTGACACCGGCGAACGAGACACCGTTGACGAACGGGAGCTTGGCGCCGACCTTCCAGAAGCCCAGGGTCTGGAGGAGGGTGGCGATCCCCGCGGTGAAGAGGCTGGCGCCCATCAGGAAGGCGGTCTCGGTGGCGCTCAGCCCGCAGGCCGGACCCACGATCATCGGTGGGGCCACCACACCCGCGTACATCGCGGCCACATGCTGGAGGCCGCTGGTGAACATCTTGAAGGGCGGGAGGGTCTCATCGACCGGATGTTTCCGGTCCCCCTCCGACTGCTGCCCGGTCATTGCGGCCACTGCGGGCCTCCTTCGTTTTCTGCGTCGCCGGGGGCCGGCGAGGCGAGGCTGTCACGGAGGGCGTGCGATGTGGTGCGTACTGCGGGAAGTCGCCTGGTGAGCGTGGTGGGCCGGGCGCGCTTGTGACGCGTGGACGGTGGTGGCCGTTCCAACCGGCCCCGGGGGTACGGGAGTTCCCGTACCCCCGGGGTCCGGCGCTTGTGGATCCCGCTCGGATCCACAAGCCCGGCCGGGAGCCGTCCCTCCCGGCCGAGTCAGGGGTGTGCGCCGGTCGCGTGACCGCGCCGTGGGGGTCAGCCCTCGGCGGCGATCCGGGCCAGGCGCTGGGCCTCCGCCCGCGCGGTGCGGGCGATGGTGTCCTCGTCGACGGTGCTGAGGTGGTTGTCCTCGACGACCGGCCGGCCGCCGACGAGGGAGAGGGTGACCGGTGCGGCGGCGCCGAAGACCAGCGCGGTGACCGGGTCGGCGATGGAGGAGTGGCCGAGGCCGTCCAGCTTCCACAGCACGAGGTCGGCGAGCTTGCCGGCTTCCAGTGAGCCGATCTCGGCGGTCCGGCCGAGGACCTGCGCACCGCCGTAGGTGCCGAGCCGCAGCGCCTTGCGGGCGCTGAGGGCGGCCTCCTTGTGGGCGCCGAGGCGGTTGATGAGCAGGGCGTTGCGCAGCTCGGTGTGGAGTTCGCCGGATTCGTTGGAGGCGGTGCCGTCGACGCCGAGGCCGACCGGGACGCCGGCCGCGAGCAGGTCCGGGACGCGGGCGATACCGGCCGCGAGGCGGGCGTTGGAGGACGGGCAGTGCGCGACGCCGGTGCCGGTGCGGGCGAAGGCGGCGATGTCGGAGTCGTTCATGTGGACGCAGTGCGCCATCCACACGTCGTCACCGAGCCAGCCGGTCGACTCGAAGTAGTCGGTCGGGCCCATGCCGAACAGCTCGTGGCAGAACTTCTCCTCCTCCACGGTCTCCGAGCCGTGGGTGTGCATCCGTACGCCCTTACGACGGGCCAACTCGGCGCCCTGCCGCATGAGTTCGGTGGAGACGGAGAACGGCGAACAGGGCGCGGCGGCGATCTGCACCATCGAGCCGAAGGAGGCGTCGTGGTGGGTGTCGATGGCCGCCTCGGTCGCCAGCAGGGCGCCCTCGGTGGTCTCCACGGCGAAGTCCGGGGGCAGCCCGCCGTCCTTGACGCTGCGGTCCATGGAGCCGCGGGCCAGGGTGATCCGGGCGCCGATCTCCGCGGCGGCCGCCAGCTCCGCGCCGACGAGGTCGCCGGAACCCTGCGGGAAGACGTAGTGGTGGTCGGCGGCGGTGGTGACACCGCCCCTGACCATCATGCCGAGCGAGCCCTGGGTGGCCGCGGCGAGCATCGGGGCGTCGATCCGGGCCCAGGTCGGGTAGAGCGCGACCAGCCAGTTGAACAGGTTGTGGTCGGTGGCCAGGCCCCGGGTGAGCCACTGGTAGAAGTGGTGATGGGTGTTGATCAGGCCGGGGGTGACCAGATGTCCGGTGCCGTCGATCCGGCGGACCACGTTCGCCAGCCCCTCGGGGGCCTTGCCCGCGCCCAGCGACTCGATGACCTGGTCCGCGACGACCACATGGCCGGTGGCGTACTCGGTGTCGTGGGCGTCGACGGTCGCGATGGCGCAGTTCTCGATGACGAGGCGCTGCGTCGCCGCGCTGTCAGGGGATGCCGGTGCAGCCATGGTGCGGTTCCTTCTTTCGGTACTGGCGGTGGGCACGGCATGGCCCTAGGGGATTTGAGTGCCGGAGCCGGACGAGGCGGCTGACAGGACCGCTGCCCGTGGGCTGCTCCGGGTGCCGAGATGGTGGAAGAACAGGTTGAGCGCGCCGGCGCGACGACATTCCGGCGGGCGGACGCGGGTCCGGGTCCGGCCCGCGGTGTCCAGGCCGACGGCCTGGCCGATGATGAGCGGAGGGGTGACGACACCGGCGTACATGGCCGCGATGTGCTGGAGCGCGGCCGGTACGAGCCGTCTGGCCGCCGGCTTCTCGTCCACCGGATGGGCCGGGGACGGGGGGTGGTGCGGGTCGTACGAGTGCTGTGCCATGGGTCGTTCCCCTCAGGATGTGCGTTCCCCTCCCCGCTGCGGGGTGGGGAGGGGAACGCACGGCACGGCGTTGCGTCGGAGCCGCTCAGAGGTTCGTCAGATCCACCGGGATCTTGGGCTCGACACCGTCGCGCAGAACAGTGGCTTCGATCAGGCCGTACGGGCGGTCCGCCGCGTAGTAGACAGCTCCTTCGGCGGTATCGTTCTTGAGCCCGAACGGCTCCAGATCCACCAGGAAGTGATGCTTGTTCGGGAGCGAGAAGCGGATCTCGTCGATCTCGGAACGGTGATTGATGACGCGCGACCCCATTTGGTACAGGGTCTGCTGGAGCGAGAGGCTGTAGGTCTCCGCGAAGGCCTCCAGCATGTGCTTCCTGACCTGCTCGTACGAACGCTCCCAGTTCGGCATCCGCTGCGCGTCGTCGGTCCAGTTGAACCGCCAGCGGCCGGACACCTCGGTGGCGAGGATGCGGTCGTAGGCCTCCTTGAGGGTCGTGTACTTGTCCTTGATGTAGCCCCAGAACTCCGAGTTGGTGGAGTTCATCACCACCAGGTCCTTGAGCCCGGAGATGACCTGCCACTGCTCACCGTCGTAGGTGATCTCGGTCAGCCGGGTCTCCTGGCCCTTGCGGACGAAGGAGTGCCGGACCTCGTCGGCGCCGATGAAACGGGAGTTGGCGTCGGAGCCGGCGATCCGCTCCCAGGCGTACTCCTCGATCCGGATGCGGGCCCGGTGGATCGGCTCCTGGCTGGTGACGAAGTGCCGGGCCAGGTGGATGCCGAACTGCTCGGCCGACTCGATCCCGTGCTCCTTGGCGAAGGCGTACACGGTGTTCTTGGTCGTGTCCGTCGGCAGGCAGTGGGCGTTGGAGCCGGAGAGGTGGACCTCTTCCAGGTCGCCGGAGAGCGACACGGAGACGTTCAGGTCCTTGATGTGGTGTGTGTCGCCGTCGCGGGTGATCTTGACGACGCGGTTCTCCGCTTTGCCGTACTGGTTCTGGCCGAGCATCACAGGGCGGGCCGGGCGGGAATCGGCAGCGCGGGCCGGGCGGGAATCGGCAGCGCGGGCCGGGCGGGAATGGGCAGTCATGTCGGTGCTAGCTCCCTCGGTATACGGAGTAGCCGAACGGGTTGAGCAGCAGCGGTACGTGATAGTGCTCGCCCGGCTGGACGGCAAAGGTGATTGCCACCTCCGGGAAGAACGCTCCGCTGTCCCTTACGCGGGGGGCGTCCTGCTGTTCCTCGGCTTGCTGGTGTGTGCTGTGCTCTTTTGCGGCGCTGTGCCTGTCAGAAACGAAGTACTCCTCGACGGCGAAGTCGAGGCGTACATGGGTGGTGCCGGCCGGCAGGTCCGGCAGGTCCTTGCAGCGTCCGTCCGCGTCGGTGGTGGACGCGCCGTGGGCGGTCCAGGCGCCGTCGCTGCCGGAGCGCACCGAGAGCGTGAGGGCGACGCCCTCCGCGGGGCGGCCCACGCTGGTGTCCAGGATGTGGGTGGACACCGACGTCGGTGCGGCCGTCTCGCTGCTCATGCTGCGTCTCCTTCTGCGTCCGCGATACGGGTCAGACGAATGCGGTTGATCTTGCCGAGTTCGGCACGAACGATCTCTCGTTCCTGGTCCGGCGTGTTGCCGATCCGGTGCCGGACCGCGTCCCGCATCTGCTCTCCGGTGCGGCCGGAGGCGCAGATCAGGAAGACATGCCCGAACTTCTCCTGGTAGGCCAGGTTGAGTTCGAGCAGCTCCGCCTTGAGCGCGTCGGAGGCGCCCGCCATACCGCTCTGCTCACGGTGTGAGGTCGGGTCGCCCGGCTCGGGCCGGCCTATGGGCGGGTGCCCGGCCATCGCCTCGGCCAGATCCGCCGCGGTCAGACCGGCCATGGCGGCGTCGTTCGCGGCGAACAGGGCGTCGGTGGTGGCGTAGGGGCGCCGGGCGAGTATCCGCTCGCCCCATGCCCGGCTCGCGCACACCTCGTGCAGTGCGGTGCGCGCCGTGGCGTCGTCCGCGGTGTTGAACCGGGTGAGCCCCGCCGGGGGCACGGGGGTGTCCCCCGTCGAGCGTGGTGAACTCGAAGACACGGGAAGCCTCCGTGGCCTGGTGGTGCTGGACAGCTCTGCTTGGCTGGAAACAGCTAAGACCCCCGGCAACAACACGTCAACACTTTGTTGAAAAGTCGGCGACACAAAAGCCGCCGTCCGGTGCTGCGGGACGGCGGCTGCGGCGGCCGGGCGGGGCCGTGACCGACCGCCCTCAGTCGGCGTCCTTCGCGGCATTCTCCCTGTTCAGGTAGTTGTAAACGGTGAAGCGACTCACCCCGAGCGCACTGGCGACCGTCTCCACGCCGTGCCGGACCGAGAAGGCGCCGCGGGACTCCAGAATCCGCACGACGGACTGCTTGGTCTTACGGTCCAGCTCCGCCAGCGGCACCCCGTGCCGGCGCTGGAGCTCGGCGAGGATGTGGTCGAGCGAGTCCGACAGATGCGGGAGCCGTACGGCCACCCGGTCCTGCCCCTCCCAGGTCAGGATGACGTCGTCGCCCTCGGCCAGGTCCGGCGCGACCATCTGGCCACCCATCGCGTCGACCAGCGGCTTGACCGCCTGGACGAAGGGGTGGTCGGCGGAATCCGTCATGTCGCGTCCCCCTCGCCCGGGCCGGCCTCGCCGATGACATTGACCTGCAGGGAAACCCGGGTGGCACCCGCTTGCAGGGATTCGCGCAGCAGCGCGGCCACCGCACCGAGCACCTGCTCGGCGTCCCCCTCGGCCGTATTGCCGAACGGCCCGACGTCCACGGCGTCCAGCTCGGCACCCGTGACGACATCCCGCGCCACCACCGCATGCGCCGGCGCCTCGTCCAGGTCGAACGGCTCCGTTGTGAACTCCACTCTCAATCGCACGCCGCTCAACCTACGCGCGGTTCGGCCCGGCCACCAGAAATTGCCGCGGGGCCCCCTTGACAGCCTCCGAGCCCGCCAGGCAGTGTTCCATTAAGCAGAAAAACAGTTCCACTATCCGGAAGGGCGCCGCCGTTATGGGTTTCCCGGACACGCGCTTCAACGTCAATCTGTCGATCCTGTTCACCGAGCTTCCGCTGCTGGAGCGGCCGGCGGCCGCGCGGGCGGCGGGCTTCACCGCCGTGGAGCTGTGGTGGCCGTGGGTGGACGCCCCGGTACCGGAGCAGGCGGAGCTGGACGCACTGCGCGACGCGCTCAACGACGCGGGGACCCGGCTGGTGGGGATGAACTTCTACGCCGGACAGCTGCCCGGCCCGGACCGCGGCGCGCTGTCCGTTCCCGGCGAGGAGTCGGCGAAGTTCCGGGCCAATGTGCCGGTGGCGGTGGAGTTCGCCCGCTCGCTGGGCTGCACCGCCTTCAACGCCCTGTACGGCAACCGCGTCGAGGGTGTGGACGCGGCCGAGCAGGACCGGCTGGCGCTGGAGAACCTCACGTACGCCGCGCGGGCCGTGGCGGAGGTGAACGGGACACTGCTGATCGAGGCGCTCAACGCGCCCGAGTCGCCGGACTGCCCGATCGTCTCGGCGCCGAAGGCGATCGAGGTCGTGGACGCGGTGAACGCGGCTACGGGCCTGGACAACGCCCGCTTCCTGATGGACCTCTACCACCTGTCGATGAACGGTGAGGACCTGGACGGGGTCATCGACCGCCACACCGCCAAGACCGCGCATGCGCAGATCGCCGACAACCCCGGCCGCGGCGCGCCCGGCACCGGTGACCTCGACCTCGCCGGCCTGCTCGACCGCCTCCTCAAGGCCGGTTACGACGGCTGGGTCGGCCTGGAGTACAAGCCCGGCGACCGCCCGAGCGCCGAGGCCTTCGACTGGCTCCCGGCCGACCGGCGCGCGGCGCACTCCTGACACCTCGTAAGCGCTTCGAAAGAGACACTCATGAGCAATCTCCCCAAGGTCGCGTGGATCGGTCTGGGCATCATGGGCTCGCCCATGGCCGAGAACCTGATCAAGGCCGGTTACCCGGTGACCGGCTACACCCTGGAGGCCGACAAGCTGGAGCGGCTGGCCAAGAACGGCGGCAGCGTGGCCGGCTCGATCGCCGAGGCGGTCGCCGACGCCGACGTCATCATCACCATGGTCCCCGCCTCCCCCCAGGTCGAGGCCATCGCCTACGGGCCCGAAGGCATCCTGGCCCACGCCCGGCGCGGGGCCCTGCTGATCGACATGTCCTCGATCACCCCGCAGACCTCCATCGACCTCGCCCACGCCGCCGCCGACCAGGGCATCCGGGTCCTGGACGCCCCCGTCTCCGGCGGCGAAGCCGGCGCCATCGAAGCGGTCCTGTCCATCATGGTCGGCGGCGACCAGAGCGACTTCGACGCCGCCCGCCCCTCCTGGAAGCCCTCGGCAAGACCATCGTGCGCTGCGGCCCGCACGGCTCCGGGCAGACCGTCAAGGCCGCCAACCAGCTCATCGTCGCCGTCAACATCCAGGCCTGCGCCGAAGCCGTCGTCTTCCTGGAGAAGTCCGGCGTCGACCTGAGCGCCGCCCTCGACGTGCTGGGCGGCGGACTGGCCGGCTCCACCGTCCTGGCCCGCAAGAAGGACAACTTCACCACCCGCGACTTCCGCCCCGGCTTCCGCATCGACCTCCACCACAAGGACATGGGCATCGTCACCGACGCCGCCCGCACCGTCGGCGCCGCCCTCCCCGTCGGCAGCGTCGTCGCCCAACTCGTCGCCTCCCTCCGCGCCCAGGGCGACGGCGGCCTCGACCACTCCGCCCTCCTGCGCGGCGTCGAACGCCTCTCCGGACACACCACCGGCAACTGAGTCCACGGCGGCGCAGCGGGCTCCCGCCTCGAGGCCCTGCCCGCCGACCCATGAGGAAGCCGTCCCCATGCGGCGACCCGGCCCCCCTGGAGGCCCGGGTCCCCCTGACGCTTCCCCTCCGCTTCCGGGCGGCGGCCGCGCCGACACTTGTCCTGTCGCGCCCAGGCGTGGCCGCCGTCCGGAACACCCCTGGGCACTTCCAGGTTGTTTCAACAAACTGTTGACGTTTGGTCGGAGCGCTTCTTACGCTCCGACATGCGGAAGCCAAACTCCGCGCTCTCGTACGGAAGGTCACCATGTCGAAGCCCACGCTGACGTCGCGCTTTCTCACTACGGAGGCTGGCGCCCCCGTCGCCGACAACCAGAACTCCGCCACCGCCGGCGTCGGCGGCCCGATCGTCCTCCAGGACCAGCATCTGTTGGAGAAGCTCGCCCGCTTCAACCGCGAGCGCATCCCGGAGCGTGTGGTGCACGCCCGTGGCTCCGGGGCGTACGGCTACTTCGAGGTGACCGACGACGTCACCGGCTTCACCCACGCCGGCTTCCTCGACACCGTCGGCAAGCGGACCGAGACGTTCATCCGCTTCTCGACCGTCGCCGACAGCCTCGGCGGCCCGGACGCGGCCCGTGACCCGCGCGGCTTCGCCCTGAAGTTCTACACCGAAGAGGGCAACTACGACCTCGTCGGCAACAACACCCCGGTGTTCTTCATCAAGGACCCGATCAAGTTCCCCGACTTCATCCACTCGCAGAAGCGCGACCCCTTCACGGGCAAGCAGGAGCCGGACAACGTCTGGGACTTCTGGGCACACGCCCCCGAGGCGACCCACCAGATCACCTGGCTCATGGGCGACCGCGGCATCCCGGCCTCCTACCGCCACATGAACGGCTACGGCTCGCACACCTACCAGTGGACGAACGCCGAGGGCGAGGCCTTCTTCGTCAAGTACCACTTCAAGACCAACCAGGGCATCCGCTGCCTGGACGCCGGACAGGGCGCCGAGCTGTCCGGCTCGGACCCGAACAGCCACCAGACCGACCTGCTCCAGTCCATCGAGCGGGGCATGTACCCCTCCTGGACGCTGTATGTGCAGATCATGCCGGCGGCCGAGGCGGCGGACTACCGCTTCAACCCGTTCGACCTGACGAAGGTGTGGCCGCACAGCGACTACCCGCTTCAGCGCGTGGGCCGCCTGGTCCTGGACCGCAACCCCGACAATGTCTTCGCCGAGGTCGAGCAGTCCGCGTTCTCCCCGAACAACTTCGTGCCGGGCATCGGCCCGTCCCCGGACAAGATGCTCCAGGGCCGGCTGTTCGCCTACGCCGACGCCCACCGCTACCGCCTGGGCGTCAACCACACCCAGCTGCCGGTGAACGCCCCCAAGGCGACCGAGGCCGCCAACTACGGCCGGGACGGCCTCATGGCGACCAACGGCTACGACCGGTACGCCAAGAACTACGAGCCCAACTCCTACAGCGGCCCGGTGCAGACCGGCCGGCCGCTCTCCGCCCCGCTCGCCGTCGCCGGGCACGTCGGCACCCACGAGGCGCCCGCGCACACCAAGGACGACGACTTCTTCCAGGCCGGTGAGCTCTACCGGCTGATGTCGCAGGACGAGAAGAAGCGCCTGGTGGACAACATCGCCGGCGGCCTCTCCCAGGTCGGCCGCGACGATGTGA
Source organism: Streptomyces sp. P9-2B-2 (assembly GCF_030406865.1). Classification (NCBI taxonomy): domain Bacteria; kingdom Bacillati; phylum Actinomycetota; class Actinomycetes; order Kitasatosporales; family Streptomycetaceae; genus Streptomyces; species Streptomyces sp. P9-2B-2. The sequence continues at coordinate 7,222,914 of NZ_CP129126.1, read as the reverse complement.
TCGAGAAGAACCTCGCCCACTTCCACGCCGCCGACCCGGACTACGGCAAGCGCGTCGAGGCCAGGGTCAACGAGCTGCGCGAGGACTGACGGGAGGTCAGTTCCTCGTGCATCCGTACCAGCGGCCTGTTGAGGGGTGGTCGCCGGTACGGAGAAGGAGAGCGAGCTCCGCGGCATACGGGAGCACGCAGTGCGGTGGCAGCGCTCGCCCGACAGGAAGGGCGAGCCCGCTCCCCCGCCGCGGAGCCCGCCTCCTCCACCCCCAGACTCCGTCCGGCGGTGCGATGTCCCGTCGCGCCCGATTGCCCGCGCTGCCGGACGGAAACCACTACAGGGCCCGGCTCCGTACGGTCACGGAAGCCGGGCCCTGTCGCACCACGGCCGACCTTTCGCACCGCGCCGCGCTCCCTCCGCGCGCCCTGACTCCCCGGCGTTCTCCCCCACTCGGCACCCACCGCCGCAATTCGGCCCCCGGCACCCGACTTTGGAGGGACCATGGGGGCAGCAGCAGATCCGACCTGTCTGCCGCCCGACCTGCCAGGAGTCGACCATGGCCGACAGCGTGCCGGTGCGGTGCCCCACCTGCCGCCGCGAGAACGCCTTCACCCCGCCCACCTTCCCGTGCGCCTGCGGGGCCCCGCTCACCATGCCCGTACTGCGCGGCGGGATTCCCGTCGAGATACTCCACCGCACCTGGCAGGCCTCCTGGGTGGAGGTGCGCTGCGAGGTCTGCGGCCGGCAGGACGAGTGGCCGGCGCCGGAGTCCGGCTGCGCCTGCGGCACGGTCGTCCGGGTCCCCGTCACCCCGGCCCCCACCCTGCCGCCCCCGAACTTCCCGTCCGCCGGCCCGCCCGCGCCGAAGCCCGCCCCACCACCGGCCGCCGACCCTCCGCGCACCGTCCTGCGGCCCGCGTTCCGCCCGGTCACGATCCGGACGGCCCGCGACTGCGTCACGGCCGCCGAGCAGTATCTGAAGTGGCTGGGCTACGCCGATGTCGCCCGCACCCAGGAACGCACCGCCTCCGGCGTCGACCTGCGCGGCACCGGCGTGGTCGCCCAGGTCGACCCGACCACCCGCGCCACCAAGCTCCGCGAGATCGAATGCGTCTGGCTCAACGGCCTCAACGACTCCGCCATAGCCGTCTTCTTCTCCCTCGCCGGCTACGCCCGGGACGCCCGCACCCGCGCCGACGACCTCCACATCCCCCTCTTCGTCATGGACCTCACCGGCACCCCCCAACCGGTCAACGACCCTGCCGACGAGCTGATCAGGTATGGGGCGGCGGGGCGGTGAGGGGATGGCCGGGGCGATGGTCGCCGACACCCGCTGGGCCGCCGTAGCCCCCACCAGCGACAACAAAACCCGCTCGCCCACCACCTCGGAACCGGCGACACTGGTCGCGTGATCATCCAGGTGCCCGCACTCGACGAACTGCCCGCACTGCGCGCCATCGAGCGAGCGGCCGGGGAACCCTTCCGCGGACTCGGCATGGCGACGGTCGCCGACGACGAACCGCCGCCGCTGGAGCTGCTGACGGAGTTCCAGCGGGCGGGGCGGGCGCTCGCCGCGTACGAGGAGGCAGGGCCGGGCGGCGGGCTCCGCGGCCCGGTCGCCTACCTGCTCTGGGAGCCGGTCGACGGCTGCACCCATATCGAGCAGGTCTCGGTCCACCCGGACCAGGCCCACCGCGGCATCGGCCGGGCCCTCATCGACCGGGCGGAGCGGGACGGCGGCCACGTCGCGCTGACCCTGACCACCTTCACCGAAGTGCCGTGGAACACCCCGTATTACGCCCGGATCGGCTTCCGGACACTCCCCGAGGCCGAACTCACCCCCGGCCTACGGGCGATCCGCGCCCATGAGGCAGCACTGGGGCTGGACCGCTGGCCGCGGGTGGCGATGCGCCGGGAGGCCGACTGGGAGGGCGTGGAGGGCTGATACGGCTGGTCAGGACTCCGTGTCCGCGCTCGGCCGGTCTGTGCGCCAAGGTGCGTCGGGGCGGGTGGGGCGGGCGTCGGCGGTGAGCTGGAGGGCGTAGACAGTGCCGTCCCGGTCGTCGTGGACAGGTCCGAGATAGTGATGGCCGGTCATATGGCACCAGGCCGGCAGATCGAGCGGAGCTGCCGGATCGGTCGCGATGACATGCACGACCGTGCCGGGCTCGGCTTCGGCGATCGCGGCCCGCAGTCGTAGGAGGAGGGCCACACAGAGCAGGCCGGTGCCGTCGACGGTCAGGCCCGCTGCCGGTACGGGGCCGGGGGCCGTCGGGGACGTGTCCGTCATGCGCCGGGTGTCCCGGTCAGCAGCATGCTGAGGTCCAGCGCCGGTGCGCTGTGGGTCAGCGCGCCGATGGAGACCATGTCCACGCCGGCCTCGGCGATCGGCCGCAGTCGTTCCGGGGTGACTCCGCCGGAGGCTTCGAGGACGACTCCGGCGCCCGGGGCGATCTCCTCCCGGGCCCGGACGACCTGCCTGATCTCGGCGATCGTCATGTCGTCGAGCATGATCCAGGGCACCCGCGCACGCAGCGCTTCGACCGCTTCCGCCACGGTCTCCACCTCGACGTCGATCAGCGTCTCCCGGCCCTCGGCCGCCATACCGGCGCGGACCGCGTCGATCGCCGTGGTGACGCCGCCGGAGGCCGCGAGGTGGTTCTCCTTGAGCAGCACCATGGCCGAGAGGTCGAGCCGGTGGCTGGTGCCGCCCCCGGACGTCACGGCGTACTTGTCCAGGGCCCGCAGCCCGGGGGCCGTCTTGCGGGTGTCGAGGACTTTGACGTCCAGGTCGGCGACCAGGTCCGCGTACTGCTTCGTCAGCGTGGCGATGCCGCACATGCGCTGGAGGAAATTCAGCGCGGTGCGCTCCCCGGTGATCAGGCTGCGCGCCTCGCCGGTGAGGCGGACCACGGTCCGGCCCGGTGGGACGAGCGTCCCTTCCGGTACCAGTTCGTCCACTGTCACCTCGGGGTCGAGCTGGCGGAACACCTCGGAAACGGTGGGCAGTCCGCTGATCACCCCCGGCTGCTTCGCGATGATCTCGGCCTGCGCACTCAGCCCCGCGGGCACACTCCAGCGGGTGGTGACATCGTCACGGCAGCCGTCCTCGGCAAGCGCGCGGGCGACGGCGTCGCGTACCGCTAACGCAGGGAAATCCATTGCTCCTCGTTTCTGTGTGTGCGGTGCGCGCGAGCCATCGGGCTCGCACACCGCACGGTCAGGCAGGGCGGTGGTGGAGTCTGGAACTCCGTTACTCGATAAAGGAGTTGAGGACGTCTTGCTCAGCGGTTACGTCCCCGAACCGACCCGTCGGTGCTTCGATTTCAGAAACACTACGCCCCCTTGGGTGATTTGAGAATCGAAACACCGAAGGGGGTGCGGGATCACGCCGACCCTGACCACTCAGCGAGGTGCCGTGGAACACGCCGCACTACGCCCGGATCGGCTTCCGGGCACCCCCGGGGCCGAACTCACCCCAGGACTCACCCACTTCATCGCCGGTCGTTGTCCGCGATTCGCTGATCCCGCGTCCGGGTCACCCGCAACTCGTGGAGATTCGGCACCGGCCACTCCCGGCACCCGAAACTCCTGAGATAGAGAACGCCTCTCCGGATATCGGTGACAACAGCAATGCGGCCGGGCGCGTACTCCACCTCGTCGCCGACATCCGGCACGCGATGCTCGGCAGGCCGGGGGCAGACGGAGTCATTCATCACGCCGCCCCTTCCTGCGCGGCTTTCCGCTTCGCAATGGCCTGTTCCAGCTGGATGGCGTACAGCTCCACCTGTCCCGGGTCCATGACCAGGAGGGACGGCTCTGTGTCACCTTCGCGGTGATGAATGGTCACGGGCAGCGCGGCCTGCTGAGCGCGCGGGTCGTAGGTAAGGTCCCGACGATCGATCGTGACGTGTGAGATCACGGTGTTCCTCCTAGTCAAGGGCCAAGTGGAGAGCCCCGCTCACCCTGTCGGGTGAAGGTTCGTACGGAGCCCGGGGCGCCTGTGTGGACTGCGGCCCGGCCGAACAGACGGCAACTACTGGGCAGGGAACGGCCTTGAAGTTGCACATCCCGAACGTAGGGTCGCGGCCGGTGCGATAGGACTGACCGCGGGTACGTGTCAGGCAGTGGATCGCACTCGGGGGCTTCATGGCAGCCAGACCATCCGCGAAAAATCACGGGACCACAGGCATGATCGCGGGATTTGTGCTGCGCTTGACCAGGGAATCGATCCCGCTCACACAAGCGGGAATGGCTGAGGCCCTCGGTGTTGATCTCGGAACCGTTCAGGGGAGGGAGTCCGGGCGTCGTCCCCTGGCCAATATGAAAGCCGGGGCACTCCTTGATCTGCGGCGCCGGTTATTGGCCCTCGGCGCTGACCAGACGGCTCTTGGCCTGCTGGATGCCGCCATGGATGCCGACCGGATCATCGGCGCGGCGCTCGATCCGCCGGAACAGCCCGAGCTCCATCCGCTCGCCGGATGGGTACACACCCGCGATACAGCCCACATGATCGCCTGGGCCGTGAACGGGACCCCGCCACCAGCACTGCGTCGGCCTTCTCCCTCCAGGCGCGGCCCAGTAGCCGGGGCTCCCCTCATGGGCACGCAGGAACGGAACGCATTCTTCTCGCACTTGAGGAGTGCGGTCGAAAGGGCCGAGAAGACAGGCGACGGCCGTGCTTTGCTCCACCGGCAGGCGCTCTACCTCACCAGCTACGACTGCAGTTCAGAGGCCAACTCCTGGACCGCGCACGCCCTTCATGCCCGGCGGGGCCTCGTCGCCGTCCAGGGAGGCTCACCGCGCTGGGCAGGAGCCCGCTCCACCGCTACCGCACTCGCCCGCCGTGGCGACCCCGTGCCCCTGCTGGACTTCATCGACCGGTCGATTGCCGACGACGACGCGGCGGAGGCCGCGAACCTCAACTACTGGGCTTACTGGCTGGGTGCTCTCAGGGAGCCGCAGCCCAGCGACGCGTTCATGGACGATCGCGCTCTGACCGGCTGGGACCCGGTGACCCTTCTTCGGGGGCTGGCCCAGGGATTTCACGAATCACCAGGCTATGTCGACCTGTACGCCCACTCCCTTTGGGCCTTGCTGACGGCTCACAGGTGGTTGCCGCAGGCATCGCCCGCGCTCGCCCGCACCCTCGCCGGACGCGTCGCGCGGATACTCGAAACGGGCTCGATCTCCCTGCGATCCCGGCGCGAACTGAGCGCCGTGCATTACGTTCTACGCGATCAGAAACCTTGATACCGGAGGGCACCATGGCCGACGAGAAGAGCTGCGCACGGGGCACGACGGGGTACCTCCTGGAGTTGGGGATGCTCAAGCGGGCCAAGCGGTCCGGCTGGTGGATCGCCGGAGTCAAGGACCCCGAGAGCATCGCCGAGCATTCGTTCCGGGTGGGCATCATCGGCGCGGTGCTGGCCATGATGGAAGGGGCCGACCCGGCGAAGGTCGCCCTGATGTGTCTGTTCCACGACACCCAGGAAACCCGCGTTGGCGACATCCCGCACATCGGTCGGCGCTACCTGGAAGCGGCTTCGAACGAGAAGGTCACCGCCGACCAGGTTTCTGCTGCGCACCCCGCTGTCGCCTCCGGAGTCCAGCGCGTCGTCGAAGAGTATGAGAACGGCGACTCGCTTGAGGTCGTGGTTGCCCACGATGCCGACAAGCTCGAATGCCTCGTACAGGCCGTCGAATACCGCGAGCAGGGATGCAGCATCGTTCAGAATTGGATCGACACCAGCTTGGCGAGTCTCAAGACCGCGTCGGCGCAGGCTCTCGCGGAGGCCGCCCTGAACATGTCGTCGATCGAGTGGCAGCAGACGTATCTGCGCTGACGGGTGCTTTCACCGTCCCGGCTGCACCCAGGATGCGGCCGGGACGGAACGCAGCGGTGCGGCCGACGAGGGAGCCGGCCCCCGGCCCGGGAGAATGTGCGGATGATCGACGCGAATGCCCTGCGGGCCGTCTGCCTGGATTTCAACGGTGCGACCGAGGAATTCCCCTTCCCACGGCACCCTGACGTGTCCACCTTCAAGGTCGGCGGCAAGATCTTCGCGCTGACGACGCTGACAGGTATGCCACTCACGGTGAGCCTCAAGTGCGAACCCGAGCTGGCGGAGCGGCTGCGGGCGGCGCACCCCGAAGTGGTGCCGGGCTATCACCTCAACAAGCGGCACTGGAACACCGTTTCCCTGGACGGGGACCTTCCCGACCGGTTGGTGCTGGACATGATCGAGGACTCGTACGACCTGGTGGTCGCCTCGCTGCCCAAGGCTCAGCGCCTGCTGCTGGACTGGCCGGGAGAGCCGCGGGCCTGAACGGCGTGCGCGGCCGCCGGTCCGGGAGCCGCAGCGGCCCCCACGGTGAGCCCGCGCCCGGCACCCCGGCGCGGGCTCACCGCGGCACCCGCCCCACCCCCTTCGCCAGCTCCTCCGCCAGCCGCTCCCGCAGCTCGATCTTCCGGACCTTGCCACTGACGGTCATCGGGAAGGCATCGAGGATCTCCAGGTGGCGCGGCACCTTGTAGTGGGCGAGGCGGGAGCGGCAGTAGGCGGCCAACTCGTCGGGGGTGAGCGGGTCTTCGGGGTCGCGGAGGAGGACGCAGGCGGCGATCTCCTCGCCGTACTTCTCGTCGGGGACGCCGACGACCTGGACGTCGGCGATCTTGGGGTGGGAGTAGAGGAACTCCTCGATCTCGCGCGGGTAGACGTTCTCACCGCCCCTGATGATCATGTCCTTGATGCGGCCGACGATCCGGACGTAGCCGTCGTCGTTCATCACCGCGAGATCGCCGGTGTGCATCCAGCGGGCCGGGTCGATGGCCTCGGCGGTGCGCTCGGGTTCCGCCCAGTAGCCGAGCATCACGCTGTAGCCGCGGGTGCGCAGTTCGCCGGGGGTGCCGCGGGGCACGGTCACCCCGCTCGCCGGATCGGCGACCTTCACCTCGATGTGCGGCAGCACCCGGCCGACGGTCGCGGTGCGGTGGGCGAGGTCGTCGTCGCGGCGGGTCTGGGTGGAGACCGGTGAGGTCTCGGTCATGCCGTAGCAGATGGACACCTCGGTCATATGCATCTCGGCGACCACCCACTTCATCACCTCCTCGGGGCACGGGGAGCCCGCCATGATGCCTGTACGGAGCGAGCTGAGGTCGTAGGAGGCGAAGTCGGGGTGGTTCAGCTCGGCGATGAACATGGTGGGGACGCCGTAGAGAGAGGTGCAGCGTTCGTCCTGGACGGCCTGGAGGGTGGCGGCGGCGTCGAAGGCGGGGGCCGGGATGACGATGCAGGCGCCGTGCGAGGTGGCGCCGAGGTTGCCCATGACCATGCCGAAGCAGTGGTAGAAGGGCACCGGCAGACACACCCGGTCGTGTGCGGTGTAGGCGAGGGTCTCGCCGACCCAGTAGCCGTTGTTGAGGATGTTGTGGTGGGAGAGGGTGGCGCCCTTGGGGAAGCCGGTGGTGCCCGAGGTGTACTGGATGTTGACCGGGTCGTCGGCGGTCAGCTCCGCTTCGCAGGCGGTGAGCCGTTGCGGCGGGACGGTGGCACCGGCGGCCAGCAGTTCGCCCCAGGTGTCGTCGCCGAGGTAGACCACCTCGCGCAGCGCCGGGCTCTCGGCGCGTACCTGCTCGATCATCCCGCGGTAGTCGCTGGTCTTGTGGTGGGTCGCGGACACCAGGACGCTGATGCCGGCCTGCCGCAGGACGTAGCCCAGCTCATGGACGCGGTAGGCGGGGTTGACATTGACGAGGATCGCGCCGATCCGGGCGGTGGCGTACTGGACGAGGACCCACTCGGCGCAGTTGGGCGCCCAGATGCCGACCCGGTCACCCTTGGCGACGCCCTGGGCGAGCAGCCCGAGCGCCACCTCGTCGACCGCGCGGCCCAGTTCGGCGTAGGTCCAGCGGCGGCCGCTCGCCACCTCGACCAGCGCCTCGCGGTCGCCGAACCGGGCGATGGTGCGGGTCAGATCGGTGCCGATGGTGTGGCCGAGCAGCGGCCGGTCAGCGGTCCCGCAGGCGTACGACAGCTCCTGCTGCTGGCTCATCGGTGGTTCTCCTCCCAGTACTCGGCGCCGCCGTCGCCCTGCGCGGTGCGCTCGCGCAGCTCGATACGGCGGATCTTGCCGGAGACGGTCTTCGGCAGGTCGGCGAACTCCAGCCGCCGGATGCGCTTGTAGGGGGCCAGCACCTCGCGGGAATGCTCGAAGATCAGCCTCGCGGTCTCCGGGCCGGGCGACCACCCGGCCGCCAGCACCACATACGCCTTGGGGACGGCCAGCCGCAGCGGATCGGGGGCCGGCACCACGGCGGCCTCGGCGACCGCCTCGTGCTCCAGCAGTGCGCTCTCCAGCTCGAACGGGGAGATCTTGTAGTCGGACGCCTTGAAGACGTCGTCGGCGCGTCCGATGTAGGTGATCCAGCCGTCGCGGTCGCGGCTGCCGATATCGCCGGTGCGGTAGTAGCCGTCGGCCATCGCCTCCGCGGTGCGTGCCGGGTCCCCGTGGTAGCCGGTCATCAGGCCGACCGGCCGGGCGGAGAGGTCCAGGGCGATCTCCCCCTCGTCGCCCGGTGCGCCGCTGACCGGGTCGAGGAGGACGACGTCGAAGCCGGGGGTGGGGCGGCCCATGGAGCCCGGCTTGACGGTCTGACCAGGGGTGTTGGCCACCTGGACGGCGGTCTCGGTCTGTCCGAAGCCGTCCCGGATGGTGACGCCCCAGGACTGCCGCACCTGCTCGATGATCTCCGGATTGAGCGGTTCACCGGCCGCGACGATCTCCCTCGGCGGCCGGCGGAGCGCGGACAGATCGGCCTGGATGAGCATCCGCCAGACGGTCGGCGGGGCGCAGAAGCTGGTGACGCCGGCCCGGTCCATCTCCGCCATCAGCCGGGCCGCGTCGAAGCGGGTGTAGTTGTGGATGAAGACGGTGGCCTCGGCGTTCCAGGGCGCGAAGAGATTGGACCAGGCGTGCTTGGCCCATCCGGGCGAGGAGATGTTCAGGTGCACATCGCCGGGCCGCAGACCGATCCAGTACATCGTCGCGAGATGCCCGATGGGGTACGAGGTGTGGGTGTGCTCGACGAGCTTGGGGCGGGCGGTGGTGCCGGAGGTGAAGTAGAGCATCAGGGCGTCGTCCGCCCGGGTGGGCCCGCCCGGCTCGAAGGTCTCGGGGCTGTCGTACGCGTCCTCGTACGCCAGCCAGCCGTCCGGCGCACCGCCGACCGCGATCCGGGTGTAGTCGCCCGCCACGTCGGCGAACTTCCCGGTGTCCGTGGCGCGCACGAGGACATGCCGGGCCCGGCCGCGGTCGATCCGGTCCGCGAGGTCGGCGCGGCCCAGCAGCGGGGTCGCGGGGATGACGACGGCACGCAGCTTCATCGCGGCCAGTGCGGTCTCCCACAGCTCGGCCTGGTTCCCCAGCATCACCACGAGGCGGTCGCCGGCCCGTACCCCGTGGGCGGACAGCCAGTTGGCGGCCTGGTCGGAGCGGCGGCGCAGGGCGTCGAAGCTCAGCCGGGTCTCGCCGCCGTCCTCCTCGACGATGTGCAGCGCGGTGCGGTCGTTGCCGTGGGCGATGGTGTCGAACCAGTCCAGCGCCCAGTTGAAGTGCTCCGGGCGGGGCCACTGGAACGCCGCGCGGGCCGCGCCATAGTCCTCCCGGTGCCGCAGCAGCAGATCCCGCGCCGCCCGGAACTCCTCGGTGGCGGCCGGCGCCCGACCCGTCGCACCGGATTCCGTGTCCGTCATATGTCCTCCTCATTGCCGCACCGCTGGCTGCCATCGTGTAATCAGTGGCCCAGGTCTCACCACCCCCGAATGGGGGGAAGCGGAGGTTTCGGCGTGCGGCGCGAGCCGGGGGCGAACGAGACGGCGGATGTACGGGCGGCGCTGTCGCGGCTGCGGCGGGACAGCGGGCTGCCGGTGGCGTTCGGCGGTCTGCGGGCCGGTGCGGGGTGCTGTCGCATCAACGAACTGGCCGGTACGGAGACCGCGGTGCTGCGCGGTCTGGACATCATGCGGGGCAACGGGCTGGGCGGGAAGGCCGTGGCGCTGTCCCGCCCGCTCGCGGTCACCGACTACAGCGCCTCATCGGTGATCAGCCATGAGTACGACGCGGCGGTGGCCGCCGAGGGGCTGCGCTCGGTGCTCGCCGTACCGGTGATCGTCCGGCGCCGGGTGCGCGGTGTGCTGTACGGGGCGCTGCGCCGCCCGGTACGGCTCGGCGACCGCCCGCTCTCGGCGGCCATGGAGGTGGCCCGGGAACTGGAGCAGGCACTACTGCTCCAGGACGAGGCCGCACGGCTCCTCTCGGTGTCACTCCCCCAAGCTCTTGATGAGCAGGGGGGACCCCCATCCACCGCCGGCGACCCGGCCCGCTGGGAAGAGGTCCGCGAGGCACACGGCGAGCTGCGCGGCCTGGCCCAGCAGGTCGCCGACCCCCTGCTGCGACAGCAGCTCCTGGCAGCCTGCGGGCGCCTCGCGACAGCCTCCTCCCGTCGCCCCGGCACGGACGGCTCGGCCCCCGCCCTCGCACCACGCGAACTGGACGTGCTGGCCTGCGTCGCGTCCGGCGCCACCAACGCGGAGGTGGCGGACCGCCTGGGCCTCCGCCCGGAAACCGTGAAGAGCTACCTCCGCTCCACCATGCGGAAGTTGGGCGCCCACACCCGCCTCCAGGCGGTGATCGCGGCCCGGCGGGCGGGGGTGCTGCCGTAGGGGGGCGGCCGGGTGCTGCCATGGGGTGGGCGGGGAGCCACATGGTGGGCAGGCGCCCCGGCCCTCCCCCGTGAAGGCCGGGCCGCCCGCCCCCGACGGCTACTTGTCGGCGGTCAGGGTGCCCGCCGCGCCCCAGCTGTCGGTGGGGACTTCCTGGATCCAGACCGTCACGGTCTCGGCGGGGATGCGGTACGCGTCCACGAACGCGTCGGTGATCTGCTTGACGAGCTCCCGCTTCAGCTCGACGCTGCGCGGGCCCTGCTGCACGGTGACGGTAGGCATGGTGGAACTCCCTTGTGGAGAAAGGCCGTTGGGTAGGCAGGAACGCAGAGGTTCACGGCGTTACCCGGCCTGGGGATCCCGGGTTTTCCCCGGGTTTCCGGTGGTTGACCGGCGTGACCTCAGTCCATCGCGAACGGCTCGTGCGACCAAGAAGCGGATCGTGCACACAGCGATCACCGATCGAGATCGAGCGCCTCGTTCCCGTCCGGTGCCGCGCAGGCCCGCAGCAGCGGATCCACTCCGGCAGGCGGGTCGGTCCGGCGCACCGCGAGTGAGGTGGTGAGCTCCATGCCCGGGTCGCGGAACGGGCGGAAGGCGACCCGGGGAGTGCTCAGCCGACGGGCGTGCGAGGCGTAGACGACGGTCCACAGTCCGTCCGCCGGGCCGCGGGCGCCGATCGCGGTGAGGGTGTCGTCCAACGAGCCGTAGGCGGGGCCCGGTACGGGGACGAAGCCGGCGTCATGGCAGGCGCTGACGACCAGGCCGACCAGGGCCCGGTTGTTGCGGCGCGCGGTCAGCACCAACGGGACGGGCCCGAGGTCGGCGAGCGCGACCGGGCCGGGTGCGGCGGCCAGGGGGTGCCGGGCCGGGACGACCGCCACCAGCGGGTCCTGCCACACGGGGACGAAACGCAGCCCGTCCCGGCCGGTGTCATCCGGCTCACCACGGAGGAACGCGGCGTCCAGCTCACCGGACGCCACCCGGTCGAGCCGGTCCCGGGCCCGTACGGCCACCAGCTCCACCCGGGTCTCCGGGGCGAGACCGGCCAGCGCGTCCAGCACTCGGTCCAGGTGGGCGCCCAGGCCCGTACTCGTCCCCAGGCGCAGGGTGGCACCCCGTCCGCCGGTCAGCTCGGCGACGGCGGCACGAGCCCGCTCCTCGGCGGCGAGCAGCGCCCGCGCCTCCGGCAGGAACCGCTCGCCGACGGCCGTCAGCCGCACCTGGCGGGCCGACCGGTCGAACAGCTCGGCCTGCAACTCCCGCTCCAGCCGCCGGACCTGCTGGCTCACCGCCGACTGCACGATGTGCAGCTGCTCCGCCGCCCGCCCGAAATGCAGCTCCTGCGCCACCGTGACGAAGTACCGCACCTGCCGCAGCTCCACGCCTCTCCCCTCCCCACCGGCCCACTCCCCCGGGCCCGGCCGTTCCCCTCGCTCCGGACGGCGCCCCCGGCCGGACAATTGCCTTGCCGCGATCCCACCGCCCGGACATCATCCCTCCATGATCGATGCCACCGCACTCTCCGAGAAGCCGGTGCTCACCGGCCCCCGGGTCCGTCTCGCCCCGCTGTCCATACGGCATGCGGCCGCCTTCCACACCGCCTGCCAGGACCCCGAGACGCGCCGGCTGACCGGCAGCCACCATGACTTCACGCTGGAGGAGTTGCAGAGGTGGTGCACCGGCAGCGCCGACCGCGCGGACCGCCTGGACCTCGCCATCGAGGACCGCGAGACCGGTGACTTCCTCGGCGAACTCGCCCTGAACGAGATCGATCCCCCGAACGCCCACGGCAGCTTCCGGATCGCCCTCGTCCCCGACGCCACCGACCGCGGCATCGGCAGCGAGGCGATCCGTCTGCTGCTCGACTACGCCTTCGACCGGGTGGGCCTGCACCGCGTACAGCTGGAGGTCTACGACTACAACCCGCGCGCCCGGCACGCCTACGAAAAGTGCGGCTTCGAGGTGGAGGGCCGCCTGCGCGAGGCCCTCTTCTGGGACGGCACCTGGCACGACGTACTGGTGATGGCGGCGCTTCGGTCGCGGCGGGGCGGGGGCGGGGGCGGGGACACGGGCACGGACACCGACGTGGAAGCGGACTTGGACGTAGACGTGGACTTGGGCACGATGCGGCCATGACGACGTGATTGCCGCCGCCGGATATCAGACCTGGCCGCGGTCTGTGGCTCATCTGAGTGTGCTGGTGGCGCCGGGGCGGCGAGGGCGGGGGCTGGCGCGGGTCGTGGCGGCTGCGGCGGTGGCGCATGCGCTTGAGGGCGGGCTGCTTCCGCAATGGCGGGCGCGGGTGTGTCCGTCGAGGCGGGTGGCGGTTGCGCTGGGGTTTCAGGATTTGGGTGGCCAGCTCAGCGTCCGCCTCGACGAAACGGTCTCACCGGTCCTGGCCGGTGAGACCGCCGTCTGAAGCAGGCCGGCGGCCGTCACACCGCCGCCAAGAGGCCCCCCGGCCCCGGCCGTCCCCTCACTACCGCGACCGGCGCCGGTCGCGTGCGCTACTGCCCGACCCGGCCGTCGACGCATTCCCGCAGCAGGTCGGCGTGACCGCAGTGGCGGGCGTACTCCTCGATCCGGTGGACCCACAGCTCGCGGACAGGGTTGTTGTCGTGCCCCACCCGCGCGCCCAGATCCGGATGCTCGGCGAACGCCGCATCGGTGGCCGCCTGTTCGCGCGCGAGATCGGCGAAGGCGCCGTCGACCAGCTCCTGTTCCGCCACGGCTCCCTCGAAGTCGCCGTCATCCGCGCCGTACAGCTTCGGTGCCGGTTCTCCCGGCACGATCCAGTTGCGCCAGTCCCGCTCCACCTCGGCAAGATGGCGGACCAGCCCCAACAAGGACATGGTCGACGGCGGCACCGAGCGGCGCGCCAGTTGCTCCGGGTTCAACCCGTCGCACTTCATCCGCAGAGTCAGTCGGTAGCCCGTCAGGAAGTCCTGCAAGGTCGCCAGCTCACCGTCCGGGCTGACGCCGTCTTTGTCGCGGGGGTCCTCGTCGGGGTCCGCCCACATGTCGGGGTAGACGCTGGCCTTGCTCCACCGCTCAGGTATGTCGCTCACCGTGGTCATGATTCTGAGCGGTGGTCCGGCTGGCAAGCAATTTGTTGCGACGGGCCGGTTCCCCGGCCCGCGCGCCCTGGAACAACGACGAGCTCAGTAGTTCTCCCCGGTGAACGGAAGTCGCTCGGTCGCCAGGGCGGCGTCCAGGTGGCGGGCCGCGTGCGGGGTGTGTTCGGTGGCGAGGCCGGCGTGGACGAAGTGGCGCAGGGGGGTGGCGCCGAGGTAGCAGGATGCCAACTCCCTTACGTCCAGGGAGAGGTCGGGGGCGTCGGTGGTGGGGTGCCAGGTGGCGCCGTCGGGGCCGGCGGTCAGGCGGAAGCGGCCCGCGTTGGCCGGGAGGGCGGGGTCGCGCAGGTCGAGGACGAGGTCGACGGGGGCCGCCCAGGAGCGGGTGGTCAGCGCGGCGCGGACGTCCACGAGCCGGAGCCACAGGGAGGGTTCCTGGCCGGTGACGCGCACCTGGTCGCGGTCGGCGGCGAGGTGCAGGAGCGGGTCGTCGGCGGGGCGGGCCGGGATGCGTACCGTCGAGGTGAGGTCGATCGAGGCGAGGTAGGACCACAGGGCGGCGGCCACGGGGGCGGACTCCGCTTCCAGTTCGTCGACGAGGACCACTCCGGGGCGGTTCTCGCCCGGGCCGCGGGTGCGGTAGATCGCATAGCCGGCGGGTACCTCGCCGGGGTCGCCCAGCGCCACCACCCGCGCCGCGCCGAAGCCGTCCCGGTCGTCGCCGCCGCGCGACCCGTCGAGGTCCAGCACATGGTCGCGCCACCATGCCGCGTCGCGGGAGAATCGGCCGGCGCGCTGCGGCAGGGTCGCGTCGTAGCGCGGGGCGAGCACGGCGGGCGCGTCGGCCGGATCGAGCAGCCGCAGCGGGCGGCTGTCGGGGGTGATGCGCAGCGCGAGCGGGCGCGAGGAGTCGATCTCGATGCGGTACGACTCGGTGGCGGCGCCGTAGCCGAAGCGGCCGTAGATGGCGCTCTCGGACGGCCAGAGGCAGGACACCGGCCGCTCCTCGGCGGCGCAGCGGCGCCAGAGTTCGTCCAGCATCCCGGTGAGGATTCCGCGGCGCCGGTGGGTGGGCGCGACGGAGACGAAGTCCAGTGCGGCGCAGGGGAGTTGGCCGCCGGGCACGGTGAGGGTGACGCGGTGCGCACCGGCCACCCCGCTCAGCCGTCCGTCGTCGTAGGCACCGATACGGGTGCAGGCGCGCAGGGTCTTGCGGAAGTACTCGCGGGTCTTGTCGGCGGGCTTGAGGTGGAAGGCGAGGTAAACCAGGTCCAGGGCCTGGTCGAGGTCGGCCTCGGGGATGTCCCGGAGGGCCGTGGTCGCGCGCGCGTCGTCGTCACTGGTCACCGGGGGACGCTAACCCGGCGCCCGGGGAGCTTCACCTTGTTTTTACGGCGGGGTCGGGGCTGCCCTCAACTCCCCGCCCCCTCAACTCCCCATCCCCTCAAGCCACCGACCCGATCCGCCCCAACGTCCGCCCCGTGTCGTGATGGATGGGCGTATGCGCGCCGGTCAGCGGGATGCCGGTGCCGCCGCGGCGGTTGGCGACGATTTCGGCGGCGATGGAGAGGGCGGTTTCCTCCGGCGTGCGTGCGCCGAGGTCGAGGCCGATGGGTGAGCGCAGGCGGTTCAGTTCGAGTTCGGTCAGGCCGACGTCCCGCAGCCGCTGCTGGCGGTCCAGGTGGGTGCGGCGCGAGCCCATCGCGCCGACGTAGGCGATCGGGAGCCGGAGCGCCCGCTCCAGCAGCGGTACGTCGAACTTGGCGTCGTGGGTCAGGACGCAGAGCACCGTGCGGGAGTCGAGCTGCTGGGCGTCCAGGTAGCGGTGCGGCCAGTCGACGACGATCTCGTCGGCGTCCGGGAAGCGGGCCCGGGTGGCGAAGACGGGGCGGGCGTCGCACACCGTGACGTGGTAGTTGAGGAACTTGCCGACCCTCACCAGCGCGGCGGCGAAGTCGATGGCACCGAAGACGATCATGCGGGGTGCGGGGACCGCGGACTCGACGAGCAGGACCACGGGCTGGCCGCAGCGCGAGCCGCTCCGCTGCGCGCCGTCGTCGCCCTCCGCTTCCTCTCCGGGCGCGAAGCCCGTGCCGATCTCCAGGCTGGTGGTGCGCCCGGCGTCCAGCAGGGCGCGGGTCTCCTCGACCGCGGTGTGGTCGAGGGCGGGGTGGCCGCCGAGGGTGCCGGTGTGGCTGCCGTCGGCGCGCACCAGCAGGGCGCGGCCGAGGAGCCCGGCGGGGCCCTGGACGACCCGGGCGAGCGCCGCCGCCTCTCCGGACGCGGCGGCGGCCAGCCCGGCGGTGAGCGTGGCGGCGGTGCGGTCCGCCCGCTCCCCCGCGAAGCCGCCGTCGCCGGTGGTCGCGGGGGCGCTCGTCCTGATCGGCTGGACGAGGATGTCGATGATGCCGCCGCAGGTCAGGCCCACGGCGAAGGCGTCCTCGTCGCTGTAGCCGAAGCGCTCCAGGACCGGCTCACCGGTCTCCAGCGCCTGTTGGCACAGTTCGTACACCGCCCCCTCCACACATCCGCCGGAGACCGACCCGATCGCCGTGCCGTCACTGTCGACGGCCAGCGCGGCCCCGGGCTGGCGGGGCGCGCTGCCATGGGTGGCCACCACGGTGGCCACCGCGAACTCACGGCCCTGCTCGACCCACCGGTGCAGCTCTGCGGCGATGTCCAGCATGTCGGTCTCCTAACGGACGGGGGGCAGCTGGCAGGCGGTTACTTGACGCCCAGCCACTGCTCGATCGGATGGAGCGAGAAGTAGACGACGAAGACGGCGGTCAGCACCCACATGAAGCCGCCGACCTCGCGCCACTTGCCCTGCGCCGCCTTGATGGCGGCGTAGGAGATGACACCGGCGCCGACGCCCGCGGTGATGCTGTAGGTGAACGGCATCAGGGCCACGGTCAGGAAGACCGGGATGGACACCGAGCGGTCGCGCCAGTCCACCTGGCCGGCGGCGCTCATCATCATCGAGCCGATGACGACGAGGGCGGCCGAGGCCACCTGGGCCGGGACGAGCTGGGTGAGCGGCGTGAAGAACAGGCAGGCCGCGAAGAACAGGCCGGTGATGACGGACGACAGGCCGGTCCGGGCCCCCTCGCCGACACCGCTCGCCGACTCGATGAACACGGTCTGACCGGACGAGCCGGTGATGCCGCCGATGGCACCGCCCGCGCCGTCCACGAACAGCGCCTTGGACAGGCCCGGCATCCGGCCCTTGTCGTCGGCGAGCTTGGCCTCGGTGCCGACGCCGATGATGGTGGCCATGGCGTCGAAGAAACCGGCCAGCACCAGGGTGAAGACGATCATGCCGACGCTGAGTGCGCCGATGGAGCCCCAGCCGCCGAACTCCACATGACCGAAGAGGCCGAAGTCGGGCATCGCGACGGCGCTGCCGGTCAGGTCCGGGGGCGTGCCGCCCCAGTCCTTGGCCGTCAGCCCGCCGATCCTGGTGGCGGCGATGGACAGCACGCTGCCGACGACGATGCCGATGAGGATGGCGCCGGGCACCTTGCGGGCCTGGAGCATGAAGATCAGCAGCAGCGTCACACAGAAGAACAGGACCGGCCAGCCGGACAGCTGCCCGGTGAGGCCGAGGGTGACCGGGCCGCCCTCCCCCTTGCCCACGAAACCGGCCTTCACCAGGCCCAGCAGCGCGACGAACATCCCGATGCCCATGGTGATCGCGTGCTTGAGCGCGAGCGGGATGGCGTTCATGATCATTTCGCGCAGACCGGTCACCACCAGCAGGCAGATGACCACGCCGTACACCACACACATCCCCATGGCCTGCGGCCAGGTCATGTTCGGGACGACCTGGGCGGTCAGCGCGGCGGAGACGTTCAGTCCGGCCGCGAGCGCCAGCGGCACCTTGCCGATGAAGCCCATCAGCAGCGTGGAGACCGCCGCGGCGAGCGCGGTCGCGGTGACCACGCCGGCATGCGCGAGGGTGTGCTTCTCCACGTCCGGTGTCGAGAGGATCAGCGGGTTGAGCAGGAGGATGTAGCACATCGCCATGAAGGTGGTGATGCCGCCGCGCACCTCTTGCGCGACCGTCGATCCTCTGTCGGATATGTGGAAGTACCGGTCGAGCCAGGAGCGGCCGGCGGGCTGACGTGAGCCGGCGCCCGCGTCTTCCGCCGTCGTCCTCGGCTCGGTGGACTGCTGGGTCATGGTGCCTTACTCCCAAGGTTCACAGGGGCACTCGCACCAGGTGCGAGATTTGGGATGGATCTTCGGCTGCACGACCCGGGGGACGGCCCGAGACGAATCAGGGGTGCTGCACCGGCGGACCGGAGCAGCGACTGCGTACTGCGTCACTGCGTCACTGCGTTACTGCGGGGGTCCGGTCTCCGGGCGGTACGCGGAGGAGGACGGACAGGGACACCCCTGACACGCACCGCCCGGAGGCCGGTGTCCGAGGTCGCCCCCGGACGGCTCGCTATGTGCCGGTGAGGTGCTCGGGTCGCACCGGCGTCTTGTTGAGCTCCAGCCCGGTCGCGTTCCGGATCGCCGCGAGGACGGCCGGGGTGGACGACAGGGTGGGGGCCTCGCCGATACCGCGCAGCCCGTAGGGGGCGTGCTCGTCGGCGAGTTCGAGCACATCGACCGGGATGGTCGGTGTGTCGAGAATCGTGGGGATGAGGTAGTCCGTGAAGGAGGGGTTGCGCACCTTCGCGGTCTTGGGGTCGACGATGATCTCCTCCATCACCGCCACGCCCAGGCCCTGGGTGGTACCGCCCTGGATCTGGCCGACGACGGACAGCGGGTTGAGCGCCTTGCCGACGTCCTGGGCGCAGGCCAGCTCGATGACCTTGACCAGGCCGAGTTCGGTGTCCACCTCGACGACCGCGCGGTGGGCGGCGAAGGAGTACTGGACATGGCCGTTGCCCTGGCCGGTCCGCAGGTCGAAGGGCTCGGTCGGGCGGTGCCGCCACTCCAGCTCCAGATCGACCGCCGCGTCCTCCAGGACGTCCGCCAGAGTCGCGAGCACCTCGCCGCCGTCGGTGACGACCTTGCCGCCCTCCAGCAGGAGTTCGGCGGTGGCCCACGCCGGGTGGTACGTGCCGAACTTGCGCCGCCCGAGGTCGAGCACCTGCTCGCGGACGTGCTCACAGGTGTTCTTGACCGCGCCGCCGGTGACGTACGTCTGGCGGGAGGCGGACGTCGAACCCGCCGAGCCGACCTGGGTGTCGGCCGGCTGGATGGTGACCTGCTGGACCCCCAGCTCCGTACGGGCGATCTGGGCATGGACGGTGACACCGCCCTGGCCGACCTCCGCCATCGCGGTGTGGACCGTGGCGACCGGCTCGCCGCCGACGACCTCCATCCGCACCCGGGCGGTGGAGTAGTCGTCGAAGCCCTCGGAGAAGCCGACGTTCTTGATGCCGACGGCGTAGCCGACACCGCGGACCACGCCCTCGCCATGGGTGGTGTTGGACAGCCCGCCGGGCAGCGCCCGGACATCGGCGCCCGCACCGGCCGTGAGCCACTGCTGCTCGGGCGGGAGCGGCATCGCCTTGACGCGGCGGAGGAGTTCGGCGACCGGGGCCGGGGAGTCGACCGGCTGGCCCGTGGGCATGAGCGTGCCCTGCTCCATGGCGTTGAGCTGCCGGAACTCGACCGGGTCCATCCCCAGCTTCTTGGCGACCTTGTCCATCTGCGCCTCGTAGGCGAAGCACGCCTGGACCGCGCCGAAGCCGCGCATCGCGCCGCAGGGCGGGTTGTTGGAGTAGAGCGCGATGGCCTCGATGTCGACGTCCTCGACGACGTACGGGCCGACGGCGAGCGAGGAGGCGTTGCCGACCACGGCCGGGGAGGCGGACGCGTAGGCGCCGCCGTCCAGCACGATCCGGCACTTGAGGTGGGTGAGCTTGCCGTCCTTGGTGGCGCCGTGCTCGTACCAGAGCTTCGCCGGGTGCCGGTGGACGTGTCCGAAGAAGGACTCGAACCGGTTGTAGACGATCTTGACGGGCTTGCCGGTGCGCAGCGCCAGCAAGCAGGCGTGGATCTGCATCGACAGGTCCTCGCGGCCGCCGAACGCGCCGCCGACGCCGGACAGCGTCATCCGCACCTTCTCCTCGGGCAGGCCGAGGACCGGGGCGATCTGGCGGAGGTCGGAGTGCAGCCACTGAGTGGCGACGTAGAGATCGACACCGCCGTCCTCACCGGGCACCGCGAGTCCGGACTCCGGGCCGAGGAAGGCCTGGTCCTGCATGCCGAAGACATACTCGCCGGAGACGATGACATCGGCCTTCTTGGCGGCCTCGTCGGCGTCGCCGCGGATGATCGGCTGGCGGTGGACGATGTTCGGGTGCGGGACATGGCCCACGTGGTGGTCGTCGCGGTTCTCGTGGATCAGCGGGGCGCCCTCGGCGGTGGCGGAGGCCTCGTCGGTGACGACCGGCAGCTCGGCGTAGTCGATCTTGATCTTGGCGGCGGCGCGGCGCGCGGTCTCCGGGTGGTCGGCGGCGACCAGCGCCACCGGCTCACCGTGGTGGCGCACCTTGCCGTGCGCGAGAACCGGGGTGTCCTGGATCTCCAGGCCGTAGTTCTTCACGTCGGTGGGCAGGTCGTCGTAGGTCAGGACGGCGTAGACACCCGGGGTCGCGAGGGCCTCAGCGGTGTCGATCGACCTGATCTCGGCATGGGCGACGGTGGAGCGCAGGGTGAAGCCCCAGAGCATGTCCTCGTGCCACATGTCCGAGGAGTAGGCGAATTCGCCGGTCACCTTGAGGGTGCCGTCGGGCCGCAGCGTGGACTCGCCGATACCGGCCTTGGTCTGGCCGCCCTGGGTGAGGTTGGTGGGGGTACGGCCCGGAGCGGTAGCGGCTCGTGGCGGTGTGCCGGTCATGATGCTCAGGCCCCCTGTCCGGCGGTGCGGTTTTCGCCGCGGGCGGCCGCCAGCCGGACCGCGTCGAGGATCTTCTCGTAGCCCGTGCAGCGGCACAGGTTGCCCGACAGCGCCTCCCGGATATCGGCGTCCGACGGGGAGTCGTTGCGCTCCAGCAGCTCGTCCGCGGCGACCAGCAGGCCCGGGGTGCAGAAGCCGCACTGGACCGCGCCGGCGTCGATGAACGCCTGCTGGATCGGGGCGAGTTCGGCCTGCTCGCCGGTACGGGAACCGGCGGGCCGGGCCTGCCACTGCTGGGCCTCGTCGAGGCCGGTGCCGCAGACACCGGAGGCACAGCCGCCCTCGGCGCGCTGCTTGGCGAAGTCCGCCAGACCCTCGACGGTCACCACGTCGCGGCCCTCCACCTGGCCCGCGGCGACCAGACAGGAGCACACCGGCACACCGTCCAGCCGGACCGTGCAGGAACCGCACTCGCCCTGCTCACAGGCGTTCTTGGAGCCCGGCAGACCCATCCGCTCCCGGAGGACGTACAGCAGGCTCTCGCCTTCCCAGACGTCGTCGGCCTCCTGGCGGCGGCCGTTGACGGTGAATGTCACGCGCACTGTGCGCTCCTCTCCTTGCCGCGGTAGGACTCCCAGGTCCAGCCGAGGGTGCGGCGGGCCATGATGCCGACCGCGTGCCGGCGGTACGCGGCGCTGCCGCGCACATCGTCGATCGGGTTGCAGGCGCCGGCGGCGAGCTGCGCGAACTGCTTGGCGACGGACGGCGGAATGGTGTTGCCGGACTCCCAGAAGCCACCCTCCTCCAGCGCCGCGGCGAGGAACTCCTCGGCCTCGCGGGCCCGTACGGGGGTGGGCGCGGCGGAACCGATGCCGGTGCGGACCGTACGGGTCTCCGGGTGCAGCGCGATACCGAAGGCGCACACCGCGATCACCATGGCGTTACGGGTGCCGACCTTGGAGAACTGCTGCGGTCCGTCGGCCTTCGGCAGATGCACCGACCGGATCAGCTCGTCGGGCTCCATGGCGTTGCGCTTGACGCCCACGTAGAAGTCGTCGATCGGGATCATCCGGCGGCCGCGTACGGACTCGACCTCGACCGCACCGCCCGAGGCGAGCAGCGCGGGGTGCGCGTCGCCGGCCGGGGAGGCGGTGCCGAGGTTGCCGCCGACGCCGCCGCGGTTGCGGATCTGCGGGGAGGCGACGGTGTGCGAGGCCAAGGCCAGGCCCGGGAGTTCGGCCCGCAGGTTCTCCATGATCCGGGTGTAGGAAACGGAGGCACCCAGGCGCACGGTCTTCTCGCCGACCTCCCACTCGCTCAGGTCACCGATGCGGTTCAGGTCGAGCAGGTACTCGGGGCGGCGATGGTCGAAGTTGATCTCGACCATCACGTCCGTGCCGCCCGCGATCGGCACAGCGGTAGGGTGCTCGGCCTTGGCGGCGAGCGCCTCCTCCCAGCTGGCGGGGCGAAGGAAGTCCATGGTTGGCCTCTTCTACGAAATCGGTCGTTCGTTACTCATGGTGAGGACGCTGCGCTCACATCGCCATGGAGCCGTTCATGTCTCGTTAACGGTTGAGCCTTAGTGAACGCGCCCCGGACCCGCCGGGTGCAGTCACCGAAACCATGAAGCGGTTGGCTGGCCACGGCACCCGTCTTGTAGATTCGAACGAAAGACGAGGCTCTGAAACCTCGCGGCATTCCACCGGCAACACCAGACAGCAAAGAACGGCGGGCGAGGTCATGCGGCTCCGCGCACTCCTGGACACCCCCTCCCTGGGCCTGCGGCTGCTGGGGGGCGAGGACGAGCTGGACCGCACCGTACGCGGCGTGATGACCACCGACCTGCGCGACCCGAGCCGCTACCTCTCCGGCGGCGAACTGGTGCTGACGGGCCTGGCCTGGCGCCGCGCCCCGGAGGACAGCGAGCGGTTCGTCCGCATCCTGGCCGCCGCCGGGGTCGCCGGGCTCGCCGCGGGCGAGGCGGAGCTGGGCTCGGTCCCGGACGACCTGGTGGCGGCCTGTGTCCAGCACCGGCTGCCGCTGTTCTCGGTCGTCGAGGACGTCTCGTTCGCCTCCATCACCGAACATGTGGTCCGCCAGGTCTCCAGCGAACGGGCCGGTGACCTCGCGGCCGTGGTGGACCGTCACCGGCGGCTGATGACGTCGGGCCCCACCGGCGGCGGCCCGGAGGTGGTCCTGGACCTGCTCGGCTCCGACCTGGATCTGCGGGCCTGGGTGCTCTCCCCCACCGGACGGCAGATCGCCGGGTCGTCGCTGGCCGGCGCCGGGCCCGAGCTGTCCACCGAACTGGCCGCCCGGCTCGCGGGGGAGCATCTGGCGGCCGCCCGCAGCGGCCGCCGCGGCCCGCACCGCGTCACGCTGGAGGGCGCGGGCGGCACGTTCTCGCTGTTCCCGATCCGCCACGACGGCCGTGACCTGCGCCAGACCCTGCTCAGCGACTGGCTGCTGGCCGTCGAGGCGGACGCCGGTGACTGGCCCGAGGAGCGCCTCGACCTGCTGCACGGCGTCACCCAGCTGATCGCCGTGGAACGCGACCGGCGCGACGCGGCCCGTACGGTCCGCCGCCGGCTCGCCCAGGAAGTGCTGGAGCTCGTCCAGACCGGCGCACCGCCCGCCGAGATCGCGGCCCGGCTGCGGGTGGCGGCCCCGGTGCTGCTGCCCGGACTGGGCACCGCGCCGCACTGGCAGATCGTGGTGGCCAGGGTCGAGTGGGAGGACGGCGACGTCCCCGGCGGCCCGGTCGCCCAGAGCCTGCTGGAGGAGGTGCTGGTCGACCCGGGCACCTTCGGTCCGGAGCCCTCCGACCGGATCGCGGTGGCCCACACGGGCGACGAGGCGGTGGCGCTGGTGCCGCTGCCCGTCCCGGACGAGCCCGGGGACTCCTCGGCGGCCGGTCTGCACGCCGCGGAGCTGCTCTCCGTCATCCAGGCGCCGCTGGGCCGCGGTCTGGCGGACGACGGGCGGCTGACGGTCGGCGTGAGCGCCTCGGTGCACTCGGCGGAGGGGCTGCGCGGTGCGCTGGAGGAGGCCCGGCACGCCCGCCGGGTCGCCGCCGCCCGTCCGGGCCGGGTCTGCGCCGCCGGGCACGAGGAGCTGGCCTCGCATGTGCTGCTGCTGCCGTTCGTGCCGGACGACGTCCGCCGGGCCTTCACCGCCCGCCTCCTGGACCCGCTGCGCGACTACGACCGCCGGCACCGCGCCGAGCTGATCCCCACCCTGGAGGCGTTCCTGGACTGCGACGGCTCCTGGACCCGCTGCGCCGGCCGCCTCCACCTGCACGTCAACACGCTCCGCTACCGGGTGGGCCGGATCGAGCAGCTGACCGGCCGCGATCTGTCCCGCCTGGAGGACAAGCTCGACTTCTTCCTCGCACTGCGGATGAGCTGACGGCGGCAAGGCGCCGGGGCGCGCCCCGGCCCCGCCCGGCCGGGGCGTCCACGGGCCCGATCCCGTCGGCCCGGGCTGCGCCGTTCGGGGTCATCCGATCGGGCGGCATCCCGTTCACGGCGGACGGGCGCGGGCCGGCGCAGCGCCGCAGGGCGCACCCGATCAGCGCCGCGCCCCCTGCCGGAATCGCGCACCAAGTGATTGTGAAAACATTCACTCGCCCCCTTGGCCCCACGACGGAATCCGTGCTGAGATTCGCCCACGGTCTTGCAACTTCCAGCTCAATGGCGCGCTAGGGGAGGGCAATGTGGCGGATACCGCCATGTCAGGATCCGCGGATCCCGTGGATCCCGTCAGTTCTGCGGAGCCGGTACCGCTCGCGGTACCAGGACCCGCATCCGCACCGGAGGAACCGGCACACGGCACGGTCGAGGGGGACAGCCCCCTCGACCGTGCCGTTTGGCGACTGCGCTCCCGCGGCTGCTGGGACGACGCGGCCGCGCTGCTGGAACCACACGCCGTCCGTCACGCCCCGTCGGCGCTCCGTCGCGCCGCGCTCCTGGTGGAGCGCTGCATGTTCACGGCCACCGGCTGGGCCGCGGCGGAGGACGCGCTGCGCAGCGCCGAGGCCCTGGCGAGCGGCGACGACGAGCGCGGCGGCGCGGCCTGCGAGCGGGGCCATCTCGCCTACGCCGCCACGGTCCTGGGCGTCCGCGACCGGGCCGACGAGGCGCGTTCGGCGCTCGGCCGGGCCGCCGCGCTGCTGGCGCCCGCCGCGCCCGGCCGCCCGCAGCTGGACTTCCGCCGCGGGCTGATGGCCGAGCACGTCGCCGACAGCCCGGACGCGGCACGCGCCGCCTACCGCCGCGCGCACGCCGGCGCCACCGCGCACGGCGACACCCTGCTGCTGTCCTTCACCTGGCGCCATCTGGCCGGGCTGGCGCTGCGTGACGGCGAAGTGGCGGAGGCCCGGCACGGTTTCGCCGAGTCGCTGCGGATCCGCGAGGAGCTGGGCTTCCTCATCGGCACGGCCCCGGCCCTGGCGGCGCTGGCCGACGCCGTCCCGGACACCGACGCACCGCGGCTGCGCGCCGAGGCCGCCCGGCTGTTCCGCCTCATGGGCGGCGTCCCCACCTGGCTCGCCGACCATCTGTCCACCGCCGCCGTCACGGCGACCTAGGACGGTCACCGGCAAGCGCGGACTACGGCCAACCACACGCCGACGGCAAGTGGTTGGCCGTCGTCCGTTTGTCACCGCCCTGCACCTTCTCCTCGCGCCGTCAACCCCCCTTCGTCGGCCATGCGCCCTCGCGCTGCGAATGGCCGGATCTGGACGGTCCCCGCGGCGGATCGGCCGGGTCGCGGTGGTTGCCAGACGCCCCCGCGGTCGACGAGCCGGGGGAACCATGAGGTGGGACCATGGGCGGAAGCCGGGGGCCGGGGTGTTCCATCACGCCCCACAGGCCCCGAGAATGGCCGCAAGTCGCACTGTGAGGCGGCGGCAGGGACTTGGATGCTGGTCCGGGACCAGCTGGGTCCCCACCCACTGGCACAGCCTTGACAGGAGGCCATAGATGACAGCAGGAGTGACGAATACGACCGCTGGAACGGACTGGGGCAAGGCAGATTTCGAGGCGATTTACAACTGCCCGGATCCCCGTCGGTACTTCACCACACTGAACCCGCTGGACTACCAGATTCCGCACCACGGCCAAGCGGTCTTCCGCGCCGTGGCCGAGACCCTCCAACGGCACCGGAGCGACCGCCCGCCACTGAACGTCGTCGACCTCTGCTGCTCGTACGGGGTCAACGCCGCACTGCTCAACCACCGGCTGTCCCTCTCGGACCTCTACGGCCACTACGCCGCGCCCGGTGCCGGCATGCCGACCACCCGCCAACTCCTCGAAGAAGACCGCACATTCTTCGCCACCCGGCGGAACGAGGCGCCCTTCCGGATCACGGGCATCGACGCGGCGGACCGCGCGGTCGCCTATGCCCGGGCGGTCGGTCTGCTCGACCACGGATTCGCGGAGAACCTGGAACTCGACGAGCCGAGCCCGGAGCTGCGGCGGGTCCTGGCCGGCACCGACCTGATCACCGTCACCGGCGGCGTCGGCTACATCACCGCGCGCACCTTCGGCCATCTCTTCGACCATGTCTCCACGCCGCCATGGGTCGCCGCGTTCGTCCTGCGCACGGTGTCCTACCAGCCCGTCTCCGCACTGCTGGCCCGGGCCGGCCTGGTGACGGAGAAGCTCACCACCCGCACCTTCCGGCAGCGCCGGTTCGCCGACGGCGGCGAGCGGAAGGCGACGTTCGACGCGCTGGCCGACCTCGGCCTGTCCACCGCGGGCAAGGAAAGCGACGGCTTCTACCACGCCGAGCTCTATCTCTCCCGCCCCGCCGCCGACGTCGCGGCGCTGCCGATGGAGGAGCTGCTCCCCGACTGAGCTGCGGAACGGCACCCCCTAGTGCGGGTGCCGGGCCACCGAGACATGCTCGCGGGCGATCCGCTCGACGACCGCGTACTCCTGGGCCACCAGGGCGTCGAGCAGCGCCGTGTGCTCGGAGGCGTCGGCCAGCAGCTCGGCCGTACGCAGCCGGTAGCCGCCGGCCGGACACTGGGCGCGGCGCAGCAGATCGCCGGCGACCTCGGTGAGCCGGCGGTTGCCGGTGAGCGACATCAGGGCCACGTGGAAGGCGTGGTCGGCCTCGGCATAACCGGCCCGGTCCCCGCGGGCGGCGGCGGCCACACCCGCCACGGCGAGCGGGCGCAGCTCCTCCCAGCGCTCCGGGGCCAGCGCCCGCGCCAGCCGGATGATCGCGGGCACCTCCAGCATCCTGCGGACCTCGGCCAGCTCGGCGAGGTCACGGGAGCTGCACTCGGCGACCCGGAAACCGCGGTTGGGCACGACCTCGACGGCACCTTCGGACGCCAGCTGCTGCATGGCCTCGCGGACCGGGGTCGCGGAGACGCCGTAGCGCTCGGCCAGCGCGGGGGCGGAGTAGACCTCGCCCGGGGTCAGCTCCCCGCCGGCCAGCGCATGGCGCAGCGCGGCCAGCACCTGGCCGCGGACGGAGTGCCGCCGGGGCGCGGTGGGACCGGGCTGCGCGGGCACCCACGCCCGCACGACCGAGTCCTGTTCCACTGTGCCCTGTTCCATGACGGATCCTCCTGACGTATCCCAGCACCATAGGCGGCACGGGCCACAGTACAAATCCGTGCGCCGGTCCCGGAACCTCGCCGGACCTCCGGGACTGGCGCCGATCGAACACGGGTAGACCTTCGGGTAAGGTAAGCCTTACCTGCTAACGATCGCGATTCGGTGGTCTCCCCCATGACTTCTGTTCTCGCCGCCCCGGCCACGGCCCACCCCGTCGCCGAGGCCTACGCCCGGCTCTCCGACGCATTACCCGGGCTGCGGGTGACCACCTGGCACACGGCACCGCCCAGCGGTGACGGCTGGGTCTGCGCGGCCGGGCTGGCGGCCGGCGGCGAGACCCTCGACGCCTTTCTCGCCTGGGACGAGGCACAGATCATCCGCGACCACGGCCGCCCGGCCAGGCCGGACGTGGTCGCGAGCTTCGCGCTGCACCGCTACGCCTGGCCGGCCTGCCTGCTGATCACCGTCCCCTGGTTCCTGCACCGCCGGGTCCCGCGACTGCCCGTCCAGGACGTCTCGATGCGACGCGAGCCGGTCCGGATGTCGGCGCGCATCAGCACGTTCGCCTGCCTCCCGGACGATCCGGCAGCGGCACTGCCCGGCGCCCGGGTGGTACCGGACGAGGAGGCACTCCGCACGGAGGTCCGGGCCGCGGTGGCCGGACACCTCGGACCCGTCCTGGAAGGCTTCCGCACCCGGATGCGACGCGGGTCCCGGGCGCTGTGGGGCATGGCATCCGACGAGATCATCGAGGGCCTCTGGCACGTGGCACAACTCCTGGGCGAGGAACCGCGAGCGCTGGCCGCACTGGAACGCCTACTGCCCGGCGCCACCGCCCCCTACGTCGGCAGCGCAGGATTCCGCACCCTGACCGCCCCCCAGGGCGAACCCCTGACAACCCGGGACCGCGCCAGCTGCTGCATGTACTACACCCTGCGCCCCGACGACACCTGCCTCACCTGCCCCCGCACCCGCGACGAGGACCGCGTCCAGCGCCTCACTGCGGGCACCTGACGGACGCTCAGGGGCTCGACGTTTCGCGCCCCTCCCTGAGATGTGGCCTCACCGGCCGTCGGACGTTGCAGACCGCGCGCCCCTGCCGCCCCGCCCTGCCATTCGAACTCAACTCCCCCTCAACGAATGCAAGTTCGACCCCCGGTGGCTCCATCACACCCCTTGGCGTCTTCTTGTTCCGAATGCCTCGGTTACCGGGGTGGGGTCCGTCAGGATGTCGCGCGAATCGCGTACCCGAGGCAAAGGGATCCCAGAATGAGAATGACCGATATATCGCTGGACTGGCTGGTTCCCGGCGCCCTGCTGCTCGTCGGTGTGTTCGCGGCCGCGGCGCTGGTGGTGCGGGGGAAGCGGGCGGCGGCGCGGTCCGGCGGTGAGGACTCCTGGGAGCGCAGCGAGGAGCGACGCCGCCGTAAGGAGACCGTCTTCGCTTCGGCCTCCTATCTGCTGCTGTTCTGCTGTGCGGCGGTCGCCGCGGCGCTGTCCTTCCACGGGCTGGTCGGCTTCGGCGTGCAGAACCTCAACCTCTCCGGGGGCTGGGAGTATCTGGTGCCGTTCGGGCTCGACGGGGCGGCGATGTTCTGTTCCGTGCTCGCCGTACGGGAGGCCAGTCACGGCGATGCGGCGCTCGGCTCCCGGATGCTGGTGTGGACGTTCGCGGGCGCGGCGGCGTGGTTCAACTGGGTGCATGCGCCGCGCGGCCTGGGGCACGCGGGCGCACCGCAGTTCTTCGCCGGGATGTCGCTGTCGGCCGCGGTGCTCTTCGACCGGGCGCTCAAGCAGACCCGCCGGGCGGCGCTGCGTGAGCAGGGCCTGGTGCCGCGGCCGCTGCCGCAGATCCGGATCGTGCGCTGGCTGCGGGCGCCCCGCGAGACCTTCGCGGCCTGGTCGCTGATGCTGCTGGAGGGCGTACGGACGCTGGAGGAGGCGGTCGAGGAGGTCCGCGAGGACCGGCGCGAGAAGGAGCAGAACCGGCACCGCCGGCGCGAGCAGGGCAAGCTCGACCGGGCCCGCATCAAGGCCATCAACCGGCAGCACCGCAGCTGGGGCCTCGGCCGGGCCGGCGGGCGGCAACTGGCGGTGTCCCAAGCGGCGGCCGCGGAGGTGGCCGGCCCGGACCCCGCCATAGCCGGTATCTCCCAGCCGCTGCTCACCGGAGAGTCGCCGCTGCGCTCCCGCCCGGCTCTCAAGGCCGTGGCAGGCGCTGAGGCGGAGGGTGCCGGGACTCCGGCCGGGCCCCCGCGGACCGTGGATCTCACCGCCGAGGACGACACCCAGACGATTCCCCGTCTGGACTCCCTCGAGGAGAAACTCGCCGAGATCGAACGGCAATTCGGCTGACCGGTGGCGGACCGCGCCGGCCGACGCCTCGCCCATGGGTCAGGCCGGTCCGCCGCCCAGCTCGAACCACACACTCTTCCCGAGACTCTCGGTGCGTATCCCCCATGCGTCGGCTAAGGAACGCACCAGCATCAGCCCCCTGCCGGAGGTCCCGTCGGTGGTCGGTGGGCGGGGCTCTGGGCGTCCGGGGACGAAGTCCCGGACCTCCACCCGCAGCCGGTCGCTGACCCTGGCGGTGACGACGGCACCGCCCTCGGCATGCACCAGGGCATTGGTGACCAGCTCGCTGGTGAGCAGCGTCGCGACCTCCGCGAGCTCGCCGCCCCCCGGCACCGTCCAGCGGCTCAGCAGCTGGCGCAGCTCCCGGCGCACCTCACCGACCGCCTTCAGATCCGCATGCCGCACCTTCCGCTCCAGCACTCGTGGCGCTCGCGCGGTGGTCCCCCCGTTCCGGCCCCCCTCGGCCGTTTCCTGCGTTCTGTCCCGTTCCTCGCGCCGCACAGGCTGACGCATTTTCTCCCCCGCCCCCAACGAACCTCGGCGCTCTGCCTCGAACAGCCTCACGGTCAGCATGCCCATCCGATCTGCCGCCATGCTTCCGCGCGCCACGTCGCGGGAGCGCCGCCCGCGCGCCGGGTGCGCCGGGCGGGGCCCAGTGGGTATGCCTGACCCCGAGCCTGTCGCGAAACCCCGGCCGCACCCGGACACGAGCGAGCACTCCCCCGGTTGCCGCCGGGGCAGCCCGCCCGCGCCCCGGGCGTGGGCAGTACGAGCGTGAGGAGCCGCTGTGCACGACGACCGACTGCTGGTGGAGGGGCGCCTGGAGCGGGCGCTGGGGCAGTTCATCAGGCCTGCGCAGTACGCGGCGCGGGTGCCCCTGCGGCTGGCCGTCTGGCACGCGCCCGGAGAACCGGTACCGGTGGACGAGGCGCTGCGGGCCACGTACGAGCCGTTCACGGCGGGCGAGCCCTGGGGGCCGCCGTGGTCCACCAGCTGGTTCCGGCTGGCGGGTGAGGTGCCGCAGGAGTGGGCGGGGCGGCGGGTGGAGGCCGTCATCGATCCCGGTTTCAGCGGCGACGGGCCCGGCTTCCAGGCCGAGGGGCTGCTCTACGACGGCGACGGGGTGCCGCTCAAGGGCATCCATCCGCGCAACCGGCACCTCCCCGTCGGCGCGCCGGTCAGCGGCGGCGAGGAGGTGCGGCTGCTGCTGGAGGCCGCCGCGAATCCGGCGGTGCTGCGGGACTTCCGCCCCACCGACCTCGGCGATGTACGGACCGCTCCGCACCGGCCGCTGTACCGCTTCGCCTCGGCGGACCTGGCGGTGCTCGACGAGACCGTCTGGCAGCTGATCCTGGACATCGAGGTGCTGTCGGAGCTGATGTACGAACTGCCCGCCGACGGCGCGCGCCGGCACGAGATCCTGCGGGCCCTGGAGGACATGCTGGACGCGCTGGATCTGCACGACGTCGGGGGCACGGCGGCCGCGGGGCGGGCAGCGCTGGCGGACGTCCTGAGCCGCCCGGCCACCGCGAGCGCCCATCGTGTCTCGGCCACCGGGCATGCCCATATCGACTCCGCCTGGCTGTGGCCGCTGCGCGAGACCGTACGCAAGGCGTCCCGCACCTTCGCCAACGTCACCCAACTCGCCAAGGAATACCCGGAGTTGACCTTCGCCTGCTCGCAGGCGCAGCAGTACGCCTGGGTCAAGGAGCACCAGCCGCACATCTGGGAGCGCATCAAGGAGGCCGTACAGGAGGGCAACTGGGCGCCGGTCGGCTCGATGTGGGTGGAGTCCGACGCCAATATGCCCGGCGGTGAGGCGCTGGCCCGGCAGCTCGTGCACGGCAAGCGCTTCTTCCTGGAGGAGCTGGGGGTGGAGACCGAGGAGATCTGGCTGCCGGACTCGTTCGGCTACACCGCCGCCTTCCCGCAGCTGGCCCGGCTGGCCGGTGCGAAGTGGTTCCTCACGCAGAAGCTGTCGTGGAACCAGACCGACAAGATGCCGCACCACACCTTCTGGTGGGAGGGCATCGACGGCACCCGCGTCTTCACCCACTTCCCGCCCGTCGACACCTACAACTCCCGCTTCCACGCCCGCGAACTCGCGCACGCCGCCCGCAACTTCGCCGAGAAGGGCCGCGCCACCCGCTCACTGGTCCCCTTCGGCTGGGGGGACGGCGGCGGCGGACCGACCCGCGAGATGCTGGAGCGGGCCCGCCGGCTGCGGTCCCTGGAGGGTTCACCCCGGGTCGAGATCGAGCCGCCGGCCCGGTTCTTCGAGGCCGCCCATGAGGAGTACGGGGCGGCGGCGCCGGTCTGGTCGGGCGAGCTGTACCTGGAGTTCCACCGCGGTACGTACACCTCGCAGGCGAAGACCAAACAGGGCAACCGGCGCAGTGAACATCTGCTGCGCGAGGCGGAGTTGTGGGCGACGACGGCGGCGGTACGGGCGGGCGCCGACGCGTCGTACGCCTACCCGTACGACGCCCTCGACCGCCTCTGGAAGACCGTACTGCTGCACCAGTTCCACGACATCCTGCCGGGCTCGTCCATCGCCTGGGTCCATCGCGAGGCCCGCGCCACGTATGCGGCGGTCGAGGCGGAGCTGACCGGGATCATCGAGACGGCGCTCGGGGCGCTGGAGGGCTCCGGGCCCGTGGCGGCCGACGTGCCGACGGTGTTCAACGCCTCGCCGTACGCCCGGGACGAGATCGTCGCCCTGCCGGCGTCGGACCCGGAGTCGGACGGGCCGGACGCCGTCGCGGTCCATGTACCCGCCCTGGGCTCGGCGCCCGTCCGCCCGCCCGGCCCGGACTCCCCCACACCACCGCCGCCGGCCGTACGGGCGGAGACCGGCGCCGAGGGCACTCTCACCCTCGACAACGGCCTGCTGCGGGTACGCGTCGATGCCGACGGCCTGCTGACCTCCGTACGCGATCTGCACGCCGGACGGGAGGTGCTGGCACCGGGCGCCCGCGGCAATCTGCTCCAGCTGCACCCCGATCACCCCACCCAGTACGACGCCTGGGACCTCGACCGGCATTACCGCCGCCGGCACACCGATCTGACCGACGCCGAGTCCGTGGAGCTGGCCACGGCCGGGCCACTGTCCGCGACGGTCCGGGTGACCAGGGCGTTCGGCGCGTCCCGGATCACCCAGGAGCTGACCCTGCGCGCCGGCTCACACCGACTCGACATCACCACCGACATCGACTGGCACGAATCGGAGAAGGTCCTCAAGGCCGCCTTCCCGCTGGATGTGCACGCCGAACGGTCCACCTCCGAGATCCAGTTCGGCCACGTGCACCGCCCCACCCACGCCAACACCAGCTGGGACGCGGCCCGTTTCGAGATCTGTGCGCACCGCTGGCTACGGGTCGCCGAGCCGGGCTACGGCGTCGCGCTGCTCAACGACTCGACGTACGGCCATGACGTGACCCGCACCCCGCACCCCGAGGGCCTGGGCACGACGGTACGGCTGACCCTGCTGCGCGCACCGCACAGCCCCGACCCCGAGGCCGACCAGGGCCCCCACCGCTTCACCTACGCACTGCTGCCGGGCGCCGGAGTCGGGGACGCGGTCGCCGGGGGCCTGGCACTCAACCTGCCCCTCAGGACGGCCGACGCACCGCCCGTCCCCCCGCTGATCCGCGTCGACCACCCGGCCGTCACCGTCGAGTCGGTCAAGCTCGCCGAGGACCGCAGCGGCGATGTGGTGGTGCGGCTGTACGAGTCCCACGGCGGCCGGGCCACCGGCACCGTCTCCCCCGGCTTCCCCGTGGCACACGCCACCGTGACCGACCTGTTGGAGCGTCCGCTGCACGAGGAGGAGGAAGGCCCGACGTCCGATGTGGCGGTCGAGCTGCGCCCGTTCCAGATCCTGACCCTGCGGCTCCGGCCGCAGCATCCGCCCGCCGGGTGAGCCCGGGCGTTCGGTCCGGACCGGCGGCGGACCGGACGTGAGGGAAAGCGCCGGACAACGCGCCGGCCGGGGCCCCGTGGAACGGGACCCCGGCCGTGTGCCGGTGAGCATGCGTGCTCGTGGAGTGCCTCCACACCGCGCGGTTCGGGCCCTTATCGGCGTCAGCCGGGTCCGCGGCGCAGTGCACGCACGCTTGCAACGATCAGATGATCCAAGCGAGCGGCCTAGCGCTCGACGTCGACCAGGCCGCCACCGCCGGTGTGCACGCCACCGGACGGCTTGTGGTGGTGGTGCTTCTTGGCGTGGTGCTTCTTGACGTGGTGCTTCTTCTTGGCGTGCTTGACGTGGTGGTGGTGCGTGACGTGGTGGTGACGGTGCACCTCCACCCGGCGGTCGATGTGACCGTTGAGGCAGGTGTTACCGAAGGCCGGGTTCAGCAGCCCCACGATGTTGATGGTGTTGCCGCACACATTGACCGGAATGTGGATCGGGACCTGAATCGCGTTGCCCGACACCACTCCCGGCGAATTGGCCGCGCCGCCGGCCGCGCCGGCGTCTGCGTACGCTGCCGACATGCCCCCCAGGGCGGTGCTTGCCGCAAGAGCGGCCATAGCAGTCACCCGCGTGATCCGTGACATAAACAATCTCCCGATCGCTCCAAGCGGCTCACTGCCGCTTCCTGTTACTTCCCTTCGGCGCGTACGGCCCCATCCTTAGAGAGTTTGCTAACATTTCACTCTTTTCGGGGATAAGTGTGGTTTAGAGACCGCGTGGTGAGGTCAGGGGCATCGGCCAAACCCTGGGCCAGAAGCGAGGAAGCGGGCAGCTGAGCCCGTTCCGGCACGGCGTTCGACGTACCCTTGCCGCGTGACGCCGCACAGGACCGTCGACGCAGACATCGACGCGATGATCGAGGACCTCAGGACGCTCGTCGAGGTCGAATCCCCCTCCCGCGATCTGGATGCCTTGCGGGCGTCGGCCAAGGTTGTTGCCGCCGTCATCGAGCGACGGCTCGGCGGGCAGGCCGTCCTCATCGAGAGCGAGGCCGGGCCGCACGTCCACTGGTCCGGCGGCGGCGATCCGGCGGTTCTGATCCTCGGTCACCACGACACGGTGTTCCCGCTCGGCACGCTGGCGCGCCGCCCGTTCACGGTCGCGGACGGGCGGGCGACCGGCCCCGGAGTCTTCGACATGCTCGGCGGGCTGGTGCAGGCGATCCATGGTGTGGCGATGGCCGAGGACCGGTCGGGCATGGAGATCCTGGTGACCGCAGACGAAGAGGTCGGCTCCCACTCCTCCCGGGCTCTCATCGAGGAGCGCGCCCTCGCCTGCGGCGCCGTACTGGTGGGTGAGGGTGCCGCGGAGGGCGGGGCCCTCAAGACCGGCCGTAAGGGCTGTGGCACGTTCCATGTCGCCATCAGGGGCCGGGCGTCGCACGCGGGCCTGGAACCGGCGGCCGGGGTCAATGCCCTGATCGAGGCGGCGCACCAGGTGCTGGATATCGCGGCGCTCGGCCGGCCCGACATCGGCACGACCGTGACCCCGACGGTCGCCGCCGCGGGCACCCTGGACAACGTCGTGCCCGCGGAGGCGGCCGTCACCGTCGATGTCCGGGTCGAGTCGGCCGCAGAGAAGGAGCGCATCGAGGCCGCCTTCGCGGCACTTGCTCCGCATCTCGACGAGGCCGAGATCACGGTGACCGGCGCCGTCGGCCGGCCGCCGATGCCCGAGTCGGCGGCGGCCGGGCTCTTCGCGGTGGCGCAAGAGTTGCTTCCCGGGATCGAAGCCGTGGCCGTCGGTGGCGGAAGCGATGGCAACTTCACGGCCGCGCTGGGGGTGCCGACCCTCGATGGCCTGGGGGCGGTCGGAGGCGGCGCCCACGCCGATCACGAGTATCTGGTGATCGACGCCATGGCCGAGCGGGCACAGCTGATCGCCGGGCTGGTGAACGCCCTTCAGCACCCGGAGCGGAGCGGGGCCGTCCGCGCGCGGTGAGGGAGCGGGCGGGCTAGGGCGTGTCTTTTGGATCAGCCCGGATCAGGCCGCGGCGTCTGGTGCGGTGCATCGCAAGGCGGAGCCTTTGCCGCGTACTGGGCGTACTCGGGTGAGGCGACAACGCCGCGAGGTGCCGTGCCAGACGTCGCGGCCCCGGGGTGATCCGAAAGACACGCCCTAGCGGCACCGATCGCGGGCCGGAGCTCAGCGGGCGCTGCCCATGTTGCGGTCGGTGTCGGCGCCCTGGAGCATCAGGGTGGTCTCCTCGATGCGGCGGAAGCGACCGTCGGGCGCGAAGTCGGCGAATACATAGACCTCCATGCGCACGGTCGAGCCGTCCTTCTTCGTGATGTCGACGGTGTGCCGGTCGGCGTACTTGCTGCCGTCGTACAGCTCCTCGTGGACCTGGACCTGGCCGCCGGCGACGAGGGTGCGCAGGTGGGTGATGTGCTCGACGAACCCGGCGCGGTCGATCCACTCCCCGTCCGTGCGCTGGCGGTACTCGGGGGCGAAGTGGCGGTCGGCGGCCTCCTGCACGGTGATGTCGCGGGCGAAGAGCAGGTCGTTCAGAGCGGCTTCGATAAAACCGGTGCGCGTCATGGGAGTCCCCTCAAGAAAGCAGTGCGTGCGTCGCGCACGCATCTCCTGCACTGTAGCAGCAGACGCGTGCGTTACGCACGCTATTCTGGTGAGGTGGAGAACGAAGTAGGACATGAGATCGCAGCGGCGCTGGGCATCCTGCTCAGGCGCACCACCCGCACACAGCTGCACCAGCAGCTCACCGAGGGCATGGGGGAGGCGGTGGACGAACTGACATACCCGGTCCTCAGCGCACTCGCCCGGACCGGCCCCCGCAGCGCCGCCGACCTGGCGCCCGACGCCGGGGTCGACCGCTCCGGTGTCACCCGGCGCGCCTCACGACTGGAGGCCGCCGGCCTCGTCCGCCGCGAGGCCGATCCCGCCGACCGGCGCGCGCAGTTGCTCGTCCTCACCGCGCAGGGCGAGCGCATGGTGGCCGAGCTGCGGGAGCGGCTGGCCGCGCACATCATGGCGAGCCTGTCCTCGTGGCCACCGGGTGAGGCGGAGGCTTTTGCCCGTCAACTGCGCCGTTTCACGGTCGACGGGCCGTTCGGGTAGGTGGCGGGCCCCTGACCCGCAGCCCTTTAGGGCTGTCGCGTAATCCGTGCGCCCGTCAGGGATTACGGGACAGCCCTTAGGGCCTGCCGATCATTAACACGTCGTCTTGATCTTGCTGTTGGGGGCGCTGTCGAGGGCGATGACCTGGGCTTGGAGGGTTGCGAGTGCGGCGGGTGGGGTGGTGGCCGGCGGGACGTTGATGCCGTGTGCTTCGAGTAACTTCTTGATCTTCAGCAGGGTGCGGTGCATGGCAGTCCGGCTGCTGTTGAAGAGCACGGCGAGGGGTTCCGCGGCCAGGTTGACGCGTAGATGGAGCACGGTGGCCACGACCTGGTCGGCGAAGGTGAGGCGGGGTGGGCGTCCGCGGTGGGTGTCTCCTTCCGCAGCCAGGGTTTCGATGAGGTGCTGGAGCTGGTGTGGGGCCAGGCCGGTTAGCGCGGGATCGGACAGCAGTGCCGGCTTCCACTGAGGCGTCGGTGGCTGACCGTTCCGCGCTGCTGGGATAGCCGGGGTCGGCCGGGGATGCACGGCATAGTTCCAGTCGCCGTGGAAGTTGTGCCGGGTCAGCGGCAAGGCCGCCATCTCCGCGTCGCCGACCCCAATACCGGTGGGATAGGTATTGGTGTCCAGCTGGGCCTTCACGCGTAGTCCGGCGCGGGTGGTGGTCGCGGCGATTGATTCGAGGATGACTTCGTGGCTGGTCAGCGGGCGGCCGCGCCAGTTCATGGTGATGTGCGAGAAGAGCCGGTGCTCGATCTTGTTCCACTTCGATGTGCCCGGCGGCAGGTGACAGACCGTGATGGCCAGGCCGGTCTCAGCGGCCAGGCGGGCGAGGTGCAGTTTCCAGGCCCGGGTGCGATAGCCGTTGGAGCCGCCCGCATCGGCGGTGATCAGCAACCGGGAAGCCTGCGGATAAGCGGCCCGACCCTGGTCATGCCACCAGCGGCGGATCGACTCCACCGCGAACGCGGCGGTGTCATGGTCAGTGCCGACGTTCACCCAGCCGGTGTCGGCCGCCAGGTCGTAGATGCCATAGGGGATGGCCTTGCCCAGCTGCGGATCGGCGAAGTCATGCACTCGCACCAGCACCGGATCGCCCGTCGGCCGCCACGAACGGCCCGGATTGCGGAAGTCACCGACCAGCTCCTTCTTCTTCGTGTCCACGCTGATCACCGGCTGGCCGGCATCCCGGTGACCGCGTGCCTGCTCGTTGAGATACCGGAACTGGGTATCCCGGTCGGCATGCTGACTGCCCTCGAGCGTCTTGGCATTGGCCTGCAGCCGGAAGCCCTCCTGCCGTAGCAGGCCGGCGACGGTGTCGGCGCCGACCCGGTGCCCCTGGCGGGTCAGCTCGGCCGCCAGCATGCGGGTCGACTTGGTTGTCCACCGCAACGGCGACATCGGATCCCCGCGCTCGTCCGGCTCGACCAGACTCAACAGAGCAATCCGCAGTCCAGGATCGAGGTCCGCGACGCGTTTGCGCCCGCCGCCCGGCCGCCGCACCCGCCCCACCAGGGATTCGCCCGCCTCCAGGTCGGACATACCCCTGCGGATCGTTGTCTCGCTCACTCCAGCCGCCCGGCCCACGGCCCGGATGCCGCCATGGCCCAGGCTTCGGGCCTCTGCGGCCACCAGCAACCGCCGCTGTCGCTCGTCCAGATGCGGGAACAACACCGCGAACTTCACGGCAAGTTGATCACGAGTCTCGTCCGGGATGCGCATACGCCATCAACGAGCACCAACCTCGAAAGCAACACCTTGATGACCGGCAGGCCCTTAAGGCCGGGGGATGTTACGCAAGTTGGAGCGGGCCATTTGCAGCATGCGGCCGACTCCGCCGTCCAGCACCATCTTTCCGGCCGACAGGGCGAAGCCGGAGACCATCTCGGCGCTGATCTTCGGCGGCTGGACAGGGCGTTGGGGTCGGTGACGATGTCGACCAGGGCCGGGCCCTTGTGGAACGAACCGATCACCCGGCGGCGGCCGTTGGGGGTGAGGTAGCGGGCGGCCCAGACGTTGCACATACCGGTGTCGACGGTGAAGACGGCGTCGTCGGCGGCCTCTTCGTCCAGGACGGAGGCGACGTACTCGGGGTGGATCGGGGTGTGCTTCTCGACCTTGCGGGTGTAGGCCTTGACCACGCCTTCCAGCGCCTCGGCGTGCTTCTTCAGCATCCGGTCGAGGAACTTACGGTTCTCCTTCGGCCGGACCTTGGGGATCAGACCGCGCAGCGTCTCCCGGACATCGCCCCAGGGGGAGTGTGGAGGCATGAGAAAGCCCCGCCTACCTGCGTTCGGTACATGGGGCTAAGGCACTTCTCTGACCGGTGTTGGTCACGCCGAGTTGCGGTGCGCGGCTCAGCAGGAGCGCGCGCCGCAACCAGGGTTCTGACAGACGATCCAGGTGGTCATATTCCCGTCGGTCTCGGTGTACGTGTTACCTGACCCACAGACCGGGCACTGCGGTCCGGCCGTGGGTGCCAGATTGGGTTCAATCTCCCCGACGGCCGTTTGGGTCGGCGCGTCGGGACTGGGCGCTAGGCAGAGCATTGCTACCTCCTCCTTGCCCCTCGTGCGTGATGGTGTATCCGCAGGAGTGGCATTCCTGGACGTGTGTTCCGTCGGCTTTGATGTTCGTCGTGTGGTACTCGGGCGGGCATCCGTGTTTCGCCATCGTGGGGAGCATCGGGCCTCCGTTGTGAGCATGGGGTCGACTTCTGACCACTCTCCTCTCAGCGACATGCGTACGGCCGCGGGTTGGCGCATCTCACCCAGAAGGGGGGCTTGCGAACCCGCCCCGGGTATGCCGACCAAAGCGAACCCGGGACGGGGGTCTGAGGGAGGTCGCCCGGCGCCGAGGGGGACCGGGCGACCGCTTCGCGCTCCCCACTGCGTCGCCGTGGTACCGGAACAACGGGGGCTTTCACGGGGGTGACGTAGACCTCCGTGAGGAGCGCGCCCGGCGGTGCTAGGCGCCGGGGGTTTGGTGGGAGCGTCGCCAGTAGACGACGCGACCGAAGCTGGGGAAGTCGGCAATGTGGAAGCCGCCCTTGTGCCGGTGCTCTCGGCTGCACCGGACCCACGTCGGGGCCCCGCCCGGCCGGGGAACTGGCCACGATGCACGCTTCGCACACTGCCGCCGCCTCATTGCCGCCCCGCCCACTTGCAGCAGTCGCACGGGACGGGGCAAGGCTTGATGGCCTCCGACGCCGGTACGAAGGTGACACCCGGGATCGTGTAGGGACGGACGAGGGCTGTGTTCAACAGGACGTCGTCCGGCCGGTCGTGCTGCGGCTCGTGCTCGCCCGACGTCATTCGGACCGCCTTCGCCGCTCGCACTTGGTCGCGTGGAGGTGCAGCTCCTCCGCTGCAACCGCGGACGCCGCGTAGTCGTTGCGGGCACGGGCGTCGTCCCGAACCCTCACCCACGATCGGCAGTCCAGGCAGTCCGGGCTGGGATCCGGCGGGCCCCGAGCGGGTCGGGCAGGTGTTCCGCCGGCGTCAGGTCTCTCTGTCGCTCGGTCATGCTCTGAAGATCGGTCGCCACACGGGACGTTGGTATGCCCACACCGGGGACGTACCGGCCGCTGTGTCGCTATCGTCCTAAGAGGCCCAAACGTCCCGGGGAGGAACCTTGAACAATGCGCTGCGCGACGCTATGACACAGGCCGGCATCAGGCCCCGGCAGCTGGCACGTAAGGTCGGGGTGGAATGCAAGACCGTCGAGCGATGGCTGAGCAACCCTGAGCGCTCCCCGCGGGAGACCACACGGGAGGACGTCGGCCGTGAGCTAGGAGTGGACCCCGTGACTCTGTGGCCCAAGTCGGTTGTGGCTTCGCGCGTCAAGACCGGGCACGACCGAGAGATCGTGGCAGCGTATCCCTTCCGCAGCGCCGCTCCCACGTCACTGTGGGCATCCCTTATCGACGGAGCATCCCAGAACCTCACGTTCGCCGGCTACACGAACTACTTCCTATGGCAGCAGCATCCGCGGCTCGGGGCGCGCCTGGCGACGAAGGCGAAGCTGGGTGCACGTATTCGCTTCCTCGTCGGCGACCCCGAGTCGGACGTGACGACGAAGCGGGAAGAGGTGGAAGGCGTTCCGCTGACCGTCAGTACCCGCATCAAGATCACGCTTGATGCGCTGACGAAGATGGGGCCGTGCGACGGCGTGGAGGCGCGCTTCAGCGATCAACACATCGCACTGAGCGTCTTCATGTTCGACGATCAGATGCTCGTCACGCCGCATATTGCGTCGCTCCTCGGCGACGAGTCCCCCATGCTTCACCTTCGCAGGCTGGAAGATGACGGCTTGTACGACCGGTTT
Organism: Streptomyces sp. P9-2B-2; assembly: GCF_030406865.1. Classification (NCBI taxonomy): domain Bacteria; kingdom Bacillati; phylum Actinomycetota; class Actinomycetes; order Kitasatosporales; family Streptomycetaceae; genus Streptomyces; species Streptomyces sp. P9-2B-2. The sequence continues at coordinate 7,181,951 of NZ_CP129126.1, read as the reverse complement.
GCGGGCCATGTGGCAGCGCTGTGGGAAGACGGCCGGCCGGTAGAGCTGTAGCAGGACCGCAGCAGAACGGGTCATCCCGTGCTCACTGACAATGTGGCCGACAGGGAGAGCAGCCTCCAGAGCGCCGGGCGCTTCGTCTCCGTCGTACTTCAGATCGTCGGCCACCTCGAAGCACGGCTTTCCGTCTGCCGTATCCCGCCGACCGGCGCGCGCAGTTGCTCGTCCGCACCAAGCAGGGCCCTAAGGCCGGGGGATCTTCCGCAAGTTGGAGCGGGCCATTTGCAGCATGCGGCCGACTCCGCCGTCCAGCACCATCTTTCCGGCCGACAGGGCGAAGCCGGAGACCATCTCGGCGCTGATCTTCGGCGGCATGGACAGGGCGTTGGGGTCGGTGACGATGTCGACCAGGGCCGGGCCCTTGTGGCGGAAGGCGTCGCGCAGGGCGCCGCGCAGCTGCTTGGGCTTCTCGACCCGGACGCCGTGGGCACCGGCCGCGCGAGCGATGGCCGAGAAGTCCGGGTTCTGGTTGGTGGTGCCGTACGACGGCAGACCGGAGACCAGCATCTCCAGCTCCACCATGCCCAGCGAGGAGTTGTTGAACAGCACCACCTTCACCGGCAAGTCATATTGCACCAGGGTGAGGAAGTCGCCCATCAGCATCGAGAATCCGCCGTCGCCCGACATCGAGACGACCTGCCGTCGCCGGTCGATGAACTGGGCGCCGATCGCCTGCGGGAGCGCATTGGCCATCGAGCCGTGGCTGAACGAACCGATCACCCGGCGGCGGCCGTTGGGGGTGAGGTAGCGGGCGGCCCAGACGTTGCACATACCGGTGTCGACGGTGAAGACGGCGTCGTCGGCGGCCTCTTCGTCCAGGACGGAGGCGACGTACTCGGGGTGGATCGGGGTGTGCTTCTCGACCTTGCGGGTGTAGGCCTTGACCACGCCTTCCAGCGCCTCGGCGTGCTTCTTCAGCATCCGGTCGAGGAACTTACGGTTCTCCTTCGGCCGGACCTTGGGGATCAGACCGCGCAGCGTCTCCCGGACATCGCCCCAGACGGCCAGGTCGAGCGTGGTGCGGCGGCCCAGGTGTTCGGGCCGCACATCGACCTGGACGATCTTGACGTCATCGGGCAGGAACGCGTTGTACGGGAAGTCCGTGCCGAGCAGGATCAGCAGATCGCATTCATGGGTGGCCTCGTAGGCCGCGCCGTAGCCGAGGAGTCCGCTCATCCCCACGTCGTAGGGGTTGTCGTACTGGATCCATTCCTTGCCGCGCAGCGCATGTCCGACCGGGGACTTCACCCGCTCGGCGAACTCCATCACCTCGGCGTGCGCGCCCGCCGTGCCGCTGCCGCAGAACAGCGTGACCTTGTCGGCCTCGTCGATCATCGCGGCCAGTGCGTCGAGTTCGGTGTCTCCGGGGCGTACGGACGGGCGCGCGGTGACCAGGGCGTGTTCGATGGCGCGCTCGGGGGCCGGTTCGGCGGCGATATCGCCGGGGAGGGAGACGACCGCGACGCCGCTCTGCCCGATGGCGTGCTGGATCGCGGTCTGGAGCACCCTCGGCATCTGCCGGGTGCTGGAGATCAGCTCGCTGTAGTGGCTGCACTCGACGAACAGCCGGTCGGGGTGGGTCTCCTGGAAGAAGGTGGTGCCGATCTCGCTGGAGGGGATGTGCGAGGCCAGGGCGAGGACCGGGGCCATCGAACGGTGGGCGTCGAACAGGCCGTTGATGAGGTGCAGATTGCCGGGGCCGCAGGACCCGGCACAGGCCGCGAGGGAGCCGGTGAGCTGTGCTTCCGCCCCGGCGGCGAAGGCGGCGGTCTCCTCGTGCCGGAGCTGGATCCAGTCGATCGCGGAGTTCCGGCGGATGGCGTCCACCACCGGGTTCAGGCTGTCGCCGACGACGCCGTAGAGCCGTCGCACCCCTGCCCGCACCAGGATGTCCACGAACTGCTCGGCCACGGTCTGCTTCGCCATGTCGCTGTCGCTCCTTCGACGGGTGTGCGGCGGGTGAGTGACGGCCCGCGACGCGGTGGGCCCCGTGCCGTGAACCTCCAGGGCCTTGTCCCATGTACCCATGGGGCGCCCGGGGCCGCCTCCGCTGCGCCGTTCCTTCCCGCCCGCGCTCCGGCTCCGCGTCTGCCCGTCGCTACGCCTCCCACACCCCGACGGCCGTACGGTCCTTCAGGTGGCCCGCCACCCGAAGTTGCGCGGCGGCGAGGAAGGCCACCAGTCCCGGAGGCTCGGCGGCGGACCACTGTCCGGCCAGCCGGGCGGCGAACGCGGGCACCTGCTGGAGCGGCTCGGCGAGACCGGCGCTGCACAACAGCAGAGTGTCGCCCGGACGGGCGAAGGCCGTCCGGAAGAGGAACGGTTCGGACCGGTCCGGGCCGTCGGCCGGTGACCGGCCGGCGGCGGAACGCGGCCGTCCGCCGGTGCCGTCCACTCCCCCGTTGACGGTCAGGTCCGGCACCGCGGGCTCCAAGTCCTCCCAGGCGCCGTCGCGGAGCCGGAAGAGGCCGCCCGCGCCGATGCCGAAGAACACCCGGGTACGGCAGTCCGGGTCGGCGGGCAGCAGCAGACAGCGCAGCGCGGGCGGGTACCGCTCCGCTGCGGCGTCCGGCTCCCGGGACCGGCTGCGCAGTCTGCCGTAGCTGCGGTCGGTGAGCCGCTGCAGCCCGGATTTGAGGGCGCTGCGGTGGTCCGTACGGATGTCCTCCGCCAGTCGGGTGTAACTGCGGCCGACCGCGCTGCCGATCCGGGCGCAGGCCTCGTGGGCGGCGCGATGGGCGCCCTCGCCGGCGGGCCGTCCGGTGGCGACGGCGACCAGGATCAGGGCGTGCCGGCCGGCCCCGAAGCGGGCGGTGAGCAGTGCGTCGCGGCGTACGTCACCGCGGTGCCGGGCGAGGTCGCCGCGCCGGGACGCGGCGAGCAGGGTCAGCGAGCCGTACCGGGCGCCGTCCAGCGCGGTGTCCGGCACCAGTTCGTCGAGGGCCGCCGGGTCGGCGGCGGGCAGGGTGCCCAGCTCGGGTTCGGACGGTGACGGGCGGTCGGCCGGGAGGCCGGTGCGGGCCGGTGCGGGGGTGTCGCCGGGCGCCTCGGGCGCGGACGGGGCGGACGGCCGGGCGGGGGACGCCGGCCGGGGGCCCGTGGCCTGGAGCGGGATCGGCGCCGACGGGGCGGACGCCGGGCGGGCCGGGGGCGGCTGGGGTGCCGGCGCGGGCCGCCGTGGTCTGGCGACCGCCCGGAGCGCCGAGGCGACCCGGTCATCGAGGGTGTCCGGGGCGTCGGACGGCCCGGCATCGCGCACCGGGGCGCGTCCCGGGGCGTCGTCGCCGCCTCCCTCGCCGTACAACTGCCGCCACCAGTCGTCCTCCTGGCCGCACCCGGCCCCCTGCTGGTTCATGCGCCGTATTGTCCCTGCGCGGCCGCCCCCTCAACAGGGCGCGAAAGAGCGTCCACCGGGCGGTCGGGCCCCTAAGGGTGACCGGGCGGGGGGCGGTGATCAGCTCATGTCATCGGAGGGGGTGGCCGGGTTGACGGGGGCGGCGGCCGGTTCGGCTCTGCGTGACGGGTGCGTCCTGTGCTCCGGCCCCGTACTCCGCCCGCCCGCCGGGAAGCGCTTCCGGGCCGCTTCCGGCACGCTGGGCCCATGAGAGTGTGCAGCGTACGAGCCGTCACGGGGCGTGCGCCCGCCGGGAGTGAGGCCGGCGCGTGAGTGTGTGGCAGCTGGTCGCGACCGGTCTGGTGATGCTGCTCGGGCTGCTCGGAGTGCTGGTGCCCGGCATTCCCGGGCCGCTGATCGTCTGGGCGGGCGTCATGTGGTGGACGCTGTCCGAGAAGTCCGGGCTCGCCTGGGTGGTGCTGATGTCCGCCACCGCCGTACTGCTGCTCAATCAGGTGGTCAAGTGGCTGCTGCCGGCCCGCGATCTGCGGGCGGTGGGCACGCCGTACCGGGCCCTGTTCCTGGCGGGGGTGGCCGGCATCGTGGGCTTCTTCGTGATCCCGGTCATCGGGGGTCTGCTGGGCTCGGTCGGCGGTCTCTACCTGCTGGAACGCATCCGGCTCGGCAGCCATGGCGACGCCTGGGCCTCGACCCGTACGGCCCTGCGCGCCATCGGGCTGAGCGTGCTGGTCGAGCTGTTCGCCTGTCTGCTGGTCGTCGGCGCCTGGACCGGTGCCGTGGCGGCGGGCTGACGCGTCACCCGGCGCGGGCGGCCAGGGCGTACGGGGGTGGCTCCGGCGCCGACGACTCCCCCGGCCCGGACGTCTCGCGGGGCGTGGGCATCTGGCCCGGCTCACCGGGCCGCCACCACCCGGCGGCCTCGCCCAGCCCAGGAACCTCACCCGGCCCCGGCATCACGCCCGTCGGCAGCAGCCCCGCGCGCCAGAGATGGTGCAGGGCATAGGCGCCCCAGGGCCGCCAAGCGGCCGGGCCCGCCGGACCCGGGCCCGCCGTCCCGCCCCGCTCCGTATCCGCCTCCCCCGCCGTCCCCACGTCGGGGTCGCCCAGCGCCCGCATCCTGAGGTACGCGGCGGTGCGCGGGCCGACGCCGGGCAGGGCGGCCAGGGCGCGTTCGGCGGCGTCGCGGTCCGTGCCCGCGTCGAGCGTGATCGCGCCGTCGGCGAGTGCGGTGCACAGGGTGCGCACCGGCTCCGCGACCTCCGGGCCGGTCAGTTCCCCGGGCGCCGGGAAGAGATGGGTGAGCCCGCCGTCCGGCACGTCCAGCGGTTTGCCGTACGTCCGCACCAGCGCGGCGGCGCGTTCCGGCGGGCCGCCCAGCACGGTCCGGACCGCCAGTTCCTCGGGGTCGGCGGCGCCGGGTGACCGCAGGCCCGGCCGCTCGGCCACCAGCGGGCCGACCAGCGGATCGGCGCCGAGCCGCTCGGCGACCGCGTACGGGTCGGCGTCCAGGTCGAACAGCCGGCGGAGGCGCTGGACGGCCGTCGACAGATCCCGCAGGTCGGTCAGCCGCAGCCGGCACTCCAGCCAGCCGCCCTCCGTACCGCGTGCCGCCGGGCACACCAGGCCCGCCGGTGGCCGACGCCGCCGGCGCGGCCCGGCCGGCTCGTCGACCTCGGCGATACCGCTGCCATGGGTGAGCCGCAGCGTACGGCGGTAGGTGCGCCCGCCGTGGGGGCCGCGGGTCTCCTCGACCCCCGGCACCGCCCGTACCTGGAGGAAGTCGAAGATCTCGGCGAACGCGTACGGTCCGCGGTAGGCGAGCCGGAGCGGAATGCCGGTGGGCGCGGAGCGGCTTGCGGAGCCGGATTCCGGGCCCGTCGCGACTCCGGGACCGGTCGGGACTCCGGGACCGGCCGCGGCGGTGTGGCGGGCGGCGGCACCCCCGTTCCCGGCCGCCGCCCGCAGTTCACTGGGCGTGCCCGCGTAGATCTCCCGGATCGTGTCGTTGAACTGCCGGATGCTGGCGAAACCGGCCGCGAACGCCAGCTCGGTGACCGGCAGTGCGGTGGTCTGGAGCAGCACCCGCGCGGTGTGTGCCCGGCGGGCCCGCGCCAGCGCCACCGGTCCCGCGCCGAGTTCCGCGGTCAGCTGCCGCTGCACCTGGCGCGGGCTGTAGCCCAGCCGTCGCGCCAGCCCGCCGACGCCCTCCCGGTCGACCACGCCGTCCCCGATCAGCCGCATGGCCCGGCCGACCAGGTCGGCGCGCACATTCCACTCGGCGGACCCCGGTACGGCGTCCGGCCGGCAGCGGCGGCAGGCCCGGAACCCGGCCGCCTGCGCGGCGGCGGCCGACGGGAAGAACCGCACATTCACCCGCTTGGGAGTGACCGCGGGACAGCTCGGCCGGCAGTAGATACCGGTCGTCACCACGGCGAAGAAGAACTCCCCGTCGAACCGCGCATCCCGGCTGGTCACCGCTTCGTACCTGGCCTCGTCGTCCCTCACGCCCCCAGTCTGCGCCGGGCGCGAGGCGCTGGGCTGGCGGAAATCGGACGTGGCGTTGGAGGTGGGGAGGGCACCCCCGGACGGCCCCGGGCGGCCCTCCCCACCTCCTGTCTCACCGCTGCGGACCCCGCTTCCGCTCCATCAGATGCCGGCCCAGGGCCTGCTTCTGCTTCCAGTCGCGGCGGATCTCGGCACGCATCCGGGCGTCCGTCTTGGCCACGATGCGCTGGTTCTCGCGCTGTAGCTTCCGGTAGCTCTCCAGCCGCCGGGCGGGCAACTCCCCGCATTCGACGGCATCTTGGACGGCGCAGCCCGGCTCGGACCGGTGTGCGCAGTCGTGGAAGCGGCACTCCTCGGCCAGCGCCTCGACGTCCGCGAACGTCCGGGCGAGCCCGGACTCGGCGTCCCACATCCCGACGCCGCGCAGCCCGGGGGTGTCGATCAGCACCCCGCCGCCGGGCAGCGCCCGCAGGTCCCGGGTGGTCGTGGTGTGCCGGCCCTTGCCGTCCCGGTCGCGGATGGCCTGGACCCGCTGCAGGCGCTCCCCGAGCAGGGCGTTGACCAGCGTGGACTTGCCCGCACCGGACTGTCCGAGCAGTACGGACGTACCGCCCGCGAGCACGGCGGCGAGCACATCGATCCCGTCGCCGGTCTCCGAACTGACCGCCAGCACCGGCACCCCGGGCGCCGCGGCCTCGGCGTCGTCGAGGAGATGCGCCAGCCCGGCCGGGTCCCCGGCCAGGTCCGCCTTGGTCAGCACGACCACCGGCTGCGCGCCGCCCTCATCGGCCACTGCGGAGTCGTGCAACGGCCCCGCGTCCCCCGCGCCGGACATCGCCAGCGCGAGGAACCGCTCGATCCGCCCGAGGTCCAGCTGGTCCGCGAGCGAGACACAGATGACGATGTGGTCGATGTTGGTGGCCAGCACCTGGCCCTCGGACCGCTTCGACGAGGTCGACCGCACGAACGCCGTCCGGCGCGGCAGCAACGCCCGTACGACACCGTCGACATGATCGCCGCTGCGTCCGTTCTCCAGGTCGAGCACGGCCCAGTCGCCGGTGCACGGCACCCGCATCGGGTCACGGGTCGCCACCAGCGCGGTGTCGGCCAGAACGGTCCGGATGCCGTCGCCGTCCGCCACGACGGCGTCCACCCGCCCGCGGTCCACACGGACGATACGGCCGGGCACGAGCCCCTGCCCGGCAAAGGGGGTGAAGCTCCGCGCGAATCCGTCGTCCCAGCCGTAGGCGGTCAGCGGGTGCGCAGTGGAGAAATCGAGGTCGAACAACGGGATGGCCCTTCGAGAAGGAGCGGTCCCGGCTGTGCGCGCGATACGCGTGCGAAGAAGTGAGGTCGAGTCAGCCGGAGACCACAGGGAGGAAGTTGATGATCTTCTGGATGCGGGCAGCGCCCTGCGCAACGACAGTCATCAGTACTCACCTCCGCGCATCTCAACAGGCCAGGGGGACAGCCTCAGGCCGTCCGCTCGAACGCTGCGACTGTAGACCGGCCCCGCACCACGGCGCCAACCATTTTTCCGGCCCGGTTTTCAGCGGTGCGCCACGGCCGCCCGGACGGCGCGCCCGGGCAGCCGTGGCCGTCATCGCTCAGCGGGGTCCGGCGATCCCTTCGTCCCTCGAAGCCCGCCGCCCTCAGGCGCCCGTGACGCCGTCGATGCGCTCCCGGAGCAGGTCCGCATGCCCGTTGTGGCGTGCGTACTCCTCGATCATGTGGACCAGGATCCAGCGCAGGGAAACGGTCTGATCGCCGACGAACCCGGCCTCCCGCTCCGAAAGCCTGCCGGAGTCGTCGAGCGATGCGGTGGCGATCAGCTCACGGCTCCGGGCGACCTCCGCGCGCCAGTCGGCCAGCGCCTCGTCGATGCCGCGGTCCGGGGCGAGGGTGAACCCGTCGCCCTTCTCCGCCTCGTACACCGGCGGTATGTCCTGGCCGGCGAACACCCGCTGGAACCAGTTGCGTTCGACCTCCGCCAGATGCTGGACCAGGCCCAGCAGTGTCATGGTGGACGGGGCCGCCGAGGTCAGTCGGACCTGCTGGTCGTCCAGTCCCGCGCACTTCAGCGGGAGCGTGGCACGGTGAAACTCCAACCAGTTCTCCAGCATGGCGCGTTCATCGGCGTGCGGGGGCGGAACGAGCCGCCCGTCCGGTGTCATTCCCATGCTCCCCAGCCTCGCACGGACCACTGACAATCGGCGTGGAGCGGCGGCACGGACGAGCGGCCCGGCGCAACGGCGGGGGCGCCTCCGAAGTAGGGGCCCGGCCGACCGCCCGGTCACCCGGCGCGCAGGGCCTTCTTGAGGATCTTGCCGGTGGGCCCCTTGGGCAGTTCGGCGACGATGCGGATCTCGCGGGGATATTTGTACGCGGCCAGCCGTTCCTTGCAGTGGGCGGTGAGATCCTCGGCGGTGGCGGCCGCGCCCCGCTTGAGGCTGACCACGGCGACGACCTCCTCGCCGAGCCGGTCGTCGGGGCGGCCGATGACCGCGGCCTCGGCGACGGCGGGGTGGGTGTGCAGGACCTCCTCGACCTCGCGCGGATAGACGTTGTAGCCGCCCCGTATGACGAGGTCCTTCTTGCGGTCGACGATGAAGAAGTAGCCGTCCTCGTCGCGGTGGCCGAGGTCTCCGGTGTGCAGCCAGCCGTCGCGTAGCGTTTCGGCGGTCTCCTCGGGGCGCCGGTAGTAGCCCTTCATGACGTTGTGGCCGCGGACGAGGATCTCGCCCACATGCTCGGGGCCCGGCGGCAGTTCGGTGCCCGATGCGTCGACGACCCGGACCTCGACGCCCCAGATCGGCTTGCCGATCGAGAGCACCTTGCGCTGCTCCGCGCTGATGTTGAAGGTCGCGGTGCTGGCCGTCTCGGAAAGCCCGTAGCCCTCCAGGATCACCACACCGGGGAACTTCTCCTCGAAGGCGCGGATCACCTCACCGGGCATCGCCGCACCGCCGGAGACGCCGACCCGCAGGGCGCCGAGGTCACGTTTGCCGGTGTCGGCCTGCAAGAGGGCCGCGTACATGGTGGGGACGCCGGCGAAGACCGTGCAGCGGCGCCGTTCGAGGGCGTCGAGGACCGCGCCGGTCTCGAACCGCGGCACCAGGGCGAGGGTGCCGCCGTGGCGTACGGCCATGTTGAGGACGCTGGAGAGGCCGAAGACATGGAAGAGCGGCAGCACGGCGAGGCCGATGTCGTCGGGGCGGAACCCGAACAGCTCACCGGAGACGGTGCAGTTCATATGGAGCTGGAAGTGGGTGAGCTCGGCGCCCTTGGGGCGGCCGGTGGTGCCGCTGGTGTAGAGGAGCACGGCCGTGTCGTCGGCGCTGGTGGGCGCCATCTCGCCGGTGTCGTCGGCGGCGTACAGCTCGTCGTACGGACGGGTTCCGGCGATCCGCCGGTCGCTGCCGGGCGGGTGGACGACATAGGTCCCGACGCCGCCGGCCAGCTCCGCCCCCTTGACCGTTTCGGCCGCGAACTCCTCGTGGGCGATGAGGAGTTCGGCCTCGGAGTCCTGGAGGTGGTAGGCGATCTCGGGGGCCTTCAGGAGGGGGTTGAGCGGGACCATGACCAGCCCCGCCTTGAGGATTCCGTAGTACGTGAAGAGGAACTGCGGCACGTTGGGCAGCTGGACGGCGACCTTGGCGCCCGGCCGGAGACCGAGCCCGCGCAGGGCGGCCGCCACCCTGCCGGACACCTCGTCGGCCTGGTCGTAGGTGACGGTCAGGTCACCTATGTGGCACAGGGGTTTGCCGGGGTGGGAAAGACGGGACTCCCGAAGGGCGGTCGCGAGATTGAAGGTCATCCGGGCTCCTGGCGTGCGGCGGCTCGTACCACGGACTGCATCGGACGCGCCGAGCATAGAGAGCGGCTGAGCATTGCTCAATAGCGCGTACGCAGGATGCCGCGGCGGCACCACGGGCCACCCGTCCGAGCGCCGTGCGCCGCCCGGGCCGAGCACCTGGCGCCGCACGGCCGAGCACCCCACAGGGGAGCACAATGCTAAATATGGGTCATGACGGAAATTTTCGGGCGAGAAGGTGACGATGCACCGGCGTCACCACGCTCCCCGGGAACGCGCCCGCGCCCGCCGCTGAACGGTCGTCGCGCGGGCCGGGTGTCCGTACGGCAGCTCGCCCGCGCGGTGCTGCTGGGGATCGTGGCCGTCCTGGCACTCGCCTTCCAGGCCCCCGACGGGAGTGCCCGAGAGGGCCGTCAGCTCGTGGCCGCCGGGGCTCAGACCTCCGCCCAGGCGCCGGACACCCGTACCGCCGCACGCGCCGCCCACCCCCCGCAGCCCCGGGAAGCTGCGGCCCCGGAACGGACGGGCGCACAGGGAGAGGACCAGTTTCCGGTGCTGCTCGGCACCGCCGCCGGGGTCCTGCTGCTGGTGGCCGGCGGGGCGGCCCTGGTGGGGTGGCGGCTGCGGCGGCAGACGGGCGGGGTGCGGCCGGCCGAGATGCGGCAGCGGTACGACCACCATGACGCGGTGCTGCACGCCGTACGGGAGGGCGTCCTGATCCTCGGCAGTGACGGGCGGCTGCTGCTGGCCAACGACGAGGCCCGGCGGCTGCTCGAACTGCCCGCGGACGCGGAACGGTGCCCGGTCGCGGACCTCGGGCTGGAACCGCAGCTGAGCGCGCTGCTCGCGTCGGGGCGGGCGGCGACCGACGAGGTGCTGCTGGCGGGCGACCGGCTGCTCGCCGTGAACGTCCGGCCGACCGCCCCGCGCGGCCGGCCCGCCGGGACCGTGGTGACGCTGCGGGACACCAGAGAGCTGCGGGCGCTGGCCGGCCGGGCGGGCGTGGCCCAGGAACGGCTGAAGCTGATCTACGACGCGGGGCTCCGGATCGGCGCCACGCTGGACGTGGGGCGGACCGCCGAGGAGCTGGCCGAGGTCGCGGTGCCCCGGTTCGCCGATGTGGTCACCGTCGAGCTGCTGGAGCCCGTGCTGCGCGGCGACGAACCGACCGTCGGGGCGGGCGCCGAACTCCAGCGGATGGCGGTCAAGGGGGTCTCCGAGGAAATGGCGATCTACCGGGTCGGCGAGGTGATCCGCTATGTGTCCGGTACGCCGATGGCGACGGGTCTGGCGAGCGGCCGGCCGGTCCTCGTCGGCGACCTGACCGCCTCGGACGCCTGGCGACAGCAGGACCCGGACGGCACCCAGCGGGTCCTGGACTCCGGTATCCGCTCGCTGATCACCACACCGCTGCAGGCGCGCGGCGTGGTGCTGGGGCTGGCCAATTACTGGCGGTCCGGCGCCTCCGGCACCTTCGAGGAGGAGGATCTGGCCTTCGCCGAGGAGCTGACCGCACGGGCCGCGGTCGCCGTGGACAACGCCCGCCGCTACACCCGCGAGCACACCACCGCCGTCACCCTCCAGCGCAGCCTGCTGCCGCAGACCCTGCCCGAGCAGTCCGCGCTCGCGGTCGCCCACCGCTATCTGCCCGCGCACGCCGGGGTCGGCGGCGACTGGTTCGATGTGATCCCGCTGCCCGGTGCCCGGGTCGCGCTGGTCGTCGGCGATGTCGTCGGGCACGGTCTGCACGCCGCCGCCACCATGGGCCGCCTGCGGACCGCGGTCCACAACTTCTCCGCCCTCGACCTGCCGCCCGACGAGCTGCTGAACCACCTGGACGAACTGGTCACGCATATCGACACGGATGAGGCGCGGGCGGCCGGCCTCGGGGCAGGCGCTGGCGCCGACCCCGGCACCGGCACCGGCACCGGCGGCAGGGGGCTCCTCGACGGCGCGGGGACGTGGGCCGGCGGCAGTGAGGGCGACCACGACGGGGTGCCGGGGCGCACCGGCATCACCGGCGCGACCTGCCTGTACGCCATCTACGATCCGGTCACCGGCCGGGTCACCCTGGCCACCGCGGGGCACCCCGCCCCGGCCGTGATCGGCCCCGCCGGCACCGTCTCGTTCCCCGAGGTGCCCGTCTCCCCGCCCCTGGGCCTGGGCAGCAGCGTGCCGGTGGAGACCGCCGAGCTGACGCTGAGCGAGGGCTCCCGGCTGGTGCTCTACACCGACGGGCTGGTCGAGAACCGCGACCGCGATATCGCCACCGGTCTGGAGCTGCTCCGTACGGCGCTCGCGGCCGGGGCGGACCATACCCCCGAGGAGACCTGTACGGCGGTCCTCGACGCGATGCTGCCCGCCCACCCCAGCGACGACATCGCGCTCATGGTGGCCCGCACCCAATTGCTGGACCCCACACGGGTCGCCGAATGGGAGGTGCCCTCCGACCCGGCGGCCGTCGCCCCCGTACGGGCGGCCTGTCTGCGCATGCTGGAGTCCTGGGGCCTGGCGGCGATCGACTTCACCACCGAGCTGATCCTCAGCGAACTGATCACCAACGCCATCCGCTACGGCGCCCAGCCGATCCGGGTCCGGCTGCTGTACGACCGCGCCCTGATCTGCGAGGTCTCCGACGGCACCAGCGCCTCCCCGCATCTGCGCCGCGCCGCGACCACGGACGAGGGTGGCCGCGGCCTGTTCCTCGTCGCCCAGTTCGCGCACCGCTGGGGCACCCGCTACACACCGGGCGGCAAGGTCATCTGGACCGAACAGTCCCTCGACGGCGACCGCCCGGAGCCCGGCCCGGACGCGACCGAGGACGTCCTCGACCAGTGGGACGACGTGCCGGCACTGTGAGGGGGCGGGGTCCTGGGGCGGCGGTCCGGGTGCGGGGTCCCGTCCCTCCCCCACGGCTTGCCGGATGCAGCCCCCTCACCCCCTGGTTAAGCTCGTGGAAGGGGCCGACGGCTGATCTTGGAGGCTCCCATGGTGCAGTTGCCCGAAGCGCGTGATCTGGCTCCGCGGCTGGCCGTTGGCGCGTTCATCCTGGATTCCGGGCTGACGCTGCTGCGGGCCGACCCGGCGACCGCCGAGGGCGTGCACGGGATGGCCCGGGTGGCCTATCCGTTCCTGGACAAGATGCCCGCCGAGCAGTTCACCCGGCTGTTGGCGTGCTCCGAACTCGCCGTCGGCGGTGCGCTGCTGGCACCGTTCATCCCCACCCGGCTGGCCGGACTCGCGCTGACCGGGTTCTCCGGCGGACTGGTCGGGATGTATCTGCGGACTCCCGGCATGCGGAAGCCGGGGGGCGTGCGGCCGACCCAGAACGGCACCCTCTTGGCCAAGGACGTCTGGATGCTGGGCATCGGCCTCGGATTCCTGGGCGCGGCGAGCCGCCGACGCCGGGCCGCGGCCCGCCGATACCGGCGCGCGACCCTCTCCCGGCGCCACAGGTGCTGGTGCCGCGGCTGAACGTCACCCGGCCCGCACCCCGTACGAGCCCCTCGACCGGCCGGGGCCGCCGGGCAGGCGCCGGCCGCCACCCGGTCTCCCCTCCCCCACTCCGGTCTGCCCTCCCCCACTCGGCGGCCTGCCCTCCCCTATTCCGCTCCGCCCTCCCCTACTGGCGCACCAGCCAGGCCGCGATCTCGTCGACCACCGCCGGGTCGACATGGCCCGGGTGCGTGTATTCGGCCGGGGTGGGTTGGCCGCTGCCGGAAAAGAAGAGGTGGTTGACGTCCTGGTGAATCCGGATCGCCACCTCGGGCCGGTGCGCCAGGGCCTCCTGCCAGCGGATCAGGTCGTCGGCGACGGTCACTTGGTAGTCCCGCCCGCCCTGGAGGATCAGCATCGGGCAGGTCAGTCGGGCTGCCGTGGCCACCGGGTCGTAGGCACGCAGATCGAGCCAGTAGGCAGCGGAGAGCCCCAGGGGCAGCAGATGTGACGGTGTGTCAGGGGTGAGTTCCGGCCCGGCCACCAACGCGGCCTGCCGTATGAGCGCCGACACCCACTCGTCCGCGCTCGGCCCGGGGGCGAGGTCCGCGAGAGAGCGGGCCACCCGGACGGCCGCCTCGTGCATCGGCTGCGTGTCCGCGGCGAGCAGCACCAGGCCCGCGATCGACGGGTCGGCGGCGGCGATCCGGGGCGCCACCTTGCCGCCCATGCTGTGGCCGAGCAGATGAACCCGGTCCGGGGCCACCTCGGGTTGCTGCCGGAGCAGTTGGACGGCGGCGAGCGCGGGTGGCAGGTACTCGTCGGCCATGGTGAAGTCCGAGGGCAGCCGGTCCGGGTGCGCGAAGGTCGCCTTGTCGAAGCGCAGCACGGCCACGTGCCGGGTGGCGAGCCCCCAGGCGAGGTCCTTGAGCGGCTTGTTCGGGCCGCTGCTCTCGTCCCGGTCGAACGGTCCGCCGCCGCTGAGCAGCACCACGGCGGGCCACGGGCCGGGGCCGGTGGGCAGGCTGAGTGTGCCGGGCACGGCGAGCGGCCCCGTCCCGAGCATGACGTCCCGTTCGGTGAACCGGTCCTCGTCCGCGTAGTGCGGTGGCTGCCACTCGGCGGCACTGTGCGGATCGAGCCGCAGTCCGTGCAGCAGGCCGTCATCGCCGACCGATGCGACCACGGTGAAGCGGCCGTTGGCGCAGGTCACCGGGGTGCGTACGCGCACCAGGCCGGCCTCGCCGGGCTCGGTCACCGGCTCCTCGACCGCCCTGACCCCGCCGTGCCCGGCGGCCTCGGCCGCCCACGCGAGCCGCAGCGCCTCGGCGGGGACCGCGGCCCGTAGTGGGGGCGCGAAGAACTCCACGGTCTCGTCGAAACTCTCCGCCCGCAGCAGCGCGGCGAAGTCCCGCGCCACTTCCAGCGCCCTGCCATCTCTGCCGTCAGCATCCATTCTCATGATTGAGAAAGGTAGCAGCCATGAGAAAGTTGAGGCATGGACTCCCTGGAGCTGCTCGCCCACCCCATCCGGCTGCGGATCGTGCATGCGATGGGCGGTGGACGGCTTCAGACCACCGCCCAGCTCTGCGCACGCATCCCCGAAGCCTCCAAGGCCACCGTCTACCGGCACATCGATCTGCTGGTGGGCGGCGGGATCCTGGAGGTGGCCGAGGAACGCCGGGTGCGCGGCGCGGTGCAACGGCACTACCGGCTGCGGCAGGACCGGGCCGTGATCGGCTCCGAGGCGGTCCGGGCGCTCACCCCCGACGACCATCGGCAGGCCTTCGCCACCGCGATGACCGCCCTGCTGGCCGAGTTCAACGCCTACCTCGACCGCGAGGGCGCCGACCCGGTGGCCGACCTGGTGGGGTATCGGCAGCATGCGCTCTGGCTCAGCCCGGCGGAGCTGGAGGAGATGATCGCCGAGCTGCGCGCGGCCATCGCACCGCGCCTGGCCCATCGGCCGAGCCCCGAGCGGGCGCAGTACCTGCTCAGCCCGATCCACTTCCCGGTGGAGGTCCCCCAGCGGGAATCCGAGGAGTCGTCGGCCACCGGCACCGATCAGGAGCCGGGCACCTGACCGACCGGCCCCTCAGTCAACCGACCTCCGCCGCACCGTCCCTCAGCCGACCGGCCTCCTCCGACCGGCTCGTCAGCTGGCCGGCCTCCGCCGCACCGCCCGTACGGCGGCCGCGCAGCCCGCGCCCGTGGCGGCCGCGAGGAGGAGGATGATCAGGCTCGTCCGGTCCGGGGTATGGAAGGCCAGTTCGGAGTGCTGGTGGAGGACGAAGCCGTCGTAGAACATCCAGGACGCCAGGGCCGCGACGGGGGCCAGGGCCGGGCGGGTGCGGAGTGCCACGGCCAGCGTCAGCAGGGCGAAGAGGGCCAGCACGGCGGATGTGTGGGTGGTCTCGCCGGTCAGGTGCAGGGCGGTCACCAGCAGCGCCGCCCCGACGGCGCCGAGCGGCAGCGCGAGGTCACGGGCGAGGGTGCGGTCCGGGGGCACCCGGTGGGCCGGCTGTGTTGACTGCGGCCTGACCTGGGGGAACTGCGTGGTGTGGGGACGGTGTGGGCGGAGCCGGGGCGCCGGGCGGTGAAGGGTGGTCATGGGGAGCACCTCCTGCTGCGGCCCCGTGCGGCGGACCGGTGTGGTGGTCCGGTGGATCCGCGGTGGACCCTTGCCGCCAGATTGCGCCCCGGGGGCGCGGCGGGAGCGCCGTGGCGCAGTTCTTAACGTCCTGCGTACGGGCGATGGACGCTTTCTGACACCGTCTTGACGTCAGCGGGTGAACCGGGCGATGTCGCCAGACGCGGGGTGGGCCGGGGCGCCGCTCACACGGTGATGCATACTCGCTGCTCGTTGCCCGAACCGAAGACCGATGATCGGCAGGACGTACCCGCATGACCAGTGTCCAAGCGGACCCGGAGTCTCCCGCCGCCCCAGCCTCCCGACGGTGGCGCGGCTGGCTGCTGGACGGGCTGAGCAGTCAGGCCGCCCGCCACCCCGGGCCGCACGGCACCCCGCCGGCCGAGCACAAGGGGCACTCCTGGTGGCGGGTGATGTGCCTGACCGGTGTCGACTACTTCTCGACCCTGGGCTACCAGCCGGGTATCGCGGCGCTGGCGGCCGGGCTGCTGTCGCCGTTCGCCACGCTCGTGCTGATCGCGCTGACGCTGCTCGGCGCGCTGCCGGTGTACCGCCGGGTCGCCAAGGAGAGCCCGAACGGCGAGGGTTCGATCGCCATGCTGGAGCGGCTGCTGCCCTGGTGGGCGGGGAAGCTGCTGGTGCTGGTGCTGCTGGGGTTCGCGGCCACCGACTTCATCATCACGATGACGCTGTCGGCCGCGGACGCCTCGGCGCACGTCGTGGAGAACCCGTTCGCCCCTCCGCTGCTGCACGGTGCGAATCTGTGGATCACCCTGGTGCTGCTGGCCGCCCTGGGCGCGGTGTTCCTCAAGGGCTTCCGTGAGGCGATCGGCATAGCCGTCGGCCTGGTCGGCACCTATCTGGTGCTGAACGTCGTCGTCCTGGCCACCTCGGCCTGGCAGGTGCTGTCGCACCCCGTGGTGATCGACAACTGGTGGGGCGCCATGACCGCCGCGCACTCCTCGCCGCTGGCGATCGTCGGGGTGGCGCTGCTGGTCTTCCCCAAGCTGGCGCTGGGCATGTCCGGCTTCGAGACGGGCGTCGCCGTCATGCCACAGGTCCAGGGCGATGCCGCGGACACCGCGGCGCACCCGGCCGGCCGGATCCGCGGCACCCGCCGGCTGCTGACCACCGCGGCGCTGGTGATGAGCGGCTTCCTGCTGCTGTCGAGCCTGGCCACCACCCTGCTCATCCCGCAGCGCGAGTTCGAGGCCGGCGGCTCGGCCAACGGGCGGGCGCTGGCCTACCTGGCGCACCAGCACCTCGGCGAGGCCTTCGGCACCGTCTACGACCTCTCCACCATCGCCATCCTCTGGTTCGCCGGTGCCTCGGCGATGGCCGGACTGCTCAACCTCGTCCCGCGCTATCTGCCGCGCTACGGCATGGCCCCGGAGTGGGCGCGGGCGGTGCGCCCGCTGGTGCTGATCTTCCTGGCCATCGCCTTCGGCATCACCGTCCTGTTCAACGCCAGCGTCGATGAGCAGAGCGGTGCGTATGCGACCGGTGTGCTGGTGCTGATGCTCTCGGCGTCCTTCGCCTCCACCGTCGCCGCCCGCCACCGCCGCCACCGGGCGGCCGCCATCGGCTTCGGCGCCATCACCGTCGTCTTCGGCTACACCCTGATCACCAATGTCATCGAACGGCCGGACGGCCTGAAGATCGCCCTGCTGTTCATCCTCGGCATCCTGCTGACCTCGTTCGCCTCACGGGTGCACCGGGCCTTCGAACTGCGCGCCGTACAGGTCGGCTTCGACGGGACCGCACAGCGGCTGATCGACGCCGCGCTGGCGGCCGGGCCACTGCGGGTCATCGCCAACGAGCCCGATGAGCGGGACGAGGCGGAGTACCGGGAGAAGGAGTACAGCCAGCGCGAGGAGACCCATATCCCCGACGGGCGGCCGGTGTTGTTCCTGGAGGTCACCGTCCGGGACTCCTCGGACTTCACCACGGACCTGCACGTCCAGGGCGAGGAGCGGTACGGGGCACAAATACTGCGGGTGGAGGGCGCCGGTGTGGCGAACACCATCGCGGCCGTCCTGATGCAGCTGCGCGAGCACACCGGCGAGGTGCCGCATGTCTACTTCAACTGGACCGAGGGCCATCCGCTCAGCCATCTGCTGCGCTTCCTGGTCTTCGGCGACGGCGAGGTCGCGCCGGTCACCCGGGAGGTGCTGCGCCGCGCCGAGCCCGACCCGGCCCGGCGGCCCCGGGTCCACGTGGGCTGACGCGCCCCGGCCGGTGCCCGGCGACGCGGGCGGGGCCCCGGCTCCCCCGCCCGCCGCCTGTGGCAGGCTGCGCACAGATGCCCGGCCGTTCAGGTCGCCGGGCCGGAGAGATCGGGAACCACCGGCCATGCACACCTCTCACCCCGCGGGCCGGGCCGTCGGTCCCGCCGAACACCGCGCCGCCGTCGCGACCGAGACCGCCGCCTTCGTGGCGGCGCTGGACGGCGTGGACCTGACGGCACCCGTACCCGGCTGCCCGGATTGGACGCTCCGCGACCTGGTCAAGCACGCCGGGAGCGTGCAGCGGATGTTCTCCGTCCTGCTGCGCCGGCTGGTCCAGGAACCGCCGCGCAGCCGGGAGGTGGAGCTGCATCTGCCGACCGCGGAGGACGGCTGGGCCGACTGGCTGTCGGCGAGTGCCGCAGTGGCCGCGGACGCCTTCGCCGACACCGACCCGGACGCCCCGATGTGGGCGTGGGGCGCCGATCAGCACGCCCGGTTCTGGATGCGGCGGATGCTCTTCGAGACGCTGGTGCACCGCACGGACGCGGAGCGCGCGCTCGGCCGCCGGCCGGTGATCGACCCCGCGCTCGCGACGGACGGCGTGGACGAGTTCCTGACGAACCTGCCGTACGCCACGTTCTTCGCGCCCCATGTGGCCCGGCTGCGCGGCGAGGGCGAAACCCTCCGCTTCCGGTGCACCGACACGGACGGCGACTGGCTGATCCGCCTGCGGCCGGACAGCTTCGGAGTCGAGCCCCGGACCGGGGAGGACGCGGCAGCCGCCTCCGCCGACGCCGGTGTCCAGGGCACGGCGGCGGATCTGCTGCTGCTCCTGTACGGGCGCCTGGACCGCGGTTCGGACGCCGTCGAGACCGTGGGCGATGAGGAGCTGCTGACGCGCTGGTTCAGCAACTCCGCTTTCTGAGGCGGGAGTTGCCGGTTCGTGGGTCTCCGCGGACCGGCACCTCGCCCCTGTGGGCCAGCTGTTCATCCCGGCCCCTCTTCCGAAGGTCACCCACGGAATGCCGGACGGTCAGCTCCGTCGGCCGAGTGCCTTCGCCCGGGTGTGGGACCAGCCCGTCAGCAGCGCGCCGACGGCGACCAGCGCCAGATGTACGGCCAGCGTGACGGTGAAGCCCCCGTCGAGCCAGCCGAGGAATCCGGTGTCCGTGTGGTCGAAAGCCAGCCGGATCGCGCCCTGCGCGAAAAACACCGTCACGATGGCGCCGGCGATCTGAAAAATGTCGTACTTCATAGGTCCCCCAAAAGTGCTGTCGGTCGTGCGCTGCCGATAGGCCCTCTGTAGCCCCCGTTCCCCCTGCCCTCCCTGTTCCCCGAGGACGTTACGAACGTATCATTCGGAAAACCGTCATTGGCCGCTGAATTGCTGCGGAATTCGATTTACGTCACACAATTCAGGGAATCGGGAGGGGAATCGTGCGTGCGGAAAAGGGGCGCTCGGGAGGGCCGGTGTGCCGGATGTGCCGTACGGTCCTCCCGTCGGCGGGGCGCGGTCGGCCGGCGCTCTACTGCTCGCGCAGCTGCCAGGCCAAGGCGTACCGGCGGCGGAAGCAGACGCCGGTCCCGGCGCCCGAGCGGCCGGTGGCGCAGGCGCCGTCGGGCAAGCGGCTGCGGATCGCCGAGGCGCTCTGGCGGATCGCCGCCGAGCGGGGGCTGCACGCGGCGAGCCTGCGAGAGGTCGCGGCCGAGGCCGGGGTGTCGTTGCGCGCGGTCCAGTACCACTTCGGGAGCAAGCACCGGCTCCTGGTCGACGCGCTGCATCTGCTGCACGCGGAGAACGAGCGGATCGCCCGTTCCCGTATCCCGTTCGATGCCACGGAACCCCGGAGTCTGCTGCGGGCGGTGCTGGACGAATTCCTGCCCGTCGACGCTCAGCGTGCCACCGCGCTGCGGGTGTTCGCCGCGTACTACGCGCGCAGCCTGACGGACCCCGACCTCGCCACGGTCTTTCTGCCTGCCGAGCAGCCGCTGGAGCGGCTGGTGGCGGAGCTGATCTCGGTGGCGCGGGCCGATGGGCGGACCGCGCCCGGTCTCGATCCGTGGCGCGAGGCCGATCTGCTGGTCTCCGGCGCGGTGGGGCTGGGCAGTGATGTGCTCCACCGGCGCCGCTCGCTGGACGAGGTGCGCCGCACGCTGGACTATCACCTCGATCGGATCTTCGCCGGAGACCGGCGCGCGGGGCGCTGATCTCCGGCGAAGGTGACGGGGCCGCCGTCACCGGGTGGCCGGCTCCGGATAGAACTCCCGTGGCCGGCCGCGGTGGTCCTTGAGCCGGCCGAGCAGGCTCGCCGGATATTCGATGAGCCAGTAACTCGCCGCCGCCACGGGCACCGCCACCAGGAACACGATGAGCAGGGCCGGGAGGAAGCCCGACTGCCCTGTGGGCAGCAGGCCGGCGTTGTGGAGCTGGAGCATGACCGGCTCGTGCCAGATGAAGAGGCTGTAGCTGACGAGTCCGGCGGCGGTCAGCCAGCGGGCCGTCAACAGGCCCTGCCAGAAGGTCTGTTGACGTACATGGAGAGTGCTGAAGAGCAGCAGCACCCATAGGGCCGAGGCGATCGGGTGGTAGAAGGTGAAGGTGAAGTTCTCCGGGCCGGAGTCCAGGGAGAGCGCGAACAGTCCGGTCAGGGCGAGCGCGGCCAACGGCAGGGCGGTGCGCGGCCCGAGGCGGGCCCGGTCACCGAGTGCGGCGGTCACCACGGCCAGCCCCATCCCGGCCGCGAAGCCGCCGAAGCGGGCCTGCGGGCCGAAGTACACCACCCAGTCGGTGTGCGGCACCCCGAAACGGTAGTGGGCGACGGCGATCCAGACGAGCGGCACGGCGTACAGGAACAGACATCCCGCCGCGCACACCGCCACCCTGGTACGGCGCCGGCGCAGCGGACGGCAGGCACGGACCGCCGGCGGCCCGAGCGCCACCAGGACGAGGTAGAAGAGCACCTCCAGCGACAGCGACCAGGTGGGGCCCAGGGTGTAGAAGATCCGCTGCTGGTCGAAGACATGGGTGAAGGTGAGGTGCTCGACCAGGTCGCGCCAGTTGCCCGGCAGGGTCGGATTGCGGGTCGCCCAGACGACCAGCACCGCCAGGAAGTACAGCGGCAGGATCCGGATCGCCCGCCGGAAGAGGAACAGCCGGGCGGGCCGGGTCGATCCCCCGTCGAGGGCGGCCCGGGCGTACGACAGCGTCAGCAGATACGCCGACAGCACGAAGAAGAGGTCGATGACTTCGAGGGAGAAGAGGGCGCCGAGGACCGGGTTGTCGACCGGCGGGTGGCTGCCCTGTGCGTCATAGCGGAAGTACTGCTGCCAGACGTGGAAGGCGACGGTGCTGAGCGCGGCGAGCCCGCGGAAGCCGTCGATGGCGCTGGCCCGGCCGCGGCCCTGAGCGGTGTCCGTACGGCTCATCGGCGGGCCACCGCCTTCGCCCCGGCGGCCCGCGGGGTGACCCTCCACTGCCGGTCCCCCAGTGCCTCCTTCAGATGGGCCTGCCGGGCCACCATGTTCTTGAAGTGGCTGTAGAAGAAGGTCGAGACGAGGAGATAGGACCAGAACCAGCGGCCGCGGGAGCGGAGTTCGGGGACCGCCAGCCGCCAGGCGAAGAGTGCCTGCACCGGCCCGGCCGCCATGGTGAAGAGCACCGCGAGTACGCACACCGGCACCGCCCAGTCGAGCCGGTGCAGCCCGCCGGCCTTCCAGGCCGAGTACAGCAGGATGGGCAGGATCTGGAGCGTCAGCCACGGCTGCACCTCGCGCCAGCCCAACAGGACGCAGAGGCCCAGTTTCTGACGGGCCGTGAAAACCGGGGAGCGCAGGCTGCGCCACAGATGCCGGAGCGAGACCTGGAGCCAGCCCTGTGCCCAGCGGGAGCGCTGGTTCCACAGCGCCTTCAGGGTGGTGGGCGCCAGTTCGCGGGAGATGAGGGTGCGGTCGACGGCGAACCGGGCGCCTTCGCCCAGGGCGCGCAGGGTCGAGTCGATGTCCTCGGTCAGCATCGAGCCGTGCATCCGGATCCGGGCGAGCAGATCCGTCCGCCAGAAGCCGTTCGAGCCGCCGAACACGCCGAAGCCGTACAGCCGGGTGCGGCCCGGGTGGCTGACCGCGTAGATCGCCTCGAACTCCACCGCGACCAGCTCGGCGATCCGGGAGCTCTCGCCGTTGCGGATCACGCAGTGCCCCTGGACGACGTCATGGCCGTTGGACAGCCAGTGCCAGGCGTCCCGGAACGCGGTCCGGGCCGGGTGGTGGTCGGCGTCGAAGATGCCGACGAACTCGCCGCGGACCCGGGTGACCGCGGCGTTGATGTTCTGCGCCTTGGAGGTGCTGCCCGCGACCGGCAGCAGCACCAGCCGGGGGTCGCGGGCGGCGATCTCGCGGAGGGTGTCCTCGACGGGCAGCGGATGCGGCGTGTTGTACGCCAGCAGGATCTCCAGCTCGCCGGGGTAGTCGAGGCGGAGGAACGACTCGACGGTCTCGACGAGGGTCGCGGCCTCGTTGGGCAGATACGCGGCGATGACGGCGCTGGCGGGCGGGTACGGCGCGCCGGGTGTCTCGGGCCGGGCGGCCGCGTCGAGGGAGAAGAGGCACTCCAGGACGATCAGCAGCGCGGACAGCACCAGTCCGGCCACCACCACCCAGTACATCGCGGAGCCGAGGTCCCAGCCCAGTGCGTATGTCTGGAGGTAGAGCGCGAACGGCACCGCGACGCCGAGCAGCAGGGCCAGGACCGGGGAGAGCGCCGAGAGGGCGGGCCGGACCAGCGCGCTGAACGACGGGCGGCGGTGGCGGTGCGGGGTGCCGCGCATCCAGGGCGCGTACCGCACCGGGCGCAGATCCCGGTGGCGGAGCGCCTCTTGGACCGCGTCCCGGGCCTGGCCGGCGGCCCGGTCGCCGTCCGCGCAGCCGGCCAGCGGCAGCCAGCCGATCGCCGGGGTGAGCCGGACGTTCTCGTCCGCGACGATGAACCGGGTACCGGCCACGGTCGCGGCGAACTTCTCCAGCCCGCGGCGGGCCGTCTCCTCGTCGACTCCGGGCAGCAGCATCAGCAACTGGCCGTCGTCGTCCCAGCCGAGCCGGTCGCAGAAGCTGCCGAGCCGCTCCGCGACGCCCGCCAGCCGCTCGGCGACCTCACGGCGTATTCGCGGTCCGAGCCGGGCCTCCAGGGCGGCCATCTCGGCCACGCCGACCACGGCGAGCACCCCGCCGTTGCGGGCGGCCTCGGGGCGCCGCAGTTCACGGTCGAGCTCGTCCAGGAAGTGCGCGTGGGAGTACAGGCCGGTGCGCGGGTCCCGTGGCAGGTTCTCGACCGGTACGGGGACGCGGCGGAGCTTGGCCTCGATACGGGCGGAGAGTTCGTCCGGGTCGGAGGCTTCCGGAACGCAGTCGTCGGCGCCGTGGCGCAGCAGGTCCGCCGCTCCGGCGGGTTCCGGGCCGGCGGTGACCATGAGCAGCGGCAGCGCCCGGCCGGCGGGGACGGTGCGGACCTCGCGGATCACGTCGAGGCCGCTGTCGTCGTGGGCTCCGGGTGCGCCCCGTTCGTCGAGGGCCACGATGGCGTCCGGGTGTGCCTGCCCCATCCGCCGGTCGACCTCGCCGGGCGGGGCGTGGCTGACCTCGTGGCCGGTGGCGCGCAGGGTCCTGGTGAGGCGCTCCAGGCGGGGTCCGGGGGCGCCGACCACCAGCACGTGCCCGCCGCCGCGGGAGCCGTCGGCGGGGGTGGTGGGGGCGGCGGGATCCGCGGTGTCGAGCAGGGCCGTGGGGGAGCCCTGGGAGGTGGTGCGGTGCGAAGTGAGCACCTGGTGATGTCCTTTCGTGCAAGGAGGCATGCGAAAGCGGGCCCGGGCCGCGCCGCGTCGGCGGCAGCGGTCCGGACCTCTAGCCGGCTGTCAGATGCATGACAGGTACACAGATCGCGGTCGCTCTTCGGATCCGTCTCCCGGGGGGACGGACGCGGGCGCGCGGGCGCACGGCTGCTAAGGCAGGCTCCAAGCCTCGGAACGCGTGGGCGCGTTCCAGCACTGATCGCATATGTGGGGTCCCATCCTGATCGGATTGTGGGGGAGGACCGGATGTCGGGTGTGCCGTCGGCGAGCCCCGCACGGCGGTGCCCGTCGACCGCTTCAGCCTCGACGAGAACGGTGACACCACCCCTGCTTCTGCGTAACGCTCTGATTACGTCCCGCCGTCCGCACGGTCTCAACGCATCGCTACCACCCGGTAAGCACCGGGGCTTCGGCTATACCCAGTAAGCGCGTTGCGTCGCGAAATCGGACAGATAGCGCACATCTCCCACCGGCGCAGGCGCGCGACCTCGCTCACCTTCGAGTCGCAGGGGAACTGTAGATTCGTACCTATCAACGATCTGTTAATCTGCCCGCTCCTGGATGTTCCTCCATGCCCTCTCCCCCCAAGCACCCCTCGTTCGCCGGGTGCAGCGAGGTGTCCCGTACGTGTACAGCACTCCCTTCTCCCCCGCCGAGGCCAGATCCGCGCGGGCCCGGGTGGGCCTGAGTACGGCTCAGGTCGCCCAGTCCATGACGGCATGCGGTACGCCGGTCCGCCCCGAGCTGGTCGAGGCCTGGGAGTACGGATCCCAGATGCCGTCCGAGGCGCAGCTGTTCGTCCTGGCCGATGTGCTGTGGTGCCCGCCGACGACGCTGATGGGCGCCGAGCCGCGGACCCTGGCCGAGCACCGGATGGCCCGCCAGCTGAGCGTGGAGCGGCTGTCGCAGCTGATCGGGATGGACCCGGCCCTGTACTGGGCGGCCGAGTCGGCGCGGCAGTGGAGCGGCGACTACCGGCAGACCAAGGCGCTGGTGGAGGCGCTGGGGCTGTCGCTGCGGAAGCTGATCGGGGTGATGGGCCGGGACGAGGAGCTGTCCGGGCTTCTGCGGGCGGCCATCGACGGGCGCTGGAAGTCGCATGTCGGGCCGGTCACCAAGATCACCACATTGAACAAGACGCGGGTGAGCGACGCACTGCGCACGATGCACGGGGAGTTCGCGGAGTTCTCCGAGCGCTACATGGGGCATGTGGTGGCGCGCAACGACGACTCCCGGCTCAAGGAGGTCGCGGCCGAGCGCTCGGCGTATCTGCGCCGGCTGGTGGACCACTTCTGGGAACTGATCGGGGATGCGGGCGAGGCGCCGCCGTTCAACACGGTGCCGACATACTGAGGTAGGCCGGCGCGGGCACCGGCGGAAAAGCGGGCGGGGAGGGGACCGGACATCCGGTTCCCTCCCCGCCCGTGGCCGTTGGCGGACTCAGTGGCCGGGTATCCCCCAGTCCGGTCCGCCCTGCGGGTGCTGCGGACCCGGAGTGTGGGGCGGGCCCGGGTGGTGGTGCGCCTGCGGGGTGTACAGGGCCGCCGGAGCGGGCGCGCCGAACGGCTCGGGCGCTTCCGCCGGTTCGTCGCCCTCGATCTCGTCCCAGTCGATCTCCATGGTCTTCCGGCGGGTGAAGACGTTGAAGAAGAGGTTCAGCAGGACGGCGGTCAGGCTGCCCAGCGTGATACCGCTGTTGAGGACCGCGCGGACGTCCTCCGGCATCCGCGTGAAGAACGGCTCGACCGCGTTCGGCAGCAGCGCGGCGGCGAGACTGACCGCGAGGATCAGGGCGTTGCGCTCCTCCCGCAGATCCACCTTGCCGAGGATCTGGATGCCGACCGCGGCGACCATGCCGAACATCGCGATAGCGGCACCGCCGAGCACCGGATGCGGAATGGCGGCCACCGCACTGCCCGCCTTCGGCAGCAAGCCCATGACAATCATGAAGCCGCCGGCCGCGACCACCACGAACCGGCTCATGACCTTCGACATCCGCACCAGGCCGATATTCTCGGCAAAAGCCACGTAGGGGAAGGAGTTGAAAACTCCGCCGAGGACGGTGGCGACACCGTCGGCGCGCAGCGCATTGGCGACGGTGGCGTTGTCGACCTTTTTACCGGTGATCTCCCCGATGGCGTACACGTCTCCGGTGGTCTCCACCATGGTGATCAGCATGACGACGACCATGGCGATGATCGGGAACAGCTCGAACTTCGGCATTCCGTAGTGAAAGGGCGTGCTGACGCTGAACCAGGCGGCACTCTTCACGCCGCCGAAATCCACATCGCCGAGGAGCCAGGCGACGCCGGTGCCGGCGACCAGGCCGAGCAGTACGGCGAGGCTGCTCAGGTACGACTTCCCGAACCGGACCACGACCAGGATGAAAAGCAGGGTGCCCAGCGCGTAGGCGAGGTTCTTGGGGTCGCCGTAGCCGGGGTGGCCGATCAACTGCGCGCCGCCGGCCGCGTCCTTCAGCCCCTGCGGGATCAGGGTGAGGCCGATGACGGTGAGGATCGTGCCGATGACGATCGGCGGGAAGTACTTCACCAGCTTGCTGAAGAAGGGCGCGAAGAGGAAGGTCGCTATGCCCGCGGTGATCACCGCGCCGTAGACGACCAGCAGACCGGCGGTGCCGCCGCCCGCGCCCAGCCCGATGGCGATCATCGGGGAGACAGCGGTGAAGGTGACGCCCTGGACCAGCGGCAGCCTGGCACCGATCTTCCAGACGCCGAGGGCCTGGATGATCGAGGCGACACCGCAGGTCAGCAGGTCCGCGTTGATCAGATAGACGAGCTCCTCGCGGGACAGTCCCAGGGCGTTTCCGAGAATGATCGGGACGATCACCGCTCCCGCGTAGAACGCGAGGACGTGCTGGAAACCGAAGAGGGTGAGTTTGCCGACGGGGAGTACCTCGTCGACGGGATGAGCCCGCTGCTGGGAGAACTGCTCGGGGTCTTGTCGGGAGACTCGTGCCATCTCTGCCTTGCCTTCAGGAGGTAGGTGAATAAGAAGGGACCGGCCCGTCGTGTCCCGGAGGACGGACGAGCCGGCTGGGTCTTACAAAGCCGACGTTCAGCGGTGTTACCGACACCACGTAGCCCTGCACCGCGCTGTGCGTCCCGGGTTCCGCAGGACTTCTTTCGACCAGCGCGGCAAATTCCGGCATTTCCATGGAATTTGCAGGTGGGACCAATCGGAGCGTTCACCCTAGTTGACCTGTGCCCTTTCTCGCGAGTAACCGGCCGTATTCGCTCGCATAAAGGGTGATCATGCCCCGAAATACCGTTTTGAGAAGGGGACTTTGTCTGCCGCGGGCGCTCCCGCGCCGACAGGCGGAGCCCGGCTCGCGGCCGTAGCATTTTGGTATGGCTGAGCGGCAGGATGCGCCCACCGCGCCGGAACTCGTAGTCGAGTCCGACGGCAGCACCCAGGTGATGAGCCCCAGCCGCATCTACCACGTCGGACGGGACCCCGCCTGCGAACTCGTGCTGCACGACGCCCGGGTTTCCTGGCACCACGCGGTACTGCGGACCAAGTCGGGCCACTGGACGGTGGAGGACGAGGACAGCACCAACGGCACGTTCACCGACGGCCGGCGGGTGCACGAGAGCGGTGTCGGGCCGGGCACGGTGATCCGGTTCGGCAACCCCGCGGACGGTCCGTGTGCGGTGCTCTCCAAGGCGTCACCACCGCCGCCGCCCACCCCGCAGGCGCCCGCGGCACCGGCGCCACCGCCGACCCGCGTCGAGCGGCCCTCCGCCGTCTCGCACCCGGCCGGCACCCATACCTTCCGCCAGCCCAGCTCCGTACGCCCGCTGCCCGCCGCCCGGACCACCCGGATCGGCCGCGCCCCCGAGAACGACCTGGTCGTCGACGACCTCTCGGTCTCCCGCCGGCACGCGGAGCTACGGGCCGGTGCCGAGGGCTTCGAGATCGTCGACCTGGGCAGCCACAACGGCACCTACCTCAACGGCCAGCCGGTGGACCGGGCACCGATGATCCCCGGCGATATCGTCGGCATCGGCCACTCCGCGTTCGCCCTGGTCGGCGACGAACTCCAGGAGTTCATCGACACCGGTGAGGTGTCGCTGGACGTACAGGATCTTGCCGTCCGGGTCGACAACGGCAAAAAGACGCTGATGGAGCAGGTGTCCTTCCCGGTGGGCGAGAAGACGCTGCTCGCCGTGGTCGGACCCAGCGGCGCCGGCAAGTCGACACTGCTCAACGCGCTGACCGGGCTGCGCCCCGCGGACGACGGCACGGTGCTCTACGACGGCCGTGACCTCTACCGCGACTACGCCGAGCTGCGCCAGCGCATCGGGCTCGTCCCGCAGGACGACATCCTGCATCTCCAGCTGACCGTGCGCCGGGCCCTGAGCTACGCCGCGGAGCTGCGCTTCCCCGAGGACACCGCGAAGGCCGAGCGGCAGGCGCGGGTCGACGAGGTGATCCATGAACTGGGCCTCGACCAACGGGTGAACCAGCCGATCCACAGCCTGTCGGGCGGCCAGCGCAAGCGCGTCAGCGTGGCCCTGGAGCTGCTGACCAAGCCGTCGCTGCTCTTCCTCGACGAGCCGACCTCCGGTCTCGACCCCGGGATGGACCGCTCCGTGATGCATATGCTGCGCGGGCTGGCGGACGACGGCCGTACGGTCATCGTCGTCACCCACAGCGTGCTGAGCCTGGACGTCTGTGACCGGCTGCTGGTCCTGGCGCCGGGCGGCACCATCGCCTACTACGGACCGCCGGAGGAGGCGCTGGCCTACTTCGGGTTCCAGCAGTGGCCGGAGGCGTTCGAGGCCTTCGAGAACGACAAGGAACGTGACTGGGCAGGGCACTTCCGCGCCTCGCCCGAGCACCGGCGCTATGTCGCCGCGGACTCCCATCAGCCCACCCGCGCCCCAGAGGCCCCGGCGGGCCCGGTGGCCGCACCGAAGGCGCAGAGCTGGGGCAAACAGCTGCACACGCTGGTCCGGCGCTATGCGGCGGCGCTGACCGCCGACCGGACCTTCCTGATCATCATGGTCGCGCTGCCGTTCGTGATGGGAGCGATGGCGCACGCCCTGGCCGGATCCGCGCTCACCCAGGACTCGGCGGTCAACGCGCTGCTGATCCTGTGCGTCGGCGCGGTGCTGACCGGCGCCGCCAACGCGGTGCGGGAGCTGGTCAAGGAGCGGACCATCTATCAGCGGGAGAGAGCCGTCGGCCTGTCCCGCTCGGCATATCTGATGTCCAAGGTGCTGGTGCTGGGCGCGATCACGATCGTCCAGGCCGTGGTGCTGACCCTGGTGGCGCTGATCGGCGTCAAGCTGAACGCGCCGGGCGGCAAAGGGGTGTTGCTGCCACCACTGATCGAAATCGCCCTCGCGGTGGCACTGTTGGCGTTCACCGCCATGATGCTCGGCCTGTTCGTTTCCGCGCTGGTGCGGAAGGAAGAGGTCACCATGCCCCTGCTGGTGCTGCTCGCGATCGTCCAGGTCGTGTTCTGCGGTGCACTGCTCAAACTGAACGGTGTGCTGGTGCTGGAGCAGCTGGCGTGGCTGGTGCCGTCCCGGTGGGGGCTCGGGGCCATGGCGGGCACCATCGATCTGCACCACATCATGCCGCAGGGGACCGCGGACCCGCTGTTCCAGCACAAGCCGGGGATCTGGCTGCTGAACATGGGCATGATGATCGTGCTCTCCCTGCTTCTCGGATTCGTGGTCGTCAAGCTGCTGCGGCGGCACGAGCCCGAGATCATGCGCAAGTAGCGCCGAGGAGCCGCCTGTGACCTCGCCGGAATTCCTCCCCAGCCATGTCGTCCCTCCGGAAGGTATGGCGACCTGGTCGGCACCGGACACCACCCGGCCGTCCGCACCGCTCGATCCGCTGCTGCCGGTCCAGATCATCGACCGCCGCGGCGACTGGGCGCTGGCGCTGTGCTCCAACGGCTGGTCGACCTGGGTCGACGGCCGGCTGCTGCTGGCCGTCCCGCGCGAACCGCCGGCCGCCGAGCAGGGCGCCGCCCGGACCGCGGACCCCCGCCCGCTGCTGGGCGCCGCGGAGGGCGAACTGAGCCGGTACCGGAAGCTGATCGAGGAGCTGGCCGCCGGGCAGCTGGACGGCGAGTCCTTCACCCGGCGCACCCGCGGCACCCGGCTGGGGATCGTCGTGGACGGCGATGCGGTCTGGCTCTACGACGCCCGGCACGAGCGGTGGTGCTACTGCGACGGGGTGTCGCTGGAGACGTACGCGGTGACGGCGGGGCCGTCGTCCCGGTCCGGGGAGCGGCCCGGGGAGCGGCCCGGGTCCACGACGGGCCCGGAGACACCGGACGCGCCGGGTCCGGTGGCGGATCCACCGGCCCCCACGCCCGCCGCCGCCCCCGGACCGGCGCCGGACCCCGGGGCGTCGGGCCCGCCGGAGGGGCCGCCCCAGGACCCCGCCGCGACCCGTGCCCTGAGCCCCGGCGAGCGGCCGCCCCCGCCGCCGAACCCCGTGGGTGAGATCCGGTGAACGGTGCGCCACCCGGCCGGCCTCAGGACCACTCCACCGCTCCCGACTCCTCCGGGCTGCGCGGGCGGCAGATCGCCGAGTATCTGCTCCAGGACGAGATCGGCCGGGGCGGGATGGCGGTGGTCTACCGCGCGGAGGACCTGCGGCTCGGCCGTACGGTGGCGGTGAAGCTGCTGGCGCCCGAACTCGCCCGGAACGACACCTTCCGGCAGCGCTTCGCCCATGAGTCGCGGGTCGCCGCGGCGATCGACCACCCGCACATCGTCCCGGTCTTCGAGGCCGGGGAGACCGAGGGCGTGCTCTACATCGCGATGCGCTACGTCCAGGGCCGGGACCTGCGGGCGCTGCTCGACCGCGACGGACCGCTGTCGCTGGAAACCGCATGCCGGATCGCCCTCCAGGTGGCCTCCGCGCTGGACGCCGCCCATGCGCACGACCTCGTGCACCGGGACGTCAAACCGGGCAACATCCTGATCGCCGAGGGCACCGACAGCGACCGCCCCGAGCACGCCTATCTCACCGACTTCGGGCTGACGAAGAAGTCCCTGTCGCTGACCGGGTTCACCAGCGTCGGCCAGTTCGTCGGCACGCTGGACTATGTGGCACCCGAGCAGATCTCCGGCCGCCCGGTGGACGGCCGCTGCGATGTCTACAGCCTGGCCTGTGTGCTGTTCGAGATGCTGACGGGGGCACCGCCGTTCCGCCGCGACGACGACATGGCGCTGCTGTGGGCGCATCAGTACGATCCGCCGCCGGCCATGACGGAGCTGCGGCCGGATCTGCCGGAGACCGTCGACGCGGTGTTCGCCCAGTCGCTGGCCAAGGCACCGGAGAACCGCTACGAGACCTGCCGGGGTTTTGTGGCGGCACTGCGCGCGGCCGGCCGGGCCACCGTCCCCCCGACACCGGCCGGCACCCCGCAGGCCCATCCCATGACCCAGGTCGACGTCCCCGCGGACCCGGGCGGCCGGCGCAGCGCGGCACCCCCGCCACCGCCGCGCTGGGCGACACCGATGTTCCCGGGGCGGACGGGGCCCTGAGCGGTGCCGCCTCGCTGCTGACGCGGGCGTGACATCTGACGAAACTAGGAACGGGTGGCGGTCGCGCAGCCGTTGTCCGGGGCCGTCGTTCCATTGCTCGTGTCGATCGGCTTGCTGCGGTCGTATGGATCGACGCGGTGGGCGTCGGCGGGCTGCTCGTCGGCCGTGCCGAAGGGCGGCACGAAGTAGCCGGTCGGGGCGGAGCAGCCGCCGTTGGTCATGTCGAGGGCGTACGAGACGAGGGACATCGTGCCCGGTTCGGTGATGACCTTGGCCGGGTCGTCCCAGTTCATCACCACCTTGCGCCGCACGATCGTACGGATGACCTCGGCGTCCCGCCCGCCGTCGGCTGCCGGGGTGACCGGGTACACGAAGGTGACGTCCGCCGTCACCTCGACCGCCCCCCGTTTCCCCTTCCGGTACGTGAGTCGACCGCGCGTCTTGACCACATCACCGACCAGCCGGGCCTGCTCCGTCCGGAAGCGGCTGAACAACAGCAGCGGGTTGGTCTCGGGCGAGGGCGCCGTCGACGACAGGGCGGTACGGAGATACTCCTGGACGTCCTTCTGGTGCGGGTTCAACAGCGCGATCGCCTTCGCGGGCCGCTCGCCGCGCAGCACGCGGGAGTCGAGCCCCGCGGCCACCAGGAAGTCCCGGCTCTGCCGCAGCGCCCGCTCGACCTGGGCGGCGTCCATCCAGCCGGTCGCCTCGGCCGGTGGCACCGTGATCCCCGCCGCTCCGTCAGCCCAGCGGACGGCAGGCGAACCCCGGAAGGGTTCAGCGAGGGTAGGGCGCAGATTCGGCCCGGCGCCGGGCGCCTCCCGAGGGGCTTCCGACTCGGCGGCCAACGGCGTCCCGTCCCGCTCACCGGCGAAGCCACCGACCCAGCCGACCACCTGCTCAGGGAAGAGCCCCACGCCCAGGAGGGCCACGGCCGCCACCAGCCCGGTGATGTACCAGCCTGTCCTGCGCCGGGGCCGGGCCGGTGTGTACGTACGCCAGCCCGACGGCTGCCCGCAGCGCTCCCGCAGCCGCCGCTCCACCTCACGGGCGCGCGCCGACGGCTCCACGGGAGCCTCGGCCGCACCCGCCACCGATTCACGGAGGAACCGCTCCCACTCCTCTTCCGACACGGACGACCCGTCCTGCCCCCCAGCCCCGTTCACACCGCACTCCCGTTCTCGCTCAAAGGCTCGATGCCCGATGGCTCGATGCCCGATCGCTCGATGCCCGATGGCTCGATCGCCGCATGATCGCATGAACATGCCACCGGCCTGCCGGGGCGGTGGGTGAGGTGCCGGGCCGCCGCACTGGGCGACGCCGATGTTCCCGGGGCGGACGGAACCCTAGGGGCCGTCCGACTCCCGCCCCCCGCGCGGCTCCCGTACCTCACCCGGATGCCGTACGCCCCGCGCCAGCAGGCTGCCGAGGAAGCCGGTGACCAGTCCCCAGACGAGGCCCACGCCCACCAGCCGGAGCAGCTGGGGTTCCAGGGTGACCTCCCCGCCCAGGTCGCCGCCGAGGTCGCCGACGCCGATCACGGAGAGCCCGTAGTGGGCGGAGATCCGGGTGAGCAGTCCGACGACGAACAGGGTGAGCGCCAGCGCCACGGCCATCTCGACGGCATGCCGCCAGGCCGGCAGCCGGGCCGGGGAGCGGACCGCCGCGGTGAAGGCGGCGGCGAGCAGCACCACGGCCGCCACGGCCACCAGCAGCCAGGCCCGGCCGTCCTGTTCGGCGAGCGAGCCGAGGTCGAGGGTCCGCTGTCCGTGGGTGCGGAGCACCTGGTCGAGGGCGTGCGGCAGGGGCAGTCCCAGGGCCTTGTCGACATGCCCCACCCAGGCGCCGCCGGTGCCGATGCCCAGCGCCATCCAGGCCACGTTCGGCAGCCCGAGGAAGATGACGGCGAGGGTCTCGGCCGGGCGGTCCTTGGTGATGAGCTCGACGATGCCGACGATCAGCCCGATCACGGCGTAGGCGAGCAGCGTCAGCACCATCGCGTGGGCGGGGGGCCGTACGGAGCCCTGGTAGTGCAGCAGCCGGGGCGAGAGCGGGGCGCGCCGGGAGACGAGGAAGGTCAGCGCGAGCAGCGCCAGCACCCACAGCAGCCCGACCCCGAGCGTCGCCGCCACATCGGCGCGGAAGCCGACGGTGGGGGTGGCGCCCAGCTCGGATCCGATCTGCTCGGCGAGGTCGTTGCCCACCGAGATCCGGAAGCTGTGCCGGGCGGCGAGCGTGAGCAGCAGCAGAAGGACCAGCCAGCACACCGCCGTCCGGGCGATCCGGGCGAGCAGCTCGCGGGTGCCGGCCACCGCCCGGTGGCGCAGCGGCAGCAGGAAGCCGAAGGCCAGCACCAGCGCTCCAGCGAGGGTGACCGACAACGGGACGACGTCGAGCGCGGCATTGGCCTCGGCGATGACCCCGGCGTCGCCGGAGAGCCCCACCGAGCCACCGGCCGCGACGAGCACGGTGGCCGCGACCACGGACGGGAAGGCCCCGCCGGGGAGGTCGGTGGCGCCCGCCGCCCACAGGCCGATGGCGGCGACCACGATCATGGTGACGAGGGCCGCCACGGCCGCGCCGAGCGCTTGCGCCCAGGCCCGGATGGCGGGCGGTGCGCCATGGGAACGCACCGGGCCCGGGGAACCGGCTGACGCGGGGCCTCGCATCTGGCTCAACCTCTCTTCTGCCGGGCACGGGACCGCGGTACCCACGGTCCGCCCGGAGTGGCGCATGCGCCGACGGGCGACAGGCGACGGAAGGTGCTTCCCGGTGCCGTGGAACACGCAATTCCATGCATTTACCGCAGGGAAGGCACGCACGCACCACCGTAAGCACCGACGTGCCGCCCCGCTTGCGGACGGCGCGACTCCCGGACACACAATGTCCTTGACCTAGACAAACCGGGCAAAATTCGCATAGCCGGATGGCCCACACGCGTCGGAAGAGGCACCCGTGACATCTCCACCGCCGCCTGACAGCCACCCGACAGGACCGCCGTCGGGCCCGCTCTCCGGTACGCCGTCCAGCCCCGGGCACGAGCCGACACAGGTGGGCTCCTGGCCCGGGCAGGCACCGCCGGAGGAGCCCACCCAGCCCGGCTACCGCCCGCCGCCGGGCGGCCCCGGCGAGGGCGGCGGAGGCGGCGGGGGTGGTGGCGGAGGCGGCCGCGGCGGCGGGGGCGGCGGCGCCGGCGGGCCCTGGTGGCGGTCCGCCCCGCGGGTCGCGATCATCGCGACCGCCGTGGTCGTGGTGGTGGTCCTGATCGTCATCTTCACCCGTCCGGGGGGCGGCACCAGTGAGGTGTTCGCCGAACCGGCCGCTTCGACGGGACAGGACCCGGTCACCAAGTCGTCGGCGAAGGAGTCCTCCCCCACCCCGTCCGCCACACCGAAAAAGCCGTCCGGCGGCGGCAACAGCGAGTTCTCGGGCGCGACACCCGGCCTCTACGGCGGGACCGAGAACAGCGCGAGCTGCGACGTCGAGAAGCAGATCAGCTTCCTGACCGGCGCCCCCGCGAGGAATCAGGCGTTCGCCGGCGTCCTGGGCAAACAGCCGGGGGACGTCCCGTCCTATCTGCGGACCCTGACGCCCGTTCAGCTGACCTATGACACCCGGGTCACCAACCACGGCTTCAAGGACGGCAAGGCCACCACCTTCCAGTCGGTGCTCCAGTCCGGCACCGCGGTGATGGTCGACTCGTACGGGGTGCCCCGGGTGCGCTGCAAGTGCGGCAACCCGCTGACGCCGCCGACCGCGCTCAAGGGTGATGTGAAGACGGTCGGCACCAAGTGGCCCGGATACCAGTCCTCGAACTCGGTCGTCGTCGCGCCCGCAAAGTCCAAGATCAAGGAATTCACCCTGCGCGACCCGCAGACGGGCAAGTGGTTCAAGCGCCCCGAGGGCACCACCGGCGCCGAGGACCGCACGACGTCCGCACCGGCCGAGACCCCCAGCGGTCCCGCCTCGTCCCAGCCCCCGCCGGGCCAGTCACCGCCGCCCACACCCGGGTCCACCGAACAGCCCACCGGCGGCACCGGCAACTCTCCGACGGAGACCGGCGGCGGGACCGGGCCCACCGGCGGCACGACCGAGACGTCGAACGGCGGCACCACCAACGGGGAAACCACTACCGGGACCACCAACGGGAACACCACCGGCGAAACAACCAACGGGAACACCACCGGGAGCACCACCAACGGGAACACCACCGGGGAAACCACCACCGGGAGCACCACGAACGGGAGCACCACCGGCGACAACACCACCGGCGGTCAGTCGAGCCAGGGCGGGGCCACGGGCGGCGGCTCACCACCGTCCACCTGACCCCCGGGCGGTACCGGGAGAGACGAAGCGGCGGGCGACCGGAAGGCCGTCCGCCGCTTTTTCACGTTTCCGATATCGAACTGTGTCCTGGAAATCCGGTGCACCGAACAACCACCCGAGCAAACAGACCCTCTGGATAGGCGGCGGGTCCCCCAGGCAGCCCTTGACGGCCACCCCGTGACGGGGCCGGGATCCGCCGCTGCCAGCTGTTCTGCTTCGGAAGGATCCCCGTGCTCGCCGGACCACGTCGCCACTCTGCCCGGTTGATACCCGCCCTGACCGCGGCTGCCGCGCTGCTGACCGCGTGCGGCGGCGGCGCCGATGCGTCGAAGGCCGACCAGCCGGCCACCAAGGTGACCGTCACCCCGGCCGCCGGAAAGACCCCGGCCAAGCTCGGCTCCCAGATATCCGTACGGGCCGACGGGGGCAAGCTCACCTCGGTCGAGGTCGAGAACGACAAGGGCGGCAAGGTCGCCGGAGAGCTCTCCGGCAACGGCGCGGCATGGAAGTCGGACGGCAAGGTCATGCCGGACACCATGTACACCGTGCGGACGAAGGCCAAGTCCGACGGGGGCAAGGAGTCCTCGGCCACCTCGAAGTTCACCACGGAGGAGGCCGGCAAGGTCAACAAGCTCACCAACACCCCGTCCGGCGGGCAGACCGTGGGCACCGGAATGCCGGTCTCGATCCTCTTCGACAACCCGATAGCCAAGGACCGGCAGGCCGAGATAGAGCGGGCGCTGAAGGTCACCACGCAGCCGAAGGTCGAGGGCTCCTGGGGCTGGGTCAAGGACTACTCCGGCAAGGACCGGATCGACTGGCGGCCCAAGGACTACTGGCCGTCCGGCACCAAGGTCTCCGTGAAGGGCGCGCTGTCCGGCCTCAACTCCGGTGACGGCGGCTGGTTCGCCCGGGACTACAACTTCGGCTTCACCATCGGCTCCGACCACAAGGCCGTCATCGACGTCCCCTCGCACACCCTGACGATGTACGAGAACGGCAAGAACGTCGGCAGCATCACCGGCTCCGCGGGCTCCCCGCAGGACCCGACCCGCGGCGGGGTGCACACCGTACGCAGCAAGAACGCGGCCGAGACCATGGACTCCGCCACCATCGGCCACGGCAGCGAGTGGATGCTGGACTCCAAGTGGGTCACCCACCTCACCGCGTCCGGGACGTTCCTGCACTCCGCCCCGTGGAACAAGCAGCTCGGCCAGGTCAACAACAGCCACGGCTGCTTCGGCATGAGCACCTCGGACGCCAAGCGGGCCTATGACTTCCTGACGATCGGCTCCACAGTCGAGGTGAAGGGCACCACCAACACCAACCAGACCGATGTCGGCAACGGCCTCGAGGTCTGGCAGGAGAGCTGGCAGCAGTGGCAGCAGCGCAGCGCGCTGAAGTGACCCGGCCTGCACTCCCGCGCTGAGCGCAACGGACGCCGCCGCCTGACTGTTCAGGCGGCGGCGTCCGTCGTAGGTGCGTCCGGTCAGCGGATCTCGCTCGCCGTACGGCGGTGGGTGGAGCGCCGGTCCTCGATCTCGGCCCAGCGGTCGCCGTAGACGTTCTCGACCACGCCCGGCTGCCGCAGGAAGTCGTGCGGGAAGCCCAGCGGCACCTCGCTGGTCCGGTCGAGCCGGTCCAGCGCGTCGGCGTCCAGGGTGACGTCGACGGCGCCGAGATTGTCGCGCAGCTGGCTCTCCTTGGTGGCGGCGACGATCGGAATGATGTTGCCGGGCCGGCTGCGCAGCCATGCCAGGGCCACCTGCGCGGGGCTCCAGCCGCCCTGCTCGGCGACCTCCAGCACCGCGGTGAGGGTCTCCTCCTCGCGGTGGTCCGGGGTGGCGCCGTCGTCCGCGGCGGCCAGCCGGCCGGTCTCCCCGCGGCGGTACTTGCCGGTGAGCTTGCCGGCCGCGAGCGGCGCCCAGGCCAGCACGGCCAGATCGAAGGCGCGGGCCTGCGGCAGCAGTTCCCGCTCCGGCGTCCGCTCCAGCAGGTTGTAGCGCAGCTGCGAGCCCGCGAACGCGGTCCAGCCGCGCAGCTCGGCAAGGGTGTTGGCCTGCGCGATCTCCCAGGCGGGCCAGTCGGACACGCCGATGTAGAGCACCTTGCCCGAGCGCACCAGGTCGTCGAGCGCCCGCATGACCTCCTCCACCGGCGTGAAGTTGTCCCGGGCGTGCACCCACAGCACATCGAGGTGGTCGGTGCGCAGCCGGTCCAGGCTCGCCTCCACCGACCGGACCAGGTTCTTGCGGTGGTTGCCCGCCGCGTTCACATCGCCCTTGTGGGTCGCGCAGGTGTACTTGCTCGCCAGGACGAAGCGGTCCCGGCGGCCTTCCAGCAGCTCCCCGAGGATCCGCTCGGAGGCGCCGCCGGTGTAGTTGTTCGCGGTGTCGATGAAGTTGCCGCCCGCGTCCGCGTAGGCGTCCAGGATCCGGCCGCTGGAGTCCTTGGCGCCGCCCGAGCCCCCGTCGTCGCCCATCGTCATGGCGCCGAGGCTCAGCTCACTCACCCGCAGACCGGTCCTGCCGAACAGTGTGTAGCGCACGAGGTTCCCTTCGTTCAGCGACAGCCGTTCAGCGACAGCTGTAGGTCGTGCGCCCACGCTAGGAGCTGGAGTGCGCTCCAGGGCAAGCCACGGCGCCGCGGGCGGGGCGCGGACGCCGTGCGGGCCGGGGCCGGCGCCCGTGGGCGTGCCGGTCCCGGCCCGTTGGTGGGCGGTTCAGCCCGTGATGATCGCCGGGTCGCTCACGCCCGGCTCCCCGGTCTCCACATGGCCGGCGAACCGGCGCAGGAAGGCGGGGTCGGTGTCGGAGGTGACCGACAGGTCGTACCAGCGCTTGCTGGCCCGCAGGTCGAGCGACTTCTTGACGGTGGCGCCCGCCCGGACCGGGTAGGTCTCGGCGGGGCCGCCGTAGGCCTGGGTGACGGTGAGGTGGCAGTCGCTGCTGCCGGGGTTGGTCAGGGTGAGTTCGACGCGGCCGGCCGTCTTGTCATGGCGGGCGGTCACCTCGGGCCCGGCCTTCTTGCCGTTGCCCTTGAAGGTGCGCAGGAAGCCGTTCGGGCCGTAGACGGACAGGTCGTAGACGTCCTTGGAGTAGGACGTGTTCCAGGTGTCGGAGATCTTCTTGCCGGCCTCCGTGGTGTACGTCCAGGGGCCGTCGGTGCGGTTGCCCCCGGTGACGGTGAAGCAGGCGCCGGCCTTGTCGCCGCTCTTGAAGGTGAGGGTGAAGCGGCCGGTGGAGGGCGTCGCGGAGCCGTCGACGAGCGGCTCGTACGGCAGCGGGCGGGCGGGGCGGGAGCCCGCCTCCTGCTTGGGCAGCACGGGGTTGGCGGGCGGCTTCGCCACAAGTCCCTTGTGACGCTCCTTGTCCGGCGGCTGGTAGCCGTCGGTGGCGGGGAGCGAGGCCGGCTTGGTGTTCTCCAGGCCGAAGTCGAAGGCGGAGGTCAGATCGCCGGAGATGGCGCGCCGCCAGGGCGAGATGTTCGGCTCGTGCGCGCCGAACCGGCGCTCCATGAACCGGATGATGGAGGTGTGGTCGAAGACCTCGGAGCAGACGTAGCCGCCGGTGCTCCAGGGGGAGACGACGAGCATCGGGACACGCTGGCCGAGGCCGTAGGGGCCGGCCGCGAATTTGGCGTCGCCGGAGAAGTGGTCGAGCGTGGTGTCCACGGTCGACTTGCCCTGGTCGGCGGAGGCCGGCGGGAAGGGCGGGGCGACGTGGTCGAAGTAGCCGTCGTTCTCGTCATAGGTGATGAACAGGGCGGTCTTGCTCCACACCTCGGGGTTGGAGGTGAGCGCGTCCAGCACCTGGGAGATGTACCAGGCGCCGTAGTTCGCGGGCCAGTTGGGGTGCTCGGTGAAGGCCTCGGGGGCGGCGATCCAGGAGACCTGGGGGAGCTTGTCGGCCTTCACGTCGGCCTTGAGCAGGTCGAAGTAGCCGTCGCCCTCCTTGGCGTTGGTGCCGGTGCGGGCCTTGTCGTAGAGCGGGTCGCCGGGCTTGGCGTTCCGGTACTGGTTGAAGAAGAGCAGCGAGTTGTCGCCGTAATTGCCGCGGTAGGCGTCCTCGATCCAGCCCCACTTGCCGTCCGCGTCCAGGCCGTCACCGATGTCCTGGTACATCTTCCAGGAGATCCCGGCCTTCTCCAGCCGCTCCGGGTACGTCGTCCAGCTGTACCCCAGCTCCGCGTTGTCGAGGACCGGGCCGCCGCCCGAGCCGTCGTTGCCGACGTGGCCCGAGTACATGTAGTAGCGGTTGGGGTCGGTGGCACCCATGAACGAGCAGTGGTACGAGTCGCAGACGGTGAACGCATCGGCGAGCGCGTAGTGGAACGGGATGTCCTTGCGGGTCAGGTGGGCCATCGTCCCGGCCGTCTTCGCAGGTATCCAGTTGTCGTACTTGCCGTTGTTCCAGGCCTTGTGGCCGCCCGCCCACTCGTGGTCGAGGCCCTCGATGAACTGCATGCCGAGGTCCTCGGCGTCCGGGTGGTAGGGCAGCACCTCTTTGTCGCCGTCCGGCTGGTGCCAGACGGACTTACCGCTGTCGAGGACGAGCGGGCGCGGGTCACCGAAGCCGCGTACGCCCTTCATCGAGCCGAAGTAGTGGTCGAAGGAACGGTTCTCCTGCATCAGGACGACGATGTGCTCGATGTCGTTGATGGATCCGGAGCGTCGCTTGGCGGGGATGGCTGCGGCACGGGCGATGCTGCTCGACAGGGCCGAGGCGCCCGCGGTGGCGCCGGCGATCTGGAGGAAACGCCGCCGATTCAATTCAGGCATGGGCTGGGGAACCTCTTCAGATGTGGGGGAGTTGGCGAAATGACGGTACTGGTGTGCGGTTGTGTGAGGCGTGGTGCGAAACCACGGTCAGCAGAGTGTTCCAAGAGGAACGAGTGCCAGGGAAGGGGGGGTGTCGCAGGTATGACACATCGCCGTACGCGCGACGAACTCCCTGGTCGGGGAGGTCGCACAGCCACCTGCGGGGCATTTCGAACAAGGGGGATCAATGGGACAGGGTGACGATCAGCGCGTGGCCGGGGACGACGGGACACCGCCTCCCGACGAGATCGCTGCGGGCAACGCCGAACAGGCCGAGGCCTGGAACGGGGACGACGGACGGTACTGGGTCCAGCACCGGGAAAAGCAGGAGGCGAGGTACCGCTGGCTCACTCCGCGGTTAATGGCGGCGGCCGGGATCCGGGCGGACAGCCGGGTGTTGGACATCGGATGCGGCAGCGGCGG
Source organism: Streptomyces sp. P9-2B-2 (assembly GCF_030406865.1). Taxonomy (NCBI): domain Bacteria; kingdom Bacillati; phylum Actinomycetota; class Actinomycetes; order Kitasatosporales; family Streptomycetaceae; genus Streptomyces; species Streptomyces sp. P9-2B-2. Next base: position 7,140,961 of record NZ_CP129126.1, on the reverse strand, counting down.
TACGAGCCTGGAGGCGGCGCGGGCCGCAGCCGCCGGATCGGTGCTCGGCGTCGATGTGTCGGCGCCGATGCTGGCCGAAGCCCGGAAGCAGGCTGCGGGGTCCGGACTGCCGCAGGTCACCTTCGAGCGAGGGGACGCACAGGTCCATCGCTTCGAGGACGGCGCCTTCGACGTCGCGATCAGCCGTTTCGGGGTGATGTTCTTCGCCGATCCGGAGGCGGCATTCGGAAATATCGCCCGAGCGCTGCGTCCGGGCGGACAGTTGGCGTTCCTGTGCTGGCGGAGCCTGCGGGACAATGCCTATCTGACCGTGCCGATGGGCGCCATCGCCCCGTACGTGCAGCTGCCGGAGCTTGAGGTGCCGGGTGCTCCGGGCCCGTTTTCGCTCGCCGACGCCGACCGGATCAAGAAGCTGCTGGACGGCGCCGGATTCGACGAGATCACGATCGGCGCCGTCGACAAGCCGCTGTGGATGGGGACCGATCCGGACGACGTGGTGGCCTACCAGCTCGGTATGCCGGGGTCGCGGGCGATGCTCGCCGAGGCAAGTGCGGAAGCGCGGGCCAAGACAGTGACCGCGCTGCGGGATGCGCTGGCCGAATATCAGGGCCCCGACGGTGTCACGCTCGGCAGCGCGGCCTGGCTGGTGACGGCTCGCCGAAGATGACCGGCTCAACATCCCGGATCCGGCGGTAGGCCGGGCAGTGGCCACCCCACTCCTCGTGGACGGGGTGGCCACCGGGTCGCTCAGCCCATCGCCGGCGCCGGGGAGGCGGCCGGGGCCAGCCGTCCCGTGCGGTGCAGTCCGTAGAGGGCGGCACTACAGGCCAGGCCCAGGACCGGGAGGGCGATCCAGGGCAGGGCGGGCAGTCCGGCGGACCGGGAGGCGTCCAGTGCGGCGCCGGTGAGCAGATTCCCGAGGGTGATGCCGATACCGCAGATGGTGTTGTAGAGCCCGTAGTGGGTCGCCACCAGGCGGTTACCGGACAGCCGGACGATGGTGTCCATCTCGAACGGGTAGGTGATCATCGTGCCGAGGGCGAGCAGCAGCGCACAGAGCGCGGGCGGCACGGCCGCGAGGGCCCAGCGGCCGGGGCCTTCGGCCGGCACCGGCAGCGCCGTGGCGGCCAGCAGCGGGACGAACGCCAGGCCCATGGTCAGCAGCCCCCGGGCGAGGGCGCGGCCCGCGGTCATCCGGGCCTTGCACCAGCGGGTCACCCTGGTCTGGCCCAGGATGGTGCTCAGCCCGGACACCGCGAACAGCCCGGCCACCGCCGCGGTGCCGAACTCCCCGTCGCCGCCCAGCCGTCGCACCTCCAGCGGCAGCGCCAGATAGACCTGGAACGACAGCACATAGGAGCCGATCATGGCGCCGGAGAACAGCAGGAACGGGCGGTTGGCCAGCACGCCCCGCCACGGGGACGGCTGACCGGCCTCGCGGCGGCCGCCCCCGTCGGGTGCGGACTCGTCCCCGCGGGCCGGCAGCGCGCGGATCTGCACCAGGCTCAGCAGCGCGAAGATCCCGGCCGCGACCAGGCAGGTGACCCGGAAGTTGACGCCGGTGAGCACCATCCCCACCAGCGGGCCGAGCAGGATGCCCGCCTGGTAGAAGACGTTGAACAGCGCGAACGCCTCCAGCCGCCGGTCGCCCGCCGCGGCGGCCAGATAGGCCCGGACCGCCGGGTTGAACAGCGCGCCGGCCAGTCCGGTGGCCGCGGACGCCGCCAGCAGCGCGGACAGTGAGTCCACCAGCCCGAGCGTCGCGAAACCGAGCGTCCGCAGCACACAACCGGCCACGATCAGCGGCTTGTAGCCGAACCGGTCGGCCAGTGCGCCGCCGACCAGGAACATCCCCTGCTGGCTGAAGTTACGGACCCCAAGCACCAGTCCGACCAGCCAGCCCGCCAGGCCGAGCGTCCCGGACAGATGCGCCGCCAGATACGGCATCAGCATGTAGAAGCCGAGGTTGATGGTGAACTGATTGACCATCAGCAGCCGGGCGCTGCGCTCGTAGGAACGGAACTGGGTGAGCATGCCGGTCACCGGGCCTCCCCCGCGCCCTGGGCGGACGCCTCGCCGGGGTGGTCCGCCGGGGTCTCGCCGGGGCGGTCCGCCGTGCCGGACGGGCCGAGCGGATCGACGACCCGGGCGCACCGGCTCCAGGCGGTGACCTCCCGCTCCCCCAGCCGGCTCAGGGTCTGCGGCCCGTCGGCCGGCGGGGCGTCGAGCAAGTGGTGGTCGGCACAGTACTGGTCGTCGTACACCGTGCTCAGATAGCGCTGCGGTCCGTCGGGGAAGACGGCCGCGATACGGGTGCCGGCCGGCTCGGTCCGGCTCAGCCAGCCGGCGACCAGCGCGACCGCGCCGACGCTCCAGCCGCCGGTGGCATAGTGCGAGGACGCCAGCGTCCGGCAGGCCCAGACCGCCTCGGCGGGGGCGACCCAGTGCACCTCGCTGAACTGGTCGTAGGCGACATTGCGCGGATAGATGCTCGATCCGAGCCCGCGCATCAGCCGGGGACGGGCGGGCTGTCCGAAGATGGTCGAGCCGATGGTGTCGACGCCGACGAGCCGCAGCTGCGGGTAGAGCTGGCGCAGCACCCGGGACACCCCGGCGGAGTGCCCGCCGGTGCCCACACTGCACACCAGGACGTCGATATGCCCCAGCTGGGAGGCGAGTTCGAGGGCGAGCGGCAGATAGGCGGTGGTGTTGTCGGGGTTGTTGTACTGGTCCGGGCACCACGCGCCGGGGTGCGCCGCGAGCAGCGCGCGCACCCGGTCGCGGCGGGCCTGCTGCCAGCCGCCGGTGGGATGCGGCTCGGCGACGATCTCGACCTGGGCGCCGTACGCGGTCAGCAGCCGGGTCATCGAGGACTCCAGACCGGGGTCGGTGACCAGGCTGACCGGGTGGCCGTAGACCATGCCGGCGAGTGCCAGGCCGAGGCCGAGGGTGCCGCTGGTGGATTCGATGATCCGGGCGCCGGGCCGCAACTCACCGCGGGCCCGGGCGCGTTCGACCATGTGGAGTCCGGGCCGGTCCTTGATGCCACCCGGGTTGCGGCCTTCGAGCTTGGCCCAGAAGCCGCGGCCGGGCGGGGTGAGCGGCTCGGAAATGTGCAGGACGGGGGTGTTGCCGACCAGGCCGGGGATGCCGGAGGCGGGAGCCGGGCCGGGTGTCGGGGAGGCGGGGGAAACGGGAGAGACGGAGCGGGCCGCCGTGGGCAGAGAGTGCATGATTCGCTCTCGTTCGGTGGTGGGGATATACGGGCGCTCAGCTCGCGCCGGCCGGGGTGGCCGGACGCGACGGCGGGCTCCTATATCCGGCACCGGCACAGGGCGGCGAGGGTGGCCCGGCCGCCGCGGGCCGGTCTGAACCGCCCGGCCCCGCTCCCCGCCGCCGGGGGCCGTCCCGCCGCGAGGCGCACGGCCCCCGCGAGGACGGCGGGCACCGCGGCGCCCCCCGCCCCGGCGGCCGGGCGGCCCTGCGGGAGATGACCGGACGGGCCGGGCACACACGTGGAGTCGTGGTGCCCGGCGTCCGTCCCGCCGGTCACCTGGGTGGGCACTTGAGCGGGCGCGGCGGCCACGGGCGCGGACCGGCCCGACGAGACCGCCACCGGAGCAGGCGCAGGGTGATGGCCCTTGGCACCGTCGGCGCACGGAAGCACCACGGCCAGCAGCCCGGCTACCAGGAGCAGGAGGACGGCGGGTCGGCGCCGGTATAAGCGGGCGTCCCTCAGGAGACGGGCACCACTCAGTGAGCGGGAACCACTACGGAAGCGGGCGCCGTCACGAGGGCGGGCGCCACTACGGGAGCGACCACCGCTATGGGAGCGGCCGCCACCACGGAAGAGAGGACGGAACAGAAGGCACAACGGAACGCGGAACGGCACAGGGCCTCCGGGAGACTGCCGCCGCGCCGGAGCGGAACACGCGGGCGGGCAGGCGGCATCGGCAGGGGAGCGATCCGGAATCGGCCGGAATCTAGACCTGCTGCACCACGGAAGCTGTTGCGCTGCGCAAGGGTGGAAGGGCGGCACGGGCGCCCGCGGACGCACCGGACCGGTCCGGTGCCGGTGGCTGCCAGGCACAGTCCGCCGAGGGAGTGGGGCACGGCAGCGTCGGGGCGGCGCCCTGCTGCGGCAGGCCCGACACACACAGCTCGTCGGAGTGGTGCTCGGGGTGCCCTGGGTGCTCCGGCAGCTCACAGTGACCGCTGTGTTCGGGGGCGAGCCAGGCGCCGGAGTCCGCGGTGGCGGCTGCCGCCACCGGTACGGCGTTCACGAGATGGCCCTCGGCGCTCTCCGCCCGTGCCCCGTGGGCGACCAGCACACTGATCAGCACGGCGGCCAGCCACAGCACATGAAACGGAACCGCTGAACCGCGGTTCCGCATCCCGCTGTTGGCCGGCCCGCGGGCCGTCCTGACCGTTGCCATACCGCGATCGTAACCGCGGCGGCCGGCCGTCGCCGGTAACCCCGCGCCCGCAGGCGCATATCAGTCATCGGGCGAGGCGCGACAGCGGTGGGTGTCAGCACCTCGCCCCTTCGTTGACGGTCCTTCGTTGGCGATGCTTCGTTGACGGCGCTTCGTTGGCGGGGTGTCAGACCAGCGACGCCTCGGACGAGGCCGCCGGGGTCTCGGCGGCGGTCTCGGCGACGGCTTGCCGCACGGGCTCGACGAGCGGCTCGACCGGTACGGGCGGCGGCACCGCCGGCCGGCCCTTCGCGTCGGGCACGCTGCGCAGCGGGGTGCGGCTGGTCAACGGCGACTTGCGGGCCGCCTCGACCCGGCGGGTGAACCAGATGACCTTGCCGTCCGGGGTGCCGCAGGTGCCCCAACTGTCGCTCAGTGCCGCCACTCCGGAGAGCAGGCCGCCGCCCGCGCTGAGCAGTTTCGGCAGGCGCGGCCCCTGGTCGGCGACGGAGGCCGTGAGGTGCCGGCCGGTCCAGCGGAGTTCGACGACGCACGGCGCGTCCGGGCCGATATGGCGATGGACGTTGGTCAGGAGTTCCGCCACTCCCCGGCACACGGGCGGGATATGCAGCTCCAGATCCCAGTACCGCAGGTGCGCGGCCAGAATCCGCTGGATCTGCGGCACGCGCTCCGCCGAAGCATGCAGTTCGACCGTGTAGTGCCGGTCGCCGGGAAGTGTCATGTCGTGGCTCCTCACCGCGAGGCTCACGCCCTTCACCTCGTTGGACCAACGAACCCCGAAACACGAAGAGTGAGCATTAATCACGTATGGGTCATTTGTCATGGTGGCCCCGCATGGCGGGTTCCGCAACTGATCTTGGTTTAGCGGAGTCCGCCGGCCCGGCCCTCACCCGGTCGGTCCAACAGCCGCGGCAGAACCTTGTCCGGGGTGAGCGGGAGGTCGCGGAACCGGACTCCGGTGGCGTGCCGGACGGCGTTGGCGAGGGCCGCCGCGGTGCCGACGATGCCGATCTCCCCGATGCCCTTGCTGCCCATGGGGTTGAGGTGGGGATCCTCCTCCTCCAGCCAGTGCGCCTCGATCAGCGGCACGTCGGCGCAGGCCGGGACGTGGTACGAGGCCAGATCGCACTCGGCGAAGTCACCGAACGCGGGATCCAGCACGCTGCCCTCCATGAGCGCCATCCCCAGCCCCATGGTCATGCCGCCGATGAACTGGGAACGCGCCGTACGGGAGTTGAGGATGCGGCCGGCCGCGTAGACGCCCAGCAGCCGCCGCGTCCGGACCTCTCCGGTGACGGTGTCGACCTGGACCTCGGCAAAGGTGGCGCCGAAGGCGTGCCGGGCGTACGGGGACCCCTCCGCCGTCTCCCGGCGGGTGTCGGCGGCGGCCGTCAGCCCGTCGGCCGGGAGCGGTCCGACGTGGTCCCGCAGCCGGTGCCGCAGCGCCGTACAGGCCTTGTGGACGGCCCAGCCCCAGGACGCGGTGCCCGCGGAACCGCCGGCCAGCATCGCGGGCGGCAGATCGCTGCTGCCGATCTCGATCCGGATCCGCTCCTCGGGCACCGCCAGTACACCGGCGGCGAGCTGCGCGAGCACGGTGCGGGCGCCGGTGCCGATGTCGGTGGCGTTCACCCGGATGCGGTAGCTGCCATCGGTGGCGGCGTGCGCCTCGGCGGAGGAGGCGGCGATGTAGACCGGGTAGGTGGCGGACGCGACGCCGGTGCCCAGCAGCAGATCGCCCTCGCGGCGGACTCCGGGCCGGCGGTCCCGGGGCAGCCAGCCGAAGCGCTCCGCGCCCTCCCGCAGACAGCCGACCAGTTGGCGGCTGCTGAAGGCGCGGTCGCTGTCCGGCTCGGTGTCCGGCTCGTTGCGCATCCGCAGGTCGACGGGGTCGATGTCCAGGAGGACGGCGAGTTCGTCGACGGCCGACTCCAGGGCGTACATCCCGGGGGCCTCGCCCGGCGCGCGCATCCAGGAGGGCGTCGGTACGTCGAGCGGGACGACGCGGTGCACGGTGCGGCTGTTCGGCGAGGTGTACATGACGCGCCCCGGGACCGCGGCCTGCTCGACGAACTCCATGACGGTGGAGGTGTGGGTGGCGGCCTCATGGGCGAGGGCGGTGAGGACGCCGTCGTCGCCCGCGCCGAGGCGCAGCCGCTGGACGGTGGGTGCGCGATGGCCGACGACCGCCGGCAGCTGCCGGCGCGGCAGGGACAGTTTGACCGGGTGCCCGGTTTGGCGGGCGGCCATCACGGCCAGGACGACCTGGGGGCGGGGCGTCCCCTTGGCGCCGAAGCCGCCGCCGACGTGCTCGGAGATGACGGTGACCTCGCTCCGGTCGAGCCGGAACAGCGCGGCGAGGTCCTCACAGACCCGGGTGGCGCCCTGGCTGGAGTCGTGGACGGTCAGATGGCCGTCGCTCCACCAGGCGGTGGAGGCGTGCGGCTCCATGGGGTGGTTGTGCAGCGGCGGCACGGTGTACGTGGCGTCGAGGGTGACGGGGGCGGCGGCGAACGCCCCCTCGAAGTCGCCGCGTTCGCGGGTCCCCGGATAGCCGCCGTTGGCGGTCTCCGCGTCGTACATCCGGGGATGACCGGCGGTCAGCAGGACGTCGTGCGCGGCGGTTTCGTAGCGGACGCGGACCACCCCGGCGGCGGCGCGGGCGGTTTCGAGGCTGTCGGCGACGGCGAGGGCGACGTACCAGCCGCGGTGCGGGACCCGGTCGTCCTGGAGCACCCACAGCGTCGGCTCGGCGGCAGCCGCGAGGCGGGGCGCGTTCTCGTGCGTCAGCACCGTGTACACCCCCGGCAGGGCGAGCGCCGCCGCGGTGTCCACGGCGGTCACCCGGCCGCGGGCGACGGTCGCAGGCACCGGCCAGGCGTAGGCGCAGCCCGGCGGGGTGTGTTCGGCCGCGTACCGGGCGGTGCCGGTGACCTTCTCCCGGCCTTCCCGGCGGACGAGCGGGGCGCCCAGGGGGTACGGGAGGGGGCCGAGCGGGAACGAGTCGGGGCTCATGGCGCGCGTCCTTGGATCGGGGGCTGGGGCGGAGGGGGCAGGGGCGTCCTGGTGGTCGTGGTGTGGTCAGTGGTCGTCGTCGGGGGCGGCCAGTCCGGCCAGTACGCCGACGGCCAGATTGCGGGCGAGGGTGACCTTGAAGCCGTTGTCGCGCAGCGGCCGGGCGGCGCCGAGTTCGGCGTCGGCGGCGCGGGCGAAGGTGTCCTCGGTGGCGGGCGCACCGCGCAGCACCTCTTCGGCGGCACGGGCACGCCACGGCCGGTGCGCGAGCCCGCCGAACGCGAGCGCCGCGTGCCGTACGGTGCCGTCCCGCACCTCCAGTACGGCGGCGACGGAGGCCAGGGCGAAGGCGTACGAGGCGCGGTCGCGGGCCTTGCGGTAGCGCGAGCGGGTGCCGGGGGCGGCCGGTGGGAGCCGGACGGCGGTGATCAGTTCGCCGGGCAGGATCTCGGTGTCCCGCTCCGGGCTGTCACCGGGCAGCCGGTGGAAGTCGGTCACCGGCACGGTGCGCTCCCCGCCGGGGCCGTGCAGCAGCACCTCGGCATCGAGGGCGGCCAGCGCCACCGCCATGTCCGACGGCTGGGTGGCGACGCAGTGGTCGGAGTGGCCCAGTACGGCGAGATCGCGGTGCACCCCTTCGCGGGCCGGGCAGCCGGTGCCCGGGGCGCGCTTGTTACAGGGCTTGCTGATGTCCTGGAAGTACAGGCACCGGGTGCGCTGCAGCAGATTGCCGCCCGTGGTCGCGATGTTCCGCAGCTGCCCCGAGGCACCGGCCAGCAGCGCCTGCGACAGGACCGGGTAGCGGTCGCGGACGGCGGCCGCCGCGGCGAGATCGCTGTTGCGGACCAGCGCGCCGACCCGCAGTCCGCCGTCCGGCAGCTCCTCGATCCGGTCGAGCGGCAGCCGGGTGACGTCGATGAGCAGCCGCGGCGTCTCCACGCCCAGCTTCATCAGGTCGACGAGGTTGGTGCCGCCGCCGAGAAAACGGGCGCCGGGCTGCCCGGCCGCGGCCCGTACGGCCTCCTCCACGCTGGTCGCCCGCAGATACCCGAACGGTTTCACCGCGCCGCCTCCTGGCCGCCGGCCCCGCCGCTGACGTCCCGGACCGCTTCGACGATCCGCGGATAGGCGCCGCAGCGGCACAGGTTGCCGCTCATCCGCTCGCGGATCTCGTCGTCGGTGAGCTCGACCGGGGTGCCGGGGTCCGCGGTGGGCGGGGTGACGTGAGACGGAAAGCCGGCCGCCACCTCGGCCAGAGCCCCGACGGCCGAACAGATCTGGCCGGGGGTGCAGTAGCCGCACTGGAGGGCGTCCCGCTCCAGGAAGGCCTGCTGAAGGGGGTGCAGCCGCTCCTCCTCGGCGAGGCCCTCGACCGTGGTGATCCGCCGCCCGTCCTGTGCCACCGCCGGCAGCAGACAGCTGTTGGCGCGCCGCCCGTCGACGAGCACCGTGCACGCGCCGCACTGGCCGTGGTCGCAGCCCTTCTTGGCACCGGTCAGACCGAGGCGTTCACGGAGCAGGTCCAGAAGCGTGGTGCGGTGGTCCACGGTCAGCGTCTGCGTCACCCCGTTGATGTGCAGCACCAGCGAGGACTGGTGACCGTCCGCCGACGGCGCTCCGCCGGGCTCCGGCGGATGAGGGTTGGACTCCACTCGCTCATGCCTTTCCGATCCGGGCCGCGGGGGCGGCCGCCGTGCGCCTGGGCCATGTCCTGCGCCGTGACCGTGGTGGCCTCGCCGCCTCGGAAGCGCCTGCGACCGCTAACGGGTCTCCAGCCGCAGCTCGACTTCCTTCTCCTGGTCACCGGCGGCCGTCCCGAGGACATGGACGGCGAACGCGGACTCCAGGCCCTTGCGCAGCTGGTCGACCGCCCAGTAGCCGCCCTGGAGGCTGACCATGACGGGCGCGGTCAGCCGGCGCGGCTCGGCCGCGGCCTTGCGCTCACTCACGTCGAAGGTCGAGGTCCACACGGTCGAACCCGCTCCGGCCACCTCCTCGGGCACATCGTCCGCCGCCCGGTCGGAGCTGAAGGTGGTGCGCAGCGCGCTGAAGACGGCGTGCGCGTCCTGCGTCGCGCAGCTCTCCAGCTCCACCATCACCTCGGCCGATACATGTTTCGCATGTGACGCCTGATCCGCGCTGTTCACTGTGGGACCTTCCGTTGTGGGCCTTCCTCCGGGGGCTGAACGCTTCCAGGCTCGCCCGGCGGCCCGGTGTGTGCGACCGGAGGCACGAACGAGTGGTTTGAACGGGCGGCACCGGCATGCCACCCGATCGGGAGATTACGCTGTGTAGTCAGCGCAAGCGTTCTGTGATCGGAGCGGTCTCAGGCGCAGTGCTCGGCCCTCGCAGCAGCCATCGCCGACCCCAGCCAGAGGAGCCCTCGTTGACCAGTGCCACGATCGACCAGAAAGCCACCGGCTACACCGTCCGCCATGCGCTCTGTATGGCGCGCGCCTCCGAGCTCGCCTACCAGGACGAGCAGACCATCGAAGCCACCGCCCGGGAATGGGGCTTCGACCGGGTGCGCCACCACCACACCACGTTCCGCCCGCCGTTCCCGCTGGAGGACACCCAGGCTTACACCTTCGGCGGGCACAGCATGATCATCACCAGCTTCCGGGGCATCGAGCCGGTGAAACTGCGCGACTGGCTGTCCGACGCCACCACGCCGCCGTGGCCCGGTCCCGGCGGCAAGGGCTATGTCCACTACGGCTTCGGGGAGGCGCTGGAGTCCGTCTGGCCGCAGGTCCGCGCCGCCATCGACGCGTTCCGCGACAACCGCCAGACCGTGTGGTTCACCGGCCACAGCCTCGGCGGGGCACTGGCGATGCTGGCCGGCGCGCGGCTGCATTTCGAGGAGCCGCATGTGACAGCCAACGGTGTCTACACCTTCGGCCAGCCCCGCACCTGCGACCGGCAGCTGTCCAAGGAGTTCAACACAGCCTTCTCCGACCGCATGTACCGCTTCGTCAACAACAACGACATCGTGCCGCAGCTCCCCCCGGAGCCCGCCTTCCACCACGTCTCCGCACTGCGCTACATCGACGCGAAGGGCGCCCTCCACCACACCATGCCGCTGCTCAGCGGCCTGGTCGACCGCGCCCAGGGCCTCACCGCCGACCTGCTCGCACCCGCCTCCGACGGCGTCCGGGACCACTTCATGGCCGCGTACGTCAACGCCTTGGAGAAGAACCAGAACTGATCGGTGGGGGTGGCAGGTGGGTGCCGGCTGGCGGGCAGCGGGGCGGGCGGGACCGGACGGGGCGGGCGGCGGTCCGGGCGGGGCCGGCCGCCGTCCCATACCGGCCGGCCACCGCCCTGGTTGACCGGTCGTCTCCCGTCCTGGGGCCGCCGCTTCCCCGGTCAGACCGGCTGGGTGAGGTTGACCGCGTTGCCGTCCGGGTCCTGGATATGGGCGACCCGCTGCCCCCAGGGCATGTCGTTGGCCTGGCCCCGCACCGTTCCGCCGAGCGGCCCGACCCGGTCCAGAAGCGCATCGACGTCCTGGACGCCGATGCTGAGCAGGATCCGGGTCGGGGTGCCGGTCTCGACGTTCTGGTCCGTCACGATGCCCAGCTCCGAGCCGCCGACCCGCAGCCCGACGAAGAAGGCCGGGCCCTCCTCGGGCACCCGGGTGAACTCCTCGGCGCCGACCAGCTCACGGTAGAAGGCCTGGAGTCGGTCGAGGTCAGGGGTGACGATGATCGGCTGGACGGTGGCGGGGGTGGGGGCGGCGGGTGAGGTGGCAGACATGGCGTCCTCCGGGGGTGTGGTCTGTGTGGTCGGTGAGGTAGACCGCGCCCGGCCTGCCGATTCATCGGTCGGGGTGGGAGGAATGCGTCGGCGTCCGGCGTGATGAAAGGTACGCCGGGCGGGCGTCATGTGCCCGGGCGGGCGTCACGTGCCCGCGCCGCCGCCTCGGTCGTCGTCATCGGCACGCTCTCCATCCCCCTCGCCCCACGCTCTCCCCCGCCGTCACGACGGCCATGGCACGAGCCAGGCAGCCGACGGCTCGTCGCCCCCGGCGGAATCCAGCCACGCGCCAGCCCTCCCCGGACCGCTCGCCGCGCCCCTCCCCCGCCGATGCCGGGCCCGGACCCACCGGTCACCAGTCGCCCACGTATCGCCGCTGAGCTGCCGAAACGGTCCCGGCGCCGCATCCGCCGTGCCGCGCGTGCCCCCGGCCGACGGCTCGCCAGGCCTCCCCGCGCCCCCGGACACGCGCCGCTGAGCCGTCCGGCCGCACATCGTTGCCACGGGCATCGACCTGGACGGATCATCCGTACGGAACGCCGTACGCACGTACGGAGGCACGGGATGACCGCACCGGGACGACGCGAGGAGACCACCGTGGAGCCAGCCACCGTCAGCGGCCACTGCGCACCGGAATTCGCCGGCGTACGGGACGCGTTCGAGCGGAACTTCAGCGAGCACGGCGATGTCGGCGCGGCGGTCTCGGTGACGGTGGACGGCGAGGCGGTGGTGGACCTGTGGGGCGGCCACGCGGACGCGGCCGGGACCCGCCCCTGGGAGCGCGAAACGCTGGTCAATGTCTACTCGACGTCCAAGGGAATGACCGCACTGTGTGCCCATCTCCTCGTGGACCGGGGCGAGTTGAACCTCGATGCGCCGGTGAGCCGCTACTGGCCCGAGTTCGGGCAGGCCGGCAAGGAGGACATACCGGTGCGCTGGCTGCTCAGCCACCGGGCCGGTCTGATCGCGCCCCGTGAGCCGCTGCCCGCCGGGCACGCGTACGACTGGGACCGGGTGTGCACCGTCCTTGCGGCCACCCCGCCGTGGTGGGAACCGGGCACCGCGCAGGGCTATCACGCGGTGACCTTCGGATATCTCGTGGGCGAGGTCGTACGGCGGATCACCGGGCAGTCCCTCGGCGCGTTCCTGCGCAGCGAGATCACCGGGCCGCTGGGGGCTCGGGTGTTCATCGGCACCCCTGCCGAGGAGCACGCCCGCTGCGCCGACATGGTCGGGCAGCTCGACGAGGCGCGTCTCGCCGAGCAGTTCCCCGGTGCGCCGAGGCCGCCGTTCCGGTCGCTCGCCGACCATCCGCTGGCCGTCGTGATGCTGGCGCTGACGTATATCCCCACCGGCGATGTCAACAGTGCCGCCTACCGGTCGGCCGAGATCCCGGCGGGCAACGCCCATGCCGGTGCGCACGGGCTGGCCACGGTCTACGGCGCGCTGGCGGCCGGCACGCTCGTGCGGCGCGGCACCCTGGAGGCGATGCGCCGGTCGCAGAGCCGGCCGGGTGAGCGTGATCTGACGATCGATGCGCTCGCGCCGGCGGGGTACGAACACCGCTGGGGACTGGGCTACATGCTCAACCACCAGGGCCAGGCGGGTCCCAATCCACGGGCGTTCGGACACGGTGGCGCGGGCGGCTCCTTCGCCTTCGCCGATCCGGAGAACCGGCTGTCGTACGCGTACACCATGAACAAGTACGGCGGTGGCACGACGGGCCAGGACCCGCGCAACGCCGGGCTGGTCAGGGCGGTGTACCGGGCATTGGGACAGAACCGGAGCTGAGACCGGGCCTGCCTGCCAGGCCTGGGCACCGGGCCCGGGTTCTGTCTCTCCGCTCATGGCCGGAGGGACAGAACCCAGTAGTACAAGGCCACGCCGTCGGCAGGGTTGCTCATCGGCCAGTGGCGAGGCCGTTGAGCAGATGGCCGAGCTCCGTCGGGGCCTGGAGGTGGGCCAAGTGCCCCTGACCGGTGAGTACATGGACTTCGGCACGGGTCGCACGGGTGACGCGCTGCCGGACGTCATCGAACGACGTGCCGTAGGGGGCCGTTCCCTGATTGCACTGGCCGACGATCAGGTCGACGCGGTCCGCCCGGCGTGCCAACTCGTCCGGTGGCGCTGCCGCGTTGAGCGCGGCGAGTTCGGCGTGCGCCGGTCTACTCAGACGCTGCAAGTCCGCCCACGCTTGGGGGTCGGCCCGCAGGGTCTCGATCTGCGCCGCATCGAGGCCGGCGATCTGCCGGTTCACGATCTCGACGGTGGCGTCCCAGTCCGCCTTGCCTTCGGCGGCCTTCAGGTCCGGCAGTACGTGACTGCCGAACGGCCGTATCACCGGCTCGTAGGCGATCACCTGGCGCAGTGCGCGGTCGTTGGCGGCCAATAGCGCGATCAGGCCGCCGTAGCTCCAGCCGAAGAGTGCCTGCGGGCCCGCGCACTCGTCGAGGATCAGGCCGAGGTCCTCGACCTCCGTACGCAGCGAGTAGCCGTCGGTCAGCGGCCCCGAGGGGGCGCGGCCCCGGCGGTTGACGACCGTCACCGACGGCCAGGCGTCGACGGCGGTCGCGACATGACGCCACGCGTGTGCGTCGCTCATGGCGCCCGGGACGACGACGAGACCGGGAGCGTCCGGGTCCCCGTACACATCGGCCGTGACCCAACTGCCCCCGCCGACCGACCACTTCTTCTGATTCTGAAACGTTTGCTCCATAAAGTGATTATGGAGCAAACGCTCTACAATGCAAGGGTGTCCCAACCAACCCGTGGACGACCACGAGCCTTCGACCGCGACCGCGCGATCCTCGAAGCCGCCCGCCTCTTCTGGCGGCGCGGCTACTCCGGGACCTCGACCCGCGACCTCACCGCGGCCCTCGGGCTCTCGACCTCCAGCCTCTACGCCGCCTTCGGCAGCAAGGCCGGGCTGTTCGAGGAAGCGGTGCGGACCTACGCCGAGCGCTACCGGGAGATCTACCGGCAGGCCGTCGCCGAGAAGGATCTCCGGACCGTCATCGACCGCCTCCTCATCGACTCGGTCGACGAGTTCACCCGGCCCAATGACGTTCATCCAGGCTGCCTTCTCAGCAGCGCCGCGATGACCGACAGCACGAGCACGCTCGACACCAGTGCCCACTACGCCGAACTGCACGGCTGGAACGAGCGGGCCCTCCGCACGCGCATCGAGCGAGCGGGGAAGGACGGACAACTCGTCGCCGGGACCGACGCAGCGGCCCTGACCGGACTCGTGCAATCCGTCGTGCACGGATTGTCCGTGCGTGCCAATCTCGGCACGACCCGCGAGGACCTGCTGACGACGGCGCAGCTCGCGCACGAGCTGCTCTGCCGACAGCTCACCTCGCCGACAGCCTGACCTCTGGCCTCTACCCCCTGGCAACTGGGTTCCGTCCCTCCTGATCATGATCGGAGAGGCAGGACCCAGTGCGTCGGCGGTTCGTCAGTCTCAGCAGGCCCCTCGCGGCGACTGCCGGGCCCCGATACCTACATCGCGCCTGGTCACGAGCCCCCCGACGACCTCTCCGCGGCCCGGAAATCTGCGCCCGCCATCCCCGTGGCCGAGCGCGATAATGGGAGGTGCGGCATGCATCCGGTCCTGGCGGGAGCGCCGTGGCCCGGGGAAAGGGTGTGGTGATCATGGAACGGGACACCGAGACGGTTCACGAGGCGTATGCGTTCGTCTGTCTGCACTGCGGACACGGCTGGGAAGAGGAGTACGAGATCCGGCACACCACGGATCTGGCCGGCCACCGGCGCGCCGACTACTTCACCCGGGGCGTCCGTGTCGCCTCCCCGCTCACCCGCGCCGACTGCCCCTCCTGCAACCGCGGCCCGATCCGGATCCTGCGCCCCGGCCGGGTGAACTCGACCCGCCCCTACCTCGCCTGATCCCCCTTCCGCGATGCCCTGACATAGCGTCACCAGCCGGTGTAGAGAAGGTGGTTGAGCAGGAGTGCGAGTACCGCCTGGGCGGTCAGCCAGGCCCGCTGACGGGTCGCGGGCAGCAGGGCGCAGGCGGCGGGCAGCCAGGCGGCGAACGGGAGCCAGATCCGTTCGGTCTCCGCCTTGCTCATCCCGGAGAGGTCGGCGACGAGCAGGGCGAGCAGCGCGGCCAGTACGAGGAAGACCAGCCGGTCGGCGGGGTCCCGGAGCGGCCCGGCGGACGGGCGGAGGCCGCGCCCGGCGGTGCGGGCCGCCGCGAGGGTGCGGCGCAGCGCGGCCACCGTCGCGGGCCCGATGATCAGGACGGTGCAGGCGAGATTGCCCCATACCCAGTAGGCGTACGGGCGGACCGCTGCGGCGCCCTGGTAGTAGCGCTCGACCAGCAGGAGGTACCCCTCCCACCAGGAGAAACCGGCCAGGGTGAAGGCGACGGCGACGGCTGCGGCGCCGGCCGCCACGAGGGGCAGCGGGCGGGCGGTCCGGGTGAGCCACAGCACCGCGGCGGCGATCAGCGCGATCAGGGTGAGCCCGTAGGAGAGATAGCAGGTCAGGCCGAAGAGGAGCCCGGAGGCCAGGGCGGCGGCGGCCGGATGGAGGGTGCGGCGGGTGGCGGCGAGGGCGAGCAGCGCCAGCGACCAGGCGGCGACGGCCGCGAAATAGCCGTCCGCCGAGGTGCCCACCCAGACCGCCGACGGGACCAGCACGAGGAACGGGGCGGCCCGGCGGGCGAGCGGCTCACCGGCGAGCGCCCGCACCGCGATCAGCACCGCGGCCACGGCGGACGTGCCGACGATCAGACACCAGAGGCCGGCCCAGCCGCCCCCGCCCAGACCGATACGGTCCAGACCGACGAAGGTGAGCACGGCGGCCGGCGGATGCCCGGCGACATGGGCGGGCCAGTGGTCCGGCGCGTTGTTGAGGATGTGGTGGGTGAAGTCGCGCAGCGCCGGCCCGAGGTCGTCGAAGCGGTCGATGACGGTCAGGTACTCGTAGGCGGTGGTGAGCCGGCCGGCTATGCCCGTCCGCCAGCCGTCGATCATCGCCAGCGCCCCGGTCCAGGCCAGGGAGCCCGCCCAGCCCAGGACGACGAGGCGCCGCCAGGGCAACCGGGCGGCGAGCGGCGGCCCGTGGACGATCACGAGGATGGCGATCACGACCGCGGCGGGGGTACCGGGCCCCAGATGCGGGGACCACGAGGCGTACAGCGGGGGCCAGTTGACATGCAGGCTGCCGTTGGCGCGCTCGATGACGGTACCGACGACGACGGCGGCCACCACGAGCAGCGCACCGGCCGCGGCGGCCATCAGATCGAGGCGGCGCCCGGCGCGTTCTTCCGAGGTCACACGGGGGGTTGCACAGGAGGTCACGCCCGCACGTTAGGCGCCGGCGGGCGGCAACGGGCGGCTGGCGGCCGGGGCGTCATCGATCCGTCAGATTTGGCGGACGGATCGATGGCGCACCGGCACACCGGGTCCCGTCTTTCCCCTCAGTCGAGGCAGAACCAGAACTCCCCGACCCGGCAGAGTGCGGCTACCTCGGGCTGATCGTGACCCGGTAGGTGGCTCCGGCCCGGCCGTGGGTGCGTACGGTGATGGTTTGGTCGTGGTCGTGCCAACTGGCCTTGATACCTTGGATGTTGATGCGGTAGCCGTGTGGGTAGGTGTCCCTGGGCACGGTGATCCGGGTGGGGCCCTCGGCGTTGTCGCGGGTGCGGAAGGTGAGGGTGTAGGTGCGGGTGGCCGGGGCGTACGTGAAGTTGAGCGGGTCGCCTGCGACGGCTGGTGCGTATGGCTGGACGAGTAGCTGGGCGTTGGGCTTCGGGGCGCCTGTCTGGTCGAGGAAGCAGTAGCCGCCGCCCCGGCACCACTGCCACCACGTCCAGCCGCTGGAGAAGCGGTCCATGGAGGCCGTCATGTCGGTGACGAACTGGCTTGCGTGCGGCACGTAGGGGTTGCCGCCCCACTCCCCCACGATCACCGGCATGCGGTGACGGGTCGGGTAGTCGCTGATCGCGGCCTCGAAGGCGGGGACGAAAGTGCCGTTGGGGTCGTAGTCGGCGCCGGTTTCCATCGCGGTCTCGTAGAAGTGCGGGGCGTAACCGGCGTGCGGGTCGTCGATGTGGCCCATCCGGGTCGGGACGCCGAGGCCGACGATGACGGTGGGTTCGACGAATACCCATGACCGGTGGTCGACCAGGCGGATCGCCCGGGCAAGGCGGTTCCACAGCTCGGTGAGTTCGGTGGCCTCGAAGCGGGCCGCGGCGGCGGGGAGGTCTTCGCCTTCGAGAAACTTCGCGAACGGCTCGTTCATCAGGTCGTAGCCGAGCAGCGCCGGGTGCCTGCCCAGGGCGGCGGCGACCGTCAGCCACATGCGGGCGTGCGCGGCGCGGAAGTCGGCGTCCTTGTACAGGTGGTCGAAGGCGGTCTGTACGGAGGGCTCGAAGTACTCGGAGAACCAGTCGTCGGGTATCGGCTCGAACGGCAGCCCCTCATCGCGGGTGGCCCAGTCGGGGATGCCGCGGGAGCCGAAGTGGGGTCCGTATACGTCCTGGTGGGCGTCGAGGATGACCTTGATGTGGTAGCGGTCGGCCCAGTCGAGGATGCGGCGCATCTTCGTGAGGTAGCCGCGGTCGTAGTGCCCGGGGGTGGGTTCGAGGTCGTCCCAGAAGAACGCGAGGCGCGCGAGGTTGAAGCCCCGGGCGGCCATGTTTTTGAGGTCGCTCTCGTGGATGTCGGCGAACGCGTGGGTGCCTCGGCTGTTCTTGTCGGCGAGGTTGAAGCCGCGCCACTGGAGCGCGCGGCCCCGGCCGTCGGTGATGAAGGTGCGGTCACCGACCGTGACCCGGTCAGGGGCGCGGTCGGGGGCGCGGTCGGGGTGGGCCTGGGCCTGCGCGGGGAGGACGCCGAGCAGGAGCGCGGCCACGGCGAGGGCGGTGGGGGCGACGCGGGAGGTCAGGCGCATCCAGGAGACCCTTTCGAGGGTGGCTGCTTGGGCGGCGTGCTGCCGGCCGGCCGGATGCTACTGGCGGGTGCGTCAAGTTCCCAGGGATGCGCGGGGGTTGGCCGGAGTTGGCGGGGTTTTGGCACCGGCGCGGCCGAACGGGTTCGGTGCGCCGGTGCGGAAACCCCGCCTCGAACGTCTCGCGCTCCTCACCAGCCGCCGCGCCGCAGCGCCACGAAGCAGCGTTCGGTGTCCGGGGACTGGGCGGTCGGGTGCGGGGCGGTCCACTGTTCGGTGGGGGTCCAGGGGGTGGCGGAGGCGTAGCGGAGGAGCGCGGGGGTGCCGACGCGGGCCCAGGGGAAGTGGGCGTCCGGGGGGCGGGGGGTGTGGGAGCTGCCCTCGACCCGGACCTGGACCCGTTCGTCGACGTCTGCCGGGGTGGTCTCCACGATGAGCAGACCGTGCGGGGCGAGCAGTTCGGCGGTGCGGGTGAGGAGGGCGTGCGGGTCGCCGCCGATGCCGATGTTGCCGTCGAGGAGCAGGGCGGTGTCCCAGGTCCGCTCTCCCGGGAGGGTGTCGAAGACCGAGCGGTGCAGTGCGGCGCCGCCGATGGCGTTGGTGCGGGCCACCGCGGCCGCGCTGACGTCGATGCCGAGGGCCCGGCGGCCCTGCACGGCGAGCGCGGCGACCAGCCGGCCGGGCCCGCAGCCGATGTCGAGGACGCTGCCCGTGCAGCGGCGCAGCGCCGACAGATCGGCGGCGTCCGGCCCCGCGCACCAGCGCTCGACCTCCAGGGGCAGCAGCCAGCCGTCACTGCGGCGCAGGAAGAGCGGGCCGCGGCCGCTGCGCAGCGCGTCGGCGTACGGGTCCGCGCCCCAGGAGACGGTGTCGCGACGGTCGGTGGGTGTCGTGGGCGACACGGTGGTGCTCATCGTGCGGTGACCGGGGTCAGCCGGGCCAGGGTGGCGGCGAAGCGGCCGGCGGGTGCGGCGGCCGCGACGTGGTGTGCGTCGTCCGCGGTGTCGACGTCGCGCAGCGGCGGCAGGTGCCGTACCCGGAGACCGGCGGCGGTCAGCCGGGCGCGCTGGGCGGCGCCGGTGCGGTCGGTGGACATGGGTACGCCGCGCAGCAGCCGGGGGTCGGGGGTGGCCAGGCCGAGCGCCCAGAAGCCGCCGTCCTCGGCCGCCCCGAACCAGGCGTCGCAGTCGTCCCAGGCGCCGGACTCCAGTGCTGGGTCGAGGAGTTGCGGGGTGACTTGGGGGGTGTCCATGCCGATGAGCAGGGTCGGGCCCGTGCTGTCGGCGAAGGCCGCGGCGAGCCGCTCGTCGAGGCCGCCGGGGCACTGCTGCCGGACGTCGAAGCCGGCCGGCAGCCAGCTTCCGGGGTGGCCGTCGAGGACGACGACCCGCCGCCGGGCGGGCATGGCGCGGACGGCCTGGAGGGTGTCGTACAGCGCGGCCTCGGCCAACTGGGCGGCCTCGTCCGGGGTGTAGGGCGGGGTGAGCCGGGTCTTGACCCGGCCGGGGACCGGTTCCTTGGCGATGACCAGGAGGGTGGTGGGGCCGGTCGGCACCGGAGAGAGTGCGGGAAGGGTCATCGGGCCGTCTCCTCCGTGCGGGGTGCGAACGGCGGCTGCTGGAGAACGGCGCGCATATCGCGCACCGCGTGCCAGGTGCCGCGCCAGGTGCCGGTGACCTTCGAGCGGCCGGTGCGCGGCCGGTAGGGCACCGCGCGCTCCTCGACGCGCCAGCCGGCGTCGGCGGCCCGGACGACCATCTGGAGGGGGTAGCCGCTGCGGCGGTCGGTGAGGCCGAGTCCGAGCAGCGCGGTGCGCCGGGCGGCGCGCAGCGGGCCGAGGTCGTGCAGGCGGAGTCCGGTGCGGCGGCGCAGCATCCGGGCCAGTACGGCGTTGCCGGCCCGCGCGTGCGGCGGCCAGGCACCGCGGCCCTGGGGCCGGCGGCGGCCCAGCACCAGATCGCTGGTGCCGTGCCGGACCGCGTCGACGAAGGGGGTGAGGAGGGCGGGGTCGAGAGAGGCGTCGCAGTCGCAGAAGCAGACGATGTCCGCGTCGGCGGCGAGCAGTCCGGCGTGGCAGGCGGCGCCGAAGCCGCGGCGCGGCTCGTGCACCACGGTGGCGCCGAGGCCGCGGGCTGTCTCGGCGGAGCCGTCGGTGGAGCCGTTGTCGACGACGATCGCCCGCCAGCCGGCCGGGATACGGGCCAGTACCCAGGGCAGCGCGGCGGCCTCGTCGAGACAGGGCAGGACCACGTCCACCGGGGCGGGCCGGGGGACGGGGGGTGGGAAGTGGGTCACGCGTTCACCTGCGTATCAGAAGCGGAAGAGGAGATTTCAGGGGTTGTTCGGGCCTGGGCGGTGGCGGCCGGGAGGGTGTGCGGGTCATCCCGCCGGGGCCGCCCGCATGCCCTCGCGGGCGAACTCCGTCATCCCCGCCGCGAATCCGGTGGCCGCGCGCCAGCCGAGGTCCTCGGCGATCCGGTGCGAGGACGCGGTGATGTGCCGTACGTCGCCGAGCCGGTACTCCCCCGTCACCACGGGCGCCGGACCACCGCACGCCGCGGCCAGGGTCCGGGCCATCCCGCCGACGGTGTGCGGCACTCCGCTGCCCGTGTTGTAGGCGGTCAGGGCGCCCGCGGGCCGGTCCGGCAGGGCTTCCAGCGCCACGACGTTGGCCGTCGCGACATCCCGGACATGGACGAAGTCCCGCCGCTGGCCGCCGTCCTCGTAGACCGTCGGCGACTCGCCTCGGGCCAGCGCCGAGCGGAAGAACGAGGCGACCCCGGCGTACGGGGTGTCGCGCGGCATCCCGGGGCCGTAGACGTTGTGGTAGCGCAGCGCGACGGCCCGGCCGCCGGTGGCGCGTGCCCAGGAGGCGGCCAGATGTTCCTGGGTGAGCTTGGTGGCCGCGTAGACGTTGCGCGGGTCGGTGGGGGCGTCCTCGCCGACCATGCCGGGCCGCAACTCGGCGCCGCAGTGCGGACAGCGGGGTTCGAACCGTCCGGCGTCCAGCTCGGCCACCGCCCGCGGACCGGGCCGCACCACCCCGTGGCGGGCACAGGTGTAGCGCCCCTCCCCGTAGACCACCATCGACCCGGCGAGGACCAGCTGCCGCACCCCGGCCTCGGCCATCGCGGCCAGCAGCACCGCCGTGCCCAGGTCGTTGCAGCCCACGTAGTCGGGCGCATCGGCGAAGTCCTTGCCGAGGCCCACCATCGCCGCCTGGTGGCAGACCGCGTGCACGCCCTTCAGGGCGGCGTCGACGGCCGTCCGGTCCCGTACGTCGGCGACGATGCGCCGCTGCTCCGGGCGCGGGGGCGGGGGTTCGGGGTGCGCCGAGGGGAGCAGCGCGTCGAGGACGACGGGTTCGTGCCCGTGCGCCAAAAGCGCCTCGACGACCTGCGATCCGATGAATCCGGCGCCGCCGGTGACCAGTACACGCATGCCGGTGACGCTAAGCGCGACAGCGGGTTCCGGCCCGTTTTCGGGACGTCGCGTCATGGGTCCGTAAGATCCGCGACCCATCCGGCGGGGGTGCTGTCCGGCCGTGCGGGGCCACTGCGATTCGGTAACAGCACGCATTCAAGGTATTTCGGTACGGCATAGCGTGCCTATGCTCAGGTCGGGGGCCGGGGGCCGCTTTCGGACATTCCGACGGCCGACGGCCCTCTTGCCCGAGCACGTCACCCACATACCGTCGGAGAACACCTTGACCGTGGAGAAGGGGGAGCAGCGGACCCGCTCCCGTGCGCTGGCCGTGCTCCCGTACGCGGTCATGGCCGTGGTCACCACGGTCGATCTCACCGCAGGCCCGGGGGTCGGCTTTCTGCCGCTGGTGTCGCTGGGCCCGGCGTTCGCGGGGCTGGTCGGCGGCTGGCAGCGGACTGCCGTGGTCGGCCTGACGGCGTTCGTGCTCTGCCTCGGTCTGGGCGTGCACAGCGGGCTGTTCGAGAGCCGGCGCGGTCTGACCGCCCTGCTGTCGGTGGCCGGGGTGACCGCGGCCGGGGTGGCAGCCGCGGTGATGCGGCAGCGGCGGGAGGCCGAACTGGCCAGCGTCCGCTCGATCGCCGAGGTCGCCCAGCGGGTGCTGCTGCGCCCGGTGCCGCGGGGCGCGGGCCCGCTGCGGATCGCGGTGTCGTACACCTCGGCGGTGGCCGAGGCCCGGATAGGCGGTGATCTGTACGAGGTGGTGACCTCGCCCGCCGGGGTGCGGATCATCGTCGGCGATGTGCAGGGCAAGGGCCTGGAGGCCGTGGAGAGCGCGGCGGTGGTGCTGGGGGCGTTCCGGGAGGCGGCGCACGACGAACCGGATCTGCCGGCCGTCGGCGAACGGGTCGAACGGGCGCTGAACCGCCATCTGTCCGGCGAACGGTTCGTCACGGCGGTGCTCGCCGAGATCGGTGACGGTCCGCGGGCCACCCTGCTGAACTTCGGCCATCCGGCGCCGCTGGTCGTCCGCCCCGACGGCACGGTCGGCTTCGCCGCGCCACCCGACCGCGCCCTGCCGCTCGGCCTCACCCTGCACGGCGCCGCCGCCCCGGTCCCCTACGAGGTGCCGTTCACCCCCGGCGACCAGCTGCTCTTCTACACCGACGGCGTCACCGAGGCGCGCGACGCGGCGGACCGCTTCTACCCCCTCGACGAACGCGCCGCGCTGCTCAAGGACCCCGACCCGGAGGCCGCGCTGCGCTCGGTGCGGGAGGACCTGGTCGAGCATGTCGAGGGGCCGCTGCACGATGACGCGGCGATGCTGCTGGTCCGCTACCGGCAGAGCCGGTGAGCGGCCTTCATATCAGCGGCAGCCCCGTGTAGTTCTCCGCCAGCTCCGCGGCGGCATGCGGCGAGTCGGCGATCCGGTCGAGCTGGGAGTGCTGAAGCCGGGTGTCGAACGGGCTCTGGTCCGGGGCGGTGTGCAGGGTCGTCGTCATGAAGGCCGAGAAGTGTTCGGCGCGCCAGACCCGGCGCAGACAGGTGTCGGAGTAGGCGTCGAGCAGCTCCGTGGCGCCGGTGCGGTGCACCTGGTCGAGGGCGCGGGCCAGGACGGTGACATCGGCGACGGCCAGGTTGAGGCCCTTGGCCCCGGTCGGCGGCACGATGTGCGCCGCGTCGCCCGCCAGCAGGACCCGCCCGTACCGCATCGGTTCGGTGACCGAACTCCGCATCGGCAGGACGGCCTTGGCGCTGAGCGGCCCGCGCGCGAGTTTCCAGGGGCCGTCGATCGCGCCGCGGGCCTCCAGTTCGTCCCAGATGCGGTCGTCGGGCCAGTCGGCGGGGTCGGTGCCGTTGGGAACCTGGAGGTAGAGCCGGCTGAGGGTCGGCGTACGCATGCTGAACAGCGCGAAGCCGCGTGCGGAGTGGGCGTAGATCAACTCGTCGTGGGAGGGCGGGACCTCGGCGAGCACCCCGAGCCAGGAGTAGGGGTAGCTGCGGGTGTAGGTACGGCGGACATCCTCCGGTACGGCCTCCCGGGCCACACCGTGGAAGCCGTCGCAGCCCACGACGTAGTCGCAGGTCAGGGTCTGCTCGCGGCCCTGGTGGTGGTAGCGGACGGCGGGCCGGGCGGTGTCCGCGCCCGTCACGGCGAGGGCCTGCGCCCCGAACAGCAGCGGTGGCCCGTCCGCGAGCTGGAGGGCGATCAGGTCCTTCACCACTTCCGTCTGGGCGTAGACCCGCACCCGGCGGCCGCCGGTCAGCGCGGGGAAGTCGAGGCGGTGGGCGCGCCGGTTCCAGCGCAGCTCGATGCCGTCGTGGACCAGGCCCTCCCGGTCCATCCGCTCCCCCGCCCCGCAGGCGCGGAGCACATCGACGGTGCCCTGTTCCAGGATGCCCGCGCGCTGGCGCCGTTCGACATAGGCGCGGTCGCGGCTCTCCAGGACGGCGCAGTCGATTCCGGAGCGGTGCAGCAGCCGCGCGAGCAGCAGCCCGGCCGGGCCGCCGCCGATGATGCCGACCGTGGTGTGCTGGGGGTGGGTCACTGCGCCGTTCCTTCCGCGGGGTGGGGTGCGGGTGCGCCGGGGCTCGGGGCCGCGGCCGGGGAGCCGTTGTCCGGGTGGACCGCGAGGTGGCCGAGGAGGGCGTCCCCTACGGGGGCGGGGCGTTCCACGTTGGCGAGATGGGCGGCGCCGGAGAGTTGCAGCAGGCGGGCGTCCGTGATGCCGTCGGCGAGTTCACGGGCGTGGGCGGGCGGGGTGGCCGGATCGTCGCGGCCCGCGACGACGAGCGTGGGGGCGGTGATCCGGGCCAGACCGGCGCGCAGATCGTAGGCGGCGAGGGCGTCGCAGCAGGCCGCGTACCCGGCGGGCGTCACCGACCGGCGCACCCCGTCGACCAGCGTCCGGGCCTGCGGGGCGTCGGCGAAGGCCGGGGTGAACCAGCGGCTGGCGGCGGATTCGGCGATCGGGCCGAGGCCCGCTTCCCGTACCAGCGCGGCCCGTTCGTGCCAGCCCGCCGGCTCGCCGAACCGGGCGGAGGAGCAGAGCAGGGCGAGCGAGGCGATCCGCTCGGGGTGGTGGGCGGCGAGCCAGGCCCCGACGGCACCGCCGAGCGAGATCCCGGCGTAGGCGAACCGGTCGATGCCGAGGGCGTCGGCGAGGCCGAGCACCAGCCGGGCGAGGCCGGGGACGCTGGTGGTGGGGGTGGGTCCGGCGCCCAGCACCTCGGCGGGGGTGCCGCCGTGGCCGGGGAGGTCCCAGCGGATGACGCGGTGGTGCCGTGCCAGGGACGGGAGTTGGGGGCCCCAGACGGCGAGGGTGGTGCCGAGGGAAGGGCCCAGGAGGAGCGGCGGGGCGTCTTCGGGGCCGTCCGCGGTGTGGTGCGGGAGCGGGGTGGCGGGCGGAGGGGTCATACGGACTCCTGTGGGTGGTGCTCGGTACGTTCCAGTGCATGGTCCACGAGGGCACCGGCGGAGCCCAGGTAGCCGGTGGGGTCCAGGAGTTGCCGCAGCCGCGACGGGGACAGGGCAGGAGCCTCGGGCAGTGCGGCCGGGGCCTCTCGCGGGGTGGCCGGGTCGCCGGGCGGGGCGGGCCGGTCGTCGCCACGGGCCGTTGGTGGTGCCTCGTGCAGCACCTCGTCCAGTGCCGCCGGGAGCGCGATGCCCCGCTCCGCGGTGCGCCGGGCCGCCGTGTCCAGGAGGCGGCGGGCCTCGGCGCGGCCGGTCAGTGCGGTGAGGGCGGCGACCAGCCGCTCGGTGACAACCAGACCGCCGGTCGCGTCGAGGTTCTGCCGCATACGGTGCGGATGGACGCGCAGCTCCGCCGTCAGTACGGCGGCGTCCCGGGCCGCGCCGCCGGTCAGCCGCAGGGCGTCGCGCAGCGGCTGCCACTCGGCGTGCCAGGCACCGGCCGGGCGTTCGTCCTCGGCGGCCAGCGCGCCGTACAGCACCGCGGCGAGGCCCGGGACCTGCCGGGCGGCGGCCGCGATGAGGGTGGCGCGCACCGGGTTGGTCTTGTGCGGCATGGCGGAGGAGCCGCCGCCACTGCCCTCGGTGAGTTCGCCGAGCTCCGTGCGGGAGAGGGTGAGGACATCGGCGGCCGCCTTGCCGAGGGCGCCCGCGGTGCAGGCCAGCGCACCGGCGAGATCGGCGACCGGGGTGCGCAGGGTGTGCCAGGGCAGGGCCGGTGCGGCGAGTCCGGTCTCGGCGGCGTAGCGGGCGAGGAGCCGGCTCCCCAGATCGGGAGTGGGCGGCGCGCCGTCGGCCTCCGCGTAGGCGTGAAAGGCCGCGAGGGTGCCGGCCGCGCCGCCCAGTTGCACCGGCAGCGCGGCCCGTACGGACGCCAGCCGGTCATGGGCGTCGAGCACCAGGCTCCGCCAGCCCGCGGCCTTGAGGCCGAAGGTGGTCGGCACCGCGTGCTGGGTGAGGGTGCGGCCCGCCATGGGGGTGTCGCGGTGCTCGGCGGCGGTACGGCGCAGCGCGGCGGCGGTGCGGGTGAGGTCCGCCAGCACGGTGTCCAAGGCGCGGGCGCAGACCAGCATCGTGGCGGTGTCCAGGATGTCCTGACTGGTGGCGCCCCGGTGGACGTAGGCGGCGGCCTCGGGGTCGCGGGCGGCGACGGCGGCCGTGAGGTCGGCGACGAGCGGGACGACGGGGTTGCCCGCGGCGCGGGCGCGCAGGGCGAGGGCCCGGGGGTCGTAGCGGTGGGTCTCGGCGGCCGCGGCGGTGACGGCGGCGGCCGCCGCCTCCGGTGCGAGTCCCAGGGCGGCCTGGGCACGGGTCAGCGCGGCCTCGGCGTCGAGCAGGGCGCGCAGATATCCGGCGTCCCCGGTGGCGGCGGCCACGGCGGAGCCGGCCCAGGACGGCGCGAGCATCCCCAAGTCGGCTGCTTCATAGGGCTGTTGGGCTGCCGGGTCCGGTGCGCTCCACGGCAGGTCATCGGTAGGCAAGGAAGACCGTCTCCTCGTGTGCGCCGTCCGCCGACCGCTGGAGCCGGATGTCGAAGCGGTACCGGCCGGGGCCGTCGGGGCGGGCGAGCAGGGTGTCCGCGCGCGCCGCGGGCAGCCGCGCGAGCAGCGGGTCGGTGGACCGGTCCGCCGCCGGGTGCCCGGGGAAGTAGACGCGGGTGAACAGGTGGTGGAGCAGACCGCGGGCGAAGACGCACACGGCGAGGTAGGGGGCGGCGTCCGGGTGCCCGGCGGAGGCGGTGGCCGGCCGGGTGTGGACGGCATAGCGCCCGTCGGCGTCGGTGGGGACCCGGCCGAAGCCGGTGAAGTCCACCCCGTTGCGGCCGAGGACCGCGCCGGTGGCCGGGTCCCGGCGCAGCGAACCGGGCGCGCCCGTACGGCCGCCGTCCGGGCCCGCCTGCCAGAACTCCAGCAGCGCGTCCGGCACCGGGGCGCCCTCCCCGTCCCGTACGCAGCCGTGCACGGTGACCGTGCCGGGGTGGCCGGCCGGGGCGATCTGCTCGCCACCGGGGAACGGGAGGGCGTAGCCGTAGAACGGGCCGATGGTCTGTGCGGGGGTCGGGGCGAGCGGCCCGGCCGGGGCGTCCGCCGTGTCGGCGGTCCGGTCGTGGCGGGTGGTGGCGCGGGGCATCAGCGGCCCTCCTCGATCCAGGTGGCGGACGGGCCGTCCAGGACCACGTCCCAGCGGTAGCCCAAGGACCTTTCGGGCACGGTCAGTTCGTGAGCGTAGGCGGCCACCAGGCGGGCGCGGGCCGTGGGGTCGGTGACCGAGGCGAGGATCGGGTCGTAGGGGAAGAGCGGATCGCCGGGGAAGTACATCTGGGTGATCAGCCGCTGGGTGAAGGCCGATCCGAAGAGCGAGAAGTGGATATGGGCCGGGCGCCAGGCGTTGTGGTGGTTGCGCCAGGGGTAGGCGCCGGGCTTGACGGTGGTGAACGCGTACCGGCCCGCGTCATCGGTCAGACAGCGGCCGACTCCGGTGAAGTGCGGGTCGAGCGGGGCCGGATGCTGATCCCGCTGGTGGGCGTACCGCCCGGCGGCGTTGGCCTGCCAGATCTCGACGAGCTGGCCGCGTACGGGGCGGCCGCTGCGGTCCAGGACGCGGCCGGTGACGGTGATGCGTTCGCCGAGCGGTTCGCCGGTGTGCTGCCGGGTGAGGTCGGCGTCGAGGTCGGTGACGTCCGTGACGCCGAAGGCGGGGCCGCCGAGTTCCACGGCCTCCGGGTCGGTGAGGTGGTCGATCTCCACCGGCGGGCGGTGGGGGTGGCGGGCGGTGCTGCTGCGGTAGGGGGCGAAGTCCCGGGCGGGGTGGTCCGGGGCCGGTGCGCCCGCCGCCCGGTCCCGTTCGGCAGCGGTGTGCCGGGCGGCGATCTCCCGGCTGATGTCGGCCTGGGTGGGGAGTTGCGGGGCGGCGGGCGCGGGCCGGGGCGGGGGTGCGGCGACGGCCGCGGGCGCCGGGGCGGGAGCGCCGTCGGACGGGGCGGGAGCGCCGTCGGAGGGAGTGGGCGGCGTGGGCGGGGTCAGGGCCATGGGGGTATCTCCCGGCGGTGGGCGGCACGGTGCGGGGCGGGCGGGGCGGCCGGACGGGGACAGCGGCGTGGCGGGACAGTAGGGGCGGTCGCTGTGGCCCCGGGGCGGCGGGGACACATCGGCGAGCACTGCGACGTCCCCGGCCGATCGGTGCGCATCAGGCGTCCTTGCCGGAGCGGTGGGGTGGTGCGTCCGCGGCGGCCGCCTTCAGGGCCCGCAGGGCGGCGAGTTCGGCGGTGGTGGGCGGGGCGGTGACGCCGATCCGGTCGGCCTCCTTGAGGTCCCAGCCGGTGGCCGCCCGGACCTGCTCGACCGTCACTCCCGGGTGCAGCTCGGTGAGGACGAGTTCCGCGGTGTCCGGGGCGGGGCGCAGTACGCCGAGGTCGGTGATGACCGCCGTCGGACCGGCGCCGGGCAATCCGAGCGCCGCCCGGTCGCCGGGGCCGGCGCCATGGCCGAGGGTGGTCACGAAGTCCAGCGTCCGGACGAAGTTGCGGCGGCTGTGCCGCAGGACCATCAGCACCTGCCCGCAGTTGGCGGCGATTTCGGGGGCGCCGCCCGCGCCGGGCAGCCGTCCCTCGGGCTTGCCGGGGCCGCGGTCAACGACGGTGGTGTTGATATTGGCGAACCGGTCGACCTGCGCGGCACCGAGGAAGCCGACGTCGATCCGGCCGCCCTGGAGCCAGTAGTTGAACATCTCCGGCACCGACACCACCGAGTCCGCGGTGTCGGCCAGTTCGCCGTCCCCGATGGACAGCGGCAGCCGGGTCGGCTTGGAGCCGAGGGTGCCGGACTCGTAGACCAGCACCAGCTCCGGATTGACCGTACGGCGGGCGAGGTTGGCGGCCGTACTGGGCAGCCCGATACCGACGAAGCAGGACCGCGCCCCCGCGAGCGCACGGGCCGCGTTGACCTCCATCAGCTCGTCGGGGGTGCAGTCGGGGGCGGTCTCGGGGGTGGAGTCGGGGGCATCCTCCGGGGCGGAGCCGGAGGCGCGCTCGGGGTCAGAGCCGGGGGCGCGCTCCGGGGAGGCGGCCGGAACGGCGGCGGCGCCCCCGGCCCCGTCCCGCTCCCCGGCGCCCGCGTCCCCCACGGCCACCCCCCGCCCCGAATTCCCCTCCCCCCGCACACACTCCGCCAGCCACCGCCCGAATGCCTCCCGGTCCCGTGCGATGCCGTCCCACTCCCGGTAGTAGGCGTTGTCCCGGACCGAGTAGCCGGCCGCGTACGACGGATGGGCGCCGCCGGGGACGAGCGCGACCGCGTCGACGACCCAGGTGGGCAGGACGACGGAGCCGGGGCGCGGTTCCAGGGTGCCGACGATCTCCTCGACGGTGACCAGGACGCGCCGGGCGGCGAGGGCCGCCTCCTTCTGCACCCCGGTCAGGCCCCACAGCTGGACGTTGCCGGCCCGGTCGGCCTGCTGTGCGTGGATGACCGTGACATCCGGGTTGAGGGCGGCGACGGCGGCCAGCTCCTCGCCGGTGAACGGGCAGACGACGGTGGAGACCGTGGGCGTACGGGCCGGGATGTCGCTGCCGCGGTAGCCGCGGAGCACCGCGAACGGGAGCCGGGCCGCGCCCGCGGTATAGCGGTTGGCCATCCCGGCGTGGCTGTGCTCGTCGATCTCCAGCGGGGCGGGCCAGCCGTGCTCGACCGCGTCCCGGAAGCGGTGCAGCGAACCGACGCCCGGATTGCCGCCCCAGGAGAAGACCAGCTTCCGGGCCGCGCCCGCGCCGATCAGCTGGTCGTAGACGACATCGGGGGTCATCCGGGCGAGCGTGAGGTCCTTGATGCCCTGACGGATGATCTCGTGCGCGGCGGCGAACGGGATGAGGTGGGTGAACCCCTCCAGCGCCACGGTGTCGCCGTCATGGATCAGCTCCGCGACGGCCTCGTGCAGGGAACGGATGTCGGCCATGTCCTCACCCTCGGGTCATCCCGGGGACTGGCCTCAACAGCCGCCCCGCAGCAGGTTGTTCGCGTAATGAACTTAAGTTCATAATGTCACCGTCCTGAGTCTGGCCCCGGCCCACGGCCCTGTCAACGGTGCGCCGGGTACGGTTCCGACGAGATCGCCGCACCAGGGAGAGGCCATGACCCACCCCGCCGCCACCGCCCCGTCAGCGCCACCGCCACCGGAGGCGGTGGGGCCGCTGATGCGCAGCCTGTCCGTGCTGCGCGAGCTGGCGACCGGCGGCGGCCGGCGGTCCGTCGGCGATCTGGTGCGCGACACCGGCCTCGCCCGCTCGACCGTGGACCGGGTGCTGAGCACCCTCACCCGGCTCGGCTACGTACGGACCGAGGGCCGGGACGCGGTGCTCGCACCGCGCCTGCTGGAGCTGGGCAACGCCTACCTCGCCGCCTCCGAACTCCCCGACCGGCTCGGCCCGCTCGCCGACCGGCTGGCCGATGAGCTGGACGAGTCGGTGTCGCTGGCGGTGCCGGACGGCGACGGGGTGCGCTTCGTCCACCAGGCGACCCGCCGCCGCGCCATGTCGCTGGCGTTCCGCATCGGCGATCTGCTGCCCGCCGAGCGGGGCGCGCCGGGCGCGCTGTTCGCGGACGGGTGGGACGAGGCGGACTGGCAGCGGTGGCGGGTGCGCCGGGCGGCCGATCCGACGGACGCGGGCTTCCCGGCCGTCCCACCACGGCGCGCCGAGGACGAAGCCGCCGACGCCGCCGCGGCCGCGGACTTCGTGGCGCGGGTGGCCGCCGCGCGCACGACCGGCTGGTCCCTGGACGATCAGCTCATCGAGCCGGGGCTGGTGGCCGTGGCGGTGCCCGTGCGGGACGCCGACGGCCGCCCGGTCTGTGCGCTCAGCGTCGTCAGCCACACCAGCCGGCTGAGCGCGGAGGCGCTGCCCGGCGCGGTACTCCCCCGGCTGCGCGAGACGGTCTCCGCCATGGAGGACGCGCTACGGGCGCCCCGCGAAGGCCCGGCCTCCGAGACGGCCCCGGGCCCGTCCCACGCCACCTGGATGCGCGCGTCCAAGCAGGAACTGGGCCCGGAATTCGTCGAATCGATGGCCCGCGGGCTGATCACCCTCACCGCGTTCGGCAGCGGCCGCGCGGCGCTCCCGCTCACCGCCGTGGCGGAGGCCACCGGCCTGGCCCGCGCCACCGCCCGCCGGGCCCTGATCACCCTGGAGCACCTCGGCTACCTCACCACCGACGGGAAGCTCTTCCGCCCCACGCCGAAGGTGCTGGAGCTGGGCTTCGCCCACCTCGCGGGCCTCACCCTGCCCGAGATCGCCCTCCCGCATCTCGCCTCGCTGGTCGAGCGGGTGCACGACTCCGCCTCGATGGCGGTCCTCGCGGGCGACGACATCCAGTACGTCGCCCGGGTCCCCACCGTGCGCATCATGAGCGTCAACATCACGCTGGGCACCCGTTTTCCGGCGTATCCGACCTCCATGGGCCGGGTGCTGCTCGCCGGGCTGCCCCCGGCCGAGCGCTCCGCCCGGCTGGCCCGCCTGCGCCCGGAGCCGCTCACCCGCCACACCGTGACCGACCCCGAACGCCTCGGCGCGCTCCTGGAAGAGGCCCACTCGGCGGGCTACGCCCTCGTCGACGAGGAACTCGAAGAGGGCCTGCGCTCGCTCGCCGTCCCCGTCCACGACCGCACCGGCCGGGTGGTCGCCGCCGTCAACGTCTCCACCCACGCGGCCCGCAGCACCCCCGACGAGGCCCGCGAGGCCCTGCTGCCCGCGTTGCGTACCGCCGCCGCCGGCATCGAGGCCGACCTGTCGGTGGCGGGGCGGTACGCGCGGATTCCGGTGCGGTGACCGCCCCGGCCCTCCCCTACGGGGTCCCCTGCGGCAGCGTCAGGGCCGACCCCGAGTGCACCGTGAGGTGGACCGGCTGGAGGTGGGTGGCCTCGACGGACGTCTCCCCCGTGCCGGGGCTGCGGGCGTAGCGCGGATGGGCGCCGCCGCTGATCTGGAGGCGTATCCGGTGACCGGCGGCGAAGCGGTGGGCGGTGGCGCCCATCGCCACGGTGACCTCCGAGGGGGTCACCCCGCTCGTGCGCACCCGTGTCAGCCCGTCGCAGATATTGGTGGAACGCCCCCGGGGGTCCACGTCGCAGAGGCGGGCGAAGACCTCGGCGTGGCCGGTGTCGGTGGCGATCCGCAGCCGCGCGGAGACCGGGCCGAGGACGTCGACCGGCTCGGTCAGCGGCGGACCGGTGAACGTCAGGACGTCGTCCCGCGCCTCCAGGGTGCCGTTGTCGCGGGCACCGGCAGTACGGGAGAGCAGCGGCCCGCCCACGGACGGGGTGGGATCGGCCGGGTCGTAGCGGAAGGACGCCAACGGGCCTTCCGCCACCGGGGGTTGGCCGCTGAGCGCGCCGTTCTCCGCGGCGAACCAGGCGGTGGTGGCGGCATTCGGCGGCCAGTCGTCGAGGTCCCGCCAGGCGTCCTCGCCGCCGACGTGGACGCGTACGGGGGTGGGGCGCAGCCCGGCGGGGTCGTCGCACAGGTGCGCGCGCAGCCAGGCGAGGCTTTCGGCGAAGACCACGGGCCAGCCCTGCTGCATCGCGGAGGTGTGCGTCCAGGGGCCGACGAGCAGCGAGGACTCACATCCGGCCCGCCGGAGCCGGGCGAACTGCCCGAAGTTCTGGCCGGCCAGCGCGTCGTGCCACCCGGCGATCAGACAGGTGGGCACGCTCAGCCCGTCCGCCGCCTCCGCCACGGACGCACCGTCCCAGTACGGGTCGTCGGCGTCCGGGTGGGTCATCGCGCCGTCCAGCCAGGGCACTTCTCCGAGGGCGGACTCATGGGCCCGGCGCAGCGGCCGCGCGCCGGTGATCTCGCGCAGCCGGCGCTGGAGGCGCAGCGCCCGCCGCGCGAGGGGCAGCATCCCCTGGTGCTGGTAGGTCATGCCGACGCCGACGGCAAGGGCGTTCTCCAGGAGGAACCCACCGCCCTCGTGGAAGAGGCCATGGGGGTCGTGCAGTCCGACCTGGATCACCATCGCCTTCAGCTCCGGTGGCGGGTCCAGGGCGAGCGCCCACTGGACATAGCCCAGGTAGCTGGGGCCGATCGTGCCGAGGTTTCCGGTGAACCAGGGCTGCTGCCGCAGCCAGGCCACCGCGGCCTGCGCGTCGGCGGCCTCGTTGCGCCACAGGTCGAACCGGCCGCCCGATCCGGCGGTGCCGCGACAGCTCTGGAGGACCACATGGAAGCCCTGTTCGGCGAAGAGCACACCGAAGAGGGGTGACCAGGGCAGGCCCCTGCCGTAGGGCGAGCGCACGAGCAGGGTGGGGAAGTCGCCCTTCGTACGGGGGAAGTAGTGGTCCGTGCGCAGGGGGCTGCCGTCCGCGGCCGGCACCTCAAGGCCCGGTTCCCAGCCGATGTCGTGCTGTTTGGCCGGGAGTCCGCGCCAGCTCGCCCGCATCATCCGCGAGGACAGCGGCGGCTTCCCGGACGGTGCGGCCCAGTGAGACCGCGGTGCGACGTCCTGCGTGTGTGGCGTCATATCTTCCCCTCACCTATTCCCGTACGTTGCACGAGAATAGTTGACGCACCGCCGCTCCGCGCAACTCCGGGCGAGGGGAAGGGATACGGGGAGGCCGGTACGCCGCGCCGGGAGCGTCGGCGTACCGGGGCGCGAGGAGGCGGTACGGAGGCGGCGCCTCCCCCTCCGTTCAGTGCTCCATACCGGCCACCTCCGGCGCCGGTACGGTCGCCGACGAGCGGCCGAGGCGCCGGGCGAGCGGCACCGAGCCGATGGCGAGCGCGCCCAGCAGACCGGCCAACGCGAAGACGGTGAAGCCGAGTTGACTGTTGGCGGACGCGGCGAGGACACCGCCGAGCCAGGGGCCGACGACCGCGCCGGTGCGGCCGATACCGGTGACCCAGCCGAGGCCGGTGGCCCGTTCGGCGGGCGGATAGACGCGATGGGTCGCCGCGTACACCATCACCTGTGCACTGAAGAGCCAGACGCCGGTGACGGCGACGACCATATAGGTGGCGCCGAGCGGCAGCCGCGCCCCGAGGAGCAGGGCGCCGGCGGCGGTCAGCAGGAACCAGAGGGCGGAGATCCTGACCGGGCCGTAGCGGTCGGCGAGGCGGCCCGCGATCAGCAGGCCGGCGATGCCGCCCGCGTTGATGATGAACAGGAAGCTGACCGAGGACGAGAGGCCGTACCCGGAGGCGCGCATCATCTGCGGCAGCCAGGTACTGACGCCGTACACCAGGAGAAGGCCGCAGAACGAGGCGAGCCACAGCAGCGGGGTGGCCAGGCGGACGCCGGGGCGGAAGAGGGCGAGGACCGAGGCGAGGCGGCCCCTGGCACCCTGGGCCGGTGCGTCGGCGAGGACCGGAGGGGCCATGCCGTAGCGGCCGGCGACCGCCGCGGCCTCGGCGGTACGGCCCTTGGCGAGCAGCACACCGGGCGACTCCGGCAGCAGGCGCAGCAGCAGCGGGGCGGCGACGAACGCGGGCAGGGCGCCGACCCAGAACACCCAGCGCCAGCCGTGCCCGGGGGCGACCGTCAGACCCAGGACCGTCGCACACATGGCGCCCGCGTGGTACGAGGTCATCAGCAGTCCGGTGGCGAGGGCGGCCCGGCCGCGCGGCGCGAACTCCATCACCATCGACAGGCAGATGGGCATCAGACCGCCGAGCCCCAGCCCGGCGAGGAAGCGTCCGGCACCGAACATGCCGGGCGTGCCCGCGACCGCGCACGCCGCCGAACCGGCGGAGAACACCAGCACCCCGGCGACGAGGACGGGGCGGCGGCCGAGCCAGTCGGTGAGGGTGCCGGTGCCGAGTGCGCCGATCAGCATGCCGAGGGTGACCCAGCTGCCGATCGTGCCGGCCACCGCGGGGGTGAGGCCGAATGCGGGGTCGTCGAGCATATGCGGCATGACGGCGCCGTAGATGCTGACGTCCATTCCGTCGAAGAAGACGGCGAGCCAGCACAGCGCCAGGACGGGCGCGACGGAACGGAAGGTGTGGCCGCGGGCGGCGGAGGGCGGGAGACCGGTGGGGGGCATGCCGATGGGAGACATGGGGACCTCGGATTCACGGATCACGGTGCGATATCAGCAGGATGTTCGCCTGGTGAACTTTCGTTCGCCGAACGGTCGGCAAGGATCATCTGCCCGGGTTCCGTGCGTGTCAATGGCTCGCGCACGGCTTCCCGTGCCGCCGCGCGCGGCGCACCTCGGCCGTATGCGGCCGAACGAGTGGCGCCCCGGATCAGCCGTCGCGGCCGTCGCCGGGGCCCCGGCCCTGGTCGCCGTCCCCGCGACCGTCACCGCCCTCGCCGTGGCCGTCCCCGTGGCCCTCGCCCCGGCCCTCGCGGTCATCGCCGCCCTCACGGCCCTCGGCGCCCGCCCCGGCACCATCCACATCGCCGCTGTCCGCCGTCGCCCCGGTCTTCGCGGCCATCCGCCGGGCGATCTCCTCGCGCGCCGCGGCCGTGGCGACTGACGGCCACACCCGGTCGAGCGAGGCATTCATCGCCGCCCCCACCAGCACCGCGAAGGCGGACACCCCGATCCACAGCAGCACGGCGACCGGCGCGGCCAGGGAGCCGTAGATCGTGGGTCCCTCGACCGTCGAGGTGAGATAGAGCCGCAGCAGGAAGCTGCCGAGCAGCCACATGCCGAGGGCGACCACCGCGCCGGGAATGTCCTCCGGCCAGGGCGAACGGACCGGTACGGAGGCGTGGTAGAGGGTGGTGAGGAAGGCGACCGACAGCAGCAGGACGACCGGCCAGTACAGCGCCCGGATGACATGCTCGCTGGCCGGCAGCCAGCTCACCACAGTGTCCGGCCCGGCCACCATCAGCGGCAGCGCGACGGCGCCGACCAGCAGTGCGGCGAGGTAGAGCACGAACGCCAGCAGCCGGGTCTTGACGATGCCGCGCCGTCCGTCGAGCCCGTACATGATCGTGATGGTGTCGACGAAGACGTTCATCGCGCGGGAGCCGGACCACAGGGCGATGGCGAAGCCGAAGGAGATGACGTCCGGGCGGCGGCCGGTGAAGACATCGTTGAGCAGCGGCCGGGCGATCTCGTGCACGCCCTTGTCGGACAGCACGGTGCCGGCGCCTTCGAGGATGCGCTGCCGGACACTTTCGATGGTGTCGTGGCCGATCCAGGCGTCCGTATAGCCGAGCACACCCAGAAGACCCAGGATCAGCGGCGGCAACGACAGCAGACTCCAGAACGCGGCCTCCGCGGCCAGTCCGGTGACCCGGTACTTCATGCAGGAGTTGACGGTGTCCTTGAGCAGGAGCCAGGCCAGCCGCCGCTTGGAAACATTGCGGTACAGCGCGCGGGCCTTGATCAGACGGCCCGCGGGCCGCTCGGTTGGTTCGTTCTCCGGCTGCACCTCCTTACCGTATCCGGCATGGCAGCCACCACTCACACGGTCACCAACCAGCCCCCGCCGCTGGTCGGCTACGACGTCTTCGCGAACGACCCGGCCCTCACCGAGGGCATCACCCGCTACATCGCCGCCGAGCGGCTCGACGAGGTACGCGAAGAACTGGGCACGCTGGGCAAGGCGGCCGGCTCCGCGCACGCCCAGCACTGGGCCGAACAGGCCGACCGGCATCCACCGGTGCTGCGCACCCATGACCGCTTCGGCCACCGCATCGACGAGGTGGAGTTCCACCCGGCCTGGCACCGGCTGCTCGGCCACGCCGTCACCTCCGGTCTGACCGGCGCCTGGTCCCGGCCGGACGGCCATGTCCGCCGCACCGCCGGTTTCATCGTGTGGACGCAGGCCGAGGCGGGGCACGGCTGCCCGGTGTCGATGACCCATGCGGCGGTACCCGCGCTGCGCGCCGAGCCGGAGCTGGCGGCCGAATGGGAGCCGCTGCTGACCTCCCCGGTATACGAGAAGGAGCTGCGGCCGGTCTCTGAGAAGGGCGGCGCGCTGGCCGGGATGGCCATGACGGAGAAGCAGGGCGGCAGCGACGTACGGGCCAACACCACCCGCGCCGAGCCGCTGGCCGCGCCCGGCGAGTATGTGCTGACCGGACACAAGTGGTTCTGTTCGGCGCCGATGTCGGACGCCTTCCTGGTGCTGGCCCAGGCCCCCGGAGGGCTCACCTGCTTTCTGCTGCCGCGGGTGCTGCCGGACGGCACCCGTAACGCCTTCCGCATCCAGCGGCTCAAGGACAAGCTCGGCAACCGCTCGAACGCCTCGGCGGAGGTCGAGTTCGACGGGCGGAGCTGGGCGCGCCGGGTCGGCGAGGAGGGGCGCGGGGTGGCGACGATCATCGAGATGGTCGCGGCGACCCGGCTGGACTGTGTCAGCGCGTCCGCGGCGGTGATGCGGCAGGCGGTGACGCAGGCCATTCACCACAGCGCCCACCGGGAGGCGTTCGGCGGCCGGCTGATCGACAAGCCGCTGATGCGCAATGTGCTGGCCGATCTGGCACTGGAGTCGGAGGCGGCGACCACGCTCGCGCTGCGGCTGGCGGCCGCGTACGACGGCGGCACCGAGCGGGACCGGCACTTTCTGCGGCTGGCGGTCCCGGCGGCGAAGTACTGGGTGACCAAGCGGTGCACGCCGATGGTGGCGGAGGCGCTGGAGTGCCTGGGCGGCAACGGCTATGTCGAGGAGTCGGGGCTGCCGCGGCTGCTGCGGGAGGCGCCGCTCAACTCGATCTGGGAGGGCGCCGGGAATGTCCAGGCGCTGGACGTCCTGCGGGCCCTGCGGCGCGAACCCGAGGCGCTGAACGCGTTCCTGACCGAGGTCGGGGCGGCGCGCGGCGCGGACCACCGGCTGGACCGGGCGATCAAGGGGATGCTCACCGAACTCGCCGACCTGGAGGGCATCGAGGCACGGGCCCGGCGGCTGGTGGAGCGGATGGCGCTGGTCCTCCAGGGGTCGCTGCTGGTGCGCCACGCACCGTCCGAGGTCTCGGACGCGTTCTGCGCCTCCCGGCTGGGCGGCGACGCGGGCGCGG
The DNA here is from genome assembly GCF_030406865.1 of Streptomyces sp. P9-2B-2. Taxonomy (NCBI): domain Bacteria; kingdom Bacillati; phylum Actinomycetota; class Actinomycetes; order Kitasatosporales; family Streptomycetaceae; genus Streptomyces; species Streptomyces sp. P9-2B-2. The sequence goes on along the minus strand of NZ_CP129126.1, from coordinate 7,102,976 downwards.
CGTTCGGCACGCTGCCGCACACCCTGGATCTCGCGGCGGTGGTGGAGCGGGCCCGGCCGGTGATCGACTGCTGAGCCGCCGCCGACCCGGCCGAGGGTCGACTGCTCAGGCCCCTCCCGCCCGGCCGGTACAGGACGCGGCGGCGGCTCCCCGTCGTTTCCGGGCCGTCGGCCGCACGGAACAACGGGGACAGGGGGTTACCGCCGCCGCGCCGGTCAGGGAGCGGTGCCGCGCCGACCCGGCACCGCTCCCCGGTCTCAGGGGTCGCCGGGGCGCTCCGGCGGGTCCGCGCTGCGCCCGCGCACCGCGGCATCGATGGCCACGACGAGATCGCCGTCCGGTGCGTCCGGCGGGAACGCCACCAGCACCCCGCGCGCCTCGTAGTAGCGCAGCACCCGGCAGGCCTCGTCGGCGCCGCCCCACTCCGCACCGTGCAGCAGGACCACGAGGTCGGCGAAGGCCAGCGCGGGCAGCAGACCGCCGGTGCCGGCCACCCGGTCGAGGAGCTGCGGGGCGCCGTCGACGACATAGCCGTCGGCGGGCAGCCGCTGACGGCGGATCAGCAGGTCGACCGCGGGCAGCCGGGGAATCCCGTAGTGCTCCGCCAGCCGGGCCGCCCGCACGATGCGGGTTCCCTCGTCGGCTCCGATCACCACGACGCGCGGGGCAGCGGCCCTCATGGTGCGCCCCCTCCCCCGCACTGCCGACATCGCACGGCGGCCGATGGCATCCCCGGCCCTCACCGGTGGTTCCCCGACGGGTGTCCGGCGAACCCGCGAAGGCGGGGCACCATCGGCCGCTCCGCCAAGATTCCCGGGAACGCGTCATAGGCCACAACGGTTGCAGTCCGTTGCAGTGCGCCGGTCCGGACCTGAACAATGGCCCTTCCAGGACGGCCTGGTGACGGCACGGCGGGCAGCACGGGGACAGTGCGCAACGGAGAGCAGCGTGAGCGACAGACCGATCGACAGTGCCATCTGGTCGGCCCAGGACATCCGTGTGGCCGCCCACCGCCTCGCCACGGTCCGGGAGGCCGTGCTCGCGGGCGAGACACCGTCCGACGCCCCGTCCGACGCGCCCCGCGCGGTCATCGGTGAGTCCTGGCGCCGGGCGCGGGTCTCGGGCGTGGACCCGGACGGGGAACAGCAGCAAACCCCGCTGCCCGTCGCGGAATTGGAGCACCGCCGGCAGATATCCCGGCTGAGCCCGGTGCTGCCGGTGCTGAACGAGGGGCTGCTGGCGGCCGCCGATGCCGCGCAGCAGATCATGGTGGTCACCGACGCCGAGGGCCGGGTGCTGTGGCGGGAGGGCAGCGCGCCGGTCCGCCGGATGGCCGACCGGCTGGGCTTCGACAAGGGCGCCGACTGGCGGGAGGGCGTCGTCGGCACCAACGCCATCGGCACCGCCCTGGTCGCCCGCCGGCCGGTGCTGGTGCACTCGGCGGAGCACTTCGTCCGCAGCCACCACCAGTGGACCTGTGCCGCGGCGCCGCTCCACGACCCGCGGGACGGGCGGCTGTTGGGCACGGTGGACGTCAGCGGCCCGGCGCCCGGCTTCCACCCCACCACGCTCTCGCTGGTGTCCGCGGTCGCCCGGCTCGCCGAGGGCGAGCTGCGCACCCGCCATCACCTCACCCTGGAGCGGCTGCGGTCCAGCGCGGCGCCGGTGCTGGCACGGATCGGCGGACGGGCGCTGGCAGTCGACCCGCACGGCTGGGTGGTGGGGGTGACGGGCCTGACCCCGCCGGACCGGGTGGCGCTGCCCAAGTCGCCCGAGGTGGGGCCGTTGTGGCTGCCGCGCTACGGCATGTGCGCCCTGGAGCCGCTGCCCGGCGGCTGGCTGATCCGTATCGGGCAGCGGGAGCGGGACACCGGGCCCAGCCGGGTGGTGCTGGACGTCAGCGGCCGGGACGGCTCGACGGTCACCGTCAGCGGACCGGCCGGCAGCTGGTCGCACGAGCTGACCCCGCGCCATGCCGAGCTGCTGTTCGTGCTCGCCGCGCATCCGCAGGGGCGCAGCGCCGCCGAACTCGCCCGGGACCTGTTCGGCGACGACAGCCGCACGGTCACGGTACGCGCCGAACTGTCCCGGCTGCGCCGCCATCTCGCGAGCGTGCTGGCGCACCGGCCCTACCGCTTCGCCGACGGGGTGGAGGTGGAGCTCCGGCTGCCGCCACAGCCCGTGCATCTGCTCCCGCAGTCGCTGGCGCCCGCGGTGGCGGCGGCGCGCCGGGGCTGACGGGAGCGCCGGGCAGAGGTGGTTGGCGGGGCCGAAAGAGCGCCCGACCGGCCGGACGGAAAAACCGGATGCGGTGCCGTGCCGCCCTCTCGTAAGGTGACGGCGCTCTGAATCAGCTCTCCAGAAGGCCGTCGCAGAACGGGAGCAGCCCGCGCGTATCGCACGCGCGGAGCCGAACGAGCGGGCGACACGACAATCCGTGCTCACGCATGCCCGCATGCCCTTCTGGAGGACACCCACCATGTCCGTAGGCCTTGGCCTTCCCATCGGCGACCCCACCCAGCTGCTGAGCTGGGCCCGGCGCGCCGAAGCCACCCCGTTCAGCACCGTCGCCCTCCTCGACCGGCTGGTGTTCGACAACCCCGAACCCCTGATCACGCTGGCCGCCTTGGCCGGCGCCACCTCCCGGATCCGGCTCCAGACCGAGGTGCTGCTCGCCCCGCTGCACCGCACGGCGCTGCTCGCCAAGCAGGCCGCCACCCTCGATCTGCTGTCCGGCTCCCGCTTCACCCTCGGCATCGGTATCGGCGGCCGCGAGGACGACTATCTGGCCGCCGGCGTCGACCTCCGCACCCGCGGCCGCCAGCTCGATACGCAGATGGCGACGCTGCGGCGCCTCTGGTCCGGTGAGCCGCTCTCCGCGGACGTCGGCCCGATCGGCCCCGCCCCGGCGCGGCCCGGCGGGCCCGAGGTGCTGTTCGGCGGTTTCGTGCCCGCCGTGATGGAGCGCGTGGCCCGCTTCGGCGACGGCTTTCTCGGCGCCGCACTGCCGCCCGGCCACATGGACGGACTGTTCCGTCAGGTGGAGGATGCCTGGGACCGGGCCGGCCGTACGGGCCGGCCGCGGCTGGTGGCCCAGGTCAATGCCGCGCTCGGCCCGCAGTCGACCCTCGACCGCGCCCGCGCGGAACTGCGCGCCTACTACGCACCGCACAGCTACACCGACCACGTGGTGAACGGTCTGCTCACCTCGGGGGACCAGATCCGTGAGGCGGTGGCCGCGTTCCGGGCGATCGGCGCGGACGAGGTGATGCTCTATTGCTGGTCCCCGGACCCGGACCAGGTCGAGCGGCTGGCGGGGGCGGTGTTCCACGGCGAGTAGCCCGACCGGCCGGGCACTGTTCGGGGCCGTTCGGCGGGCGGCGCCCTCCAAGGGGGCGCCGCCCGGCGGCAGGGCCGCACTCGGCTGGCTTGGATAGGGGCACGTATTTGCGTTCCTGGCGGCTCCGTCTGGCAGGACAGCCACGTGGCCCTATCGTGTGCGGTGGTCCAGCCACGCCTGTGCTGCGTCCGCCATCGCACGGAGCCAGGACGCATCAGGTTTGCGTTCGGCGAATACACGATTCATCCGCAAGGCAGCGGCAGCGAAGGCATCAATTGCCCGCGGGTCCGCCTCTGCCCAGGCTGAGCAACCGGAGGCCCATGACTCGGCGGACTCAGCGCTGTGTCCCGTCGCGATCAGTTGCACAACCAAGCAGGCCGGGTCGATGAATGCCGCTCCGTGGGTAGGCCACGACCAGTCAACCGCCCACGTGTTCTGATCTCCGATCAGTAGATTGCTCGGGTGGATGTCGGTGTAGAGCAGCGCTTCGCCTTGAAGGAGTGCGGCCTGCGCCTCATCCTCGGCGAAGCGGTTCCAGCGGGTCTCCGGCCAGACTCGGGCAACCTCGGGTAGGTCCAGTTCCCCGATCCGGTTGAGGATGTCTACAACCACGGGGAGGTCGGCCGAGTCCGGCGCGAAGTCGGAAGCCCGCCCTTCGACCCATTCAAAGCCGAGCGCGACCCATGCGTCGTCCTCCACGTGCCATCGCAGAGCCGGGGAGACCGGATATACAGCAGAGTTGATCAGTCTTTCCCGGATGATGGAGTCGCGCCGGCCTCCAGACCGGTTGTGTACGGCCTTGACGAAGAACCGCCCCTTCTCGCACTCGATCAGGGCCGTGACATCCGAGCTGAACCCACGCGAGGTGGGACGGAAGTCCGCCAAGTCTCCTGTGTGCGGGTGGATCAGGGTCCAGAACTCCGACCCGGGGGCGTTGCGACTCATGAGCCCTTCAGTTCCTCGGGGTGCATTCACTGCCCGGGAAACCCGGGCTGCACTCGTCATCGTTGCCACCGTCGTCATCGTCATCGCCGCCACCCATGGTTGCGGCTCGGATGGAGGTGTTGGCCCGTTTCATATCGGCGCCGCTGAGGATAGTGGCCAGCGGGGACGTCTTGACGTTTCCGACACCCATCCAGCCGGAGAAGACGCACGGGGAGACGTCCCCGGTGGGGCTGATGGCCGCCCGCCCAGTACCGCACCGGCCGCAGAGGTTCGCCATGTCCGGAGCCTGCTCCTGCGCGCCTCGCCCGAAGAGCCGGACGTGATCGACGCCGATCCTGGTCACCCCCAAGCCCTCAAGGTCACTTCGCGCTTCGGCGACACGCTGCGCTTTGCCACCGTCGATGATCCCCACACGCAGTGGGATACCCAGCCCTACCGCCCGTTCGATGTTCGTCCTGGTCCGGGCGTGAGTCCGGCGGCTGGTCACTGCGTCGTGCTGCTCGGCCTGGTCCGAGTAGTACGAGGTGGCGAGGGTGAGTCCCTTGCGCTGGAACACCTCCCAGCACTCGTTCGAGACGTGTACGAGGTTGCTGTAGACCTCGACATCCAGGCCGATAGTCAGGGCGTGGTCGACCAGGTCCGCGAAGTTCGGGTGCATGGTCGGCTCGCCGCCGATGAACTGGATGTTGCGCACGCCGTAAGCCACGGCCTGGTCCAGGACGTTGAGCCAGTCCTCGCGGGTCATTGTCCCGTGGGTGCCTTCAGGCCCCGAAGCGTTGTAGCAGTGGGTGCACCGGAGTTGGCACTTGCGTGTCAGGTCCAGCCATAACAGCCGCGTGCGGGTCTGCTCGGCGGTGATGGTCTCGGTGGTTGTTGTCACAGTCATGACCCTCTCGTCGGATCGTGCACTGCCTGGTGCTACCCGTCCCCGGCCGTGCCTCAACAGGAGCCGGGACGGGGGTCTGTGGTGACGTCTCGCTGGCTGCCCTTGGACACTCCCCAGTCCGTGAGCGCGCTGTTTCCGTGCCGTCGGGCCCGATGATGAAGTGATTCGGCTGTACATCGCCGTGTGCCCATCCAGCGTCGTGCAGGTTCGAGAGCGCGACGGCGCACGCCAAGGCTTCGTCCAGGTCGGGAGACTCAGATGCCGCCCGGCACGGTGGGCGCTCGAAGGCGCCTCGTCAGCGTCAGCGGTTTCGCCAAGGCCGGTAACTCTCCACTCGGGTCTCGCACTTCGTTTTCGTGCAGGTCGCCTGGACGCGGCGGGGTGTGCGCCCAGGCGACCCCTTCCACACCCCGGCGGGTGGCGTTGCCGGCGGTGCGGGGCTCCCCGGCCCAGACCACTACACGGGGGATGTCGTGTGGCCGGGCCGGGGCGTCTATTTCCTCTTGTGCCGACGCTTCCACCAGAGCGTCCTGCCCTCCGTCTCCACGTGCGCGTAGTGGAGCCCCTTGTGCCGGTGCCTCAGCTCGCAACGCACCCACTTCTGTTCGGGCTCACAGACCTCAACTTGGTGGTAGGTGAACATCTGCACTTCGGCCCGGCTGGGCCGCAGCGATTTCCTGGCCGGGCAACGCCTTTGACGAGGGCCAGGAAACAGATGGTCAGGCAAAGGCCACATGGGCGGATTCCTCGAATACGGTGCGTCCCTTCCCCGCGCAGATGGCGCACGAATCCGGGCACGCCGGCACTTGCTCAGTGGCCGGGATGTGGATGATTCCGTCACGGGTGGCGACGAGCGGTGGATGCTCACGTTCTCCGTGCGTGTGGGCATCGACGTGGTGCCACCGCAACGCGTCCGTGCAGGCCGCGGCCAACTCGTTATCGCCTGCGCCCCATGCGCGACTCCGGCCCCGGTTCAGGGCGACGCACAGGTCGCAGCGGACGAGAAGCCGAGTCATGTGGACTTGGCGTAGACGCCGGCCGCGGCCTTCTCGTCCCTGGTCGCCAGCCGGAGCGCCCGCCTCTGGGCCGACCACTCCGTGCCGCCACCGACCGGACGAAGCTGCACCTCACCCCAGCGCTCGTCCATCACCACGCCGACCTTGGCGCGGGCCTCGTCCCACACGTAGGCGCCTTGACGGTAAGTCATCGTCGTTCCTTCCAAGCGGTCCAACCCCCCTCACCGCCCCTAGACTTGCCGCGTGACCGTCCGCTCACAAGGAGTGGCAATTTCAATTCGGGACGACTGAAAAACCCCAGGGGGAGGCATGGGACGACCGCCTAAAGAACTGGACCCAACGGCTGGTGTCGCTGAGCTGCTGGGTTCGAAAGTGCGTGAGCTGCGCAAACGTAAGGGCTGGTCTCAAGAGACCCTGGCCGGGAAGGTCTTCAGTTCGACTACCCGGATCGCCCAGGTAGAGCTGGCCACCGACCCGCCGAACGCCGAGCTGTGCCAGCGGCTGGACGACACGCTGGAGGCGGGTGGCTCCCTGATGGAGTTGCTCCCACTGGTCGGGCGATCCACGTTCGCGAGCTGGGCCGAGGTGTTCTTGGCTCGACAGGCCAAGGCCGCAAAGATCCACGAGTTCTCGCAGGTCGTTCCCGGCCTGCTTCAGACTCCTGGCTACGCCCGCGCCATGTTGGCGTCAGGCCAGCGAATCTTCTACTCACGCGACTTGGATGAGGTCGTTCAGGACCGATTGGATCGACAGGAGATATTGCGACGGGCCAAGCCACCGTGGATGTGGGCCATTCTGGACGAGTCCGCGCTGCACCACGTCATCGGCGATCGGCACGTCATGCGGGAGCAGCTTGAGTTCCTCTTGGAAGCCGGCACCAGCCCACACATCCACATCCAGGTGCTTCCGTACGAGGCAACCGTGCCCGCCGCACTGGGTGGTTCACTGACCGTCCTGGGCATGACGAGTGGCGAACAACTCGCTTACTTGGAGGGTATGCGCGGCGGTACCCTGCACGAGGGAGAGGACGCGATCCCGTACACGGTGCTCTACGATCGCCTGCACGGCAACGCGATCAGCCACGACGCGTCGGCCGCCTTGATCCGCAGGGTTCTGGAGGAGAAGTACCAATGAGCGACCAGCCGAACTGGCACAAGAGCAGCTACAGCTCGGCGAACCCCGACAACTGCATCGAGGTTGCCGACAACGATCCGACCGCTGTGCGTGTGAGGGACACCAAGCAGGATTGTCGTGGTCCGGTTCTCGCTGTCAGCCCTGCGGCATGGTCGGCGTTCACCGACTTCGCGAAGGAAACAGCCGTCTGACAAGCACAGACGCACGAGAGACGCCCCCTGAGCCACATGGCTAGGGGCGCGCTTGTTCCGCACCGCGGCTTTACCGGCCCCGGGCGAGCCGTACGACGGCCCAGGTTCCGACCATGATGATGTCGACGGCTGCCCAGAAGGCGATGATGTGAGCGGGCAGGGATGAGCCGGCGGGCTCCACGGCCTCCGGCGCCGCCACCCGTTCGGCCGACTGCTGTCGCTGGCGGGCCGGGGACCGCCTAGCGTGCCGACTGCGGGCCGCACACCTCCCGGGCACGCGGCCATGGGAGGTGAGTGATGAGCCCGCCAGGCCCGCCGGACGCGGCGCCCGGGAATCCGGCGGCCCCGCACCGGCCCCGGTGGGGCGTGCTGGCGCTGGTCGCTCTCGTCGGCCTCGGCATGGTGCGGCAGGGCCTGACCGGGGAGACGGCGGGGCCGCCGCAGCCCGGAGCCGGTTCGGCGCTCTTCCCCGGTGACCTCCCGCCCGACGGGCCCGCACCGCCGCCGCTGCCCCGTTCCGCCCCCGCCCGGGTGGCGATTCCGTCGCTGGATGTGTCGGCTCCGCTGATGCCGCTGGGCCTGGACGGGGACGGCCGCATCACGGCGCCGCCGGCCGGGGAGCCCGGGCTGGCGGGCTGGTACGCGAACGCCCCGACCCCGGGGGAGAACGGCACCGCCGTCCTCGTCGGCCACGTCGACAGCCGCAGCGGGCCCGCGGTCTTCTACGGGCTGGGCGCCCTGGAGAAGGGCCGGACGATCCGGGTGACCCGCGAGGACGGCCGGACCGCGGTCTTCGAGGTCTACGGCATCCAGGTCTTCGACAAGCGGAAGTTCCCCTCCCGGAAGGTTTACGGCACCACCGGACGCCCCGAGCTGCGGGTCCTGACCTGCGGCGGCCCGTATGCGGCGGGCTCCGGTTACGCGGGCAATGTGGTGGTCTTCGCCCGGATGACGGGATCCGGCCAGGGAGACCCGCCTGGTCGGTGACCCCGGGGGGCGGAGGAAGCCCGGCGGCCCGGCCACACCCCACGAAGTGAACCGGCGTCTCACGATCCGGGACGGTCCGCCGCCGCCCGTCCGGCCCCGCACTTCCCCTCGCCGGACCGGCACCCGCCCCGGGCCCGGTGTGATGTCCTGGCCCCATGAGCCTCACGGTCACCACCTGGCACCTCGAACAGACCTCGCCCGCCGACGCGTCCCCCGCCCAGGAGCCGCCGGCCGAGCAGGGCGTCCGGATCGCCCGCTCCGAGGTGCCGTCGCCCGAATTCAGCCGCTTCCTCTATACGGCGGTCGGCGGGGACATCACCTGGACCGACCGGCTGACCTGGCCGTACACCCAGTGGGCGGAGTTCCTCGGACAGCCGGGGGTGGAGACCTGGGTGGCGTACGAGCGCGGTACGCCCGCCGGGTTCATCGAGCTGACGGGCGCGGCGGACGGCTCCGTGGAGATCACCTACTTCGGACTCCTTCCGGCGTTCCGGGGGCGCCGGATCGGCGGACATCTGCTCGCGTACGGGATCGAGCGGGCCTGGGACCTGGCCGACCGGTGGCCGGGGCGGGCACCGACCAAGCGGGTGTGGGTGCACACCTGCAGCCTGGACGGCCCGCATGCCATGGCCAACTACCAGCGGCGCGGCTTCCGGCTGTACGAGACCACGGTCGACGAGGAGCCCGAGACGGCCGCCCCCGGACCCTGGCCCGGCGCGGGTCCGCTCACGACCGGTGCGCCCGCCGGGGAGTGACCGACAACACACTGTCTCGCGATGCGGGACAGAGGTGTCCAAATTCTGGATAACGGTGGACTGGCCGGAGAGCGGCGTGCCAGGCTTCCGTCATGTCTCGAGCTGGAATTGCCTTGGTGAGTCGGCGGCACGTCGACCTCGGCCGCATGTCCAGCGCCATTTGTCGGGCGGGCTGAGGTCGCATCCACCAGGGCCTTCGGCCCCGGGCAGCACCCAGCAGCACCGCATTTCTCGCCGTCCCCATCGTCGCGGACGCGCCGGCACCCCTTGACCCGCAGACCTCCCCGACGCGTTGCCACGCGCCGCCTTTCGGTGTGTCTGCGCAGGTCGTCGTGGTGCCCGGCGACCGGTCCCGATCCCTTGAGCCCGCCCAGAAGGACGTACACCCATGGCCGCCTCCTCCGAAGTCCCCGCAGCTGCCACGACCCGCCGCAAGGCCGGACGCCACCGCGGTGAGGGCCAGTGGGCCGTTGGCCACTTCACGCCGCTCAACGGCAATGAGCAGTTCAAGAAGGACGATGACGGTCTCAATGTGCGGACACGCATTGAGACGATCTACTCCAAGGCCGGTTTCGACTCGATCGACCCCAACGACCTGCGCGGGCGGATGCGTTGGTGGGGGCTGTACACCCAGCGCAAGCCCGGGATCGACGGCGGCAAGACCGCGATCCTGGAGCCCGAGGAGCTGGACGACAAGCACTTCATGCTGCGGGTGCGCATCGACGGCGGACGGCTGTCCGTGGCCCAGCTGCGCGCCATCGGCGAGGTCTCCGAGGAGTACGCCCGCGGCACCGCGGACATCACCGACCGGCAGAACATCCAGCTGCACTGGATCCGTATCGAGGACGTCCCCGCCATCTGGGAGAAGCTGGAGGCCGTCGGGCTCTCCACGACCGAGGCGTGCGGTGACTGCCCGCGCGTGATCATCGGTTCCCCGGTGGCCGGTATCGCGGCGGACGAGATCATCGACGGCACCCCGGCCGTCGACGAGATCCACGACCGCTACATCGGCAGCAAGGAATTCTCCAACCTGCCCCGCAAGTTCAAGACCGCGGTCTCCGGCTCGCCCCTCCAGGACGTGGTCCACGAGATCAACGACGTGGCCTTCGTCGGCGTCGTCCACCCCGAGCACGGCCCCGGCTTCGACCTCTGGGTCGGCGGCGGACTGTCCACCAACCCCAAGCTCGCCCAGCGCCTGGGCACCTGGGTGCCGCTGGACGAGGTCGCGGACGTCTGGGCCGGTGTCGTCGGCATCTTCCGTGACTACGGCTACCGCCGGCTGCGCACCCGCGCCCGGCTGAAGTTCCTGATGGCCGACTGGGGCCCGGAGAAGTTCCGCCAGGTGCTGGAGGACGAGTACCTCCAGCGCAAGCTGGCCGACGGCCCCGCGCCCGAGGAGCCGGCATCCAAGTGGCGTGACCACATCGGGGTGCACCAGCAGCAGGACGGCCGCTTCTACGTGGGCTTCGCGCCGCGCGTCGGCCGGGTCGACGGCACCACCCTCACCAAGATCGCCGAACTGGCCGCCGCGCACGGCTCGGACCGCCTGCGTACCACCGTCGAGCAGAAGATGCTGATCCTCGATGTGACGCAGGACCAGGTCGACTCGCTGGTCGCCGGGCTGGAGGCGCTGGACTTCCAGGTCACCCCCTCGCCGTTCCGGCGCGGCACGATGGCCTGCACCGGCATCGAGTTCTGCAAGCTCGCCATCGTCGAGACCAAGGGCCGCGGCGCCTCGCTGATCGACGAGCTGGAGCGGCGGATGCCGGACTTCCAGGAGCCGGTCACCATCAACCTCAACGGCTGCCCGAACGCCTGCGCCCGTATCCAGGTCGCGGACATCGGTCTCAAGGGCCAGCTGGTCCTGGACGACGACGGCAACCAGGTCGAGGGCTACCAGGTGCACCTGGGCGGCGCGCTGGGCCTGGAGGCCGGCTTCGGCCGCAAGGTCCGCGGTCTGAAGGTCACCGCCGATGAACTCCCCGACTACGTCGAGCGGGTGCTGCGCAACTTCGAGGCACAGCGCGAGGAGGGCGAGCGGTTCGCCACCTGGGCGGCCCGGGCGGAAGAGGGTGCCCTCAAGTGAGTGAGCGAGCGGCGCCGTTCTACTGCCCGTACTGCGGGGACGAGGATCTCCAGCCTTCCGAAGAAGGCCATGGAGCCTGGGAATGCCGGTCCTGCAGCCGTGCGTTCCGGCTGAAGTTCCTGGGCCTGCTGGCCCAGGGGCTGACCGGCAAGTCCCCTGCCGCACCCGACGGAGGTGAGTCGTGACCACCGCTACCACCGCAGCCGACCTGAAGCAGCTCGCCGAGCAGGCGGGCCGTGACCTGGAGGACGCGCCCGCACTGGCGATCCTCACGTGGGCCGCCGAGACCTTCGGTCCGCGCTTCTGCGTCACCTCCTCGATGGAGGACGCGGTCGTCGCGCATCTGGCCTCGCGGGCGTTCCCCGGCGTGGACGTGGTCTTCCTCGACACCGGCTACCACTTCCCCGAGACCCTCGGGACCCGCGATGCGGTGGCCGAGGTGATGGACGTCAACCTGCTCACCCTGACCCCGGTGCAGACGGTGGCCGAGCAGGACGCCGAGTACGGCCCGAAGCTGCACGACCGCGACCCCGACCTGTGCTGCGCGCTGCGCAAGGTCAAGCCCCTCGAAGAGGGCCTGGCCGGGTACGACGCCTGGGCCACGGGCCTGCGCCGGGACGAGTCGACGACCCGGGCGAACACCCCGGTCGTCGGCTGGGACCCGAAGCGGCAGAAGGTCAAGGTGTCGCCGATCGCCCGCTGGACGCAGGCCGACGTGGACGCGTACGTGGCCGAGCACGGGGTGCTCACCAACCCGCTGCTGACGGACGGCTACGCCTCCGTCGGCTGCGCGCCCTGCACCCGGCGGGTGCTGGAGGGCGAGGACGCCAGGGCCGGCCGCTGGGCCGGCAGCAACAAGACCGAGTGCGGGCTGCACGGATGACCGAGCATCAGGAGATATCCATGACGGGCGCCACGATCTGGCTGACCGGTCTGCCGAGCGCGGGCAAGACGACCCTCGCGCACGAGCTGGCCGGCCGGCTGCGCGGCGAGGGCCACCGGGTCGAGGTGCTCGACGGTGACGAGATCCGCGAGTTCCTGTCCGCGGGCCTGGGCTTCAGCCGCGCGGACCGGCACACCAACGTCCAGCGCATCGGTTTCGTGGCCGAACTGCTGGCGAGCAACGGCGTCAAGGCGCTGGTGCCGGTGATCGCGCCGTACACGGAGAGCCGCGAGGCGGTGCGCAAGCGCCACCAGAGCGAGGGCACCGCCTACCTGGAGGTGCATGTGGCCACGCCCGTCGAGGTGTGCTCCGAGCGGGATGTGAAGGGCCTGTACGCCAAGCAGGCGGCGGGCGAGATCTCCGGGCTCACCGGCGTGGACGACCCGTACGAGGCTCCCGAGTCGCCCGATCTGCGCCTGGAGTCGCACACCCAGACCGTGCAGGAGTCCGCGGCGGCGCTGCACACGCTGCTCACCGAAAGGGGACTGGCATGACCACCACCGCTGCCGTGACCGACGACCTCGACAACCCCTACGCGCTGTCGCACCTGGACGCTCTGGAGTCCGAGGCGGTGCACATCTTCCGTGAGGTGGCGGGGGAGTTCGAGCGGCCGGTGATCCTGTTCTCCGGCGGCAAGGACTCCATCGTCATGCTGCACCTGGTGCTGAAGGCGTTCGCGCCGGCCGCGGTGCCGTTCTCGCTGCTGCACGTCGACACCGGGCACAACTTCCCCGAGGTCCTCGACTACCGCGACCGCACGGTGGAGCGGCACGGACTGCGGCTGCACGTCGCCTCCGTCCAGGACTTCATCGACCGCGGTGAGCTGCGCGAGCGCCCCGACGGCACCCGTAACCCGCTCCAGACCGTCCCGCTGCTGGACGCCATCGGCAAGGGCCGCTTCGACGCGGTCTTCGGCGGCGGGCGCCGGGACGAGGAGAAGGCGCGCGCCAAGGAGCGGGTGTTCTCGCTGCGCGACGAATTCGGCGGCTGGGACCCGCGCCGGCAGCGCCCCGAGCTGTGGCAGCTCTACAACGGCAAGCACTCCCCCGGTGAGCATGTCCGGGTCTTCCCGCTGTCCAACTGGACCGAGCTGGACGTGTGGCAGTACATAGCCCGCGAGAAGATCGAGCTGCCCGCCATCTACTACGCCCACGAGCGTGAGGTCTTCGCCCGCAACGGTATGTGGCTGTCGCCCGGTGAGTGGGGCGGCCCCAAGGACGGCGAGAGCCTGGAGACCCGGCAGGTGCGCTACCGCACGGTCGGCGACATGTCCTGCACCGGCGCCGTCGACTCCGACGCGGACACCATCGAGGCCGTGATCACGGAGATCGCCGCGTCCCGGCTGACCGAGCGGGGCGCAACGAGGGCCGACGACAAGATGTCCGAGGCCGCCATGGAGGACCGCAAGCGCGAGGGGTACTTCTAACCATGAGCACGACCACGAGCGCGATCGACGCCGTTGCCGCGGGTGCCACCTCGCTGCTGCGTTTCGCCACCGCCGGATCCGTCGACGACGGCAAGTCCACCCTGGTGGGCCGGCTGCTGCACGACTCCAAGTCGGTGCTCGCCGACCAGCTGGAGGCCGTCGAGCACGCCTCCCGCAACCGCGGGCAGGAGACGCCCGACCTGGCGCTGCTGACCGACGGGCTGCGCGCCGAGCGCGAGCAGGGCATCACCATCGATGTCGCCTACCGCTACTTCGCCACCCCGCGCCGCCGCTTCATCCTGGCGGACACCCCCGGGCATGTGCAGTACACCCGCAACATGGTCACCGGCGCCTCCACCGCCGAGCTGGCCGTGGTGCTGGTCGACGCCCGCAACGGGGTCGTCGAGCAGACCCGCCGGCACGCCGCGGTGGCCGCCCTGCTGCGCGTCCCGCATGTCGTCCTGGCCGTCAACAAGATGGACCTGGTCGACTACGCCGAGCCCGTCTTCGCGGCCATCGCCGAGGAGTTCACGACCTACGCGGCCTCGCTGGGCGTCCCGGAGATCACCGCGATCCCGATCTCGGCACTGGCCGGCGACAACGTCGTGACACCGTCCGCCACCATGGACTGGTACGGCGGCCCGACCGTGCTGGAGCACCTGGAGACCGTGGCCGTCGTCGCCGACCCGTCGGACGACCCCGGCCGCTTCCCGGTGCAGTACGTGATCCGTCCGCAGACCGCCGAACACCCCGACTACCGCGGCTACGCGGGCCAGATCGCCTCCGGTGTGCTGCGCGTCGGCGACGCCGTCACCGTGCTGCCCTCGGGCCGGACGAGCACCATCGAGGCGATCGACGTGCTCGGCCAGGCCGTGGACGTCGCCTGGGCGCCGCAGTCGGTCACCGTCCGGCTCACCGACGACATCGACGTCTCGCGCGGCGACCTGATCGCCCCGACGGCCACCGCGCCGGGCGTCTCGCAGGACATCGAGGCGACCGTCTGCCATGTGGCGGACCGTCCGCTGACCGTCGGCCAGCGGGTGCTGCTCAAGCACACCACCCGTACGGTCAAGGCGATCGTCAAGGACATCCCGTCCCGGCTGACCCTGGACGACCTGTCCCAGCACCCGGCGCCCGGTGAGCTGGCCGCCAACGACATCGGGCGGATCGTGCTGCGCACGGCGGAGCCGCTGGCGCTGGACGCCTACGCCGACTCCCGCCGCACCGGCTCCTTCCTGCTGATCGACCCGTCCGACGGGACGACGCTGACCGCGGGCATGGCGGGCACCGCCTTCGCGGAGGCGGCGGAAGAGACCGCCGCGGCCGGGACGGCGGACGACGAGGGATGGGACTTCTGAGCATGCACCAGGACATGTTCGCGACCTTCGCGAAGGAGGGCGGCCGGATCGGCAGCGGCGCCCTGGGCAGCGGGCAGGGCGGAGTCGGCCGATGTGTGTGCTGACGATGCCCGGCTCCGTATCCCCCGCACCTCCTTTCCGAAGATCCACAGCTTCGCCGGGCGCGCCTTAGCGGGCGCGCACCGCCCGGCCCTCCGAGAGGACCACCTCCCGTGTCTGCCGTTCGTCACCGCCTGCTGGCGGCCGCCGTCACCGTCCCGCTCCTGATAGGGGCGCTGGGCGCCTGCGGCTACGGCTCCCAGGCCAAGAAGGACACCGCGGCCGAGGTCGCGCCCAAGGGCCCGAAGACCGACGGGCTCGATCACCTCACGATCGGCTACTTCGGCAACACCACGCACGCCACCCCCTTGGTGGGCCTCCAGAACGGCACGTTCCAGAAGGAACTGGGCGGCACCGAGGTGAAGTCCTCCGTCTTCAACGCGGGCCCCGCGGAGATCGAGGCGCTCAACTCGGGCGCCATCGACATCGGCTGGATCGGCCCCTCGCCCGCGATCAACGGCTACGCCAAGTCGCACGGCAAGAGCCTGAAGATCATTTCCGGCTCGGCCTCCGGCGGTGTCTCGCTGGTGGTCAACCCCAAGAAGGTCAAGGGTCTCGACGACCTCAAGGGCAAGACGATCGCGACCCCGCAGCTGGGCAACACCCAGGACGTCGCGCTGCTCAACTACCTGGCCGGCAAGGGTTACAAGGTCGACGCCACCACCGGCAAGGGTGACGTCACCGTCCAGCGCACCGACAACAAGGTGACGCCCACGGTCTTCCGGCAGGGCGGCATCGACGGGGCCTGGGTGCCCGAGCCCACCGCTTCCAAGCTCGTCGCCGAGGGCGGCAAGACGCTCCTGGACGAGAAGAAGCTGTGGAAGGACGGGAAGTTCGTCATCACGAACATGATCGTCTCGCAGAAGTTCCTCAAGGAGCACCCGAAGGCCGTCGAAGCGGTGCTGCGGGCCTCGGTGAAGACCAACGCCTGGATCCGCTCGCACCCGGCCGAGGCGAAGCAGGCCCTCAACGACAAGCTCGCCTCCCCGGACGTGGCCGGCAAGGCACTGCCGCAGAACGTCATCGACCCGGCGTTCAAGAACGTCGATGTCACCGATGACCCGCTGGCCGCGACCCTCCAGCAGGAGGCCGACCACGGCGTCAAGGCGGGCCTGCTCAAGAAGCCCGACCTCAAGGGCATCTACGACCTCACCCTGCTGAACAAGGTGCTCCGGGCCGAGGGCAAGCAGCCGGTCGACGACGCCGGACTCGGCAGCAAGTAGCCCCGCCCACCGCACCCGCACTCCCCCAGGAGGTGACACCGATGACGACCACCACGCTCACCAAGCAGCAGCCCGCCACGGCGGACACGGGCACCACCGTGCCGTACGCGGCCCGCATCGACCATGTCTCGAAGTCGTTCGGCCGCACCGGCGCACAGCAGCATGTCCTGGACGACATCAGCATCGACGTGGCGCCCGGCGAATTCGTCTGCCTCCTGGGGGCCTCGGGCTGCGGCAAGTCCACCCTCCTCAACCTGGTGGCCGGGCTCGACGCCCCGTCCTCCGGCGCCATCGAGACGCCGGGCGGCCGGCCGGCCCTGATGTTCCAGGAGCACGCGCTGTTCCCGTGGCTGACCGCGGGCCGCAACATCGAGCTGGCGCTGCGGCTGCGCGGGGTGCCGCGCGCGGAGCGCCGCGAGGAGGCCGAGCGGCTGCTCGAACTCGTCCGGCTCAAGGGCGCCCACGGCAAGCGGGTGCACGAGCTGTCGGGCGGGATGCGCCAGCGGGTCGCGATGGCCCGTGCACTCGCCCAGGACAGCCAACTGCTGCTGATGGACGAACCGTTCGCGGCGCTCGACGCGATCACCCGGGACGTGCTGCACGACGAGCTGACCCGGATCTGGCGCGAGACCAACCTCTCGGTCCTCTTCGTCACCCACAACGTCCGCGAGGCGGTGCGGCTCGCCGAGCGGGTGGTCCTGCTGTCCTCCCGTCCGGGCCGGATCGCGCGTGAGTGGCGGGTGGACATCCCGCAGCCGCGCCGTATCGAGGACGCCGCGGTCGCCGACCTTTCCATCGAGATCACCGAACAGCTCCGTGGGGAGATCCGCCGTCATGGCCAGCACTGAGACCAAGGCCCCGGCCACCACCGCCGAGGGGGACGGCTCCGGCGACATCGCCGGTCTGGAGGCCGGGCTCGACGCCCTGGAATCCCGGGTCGTCGACCGGCAGCCGTGGCTGCGTACCGCCGCCTCGAAGGCGTTCCCCCCGCTGGTCGCCATCGCGATCGTGCTCGCCCTGTGGCAGCTCGCGTACCACTTCGCGCTCAAGCCGCACTACCTGCTGCCGAGCCCCGTCGAGGTCGGCCGCTCGCTCCAGCAGAAGTGGCTGGAGGGCACGCTGCTGAGCTTCGTGTGGACCAGCGTCTCCCGCGGCGCCCTCGGCTTTCTGGCCTCCGTGGTCCTCGGCACGGCGCTCGGGCTGATCGTCGCCCAGGTCAAGGCCGTCCGGGCCGCGATCGGGCCGATCCTGAGCGGGCTCCAGTCGCTGCCCTCGGTCGCCTGGGTCCCGGCCGCGATCATCTGGTTCGGGCTGAGCGACGCCACGATCTACACGGTGGTGCTGCTCGGCGCGGTCCCGTCCATCGCCAACGGGCTGGTGGCGGGCGTCGACCAGATCTCCCCGCTCTACCTGCGGGCGGGCCGCACCATCGGCGCCACCGGCCTCGCCGGGGTCCGGCATGTGCTGCTGCCGGCCGCGCTGCCCGGCTACATCGCCGGGCTCAAGCAGGGCTGGGCGTTCTCCTGGCGTTCCCTGATGGCCGCCGAGCTGATCGTGAACGCGCCCGATCTGGGCACCGGTCTGGGCCAGCTGCTGGAGCAGGGCCGGGAGCTCCAGGACATGTCCTGGGTGCTGTCCGCGATCCTGCTCATCCTCATCGTCGGTATCGGCATCGAGCTGCTGATCTTCGCCCCCGTCGAACGCCGGGTGCTGCGCAGCCGCGGCCTCCTGGTGAAGAGCTGACCATGGATACCCGCCCCACTCTCCTCGTCATCGCCCACGGCAGCCGCGACCCGCGGCACGCGGCGACCGTCTCCGCGCTCTGTGCGCGGGTCCGGGCGCTGCGGCCGGGGCTGCGCGTCGAGGTCGGCTATCTCGACTTCAACGCCCCCCGGGTGCCAAGGGTGCTGGAGCGCCTGTCGGCCGAGGGGGTCAGGGACGTGGTGGCGCTGCCGCTCCTGCTGACCCGGGCCTTTCACGCCAAGTCCGATATCCCGGCGGTACTGCGGGAGGCGGCCGTGCGGCTGCCGCTGCTGACCATCCGTCAGGCCGAGGTACTGGGCCCGTCGTCCCTGCTGACCGCCGCGCTGGAGCGCCGGCTGGCGGAGGCCGGGCTGCGGCCCGGTGACCGCCGCTCGACCGGGGTCGTGCTGGCCTCGGCGGGCTCTTCCGACCCGGAGGCGGGCGCAGTGCTCGCTGAAATCGCGCGGGAGTGGTGGCACACCGCTGGCTGGTGTGCCGTGCGACCTGCGTTCGCCTCCGCATCTCTGCCCCGCACCGCGGACGCCGTGCGGGCGCTGCGGGCCGAGGGTGTCCGGCGGGTGGCCGTGGCGCCGTACGTCATCGCGCCCGGATTCCTCCCGGACCGGATCGCGGCCGGTGCCCGCGAGGCCCGCGCCGATCTCCTCGCCCCCGTCCTCGGCCCGGCGCCCGAACTGGCCCGGCTGCTGGTGCGGCGCTACGACGGCGCGGTCCTGGCGCACGCCCGCGGGGACCTGACGGCGCTGAGCGCCTGACAGGCCCCCGGGGCGCGGCGGTTCAGCGTGTGGTGCGCAGCCAGACCGTGGTCCACGGCGGCAGCCGGTCACCGGTGACCGGCGCGGAACTCAGCAGCAGCTCACCGGCCGGCAGCGGCCGGGGCTCGTCCGACAGGTTGGCCACACACTCCCAGCCGCCCGAGCGGCGGAAGTGCAGGGTGCCCGGGTCCGTCGTCCCGTCGGCCCATTCCAGCGCCTCGTCGCCCACCAGCCGGCGGCGGGTGGCCAGCGCCGTGCGGTAGAGCTCCAGGGGTGCGGACGCCACCCCGTCCTGTGCCTCGACGGACAGCGCGCCCCAGCCCTGGGGCTGCGGCAGCCAGGAGCCGCCGCTGCCGAATCCGTACGAGCTGCCCTCGCGCCGCCACGGCAGCGGCACCCGGCAGCCGTCCCGCCCCTTCAGCGCACCGCCGCTCCGGGTCCACACCGGGTCCTGGAGGCTGTCGCGGGAGAGCTCGGCGACTTCGGGCAGGCCCAGTTCCTCGCCCTGGTAGACGTACGCCGAGCCGGGCAGTGCCAGCATCAGCAGGGTCGCGGCCAGCGCCCGGCGCAGGCCGAACTCCCGGTCCAGGACGGGCTCCTGGCCGTCGGAGAGCAGCCAGGCCTCCTCGTCGCGGTCGTCCGGGAGGCCGTAGCGGGAGGCGTGCCGGATCACATCGTGGTTGGAGAGCACCCAGGTCGCGGTGGCCCCGGCCGCCCGCGCGTCGGCGAGCGCGGTGTCGATGGAGGCGCGCAGCTCCGGCGCGTCCAGCGAGGCACGGAGGAAGTCGAAGTTGAAGGCCTGGCCGAGCTCCTGCGGGGTGGCGTAGGCGGTGCGGCGGGAGTTGCGCACCCAGGCCTCGGCGACGGCGATCCGGGGCGGGTCGTACTCGTTGAAGACCTTGCGCCAGTCCCGGAAGATGTCGTGCACCTCGTCCCGGTCCCAGAAGGGGTGGCTGCCATCCTCGGGCAGATCCTCCGGCCGGTAGTCGCCGATCGTGCCGATGTCGCGGAGCGGCGCGGCCAGATCCTTCGCCAGGCCGTGGGCCACATCGACCCGGAAGCCGTCGACCCCGCGGTCGGACCAGAAGCGCAGGGTCTGCCGGAAGTCCGCGCGGACCTCGGGGTTGTCCCAGTTGAAGTCGGGCTGCTCGGGGGCGAAGAGGTGCAGGTACCACCAGCCGTCCGGCAGCCGGGTCCAGGCGGGGCCGCCGAAGCAGGAGATCCAGTCGGTGGGCGGCAGTTCACCGTGCCCGCCCTTGCCCTCGCGGAAGACATAGCGCTCGCGCGCGGCGGATCCGGGCTCGGCGCGCAGCGCCTCCTGGAACCACCGGTGCTGGTGGGAGGAGTGGTTGGGCACGATGTCCACCATCACCTTGAGGCCCAGGCGGTGTGCCTCGGCCACCATGGCGTCGAAGTCGTCGAGGGTGCCCAGCCGCGGGTCGACATCGCGGTAGTCGGCGACGTCATAGCCGCCGTCGGCCAGCTCCGAGGGGTAGAAGGGGCTCAGCCAGACGGCGTCCACGCCCAGGCCGGCGAGGTGGGCCAGCCGGGAGGTGATGCCGGGGAGGTCACCGATGCCGTCGCCGTCGGAGTCGGCGAAGCTGCGCGGGTACACCTGGTAGACGACGGCCTGCCGCCACCAGTCGGTGGTGTCGCGGGCGGAGTCGAGGTGCTGAGAGGTCACGTGGAGGCCTTTCCGGGCGGTAGCGGACGCATGGGGGCACCTCCCAGCGGTAGCTGGGGGAGCGTACGGCGCTGCGCGGCGCCGGGTCGGGTGCGGCGGGGGCGGCCCGCGCGGGGGCCGGGGTCATCCCTTCACCGCCCCTGAGGTCATGCCCGAGACGATCGAGCGGCGGAAGATCATGACCAGGACGCCGATCGGGACGGTGGCCGCCACGGCCCCCGCGAACAGCGTCCCGTAGGGGACCGTGTACTGGCTGGTGAACAGGGCGATGCCGACCGGAACGGTGCGGTGGCCGTCCTCGCTGTTGAAGGTCAGCGCCAGCAGGAACTCCGCCCAGGTCGCGGTGAAGGTGAAGATGCCCGCGGTGAACAGCCCCGGCCCCCGCCTGGACGGCCTGGGCATGCCGCTCGTCTTCGTCAGCCAGCACGCCGAGGGGCGCCCCAGTGTCTATGTGGACGATGCGGACGCCGCACTGCGCGGCACCCGCCA
Organism: Streptomyces sp. P9-2B-2; assembly: GCF_030406865.1. NCBI lineage: Bacteria > Bacillati > Actinomycetota > Actinomycetes > Kitasatosporales > Streptomycetaceae > Streptomyces > Streptomyces sp. P9-2B-2. The sequence goes on along the minus strand of NZ_CP129126.1, from coordinate 7,081,898 downwards.
TCTGATCAACCTCGGGCACCGCCGGATCGCCTTCCTCCAGACGTCCGACGAGACCGGCTTCGCCTGGAGCAGCAAGAACCGGCTCGCCGGGCATCTGCGGGCCCTCGCCGACGCGGGCCTGGAGCGGGACGACGCGCTCATCATGAGCGTGCCGGGCTGGAAGGGCAGCGGGATGGGCGCGGCGGTGGGGCGGCTGCTGAGCCTCCAGGACCCGCCGACCGCGCTGTTCGCCGAGACCGACGATTTCGCGTTCCGGCTGCTGGCGGCGCTGCGGGAGGCCAACGTCCCGGTCCCCGGGCGGGTTTCGGTCATGGGGTTCGACGACCATGTCATGGCCGGGGTCCTGGGCCTGACGACGCTGGCCCAGCCCGCCGCCGAGATCGGGCGCACCGCCGTTCATCTGGCCCGGTCGGTGATCGAGGACGCCGACGGCGCGCACCGGCGTCATATCGTGCTGCCCACCGAACTCGTCCCGCGCGGCAGCACGGCGCCGCCGCCCACGGGAAGCTGACCTAACTGACCTTGCTGACCGCCGCTGACTCTTCACCGGCGTCCGCCCCTCGACTGTCATAGGACTGCACCTCTTCGGTGCACCACAGACCATCCGGGGGGAACCGATGCTGGACAAGAGTTACCTCGTGCCCTGGGGGAAGCGGGGCAGCCTGTCGACCGACACCGAGGCCGCCGCACTGGCCGAGCTGGTCCACGAGAGCACACCGTTACCGGCCGATGTCCGGCGTGAACGGTTCGAGCGCTCCTTCGCCGCCTCGGTCGGCAGCCGGCACACGATCTCGGTGAACAGCGGTGCGGTCGCCCTCCAGATGGCGATCCGGATGCTCGATCTGGCCCCCGGCGACGAGGTCATCGCCACCCCGCAGACCCACCGCGCCACCCTCCAGCCACTGCTCGACTATGACGTACGGGTCCGGTTCTGCGATATCGACCCCACCACCCTCAACCTCGACCCGGCCGCGCTGGAGGCGCTGATCACCCCGCGCACCCGAGCCCTGCTGCTCGTGCACTACGGCGGCTGCCCCGCCGAGATGGACACCGTCATGGCCCTGGCCCGGCGGCACGGCTTCCTGGTGCTGGAGGACTGTGTGCACGCGCTGGGCGCCCGCTACCGCGGCCGGAGCCCCGGATCCCTGGCGGACCTCGCCACCTTCAGCCTCCGGAACGCCAAGTCCGGCACCGCGCTGGGCGAGGGCGGTCTGATCACCTGCGACCGGGACGACTGGGCGGAGCGGCTGCACCGGCTGCGCGCCCCCGACAGGGACGCCCGGACCGCGCACCTTCAGCCGGAGCCGGCCGGGCTGCCGGGGACCTCGTACGCCCTGCCCCTCCAGCGCGGCTGCGTACGGCGGCCCGGCAGTGACGCGACGATGCCGGAAGGGGTCGCGGCCCTCGGACAGGCCCAGCTCGCGGGGGTCGAGACCGCCGTGGCACGGCGGCGCGCGCTCGCCGGGCGACTGGACGAGGTGCTCGCCCGCTACCCGTTCCTCACCCCGCAGTCGGCGCCCGCGCACAGCGTCCACGCCTACCACCTCTACACCTGCCTCGCCGACCACCAGGAGCTGCGCGACCGGCTCGTCCTGGCCCTGGACCGCAGGGGCGTGGAGATCCAGCTGCGTTACTTCCCGCAGCATCTGCTGCCGCAGTGGCGCCACCGCGGACATCTGCGCGGCGAGTGCCCGGTCGCCGAACGCAGCTGGTTCGAGCAGCATCTCAATCTGCCCTGCCACCCGATGCTGACGCCCCATCAGCAGGACTACCTCATCGAGGCGTTCGACGGCGCGTTGGCGGAACTGAACGGCGGGGCGCCGGCCCCGGCCGGGGTGCCCGCGACGGCCTGCGGGCCCCGGTAGCGAGGGCGGGCCCGACCCGCCGGAATGCGCGAGACCGCCGCCCCTGGTGCGGGACGGCGGCCGGAGTCAGGCCGTAGGCTCTCCGGCGCCGGGCAGCCGCGCTGACCGTCGACCGCCGGCGTGGGCATCGCCGACGACGTCGCCCACCCGAGGAACGGCATGACCGACGACACTCAGCAACTGCACGCCTCGACCCGCGCCCAGGACGGCACCGTGCTGGCCTCTCAACGGCACGGCTCCGGACGCCCGTTGGTACTCCTCGCGGGCCAGGCCAACAATCACCACTGGTGGGACGGTGTGCGCGAGGACTTCCACCCCACCCACAGCACGGTCACCATGGACTACCGCGGCACCGGCGCCAGCGGAAAACCCGAAGGGCCTTACTCCACCCGGCTGTTCGCCGACGACCTGATCGCGGTCCTGGACGACCTGGGTGTCGAGCGGGCAGATGTCTACGGGACCTCCATGGGCGGCCGCGTCGCCCAGTGGATCGCCGCCCGCCACCCGGACCGGGTCCGCCGCCTCGTCCTCGGCTGCACCTCACCCGGCGGCCCCCAGGCGCAGGAGCGCGACACCGCGGTACGGCGCGCCCTGGCCCAGGCCGATCCGGCGGCGTCGCGGCAGGCCCTCCTCGACCTGATGCACTCCCCCGCCTGGCTGGCCGACCACCCCGGCCCGTACACCACACTCGGCGACCCCGAGATGCCCCCGCACTCCCGCCGGGGACACCTGGTCGCCAGCAACGAACACGACGCCTGGGACGCCCTCCCCCGCATCACGGCCCCCACCCTGGTGCTGCACGGCGATCAGGACCGACTCACGCCCGCGGCCAATGCCCCGCTGCTCGCCGCCCGTATCCCCGGGGCCCGGATGCACCTCTTCACCGGCGCCCGCCATGCCTACTTCCAGGAGTGCCGCGCCCAGGCCGGCCATCTGGTGGCGGCCTTCCTCGCCGACCCGCAGAGCCTTCCGCTCCCGGAGGCCGGAACCGGCTGAGGCCCGGTGCGTGCGGGTCCCATGACCCCGTGACACCGGGCCGCCGGGACCGCTCAGAGCTCGCCCTCCGCCTCAACGGCCGGCGTTTCCACGGCCGGGCCCTGCCGCTGCCCCAGCAACCGCGTACGGAAGAGGTCGAGCACCTCGTCCAGCGCCGCGCGGGTCGGCTGGCCGGGCTCGTCGATGAGGTGCTCGGTCAGTACGGAGTGCGGCGCCGTCAGGGCGCGGGGGTTCGCGGCGGCGTCGTCCAGTTCGACGGCGGTGAACGCCTCGCCGAGTTCGCGGCGCAGAAAGTCGAACCGGTCCCCCGGCACCAGCCGGTCCCCGCGGAACCGGAGCCCGACGACCCGCAGGCCCTCGCGCTCACAGCGCCCCCGGACGGTCGCGAGGTCCTCGGCGGAGGTATCGATGCCACCGGCCCGGCTCTTGGTGAGGGCCAGCGGCAGCGACGGCTGGGACAGGACCGGGGCGAGAAGGCGCTCGTCGGCGGCCATGGCGAGCGCGAAGCCACCGGTGAGACACATACCGACGGCTCCGACGCCGGGGCCGCCGCACCGCTCGTGCTCCTGCGCGGCCAGGGCCCGCAGCCAGGTCACCACGCGGGACGATTTCCCGGTGGCCAGCACGGTGAACTCCCGGCTGACGCACACCTTCCCTATGGACGAGGCCATATAGAGTCCGGCCTTCAGCCGGCCGATGTGGGCGGGATCGGCATCGCGGCCGGGTCTCCCGAAGAGCACCGGGAGCACGGCGGTACAGCCGAGTGCGGCCACGCGTTCCGCGAACTCCAGCACCTTGGGCGTGATTCCCGGTATCTCCGCCAGCACGATCACGGCAGGGCCCGTACCGCGCCGCAGAATCCGGTGCGTGGTGCCGTGATGGGTGAAGGTGCCGCGCTCGAAACCGGTCAGGTCATGATCTGCCATGGATACCACCGCTTCGGTCAGTCGCTGCTCGGAGGCTGTTCGGTGCCGCTCCCCGGCCGGGGCACCTCGCCCATGCCCGGCGCCGCACCAGCGCGAGACTACCCGCGCACGCCGTGCGTAGCGCCCCCATCGGTGCGGCGCCTGCGACCAACTGCCCTACGGGCGCGGCGAAGTGATCGCCGGCATCCAGCAGCACGGCCGACGGGCTCTTCCCTCAGCACGGGACACGACGCAAACCGGGGCCGCTGCAACAGAAGGGTTGACCTTGACCGTGCGTCAGGGTTGGAGCCTTGGCCGCATGACGACGTGGCCACAACGGCCGCCGCGAAAGGACATCCGATGAGTGAAACGGCTGCCATCCCGCACGGCCTCCCCATGGAGCGCGATGCGGGCCCCTTCGACCCGCCCCGCCAGATCACCCGGCTGCGCGAGGCCCGCCCGGTCAGTCCCCTGGTCTTCCCCGACGGTCATGAGGGCTGGCTCGTCACCGGCTACGAAGCGGTCCGCCAGCTCCTGGCCGACACCCGGTTCAGTTCCCGCCAGGACCTCGGCATCGTCCATGTGCCGTACGAGACCCCGGGCATGCCCGCCGCCACCGAGCCGTCCCCGCAGGTGCCGGGCCTGTTCGTCGCCATGGACCCGCCGGACCACACCCGGCTGCGGCGCAAGCTGACCGGCGCCTTCACCGTCAGACGCATGAAACAGCTCGAAGAGCACATCGTCGAGATCGCCGAGCGGCAACTGGACGAGATGGCGCGCCTGGTCCCGCCGGTCGACCTGGTCAAGGAGTTCGCGCTGCCGGTGCCCTCGCTGGTCATCTGCGAACTGCTCGGTGTCCCTTACGAGGACCGGGAGAACTTCCAGGTCAACTCCGCCAAGTTCCTGGTCAAGGAACAGCCGCTGGAGGAGAAGATGGCCGCGTACGGCGCGATGACCACGTACCTCGCCGAACTGGTCATGCGCAAACGGGCCGAACCCGGCGAGGACATCCTGTCCGACCTGGCCCGCCATGACGACCTCACCATCGAGGAACTGACCGGCATCGCCTTCCTGCTGCTGCTCGCGGGCCACGAGACCACCGCCAACATGCTGGCCCTGGGCACCTTCGCGCTCCTGGAGCACCCCGAGCAGCTGGCCGCACTCCGCGCCGCCCCGGATCTGCTCCCCGACGCCGTCGAGGAACTCATGCGCTACCTGTCCGTCGTCGATATCTTCTACCGCTACGCCACGGAAGACATCGAACTCGGCGGAGAAACCATCGGCAAGGGCTCGACCGTCGTCGTCTCGCTGCTGGCCGCCAACCACGACCCCCGGCGCTTCGACCACCCCGACACCCTGGACATCCGCCGCAAGGCCCGCGGCCACCTGTCCTTCGGCCACGGCATCCACCAGTGCCTGGGCCAGCAACTGGCCCGCATCGAGATGCGCGCCGGTTTCGACGGACTGCTGCGCCGCTTCCCGACCCTCCAGCTCGCCATCCCCGCCGACGAGGTGAAACTCAGGACCGACATGAACATCTACGGCGTCCACGAACTGCCGGTCACCTGGACGGAATCGGCCCGCTAGAGGCATCGGCCGAGTGCGTCACACAGGTGGGGACCGCCTTGCGGGACCAGGTCTTAGACTCGGCCCGGCCAGGATCCCCGAAGACCGGAGGTGAACGATGCTCACGATCGGCCAGCTCGCGGCGACGGCCGGCGTGACCGTGCGCGCCGTTCGCCACTACCACCACGTCGGCCTGCTGCCGGAGCCCGAACGCGACCGCTCCGGCTACCGCCGCTACAGCGCACAAGCGGCGGTGGATCTCATCCGGATCAGGACACTCGCCGAAGCCGGGGTGCCACTGGCCCGTATCGACGCGCTGCTGCATGCACGGCCGGCCGAGTTCGCCGCGGCCGTCGACGACATCGACGCGGAATTGCAGCGCAAGATCGACCAACTCACCGAGCACCGCCGCCGGATCACCGCATTGGCCGGCGGCGAAGAGCTCGTCCTGCCTGCCGGGGTGGTCGCCAACCTGAACCGGATGCGCGGTCTCGGGGTCAGCGAACGGACGGTACGGCTCGAACGGGACGTGTGGATCCTGATGCAGGCACTGGACCCGGAGTCCATGCCGCAGGCGATAAAGGACAAGGCCGCCAGCTTCGACGACCCCGAGACAACGCGGCTGTATCTCGCCTGCGATCAGTCAATCGACTGGGATCCGCACGATCCCCGCGTGGACCAGCTCATCGATGAGCTGGACAACTGGGAGATCGACCACGCGCGGGACAGCAGCGAGCAAGGGAACACCGCGCTGGCTTTCTCCCGGGTCATCGAGGCATCACCGGCGTGGCAACGGATCCTCGGTGTGCTCTCCCAGCGCGCCAAGCAGCGCCGAACCACCGGACAGGTCGGGGCCGAACCCTAGGGGACCGGCCCGACTCCCCCCTCCGTTCCGGATCTGTAACGGTCCAGCCTCAAAGAGTGACTCTGACAATTTCTCAGAATCCTCTTGTGGTGCACTTGTTGGACGTGAGCCGGGCTCATGTGTGGGGGGAAGCAATGACGCATACGACGACATGCCCCGGGTGTGGCCGGGGCACCGCTCCGGGGGCCGCGTTCTGCAGCACATGCGGTGCGGCCCTGGAGGCCGGCGCGACGACCGTGACGCTGCCGCAGCAGTCTGACGGTGCTCCACCGCCTGCCGCGACGACGGTGCCGCTCGCGGAGCGGCCGGCCGACCGCCGCGCCACCGTGCCGCGCTGGGGCAGCGGCCGGGACCTGACCAGATACCTGTGCGCGGCCGCTTACCTGGACCGCGCCTACGCCGGATCGCTCATCAAACAGGTCGCCGCCGAACCCCATCTCGGGGTGGCGGCGGCCCCGGCCTGCGATGTCCCCGTGGTGCTGCGGCACGCCTATCTGGCCAACGCACGCCGCCACAGCCGGGATCTGGTGCTCGCCGTGCTGTTCGTGCTGGCCTTCGTCTTCACGTTCGTGGTCGGTGACGGCAGGATCACCCTGCTGGCGCTCTTCCTGTCCTGGGTGACGGTGTTCTCCTTCGAGCTGTCCACGAAGTACGGGCGCCATCTCCAGAGCCTGCGCCCGGACCGTTTCGACCCGGCGGCCGCGCCGCCGCCGCTCAACAACGACATCTCGACGCGCCTGCGCCAGATCGGCGATTACGCCGACGGGAACGTCACCACGTACAGCGGCTATTCACCGTTCATCGGCTACGGGACCGAACTCGATTCCTGGTCCCTGACCTTCGACGTCACCACCTCCAGCCGGCCGGAAGGCGAACCGGAGGAATTCGATGTGACGGAGCTCTACGCCCATATCGCCGAACGGGTCGGCACACTGGCGCTGCCCTGTCTGGAGATCGAGGAGCGGCTCTTCACCGACGGCTCGACCCTCCTGGGCGACACCCGCTTTCTGCCGGATCCCCTCGGCCGGCCCGTGTCCCGGATTCCGTTCGCCCAGATGGACACGCTGAAGCGGACACCCGAGGAAGGTGCCCGCCCGTATCTGGCCGTGCACTCCACCGGCTGGGGCGGCGAGTTGGTCACCTCGCTCTTTCTGCGCTTTGTGCGGTCGGACTCCAATCTCTTCGTGGAAGCCGTCCCGACGGTGCTGTTCCCGCTGCTGGACCGCTACCGGATCATCGACACCCTGATGCCCCGGCCGGCCGTGGGCGAACTCGCCAAACTGATCTCGGAGACGGCGGTCAGCACCTTCTTCATTCTGCTGGCCTCCCCCGTGCGCGCGATCGCGGGATTCGCCCCGGACTCCGGGATCTCCCGGCGGCGGCGCCGTCAGCACAAGCTGATCACCAGGCTGCGCCACTTCGACTACGGGGCGCGGCAGAGCGTCCGCCGGGAAGCCGCGGCCAAACACCACCAGCGGCATTTCCAGAAGGCCGACAGCGGAATGGTCCTGAAGACGGTGGAAAAGCGGGTCCTGGACGCACTCGTCGAATTCGCCGAAGCGCGCGGTATCGACGCGGGTGAGCTGATCCAGCGTCAGCAGACCATCATCAACAACGGAATCATCGCGTCCCACGGTTCGCGGGTGGATTCCAGCGCGGTCGCCTCCGGCGACCGGTCCCGGACCGCGATGAACATCATCCACAAGATCCCGCTGCTCAAGCTGGACTGAAAAGCCAAGCAGAAGTGAGGAATACACATGCGCAGGAACGACGGGATCATCGCCACCGGCGGCTCGAATGTCGTCGGCAGCGCCGTGGCCAGCGGCAAGAATGCCAAGGCGGAGGTCCGGGACAGCGGGCTGACCCAGTACGGCGACGGGGCGCAGCCGCAGCCCCAGGACCTCGACACGCTACTCACCCGGCTGATCGACGAGCTCGGCCGGTCCGAGCACCCGGAACGGGACGACCTGATCGAGGCCGCCGAGGATGCCCGCGAGGAGGCCACTTCGGAGGCACCGCGCAAGGGCAAGCTGAAGGTCTTCGCCAGGGCGCTCGTGGGCGCCGTGCCGGGTTTCACCGCCCTGGTCACTCTGGCGGTGGCGATCGAAGAGGCGATCCACGGGCTGTAGCCGGTCCGACGCGAAGGCCGGGCACGGGAACACCAGGGACAACGGGGGGAGATGACCATGCCGTCCTGCACGCACTGCGGCGCGCTCCATGAGGATGCCGCCGCGACGTTCTGTCCGAGCTGCGGTACGCCACGTGAGTCCGGGGCGCCCGCCGGCACTCGTCAGCCCGTCGGGGACACCGGGCACGGCTACGTCCGGGTGGGGCCCACCATCCTCCCGCAGTGGCTGCTGTGGGTGGTGGCGGCCCTGATCGTGGCGGGCGGCGCGACCGCCATCGTGCTCTCCTCGTCCGACGGCTCCTCGGACGAGGAAACGGTCGGCGCCCTCTCCTCGGCCAGCCCCACCCCGGACCCGGCCATCGGCTCCCCGCCCCCGACCGACCTCTACTCCACGCCGCCCACCTACACCGAGACCCTGCCGCCGACCGACTACCCCTCCCCCACCCCGTCGGACCTCTCACCGTCCCCCGACAACGCGAGCGCGGTCGTGGAGGAGTACTACCGGGACATCAACGCCGGCGACTTCTCCGCGGCCTGGGACCTCGGCGGCAAGAACATCGGGGGCTCCTCGTACTCGGAGTGGAAGTCGGGCTTCGGCACCACGTCGAGCATCGAACTCAGCGCGGTGAACGACGGCAGCTCCGGCCAGGTCAGCGCCGTCCTCCGCGCAACCCAGACCGACGGCTCGGTACGCGTCTTCCAAGGCACCTACACGGTGTCCGACGGCGCGATCGTCAGCGCCGACATCTCCCAGCGGTGACCACCCCCGGCCCGCTCCTTCCCGGCCTCCGCATGAACGGAGAGCCGGGGAAGGGGCGGGCCGGAGCAGGCCCCCCAGTCCCAGCCCGACCCGGCCCGGCGAAGCCCATGCGGTCACCGCGCTAGCTTCGGCTGTGCATGATCGACATCAGTAGCCCGTGGGTCTCGTCGTCAGCGGCGACGACAAGCCCGCGGCCCGTCTCGCCGATCGGGGCACCGTCGATCCCGGTGACCACGCAGCCGGCAGCCCGGCACACAGCGATACCGGCCGCGAAATGCACGCTCGTGGAGAGGTCGCTGCCATCGGTGACATACGCGGCGCGTTTGCCTGCGGCGACCCAGGCGAGCGCCAGCGTCGTGGAGACGACGCGCGGCCGGAAGCGTGCGACGAACTCAGGGTGGGCCAGCAGATCCACGGCCCGGAATCCGGGCGCACTCGGGAACGGAGGATCCAGGTTGACGTCCACCAACCGTGTGGCGGGCGTGGGCGTCAGCAGCGCGTCGTCGACCCCGTCATGCCGCACCCGGGCGGTCTCCCCGTCGGTGAAGAAAACCTCGCCGCTGAACGGATCGGCCACCGCCGCCGCCCCGTCGCGCAGCGCCACGTTGACGGCCACCAGCATGGTGCCGACGGCATAGTTCAGCGTGCCGCACAGCGGGTCCACCAACCACTGGCGCACAGCGTCGGCGGCGCCCCGCCGCCCCCCTTCCTCGCCGAGCACCGCGTCATGGGGCCGTGCGGCACGGATGACGCCGAGGATCGTCCTCTCGGCCTCCACATCGGCAGCAGTGGCAAAGTCCCCGGCACCCTTGTCGATACGGTTGAGCTGCCGGCCGTACATGGTGCGGACCACGTCCGCGCCGGCCCGCGCCCCGGCTATCGCGACTTCAGCATCGCCGGAGCTCTCGTATGCATTGCTCATGCCGCGCAGACTATCGAGGCGATGGCTACCGCCCCGGCGAACCTTCCCGGTCAGAGCACTGGCCGGGCCCGCCCAACTCGCCCCTGGGTGTTGCTCCGCTCCGGTGACCGTTTGAGGGTGCAGTTGAACACGAGGGCGCGCAGGTCGTCGTAGCGGGCGGGCGGTGTATCGGTGCGAGGCGACTGGGCGGTCACGGAGCGCTCCCGGGGTCCTGCCACCATGCCGGTCACGGCGGCGCAGCGCTGCCCATCGTGCTGCTCCCGCACCCGCTCCCGCCGCAGCGGCACGACCCGCCAACGACGACCACCCTGACAGCGGAACCGGCGACGGGTCGGCCGAGTCAGGGTGGGGCTGGCCACCCTACGGATACAACCATTCGTTGTTGGTGGCGCCGAAATGGTTGTTTGATTCCTTTGTGCACCCCCGCTTTCATGTCTGGGGTCAACGTGTGGTTGCACAAAGCCTTCATCGACCCAGCGGCCGGGAGGTCGCGCGTCGCCGCTGTGAGCCGAGCAACTGCCGCTCGTAGCGGCGTTCGGGTGGTCGCTTCGGCGCGTCCGCACCGCGACGGCTGTCCGCCCCGCCGCCGAGCCGGTGGTTCGGCCACGGAACGTGTCCACCCCCGCGTTCCGGGCCGGTCGGGGCTTCCCCTGTGCCCCTGGAGGTGACCCCGCTCATGCCGGATTCCTTCGTCCATCTGCACAACCACACCGAGTACTCGACGCTGGACGGCGCGCAGAAGCTGACGCCGATGTTCCATGAGGTGGCCCGCCAGGGGATGCCGGCGATCGCCATGAGCGATCACGGCAACATGTTCGGCGCCTACGAGTTCGCACAGGTCGCGAAGGGCTTCGAGGGCATCAAACCGGTCATCGGCATCGAGGCGTACGTGGCGCCGTCCTCGCGTTTCGTCCGGAAGCAGGAGTTCTGGGGGCCGGGAGGCCGCCGCGCCATGAGCGAGGACGGCGAGGGCTCGAAAGATGTTTCCGGCGGTGGCCGGTTCACTCACATGACCATGTGGGCGCGGAACGTTCAGGGGCTGCGGAATCTGTTCTGGCTCAGCACGCAGGCCAGTTATGAGGGTCAGTTTCCCGCCGGCAAGCCGCGGATGGACCGGGAATTGATCGCCGAGAGGCCGGACGGCGTCATCGCCACCACCGGCTGTCCGTCGGGGGAGATCCAGACCCGGCTGCGGCTGCGTCAGTACGACGAGGCCCGCGCGGCCGCGGGCGCCTATCAGGACATCTTCGGGAAGGAGAACTACTTCCTGGAGCTGATGGACCACGGCCTGGACATCGAGCGCGACGTCCGCCAGGGGCTGCTGCGTCTGGCCAAGGATCTCGATATCCCGCTCCTGGCCACCAACGACGCGCACTACGTCACCGAGGACCAGGCCGACTCCCACGACAGTCTGCTGTGCATCGGCGTGGGCAAGAACAAGGACGCCCCGAACCGCTTCCGCTTCAACGGGTCCGGCTACTACCTGAAGACCGCCGCGGAAATGCGTGGCCTGTTCTCGGAGCTTCCGGCAGCCTGTGACAACACTCTGCTGGTCGCCGAGCGCGTCGAGTCCTACGACGAGGTCTTCGACTACGTCGACGAGATGCCGCAGTTCCCGGACGTGCCCGAGGCGGAGACCCAGGAATCGTGGCTGCGCAAGGAGGTTCTCAAGGGCCTGGCCATGCGCTACGGCGACCCGGTCCCGCCGCACATTCTGGAGCGCTTCGAGACCGAGATGTCGGTCATCGGCCCCATGGGCTTCAGCTCCTACTTCCTCGTCGTGGCGGATATCTGCCGCCACGCCCGGGAGAACAGGATCCCGCTCGGTCCCGGACGGGGCTCGGCGACCGGATCGATCGTCGCCTACGCCACCCGCATCACCGAGCTGTGCCCCTTGGAACACGGTCTGCTCTTCGAGCGGTTCCTGAATCCCGAGCGCATCAACCCACCGGATGTGGACCTCGACTTCGACGACCGTCAGCGGGACCGGATGGTCCGCTATGTCACCGAGAAGTACGGCGAGAAATACACCGCGATGGTGAACACCTTCGGCAAGATCAAGGCCAAGAACGCCATCAAGGACTCCTCGCGCATTCTCGGCTATCCGTTCTCGCACGGGGAACGCATCACCAAGGCGCTCCCGCCGGACCAGAACGGCAAGTCCGCTCCCCTTGCCGTCATCTTCGACGCCTCCCACCAACGGTATGGGGAGGCAGCGGAGATCCGGCAGATGTACGAGAGCGAACCGGATGTGCGGCGCGTCATCGACACCGCCCGCGGGGTCGAGGGCCTCACCCGCGGCACCGGTGTGCACGCCGCCGCGGTGATCCTCTCCAAGACGACTCTCACGGACCGCATTCCGCTGCATATGCGCGCCTCGGACGGCGTGAAGATCACCGGTTTCGACTATCCGTCCTGCGAGGCCATGGGCCTGATCAAGATGGACTTCCTCGGGCTGCGGAACCTCGGCGTCATCGACCAGGCCATCGAGAACATCCGGGAGAACCGCGGCATCAGCCTGACCACCGTGGACCCCCTGGACGAGGACTCCTCCGCCACCGTCATCCCGCTGGACGACGCCACGACCTACCGGCTGCTGGCCGAGGGCAACACCTTCGGCGTCTTCCAGCTCGACGGCGGCGGTATGCGCGTACTGCTGAAGCAGATGGAACCCACCCGGTTCGAGGACATCGCCGCGGTCAACGCCCTTTACCGGCCCGGCCCGATGGCGGCCAACGCCCACACCAATTACGCCCACCGCAAGACCGGCCGCCAGGACATCACCCCCATCCACCCCGAGCTGAAGGACGCACTGGAGCCCATCCTCGGCAACACCTTCCATCTGCTCGTCTACCAGGAGCAGATCATGGCCATCGCCCGGGAGCTGGCCGGCTACACCCTCGGCGGGGCCGACCTGCTGCGCCGTGCGATGGGCAAGAAGAAGCCCGAGGTGCTGGCCGCGGAGTGGGACAGGTTCCATGCCGGTATGCGGGACAACGGCTACAGCGAGGAAGCCGTCAAGGCCCTGTGGGATGTCATGCTCCCCTTCTCCGGCTACGCGTTCAACAAGTCCCACACCGCCGGTTACGGCCTCGTCTCCTATTGGACCGCCTACCTCAAGGCCAACTACCCGGCCGAGTACATGGCGGCCCTGCTCACCTCCGTCGGCGACGACAAGGACAAGGCCGCCGTCTATCTCGCCGACGCGCGCAAGAACGGCGTACGGGTCCTCCAGCCCGACGCGAACGAATCCGTCGCCGAATTCACCGCCGTCGGCGACGATGTGCGCTTCGGGCTGCGGTCGGTGCGCAATGTCGGCGACCACGTCATCGACGCGATCGTAGAAGCCCGCCGGGTTCAGGGGAAGTTCACCTCCTTCGCCGACTTCCTCGACAAAGCCGACCTGCCCGCACTGAACAAGAGAGCCGTGGAATCCCTGATCAAGGCCGGCACCTTCGACTCCCTGAAACACACCCGCAAAGGCCTCACCGCCATCCATGAGGAAGCCATCGATGCCATCACCCCGGTGAAGAAGGCAGCAAGCTTCGGACAGGAGGACCTCTTCGCCGATCTGGCCGCGGAAAGCGGCAGCGAACCCGCCTTCGGACTCGATTTCGCCCTCGACGACACGGAATGGCCCCGTCGGCAACTCCTGGCCACCGAACGCGAAATGCTCGGCCTCTATGTCTCCGCGCATCCGCTGGACGGTGCCGAGCATGTGCTCGCCGGCGCACGCGACTGCTCCATCGCCGAACTGCTCGCCTCCGGCCGCAGCACCGGAGACGTGCAGCTCTCCGGCCTGATCACCGGCATCCAGCGCAAGATGACCAAACAGGGCAACGCCTGGGCCCTCGTCACCCTCGCCGACCGCGACGCCGCCATGGAGGTCCTGTTCTTCCCCGCCGCCTACCAACTCGTCCAGCACGCACTGGCCGAGGACAACGTCATCTCCGTCAGAGGCAAAATCGAGGACCGGGACGGAACAGTGAACCTCTTCGGCAGAGAACTCGCCGTCCTCGACATCTCCTCCGCCGAGCACGGCAGGAAGACCCCCGTACGGCTCGCGCTCCCCGCGCACCGCATCACCGAACAGTCCGTCAAAGAACTCCGGCGCATCCTCACGGACCACCCGGGCGACAGCCCCGTACACCTCAGCGTCCGTGGCGCACGCAAGACCACGGTCTACGCCCTCCAAGCCACGGTGGACCCCACGACCATCGCCTCCGATGTCAAAGGCACCTTCGGAGCCGATGCCTGGGAATCCCCATGGTGAGGGCAAGGCGCCTGCTTACCGAGGCGCCGGCCCCAGTGGGGCGTTACCCCGGCCCCGGCGGGCAGGGATCATGGCTGTCATCGATATCGACTACTGCATGGGGGTACAGGAAGACGTGTCCGTCCAAGGGCAGCCAGTGATCTGTTCGCCTTCGTGTCTTTCCCGGGCGCAGCGGGCCGTTGCCGCTGCGCTCCGGCATTACACGGACGCGCCGTTGGCCAAGCCGTATTACGTGCGGGGGTGTATTCCGGACCAGGAGGAGGCCGCGGTGATTGTCGCGCTGTGGACCGGCCCTGCCGCGCGGGAAAAGCAGAACCTCTTCCTCCTCGTCCGTCTTGTGGCTGGTGGCCTGCCCGTGTCGGCGGCGGGGGTCACCACGGGGATGATGCGGCTGGGGCGGGGAACGCACATCTTCGGCTCCGCCGGTCGCCGCGTTGACGGCAAGCCTGTGGTCAACGGCAGCAAGCTGGTCGAGGGGCGGCCCGCGCCGTGCCTTTGCGGGGGTGCCGGTGAGCCGGAGGGGCCGCGGGGCTTCTACTTCGAACGGCCGGGGCAACTGAGGCAGTATCACTGAGCAGTTCGGTTGGGAGGGTGCGTGCGAATGGTGGAGAGGAAACCTCGCTGATGGTCAGTGTGAGTATGGAGAGTGCGGAACAGACAGACCAGCGGCTACGCCGTGAGATCGCTCAGGCCGACCTCGTCGTGCACGACGGTGTCTGGTGTTTTGAAGAGTCTCCGGCCGACCGGCCGCCGGCGCTCACCGCCGAGACGCTGGCAGTCGTTCGGGACCGGGAGAGCTGGAGCCGCCTGGTCCCGCTCACCCAGGAGGGCGACGACGTCGAACGCTTCGGCATCTTCTCCTTCCACTTCGACGACCATGTGGACAACAGCGGTTTCGTCGGCTGGCTGGCCACCCACCTCAAGGTGGAGCTGGGGACCGGCGTATTTGTTGTCTGTGGCAGCAACCGCGCCCGCGGCGGCATCTATGACTACTGGGGCTGTCCCATCGACTTGCTGGATCAGGCCATCGCGGTCGTCAGAACGCTACGAGACAGCTGATCCGCATGCAGGCGGCGATCCCTCCGCAGTCGCGTGATCTTCGCCCGTACGGCCGATACGGCACCCGCCGGTTCCTGGTTCAGCGCGGCTGGATCGCGCGCAGCATGTTCAGGCCGGCGGCGCGGCGGGCCGGCCAGATGGCGGCGAGGACGCCGATGGCCAGGGCCAGGGCGAGGAAGAGTGCCAGCCTTCCCCAGGGGAGGACCATTTCGTACTCCTGCATGGAGGTGGTGGTGAGGCCGCCTCCGGCCCAGGCCAGGAAGGTGCCGGTGGCGATGCCGAGTACGGCTCCGAACAGCGAGATCACCACCGACTCCAGACGGACCATCCGCTTGACGCCGGAGCGGTCGAGGCCGATGGCGCGCAGCATCCCGAGCTCGCGGGTGCGCTCGAAGACCGACATGGCCAGGGTGTTGACGACGCCGAGCACCGCGATGACGACGGCCATGCCGAGGAGGCCGTACAGCATGTTGAGGACCGTGGTGACGGGGGCGTTGTTCTCCTGGATGAGCTGTTCCTGGCTGCGGACTTTCAGCAGGGGGTTGTCGCCGAGTGCGGCGCGGATCTTCCGTTCCAGGCCGGCGGCCTTGCCGGGGTCGGCCTTGACCAGCACGTTTTCCAGCTCGTGGGAGTCCGCGTACGGGAGGACGTCGGCCAGGGTGCCCAGTGCGTCGTCGGCGGCGCGGGTCTTGGCGTAGACGGCGACGACGGCCAGCGTCTTCCGCTGCGGCTTGCCGGTCGCCGCGCCGTTGCCCAGCTCGGCGTCGAGGGTGTCGCCGACGGCGAGGCCGGTCCGCCGGGCGAAGGAGTCCGAGACCGCGATCTTTCCGCTGCCGAGGTCGCGCAGCGAACCGGCCCGGACGTCGAGCCGCGCGGCCTTGCCGAACGCCGTCGGGTCGGTGCCGGTCAGCACGGCGTACTTGCCCTGGGTGTCGAGCCCGGCGGAGGTGACGGGGGCGGCCGCGGCGACTCCGGGGATCCGGGCGATCTTGGCGGCGGTGTCCTTGTCGAGGCCGCGTGCGGTGCTGTTGGTGACCTTGTAGTCGGCGGTCAGGCCCTCGGTGGCCTCCTCGGCCATGGCGCGCTGGGCGGAGTGGCCGCCGACGGTCAGTCCGGTGATCAGGGCGAGCCCGATCATCAGGGCCGAGGCGGTGGCGGCCGTACGGCGCGGGTTGCGCAGCGCGTTCTCCTTGGCGAGCTTGCCGCTGACGCCGCAGAGGCGGGTGGTGACCTTGCCGGCCAGGGTGATCAGCGGCCGGGAGAGCAGCGGGGCCAGCACGATCACACCGCCGAGGGTGAGGGCGGAGCCGAGCATCGCGCACATCAGGTTCGACTCCTTGCTCGTCCTGAGCGTGGAGACGTACAGCATCACCAGCACCCCGGCCCCGGTGAGCAGGACGCCGAGAACATTGCGGACCCTCAGGGCGCGGGCGGGCGGCACCTGGTCGACGCTGTTGAGCGCCGTCACCGGGGCGATCTTCGCGGCCTTGCGGGACGGCAGCCAGGCGGCCAGCACGGTGACGACGACGCCGACCGCGAGGGAGGCCAGTGGGGCCGCGGGCGTGATGACCAGCGGTCCGTCGGGCAGTCCAGCTCCCGTGGTGTTGAGCAGCGGGCGCAGGGCGGTGGCGATACCGAGGCCGAGCGCGAATCCGGCGGCGGAGGCGACCAGGCCGAGGAGCGCGGCCTCGATGAGGACGGCGCGTACGACCTGGCGGCGCGAGGCGCCCACGGCCCGCATCAGCGCGATATCGCGGCTGCGCTGGGCGATGAGCATGGTGAAGGTGTTGGCGATGAGGAACGCGCCCACGAACAGCGCGATACCGGCGAAGACCAGCAGCGTCTTGGTGAGGGACTGGGTGTTCCGGGCGATCTGGGCGGACTGTTCGACGGCCAGATCGGCGCCGCTGAGGGCCTGGACGCCCGTCGCGGGGAGCAGCGCCCGTACCTGTTCGGTCAGCGCGCGCTCGTCCGTACCGTTCCGGGCCGCGACCGCCAGCTCGTCGAACGCGCCGGGTTGGAGGAACAGTTGCTGGGCGGTCCGGGTGTCGAAGAGGGTGAGGGTGCCGCCGGCGGTGATCCGCGGATCGTCGGCGGAGACGACGCCGACCAGCTTCTTCGTCAGGACGGGCCCGTCGAGGGCGAGGCGGATGGTGTCACCGAGGCGGTAGCCGGCCTTGGCGGCGGTCCTGGCATCGAGGGCCAGCTCGTCCGCGGCGGCGGGGCCGCGGCCCGCCTTCAGCGGAAAGCGGCTGTCCTTGCCGTCCTTGCCCGGTACGTAGTTGGTGGCGAGGTGCTGCCGGTCGCTGTCGGCGCTGACCGGGCGGCCGTCCTTGCCGGCCACGGTGGCCTCGCCGTGGACGGTGGGGCGTACCGAGGCGACGCCGGGCAGTTGGCCGATCTTCCGGGCCAGTGCGGTGCCGAGGGCGGTGGTCCGCCGGGGGTCCCCGTTGCCCGCCGCCGTGTCGGGGGCAGGGGCTTCGTCGCCGGCCGTCTCGGGGGCGGTGCCGGCCGCCGCCGTCCGTACGGAGACGGCCACGCCCCGGAGGCTTTCGGCGGAGGCGCTGCGGTAGGCGTTGGCGACGGTGTCGCCGAAGACGAGGGTGCCGGAGACGAACGCGACACCGAGGAGAACGGCGAGCGCGGTCATGAGCAAACGGGCTTTGTGCGCAAGGACGTTGCGCAGGGCGGTACGCAGCATGGTCGATCCAGTCCCGGAGAGGTGCGAGGGGGCGGCGGCGGAATACGGGGCGGAGTGGCGGCCGCGTCAGGTCTTGCGTCCCTCGGCGTCGAAGTGCCGCATCCGGTCGAGGACGGCCTCCGGGGTGGGGGCGGGCAGATCGTCGGTGAGCCGCCCGTCGGCGAGGAAGACCACCCGGTCCGCGTAGGAGGCGGCCACCGGGTCATGCGTGACCATCACGACCGTCTGTCCCAGCTCGCGTACCGACTCCCGCAGGAAGTCCAGGAGTTCGGCGCCGGACCGGGAGTCGAGGTTGCCGGTCGGCTCGTCCGCGAAGATGATCTCGGGTCAGCCGGCCAGCGCGCGGGCCACGGCGACGCGTTGCTGCTGGCCGCCGGAGAGCTGCGAGGGGCGGTGCCGCAGCCGCCCGGTCAGGCCGAGGGTCCCCACGATCAGCTCCAGCCACTCCTGGTCGGTCCTGCGGCCGGCGATATCCATCGGCAGCGTGATGTTCTCCAGGGCGTTCAGCGTGGGCAGCAGGTTGAACGACTGGAAGACGAAGCCGACCTTCTCCCGGCGGAGCCTGGTGAGCTGACGGTCGCCCAGGCGGGACAGTTCGGTGTCGGCGATCCGGGCCGAGCCCCCGGAGAAGGAGTCGAGCCCGGCCATGCAGTGCATCAGCGTGGACTTGCCCGAGCCGGACGGTCCCATGATCGCGGTGAACCGGCCGCGCCCGAACTCCACGGAGACCGAGTCGAGGGCCACGACGCGGGTCTCGCCCGCGCCGTAGACCTTGGTCAGCTCTGTCGCGCGGGCGGCGGCGCCGGACGCCCGAAGGCCGGTGGTCGGGGGTGCGGACTGTGCCATGGGGACTCCTGGAAGGGGTGCGGGACTCCCGACCATCGTGGCCGCGGCACACCCCCCGATCCGTCGCCCTCAGGTCGGGAATACGCCGCCTGTCCAAGGGCGGAGAGACGGCGGCTCCCTCGCCCGCACGGACCACAGCCCCTCTCCCCTGAGGGAGAGCCGGAGGGGCCCAGGAGCGAGAGCCGTACGCGACAGCCGGACGGCCCGGACCGCACCTCAGCCCATGAGTCCGGCCTGGTGCGCCAGCAGCGCCGCCTGCACCCGGCTGCCGCACCCCGTCTTCCCCAGGATCGAGCCGACGTGGGTCTTGACCGTCCCCACCCCGATGCCGAGCCGGGTGCCGATCTCCAGGTTCGACAGCCCCTCGCCCAGCATCACCAGCACCTCCCGCTCCCGGTCCGTCAGCCCCACCACCCGGCGGTCCGGGACGCGGGGCGCGCCGCCGCTGAGCATCCGCCGGACGACGGTCCCGGTGACACCGGGCGAGAGCACGGCGTCCCCCGCGGCCGCCGCCCGTACCGCGCGGATCAGTTCCTGCGGCCCCTCGTCCTTGAGCAGGAAGCCGGTGGCGCCCGCCCCCAGGGCCCGCAGGACGTTCTCCTCGTCGCCGAAGGTGGTGAGCATGACGACCTGCGGCGCGGGGTCCAGGGCGGCCAGCGGTTCGACGGCGGCGAGCCCGTCGAGTACGGGCATGCGGACGTCGAGGAGCACCACGTCGGGCCGGGCCTCGGCGGCGAGCCGGACGGCCTCGGCGCCGTTGGGCGCCTCCCCCACCACCTCGATGCCCTCGGCGTGCCGGAGGATCAGCCGGACGCCGTGCCGGACCATCTCCTCGTCGTCGGCGAGCAGCACCCGGATCGCGGAACCCGGCCCGGGGACCGCGGAGTTGGCGTGGTCAGTCATGGGTCGTGCTCCCACTGTGAGGTTCGGTCACCATCGGAACGGTGAAGCGGTCGATCGCGATCAGGGTGTCGGACCGGAAGCAGTAGCGGACGATCGGCAGCCGGCCGCCCTCGGGGCGCTCGCTCGCGTACGGATACAGGCACTCGGTGGCGGCGGGCGGCCGTGGCGGTTCATGCCCCGCGGCGGCCGCACGCTCCCGCAGCGCCCGCAGCAAGCGGCCCTGCTGCCCGGCGGCGGTACCCACCAGCCCCGGCACCACGACCGTGGTGACGGCGAGCACCGCCCCCAGCGCCAGGCCGAACAGGCTGCTGCCGACCCCCAGCGCGGGCGCGCACACCGCGCCGGTCAGCATCGTCAGAGCGGCCGCCCCGAGCAGCACCCCGACCCGCTGCCGGGACGTCCTCAGCTGCCGGGTCGCGGTGTAGGCGGCCACCGCGGTCAGCAGCGCCACCGAGGGCACCGCCCCCATCAGCGCCGCCAGCCCGACCACACAGGCCGCCGGAAAGCGGCGCCGCATCAGCACCAGCACGATGCCGAGAACCGCCAGGCCCGCCGCCTCGCCCACCAGCCTGGCCTCGACCGCCGACACCGCCTCGTGGGCGAGCAGCACCAGCGCCGCGGCCGTGACCGCCTCGACCGCCGCCCGCCATACCACCCACCGCCCCTGCTCCCCCGGCCCCGCGAAGAGGCTTCGGGAGACGGGGGGCTCGGTCGCGGGCGGCGCGCTGGAGGACATGACGACGATTATCGAGGGCTCTGCACGGGGCTTCGCTGCTTCTTGAGGGTGAGCCGCCTCTGCCCAAAGACAGAGGCCATGGGGCCGCTGCCCGAAGACGGAGGCCCGGGAAGGCGGCCACGGGCGCGGACCGGAGGGCGTCCCGGCGCGGCGGGCGGGTGCAGGCTGTGACCCGTACCTCTCGCTGGGTTGCCGCTCTGGGCCGCCGGGCCGACACTCGCGCACACTGGAGGTATGCGCGGGATGACCGTCGGCGAGACGGCGGAGCGCGCGGATCTGCTCGCCGCGGCCGCCGTCGAAGCCGTCGAAGGAACCGGCGCGTACGCGGGCAGCGTCTTTCTCCGCTCCCGCGACCGCCGGTCGATCGTGCTCGCCGCGGCGTACGGGGTGCCGCCCTCCCTGCTGGGTGGCTGGCGCCTCATCCCGGTGAGCAGCCCCATCCCGCTCGCCACGGCGTACCGCTCCGGGCGCACCGTCCACCTGGCCAACGCCGAGGAGACCATGCGCCGCTATCCGCAGCTCGCGGTGGCGCTGCCGTACGCCTTCGGCTCCTGCTCCGTACCGGTGGGCGCGGGCGGGGAGACCTTCGGCGCGCTGGCGGTCGTCTGGGCGGCGTCACCCGGCAGCGAAGGGCTGTCCCGGGCCCAGCGCCGCCACGTACGGACCGTCGCCGCCCGGCTCGGGAGCGCGCTGGCCGCCCTCCGCGCCCGTACCGGCGATCCGGTGGAATGCGCCCCCGAGACGGTGCCCATCGAGATCCCGGCACCCTCCGCCACGGCCGTACGGGTCGGCCTGTTCGGCTGGGACCTCGGCTCCGGCACCTTCCGCGGCGACGACGAGCTCTGCGCGATCTTCGGTCTCGACCCCCGTGCCCTCGACGGTCAGGCCACCTCGCTGGCCGCCTGTCTGCACCCCGGTGATCTCGCCGCCTTCCTGTCCGCCGCCCGGGAGGCGGCCGCCAGGGGCCACCGGATCACCGCGCGGCGTCTGCGCGTACGGGAGCGCGGGGGCGGCGGCGAGGGCTACCGCACGGTCGAGCTGTGGGCCCGCGTCCTGGAGTCCGGCGACGTGCCGGCCCGCCGCCAGCTGGTGGGCGCGGTCGTCGACAGCCGGGCCGGCAGCGCGGCCGTCGCCGCGGTGGAACGGCTGCGGGACGGACTGTTCTCCCTCGCCCCCGACGGGCGGGTCACCTACGCCAACCACGCCGCCCTGCGGCAGCTGGACGTGTCCGGCGACGAGCTGCTGGGGCAGGTTCTGTGGGACGCGTTGCCCTGGCTGTCCGATCCCGACGTCGAGTCCCGGCACCGGTCCGCGATGATCTCGCAGGCGCCGGCCTCCTTCCTCGCCTGCCAGGCGCCCGACCGCTGGCTCGCCTTCTCCCTCCATCCGGAAGCGGACGGCGTGACCGGCCGGGTGGTACCCCTCGGCCATCCCCCCTCGACGTCGACACCACCCGCCTCCGCGGCCGAACCGGCCACCGCCGCCACCCCGACGCGGCTGGGAGTCATGCACCACGTCCTCCAGCTCGGCAGCGCGCTCACCGAGGCGGTCACCACCCGCCAGGTCTGCGAAGTCGTCTCCGACCAGCTCCTCCCCGCCTTCGGAGGCCAGCAGCTGGCCATCTATGTGGTCCGCAACGGAACGATGCACCGCCTCTTCCACACCGGGCGCCACGAAGACTTCCTCGACGGGCTGGAAGGCGCACCGCTGCACGCCCGGCTGCCCGGTACGGAGGCCCTGACCGCCGGCGCTCCGCTCTTCATCGAATCGCGGCAGGACCTCACCCGGAACTACCCGGGCGCCCCCACCGGCGAGGTGAACTCCTGGGCGTATCTGCCGCTGATCGCCTCCAGCCACCCGGTCGGCACCTGCGTCCTCGGCTTCGACAACAACCACCGGTTCGCCGAGAAGGACCGCGGCGTGCTCACCGCCCTCGCCGGGCTGATCGCCCAGGCCCTGGAACGCGCGAAGCTCTACGACTCGGAGTTCGCCATCGCCCGCGGCCTCCAGCAGGCGCTGCTGCCGCACCAGCTGCCCGTGATCCCCGGCATCCGCACCGTCGCGCGCTATCTGCCCGGCACCAGCGGGATGGACATCGGCGGCGACTGGTACGACGTCATCCCCACCGGTAAGGGGGTCGCGCTGATCATCGGCGACGTACAGGGGCACAGCATCGCCGCCGCGGCCACCATGGCCCAACTCCGCAGCGCGGTAAGGGCGTTCACGGCCGTGAGCCATACCCCTGGCGAGGTGATGGCGGGCGTCAACCGCACCCTTGTCGACCTCGACCCCGGGCTGCTGGCCAGCTGTTGCTACCTCCAGGTGGCCGCCGACACCCACCATGCCCACGCCGTCACCGCCGGCCACCCCCCGCCGCTGCTCCGCCGCCCCGACGGGACGACCGAGGTCCTCGACCTCGACATCGGCCCGCTCCTCGGGGTGGAGCGCACCAGCGCCTACCCCACCACCCCGGTCGACCTGCCGCCGGGATCCGTCCTCGCCCTCTACACGGACGGCCTGGTCGAGGAGCCCGGGGCCGATATCGACGTAGGGATCGACCGCCTCCGCTCCTCCCTGGCGCACGCCCGCGCGGACTCCCTGGACGAACTCGCCGACCGGCTGCTGCACAACGCCCGGCGCTCCTCGTACCGGGCCGACGACATCGCCCTGCTGCTCACCGAGTACGGTCCCGGGGCGCCGCACCGGGACGACACCCCGGGGGACGGCCCCTAGGGGCGCGTCCTACAGCTGCCGGAGGTGATCGCGGAGGGTGCGGGCGACATGCGCCATGACGGCATCGGCATCGGGTTGGGTGCCGGCCGGGACGAGCGACTCGGTGAGGACGGCGACGGCGAAGGTCTGGCCGTCGGAGTGCTCGACGACACCGACCTCGTGGCGGAGGTTGAGCAGGGTGCCCGTCTTGGAGGACCAGTTGGAGGCGTCCGAGCTGAAGTCCGGGGCGATGCGCTGCCGCAGCAGATTGTCCGCCATGAGGCCGCGGACGCGCCCGGCCACCTCCGGGGGGATCGCCGACGGTGTCCACAGCGCCTGGAGAAGTTCGACGTACGAGCGCGCGCTGCCGGAGTTCGCACGGGTCACATCGAGCTGCGGCACCCGGTGGCCGCGGCCGCTGGTACCGGCCTCGATGGCCAGCGCGTAGGCGAGATGCGCCTCCGCGGCATCGAAGCGTTCCACGGGAGTCTCGCTCAGCTCCCGCGTGGTGTGCCGGACGGAAATCCCCTGAAGCCCGAACTCCCGTATCATCAGGGCGACTTGAGCAGGCGGAGTGAGGGCGAACAACGCGTCCGCGGCCGTCCCGTCGCTCACACAGGTGCTGAGGTAGAGCAGGTCATCGATCGCGATCCGGACCGGATGACGGAAGCGGCTCAGCCCGGTCGGACCAGGGGTGGTGATCCGCCCGGGTTCCACCGTGAGCATCGTCGATCCGTCGAGCTCGCCCCGCCGGATACGTTCCAGTGTCGCCAGCGCCAGCGGGATCTTCACCAGGGAGGCGGCGGGCAGCTGGGTGTCGGGCTCGATGCCCAGCTCCTGTCCCGTATGCAGGTCCCGGACGAGAAAGCAGCCGTGCAGGCCGCCGTCCCGCAGCCGCTGACGCATCTCGCGCAGCAGTGCCTCGGTGCTCATGTCACCACCGCGCCCGGCGTCTCCACGCCCTTGCCGGCGCCCTCATTGGCGCCCTCGTTGACGCCCTCGTTGACGCCGAGACAGCGGGCGATGTCGTCGCCCAGACGCGCACGGATATGGTCCGGGTGGCCGGCCACGGCGGTCGCCAGGGCAAACCCCCGGGTGAGCGCGATCTCGCCGAGGGGACGCCAGTGCAGGGCGAGTTCCCGGGCCTGTGCGGGCGAGCAGAGCAGCACATCGCGTGAGCACAGCACCTCCGCAGCGGCGGTCGTGTGGTCCGCCGCGACGACGAGCTGGGCGGGCCGCAGCCCGACGGCGTCGCGCAGCCGCGTCAACGGGTCACGGATATGCGGCACATCGTCCTCCGGCTGGATCCAGATACGGCGGGGCGCACCGACCCCGGCGCGCCCCATGCGCAGCGTCTCGGCATAGAGGCGCTTCCCGCCCGGATCCTGCGCGCCGGCGAGCCCGAGCGGCACCGACCAGGTCGCCTCGTCCCGCGGGACGGCGAGCAGGGCGGCACGCACCTGCTGGGAGTGCAGCAGCTCGGCCCGCTCCGCCGGTGCCGCGGCGCGGAGATCGAGGGTGACGCCGTGCCCTCGTGCGTCGGCGATGAGGCGGGCGAGACCGGCGGTGGAGCAGATGTCGGGCACCGCGAGCCGCCACGGTTTGAGCTTGGCGGTCTCCGCCTCGTGTTGCAGCACATCGGCGGCGAGCACCAGCTGTCGGGCGGCCGGGAGCATGTCCCGGCCGAAGGGCGTGAGCACCGCCCGCCGCGCCGTTCGCTCGAAAAGCCGCTCACCGAAGCGTTCCTCAAGGGCGGCGACACGACGGCTGGCCACCGACTGCGACATCCGCGCGGCGGCCGCTCCGACGGTGAAACTGCCGCGCTCGCTCACGCTGACAAACGCACGACACGCTCCCACCAGATCCACGACGCCACCCTATGCGATTTCGGCATGGAAACCCCCATGAGCGCATTGGACTGCATAGATGCCGGAAGGCCAGGCTGATCACGGCAACCGAGGCCCGGGAACAGGGCCGCCACCCACCCACTCCCCCGTACGCCGCGCGCGCCCGGGACTCCCAAAGGATCAGACATGCCCCACACCCGAGCCCGGCGCCTGGTCATCGGCGCGCTCGCCGCCCTCACCCTCGTCCCGCTCACCGCCTGCGGCGCCCCGGCCGCCTCCTCCCCCACCACGAAGGCGGCACACACGGACGCGGCGCCGAAGTCATCCGCCCAGGCATTCAAGGACCTTGAGCGAAAATTCGACGCCCGGCTCGGCGTCTACGCGATCAACACCGGCACGGGCCGCGAAGTCTCCTACCACCAGGACGAACGCTTCGCCCACGCCTCCACCTTCAAGGCCCTGGCCGCCGGCGCCGTACTGCAGAAGTACTCACTGCCCGGCATGGACAAGGTGATCACCTACTCCCGCGACGACCTGGTCTCCAACTCCCCCGTCTCCGAGAAGCACGTCGACACCGGGATGACCCTGCGCGCCCTGTGTGACGCCGCCGTCCGCTACAGCGACAACACCGCCGCCAACCTGCTGTTCGACTCGATCGGCGGCCCCAAGGGCCTCGACTCCGTACTGGAGAAGCTGGGTGACCACACCACCCGGATGGTCCGCCACGAGCCGGAACTGAACGACTGGTCCCCGAACGACACCCGCGACACGACCACCCCCCGGGCCTTCGCCAAGGACCTGCGCTCCTTCGTCCTCGGGGACACCCTGCCCCGTCGCGAACGCGCACAGCTCGCCAAATGGCTCCAGACCAACACCACCGGAGCCAAGCTCATCAAGGCCGGCATGCCCAAAAACTGGCTCGTCGGCGACAAGACCGGCGCCGGCAGCACCTACGGCACCCGCAACGACATCGCCGTCGTCTGGCCACCCCACGCCGCCCCCATCGTCGTAGCGATCCTGTCGAACCGCCCCCAGAAGGACGCGAAGTATGACGACGCGTTGGTCGCGGAGGCGGCTTCTGTGGTGGCGGAGAGGGTGTCGTAGGGACGGGCACCGTCGGGGGCGACGAGGGGAGCGGGGGGCCCGCCGAGAGCGGCTGGCTGCGCGCTTCCACTGGCCGCTTCGACTGGCCGCTGGCGCTGGCCGCTTCCGCTAGCCGCTGGCGCTGGCTGCGTCGGCGGATGGCCGGCCGCCGTGACGGGGTGCGGCCGGCCGTTCCGAGCGATCCGGCACCGTCTCAGCGCCTGAAGTTACGCCTCCCGGTTCGCTTCCTGAGCTGCCCGCTCCAGCCGACTGCGATAGCCCTCCCACCAGGCCGAGTCGCTTGACGCCATGCTGTCGTTGCCCTCATTCATCCCCACGGCGCCATCCATGAGTTCCCGGAGGATGTCGGCATGGCCGGCGTGCCGGTGAGTATCGGCAATCACCCGCACCACGGCATGATGCAACGTCACCTCGTCCTTGCCGCTGGGCCACCACGGCACCGTGCCGATCGTGTCCAGCGCCAGCGCCTCGATCGTCGCGTCCGCGTGCGCCCACGCCCGGCGGTAGAGCTCGACGATGTACTCGCGTGACTCGTCGGCGGTGACCCACATATCAGCGTTGGTCTCGGCAGCGTCTTCGAGCCAGGGCAGCGGCTCACCGGACGGCCGTCCGAAGGTGTCACCGAGGTACCCCAGCTCCACACTGGCCACGTGTTTCACCATCCCCAGGAGATTGGTGCCGGTCGGCGTCAGGGGACGGCGAATGTCGTACTCCGAGAGCCCGTCGAGCTTCCACAGCAGGGCATCGCGCGCGGACTGAAGGTAGAAGCGAAGGTCAGCCTTGGGGCCTGATGGGGTCATGGGACCAGTCTGCCGCCCGCGCGATCCCTATCCCCCTCTCGTGGCGGAATCAGTTCGCCTGACGCGACCGACGAACTACCCGCACCAGCCGGCATCAGCCACGCTCCGCCCGCCCGTAGACCTGCTTCGCGACGTCCCCGAGCACCGGACCGAACATGTGCGTGCCGCCCGTCATTCCATCGCCATGGCTGTTGACGGAGACCAGCACGCCCTGGCCGGTCGCGGCGTCGAAGTCGGTCAGCCAGGGGCCACCGCTGGAGCCGCCACCCATGTCGCACGGGACGGACTGCTCGTCGCTGGGTGCCCGCACGGCCGTACCGGTGCAGTGCAGCAACTCCTCGCCACGCTGCGGGCGGGTGGCGGGGTATCCGAAGGCCACGGTCCGCCCGCCGACCCGGTGATGGAAGTCCACGGTCTGCCCGCCCACCACGTCGGTGAGCCGGCGCCCCTTGGCGTGGGGATCCACGGCCAGCGCCGCCACGTCGTTGACGGCATCCTCCGACCAGGTGCGCGGAGTCATGGCGGCGCGCACCGGGAAGGCGCCGTACGGCTGTGCAC
Organism: Streptomyces sp. P9-2B-2; assembly: GCF_030406865.1. Lineage (NCBI taxonomy): Bacteria > Bacillati > Actinomycetota > Actinomycetes > Kitasatosporales > Streptomycetaceae > Streptomyces > Streptomyces sp. P9-2B-2. The sequence continues at coordinate 7,054,352 of NZ_CP129126.1, read as the reverse complement.
CCTTGTGGTAGCCGGGGACAAAAACCAGGTCGATGTAGGTGTTGACGGGTGAGGCGGGGCGACGCACGCAGTGTCCGGCAGTCATCACCACGGAGCGGTTGCCACTCCGGACGGCGGTGGCCGTGCACCAGCTGTCATCGCCGTCGGCATTGACGAAGAAGAGCCGCCCAACGGTCTTCATGGTGGCGCCCCGCCAGGGCCGGGACTTCGGACCGGTCGGCCCGAGATCCACGGACTTCCCCACGGCTTTGATACGCGCCGGCGTCCAGTAGGCGAGAGCCTCCCGGCGCTCGCCGGCGGTGTACTTGACGGTGGACACCGTGTCGACCGGCGCCTTGGACGCGGCCGACGCGGGCATCGGCCCGACGGCCGCCAGCAACGTGCCCGCGACGACAGCCACAGCAGCCCGGTGACGACGGCGGGACGCGAAGGCTAAGGCAGCGGATGGGGCGGACGAAGCGGGTATCGCGGAGGTGGCCGGGGTGGTGGGGGCGACGGACATGCGGGCTCCTGAAGGGCAGTGATCTGTGGTGGACACTGGACACCGTCGGTTTCACAGGACATGACGGACTTTCACCACGACGGGTTTCACCGAAGACGTGCCGGATGTCCGCCGATGGCCGGCGCCCTGCCCCGCTTCGGGCCACTCCGACCGACCGTCACGCCCGGGGGATCTCCGCGCTGATCTGTGGCGCCAGGCATGACCGTCGGCGCGTAGTGGTACGCGAACGGGCAAGTTATTGAGAATCGAGACGGTTTCGCGGCCTTTCGTGTGGGGTTGGCTGGGCCTGGCCCGTAATCATGGGCAAGTGATGAGTCCGATACCGCCGGTGGTTGCTCCCGGCCAGATGAGTCAGTGCGAGCAGCCGGTCTTCCGACTGGCTGGAGGCATGCAGCTGCGGCCGTGGGAGATGAGTGATGCCAGCGCATTGGTGCGCTCATGCCTTGACCCGGATATCCAGCACTGGAACCGCCCGGACCAGTTGACGGTCGAAAGCGCCCGCAAAAAAATCGCCCGGTGGCGCAGCCGCTGGCAGAGCGAACATGCGGCGATCTGGGCCATTGCCCCTGACGGCGGGGAAGCCATTGGGCTGATCGGCCTTGCCGACCTGGACCTATCCGGCGGGCAGGGTGAGTTTCTGTACTGGCTGCTGCCGGCCGGCAGAGGCGGCGGCGTCATGGTTTCCGCGACGATCCAGGTGAGCCGTTGGGCTCTGGACGACCTCGGCCTCCATCGCCTGCGGATCACTCATTCCGTCGAGAACACGGCGTCCTGCCGCATCGCGACCAAGGCGGGGTTCTCGTTGGAGGGAACGATGCGCCAGGCGCTGCTTCATGCCGACGGATGGCATGACGAACATCTTCATGCCCGGGTTCAGGGTGATACCTGGCCGTCTTGATGCAGCGGTTTGACGCTTGACGCGGCACCGCCCGTCAGCTCGGTGAGAAGGATGAAGGCAGTCGTGGATCCGAGCTCCCTGGACGTCGGGCCTGCAGGGGTCGGGATGTCGGCGAGTCTCTGGGCCAGGGCGGTGACAGCGTCGCGGTCGCCTTCGAGTGCTTCGCGTTCGTCGTCGGTGAGGTCGACCTGTTCGAGCATCCTGTTGATGCCGTCCTTGACCGCGAGGAGCTGCCCCTTGGCCGACTCTTTGGGGATGCGCCCCCTTCGCTGTCGCATCGATGCCACACGACGGCCGGCGGGCCCTCCCCTCCCGCGCCACCGCCGCCCAGCCTTCCTGCCCGCCTGCCGAGTGCGTCCTCTTGGGCCCGTGAGACAGACGTTCAGGATGCCGCTCCCATGACGAGGGAAACGGCATCCCGGCCATAGCTCAGCTCACCCCACTCCCGCCGCAGCCGACGACCGCATCGGTCGGTGGTCGGCCCGCCCCTTCTCGTAGACCGTCAGCCCCCGGGCCAGATGAAGCGGTACCAAGAGCAACTCCACGATGAGGGCCTTCCAGGCGTAGACGAGATTGACCGCCTTGGTCGCGTAGACGCAGGGGATGTTCAACAGCACCCCTGTCAGTGGGAGTTTGCGGCGGAGGGCGGCGTAGATGAGCGGTGGTGTCGTCAGCAGGAGTTCGGCGCCGGCCCACCAGAGGAAGGCGAGTGCGGGTGGCTGGTCTGTGGTCGCGGTGATGACGAACGGAGTCGCCCACCACAGGGGTGCGGTGAGGATCTCCAGGAGAGCGAGCAGGACCCAGACTGCCAGCAAGGGTTTGTGCAGGATCAGCCGCCCGAGATGGAGCCGGACGTTCTGACAGAAGCCGGCCATCCAGCGCCAGACCTGTTTGCGGAGGTAGGTGAGGTCTTCCGGGTCGGCGGCCAGGGCGACGGCGTCGGCGACGTAGACCGCGCGTCTGCCCGCGATCTGCTGGGACCACGTGTAATCCATGTCCTCGACGATGGTTCGTTCCGGAAAGCCGCCGAAGGCCATCAGGTCGTCGCGCCGGAAGACGGAGCAGCACCCCGAGCAGACCATGGGGCTGTTGGCGCGGGCCTGGATGGGGCGGTGCCAATGGAAGCCGAAGAGATATTCGGTGGAGCGCCCGCGTTCCCAGAGTGTGCGGGTGTGGCGGGTGCGGACCGTGCCCGCGGCGATCGAGACGCCAGGGTCGTCGAAGACGGGCAGGACGGTCTCGATGTAGTCCGGCGCGAGGACGGTGTCTGCGTCCACGGCCAGTACGAGGTCGGTGTCGCATTGCGGCAGGGCGTAGTTCTGCGCCTTGGCCTTGCTACCGAGATTCCGTGGCGGCCTCAACACGGTCACTCCATGTGAGGCCGCCACCTCGCCCGTGCGGTCCGTGGATGCGTCGTCCACTACCAAGACGCGGTCAGGCGGGACGGTTTGAGATGCGAGGGACTCCAGCGTGGCCGGCAGTCCCTCCTCCTCGTTGTGAGCGGGCACGATGACGGTGATGGTGTGCAAGTCGATCTCCCCCTGTCTTGCGGATCGCGCCAACTACGACGGTGAGCAGTCCGATCACGCCGTAGACGATGGTGCTGATGCCGATGAACGGCAGTCCTCCGTGCATGTCACCGACGGTAGGGGAGGTTGCGGCTGACGTGGTTCCGGAGGAAGCCTCCTGTGGATAACTCGCCCAACGGGCCGGGACAGATGCTGAGTTGAGGCGCATCCAGCACCAGGGCGGAGCGTCGGTGCGCAACGGAGCTGGCCGGGGGGAGGTGACACGCCTTGGCCGAGGTCCGGCGCCGCTCGGACCCAGGGGCCGACTGCCTGCGCCGGACTCATACGTCGCGCAGCGGAGGCGGGCGTGCGGCCTCGAGGAATAGGAGGTGGTCCCGAGGAGTCAGCCGTCGGATGCTGTGGCAGTCACTTCGGACTCGTCGCGATCGCTTCCGCCCATCGCCGACCGCTGCCGGGAATCGCCGTTGGTCGTGGTGCTGCGCGGGAGTTTGGCCGCGGCCAGGGCGCCGGTTGCGGCGATGGCCGTCAGGGTCAGGAGGGTGGGGCCCATTGCGGAGAGGAAGGCTTCGGCGGTCCAGTGGGGTGCGCCGGGTGAGTAGGCGCCTGTGGTGGTGGGGGTCGTGAGGGTCACCAGCATGGTGGCGGTGGCGACGCCCAGTGTCGGGCCGATGTTCATCGCGGTTTGTTGGAGGCCGCCTGCCACTCCGGCGTGGGCCGTGGGCACATGGCGCACGATGACGGCCGTCGCCGTGACCATTACCGTGCCGAAGCCGGCGCCCAGTAGGAGGAAGCCCGCGCCGATGGCCGGTGCCGTGGAGGTCCGGTCGAGTTGGGACAGCGCGAGGATGCCGAGGGTGAGGAGAACCATCGCCGTCACGGTCGTCCGGCGGGGGCCGTACCGGCGCTGTAGTACGGCCGAGGCCGGGGCGCTCAGCACCATGAGCACTGCCAGGGGCAGCACGCGCAGACCGCTCTCCAGCGGGTCCAGCGCAAGGACGTCCTGAAGGAAGTAGGTGCTGACGAACAGCGTGCCGAACAGGGCCGCTGACGCGGAGAGGAGGACGGCAAGGGCCGAGGCAATGGTGGTCGAACCGGCCACGGAGAGGGGGATCAGCGGGCTCGCGGTGCGGCGCTCGTGCCGGATGAAGGCACCGCAGGCGAACGCGGCCACGGCCCCGCCCAGTGCGGTGACCACCGTCCAACCGGATTCCGGAAGGGCGACGAGGGTGTGCACGAGACTCACCAGCGCCAGTGCGAGGAGGCAGGCGCCCGGCAGGTCGAGGCCACCTGCGGCACGAGCGCCACCAGCGGTGGTGGTTTCAGCGGCAGTGGTACCGGCGCCGCCGGCGGATGCCTCCCCGGGCGCGAAGGAGGAGGCGGAGTCAGAGACAGGGACGGAGGAGGCGGAGGGAGGGGCGGGGGCGGGGGCGGGGACAAGGGCAGACCCCCGGACAACCAACGCCAACCCGCCGATCAAGCCCGCCGGCACCACATTGAGGAAGAAGACCGCCTGCCATCCCCAGTGCGCGACGAGTGCGCCGCCGAGAACCGGTCCGGCGGCGGCTGCCAGCCCGATGGCGCTGGTGCGCAGGGCGAGGGGCATGCCGAGTTGGTCGGGGGGATAGGTGGCGCGGAGCATGCCCAGGGTGGCGGGTTGCAGGAGGGCGCCGAAGATGCCCTGGGCCACGCGTAGTCCGATCACCCAGCCGACGCCGGGGGCCAAACCGATTGCCGCCGAGGTGGCGCCGAAGCCCAGGATCCCGAGGGCGAAGAGCTGTTGGTGGCCGTAGCGGTCGCCGAGTCGGCCGGCGAAGACCAGCAGGCTCGCCACGGCGATGAGATAGCCGGTGCTGGTCCACTGGACCTGCCCGAACGAGGCGTGCAGATCCCGTTGGAGGGCGGGCTGCGCCACGGTCAGTACGGTGCCGTCCAGGGCGACGATCACGGCCCCGGTGACACTGCCGGTGAGGACGAGGCGTTGCAGGCGTCGGGTGGTCATCGGCCGGCCGGCCCGAGGTGCGCGTCCAGGGCGGCCCGGAGCAGCGGCTCGACATCGTCGGCCCCCGTGGCGAGTTGCAGGCTTCCCCACCTCCAGAGTTGGGCGATGCCGTGCAGATTGCTCCACAAGGCGCCCGCGACGACCGGTGGCGGCAGATCGGACTGCGGCTGTGCCCGGGAGACGAGGTCGACGAGTGTCTGGAAGAGCGGCAGGCTGGTTTCCCGGAGGCCGAGATGGTCGCTCTCCAGCAGGTCATGACGGAACATCAGCTCGAACATGCCGCGGTGGGTCAGCGCGAAGTCGAGGTAGCCACGCCCCAGGGCCATGAGCTGGGCGCGGGGGTCCGTCCGGTGGTCGTCGATGTGCGTCGCGACCTGGTCGGCCAGATCGGCGAAGCCCTGGCGGGCGATGGCGGACAGCAGGGACAGATGGGTAGGGAAGTGGCGCCGCGGGGCCCCGTGGGAGACCCCGGCCCGGCGGGCGATCTCCCGCAACGACAGTGCCTGCACGCCCTCTTCGGCCAGCAGGTCGATGCCGGTCTGCACCAAACGGGCACGCAGACCCGCCGCGTCTTGATCACTCATAGACACTGTCTACCGCATGACAGTAGACAGTGTCTATGCGGCAGCTTAGGCAGTGCCTACGCGGGGTATCGCTCCAGCGGTCGAGGACGGGCGTTGAAGCCGTCCCGGCGTTGTCACGGGGCAGGGGGCCGTCCCGGCGTCGTCACGGGGGAACACTGGGACCGTCCAGGCGCAAGTCGCGGAGCGCACAACGACGCCGACCACCGCACCCCACAGCCACGACCGCACAACGACCCCGGCCGCCGCGCCCCGTGGGGGCGAGCGCGGCGGCCGGCGTGTGGAGCTGAGGGAGTCAGGTGGTTACTTGACGACCTTCAGCAGCTTGTTGGGCGTGCCCTCGCTCGGGTTCGTGATCTTGTCGGGCGTGGCGCCGTCGGTCAGGGCCTTCTCCACGTCGGCCGGCTTGGCGTCCTTGTGACCGGCCAGGTAGACCGCGGCGGCACCGACGACATGCGGGGTCGCCATGGACGTACCGGAGATCGTCTTGGTGGCGTCGTCGCCGGTGTTCCAGTCCGAGGTGATGTCGGAGCCGGGGGCGTAAAGGTCGACCACCTTGCCGAAGTTGGAGAAGTCGGACTGCTCGTCGTCCTTGGTGCTGGAGGCCACGGTGATGGCTTCCTTCACCCGCGACGGGGAGCCCTGGCCCGCGTCGGAGGACTCGTTGCCCGCCGCGACGGCGAAGGTGACACCGGCGTCGATGGCCTTCTTCACGGCCGCGTCGAGCGCCTCGTCCACGCCGCCGCCGAGCGACATGTTGGCGACCGAGGGGCCCTTGTGGTTCTTGGTGACCCAGTCGATGCCCGCGACGACCTGCTCGGTGGTGCCGGAGCCCTCACCGTCCAGGACCTTGACGCCGACGATCTTGGCCTTCTTGGCGACGCCGTGCTCGGTACCGCCGATGGTGCCCGCGACGTGCGTGCCGTGGCCGTTGTCGTCCTCGGCCTTGTCGCTGCCGTCGATGGCGTTGAAGCCGTACGACGCCCGGCCGCCGAAGTCCTTGTGCTTGATGTGGACACCGGTGTCGATGACGTAGGCGGTGACGCCCTCACCCGCGCTGTCGGGGTAGTTGAACTTCTTGTCGCCCTTGGTGTCCGCCTGGTCGATGCGGTCCAGGCCCCACGACGGCGGGTTGGCCTGGGCGCCGTCGATGTGGAACTTCTTGTTCTGGACGACCTTGTCGACGGCCGGGTCGGCGGCGAGCTGCTTGGCCTCTTCGGTGCTCAGACCGGTCGCCGAGAAGCCGTCGATGGCGGAGGAGTAGTTCCGCTTGACCTCGCCGCCGTACTTGTCGGCCAGGTCGCCGCTCTCCGCGGTACGGATGCCCTTCTTCATCATGACGATGTAGCTGCCATTCACGGCGCCCTTGGCCTCGGCTCCGTAGATCTTGCCTTCGGCGGCCGGGGACGCGCCCGCGGTGACCGCGGTGACGGCGGCGATACCAGTGGCGGCAACAGCGGCGGATATCGCCGTGACAAGCCGCTTCTTGCTGGAACGCTTGTGAGCCATTGCGAGGATTCTCCTCGTTCGTGGTGTGGGGGGAAAGCGTTGCGCAATAGCCCGAACAGACCGGAAGATCTGCGTCGGACTGGCTCGAAACCCTGTCTGATTGATGAGTTCAATTCAAGGCCAGCCGGGTCGTGTGAGATAAGCAACAAGGGCACTGAAATGGGAAATGTTTCAGAAGTGGTCAAAGTGGCCCAGGAGTTGAACCGGAGGGACTCAACTCCGTTTACGTTCACGCAATGGAGGGTGACGGGGCGGTGAACGGTGCGGCCGGGGCGGTGGGCGATACCGGTGACACACGCTCCGGTGGGCGCGAGATGTTTGTCACCCAATACGGAGTGGAGCAGGGGCAGTTGGGACGGACCGGTAGCTCCGACAATCCGCCGACGGCGGACTCTGGACCGTGCGCCCATAGGGGACTCAGGACCGCACGCCGATAAACGCCCCGCGCACACTTCGGCACCCTTCGGCACCAAAAGGACTTCGCGCGCACTTCAGCGCCGATGGGGTCTACAGGCGCGCTTCAGCGCTGATAGCGGGCCAGCACCAGATTGCCGTCCTCGACGAGCCGCTTCCGCAGGGTGTCGAGGCCGATGGCGCCGCTGTAGTACTCCTGGAGGCCCGGGGTGGCGATCTTGTCCTTCCATTCCGGATATCCACGGACGGACTGGGCCGGGGCGGAACGCAGCGAGTCCGCCAGTGCGGTGCCGGTCGCCCAGTCGTATCTGGCGACCCGTAGGGCCGGGTCCTTCAGGGCCTCCTGACCCGTCGGCAGCAGCCAGTCGCCCAGGGCGAGCCGGACCATGTTCGGCGGGCTGAGGAAGAAGTCGATGAAGGCCATCGCCTCCTCCTTGTACGGGCAGTCCTCGGCGATCGACAGGGTCTGCGGGCTCACGCCCTGATCCAGGGCGGTGCCCTTGGGGGCGGGCAGCACCGTCCAGTCGAAGCCCTTGGGTGCCTGCTGGGCGATCTGCTGACGGTAGGAGAAGCCGAGCGGCACCATCGCGTAACGCCCGGCGAAGAAGCCGGGGAGGGTGTCGGAGCCGCCCATGCCCAGCGTCGTACGGGAGGCGCTGCGGTCGGCATTGACCTGGTCGTGGATGGTGCGCGGCACCCTCTGGTCGGCGGCGTCGAAGCGCACCGCCACCTTGCCGTCACTGCGGCGGTGGAAGATCTGGCCGCCCGTGGACAGGGCGAGGTTGAGGGTGGCGGAGACGGGTTCCTTCAGTGGCCAGGCGATGCCGTAGGTGGTGCCGCGGGTCAGGCGTTGAGCCGCCTCCTCGAACTCAGGCCAGGTCCAGGGGTGTTCGGGGGTGGGGATGCGGACGCCGGAGCGGTGCAGCTTGGCACGGTTGGCGATCAGCACGCGCGGTTCCTGGAGGAACGGGACGCCGTGGATGCGGCCGTTGAAGGTGCCGGTGTCCCAGCTCCGCTGCGGGATGTCGCGTTTGAGGCGCGGCGAGATGAGGGCGGTCAGGTCGGCGAGGTCGCCGCCGTAGGCGAAGTCCGCGAGGTCGTCGGAGGCGTCGTGGATGATGTCCGGGGCCTCGCCGCCCTCGAAGGAGGTCAGCAGCTGGTCGTGGACGGTGGGCCAGGCGCCCTGGACGTACTGCACCCGGATGCCGGGGTGTTGCCGGTTCCATGCGGCGACCAGCTGTTTGTTGGCCTTGAGTGAGTCCTGCTGCCAGGCCAGCGACTGGAAACGCAGGGTGATCCGGCCACCGGCCGACCGGCGGCGACCGTCGGAGCAGCCCGGCAGCAGGGCCGCGGCCGGGAGTGCGGCGGCCGCGGCGAGCAGGCCCCGCCGGGTGACACGGCAGCCGGGCGCGGGGTCGTGACGCATCAGCTCTTCACCGCCCCGGCGAGCATCCCGCCGGTGATCCGCCGCTGGATGACGGCGAAGAGCAGCAGGCTCGGGAGCGTGGCGAGGAGCGCGGCGGCGGCGAGCGGGCCGAGGTCGGCGACGCCCTCGGCCCCGAGGAAGTGGGTCAGCACGACCGGCAGCGTCTGTTTCTCCGGGGACTTGAGCAGGACCAGGGCGAAGAAGAACTCGTTCCAGGCGGTGATGAAGGCGAACAGCGCGGTGGCGACGATGCCGGGCGCGAGCAGCGGAGCGGTGACCGAGACGAGCGTACGGAGCCGGCCGGCGCCGTCCATCGCCGCCGCCTCCTCCAACTCCCGTGGTAAGGCCCGGACATAGCCGGTCAGCATCCAGAGGGCGAACGGCAGTGACCACACCACATAGACCGTGATCAAACCGATCCGGGAGTCCACCAGATGGAGCCCCTTCAGGATCAGGAACAGCGGGATGATCACCAGCACCAGCGGGAAGGCCTGGCTGATCACGACCCAGCCGGTGGCCGCCCGTGAGAGGCGGTTGCGGACCCGGGCCAGGGCATACGCCATCGGGGTCGCCAGCAGGATGGCCAGCAGCGCGGAGACCGCCGCGGCCAGCAGGCTGTTGCCCGCGGCCGCCGCCAGCGGCTGCTGTGCGAAGGCATGCCGGAAGTTGTCCAGGGTCGGCGCCTCGGGGATCCAGGTGGGGTGCAGGCTGGCCAGTTCCCGCGGTGGCTTGAAGGCGGTGGAGAGCAGCCAGAGGAACGGGAAGGCCAGGAAGGCGAGATAGCCGAGGAGGGCGGCGTACTGGCCGGTGCGGGTGGCGGTGCGGCGGGGAGCGAGGTGGGTGCCCTTACGTCGTGGGGTGCGGACGTTTGTAGCGCCGGGCGGGACGCTTCTGGGGCGGCTGCCGTCGGCCCGTTCGGTGGCGTTCACCGGTCGTCGTCCCCCTTCAACCGGCCGACCAGATAGAGGGCCAGCAGGACCGAGATCACCGCGACCATCGCCAGGCCCATCGTGGCGGCGTAGCCGAACTGCCCGTAGCGGAAGGCCTCTTCATAGGCGAACAGCATCGGCAGTCGGGTCCGGCCGCCGGGGCCGCCGTCGGTCAGGACGAAGACCAGGGCGAAGGAATTGAAATTCCAGATGAAGTTGAGCGCGGTGACGGCGAGAGCGATGGGCCGGAGGGCGGGCCAGGTGACGGTGCGGAAGCGGCGCCAGGCGCCCGCGCCGTCCATGGACGCCGCCTCGTGCAGTTCACGGGGGACGTTCTGGAGACCGGCCAGCAGCGTGACGGTGGTCTGTGGCATTCCGGCCCAGACGCCGACGACGATGACCGCGGGCAGCGCGGTGGCCAGCCCGCTCAGCCAGTCCCGGCCGTCGCCGGCTCCGGACAGGCCCAGGCCCAGGCCGCGCAGGGTCTCGTTCAGGATGCCGGCGTCGGGGTGGTAGACCAGCCGCCACATGATGCCGACGACGACCTCGGGCATCGCCCACGGGATGATCGCGAGCGCCCGGGCCAGCCAGCGCAGCCGCAGATCGAGATGGAGCAGCAGGGCCAGGCCGAGGGCGAGAAGGAACTGCGGGACGGTGACGCCGAAGGCCCATAACAGGCCGATCCGGAACGAGTCCCAGAACAGCGAGTCCTGGAACAGATCGGAGAAGTTCAGCAGCCCCACGAAGCGGGTGGCCTGGGTCCGGCCCGACTGGGCGTCGGTGAACGCCAGCCCGATGCCGTACAGCAGCGGCCCCACGCTCAGCACCAGGATCGGGAGCAGCGCGGGCAGCACGAGGAACCAGGCACCCAGGTCGCGCCGGGGCCGGGTGGCGCGGTCCGCGGCCGGTGCGGTGGGCCGCCGGGGTGCGGTCGCCAGGGTCATGGGAGCGGCTCCGCGCGACGCGGTCCGGACGGTCTGGTGCCGTATGCCCCCGCCGTTGGCACTGCTGCCATCGCTCCCCCTCTTCCCCGTCGGCCGTTCCCGGCCGCCGTCATCGTCGTGACGGCCGGCACCCCCGTCAAGGTCCCCGGCCGATTCCGGCGCGGAACCCCCGCGCCGGATGCCTTCCGGCCGGGGCCGCGGGTCCTACCTGCGACACTGGTCGCGTCCATGCACCAGGAGGCATCCCGATGACCGAACCGAGCCCCGCCGCCTTCACGGAGGCGCGCGCCCGGGACGTGCTGGCCGCGGCCGGGCACCCCGAGGCGGCCGCCGACGCCGCGCTGCTCTCGCTCGGCGAGAACGCCGTCTTCGCCCTCGGCGACCACGGCCCGGTCGTACGGGTGGGCCGCAGCACCGAACTCCTGGAGCGCGCCGAGCGGGAGCTGGGCGTGGCGCAGTGGCTGGCCGCCGAGGGCGTGCCGGCCGTACGGGCCGCGGAGCCCGTGGCGACGCTGGCGGACGGACATCCCGTGACCTACTGGCAGCGGCTGCCGGAGGCCGTCCGCCCGGCCGGTCCGGACGATCTCGCCGCGCTGCTGAAGCTGGTGCACGCGCTGCCGGAGCCACCGTTCGCGCTCCCCCGGCGCGAACTGCTCGGCGGTGTCGAGCGCTGGCTGCGGCTGGCCGGCGACGCCGTATCGGCCTCGGACGCGGAGTATCTGCGCGGGCGGCGGGACGCCTTCGCGGCCGCCGCCACGGCCCTGGAACCGCATCTGCCCCGCGGCCCCATCCACGGCGACGCGCTGGCCCGCAACATTCATGTCGGGCCCGGCGGCCCCGTGCTGGTCGACCTGGAAACCTTCTCCTCCGATCTGCGGGAACACGATCTGGTCGTGATGGCGCTCAGCCGGGACCGCTACGGCCTGACCGCCGACGCCTACGACACCTTTGTGTCCGTCTACGGCTGGGATGTCCGGGACTGGGAGGGCTGCGCCGTGCTGCGCGGGTCGCGGGAGACGGCGAGCTGCGCCTGGGTGTCCCAGCACGCGCCCGGAAACCCCGCGGCACACAAGGAGTTCCGGCGCCGGATCGCCTCATTGCGCGACAAGGACGCGACGGTGCGGTGGTATCCCTTCTGAGCGGGGCGGGCTGACGGGCCCGGCCCGGCGGCCCGCGCGGGCCGCACTCGCTCAGGCGCCGGCCTGGTACGGGATCAGCGGCCAGGCCGGCTCGACTATCGCCCGGGGGTCACCGGAGCGCCGCAAATACGCCTGGAACGAGGCGGCTTGTTCGGCGGCCGCCTGCTCCTGGAGGGTGTGCAGCGCACGGGGCGACGGGAGGGCGACGGCCGGGTACTTCTCCCCGATGCGCCGGGCGACGCCGGCCGCGGCCGCCGCGTCGGCGCCCGCCTCGTGTGCGCCGTCGAGCCGGACGCCGTAATGACCGCAGAGTGCCTGAAGGGCACGCTTCCCCTTGCGGTAGCGGTCCACATGCTTGTCCAGCACGAGGGGGTCGATGACCGGTGCGGGCGCGTGCCCCAGGCGTTCGGTCAGGGTCCGCAGGCCGTGGCGGCGGCACTCGCGGTCCAGCAGCGAGAGGTCGTAGCGCGCATTCATCACCACCAGCGGGATCTCCGCGCGCAGGGCATCGGCCAGCGCCTCGGTGATCTCCTCTATCGCGGTCGCCGGCGCACGCCCGTGCTCTTGGACGTATGCGGTGGAAATGCCGTGAATGGCCGCTGCCTCATCGGGAATCGGCACACCCGGATCGACCAGCCAGGTCAGCTTGGCGGCCGGCCGGCCGTCGCCCTCCAGCCGGAGCAGGGCCGCGGTGACGATGCGGTCCTGCTCGACGTCGGTGCCCGTGGTCTCCAGATCGAAGCTGACCAGCAGCCCCTGATGCCAACTCATGCCGAAACCTCACTTCGCCCGGCCTCGCACTCGCGCGGCGCGCACCCCTCCATGACGAACCCCCGGCCCTCGGCCGGGGGAATCCCCCTGCTGCACCCGCTCACGCGGCCTCCTTCGGTGGTACTTCCCCCGTTGCTCGCCCACTCTCGCACGCACCACTGACAATCGGCCGACGGCCTGTCGCGGCAGGAGCCCCACCCGTCCCCCGCACCCCTAGGGCGTGTCCGCAAAGTCCCGTCGTTCGCCCGGAGGGCGGGGCTCGCGGCGTCTGGTGCGTGCGCTCGCAAGGCGGAGGGTCGTCCTCGTAGTGGGCCTACGTGGACGATCCCGACAACACAGCGAGCGTGCGTGCCAGACGCCGCGAGCCAGGCGGGACTTTGCGGACACGCCCTAGGCTGACCGCCATGGACCTACGGCTGGCAGGACACGCGGCGCTGGTGACGGGCAGCAGTGCGGGGATCGGTGCCACGATCGCCGAGACGCTGGCGGACGAGGGGTGTGACGTCCTCGTCCACGGGCGGAACGCGGGGGCCGCGGCGGCCGTCGCCGAGCAGGTCGCGGCCCGTGGCGTGCGGGCCGAAGTGGTGCTCGGCGATCTGACGGAACCGGGCATCGCCGAGCAGGTCGCCCTCACCGCACGGGACTTCGGTGCCCATATCCTCGTCAACAACGCCGGTCCGTTCGCCGAGCACGACTGGGAGAGCTCCCGGCCGTCCGACTGGCGGGCCGCCTTCGAGGGGAATGTGCTGCCGACGGTGCGGGTCAGCCAGACGCTGCTGCCGTCGCTGCGCGCCCACGGCTGGGGCCGGGTGATCACCATCGGCAGCCGGGCGGTACGGACACCACTGCCCCACATGGTGACGTACTCCGCCGCCAAGGCCGCCGTGGTGAACATGACCACCAGCCTGGCCCGGCACCTCGCCGGGACCGGGGTCACCGCGAACTGTGTGAGCCCGGGGGTGATCGTCACCCCCTCCATGTACCGGATGTTCGAGGAGCGGTCTGCCGAGGACGACGGCAGCCGGGGTGAAGGGGAGGGCGGACCGGACGAGGCGGAGCTCGTCGCGGAGTATGCGCCGAATCCGAGCGGACGGCTGGGGCGCCCGTCGGACATCGCGGCCGCGGTCGCCTACCTGGCGAGCCCGCTCGCGGACTATGTCAACGGGATCGAGCTGCGGGTCGACGGGGGGATCACGGGGACGCCGTAGTTCTCACCTGGCCGCCCATCTTCCCCACCCGGCGGCCGGTCTTCTCACCTGGCCGCCCCTACCCCGCTTTCCTCCTACCCCTCCCCTTTCTCCCATTCCTCCGAATTGCCCCCTACTCCCCCTACTCCCCGTTCCCCTCCCCCGCGTCTCCCGTCGCCTCCTTCACCAGCACCTCCGGTGTCACGCCCGCGCCGCTCGCGTACGCCGCCTCGAACGCCGCGGCGCCCAGGCTCCGGCGTGCCGTGGCCGTGCTCCGTGCCACATCACCGCGCTCCGCGGCGGGCTGGGGCGCCCCCGCGGCAGTGCGGGCCGCGGCCGCGCACCCCAACAGCCGGGCCACGACGGCGCACCGCCCAGTTAGGGCCGCCACCCCGGCCAGCCCTTCCAGGGCCAGCGCGACGGCGCGCTGGTCAGCCGTGGCGTGGGCCGACGCGAAGCCGTCCAGATGGTGGCGGCGGGCGGTCTCCGCGTCGCCCCGCAGTTCGGCGAGGAAGCCCAGCTCGCCCAGGACGAACGCGGTACCGGGGTCGCCGTCGCGGCCGAGGCACCACTTCAGCCAGGGCAGCAGATGCGCCTCGGCGTCGTCGAGGCGGCCCTCCCGTCGGGCGCCGAGGGCGAGTCCGCATTCGGCGAACATCTCGCCCCGCAGATGGGACTGTTCCGCGGCCAGCCGCCTGCCCCGCTCGTGGAAGCCGTGCGCGGCCGGAAGGTCGCCCGTCAGCAGCGCGATCCGGCCCAGTCCGGAGAGCTTGTACGAGGCCTGGATCCAGAGGCCGAGCTCCTCGGCGATCCGCAGCCCGTCCTGATGGAGCCGGGCCGCGCGCGCGTAGTCACCGGTGATCTCCGCGAGGGCGGCGAGCACATCGGCGGCCTGCAACTGGCCCCAGCGGTCGCCCAGTTCGCGGAAGAGCGCGGCGCTCTCCTCGGCGTCGCGGAGCCGGGACCGGAGGTCCCCGCCGCCGGCCCCCTGGGCGCGGCTGCACAGCGCCGCGGCGATGCCCCAGCGGTCGCCCAGGGCCCGGAAGGCGGCCAGCGAGTGCGCCACCCGCTCCCCGGCCGCCGCCGGGTCGCCCAGACCGATCTGGGCGAACCCCAGGAACCATTGGGCCCAGGCCCGGCCGGCCGGGTCGTCATGGGTCCCGTACTGCCGGAGCACCGCGGTGGCCTGCTCCACGGGGTCGACGTCATCGCCCGCCAGCGAGGCCATCCCGACCTGCCAGACGGCGGCCCGCAGCCGGCGCCCCTCGGCGGCCGGGTCCCCGGCGTCCCGCGCCGTCTCCGGGCGTGCCCCGTACGCGGCGAGGGCCGCGGTGAGCGAGCGGCCCGCCTCCGCGAGCCGGCCGCGCAGAAACCAGTACCAGGCCAGCGCGTTGACCAGGCGCAGCGCGCGGTCCGCGGCGCCGTCCCGGACCGAGCCGTCCAGGGCGTCCCGCAGGTTCGCCGTCTCCTGGTCGAGCCGCTCCAGCCAGGCGCGCTGGTCCGGCCCGTAGAGCAACGGGGCGGCGTACTCGGCCAGTTCGGTGTAGTGGCGGTGATGGTTGCGGCGTACGGCGGTCAGTTCGCCGGCCTCGCGGAGGCGTTCGAGGCAGTAGGCGGCGACCGTCTCCAGGAGCCGGTAGCGGGGCCCGTACGGCGTGCGGGCCACCGCCACCAGGGAGCGGTCCACGAGACGGGACAGCAGATCCAGCACCTCGTCCCGGTACACGCCGTCGCCCGCGCAGACCGTTTCGGCGGCCTCCAGGGTGCAGCCGTCGGCGTGGACGGCGAGCCGGCGCAGCACGGCGCGTTCGGCGGCGGGCAGCAGCTCCCAGCTCCAGTCGATCATGGCGCGCAGGGTCTGCTGGCGGGGCGGGACCCCGCGCCGGCCGGACGCCAGCAGCCGGAACCGGTCGTCCAGCCGGGCGCTCAGCTCCCGTACGCCCAGCGCCCGTACCCGGGTGGCGGCCAGCTCCAGGGCGAGCGGGATGCCGTCCAGGCGGCGGCAGATCTCCACCACGGCGGCGGTGTCGTCGGCGTCGAGGGCGAAGCCGGGGTCGGCGGCGCTCGCGCGGGCCGTGAACAGCTCGATGGCGCCGTCGGGTTCCAGCGGCGGTACGGGCCACAGCGTCTCGCCCGTCAGGCCCAGCGAGTCCTGGCTGGTCACCAGGACGCGGAGGTCCGGGGCGGCGGCGAGGAGTGCGGCGGTGACCTCCGCGGCCGCCTCGACGAGGTGCTCACAGTTGTCCAGGACGAGCAGTAGGCGCTTGCCGCGTACCGCGCCGACGAGGCGCTCGGCCACCGGTCCGGTCGAGGAGCCCTCCCGGATGCCCAGTACGGACAGCACGGCCTCGGCCACGTCGGCTGCGGTGCGCTTGCTCCCGGTGCCCCGCGCGGGGTCGTCCGGGCGGCTCAGCGCGGCCAGTTCGACGAGCCGGACACCGTCCGGGAAGGAGTCGGCCAGCCGGGCCGCGGCCTCCAGGGCGAGGCGGGTCTTGCCCACGCCACCGGGGCCGGTGAGCGTCACCAGGCGGGTGTCCGGGAGGAGGGCCGCGATCCGGTGTACGGCGTCCTGGCGACCGAGGAGTGCGGTGAGGGGGGTGGGGAGGTTGGTGCGGGGGCGGGGGCCGGGCGGCGGGGCGGTGGTGCGGGGCGCCGTCGCCGGGTCGCCGGGGCGGGATACGCCGCCGTCGTGCCGGGTGCTTTCGCCGGGCGGCTGCCACCGCTCCTGGCGGAGGATCGCCTGGTACACCCCGGCGAGTTCGGGGCCGGGGTCCACGCCCAGCTCGTCGGCCAGCCGCGTCCGGATCTCCCCGTAGGCGGTGAGTGCCTCGCTCTGCCGGCCGGCCCGGTACAGGGCGGTCAGCTGGAGGGCGCGCAGCCGTTCGCGGAGCGGGTGCCGGGCCACCAGACCGGCCAGCTCGGCGGTCAGCGGGGCGTGCTCGCCCAGCTCCAGGCGGGCCGCGGCCCGTTCCTCCAGGGCGGTCAGCCGCTGCTCCTCCAGGCTCTCGGCCACCGGGCGCACCAGATCGCTGTCCGCGAAGCCGGCGAAGGCGGGGCCGTGCCACAACTCCAGTGCCTCGCCGAGCAGTTCGGCCCGCTCCCGGGCCGTGGCGGCGGTGTGGGCGCGGGCGGTCAGTGCCGTGAAGCAGGCGGCGTCCAGGGCGTCGGCGGCGATGTCCAGCCGGTAGCCCGGCGGGGTCGCCGTCACCAGTTTCCGGGCGCCGGGTTCCGCGGTGTCCAGGGCGCGGCGGAGCTGCGAGACCTTGCTCTGGAGGGAGGCCGTGGGATGGGCGGGCGGCCGCGGGCCCCAGAGGTGTGCGACGAGCCGGGCCGTGGAGACGGGGCGGCCGTGGTGTGCCAGCAGCGCGGCGAGCAGGGCGCGTACCTTCGTCTCCGGGACGGGGGCGGGGCGGCCGTCGGCGGACCGCACGTCCAGGGGGGCGAGTACACGGAAGTGCATTGCCCCACGGTAGTTGGGGGCCGGCCCGCAGTGCCGGGGCCCCGTAGTACGGCAGCTGCCGCCCCCGTGGGTGACGGGGGCGGCGGGCAGCGGGCGGTTCAGGAAACCGGCCGGGAATCCGCCCACATGCTCTCGAATTCCTCGCGGTAGGTCTCGAAGAGACCGTGGTCGCCGTCGCGGGTGTGCGGGGCGTCCTGGCGGACGACCTCCCGGCCGCCGCCGCGCAGGACGAGAACGGGGGATTCCATTCCGCGGCTCTTGCGCAGGTAGGGCTGGACCACGGCCACACCGTCGGGACCGTCGCCGTCGACGAGGTAGGCGGTGAAGCGCGGGGTCTCGTCGAAGACCTGGATCTCGAAGGCGCCGGGGTCGCGCAGCCGGGCCCGGACCCGCCGCATATGGAGGATGTTCATCTCGATGGAGCGGCTCATCTCGCCCTTCTTCAGGCCGATTTCGCGCTCCCGGCGGCGGACCGCGCTGCTGGCCGGGTTGAGGAAGAGCAGCCGGACACGGCAGCCGGATTCGGCGAGCCGGACCAGGCGGCGGCCGGAGTAGTTCTGGACGAGGAGGTTGAGGCCTATACCGACGGCGTCGAGGCGGCGGGCGTCGCCGAAGAGGTCCTCGGCGGGGAGCTGGCGCTGGAGCCGCACCCGGTCGGAGTGCACCCCGATGACATCGGCGTAGCGGTCGCCGACCAGGTCCTCCACCGCGTCGATGGGCAGCCGTCCGGAGATCCGGGTGCCGACGCCGGAGCCGAGTATGTCCAGGAGCCGGGCGGAGGCGCGCTCGGCCTGGGCGAGGACCGTCTCGGACAGGGCGCGGTTGCGGGAGACGATGTTGCGGGCGACTTCCAGTTCGTCGAGGGCCAGCTCGACCTCGCGGCGGTCGTCGAAGTAGGGCTCGAAGCAGGGCCAGTGCTGGACCATCAGTTCGCGGAGTTGCGGCAGGGTCAGAAAGCTGACGATGTTGTCGTCGGCGGGGTCGAGGAGGTAGCCCTTGCGGCGGCTGACCTCGCGGACCGCGACCGCGCGCTGCACCCACTCCTGACCGGCGGGGCCGGCCGCGGCGATGACCCATTCGTCGCCGTGCACCGGTTCGTAGATGGGCCGCAGGACGGCGGCGACGACGGCCCGCAGCCGTTGCTCGACGAGATTCAGCCAGATGTAGGCGCGGCCGGCCCGGCGGGCGCGGGTGCGCACCTCGCTCCAGGCGTCGGCGCCCCAGTCCAGCTCAGCGCCGATCTCCAGCGGTCGTGCCAGGGACACCGCGCCGGGCGGTGCGTCGACGGAGCCGCCTTCATGGCCCTCATGACTCTCGTCACCAGGGGGCAACTCCAGCCCGCCGCTCACCTGCCACCGCCTTCCGAACCCCCGTGCCAACGATCAAGGCAGACTACTGCGGTGCGGGAGGCGGTGCAGCAGGATGGATCGAGTCGGTTACCAACTCCCCTTATCCATAGTGCCCGTTGTGCCCGGACAGCGGGGGCGGAGTGAGCGGATTCATAGCCGTGACATCGCGCGGGACCAGCTGGAAGCCCTGCCAGTGCACGGGCATCGGCTCCTGGTCCTCATCCCTGGCGATGTGGTGGAACCCGATGTTGACCCACGCGATGGGGTGTTTCAGCGGCTGGCCGTTGACCCAGGTGTCGACGCTCTTGCCGG
Source organism: Streptomyces sp. P9-2B-2 (assembly GCF_030406865.1). Classification (NCBI taxonomy): domain Bacteria; kingdom Bacillati; phylum Actinomycetota; class Actinomycetes; order Kitasatosporales; family Streptomycetaceae; genus Streptomyces; species Streptomyces sp. P9-2B-2. The sequence goes on along the minus strand of NZ_CP129126.1, from coordinate 7,035,403 downwards.
CCCGGGCTCCGCAGTTGGCCAGGTTGTTGCTGGCGAACTGTTCACATTTGTTGTACTCGGTGAAATAGACGTCATGTGTGGTGTAACTGCGCCCGCTGTATTTGGTGGTCGGTCCGGGGACGATCTCGTACGAGCGCGGGTGGCCGTCCTTGTTGCGGCCCGCGCCCACCACCCGCCACCAGCGCAGCGGACCGGCGTCACCGGCCAGCTCCTTGGTGACCGGCTTGCGGGTGGTGCGGATGGTGGGGGTGCGGCCGCCGGGCCGGACGGTGGTGGCGGAGTCGAACTGCTCGACCTTGTTGGCGGCGGAGCCGCCCAGGCCGAAGTTGAGCCGCCAGAAGACATTGTGGCTGTGGCTGGTGGCGTAGTCCTTGGCGCCCCTGCCGAGCGGGGCGCCCCGGCCGTCCCCGGCGTCGTAGTCGCCGGGTGAGACGGTGCCGGTGGCGCCGACCTGCACCGTCATGGCGCCGTCGCCGGAGAACCGCCATTCGCTGATGTATTCGTACCAGCCGACCTTGTTGACGGTGTAGAGCAGCAGGTCCTTGCCCTGGAGCTGGTAGATCTTGGCGCGCTCGCCGGGGTAGGGACCCATGCGGTAGGCGTGGCCGCGGGCGCGGGTGGTGGCGCACAGGCCGCTGACGTCGGGGTGCGCGGGGTCATAGGCGCCGGGGACCCGGACGGTCTTGATGGTGCCGCCGGGGCATTCGGCGGGGTCGAGCTTCTGGAGGCCCTGGGCGAAGCCCTGGCCGGTGAGGTCGTCGAATTCGTTCCGGCCGTCGTCGTAGGGGACGTGGATCTGGGCGAGCTTGGCGCTGGTGAGCACCTTGACCGGGGTGCGTTCGCCCTTGGGCTGGTAGGAGACGTCGTCCAGGACGAGCCCGGCGTTGCCCTCGTAGTGCCAGCACATGCGCCAGACGGTGCCGCCGTCCAGCGTCTGGGTGATGCGGTGGGCGGCGCCGCAGTTGGGCGTGGGCGCGGGTGCGGCGGGGGCCCCGGGGGCGGCCTGGGCGGCCGGGCCGGTCGTCAAGGCGGCCGTGGCGAGCAGCAGGGGGACGGCGGCGAGGGCCGCGGCGCGCCGGTGCGGGCGGCGGGTGGCAGGGGTGCGTCTTCCGGGCAAGGCGGGCTCCGGTGAGGTGGATGCGGTCGGTGGCGGCGGTCAGCCGAGACGGGCGACGGTGCGGGCGCTGAGGTCGATCACGAAGCGGCGGGTGTCGATCCATTGGCCGTCCTTCACCTTGGTGAAGAGGCGGATGCAGCGGTGTTCCCCGCAGTCGCCGAGGGCGCCCGGCGCGTCGCCTTCGGCGCGGCCGCGGTAGACGAAGCCGGTGACGGAGAGCGGATCGGGCCCGGTGAGGTCGTGTCCGGTGGCGTCGCGGTAGTCCTGGCGCAGCCCGGAACCCAGCGGGGCGACGATCAGCAGCCGGGCCGCCTCGACGGCCTCGGCGTGGCTGGGCGGCGGCTGGACGCCGTGCCGGGTGTCCGTCGACTCGACCTTCGAGGTCGTGAGGTTGACGGTCTTGGTGAGGTAGCTGTCGCTCTTGTAGTCGTAGTAGGAGACCAGCGCCCGGCGCGGCGGGTCGGCGAGCCCGGTCTCCGCGGGGGTGAGTTCGGCCAGGTCGGTGGTGAGGCGTTCGGGCCCGGGCCGTCCTGTGACGTCGGCGGCGGCGCCGCGCCGGGTGGGCGGCAGCGCCAGCTCCTGGGCGCGCCGGAGTTCGTCGTCGGTGAGCGGGTCCCGTCCCCGGCCGCGCTCCCCCTCCGCGGCGGCTTTCTCCACGACGCCGGGTGGCGGCGGCCCCTGGTCGTGTCCCGGGGCGGCCGCGGCGGGCCGGCTCCGGGGGTCCGTACCGCCGGTGGCGCCGGCGTCGGACGGCAAGGTGATCGCGACCATGGCGGCAGTGCCGGTCAGGGCGACGGCGGCGCCCGCGACGGCTTTGCCCAGGTGGCGGTGCATCAGATGGCGCACGGTTCCCCCCTGCTGTCACATCCTCGTGACACGCATGTCGGCTCCCCCGGTCGGTCCTCCGATAGGACGACCTGTAGGACGACCTGTAGGACGATGCGACATCGCGACCGGTTGCCACCATTCAGCGGAGATCTCGCGAAAAAGCCTTTGTGTACGAAAAGTTGCGACAGCTGAGGGAAAGGATTTCGCACCGTTCCGCGGAGGTGTGTCGTGGAGTCGCCGCAGCGCCCGAGAAGAAAGTGGAAGAGTCTACCCATGCAGGTCTGGCCGGGACAGATGTATCCGCTGGGTGCCACCTATGACGGGGCGGGCACCAACTTCGCGGTGTTCTCCGAAGCCGCGAAGCGCATCGAACTGTGTCTGCTGCACGACGACGGTTCGGAGACCGCCGTCGAGCTGCGCGAGAGCGACGCCAATGTGCGGCACGCGTATCTTCCGGGGGTGATGCCAGGGCAGCGTTACGGCTTCCGGGCACACGGTCCGTACGAGCCGGAGCGGGGGCAGCGCTGCAATTCGGCGAAGCTGCTGCTCGACCCGTACGCCCGCGCCATGAGCGGCCGGATCGACTGGAACGAGGCCGTCTACGGCTACCGCTTCGGGCGGCCCGAGGTGCGCAACGACCTGGACTCGGCGCCGCACACCATGGCGTCGGTGGTGGTCAATCCGTACTTCGACTGGGGTGACGACCGCCCGCCGCGCACCGCGTATCACGAGACGGTGCTCTACGAGGCCCATGTGAAGGGCCTGACGATGCGCCATCCGGAGCTCCCCGAGGAGCTGCGCGGCACCTATGCCGCGCTGGCGCATCCGGCGATCATCGAGCACCTCACCAAGCTCGGGGTGACCGCGCTGGAGCTGATGCCGGTGCACCAGTTCGTCCAGGATCACCGGCTGGTGGACGCGGGGCTGACGAACTACTGGGGCTACAACACCATCGGCTTCTTCGCCCCGCACAACGCCTATGCGTCCTGGGGCGACCGCGGGCAGCAGGTGCTGGAGTTCAAGACGGCGGTGCGGGCGCTGCACCAGGCCGGGATCGAGGTGATCCTCGATGTGGTCTACAACCACACCGCCGAGGGCAGCCATCTGGGCCCGACGCTGTCGTTCCGGGGGCTGGACAACGCCTCCTACTACCGGCTGTCGGACGACAAGCAGTACTACATGGACACCACGGGCACCGGGAATTCGCTGCTGATGCGCAGCCCGCATGTGCTCCAGCTGGTGATGGACTCGCTGCGCTACTGGGTGCAGGAGATGCGGGTGGACGGCTTCCGCTTCGATCTGGCGGCGACGCTGGCCCGGCAGTTCCACGAGGTGGACCGGCTGTCGTCGTTCTTCGACCTGGTCCACCAGGACCCGGTGGTCAGCCAGGTGAAGCTGATCGCCGAGCCGTGGGACGTGGGTGAGGGCGGCTACCAGGTGGGGAACTTCCCGCCGCTGTGGACCGAGTGGAACGGGAAGTACCGGGACACCGTGCGGGACCTGTGGCGGGGCGAACCGCGCACCCTGGCGGAGTTCGGGTCCCGGCTGACGGGCTCGTCGGACCTCTACCAGGAGGACGGGCGGCGGCCGCTGGCCTCGGTGAACTTCGTGACCTGCCATGACGGCTTCACGCTGCACGATCTGGTCGCGTACAACGAGAAGCACAACGAGGCCAACGGTGAGGACAACCGGGACGGGGAGCGCTTCAACCGGTCCTGGAACTGCGGTGCCGAGGGGCCGACCGACGATCCCGGGGTGCGGCGGCTGCGGGCGCGGCAGCGGCGCAACTTCCTGGCCACGCTGATGCTGTCGCAGGGCGTGCCGATGCTCAGCCACGGGGACGAGTTCGGGCGCAGCCAGGGCGGCAACAACAACGCGTACTGCCAGGACAACGAGCTGTCGTGGGTGCGCTGGCCGGAGCGGGGGCGGGGCGCGGGCGCCGGGGAGCCCGACGACGCGGACGGGCCGGACGAGGCGGACGGTCCGGACGGGCCGGACGAGGCGGCCGACGCGGACGCGGAGGAGCTGGCGCTGCTGGCGTTCGTGCGGCAGATGGTGTGGCTGCGGCGGGACCATCCGGTGTTCCGGCGCCGGCGGTTCTTCCAGGGCCACCCGGCGGAGGGCGCCCATGACGAGCTGTCCGACATCGCCTGGTTCACGGTGGGCGGCGAGGAGATGGGGCCGCGCGACTGGCAGTCGGTGCACGCCAAGGCGCTGACGGTGTTCCTCAACGGCAGCTCGATCTCCGAGCCGGGCCCCCGGGGCGAGCCGGTCACCGATGACTCGTTCCTGCTGATGTTCAACGCCCACGACCAGGAGAAGGAGTTCAGGGTTCCCGAGCACCTCGGCCGGCAGTGGCAGGTCGTGGTGGACACCGACCGGCCGCAGGCGGTGGCGGACGGCGGCGGCGCCAAGGTGAAGGCCGGCGACCGGCTGACGCTCATCGGGCGGAGCCTGCTGGTGCTCCAGCGGCCGGCCTGATCGCGGCCGGCCGGTCCGTGGCCCGGGTGGTCAGGGCCAGGCCGAGGATCAGGACGGCGGCGCCGACGGCCACCGCGAAGGCGGCGGACGGGCCGTGGGCCTCGGCGAGCCGGCCGGAGGCGGCCAGGGACAGTGCCTGGCCGCCGACCACCGCGCTGGTCAGGAAGGCCATCGATTCGGCGAGCCGGCCGGCCGGCACCAGCCGTTCGGTGAGGCCGAACAGCGTGATCAGATGCGGGGCGAAGGCTGCGCCGAGGACCACGACGGCCAGGTAGAGCGCGCCCAGGGACCGTACGAACAGCAGCGGCACGGACAGCGCGATCAGCGCCACGGCGGCCGCCCGCCAGCGCACCGGCAGCCCGATCTGCGGCACTCCGGCCCCGGCGAGCAGCGCGATCAGGGCGAGCGGCAGCGTCCCCGTCCGGGCGAGCGCGGCCAGCACCAGCGCGGTCACGGCGAGGGCGTCGAACCAGCAGGCGGCCAGCACCACCGGCCGCTGCCCGTGCCGGTCGGCGAGCCGGCCGAGCAGCGGGCCGCCCGCCGTCTGGCCCGCCGCCAGCGCACCGCCCACCAGGCCCGCGGTGGCCAGCGAACCGCTGGTCTCCGCCACCAGCAGCAGACTGCCGAACTGGCACATGGCGGTGGGGAGCCTGCCGAGGAAGGAGACGACGGGCAGCAGCGGCCCGCCCAGCGCGAGCACCCGGCGGAAAGCGGCGGCGGCAGCGGTCATCGCCCGACGCTAACCGGCGGCCCGCCGTGCGCCCCATGGACCGGACCTACGAAGGTCCCCTACCCCGGAGCCCACTCCGTCGGAGGAAACAACGACACCCATGAGGGAGGGAGATGACACAACGGGCCGCCAGCGGGGTACGGGTGTTCCCATGACGCAGCCCTCAAGTCCGTCGCCGACCGCCACCTACCGGCTGCAACTACAGCCGGACTTCCCGTTCGCCGCCGCCGAGCGGGCCGTCCCGCATCTGGCCGCGCTCGGCATCTCCCATCTGCACCTCTCTCCGGTGCTGGAGGCGGTGCCGGGCTCCCCACACGGCTACGACGTGGTCGACCACACGGCCGTACGGGCCGAGCTGGGCGGCGAGACCGGGCTGCGGGCGCTGGCGGCGACGGCCCGCGCGCACGGCCTCGGGCTGATCGTCGACCTGGTGCCGAACCATATGGCGGTGCCGGAGCCGATGTCGCTGAACGGGCCGCTGTGGCAGGTGCTGCGGGACGGCCCGGCGTCCCCGTACGCGCGCTGGTTCGACATCGACTGGGGCGCGGCGCACGGCGGACGGCTGCTGCTGCCGGTGCTCGGCGGCCGGATCGGCGAGGAGCGGCGGCACTTCCGCGTCGAGGGCGAGGTGCTGCGCTACCACGGGCATGCCTTCCCGCTGCGCCCCGGGACCGAGCAGCTGCCGCCGGACCGCCTCCTGGAGGCCCAGTGGTACCGCCTCGCCTGGTGGCGGCTGGCCCGCAGCGAGCTGAACTACCGCCGCTTCTTCACCATTTCGGAGCTCATCGGGGTGCGCGTCGAGGACCCCGAGGTGTTCGAGGCGACCCATGGCACGGTGCTGCGGCTGATGCATGAGGGCGTCATCGACGGGCTGCGCATCGACCACCCGGACGGTCTGGCGGACCCCGGCGGCTATCTGGCCCGGCTGCACGAGCGGACCGGCGGCCGCTGGACGGTGGTGGAGAAGATCCTCACCGGGGACGAGCGGCTCCCGGACAGCTGGGCCTGTGCGGGCACCACCGGCTACGACGCCCTGCGGCACATCGACGGACTGTTCGTCTGCCCCCAGGGAGCCGGACGGCTGTTCTCCCACTACCGGGACTTCGTCACCCCGCTGGCCGACGAGGGCGGCGACTGGGAGGAGACGGTGCGCCGGGCCGCGTACGAGGTCGTCACCCACGATCTGGCCACCGAGATCGAGCGGCTGGTGCGGACCGCGGCGCGGATCAGCGCCCGCGCCCCCGGGCCGGGCGACCATGCGACCTGGGCGCTGCGGCACGCCCTCCGTGAGCTGCTGGTGCGGCTGCCGGTCTACCGCCCCTATGCCGCGGATCCGGCACGGGCCGATCAGGACGCGGCCATGCTGGACGCGGCGGCGGCGCAGGCCCGTACCGCCTTCCGGGTGCCCGAGGAGGCGCGGGCGGTCGATCTGCTCCGCGATCTGGCGCTCGGCCGGCTGACCGATCACCCGGAGCACGACGGCACGGACTGCGCCGACTTCACCGCGCGGTTCGCCCAGACCGCGTCCGCACTGCACGCCAAATCCGTGGAGGACACCGCCTTCTACCGCTATCCGGTGCTGTTGTCGGCGTGCGAGGTCGGCGGCGATCCGGGGGAGCCGGCGCTCGCCCCGGAGGTGTTCCACGCGTACTGCGCCCGGCTCCAGCGGGACCGCCCGGCGTCCGGCACCGTGCTCTCCACCCACGACACCAAGCGCAGCGCCGATGTACGGGCGCGGATCGCGGTGCTGTCGGAGTGCCCGGACCGGTGGCGGGATGTGCTCGGGGCGATGGGCGACGACGCGGTGTGCGGCCGCACGGCGAGCGCGCTGGACGGGATCGGCCCGGCGGACCCGATGGTGTCGTGGCTGGCCTGGCAGACCGCGTTCGGCCTGGGTGCGGCCGGTGACGGCGCGGCGGCGGAGCGGGTGGCACCCGCCGTGCTCAAGGCCGCGCGGGAGGCCGGGCTGCGGACCTCGTGGACGGAGCGGAGTGCGGGCTACGAGGACGCCGTCGAGGAGTTCGTCCGTAACGGGCCCTGTGGTCCCACGGCCGCCCCGCTCGCCGCGCTGGACGGGGAGCTCGCCCCGTTCGTCCGCGCGAATGTGCTGGGCGCGACGCTGCTCCAGCTCACCATGCCGGGCGTCCCCGACCTCTACCAGGGCACCGAAGTCGGCTATGCCGCGCTGGTCGACCCGGACAACCGGAAGCCGGCCCGCTTCCGCCCCGAGCTGCTCACCGCACTGGACGGCGGGAGCCCGCCGGGCGATCTGTCCGGCGAGAAGCTCCGGCTGACCGCGGCGGCGCTGCGGCTGCGGCGCGACCATCCGGAGTGGTTCGGCGCCGCGGCCTCGTACGAGCCGGTGTACGGGGAGGGCCCGGCGGCCGAGCACTGTGTGGCGTTCTGCCGCGGCGGGCGGGTGCTGACGGTGGTGACCCGGCTGTCGCTGCGGCTGGTGGAGACCGGCGGCTGGTGGGACACCCTGCTGCGGCTGCCGTCGGAGGGCCCCTGGCGCGAGCTGCTGACCGGGCGCGAGCTGCCAGGCGGCGCGGTGGTGGGGCTGAGCGATCTGCTGGCGGAGTCGCCGGTGGCACTGTTCGTCCGTGAGTGACGCGAGTGACGTGGCGTCAGCTTTCGGCGCCCCGTTGTCCCTCCGCGCTGCCCACCGTGCGCAGCAGCTCCGTGAACTCCGCGGCCGCACCGGTCGGTTCGACCCGGGAGAAGACGGTGATGTCGCGGTGCCAGGGCGGGTCGGTGGGCACGACCGCACAGTCGAGGCCGCGGAGTTCATGGGCGGCGGTCAGCAGCACGCCGACGCCCGCCGAGGCCATCCGGACGGCCGTGGAGCTGTGCTGGGTGCGGACGGCGGTCCGCGGGGTGAAGCCGGCCCGTTCGCACTCCCGGTCCAGCCAGCGCCGCCCGTCGACGACCGGCTCCAGGCTGCACCGCACCCACGGGCGGTCCGCCAGCTCGGCGAGGCGGACCGACTCCCGGGCGGCGAGCGGGTCACCGTGCGGGACGACCAGCACCATCCGCTCCTGGCCCACGACGGTGACCGGTCCCGGCCAGTCCTTGGGGCGCGGCCCGAGCGCCAGATCGGCGACCCCGCGGGCCATCTGGTCGTCCAACTCCTCGGTGGTGGCGTACTCATGGAGCACCAGCCGGACCCCCGGACGAGCGCGGGCCCAGCGGGCACAGACCTCCGGGAGCACACCGACCGCCTGGGCGTGCACCGTCGCGATATGCAGTTCGCCGCTCTCCGCACCGCCCGCCGCGAGGGCGGCACGGCGGGCCTGCCGGGCGCTGCGGACGGCGAGCTGGGCGTGCGGGAAGTAGGCCCGGCCCATCGCGGTGAGCCGCACCCCGCGCGTCATCCGCTCCAGCAGCGGGCCGCCGACCGTCCGCTCCAGCGCCTTGATCTGGTGCGACAGCGCGGACTGGGTGACATGCAGCGCCTCGGCGGCGCGGGTGAAGGACTCCTGCTCCACGACCGCGACGAGGTACTCCATCTGCCGCAGACTCATGCCCGCCCCTCCCGGTGCCCTCGGCCCCTCATGCCGTGCCGCGCGGGAAGCCCCGGCACATGAAGGTTCTTCATCACCTCCATGGAAACATTGCCTTGGACTCATCACCGCAGGTGGGCGGAGTCTGAACGCATGAGTGAGACAGACCCGAACACGACGGACGTCATCGTCATCGGCGGCGGCACCGGCGGCTACAGCACCGCCCTGCGCGCCGCGTCCCTGGGGCTGCGGGTGGTGCTGGCCGAACGCGAGCTGATCGGCGGCACCTGTCTGCACCGCGGCTGCATCCCCAGCAAGGCCATGCTGCACGCGGCCGAGTTGGTGGACGGCATCGCGGAGGCCCGCGAACGGTGGGGCGTCAAGGCCACCGTGGACTCCCTGGACTGGCCGGCCCTGGTGGCCACCCGGGACACCATCGTGGAGCGCAACCACCAAGGCGTGGCCGGGCACTTGCGGACGGCCGGGGTGCGGGTCCTGAAGGGCGCCGCACGGCTGACCGGGCCCCGTACGGTCCACGTCGGGGACGCCGGGGAGTTCACCGCGCGGCGCGGCATCGTGCTGGCCACCGGCTCCCGGCCGAAGATGCTGCCGGGCCTGGCCGCGGACGGCCGACGGGTGGTGACCAGCGACGACGCACTGTTCGCGGCCGGACTCCCGGCGTCCGTCCTGGTCCTGGGAGGCGGGGCGATCGGCGTCGAGTACGCGTCCTTCCACCGCTCCATGGGGGCCGAGGTCACCCTCGTCGAGGCGGCCGGGCGGCTGCTTCCGATGGAGGACGAGGACGTCGGCCGCCATCTGGCGCGCGGGCTGAAGAAGCGCGGGATCGCGGTCCGTACGGGCTCGGCGCTCACCGGCACCGAGCTGCTGCCGGACGGGGTACGGGCCACCGTGCGCACCCCGAAGGGCGAGGAGCTGGTGATCGAGGCCGAGCGGCTGCTGGTCGCGGTGGGGCGGGCCCCGGTGACGGACGGGCTGGAGCTGGCGGCAGCCGGGCTGGCGGCGGACGGGCGGGGGTTCGTCGCGCCTGCGGACTGGTCACGGCTGGAGACCGCCGTCCCGGGCATCCATGTGGTCGGCGATCTGCTGCCGCCGCCGTCCCCGGGGCTGGCCCATGCGTCCTTCGCGGAGGGCCTGTTGGTGGCGGAGACGCTGGCGGGCCTGCCGTCGCGGGCGGTGGACTACGCGGCCGTGCCACGGGTGACGTACTCCTCGCCGCAGACCGCGTCGGTCGGCCGGACCGAGGCCGAGGCGCGCGCCGACGGCCTGGACATCAAGGTGAACACCATGCCGCTGGCCGCCACCGCCAAGGGCATGGTGCACGGCCGGGGCGGCATGGTGAAGGTGATCGCGGCGGCGGACGGTGCGGGCGGGGAGGCTACCGGCACGGTGCTCGGGGTCCATCTCGTCGGGCCGCAGGTCTCGGAGATGATCGCGGAGAGCCAGCTGATCGTGGGCTGGGACGCCGAACCGGCCGATGTCGCCCAGCACATCCACGCCCATCCGACGCTGTCGGAGGCGGTCGGCGAGGCGTTTCTGACGCTGGCGGGGCGGGGGCTGCACCAGCACTGAGCGGGCCGGGGCCGCGGCCGTAATTCGGTTGCGGTCCCGCGCCGGGCTGACAGCATGGCCGCGTACGACGGTTTTTCCTTGAGCAAGGAGCACGGAATGCGCGGATTCCTCGGAACGACTCATCGCCCCCACCGGACGACAGTTCTTGAGGAATCCACCTTCCATGCTTCCTTCGCGCACCCTGAACATCGGGATTCTCGCCCACGTCGACGCGGGTAAGACCAGCCTCACCGAGCGGCTGCTGTTCGACACCGGCGCCATCGAGCGGCTCGGCAGCGTCGACGCGGGTGACACCCGTACGGACACCGGTGAGCTGGAGCGGCAGCGCGGTATCACCATCCGCTCCGCCGTCGCCTCCTTCACCGTCGGCGGCACTCAGGTCAATCTCCTCGACACCCCCGGCCACTCCGACTTCATCACCGAGGTCGAGCGCGCGCTCGGGGTGCTCGACGGCGCCGTGCTGCTGCTGTCCGCGGTGGAGGGCGTCCAGGCCAGGACCCGGGTGCTGATGAAGACACTGCGGCGGCTGCGGCTGCCCACATTGCTCTTCATCAACAAGATCGACCGGGCCGGCGCCCGGGGTGAGGCACTGCTCGCCGACATCCGCCGCCTGCTGGCACCGGTCGCCGTCCCGATGACGTCCGTGACCGGCCTGGGCACCGCGCGGGCCGCGTCCGTGCCGTACGTCCTGGAGGACCCGCGGGACCGCGAACGGATCGCGGAAACCGTGGCCGAGGCCGATGAGTCGATCCTCGATCTGCTGGTGGGCCCGGCCCATGGCGGGCGGGACGCGGGCGACGGCGGGCCGCCGCTGACCGCGGACCGGCTCCGGGCGGCGCTGGCCGCCCGGACCGCCGACGGCTCACTGCACCCGGTGTACTTCGGCTCCGCCCTCGGCGGCCAGGGCGTCGGCGCGCTCATCGACGGCATGGTCCGGCTGATCCCGCCCGCACCGGCCGGTGCGGGCACCGCACCGCGGGGCACGGTCTTCGCCGTCCATCAGCCTCCGAACGGCGAGAGGACCGCGCACCTCCGGCTCTACGCGGGCACGTTGCGGTCACGCCAGCAGATCACCCTCCACCGGCCCGGCGCGGACGGCACCGACGGAACCCTGACCGGCCGGATCACCTCCCTCCAGGTCATCGGGCGGCCGCCCGGCGACGACGGGCCGCTCACCCCGGGCCATATCGCCGTCATCCGCGGGCTGCCCGGCATCCGCACCGGTGACCGTCTCGGCCCGCCCGGCGACGGCCCGACGGGCGGGTCACTGTTCCCCTCCCCCACCCTCGAAACCCTGGTCCGGGCCCGCCACCCGGCACACGCCGCCGCACTGCGCAGCGCGCTGCTGACGCTCGCCGACCAGGATCCGCTGCTCCAGGTCGGCGCCGCGCCCGGCGGTACCACCTCGGTGCTGCTGCACGGCGAGGTGCAGAAGGAGATCCTGGCCGCCACCCTGCACCAGGAGCACGGCATCGAGGCCGAGTTCACGCCGAGCCGGGTGGTGTGTGTCGAGCGGCCGTGCGGGGTCGGCGAGGCCTGCGAGGAGATCGCCCGGCGCGGCCACACCGGGCCCTGGGCCACGGTCGGACTCCGGGTCGAACCGGGCGCCCGGCACTCCGGCCCGGTCTTCGCCTACGAGACCGAACTGGGCGCCCTGCCGCACGGCTTCCATCAGGCCATCGAGGAGACGGTGCACGCGACCCTGCGGCACGGGCCGCGCGGTCTGGCGGTGACGGACTGCCGGGTGGTGCTGACCCGGTCCGGATTCGTCGGCCCGCTCAGCACCGCCGGGGACTTCCGTACGGTCACTCCCCGGGTGCTGCGGCGCGCCCTGGAGCGGGCCGGTACCCGGGTGTACGAGCCGTATCACGCCTTCGAGGCGGATATCCCGCTCGCCGCGCTGGCGCCGGTGACCGCCCGTCTCGCGGCGCTGGGCGCCGAGTTCGCCGAGACCACCGGCGGCGGCCACTCCTGGCTGGTCAGCGGCGTCCTCCCGGCGCGCCATGTCCAGGAGTTCCAGGGGCTGTTGCCCGGTCTGACGCACGGCGAGGGGGTGTGGACGTCCGCGCCCTCGGGTGACCGTCCGGTGCGGGGGAGCGCGGCGCCGCAGGAGGATGGGTCCCGGTGAGGCGGCGGCTGCCGGGCGGGAGCGGGCCGGGGCAGGCCGCGCGGCCCGGTCCCTCCGACGCGCTCAGCGCTCCGTCAGGACGTAATCCACCTGGCCGAACCTGATGTGGTCCCCGGGGCCGACCGGCACCTCACCCACCACTCGGCGACCGTTGACGCAGGTGCCGTTGGTGGAGCCGAGGTCGCGCAGCAGCCAGCCCTTGCCGGCGCTGCGGAGTTCGGCGTGCGCACGGGAGACCGTCTCGTGGTTGAGGCGCAGACCGGAACCGGGAGCCCGCCCTATGAGCAGCGGGAGCGGACCCGGCTCGGGCAGCAGCAGCTTCGGCAGCCGCTCCGTACGCCAGGCGCGGCGCACCCGGAGGTGAAACGCGGACGCCCGGCCCACCATCCGCAGCACCACGCCCTGGACGGTGCCGCGGCACGCCAAGTCAGCGGTGACCAGGTCGAGTTCGGACTGCTGTTGAGCGGTCAGGACGAGTTCCAGGCGCCGCAGGAAGGTGTCCTGGGACAACCGTCCCTGCGCCGCGCCGTCACGCAGCAGATCGAGGGCACGTTCCCGGTCGGCGTCCGACGGCCGCGCCGGACGTGCAGGGAACTCGAGCGAAGTCATACCGGGATTCTCCGGCGACCACGAGCCGCTGTCCAGGCGATGTGCCTGCGCAGAGCGCTGCGGCCGGGCCCGCGGCTCGCCGGAACGGCCCAGCAATTGGCGCGATGTGGCTCCGCAGCGCCACGTCGGACTGTCGGGCGGCGCGGCGGCGTGCTTTCGTCGGGGGCCGGGACCGAACGAAGGAGGACGGCCGTGCTGTTCGAGGTGTGGGCGCCACAGGCCGGGCGGGTCGCTCTCCAGTGGGCGGGGAACCGGGCGGGCGAACCGCCGGTCCCGATGGAGCGCGACGCCGCCCGCACGGGCTGGTGGCGGGCCGAGGCACCGGCCCGGGACGGGGACCGGTACGCCTTCCGGCAGGACGGCGGGCCGCCGCTGCCCGATCCGCGGGCCGCCCGGCTGCCGGAGGGCCCCGGCGGGCCCGCCGCGGTCGTCGTACACGACCGGTTCGGCTGGCGGCACCCCTGGCCGGGCCGCCCGCTGCCCGGCGCGGTCCTCTACGAACTGCACATCGGGACCTACACCCCCGAGGGCACCTTCGACGCCGCAGCCGCGCGGCTGCGCCACCTCGCCGACCTGGGCATCACCCATGTCTCCCTGATGCCGGTCTGCCCGTTCCCCGGCACCCATGGGTGGGGCTACGACGGGGTCGCGCCCTGGGCGGTGCACGAACCGTACGGCGGGCCGGACGGGCTCAAGCGGTTCGTGGACACGGCGCACGGGCACGGGCTGGGGGTCGTACTCGACGTGGTGCACAACCACCTCGGCCCCTCCGGCAACCCGCTCCCCGCGTTCGGGCCGTACTTCACCGACACCCATCAGACCCCGTGGGGCGCGGCGGTCAATCTCGACGCCCCCGGTTCCGACGAGGTGCGCGCCTACTTCCTCAGCAGTGCGCTCTCCTGGCTGCGCGACTACCGGCTCGACGGACTGCGGCTGGACGCCGTGCACGCCCTGCACGACGACCGTTCCCCGCACTTCCTGGCCGCGCTGTCCGCCGCCGTCGACGCGCTGGCCGGGCGGCTGCGGCGCCCGCTGTTCCTGGTCGCCGAGTCCGATCTCAACGATCCGCGCACCACCGCGCCCCGGGCGGACGGCGGCCAGGGGCTGCACGCCCAGTGGAACGACGACTTCCATCACGCCCTGCACACCGCGCTCACCGGCGAGTCCCAGGGCTATTACGCCGACTTCGCGCGGGCCCCGCTCGCCGCCCTCGCCAAGACGCTGACCGGCGGCTTCTTCCACGACGGTACGCACTCCGCCTTCCGCGGGCGGCGGCACGGCGCACCGCTCGATCTGCGGGTCACTCCCGCGTACCGGCTGCTGGCCTACGCCCAGACGCACGACCAGATCGGCAACCGCGCGCTCGGCGACCGGCTCGCCGCCGGCCTCTCCCCCGGCCTGCTCGCCTGCGCCGCCACCCTGGTGCTGTGCGCGCCCTTCACCCCGATGCTGTTCATGGGCGAGGAGTGGGGCGCGACCACCCCGTGGCAGTACTTCACCGATCACCAGGATCCGGAGCTGGCGGAGGCCGTACGGGAGGGGCGGCGGCGCGAGTTCACCGCGCACGAGTGGGCCGGAGACGCCGGGGACTGGCCCGACCCGCAGGACCCGGCGACCCGCGACCGCTGCGTCCTGGACTGGACCGAACCCGCCCGGGAGCCGCACACCGCGCTGCTGGCCTGGCACCGCACCCTGCTGACGCTCCGTCATGAGCTGCCCCCGCTGACCGACCCGGACCCACGGCACACCGCCGTCCACTACGACGAGGCGGCCCGCTGGCTCCTGCTGCGGCGCGGTCCACTACGGGTGGCGGTCAATCTCGCGCCGGACACCACGGCGGCCATCCCTATTGGCAACGACGGCGGCGGGGCCGGCCTCCAGGCCCTGGCCGGCTGGCCCGGCGCCCGGCTCCCCGACGCGGACGGGCTGCTGCGCCTCCCTCCGGAATCGGCGGTGGTGCTGGGGCCCTGGTGAGCTGGTGGGAACGCGCGCCCAGACCGCAGGCCGACGGTGGCCGGTGAACCGGCCTGCGGGGTGGCGTCGATCATGGCGCGCCGCGCTGCGACGTCGACCACCCACTGTCTCTCTGCGCCGCCGTTTGCGCTGGTGTTACACCCCCCGCACCGGGCCGGGGCGGTCATGATCTGCCGTGCGTACCCCGGATCGGCCATGACTACACTCGCCCACCATGTGTGAGGCCAGAGGGCATGCAAAACGGAACGAAATGCACGATGATCGACCATGTGGTGACGCTTCCACCCGGAGCGTGACGGCTCCACGGAACCCGCTTGATACCGCCACAAACACCCTGTACCGGACCTCTGTTGTCCGCGGATGCACCACATCGGCGCCGGCCTCCGGCACCCCGGGGGCGATGTGAGACGCCGCGTGAACCGTGCCCGGCACCGGCAGTCCCGTGACCCGCGCGGCCACTGGCTGCTGCTGCTCATGGTCCTCCCGGTGATGTTCGGGGCCCTGCTCTTCGAGGGCTGGACCACCCACGAGGTCGATGCCGCGAAGACGCGCAAGGACTGCACCAGCCCCGTGCCCAGGTCCGTCGACAAGGGCGGCCCGGTGCTGCGGTTCCACGACGGCAAGGTGACCTCGTCCGCGGTGCCGGCCCGTACGGTGGCGCTCACCTACGACGGCGGCCCCGACCCCGTATGGACACCCCGGCTGCTCGACCTGCTGCGCAAGCACCACGCCCACGCCACGTTCTTCCTCCGCGGCGCCCAGGCGGCCCGGCGCCCGGACCTGGTGCAGCGGATCCGGGCCGAGGGCCATGAGATCGGCTCGAACACCTACACCGGCGCCGCCATGGGCGCGTCCTCGCCGCTGCGCGCCTCGCTGGAGCTGTCGCTCACCCAGCAGGCACTGGCGGGCAGCGCGGGTGTCCACACCAAGCTGCTGCGACTGCCGCAGACCACCGCGGTGGACACCATGTGCGGCGCCGAATGGAAGGCGGCCGAGAAGGCCGGTGCGGAGGGCTACACCCTGGTCGCCGCCGACCAGTGGTACCGCAAGCCGTCGCAGGGCGTGATCCGGCAGTTCAGTCAGAACGATCTCGCTTACCTGGGCACCAAGGAGCTGCTCGACAACCCGAAGATCAAGAAGTTCACCACAGTGACGGCGGGTGTCCGGCAGCCCTCGCCCGACGAGCCGGTCTCCACCGTCGAGCGCTGGTCGGGTACGGCCCTGATCTGGGCCAAGGGCCTCGGGCACGCCTTCGTCAGCGGGATGGCCTGGGTGCTCGCCATCGCGGGCGGCCTGGGGCTGCTGCGACTGGCGATGCTGGTGTTCTTCGCCCGCACCCACGTCCGGCGGCTGACCCGTTTCCGTCCCGGATCGCCCTGGCTGCGCGAGGTCACCGAACTGGTGACGGTGCTCGTCCCCGCCTACAACGAAGAGGCGGGTATCGAGTCCACCGTCCGTTCACTGCTCGCCTCGACCCACCGGCAGATGCAGGTCATCGTGATCGACGACGGGTCGACGGACCAGACGGCGGACCTCGCCACCTGGATCGACGATCCCCGGGTGCGGGTGATCCGGCAGACCAACGCGGGCAAGGCGGCCGCCCTCAACACCGGTCTGGCCCACTCGCGATGCGACATCGTCGTCATGGTCGACGCCGACACCGTCTTCGAACCGGACGCCATCCAGCGCCTGATCCAGCCGCTCGCCCACCCGGCCGTCGGCGCCGTCAGCGGCAACACCAAGGTCGGCAACCGGCGCCGCCTGCTCGGCAGATGGCAGCACCTGGAGTACGTCTTCGGGTTCAACCTCGACCGGCGGATGTTCGAGGTGCTGGAGTGCATGCCGACGGTCCCCGGCGCCATCGGCGCCTTCCGCCGGGACGCGCTGATGGGCGTCGGCGGGGTCAGCGAGGACACCCTCGCCGAGGACACCGACCTGACCATGGCCCTGTGGCAGGCGGGCTGGCGGGTGGTCTACGAGGAGACCGCCGTCGCCTGGACCGAAGTGCCCACCTCCCTCAGCCAGCTGTGGCGGCAGCGCTACCGCTGGTGCTACGGCACGCTCCAGGCCATGTGGAAGCACCGCGGGGCCGTCCTCGAAGTGGGCCCGACCGGACGCTTCGGCCGCCGCGGACTGAGCTATCTCGCCCTGTTCCAGGTCGCCCTGCCGCTGTTCGCGCCGATTGTCGACATCTTCGCGCTGTACGGGCTGCTCTTCCTCGGCCCCTGGCAGTCGGCCGGTGTCTGGTGCGGCTTCCTGTTCGTGCAACTGCTCTGCGCCGGATATGCGCTGCGGCTGGACGGGGAGAAGGTGCGGGCGCTGTGGGCGATGCCGTTCCAGCTCCTGGTCTACCGGCAGTTGATGTATCTCGTCGTCATCCAGTCCGTCGTGGCCCTCCTGCTCGGCACCCGCCTGAAGTGGCACCGGATGCACCGCTCGGGGACCGCCGCGCAGCAGATCGGGCAGCCGTCGGCGTATCAGAGCCTGTCGTCGAAGTGAGCGAGCCGGCTGGGGCGGGCGCCGCCACAGGGCGCCCGCCCCGCCTCCGGGTGTCCCCAGCCGTCCGCCCACCTGGCTCCCACGCGCCCCGGCTCCCGCACGCACACCTCGCCCGCATAGACACCCCACCGCGTACGAAATCCACTTTCCCTCCCCTAAAAACCGTTCCTTTGGTGCAGAAGTGCGGGCCATTTGGTGAAGGGATCGTGAGCATGCAGACTGTCCGCCCATGAGCGACTGGCTGGATGGGGCCCCCGACACCAACCGTTACGGTGGTCAAGCTGAGCCGGCGCATGCCGTCACGGGGCAGATATGGCAGCACGCCCCGTACCCGCCGCAGCCGGTCACCGCCAGACCGCTGCCCGGCCATCTGGGCGGCGAGGACCCGTATGCCGCGGCCGTCCCGGCCCGGATCGACGCGCCTGTGGCCGACCCGGCGTTCCCGCCCGGCGGGGACGGCTCGTACGGCAGGGACGGCTCGTACCGCGGACCCGGCCCGTACGGCGGACCCGGTGGAACCGGTGGACCCGGCGGACCCGGTGGGCCCGTGCTCAGGAGCACCCGGCCCGCGGCCACCCGCCCCACCCGGCGCCGCCGGATCCTGCAGCTCTCGGGTGTCCTGATCGCCGTGACCCTGCTCACCTCCGTCGGCACCTACACGTGGGCCGACACCAAGCTCGAGCGCGACGTCGACCTCGGCAAGCTCGCCGGCCGGCTGTCACCGGGCAAGGGCGCCAACTATCTGATCGTGGGCTCCGACAGCCGCCAGGGCCTGTCCGGAAAACAGCTGAAGGACCTGCACACCGGCGGCTCGGCGGACGCGGGCCGCCGCACCGACTCGATGATCCTGCTGCACACCGGCGCCCACGGCACCACGATGATGAGCCTGCCGCGCGACTCCTGGGTGACCATCCCGCCGTATATCCGCCCCGAAACCGGCAAGCATTACCCGGCATCGAAGGACAAGCTCAACGCGGCGTTCTCGCGCGGCGGTCCCGAGCTGCTCGTACGGACCGTCGAGCACAACACGGGCCTGCAGATCGGGCATTACACGGAGATCGGCTTCGCGGGCTTCGTCGGCATCGTGGACGCGGTCGGCGGAGTGCCGATGTGTCTGGACAAGGCCGTCAAGGACAAAAAGTCCGGCGCAAACCTTACGAAGGGCTGCCATACGCTCGACGGCCGCGCCGCGCTCGCGTTCGTCCGACAGCGCCACCAAGAGGCCCAGGGAGACCTCGGCCGCAGCCGGAACCAGCAGAAATTCCTGGCCGCGCTCTCCCACAAGACGGCCACACCCGGCGTCCTGCTCGACCCGTCCACGGTCTACCCGACGATGAACGCGGGTCTCGACACGCTCATCGTCGACAAGAACATGAGCCTGTGGAACCTCACTTCGCTCTTCGAGGCGATGAAGAGCGTCTCGGCCGGCGACGGCAAACGCCTTAATGTCCCCGTCTCCAGCCTCGGCTTCAAGACCCCCAAGGGCAGCGCCGTGAAGTGGGACATGCCGCGGGCGAAGGAGCTCTTCGCCCAACTGCACAACGATCAGCCGGTGACGGCCGGGGCGAAGGGCCGGTGAAGTGGTGTGCACCTACTGCTACTGCGACAGGATCTCCGGACCAGCTCACCAGGAGGGGCCCCTCCTCAGTGCGAGAACTCCGAGACGAACGCCGCGCAGAAGGCCTCCAGATCGGCCGGCTTCCGGCTGGTGATCAAGGTGTTCGGTCCGGCGGTGCAGATCTTGACCTGCTCGTCGACCCAAGTGCCACCCGCGTTCCGGATGTCGGTCCGCAGGCTCGGCCAGGAGGTCAGCGTGCGGCCACGCACCACATCGGCCTCGATCAGCGTCCACGGCGCATGGCAGATCGCGGCCACCGGCCGTCCGGCGTCGAAGAAGGACTTGATGAACGCCACGGCCCGCCGGTCCAGCCGCAGGGCGTCCGGGTTGGCGACCCCGCCGGGCAGCACCAGTCCGTCGAAGTCCGCCGCGGTCGCCTCGTCCACCGTCAGATCGACGGGGAAGGTGTCCGCCTTGTCCAGGTGGTGGAACGCCTGCACCTTGCCCGCGTGGGTGGAGACCAGCGTCGGGCCGCCGCCCGCGTCGGTCACCGCCTGCCACGGCCGGGTCAGCTCGACCTCTTCGGTGCCCTCGGGAGCCACCAGAAACGCCGCCTGCATACCGAGCTCACGTCCCTTCGTCGGGTCGCGAAGCGGGGAGGGTTCCCCGCTCCCACACCCTCGACCATAACGGCCCACCGGGCCCGCGCTCATCCGCGGGACGGGGCGTGGATTCCGGCCCCGGACGGCGCTCCGCACCGTTGCCGCCGCCGGTCGGCCGCGCCGTCCACCGGCCGCCCGAACCCGCAGGTCACGCGGGTGAGGCGAGTGCCCGAGTGTCCATCGCGGGGCCCTCTGCTGGACACTGTGTCTATGCCCCTGCACATCTCCGACCTGCTGGCCCGGCCCGATCTCCGGCTGTCGGTCACCTACGACGTGCCGCCGCGGCTGCTGGCCCGCACGATCGAAGCGGCGACGGTCTCGGATCTGCCGGAGCCGGGAAAGTGGCTCCAGGGCGGCGAACTCCTCATGACCATCGGCCTGTTGCTGCCGAAGGAGCCGGCCGCGTGCCGGGCGTACGTGCGGGACGTGGCCGAGGGCGGGGCGGCCTGTCTGGCGCTCGGCCTGGGGCAGGGGCTGCCGTACCAGGAGGCGCCGGAGCCGCTGGTGACCGCGGCCGGGGAGGCCGGACTGCCGCTGCTGACGGTGCCGGACGGGGTGCCGTTCATCGCCGTCACCAAGGCGGTCTTCGAGGCCCGGGCCGAGGAGCAGCGTGAACGGCTCCAGCGGGCGTTCGCGACCCAGCGGCGGCTGACGGCCGCGGCGACCGGCGACGGGCTGCGGCCGATGCTGGCGGAGTGGACGGCCGCCACCGGGGTCGGCGCGGCGGTGTTCGACCCGCTGGGGCGGCTGCTCGCGGCGGATGAGCGGGCGCAGCGGACGCCGCCGGCGCCGGCCCGGGACCTGATCGAACGGGTCGCCGCGCACGGACTGCGCGGCAGCGCGTCCAGCACGGCCGCCGGGCAGCAGCTGGAGGTGCAGCCGCTGGGGGCGCGCCGGCTGCGGGGGCTGCTGCTGCTCACCGGCCGCCCGGACGACGCCGCCCGTTCGGTCGTGCCCGGCCTGGTCTCGCTGCTCTCGCTGGAGCTGGAGCGGCGTCACCTGCGCGATGAGCCGGAGCGCCGCCGCAGGTCGGCGCTGCTGTCGGAGCTGCTGACGGCGGAGGACCCGGCCGCCGGGCCGGCCCGGGACATGCTGCGGTCGGTGGGGCTGACCGCCGAGCGGGTGCGGGGCGTCGTGGTGGCGGCGGGGGGTGGCGCGGGCGATCGTGGGGCCTCCGCCGCGCCGGGTTCCGGGGCCGGGGCGGCGGACGGCGCCGCGCAGGAGATGGCCGCCGATCTGGCGCTGGCGATGCCCGGTGGCCTGGTCAGGGTGGTGGACGAGGCACCGGGCACGGTCATCGAGGCGGTGGTCGGCGAGGATCTGGACATCCGCGATGTGCTCGCCCGCTTCGCCCCGGGCTGCCCGGCCGGTATCGGCCCGGCCACCGCCCCCGAAGCGGTACGGGTGTCTGTGCGCCAGGCGACCGGGCTGCTCGCCGTCAGCCGGTCGAGCGGCGAGCCCGCGGAGGCCCGGCAGAGCCAGGCCAGCCGCCTGCTGCTCGACCTGGGCGACCGCCGTACGCTGCACGGCTACGCCGACACCGTGCTGGGCCCGCTCGATCTCGCGGACAACGGTGAGGAGTTGACCGCCACCCTCGCGGCCTGGCTGGAGACCGGCGGGGCCTGGGACGCCACCAGCCGGCGCCTCGGCGTCCACCGGCACACCGTCCGCAACCGCCTCGACAAGGCCATGGACCTCACCGGCCGCCGCCTCGACGACCCCGACGACCGCTTCGACCTCTGGCTGGCCACCCGCATCCGCCGCGGCGACACCGCCACCGGCACCGACGGCCGTCCGGCCGCACCGCCGCCAGGGCGGTGACGCACGGCGCTTCCACCCAGGTCCGCGCTTCACTCTCGCGCCCGCACCGTCTTTACTTCGAAGATGACCTACGAGATCCGCACCCCCACACCCGGCGCCGCCGGGCCCGCCGCCGGTTCCCCGCACGGCGGCGGCCGCGGCAGATTGGTGGCCGTCAGCGATCTGCACGTCCGCTACAAGGAGAACCGCGACATCGTCGAGGGGTTAAGACCCGAGTCCGACGACGACTGGCTGCTGGTCGCCGGTGACGTCGGGGAGTTCGTCTCCGACATCCGCTGGGCGCTGTCGCTGCTCAGCAGCCGGTTCGCCCAGGTGGTGTGGGTGCCCGGCAATCACGAGCTGTGGACCCCGGCCCAGGACCCGGTGCAGCTGCGCGGCGTGGAACGCTACGAGCATCTGGTGGACATCTGCCGGGAGTTGGGCGTGCTCACCCCCGAGGACCCGTATCCGGTGTGGGAAGGCGCCGGCGGTCCCGTCGTCATCGCACCGCTGTTCCTCCTCTACGACTACACCTTCCGGCAGCCGGGGACGACGTCCAAGAAGGAGGCGCTCGCCCGGGCCGAGAAGGCCGGGGTGGTCTGCACCGACGAGCACTTTCTGCATCCGGACCCGTATCCGACCAGGGAGGCGTGGTGCCGGGCGCGGGTGGCCGAAACCGAGGCCCGGCTCGCCGCCGTCCCGGAGGAGCTGCCCACCGTGCTCGTCAACCACTGGCCGGTGGTCCGCGAGCCCACCCGGCCCCTGTGGTACCCGGACTTCGCGCTGTGGTGCGGTACGGAGTCGACCGCGGACTGGCCGCGCCGCTTCCGTGCCGCCGCCGTGGTGTACGGCCATCTCCACATCCCGCGGCTGCTGACGCTGGACGGCGTACCGCACCAGGAGGTCTCGCTCGGCTATCCGCGGGAGTGGCAGCGCCGGGCCGCCGAGCCGGGCCGCCCGGTCCAGATCCTGCCCCTGCCCGCCGCGGTCACCTCCGGCACCCCCGGGAGCCCCGCATGATCGAGAAGCTGCTGCCGGCCCCGGTCCGGACCGCCGAGGCCTTCGATGACGCGCCGCTGTCCGAGATGTTCCCCGAGGAGTGGGCGCAGGTGGCCAACGCCGTGCCCAAGCGGCAGCGGGAGTTCGGCACCGTACGCGGCTGCGCCCGCCGGGCCCTGGCCGAGCTGGGCTTCGCCCCCGCGCCCCTGCTGCCCGGCCCCAACCGGGAGCCCCAGTGGCCGGACGGCGTCGTCGGCGCCATGACGCACTGCGCCGGCTACCGCGCCGTGGCGGTGGCCCGCGCGGCAGAGGTACGGACGATCGGCCTGGACGCGGAGCCCAATCTGCCGCTGAACGACCCCGGGGTGGTCGACCTCGTCACCCTCCCCGAGGAGCGCGCACAGATCCGCCGACTGGCCACGCTCCAGCCCGAAGTCTGCTGGGACCGCCTGGTGTTCAGCGCGAAAGAGAGCGTCTACAAGGCGTGGTTCCCCCTCACCCGCCGCTGGCTCGACTTCGAGGAGGCGCTGCTCACCCTCGACCCGACGAACGCCACCTTCACCGCGCGACTGCTCGTCCCCGGGCCCGTGGTCGACGGCAGGGAACTCACCGAATTCAGCGGCCGGTGGCTCGTCGGTTCGGGGCTGGTGGTGACGGCGATCGTCGAATCGGTGTGACGGGACGGCCGCGGGGAGTGGTGGCGGGAGCCCCCGCGGCCCGGCCGGTTGTCAAATGACGCACCGGCCGCCGGTCATCCGTACTACTTGGGGTATTTTTCATGGCCCGTCAGGACGTTGAAGGGTCATCAGCCCACTCATGCAAGAGCACAGCGACACCACAGGTGGGACCGCGCCCTCCGACACCGAGCTGGTCCGGCGTATCCGTGCGGCGGCCGAGCCCGGTGGCCGACTGTCAGCCGGCCCGTATGGCGGCCCGGTTCCGGACGGCGCGGCCGGGTCGGGCGAGGAAGCCCTCAACGAGTTCCACCGCCGGCACTACGCCGCCGTACTGGCCTACGCCCGCGACTGCTGCCGGTCCTCCCAGGCGGCAGCCGATCTGACGAAGGAAGCCATCAACGGCGTCCTGCACTCCCCCGGCCCGGAAGAGACTTCCGACGCGGCCTGGCGGGACAGCCTGCTGGCGGCGGTGCGCCACACCGCCGCCGCCTGGCACCAGCACTCCCGGAACACCGAGCTGCGGGACGACTTCGCCTCCTGGCTGGCCGCCCAGCCGGGGGAAGGCCCCGGCCCCGCGGACGGCTGGGCGCCCACGGCCGGGGGCGGCCGGCCGTCCGCCGGCGGCGCGCCCACGGCCGGTATGAGCTTCTCGGGGACGGTCCCGTCCGCCGCGCCGGACAAGCCCCGGCGGGCGCGGTTCTCACCGGCGCGGATCACCGTGCTCGCGGTCGCCGTGGCCGTCCTGGCCGGCATCGCGATATCCGCCGGCCCGCTGTTCGGCCCGGCGCGGCACGATGCCGAGGCCGGCGGCACCACCCCGTCCGGGCACACGTCGGCGCCCGCTCCGGGCCACTCGCCGACCACCTCCCCCAAGGGCTCGCCGAGCGCGTCCCGTTCGGCGTCCGGCTCCCCGGACCCCACCCGCAGCGCGGCGTCGAAGCATCCGAAGCCGCGGCACCCGTCGCCCAAGAAGCCGTCACCGTCCGCGCCACGCCCGGGCCACAAGAGCAAACCACCGGGCCACACCACTTCGCTGACCGCCCGGCAGTGGATTGCCAGCAGCGACAGCTTCGGGCCCGCGCGGGTGAACAGCAGCATCGACGGACATCCCCTCACCATCCAGGGAGCCTCCTACCCGCAGGGTCTGGGCGCCCACGCCGACAGCCAGCTCCTCTACGACCTCGGCGGCTCCTGCTCCGCCCTCACCGTGGATGTGGGCCTCGATGACGAGGTGGGCGCCAACGGCTCCGTGGTCTTCCAGATCTACCGGGACACCACCTTGGTCGCCGACAGCGGGCTGATGACCGTCGACCAGCCCGCCAAGCGCCTCACCGCGGATCTCGCCGGCGGCAGCCAGCTGCGGCTCGTGGTCAACAACGGCGGCAACGGGAACGACTCCGACCACGCCGACTGGGGCGACCCCCAGCTCACCTGCCGCTGATCCGGACGGCGGCGATCCGGCGGCCGGATGGCGGTCGGATCAGGGCGGCCCGCGCAGCGAGCGGTGCGCGGATGCGCCCGGGTTGACGGTCCGAACAGTTGGCTGGATAAGCTCGCCACAGTTGTAGCAGGCTGTAGCGAGTGCGAAAGCCGCTTTCGGCGTGCGCGAAGGGCCCTCTGGGCTCGAAGGGGGATCTCATGACCAACAGGCTGGGAAACGGACCGGGACCGGGCGAGCGGGAGATCGACGCCTCCGAGTTGAACGATGGGGAGGCTCTCGAAAAGGCCCCGCCCCGTCCTCGGTCCCACCAGGCCTGACGGCACCCAGACGCCTTTGCGGGTGCGCGAGTTCGACATCGGCCACCGCGAACACGGCGCTCGCTTTGTCTCGGAAGATGTATCGGCCGGACGCTCCCGGGACAGCACGGTGAAACCCAGGGGTTGAGGGCTCGTCAGCGCATCTGGATACGCTGGCACAAACAGAAAACAGACGTGAATCGGCAGCTCAATGATGCCGGTTGATGAACGGGGGCACAGTCATGGGCGACGGGTTCAAGACGAATCCGGAGATGCTGAAGACCGAGGGGAAGAACTTCTCCGAGATCGGCAGGGACTTCTACCAGGCGACCACCAAGCTGAAGAACAGCCTGGCCGCGCAGGGGGACGGTGGAGGCGGCGGAGGCGGCGCGCCGAAGGAGACGACGTTCTCGAGTGTCGCCCAGGACGCCTGGAAGGGCCTGACCACCTTCAGCGACAAGGAAGGCACCCCACCGTGGGGTGACGACGAACTCGGCGAGAAGTTCGGCGTGGTCTACGAAGGCCTGCGCGACGGCATGACGGACTCGATGGAGCACCTGGCCACCAAGCTCAACGAGATCGGCAAGGCGTTGGAGCGGATGGCGAAGAACCACGAGGAGAACGAGCACTTCAACGACGCTCTGATCAAGGAGCACAAGCCGGAGAACCAGTTCGGCGGCGAGGTGCGGATCCTGAGGCCCGTGAGCAAGTGACAGCCAACTGCTCGCGCCTGATCCGAGTTCCACCGCATGACCGTGCCTGACCCACAGTCGCCCGTTCACTGACAGGAGAGAGTCCGTGTCGCATCCCGACGCGCCCCAACCGGTACAGCCCGTCCCCGCCACCGCCGAAGAGGCATTGGCTGCCGCTCGCGCCCGATTCGAAGTACTGGATCTCGAAGGAAACCCGGCGCCGTTGTACGTGGCGGAGTTCGACATCGGCTTCCTCATCCACGCCGTCATGCCCCCACCGCCGCCCGGCACTCAGGCGCCCTTGGGTGGCAGTCACATGGTGATCTCCAAAAGCGACGGAGCCGTCACCTACGTCCCCAACTTTCCGCCGGACTCCGCGATCGAGCTGTACCGCAGCCTGCGCCGGTCCCAGGGCTAGGTCCTGTCGTCAAACTCCCGTCGTCTGCCCGGAGGGCAGGTCCCGCGGCGTCTGGTGCGTGCGCTCGCAAGGCGGAGGGTCGTCCTCGTAGTGGGCCTACGTGGACGATCCCGACAACGCAGCGAGCGTGCGTGCCAGACGCCGCGGGGCAGGCGGGAGTTTGACGACAGGGCCTAGGGCTGCCGCCTGAGGGCTGGACGTCTTTGGACCGGATGTCGGCCACAGCAGTGTGAATCAACAGCGTTGAGAGATCAGAAGGGCCGTTGGGCAGGCCCTGGCATGGGTATGGCTCTGCGCCGACGCAGCCGGTTGAGCACTCATGAGGCTCCGAGTGGTGCCTCCGGCAGCAGCAGAGAAGCAGGGCCCTTCCGCCGGCGGTGAGGCGGAAGGGGTCGGTCGGCCCACAGGGCCGGGACGACACGAACTACATGGGCGACAACGGGGGACTTCGTCATGGCTTTGATGCTGCCGAACGCACTTGAGTGGGTTCTCGAGATGTGTGGCTTCGAGTGGCCCACAGGCGACGAAGACAAGATGATGGAGTGCGCCAACACCTGGCGCCAGTTCGCCGCGGATGTGGAGAGCCTCCAGGCCCGTGGCGTAAGCGCCGCCGGCAACGTCCTCGCCGAGAACGCCGGCGACTCCATCGAGGGCTTCAACAAGACCTGGGAGAAGTTCGGCGGCGGCTCGGGCTACTTCGACGATGCCCGCCAGGGCGCCGAGCTGATCGCCATCTGCATGGACGCCGCGGCGATGCTCATCATCGGGCTAAAAGTGGCGGTGATCGCCCAGTTGATCATCCTGGCGATCGAGATCATCGCGGCCCAGGCCGCCGCGCCCTTCACCCTGGGGCTGTCCGAGCTCGGCGCGATGGGCGCGGCCGCCGCCACCCGGTTGATCCTGCGCAAACTCCTCAAGGAGATAGCCCAACAAATCTTGCAGGCGGTATTGGAGACCGCCAAGGAACCCTTTGTCTCCGCTCTGGAAGCCATGATCTCCGACGTGGTCGCCCAGACCGTCGAGCAGAACTTCGGCAAGCAGTCGGGCTACGACCTGGGACGCACCGCCAAGAAGGGTTACGAAGAGGGCAAGGACGCCCTCAAGAACTCCGGTTCCACCTTCGGCGAGTCCCTGCGCGACGGCGCCGGCTCCCGCGCGGGGCATGGCGCCCGCCACGGCCTGACCAACAGCGGACACGACGGCGGCGGTGACGGCAGCGACGGCGACGGCTCGTCGGACTCCGGCAACGACAGCTCGTCGAACTCCAACGATTCGTCGTCGAACAACAACTCGTCGTCCAGCGACAGCAGTTCGTCCGACAACTCCCCCAGCTCCGCCAATTCGTCGAACTCGTCCAACTCGTCGTCGGACAACGGCAGTTCGTCGAGCAACTCCCCGGATTCCAGTAGTTCGCCGAGTTCCAGTAGTTCGCCGAGTTCGAGCAGCGGCGACTCCGGGCGCAGGGCACCGGATATCGGCGGTCCGTCGTCCTCGTCTCCGTCGAGCGGTTCGGACAGCTCTTCGTCGAGCCCGTCCTCGTCGTCCGATGGCCCGTCGGCGGCTTCGAGTTCGCCCTCCTCTTCCTCGACTACGCCGTCCCACAGCAGCACGGACAG
Organism: Streptomyces sp. P9-2B-2; assembly: GCF_030406865.1. Lineage (NCBI taxonomy): Bacteria > Bacillati > Actinomycetota > Actinomycetes > Kitasatosporales > Streptomycetaceae > Streptomyces > Streptomyces sp. P9-2B-2. The sequence goes on along the minus strand of NZ_CP129126.1, from coordinate 7,007,785 downwards.
CACCGGCAGCCCGGACTCGTCGAACCCGTCATCGTCCTCGTCCTCACCAAGCCGTGGCTCCGACGCGCCCAGCCCCTTCGACGTGGGCACCCAGGCCTACAACGACACCATGGGTCGTCCTCCGGGGGACGACTCGTCCACCCCCGACTCGTCTCCGGACTCCTCCACGCCGTCCACCCCGCCGTCCACTGCGACGCCGGACGTCGAGGGCGGACCGGCCCCCGACACCACCCCTGACTCCGCCCGTCCGGACAGCACACCGGACGTCCCGCCGAGCACCGCACCGGGCAACGAGCCGTCCATGCCCGCCGACTCCTCGCCCATCGAGGCCCCGGGCGCCACGCCGGATGTCGATGGCTCCCCGGCGCCGGACACCACTCCGGACAGCGCTCGCCCGAGCCGCCCGGAAGGCGCCGACGTCCACACCCCGGAGCAGGGCGCGTCGATCCCGGACCCGCGCAACACCGAGCCCGCGCCCATGCCGTCCCCGCCGCCGGAGTCCGACCGCCCCGAGGCGGCACCGGCCCCGGCTCCCGACAACTCCCGCCCCGAACCGGGCGTGCACCAGGTCGACCGCGACGCGGTCACCACCATGCCCGTACCGGCCCAGGGCCCCGTGCCGGGCGACTCCCACGACGGCAACAACAACGACCACCAGAACCAGGGCAGCGGCCGCGTCTCCATGCCGAGCGGCGCCATGCCCGGCAACACGCCCACCGCACACCCCAGCCCTGGCCAGGGCCACGCGCCGACACCCTCGACACCGACCCCGCATGACCCGGACGACGAAAACGTCGGCCTCATGAGCACCACCGCCACGGCGGCGCCCCCGACCCCCGGTACGCAGCCCGGTGAGGCGGGCATCCCGCAGCAGGCGGCCCCGTCGTCCGCGACGCCCTCAACGCCGACCCCGGGTGCCATGCCACCACCGGCGGCCGGCCCCATCCCGACGCAGGCGCCGGCGGCAGGCAGCCCCACGACGACCCGGCGGGCCACCACGCCCGGCGCCACGACGCCGCGTACGGAACAGCCCGGCACCAGGCCCACGACGCCGTCGCGGGACACCCAACAGAACCGTCCCGCATCGCCGCCGCGCACCGAGACGCCGCGCAGCGAGTCACCGAGCCGCCCGACCACGCGGCCGCGCACCGACACACCGCGTACCGAAACGCCCAGCCGCCCCACCACACCACCACGCACTGACACGCCGCGTGCCGAGACTCAGCACACCGAGACGCCTGGGCGCCCGACCACACCGCCCCGCGGCGAGCAGCCGACAAACCGTCCGACGGACCAGCAGTCACCGGCCGAGTCCCCCACTTCCACCCCGAACGACCAGGGGATGCCGGCACCGAGCAACCAACAGCCGGACGCCCCCCACCAGACGCCCGATCAGAACCAGCCCCCCGCTGACGAAAGCGCGCCCAAGCACCCCACGGCGCCTCCGCCTGCGCCCCAGGCAGACAACCTCTCGGACATCCGGGACGGCCTGAACATCCCGTTCGAAGGCCTGACCACGCCCGACCCCGCCCATCAGCAGGACCTTGAGAACGCCCACCCGAGGAACCCCGACGGCACCCCGCAGGTGTACGCGGACCCGCGGCAGGGAAACTGGGCCGGTCTGCAGAACGACGGCGGCGTGGGGGTGCCCGGCCGGTCCAACAACTGTGCCGACTGCACACGTTCGTTCCTCGAGACATGGTTCGGCCGCCCGACGGTGTCCGCCCCGCGCACCTTGGACCTCAATGCGGACGGCAGCCTGAACACCTATTCCGCGGAGCGCGATTCGGTCGACAACCAGACGCGTTGGGCCGGCGCACCCAGCACGTTCGCGGGCAAGGACCATCCCCACCCGTACGCCCGTATCGCCTACGAGCTGTCGCAGGCCGGGCACGGCTCGGCGGCCGTGATCGGCGTCAACTGGCCCGGCGGTGGCGGCCATGCCTTCGCCGCGGTCAACCACAACGGCCAGGTCCTGTTCGTCGACGCGCAAACAGGCGTCGTCAGCGAGAATCCGATTCACCTGGGCGCCCAAGAGGTCTTCTACACCCCGCTGGACGCCCATCGGAATCCCATCACTCCGTACTTCCTGGCCCCGCCGGCGCCGCAACCGTCCCCCCAGAACACTCCGGACACCGACAACAGCTCGGACCCCGACTCGTCGACGGATCAGTCAACTCCCGACGCACAATCCGACGGCCCCTCCCACACCTCGCCGTCCCCTGAGCCGTCCACTGACGAGGCGCCCTCCGACAACGACGGCTCGACCGCCGAGCAGAACGCGAACGACGCCGACACCGACACCGCAGCGCCGTCGACGACCCCGGAATCCTCCACCACGCCGGAGACGACGCCGGGCCCCGAAGCGACGTCGACCCCGGAGACGACGCCGACCCCGGAGACGTCATCACCGCAGAACGAGGGCATCTCTCCGGACACGAACACCACCCAGGAGTCCAACTCGGACCAGGTACCCGAGACCGCCCCGGACACGGACTCCACCACGGACCGGGACTCGGAAGCGACCCAGGACCCGGACGCGACGGACCAGGACAGCCCGCAGCCCGACGACGTACAGGACACGCAGGACACGCAGGACAGCCAGGAATCCCAAGCCCCTCAGGATTCCCAGGACGCCCAGGACTCCCAGGACACCCAGGACACCCAGAACCCTCAAGACACCGACCAGCAACCGGAGTCGAGGGAACCGGTCTTCCCGTCCACCGCCACGCGCCCCTCCGGTCCGCCGGATGGCTACGACGACCCCACCGACGCCGACAACCGCGCGCAGCAGGAGGGATTCCCGCGCAACGAGGACGGCTCGTTCCAGCAGGCCCCCGACCCGCGCGAGGGCACCTGGGTCGACGATCTGCGCGGCCAGAACCCCGACGAGTCCGGCCGCGACGTCAACTGCCCCGACGGATCGCTGGCGTTCGTCGATTCGTACGCAGGCAACCCCACGGTCGCCGCCCGCCGCAGCCCGAATGAGGACGGCACAGCCGCCGACACTCCCGAGCCCAACGGCCGTGACCGTATCGAGAACGCCCTGGGCGCCGAGTTTGACGACTTCGGCGACGGCCGCGACGCGTACAACAACCTGGAGACCACCCTCCTCAACGAGGGCCACGGCTCACAGGCCGTGATCATCACCCAGAACGCCGACGGCCGCGCCCACGCCTGGAACGTGGTCAACCACAACGGCCAGATCGTCTACGCCGACCCGCAGACGGGCCGGCGCGGCACCACCCCGCTCCACAACGGCGACAGCGGCGTCTTCGCGATCCCGTTGGACGCCAACCGACGGCCCGTCGACGCCACCATCCAGCCCACCGCCCACACCCAGAGCCCGACCACCCCGGCCGCGACCGACCGCCCATCGCTGCAGCGCCCGGCCGGCGCCGCTGATCCGTCCGACAGTCAACGCAGCGCCGAAGCAACTCGCGAGCAGCGAAACCAGAGCCTCCCCAACCCGGAAGCCCCGGACCAGCAGCATGCGAACCTCCCGCCGGATCAATCACAGCAGGATCTCCGGCGGGAGCACGAGGTACGGCGGATCGATCTGACGCCGGTCCAGCAGCAGATGCGGGCCTGGGCCGAGCCTCAGAGCAACCCGCCCACCTCCCCCTTGGGCAATCTGCTGCAGGAGTCCGTGGACCGCCGGCAGCAGCATGCGGAATCCGCACAGCACATCCGGGACGCCAAGCAGGCTCTTGACGACGCAAAGAAGGAGACCGACAGCGCCAAGAGGGCGCTGAAGAAGGCCGATCCGACGGAGCGGGCGGCCGCCGAGCAGAGACTGAACGACGCCAAGAACGCCTTGGCTGAGGCGAAGAAGGAGCACAGGGAGACGCTGCGGGCGCACCGGGACAACGTCTCGATGCCGGCAACCAACTTCACGGACAGCGATCTGCGCCGCCATCTCGACCCGGCATGGTCGCAGATGAACGACGGTGACCGGTACGCCGCGCTCGCGACCTTGGGCCGGATGAGCCACTCCTTCCACGCGAACAACGCGGTGGGCGCGAGCCCGGAACCCGCGCCCAACAACGACCCGTACGCCGACGCACCGCCCAAGAAGCGCCAGAAGATCGACCCGGCGCACGACCATCACGAGTCCGTGGCATCCACCCGACGGGAAGCCTCGGCTCGCCCCAAGGACAACGCCCCGCAGGACCTCAGGGATCTGTTGGACGAGACGGAGCGCAACTCCCCGGACTTCTCCGACAAGAACTACGCGGTGGTAGAGGTCGTCGACGAGCGCGGCGAGAGCCACTACATCATCGACTCCTCGGTCCCGGCCGCCTCGGATGCCGTGCGTCCACGGCACTCGGAAGGTCACATCCTGGAGTGGGTCGACCAGCTCAACAACAGCAGGGATGCCGAGGGGCGACCCAAGTACAAGATCGCCGGCCTGTACACCGAGCGGGAGCCTTGCGGTCTGCGCAAGGACATGTCCGGGCATGCGGACTGCTCCAAGACCATTCGCGACTCCGACGCGATGGACGGGGTGCCCGTTTACTACAGCACGACGTACCGGGTCGACCCTCAGCGCAAGGAGTTGCTGGAGCAGGAGCGCGCCGCCCGGCGGGACCAGGGCAAGACCGATGCCGAGATCAAGAAGGCATTGGACGGCTACAAGACGCCCAACCGCCAACTCATGGACCGGGAGATCCAGCAGCACCTGGACTTCGTCGACAACCTCCTTTCGACGATGAACGACCAGGGCCAGACTCCCCCCACCACCACGGACCCCAACCGCACCCCACCGGCGGACCCGGCAGGCGTCGACCGCAGGCCCCCCGCCAACCCCGCAGGCACAGACCGTAGGCCCCCGGCGGACTCCGCCGGCACGCCGACCACCAACCCGACCGATAGCGAGCGCACACCTTCGGCAGACCTCGCGAGCGTCAACTCCCCTGTGGACTACGGGACTGCGGACACCGGGACTGCCGACAACGGAACATCCGCACCGGCGGACTCGCCTCGCTCACACCGCGACGTTCCGCAGACGGAGACCGAAGGTGCGGGCGCGGGAAATACCCCGCGCCCCACCACCGCCACCACGGGGTCGGGCGAGCAGGCCGGCGCCCCGAACCCCTCCGTCGACGAGCCTCGCGAGGGCTCCCCCGCCTCGGACAACCAGCCGGAAAAGCGCGGCCGGATCAAGCAGATCTGGCAGTCCATGACCCGGTCAGGCCCGGCCGAGCCCACCGAGATCACCACTGAGGTGGACCAGCCGCGCTTCGGCAACCACAAGAAGCTGGCGGAGTTCCAGCCCGACGTTTACGGCACTCCGCTGGACCGTCCCGACGGGACGCGCGTGCCACTGTTCGACGGGCCTCCGTCGCGTGAGCAGACGAAGCAGGGTGCCATCGGCGACTGCGGCATCATCGCCACCCTGGGCGCCATCGCGAGCAGGTACCCGGATCTCCTCCAGGACATGATCCGGGAGACGGAGGACGGCAATTACGAGGTCCGTTTCCACGAGGTGCGGCGCAACAACTACGGCAACCAGGCTCCGACGGGCCGCATCCTGACCGTGAGGGTCACTCCCGACGTGCCCGTGTACAGCGATTTCCCCAGCATCACCGCCTACGCCAACGCCAACGACGTGGGTGTGGCCTGGCCAGCGATCATGGAGAAGGCCATCGCAGGCCTGGATCAATTCTGGGACGACAAGAAGCGCGAGCACGAGTCGCAGCTCCCCCGCAACCGGGACTTCGACGACAACCTGCTGACGGGCTACTCCCGTATCGGCCAGGGCTCCACATCCGGCGACCGTGCCGAGCTGCTCGCCCAGCTCACGGGACGTACGTCGGAGAACCACGATTTCCCGACGAACTACGACATGAACGGCCGCAGCCCGGAAAAGCAACTCCTGGCCCACTTGCGGGAACTCACGGAAAGCGGCAGACCGGTCGTTATCGGCACCCAACCGAGGGGCAAGGGCGTGGAGAACAAGATGGAGAAGGGCCTCCTGAGTTCCCACGCCTACGAGATCGTCTCGGTCGACGACAAGGGCCTGATTCATTTGCGCAATCCGCACAACGAGGACGATCCCCAGCCGCTGACCATCAAGGAATTCATGAAATACTGCAGCAACCAGTATGCGTCTTTGGAGGATGAGAAGTGAGTAGTGCCGACACGATTGGCCTCTGGCACGGGATTCAGCGAAATACCGAGAACGCGAGCTTCGCAGTGAACGATATCTACCGGGAGTCCGACGCCTCGGTCAGGGTTCTGCTCAGGGTCGCCGCCCCCGAAGTGCAGCATCACACCCTCCGCATTGGTGAGACCTTCCCCGTGCGCGACGAGACGTGGAAACTCGCCGAATTGACGGGCTGGCCGAGCGAGGACGACTGGACCGTGGTGCTGCGCCGCGTCACGGCTGCCTCAGCATGAGACAGAGACGGCCCCTCCTCGGGGTGGATACGGCTTGATTTTGCACCACAATGCCTCCCGCAAGGCGGCCGGCGAACTCCCCACGTAGGCCAAACTCCCTGCCAAGTTCCCTGCATAGGCCCCGATCCCCCTCGGAGCGCGCTGTCCCATTACTGTGATGGAGTTTGGGAGCGGTGGCGACGAGGAGCGACATGACTGTGGCATCGGTGGGCATTCCCGAGGAGGGAGTGCCCGGTCGCGTGGGCGCATGGTGGCGTGCCGGTGGGCGGGGCGGCAGCGCCGCCTATGTCGTCGCTCCGGTCGGTGTCGATACCGGGGCCGTCATGCGGCGGGTGCACGAGGGTGTACCGGGGAGTGTTCTTGTCGACGTCGCAGGGCTCACCGCCGAGCAAGTGATGCACGAAGCCTTGGTCGAGCTGGGAGTTGACCTGTCTCCCGGCAAGCGGGACGACTGGCGGTTTGCGCTCGGTTCGTGGAGCGAAGAGCGGTTGTTGGTGCTCGTCAACACCCGCCGCGCTGGGCTCACTCGGCGGTCGTTCGAGCCGGAGCGGCTGATCCGCAGCACCATCCCCTGGCTGACGCGCGGGAAGTTGGTAGTGCTGACCGATACCGACCCCGAACTCCTGCCGCGAGGCGTGCCTCCCGAGGCCGTCTTCCGCCTGGCCGGGCCCGCCGATGTCGTATCCACTCCCGACGTGCCGGCCGTCCTGCGCGCCCTCGCCCTGGCGGAGCCGCGCATCGTGCCCATGCCCGTGTGGGCGCAGCTTGTCGTCGCCTTGACCGGCGAGACCATGTCTCCAGACGAACTCACCGAGTTGGCTCGGGAGCATTCAGACGTTCTGCTGGTGGGTCCACTTGGGGTTTCCTTCGCCGAGGAGGCTGTGGCCGAAGCCCTGCGACGCCAAGTCGATCCCGAGGAACTTGCGTGCGTCAGTCGGCACTTGGTCACCTGGCTGCTGCGTACGTCCGCCGATTTCCGCCATCCGGAGGGGTGGGCCAAGGCCGGAGCGGTCGGGCTGTACGCCGCCGCAGGGCTCGCCATGCACGCCGTACAGGCGGGGGCATACGAAGAACTTCTGCGCGATGGGCGTACGGTGGCCCATCTACCACATACCGCACTCATGGACTCGGCGCGAAGCCGCAGCTTCGTCATCCCCGGCAACAGTCCCGCCGCCGACGCAATTCATCTGTGGCAATGGGGAGTTGTACCGCGAAGTCAGGGTGAGTGGGCTTCCTGGCTGCATTTGATGGCCTGGTCGCGCGACGATCTCGAATTCGCGTCGTCCGTGGCTTCGTCCGGTGTCTCACTTCCCTGGCGTACGAAGTGGGCCCACTGGCGGCCGCCGGGTGGATATCATGTGCGTTTCCTCGAAGCGGGCAGGTTCGTCAGGCTGGCGGAAGTGCGCCGGCAGGGACGGTCCGCAATTGCCGGGTTGCAGCAGCGTACGGTGGATGGATCGCCGCAACCGTATGTCTCCGTCCGGGACTTTGAGACGGGTGAGCTCGTCGCAGGTCCTTGGGAACAGGGTGAGATTCCGCAGGAACATCGCACGGACCTGACCTTGCCCCCGGCTACTGCGACACCGACCCCATCGGCTTCACAGGCCAGCGAGAGTTCCGGGCATCCCACACGCCTCAGCGAGCTGTTCGACTCGTCGTCTCCTCCTCGAAGCAAAAGCGCGTTCCTGCTTCCCTGCACCCCACTGACCGTGGGCGATGTCGTCGTGTTCGGGGGCGACCTGGGGCTGATCGCCATCCAGTCAGCTCACGGCGTGGACCCCTCGGACACCTTCGGCTTCCGGCAACGACCCCTGTCCTGGGAATACGCGAAAGCGGGCCCTAGCAGCCCCGTTGATGCCACGCCCCCGAACCACAGAGACCTGATCGCCCTTTTCGGCGAAGACGACATCTACGAGGCCGAACCCGAGGAACTTCCCGAGGAGTTGACCCATCAGCCGACTCGCGAGCTCTGCACCGAGTTCGGCCTGCCGGACATGAACGAGGGCGCCATGGCGCTACTGCCGTACGGAAATTGGGAAGTCGACTTCTTCGACGAGGTGGACTGGCCGGGTGATGCCGAACCCGTGGCGGAACGCGGGCCCTTCTTCCAGATCGGCAAGTGGATGGGGGGCGAAATCGTCATCGACGGGCCCACCGGGCACATCCTGCGCGTCCCGACCGGGCCAGACGAGGAGTATCTGGCCGGGCTTCCCGCTGCACGCGACTTGGAGAGCTTCCTCACCATGGTCGCGCTGTGGGTCACCGGGCTCCGCACCCGTGCCCTCCTTCCTCCGGGCAACTCCGAGCGAGGGCAGATCACCTACTGGGTCCTGGGAGCGCTGGCCGAAGTCGACGAGACGGGCAGTGAGCAGCCCGCCTGGTCGTACGTACTCCACAACGAGTGACGCCGATCAGTCGGAGAGGCGACCAACAAGCCGCCTCAGCCCCGCCTGGCAGTTGACCCCCGTCTGGAGCGCCTTCCAGGCCCGGGTGGCCTGCGCATCGGACAGGTCGGGGAAGGTCTCATCGATCCGTGTGCGCAGATCCGGCATGGGCCTGGTGCCGATCAGGTCCTGGGGGCGCATCGTGGCCATCAGCGCCTCGATCGCTGGGCGGTCGGCCTCGGTCGGAAGGTCGGCCAGGACCAGCGCGACCACGTCCACGGCCGCGAACTCCCGTGCCGCCGCCTCGTCCTTGAGCAGCTCGTCGACGACCCCGCCGATGTGCACGAAGGGGGCGAGCACACGCACGAGCCCGTTCAGGTCGAGCCCTGCGCGCAGGCGTTCGCGCTGGCGGTCCAGCCAGGCGCGCAGCACCTCACGGCCCAGGGGCGTGCGGCAGATGCCCGGGGTGCTGCGCCAGCTGTTGAGTTCCGCGTCGCGGTGCGGGCGATAGTGACGGTGGTAGGACACCCCCGCCTCCGGCAACCCTTCCAGCTCGAGTTCGGCGTTAAGCGCGCTGCGCAGCTCGCGGGCGAAGCGGGGGTCGGCGAGCAGCCGGCTCAGGTGGGGGCGCCGGTGCACGACCATGTGGGCGGCACCCGGGCTGCCCAGTTTCCGCGGCGGGTCGGCCAACGGAACGCCGTGTTCGAGGAGTTCGTCCGCCAGGTCGAGCGGGATGGGGGCCCGCCTGCGGCCGGGCGCGGGATACGGCAGGCGCACCGGAACGGCGTCGGCCGCCAGGCGTGGGGCGAGGCGCACCGCCAGGTCGTACAGCTCGTCACTGCGCACCCGCGACGTCGGTTCGCTCGCGAGGCAGTCGTGCAGCAGACGGGCGGCCTCACCGGCGGGGAGCCCCGGGCGCTCACCCGTCAACAGGGCCAGGGCGCCGCTTCGTCGGAGCAGCGACAGCCAGTCCTCCGGACTGTTCGCGTCGTCGGGGATCAGCCACAGTACGTCGTGCACCGTCTCCGGGCGTCGCTCGACCAGCAGCTCCAGGGCCTTCCCCTTCAGGGCGTCGGCCCAGAACTTGTCCGTGTCTCCCGCGCACAGCCCGGTCCTCGGCACGATGGCCGCGAGCAGTGCGGCCACTTCGGACTCGGGATTCGCTCCCGCCGCCCGGGCCACCTTGCGCAGATCCGCGGCCATGCCCGGATACAGGTCGTGGGGCGTGTGTACGCGTCGCACCAGTACGTCGCGGAAGTGCCGGAGCTGGTCCGGCGAGACCACCGCGCCCCGGGGAGCCAGCTCCTTGGCACGCGCGCGTACCGCCCCGGTCGCCAGCGCTCCGTGGTCCGCGAAGGTGGCGTATCGCGCGTCCAGCCATCGCTCGTCCAGCTTGGTGTGCTGCTCACGTTCGGCGTTCCTGGCGCGCGTGAAGTACCCGGTGGCGTGCTCCTGGTGCTTTCCGCCCGCCTTCAGGCACATGTCGGCGAGTTCGTCGAGGACGGCGGGGAGGAACCTGGGTGCCGTCGCGGCCAGGTGCGCCAGGTCGCCGTCCAAGAGGGACTTGTAGAGAGACGGGCTGCCCCAGAGGCTCCAGCCGAAGGCGTAGACCGCCTCCAGGGCCTCCTGCTCCCGGCCGGGGTGCGCCGCCATCAGCCGCTCGGGAAACGTGGGTTCGGTGTCCCCGGGAACCCGGATGCCGGTGGCGAAGGTGTCCGTGAGCGCCCAGTCCTCCTGCGATGCCACAAACGCGTCCCAGTGGCGGGCGAAGGGGGCCCTCAGGAGGAGCGTCATGGTGTGGTCGTCGGGGTGGACGTACGTCCGCGCGATCAGCGCCGCCTCGTCGGCATCCGGTGCGGACGGCGGGTCTGCCACCGGCTCTACGCCGGCGTCGTCGAGTGCCTCGCGCCATACGGGGTCGGACTCGGCGAGGGCCATGGGCACGCGCGTGCCTGCGGTGGCCCAGGCTTCTGCCTGCACACGCGCATGCCTGCGGTGCCCGGTCAGCGCCCGCCGCAGGCGGTACAGCCGGCGTACGCCTTCGCTGTCCGCGAGCCAATCGGGTACCTGCTGAAGCTTCTTGCCGCGTGGATTGCGGTGGACGACCTGGAAGCCGTCGTCCAACTCGGCGGTGTAACCGTCCACTTCGTGGCGCCGGCCCATGTTCCGGTACTCCTCCCCCGTCTTGGCTGTCTCGGCCGTCCTCGCCGTCCGGTCAGGCGCGTCCGTTACGTACTCTCAGGCCGGGGCAGCCGCGACGCGGCGCAGCACCACGGTCCAGTCGTCCTCGCTCGGCCAACCCGTCAACTCTGCGAGCCGCCACGTCTCGCCGCCCACGGGGAAGGTCTCACCCATGCGGAGGATGTGACACTGCTCCTCGGTGGCGCCGGTCACGAGCCGAACCCTGACCGATGCGTCGCCATCCCGGTAGATATCGTTCACTGAGAAGCTGGCGCTCCCGGTATTTCGCTGAATCCCGTGCCAGAGAGCAATGGTGTCGCGACTACTCACTTCTCGTCCTCCAAAGACCTCGCATGCGTATCTACGCGAAGAGGCGTGGCGCATTGTCGGCAACGCGCCACGCCGCCAAGGCGATGGGGGTCGGTCAGAACAACCCGTGCCACATCTGCTCGACGATCACCGACCACCAGTTCCTCGGGTCGTCCAGGGCCGATGCGTCGATGGCGACGAGCTGCTCCTGGAAGCCGGCGACGGCGCTGCCCGCCATGACCGGGTCGAGCGCGATCATCTCTTCGCGTGTGGTGTCCAGGAGCGCGAGGGAGCGGGCGAACGCGGACACCGAGGCGTTGACACGGCGGCCCGCGCCGGTTTCCGGAGTGACGGCCCAGAGCTGGCCGACCGGCTCACCCTCCAGATCGGACCCCGTGCACTGGACGGTGATCAGAGCGATCCCGTCGGTGCCGATCCTGACGTGACCCTCCAGGAACGCGAGGGTGTCGGCGCTCGCCTGGGAGCCGACCTCGCGCAGGTGCGCGGCGGCATTGCCGAACAGGCCGGCCGGAAGCTCCGCCTCCGGGCTGTCAGCCGTGAAGAAGAACGGGACGACGGTCGGAAGCCCGGCCCATGTCAGCGTGGCCTTGGCTGCCTCGGGGAGCGGGGTGCCCGCCACGTCGTCGGCGTCGTAGCGATGTACGTCGTCGGCGCCGAAGGCCTCCGTCAGCTCGCGGCCCAGGGCAGCATCGCTGAGCTGCTCGGCCGGCTCGACGTCGGTCGGCACCGGCGCCCGGTGCGGCCGGGGCGGCGGCTGCTGTCCCGCGATCTGGTGCACCTTCTCGACGTGCTGGATCAGCCCGGTGATCGCCTGGGCGCGCTCCTCGCCCCGCGGGCCGTACTCATGCGTGCAGGAGAACCGGGCGTTGGGGAAGCGACGGCCGAGCAGCAGGCCCGGGTACCCGCCGGGGAGCAGGCTGGAGCTGAGGTCGGTGTGGATGGCGACCACGTTCTGCGCGGGGACGCCGAGGTCTTCGACCTCCACCAGGGCCTGGTACTCGGAGTGCGGCTCTCCGGGGGCGGAGTTCTTGACGAGGCTCGTCTCCTCGCCGGTGCTCGGGTCGACATAGGTGAGGACCGTGGTGTTGCCGGGGCCGGTGACCGGCGGCTGCTCGGACGACGCGGCCTCCTGACCGTCACCGTGCTCTTGCTGATACCTCCGCACGACCTCCTCGACCGGCACGGAGGGCCAGGTGCTCAGTTCGCCGGTGCGGCGGTCGACCACACCGCAGGAGTGGCCGATCGTGGCCGGCGGCCGGCGCTTGCCCGTGACCGGGTCACGCTCGATCGGCGGGGCCGCGGCCCACACCACCCAGCCCAGATCGAACTCCTGCATCCGCACCTCACGGCGCTCCTGTCCCTCGGGGTTGAGCCACCCCTCGGCGGTCGCGAGCGCCTGCTCCTGGCTGATCACGGGAACTCCCTTTGAGTCTTCGGACGGACGGGGCCGGTGCGGCCGGGGTCGGTGCCCGGCACGCTCTGCGGCCCTCGTCCGAGTGGGCCTGGGTGCAGGCGGTCTGATGCGGGCGCCTTCGAAAGGCTTCGGGCCTTTGAGGCTTTGAGGCTAACGGTCTGCGGTGGGTGGGTGTCAGGCGGTCGGGTGGGCATCGGGCCCGGGGGCTTGTGGAGCCTGTGCGGCTGCCGGCTGGGGCTCGGGGGCCTGTGCGGGCTCGGGCTCGGGCTCGGCTGCCCGGGGGTCGGGTACGGAGCGCCGGGCGGTCGTGGCGTAGGGCTGCGCCGGGCGGATCCGCAGCGCCTTCACACCGCTCTCCGTGGCCACGACGAGGATGCCATCGGGGGAAAGGTCGGTTCCCGTGAAGGGCGTGGCGGAGATCAGGGCCGTGACGATCTTCTCGTCGCCCTTCTGCTCGCCGCGATGCCAGACGCGTACATAGTCGGCGCCGCGGCTGAACCCGAGCGGCCCCGTGGCGCGCTCGTCATCCGAGGGGCGCAGGACCCGGGTCGGGTCGGCATCGATGACGGAGCCGGTGGCGAGGTCCTGCACCAGCAGGGCCGGGGCCTTGGGATCGTCGGCCTGCAACGGGCTTGAACCCGGGGTGCCTTGAGGCACTGTGCACACGGCGACCGCGAGCGGGGCCGTCTCCGCGGCGCCGTCCGACGCGGCCGTGGACGGGGGCAGGGTGCCGACGGTCACGGCGTCGACCCCGGCGACCGGTGCGCTCCACAGGGTGTGCCAGGGAAGCTCGGGCACCAGGCGGCGCAACACCGCCGCGTACTCCGGCAGTCCGTCTTCGACGAACGCGGTCTCCAGGAGCGCCGCTCGAAGGAGGGCGGGTGCCTGGGTGCGGGTGAGCAGCGGGGCCGTACGCAGATAGGTGCGCGCCGGTGCGCCCAACTGCTCCGGGGGTACGGCCTCCACCGCGGCGCGCAACCGCACCGGATCGGCGTGGGCGAACAGGCCGGGGTCGGTGAGGAGCCGGGGGAGCAAACCGGCCTCCAGGGTGTGTCCCGCGATGTCATCGCGCACATACGCCCCTGCCTTCCCCCAGTCCTGATCGGGTACGGCCTCCAGCAACTCCATGGCGATCCGCGTCTGAGCACCCGGAATATCCGGAATGCCGGCCCGAACGGCCTCGCCGATGCCCGGGTGCGGCAATCCGAGGAGCGTCCGTTCGTCCTCGGGGATGCCTTCGCCGGCCCTCTCGACGGGGCGGATGAAGGGGGCGACGAGCAGCATGCCCTGCGCCATGTCCTCGCTGATGTCCCGTCCGGCGACGGCGGAGGCGAGCGGGGTCAGCAGGTGCACGGGCAGGCCGTCGCCCTCGGCAAGGGCGAGGGGCGCGAGGATCTGCCGCAGGGTGCGGGGGTGGACGCCAAGTCGCTGGGCGTGCAGATCGAGCACTTCGCCGACGCTGTCGGGCAGTTGGCTCGCGTCCGCCGGGTCGAACCCCTCCGGGTGCATCAGGATCGACTGCACGGCGAGATGCACGGTCAGGCGGCTGCCCGCGCCGTCTCCCGCGCTCCGGGCGATCATCTCGGCGAGCGCGCGCCGAGCGTCGGGTTCGGTCGTGAACGGCAGCTCCGGGGCGCCGAATTGGGGATTGAGCAGCGCCTCGGCCTGCAGCACAAGCCCTTCGGGGTCGGCCCACTCGGGTGCGTCGAGGTCGATGATCTGGGCCACGCCGGGCGGCAGGCCCTCGGCGAGCTCGACGGCGAACTCCCGGGGCACGTCGGCGAGAAGGCGTAGGGACTCGACGGCGGCGAGGGGCTTCAGCGCGTCCCGCACCACGCGCGCGGGCTCACCCGTCCCCCGTACCGGACCGGCCCGGTCCACATCCGCCACCACGATCGTCACCGGCCGCCCGGACAACGGGAGTTGACCGAGTTCTGGGAAGATGTCGGCGGTACGGGTCGCGGACAGCCCGTAGTGATCGGCGAGCAGCCACAGGGTCTGCGCTGCCGTCAGCCCGGCGACGCCCGGCACCGCGGGTGCGGGCAGGTCCGGAGGTACGGTCGCCGGATCGAGCGCGTCCAGGTCGAGCCCCTTGCGGTACTCCGGGTCGCAGAGCATCAGGAACCCCGTGAGCAGCCGCGAACACCCGGTGCCCGGACTTCCGGTCAGGATGACGACCCGAGGCGCGCCCGGCCGCTCCGTCCGCCACGCGGTGAGCGCGCGCAGCGCGGCATCGCGGCCCCCGATGTAGGGGTGGGGCTCATGGGTCCTGGGCTGTTCTGGGGCCTGGGTCGGGCTGGTCATTGTCTCCCCGTTGTCCTGTCCGTCCGGCACCGTCAAGTCGTGTTGACCGGACGCCGTTCATCCTAGGGGCGTCGTACGAGGTGGAAGGCGCGCGGGCGGCCTCACGGGGTGCCTGCGATCACCCCGTGACACAACCGCCCCAAGGCAAACCGATGCCCGCACAAGGCTCCCTGGTTCCCTGTGCGGGCATCCGCCAGTCCCGACAACAGCCGGTGGCGCGTCAGTCCTCGTCAGCCGTCAGGCGGAGCGAGATCGAGTTGATGCAGTACCGCTGGTCGGTGGGGGTGGGGTAGCCCTCGCCCTCGAAGACGTGCCCGAGGTGCGAGCCGCAGCGGGCGCACCGCACCTCGGTCCGCACCATGCCGTGGGAGTTGTCGGCGATGAGCTCCACGGCGTCGGAGTCGCGGGCGTCGTAGAAGGACGGCCAGCCGCAGTGGCTCTCGAACTTGGTGTCGGAGCGGAAGAGCTCGGCACCGCAGGCGCGGCAGGAGTAGACGCCCTCGGTCTTGGTGTCGGTGTATTCGCCGACGAAGGCGGGCTCGGTGCCGGCCTTACGGAGCACCTGGTACTCCGCGGGGCTCAGCTCGGCGCGCCACTGCTCGTCGGGCTTGTCGATCTCGTACGGCATCAGGGTCCTCCTCAGCTCAGCTGCCCAGGCGGGACAGGATGGCGGGGCCGAGGTCGGTCACATCGCCCGCGCCCATGGTGAGAACAAGGTCACCGGGCTTCGCCATTCCGGCGATGACCTCCGGGACGGCGGCCTGGTCGTGCTCGGGGGTGACATCGGCGCCCGCGGTGCGCGCGGCGTCGATGATCAGGGCGCTGGTGATGCCCGGGATCGGGTCCTCCCGCGCCGGGTAGATGTCCAGCACGACGGAGGCGTCGGCGAGGGCGAGCGCCTGGCCCATCTCCGTGCCCAGCTCCTGGGTGCGGGAGAAGAGATGCGGCTGGAAGACGACCAGCACCCGGGCGCCCTCGGCGGCGCCGCGGATCGCCTCCAGGTCGGCGGTCATCTCCGTGGGGTGGTGCGCGTAGGAGTCGATGACCTGGACGCCGGCCGCCTCGCCCTTGAGCTGGAGGCGGCGCTTGACGCCGGTGTACTTGCCGAGCGCGGAGGCGAGGTTGTGCGGTGCGAGGCCCAGGGCGACACCGGCGGCCAGCGCGGCGACGGCGTTGTGGGCGTAGTGCCGGCCGGGGACGGAGACCGTGAAGGTGAGGATCTTGCCGCTGGTCAGGGTGACGGTGACATCGCTGGTCAGGCCGCGGGGGTTGACCTTGAGGATGCGGACGTCGGCGTCCTCGGACTCGCCGTAGGTGACGACCTCGATGTCGTAGCGGCCGGAGATCCGCTCGGTCAGCTCGCGGGCGCCGGGCTGGTCGGCGGCGATGACCAGGGTGCCGCCGGGGCGGATGCGGCCGACGAAGGTCTCGAAGGACTCGTAGATCTCGTCCATCGAGGCGTAGTTGGCGTGGTGGTCCAGCTCCACATTGAGGATGATCGCGACCTCGGGCGCGTACTTGTGGAAGCTGCGGTCGCTCTCGTCGGCCTCGGCGACGAAGATCTCGCCGGTGCCGTGCTCGGCGTTGGACCCCGGGGCGTCGAGGTCGCCGCCGATGGCGTAGGACGGCTTGAGGCCGAGGGCGCCGAGGGAGACGGCGAGCATGGAGGTCGTCGTCGTCTTGCCGTGGGTGCCCGCCACGGCGATGGGGCGCAGGCCGTCCATGAGGGAGGCGAGGGCGTCGGAGCGGTGCACGACGGGGATGCCGCGCTCATGGGCGGCGGCCAGCTCGGGGTTGTCGGGGCGGATCGCGGAGGAGACGACGACGCTGGTGGCGTCCTCGGCGAGATGCCCGGCGGCGTGGCCGATGTGGACCGTGGCGCCGAGGGCGCGCAGGGCCTGGGCGGTCGCGGAATCCTTGGCGTCGCTGCCCGCCACCTGGGCGCCGCGCTGCGCAAGGATCTTGGCGATGCCCGACATACCGGCTCCGCCGATGCCGATGAAGTGCGGCCGGTCCATCGAGGCTGGGATGGCGGGTGCCATGGTGCGTCTCCCTGATCGTCGATCATCGCGAGCGGTGTGCTGCCGTTCGGTCGTGCTGTCGATGATTCTCGCACCCGGCACCGACAGAACCGGTCCGCGGACCCCGGCCGGGTGCGCGCTCCGGTGCCGGGCCGGAGGTCAGCGGCGGATCAGGCCCTGTGCGGTGGCGGCGGCGACCGCGGACGTACGGGAGTCCACGCCCAGCTTGGAGTAAATGTGGACGAGGTGGGACTTGACGGTCGCCTGGCTGAGGAAGAGCTGTTTACTGATCGCCGCGTTCGACAGCCCGTCGGCGACGAGCTGGAGGACCTCGGTCTCGCGGCGGGAGAGCGCGGTGGCGGGGGCGCGCATCCGGTCCATGAGGCGCAGCGCGACGGTGGGGGCGAGGGCCGACTTCCCGGCGGCGGCGGTGCGTACCGCGGCGGCCAGCTCCTCCGGCGGGGCGTCCTTGAGGAGGTAGCCGGTGGCGCCGGCCTCGATGGCGGCGAGGATGTCGGCGTCGGTGTCGAAGGTGGTCAGGACGAGGACGCGCGGGGCGCCGGGGGCGGCGGCGATCGCGGCGGTGGCCTGTGAGCCGAGCATCCGGCCGCCGAACTGGAGGTCCATGAGGACCACGTCGACATCGAGCCGGGCGGCGAGGCCGACGGCCTGCTCGGCGGTCGGTACGTCGGCGACGATCTCGAAGTCGTCCTCGGTCTCCAGGACGGCGCGCAGTCCGGCGCGGACCACGGGGTGGTCGTCGGCGAGCAGCAGCCGGATGCGCGGGGGACGTGCGGGCGAGGCCGGGGGCTCCGGGGAGTCCGGCGCGGTCACGAGGCGGCCTCCGGTGCGGCGTCGGGCGCGGGCGCGGCTTCGGACGCAGGCGCAGGCGCGGGGCAGGGCAGGGTGACGGCGACCGCGGTGCCCTCCCCCGGGGCGGACTCGACGACGAGGGTGCCCTGGAGGGCGCGGGCCCGGGCGCGCATCGCGGCGAGCCCGAAGCCGGTGCCGGGGACCGCGGCGGAGCCGGGGACGGGCACCTCGGCGGGGACGAAGCCGGTGCCGTCGTCGACGATGTCCAGCGCGACCTCGGTGTCCATGTAGCTGAGGGTCAGCTCGACGCGGCCCGCGGCGGCATGCCGGACGGTGTTGGCGAGCGCGGACTGGGCGATGCGCAGCAGCGCCACCTCGTGCGGGGTGGGCAGCACGGTGGGCACGCCGGAGACCTGGCAGTGCACGGCGAGGCCGGAGGTGCGGGCCGTGGTGGCGCAGACCCGTTCCAGGGCGGCGGGCAGCGACCCGGCCTCCAGGTCGGGCGGGCTGAGCGCGCGTACGAAGCGGCGTGCCTCGGCGAGGTTGTCGACGGCGGCGGTACGGGCCTGCCGGACGTGGCCGAGGGCGCTGCCGGGCCGCTCCGGCAGGGCGCGCTCGGCGGCCCGCAGCAGCAGCTGGATGCTGGACAGGCCCTGCGCGAGGGTGTCGTGGATCTCGCGGGCCAGCCGTTCGCGTTCGGCGAGCACACCGGCGGCGTGTTCGGCGTCGGCCAGTTCGCCGCGGGTCGCGGTGAGCTCCTCGATGAGGCGGCGGCGCTGTTCGCTCTCCCGGTAGAGCGCCTCGTACCCGAGGACGACGGCGACCGCGACGGCGGCACCCAGGGCCGGGCCGAGCACCGTACCGACGCTGAGGGTGTGGGTGTGCCGGCCGAATCCGGCGATGGCGGCGAGGGTGGTGGCCGCGACGGCGGGCAGGGCCCAGCGCGGCGGCAGCAGATGCAGCTGGACGAAGAACAGCGGGAAGGCCACCCAGACGCCGTCCGGGGTGAGGGCCAGCAGGACCAGCCAGACCAGGCCCAGGGCGGCGAGCCAGAGGGCGGCGGCGCCGGTGGAGGTGCGCAGCCGGGGCAGCCGGGGGCCGGTCACGTAGAGCGCGCACAGCGCCGCCGCGGCGGCGAGCACGGCGGGCGCGTCCGGGGTGCGGTCGGCCACCGCCCGTACGGCGGCGAGCGCGAGGAGCGCGGCCACCATCAGATGCAGGCAGCTGCGCAGGGCCCGCAGGACGGGGGTGAGGGAGTGAGCGGTCACGGCTTCTTCGGTCACGGCCCCTTCAGGCTAAGGGCCCCGTTCACCCGGCGGCATCAACCAAAGGATTGACCGCGGGACGCACCTTTCGACGCCGGCGGACCCCTCCCCGGCGCGATGCCGCGGCCCCGTCCGGGAGGCGACGGTGGGGACCAGCCGCCGGGCAGTCGGGTCCGGCGGCCCCCGACCCGAAGAGGGCAGCCCGTGTTCGTCGCCTGGAGAGACCTGAGATACGCCCAGGGGCGGTTCGCCCTGATGGGCACCGTCATCGTGCTGATCACGGTGCTGGTGGGCCTGCTGTCGGGCCTGACGGCGGGCCTGGGCCGGGAGAACACCTCGGCGGTCACCGGACTGCCCGCCGACCATCTGGTGTTCTCGGCACCCGCCGACGGCAGCGAGCTCGCGTTCACCGATTCGCGGCTGCCGGAGCGGAGCGTGCGGGCCTGGGCGCGGGTCCCGGGCGTACGGCACGCCGAGCCGCTGGGCATCACGACGACCCGGGCCGAGGCGGGCGGCCGGACCGCCGCGGTGTCGGCGTTCGGGGTGCGGCCGGGGTCCCGGCCGGCGCCGGAGCGGGTCGCCGACGGGGCGGTGGTGCTGTCGGGCAAGGCCGCCGCGTCGCTCGGGCTGCGGGCCGGCGGGCGGCTGACGCTGGGCGGGCGGACCTTCGAGGTCGCGGCGGTGTCGGGCGCGGCGATGTACAGCCACACCCCGGTGGTGTGGACGTCGCTGGGCGACTGGCAACGGCTCGCGGGCGGCTCCGGTCCGGCCGCGCACGGCAAGGGCCCTGGCGACGGCCCCGCCGGGGCGACGGTGCTCGCCCTCTCCACCACCGGGTCGGCCGGTCTGGCCGCCGCCGACCAGCAGCTCGGCACGAAGACCGTCACCACCGACGACGCCGTACGGGCCATCGGCTCCTTCACCGCCGAGAACGGTTCGCTCCAGCTGATGCGCGGCTTTCTGTTCGCCATCTCCGCGCTGGTCATCGGCGCGTTCTTCACCGTGTGGACGATCCAGCGCAGCGGCGATGTCGCGGTGCTGAAGGCGCTGGGCGCCTCGACCGGCGCGCTGCTGCGGGACGCGCTCGGCCAGGCCGTCGTCCTGCTGGTGGCCGGGACCGCGCTGGGCACCGGCCTGGCGGCGGCGGTGGGCGCGGCGCTGGGCGGCACCGTGCCGTTCGTGCTCGATCCGCCGACGGTGCTGGTCCCGGCCCTGATCATGATCGCGCTGGGCGCCGCCGGTGCCGCGCTCGCCATCCGCCGCGTCACCTCCGTCGACCCGCTGACCGCCCTGGGAAGTGCCCGATGAGCCTCGAACTGACCGATGTCACCCTCACCTACCCCGACGGCGACGCCCGGCTGACCGCGCTGGACCGGGTCTCGCTGACCGTGCCCGCCGGCGGTCTGACGGCGGTGATCGGGCCGTCCGGATCCGGGAAGTCCAGCCTGCTCGCGGTCGCCGCGACACTGATCCGCCCGGACCGCGGACGGGTGGTGATCGACGGCACCGACACGGCGGGACGGGGCCGCGCGGAGCTGACGGCGCTGCGCCGCACCACCATCGGCACGGTCTTCCAGCAGCCGAACCTGCTGCCCTCACTGACGGCCGCCGAGCAGCTCCAGGTGATGGCCCATCTGGACGGCCGCCCGCCCCGTGCGGCGCGCTCCCGGGCGCGGGAACTACTGGCGGCGGTCGGCCTGGCGGAGCTGGCGGACCGGCGGCCGCATCAGCTGTCGGGCGGTCAGCGGCAGCGGGTCAATATCGCCCGGGCGCTGATGAACGAGCCCGCGGTGCTGCTGGTGGACGAGCCGACCAGCGCCCTGGACCACGAGCGGGGCGCCGCGGTGCTCGCGCTGCTGCGCACCCTCACCAAGGAGCGCGCCACGGCAACGGTGCTGGTCACCCACGACCCCGCGCATCTGGACGCGGCGGACGAGGTCGCCGAGGTGCGGGACGGCCGGCTCCGCCCGCACCACGGCGGCCGCCGCTGATCTCCCGCCGAGCGGGCCGGCCCCCGGCGTACAGGAGCCGGACCTCCAGGAGGCCCGGCTCCGCGCCGTCCTCAGCCGCCCGCGGTGTCCTGAGGCTGGTCGTCCGCCGCGTGCGAGAAGAGCTTGAGCACCGGGACGCCGACCTTGTGGCGGGCCCGGGAGGCCCAGTCGCGGTGGAAGAACTCCTCGACGAAGTGCGGGGTGGTCAGCACGATCACCTCGTCCGCGCCGGTCTCGTCGACGATGGACCGCAGCAGATCCAGCGGTTTGTCCTCGACCACCTGCCCGACGGCCTCCGAACCGGCGGCGCGCAGCGACTGGAGGGTGTGCGCCAGGGCCAGCTCGGCGGGGGCCTCGGCCTGGTTGCCGCCCGGTTCCTCGGCCTCCCGTACGGCGTCGTCGAACTCGCCGAGCGCGACGTCGTCGATGGCCCGCAGCAGCACGTCCTGCTTGCCCCGCGGCTGCATGAGCACGACGAACGAGATCCGGTCATCGCCGTGCAGGGTGGTCACAAACTCCACGTCGGCGGGCGTCAGAGGCTTCTCGATCATCAATACGCTCGTGAACACGACGGACGCCCTTCTTCTCTTCGGGGCGCCGCATGGCACGGAGCCCGACAGACACCATCCTGCCCCGTCGCCACGCGGGACCTGTTGGCTTTCAGTGTGCCCAACGGAAGCTAAGCGGAACAGGCTGTTCCGCTGATTGTCAGGACCGACGGTAGCGAGTGAACAGGAACCCGGCCTCTTCCAACACCGATGCCAGGGCGAACCGCTCCGGCACCGCGACGGCCGGACCGTTCATGATCCTCGCCGCGTCACCCAGGGCGACCACCGGCGCCAGCGACAGACACATCTCGTCCAGTGCGTCCGCCGCCACCAGCTGCCCCAGCAGCCGCGGCCCGCCCTCCGTCAGCAGCCGGTGATGCCCCCGCCCGGCCAGCACCCCGGCCACCCGGGCCGGATCGACCCCCAGCCCCTCCCCCGCGAACAGCACCTCGGCGCCCGCCGCACGGGCCTCGGCCACCCGGTCCGCCGGCGCCGCCGCACCGGTCAGCACCACGGTGGGCACCAGCGGCTCGGTGAACAGGGGCAGGGTGAAGTCCAGCCCGAGACCGGCGGTCACCACGGCGATGGCCGGGGCCGGGCCCTGGCCCGCGGCGGCCCGGCGGGCGGCGAACGCCTCCCGGGCGCGGCCCGGCCGGTAGCCCTCCTGCCGCACCGTCTCCGCCCCCACCACCACGGCGTCCGCGAGCCCCCGCAGCACCCCGAAGATCCGCATGTCGGCCGCGCCGGACAGCGGCTGCGAGCGGCCGTCGTGATGGGCCGCGCCGTCCAGGGAGGACACCATGTTCGCCCGCAGCCAGCCGGTGCGCCCGGAGCGCGCCGGGTCGTCCGCCGCCGGGTACGCATAGGCCTCGGCCAGCTCGTCCAGCGTCCACTCGCGGTCGGTGAGGTCGGTCGTCGCCGCCCCACTGCCGTCGAGGTCAGAGGCCGATGCGGGAGGGGCGGGGAGCGGGAACAGGCGTCGCATGGCGGCAGTGTGACATGCCTCGCTCACCGGACCGGCGGGTACCGCGCACGCGATAGGCTGGACGGCTGTGTCGCCTTCCCAGCCCTCCGCCCCGCAGACCGACCCGACCGCCGGACCGCCGGCCGGCGGTGACGACGCGGTGCCCGCCGCCCTCACCGCCCGCGCCCCGCACGTCCCGGCCGACCGCCTGGTCGCCGAGATGGTGCCGCCGCCGCGCTTCCAGGGCGCCCGCTTCGACACCTACATCCCGGACACGAAGCAGCCCAGCCAGTCCGAGGCCGTACAGGTCCTGAGCGACTTCGCGGACGGTATCGACGCCGGGCGGGCGGGTGCGGGCAAGCGGCGCTGGTTCGCCAGGAAGCCGGCCGCCCCCCAGGGCCCGCGCGGGGTCTATCTGGACGGCGGCTACGGCGTCGGCAAGACCCACCTGCTCGCCTCCCTGTGGCACGCCACCCCCGCCCCGGCCGAGCGCAAGGCCTTCGGCACCTTCGTCGAGCTGACCAACCTCGTCGGCGCGCTCGGCTTCCAGCAGACCGTCAAGACGCTCGGCGAGCACAAGCTGCTGTGCATCGACGAGTTCGAACTCGACGACCCCGGTGACACGGTCCTGGTCTCCACCCTGCTCGGCAAGCTGGTGGACGCCGGGGTGGCGCTGGCCGCCACCTCCAACACCCTCCCCGGCAAGCTCGGCGAGGGCCGGTTCGCCGCCGCCGACTTCCTGCGCGAGATCCAGGGGCTGAGCGCCCAGTTCCGACCGCTGCGCATCGACGGCGAGGACTACCGTCACCGCGGTCTGCCCGAGGCGCCCGCCCCGTACGACGACGAGACCGTCACGCGCACCGCCTACCGCACCCCCGGCGCCTCGCTCGACGACTTCCCCGCCCTGCTGGACCATCTGTCCAAGGTGCACCCCAGCCGCTACGGCGCCATGTGCGACGGGATCGAGGCGGTCTGCCTCACCGACGTCCAGGCGGTGCCCGACCAGTCCACGGCACTGCGGCTGGTCGTCCTCGCGGACCGGCTCTACGACCGTGAGGTGCCGGTGGTGACCTCCGGCAAGGCCTTCGGCGAGCTGTTCAGCGACGAGATGCTGCGCGGCGGCTACCGCAAGAAGTACTTCCGGGCGATCTCCCGGCTGACGGCGCTGGCGCGCGACGCGGGCCCCCTGGTGACCGACGCGCGGTAGGCGGAACGGCGGCCACACCCGGTTGGTGCCCGCCGGGCTGGTTCCCGGCGGCCCGGCCGCGTGGTACACACGAGCGGGTCACGCCACCTGTCCGCCAACAGGGAGTTGCCCATGTCCGCGACACGACGTCAGATCCTGGCACGCACCGGTGCGCTGGGAGCGGGAATCGCCTTCTCCGGAAGCCTCACGGAGCTCTTCACGGGAACCGCGACCGCCCAGAGCATGGGACAGCGCGGCTACGGCCCGCTGGTGCCGGACCCGGACGGTCTGCTCGACCTCCCCCGGGGCTTCCGCTACCGGGTCCTGTCCCGGGAGGGCGACCCACTGCACTCGGGAGAGGGCAAGGTCCCCAGCAACTGTGACGGGATGTCGGCCTTCCCCGGCCGCAGCGGCGGCACCCACCTGGTCCGCAACCACGAGAACCGTACGAACTCCCGGCAGGCCGTCCCCCGGATCCGCGATCTGACGTACGACCCCGGTGGCGAGGGCGGCTGTACGGCCCTCGCACTCGACCGGGACAACAAGGTGCTCTCCGAGCGGGTCGCCATCGCCGGCACCTCCACCAACTGCGCGGGCGGCCCCACCCCCTGGAACACCTGGCTGACCTGCGAGGAGACCGAACTCCGGGCCGGTGAGGAGAACTACACCAAGGACCACGGCTTCATCTTCGAGGTCGACCCCTACGACCCGCGGCGCACCGGAGCCGTCCCGCTGACCGCGATGGGCCGCTTCCAGCACGAGGCGATCGCCGTGGACCCCGGCACCGGCATCGTCTACGAGACCGAGGACGCCTTCGAGAAGCCGTTCGGCCTCTTCTACCGCTTTCTGCCCGAGAAGCCGAGGGGCGGCCGCGGTTCACTCCGGGCCGGCGGCCGCCTCCAGGCGCTGCGCGTCCCCGGGGTGCCCGACCTCTCCACCATCCAGCGGCCCGGCACCACCTTCGACCACGTCACCTGGGTCGATGTGCCCGACCCGCTGGCCCGTCAGACCCCCATCCGCTTCCAGGACTTCGGCCCCCAGGGCATCACCCACGCCCAGAAGCTGGAGGGCTGCTACTGGGGCGGCTCCTGCGTCTACTTCATCTCCAGCTTCGCCCACCGCGCGGACGGCTCGGCGGCCGACCACTACGGACAGGTCTGGAAGTACGACCCGAAGAAGCGGCAGCTGACCCAGGTCGTCGTCTTCGGCCCGGACACCGACCTCCAACTGCCCGGCGAATCCCCCGACAACATCTGCCTCGCACCCAGCGGCGGCCTGATGGTCTGCGAGGACGGCGAGGGCGCCCAGCACGTCTTCGGCCTCACCCGGCGCGGCGAGGTCTACCCGATGGCCCGCGGCCGGCAGAACATCGGCACCCCGCAGAAACCGGAGTGGGGCGAGTTCGCCGGCGTGACGTTCTCACCCGGCCACCGCACGATGTACGTCAACTGCTACACACCGGGGACGACGTTCGCGGTTACGGGGCCTTGGCATCACTGAGGGGCGGTGAGGGGCCTCTGGCATGGCTGAGGTGAGGCGGGGGGGGCTGGTGGCGCTGACGCGGTGACTGGGCCCCGCATCACTGACGTTGTGCCGGGGTCCTGGTACCCGTGACGCTGTGCCGGGGTCCTGGTACCTCTGACGCTGCGCCGTCGCCCGGACTCCGCTGACGTTGCGGCGGGGGCCGCTCCCCCCACCCCCGAACCCACCCCCCGCCCCCTCCCCCGAAGGGGGAGAGGGGGAGGGGGCGGGGGAGAGCTCGGGAGCCCCTTCCGCGCGGGCTTTCCCCGTCAGCTCCCCTTCCGTGCGGGCTTCCCCCGTCACCCCCGCCGTGAGCTGATGGCGCACGCGACTGCCGTGGCGGCGGCCGCGAGGAGGCCGGTGGCGGCGAGGGGCAGCCACGGGGTGTTGATCGTTCCGTGGACGGAGCCGGTGACCAGGCCCGATACGGCGGCGTTGGCGGGCGAGGCGGCCAGCACCAACAGCAGCAGGGCGGCGAGCAGACCCGTCGGGATGCTCCAGCCGGTGCTGCGCAGCACCGGCCAGTTGCTCAGCGCGCCGATGGCGATGCCCATGAGCAGACACACCAGCGCGGCGAGCAGCCCGGCGAACGCCGCGGCCGGGACCGGGACGGCCACCCGGAGGTCGGTGGAGCGCGGGTCCGACAGCAGCACGACCACGGCCGTGCCGACCAGTGCCAGCAGCAGCCCGGTGACGGCCGCGGTCAGTACACAGGCGAGGTGTACCCGGCCGGGCCCGGCGGCCGCCGCGGCGCAATTGCGGGCGGCCGGCGGCTCGTTGGTGACACAGACCCGGGTCAGCCATACGGCGGCCGGCAGCAGCCCGCCGGCGGCGTAGCCGAACGCGTCGAGGATCGGCCCGCCGCTCTGGACGCCGATGGCCAGCCAGGCGGCGTAGAGGATGACCGGCGGCAGCCAGCGGTGCGAGCCGATGAGCAGGGCGGTCTGGTAGCGGAGGAGAGCGATCACGGGAGGGGCGCCTCATGGGGTGCGGGGGAATCGTCGGTGGCAGACAGGGCGGCGGCGTGCGGCGGCGGGACGGCGGTGACCGAGCGGATGTGCCAGGGCGGACGGGCGGTGAGCAGCGCGCGCAGCAGGGCGTCGGAGTGGGCGGCCGGCACCGTCAGCCGGGTCGTCCCGTCCGGTCCGGGCGCGATCTCCGGCCCGCCGGGCAGCCGCGGCGCTCCATCGTCCGGCAGACGCCCCGCTGCGCCCTCGGCCTCGATGAGCACCCGGGGACCGGCCGCGGCCGTCATACCCGCCGTCGGGCCGCTCTCCTCGTGGGTCAGCAGCCGTCCGTCCACGACCCGGTAGCGGGCGTCGGCGGCGCCCGCCAGCCGTTGCGGGTCGTGGTCGACGAACACGACGGTGCCGCCGTCCGCGACCCGTTCGGCGACCGCCCGGTCGAGCACCTCGCGCGCGCCGCCGTCCAGACCCGTCCAGGCCTCGTCCAGGACCAGCAGCTCGGGCTCGGCGAGCAGCGCCTGGGCGACCGCGACCTTCTGGCTCGTCCCCTTGGACAGCTCGGCCAGCCGGGTCCGCGCATGCCCGGCCGCCCCGAAGCGTTCCAGCCACTCGGTGGCGCGGCGGGTCGCTTCGGGTCCGGGCAGACCGTGGATGCGGCCGAGGTGGGTGAGGTAGCCGACGGCGGTGAAGGGGAGGGCGACCGGGAAGCGTTCGGGCACATAGGCGGTGCGCGGGCGGCCGGTGATCCGTCCGGTGCTGGGCCGGTCGATTCCGGCGAGCAGTCGCAGCAGGGTGGATTTCCCGCTGCCGTTGGTGCCCTCGACGCGCAGCAGCGCGCGGGCGGGCACGTCGAGGTCCACCTCCCGCAGCACCCAGGGGCCGCGCACCCCGTACCGCCGCCCCACCCCGTCCAGCCTCATACGTCCCGGCACCTCCGCTGCCTCCTGGCGGCCCCGCCGCTCCAGGCCCCCCACGGTAGCCAAAGCGGCCGCCGGGTGCCTGCCCGGGGGCGCGTCCAGCGCCGGACCGTACGCGCCCCAACCGCGTGCCGGACAGACGGAGTTGGCCCTCGCCGTGGCCCGGCGAGGGCCGGAGAGCCGGATACGGGCCGGGGCGCTGTCGGTGGCGGCTGGCAGACTGGGCGGGTGACCAGCACCGAGACCGCCGAACCGTCCGACAACAGCGCCGCCAGCCCCTTCGCGCACGCAGAGACCGACCGGGACGCGGCGCCGCAGTTCGTGCTGCCGCTCGTCGTCCGGATCGAGCGGGAGGCCCCGCCGGCCCGTACGGACGCGCTGGAGACGGCGGCGCGGGCGGTGCTGGTGCTGCTGTCGGACGAGCGGTCGGCCGGGGACGGCGAGTGGGCCGCGGCGGTGCGGGACTGGCAGGACGCCCGGATCCGGAAGGTGGTGCGGCGGGCGCGCCGCGCCGAGTGGCGGCGGGCGACGGCGCTGCCGGGCATCACGGTCACCGGCCACGAGGCCGAGGTACGGGTCTTCCCGCCGGTGCCTCTGGACGGCTGGCCGAAGGACCTGGCGCGCCTCCAGGTCTCGGGCACCGAGCTGGATGATCCGCAGCCGCCCGGGGCGCCCTCCGACGGCCCGGTCCTGTGGTTCAACCCCGAGCTGGAGATGTCGGCGGGCAAGGAGATGGCGCAGGCCGGGCACGGCGCGCAGTTGGCGTGGTGGGAGCTGTCCGAGGAGGAGCGGGCGTCCTGGCGGGCGGCCGGGTTCCCGCTGTCGGTGCGGTCCGCCGAGCCCGCGGAGTGGGACGCGCTCACCCGCAGCGGTCTGCCCGTGGTGCGGGACGCCGGGTTCACGGAGATCGCGCCGGGTTCCTGCACGGTCGTGGCCGACCACCCCGCGCTGCGGAGGGCCCTGTCGGCCGAGGGGGACGGTCGCTTCTGACCTCTCCCACGCGTACGACGGCCGTAGGTGGTCACCGCGTCCCGAGGCGATACGGAAGCGGCATGGGCGTGCGGTGCCCGCCCGCGGTTTCCCCGCGGGGAGGACCACGCCCGCCCCGCCCCGCCCCTCACACCGGCAGGGAAGAGAAGGCCAGGTTCCAAATAGTGGCCTCGCTCAGCCGGCCCCGCCGGTCGACGAAGGCCGCATCGTCACATCCCTGTTCGACGGCCTGGCGGAGGCGATACGTCTTGGCCACCTCGCCGATATGTTTCACCGCCGGGAGTTCCCGTTCGTGCTCGACCGCCGCCAGGGCCAGCGGTCCCTCGGGGCCGGTTGCCGGCGGTGCCGTACGGACCAGCAGCTCAGGCTCCACATCAGGCCCGGTCACGGTGAACTCGCCTGCCGGGGAGTAGACCGTGGCGATCAGCGAGAGGTCGGCCGGGCCGGCCCGCAGCGCCGTCCGCAGGTAGGCACGGACCCGGTCGTCGGGCAGTGCCCGCCCATGGACGCGCAGATGGCCACCCTTCGACGCACCCGCGGCACTCTCGCCGGCTACTTGGCGCAGTCGCCCATCGGTCCCACCCGTGGGGCGCTGCCGCGCACCGGGTGAGAAGCGAGCGGGCCGGGGCGCCACCCGGCCGGCACCCGGTCCGATCAGGCCACCGTCGGGGCGGGCTCGCGCCGGTCAGCGCGGTGCAGCAGAGTGGAGCCCGCCGCGGCACCGCGCAGCACCGCCGCTGCGCCGGTGAAGCTCAAATCAACCTCTGAACTCGGCTGGTGCAGGGTTCGGCCGGGCTCCACGCGGCATGAGTACGACACCACGGAGCGAGAGGGGGAGCCATGGAGCGCCTGGGTACGGGAATCGGCTGGCGGCCGGAAATCGCCGCGGAGATCGCGGAGCTGCCCGGGGTGGACTGGGTCGAGGTGGTCGCGGAGAACATCTGCCCGGGCCACCTGCCGTACGCCCTGGAGGAGTTGCGTCAGCGCGGTACGACCGTGATCCCGCACGGGGTCTCGCTCGGCCTCGGGGGCGCCGACCGTCCGGACCCCGGCCGGCTGACCGCGCTCGCCGAGCGCGCCGAAGCCCTCGGCGCACCGCTGGTCACCGAGCACATCGCCTTCGTACGGGCGGGCGGTCCGCTCACCGCCTCGCCCCGTATGGAGGCCGGGCATCTGCTGCCGGTACCGCGGACCCGGGACGCGCTGGACGTGCTGTGCGCGAACGTACGGATCGCCCAGGACGCCCTGCCGGTGCCGCTGGCCCTGGAGAACATCGCCGCGCTCATCAACTGGCCGGGCGAGGAGCTGACCGAGGGGCAGTTCCTGACCGAGCTCGTCGAGCGGACCGGGGTGCGGCTGCTGATCGATGTCGCCAACCTCCACACGAACCACATCAACCGGGGCGAGGACCCGCAGACCGCCCTCGACGAGCTGCCGCTGGACGCCCTCGCCTACGTCCATGTCGCGGGCGGGGTGGAGCGCGACGGGGTGTGGCACGACAGCCACGCCCATCCGGTGACCCGGCCCGTCCTGGACGTACTCGCCGCGCTGTGTGACCGGACCACCCCGCCCGGGGTGCTGCTGGAGCGGGACGACGACTTCCCCGGAGGCGGGGAACTGGCCGGTGAACTCGATGCGATACGCACCGTGCTGAAGGAGGCCCGCCATGACCGGGCGGCTTGAGGCGGCGCCGGACATCGCGTCCGTAGTGGAGGCCGGAGTGGACAGCCCCACCGACACCCGAGCCGCCCGCCGGCGGCTGGCCCTGGCGCAGACCGCGCTGCTGTCCGCGCTGGTCGCCGGGACGCCCGCCCCCGAGGGTTTCGACCACGCCCGGCTGCGGGTGCAGAGCCGGGCGCTGGCCGCCAAGCGGGCCGACGTGGTCGCCAAGGTCGCGCCCGAACTGCCGGAGATCCTCGGCACTGACTACCGGGCCGCCTTCGCGGACCATGCCCGGAACCGGCCCATGAGCGGCGGCTACCGCCAGGACGCCCTGGACTTCGCGGCGTACCTGCTGGCCCAGGGGCGGCCCGAAGACCCGGTCGCGCGGCGGGAGTTGACGCGCTGGTGGCGGGATCGTGCGGGCCCGAAGCCGCCGTCCGCGCGGCCCGTGGCCCGGCTGGTGCGCGCCCTGCGGCTCTTCCGGCGACGGGGGTGACCGCGATGTCCTACCCCCAGGCCGTATACGCGGGGATCGCCGCCTCGTCGCTGCTGCTGATCGTCGGCGCCCTATCGGTGCGGCTGCGCACCCCGTCCGTCCCGCGGACCGATGTCCTGGCCCATGACGTGTGGGAGATGGCGTTCCTGGCCGGCGGCCCCGGGCGGGTGGTGGACGCCGCGCTCGCCGGGATGCATGAGGACGGCCGGCTGGCCGTGGGCGGCCCCGGTGTGGTGACCGTGCGCCAGGCGCTCGCCCGGGACGCCGTCGAGGCGGCGGTGCTGGACGCGATCGCCCGGACGCCCGGCGGGGCGCTGGCCGCGCTGCGGGCCACGGCGATGCGCAGCCCGGCGGTGCAGGCCGTCGGCGACGGGCTGGCGGCCCGCGGGCTGCTGCGCCGGCCGCAGCTCGGCCGGGGCTGGCGCCGGTGGGCGGGCGTCCAGATGACGCTGTGCGGGGTGCTCTTCTTCGTGGGTGTGCTGCTCGCGGTCACCGGGTCCGGCGGGGGCGACGGGTTCGCGGTGCCGCCGGTCGTCACGACCGCGCCCGCGCTGATCGGCGGTCTGGTCGTGGCGTCGGTGTGCCGGAAGGCGGTCACCCGGCGGGTCACGAAGGCGGGGTCGTTCGCCCTGCACACCGCGAAGGTGGCGCAGGCACATGCGGGCGGGGGCGGGGTCTGGCAGCCCGCCGGGCTGGTGGTGGCGCTCGGCGGTACGGCGCTGATCGCGGACGAGTTGCTGCGGCAGCAGTTCGAGGAGGCGCAGCGGGCCGCGGCGGGCAGCGGCTCCGCGTCGTCCGGCGGCTCCGCGTCCGATACCTCCGGGGGCGGCTCGGGGAGCGACGGTGGCTCCTGGTGCGGCTCCTCCGGCAGCGGGTCCGGGTGCGGCAGCGGCGGCTCGTCGTGCGGCGGCGGGTCGAGCTGTGGGGGCGGTTCGTCGTGCGGGGGCGGGTCGAGCTGTGGCGGCGGAGGCTGCGGGGGCGGCTGAACCCGGCGGACACCTGCCCGCATGCTGAGAAATTTTGTGGCGGCCGTTGCGGCACATCGCATAAAAACTCCGACATGTGGCTGCTCTTCTTCCTCGTCGCCTGTTCCGCGGCGGTGCTGTCCTGTGCGCTGCTCTGCCGTGCGGCGGTCGCCGCGGCCCGTGCCACCCCCGGGCCCGCCCCGCGGCCGGCTCCCGAGACCGTCCCGGACGCGGCCGCCGCGCGCCGCGGCCCCGGTCTGACCCTGTACGAGATGGCGTACCTGTCGGGCGGCCCGCACCGGCTCGCCGACGTGGTGCTGGTGCTGATGGCCCAGCAGCGGCGGCTGCTGCTCGCCGACACCGGCTGGGCCACCGTCGTCGACCCGGTCGGCAAGGACGCCGTCGAGCGCGCCGCCCTCACCGCCATCGGCCCCGACGGGCAGCGCCGCATACCGGCGATACGGGACGCCCTGGTCGGCGACGACGCGGTGCGGCAGGTGGCCGACCGGTTGGTGACCGACGGGCTGGCGGTGCCGGCCGCGGTCCGTCCGGGCGTCGGCAGCGCCGTCCGCCTGGTGCAGGGCGCCGCCCTGCTGGTGCTGCTGACCGCCGCCGCGTCCTACTGGATGGCACCGGCCGGCACGGACGCCGGGCTGCTCCTGGCCTGGTTCTCGCTGCCGCTGATCCTCACCCTCGGGACCTGGGCCGTGGCCCGCTTCGAGCTCCACCCGTACAGCGACTGGGCCACCACCGCCGGCGAGCGGCAACTGCCCGGGGTGGGCCACTCCCCCGCCGCCCCTGCCACGCCCGCCTCCCTCGTCACTCTTGCCCTACGAGGCCCCGCCGCCCTCACCGATCCCGCCTTGCGCGCCGCGCTCCACTCTTCCGGGGCATAGCCTCCGACACCGGCACCAGGTGCTTTACAACGACAATCGCCGCCCCAACTATCCCTTTTGTATGCACACACGAAGGGACGGCCAGTGAGAGCACTTGCGTTGTACGGCACCATCGGGTCGCTGCTGGTGACCGCCCTCGCCACTGCCCCGGCAGGCGGCGCCACCGGGGCCGCCGCCGCGCCACCCGCACCCGTTCCGCACCGCATCGAATTCGGCCGCTGCGCCGCGGTGGAGCATCTGCCGTCGACCGTCGAGTGCGGCCGACTCACCGTTCCTCTCGACTACGCGCGCCCCGACGGCAAGAAGATCCACCTCACCGTCAGCCGGATCCGCGCCACGGCGCGCGGCGAACGGCAGGGCGCGCTGGTCTTCAACCCCGGCGGCCCCGGCGCATCCAGCATGGAGTTCCCGCTCTACGGGGCGCTGCCCAAGTGGCGCAAGGTGGCCCGTGCCTATGACTTCGTGGGCTACGCGCCACGGGGTGTGGGCCGCTCCGCGCCGCTGTCGTGCCAGAACCCCAAGGAGTTCGCCAAGGCACCCACCGACAGCCGGATGCACCCCGATGCCGCCTTCAAGCGCAAGAAGCGGACGGAGGCCAGGGCGTACGCCCGCGGCTGTGTCCGCCGGGCCGGCGCGGACCTGCCGTACTACAACTCCGTCAACAACGCCCGTGACCTGGACATGCTGCGGGCCGCGCTCGGCGAGAAGAGGCTGACGTTCATGGGCGCCTCGTACGGGACGTACTTCGGTGCGCTCTACGCGACGCTCTTCCCCGGCCACGTACGGCGGATGATCTTCGACAGTGTGGTCAACCCCGCGCCCCACAAGATCTGGTACCGGAACAACCTCGACCAGGACATCGCCTTCGAACGCCGCTGGGGCGACTGGCTGGGCTGGGTCGCCCGGCACAACGCGCAGTACCACCTCGGCACCACCAAGAAGGCGGTGCAGCAGGCCTACAACAAGGCCGCGGGCAAGCTGCGCCGCACACCCCTCAACGGGAAGATCGGCCCCGGCCAGCTCCAGTCGGCGTTCCTGAAGACCGGCTACAACGACGCCTTCTGGCCGATGCGCGCCGAGGCGCTCGCGGGGTACCTGCACGGCAACCCCAAGCCGCTGATCGCCCAGGCCCTGCCCCGGGACACCGGCGCCGCCGCCGACGAGAACAGCAACGCCGTCTACGCGGCCGTGGAGTGCAATGACGCGCCCTGGCCGCACGACTGGCGGACCTGGAACCGGGACAACACGGAGATCGCCCGGATCGCCCCGTTCGAGACCTGGGACAACGCCTGGATGAATCTGCCGTGCGCCTACTGGCCGGACCGGCCGGCGTCGGCCGCGGCCGAGCTCGACGACGCGGTGCGCCGCGCGGACCATCCCGCCGCCGGGCGGGACCTGGCCGATGTCGCCGGCCATGTGGCCAGGACCCAGGTCGATGAAGCGCTCCATGGGCGGCGTGGTCCGCTCGATGTCCATACGGAGCCCGGTGCGCTGCCGCCGGTGCTGCTGCTGGCGGCCGAGCGGGACGCGGCGACGCCGTACCGGGGGGCGCTGGAGCTCCAGCGCCGGCTGCCCGGCTCCTCGCTGGTCACCGAGAACGGCGCGGGCACCCACGGCGTCGCGTTCAACGACAACGCCTGTGTGAACAAGTACGCCGAGGCGTATCTGCTGCACGGGAAGATCCCGGCGCACAAGGTCTACTGCGCACCGCGCGCGGAGCCGCTGCCGGGCCAGCAGGCGACCAGGGCCCAGCACGCCCTGCCCGGGAAGTAGCCGACCCCGCACAGCGCCGCGGGCCGTCCCTGAGGGGGCGGCCCGCGGTGCGGTGTCCGGGACCTCGGCCGGACGCGCCCGGCCGGACCCGCGCGTCCCGTTACGCCAGACCCGCGACCAGCTCGGCGACCGGCTTGCGCCGCCCCGTGTAGAACGGGATCTCCTCGCGGACGTGCATCCGCGCCTCGGAGCCGCGCAGATGACGCATCAGGTCGACGATGCGGTACAGCTCATCGGCCTCGAAGGCCAGCACCCACTCGTAGTCGCCGAGCGAGAAGGACGGCACGGTGTTGGCGCGCACGTCCGGGAAGCCGCGGGCCATCTTGCCGTGGTCGGCCAGCATCCGGCGGCGGTCCTCGTCGGGGAGGAGGTACCACTCGTAGGAGCGCACGAAGGGGTAGACGCTCACATAGGCGCGCGGCTGCTCGTCGGCGAGGAAGGCCGGGATGTGCGACTTGTTGAACTCGGCGGGGCGGTGCAGCGCCATGTTCGACCACACCGGCTCCAGCGCACGGCCCAGACGGGTCCGGCGGAAGAGGTTGTACGCCTCCTGGAGGGCGTCCGAGCTCTCCGAGTGCCACCAGATCATCAGGTCCGCGTCGGCCCGCAGACCGGACACGTCGTAGGTGCCGCGGACCACCACATCCTTGGCCGCGAGCTGCGCGAACAGCTCCTCGACCTCGTCGGCGTAGCCGCTGCGGTCCTCCGGGAGGACGTCGCGCAGCTTGAACACGGACCAGAGGGTGTAGCGGATGACCTCGTTGAGGTCCTTGGCCTTCTTGCCGGCGTGCGGCACCTTCTCGGGCGCCGCGGGGGTCTGCGGCGCGGAAGCGGGAGTGGAAGCGTCTGTCATGTGGTCCATTCTCACTCGGCGGGCACGGCGTCCGGCGTCAGGGTGCCGAGCAGTTCGTCCGCGGCGCGGCGCGCCGAGCCGACGCAGGCCGGGATGCCGACGCCGTCGTAGACCGCGCCGCACACCCGCAGCGCGCCCGGCATCCGGGCGAGGGCCGCGCGGATCCCGGCGACCCGCTCCAGATGGCCGACGGCGTACTGCGGCAGTCCGCCTTCCCAGCGGGTGACCGTGGTCGCCACCGGGCGGGCGGTCAGGCCGACCGCCGCGCCGAGGTCGGCGAGCGAGAGGCCGACCAGTTCGGAGTCGTCGCGCTGGAGGTCGGCGGTGTCCTGGTACCTGCCGAGGGAGGTGCGCAGCACGAAGAGGTCGGGGTCGGCGGCGCCGATCCAGCCCCATTTGTGGCTGGCGAAGGTCGAGGCCTTGATGCGGTGGCCGTCGACGGGCGGTACGAGGAAGCCGCTGCCGCCGGGCACCCGGTCCAGGTCGGCGCGGCGGAAGGCCATGGTGACCAGCGCCATCGAGGCGTAGTCGACGGTGTCCAGCGCGGTGGCCGCGTCGGGGCACTCGGTGCGCAGCAGGCCGGCCGCGGCGCCCGCGGGCGTGGCCATGACGACCGCGTCGGCCGTGATCGTCCGGTCGCCCAGGCGGATGGACCAGCCGTCGCCCTCGGACCAGTGGAGGGCCTGGACGGGGGTCCCGAGGTGGATCTCGCCGCCGGCCCGGCGGACGGCCTCGGCGACGGCGGACGGCAGCGTCCCGATCCCGCCGTCGATGCCCATGAAGACCGGCGGGGTCCGGTCCGGGCCGCCCGGAGGTGCGGTGGCGGCGGCACGCGCCTGGATGGCCCGTACGCCCTCGATCAGGGAGCGCTGCGAACGGGCGGCCTCGAAGAGCTGCGGGACGGCGGCGCGCATCGAGATGCGGTAGGCGTCGCCCGCGTAGACACCGCCGAGCAGTGGCTCGACGAGCCGGTCGACGACCTCCCGGCCGAGCCGGGCGGCGACATACGCGCCGACCGCGACATCCTCGCCGGCCTCGGTCCGCGCCAGCGTCTCGTCCTCGGCGATCCGCGCCATCCCCTCCGGCGAGATCACCCCGGAGGCGGCGAGCAGACCGAGGTCCCCGGGGACGCCCATGACATGCCCCTTGGGCATCGGGCGCAGCGCACCGCGGGTCCACAGCGACGCACTGGCCGTGGCGGGCGGCTGAAGACGGTCGCCGAGCCCGACCTCGCGCGCGAGGTCCACCGCCTCCGGGCGCCTGGCCAGCATCGATTCGGCACCGAGATCGACCGGGACGCCGGCGATCGCACCGGCGCGCAGCTTCCCGCCGAGCCGGCCGGACGCCTCCAGGACGGTCACCCGGGCGCCGCCTTCGAGCAAACGGTGCGCGCCCGCCAGCCCGGAGATGCCTCCACCGATGACGACGGCATGACCGGGCTCGCGGCCCGTACGGGTGTGCGCTGCGCTCATGTCTCCACTCTCTCAGAGCCCACCGACACGACCGTGACCGGATCGCGATCCGCGGACGGCAACCCCGGTGGGCGGCGGCCCGTCGAAGGGCCAACAACGGCACGCCACTTCAAGGGGGACGTCATGCGGGAAGCGGTGCGGGCGAGGGGAGCCGGGAACCTCCGGTCCGGGTGGGCGGCGGCGGGCCGGCGGGGTGCCACGGCGGGGGTGCTGCTCGCCGTCTCCCTGGCGGTCGCCGGGTGCAGCGCCCCGGGCGGCGACAGCGCGCGGGACTCGGCGGTGTCCGGCAAGGCGCCGGCCGCCCCGAGCCGGGCCGCGGGCGAGCGGCAGAGCGCCGGGGCGGCCGCGGACGGCGGCGCCGCGCGGCCGGGCGGCCGGACGGGCAAGGCCCCCAAGGCCGTTCCCGCGCAGATCGTCCGGACCGCGACCGTCACCGTGCAGACCGAGGACATCGCGGCGGCACTGGCCAGGGCGCGGGCGGCGGTCGACGGCGCGGGCGGGTACACCGCCGACGAGACCACCGACCACGACGCCGCCGGCCATGACCGGTCGCGGATCGTGCTGCGGGTGCCGCCCGCCGAGTACGACGGGGTGCTGGGGCGGCTGGCCGGGCTGGGCAAGCTGCTCTCCCGTGAGGTCTCGGCGAAGGACGTCACCTCCCAGGTGGTGGACACCGACAGCCGCATCAGGTCGCAGCGGGCCAGTGTGACGCGGATCCGGGCGCTGATGGAGAAGGCCACGACGATCGGCGACATCGTCTCCCTGGAGTCGGAACTGAGCACCCGGGAGGCGAATCTGGAGTCGCTGGAGGCCCAGCTCAAGTCGCTCAAGGAGAGCACCGGGATGGCCACCGTCACGCTGCTGCTGCGGCAGCCGGACGCCGCCCCCGGGGACCGCGGTGACGACCGGCCGACGTCGTTCGGAGACGCGCTGTCCGGCGGCTGGCACGCCTTTCTGACGGCCGTGCGGTGGGTGCTGGTGGCGGTCGGCGCGGTGCTGCCCTTCGCGGTGGCCGCGGGCCTGGTGTACGCGCTGTGGCGGCTGGTCCGCGACCGGCTCCGGCCGACGCGGCGGCGTCGCAGGACGGACGGCGGGCCCACCCCGCAGCCGGCGGACGGGGCGGCGGATGCGCCCGGAGCCGCCGCGTCGGCCGACGCGTCCGGGACGGCGGCGGAAGGTGACCGGGAGCCCCGTTGACAGCGGGCGGCGACGGGCAAAGACTCGTGGTCGGCGGGCGATCTTCGTACCGCCGCACCGATGCCGAGCCGTGACAGCGAGGACAGCGCCTGATGACCGACCCACGCGTACGGGATGTCTACATCGTCGATGCCGTACGGACCCCCGTCGGCAAGTACGGCGGCGCGCTGGCCGGGGTACGGCCCGACGACCTCGCCGCCCATGTGCTCAAGGCCCTGGTCGACCGCACTCCGGACCTCGATCCGGCGCGGATCGACGACGTCTGCTTCGGCGATGCGAACGGCGCGGGCGAGGACAACCGCAATGTGGCGCGGATGGCGGTGCTGCTGGCCGGGCTGCCGGTGACCGTCCCCGGCGTGACCGTGAACCGGCTGTGCGGGTCGGGCCTGGAGGCGGTCATCCAGGCGGCCCGCGCCATCGCGCACGGCGACGCGCATATCGCGGTGGCGGGCGGCGTGGAGTCGATGAGCCGGGCGCCCTATGTGCTGCGCAAGCCCGAACGCGCCTACCCAGCGGGCCATCAGGAGATGTTCTCCTCGACGCTGGGCTGGCGGATGGTCAATCCGCGGATGCAGCCGGAGTGGACGGTCGCGCTGGGCGAGGGCGCCGAGCTGATCGCCGACCAGCACGGCATCACCCGCGAACAGCAGGACGTGTTCGCGCTGGCCAGCCACCAGAAGGCGGTGCGTGCCTGGCAGGAGGGCGCCTACGACGCCGAGGTCGTACCGCTGCCGGACGTGGACCTGGTGCGCGACGAGGCGATCCGGGAGGCGTCCTCCCTGACGTCGCTGTCCAAGCTGAAGCCGGTGTTCCGCCCGGCCGGCGGCACGGTCACCGCCGGGAACTCCTCGCCGCTCAACGACGGTGCGGCCGCGCTGCTGCTGGTCGACGAGGAGGGGCTGCGGGCCACCGGGCGGGAGCCGCTGGCCCGTATCCGCGCGAGCGCGGTGACCGGCGTCGAGCCGCAGCTGTTCGGCCTGGGCCCGGTGGAGGCGGTACGGCGGGCGCTGGAGCGGTCCGGGCGCGGCTTCGACGAGGTGGCCACCTTCGAGCTCAACGAGGCGTTCGCGGCCCAGGCGTTGGGCTGTATCGGGCAGTGGCCGGAGCTGGACCCCGCGGTGGTGAACCCGCGCGGCGGCGCCATCGCCATCGGGCACCCGCTGGGCGCGTCCGGCGCCCGTCTCGCGGGCTCGGTCGCCCACCAGCTCGCCGCCCTGGGCTCGGGTACCGGGCTCGCCGCCCTGTGCATCGGTGTGGGCCAGGGGCTCGCACTGGTCCTGGAGCGCTGAGCCCCCGCCGCGGCGGGCCGGACGGCCGGTCCGCCGCGCGGCGCGGGCCCGGCCGGCCCCCGCGGACACCGTGCGGGCCGTAACGTAGCGAACCGGGCAGGCACCTCCAGGACACGGAGTCACCGGCGCCCCCACACGGCACCGCACTCGCACGACGCAGCACCCACACGGCGAAGGGGCACCCGGCATGGCGACGGAGCGGCTGGTGGTCGTCGGGGGCGATGCGGCGGGGATGTCCGCGGCATCGCAGGCACGCCGGCTGCGCAAGCCCGGCGAACTGGCGATCACCGCCTTCGAGCGCGGCCACTTCACCTCCTACTCCGCCTGCGGCATCCCGTACTGGGTGGGCGGCGACGTCGACGGCCCGGACGCGCTGATCGCCCGTACGGCAGAGGAGCACCGCGCCCGGGACATCGATCTGCGGATGCGTACCGAAGTCACCGAACTCGACCTGGACCGCGGCCGGGTGCGTACCCGGGAGCTGGACAACGGCGGCCGGGAGTCATGGACCGGCTTCGACAAGCTGGTGCTGGCGACCGGCGCGCGGCCGCGCCGCCCCGGTCTGCCGGGGATCGACGCGCCGGGGGTGCACGGTGTGCAGACCCTCGACGACGGCCAGGCCCTGCTGGACACCCTCGACGCGTCGTCCGGCCGTCGGGCGGTCGTCGTGGGCGCGGGCTACATCGGCGTGGAGATGGCCGAGGCGCTGATCCGTCGCGGTTATGAGGTCACCGTCCTGGAGCAGAGCACCCAGCCGATGTCCACCCTGGACCCGGACATGGGCGCGCTCGTCCATGAGGCGATGTGCGGGATGGGCATCGAGACGGTGTGCGGGACGACCGTCACGGGTGTGCTGACGGATCCGGAGGGGCGGGCCCGCGCGGTCACCACCGAGGACGGCGACTACCCGGCGGATGTGGTCGTGCTGGGCCTGGGGGTCCGGCCGGAGACCACGCTCGCCGCCACGGCCGGGCTGCCGCTGGGCGAGTCCGGCGGGCTGCTCACCGATCTCGCGATGCGGGTCCGCGGCCAGGACCACATCTGGGCGGGCGGCGACTGCGTGGAGGTGCTGGACCTGATCTCCGGGCGCACCCGCCATATCGCGCTGGGCACCCACGCCAACAAGCACGGGCAGGTCATCGGCGCCAATGTGGGCGGCGGCTATGCCACCTTCCCCGGTGTCGTCGGCACGGCCGTCAGCAAGGTCTGCGATCTGGAGATCGCCCGGACCGGGCTGCTGGAGCGTGAAGTGCTGGCCGCCGGACTGCGTTTCGTCACGGCGACCGTCGAGGCCACCAACCGCGCCGGCTACTACCCCGGTGCCCGCCCGATGCACGTCAAGATGCTCGCCGAGCGCCGGACGGGCCGGTTGCTGGGGGTGCAGATCGTCGGCCGCGAGGGCGCCGGCAAGCGGGTGGACATCGCGGCGGTCGCGCTCACGGCCGGTATGACGGTGGAGCGGATGACCGCCCTCGACCTCGGCTACGCCCCGCCGTTCTCCCCGGTCTGGGACCCCGTCCTGGTGGCGGCCCGCAAGGCGGCCGGAGCCGTACGGGCCGCCGGGGCCTGACACCGCGGTACGGCGCCCGCCCGCCCCGGTTCAGTCGTCGTCCTCGCCGTACCCGTCCTCCGCGGCCTCGTCCCAGGTGTCACACCACTCCAGCCACTCCTCGGCGAGCGGCGCGAGGTTCCGGGGGCAGGCCCAGGCGTCCGGCTCCCGCGCGCCCTCCGGGGCGGGGAGGCTCTCCGGGGCACAGAGGTGAGCGAGGTGCGCACCGGCCGCGCCGGGCAGACCGGCCCCCGCTCCCGGGTGCACGTCCCCGTGCGGGCACGTCTCCGGCACCGCTGCGACGGCGCTCTCCAGAACGGGGCGCAGCTCGCGGTAGACGGACGGCGGCGGGTCCGGGTAGGCGAGGTCCAGGCTGTGACACACGGTCAGGAACAGCATGAGCCGTTCATGGGCGGTGCCCGGGCCGCCCGCGAAGCGGCGGGCCGCCCACAGCCCGAGGTCCTCGGTCCGCTCCTCGCCCTCGGCAGCGCCGCGCAGCACTCCCGCCAGCCGCGCCGCGTCCCAGGTCCCGTCGGGGCCCAGGCACTCCGCGTCCAGGTACGCCGTGCGGCGCTCGCCGAAGAACCGGTCGCGGGCCGCGGTGAGATGGCCGAGGGTGTCGCGGGCGAGCTCCTCCAGATGGGCGCGGCAGGTCCAGGCGGCGGGTGGCGCGTCCTCGATGCCGTCCTCGTAACTGCGCTGGAGCAGGGCGCGGCCGCCCGGGGTAAGGAGGTGGTAGCCGGTGCCGGCGTCGGTATCCGGGTCGCCGGAGAGCTCGGGGTGGTCGCCGTCGCCGTGGGAACAGGTCGCGCCCGCCAGCTCCCGCAGCGCGTCTTCCAGCGTCCCGATCATGTCGTCCAGCACCCAGCGCGGCCTGATCGTCCCGGAAACGGCCTCCCAGCATCCGGCGCGGAGCAGGGCGAGGTGCCCGGCGAGGGCTCCCGTGGTGGGGTGCGCGGGGAGACCGGCCCCGGCGGTGATCTCGTACGCGGGCTCGGCGCCGCCGCTCGGATAGCCGTGCAGGACCGACGCGAGGTCCTCGATGCAGTCCTCGTAGTGGTCCGGAATGCGCTCGGGAATGCCCTGCGGGGTCCCGGGGACGATGATCTCGGCGGCGATCCGCGCGAACACCGCGACGGCGCGCGGGCAGCGGTACTCCTCCTTGGTGCCCGGCTCCCGCCACTCCGGGTCCGCCTCGGTCGGCGTGCCGTTGCCGAGGAGCACCACATCCGGAGCGCTGCCGGCCAACTGGAGCTCATCGAAATCGAGCTGCTCCAGGGCGCCTTCGTAGGGGTGGCTGCGGTGGTCGCAGGGCGGGCCGTCCAGGGCGCGGGCCGCCGTGCGCAGCACCTCCGCGACCTGCCCGGCCGTCGCGTCATCCGCCCTCGTGGCGAGGTACCGGGTCATCGAGAGCAACCCGTAGACCCACTCGGCGGCGTGCTCGCCACCCGGGTCGGCGGCGAGCCGGCGCACACAGTCGAGGACGACCGGATCGGCCGTCCCGGCGGTGGAGCGGTGATCGACCAGCTGCCAGGCGGCGGCGAGGTCGGCTGTCGGGGCGTCGGCGGAGACATGCATGATCTTGACGACGCCCCGGCGGCGGGGGTGGTTCCGGTCAGCTCGCCGTCTGTGTGTGGACGTACTCGACCAGGCGGGTCAGCGCGTCCGGGTCGGTGGTCGGCAGGACGCCGTGGCCGAGGTTGAAGATGTGGCCCTCCAGGCCGGCGGCGGCGTCGAGGACCTCGCGGGCCTTGGTCTCGACGGCCTCGCGGGGGGCGAAGAGCACGGCCGGGTCGATGTTGCCCTGGAGCGCCTTGCCGGGGCCGACGCGGCGGGCCGCCTCGTCCAGCGGGACCCGCCAGTCGACGCCGACGACATCCGCGCCCGCCTCGCCCAGCAGGCCGAGGAGTTCACCGGTGCCGACACCGAAGTGGATCCGCGGCACGCCCAGGCCCTCGACGGCCCGGAAGACCTTGGCGGAGGCCGGCATCACGGAGCGGCGGTAGTCGGCCGGCGAGAGCGCGCCGACCCAGGAGTCGAAGAGCTGCACCGCGCTCGCCCCGGCCGCGATCTGGACCTGGAGGAAGGTGGCGGTGA
The DNA here is from genome assembly GCF_030406865.1 of Streptomyces sp. P9-2B-2. Taxonomy (NCBI): domain Bacteria; kingdom Bacillati; phylum Actinomycetota; class Actinomycetes; order Kitasatosporales; family Streptomycetaceae; genus Streptomyces; species Streptomyces sp. P9-2B-2. The sequence continues at coordinate 6,965,340 of NZ_CP129126.1, read as the reverse complement.
TGTCGGCGAGCCGGTCCAGGAGGTCGGCCCACAGCTGCGGGTCGCCGTACATGAGGGCCTTGGTGCGCTCGTGGTTGCGCGACGGGCCGCCCTCGACGAGGTAGCTGGCGAGCGTGAAGGGCGCACCGGCGAAGCCGATCAGCGGGGTGCCGCCCAGCTCGCGGACGAGCATGCCGATGGCCTCGGTGACGTACGGGACGTCGCCGGACTCCAGCGGGCGCAGCTGCTCAAGATCGGCGCGGGTGCGGATCGGGTTCTCGACGACCGGGCCGACGCCGGGCTTGATGTCGAGGTCGATGCCGATGGCCTTGAGGGGGACGACGATGTCGCTGAAGTAGATGGCGGCGTCGACGTTGTGGCGGCGGACGGGCTGAAGGGTGATCTCGGTGACCAGGTCGGGCCGCATGCACGAGTCGAGCATCGCGATGCCCTCGCGGACCTTGCGGTATTCAGGGAGTGAGCGCCCCGCCTGGCGCATGAACCACACCGGGGTGTGCGGCACCGGCTCCCGTCGGCATGCCCTGAGAAAAGCCGAGTCTTCCGTACCGGTCTGCTGCTGGCCCGCGGGGCCGAGGTTGGCGCTCACGCCCCAAATCTTCGCACGACGGCCCGCCCGCCGATCGGGGCAGGTGGCCGATATCTCCGCATGCGCCCGGGGGCGCCTCCGAATGGGCGACGCCGCACCGGGTGTCCTCCCCGTATGCGGGCCCGGTTCCGCCTAATCTTCCGGGCATGGCTGCGGCTCACGAACACCTCGCGGACAGCGCGGACGAGGCCCCGATCCCCTTCCGTCAGGCGGTCGAGGCGCTCCGCGCGGCACGGCTGCGGCCGGAGATCGAGATCGATCCGACACCCGCGCCGAAACGGCTCGCCCCGTTCGCGTACGCGCTGGAGGCGGCGGTCGTCGAGCGCGGCGCGGGTCCGGACGGCGAGGACCGGGATCTGGCGGACGGCCGGCTGGTGGTGCTGCACAACCCGGCCGGGGACGAGACCTGGCACGGCACGTTCCGGGTGGTGACGCTGGCACGGGCGGAGCTGGAGCCGGAGATGGGCGCCGATCCGCTGTTGCCGGAGGTGTCCTGGTCGTGGCTCACGGGGGCGCTGGACGCGCGCGGGGTGCACTACGGCGCACCGAGCGGGACGGTCACCCGGGCCGGCTCGCACTACTTCGGCGGGCTCGCGGCGCGTGAGCCGGCGACCCAGATCGAGATCCGGGCGTCCTGGACGCCGTCCGAGGGCCCCGGCGGGGTGCCGGATCTGGCGGCGCATCTGTCGGCGTGGTGCGATCTGCTGTGCCAGGTCGCGGGTCTGCCGCCGGCCCCGCTCGATATGACGACGCGTGGCGGGATCGTCCCGCTGCCGCAGCGCCGGGGCGCCCAGCCCCGCTGAATTCCACGCTCCCCGGACCGGGCCGGCGGTGTTCGCACACCGCCGGCCCGGTGCGCGTTTCGCTGCCCGCCCGCCCCACCGCCTCCCCCTGACGAGTTCCGGTGACGCGGCCCGGTGATGACGTCCGGGCGGCATCTCGTACGGCTTTGATCATCTCGGTGCGCACCGGGTACTCACCCTGATCGATCATGCATCCGATTTGCCCGAATTGCCCCTAACTAAATCGTGATCAAAGTCTAAAGTCCCGCCGGATTGCTGCCGAAGAGGTCAGTGACCCTTCAAACACGGATCATTCCGGCTCCCCCAAGCCGGTATCCGTCCCCCGCCACTCCCCCCAGGAGGCCCGGTGTCTGTTCTTCTCGAGCAACCTTCGAGCCTGGTCGCCTACCGCCCGAACAAGCCGACGGCCATGGTCGTCGTGGCCGACCCTCGCGTGCGCTCCACCGTCACCCGCCACCTGTGGGCTCTCGGAGTGCGCGACGTGATCGAGGCGTCGTCGATCGCGGAGGCTCGTCCCCGCGTCGGCAATCCGCGCGACATCTGCGTTGCCGACGTCCACCTGCCCGACGGCTCCGGCCTCACGCTGCTGTCCGAGACCCGGGCGGCGGGGTGGCCCAACGGCCTCGCACTGTCCGCGGCCGACGACATCGGTGCCGTACGCAACGCCCTGGCCGGCGGCGTCAAGGGCTATGTCGTCACCGGCACCCGTACCAACCTGGGCCTGCCCGGCCGCCCCGGCGCCTCGCCGATCGGCGCCAACGCGGCCCGTATGCAGCGCCGTCCCCCGGGCGCCCCCGGCCACCCGGGCGGCTACCGGGAGCTGTCGGGGCGCGAGGTCGAGGTGTTGCGGCTGGTGGCGGAGGGCCAGTCCAACAAGGCCATCGGTGTCTCGATGGGGTTGTCGGCGCTGACCGTCAAGAGCCATCTCGCCCGTATTGCCCGCAAGCTCGGCACCGGCGACCGGGCCGGAATGGTGGCCGTCGCCTTGCGTACCGGCATCATTCACTGACCGTCCACACGACCGGCTCGCCCGTCGAGGGAACGTTCCCTCGACGGGCGACGTGCATACACAGATACCCTTGACTGGTGACCGACGCCCAAAAGACCGCAGCAGACACGACACTGCGAGCAACCGGAGACTCGCCTCCGGACCCCCGACCGGCGCCGGTCCCTCTCCTGGAGCCCCGCGAGGGCATCCCCCCGGTGACCGCCACGGACGAGGCACTCGCCGAGGTCGTGGCCGCCTTCGCGGCCGGTACGGGCCCGGTGGCCGTCGACGCCGAGCGGGCCTCCGGCTACCGCTACGGTCAGCGCGCCTACCTCGTACAGCTGCGCCGCGAGGGCGCCGGCAGTGTGCTGGTCGACCCGGTCGGCTGCCCCGACCTGTCGGCGCTGGGGGAGGCGATCGGTGACGCCGAGTGGGTGCTGCACGCCGCCACCCAGGACCTGCCGTGTCTGCGTGACATAGGGATGGTCCCCACCCGGCTGTTCGACACCGAGCTGGCCGGACGGCTGGCCGGCTTCGCCCGGGTCGGCCTGGGCGCCATGGTCGAGAACGTCCTCGGCTTCGCCCTGGAGAAGGGCCACTCCGCCGTCGACTGGTCCACCCGCCCGCTGCCCGAGCCCTGGCTTCGCTATGCCGCGCTCGATGTCGAGCTGCTGGTGGATCTGCGGGACGCGCTGGAGGAGGAGCTGACGGAGCAGGGAAAGCTGGAGTGGGCCCGGCAGGAGTTCGCGGCGATCGCCGCCGCTCCCCCGCCGCCGCCCCGCAAGGACCCCTGGCGCCGCACGTCCGGCATGCACAAGGTCCGCCGGCGCCGCCAGATGGCGGTCGTACGGGAGCTGTGGACGGCCCGTGACCAGGTCGCCCAGCGGCGCGACGTCTCGCCCGGCAAGGTGCTCGGGGACGGCGCGATCGTAGAGGCGGCGCTGAGCCTGCCGCCGAACAGTCACGCGCTGGCGGGGCTGCCCGGCTTCGGACACCGGATGGGCCGCCGGCAGCTGGAGCAGTGGCAGGCCGCCGTGGACCGCGCCCGGGCGCTGCCCGAGAGCGAGCTGCCGCAGCCCGGCCAGCCGCTCAACGGCCCGCCGCCGCCCCGCGCCTGGGCCGACAAGGACCCGGTCGCCGCGGCCCGGCTGTCGGCCGCCCGTGCGGCGGTCACCGCGCTCGCCGAGGAGCTGAATCTCCCGCAGGAGAACTTGATCACACCGGACACGGTGCGCCGGCTGTGCTGGGAGCCGCCGGCCGAGCCGACCCGGGAAACGGTCGCCGAGGTGCTGTCCGGGCACGGCGCGCGCCCCTGGCAGATCGAGCAGGTCGCGCCGATCCTCACCGAGGCGCTGCTGACGGACGCCGGCTGACACGGCGGCCCCGGGCGGCGCAGCACGCCGGCCCGGGGCAGGTGGGGATCGTCGCTCAGTCCTGATCGAGGTGCATCCACAGGACCTTGCGGTTGGTCGCGTCGATCTCGTACGTGGTCTCGTTCCAGTCGTCGGTGGTCACCACGCCCACCGTCCACGCCACGGTGTCGTTGCCGTGGTCGGCGTCGCCGAGCTCGATGGTGGTGACGGTGCCCTTCGTCTTCTCGGTGGCCGTCTGCGCGGCCTGCTGGGCCGTGACGGTGGCCTTGCCCAGCCGGGCGGCCAGCTCCTGTTTGTCGTCGGGGTCGTCCGACTGGGGTTGCGGCTTCTGGGCCTTGCCGGAGACCGCGTCCACGCGCACCGCGTACGCCGTCCCGTCGGTCGTCGCCACCACGGTGCCCCAATAGGGGCTGCCGGGCGTCCCCTTGAGCTCCGCGGCGATCGCCTCCGAGGACGGGACGGCCGCGATCGCGGCCTTCAGCGCCTGCCCGTAGTCCACCTTGGCCTTGGGAACCAGGGCCTGACGCTGGGCCTGGTCCGCGTTGAGTGAGGCGGCGGTGGCGGGTACCGCCCGCGAGGGGGCCGCGCTCTTCTGAGGGCTTGCCGTGTCGCTGCCGCTGCTGCCGCAGCCCGACAGCAGCGCGCCCGCGGCGGCGACGGCACAGACCAGTCCGATCGTGCGCGGGCCCGCCGGACGCCCGCGCCGGATCACAACACCACTCCTATTCGTATCCATATGGGCACTTTAGGTGTGTGGTGGGACGAATCACCCCAAGACCCGACGGGTATTCAGCCCATTTCGATCACCGATTTCCGCCGGTTGTGGTGCGGCCGCCCGGCAGTCGGGGCGTCCGCCGGGTGTGACCTTCAACGCTCCGGGCGGTGGGGGTGTGCAGCTTGGTTACCCGTAAGTAGCATGTCGGTGTGAAGCGCCCCGCGGGGCGCCATGCAGCAGCAGTGCCATCCCGCACCTGGAGGAGAGCCAACGTGCCTCGTACCGCTAGGGACGTCGTCTTCGTCGACGGCGTCCGCACCCCGTTCGGCAAGGCGGGCCCGAAGGGCATCTACCACGAGACCCGCGCCGACGATCTCGTCGTGAAGGCCATCCGGGAGCTGCTGCGCCGCAACCCGGCCCTGGACCCCGCGAAGATCGACGAGGTCGCCATCGCCGCGACCACCCAGATCGGTGACCAGGGTCTGACCATCGGCCGCACGGCTGGCATCCTGGCGGGCCTCCCGCAGTCCGTGCCCGGCTACTCCATCGACCGCATGTGCGCCGGTGCGCTGACCGCCGTCACGGCGACCGCCGGCTCCATCGCCTTCGGTGCGTACGACGCCGTCATCGCCGGTGGTGTCGAGCACATGGGCCGCCACCCCATGGGTGAGGGCGTCGACCCGAACCCGCGGTTCGTCAGCGAGAAGCTCGTCGACCAGTCGGCCCTGTTCATGGGCATGACGGCGGAGAACCTCCACGACCGCTACCCGCACATCACCAAGCAGCGCGCCGACGAATACGCCGTGCGCTCGCAGGAGAAGGCGGCGAAGGCGTACGCGAACGGGAAGATCCAGCAGGACCTGGTCCCGATCTCGGTGCGCAACACCAACGCGGAGGTCGGCGAGACGGGCTGGGGCCTGGTCACCGCCGACGAGCCGATGCGTCCGGGGACGACCCTGGAGAACCTCGCGGGCCTGAAGACGCCGTTCCGTACGCACGGCCGCGTCACCGCGGGCAACGCCGCCGGTCTCAATGACGGCGCCACCGCCTCGGTCCTCGCCTCCGAGGACTTCGCCCGGGAGCACAACCTCCCGGTCAAGATGCGCCTGGTCTCCTACGCCTTCGTCGGTGTCGAGCCCGAGGTCATGGGCTACGGCCCGATCCCGGCCACCGAGAAGGCGCTCGCCAAGGCGGGCCTGGGCATCGAGGACATCAACCTCTTCGAGATCAACGAGGCGTTCGCCGTGCAGGTGCTCGCCTTCCTCGACCACTACGGCATCGCCGACGACGACGCGCGCGTCAACCAGTACGGCGGCGCCATCGCCTTCGGGCACCCGCTGGCCTCCTCCGGTGTGCGGCTGATGACGCAGCTGGCCCGCCAGTTCGAGGAGCAGCCGGAGGTCCGCTACGGCCTGACCACCATGTGCGTCGGCTTCGGCATGGGCGCCACGGTCATCTGGGAGAACCCGCACCACAAGGACGCCGGAGGCGACAAGTGAGCACCACCACCACCGCCGAGCTCCTCAAGGGCGCGGCCGAGCTGTTCCCCGACGAGGTCGTCACGTCGGCGCACGTCCGCCACCTCGATCTCCCCTACGGCGCCGGCAAGTTCGCGCTGATCACGCTCGACAACGGCTTCGACCACACCAAGCCGACCACCTTCGGTCCGGGCTCGCTGGCGAACCTCAACGCCGCGATCGACCAGGTCGAGAAGGAGGCCGCGGACGGCGACATCGTCGGCGTCGGCCTCACCGGCAAGCCGTTCATCTTCGCCGTCGGCGCCGACCTCAAGGGCGTCGAGCTGCTGAAGCAGCACGAGGACGCGCTGGCCATCGGCAAGGGCGGCCACGAGGTCTTCAAGCGGCTGTCGAAGCTGGCCGTGCCGACCTTCGCGTACTACAACGGTGCCGCGATGGGCGGTGGCGTCGAGGTCGGTCTGCACTGCTCCTACCGCACCGTCTCCAAGGCCCTCCCGGCTTTCTCGCTGCCCGAGGTCTTCCTCGGTCTCGTCCCGGGCTGGGGCGGCTGCGCGCTGCTGCCGAACCTCATCGGCGCGGACAAGGCCGTCTCGGTCATCATCGAGAACTCGCTCAACCAGAACAAGCAGCTCAAGGGCCAGCAGGTCTTCGACCTCGGCATCGCGGACGCGATCTTCGAGGGCGCGGACTTCCTGGAGCAGTCGCTGATCTGGACCGCGAACGTCCTCAAGGGCGACGTGACGGTCGAGCGTCCCGAGATCGACCGCGGTGAGGGCTGGGACCAGGCCGTCGCCAAGGGCAAGTTCATCGCCGACGGCAAGGTGCACGGCGCCGCCCCGGCCGCCCACCGCGCGCTGGACATCATCGCGGCCGCCAAGGACGGCGACCTCCAGGCCGGTTTCGACGCCGAGGACCAGGCCCTGGCGGACCTGATCATGGGCGGCGAACTCCGCGCCGGGATCTACTCGTTCAACCTGGTGCAGAAGCGCGCCAAGCGGCCCGCCGGTGCGCCGGACAAGAACCTGGCGCGTCCGGTCAGCAAGGTCGGTGTCGTCGGCGCCGGCCTGATGGCCTCGCAGCTGGCCCTGCTGTTCCTGCGCCGCCTGGAGGTGCCGGTCGTGCTGACCGACATCGACCAGGAGCGCGTCGACAAGGGTGTGGGCTATGTCCACGCCGAGATCGACAAGCTGCTCGGCAAGGGCCGCATCAACCAGGACAAGGCCAACCGCCTCAAGGCCCTGGTCTCCGGTGTCCTGGACAAGGCCGAGGGCTTCTCCGACGCCGACTTCATCATCGAGGCGGTCTTCGAGGAGATCGGCGTCAAGCAGACGGTGTTCGCGGAGGTGGAGGCCGTCGCCCCGGCGCACGCGATCCTCGCCACCAACACCTCCTCGCTGTCGGTCACCGAGATGGCGTCGAAGCTGAAGCACCCCGAGCGGGTCGTCGGCTTCCACTTCTTCAACCCGGTCGCGATCCTCCCGCTGCTGGAGATCGTCCGCGGTGAGAAGACCGATGACGCGTCGCTGGCCACGGCCTTCGGCGTCGCCAAGAAGCTGAAGAAGACCGCGGTCCTGGTGAAGGACGCCCCGGCGTTCGTCGTCAACCGCATCCTGACCCGCTTCATGGGCGAGATCCAGAACGTCATCGACGAGGGCACCCCGGTCGAGACCGCGGAGAAGGCCATCGAGCCGCTCGGTCTGCCGATGTCGCCGCTGGTGCTGCTGGAGCTGGTCGGCCCGGCGATCGGTCTGCACGTCTCCGAGACGCTCAACGGCGCCTTCCCGGACCGCTTCACGGTCTCCCCGAACCTCAAGGCCGTCGTCGAGGCCGGCAAGCGCGGCTTCTACGTCTACGACTCCGGCAAGCCGGAGCTGGACCCCGAGGTCGCCGCGCTGCTCAAGCAGGGCGACTCGGTGCTGACGGAGGAGCAGGTCCGCGACCGCGTCCTGGACGCCGTCGCGCAGGAGATCGGCCTGATGCTGGACGAGGGCGTCGTCGCCGAGGCGCAGGACGTCGACCTGTGCCTGATCACCGGCGCCGGCTGGCCCTTCCACCTGGGCGGCATCACGCCGTACCTGGACCGCGCGGGCGTCTCCGAGCGGGTGCGGGGCAAGAAGTTCCTGGCCCCGGGCATCGCGAGCGTGCCCGCCTAAGGGTGCACGGCTGACAGCGAAGGCGCGGGCCGGCTCGGCGGAGCCGGCCCGCGCTTTCGTGTGCCCGGGTCCGGCGGCGGCCCGGCATGGGAGGGTGGCGCCATGGATTCCTTGGTCATTGTCGATGCCGCGAATGTCGTCGGCTCGGTGCCCGACGGCTGGTGGCGGGACCGGCACGGCGCGGCCGAGCGGCTGCGCGACGCGCTCCCCGGCTACGCGGCCGAAGGGCTGCCGGGGCTGGTGCCACCGCCCCTGGAACTGATCCTGGTGGTCGAGGGCGCGGCGCGCGGCGTGGAGTCCGTCGAGGGCGTCCGGGTGGTGGCGGCGACCGGCAGCGGCGACGACCGGATCGTGCAACTGGTCGCGGACGAGGGCACCGACCGCGACTGCCTGGTGGTCACCGCCGACCGCGAACTACGCGAACGCGTCCAGGCACTGGGCGCCCGGGTGACGGGCCCACGGGCGGTGTGGGGGCGGGGCGCGAGCCCGGCCTGACCAAACGACAGGCCCTACGGGACCAACCAGGTCCAAGTGCTTGACTCACCCACTCGCTGCACCGCCTCGCCGGGCTCCTCTCCGGCAGGTGAGGTCGTCGTGCCCCGTATGCCGGGGCGGGCGCGGCATACGGGGCACGACGCGGAGGGGCCAGGAGGGTGTGGCCGTCAGTCCTTGGCGGGCTGCCGGGTGCGGAGGCCGAGGCGGCTGTGGGAGCGGCCGTACAGGAAGTAGATGACGAAGCCGAGCACCATCCAGATGGCGAACCGGACCCAGGTCTCGGCGGGCAGATTGAGCATCAGCCACACCGAGGAGGCCACCGAGAGCACCGGCACCAGCGGCACCAGCGGGGTGCGGAAGGAGCGGGGCAGATCGGGCCGGGAGCGGCGGAGCAGGACGACGCCGATGGCAACCACGACGAAGGCGAACAGGGTGCCGATATTGACCAGTTCGGCGAGTTCGTCGATCGAGGTGAAGCCGGCGACGACGGCGACGACGGCGCCCAGCGCGATGGTCGAGCGGTAGGGCGTGCCGAACCGCGGGTGGGACCGCGAGAAGGCCCGCGGCAGCAGCCCGTCCCGGCTCATCGCGAAGAACACCCGGCTCTGGCCGAGCAGCAGAATCATGCTGACGGAGGTCAGGCCGACGGCGGCGCCGAAGCTGATCACGCCCGCGAAGAAGGGATGTCCGAGGTCCTTGAAGGCATCGGCGAGCGGGGCGTCGGTGGAGAGCTTGCTGTACTTCTGCATCCCGGTCACGACGATGGACACGGCCACGTAGAGGAGCGTGCAGATGGCCAGTGAGCCGAGGATGCCGCGTGGCACATCGCGCTGCGGGTTGCGGGTCTCCTCGGCGGCGGTGGCCACGATGTCGAAGCCGATGAAGGCGAAGAAGACCACGGCCGCGGCGGCGAAGATGCCCATGGTTCCGAAGTTGGCCGGGGCGAAGCCGAACATCAGCTGGGAGAGCGGGGCGGCCAGTCCGCCGCCGGCTTCACTCGGCTCGCTGGGCGGGATGAACGGTGTGTAGTTGGCGCCGTTGATGAAGAAGGCTCCGGCGACGATGACCAGCAGGACGACGGTGACCTTGATTCCGACGACCACCGTCGTCACCCGTGAGGACAGCTTCATCCCGAACACCAGAATGGCGGTCAGCAGCAGCACGAGGAGGAAGGCGAGCAGATCGAAGCCGAACCGCCCCTCGTGGGTGCCGGACAGCGCGGCGGGCAGATGCAGCCCGGCGGAGTCCAGCAGGGACCGCACATAGCCGGACCAGCCGACCGCGACCACCGCACAGCCCAGGGCGAGTTCCAGGATCAGGTCCCAGCCGATGATCCAGGCGGGCAGCTCCCCCAGTGAGGCGTACGAGAAGGTGTAGGCCGATCCGGCGACCGGCACGGTGGAGGCGAACTCCGCGTAACACAGCGCCGCCAGCGCGCAGACCACGCCCGCGACGACGAAGGACAGTGCGACGGCGGGTCCGGCCTGTTCCTTGGCGATTTTTCCGGTCAGGACGAAAATGCCGGTGCCGATGACGACACCGACACCGAAGACGGTCAGATCGAGCGCCGACAGGGACTTCTTGAGCGTGTGCTCCGGCTCCTCGGTATCCCGGATCGACTGTTCTACAGTCTTCGTCCGGAACAGACCGCGATTGCGGCGTGAATCGTGTGGTGTGCCGTGCTGTGTGCTCATGGGCGAACCTCCGCCTGGACGACCCTCGCAACTCTCCTGAACTGACCGAGTCTCCGCAATGTCGGGAAACAGTCAGCTTCGGCGGGCCTCCGGACGGAGGGGATTCACCCGATGGGGTGCGGCCGTACGTATGCCGATGGGCCGGGCGGAACATCCATACGGATGACCGGCCCGGCCCATCGTGCCGTCGGCGGAATCAGTCGCGGGTGGCCTCGGCCGGCTCGGCCGGACCCTTGGCGCGGGCGATCTCGGAGGCGTCCGCGGTGTCGTCGGCGGAGGCTTCCCCGGCCGGCCGGAGCGAGGGCTGGGGCAGCCCGTCGATCTTCGAGACCAGGCCGGTGACCTGGCGGGCGATGTCCGGTGCGGTGAGCCCGATCTCCGCCATGACCTCCTTGCGGGAGGCGTGGTCGAGGAACTGCTCGGGGATGCCGAAGTCGCGCAGCGGCACGTCCACACCGGCGTCGCGCAGCGCCTGGGAGACGGCCGAACCGACGCCGCCGGAACGGACGTTGTCCTCGACGGTGACCACGACCCGGTGCTTGGCGGCCAGCCCCGGCAGCGCCGCGTCGACCGGCTTGACCCAGCGGGGGTCGACGACGGTGGTGGAGATGCCCTGCTTGTCCAGCAGGTCGGCGATCTCCAGGCACATCGGGGCGAGCGCGCCGACGGACACCAGGAGGACATCGGGCCGGGTGACGCCCTCGGCGGGCTCGCGCAGCACGTCCATGCCGCCGATCCGTCCGACGGCCTCCACGGCGGGGCCGACCGCGCCCTTGGAGTAGCGCACCACGGTGGGCGCGTCATCGACCTCGACGGCCTCCCGCAGCTGGGCGCGGACCTGGTCGGCGTCGCGCGGCGCGGCGATCCGCAGGCCGGGTACGACCTGAAGGATCGACATGTCCCACATGCCGTTGTGCGAGGCGCCGTCGGTGCCGGTGACACCGGCCCGGTCCAGCACGAAGGTGACGCCGCACTTGTGCAGCGCGACATCCATCAGCACCTGGTCGAAGGCGCGGTTGAGGAAGGTGGCGTAGACCGCGAAGACCGGGTGCAGACCGCCGGTGGCCATGCCCGCAGCGGAGACCGCCGCGTGCTGCTCGGCGATGCCGACGTCGTAGACGCGGTCGGGGAAAGCCTTGGCGAACTTGTCCAGGCCGACGGGCTGGAGCATGGCCGCCGTGATGGCGACGATGTCCTTGCGCTCCTTGCCGAGTTCGACCATCTCGTCACCGAAGACGGACGTCCAGTCCTTGCCGCCCGAGGAGATGGGCAGGCCGGTGTCGGGGTGGATCTTGCCGACGGCGTGGAAGCGGTCCGCCTCGTCCTGGAGGGCGGGCTGGTAGCCGCGGCCCTTCTCGGTGAGGCAGTGGACGATGACCGGGCCGCCGAAGCGCTTGGCGCGCGTCAGGGCGGATTCCAGCGCCTCGATGTCATGGCCGTCGATCGGGCCGACGTACTTCAGGCCCAGGTCCTCGAACATGCCCTGCGGGGCGATGAAGTCCTTCAGGCCCTTCTTGGCGCCGTGCAGGGTCTCGTAGAGCGGCTTGCCGACGACGGGCGTGCGCTCCAGCAGGTCCTTGCCGCGGGCCAGGAAGCGCTCGTAGCCGTCCGTGGTGCGCAGCGTCGCCAGGTGGTTGGCGAGGCCGCCGATGGTCGGGGCGTAGGAGCGCTCGTTGTCGTTGACGACGATGACGAGCGGGCGGTCCTTGGCGGCGGCGATGTTGTTCAGCGCCTCCCAGGCCATGCCGCCGGTCAGCGCGCCGTCACCGATGACCGCGGCGACCCGGTTGTCGCAGCCGCGCACCTCGTTGGCCTTCGCGATGCCCTCGGCCCAGCCCAGCACCGTGGAGGCGTGGCTGTTCTCGATGACGTCGTGCTCGGACTCGGCACGGGAGGGGTAGCCGGACAGGCCGCCCTTCGCCTTGAGCTTGGAGAAGTCCTGACGGCCGGTGAGCAGCTTGTGGACGTAGGACTGGTGCCCGGTGTCGAAGAGGACCTTGTCCTTCGGGGAGTCGAAGACACGGTGCAGGGCGATGGTCAGCTCGACCACGCCGAGGTTCGGGCCGAGGTGTCCGCCGGTCTTGGACACCTCATCCACGAGGAAGGTACGGATCTCCCCTGCCAGCTGCTCCAGCTGCTCCGAGCTCAGTCGGTCCAGATCGCGCGGTCCCTTGATACGGGAAAGCAGCGCCCTCCCGTCGCCCGCCACCACCCCGGCCGGACTCGCCTTGCGCGGCACCTCCTGCACCCCTGCCTCCTTGCTGCTTGCTGCCTGCTGCCGTGGATCGAGCTTGCCGATCAGATGAGTCTAATGTCGCGCCCGCCGCGCCGACGCCCGGGCCTTGCGATGTATGTCACTCGGGTGAACCCGGGTTTCGGCGCACCGCACGGCGTACGTCACCGCACGCGGAACGGCCCCCACCGGATGATGCCCGGTGGGGGCCGGCGCCGTCGGACGGGGACCGCGGTCAGGTGCGTCCGGCCGTTTTCTGCGTCCGGCGGGAGACCGAGTCGATCACCACGGCGGCGAGCAGCACCGCGCCGGTGATCATGTACTGGATCTCACTGGCCATACCGAGCAGATTCAGGCCCTGCTGGATCGACTGGATGACCAGCATGCCCAGCAGCGCGGACCAGATCTTGCCCCGGCCGCCGAAGAGGCTGGTGCCGCCGATGACGGCCGCCGCGATGACGTTCATCAGGGTGTTGCCGGAGCCCAGGTTCTTGGTGGCGCCACCGGAGAGGCTGGCGATGAACAGTCCGCCGAAGGCCGCGAGCATGCCGGAGACCGCGAAGACGCTGATCCGGATCTTGTTGACGTTGATACCGGCGCGGCGGGCCGCCTCGGCGTTGCCGCCGACCGCGAAGATCTGCCGTCCGTAAGTGGTACGGCGCACCACGAAATCGGCGATGACCAGGACCGCGAGGAACAGCACCAGGGCCAGCGGCAGACCGCGGGCGCCGGCCGGCTCGTTCAGGACATAGGCGACGACGAAGGCGAGCACCGCGACCACGCCGGTGCGCAGCAGGATCTCGCTGAGCGGCCGGGAGGGCAGCGCGGCGGCCCGGCGGCGCTTGCTGTCCAGCAGCAGCGATCCGGCGTAGGCGAGCACCGCGACCAGCGCGAGACCGTAGGCGGCGCCCTTGTCCTCGAAGTAGTAGCCGGTGAGGTTCTCCACGACACTGCCGCTCGGCGTGTTGATGGAGCCTTCCTTGCCCATCATCCAGATCTGGAGTCCGCTCCAGCCGAGGAATCCGGCCAGGGTGACGACGAAGGCCGGCACTCCGATCTTGGCGAAAAAGAACCCGTGCAGGGCGCCGATCGCCACACCGGTCGCGATGGCGATCAGCACCGCGAGCCAGTCATTGACGCCGTTGGTGACGCTGAGTACGGCCCACACGGCCGCGCCGACGCCCGCCACCGAGCCGACGGACAGATCGATCTCGCCGAGCAGCAGCACGAAGACGATGCCGACGGCCATGATGCCGAGGCCCGAGGTGTAGACGCCGATGTTGGCGAGGCTGTCCGCGGACAGGAAGCTGCTGTTCTTCAGCTGGAAGACGACCGCGATGACGAACAGGCCGATGATGACCGGCAGCGAGCCCAGCTCACCGCCGCGCACCCGGCGCCTGAAGTCGTTGAGGTAGCCGGCGAAGCCCTGTTCGCGGACGAGCAGACGGGGGTCGACGGCGGCAGCCTGGACGGCGTCCGCGGCCGGGGCGTCCGTCTCCGGAGTGTCCGTGGCGGGGGCGTCCGTGGTCTCCACGTCCTCGGCCGCCGCAGGCTCCTTGGTCAGGTCACTCATGCGTCGACCTCCTTCTTCACCTGGTCCGTGCGCGCCTTGCGGCGGGTCACGGCGTTGTCCGAGGCGCCGGTGATGGCGGCGATGATCTCTTCGTGAGAGGTGCCCTCGACATCGAAGACACCGTTGTTGCGGCCCAGCCGCAGCACCGCGACCCGGTCCGCGACGGCCTGCACATCGGCCATGTTGTGGCTGATGAGGATCACGCCCAGACCGCGCTCCCGCAGCCGCTCGACGAGGTCGAGGACCTGCGCGGTCTGCTCGACACCGAGCGCGGCGGTGGGCTCGTCCAGGATGACGACCTTCGGGTCGCCGATCAGTGCCCGGGCGATGGCGACGACCTGCCGCTGACCACCGGAGAGCGCCGCGACCGGGATCCGGACGCTGGGGATCCGGATGGACAGGGTGTCCAGCAGCTCCTTGGCCCGCTTCTCCATGGCGATCTCGTCGAGGACGCCGACGGTGCGGGTCTCGTTGCCGAGGAAGAGGTTGGCGACGACATCGAGGTTGTCGCAGAGCGCGAGGTCCTGGTAGACGGTGGCGACGCCGAGTTCCTGGGCGTCGTGCGGCTTGTTGATGCGGACCGTCGCGCCCTGCCATTCGATGGCGCCGTCGTCGACCGGGTGCACGCCCGAGATGGTCTTGACGAGGGTGGACTTGCCGGCGCCGTTGTCGCCGACGAGGGCGACCACCTCACCGGGGTGGATCTCCAGGGTGACGTCCGTGAGTGCCTGGACGGCGCCGAACCGCTTGGAGATTCCGCGCAACGCCAGCACAGGCGTAGCGGACACGTGAATCATCTCCTTCGCCGCCGTCACAACGGCGGGGATGGTGGTGCGTGGAGCGGGGGGGCTTTGCGGGGGCCGGTCCGGCGTCCGCGCCCGGGACGGGGCGGCGCGGGTACGGGCCGGTAGAGGTAGGGCCGGTCTCGCGGACCGGTCGGGGTGCGGGCCGGTCGGGTACGGACCGGTGGGGGGCGAGCCGGTCGGGGTGCGGACCGGGTGGGGACCGGTCGGGGTGCGGACCGGTGGGGATACGGCCGGGCCGGGGCCGCGGGGCGATGCCGCGCGGCCCCGTCTGACCGGGGGCCTGGGGCCGGAGCCAGGGGCCGTGGGACCGGGGCCGGGGAGCCGGGGCCGGACGGCCGGGGGCAAGGGCCCGGGGCCTTATTACTTGATGCCGGCCGTCTCGCAGGCCTTCTTGGCGTCGCCGGTGCAGATCTGGCTCGCCTTGTAGACCTTGTCCTTGAGGATCGTGGACGCGATGTTGTCCTTGGTCACGATCTGCGCGTCGTACAGCTTGGCCGGGATGCCCTTGACCTCGCCGCTGAGGCTGTCGACCTTGGTGTCCGTCAGGGAGTCGATCTTCTCGCCCTTGAGCAGCTTGACGGCGATCTCGGCCGTGGAGTCGGCCTGCGGCTTGATCTGCTTGTAAATGGTGAACGCCTGGTCGCCCTTGAGGATCCGCTGGAGACCCGCGAGCTCGGCGTCCTGGCCGCCGACCGGGACGTCCACGCCCTTCTGCTTCAGCGCGGTGATGATGCCGCCGGCCATGCCGTCGTTGCCGGAGTAGACGCCCTGGAAGCCGTCCTTGCCGAGCGAGTCGAGCGCGGCGCTCATCTTCTTGTTGGCCTCGTCAGGCGACCAGTCGGGGATGTCCTGCTCGTACGCGACCTTCTTGACCTGCTTGTCGAGGACGCTGTGGGCGCCCTTCTTGAAGAACGGCATGTTCGGGTCGGTCGGCGAACCGTTGATCATGACGACATTGCTGTCCTTGGCCTTGTCGCCGAGTGCCTTGACCAGCGCCTGGCCCTGGAGGCGGCCGATCTTCTCGTTGTCGTAGGACACGTAGGCGGAGATGTTGCCCTCGGCCAGCCGGTCGTAGGCGACGACCTTCACGCCCTTCTTGGCGGCCTGGTTCACCCAGGACTTGGTCGCCTTGTAGTCGACGGGGTCCAGGATGATCACCTTCACGCCCTGGGTGATCAGCGCGTCGAACTGCTTCTTCTGGTTCTCGGTGTCCTGCGAGGCGTTGTTGTACCGCACCTTGCAGTCGCTGCACAGCGCGTGGATCTTCGACTCCATGAGCGGGCGGTCGAAGGTCTCGTAGCGGGTGGTCTTGTTCTCCGGAAGCAGCAGACCGATGGTCTTGTTGTCGCCGCCGCCCGACTTGGCGCCGTCACCGGCCTTGCCGCAGGCGGCCACGGAGAGCGCCATCGAGACGGCGGCAGTGCCTATGACGACGCGACGCGTCCAAACGTTCATTGGGGTGCCTCCCTGACGAGGCCGCGTCGTTGCGGCCGAGGTGGCTGGAAGTCAACTCGGCCGCCAGCCGGCCGTCAAGGAGTAAATCCTTAACGAGATGACAACGGTGCCATGCGTTAGCTGCGTGAACTCAGCGCGCTCACGCCAGGGCGGGAGCGTCCGCCGACTGCACCCCGTCGAGCAGGGTCGAATCGCCCATCTCGCTCAGCACCAGCGCCAGCGCGCCGAGCACCTCCGCCCGGCCGCCGAGCGTGCCGGGGACGATCCCCAACTGCCGTGCCGCGCTGGGGATCGCGTACCGCGACACCGACTCACGGATCGGCGCGAGCACCAGCTCACCGGCCTCGGCGAGATCACCACCGAGCACCACTCGGCTGGGATTGAGCAGATTGCACAGATTCGCCACACCACTGCCGATATAGCGCCCTACGTCCGCAATGACCCGGCGGCAGCCCGGGTCGCCGTCGCGGGCCAGCTGGACCACCCGCGCCATGGTCAGATCGGGCCCGTGGCTCGGCTGGAGCAGCGGGAGGACGTACCGGGCCGCGGTGAAGGTCTCCAGGCAGCCGCGGTTGCCGCAGCGGCACACCGGACCGGCCTCGTCCAGCGTGATGTGCCCGATCTCGCCCGCCGTGCCGCCCGGCCCGCGGTAGATCTGCCCGCTGATCACCAGCCCGGCGCCGACCCCGCTGGCGACCTTGATGTACGCCAGGTCGGCGGCCCCGCGGCCGCCGCCCCACACCAGCTCGCCCAGCGCGCCGAGGTTGGCGTCGTTGTCGACGTGGACGGGTACCCCGAGGCGCCCGGAGAGCTCCTGGCCGGGGTTCGTGCCCGTCCAGCCCGGCAGGATCGCCGTGGAGCCGAGCGTCCCGGATTCGACGTCGATCGGCCCCGGCACGCCCAGGCCGACCCCGACGACCTTGCCGGCGTCGATCCCGGTGGCCGCGATCAGCCGGTTGACCAGCTGTTCCGCCCGGTCGAAGCCCTCGGCGGCGGAGGCGTCCACATCGATCGGCTCGGCCTCCTCGGCGAGCACCTGGTGGGCGAGGTTGCCGACCGCCACCCGCAGATGGGAATGCCCGAAATCGACCCCTACGACGATGCCCGCGTCGCCGGAGAGCGAGACACTGCGCGCCCGCCGCCCGCCCGCCGAGGTCGGCGTCACCTCAACGGTCCCGCCGTCCTTCAACTCGCGAACGATGTTGGAAACGGTGGCCGCGGACAGCCCCGTGCTCCGGGCGATCTCCGCCTGCGTGAGTGAGCCCGCCATACGCACCGCGCGTACGACCCGCTCCAGATTGGCCCGGTGCAGTGAGGACTGCGACCCTGGAGTCTCCATCGACTCATCCACTCCCGTCTGGGGCCGGGGGTGCCTCCCAGCGGCAGCTGGGGAGGCACGACGACCGCCCGCCGACCGCACCCAGGTCTTCGGGGGGCGGCCATCGATTCAACATGTGAACTCTAAGCAGAACGCCAGCCGGGAAGTCTCGTCAAGGCGTTGAGCCCGGCATGATCAGGAAGCGGCTGATCCGGGCACCCGCGAAGGCGGCCCCGCCGCCGCGGAGCCGCCCCGGGAGGCGTGCCGGAGGGCACGCCGAGGTGGCGCGAATCTTTCGCCGGACCGCCGGTCCGCCGACTTCGGAGGTGGCCCCCGGCCCCCGGCCCGCCCCCTACTTCAGTGCGCCGGCCGTCAGACCGGCCACCACCTGCCGCTGGAAGATGATGTACGCGGCGAGCACCGGCAGCATCGCGATCGTCAGCCCGGCGAACAGACCGGACCAGTCCCCCTTGTAGCCCTGACTCACCGCCAGGGCCACCAGACCCTGCGTCAGCATCTTCTTGTCCGGCTCACCGACGTTGAGCACCGTCGGCAGCAGATACTGATTCCACTGGCCGAGGAAGTTGAAGATGCCGACGCTGATCAGGCCGGGCTTGGCCATCGGCAGCATCACCTGGAAGAAGGTGCGGGTGTGTGAGGCGCCATCGATGAGCGCCGCCTCGGCCACCGACGTGGGCAGCGTTCTGAAGAACCCGCTGAGGAAGAAGACCGTGAACGGCAGCGAGTAGGCGATATAGACCAGGATCAGCCCGTGGTACGTGTCCAGCAGCGCCATGTTCTTCATGACGAAGAACAGCGGGACCAGCGCCAGGATGACCGGGAAGCCCATCCCGCCCACGAACAGGAAGTACAGGAAGCGGTTGCCGGGGAAGTCGAAGCGGGCCAGGACATACGCCGCCATCGACCCCAGCAGCATCGTGCCGATCAGCGAACCACCCACGACGATCAGCGAGTTGAGGAAGTACTGGCCCATGTTCGCCTTGTCCCAGGCGCGCGACCAGTTCTCGAAGTGCAGCACCGACGGCAGCCCCCAGGGCGAGCCGAAGATCTCGCTGTCGTCCTTGAAGGAGCTCACCACCGCCCACAGCAGCGGCATGGTGACCAACAGGCCCCAGATCACCAGGACTCCGTGCGAGAAGACATTGAGGACCTTGCCCTCACTGCTTCCACTACCGGCGCCGTCGTCCTTGTGCGCCTGGCCGCCGCGCGGGCCGGGCAGCCGCGCCGCGTCCGGAGCCGGTGTGTGCTCCTTCGTCACCCCCGGGAGGTCCGCGGGGTCGGTCTGCGCACTCATCAGAACTCCAGTCGCTCGCGCCGGCCCAGCCGCATCACGACGGCCGAGAAGACGAGGGTCACGATCAGCAGGGAAACGCCGATCGCGGTCGCATATCCGGCCTGACCGTCCCGGAAGGTCTTCTGGTACACGTACAGCGGAAGGACCTCGGTCGAATAGTCGGGGCCGCCCGGACCGACGCTCATGATCTGGACGAAGGCGAAGGCCGACACATCCAGGGCGAGAATGCCCATATAGATCCAGCCGGTCTGCACGGTGTCCCACAGCAGCGGCAGGGTGATCCGGAAGAAGGTGTTGAAGCGGTTCGCACCGTCCAGCAGCGCGGCCTCGTAGAAATCCTTCGGAATGGAGCTCATACCGGCGGAGAAGAGCACGACATAGAAGCCGACATTGGCCCACACCATCGCCGCCATCACACACCACAGCGCGATCTGCGGATCCCCCAGCCAGTCCGGCTGCACACCGTCGAGCCCGATCGCGTCGAAGAAGGCGTTGAGCGCGCCGCTCTCCGGGTTGTAGGCGAACTGGAACAGCAGCGCGACGATCGGGACCGACAGCACCTGCGGGAAGAAGTAGAGGATCTTATAGGCGCCCGAGCCGCGCACCCCGCCGATGACCGCCTTCTTCCGGCGGCGGCCACCGACGTTGAGCATGAAAGCGAAGAAGAGCCCGAGCGAGAGCGTCACCACCGGCAGAAGCAGCAACAACGTCACACTGTTGCCCACGGCGGACCAGAAGACCTCGTCCTGGAAGAGCCGCGCATAGTTGTCGAAGCCGACCATCTTCATGTCCGGACTCAGTCCGGTCCAGTCCGTCAAGGAGTAGTAGATGGCCTGCACGAAGGGCGAGATCACGAAGATCGCGTAAATCGCCAGCGGGAGGATCAAGAACCCCGCGATGAAACGGTACTTACCGTGCTTCATGACTACCGATCCCGTTGTCTGCCTGCGCGTGCCGCCGCCGGTACCGCTTCGAACGTCGTGATCAGCGCTTGTACTTCTTCACGCTGGAGTCGTCGCGGGTGCCGTCCGCATACTTCTGGATCTTCTTGATGGCCTCGTCGGGAGTCAGCCGGCCGGCCATCATCTCGCCCAGCGCGCCGACGCCGATCCGCTCCTTCTGGAGCGCCACATACCAGTCCTGCAACCGCGGATTGACGATGTTCTGCCCGGCCTTCTCCAGCGCCACCTGCGCGGATGCCAGACCCGGCGGGAGCTTCAGCCCCTCGGTGCCGCCGTTGAGCGAGGTGAGCGAGGAGACCTGCCGGATGAAATTCTGCGCGGACTTCTTGCTGAGCATGATGCGCAGCAGTTCCATCCCGCCCTCGGCGTTACGGGCCTTCCTGGGCACGATGTACGGCTCACCGCCGGAGGCCCAGATGGTGCCGTAGGGCATCTTGTCGGAGTCCGACAGGCTGGACGGGGCACCCACCGCGAGATCGAACTGCGGGTTCTGCGCGATCTGCTTGGCCGACTCGTTCTCCACCCAGGAGCCGTTCGGAATGAACAGCGCCTTCCCCTCGGCCCACGCCTTCTGCGACTGGAGGTGGTCCAGGCCGGGCGAGCCCTTGAGGACATAGCCCTTCTTGTAGAGCTCGTAGTAGGCGTCGAATGCCGCCTTGACCGCCGGGTCCTTCCAGGCGTTCGGCTCCAGGTTGTCAATCTTCCGCAGCACCTCCGCACCGCCGATCTTGGCGATGAACGGGTAGAGGCTGAAGGGAAGGTAGTACGGGTACTTGCCCGGGTACGTCCAGCCCGCGACGCCCTTCTTCTTGGCCTTGGCGCACAGGGCCAGCATCTCGTCCCAGGTCTCCGGATACTCCGCGTCCAGCTTCTTCAGATTGCCCTTGGAGTACCAGACGCCATAGACCGTGTACGCGTAGTAAAGGATCCAGGTTTCCTTGCCGCCGAACTGGCCCATTTCGACGACACCGGGGCGCAGGGTGTCCCGCACCTTCTTGTTCGGGTCATCGACGGACGGGGCGTCGAGAAGCGTCGAGAGGTCGGTCAGCTGGTCCTTGGCGACCAGCGTGCCGAAGTCCATTTGCTCCGCACCGGAGTTGTCGACGAGGTCCGGGGGATTTCCGCCGTTGAAGCGCGGCTGAAGCGTCGACTGGATCTTCTGGGTCGACGAGAGCTTCACCTTGCCATCGGCCTTCGGGAAGGCCTTGAGGTACTCGCTCTGCGCGTCCTTGGCGTACTTGTCACCGAATCCGCCGTCGAAGATGACGACATCGAGGCCGGCCGACTCATTGACCGCGAGCGGATTCTTGGCGGACTTCTTGCCCTTTTCGACCTTGTTATCGCTGTCGCTGCCGCCGCCGGCGCACGCCGACAGTATTCCCATGGCCGGTACGGCGACGATCCCCAGGGCCGCGGCTCGCTTGACCAGATCACGACGGTTGAATGCTGAGGTGGATCCCATGCTCAAGTCCTCGCCTTCTTCAGGACTCAGGCGGTGTACCGGAGCCACCCCGGCACCGCGGGTCAGATGAAGCTGAGTTGTACGGGATGTGCACCGGGCTAGCTAGAGAAATGCGGGGCAGTCATGCGTTCCCGCCTTCCCCCCGGGTCCACGGCCTGCGTCGTACGGCCGGTCGGACGCCGACAGGTATAGTCCACTTCCGGTCGCAGGGGCAAGATCGAATGCAGGGTTGGACGGCAGTCTTTCCCTAGTTGAGACCTCCCCGGTATGCGGGGATTCGCCCGGCCGTCCCCCGCCGCCCGAACGGCGGCACGACGGGCGGCACGACCGGCGCACCGATCGCAGCGGCACCCTTGACACCAAAGTCCCCACGCACCTTACTTATCTCTGTTTATCTCGGCGCCATGTAACTGACAACGATGTCAATCTCGTTGAGAGGGCTCGCGTGCGGCTCAGACACCGGCACAGTCCACTGCGGGGGATCGCCCGCCCCGCCGCCCTCGCGGCGGCCGCTCTGCTCATCATCACCGCGCCCGGCCCGGCCCAGGCCGCGCCACCCCAACCACCCCAAGGGACAGCGGAGTTCCGCTCCTCCTTCGAATCCGGCGACCCGCGGCCGGACTGGACCGACACCGTCGAGACCGGCCCCGATGGAAAGCCCCGGACCTCCGGCGTCACCCCGGAGACCACCCCGGCGGCACCCGGGATGAACACCGGGACCGACACCGGCCCCGGCGACTCCCCCACCGCCAAGGCCCACGCCGGCTTCACCGGAGGGCACGCGCTGCGCTACGCCGGCACCCACACCGCCGCCGGCCACGGCTACTCGTACAACAAGATCTTCGACGTCAATGTGCCGGTCACCGCGGCCACTTCGCTCTCCTACAAGATCTTCCCCGAGATGGCGAAGAGCGATCCGGCCTACCCGGCGACCCACACCGCCGTCGATCTGGCCTTCACCGACGGTACGTACCTCAGCGAGCTGTCCGCCGTCGACCAGCACGGCGCGCCGCTGACGCCCCAGGGCCAGGCCGCCGCCAAGACGCTCTACGTCAATCAGTGGAACAACCGGGAAGCGCGGATCGGCGCGGTGGCCGCGGGCAAGACCGTCGACCGGATCCTGGTCGGCTATGACGCGCCGGCGGCACCACGGACCGCGCCGGCCTTCCGGGGCTGGATGGATGACCTCACCCTCGCGCCCAAGGCCCCGGACAAACCGCTCCCCCACTACTCCGACTACGCCGTCACCACCCGCGGCACGCTCTCCAGCGGCAGTTTCTCGCGCGGCAACACCTTCCCCGCCACCGCCGTCCCCAACGGTTTCAACTTCTGGACCCCGGTCACCAACGCGGGCTCCGCGGACTGGCTCTACGAATACGCGCGGAAGAACAACGCCGACAATCTCCCCACCCTCCAGGCGTTCAGCGCCAGCCATGAGCCGAGCCCGTGGATGGGCGACCGGCAGACCTTCCAGGTCATGCCGTCGGTCGCGGCCGGCACCCCGGACGCCTCGCGCACCGGCCGGGCGCTGCCGTTCCACCACGAGAACGAGACCGCCAGGCCGCACTACTACGGCGTGACCTTCGACAACGGCCTCGAGACGGAGATCACCCCCACCGACCACGCCGCGCTGATGCGCTTCACCTTCCCCGGCGACCGGGCGAGCCTGATCTTCGACAACGTCAACAACAAGGGCGGGCTGAACCTGGACACCGAACGCGGGATCGTCACCGGCTTCTCGGACGTCAAGAGCGGACTGTCCGTCGGCGCCACCCGGCTGTTCGTCTACGCCGCCTTCGACGCCCCGGTCACCGGCGGCGGTCGGCTCGACGGCGGGGGCGGCAAGGACGTCACCGGCTACCTCCGCTTCAAGCCCGGGGCGGACCGCACCGTGACGATGCGGATCGCGACCTCACTCATCAGCGTGGAGCAGGCGAAGGCGAATCTGACCCGGGAGATCTCCGACGACGCGGCCTTCGCCGGCGTCAAGGACCGGGCGCAGTCCCAGTGGGACGACCTGCTGGGCCGTATCGAGGTCGAGGGCGCGAGCCGCGATCAGCTCACCACGCTCTACTCCAACCTCTACCGGCTCTACCTCTACCCCAACTCCGGCTTCGAGCGGGTCGGTTCGCGCAGCCGTTACGCGAGCCCGTTCTCGCCGCAGGTCGGCCAGGACACCCCGACCCGCACCGGCTCGAAGATCGTCGACGGTGAGGTGTACGTCAACAACGGCTTCTGGGACACCTACCGGACCACCTGGCCCGCCTATTCGCTGCTCACCCCGAAACGCGCGGGGAAAATGGTCGACGGCTTCGTCCAGCAGTACAAGGACGGCGGCTGGATCTCCCGCTGGTCCTCGCCCGGTTATGCGGACCTGATGACCGGGACGAGTTCCGATGTGGCATTCGCCGACGCCTATGTGAAGGGGGTGGAATTCGATGCCGAGGCGGCCTATGCCGCGGCCGTCAAGAACGCCACCGTCGCCCCGCCGCACCCCGGCGTCGGCCGTAAGGGCATGACCACCGCGCCGTTCCTCGGCTATACGAGCACCGATACCCGCGAGGGCATGTCCTGGGCGCTGGAGGGCTACCTCAACGACTTCGGTATCGCCCGTATGGGCAAGGCGCTGTACGAGAAGACCAAGAAGCCCCGCTACAAGGAAGAATCGGCCTATTTCCTGAGCCGCGCCCAGAACTACGTCAAGCTCTTCGACCGCCGGGTCGGCTTCTTCCAGGGCAAGGACGCCAAGGGCGACTGGCGGCTGCCGCCGGGCACCTTCGACCCCCGGGTCTGGGGCCACGACTACACCGAGACCAACGCCTGGACCTTCGCCTTCACCGCACCGCAGGACACCCGGGGGCTGGCGAACCTCTACGGCGGCCGCACCGCCCTGGGCAAGAAACTGGATGCGTACTTCTCCACGCCGGAGACCGCGTCCAAGGAATTCGCCGGCTCCTACGGCCAGGTCATCCATGAAATGACCGAGGCCCGCGACACCCGCATGGGCATGTACGGACACAGCAATCAGCCCTCGCACCACATCGCCTATGTCTATGACGCGGCGGGGCAGCCCTGGAAGACACAGGAGAAGGTCCGCGAGGCGATGTCCCGGCTCTACCTCGGCAGCGAGATCGGCCAGGGGTACCCGGGCGACGAGGACAACGGCGAGATGTCCGCGTGGTACGTCTTCAGCTCGCTCGGCTTCTATCCGCTGGTGATGGGCCAGGGCGAATACGCGGTGGGCTCCCCGCTCTTCACCAAAGCCACGGTCCATCTGGAGAACGGCCGCGATCTCACCGTGAACGCCCCGCGCAACAACGCCCGCAATGTCTACGTCCAGGGCCTCCGGGTGAACGGAAAACCCTGGAATTCCACCGCCCTGCCGCACCAACTCCTCGCCCGCGGCGGCACCCTGGACTTCACCATGGGCGACCGGCCCTCCGCCTGGGGCACCGGAGCGCACGCCGCCCCCACCTCGATCACCAAGGACAGCCGCGTCCCCGCCCCGCCCCAGGACGTCACCGCCCCCGGCGGCGGCCCGCTCGTCGACAACACCTCCGACACCGCGGCCGAACTGACCGACGCCCCGCTGGACCTCACCCGGCCCACGCGGGTCACGTCCTACACCCTCACCTCAGCGGACCATGCCACGGCCCCGGCCGGCTGGACGCTGGAGGGCTCCCCGGACGGCAAGCGGTGGACGCGGCTGGACCACCGCGACGCCGAGTCCTTCACCTGGGACCGGCAGACGCGGGTCTTCGGCATCGCCCGGCCGGACAGTTACCGGCACTACCGGCTGGTGCCCGACGGCCCGGGCACCCTCGCCGAGATCGAGCTGCTCGCTACGCCATGAACCCCGTTGTCCCTTGGCAACTACGGGGAACTCCGGCAGCGACCGCCTGATCCGCTGAGACCGGGCACGGAAAAGCGGACGGGCCGCACCCCCTCGGTCGAGGGAGTGCGGCCCGTCCGGGTGCCCCAGGGGACTTACTTGCGGCTGTGTTTACTTCCGGATGAGCGAGCGCAGCACGTACTGCATGATGCCGCCGTTGCGGTAGTAGTCCGCCTCGCCGGGGGTGTCGATGCGGACGACCGCGTCGAACTCGACGCCGCTGTCCGTGCTCACCTTGACCGTGCGGGGGGTGGTGCCGTCGTTCAGCTCGGTCACGCCGGTGACGGAGAAGGTCTCCTCGCCGGTCAGGCCCAGGGACTCGGCGGTCTGGCCCTCGGGGAACTGGAGCGGCAGGACGCCCATGCCGATGAGGTTCGAGCGGTGGATGCGCTCGTAGGACTCGGCGACGACGGCCTTGACGCCGAGCAGCGCGGTGCCCTTGGCCGCCCAGTCACGGGACGAGCCGGAGCCGTACTCCTTGCCGGCCAGGATGACCAGCGGGGTGCCGGCGGCCTGGTAGTTCTGCGAGGCGTCGTAGATGAACGACACCGGAGCACCGCCGTCACCTTCGGCGGCCCGCGTGAAGTCGCGGGTGTAGCCGCCCTCGGTGCCCGGCGCGATCTGGTTGCGCAGGCGGATGTTGGCGAAGGTGCCGCGGATCATGACCTCGTGGTTACCACGGCGCGAGCCGTAGGAGTTGAAGTCACGACGCTCGACGCCGTGCTCGGTGAGGTACTGACCGGCCGGGGTGTCGGCCTTGATCGCACCGGCCGGGGAGATGTGGTCGGTGGTGACCGAGTCGCCCAGCTTCGCCAGCACCCGGGCGCCGGCGATGTCGGAGACCGGGGTGGTCTCCATCGTCATGCCCTCGAAGTACGGGGGCTTGCGCACGTAGGTGGACTGCGGGTCCCACTCGAAGGTGTTGCCGGTCGGGATCGACAGCGCCTGCCACTGGGCGTCGCCCGCGAAGACATCGGAGTAGGACTTGTTGAACATGTCCTCGCCGATGGAGTTGGCCACGACGTCGTTGACCTCGGCCTCGGAGGGCCAGATGTCCCTGAGGTAGACCGGGTTGCCCTCGGTGTCGGTGCCCAGCGCGTCCTCGGTGATGTTCACCTTCATGGAACCCGCGAGGGCGTACGCGACGACCAGCGGCGGGGACGCCAGGTAGTTCATCTTGACGTCGGGGTTGATCCGGCCCTCGAAGTTCCGGTTGCCGGAGAGCACCGAGGTGACGGCCAGGTCGTGCTCGTTGACGGCCTTGGAGACCTCCTCCGGCAGCGGGCCGGAGTTGCCGATGCAGGTGGTGCAGCCGTAGCCGACGAGGTTGAAGCCGACCTTGTCGAGGTACGGGGTGAGCCCGGCCTTGTCGAAGTAGTCGGTGACGACCTTCGAGCCCGGCGCCAGGGTGGTCTTGACCCACGGCTTGCGGGTCAGGCCCTTCTCCACGGCCTTCTTCGCGACGAGCGCGGCGGCGACCATGACGTACGGGTTCGAGGTGTTGGTGCAGGAGGTGATGGCCGCGACCGTCACCGCACCGTGGTCGATCTCGTAGGTCGAGCCGTCGGGGGCGGTGACCGTGGTGGGACGGGTCGGCACACCGTTGGCGGCGGCCGGGGAGTCGGAGGCCGGGAAGGACTCCTGGCCCGCCTCGTCCGCGTCGGAGACGTAGTTGAGGACGTCGCGCTCGAACTGCGTGGCGGCGTTGGCCAGGACGATGCGGTCCTGCGGGCGCTTCGGGCCGGCGATCGACGGGACGACCGTCGACAGGTCCAGCTCCAGCTTCTCGGAGAAGTCGGGCTCGGCGGCCGGGTCGAGCCAGAGGCCCTGCTCCTTGGCGTACGCCTCGACGAGCGCGACCTGCTGCTCGTCGCGGCCGGTCAGACGCAGGTACTTCAGGGTCTCGTCGTCGATCGGGAAGATCGCGGCGGTGGAGCCGAACTCCGGCGACATGTTGCCGATGGTGGCGCGGTTGGCCAGCGAGGTGGCGGCGACGCCCTCGCCGTAGAACTCGACGAACTTGCCGACGACACCGTGCTTGCGCAGCATCTCGGTGATGGTCAGCACAAGGTCGGTGGCGGTGGTGCCGGGCTTCAGCTCACCGGTCAGCTTGAAGCCGACGACGCGCGGGATGAGCATGGAGACCGGCTGGCCGAGCATCGCGGCCTCGGCCTCGATGCCGCCGACGCCCCAGCCCAGCACACCGAGGCCGTTGACCATGGTGGTGTGCGAGTCGGTGCCGACGAGGGTGTCGGGGTAGGCCTGGCCGTTGCGGACCATGACCGTACGGGCCAGGTGCTCGATGTTCACCTGGTGGACGATGCCGGTGCCGGGCGGGACGACCTTGAACTCGTCGAAGGCGGTCTGGCCCCAGCGCAGGAACTGGTAGCGCTCCTTGTTGCGGCCGTACTCCAGCTCGACGTTCTGGCCGAAGGCATCCTTCGTGCCGAACTTGTCGGCGATGACGGAGTGGTCGATGACCAGCTCGGCCGGCGCCAGCGGGTTGATCTTGTCGGCGTCGCCGCCGAGCTCCTTCACGGCCTCACGCATGGTGGCGAGGTCCACGGCACAGGGCACGCCGGTGAAGTCCTGCATGATCACGCGGGCCGGCGTGAACTGGATCTCCTGGCTGGGCTGGGCCTGGGAGTCCCAGCCGCCGAGTGCCCGGATGTGGTCGGCGGTGATGTTCGCGCCGTCCTCGGTGCGGAGCAGGTTCTCCAGCAGCACCTTCAGGCTGTAGGGAAGACGCGCGGCGCCTTCGACCTTGTCCAGCCGGAAGATCTCGTACGACTCGTCGCCCACGCGCAGCGTGCTGCGGGCGTCGAAGCTGTTCGCCGACACGACAGTCTCCTTCATGCATGAATTCGCGCGTACCACCGCAATGCTGCCGTCACCGTCCTTGCCCCATCCGCTAAGGTGAGCCTAAGTTAGGTATGCCTTACTGGCGCGGCAGCGGTACGCCTCTCGGCAGATATCTCGATGTCGAGATAACTCTAATACATCGCCGCGTCCTGGTCATGCCCCGACCGGGGTGCGCTGTGCCCTCGGCATGCGATCGTGGTCACTGAAGGCCGGTGACCACCGGGTTCGTGCCACCGCGGGCGGAGTGACCGGAAATGGTCGGGGCCAGGGGTCGCCCACCGGCAGTGCAGGTGCCCGCCGTCGTCGGGCTCCGCGCCGCCCCGCGAGCGGAAAGCCGCAGGTCAGGCGCTCATGTCACATCCTGCCGGGCTGGGCCGTCGTACGTGTGCAAGCACCGACCGGCAAAAGGAGAGCACCATGAACGCCCGTTTGGACGCCTTCAGCAGCCCGACCATCGGCAAGGTCTTCAAGCACATCGTCGCGGCCGGCAAGATCCTGGAGGACTCGACGCTGCCGGCCTCGACGCAGGAGCTGGTGCGGCTCCGCGCCAGCCAGATCAACGGGTGCGGTTTCTGCACCGATATGCACACCAAGGACGCGGCGGCCGCCGGTGAGACCTCGGTCCGGCTCAACCTGGTCGCGGCCTGGCGGGAGGCCACGGTCTTCACCGAGGCCGAGCGCGCCGCGCTGGAGCTGGCGGAGCAGGGCACCCGCCTCGCGGACGCGGCCGGCGGGGTCACGGACGAGGCCTGGGCGAACGCCGCCAAGCACTACGACGAGGAGCAGCTCGCCGCCCTGGTGTGCGCGATCGCCCTCATCAACGCCTTCAACCGGGCGAACGTCATGGTCCAGCAGCCGGCCGGCGACTACCAGCCCGGGCAGTTCGGGTAACGGCGACCGCCGGGCCGGGCGGGTCGGACGGCCAGGAGCGGCCGGTCGGGACCGCGGGCCGCGCTTCGGCCAGGCTTCGCTGCCTCACAGGGGGCCGAGGACCGGGTCGACGCCGGTCAGGGCGCGGCTGGCGGTCCACAGGCGCGCCGCGGTGCCGGCGTCGGCCAGGTGCTCCCAGAGAGGCTCGGGCACGGGCCTGCCGCGCAGCCCGAACACCCGGGGCCCCCACAGCTGCCCGCCGCGCACGTCCGGGTCGAGCACCGCCCGTACGGCGGGCCACGCGCCGGATTCCTTGCCCTGGACGACCAGGCCGAGCGGCAGCCCGCGCAGCCGCTCGGCCGTCGTCCGGACCCGGACCTGCGGGCGGGAAGGGGTGAGCGAGTCGAGCGCGCCGCCGGGGTGGACGACCACGCTCAGCGTCGCGCGGCCCGCGGCGCGCAGCCGGCGGTCGAGTTCGACGCCGAAGAGCATCTGTGCCAGCTTCGAGCGCCCATAGGTGCGCTTGGGCCGGTAGTCGCGGCCGCTCTGGAGATCGTCGAGATCCAGGCGTTCGGACTTGGCCGCGAAGCTGCCGGTGGTGACGATCCGGCTCCCGGCCGTGGCCGCGAGCAGGGGTGCCAGCCACCCGGTCAGGGCGAAGTGCCCCAGGTGGTTCGTCGCGAACATCAGCTCCTGACCGTCCCTGGTCTCCCGGCGCGGCGGATCGTCGAGCGCCACACCGGCGTTGTGGACAACCGCGTCGAGACGGTCCAGGCCGAGCGCGGCCACCGACGTCCGGAGCGAGGCCGGATCGGCCAGGTCCAGCCGCAGGTGCCGCACCTCGGCACCGGGTACGCGGGCACGGATCGACGCGGTCGCGGCGTCGGCCTTCGCCGGGTCGCGGCTGCCGAGCACGACCGTGGCCCCGGTGCCGGCGAGCTGCTCGGCCACGAAATACCCGATACCCGCGTTGCCGCCGGTGACCAGGAAGCACTTGCCCTCGGCGGACGGGAGCCGGTGCACGTCCCACCCCTGGGCCTTTTCTGCGGCGGGCATCGTGGATCGCTCACTCATCTCGGGTTCCTCACTCCACTCATCGCGGGTTCCGGGTAGTTCATCGCGGGTTCCGCACTCTCGGGCTGATCCGGTGGCGGTGACCGGGACCGCACCCTCCTCACCGGTGCCGTCCGTCCTGCCACACGGTCCCAACGGCCACCGACATCCCGCCGACAGCACACTGTCCGCTGTCGACGGACGGCCGACACGACACGCGACTCCGCGCCGGGCGGGCGGCTCCGCACCCCTCCCCCGAACTCCCCGTGTCACATTCGGCCCGTGACCTCCGTCAGTACGGTGACGGAGCTCGACGGGGAGGACTGAGACCCATGAACGACCACGAGTGGCTGGCCGAACGCTTCGAGGAGAACCGCAGCCGGCTGCGGGCCGTGGCCTACCGCATGCTCGGCTCGCTGAGCGAGGCGGACGACGCCGTCCAGGAGGCCTGGCTGCGGCTGAGCCGGACCGGCGGTGACGAGGTGCAGAACCTCGGCGGCTGGCTGACCACGGTCGTCGGGCGGGTGTGCCTGGACCAGCTGCGGATGCGCAAGGCACGGCGGGAGGACTCCCTGGAGGTGCATGTCCCCGAGCCCGTCGTGAGCCGCCTGGACACCGTCGACCCGGAACAGGAGGCGCTGCTGGCCGACTCGGTCGGACTCGCGCTGCTCGTCGTCCTGGAAACCCTCACCCCCGCCGAGCGGCTGGCGTTCGTCCTGCACGACATGTTCGCGGTGCCCTTCGACGAGGTCGCCCCGCTCGTCGACCGCACCCCCGCCGCCGCCCGCCAGCTCGCCAGCCGCGCCCGCCGCCGGGTCCAGGGCGCCCCGGCGCCGGACACCGATCTCGGACGCCAGCGGGAGGTGGTCGATGCCTTCCTCGCCGCCTCGCGCGGCGGCGACTTCGAGGGGCTGCTCGCGGTCCTCGACCCAAATGTGGTGCTGCGCGCCGACGCCGGTGGGGCGCCCGACGGGCTGTCGAAGCTGGTCCGCGGAGCCCGCGCGGTCGTCGAGCAGGCACTCACCTTCTCCCGGTTCGCCCCGTTCGCGCGCCCGGCGCTGGTCAACGGCACCCCGGGCCTGGTCACGGCGCAAGGCGGGCAGCCGCTGGCCGTCATGGGCTTCGCCCTCGCCCACGGGAAGATCGTCGAGATCAATATCCTCGCCGACCTCGCACGGCTGAGCCGGCTGGATCTGTCCATCCTCGACGACTGACGGAACGGGCCGGGGCGGAGGGGCGGGGACAGGGCGGCCGGTTCAGCAACCGGGGACCGGTCCGCCCTTCGCCAGCGCGCGCAGGGCCTGCACCGCGCCCTTGAGGGTGGTGACGGGGACCAGCCGCAGCCCCTTGGGGGCGGGCTGCACCTGTGCGCACTCCGCCTTCGGCACGAGGAAGACGCTCGCCCCGTCGCGGCGGGCCGCCTGGGTCTTGAGCGGCGCTCCGCCGACCGCGCCCACCCTGCCGTCGGCGTCGATCGTGCCCGTACCGGCGATGGTGCGGCCGCCGGTGAGCTCACCGCCGCTGCCGTCGCCGCCCAGCTTGTCGACGATGCCGAGCGAGAACATCAGCCCGGCGCTGGGCCCGCCCACATCGTCGAGCCGCAGCCGCACCTTCACCCGGTCCGGGTCCCGGTGCAGAAAACGGAGCGCGGCCGTGGTCGCGGCCCGCTGCGAGGACTTCATGTCCGCGGCGTTGTGCTGCGCGATCTCTTCCTCGGACCCGCCGGAGGGAAAGACCGCATCCAGCGGCAGCACCGCCCGGTCCGTACGGAACCACCCCTCGATCACCTCCCCCACCCGGATATCCGCCGTGGGCGCGGTCGCCTGGATCGCCACCATCCGCAACTGCCCCGAGGTCTTCCGCACGGTGGCGCCGCTCGTCGAGATGACCTCCCCGCCACCGTGCGTACCCAGCACATCCGTGGTCTGCCCCGGCCGCGCCACGGAGTACGGCAACGGCGCGAACCCCGCGACGGCCAGCAGCGTCGCGACGGGCACGGCGCCGAGCGCGATGGCACGGGGGCGCGAGAGGGCACGGGGACGGGTTGGGGTTCCGGGGCGGGAGGGTGGGTTTGGGGTCACAGCGCAAATTTAGGGCAGGGGGATTGTCCGGGTTCAGGCGGGTCGGTGGGGGTGGGTTGGGGACGGTGTTGGGGACGGTGTTGGGGGCGGTGTTGGGGTGGGCGGCTGGCGTACTTCGCGGGTGTGGGGGCTGGTTCGAGTCAGGGGTGTGGAACGGGCGTCGTGCAGCTGCCTCTTCGGTGACGGGCGAGCCCAAGTTCCCTGCAGGAGTGTCCCGTTAGGTGGGGAGCCGGGACCTCAGGCGCTGATCAGCCCTGCGGAGTCGGGGAGTTGTGGCCGTACGTCGCCAGCGTGCGGTCGAGGGCCGGGCCGAGGAATGCCCGCGTCAGGTCGGCGCGGCGGGTGAGTGCGTCGGACGGGCGAGCGGGGCCGGGCGGGCGAGCGGGGCCGGGCGGGCGAGCGGGGCCGGGCGGCGGGGGCGGTGCCGCAGGCCCGTAGCGGCGGTTTCTGATGTCGGCGATGACCTCGTCCGGGGCGCCGAGTTCGCCGAGGACGGCCAGTGCCTCGCCCTTGCTGATCAGCGTGCCGTCGCGGAGGGTCACCGTGGCGCGGGCCAGGGTCAGCAGGCCGAGATCGACCCAGATGTCCTGGAGCCACAGGTCCGGGTCCTCCAGGGTAGGCCGCCAGTAGTCCCGCAGGTCGGTGGCGATGTAGGCGGCGAGCTGCGCGTCGGTCACCGGCGGGAGGAGGGCGGCGGGGGTGTCATCACCGTGAAGGACGCGTCCGAACGTGTGGAGTTCGCGCCGGGTGACCGGGGTGACCGTGCGGCGCATGAGTTCCCGGTGGGCCCAGGTCAGGTGGATACGGGCGGGCTCGGCCGTCTCGTCGGCCGCCAGGTAACTACAGTGCAGCTTGGCGGCGAGGGGGTCGGTCCGGTCCAGGGTCGTGTGGAGCGCGCCCAGTTGCCGTTCCTCGTCCGGCGTACACGGGCGGTCGACGATCGCGATCAGGTCGAGGTCACTGCGGCCCTGCTGGTAGTCGCCACCGGCGAGGGAACCGTGAGCCCAGAGCGCCCGGAGACGCGGAAGCCGGAGGCGGAGACCGGCCAGAAAGCGGTCCAACAGGTCGGCCGTTGCCCGGTCGGACCCTCCCCCAGCGGCCCGTTCCTCGCCGCTACCTTCACCGCTACCTTCACCGCTGGTTTCGGTCACCGCCCCGGGCGGACCGGACTCTGGAGGCGGGGCGGGCGTTGGCCTGGACGTCATCACCGCAGTCTGGCCCCCGTAAGGAGGCAGCGACAGAGGGCGCCCCGCGCACCGCATGTTCTCGGCCGCCGTGCGGGATTGCCACACCCGGACGGACCTCCGGCTCCTACGCTGACGCCGTGACGGCCACTCCGGAACCCGCGCTCCCTCACCCGTCCCCGCCCGCCGCCACCACCGCCCCACCACCTGCTGCCCCCTCACCTGGCGACCCACCACCTGCCGATCCGCCCCTCTGGCGCGACCGACGGTTCGTGCTGCTGGCCGCCGCCCGCACCATCTCGGTCCTCGGGAACGGCTTCGCCCGGGTGGCGCTGTCCTTCGCGGTGCTGGCGCTGCCGGGGGCGGGACCCGGGCAGCTCTCGCTGGTGCTGGCCTGTCAGGCGGTGCCACAGCTGGTGTTCATCCTGGCCGGCGGGGTGCTCGCGGACCGGATGTCGCGTTCCCGGCTGATGATCGTCACCGATCTCGTCGGCGCCGCCGCGTACGCCGGACTCGCCGCCATGGTGCTGACCGGGCACGCCCCCCTGTGGGCGCTCTGCGCCCTCGCGGCGCTGGCGGGCACGGCCACCGCGCTGTTCTCCCCAGCGATGGACGGCGTCATTCCGCTGCTCGTCCCCGCCACGCGGCTACAGCGGGCGAACGGGCTGCTGCGGGTCGGTATGAACAGCTCGATGCTGCTGGGGCTCGCGCTGTCCGGTGTGGCCGTCGCGGTCGTCGGCGCGGGCTGGGCCCTGGCGCTCAATGCCGCGTCGTTCGTGGTGAGCGCGCTGCTGATCCGCGGCCTCCGGCTGCCCGCGCGGGCCCGTACGGGGACGTCGGGGTGGGCCGATCTGCGGGACAGCTGGCGGGAGTTCGCCGGGCGGCAGTGGCTGTGGGTGGTCGTCGCGCAGTACTCGGTCGTGGTCGCCGCGCTCAACGCCAACGCCGGAGTGCTGGGGCCGCTGATGGCCGAGAACGGGCTGGGCGGGGCACGGTCCTGGTCGCTGATCGTCGCCGCGCAGGCGCTGGGCACCATCACCGGCGCCGGACTGGCCGCCCGCCTCCGGGTACACCGGCCGGTGCTGACCGCCGTATTGGCCACCTTCCCGCTGGCCCTCCCGATCGCGCTGCTCGCGGTGCGGGCACCGGTGCCGTGGATCGCGCTCGCCATGTTCGCCTCGGGGATCGCCGCCGACATCTTCGGTGTGCTGTGGGCGACCACCATCCAGCGGGAGGTCCCGGAGGCGGCGCTGTCCCGCGTCAGCTCGTACGACTGGTTCGGCTCACTGGCCTTCGCCCCGCTCGGCCTGCTGATCGCCGGACCGGTGGCGGCACGCATCGGCGTCGGCCACGCCCTCGCCGGCTGCGCCGCCCTGATCGTCCTCGCCTCGGCCGCGGCCCTGCTCTCCCCCCAGGTACGCGGCATCCGCGCACCGGAACCGTCACCGACGGACGACAAGCGGAGCGAGCGCAAGGCGGGCAAGCAGCCTCACTGAAGTCGCGGCGCGGTCGCGCCCGAGAGGGGCGCCGGGAACGGCGCGACCCACAACACAGCCGCAGACCCACAACACCCTCTCGCCCCCCACACAGGACTTGGCGGACCGCTCAACCGCGACAACGCCCCCGCCCCCGCCAACTCACCGCCCCGCGAGCCCCACCCGCACCACCGTCACGATCTCCTCGTCCGAGAGCCCCAGCCGGCGGGCCTCCGCGATCAGCCGCTCGGCGGTTTCCCCGAGGCGGGCGCGGGCGGGCGCGGCGGCGCCGATGACCACCGCACCCCGCCCCCGGCGGAGTTCGATCAGCCCCTCCTCCTTGAGGCGCTGATAGCCGCGCAGCACGGTATGGACGTTCACGCCGAGGGACGCGGCGAGCTCACGGGCGGCCGGCAGCCGCTCCCCGGTGTTCACCGTGCCGTCGGCGATGGCACCGCGGACCGAGGCCGCGATCTGGTCGCCGAGCGGGACGGACGACCCGGGGTCGACCCGGAAGAGCACCTCAGCCTCCTTGCCGCGAACGGGCGCGGTCGGTGTACGTATTGAGCAGTGCCGCGGCGGTCGCGGCATCATCGACCGTCACCACGAACTCCCTGCCGTTGGTCAGCCGTACCACAATGCCCTCCCCCGAGCGCAGCACGAAGCCGCTGCGACCGGCCCGGATGCGGTAGCCCCAGCCGCCGAACTCGGCGAAGCAGGCGACGCGCCGGCTGCCGGCCTCCTCGATGCGGTCCAGGGGTATACGCCGGAAACGGCAACGCGAGGACAGCAGCGCCGGCGCAAGGGTCAGCCCACGCCGGTCCACGGTCACCCGTACCGAGGCGAGCGGCAGGGACACGGCAGCGCCGAACAGCAGGCCCGCGCTCGCGATCCAGTCGGCGAAGAGGCCGATGAGGAGCCCGCCGACGAGCAGCAAC
Source organism: Streptomyces sp. P9-2B-2 (assembly GCF_030406865.1). Taxonomy (NCBI): domain Bacteria; kingdom Bacillati; phylum Actinomycetota; class Actinomycetes; order Kitasatosporales; family Streptomycetaceae; genus Streptomyces; species Streptomyces sp. P9-2B-2. Next base: position 6,929,576 of record NZ_CP129126.1, on the reverse strand, counting down.
CCGCCCAGTACGGCCAGCGGCGGCGAGCCGATGGTGCGTGACCAGCCGGCCGTCGCGGCGGCGGGAAGGTCGAGCCGGGACACCGCACCGCGCGGCCGCCAGGGCGCGGCGGGCGCCGCGCCGGCGAGCAGCCGCCCCAGCGCCCCGGCGCACAGCGCCACCGCGAGGCCGAGGAACAGCTCCCAGTGCGGCACCCGGACGGCCGATGCATCGGCCGCGTCGACGTTGCTGAGCAGCGTCACGCAGTCGGCATAGCCGATTACGACAACGGTGGCGTAGCCGCCGGCGATCACCCACGGCACCTCGGGGGCAGCCGGCCGCAGCTGGACGAGGAAGCCGACCACGGCGCCGAGAAGGAGGAACAGGGCGAGGGACCCGGCCAGAAAGCCCTGGACCGAGGTGAAGCCGTCGGCCTGGCCACCGAACCGGAAGTGGGTGGCGAGCGGATCGGGCAGCCGGCCGGACACCGCCGTATAGATGCCGGCGAACGCCACGATCACGGCAAGGAAGGGACCGGCGGCAATCACGGTCCGCGGCCGGCCGGTCAAAGGCGGGACAGAACGCAGCACACTTCGCATAACTCCCCTTACGTCTCTCCTTCGATTGTTCGCATAGTAGTAGAACTACTCGACACGCCACAATGAAGCATCCATCTCATATCTGAGATACGGTCACCCCATGGCAGACGACTACCTCGTACGCATCGGCAGGCTCATCCGTGACGCCCGGCAGCACCGTGGCTGGACACAGACGCAGCTTGCGGAGGCTCTGGGCACCAGCCAGAGTGCCGTCAACCGCATCGAACGCGGGAATCAGAACATCAGCCTTGAGATGATCGCCCGAATCGGCGAGGCTCTCGACAGTGAAATCGTCTCGCTGGGCTATGCCGGGCCGATGCATCTGCGAGTGGTCGGCGGACGCCGGCTCTCCGGCAGCATCGACGTGAAGACGAGCAAGAACGCCTGTGTGGCGCTGCTCTGCGCCACACTGCTCAACGCGGGCCGCACAACTCTGCGCCGGGTGGCCCGTATTGAGGAGGTCTACCGCATCCTCGAAGTACTGGGCAGCATCGGCGTACGGACCCGGTGGATCAACGACGGCAACGACCTGGAGATCATCCCGCCCGCGGAACTCGACCTCGACTCGATGGACACCGAGGCCGCCCGCCGCACCCGCAGCGTCATCATGTTCCTCGGCCCGCTGCTGCACCGGATGGACCACTTCAAACTGCCGTACGCGGGCGGTTGCGATCTCGGCACCCGCACCGTGACCCCGCACATGACCGCGCTGCGCCACTTCGGCCTGGAAATCACCGCGACCGACGGCACCTATCTCGCCGAGGTGGACCGCACCGTCGCCCCCAAGCGCGCGATCGTGCTGACCGAACGCGGCGACACCGTCACCGAGAACGCGCTGCTGGCCGCCGCCCGCCACGACGGCGTCACGGTCATCCGCAACGCCTCCTCCAACTACATGGTCCAGGACCTGTGTTTCTTCCTGGAGGAGCTGGGCGTCCGGGTCGACGGCATCGGCACCACCACCCTCACCGTCCACGGTGCCGCACACATCGAACGCGATGTGGACTTCGCCCCGTCCGAGGACCCGGTCGAGGCAATGAGCCTCCTGGCGGCGGCAGTTGTCACCGAGTCCGAGCTGACCATCCGCCGCGTCCCGGTCGAGTTCCTGGAGATCGAACTGGCCGTCCTGGAAGAGATGGGCCTGGACCACGAACGCAGCCCGGAGTACGCCGCCGACAACGGCCGCACCCGGCTCATCGACCTGACGGTCCGCCCCTCCAAGCTCCAGGCCCCCCTCGACAAGATCCACCCGATGCCCTTCCCGGGCCTCAACATCGACAACGTCCCTTTCTTCGCGGCCATCGCGGCCAGCGCCCAGGGCCAGACCCTCATCCACGACTGGGTCTACGACAACCGCGCGATCTACCTGACCGACCTCAACCGCCTCGGCGCCCAGGTCAAACTCCTCGACCCGCACCGCGTCCTGGTGGACGGCACCACCCGCTGGCGCTCCGCAGAAATGATGTGCCCCCCGGCACTGCGCCCCGCCGTAGTCGTCCTCCTGGCCATGATGGCCGCCGAGGGCACCTCCGTCCTCCGCAACGTCTACGTCATCAACCGCGGTTACGAGGACCTGGCGGAACGCCTCAACTCGATCGGGGCGCAGATCGAGATCTTTCGGGACATCTGAATCACGGATGCCGCCGCACTCTTTCTGACCTGCGTGAATACGGGCCAGGAGGGGGTGCGGCGGCATGTCTGGGACTTCTCTGGGACTTTGGGCCAGGACCGAGCTTCTGCTGGTCGGCTTGCGGCTACGCGAAGACCGCGTCGATGGCTGCGCCGCCGCGTGCACCGGCGCGGGGCAGGAAGTGCGCGTACTTCCGGAGTGTGAAGCCGGGGTCAGAGTGGCCGAGCCACCTGGCCAGGGAGACGACCGACTCGCCGGCCTCCAGCTGCTCGGAGGCGTAGAAGTGACGCAGGGCATGGTAGCCGTGCTCCCGGGAGGGCTCCCAGGCCCGGGATCCGTCCGGTGCGCTCTCCTCCAGTGCAGCGATCACGCCGGCGTCGGCCAGAGCGGGCTTCCAGACGTAGGAGTTGAAGTAGTTCCGATTGATCGCCTTAGACTGTGTCCTATGTGGTGAGGCGGTCGTTGGCTTCGGTATGGGGCGGGGTACGTGGAGTTGGATTGTTCCGGACGGACTGTGGGAGATCTCGAAGCCGCTGATCCCGCCGTCGAGAGTGCGGCCACAGGGCGGCGGAACGCAGGACACGCCTGATGAGACGCTGTTTGCGGCCATCGTCTACGTCCTGGTCAGCGGCTGCGCATGGCGCCAACTGCCGCCCTGCTTCGGCATATCGAAGTCGACCGCCCACCGCCGGTTCCTGATCTGGTCGAGAGCCGGCGTCTGGGGCCGCCTCCACGAAGCCGTGCTGCACCGGCTCGACGACGCCGGCCTGATCGACGTCACCCGCGTCGTCCTCGACACCGCCCATGTCAGGGCTAAAAAGGGGGCGAACACACAGGTCCGAGCCCCGTGGACCGGGGCAAGCCGGGCTCTAAGATGCACATCCTGTCGGACGCGAACGGGCTGCCCCTTCTCGTCGGCATCTCGGCCGGCAACACCCACGACAGCGAAGGGCTGAAGCCCATGGTGGCGGGTCACCAAACGAGACACGACCCCCACCGAGGCCGGTACCTCAAGCCCCAGCGCCTTCACGCCGACAAGGCGTATGACCGCGCCGATCTGCGGAAATGGCTGCGCGGCAAGCGGATCGGAGTGCGCATCGCCCGCAAAGGCATCGAATCCAGCGAACGCTTAGGGCGCCGGAGGTGGGTGATCGAGCGCACCATGTCGTGGCTGTCCGGCTACCGCAGACTCATCCCCCGCTACGAGCGCCATTCCCGCAACTACCTGGCCTTTCTCGGACTCGCCGCCGCCCTTTGCTGCTACAAGCGACTCGTCCGCCTCACCACATAGGACACGGTCTTACTCCCATCTGTACTGCTCTGGCAGCAGAGTTGCTCCGAGGGCGAGGCCGTGGCTTTGTTCTTCCCAGAGGCCCCCTGTGTGCAGCCGCTCGATGTTGCAGACGACGTGCTCGCCAGCTGGATCGCGGAGCTTCTATCCGATCTCGATGCGGGCCTGTCCCACAGGTCGGGCAGGATGCGCCCGCTGCCGTCCGCCTACAGGGGGTTGAAGACCTCGCGCCACAGCGCACCCGTATCGAGCCATTGGTCGTAGTACGCGTCGGGGTCCTCGGGCCCGAATTCGTACCGGAGCGAGGCGGGTCGCAGGAAGCCGCCCGTCCCGACGGTCTGCACCGAGCGTCCGCGGATCCGCAGGACATCCGCCAAGCGCGCCGCCAGCCCTTCCGGATGGGCGGTCGGCGCCCCGTCGATCGCGACGCGCAGCCACGGACCGCCGTCCGCCGCCGTCAGCTTTCCGATCCGGTCAGCGCGCGCATCGGTCAGCCGCTCCCAGGAGATCGCTTCCAGCCGTACCCCTCCATCATGCCCGGGCACTGCCGTACGGTGCCGGGTGGGCGCCCGTGGCCGAGCGGCGTCAGCTGCGCGGGTAGCGCCCGGGGGCGAAGAACGACTCGTTGTACGGCTGGTGGGTGAGGGGGTGGAACGCCGCCGAGAAGTCGTCGGCCAGCTCGGTGATCGTGCCACGGCCCTCGACGGCGGTGAGCCAGGACGGGGGGAGGGCGAGGTCGCCGTGGTGGGCGCCGAGGAGGTTGCCGCAGATGGATCCCGTGGAGTCGCTGTCACCGGAGTGGTTGACGGAGAGCAGGAAGGCTGACTCAACGCGCGTGCGCCGGGGTGCCGGGTCGGCGGGGCGGGCGAGGGCACAGTAGACGGCGATGGCCAGGGCCTCCTCGGCGATCCAGCCTCCGCCGAGGGTTTCGACCTTCTCGGGGGTCGCTGTGCCGTCGGCAGCCAGGTCGACCGCCTTGCGGAGGGCGGCCGTCGTCTCCTCGTGGCCGGGATAGCGGGCGAGGAGTTCCATCGAGCGCAGCACGGCGCCTTCGAGGGAGTCGCCGTCCAGTAGGTGTCCGATCATGGCGGCGAAGGCACCGGCCGCGTAGTAGCCGGTGGGATGGCCATGGGTGATCTGGGCGCAGCGGGCGGCGAATTCGAAGGCTCGGCGAACGGGCATGCCGGTGAGGCCGAAGGGAGCCGAGCGCATGACCGTGCCGCAGCCCTTGGAGTCGGGGTTGACCGGCCCCGGCGCTCCGAGCTCGCCGAGCGTGTCGGGGATGTGCTCGTAGCGGAGGCCGGAGACGCAGGCGTTGCCGGGGGCACGGCGGGCGTAGAGCCAGGTCTGCTGGCGCAGCCAGCCGGTGCGGTCGTAGGCGAGTTCGGCCGGCGGCGGGGGCGCGGGGTGGTTCTGGGTGTCGAGCCAGCGCAGATAGGCGTTCCGCACGAGGACGGGCCCGGCGGAGCTGATGCCGTTGCCGGTGGCGGGGCCGTAGCGGGCGTAGGCGCGGATGAGGCCTTCCGCGGTGAAGAGGGTCATCTGGGTGTCATCGGAGACCTGGCCGAGGACGACGCCGCCGACCGGCAGGAAGCCGGTGACCCCGGACGGCCCGTAGCCGTTGCGGATCGAGGCCAGCGGCTGGAACTCGATCGGGTATCCCAGGGCGTCGCCTATCGCCCCGCCCAGAAGACAGCCACGGACACGGGCACGGCGGGCGACGATGTCGCCCCACGACTGACTGTTCAAGCCGGTTCCCTCACTTGATGGTTGTGCTCATGGTCATTGCGTCGATCGGTCGCGTGGTCGGAGCCTTCCGGCTCAGAAGATCCAGGCCAGGTAGAGGCTGAGCGCCGCACCACCGGCGCCGCCCAGGACCAGCCGCTTCATCCAGGCACTCGCGCGGGTTCCGGCGATCAACCGGCCCACGGCCACGGCCTGTCCCCTGCTCGGCATGATGCCGGTCGCGGCGAACGGGATCCCCAGCGCGGCGACGATCCAGCCGAGGAAGAACAGCGCGCACCAGCGCCAGATCTCGCCGAAGCCGGTGGCGAGGTAGCCGCTCACGGTCTGCTGGACGGGGATGCGGTCGCCCCGTTCGCGGTCTGCCGTGATGGTCGCCTCGTGATCGACGGTCGTTCCGTCGTCTGCGCGGAAGGTGCCGGCGCACACCGTCTTGTCGCTGTGGTGACGGCTTCCGTGGTCGATCCAGCAGCGCTCGACCGTGAGCGTGCCGTGACGACCGACGAGGCCCGCTGCGTGCGTCGAGTTGTACAGCGAGAAGCCGGCGCAGAGGAGCGCCAGAAAGAAGAAGAGGCCGCCGAAGAGGCGCCCTTTCACACTCGGCGCGGGCGTCGAGACGAACGGATCCGGCGTCCCCAGTCCTTGCTCCAGCATGGCGCTACCACCCCCTCCACTCCGGCTGCTCCCGTGATCGCTCACCTTACTCAGCCGGTGCGTCGGCCCCACTGTCAGTGCCATGCCCTAGGTCAGGATTCGCCGAAGAAGTACTGCGCGCCTATGCCTTCGCGTGTGCGATGTGCGGGTACGACGGGACACTGGGACGGAACCCGGTCGGGACGAACCGCCCTATCTCCCCCGCCGCCAGCCGGAGTTCATGCCCGCCCAAGCCGAATCGAAGGATCACGTTCGGTAAGCGGATAGCGTCTCAGGGTCAGCCGAAAGGGCTCACCGCCACCTTGGAAGCCGCAATGTCGAGGCATGCCGCGCTCCCCTCGTCGATCTCGATGTCGAGATTAATCATGCGACCCGCCACCTCCGCGGCGTTCATCCAGCGGCAATGCTCCCCGCCCTGCGGTGCGTGGCGCGCTCCGGTGTACATCAGCAAGAATGGGCGCCCTCCGGAGCCGCGCTCCCGGAGGCGCGGCGTACTGCCGTCGTCCTCCACGGGGACCAGGACCTGAGCGGAGCGCAGCTCCTTCAGAAGTTCGTCCTCCGTAATGCGGCCGAGCAGCCTGAGCTGGACGGCCCGCTCCACCGTGTTCTCTGCCCGAAGCATTCCGACCGCCGTCGGGGTGGGGCGGTAGTGCCGGTTACGGACGAAGTCGCCGAACCCGCCGTCCTGGTCGATCTGCCAGTCCCCGACGATCCCTTCGCGGGGGACGGGGACGCTACTGAAGAGTGGGTACTCCGGATCGATGGCGATCATCCGCTTGCCCGGAGCGAGCACGGTCGACTTCCGCATGTCGTCGGTGATCTTCGGTACGAGCAGCCTTTGCCGTCCGTCCGATTCGACAATCCGCCTCGAATAGGCGTAAGTGCACAGATACGGCGGCTCTTTGACCTCGGGCAGCGCCTTGATCTGGGCACGGAGTGTATCCAGGCTCTCCACCTCTCCGCCCGACCTGGGGAGCACTCGGCCCGGGAAAGGCATACCTCCCACCTGGGAGTCCAACAGCCAGTTCAGTGCCTGCTCTGGCGTCAAACCGCGTGCCTTCGCCTCCCGCATGCGCTCGATCCAGAAGCCAAGCGCGTTGATGGCGCGATACCCCTGCTCGCGGCTCGGAATGCAACCGGCGTTGTCAGAGCCGTCCGCCGCCATCCACAAGTAACCGATGGCGCCCGCGGGATTGCAGTACGCGATGTACCGAACGGGTCCGACTGGACTCCTGCCGTATTCCTCGGGGCCGCCCACAAGCGTGAGGTGCACGTCCTCCGACAATGGGCCTTGGGGAGTCCCACCGTCTTTCGACGGGCGATCGCCACTCATGATATCTCTCCGTAGATGTGGTACTTACCCTTTTCGTCTACAAATACTTGTTTGAAATGAATGTTGCGACCACGTCCGAGCACGATCTCGTTCTCGCTTCCGCCGAAGTGACTGACATCTTCGACGTATGCCGCCGGCGTCCCTTCGGGCGCACGCAGGTGAAGCATTGCGGGCTGATGGTCGAATGTCGCCTTCCCTACTGCGGTCGACATGAAGCCCTTCTCTTGCACTGACTTACCGACCAGGTCCGTAGAATCGTCAATTACTGTGAAACAGCCGAAAGGCCATCACCGCAGGTCAGCGCCCCACAGCCACCCTTCGCAGCAGGTCACAGAGCCGCCCGGTCTCTTCCGGGACATCTGAACGACTGATGCCGCCGCACCCTTCCTGACCTGCAACGATCTGGGCCAGGAGAGAGTGCGGCGGCACCCGTGTGACTCCGTCGGTGAGGTGCCCGCACGCACTGCGGCACGACATCCACGAGCGGGTGACCAACTCCGTTGTCAGTGACTGCTGTCAGGCTGAGCATCGCCATCACACCGCCGTCTGGAGGACAGCATGAGTGTCGATCTCGGTCCGCTGGTCATCTCGCGCCGCAGCGGCGGTGAGCCACTACGGGCCCATGGTCAAACGGTGGGCAGGCTGGGTGACTTCTGGAGCTGGGCGTGCTCCGACCTGGCCAACAACACCATGCGGGGCGTCCTGGCCGAGTACCTCGTGGCCACGGCACTGGATACCGCCACGGGTACCCGCACCGAATGGGACACCGTTGACATCCGCACCCCCGAGAAGTGGCGTGTCGAGGTCAAGTCGGCGGCATATCTGCAGTCGTGGGCGCAGTCCCAGCCGTCGGACATCTCGTTCTCCATCGCGCCGGCCTCCGGCTGGGACGCACAGACCGGCACCACCTCGGCCGAAGTGCTGCGCCGCTCCGATGTGTATGTCTTCTGCCTGCTGCACCACCAGGACAAGCAGACCCTCGATCCCCTCGACCTCGACCAGTGGACCTTCTACGTCCTGCCCACCCGGGTCCTGGATGAACGGTGCCCGGTCCAGAAGACCATCAGGCTCTCCAGCCTCAAGCGCCTCAGCCCGCTGAAGACCGACTTCAGTGGCCTGCCGAAAGCAGTCGCCACCTGCGTCGAAGGCAGGCGATAGCCGACAGCGCCCCCACCTCACCCCTCCCCCTCCGGCGTGAGCACCACGAACTCCGCGCCCGACGGGTCCGTACAGACGGCGAGGCGGCCGACGCCCTCGGCGGTTTCGGGGCCCATCGACAGGGTGCCGCCGTTGCCGGTTGCCAGGCCGACGGTGGCGTCGCAGTCCTGGCAGCCGAAGACCGGGTGCCAGTACGGCTTTCCGCCGGGGCCGAGCAGGTCCGCGGGGACGCCCATGAGGCCGCCGTGCATCCGTTCCTCGCTGCAACCGGCGGGGGTGAGCAGGGTGTAGGTGCCACTGCCGCCGGGGAGCGGCATGTCCTGGGTGCTCCAGCCGAAGACGGACTTGTAGAAGGTCTGCGCGGCGGCGGGGTCAGTGGTGTAGAGCTCGGTCCAGACCAGGGTGCCCGGGCCGTCCGCATCCTCGACGCCCGGGTACCTGGCGGGTTCCCAGACGGCGAAGTCGGCGCCCTGCGGGTCCGTGAGCTGGGCGAACCGCCCGTCTTCCGTACCGACCCCAGCAGGCGGCACACGGACCGAGCCGCCCGCCCGTTCCACCGCCTGGACCGAGGCGTCCGCGTCGGGGGTGTGGAAGTAGAGCGTCCAGGCGGAGCGGGCGCCGGCCTCGGTGAGCGGGCCGACCGCGCCGACGGCCTTGCCGTCCAGCCGGAAGAGGGTGTATCCGCCCACGTCCTGGCCACCGTGCGGTTCGGCCTGCCAGCCGAAGACGGCCCGGTAGAAGGCCGTTGCGGCCTCCACATCCGGGGCGCCGAGGTCGAGCCAGCACGGGGAGCCGGGAACGAAGTCAGTAGTGATCATGGTGATTCCCTTCGCGGATCCTCTCTGCTGTCAGCCTGACATCCGGCACCGGCGCTCGCCCGTCGGCCGCAATTCGGCGCCCCTGCCCGCGCTTGCTAGCCTGACGCGCGCTCGTCAAGAACGCTCGGCGAGCGCATCACCAATCGGATGCGCGTATAGATACGCGCTCAGGGCGGCCGTCCAAGGGGACGGCCGTCACCACGGGGGAGAAGTAGCTATGCAGTTTCGCCATGTCCGCGCTGTTGCCGCATGTGCACTGGTGGTCGTCGCGCTGACCGGGGCCCGGCATTCGCACGGCGGGGGCTGCGGCAGCAGCCACAGTTCCAGTTCCAGTTCCAGCGGTGGCTACAGCGACGGCGGTTACAGCAGCTCCGGGAGCACCACCAGCAGCGGCACCACCACGGGCGGTTCGCCGACCGCCGGATCCACCACGCCGCCCGAGTCGGACATCCGGATCACCGACTGCCAGGTCGACAGCGCGGCCGGGACGCTGAGCGCCAAGCTGAGCGTGACCAACGGCAACTCGCAGGGCACGGCGACCTACAACGGCACCGTGCAGTTCACCGACGAGACCGGCGCCACCTTCGGCTCGGCGCAGATCTCCGTCAGCGGGGTGGCCGCCGGCCAGACCCGGCCCGCCTCGGTCTCCGGCACCTTCCTCAAGGGCCCCGGCGGCCAGGGGCCGAGCTCGGGCAAGTGCAAGCTGGGCCAGGTCTGGAAGGCGAACAGCTGAGGCACCCAACGGGCTGACGCGGTCGCGGACTTCAGGTCCGCGACCGGTACAGCTCCTTGGCGATGATCGAGCGCTGCACCTCCGTGGCGCCCTCGTAGATGCGCGGCGCCCGGACCTCGCGGTAGAGGTGCTCCAGCAGATGGCCGCGGCGCAGCGCGCGGGCGCCGTGGATCTGCACGGCGGCGTCGACGACGAACTGCGCGGTCTCGGTCGCCAGCAGCTTGGCCATGGCCGAGCGGCGGGCGAGGTCCGGGGCCCCGGTGTCGTACGCGGAGGCCGCCGCGTAGACCAGAAGGCGGGCGGACTCGACCCGGGTGGCCATCTCGGCGAGCTGGTGGCCGACGGACTGGAGGTCCTTGAGGGGGCCGCCGAACGCGGTGCGGGTGCCCGCGTGCGCCAGCGCGGCGTCCAGCGCGGCCTGCGCCATACCGACCGCGAAGGCGCCGACGCTCGGCCGGAAGAGATTCAGCGTGGCCATCGCGACGGCGAATCCGCCGTCCACCTCGCCCAGCACATCCGCCCTGGTCACCGGCGTGCCGTCGCACACCAGCGTGCCGATCGGATGCGGGCTGAGCATGTCCAGGTGCTCGCCGGTCAGGCCCGGCCGGTCGGCGGGGACGAGGAAGGCGGTGACCCCGCGTGCCCCCGCCGCGCCGCCCGTGCGGGCGAAGACGGTGGCGAAGTCGGCCTCGGGGGCGTTGGAGATCCAGCACTTCTCGCCGGTGAGCCGCCAGCCGTCCGGACCGTCCGGCTCGGCGGCCAGGGACAGCGCGGCGGCGTCCGAGCCCGCGCCCGGCTCGCTCAGCGCGAAGGCCGCGACCGCCCGGCCGGCGGCCACCTCCGGCAGCCAGCGGGCCCGCTGGTCGGCGGTCCCGGACTGCACCACCGGGTAGGCCCCGAGGCCCTGGAGTGCCAGCGCGGTCTCCGCCTCCGTGCACTCCTGGGCGAGGGATTCCCGCAGCAGACACAGGTCCAGGGCACGCAGCGCGCCGTCGGCGGGGAACAGACGCCGCAGCAGCCCCAGTTCACCGAGCGCGGCGATCAGCGGGCGGTTGACCCGGCCCTCCTCGCCCTTCTCGGCCAGCGGACTCAGCCGTTCGGCGGTCAGCGCGCGCAGTTCGGCGCACCATTGCTGCTCGTCCGGTCCCAGCGCGAATACGGTCACGAGGCGGCTCCCTGGTAGCGGTCCTCTATCGCGGTCTGTTGACTGCCGTCACGAACACGTTACGCTGACGACGGATCCGAACGGCAGTCCTCGCCCGCAGAACGCGCAGCAAACCGAGCAGTCCCCGACCGGTTCCCACACCGGCCTCCGCCGTCTTCCATTCCTCCCCCGGCCGCCCGTCGGCCCACGCCCTAGGTGTGTTGTCCCGGGACGTTGGTGACAGGCGACATGCACCGTGGTGGTGCTTGAACGGGTGAGGGCCTTCTGGGATTGGTGTGGATTGCGACATCTCCACCGGTTCTCAGGAGGCCCTCGTGTCCCACCGTAATGCCCCGCTGACCCCAACCGGCAGGCTGCGTCTGGCCCGGTGCGTCGTTGACGACGGCTGGCCGCTTCGCCGGGCCGCGGAACGCTTCCAGGTCAGCCACACCACCGCTGCCCGCTGGGCCGGCCGTTACCGACTGCACGGCCCAGCGGGCATGGACGACCGCTCCAGCCGCCCCCACCACCAGCCACGACGCACCTCCCCAGCCGTCGAGGAGCACGTTCTGCGGATGCGGCATGAACACCGCATCGGCCCACTGCGACTCGCAGGCCGCGCCGGCATCGCAGCCTCCACCGCCCACCGCATCCTCCAGCGCCACCACACACCACCCCTGGCCACGCTGGACCGGGCCACCGGCGAACCCGTCCGCCGCTACGAGCGCTCCCGCCCCGGCGAACTGGTCCACATCGACGTCAAAAAGCTCGGCCGCATCCCCGACGGCGGCGGCCACAAAGCCCTCGGCAGGGCCGCCTCCAGCCCGAACAAGGACCGCCGCAACGGCGCCGGATACGCCTACCTGCACACCGCACTCGACGACCACTCCCGCCTCGCCTACACCGAAGACCTGCCCGACGAGACAGCCCCGACCTGCGCCGCCTTCCTGACCCGCGCCACGGCATGGTTCGCCGGACAAGGCGTCTTCACCGAACGCGTGCTGACCGACAACGCCTGGGCCTACACCAAGAACACCTGGCGCCAGACCTGCCGTGACCTGGGCATCAGCCCCCGCTGGACGCGGCCCTGGCGACCCCAGACCAACGGCAAAGTCGAACGCTTCCACCGCACCCTGCTCGACGAATGGGCCTACCACCGGCCCTACACCTCAGACGCCGAGCGCCAAGCAGCGTTTCCCAACTGGCTGGACTGGTACAACTACCACCGACCCCACACCGGAATCAGCGGCCACACCCCAGCCAGCCGCGTCACCAACCTGTCCGGACAACACACCTAGGGGGGCACCCGTCATGGAGCTACGGTCCTCGGCCCATACCGACACCTTCGCGCGCGACCGGCTGCCGCCCCCCGACCAGTGGCCGCACCTCACCGATCTGGGCTATCCCGACCGGCTGAACTGCGGCGCCGAGCTGCTGGACGGCACCATCGCCCGGCTCGGCGCCGACCGGCCCGCGGTCCGCGACGCGAGCGGCCCGGTCTGGACGTACGGTCAGCTGCGCGCCCAGGTGGACGCCATCGCCCATGCGCTCACCGACCGGCTGGGGGTGCGGCCGGGCAACCGCGTCCTGCTGCGCGGCCCCACCACGCCCTGGCTGGCCGCCTGCTGGCTCGCCGTGATGAAGGCGGGGGCGGTCGCGGTGACGGTGCTGGCCGCCCAGCGCCCCGAGGAACTCGCCACGATCTGCGCCATCGCGCAGGTGCGGTTCGCGCTGTGCGAGGCGCGGGCCGTCGACGATCTCGCCAAGGCCGAGGTCCCGGGGCTGCGCATCACGACGTTCGGCGGGGATGGTCCGGACGATCTGCGGCAGCTCGCCCGGCCGGGCGGCGCGCCCTACCCGGCCGTGGCGACCTCCGCCGACGATGTCGCGCTGATCGCCTTCACCTCGGGCACCACCGGGCGCCCCAAGGGCTGTATGCACTTCCACCGCGATGTGCTCGCCATCGCGGACACCTTCTCGGCGCAGGTGCTGCGCCCGGAGCCGGACGATGTGTTCGCCGGCAGTCCGCCGCTCGGTTTCACCTTCGGCCTCGGCGGACTGGTCATCTTCCCGCTGCGGGCGGGCGCGTCGGCCTTTCTCGCCGACTGGGGCGGGCCGAGGCAGCTGCTCGCCGATATCGCGGCACACCGGATCTCGGTGCTGTTCACCGCGCCGACCGCCTATCGCGCGATGCTGCCCGAACTCGCCGGGCACGAGGTGTCCTCGCTGCGCCGGTGCGTGTCGGCCGGGGAGAATCTGCCGGCCGCGACCTGGCAGGCCTGGCACGAGGCGACCGGTCTGCGGATCATCAACGGGATCGGCGCCACCGAGCTGCTGCACATCTTCATCGCGGCCGCCGACGACGCGATCCGCCCCGGGATGACCGGACTGCCGGTCCCCGGCTTCCAGGCGCGGGTGGTGGGCCCGGACGGCGCACCGCTGCCGGACGGCGCACCGGGGCTGCTGGCGGTCCGCGGGCCGACCGGCTGCCGCTATCTCGCGGACGCCCGACAGACGGAGTACGTACGGGACGGGTGGAACATCACCGGCGACACCTATGTCCGCGAGTCCGACGGCTACTTCCGCTATGTGGCCCGCGCGGACGACATGATCATCTCGGCCGGGTACAACATCGCGGGCCCCGAGGTGGAGGACGCGCTGCTGCGGCACCCCGATGTGACCGAGGCGGCGGTGGTCGGCCGCCCGGACGAGGACCGCGGACAGGTGGTGATCGCCCATGTCGTGCTGCGGGACGGTGTCCCCCGGGGTGACGAGACCGTCGCCGCGCTGCGTGCCTTCACCAAGACCCGTATCGCGCCCTACAAATGCCCGCGCGCGATCGTCTTCCACACCTCGCTGCCGCGCACCCCGACCGGCAAGCTCCAGCGTTTCCGGCTGCGGGAACCCGATCTAGAGTGACCCGGTGAACGACCCGCACACACAGCGCACCCCACGGTCCCTGATCGTCACGTTCTACGGCGCCTACGGGCGCGGCGAGCCCGGCGCCCCGGGCGGCCCGGCCGCCCCGGTACCGGTGGCCGCCCTGATCCGGCTGCTCGGTGCGCTCGGGGTCGATCCGCCGTCGGTGCGCTCCGCGGTCTCCCGGCTCAAGCGGCGCGAGCTGCTGACCCCCGCCCGGACGGCCACCGGCGCGGCCGCGTACGGGCTGTCCGACGCGGCCCGCCAGCTGCTCGACGACGGCGACCGCCGGATCTTCGGCCGGCCGGCCGCACGGCTGTCCGACGGCTGGGTGCTGGCCGTCTTCTCCGTCCCCGAGGAGGAGCGGCACAAGCGGCATCTGCTGCGCTCCCGACTGGGCCGGCTCGGCTTCGGCACCGCCGCGCCGGGCGTGTGGATCGCCCCCGCACAGCTCTACGAGGAGACCCGGCACACCCTGGAGCGGCTGCAACTGGATCCATACGTCGACCTGTTCACCGGTACGCACGCCGGCTTCGCCCCCACGGCGGACGCCGTCGCCCGGTGGTGGGACCTGGACGCCATCGCCGCACAGCACCGCGCCTTCCTCGACGCGCAGGAGCCGGTGCTCCAGCGCTGGTCGCGGCGCCGCTCGGTGCCCCCCGAAGCGGCCTACCGCGACTATCTGCTGGCGCTGGACGCCTGGCGCCGGCTGCCGTACGCGGATCCCGGACTGCCCTCTCCCCTCCTGCCTGAGGACTGGCCGGGCGGCCGCGCGGCGGACGTGTTCGGCCGGCTGCACGCCAAACTCCGGGACGCCGGGGCCCCCTACGCGCACGAGGCGATGGCCGGGGCGTAGCAGCCCCCGCGCACCGGCCTCAGCGGCGGCGCTGCTGGGCCCCCACCTTGACGCCCGAGCGCGGCCGGGCGGCGGCGATCACGGAGACCACGTCCTTGAAGGAGCCGCACATCCGGGTGCCGGCGACCCCGGCGAGCTCGCCGAACGTGCCGACCCCGTAGGTCACCGCGACCGGCTCCATGCGCGCGGTGACCGCCATCCTCATGTCCCCCACGGTGTCCCCCACATACGCGCTCTGCCAGGCCGCGACACCGAGCCGGCCGGCCGCCCGCAGCACCATCTCCGGGTGCGGTTTGCCGCGCCGGACCATGTCCTGGCCGATGACCGGACCGACCAGGTCGCGGATGCCCATGACGTCGAGCAGCGCCTCCGCGCTGCGGGTGGTCTTGGACGTGGCGACCGCCAGCTCGACCCCGTGGGCGCGCAGCGCGGACAGCCCCGCGGTCACGCCCGGGAAGAGCAGCTGCGGCCCCAGGCACAGCACTTCGTAGGCGAACAGTTCGCGGTAGCGGGAGATCGCGGCCTGCACCCGGCTGTCGTCCTCGGGCCTGCCGAGCAGCCGGCCGAAGGCGGGGCCGGGCGGCTTGCCGATCGCGGCGGCCGCCTGCCGTGCGGTCACCGAACATCCCTGCTCCGAGGCCACCTTGATCAGCAGTTTGCTGATCGCGGGGAGAGTGTTGGCGAGGGTGCCGTCCAGGTCGAAGACGGCGGCCCGGATCGTCTCACCTCCGGCGCCCCGTACACCTCTTACGGGACGTTCGCCGACTTCCGTTGCTACGCGCATGGCTGGAGACCTTTCCGGATTGCGATGGGGGGTGCAGGGGCTCGGGTGACGTTGCTGGCTCGGCTGATGGGGCGGCCTGCGGTCGACGACTGGTTTCGGCAGCGGCGGTCTCGCCATGACGCACCGCCGTCCGGGGCGGCACGCAACCGTCGAGGCGGCGCATCGGAAGGGAACGTCCCGTTTACCGCCTTCGGAGATTTAAAAACCGCCTGCGCTGTTTGTCAATGCATCCCCGTGTCCCCTGACGGGTCGACAACACCTCTTTGCGCAGCCAGACTGGGGGCGCATGCCCCCCGGGAGGCGCCGAGCGCCGGATCGAGCGAAAGATCGTCACCTTCGCGTCAGGGCCCGCTAGTTCCGGCCAATCCCGTGAAGCATATCGAACCGCATGGTTGGTTTTCTATGTAGACTGCAATGAGCTCGCAGCCGTACTAGAGACGGGACGGACACCGTGCCCACCCAGCATCGCGCCATCCAGAGCCGCCAGGCACTCATCCGCTCGGCCGCAGAGACCTTCCTGGAGAAGGGGGTTCCCGCAGCGGGCATGGTCGAGATCAGCCGGCGGGCCCGGCTGAGCAAGGGAGCGCTCTACTTCCACTTCACGTCGAAGGACGACCTCACGCTCGCGGTGCGGGACGCGGCACTGGAGGCCCTACAGGAGCTGGAGGACACCTTCACCCGCTCGACGCAGCCACTGACCATCGCCGTACGGGACTTCACCACCGCGCTGTTCAGCCGGGTGGAGTCGGACGCGGTGCTCCGCGCCGGCTTGCAGCTGCGGCCGGAGACGGCGCCGGGGCTCGGTATCTACGCCCTGGAGCAGCGCTGGTATGCGCTGTTTCTCGACAAAGCGGTGACCTGTGGGACCGGCGGGCCGGCCGGGCCGCACGCGACGGACACCGAACCGCGGCGTACGGCCCAGCTGTTGACCTCGCTCGTGGTCGGTCTGCTGCATCTGGGCAGTGAGGACGGGACGTGGTGGGACCACGAGGGCATCGTCGACCTGTGGGCGCTGCTGCCGGCCGCACCGGGCCGGATCCCGGCCGCCGTCCCGGCTCCGGCGCAGCTTCCGGCGGCCGGCTGACCCCGGCCCGCCCCGTTCGGTATGCCCCGGCCTCACAACTCGACCAGCACGGCCCCGATATGACGACCCTGCGTCAGTTCGCGCAGCGCCTGCGGCGCCTGTTCGACCCCCTTCAGAAGGGCATGCGGGAAGACCAGCGTGCCCTCCCGCAGGCCCTGGCCGAACTCCTTCGTCCACTCCTGCGGCAGGTCCGGATGGGCATACAGCCCGAATCCGCGCAGGGCCACCCGCCGGCTGATGATCAGCCCCGGGTCCAGCTCCACCGGGGCGATGTCGCCACGGTCCCCGCCCAACTGGCTGGAGAGTGCGCCGACCAGCACGAACCGCGCCTCGGGACGGGCCACCGCGAGCGCCGCCGTCAGCTGTTCGCCGCCCACGGTGTCCAGCAGCACATCGATACCGCCCGGCGCGGCCCGCCGCAGCTGCCGCTCGATCGGCCCGGCGCCGCGCACGACCGTGTCGTCGTAGCCCAACTCGGCGCGCAGCCGCGCGGCTTTGCGCTCCGAGCCGGTGCTGCCGACGACCCGCCCGGCGCCCAGCCGCCGTGCGAGCTGCCCGGCCATGCTGCCCACGCCGCCCGCCGCACCACTGATGAACACGGTGTCTCCCGGCCTGACCTCGGCGGCCCGGCGCAAGGCACCCCAGGCGGTCGCCCCCTGCGACAGATGCGCGGCGGCGGTCGGCAGCGCGTCCGAGCCGAGGCTCCGTACGCGCGACGCGTCGACCACCGCGAACTCTCGCCAGCCGCAGGGGTGATGGACCAGTTCGCCGGGAGTGAAGCCGCCTCCGGGCGCCGCCACCACCTCGCCGACCGCCGCGCCCCACAGCGCCTTGCCCGGTACGAATGAGGGCATCGGCAGCCGGATTCCGGTCATCTGTGACCGCATCACCGCGGTCACCGCCATCACGCGGTTGCGCACCAGCACCTCCCCCGCGCGCGGCTCGGGCACCGGGACCTCGGCGATCGTGAAGTGGCGTGCCGTCAGCTCGCCTTCGACCTGGGTCGCCAGCCGGACCTCGCGGTGCACGGCGGGTATGGCGGGGACGACGGTGGGGGACATCGGACAGCTCCTCACGCTCGTGGCACTCGATGGTGCCGCCCCTGAGGACGACACCGGTTCACGCCAGAGAGGCCCGCCTTAGGACTGGGCGCAAATTCAATACCGCATGGTTGGCTTCTTTATGATGCGGAAATAGACTGCGCGGCCACGGGCAGCGGGTCGCACTCAGGCACAACAACTCCAAGAGAGCATACGGAGGATGATCGGTGGTCAAGCAGGAACGCGCAGTGCGCACCCGACGCGCCGTCCTCGAAGCAGCGGCTCATGTCATCGGCACCCGCGGGTACCAGGCCGCCACGATGGCCGAGATCATCCAGCGCGCCGGGGTCACCAAGGGAGCGGTGTACTTCCACTTCACGTCCAAGGACGCACTGGCCCGCGCGGTCATAACGGAGCAGACCGATCCGTTTCTGCCACAAGTCAGTGAGTCCCGGCTCCAGGACGCCATCGACTTCACCCACCAGGTGGCACTGGCCCTGCGGAGCGACCCGTTGCTCCAGGCCGGCACGCGGATCGCGGTGGAGACGACCTTCAGCGAGGACCCGCTGGTGCCGTACCAGGCGTGGACGGACATCATCACCACGATGTTCACCGAGGCCCGGGACAGCGGGGAATTACTGCCCGGCGTGGCACCGGACCGGGCGGCCGAGTTCTTCGTCGCCGCCTACATGGGCGTGCAGTTGTTCTCGCGCGCCGCGACCAACCGCGCCGATCTCCCGGAGCGGGTCACGGCCCTGTGGAAGCACACGCTTCCGGGTCTCGCGTCGCCCGGTGCGCTGAGCCATCTGGATCCGCACGGCCGCTGCGTCACGATCCCGGTCTGACGCCCCGGGCCACCGCTCGGGCGGAGCCGACGGCTCCGCCCCGGCTCCGAAAAACAAACCACATGGTCCGTATCTTAGTGTGTTCGGGCCATGACCAAGCCTCAGCCCTTCAGGGCGCTGAGAGCCGCACCACAGAAAGGAACCACCTATGGCCAGCGCCACGCTCACGCCGTACTTGCGCGATCAGCGCCACGAAGTCGGAGGCGGATCCGCCGACGGAATCCGACCGTCGTCGCTCACCACGACCGTGCCGCGTGAGTATGTCCACCGCAACGCGTTGTCCGAGGTGTTCCTGACGAACTGGCGGCGGGGCGGCGCGGACAGCTGGGTGGTCAGCGCCCAGTGGCCGCGCGCCCACACCTTCTACGGGCCGCTCCACGGGATGCACGACCCGATCCTGCTGATAGAGACGGTGCGGCAGGCCGGGATATTACTGAGCCATGTCGCGCACCAGGTGCCGCTCGACCACCCGATCATCTGGCAGCGGGTCCGCTACGACCTCGCGCCGCAGGCGCTGCGCACCGCGCAGCACCCCGCCGAGGTCGAACTGCACATCACCGACCGCGACATGGTCCACCGTGGCAAGCGCCTGGTCAGCGCCCTCCAGGAGTTCCAGATCCGGTGCGACGGCGCCGAGCTGGCCTCTGCGACGCTCGACTACTCCTGTCACAGCCCGGCCGTCTACCGACGGCTGCGCGGCGAGTACAGCGATCTGGCGCTCGCCAACTCCCGGACGCTGCCGCTGCCCGAGGCCGTGCGCCCGCAGCTGGTCGCCCGGGAACACGACCGCGATGTGGTGCTCTCCCCCACCGACCGCCCCGACCGCTGGCAACTGCGGGTGGACACCTCGCACCCGGTTCTCTTCGACCACCCCGTGGACCACGCCCCCGGCATGCTGATGGTCGAGGCCGCCCGGCAGGCCGCGCAGGCCGCCACGCCCGGCGTCACGCTGCCGGTCTCGATGGAGTGCTCCTTCTCGCGCTACGCCGAACTCGACGCGCCGACCTGGGTACAGGCGCGGACCACCGGCCGGGGCGACGACGACCGCCACCAGGTCGAGGTCGCCGTCGAACAGCACGGCCAGCCGGTCGTCTCGGCGCAGGTCAGCTGCGTACCGACGCCCTGACCTGCCCGCCGGTCCGCTGACGGCGTTCGCCGCCGGTCCGCCCGGCCCCGCCGACGTCCTTCCGGACCGGCCCCACCATCGGCCCCGCCCCGCTGCCCGTGCCTCCCCGTCACCGCAGCGTGAGGCGGGGCTTCGGCGCGTCCAGGCGTCCGGTGGGCGGAGTACGGCTGCCCGCCTGGTAGGGCAGCGGCCAGGGCGCGCCAGGACCCGCGTAGCCCTGCTCGGCGGCGGCGTGCAGGGTCCAGTGCGGGTCGTACAGATGCGGTCTGGCCAGCGCGCACAGGTCCGTACGCCCGGCCAGCACCAGGGAGTTCACGTCGTCCCAGGAGGAGATGGCGCCGACCGCGATGACCGGCACGCCGAGGGTGTTGCGGATGCGGTCGGCGAACGGGGTCTGGTAGGAGCGGCCGAAGTCGGGGCGCTCGTCGGACACCACCTGCCCGGTGGACACATCGATGGCGTCGGCGCCGTGGGCGGCGAAGGCCTGCGCCATCGCCACCGCGTCCGCCGCGGTGGTACCCCCGTCCGCCCAGTCGGTCGCGGAGATCCGGACCGTCATCGGGCGCCCGGCAGGCCAGACGGCACGGACCGCGTCGAAGACCTCCAGCGGGAAGCGCAGCCGGCCGGTGAGATCGCCGCCGTAGGCGTCGGTGCGGTGGTTGGTGAGCGGGGAGAGGAAGCCGGAGAGCAGATAGCCGTGGGCGCAGTGGAGTTCGAGCAGGTCGAAGCCGGCCCGGGCGGCGGACTCGGCGGCACGGACGAACTGCTCACGGAGGGTGGCGAGTTCGGGCTCGGTCAGGGCGTGCGGGGTCTGGTTGACGCCGGGGCGGTAGGGCAGTGCGGAGGGCGCCACGAGGGGCCAGTTGCCGTCCGGGAGCGGCTGGTCGATGCCGTCCCACATCAGCCGGGTGGAGCCCTTGCGGCCGGAGTGGCCGAGCTGGACGCCGATGGCGGTGCCGGGGGCGGAGGTGTGCACGAAGTCGGTGACCCGGCGCCAGGCCGTCTCGTGCTCCGGCGCGTACAGCCCCGTACAGCCGGGGGTGATCCGCCCCTCGGGGCTGACGCACACCATCTCCGTCATCACCAGTCCGGCCCCGCCCAGTGCGCGGGCGCCTAGGTGGACGAGGTGGAAGTCGCCGGGGGTGCCGTTGTGGTCCGCGGCGGAGTACATGTCCATCGGGGAGACCACAACGCGGTTGCGCAGGGTCAGCTCACCGAGCCGGAACGGCAGGAACATCGGGGGTGTGCCGGGCGGGGTGCCCGCCTCGTCCTGGACAGCCGCGACGAATCCGGGGTCGCGCAGCCGCAGATTGTCATGGGTGACGCGGCGGCTGCGGGTGAGGAGGTTGAAGGCGAACTGGTGCGGCGGCTGGTCGAGATAGGTGGCCAGCTCCTCGAACCAGGCGAGGCTGGCGCGGGCCGCACGCTGGGTGGAGGCGACGACGGGGCGGCGCTCCTCCTCGTACGCGGCCAGCGCGCGGGCCGTGTCGGGCTGCTCCTCAAGACAGGCCGCCAGCGCCAGGGCGTCCTCGACGGCGAGCTTGGTGCCGGAGCCGATGGAGAAGTGCGCGGTGTGCGCGGCGTCGCCGAGCAGCACGGTGTTGCCGTGCGACCAGCGGTCGTTGACGACCGTGCGGAAGGCGGTCCAGCTGGAGTTGTTGCCGTGCAGCGGCCGGCCGCGCAGGGCGTCGGTGAAGACCTTGGCGCACCACTCGGCCGACTCGCGCTCGTCGCAGCGGTCGAGCCCGGCCGACCGCCAGACCTCCTCGCGCATCTCGACGATGACCGTGCTGGCGCCGGCCGCCGGGCCCGCCGGCCGGGCGAAGGGGTAGGCGTGGAGCTGGACGACGCCGTGCTCGGTCTCCGCGATCTCGAAGCGGAAGGCGTCGAAGGCGAAGTCGGCGGCCAGCCAGATGTAGCGGCAGTGGTGGGTGGCCAGCCGCGGGCGGAAGGCGTCGGCGTGCGCGGTGCGGGTGGCGCTGTGCACTCCGTCGGCGGCGATCACCAGGTCGTACGCACCGGCCAGTTCGGCGGCGGGCGGGGCCTCGGTGCGGAAGCGCAGCTCGATACCGAGGTCGCGGCAGCGCCGGTGGAGTACGGCCAGCAGCCGGCGCCGGCCGAGCGCCGCGAAGCCGTGTCCGCCGGAGGTCAGGGTGCGTCCCCGGTGGACGATGTCGATGTCGTCCCAGCGGACGAACTCCGCCTGGAGGGCGCGGTAGACCTCCGGGTCGGCGTGCTCGATACCGCCGAGGGTCTCGTCGGAGAGCACGACGCCGAACCCGAAGGTGTCCTCGGGTGCGTTGCGCTCCCATACGGTGATCTCGCGGGCGGGGTCGAGGCGCTTGAGCAGCACCGCGGCGTACAGCCCGCCCGGCCCGCCGCCGATGACGGCGACCCGCATGGCTATTTCCCCTGCCACTTGGGGGCCCGCTTCTCCGTGAAGGCGGCGTGGAATTCCGCGTAGTCGTCGCTGTTCATCAGCAGCGCCTGGGTGGCGGCGTCCATCTCCACGGCGGCGGCCAGCGGCATATCGAGTTCGGCGGTGAGCAGCGCCTTGGTCTGGGCGTGTGCCATCGCGGGCCCATCGGCGAGCCGCTTGGCGAGCGCCGCGGCCGCCTCGTCGGCCCGGCCCTCCTCGGCCAGATCGCTGATCAGACCGAGGCGTTCGGCCTCCGGCGCGCGGACGGTGTCGCCGAGCATCAGCAGCCGGGTGGCGTGGCCGAGGCCGATGACGCGGGGCAGGAGATAAGCCGCGCCCATGTCACCGCCGGACAGCCCGACGCGGGTGAAGAGGAAGGCGAAGCGGGCGGACGGATCGGCGACCCGGAAGTCCGCGGCCAGTGCGAGCACCGCGCCCGCGCCCGCGGCGACCCCGTGCACCGCCGCGATCACCGGGAACGGGCACTCCCGCACCGCCCGGACGACCTGCCCGGTCATCCGGTTGAAGTCCAGCAGCTGTGCGGTGTCCATGCCCAGGGTGGCGCCGATGATCTCCTCGACGTCGCCGCCGGAGCAGAATCCGCGCCCCTCACCCGCGAGCACCAGGGCGCGTACGGAACGCTCCCTGGACAGCTCGGCGAGCAGGTCGCGGAGGTCGGCGTAGGCCTCGAAGGTGAGCGCGTTGAGCTTGTCCGGGCGCGCCAGGGTGACGGTGGCGACCCCGTCCTGCCGCGTCACGCGAAGGTGCTGCCAGGTCTCGGTACTGCGGGCGGATCCTGCGAACGGGCTCATCGGGCTGCCTGCCCCCTTTGGCCGGGTCGGCCGGTGGATGCTGTTCCGGATGCCTCTCGAAGTTATCACCCGTTCATGACTGTCGTCATGAGAACGCGATACGACACGGGCCGACGACAGCATCCCGCCACCCGCCGCGGCCGTCGGGGTGAACCCGCCGAAGGTCCCGGCCGCCGCATGACGGAGGTCATCCGATCCCCGGCCGCTCGCCTCTGATCCCCTGCCTCCGCGCTCCCTACGGTGGAGAGGCCCGATCCGGTCTCAGGCCGCCGACCCGGCCCTTCGCGAACGGACGAACCGCGCATGCTGGAACCGCCCACCCCCGCGACCTGGCGCATCGCGCTGCCGCGCGGCGCGACCGCCGTCCCCATCGCCCGTGCGATGGTCCGGACCGCCCTGCAGGATCTCCGGGTGACGGCCGACCGGACCACCGCTCAACTACTGACCGCGGAACTGGTCACCAACGCGCTCAAGCACACCTGCGGCGCCGCCCCCATCGAGCTGGTGGTGGAACAGCGGCCATCGGGCTGCCGGATCGAGGTACACGACGACAGCCCGCTGCTCGTGGCGGGCCTGGGCGATCAGGTCCCGCTGGGGGAGCCGGGGGCTGTGGTGGTGGCACCGGACGGTTGCGCGGCGGGCGGCGGCGCGGCGGAGGGGCCGTCGGACGGCACGGCGGGCGGCACGGCGCAGGCCGACGGCCAGGTCCCGATGCAGCGGGCGGAGGAGGCCGGGCGGTCCGGAGACGGCGCCGGGACGGGCGAGGGCAGGGACGAGGGACCGGACGAGGACGACGGGCAGCCGGAAGCCGATCGCGACGCCTACGCCGACGGCTCCCCGGACTCCCGTTCCGCAGACGACGCCGACGCCGACACTGATGCCGACGGCGATGCCACTGCCGAGAACGGCACCGACACCGGCACCGCCCCCGACGCCCCCTCCCCGACCCCGCGTGGTCTGCTGCTGATCCGGTCCCTCAGCGCGGCCTCCGGCTGTCGTCCGACGCCGCGCGGCAAGGCCGTCTGGTTCACCCTTCCCGAGGTGCGGCGCCGACGCTGACGGCGGCCGCGTCAGCACCGGTCGCGTCGGCGTCAGGCACATCGGCGTCGACCGCATCCGCGTCGGCCGCCGGGCCCTGCGGCCCCGTCGCGAGCCGCGAGCGACGGCGTCCGTAGCACGTGTAGACCAGCGCACCGGCCACCAGGAACCCGGCGAACTGGAGCCAGGTCGCCGGGCCGGTGCCGTAGATCAGATAGAGGCAGAAGGCGATGCCGAGCACCGGGCTGACCGGGAAGAGCGGGACGCGGAAGCGGCGCGGCAGATCGGGGCGGTT
Source organism: Streptomyces sp. P9-2B-2 (assembly GCF_030406865.1). Lineage (NCBI taxonomy): Bacteria > Bacillati > Actinomycetota > Actinomycetes > Kitasatosporales > Streptomycetaceae > Streptomyces > Streptomyces sp. P9-2B-2. The sequence goes on along the minus strand of NZ_CP129126.1, from coordinate 6,905,276 downwards.
GCGGCGGAGCACCATCACGCTGAGGTTGACCACCGCCATGACCGCCAGCGTCCCGATGGTCGACAGGTTCATCACCGCGTCCAACGGGACGACCGCGGCCGGCACCGCGAAGACGGCCGCGACGATCCAGGTGTTGGCGACGGGCGTGGACGTCCGGGGCGAGACCCGTTCGAAGATCCGCGGGACCAGCCCGTCCCGCGCCATCGACATCAGGATGCGGGTCTGGCCGTACATGACCGCGAGGACGACCGAGGCGATGGCGACGACGGCGCCGAACGCGATCACCCCGCCGCCGAGCGTCGAGTGGGTGACGTGGTTGACGATCAGCGACAGCGCGGCGGGCCGGCCGCCGACCTGGCCGGCGGAGAGCGCGCCGATGGCGGAGAGCGCGACCAGGCAGTACAGGACGGTGACCACACCGATGCAGACCATGATCGCGACGGGGATGTTCCGCCGCGGGTCCCTGGCCTCCTCACCGGCCGTGGTGATCGCGTCGAAGCCGATGTACGAGAAGAACGCGAGCGAGGCGCCGGAGGTGATGCCGGCGACGCCCTCCGGGGCGAACGGCGACAGGTTCCCGGCCTGGAAGGCGCTGAAGCCGATCACGCAGAACAGGACCAGGACCGCGAGCTTCAGCACGGCCATCGCGGCGGTCGCGCGGGCGCTCTCCCGGACGCCGCGGACGAGCAGCAGCGCGGCGAGCAGCATCACGACGACGGCCGGGATGTTGACGATGCCGCCGTCGCCGGGCGGCTGGGAGAGCGCGGCGGGCAGCTGCCAGCCGGTCAGGCTGCCGAGCAGCTCGTTGAGGTACTGGCCCCAGCCGACGGCGACCGCCGAGACCGAGATGCCGTATTCGAGCAGCAGGCACCAGCCGACGAGGAAGGCGAGGCGCTCGCCGAGGGTGGCGTAGGCGTAGGAGTAGGCGCTGCCGGACACCGGTATCGCGCCGCCCAGCTCCGCGAAGGAGAAGGCGGTGAAGACGCAGGTGACGGCCGCCAGGACGAAGGACACGATGACGGCGGGACCGGCCTCGGCGACCGTGTCGGACAGGCCGACGAAGATGCCGGTGCCGACGATGGCGCCGATGCCGAAGCAGATGAGCTGGAAGAGCCCCATGCTGCGCCGGAGGCCGTTGCCTTCGAGGTCCGCGCCCGATTCGGCGATGAGGAGGTCGGGCGATTTGATGCGCAGTCCGGACGGACGCAGGAAGGGCGGGCGCACGGTGTGGTTCTCTCTCTGGTGGTGCGACGCGCGTGGCGGGGGTGCGGCCACACACGGAGCGGGGTCCGGACCGGTGGGTCCGAACCCCGCGAGCGGATCGATGGTAACCGCCGAAACCGTATGATCGCCCGTCTGCGTGTATGGCTATGCGGTGGGCTGTTTTGTCCGGTGTGCCCGGCAGGGTCTAACGGGCGAGCGTCGCGACCAGCACCGCCTTGATGGTGTGCATCCGGTTCTCCGCCTCGTCGAAGACGACCGAGTGCGCGGACTCGAAGACCTCGTCGGTGACCTCCAGCGACGACAGCCCGTGCCGCGCGTGGATCTCCCGGCCGAGCGCGGTGCCCAGGTCGTGGTACGCGGGCAGGCAGTGCAGGAACTTCACGTCCGGCTTGCCGGTGGCGCGCAGCACGTCCATGGTGACCGCGTACGGGACGAGCAGCGCGATCCGCTCGTCCCAGACCTCCTTGGGTTCGCCCATGGAGACCCAGACATCGGTCGTCACGAAGTCCGCGCCGCGCACGCCCTCGGCCACGTCCTCGGTGAGCGTGATGCGGGCGCCGGAGGCGTCGGCCAGCCGCTGCGCCTCGGCGATGACCATCTCCTCGGGCCACAGCTTCTTGGGCGCCACGATCCGTACGTCCATGCCGAGCAGGGCGCCGGTGACGAGGTAGGAGTTGCCCATGTTGTTCCGGGCGTCGCCGAGGTAGGCGAAGGCGGTCTCCGTCAGGGGGCGGCCCCGGCCGTGCTCGACCATGGTCAGCACATCGGCGAGCATCTGCGTCGGGTGCCAGTCGTCGGTCAGCCCGTTGAAGACCGGCACCCCGGCGTAGGCGGCCAGCTCCTCGACGTCGGACTGCCGGCTGCCGCGGAACTCGATACCGTCGAACATCCGGCCCAGGACCCGGGCGGTGTCCTTCACCGACTCCTTGTGCCCGATCTGCGAGCCGGACGGGTCCAGATAGGTGGTGGAGGCACCCTGGTCCGCGGCGGCGACCTCGAAGGAGCAGCGGGTCCGGGTCGAGGTCTTCTCGAAGATCAGGGCGATGTTCCTGCCCTGGAGGCGGGGGACCTCGGTACCGGCGCGCTTGGCCGCTTTCAGCTCGGCCGCCAGGTCGATCAGTCGGCGGAATTCCTCGGCGCTGAAGTCCAGCTCCTTGAGGAAGTGGCGGCCCGTGAGGTCTATCGCCATGGGTGGGCTCCTGGGTTCGCGGCGGTCGGGACGGACTCGGACCCTGGAATTATATACGCATGCCCGCATCTCTATACGGGCTGGCGGCTGCGGTACGGGTCCGGTCCCTCCTCCCGGGCGGAGTACCCGGCACGCTCAGGCTGCCCCCGGCACCGCGTCCCTCGCCACCGGACAGCTCATACAGCGCGGCCCGCCGCGGCCGCGCCCCAGCTCGCTCCCCGGGATCGTGATCACCTCGATGCCGCGCTTGCGGAGGAAGGTGTTCGTGGTGACGTTCCGCTCGTACGCCACCACCACGCCCGGCTCCACCGCCAGCACATTGCAGCCGTCGTCCCACTGCTCCCGCTCGGCGGAGTGCACATCCTGGGTCGCGGTCAGCACCCGGATGTCCGCCAGCCCCAGCGAGGCCGCTATGGCGCGGTGCATATGCTCCGGCGGATGGTCGGTGACCTTGAGGTCCTGATCCCCCGAGCCCGGCTCGATGGTGTACGAGCGGAGCATCCCCAGGCCCTCGTACTGGGTGAAGGTATCTCCGTCGATCATCGTCATCACGGTATCCAGATGCATGAACGCCCGGCGCTTCGGCATATCGAGCGCCACGATCGTGCGCGCCGAACCCGCCGCGAACAGCCCCCGCGCCAGCAGCTCGACGGCCTGGGGCGTGGTCCGTTCGCTCATCCCGATCAGTACCGCGCCACGGCCCATCACCAGGACGTCGCCGCCCTCGATCGTCGAGGGGTAGTCCGCCTGCCCCTCCGACCAGACATGGAAGTCCCCGCCGCGGAAGAGCGGATGGTGCCGGTAGATCGCCTCGTAGTGCACGGTCTCGCGCTGCCGGGCGGGCCAGCGCATCGAGTTGATCGACACCCCGTTGTAGATCCAGGCGGAGGTGTCGCGGGTGAAGAGGTGGTTGGGCAGCGGGCCCAGCAGGAAGTCGTCCAGGTCCATCACATGGAAGCGGACCGAGGTCGGCTCGGCGTGCCGCTCCAGGAACTCCCGCTTGGTCATACCGCCCACCAGCGCCTCGACGAGCTCCGGCACCGGCAGTTCGTCGAAGGCGGCCCGCAGATGGTCGGTGGCCAGCGGCCCGTATTCCTTCTCGTCGAAGACGCGGTCGAGGACGAGCCGCCGCGCCTCGGGGATCTGGAGGCTCTCGGCCAGCAGATCGCCGAAGAGGTGCACCTCCACCCCCCGGTCCCGGAGCACATCCGCGAAGCCGTCGTGCTCGGCCCGCGCCCGGCGCACCCACAGGACGTCATCGAAGAGCAAGGCGTCCTTGTTCGAGGGCGTGAGCCGCTTCAGCTCCAGATCGGGGCGGTGCAGGATGACCCGGCGCAGCCGCCCGGCCTCGGAGTCGACTTGGAATCCCATCCACCCATCTTGGCCGCTCGGACGGCTCTGCGGAGGGAGTCGGGCGATGTCGGTCCGGTCAGGCCCGGGAGTTGCGCAAAAGCATCGGCTGTCCCGTGGGCCCCAGGAGTGTTCCCGGCTCTGCGGCTCGTGCTCGGCCGCCGTCTCTCCGCCGCCACGGCATCCAGGCGGTCTGCGACGGCCGGGAGGGGAAGGAACTCTCCATCCCTCCCTCCCCCTCCAGTCCGCCTACAGCCGCGGGTCCACCGGCTCCGACTCCAGGGCGAGCACCGCGAAGACCGCCTCGTGGACCCGCCACAGCGGTTCGCCGTCCGCCATCCGGTCGAGCGCCTCCAGGCCGAGCGCGTACTCCCGCAGGGCCAGCGAGCGCTTGTGGCCCAGGTGCCGGACGCGCAGCCGCCGGAGGTTCTCCGGACGGGTGTACTCCGGCCCGTAGATGATCCGCAGGTACTCGCGGCCACGGCACTTGACGCCCGGCTGGACGAGCCGGCCGTCGGCCTGCCGGATCAGCGCCCGCACCGGCTTGACCACCATGCCCTCGCCACCGGCGGCGGTCAGCTCCTGCCACCAGGCGATACCGGCGGCGACCGAGGTCTCGTCCTCGGTGTCGACCAGGATCCGCCGGGTCGTGGCGAGCAGCCCCGGCCGGTCCGTGACGCCGCCGGCCGTCCCGCCCTCCCGGGCCGCCACCGCGCCCTCGGCCGCGATCAGCCGGTCGAGCAGGGCGAGCTGCTCGGTGTGCGCCAGCCCGGCGAGGCTGCGGCCCCGCACCGCGAGGATCTGGAACGGTGCGAGCCGCACACCGTCCAGCTCCCCCAGCCCGGCGCCGCCGCCCGGCTCCTGCGGCTCCGGCGGCTCCTCGCCGTCCGCCGCCGTCGCCCCGACGCGCCAGCAGTAGCGCCGGTACGCCTCGGTGAACGCGGCCGCGTCCGCCGCCCGGTCCTGCTGACGGCCGCGCAACGGTGCCACCTCGACTCCGCGGGCGGCCGCCGCGTCCAGCGCACCGAGCACGCCCGGGAACGCCGCCCCGGACGCCGCGCCCACCGCCGCGTACTGCTTGCGCAGCAGACCGGTCGCCTTCAGGGACCAGGGCATCAGCTCGGCGTCCAAGAGAAGCCAGTCGGTCTCCAGCTCGTCCCACAGACCGGCCTCCTCGGCGCAGTCCCGGACCCGCCGCAGCAGGCGTTCGGTCGCCTCCGGGTCGTCGAAGAACGGCCGGCCGGTACGGGTGTACAGCGCGCCCGGCACGCCCTTGGGCACGCCGAAGCGTTTACCGGCCACGGTCTCGTCGCGGCACACCAGCGCCACCGCGCGGGACCCCATGTGCTTCTCCTCGCACACCACTTCCCGTACGCCGTCGGCCCGGTAGCCGGCGAACGCCTCCGCGGGGTGCTCCAGGTACCCCTCCTCCGACGAGGTCGCGCAGGGCGCCATCGTGGGCGGGAGGTACGGCAGCAGCCGCGGGTCGATCGCGAAGCGGCTCATCACCTCCAGCGCGGCCGCGGCGTTCTCCTCCTTGACCGCGAGGCGGCCCATGTACCGGGTCTCCACGATCCGCCGCCCGGCCACATCGTTCAGATCGAGCGGACGGCCGTCCGCCCCGCCGGGCGCCTCCGACGCCAGCGGCTTCGTGGGCTCGTACCAGACCCGCTCGGCCGGTACGTCCACCAGCTCGCGCTCGGGCCACCGCAGCGCGGTCATCGCCCCGCCGAAGACACAGCCGGTGTCCAGGCAGAGGGTGTTGTTGAGCCAGGTGGCGCGCGGGGTGGGGGTGTGGCCGTAGACGACGGCGGCGCGGCCGCGGTAGTCCTCGGCCCACGGGTAGCGCACCGGCAGGCCGAACTCGTCGGTCTCGCCGGTCGTGTCCCCGTACAGCGCGAAGGAGCGCACCCGCCCCGAGGTCCGGCCGTGGTACTTCTCCGGCAGCCCGGCGTGGCACACCACGAGGCCGCCACCGTCCAGGACGTAGTGGCTGACCAGGCCGCGGATGAACTCCGCGACCTCGGTACGGAAGGCGGCGTCCTCCTTCTCCAGCTGCTCGATGGTCTCGGCGAGCCCGTGGGTGTGCTGGACCTTGCTGCCCTTGAGGTAGCGGCCGAGCTTGTTCTCGTGGTTGCCCGGCACACACAGCGCGTGCCCGGCCCCGACCATGCCCATCACCAGTCGCAGCACGCCGGGGCTGTCCGGCCCGCGGTCGACGAGGTCACCGACGAAGACCGCCGTACGGCCCTCGGGGTGCACCGCGTCTACCGGCCGGCCGAGCGTGTCGCGCACCAGCGCATAGCCCAGCCTGCCGAGCAGGGTCTCCAGCTCGGAACGGCAGCCGTGGATATCGCCGATGATGTCGAACGGACCGGCGAGATGGCGCAGATCGTTGAATCGCCGCTCGGTGACGACCTCGGCCGACTCCACCTCCTCCGGGCCGCGCAGGATGTGCACCTTGCGGAAGCCCTCCCGCTCCAAGTGGCGCAGGGAACGGCGGAGTTCGCGCTGGTGGCGCTGGATGACCCGGCGGGGCAGCCCAGCCCGGTCGGCGCGCGCCGCGTTGCGTGCGGCGCAGACCTGCTCGGGCATGTCCAGCACGATCGCCACCGGGAGGACGTCATGCTCCCGGGCCAGCCGCACCAGCTGGGTACGCGCCTCGGACTGCACATTGGTGGCGTCCACGACCGTCAGCCGCCCGGCGGCCAGCCGCTTGCCCGCGATGAAGTGCAGGACGTCGAAGGCGTCACCGCTGGCGCTCTGGTCGTTCTCGTCGTCGCTGACCAGCCCCCGGCAGAAGTCGGAGGAGAGGACCTCGGTCGGCCGGAAGTGCCGGGCGGCGAAGGTGGACTTGCCGGAGCCGGTGGCTCCGATCAGCACCACGAGGGAGAGGTCGGGCACGGCGAGCGTACGCGGCGCCCGCTCGGGCCGGGGCCGCGGCGGCTGCTCCGCGCTGTCCTGGCGGGGACCGCTGTCCTGCGCGCTCCCGCTCTCCTGCTGGTCCTCGTGCGGGTGCTCGTTCTTCTCGCCGTACTCGCTACGGTCGTCGTCCGTCATGCCGCGACCTCCTTCCCCCTCATCGAGCCGCTGCCGCCCGCAGCGCTGCTGCCACCTTCAGGCGCCCGGTTTTCCCGGACGCTCCCGCTGTCTTCGGACTGCCGGTCCTCCCGGCTGCCGCCTTCGGGGCCGCGGCCTTCCCTGCCGTTCCCACTGCCTTCAGGCTCTCGGCCTTGCCGGCTGTTCGCACTGTCTGCCGGGCCGCTGCTGTCGTCACCGGCCCTGCGGAAGTGCGCGAGCTGGGTGGGCGGGCCGACCTCGGGGTCGTCCGGGCCCACCGGGCCGAAGCTCACCTCGTAGCCGTGCCGGGCGGCGACCCCGTGCGCCCACTGCCGGAACTCCTCCCGGGTCCACTCGAAGCGGTGGTCCGCATGCCGCACCCGGCCGGCCGGCAGCGACTCCCAGCGCACGTTGTACTCGGCATTCGGCGTCGTCACCACGACCGTGCCCGGCCTGGCCGACCCGAACACCGCGTACTCCAGCGCCGGCAGCCGCGCCGGGTCGACATGCTCGACGACCTCGCTGAGCACCGCCGCGTCATACCCCTTCAGCCGGCCGTCGGTGTACGCCAGCGACCCCTGTACGAGCCGTACGCGCGCCGACTGCCGCTCCGACATCCGGTCCAGCCGCAGCCGGCGCCGCGCCTCGTGCAGCGCCCGCATCGACACATCCACGCCGACGATCTCGGTGAACTGGCCCTCCTTGAGCAGCGCACCGACCAGCTGGCCCGGACCGCAGCCCAGGTCGAGCACCCGCGCCGCGCCGGCCGAGCGCAGAACCGCGAGGATCGCCTCCCGCCGCCGGACAGCGAGCGGCACCGGCTTCTCCTCGGTGTCCGCCTCCTCGTCCACGGCGTTGTCGAGCTCCTCGGCGGCCACGTCGTCCGACTCGGCCAGCCGCACCAGTTCCAGTCGCTCCATGGCCTGGCGCGTCAGCGACCAGCGCCGCGCGAGATAGCGGCCGACGATCACCCGCTGCTCCGGATGGCCCTCCAGCCAGCCCTCGCCGGCCCGCAGCAGCTTGTCGACCTCGTCGGGCGCGACCCAGTAGTGCTTGGCGTCGTCCAGCACCGGCAGCAGCACATACAGATGCCGCAGCGCCTCGGACAGCCGGCACTCCCCTTCCAGGACGAGCCGTACATAGCGCGAGTCACCCCACTCCGGGAACGTCTCGTCCAGCGGTACCGGCTCGGCCCGCACCGTCCAGCCCAGCGGCCGGAACAGCTTGTCCACCAGCTCCGGGCCACCCCGGGCGGGCAGCACCGGCACCTCGATACGCAACGGCAGCGCCTGCGCCACCAGCTCGGGCCGTGCCGTGCACTGCCCCTTCATCGCGCTGGCGAAGACGGTCCGCAGCGCCACCGCCAACAGCGAGGAGGCCGCGTACGGGCGGTCGTTCACATACTGGCCGAGCGCCGAATCCGGCGCACCGCCCCGGCCCTTGCCGCGGCTCTTGCGCACCAGGGCGATGGGATCGACCTCCAGCAGCAGTGCGGCGGTGCACCGTTGTGCGTCGGCGTCCGGATAGAAGACATGCGCGGTGCCCTGCGACGTCGAGAACCGCTGCGCCTTGTCGGGATGCTTGTGCAGCAGAAAGCCGAGGTCGGTCGCGGGACGGTCGGCGCTGCCGGTGGTGGTTATCGTCAGGAACACGCGTCCGAGTATTGCCGCAAGACAGCCCCGGCCCCACCGGTTTTCCACGACAGCGCCGCCCCGCCCGGCGTCAGTTCAGCTGCGACTGCACCTGCGTCGAGATCAGCTCCAGGTGGTCCAGATCGTCCAGGTCCAGCATCTGCAGGTAGACCCGGGACGCGCCGATCGCGGCATAACGGCCGATCTTGTCGACGACCTCGGCGGGCGAGCCCGCCAGGCCGTTGGCCTTCAGTTCGTCCACCTCGCGCCCGATGGCCGCGGCCCGTCGCGCCACCTCGGCGTCGTCCCTCCCGACGCAGGCCACGAGGGCGTTGGAGTACACCAGCTCCTCGCCCTTCCGCCCGGCGGCCTCGGCGGCCGCCCGCACCCGTCCGAACTGGCGCGCGCTGTCTTCGAGCGAGGCGAAGGGGATATTGAACTCATCGGCGTACTGCGCCGCCAGCCGCGGTGTACGCGTCGCACCGTGGCCGCCGACCAGCACCGGCACCTTGCCCTGGGCGGGCTTGGGCAGCGCGGGCGAATTCTCCAGCTGGTAGTAGGTCCCGTCGTAGCTGAACTCCTCTCCTGTTGCGGTGCCCCACAGGCCGGTGATGATCGCCAGCTGCTCTTCCAGCCGTCCGAACTTCTCCTTGGGGAACGGAATGCCGTACGCCTTGTGCTCCTCCTCGAACCAGCCCGCCCCGAGGCCGAGTTCGACCCGGCCGCCCGACATCTGGTCGACCTGGGCGACCTGGATGGCGAGCGCACCCGGCAGCCGGAAGGTGCCGGCCGTCATGAGCGTGCCGAGACGGATGCGCCGGGTCTCACGAGCGAGGCCGGCCAGCGTGATCCAGGCATCGGTCGGGCCGGGCAGCCCGTCGGCATTGCCCATCCGGAGATAGTGGTCCGAGCGGAAGAACGCGTCGAAACCAAGATCCTCAGTAGCTTTGGCGACCTTCAGCAGAGTCTCGTAGGAGGCACCCTGCTGCGGCTCGGTGAAGATTCGTAGGTCCATACCTCCATCCTGCACGCCGCACGACCCCCCAACCGTCGGAGAGCGCTTCGGCGCAGCGGGGCGGACTGGGTACGGGTGGCATGGGGATGGACACGGCCGGCGGTGGGCGGGGCCTGACCATGAATGGCGCGAGACATGCGACGGGGCGAGCGCAGGGTTGGCACGGTCGTGCGGTGGTGTGGTGCTCAGGCGGGGTTCCGGTCGCGCACCTCCAATTTCTCCAGTATTCCGGCGACGCGGTCTCTCGATTCATCGACCGTGTCCATCGCCTCGACGCAGGTCCAGTACATCCCGTCCTCGTCCGCCAGCAGCACCACCGCCACCAGCGCTTCGCACACCTCTCGCAGCAGGAGGCACAGGCCGGTTAAAGCCGCCTTGGCATCACGCACCTCGGACAGCTGAGCCGCCCGCAGCCCACCGCCGGTGACCGACGCCGGGCACAGCAGTCCCCCGCTGAACCGCCCGCCTGCGTCGCCCAATCCCCGGGCCCTGGACCGCACTTCATACGGCCCGAATATCGCGAGATGGCTGCCGACCGCCTCCGCCAAGGCCTGCGCCTGCCATGCCTCGACGATCACTCCCTGAACCGTGTTCGCCTCTGCCAGCCCGCGTCGACTGGCCGCGATGATCCGCACCGCGTCCATCCGCTCCCCTCCTCTCCTCTTCATTCGCATGCACCCTGCACTCTTTCCACTACCCAGAGTGAATGCGAACACCCAAAAAAGCCAGGGGAATTCGCAGATCTGTGGACAAGCGAGGCGATGTGGAAAGATCCATGACTCCGGAGAGTGACAAGCGGCTGTCGTACCCCCGCTCCCTCCCCTTCCGCCCCAGCACCCCCACCCCTCACACCACCGGCACAAGTCACGCGAAACCGCCGAAGCGAACACGGACCGGACCACCGGGCGAACAGCACACGGCACCACGGACAACACACCAGGGGCGGGGCCGGCGTTCACACCCCGCCGGCCCCGCCCCTGCACCCCCGCGTTCTTCGCTCCCCCGCGCCCTTAGCTCCGTCCCCGCCCTACTCCTCGCCCTCCCGCGGCCGGTCCGGGCGCGCCGAGCGGACCGCCGGGAAGCGCGACTCATTGCGCTCGATCTTCGCGGCGAGCGCCGCCAGGGCGTCGATCCCCAGCGCCTCGCAGAACTGGAGCAGATACGCCAGCACGTCCGCGACCTCGTCCTCGACCCGGCCGGCCTTCCCCGGGTTCGTCATCACCTTCGCCGACTCCTCCGGCGTCAACCACTGGAAGATCTCGACGAGTTCCGCGGCCTCGACGCTCAGCGCCGCGGCCAGGTTCTTGGGCGTGTGGTACTGCTGCCAATCCCGCGCGGCCGCGAATTCGGCCAGCCGTCGCTGCAACGCATGAAGATCCTCGCTCATACCCCTAGGTGTAGCACCTGTACGCCGGGCAGCCCCTCGGCGACCGAGGGATCCCGCACCGTCCCCAGCAGCCGCACATGCCCGCGGTCGGTCATCCGCAGGGCCAGCGACACCAGCTCGCGCGCCTGCCTGGCGTCCATACAGCGGTCCATCCCGTCCGCCATCACCGTCATCTGCTGATGGGCGGACGGCACCTCCCCGACCGGATCCATGGCCAGCACCTCCGGCCCGGTGAGCAGCACCAGCGCCAGCGCGAGAAACCGCAGCTCACCGTCGCCGAGCTGCTCGACGGGCAGCTCACCCAGCTCCCCCCGGTCGAGGACCGCCCGCACGCCCGCCACCCCGGCCCGCGGCCCCGCGGTGCCCACCGGCCCGGCCGGCGCAGCGGCGTCGGCGGGCGACTCCCCCGTACCGCCCGCCTGCCACGGCACCGCACGCAGCCCCTCGACGGGACCGGCGCAAGCCTCCCGTACCGCCGCGACCAGCACCGCATGCCGTCGCGCACACTCCTGGCTGGTCCGCTCCAGCACCGCGGGCAGGTTGTCGCAGGACGACCGCAGCCGCCCCTCGGCCCGCGTGCCCTCCGTATCGCGGGCCCAGCCGCCCGCCTCACCACCACTGCCCGTACGCTTCCGCGGCCCCCAGGCCCCGGCAGCCCCACCGGCCCCGCCCGGCTTCCCCGCCCCGCCCCGCAAGCCCGCTTCCCGGCCACTCCGCCGTACCCCGACGCCACGTCCGGCACCACTGGCGCCACTGGCACCACCGGCGCCGTCCGCACCACACGCACCGTCCGGCCCGGCTCCCCCCGTCCCGCCCGTCCCCGCTCCCCGCATGACCTCCGGCCGCGGGTCGCACACGAACGCCGACCGCAGCGCGACCACGACCTGTTCGGCCGCCGCGAGGACCAGGCGCTGCCCCGCCGTCTTGCCCGCGACACGCAACGGCAGGAGTGAGGTGCCGAGCCGGTCGTCGGGCAACGGGGCGCGGGTCACCGGAGTCGCCCCCGCGGTGTGCCAGGCCGCCTGGACGGTGGGGCGGTCCGGGTCGGTGAGCGCGGTGGTCAGCAAGGTCTCGCCGCCCCCGGTCAACCGCTCGCCGACGATGCGGAGTTCGGGCTCGGCCTGGACGGCGAGATCGAGGCTGACGGGGCCGGCCGGACCGTCGACCGTGCAGCCGATCCGGAACCCCCGCCGCCCCTGTGCGTCGGGGCGCGCCCCGGCCGGCACACACGCCGCCGGGCTGCCCGCCACCTCCCCCACGGCCCGGGCCAGCGACTCACCACTGCCGAGCCGGGCGAGGATCTCGTACGCCTGCAGCGCACTGGACTTGCCGCTTCCGCTCTCACCGCTCAGCAGCGTCAGCCGGGTGAGCGGCAGGGTGACGCCGCGATGGGTTTTGAAGGCGGACAGCCGTAATTCGGTGACCGCCGGCCGCACAGTCTCGGTATTCATGCCGGGACGCTATGCAGCACCCCGACCGGAGAACCGTTACGCCCAACAGCTCTTCCTACGAACGGGGGACGCCCCCGAGTGCTGTTTCCGCGACCTCGGTACCAACGGGCGCCAGCAGGAAGACATTGGTGTCGACGCGGTGCATCCCGCTGCCCAGCCCGAAGACGACTCCGCTGGAGAAGTCCAGGATGCGCTTGGCGACGTCGGCGTCGGCGCTGCTGAGGTCCAGCAGGACGGGGATCTGCGCCATCAAGTACTCGGCGACCTCACGGGCGTCCGCGAAGGTCTGGACGCGGATGACGATGAACCGCCGCAGCTGCTCCGCCGGCTCCTCCTCGGGGAGGGCACGGTGGTCGGGCCAGGAAGGCCATCCGCTGCTGCTGCGGAGCGGGACGACCTCGGCGAGCCCTTCCCACTGCTCGTCGGTGGCATCGGGGCCGTTCACCGAATCACCTCACCCAGGGGAGCGCTGGCTGTCTGCGGTATCTGCATCGCACAATTCTAGGGATAGACGTACAAAGCCCGGCGGACGCGACACACGCCGCGTCGCGTCCGGTTCCATCCTGCACCATGGCCGCTGACCTGTGCTGACATCCTCGGCAGATATCCTGCGTCGAGATTCTGTGTGCCCGTTCATCCCCCTTGTGACGGAGGTCCGTTCTGTCGTGAGCTCTGAGCCTCCCGGCCGTCGGCCGCGTGGACTGCGCGGCCTGCGCAAACCCGCGAAGAAGCGGCCCGCGGGACCGCCGCCCGCCGAGACCACGGACGGCTCCGCCGCGCCGGAACCGCCGGCCGAAACCCCCAGCAGCATCATCACCGCCGCCCTCTATCGCGACGGACACCGGGTCAGCACCCATGAGACGCTCGCCGACGCCTTCCGGCAGCAGCGCGCCACCTCCGGCACCCTCGCCTGGATCGGCCTGCACCGCCCCACCTCCGCCGAACTGGTCACCCTGGCGTCGGAGTTCGACCTCCATCCGCTCGCCATCGAAGACGCCCTGGAGGCGCACCAGCGGCCCAAGCTGGAGCGCTACGGCGGCACCCTCTTCGTCGTTCTGCGCGCCGCGCGCTACCTCGACGACCCCGAGGAGGTCGACTTCGGCGAGCTGCACGTCTTCGTCGGCCGGGACTTCGTGATCACCGTGCGGCACGGCGGCGCCCCCGACCTCTCGGCCGTACGCCGGCGCATGGAGGACACCCCCGAACTCCTCAAGCGCGGCCCCGAAGCCGTCCTCTACGCGATCCTCGACGCGGTCGTCGACGGCTACGCACCAGTCGTCGACGGTGTCCAGACCGATATCGACGAGATCGAGACCGAGGTCTTCGGCGGCGACCCCCGGGTTTCCCGCCGTATCTATGAACTCTCCCGTGAGGTGGTCGAGTTCCAGCGCGCCACCCGCCCGCTGAACGGCATGCTGGAGAGCCTGACCGCGGGCTTCGAGAAGTACGCCATCGACGAGGAACTGCGCCGCTATCTGCGCGATGTGGCCGACCACGTCCTGCACACCACGGAGCGGGTGGACGGCTTCCGGCAGGCCCTTCAGGACATCCTCACCGTCAACGCGACCCTGGTGAACCAGCAGCAGAACGCCGAGATGCGCGCCCTGGCCGAGGCCGGTTTCGAGCAGAACGAGGAGGTCAAGAAGATCTCGGCGTGGGCGGCGATCCTCTTCGCGCCGACCCTGGTCGGGACGATCTACGGCATGAACTTCGACGAGATGCCGGAGCTGCACTGGGTCTTCGGCTACCCCTTCGCCCTCGTCCTGATGGCGGTCGTCTGCACCAGCTTGTACCTCATCTTCAAACGGCGCCGCTGGCTCTGACCAACGACTTGCGGGGGCGGCAGCCGGGCGGGAACCCCGGAGCGGGGCTCAGGGCCGTCAGCGCGGGGCTCCACCGCTGTCATCGTGCGCCCGCAGACTCTTGACCTGCCACGAACGCAGTACGGGGGCTGCCGCGCGTACCACGGACGCAGACGCCGTCTCCGCCGCCTCGATGGGGTCTCTCACACCCTTGCGCGCGGTCTCGGCCGGGTGCCCAGCGGCCCGGCCGCTACTCCGTGCCCCCGCGAGGGATCAGACGTCCCTGCGGGTGATCAGGTCGGCGAGCGCGGTGAGCGCGCGGGTGCCGTCCGGGGTGACGCCGGCGGTGGCCAGCCGGGTGACCGCCGCGGTCCGCTGTCGCTCGGCCTCCTCCTGGGCCCAGCGCCTGCCGCCGGCCTCCTCGATCAGCCGGGCGGCCGTGCGCAGCTCGGCGTCGTCCAGGGGCTCCGTACGGTGGTAGAGCGCGGCGAGCCGGTCGCCGGCCGGGGTGCCGCTGGACAGGGCCGCGACGACGGGCAGGCTCTTCTTCCGCGAGCGGAGGTCCGAGCCGACGGGTTTGCCAGTAACGGCGGTGTCGCCCCAGATGCCCAGCAGGTCGTCGACGAGCTGGAAGGCGAGCCCCAGGTGCCGTCCGAACTGCCGCAGGGCGTCGACCCGTTCGGCCCCGGCACGCGCCGCGAGTGCGCCGAGCGCGCAGGCCGCGGCGAGCAGGGACGCCGTCTTGCCGGCCGCCATCTCCAGGCATTCGGCCAGGCCGACGTCCGCCCGGGTCTCGAAGGCGAGATCGGCGCCCTGGCCGGCGACCAGTGCGAGCAGGGACCCCGAGAGTTCCCGTACGGCCTCGGGGCCTCCCTGAGGGCATCGGTGGGCGAGGGTGTCGACAGCGACGGCCAGGAGGGCGTCACCCGCCAGAATCGCCTGTGTGGAGCCGAACTGCGACCACGCCGTACTACGGCCCCGGCGCAGCAGATCGCCGTCCATGAGGTCGTCGTGCACCACCGAGAAGTTGTGGACGAGTTCCACCGCAGCGGCGGGCGCCACCGCCTCTTCGGCCACCGCCCCGAGGGCCTGGGCCGCGGCCAGCACCAGGGCCGCGCGTACGCCCTTTCCGCCCTCCCCGTTCGCCGGCCGGCCGCACTCGTCCGACCAGCCGAAGTGGTAGGCGGCCACCGAGCGGACCGGTTCGGCGAGACGGTCCACGGCTTTGCGGAGTTCGGGTTCGGTCAGCTCCCGGGCCGTTTTGAGGAGGTGCCAGGCGTCGGGGGCGGAATTCCCGGGGGCGGCGGCATTTCCGGGGCCGGCAGAGCCGGGCTGCGCGAGTGCCGGTCTCTCCCCTGTCGTGGTCACTGGTCCACCTTCATGAGACTCGCCTCCAGGTACTCTTCCGGCCGTATTTCCTCGTCGCCTTCCACGGGGCGATAGCGCTTGGTGCTCCTGGACCAGTCAAGATTTCCTCGCATCCAGGTCCGCATGCCCGCGAGGGTGGGGACGAGCACCGCGTGGTGCTCGGGGCGGGCCGCCAGGAGTTCCCGCTCCTTTTCTAGGAACAGCGTGGTCTCGGTCGAGGTGGCGGCGCAGACGTGGTCCAGCGCCCCGGGGGTGTCGAGTCCTCGGTGGTGCTCGACGATATGGACGAGATTGTGGACCTCGCCCAGTGCGCGCTCCTTTGCGAGCGAGTAGACGTCGTTGGTCCAGCACACGACGTTGCACGCGGCGTCGAGAGCAGCCTGGAACTGCGCACCGGTATAGAGGGAATCGGGGATGTCGATGCGTTCGACGATGTCGATGAAGTCCATGCAGACATAGATCGCACCGGTGTGCCGGCGCATTTCGATATAGGTCTCCTCGTCCGGCACCGTTCCCGTGACCCGGTTCCCGGCCTCCCAGGTGGCGGCCACGGTGAGGCAGTCGTCCAGGTGCTGGACGAACCGGCGGCGCCAATGCGCGGTGGCGTGCGGTGCCGTACGCAGCCACAGATCGGCGAGTGCGGAGACCGCCACCGGGCCGTCCCGGTCGGCCGCAGCCGCCGCCCCGTGATCCGGGCTCTCCAGTACCACCCGCATTCCGTCCACGATGTCCCGTGCCCGTTCGGGGCTGCGCCCGATGCTTCCGTCGTCCAACTGGTCGTCGACGAGAAAGAGCCAGGCGAACCAGTCGGCCATGAGATTCAGCCGGGTGGCGTCGGCGGTGGGATACACCATTGCCGCGAACCAGCCGAAGTCGGCTTTGGCAAAGCGCTTTCTGGCGGCTTCCCGCTCTATCAGCCCTATGCGCCGTGTCCAGTCCGTCAGATGCTCACGGGCCTCCGCGACATGGGGGCTGATCCGGTAGGGAAAGGGGTGGAAAATATCCGGCACGGGTGTCTCCGCTGTCGTCGCTGGTGCCGCGGTCCGCGCACCGCGCCTGGTGGTCGGGTTCATCCGCGGGGCTCCGGCCGCAAGTGCACTCCGCCCTTGGGGTGCAGGGTGATCAGGGCCTCCGGGTGCACCTCGGCGGCGCCTTCGGGCATGACCAGCCGGTGGTGCCGGGCCACGGTGGCCAGCACGAGGGTGAGTTCGGTCAGCGCGAAGTGCTTGCCGATACAGATGCGGTGGCCGCTGCCGAACGGTATGTAGACGTGCTTGGGGCGCTGGGCGACCTGCTCGGGGGTGAAACGCTCGGGCACGAAACGTTCGGGGTCTTCCCAGAAGTCCGGATGCCGGTGCAGGAAATAGCTGTTGATGAGGACATTGGCGCCGGCCGGCATCCGATAGCCGTCGATCTCGTCCTCTTCCCGCGCCCGGCGCATGAACTGATACGCCGGGGAATAGATGCGCAGCGTCTCTTCGACGACCATGCGGGTGTACACCAGCTTCGGCAGATCCTCGAAGGCCGGGACCCGGCCGCCCAGCACCTCGTCGACCTCGGCATGCAGCCGCTCCTCGATCTCGGGATGCCGGGCCAGCAGATAGAACGCCCACGAGAGGGTGTTGGTGGTCGTTTCGTAGGCGCCGATGCAGATGTTCAGGACCTCGTGGTGCAGTTGCTCCAGGTCCATTCCCTTGCCGTCCTCCTCGTCCACGGAGTGCAGCAGAAGGGTCAGCAGATCGGTTTCCTCGCCCGTGGCGACCTCGTCGTTCAGCCGCTTCTTGATGAAGCCGGAGACGAATGCGTCCATACCGTTGATCGCCCGGCGCAGCCGCCGGTGGCTGGGCGTCGGGACGCTGAGCGGAGGGAACGGGAATCGGAAGAAGGCGCCGAGGATACTGTTCGCCTCGCCGAAGGCCCGCTCGAAGGCCTGGGCGGCGGCCCCCACATCGGCACTGAAGAGCGACCGGTTCACGATCCGGAGCGCCAACTGGCCTATTTCGTCGGTGATGTCGAGGGTGTCACCGGCGGCGGTACGGGGTTCCCAGCGCTCCAGCATCTGCACGGTCTCGTCCGTCATGTTCCGGGCGAACGCGCTGACCGTGCGCGGGGTGAAATGCGGGGCCATCATGCGGCGCTGGCGGCGCCACAGTGCCATATCGGCATTGGCGATCAGGCCGTTGCGCAGGACCGGACGGACCACCTTGAAAATGGCGGCGTCCTTGTCGTACTGCTCGCCCTTATCGACCAGGATGTGCCGGATGTGGTCCGGGTGGTTGACCATGACCATGGGGAGGCCGAGCGGGCGGAACCGGAAGATGTCGCCGTGCCGCGCCAGCCCGTCGCCGAGAAAGGCGAGCTGGTCACGTTTGAAGGCCAGCGTTCCGCCGATACCGTCCCGCGCCGTGACCGTGGGAATCTCTCTGAGGGAAGGCGTCCGGCGCGCGGCACGGGTACGCGGAGTCAGGGGCATTCATGACCTCTTTGTGATGCGTCAGCGACGGTGCAGCCGGAGATGGATGCCGCCCTTGGGATGCAAGGTGATCAGCGGCGCGAAACCCACCGGGGCCTGGCCCTCCGGCCGGGTGATGTGGAAGGTCTGGGCGAGCATGGCCGTGATGATGTGCAGTTCGGTCAGCGCGAAATGCTTGCCGAGGCAGTGGCGGGGCCCGCTTCCGAACGGCTGATAGACGTGCCGCGGCCGTCGGGCGATTTCTTCCGGGGTGAACCGCTCGGGATCGAACCGGTCCGGGTCCGGCCAGAATTCGGGGTGCCGGTGGAAGGTGAAGAGATTCAGATAGACATCGGTTCCCCGGGGAATCCGGTACCCGCCGATGACATCGTCGTCGACGGCGTGCCGCATGGTCTGCCACGCCGGGGTGAACAGGCGCAGCGTCTCGTCGATCACCATGCGGGTGTAGGTCAGACGGGGCAGATCGTCGAGAGTGGGTACGCGTCCGTCCAGCACACCGTCCACCTCATCGTGCACCCGGCGCTGGATATCCGGGTACGCGGCGAGCTGGTAGAAGATCCAGGAGATGGAATTGCTGGAGGTTTCATATCCGGCAATGATCATGGCCAGGATCTCATTGGCCAATTGCTCATGGGTGAGCCCGGTGCCGGTCTCCTCATCCATCGCATTGAGCAGCAGCGTGAACAGGTCGGGCTTCTCGCTCTCCCGGGCCAGGCGCGCATCGATGAGATACGCGATGAAGCCGTCCATCTCCCGGATCAGCTGCCGGAGCCGGTTCCGGGACGGCGAGTACCAGGACAGCGGTGGGAAGGGGAACCGGAAGAAGTCCCCCGCGATGGCGTTCACTTCCAGGAAGTCCCGCTCGAAGCGCCGGCCGCGGTCGTCCGCGTCGACCCCGAACAGCGCGCGCAGCACGATCCGCAGCGCGAGATTGGCGACTTCGGTCGTCACCTCGACCACCGCGCCCCGGCCGGCCGGCTCTTCCCACTGGCGCAGCAGGTCGCCGGTCAGATCGCTGATGTTCGTGGTGAAGTCGGCGACACTGGAGCGGCTGAAGGAGGGCTGCATGATCCGGCGGTGCCGACGCCATGGCTCGCCGCCCTTGTTCGCGATGAGCCCCTCGCGCAGCACTGTCCGGGTGGCGCGATAGAGGAAGTTGTCCTTGTCGTAGTTCTGGTGGCTGTCGACCAGGACGTGCTGGAGATAGTCAGGGTGATTGACCATCACCGTGGGCAGACCGCCCAGACGCATATGGAAGATATCGCCATGAGTCCGCACCGAGCGCACCAGGAACGCCAGTTGGTCGCGCCGCATTTCCGCAAGGCCCACGAGATTCTCGCGCAGGCTCAGTCGCGGCACGGGCTGTGGCGGGTTTTTGCCTTCGGGCGAGTCTAATCGGGCAGAAACAGTGGACACGGAAGATCCTTGGAAGTCAGGAGCTGGTGCCGAACTCTCTGAAGGCTAGCCGTTCAAGATTTTGTTTCGTTATCGATCGGCTTCCGAAATCCGCAGGCCGCGGCGGACTCTCCGACCGTCCGAGTCGCCGACGGGAAACCGCTCATGGCTCACCGGACCAGACCCTACGATGCCGCCATGACAGTCCTCATTGTTGCCACCGGCACCCAGGGCGACATCTCACCCTTCCTCGGCCTGGCCACCCGGCTGAGGGCAGCCGGACACCCCGTTGCTCTCGCCACCTACGAGGCATTCGCCGAACAAGTCCGCCGGAACAACTGCGAATTCCGTCCGCTGCCGGGCGACCCCCGCGCCCTGGGCGTCGCCGAACAGGGCCGGCTGAAAAAGGCCGGAATCGGCGATTCACTCCGCGCAGGTGTATGGCTGAAGAACATACGCCGCCATCTGGAAGCGCTCGGTGACGGTTTGATCGCCGCCGCCGAGAAGGACACCGACCTGCTGTTGTGCAGCGGCCTGACCATGTTTCACAGCTACCACTTGGCGAAGGCATTAGGGATTCCCAGCATGGGACTGGGACTTCAGCCGCTGCACCCCACCGGGGACTTCCCACCACCGATCGGCGTGCCTTCCCTGGGCACCTGGGCCAACCGCTCCCTGGGACAGCTGATGTTCGCCACCGGGCTGACCCCCTGGTCGAGCTCGCCGGAATTCTGCAGGAAAATCGCGGTGCCCCCGATGAACACCGCGGAGACCTTCCGCCGTACGACCGACGAGCGTTGGCCCGTCCACTACGGCTTCAGCCCGACCGTGGTCCGCCGCCCCGCCGACTGGCGTCCCGGGGTGGAGGTGGTCGGCTACTGGTGGCCGCCCGAGCAGCCCGCCTGGCAACCGTCCCAGGAACTTCTGGACTTCCTCGACGACGGCCCCGCCCCCGTACGCATCGGCCTGGGCAGCGTGGGCGACCCGCGCGACGCGGAACGGATCGGCGAGCTGGCCGTCGACGCGCTGCGCCGGGCACGGGTGCGGGGCGTCGTCCAGACCGGCTGGGCCGGACTGGACGCCAGGGACGACGCCGTCCTCACGATCGGCGACGCGCCGCACGACTGGCTGTTCCCGCGGATGGCCGCCGTGGTGCACCACATGGGTGCCGGCACAACCGGCGCGGGCCTGCGCGCAGGAGTGCCCGCGGTGGGCCTGCCGGCCTTCGGGGACGCCCCCTTCTGGGCTCGCCGCGTCGTGGCGATGGGCGCCGGCCCCGGTTTCCTCCCGCTCGGCACCCTGCACGCCGGCCGCCTCGCCGAACTGATCCGCACGGCCGTCGACCGGCCCCAGTACGCGCGACGCAGCCGTCTGCTGGCGGCGAAGCTCGCCCAGGAAGACGGCGCCGGACGCACCGTCGAGGCGGTGGACCGACTGCTCAACTCCGGCTGAGGGAAACCGTAGGGAGCGGGAGGGCCAGGCTCACCGGGCCAGCCGCCCCAGGAGCGACGAGGCGGCGGCGATGCCGAGTGCGGCCGCGCCCACCAGGACGGCGTAGTCGAGGGCCAGGTGGGCGTGGGTGCCCAGGAGGAGGCCGCGGAGGGCGTCGACCTGGTAGCTCAGGGGGTTGATCAGGCTCACCGTCTGGAGCCAGCCGGGCATGATCGCCACCGGGTAGAGGGCGTTGGAGGCGAAGAACAGCGGCATGGTGATGGCCTGGCCGATGCCCATCAGCCGGTCCCGGGTGAGCACGATCCCGGCGATCGTCATGGACAGACAGGAGAAGAAGGCCGAGCCGAGGACCACGGCGACGGCAACGGCGAGCAGCCGGAGGGGGTTCCAGGTCATGGCCACACCGAGCAGGGCGGCGATGACGATCACCACCACGGCCTGGATGAGCGCCTTCACCCCGGCGGCGAAGGCCTTGCCGGCGATCAGCGCGGACCGCGGGGTCGGGGTGACCAGCAGCTTGGTGAGGATGCCGGCGTCCCGCTCCCAGATGATCATGATGCCGTAGAAGATCGCGATGAACATGGCGGACTGGGCGATGATGCCGGGCGCCAGATAGTCGATGTACGGGGTGCCACCGGTCGGGATGGCTTTGAGGCGGGTGAAGGTCTCGCCGAACACCAGGAGCCACAGGGCGGGCTGGACGGCGCGGGTGTAGAGCTCGGTGCGGTCGTGGCGCAGCTTTTGCAGTTCGACCACGCACATCGCGACGACGCGGGCGATCAGCACCCGCCAGCCGGTGCGGGCGCGCGGCGGGACCAGCAGCAGGTCCAGCCGGTCGGCGCCGGAGGCGGTGTCAGCCGACCCGGTTGGCGGTGCGGCGGGTGCTTCGGACATCGCGGAAGTCTCCTGACTGCTCGTCGAGGCCGCTGCCGGCGACGTCCCGGAAGACGTCCTCCAGGGTCGGCGCGGTGTCGGACGGGCGCGAGGGGGCCGACGACGGAGAGGAGGAGGTGGCCGGGGCGGCAGGGGTGGAGGGTGAGGCTGCCGAGGCCGTCGGGGTGGCGGTGTCCGGGGCGTCGGACGGGGTGTGGGGCGCCGGCTGACGGGCGGCCGAGGTCCGGGCGGCGCGGCGGCGGGCGCGCAGGGCGGAGCGCAGCTCCTCAGGGGTGCCGAGGGCACGGATCCGGCCCTGGTGCATCAGGGCGAGACGGTCGCAGTACTGGTCGGCCTCGTCCATGTAGTGCGTGGTCACCAGGACGGTCATACCGGTGGCGGCCCGTACGGCGTTGATGTGTTCCCAGACGCTGGTACGGGCGATCGGGTCGAGGCCGATCGTCGGCTCGTCGAGCATCAGCAGCCGGGGCGCGCTGACCAGGGCCTGGGCGAGTTCGAGGCGGCGGATCATGCCGCCGGAGTACGTCTTGGCGAGCCGGCCGGCCGCTTCGGTGAGGCCGACCGCCGCCAGCGCCTGGGTGACGCGGGCGGCGCGCTCGCGGCGGGAGACGTCGAAGACCCGGGCGAACAGCGCGACGTTCTCCCGGCCGGTCAGCCCGGCGTCCGCGGACAGCTGCTGCGGGACGTACCCCAGCAGCCGGCGCACCGCCATCCGCTCCTTCGCCGCGTCATGCCCGAAGACCCGCACCATGCCGGCCGGGACGGGCAGGAGGGTGGTGATACAGCGGATCGCGGTGGTTTTCCCCGCGCCGTTCGGGCCGAGCAGCCCGAAGACCTCACCGGTGCGGACGGAGAGGTCGACGCCGTCCACGGCCTTGGTCTCGCCGAACGCGTAGCGCAGCGCGTGGCAGGTCACGGCGTCGGGGAGGGGCGCGTGCGGACCGGGGGCGCCGGGAGCGGGCGTGGCCGGGGTGTGCGGTGGCCCGTCCGGCGCCGCCGGTTCGGTGAGCCGTCCCCGCCCTCGCTCGTCGTCGGTGGTCATGGGCCCTCCGGATCAGCCGCGGGACACCGGCCCGTCCCGCGTCGGGCGGGTCGGGAACCCCCTGCGGGCATGTTCCGATTTTAGGTCCGAGGGGCGGCGGAGACCGGAACGCGCGCGGGGCGGGGTATCGAACGGCCCACCGGGAGGCCGGGCGGTCACCGCCGCCACGACGGCCCCGCCGGTCGCCTCCGCTGCGACGGCCCCGCCGCCTCGCCGCCCCACCGGGCCCGCCGCGAAGCAGCCCGGCACGCGAGAGATCAGCTCCCTTCCGGAGGCGGAGGTGGAGGCGGAGGCGCCTCTTCCGGCGGCGCGATCTTTGGGCGGGCCCCGGACCACCGCCGCGACCGGTCCGGCCTGCGCGGATACCGCGCCCGGCAGGAAGGCGTCCCGGCGCGCCCCCGGATCCCAGCGCCGCCCCCGGCCCGCCCCCGCCCTGCCCCCAAACCCCGCCCAACTGCCGTACCTGACAACCCACTTGACAGCCACTTGTGGTGGGAGAAGCCTGTCTCTTTCGGCAGTTGCCGGATGTCGGGGGATACCGGGGGAATCGGGGGACTCATGGTGAGGTACACGTCTGCGCACACGACGGGCGGGACGGCGGCGGGAGCGGGCCGGACAGCGGCCCACCCACGCCGCCGTACGGGCCGGGCCACCGCACTGGGCGCGGCGGCCCTCGCACTGGCGCTGCCGCTGACGGCCTGTTCGGCAGGCGGAGGAAGCGACGCTCCAACGGGCGGATCAAGCAGCTCGGCGGCCGGTTCGGCACCGTCCCCCACCCCATCGCCGACCGCCGACCCCGCCACCTACCGTCATGCGCTGACCGACGCCCTCCGCCCGCTCGACAGCGCGCTGCGCGCGGTCGACGGTGCGCACGAGGGCGGTCCCCTGGACAAGGCGCTGAACACCGCTGCGGGCAAGGCCGAGACCGCCGCCGACGCCCTGGAGGCGGTCGCCGCACCGGACAACGCCCTCTCGGGCACCAGCCAACTCGCCACCGCCCTGCGCGCCTTGGGACAGGATCTGCGCAGTGCCCGCGGCGGCGTCGGCCGCTGCGCCACCTCACCCCGCGTCGAACTCGACACGGCGCACGGCCCGCAGAGCGTCAAGGAGGCCGCCCGCGCGCTCAAGGCCCTCGGCTATGACACCGCGCTGCGGCTGCCGCGTACGGAACGGGCCCAGCACCGGCGGCCGGCGAACGGCACCTTCGTGCGCGACGGCAGCCGGGGCGGGCTGGGCCGGCTGACCGTCAACAACGGCACCAGCTCCGATGCGGTGGTGACGCTGACCCGCGGCACCCGCACGGCGTTCTCCCTGTACGTCCGCAAGGGCGCCAAGGCGACCGTCCGCAGCGTCAACAGCGGTGCGTACACGGTGTACTTCACCACCGGCGAGGACTGGAACGGCGGGAAGCGCTCCTTCACCCGCGGATGCAGCTTCGAGAAGTTCGACGACAAGGCGAACTTCCGGACGGTGCGGGTGTCCGGCGGGACGCAGTACACGGTGCTGACCTTCACCCTGAACAAGGTGTTCGGCGGCAACGCTGCCACGAGCACGGTGCCGCCGGGCGAATTCCCCTCGTAGCGGCGCCCGGTGCGCCCGAGCGGCTCGGTAGGGTGACGTCACGTGGGCGACAGCACGATATGGACTCTGGCAATCGCGGCGGTGACCGGCGGCACGGCGGTGCTCGCCAGTTGGGTCACCAGCCGCGGCAGCGCGCGGGCCGCCAGGATCCAGGCCGAGACCGCCGCGCGCTCGCAGCGTGCCGAGCGGCTGCGGGAGAGCCGCCGCACCGCCTATCTGGATCTGATCGAACAGACCCACCGGATGGGCGAGTTGTTCTGGGAGATCTCCACCGTGCTGCGGCTCCCCCGCTCCGAGTCCCGTGCCTCCACACTCGGCGAACTCCAGGACCGGGAGGTCGCCGAGTACGCGAGGATCCGCCGCTGCGCCCGGGTCGTCGAACTGGAGGGCCCGCAGTCGGCCGCCGCCGCGGCCCTCGCCCTCCAGAAGGCGACCCGCCCGTTCTACGCCGCCCTCAGCGCGGACCTGACCGGCGACCCCGACGGCCAGGACTCCTTCGACGCCGCCTACCGCCCCTACTGGAAAGCCCTGGAGGAGTTCGTCGACGCGGCACGGGACGCCCACCAGACGGACTGACGCGAACCGCCACGGCACCACGCCAACCGCTCTCCTACGCCCCACCACCGCCGCCGTCAGCGCCGTCAGGTGCCAGGGCGAGCAGAGCGACATCGTCATGGAAGACGCGGGTATGGCGGGGCAGATCGGTGTTGAGGAAGTCGATGACATCGGCGGGGCCGGGCGCGGGCCGATCGCCGAATCGGTCACGGAGACGGTCGAGAAGCGGGTAGAAGGCGCCGTTGTGGTCGCGGGCCTCGATCACCCCGTCGGTGCACAGAAGAAGGACATCACCGCAGGTGAAGGAGTGGGTGTAGGCGACGGGCTCCTCATCGGCCAGGGCGCCCAGGCCGAGCGGGAGCGCAGGCGGCCCGATGAGGGGCGTCACCTCGCCACGGGAGATCAGGACCGGCTCGATGTGCCCATGGTTGATGATCGTCACTCGCTGGGCGGCGGCGTCGTACTCGATCAGCGCGGCGGTGACGAACAGCTCGTCATCGGGAAGCTCTTCGGCCTCACGGGCCATGCGCCGCTCCATACGGGCCGCGACGGCCGGCAGCTCCCCCGGCTCATGGACCGCCTCACGGAAGCTGCCGAGGATATCGGCGACCGTACGGACGGCCTGGAGTCCCTTGCCGCGGACGTCGCCGATGATGGCGCGCTCACCGGCCGGGGTGGCGCGGAGGTCGTAGAGGTCACCGCCGACCATGGTGCCGACCTCCCCGGACCGGTACAGCCCGGCCGCGAGAAGGCGGCCGACCCGGTGCGGCACCGGCCGCAGCAGGGTCCGCATCAGGGCCTCGGCGACCGAGCGGGCGCGCACCAGATACTGCTCCTGGCGCCGGCGGTGGGCCGCCAGCGCCACCCCGAGCACACCGACCAGACCGGTGGCGACATACGCGGCGACATGGTGGTTCTCCCACAACATATGGATGTTGTGGCCGGTACAGCACGGGGTGCCCGCCAACACGCCCTCCAGCAGCACCGCGAAGACCGTGGCCGCCGCGACCAGCACCGGGCCGAGGGAGTAGGCGGCGATCACCGGCAGGGCGATGAGCAGGAAGCTCACCGCCCACGGCGTGGGGGTGACGGTTTCGAGCAGCAGGACGAACGCCACATAGGCAACGGGCAGCCAGCGCATCCACGCGGGCGGACGGGGCACCTCGAAGCCCTTGCTGTCCACGGTCTCCGCAAGCCGCCCCGCCGTACGTCCACGGCCCCGCCGCCGGTCACGGCCGGACCGCCCAGCGATCCACTCACCCGATCCGTCCACACGGGCTCCCCACACGACCGCGACCAAGAGCCACAGCCTGACGCCCCCAAACAGACCAGCCCGCTCATTAGGCCGTCAGCGGCATGTCCCCTGCCCCGGCATTAGGATGCGGGCATGGCAGACCCGGCCCCCTCCACCCCTCCCGCGCGGGATCCGGAGCTCGGCTTCCCGCCGCCCGGCGAGGTGCTGCACCGGCTCCGTACGCAGCGGGGGATGTCGCTTCGCCAAGTGGCCGCTGAGTGTGGGCTGTCGGTGTCCTTCCTGGCCGGTCTGGAGCGGGGCGAGACGGATATCGCGCTGGAGCGGCTCGGCCGTCTGGCGAAGGTGTTCGACCACGATGTCGGCTCGTTCCTGGGGTTCTCCCGGGGGCGGGCCACTCCCTCGCTCTTCCCCCGGGAGAAGCAGGAGACCCTGAACCGGGCGCCGGGTGTCGTCTACCGTGTGCTGCGGTCCCCGGAGCTCGGATACCAAGTGGTCACGGGGGACTTCGCCCCGCACAGCGGCCTCACCGAGGACCTTCAGCACGAGGGCTCCGATCTCATCATGGCGACGCGGGGCACTCTGGTGGCCCGGTACAACGGCCGGGACCATGAGCTGCGCGCCGGGGACTGCATCCAGTGGTCGGCCGGTCATCCGCACACCTTCCGCAATGACACCGATGAGCCGGCCCAGATGGTCGCCGTACTCTTCTCCAGCCTCTACTGAGCCCCTCCGCTCTCCTCCAACTGCCCTGCGGACCACGGCCCGTGGGGCTTTTTGCTGCCCGGGCTCCCGACCTCCCGTCCGGGCCGTGGCCATGACCACCACGGTGACCCCGAAGAGCGGAAAACCGTCGCAGTGAACGATATTTTGCTCTAGCGTGCAGTTTATCGAACACGGTCAAACAGAGGGAGCGTCAGCAGTGACCAGTCCCAGCCCGCCCCTGGCAAGTGAGGAGCGGCCCGCACCCAGCGGTGTGCCGGCCCCCACCGCACGGCCCGCGGGGCGCCTCGCCGAACTGCCCGCCCGGGCGGCCCTCGTGGTCGTCTGGAGTTCGGGATTCCTCTCCGGCACGCTCGGCCTGCGGTACGCGGCGCCCTACACCTTCGCGGCGTTACGCTTCGCCCTGGCCGGACTGGTGCTGCTGGCCGTCGCCGGCATCCGCCGCCAACGGCTGCCCCGCGGGCGCCGGCTGCTGCATCTGGCCGTCGCCGGAGTGCTCGTCCAGGCGGTGCAGTTCTCCAGCATCTACGCGGGCATGGACCTCGGCGTGCCGTCCGGGCTCGCTGCCCTGATCATCGCCCTCTACCCGCTGACCGCCTCACTGCTGGCGGTGCCGCTGCTCCACGAGCGGGTCTCGGCAGGCCAGTTGCTGGGGCTCGTCCTCGGGCTCGGCGGGGTGGCACTGGCGGTCGCCGAGGGGATCGAGCCGTCCCTCAACTGCCTTCCGGGACTGGGCTTTCTCGCGCTGGGGCTGCTGGGCATCTCCGCCGGCACGGTCTACCAGAAGCGGTTCTGCGGGCGGATGGACCCGGTGAGCGGCAATGCCGTACAGCTGCTGGCCGCCTCGCTGGTGGTGCTGGTGCCTGCACTGCTCGCCGAGGGCTGGGACGTGCACTTCACCGCCGCGTACTGGCCGGTGCTGCTGTGGAGCGCGCTGGTCAACTCGATCGTCGGGGTCGGCCTGCTCTACCGCCTCCTCCAGCGCCACGGCACGAGCCAGGTCAGCAGCCTGTTCCAGCTGGTCCCGATGAGCACGGCGGGGCTCGGCGCGCTGCTGCTCGGACAGCGGCTCGGCCCGCTCACCCTCGCCGGGCTCGTGCTCGCCACCGCCGGCACCCTCCTCACCCACCGCGTCCGCCGCTGAACGACCGGAGGCTCCTATGAACCAGCTCATGGACACCGGCCGGCGCGCCCCGGCCGCCGCTCCCCCGGCCGTGGCCCGGCTGCGCCGGGCGATCACCCTGTTCTTCGCCCTCGACGGCTTCGTGTTCGCGGGGTGGGTGGTGCGCATCCCCGCCATCAAGGAGCAGATCCACGCCTCGGCGGGCGCACTCGGACTGGCCCTGCTCGGGGTGTCGGTGGGGTCGGTCGCCACGATGCTGCTCACCGGCAAGCTGTGCCGCCGCTACGGCAACCATCCGGTGACGGTGGTGACGGCGGCCCTGCTGTCGCTGTCGGTCGCCCTGCCCGCGCTGACTCATTCCGCCCTTCAGCTCGGCCTCGTCCTGCTGCTGTTCGGAGCCGCGTACGGGGGCCTCAATGTCGCCTTCAACGCGGCCGCCGTGGACCTGGCCGAGGCGGTCCGGCGCCCGATCCTCCCGTCGTTCCACGCGGCGTTCAGCGCGGGCGGACTGGCAGGCGCGGGACTCGGCGGGCTCCTCGCCCCGCATCTGAGCCCGCTGTGGCACCTGTTGCTCCTGGCCGCGACCGGGCTCGTCGTCACCGCGTACGCGGGCCACGTTCTGCTGCGGACGCCCCGGCCGGCCACCGGCCATGGCGCACACCACGACGGGGAGGACGCGATACCGGCGCGCGGCCGTGTGCCGGTGCGCCGTACCCGGCTGCTCGTGACGGTCTACGGGCTGATCACCCTGTGCACGGCGTACGGCGAGGGCGCGCTGGCCGACTGGGGTTCGCTGCATCTCTCCGCTGACCTGCACACCGGACCGGGTGCGGCAGCGGCCGGATACGCGGTGTTCGCGCTGATGATGACGCTCTCCCGGATGTCGGGCACCTGGCTCCTGGAACGACTGGGCGACACCCCCGTCCTGGTGGCCGGCGGTCTCCTCGCGGCGGCGGGGATGCTGGTGGCAGCCCTGAGCCCGCAGCTGTGGCCGGTGTACCTGGGCTACGCGCTGACCGGGCTGGGCCTGGCCAATGTCTTCCCGGCCGCGATCGGCGGCGCCGGCGCCCTCGCCGGCCCCCATGGCGTCGCGGTCGCATCGACCCTGGGCTACTCCGGCATCCTGCTCGGCCCGCCGTCGATCGGCTTCCTCACCGAGGCGTACGGGCTGCCCAGGGCGCTGACCACCATCGCCGCGCTGGCCGCGGTGGCGGCGCTGCTCGGCCGACTGGTCCGGCGCCGGCGGCAGGCACCGTACTGACCACGCGACGCCCGCCCCTGATGCGCCCCGCGGTGGCAGCCGTACCGCCACCACGGGTGCCTCAAGGGCGAGGAACGGATCGGCCTGCGGCTCGCCCGCTCACCACCCACGGCGGATATCGCCGGCTGCACCCCGTCTCCCCTTCTGCGCCTCAAGGCTGTCGCCGCGCCATGCCAAGACGTGGCCCTTCGACTGCCCAGGCTTTTTGACCTGCGCAAGAGCTGCCGGCCCTCGTGGCCGTAGGGGTGCCTACGCCCGCGTCGGCCGGTCAGCCCGTGCCCGTGAGGAGGGAGTCGTCCTGCACGCGGGCGCCGGGCAGCCGGTGGCGGGCGGCGATCAGTGCCGCGTCCACATCGCGGGTGCCGGTGGAGACGCACAGGGTGTAGGCGATGTCGTCCATCCTCCGGCGCACCTCGGCCTTCCCCTGACGGGCGTGCAGCAGCTCCAATGCCTCGTACTCCGCCACGAGTTCCCGCAGCACCGCAGGGTGGGCCATCAGCATCGTCGGTTTCCTTCCCGCCTGAAGAGTGTTCGCCGTCGCGGATGCCCGGACCTCGTCGCGCCACACCTCGAAGGAGGCTGCCGCGCCGGATCAACAGGACCCGTCCTCCCCCTACACCGCGCAGGGCGGGTCTCAGCGTTCGGTGAGCATTCCGGCGCGGAGCTTCGACAGGGTGCGGGTGAGCAGCCGGGAGACATGCATCTGGGAGACGCCGAGCTCTTCGCCGATCTGCGACTGGGTCATCTCCTGGCCGAAGCGCAGCTCGATGAGGCGCCGTTCCCGTGCGTCGAGGGTGTCGAGCAGCGGCCCCAGCACCTGGTAGTCCTCGACGGCCTCCAGCGCCGGGTCGTTCTCCCCCAGCACGTCGACGAGGGTGCGGCGCTGCTCCGACGGGTCGGGGTCGGCGGGGGTGTCGAGCGAACCGGCGGTGTAGCCGTTGGCGGCGACGATGCCCTCGATGACCTCGTCCTCCGACAGTTCGAGGTGGGCGGCCAGTTCGCGGACGGTGGGGTCGCGGTCGAGCTTGGCGGCGAGGTGCTCCTTGGCCTTGGCCAGGTCGCTGCGGAGCTCCTGGAGGCGGCGGGGCACATGGACGGCCCAGCCGGTGTCACGGAAGAACCGCTTGATCTCGCCCAGGATGTAGGGGACGGCAAAGGTGGAGAACTCGACCTCGCGGGTGAGGTCGAACCGGTCGATGGCCTTGATCAGACCGATGGTGCCCACCTGGATGACGTCTTCCATGTCGTCGCCGCGATTGCGGTAGCGGCGGGCGACATAGCGCACCATCGACATGTTCATCTCGATGAGGGTGTTCCGCGCGTACTGGTACTCGTGTGTGCCCTCTTCGAGGACCTGAAGCCGTTCGAAGAACTGCTTGGACAAGTCCTTGGCGTCCCGAGGTGCCACCTTCTGCGGTTGCGGCACCTCCGGCAGTGCAAACGCCGGGGTGATCTGTCGCTGCTCGGTCGTGGTCTCGCTCACGATGGTGGTCATCTCGCCCTCCCGCGCGCCCGGCACCTGCGGACGCTTCAGCGGCGCGCCTACCCCGATCTCTCCAGGGCATGCATACGAACCGGAAGCGGATGCAACCGCGCTCCGTCCGACGGCAGTTGTGAGATGCGGGTGAGACCTGTGAGGCCACTTTCCGTAGCAGGAACCTCATATGCCCCAGAGCCCGCGCACGGTAACTGATTTCCGGGGGTAATAAGCGTCTGAGGGACAGCGGTTGCCCGGTTTTTATCCGAAGAAACGTTGCGTGTGACTCGAATGCGCGGGCACACGATGTCTCGGAGGTTGATAACTATGGTTCCGCTGCTTCTCGTACTCCTTCTCGGGCTGCTGCTCTTCGGTGCCGGATTCGCTTTGAAGGCACTCTGGTATGTCGCGGTGGCCGTACTCATCATCTGGGCGCTCGGATTTGTGCTGCGTTCCGCGGGCGCCGGCGGCAAGCGCGGCCGGTGGTACCGCTGGTAGCCGCCGCAAGCCCGGAAATCCGGGGTGGGCCGGACAACACCGCGTTGTCCGGCCCACCCCGATTTTTCTGTGTCCGCTGACGCATCATCATCAGGCCCGGGGAAACACGAGAAGTACGGCCCGGGGCGTGCACTGTTCCCGCAGGGGACTCACCTCCATCGCAGTGCGCGCTCCGGGTCGGCAGGCGTTTCCCGCACCTATCGCTCAGTCGCTTGGCAGCGCAATGCGGGGGCACGAGAGATACGCCGCCAACGAAAGGACCACCATGAGTGCTGGCGAAAAGGCCAAGGACGCCTTCAAGGAATAACCGGACACCGCCCGGCGCACGGAGGGGCCACCGCTTTCCTGCGGCGGCCCCTCCTCTTTGTCCGGCCGCGTGCCCCGTCGTTCTCCTGGGCACCACCTCACGAGGCCGCCGTTTCACCGGTCGACATGATGCTGTTTCACCGGTCGACATGATGCTGGAGCACGTCACAGGTGTACTGGAACTCCTCCATCAGCCGGGCGGCCTCGATGACCAGCACTCCATACGGGCGGCCCGGGTCCGCGAGCGGCAGCTCACCCCGCTCCGCCTCCTCGGCCAGCCGCCGGCGGTAGTCCTGTGCCTCGTCGGCCAGTTGGCACAGCTCGGGGGCCTGGTCGCCGAGCCGGTCCTCGTCGAGGTCCGCGAAGACGCGGGTGATCCGGGAGAGGGACTCCAGGAAATCGGCGTAGCTCGCCAGGAAGTCGCCGTAGCGGTGGCGGTCCTCGTCCGCGCTCCATTGGTTCAGGCTCCGGGTCAGGGCGGCGACCTGGCCCAGGGTGCGCTCCAGCGCTTCCAGCACCGCGGCATAGCCCTCGAAGCCGGTGTGCGGGCGGCCGCGGCGGACGAGCCGGCGCGGGTTGTAGTGGAGGCTCTCCCGCGCCATCCGCAGACCCGTGCGGGCCTGTGCGACCAGTTCCCCGGTCTGTTCGGCGCGCGACCGCCACCGCCCGGTGCTCTCCTCGTCGAGTCCGCCCTCGCGCAGCACCGGGCAGATGTCGCTCACCAGGTCGCACAGGGCGTGGGCCAGCGTGCGGATGCCGTATTCGGCGCTGCGGTAGCGCAGCGGCGGCAGCACGGTGACGTTCACGAGGACGCCGACCCCGCAGCCGATGAGGACCAGCAGGATGATCTGCCCCAGCTGGGTGCTCGCGTCGAGGGGCGTGGCGGCGGACACATAGGTGGAGAAGGCGAAGAACGCCGCGGTGGCCACCTGGGAGCCCTGCGAGCCGAGCGCCGGCCACCGGCCGATGGTGAGCGCCACCGCCGCCACCAGGGCGAACGTCAGTACCTCGGGCCCGACGAGAAAGCCCAGGGCGGCCTGTACGGCCACGCCCGCCACCACCGCGCCCACGTAGCGCGAGGCCTGAAGCAGCGACTGGTAAACGGTCACCTGCATGATGAGCACCGCGGAGAACGGGGCGAACGCGGGCGACTGCGCGTGCAGTAGCTGGTAGGAGATCACCCAGGCGATCGTCGCCGCCAAGGTGCCCTTGACGATGAGGAGCACCGTCGTGCGCTCATGGCCCTCCGACCCGAGCGCCCGCCCCCACCACTGCCGGACGCGCGCCATCCGGCCCGGCCGGGCCGGTCGCATCCGCCGCTCGCTGACTTCTCCGGCCATGCCGTCCCTTCGCCTGGTGCCCCATGCGCGCCGCAGCGGATCGTGCGGTGCCCGGTACCCGGTACCCGGTCGCAGGGGAACCATCCATGGGCTGTGCGGCTCGGACGCCGGAAGCGGGCCCGGCGGGGTCACTTGTGGCCGAGCATGCCCCTGCGCAGCTGCTGGATGATGCGGGTGAGAAGTCGGGAGACATGCATCTGGGAGATACCGAGCACCGCGCCGATCTGCGCCTGGGTCATCTCCCGGTCGAAGCGCAGATGAACGATGAGCCGGTCGCGCTCGTTGAGCTGCTGCAGCAGCGAGGCCAGGGCGTACCGGTCCTCGACGTGCTCCGTAGCGGGGTCGGTGGTGCCGAGAATGTCGGCGAAGACGGGACCGCCGCCGCCCGGTGCCGTCGACTCGCTGTCGCCGGAGAGGTGCAGCGAGACGGCCGTGTGGCCGTTGCCGGCCACGATGCCCTCGATGATCTCCTCTTCGGTGAGCTCCAGATGCCCGGCCAGCTCTTTGACGGTGGGTTCCCGGTCCAGAGCGGTGGACAGCTGCTCCATGGCCTGGGCCAGGTCGATGCGGAGTTCCTGGAGACGGCGCGGGACATGGACGGCCCAGCTGGTGTCGCGGAAGAACCGCTTGATCTCCCCGAGGATATGGGGAATGGCGAAGGCCGCGAACTCCGTTCGACGGGAGAGGTCGAACCGGTCGATGGCCTTGATCAGACCGATGGTGCCGACCTGGACGATGTCCTCCATCTGGTCACGGTGACTTCTGTACCGCGAGGCCACATAGCTCACCAGCGACAAGTTCATCTCGACGAGCGTATTGCGGGCGTACTGATACTCGGCAGTGCCCTCGTCGAGTTCCGCGAGCCGCTCGAAGAACAGCGGCGACAGTGCCTTGGCGTCCTGGGGAGCCACCTTCCCGGCATCCTCGACGCGCGGCAGCGTGGTGGAATATCTTCCGGCCCGCGGTGACGGCCCGTCATAGGGCCCCGGCAGTTGTGTGTCACATACGTCCTCGAAAACCGTGTTCATGCTCCACCTCCGGGATTCAGGTCGTTGAGCAGGCCTGTTGCCCGGTGCCGGGTTCCTTATGCGTAACGGTGGAACAATCACCCCGCTGAGTGGCGCAGCCGGTGGACCGGAGAGGTCCGTCCGCGGAATTCTGAGTCATTCATGAGAAATACGACCGCCGTCGCGCCGCACTCCGGACGAGAACGTGGGCGCCGGTGTGCGGACGCACTTCGCCTACCTGCGACGAGGGCCATACGAAGGACGGTCTTGGGGCTGGCCGAACAAGAGACTGTCTAGAACCTGTGCGCGAAAAGCATGGCATGCTGTCGCACATGTACGTTCATACACCGGCTGTGGTGACCCATGCTGTCGAGGACGAGGCCTTTGTCGTCCGCGTCAGCGGGTCCCTCGATCACGACAGCGCCCCTCTCCTGGAAGAGGCCTGCGCGCTGGCGGAGGATTCCGGCGCTCCACGTACCGTCGTCGATCTGTCGCTCACCGACTTCGCCGACTCCACGGTGCTGCATGTCCTGCTCGCCGCCCAGCGTGCCCACCACCGGCAGCAGCGCACGCTGATCGTCGCCGGCCCGTTCCACGAGGTCGTCCGCCGGCTCTTCGATGTCACCGGCACCGCCGGATACTTCACGCTGGCCGACGACATGCTCGGCGCCCTGAGCTCCTGAGGGCCCGCGCCCGCTCACCCGCCCGGGCGGAGCCCCGGCGGGGACACACCCACCGTCGCGCGGCGCCGGGAAGCACCGCCGCCGACCGCCGTGATCAGGCCAATCACGCCGGAAGCAGCGCGCGTCAGTCGGCTTTCCTGTCCTGCGGAATGCGTTCCAGCAGCCCCCGCAGATCGTCGGCGTGCTCTTCCTCCTGCGCCAGCAGATCTTCGAATACGCGGCGCGTGGTCGGGTCGCCGTCACCGAGCCACTTCGCGATTTCCGTGTACGAGGCGATGGCCACCCGTTCGGCCACCAGGTCTTCCTTGATCATGTCCACCAGGTCGTCGCTGGCGTCGTAATCGGCGTGCGCCCGCTGCGTCAGGGTTTCCGGGTTGAAGTCGGGCCGGCCGCCGAGCTGCACGATGCGCTGCGCCACCTTGTCCGCGTGTTCCTGCTCCTGCGCGGCATGCTCCAGAAACTCCGCGGCGACCGGCTCCGAATAGAGACCGGAAGCGGTGTAGTAGTGCCGCTTGTACCGCAGGGTGCACACGATTTCCGTGGCCAGCGCCTCATTCAGCACCTGAAGGACGCGCTCCAGATCGGCTCCGTACGCTTCGGTGACCGGTCCCTTTTCCATCTCGCGGCGGGCCCGCTCGCGCAGGGTGGTGATGTCGGTGAGAAAGTCAGCCACGGTCTTCCTGCCCTTCAGTTCTCCTGGGGTGGACAGCGCTTCGCCTCGGAATGTGTGCCCGTCGGCACCGCCGGTCAGTATGCCCCGCCATCGGGCCGGCGACGGACACCATTCCGTCGGCAGTGTGGCGTTTCGGCTCAGCCCATGAAGTCATCCAGGCCCGTGGCCGCGCTGATCAGCGCGAGATGAGTGAAGGCCTGCGGGAAATTCCCCAGGTGTTCGCCCGTCAGCCCTATCTGCTCCGCGTACAGACCGAGGTGATTGGCGTAGGTGAACATCTTCTCCAGCGCCACCCGGGCCTCTTCGATCTGTCCGCGAACTGCCCCGTACGCTGACCACCCGCCGCACCAGCCGTTGCCGGTGTTGGGGGTCGTCCTCCGCCCGTATCGGCATGAAATCCTGGATCTCGACGATGCCGTTCTCGGTCAGCATCCGCGTCATGAGAATGTTGGTTTCGGGAAAGTAGTACTGCTGGCGCTTGGCGATGTCCTCGACGGGGCTGATCTGCCAGTGGCCACCGTTCCCGGCACCGAGCAGCGACCCGAAAATGCTGGGCGAATCGAACCGCGGGGCGCAGTACCGGGCGATCCGGCCATCGGTCCCGGCCAGTGCCGCGGTCCGCAGATCACCGATCAGACCGTGCTCGGCGATGGGCAGATGTCCCGCGCCGTCTGCCGCACCGCCCGCCTCACCGGCCGAGGTCTTTTGACGGCCATTCATAGGCCACGTCCCCTTACGCCCGCGCCTGCCGTTCGCCGCCCGCTCGTGCGCCCCGGCCGAGCCGTCCGTACGCACTGGCCCATGCCCCACCGGCACATACGCATCGCTCGACGTCAGCCCGTAGTGGAGCTGCTGCCTCCGGGCGGGGAAGTGAGGGGGCCGAGGGTGCCGGTGACCGTCAGAAGGCGATCCAGAGCGGGTGGGCGGTCGTCCAGGTGGGGGTGGATCCCGGCGGCGTCGGTGCGGCGGTGGAGAGCCAGCAGGGCGGCGAGTCCCATCTGGTCGCAGGCCCGCACCTGGGCGCAGTTGAGGTGGAGGGCGCGGAGGCCGGGCTGCGCGGCGATCTGCCGGAGGGCGAGGGCGAGCAGCTCGTCCGCGGTGGTGTGGTCCAGGTCCCCGGTGAGGTGGAGGTGGGCGGTGTGCCGGTCCGGGGTGGCAACGGTGGGACAGCGCTCGTCGGGCGGGTACGACGTCATACGGAGGATCCGGAACCGGGGCGGGTGTCGGAGCCGGGGCCGATGTCGGCGCCAGGGCCACTGTCGATACCAGGACCGGCGTCGAGGATCCGGCGGGCGTGGCCGATGATCCGCCGGGCCCGCGGGAAGTCCTTCAGCTGTGCGGCGAGGGCGTCCAGGGTCGGGTGCAGGGAGTGTGCGGGGACTCCGCGGGTGGTGAGGATCGCCCCGGTCCAGGTGAGGAAGCCGGTGAACAGTTCGTCGTCATCCGTGTAGAGCGCGGTGGCGAGGAAGTCGGTGATGTGCGCGAGGTCTTCCGCGGTGTGCTGCCGCTGCCGGTCGGAGTAGTCGCGCAGGGCGGGGAAGCGTTCCTCCAGCTGCGCGAGGGTCTCCTTGACCAGTTGCGGGGCGGTGCGTGCCACCAGGGAGTACTCCTGGTCGGACAGATGCGGCAGATCGTCGACGGGCTGGTGCCCGAGCGCGGGCGCCCTGGTGTCCGGCATGCCCCGGGAGAGGAAGTCGGCGGCGGTGCGGGCGTCCGGCGCCCAGGCGTCGGCACCGAGGAGCCGGGCGTAGCGGCCGTCTTGACCGAACGCGGCGCCGCCCACCAAGACAGGGACGCCCGCGGCCTGGCAGGCCGTGATCGCCGCATGCGCGGTGGGCAGCCGGGTGGCGATCGAACTCGACAGCGCGACGGCCTCCGGACCGGTCTGGTGCAAATGGGCGATCAGATGAGGTGCGGGCACCTGGGCGCCGAGGAAATCCACCTGCCAGCCGCGCAGCCGCAGCACCTCGGCGAGGAGGCGGGCGGGCAGCGCATGCCACTCACCGTCGACACAGGCCACCGTGATGCGGCCCCGTTCCGCTACGGCCGCCGGCGGCCGGTGATGCGCGAGGGCCGCGATGACCCGGTCGTTGATGGCGGTCGCGGCGTGCTCCTGCGCCACCGTCATCTTGTTCGCCGCCCAGTACTCACCGACCCGGTGCTGGACGGGCGCGATGATGTCGAGCAGCACGTCCTCCGGCGGAATCCCGGCGTCCACCGCGTCGAACACCCGGCGGACGGCGGCGTGCTCGTCCACCGTCACCACGGCGTCCCACAGGTGGTCGACGTAGGCGGCCAGGCTCTCCGTCATCGCAACAGGCGAAGTGGTCATGACGCGCGCCTACCCGGCAGCCGTCCACTCATGGACCCCGAACGACCACGGCGGGACGGAACGGCCCCCACCTCTGCCTCCCGCCAGTCAGCGGTCATCGGCACGCCCCCCATGGAAGCGATAGTTCTCAAGCCGTGTACCTGCCCCGGGTGTGGCCGTCCACCGCACTGAGGTGCGCATGGTGGGGTGCGGTGATGGCGACCACGGCCATGTCGTCATGACGCCCGGCCCCCACCCACTGGGCGGCGAGCATCCGGATCCGCTCCACGACCGCTTCGGCGGGCAGGCCCGCACACTCGCTCAGCGCGGACCGCAGACGTGCCTCGCCGAAGAGTTCATCGCCCAGCGGCCCGCCCATCGCCTCGGTGATCCCGTCGGTGTACAGCAGACAGGACTCCCCGGGCGCGAGATCGAGCGTGGCCGTCGTGGAGGTCACCTCCGGCAGCGCGCCTACGAGGGACCCGCGGGTGGCGGCTTCCTCCACCCGGCCGTCGGCGCGGACGACCAGCGGCGCGGGGTGTCCGGCACTGGTCACCCGCAGCCGGACGGTGCCGCCCCGCCGCGCGACCGAGGCCAGGACCAGGGTGGCGAACCGGGTGTGATCGGAATCGAGCAGTGCACCGTTGAGCAGCCTCAGCACCCGCTGATGATCGGTGGCCAGCGGCAGCAGGGCGTGCAGAGTGTTGCGGATCTTGCCGGTCTGGACCGCGGCCTCCAGCCCCTTGCCGCACACATCCCCGAGGACGACGAGCGACTCCTCGTCGGGCCCGGCCCCCGCGTGCACGTCGTAGAAGTCGCCTCCCACACGGTCGGTGTCGTTCGAGGCCCGGTAGCCGCCGGCCAACTCCACTCCGCTGAGCTGCTGGAGGCGGGGCGGCAACAGCTCCCGCATCAGCGTCCGGGTGATGGCCGCCTGTTCCGCGTAGAGCCGCGCGGCGGACATGGCCGCTCCGGCGCGGGCGGCGAACAGCCGGGCGAAGGTCTCCTCGCTCTCGCTGAACGCGGCGTGATCGGAACGCCTCATGAGGATCAGCGCGCCGGCCGCCACACCGTGCCCCGGGAGCGGGGTGACCGCCACCGAGCCGATCTCCCCCAGCGCGGACGGCCGCACCCAGTCCGGCACGGCCGCCGGGTCTATCCAGCGCGAGGGCACGGGAGGAAAACCCTTCAGGGCTTCGGCCAGTCCCGGCACGGAAGTGGGATCGGCGACAACCTTGTCACGCACCACCCGCCCGTCCGGACCGCAGAAGCTCATCGCCAGCCACCGTCCGGAGGGCGGGGCGACCACGACGGCGGCATCCGCCAGATACTGCGTGGCCAGCCGGGCAGTGACGTGCATGCACCGGTCGACATTCAGGGACGCGAGCAGCTCCGTCGACGCCTGGGCGAGAAACGCGGTGCGCTCCCGCTCGGCACACAGGGCGTCCTCCGCCGCCCGGCGGGCGGTGTCATCGACCAGCCACCACACCACGTCGCCGCTCTCCGTACGGCGCGGACGGGCCTCGAAGCTCCGTGTTCCGACGGGCCCGCGCGCCGCCTCCCCGTCGTCGTCGGGCCGCAGGGAGTCGGTGAAGCGCTGATGAGCGTCGGCGAGCCAGGACACCAGGGCGTCGTCGCACAGTGCGCCCGCCTTGGCGGCCGGGAAGAGCAGCACGGCGGCGTCATTGACCGCACGCACGAGCCCGGACGGACTGATGACGACTACGGGGAGGGGTGCGGCCTGCCACGCGGCACCGGCATCGACACCGGGCACGGACGCGGCCACGGACGCGGCCACGGGCGCGGTGACAACGGATGCGTCGGAACTCTTCACCACGCAAGGCTCACTGAGTGCACCCCATCACCCCACACAACCGGCAGAGACCATTCCCCTTCGTTCACCCTCCCCCACGGAGACCGGGGATGGCAATCGTCGCCGGGGGCGGGCTGCGGGGAGAAGCGAGCCGGCCTGATGGAGAGCGCGGTCGATCCGGGATGGGGGTTGGGATGGCCCGCGGCTCACACCATCAGGAACAGCACCAACACCCTCAAAGGGGCAATGTCACGCGAATCGTCTTTCCGGTCACGGTCGCGGTGATCTCGACGCTGCGCGCCAGCCGCTGTATCAGGGGCCAGCCGTAGCCACCCGTAATGCCGGGTTCACGACCGGGGTTTTGCGGGGAAGCGGCAGCGGGGCAGTGCGCGCTGCCGTCCTCGACCGCCACTTCCAAACACCCCTCGACGACCCGCGCGGTGAACCCGGTGAGCCCGCCCCCGTGCCGTTGGGCATTGGTGACCAGCTCCGTGGTCACCAAGAGGGCATCGACAAGGGCCAGGTCATCGACCGGGCTGCCTATCTTGTGCAGCAGGTCGTGCACAAAGTTGCGCGCCTCAGCTGCTCTTACAGGTACTCCCTGCATCACACCATTCCACCCCAATGCCCCCGAGCCGTCGCGGCGACGCCGCCACGCTCACCCATCCTCCGGGCAGGCATTGCCGGCCGGGGCACTTCCTTCTCACACAGCAGGACGGCAATACTCTCAGGCCCCCGCGCGGACGCCTCAGCGGGTGAACACTCAGCGGGCGGGCGGGGCTGGTGGGCGTGACACGCAAGGCGCACCGGCATTCACGGCATCGTCGAATGGGGCGCCTAACGGGGTGGCTATCGGGGGGTGCCTTACGACGGGGGCCTTACGACGGGGCGCGCTCTACTACCCGTCCGCTACCGCACCCGCTGCCCCTAGCCGACTCGTCGGCCGGTCGACTGGCCGGCTAGTCGGGGGCACCCTCAAACCGGAGAAGAACGGTCACCGTAATCGCCTTGCCCTCGCCCGTGGGGACAATCACCACACAGGACGTGAGTTTCTGGATCATCGGCCACCCATATCCGCCGACCCCATACTTTTCCCGTCCGATGGCCGTGGCGGGATGACGAGGACTGCGATCGGCGACGGTCACTTCCAGCAGACCGCCCGCGATCCGGGCGGAGAAACCGGCGACGCCACCACCATGCCTCTGGGCATTGGTCACCAATTCCGAGGTGACCAGCAGGGCGTCGATCACGGAGAGTTCATCGACCTGCGGGCGGTGCGCGTGCAGCAGCTCATGAACGCGGTCCCGCGCGTCCGCCGCTTTGTTCACCGGGGTCTGCTGCGTGTCCGTCACACCTCTCACCTCACGCCCGATCGACCACAACACCTGGAGCTCACCCACCGCCCCCTGCGAGGGCCACGCAAAAGGCTACTTCGACGAGAAGGTTCTTTGACGGCTTCCCCCGGACCGCGCAGTTCACGCAACACTCCCCACGCCCCGGCGCCAAGACCCCGACACACCCCCTGACCTCACCACCAACACTCCGCAGCAGATCCGGCCGCAATGACTCCGGTGAACGACGTCACAGAAACGCCACCACCCGGCGCGCCGACCGCACACGCCATACGCCACGACGCCGGAGCGCACGGGCTGGGGGCAAACAGGGCAGAGCCGACGCCCCTTGGGCGGCAGCCGTCTCCACCCGCGCCGCACAACACCCACCCATACGCCCCTCCCACTCCGAGCCCATTGCCGCGCCGATAGCCCACCCCTCCGCCCCTCCACTCAGGAATGCATCGGCCCGACGGAGGAAAAGCCCTACCTGTCGGCCACGCCAATAGCGGACCCGACGCACCACCGAGCTCACCGACTCGGCCGTCAGGTCGTAGAAGAACTGGTGGGCCCCAGGACAGGCCCTTGAGCGGCCACACCCTCGCCGAGGTCACCGCCACCGGGCCGGGCACTGCCCCCGACGGGTAGCCGATGTCACACCCTCACCGCCCCGCGACGCCCGCCGCCCATTCGACTCCGGAGACGCAGGCGACGCAGACGCCCCCTTGGGTGCATTTGCCCCAATTCGCCCCGGCTCTTCACTCCGCACCGTCACGCCGCCCCTACGCCGGCATGACCCTGGCGCCCACCGCGGCATCCCCCGCAAAGCAGGACCGTCTGAACGATCAAAATATGAGGGCGCTAGCATATGAGCACCGCCTAGCTCGAAAGATAAGCCTGTGACTGCTGTCAATGACGACTCGTTCACCAACTGGAAGAACCGCGAGGAGATCGCGGAGTCGATGATCCCGATCATCGGGAAGCTGCACCGGGAGCAGGACGTCACGGTCCTGCTGCACAGCCGCTCCCTGGTGAACAAGTCGGTGGTCAGCATCCTCAAGACCCACCGCTTCGCCCGGCAGATCGCCGGTGCGGAGCTCTCGGTCACCGAGACGATGCCCTTCCTCCAGGCCCTCACGACGCTCGACCTCGGCCCCTCCCAGATCGATCTCGGCATGCTCGCCGCGACGTACAAGAAGGACGACCGCGGTCTGTCGGTGGAGGAGTTCACCGCCGAGGCCGTCGCCGGCGCCACGGGCGACAACAAGATCGAGCGCCGCGAGCCGCGCGATGTCGTGCTCTACGGCTTCGGCCGTATCGGCCGCCTCGTCGCGCGCCTGCTCATCGAGAAGGCCGGCGGCCTGCGGCTGCGTGCCATCGTCGTCCGCGGCGGCGGCGACCAGGACATCGTCAAGCGCGCCTCGCTGCTGCGCCGTGACTCCATCCACGGCCAGTTCCAGGGCACGATCACCGTTGACGAGGCGAACAGCAAGATCATCGCCAACGGCAACGAGATCAAGGTGATCTACTCCAACGACCCCACGTCGGTGGACTACACGGCGTACGGCATCAACAACGCCATCCTGATCGACAACACCGGCAAGTGGCGCGACCGCGAGGGCCTGTCGAAGCACCTGCGCCCCGGCATCGCCAAGGTCGTCCTGACCGCCCCGGGCAAGGGCGACGTCCCCAACGTCGTCCACGGCGTCAACCACGACATGATCAAGCCGGACGAGCAGATCCTGTCCTGTGCGTCCTGCACCACCAACGCGATCGTCCCGCCGCTGAAGGCGATGGCGGACGAGTACGGCGTCCTGCGCGGTCACGTGGAGACCATCCACTCGTTCACCAACGACCAGAACCTGCTGGACAACTACCACAGCTCCGACCGCCGCGGCCGCTCCGCGCCGCTCAACATGGTGATCACCGAGACCGGTGCCGCCTCCGCCGTCGCCAAGGCGCTGCCCGACCTCGATGCGACGATCACCGGCAGCTCGATCCGCGTCCCGGTGCCGGACGTCTCGATCGCGATCCTCAGCCTGCAGCTCGGTCGCGAGACCACCCGCGCGGAGGTCCTCGACTACCTCCGCGACGTCTCGCTGACC
Source organism: Streptomyces sp. P9-2B-2 (assembly GCF_030406865.1). Taxonomy (NCBI): domain Bacteria; kingdom Bacillati; phylum Actinomycetota; class Actinomycetes; order Kitasatosporales; family Streptomycetaceae; genus Streptomyces; species Streptomyces sp. P9-2B-2. Next base: position 6,862,504 of record NZ_CP129126.1, on the reverse strand, counting down.
TCCCCGCTCAAGCGCCAGATCGACTTCACCACGGCCCCCGACGCGGTCTCCAGCGACTTCATCGGCTCCCGCCACGCCTCGATCGTCGACGCCGGCCCCACCAAGGTCGACGGCGACAACGCCATCCTCTACCTCTGGTACGACAACGAGTTCGGCTACTCCTGCCAGGTCATCCGCGTCGTCCAGCACGTCTCCGGGGTGGAGTACCCGACCTACCCGGCGCCGGCGGTCTGATCGCGGCGAGCTTCCGAACTGTCCGAGCCGCCGCCCCGGGGTGCTGGGGTGGCGGTGAGGAGCGGGCGTTGCGGACCGGTACCGCCCAGCTAATTGAGTCCGTCATCCGGCAGGTTTTCACGCGAGCCGGATGACTGAGGCAGCTTCCTCTGGCCCGGGTCCGCGCATCCATCCCCTCTCGGGGCGGGATGTGCGGGCCCGGGCCGGCTGGCATGTCGCCCCGGGCGGGATACGCCTCCGCCCTGGATGAAGTGGCTCCGCCGTGCACTTCGCGTCCTGCAAGAGAGGCCCGAACTCGCCCCGTTCGCCCTGAGTTCGGCGTGCAGGGTTCACATCTCCGGATGGTCGGGCAGGGGCGACGCGGCGACGGCGTCGTCGAGGATCTGCTCCCGTGCCGAGATGACCAGCCTGTTGAGTGCGCTGGCCAGGGGGAGGATCTCACCAAGCCTGTCAGGGTCGGCGATCCGGTCGGTCGACGCGTCGAGGAAGACCATCACCTCCCGCATGAGCCGGTGCGCTTCGGGCGTGGTGGGAAGCGCGTCAGCTCTGACCAGGTTGAGCATCATCTCTAATGCCGAGGCCAGCTCGCGGACCGCGGCACGCATCTCGGATTCGTCGGAGTTCATGCCGCATACGATCGCGGAACGGATGCGGAGATGCCACGCGGCAGACTTCGGCCGGAGGAGCCGGGCGGCATCAGTTCGAACGTCTTCGCTGCGAAGCGACTTGCCCAGGGCCCAAGTTGAGTCCACCTCCTGGTTCGCCACCCGCCCGGCACCTCCTGGCCCCACCTTCTGTGGTGGCTGTCGGTGGTAACCACCACCGTGGCCCGGCGGTCACGGCGATGAGCGCGGCGCTGCTCTCTCGGGCGCGTAGATTCCCGCCGATCCTTCATCAACTACACCCGAGCCCCACACGCCCCACCCTCTTACGAATTCTTCGATCAGGCGGTGGGGCGCATTCATCCCCGCACCCCGAAAGGTGAAAAGTGAGCGGGTGTGCCCCGGCGCTCGGAAAGGTATTTTTGCCTTTCCATTTCGGGCGCCGCATTCCCTTCGACCGCTCGGTTCAAGCCTCGAAGAAACGTTACTGCTGCGTGCTGATTTGAATACTTCACTATGGGCGCATCACCAGCATATTGGTCTTATCGGGTGTGGGCCAATGGAGGTATGTTCTCAACGAACATGCATGGGTGGATAGTGAAAGGCCTCCACCGGGTTCGGAGCCCTGGGTGTGAGCAGGAAATGGAGGTCGCAGATGACCATAGAGGAATGGCTCAAAACTAATGTCACCACCGACACGAGGGCGCTCGGGTGGTACAGCGGACCGGAGTGCGAGGACCGGATTGTCCGAGCCTACCGCGAGCTGTTGAGTGGCTATGAGATCGACACCTCGGCGATTCTCAAAACCACGTGCCTGGTGGACGGCGAGCACACCGGCGTGGTGCGTATCCAGGAGAACAACTTCTTCTCGATCTGCGCCCACCACTTCCTGCCGTTTTTCGGGAAGGTCAACATCTCGTACGTGCCCGGTGACCGCATCCTCGGACTCGGTAAATTCCCCCGTCTGGTACAGGCGTTCAGCCGGCGCTTCCAGATTCAGGAGTACCTCGTCAAGGACATCGCTGAAGAGATCATGTCCTCCGGCGGCGCACAAGCCGTGCGCGTCACCTCCCGCAGTCGCCACCTCTGCATGTGCAGTCGTGGTCCGTCCGACCAGACCGTCACCACCGACACCTCTTATGTGGCAGGCGATCAGGAGTTGATGGCCAGGTTCGGCCTGGACGACTGATGCGGACTCGCGTGGCGGGAGGTGTGCTCACTGAACCCTCCCGCCACGCGGCCCCGGTCAGTCCGTCCCTCGACGGCCGACCGCGCGGGACCACGCGCCGGCCGGCACAAGGAGAATCCGTGCGCGTCAGGAAGAGACGCAGTCGGCGCCGCGCTTCGGCGTCACTCTGGACGTACACGCTGGCGACCTGGTTCGCCGGTGTGCTGGCGGCAGTCGGCCTGGGTGCCGTCGCGCCGGTGGGGTCCGCGCTGCGTGCGTCGCTCGGCCTGTCGGACGGTGCGCTCGCGTGGGCCACCTCGAGTATCACGGCGGTGAGCGCCGCTCTCGGCATCCCGGCGGGATGGTGGGTCCGCCGCTTCGGCGCCCAACGGGCCCTTTCCTGGGGCCTTTTCGTCATGTCGGTGGCCGCTGTCGGCAGTGCGGCCGCCGGATCCTGGGGGCTGCTGCTGGGGGCACGAATCGCTGAAGGGGTCGGCTACCTGCTGGTGTTCGTGGCGGGTCCGGTCGTTCTCACCCGCATCGCGCAGGGTGGCACCCGGTCGGCAGCGCTCGCGTTGTGGGGCACCTGCGTCCCTACGGGACTGGCCATCGCCGCGCTCACGGGCGGCGCCCTGGAATCCGTGTGGACCTGGAACCAATGGCTGGCCCTCACCGCACTCGGGCCGCTGATCATGGCCGGAGTGCTCACGGCCGTTCTGCCTCGGCTGCCGAGGGCGGCGGCCCCGTGCGCTCACCGCGAAGCCGGCGCCTGGAACGGGGCGTTGCGGCTCGGTGTGGCGTACGGCAGCCTGTCGCTGGTCGGCGTCGCCGTGGTGATGGTGCTGCCGGCATTTCTTCTTGAGCAGCGGCTCGCTACGCCGACGGTCACCGGTGCCGTGGTGGCGGTCGTCTGTCTGGGGAGCGCGGCCGGCGGGCTCGCCGCCAGTTGGCTGCTGCGGCGCGGCACGGCCTTCTCCTCACTCGTCCCGCTGGGTGCGTTGATGCCGATCGCCTGCCTCCCCGCGTTCTCGGCTGAATTTCCGCTCGCGGTCAGCGGCGGAGCGGCCACCCTTGTCCTTGTCGTGGACGGACTGCTGATCTCGGCGGTCTTCGCCGCCGTTCCCGCCTCGGTGAGCCGTGCTGCGGATGTCGATGTCGCCAATGGCATCCTCAACCAGCTCGGCAGTGTGGGGATTCTGCTGGGACCACCGGTGTTCGGGGTGGTCATCGCTGCCGTGGGGTGGGGCGTCGTCGCTGCCCTGGTCCTGGTCTTCGGTGGATTGGGGGCGGTCCTGCTGCTGGCGTCCGGGCGCCCGTCCGTGACCGGTTCGGCAGCCGATCCGTCCCGGGCGCTCGACGCGCCGGGTGGCAGGGAGCGGCGGAACGGGGCGGAATCCTTGGCGAAGGCGGCGGATGCCGGCAAGCGCCAGCGCACGCGTCCCTGAACGAGCCACGGATATGTGGCATGCCTGACTGCCTTACCAGCTGATGGCAGTTCTTCGCCCAGGAAGGGGCGCAGGGTGGAAATCGACTTCCCGCTGGTGCGGGACCACACCTTTCGCGAGTACTGCCTGCATTGCCGTGCCGAGGCGATCACTTGGATCGTCGTGGAGGGGAAGAAATGCTGCACCTGCGCTTCGTGTGGCCGCGAGGCGGAGCGAGCCGTTGTCATCGATCCGCGTATCTCCTGGTGGACCGATGCGGACGGTGAGTACTGGCACGAGAGTGCCGGGGTGTTCGTACGCGACCGGGGTGGGCGGTTTCTGTTCTTTCAGCGAACCGCTTTTCCTTACCGGTTGACCGTGCCTGCGGGGCACGTCGAGAGCGGGGAGGAACCCCGGTGTGCGGCCGCGCGGGAGCTATGGGAGGAAGTGGGAATGCGGGGTGCGGAGGGGGATCTCCGGCTCGTCGCGGATGAGTATTTGCGGGGAGATGTGTGCCGAAGGGGTTCCGACGCGCATCGTTGGCATGCCTTTCTGCTGGAGATCGATGAGCACCGGGAATCCGGAGTCCAGGGGGAGGTGACCGTGAATGAGGAGGGTGAGGCGCCCGTCTGGCTCACGCTCGACCAAGCGCGGTCCGGCCGGCCGACGTTCGCGGTGGAGCGCATCATCGAGCAGTATTCCGAGCGGCTGCTGGCCGCTGTCCCGCGTATTGCTGAGTAACGGAAGCGGGGCGGCCCTTCGGAGGACGGTTCGGTTCTCGGGCGGGACGTCTTCCTCGTACGCCACCACCGTGGGTGACCAGTTGCCGTCTCAGCCTGAGCAGTTGGCGACCTGGTCCGGCAGTGTTCCCCCGACCAGATATCTGTCGACGGCACGGTCGGTGCAGGTGGAGGGGGGCTCCGAGGCGTACGCCGCATGCCCCTGGCCCTTGCGTACGAGGAGCGAGCTGTGGTCCAACTGCCGGTGCACCGCCCGGGCGTTCGCCAGTGGAGTGAGCTGATCGTCGGTGTACGACACCAACAGCACCGGTGCCGCGCCCGCCGCCTTGACCGGCTCGGCCGCACCGGTGGGGGCGATCGGCCAGGCCGCGCAGTCGATCATCTGCCAGGCGTAGGAACGGCCGAAGAGCGGCGACTGCCGGGCGAACGCGTCGGCGGTGGCGAGCATCTGCTTTGGGGTCTTCGGCGCGGACGGGGAGTCCAGGCACAGCACCGCCGACATGCTCATCGACTCGTTCTCCTCGGTGCGCTCCTCCTGCGGCGTCGGCTCCTGGTCACCGCTCGCGCCGGCCGCCTCGGCGTCCAGACCGTCGAACGCGGTCACCTCGCCGTGCAGGGCGGCCACCAGCGCCGTGGTCAGTCGCTGCCGGCTCACGTCGCCTGACACGGCCATTCCCAGGTACATGGACAAGTCGGCGCCGGTGAATTCCTCGCCGCCCGCCCCGTGCAGCGGCTTCCGGTCCAGCTCCTCGGCGAACCTGGTGAGCCGCCGCAGAATCTCCTCGGTGGTGGCTCCCAGCCGGTCATCCCCGCGCGCAACGAGGTCGTGGGCGTACCGGCGCACCGCGTCATCGGAGGTCTTGAGGTCGAGCCGGGCGACCTGCCGGAGGTCGGCGGCGGGATTGACGACACCGTCGAGCACCATCCGGCCCACCTTGCCGGGGAACAGCTTCATGTACTGCTGGCCTATGAAGGTGCCGTAGGAGACACCCGTGTAATTCAGCTTGGCGTCGCCCAGGACCGTACGCAGCACATCCAGGTCGCGCGCGACACTCACGCTGTCCATGTGCGCGAGAACGGAACCGCTCGCCTTTTGGCAGGCGCGGGCACGCCGGGTCGCGTCGGCGAATGCCTTCTCGGCCTGCGATGCGGTACGCGGCGGGTTCTCGGGTTCCTCCGCCACGCCGTCGGGGCACTTGATCTGCCCGGACCCGGCTATGCCTCGCGGGTCGAAGCCGACCAGGTCGTAGCGGGCCCGGGCCTGTGCCCCGGCCTGCCAGTTTCCGTTGGCCACGTCGGCCGCACCGCCGGCTCCGGGCCCGCCGGGGTTGAAGAGCAGCGAGCCCAGCCGACGGCTGTGATCCTTGGCCTGCACCCGCGAGACCCGCAGTGTGACGGTCTTCCCGTCCGGGGCGGCGTAGTCGACCGGCACCTTCACCCAGCCGCACTGCGCGCCGGGCACGGCCTTGGGGGTGACATCCGCGCCACAGGCCGTCCACTGGACCTTCTGCTGCGTGAAGCGCGCGGGCAGCGCCTGGACGGTCGTGTCCCTGCCCTTGGCGTCGTCGGGCCGGGATGCCGCGGCGCCACCGGCACCGCAGACCGTCACCACCGTCGTGGTGACGGCCAGCAAACCGGCAGACAAGGCCACGGATGGGCGGGGGATGGACATCGGCGCTCTCGCTCTCTCGCTCGTCGCCCGCACAGGATGCGCACAGGCACCGCCGGGCCGCTGTAGGGCCCGTCACAGTTGGGGCGAAATTACGCATTGTCGGTGGACGGTTGCATTTCACCCTCAGGTGGGGCGACGTCACGGATGGCGAAGTGACGGATGGCGAGGTCGCGGATGGCGGCGTCGCAGATGGCGGGGAGGCTGCGTTGCCGTTGACCGCGCGGGCACGGACCGGTGGGGCCGCTGTCCAGCAGTGGCGCAGGAGCGGGGCACCTCAGGGCGAGCGGCCACCTGAACACGATCAGCGAGGGGACGCACCCGCTGGGTTATCGCCGCAGGTGATCGCCTACAAGCGGGCGATGAATGCGCCGATGTGGGACGCGATCTGGTCGGGCACCTCCAGGGGTGACAGATGGCCGGTGCCGCTGAGCTCGGTGAGGGTGGCGGTGGGGATCAGGGGAAGCAGGTGTGCGCGCAGGATCTGGGGCGGATCAACCTTGTCGTCGCTCCCGGCCAGTACCAGCACGGGCACGTTGATCGCGCCGACCCGGTCCGCGAAGTCCTCGACCAGGGCCTGCCGCGGCCACGCCATACGGGCCGCCTCGCCCGCCCGGGCACTGTCCTCGTGGACCTGTCGGCGGGCCTCAACGGACAGCTCGCCGTTGGTCAGCACCAGATCGATGCTTCGGGCGATGGCGTCGTCGTTGTCGTAGGCGTGCGCCAACGCCTCCTGGAACTCGTGCGTCACACCGACCGGAGCCGGTGGGGCGGGTGCGACGAGCACCACGCCCTTCAGTCCGGCCGGGCGGCGGGAGGCGAATATCTGGGCCGCCTTGCCGCCCATCGAGTGGCCCACCACGACGTAGTCGTCATAGCCGAGCTGGTCGATGACCCGCTGGGTGTCGTCGGCGAGTTGCTCCATGCCGTAAGGGCCGGGGGTCTCGGTCGACTCGCCCCACCCGCGGTGGTCGTACGAGACGAACGTCTGCGCCGGGCCGAGGCGCTCGATGACCGGCCGCCAGGTGCGGTGGGAACCTCCCCAGTAGTGGAGGAAGACCAGGGCCGGGCCGTCGCCCTCGCGGACATGGCCGTAGACCCGCCCGCCGTTCACGGGGAAGTAGCGGCCGGTCGGGGTGTGGGTGGTCACGAAGGTCAGATGTCCTTGCCTGGACCGGCGCGGAGCCGCTCTGTCGCGGGCGCTGCCGGTGTGAGCCCCGGCGGTGGGGCCGCGCTGCTCATGACTCGATCGTCGTCCGGCTGCTTTTGATCAACCACGGGCTCGAATGCCAGCATGCGCAACTTTCGGGACACGTCCGCGCGGACGGTTGGTCGTCGCTTGCGCATCGGCGCAGCCTGCGTCGAGCGCCCCAACGCCCCGTCGGCTGAGCCCACTTGGCGCCCGACCGGCTACGGGGGCAGCAACCGCGCCCCCTGCCCGGATCCAGCTGGCGCGAAAGTTACGGCCATAACATTGCGGCCATGGCTCCTCATCGCGTCGCGGTCCTGGTGCTGCCCCGGGTGCTCCCCGTCGACCTGGGCATCCCGACGCAGATCTTCAACCCGCGGCCCCACACCCCGTACGAACTCACGGTGTGCGGCGCGGCCCGTGGCAGCGTCACCACCAGCACCGGGTTCACGGTCGGCGTCAGAGCCGGGCTGCCGGCCCTGGCCCGGGCGGACACGATCATCGTGCCCGGCTACTGGGACTATCAGCGGCCACCGGCGCCCGAGGTCACGGCGGCCCTGCAACGCGCCTTCCGCCGAGGCGCCCGCATCGTCTCCATCTGCACCGGCGCCTTCGCACTCGCCGCTGCTGGGCTGCTCAACGGCCGTACGGTCACCACGCATTGGGCCAGCGCCGACGAGCTCGAAGAGAGCTATCCCCAGGTCCGGGTCGACCGCAGCGTCCTCTACATCGACGACGATCCCCTGCTGACCTCCGCGGGCGTGACCGCCGGCATCGACCTGTGCCTCCACCTCGTCCGTAAGGACCTCGGTGCCGCCGTCGCCAACGACATCGCCCGCGAACTGGTCGCCGCACCGCACCGCGACGGCGGCCAGGCCCAGTACATCGCCCGGTCCCTGCCGGAGCCCACCGCGCACACCCTCGCCGACACCCGCGAGTGGGCCGTGCGGCACCTCGACGAAGCCCTCACGCTCGACGTTCTCGCCCGGCACGCACGCGTCTCCACCCGCACGCTGGTGCGCATGTGGCGCCAGGAGACCGGCAGCACGCCCCACCAGTGGCTGCTGAGCGCCCGCGTCCAGCACGCCCGTGAACTCCTGGAAGTCACCGGCCTCGGCATCGAGCAGATCGCCGACCGATGCGGCCTCGGCACCGGCACCAACCTCCGCGCCCGTTTCCGCAATGCGCTGGGCACCACACCCTCCGCGTACCGGCGGACCTTCCAGCGGACGAGCGCGGGCTGACCGCACCCCCTGCGTCAGCGCGGCGGACCCCGGCCACCACCGTCAAAGCGGCCGAGAGGTGATCAGTGGCCCGAAGCGCGACGATGGGGCGGAGACCGATGTCCGGAGGTACCCGATGACGGACAGAGCACCGGCCCCTGCTCTCGGCATGGCCCTGACCTGCGGTGTGGTGTCGACCTGCGGTGTGGCGTCATGACGGCGGCGCCCGGCGATCCCGGTCCCCCGCCTCGGTCCGATCTCGCCGGCCAGACCGTCGTGGTGATCGGCGCCAGCGCGGGTATCGGCCTCGAAACCGCCCGCCAGGTACGGGCAGGTGGCGGCGGGCTGATTCTGGTCGGCCGTAACCCTGAACGGCTGCAACGCGCTGCCGACGAACTGCATCCGCTCGGTACGGCGGCGTTCGATGCGAACGACAGCGACCGCCTCCAGCAGTTCTTCCAGGATCTGGCCGCACCCGTCGACCATGTGATGGTGACGGCCGGCAGCCCCTCCTACCGGCCCTTGTCCGATATGGATCTCGACGCCGCGCGTGCGGAGTTCGCACAGCGGCTCACCCTGACCCTCGGCGTCGCCCTCCACAGCCGTGCAAAGATCCGCCCGGGAGGCACGCTGCTGTTCATGAGCGGCACCGGCGGCCGGCGTCCCGGTGTCGGCATGACCATCGTGTCCGCCCTCACGGCGGCGCTGTCCGCCCTCACCGCCAATCTGGCGCTCGAAATGGCACCGATCCGTGTGAACGTCATCGCGGCCGGGTTCGTCGACACGCCCCTGTCCGCCTCACTGCTGGGCGACCGGCTGGAGGCCCGGCGTCAGGAGCTGCGCGACACGCTTCCCATCCGACGGGTGGTCGGACCGGCGGACGTCGCCGCGCTGGCCGTCCATCTCATGTGCAACGACGCCCTCACCGGCGGCACATACGACGTGGACGGCGGGCAGCAGCTCCTGCCCCACTGACAGCTCCCGACTGCACTGCCAGCTCCTCGCCGACGGGCCACCTAGCCCTGCGCGGATCTCTGTTCACGGACCGTGAAGCCGGCCAGCGGGGAGCCGGACTCCTGATCTTGCGGCAGAGCAAAACATGACAATCGCCCATAAGATGGGTACCACTGACGCGCGCCGGTGTGCCGGACGGACAGGCAGGGCACACCGGCGCGGAAGGGCGATCGACCGGGAACGGGATGCCTACCGGGGACGGGATGCCTATGGAGCAGGGCGCCAGTGCGGCGCGGACCGTCATCCTGACCGTGGACGACGACCCGGGCGTGTCACGTGCTGTCGCCCGCGATCTGCGGCGTCGCTACGGCGAGTTGTACCGCATCGTCCGTGCGGAGTCCGGCGAGTCGGCCCTTGCCGCGCTGCGTGAGCTGAAGCTGCGCGGCGCCCCCGTCGCGGTGATCGTGGCCGACTACCGGATGCCGGAGATGGACGGCATCCAGTTCCTTGAGCAGGCCCTCGACATCCATCCCGGCGCCCGGCGGGTGCTGCTGACCGCGTACGCCGACACCGACGCGGCCATCGACGCGATCAATGTCGTCGACCTCGACCACTACCTCCTCAAGCCCTGGGAGCCACCGGAGGAGAAGCTCTACCCCGTCCTCGACGATCTCCTGCTGGCCTGGCGGGCCAGCGATCACCGGCCGGTGACCGTCACCAAGGTCGTCGGACACCGCTGGTCGGCGCGTTCGTCGGCGGTACGGGAGTTCCTGGCGCGCAACCAGGTGCCCTACCGCTGGTACTCGTCCGAGGATCCGGAAGGCCGACGGCTGCTGTCCGCCGCGGGCCAGGAGGGCCTGCGGCTCCCGCTGGTGATCGCCCCGGACGGCACCGCCCTCGTCGAGCCCGGGGACCAGGAGCTCGCCGCGCGTGTCGGCCTCGCGACCACGCCGGCAACGGACTTCTACGACCTGGTCGTCATCGGCGGCGGGCCGGCCGGTCTGGGGGCGGCGGTATACGGGGCCTCCGAGGGGCTGCGGACCGTCCTCGTGGAACGCTCCGCGACCGGGGGCCAGGCGGGTCAGAGCTCGCGCATCGAGAACTATCTCGGCTTTCCGGATGGCGTGTCCGGGGCGCAGCTCACCGACCGGGCCCGGCGTCAGGCGTTGAAGTTCGGTGCCGAGCTGCTGACCGCGCGCGAGGTCACCGGGCTCGAAGTCAACGGCGCGTCGCGGGTCGTCCGGTTCTCGGACGGCTCCGCCGTCGCCGCACACTCCGTGATTCTCGCGACCGGCGTGTCGTACCGGCAGCTGGACGCCGCCCACGCGTCCGAGTTGACCGGCTGCGGAGTGTTCTACGGGTCGGCGCTGACCGAGGCGGCCGCCTGCCAGGACCAGGATGTGTACATCGTCGGCGGCGCCAACTCCGCAGGCCAGGCCGCGGTATACCTCGCCCGGAGCGCCAAGTCGGTCACTGTATTGGTGCGTGGCCCGTCCTTGTCCGCTGCGATGTCGCACTACCTGGTCCAGCAGGTCGACGAGACGCCCGCGATCTCCGTGCGCACCAACACGGTCGTCGACGCCGCCCACGGCTCGGGCCATCTGGAGCAGATCACCGTCCGTGAGACAGCGACCGGCCGGACCGAACGCGTCGACGCCCATTGGATGTTCGTCTTCATCGGTGCGGCCCCGCTGACCGACTGGCTGGAGGGCACGGTGCTCCGGGACTCCCGCGGTTTCCTGCTGACCGGCCCCGATCTGACCGCGGACGGGCGCCCGCCGGCCGGCTGGGAGCTGGACCGGCCGCCCTACCACCTGGAGACCAACGTCCCGGGCGTGTTCGTGGCCGGAGACGCCCGCGCCGAATCCGCCAAGCGTGTCGCTTCCGCGGTGGGCGAGGGCGCCATGGCGGTCATGCTCGTCCACCGTTATCTGGAGCAGTCATGAACAGCCGGCCGATGCCGTGCAGTCAGCAGGAGCTCGGCTCACTGTTCCTGTTCGAGGAGCTGGCTCCCGACCAGCTCGCCCTGCTCTGCCGCGAAGGCCGGGTGGAGGAGTTCGCACCCGGGCCCGTGTACGGGGAGGGCGACGCGGCCACCTGCTTCTATGTGCTGCTCGAAGGGACCCTCGTGCTCTCGCGCCGGATCGGGGACTACGACGTGGAGATCAACCGGAGTTCCAGCCGCGGGGTCTACGCGGGCGCCTTCCAGGCCTATCTGGGCGACCGCCTGCGGCAGGTGTACAACAGCTCCCTGCGCGTCATCGAGCCGACCCGCTTCTTCGTACTGCCCGCGGAGACCTTCGCCACGATCATGCGTGAGTGGTTTCCCATGGCCGTACACCTGCTGGAGGGCCTCTTCTTCGGCACCAAGAGCGTCCAGGAGGCCGTCGGCCGGCGGGAACAGCTCCTGGCTCTCGGATCGCTGTCCGCGGGGCTGACCCATGAGCTGAACAACCCGGCCGCGGCGGCCGTGCGAGCCACCTCCGCGCTCCGCGAGCGGGTCGCCGGGATGCGCCACAAGCTCGGCATCATCGCGGCACACCCGTACCGGCGCGACACCCTGGAGACGCTCGTCAACATCCAGGAACGCACGGCCGAGCGCGTGGCCAAGGCCACCGCCCTGAGCCCGCTGGAAACCGCGGACCGGGAGGACGCGCTCTCCGACTGGCTGGACGACCACGGCATCGGGGACGGCTGGCAGCTCGCGCCGACCTTCGTCCAGGCCGGTCTGGACACCGACTGGCTGGACCAGATCGCCGCGGCCGTGGACAGCGACACCCTCGAAGGCGCCGTGCGGTGGCTCAACTACACCGTGGAAACCGAGCTGTTGATGAACGAGATCGAGGAGTCGACGACGCGCGTCTCGGTTCTGGTCACGGCCGCCAAGCAGTACTCACAACTCGACCGGGCGCCCCACCAGGTCACCGACGTCCATGAACTGCTGGACAGCACGCTGCTGATGGTTTCCGCGAAAATCGGCCCGCACATCACCGTCGTCAAGGACTACGACCGCGGCCTGCCGAAGATCCCGGCCTACCCCAGCGACCTCAACCAGGTGTGGACGAACCTGATCGACAACGCCGTCTCGGCGATGAGCGGTACGGACACCGACGGCACGCTGACCGTGCGCACCGCGCGCGAGGGCGACCATTTGCTCGTCGAGATCCGCGACACCGGCCCCGGAGTCCCCACCGAGATCCGCGACCGCGTCTTCGACCCCTTCTTCACCACCAAGCCGGTGGGTGAGGGCACGGGCCTCGGCCTGGACATCTCGTGGCGCATCATCGTCAACAAACACCAGGGGGACCTGCGGTTCGATTCCGTCCCCGGCGACACCCGCTTCCAGGTACGCCTTCCGCTGGCCCCCACCGACCCCCGTTCCCCCCAGGAGGCGTCATGACTTCCCCGCACGGAATCGACCCCTCGGCCGCTCCCAGCGGAACCGGCTGCGCGGAGTGCGAGGCCGGTGGCGGCTGGTGGTTCCATCTGCGGCGCTGCGCACAGTGCGGCCACGTCGGCTGTTGCGACGACTCCCCAGCCAAGCACGCGACGGCCCACGCCCGGGACACCGGGCACCCGGTGATCCGCAGCTTCGAACCGGGCGAGACGTGGTTCTACGACTACGACACCTCTGACGTGTACGCCTCGGGCCCGCCCCTGGCACCCCCGGAGAGCCACCCGGCCGACCAGCCCACCCCCGGCCCCGCCGGCCGCGTCCCGGCGGACTGGGCCGACCGTCTGGGATAGGCGGGGACAGTCGCACCACTCCCCCGTCCGGCACGGCGCCGACCTGGGCCGGACGCCGCCACCGACCGGCCCGAGCCGTCGCGTTGGCGGCATTCCGGAGCGGCGCTTAGCGTGGAGGGGACGGCGGTTCGTACCCGATCCGGGGCCCACGTGGCCGGACCGCCCTCGACGTGGAGGGCCAGGAGATCCGGGAGATGCGGGAGATCCGGGAGGTCGGGTGGACTCTTTCTCGTTCCTGCTCGTGGCCGTGATACTCACGGCCCTTGCCTTCGACTTCACCAACGGATTCCACGACACCGCCAACTCGATGGCCACCTCCATCGCCACCGGCGCGCTGAGCCCGCGGGTCGCCGTCGCCGTCGCGGGGGTGCTCAATCTGGCCGGAGCCTTCCTCTCCACGGAAGTGGCCAAGACGATCTCGGGCGGCATCGTCGAGGACAGCCAGGTCTCACTGGTGATGATCTTCGCCGGGCTGATCGGGGCGATCCTGTGGAATCTGGTCACCTGGCTGCTCGGGCTGCCGTCCAGCTCGTCCCACGCCCTGTTCGGCGGGCTGATCGGCGCGGTGTGGGTGGGGGCCGGGGGTTCCGCGGTGCGCTTCGGCGCGATCATCGAGAAGATCGTGATCCCGGCGGTGGCCTCGCCCGTGGTGGCCTGTGTGGTGGCGCTGCTGGCCACCTACCTCGCCTATGTGATCACCCGGAGGACCTCCCGCCGCGCCGTCGGAAAGGGCTTTCGCGCGGGTCAGATCGGGTCGGCGTCCCTGGTGGCGCTGGCCCACGGCACCAATGACGCCCAGAAGACGATGGGCGTCATCACCCTCGCACTCATCTCGACCGGGGCACTCAGCCATGGCGCGGGGCCACCCTGGTGGGTGGTGCTGAGCGCGGGCCTGGCGATCTCCCTGGGCACGTACGCGGGCGGCTGGCGGATCATCCGGACCATGGGCAAGGGGCTCACCGACATCCAGGCCCCCCAGGGCTTCGCCGCCGAGACCAGCGCCACCGCGGTGATCCTCGCCTCGTCACACATGGGGTTCCCGCTGTCGACCACCCAGGTGTGCACCGGCAGCATCCTCGGCGCGGGGCTGGGCCGCAGGCTGGCACATGTGCGCTGGGGAGTCGCCGGCCGGATCGCGGTGTCCTGGCTGCTGACACTGCCGGCCGCGGCCGCCGTGGGAGGCGTGGCCGCCTGGGTGGCCGACCAGGGCGACCTGGGGGTGGCCCTGGTAGCGGTCGTCGCCCTCGCCGCCGCCGCGGGCTTCTACGTGCTGTCGCGCCGCCGCCCCGTGAGCCCGGAGAACGTCAACGAGGCGCCGGCACCCGAACCGGCCTCCACCGTCAAACCGGCCGCCTGAGCCGGCCCTGCCGGCCCGGCCGACCCAGTCGCCGCCCAGAAAGGGAAGAACCGAATGGACATCAACTGGGGCACCCTGGCAAGTGTCTTCGCCATCAGCCTCGGCATCACCGCCGTGGTAGTCGTGATGTTCTCCCTCGGCCTGGCCGCCTGGTCCCGCACCCGCCACGGGGATCCCGCCTCCGATACGCCTGGAGTCCGTCACCAGAAGACGGCAACGGCGACGGCCCTGCTCTGCTTCGCGTCCTGCCTCGGGGTCGCGGGGTATGGGATCGGGCTGATCGTTACGGGGTGATGGGGGGGTGGGGGTTGGGGTTGCCGGGGCTTGGGACTGCGGGGGCATGGGACTGCCGGGGGATGGGACGCGTCCGGGGAGGTGAGGCCCACGGCGGATCTTCTGTCGCGTTTCCGCGGTTCGCACGCGCGCCGTACGGTCGGCACGCCGTCCGAGGGGCAGGGGCGCTCGGTGCCGTCAGCCGCGGTGGCGGGGCGGTGCTGCGCCGGGGCGACCGGCGGCCTCGCGTTCCGCTCTGATTTCCCGGCGCTGTTCGTCCAAGTACTGGGAACTCTCGCGTTCCGCTGCAAGGCGTTCGCTCTCCGACATCGCATCCCAGCGCTGCTGGAAGGTTTCGAAGCGAACTTCGAGGGACTCGCTCCGGGGCAGGTCGTCGATGGCTTCACGGATGCCCCGCCGGCCCGACATGACGTCCCTGGCCATCGCGGCCAACGGATCACGGCCGTCCCCTTGCGCAAGATTCTTCAGCATTTTCCGCAGCATGCGTGCCCTGGCCTCATCCTTGGCCAGCCCCATGAATTCGGCGTCGCCGACTTCACGCTCATTTTGACTTGACTGCATTCTTCCCCGATTCCTCCGTCTCGATTTGCGGTGTTACCCAGAGGCGCTTGCACTGCCGCCAGGGCGAAGCGTCAGACCACCGGACTGTCGTACGCTTTACCGGGCAGGGGAAATTTGATCGCCTTGTTCTCGATAGAAGAACTGATGCCGCCAACGAGCGCCACCGATCCGTTGATTGCGGTCTGGAGTTCACTGATGACCGTGGTCAGCTTGGACCACATGTTGATCATGGCGATGACCTCTCCGGCGATCGCACCCGCGGCGATAGCCGGACCGAACAAGGTGAAACTCGTCGATGCGCCGGCCAGCGCAGTCAGTCCGACGATCGCCGCAGTATCCAGAATCCCCTGGAGCAGGTCACCGCACGCCTCAGCCGCATTCCAGACCGCTTCTGTGGTCTTCTCGTAGTTCTCCTTCAGATCAACGAAGGAGTCCTTCATTTCCGCGATGTCCTTCGAGAGCGTCTCGAAGTAGATGTACGCGGCGTCTGCGGCATTGCCATTCCAGGACTTATCCAGTGCCGTATTTCCGGCCTTGATGTTCTCCGCGAGGTCCTCGCAGAAGTCACCCATCGCCTTCCACGCCTTGGCGCACTGCGCATACTCTTCCCAGTCGCCAGCGATCAGCTTCTTCGCCTCGTCAACCGGATTGAACTCAAAGGCGATCTCCAACCCCTTGCTGATCACCCAGGAAGGACTCAACACATCGCCGAAGGACAGGAGGTCCTTAACCACCCCACCTTCCGGCTCCTCCTTGTCGCCATCCACTTTTGGCGCCACCAGACGACTGGTTGGTTTTGCTACGTCCGCAAATCCCATATCAATCTCCTCCCGATCCGGGGATGTTTCGGATTAACGCTTGGAAGCCGGGTAGGTGGCATCCATTTGGGTAGCCTCACCTCGGTCAGTGGAGTCGTAATGCTTAGCGGAGCCAAGCAGTTCGGCCGATGATGCGCCGAGAATCTTGTGCAGAGCCTTGAGGGTGTTTTGCACGCGGTTCACCACATCTTCGTGGCTGCCACTCCACAACTGAGCCACCGTGGAAATCGGGCCGACATCAGAGGCGAGCATCTCGCATGACTTCTTTACATAATCCCGTGAATCCTCGACATCATCGGCGGCTCGTTTCACCTGCTTTCCGAAACCGGTCAGATCGTCTGGATCTACCGAAAAGCTCACCCTGCCCCCATTCGTGACTTTGACGCGCCTGTTGCGCGCTGATACCGTACTCTAGTGAAAATTTTCAGCGATGACGGCAGCAATCTTCCATCGCTTGAACTTGGCGGTGAGACAAGCGACCCCACTGACCAATACATCCAGCGCCAGGTGCGGGGCTGGGCGCTACTCCCCCTCTTTTTCGCGATCCTCCTTCCTTGGCTCTGGGTGTACTTTGCATTCACTTATGACCTCCGGAAGGACCTTCCCTTCCTCGCCCTGGTGGTGACGCACGCCGGGCTGGCGCTCATCTGGCTTGGACGCCGCAGCTCACGCCGCCTGCTCACCTGGGCGGGCATCGGCTGCTATCCACTCGCTGTCGCCCTGTGTCTGCTGCTGCAGAACGTTCTCTAGCGGTCCGCGGGTCAGCTCCTTCTCCGGCGCCGTCCGGGGCCGGCCCTGGTCATGCGGCCGTCCAGGGGAGATCAAGTCCCGTCCTAGCAGGTACCTAGGGCGGTCAACCCCGGGGACGACGAGTGCCGTCGGCAATGCATGTCGCGTCCGCAGCAGCACGGGAACGCGGGAACGAAGAGCCCTTCGGTCGAGCGCAGCACGCTCCCCCTATTGCAGCCGTTGCAGCCTCACAACCGGAAAAGGTGGGCTTCGAGTTCATTCACATCCGAGTCCCGCACGCCGAATTCCCTCTGGAGGCGGTCCAGCGTCGCCTGGCACTGCTCGCGGTTGTGGGGAACTCCGTACACCCCGAGGTACGCGAGTTCGAAGGCCGCGACCATACGGACGGTGCATCGCCCGCAAAGGCATCGAACCCAGCGAACGACTCGGACGCCGAAGGCGGGTCAGCGTACGCACCAAGTCCTGACTGACCAGCTACCGCAGACCCAACCACAGCTACCAGCACCAACCCCGCACCCACCTGACCCTGCTCGGCCTTGCCCCCCTCCCCTGCCAAGCAACTCGCCCCGCCCACCACACAGAACCCTGCCCAAGCCCCTGCCTCACGCGTCCGCCACAGCCTCCAGCGGGCTCAGGGCGGCCGCCCGATGGGCCGGGACGGTGGCGGCCAGGGCGCCGATCGCGAGGGAGAGCAGGCACACGAGGAGCAGCGTTCCCCAGGGGAGTGCCAGGGAGTACTGGGGCATTGCGCCATTGGCCAGTGAGCCGACTGCCCAGGCGCCGAACAGGCCGCCTGCCAGGCCGAGGAGTGTGCCGAACGCGGCGACGGTCACCGCCTCCAGGCGGATCATCCGCCGGATGCCGGAGCGGTCCATGCCGAGGGCCCGCAGGGCGCCGATCTCCCGGGTGCGTTCGGCGACCGACATGGCCAGGGTGTTCGTGATGCCGAGCGCGGCGATGACGATGCCGATGGCGAGCATCCCGTACATCAGGGTCAGCAGGTTGCCCATGGTGCCGGCGGCCTCGTGGACGAACTGCTCCCGGTCCTGGACCTTCAGCAGCGGGCTGTTGCCCACGGCGGTGCGCAGCCGGTCCTCGGTGGTCTTCGAGACGGCGCCGCCGTCGGTGCGGACGAGGATGCGCTGAACGGAGCCGGGCAGGTAGCTGTCGTGCGCCACCTCGGTACGGGCGCCGAGTGCGTCGTGGGCGACGGGGTTGTCCTTGTAGACGCCCACGACGGTGTACTTCCTGAACTTCTGGTTCCGGCCGAGGCTGGCGTTGAGGTGGCCGCCCGTGGTCACGTCATTGTCCCGGGCGAGGGTGCTGGAGACGGCGATCCGGCCCGGCCCGAGGTCCTTGGCGGAGCCGCTGACGAAGTCGAGCTTCATGACGTCGTGCACGGTGTGGGGGTCGACACCGGAGATCTCCCGGACACCGCCGCCGGTGGACAGGGTGGAGTCCGTGACGGCGCTCGCGGTCCGCACCCCGGAGGTGTCGGCCACCCGCCGTACGGCGGCCGGGTCGACGCCGGTCGTGGGGGTGCGGGAGCCGATCACGTAGTCGGCGCCGAGGCCGGCCGCGGCCTGGCGGTCGAGGGCCTGCCCGGTGGAGTTGCCGATGACGGCGAGGCCGGCGACCAGTGCGGTGGTGATCAGCAGGGTGGCGGCGGTGGCGGCGGTGCGCCTCGGGTCGCGGAGCGCGTTCTGCTGTGCGAGATGGCCGGTGATCCCGAAGCGGCCGGTCAGCCGTCCGGTCAGCCGGATCATCGGGGCGGCGAGGAGCGGCGCGAGGACGATCAGGGCGGCGACGAGGAGGGCGCAGCCGAACATCGCGTTCTGGAGGTTCTTCTCCGAGGCGTCCTTCGCCCCCGAGAGCGACACCAGCACACCGGCGCCGAGGACGAGGAGAGCAAGGCCCGCCACGCCGCGGATCCGTGACCGCTGGGCGGAGGGCGGTTGGTCCGTCGTGCGCATCGCCTCGACGGGCGCGACCTTCGCGGCCCTGCGGGACGGCAGCCACGCGGCGAGCACGGTGACGCCCACGCCCACGCCGAGCGCCGCCACGACCGGGCGCGGGCCGATCACCAGCGGGCCCTGGGGCAGCGTGTTCCCGTCGGTGCTCAGGATGCCGGGCAGCACCGCGGCGATGCCGAGGCCGAGCAGGAAGCCGGCCGCCGATGCGACGAGGCCGACCAGGAGGGCCTCCAGGAGCACGGAGCGGGACACCTGGCGGCGCGTGGCACCGATCGCCCGCAGCAGAGCGATCTCACGGGTGCGCCGCGACACGAGCATCGTGAAGGTGTTGATGATGAGGAAGGAGCCGATGAACAGCGAGACCCCGGCGAAGACCAGCGGCAGCTTCTCGTAGCCCCGGGTCAGGGTGTCGACGTAGAGGGCCTGTTGGGCGGCCTGGGCGGCGCCGGTGGTGGCCTCGGCCCGGTCGGCCGGGAGCACGCCGGTGACCCGGCGGGAGAGCGCGAACTGGTCAGTGCCGGGGTCGGCGGACAGATCGATCCCGGTGTAGTGGCCCGGGGACGCGAACAGCTTCTGGGCGGTCGCCTGGTCGAACAGGGCGAGGGTGCCGCCGGCGGTCACCCGGGTGTCGTCGGTGGTGACGATGCCGACGAGCCGCTTGGTCATGACGGGGCCGTCGGTGGCCAGCGTGATGGTGTCGCCGAGGCGGAAGTGGCCGGCGGCGACGGTGCCGCGGTCCACGGCGAGTTCGCCGCTGTTCCTCGGGGCGCGGCCCTCGGCCAGCGGGTAGTGGCTGTCCTTGCCGTCCTTGCCCGGTACGTAGCCGGCGGCCGGATTCGCCCCCGGATCGACCCGCAGCGGGGTGCCGTCCGCCGCGTTCAGGGCAGCCGAGCCGTCGGCCGACGGGCGCACGGCGGCGACACCGGGAACGGCGGCCAGTTTCCGTGCGAGCGCGTCGTCGAGCGCGCTGGTCCGCTGGTGTGCGGCGGCCCCCGGCGGGGGTGTCTTCGCGGTCACGGTGACCGCGATGTCGGCAAAGCTCTTCGACGCGGCGGCACGGTGGGCCTCGGCGGTGGAGTCCGCGAAGACCAGGGTGCCGCTGACGAACGCGACACCCAGGCAGACGGCAAGGAGAGTCATGATCTGACGGGCCTTGTGCGCCAGGAGGTTGCGCAGGGCTGTTTTCAGCATGGGGAGCTTTCGAGGCGTGGGCTCGGCGGAGGCGAGCGGGCGGCGGGTTGGGTCCTGGGCGAGGCGGGTCTAGCCGGTGTGCGAGCGGGCGCCCAGACTCTTCATCAGGCCCAGCACCCGGTCCGGGGTCACGTGTGTCATCTCGTCGACCAGGCGGCCGTCGGAGAGGAAGACCACGCGGTCGGCGTAGCCGGCTGCGACCGGGTCGTGGGTGACCATGACCACGGTCCGGCCCAGCTCACGCACCGACTCGCGCAGGAAGCCGAGGACTTCGGCCCCGGCGCGGGAGTCGAGGTTTCCGGTGGGCTCGTCGCCGAAGATGATCGCGGGGCGGGAGGCCAGGGCACGGGCGACCGCGACGCGCTGCTGCTGCCCGCCGGACAGCTGCGCGGGCCGGTGACCGAGGCGCTGGGAGAGTCCGACCATGGCGACCACGCGGTCCAGCCACTGCTGGTCGGGGCGGCGTCCGGCGACGGTCAGCGGCAGCGTGATGTTCTCCAGCGCGGTCAGCGTCGGCAGCAGGTTGAACGCCTGGAAGATGAAGCCGATCCGGTCGCGGCGCAGCGCGGTGAGCTGCCGATCGCCCAGCGTGCTCAGTTCGGTGGTGCCGATGCGCACGGAGCCGGAGCTGGGCGAGTCGAGCCCGGCCGCACAGTGCATCAGCGTCGACTTGCCGCAGCCGGAAGGACCCATGATCGCGGTGAACTCG
This sequence comes from Streptomyces sp. P9-2B-2, assembly GCF_030406865.1. NCBI lineage: Bacteria > Bacillati > Actinomycetota > Actinomycetes > Kitasatosporales > Streptomycetaceae > Streptomyces > Streptomyces sp. P9-2B-2. The sequence goes on along the minus strand of NZ_CP129126.1, from coordinate 6,841,901 downwards.
CCCTCCCGGAAGTCGATGCTGACATGGTCCAGGGCTACGACCCGGGTGTCGCCGCTGCCGTAGACCTTCGACAGATCGAAGGTGGCGGCTGCGACCCCGGGCGCCCCGTGCTGCGCGGGCGGGCCGAAGGGGGTGACGGACATGTGGGGACTCCTCTTCGGGTGCGGAAGGGTGCACTGCGAAGGGTGTCCGGGGAACGTATCGGGGCCTGAGCCACTGTGTATCGGCGACCGCGCCGCCTGGTAGCAGTTCTGTAGCAGGAGGTCTGTGGCAGGTCTGTAGGGGCGGGGAGCCTGATGGCCGGACGGGCCGCGCGTCCGTGGTGTCCGAGGTAGCGGGGGGGGCGGCCGCATCCGTGCCGGGCGAGCGTGCCCGAGGCGGCGGGGCGCACACAGGGCCTCCCGGCCGAGCCCTCATGCCGACGCGGCGGTTCCGCAGGAGCCGGAGGCGCGGGACGGCAGGTGCAGGGTGGCGACGGCGCCGCCGTCCGGGGCGTTCTCCAGATGCAGCTCGGCGCCGAGGAGCCGGGCCTGGCCCAGGGCGATGGTCAGGCCGAGGCCGTGGCCCGTGCCGCGCTCCGTCGACCCCGTCTGGAACCGGCGGGGACCGTGAAGCAGCACGTCTGCCGGGAAGCCGGGGCCGTGGTCGCGCACGACGACCGTACGGCCCTCGACGGTGACCTCCACCGGGAGCCCGCCGTGCCGGTGGGCGTTGACGACGAGGTTGTCGACGATCCGCTCCAGACGGCGCGGATCGGTCTCCACGGTCCGATCGGCTTCCGTCCCGGCGACGGTGACCTCGGCGCGGAGACCGGTGCGTGCCACGGCCTCGGAGACGACGGCGCCGAGCGGCACCCGGGCCGGGACCGGCTGCTCGGCCCCGGCGTCCAGTCGGGAGATCTCCAGCAGGTCCTCCACCAGGCCGCGCAGATCCCGTACCCGGGCCCGCAGCAGATCCTCCGTCTCACCGGCCGGCAGCAGGTCTGCGGCGGCCAGCAGACCGCCGACGGGGGTGCGCAGCTCATGGGCCACGTCCGCGGTGAACTGCCGCTCGGTGCGCAGCAGTTGGCCGAGATGGTCGGCCATACCATCGACGGTGGCGGCGATCTCGGCCACCTCGTCGCGGCCCTTGGTGGGCCCGGTGCGGGCGTCCAGATCCCCGGCGGAGATCCGGCCTGCGGTCTCGGAGACCCGCCGCAGCCTGCGGGCGAGCAACCCGGCCCCGTAGACCGCCAGCGGCACGGCCACCGCGAGCGCCAGCAGCGAGGCCACCGCCATGGTCACGTCGAGTTGGCGCAGCGTGTACAGCTCCGAACTCATGTTGACCTGCACCGCCAGCACCCGGCTGCCCGGGCCGCCGACCCGCTGGGCGGCCCAGACGGTGGGGCCCCCATTCCCCTCGACGCGCCCGTCGTAAGCCGTATGCCGCTCGCCGTCGGCGGGGTGCCGGAGCGCGAGGGGCAGCTCGGCCGGATCCAGCTCGGCTCCGTCCGCGAGGGTTTTGGTGCGCCGGTAGGTGTCCATGGCCGAGTACAGCCCGTTGAACGCCTGGGCCTCGGCCCGGGAGCGGATGTCGTCCGCGGTCCACAGGTGCACCAGCACACCCACCGCCGCCACGACCAGGCAGGCCGTGACCGCGGCCAGCGCGGCGATCTTCCAGCGCAGGGACGACAGGTCCGGCCGCAGCCGTCGGAACACCCGCACCCCCCTCAGCGCCTGAGCTTGTAGCCGAAACCGCGGACCGTCTCGATCCGCTCCCGCCCCAGCTTCCGCCGCAGCCGCTGCACACACAGGTCCACCACCCGGCTGTCACCGTCCCAGCCGTACTCCCAGACATTGCGCAGCAGGGTGTGCCGCTCCAGCACGACACCCGGGTGGGCGGCGAACTCCAATAGCAGCTTCAGCTCGGTCGGGGTCAGCGCCACCGGGCTCCCGGAGACGAACACCTCCATACCGGCGGTGTCGATACGCAGGTCCCCGAACTCCAGCACCTCCCCCTCGGACGGCGGCTCCTCATCCGCGGCCCGCCCGGGTCCCGGCGCGGGCGCGTAGGTCGCCCGCCGCAGCAGCGAGCGGATGCGCGCCACCAGCACGTACGTGTCCACGGGCTTGACCACGTAGTCGTCCGCCCCGGCCTCCAGACCGGCGACGACATCGAGTCCGTCGCCGCGCGCGGACATCATCAACACGGGCACCAAGCTGCTCTCCCGGACCCTGCGGCACAGGCCGATCCCGTCCAGACCGGGCAGCATCACGTCCAGGATCAGCAGGTCGAAGCTTTCGTCACGGAAGAGCTCAAGGCCCGTAAGACCGTCGGCCGCGGCCGTCATCTCGTAGCCGTAACGCTCCAAGGCGACGGTGAAGGACCGCCGCATCAGCTCGTCGTCCTCCACCAGCAACACACGGACAGGTCGCGAAGAGGCCCCGGCCGGGGCGGGCGAGGACACGAGCGGCCAACTCCTGTTCGGACGATTCAGACGAGGCATCAGTCCCGCATAGACGCACGCTCAGCCCATGTACGCACGCGCAGCCGACGACCCGAAGAAAGGGTAAGGCAGACACCGGACCCGGCCACCGCGTCGTACATCGGACACGCGTCGCGCCCCCAGCGGACGAGCCGCTGGGGTCCCAGGCGGAGGAGGCACCCCGCACGTCGAGTGGGAGGCCGTGCCCACCGTTTGCCGGCGCTCCGGGACGCGGCGGTGTGGCGCGGCCCGGGGCGACACGTCACCGTCCGGCGGACTGTCAGAAGTCGTACGGCTTCTTGGTGCTCCAGTTCAGCACGTCGGCCTCGTTCCAGCTGAACTGCGGCTTCTCGCCCTTGATGGCGACGGAGTAGGTGGGGCCGTTGTGACCGTCCGCGCCGCGCAGTGCGAGAGCGAAGGACTGCGCCGTGTGGTTCTTCGAGCCGTAGTCGAAGAGGTTCACCGCGCTGTATGCCGTGCCACCGGGCTGGAGCGTGATGTGCTGGCTGCCGCCCGCGTTGTCCTTCTTCGAGTGCGGCAGTGCGGCACCGTCGACGCCGTCGCCGAGCTTCACGGCCGGGTACGAGGTGACCCAACACGGCTTGGTGCCCTTGTTCGAGGCGGTGACCAGCAGATGGTCGCCCTGCTGCCCGGCGAGCTGGTGCACCGCGGTCAGCAGCATCTCGTCGCCGCGGCACTGCTGGGCACCGGCCGTTGCGCCCTTGCCCGCGGTCTCGCCCGTCCCACCCGAGGCGGTCGTCGCGCCTGCGCCCTCCTTGGAGCCACCGCCGGGGTTGGCCTGCTCCGCGCCGCTCTTGCCTTCCCCATTGGGCGCGGACTGGGTCTGCGCGGTACCGGCGGCGTTGTCGCCGCCCGCCGCCTTCGAGTCACCGTCGGCCCCGCCGCAGGCAGTCAGGCCCAGCGCCAGCGCGGCGGTGACGGCAGCCAGAGTGGCGGTACGAATCCGGGAAGTACGCATGATCGGGTTCCCCCTGTGTTCCGTGCGGGAGTTCTTTCTTAGGCCGTTCCCGCGGTGTGAACACCACTCTTCCCTGGGCCACTGACGTTCCGTTAACGCCTCACTCACGTCCCGCCAACAAACCGCCCCAGCGGCGGACCCCCTCAGGCTGATCCGCCGCTGCGCATCGTCGTGGACGACAACGCCTTCCTGGACACCAAACACAAGTGACGACCGAGACGGGTGGTGAGGCGACATCCGGAGCCTCCGCAGAAACCCGTTGGCAAGCCACGCCGACCACTGCTAACTTTCCAACGGCCGTGCGAGAGAACGAGGAGGTGGTACCCGTGAACGCAGTATCGACATGGGTGCTCCCCTCCGGGGTCACGGTCGGGCGATAGGTCGTCCGGGAGCGCCGTTCCAGAGCACTCCCGAAAGGCACGACCATGCAATTCACTTCCGAACTGCGCCTCGACGACGGCGTCCTCGAGCGCGAATTCATCCTCGGCGAGATCCCCGGCACCCTGTGGACGCCTGGATCCGCACCGGCCCCGCTGATCCTGATGGCCCACAACAACGGCCTGCCCAAGGGGCAACCGCGGCTGGTGGCCCGGGCCCGGCACTCCGCGGCGCACGGCTACGCGGTGGCCACCATCGACGCCGCCGGGTGCGGAGACCGGCCCCGTTCCACCGCCGACGAGCAGGCCCGCGCCGACCTCCGCACGGCGATGCAGGCCGGCGAGCCGGTCGACGAGATCTTCGAGTCCTTCATCGCCCCGCTGGTCGAAAAGGCGGTCCCGGAATGGCGGACCACCCTGGACGCCCTCCTTTCACTCCCCGAAATCGGCGGCCCGGTCGGGTACTCGGGGTGGACCGCCGTCGGCATTCGACTGGCGGTGATCGAACCGCGCATCGCAGCCGCCGGTTTCTTCGCCGGGGGTTACGTGCCCCGCGCCCAGCGTGAGGAGGCCCGGCAGGTCACCATCCCGCTGCTGTTCCTGTTGCAGTGGGACGACGAAGGGAACCCCCGGCAACGGTCCCTGGACCTGTTCGACGCCTTCGGCAGCAAGGAGAAGACACTGCACGCCAATATGGGCGGGCACGTCGGCACCCCGTGGTTCGAGGTGGAGGACGGAAACCGGTTCTTCGACCGGCATTTGAGCTAGCCGCCAGCTGGCCCCGCCGTCAGGCCGGCAGCCGGCACGGATTCTTCCCAGGAGTTGCAGGTCATCCGGCTCAGCTGAAGGCAGGCTGTTGACCCAAAATCAGTCTGCTGTACGCGGCGGTGGCGTTCAACCGGCTCCACCACGTCTACGACAACCCTGGCACGGCACGTGGAATGGGGAGAACGGACCCAAAACGCAGGAAAGCCCCGCACCATACGGTGCGGGGCTTTCCCGGAAAATTTGTTCGGCGGCGTCCTACTCTCCCACAGGGTCCCCCCTGCAGTACCATCGGCGCTGAAAGGCTTAGCTTCCGGGTTCGAAATGTAACCGGGCGTTTCCCTAACGCTATGACCACCGAAACACTATGAAGTTAACCAACCCGGCATAATCACAGGTCGTTACTTCAGAACCTACACAGTGGACGCGAGCAACTGAGGACAAGCCCTCGGCCTATTAGTACCAGTCAACTCCACCCGTTACCAGGCTTCCATATCTGGCCTATCAACCCAGTCGTCTACTGGGAGCCTTAACCCCTCAAAGGGGGTGGGAGTACTCATCTCGAAGCAGGCTTCCCGCTTAGATGCTTTCAGCGGTTATCCTTTCCGAACGTAGCCAACCAGCCATGCCCTTGGCAGGACAACTGGCACACCAGAGGTTCGTCCGTCCCGGTCCTCTCGTACTAGGGACAGCCCTTCTCAATACTCCTACGCGCACAGCGGATAGGGACCGAACTGTCTCACGACGTTCTAAACCCAGCTCGCGTACCGCTTTAATGGGCGAACAGCCCAACCCTTGGGACCGACTCCAGCCCCAGGATGCGACGAGCCGACATCGAGGTGCCAAACCATCCCGTCGATATGGACTCTTGGGGAAGATCAGCCTGTTATCCCCGGGGTACCTTTTATCCGTTGAGCGACGGCGCTTCCACAAGCCACCGCCGGATCACTAGTCCCTACTTTCGTACCTGCTCGACCCGTCAGTCTCACAGTCAAGCTCCCTTGTGCACTTACACTCAACACCTGATTGCCAACCAGGCTGAGGGAACCTTTGGGCGCCTCCGTTACTCTTTAGGAGGCAACCGCCCCAGTTAAACTACCCACCAGACACTGTCCCTGATCCGGATCACGGACCCAGGTTAGACATCCAGCACGACCAGAGTGGTATTTCAACAATGACTCCACAACCACTGGCGTGGCTGCTTCAAAGTCTCCCACCTATCCTACACAAGCCGAACCGAACACCAATATCAAGCTATAGTAAAGGTCCCGGGGTCTTTCCGTCCTGCTGCGCGAAACGAGCATCTTTACTCGTAATGCAATTTCACCGGGCCTATGGTTGAGACAGTCGAGAAGTCGTTACGCCATTCGTGCAGGTCGGAACTTACCCGACAAGGAATTTCGCTACCTTAGGATGGTTATAGTTACCACCGCCGTTTACTGGCGCTTAAGTTCTCAGCTTCGCCACACCGAAATGTGACTAACCGGTCCCCTTAACGTTCCAGCACCGGGCAGGCGTCAGTCCGTATACATCGCCTTACGGCTTCGCACGGACCTGTGTTTTTAGTAAACAGTCGCTTCTCGCTGGTCTCTGCGGCCACCACCAGCTCAGGAAGTAAATTCCATCACCAGCAATGGCCCCCCTTCTCCCGAAGTTACGGGGGCATTTTGCCGAGTTCCTTAACCATAGTTCACCCGAACGCCTCGGTATTCTCTACCTGACCACCTGAGTCGGTTTAGGGTACGGGCCGCCATGAAACTCGCTAGAGGCTTTTCTCGACAGCATAGGATCATCCACTTCACCACAATCGGCTCGGCATCAGGTCTCACCCTTAACGTCATCCGGATTTGCCTAGATGACGGGCTACACCCTTACCCCGGGACAACCACCGCCCGGGCTGGACTACCTTCCTGCGTCACCCCATCGCTTACCTACTACCACCTTGGATCGGCGGCTCCACCACGTCCCTTTGTCCGAAGACTCCAGGCCGGCTTCACGGCCTTAGCATTAATGGATTCGATATTGGGCGTTTCAAAGCGGGTACCGGAATATCAACCGGTTGTCCATCGACTACGCCTGTCGGCCTCGCCTTAGGTCCCGACTTACCCTGGGCAGATCAGCTTGACCCAGGAACCCTTAGTCAATCGGCGCACACGTTTCCCACGTGTGTATCGCTACTCATGCCTGCATTCTCACTCGTGAACCGTCCACAACTCGTTTCCACGGCTGCTTCACCCGGCACACGACGCTCCCCTACCCATCACAGCCTCCGTTGGGAGTATTGCTGCAATGACATGACTTCGGCGGTGTGCTTGAGCCCCGCTACATTGTCGGCGCGGAATCACTTGACCAGTGAGCTATTACGCACTCTTTCAAGGATGGCTGCTTCTAAGCCAACCTCCTGGTTGTCTCTGCGACTCCACATCCTTTCCCACTTAGCACACGCTTAGGGGCCTTAGTCGATGCTCTGGGCTGTTTCCCTCTCGACCATGGAGCTTATCCCCCACAGTCTCACTGCCGCGCTCTCACTTACCGGCATTCGGAGTTTGGCTAAGGTCAGTAACCCGGTAGGGCCCATCGCCTATCCAGTGCTCTACCTCCGGCAAGAAACACACGACGCTGCACCTAAATGCATTTCGGGGAGAACCAGCTATCACGGAGTTTGATTGGCCTTTCACCCCTAACCACAGGTCATCCCCCAGGTTTTCAACCCTGGTGGGTTCGGTCCTCCACGAAGTCTTACCTCCGCTTCAACCTGCCCATGGCTAGATCACTCCGCTTCGGGTCTTGGGCACGCTACTCAACGCCCTATTCGGACTCGCTTTCGCTACGGCTTCCCCACACGGGTTAACCTCGCAACATACCGCAAACTCGCAGGCTCATTCTTCAAAAGGCACGCAGTCACGACTGCATGTGCAAGCACATACAGCGACGCTCCCACGGCTTGTAGGCACACGGTTTCAGGTACTATTTCACTCCGCTCCCGCGGTACTTTTCACCATTCCCTCACGGTACTATCCGCTATCGGTCACCAGGGAATATTTAGGCTTAACGGGTGGTCCCGCCAGATTCACACGGGATTTCTCGGGCCCCGTGCTACTTGGGTGTCTCTCAAACGAGCCGCTAATGTTTCAGCTACGGGGGTCTTACCCTCTACGCCGGACCTTTCGCATGTCCTTCGCCTACATCAACGGTTTCTGACTCGTCTCACAGCCGGCAGACTGTAAAAGAGAGATCCCACAACCCCAACCACGCAACCCCTGCCGGGTATCACACGTGACTGGTTTGGCCTCATCCGGTTTCGCTCGCCACTACTCCCGGAATCACGGTTGTTTTCTCTTCCTGCGGGTACTGAGATGTTTCACTTCCCCGCGTTCCCTCCACACTGCCTATGTGTTCAGCAGCGGGTGACAGCCCATGACGACTGCCGGGTTTCCCCATTCGGACACCCCCGGATCAAAGCTCGGTTGACAGCTCCCCGGGGCCTATCGTGGCCTCCCACGTCCTTCATCGGTTCCTGGTGCCAAGGCATCCACCGTGCGCCCTTAAAAACTTGGCCACAGATGCTCGCGTCCACTGTGCAGTTCTCAAGCAACGACCAGCCACCCACCACCCCAACCCGAAGGCTGAGTTCACTGGGGCCGGCATCGCGAAGGTCCAGACTCAACGGTCCGTACCCTCAGATACCCAACAACGTGCCCGGCCCACTTCACTCGTCCTCACGTTCCACGCCGAAGCAGTACTAGTGACAACCAATCAAGTGCGCCGAATAGTCAACGTTCCACCCATGAGCTAACCACCGTCGAACATTTGCCGACGTAGTGGCTCTGGATCTCTTACGAGATCTAGATGCTCCTTAGAAAGGAGGTGATCCAGCCGCACCTTCCGGTACGGCTACCTTGTTACGACTTCGTCCCAATCGCCAGTCCCACCTTCGACGATTCCCTCCCACAAGGGGTTGGGCCACCGGCTTCGGGTGTTACCGACTTTCGTGACGTGACGGGCGGTGTGTACAAGGCCCGGGAACGTATTCACCGCAGCAATGCTGATCTGCGATTACTAGCAACTCCGACTTCATGGGGTCGAGTTGCAGACCCCAATCCGAACTGAGACCGGCTTTTTGAGATTCGCTCCACCTCGCGGTATCGCAGCTCATTGTACCGGCCATTGTAGCACGTGTGCAGCCCAAGACATAAGGGGCATGATGACTTGACGTCGTCCCCACCTTCCTCCGAGTTGACCCCGGCAGTCTCCTGTGAGTCCCCATCACCCCGAAGGGCATGCTGGCAACACAGAACAAGGGTTGCGCTCGTTGCGGGACTTAACCCAACATCTCACGACACGAGCTGACGACAGCCATGCACCACCTGTACACCGACCACAAGGGGGCGCCTGTCTCCAGACGTTTCCGGTGTATGTCAAGCCTTGGTAAGGTTCTTCGCGTTGCGTCGAATTAAGCCACATGCTCCGCTGCTTGTGCGGGCCCCCGTCAATTCCTTTGAGTTTTAGCCTTGCGGCCGTACTCCCCAGGCGGGGAACTTAATGCGTTAGCTGCGGCACGGACGACGTGGAATGTCGCCCACACCTAGTTCCCAACGTTTACGGCGTGGACTACCAGGGTATCTAATCCTGTTCGCTCCCCACGCTTTCGCTCCTCAGCGTCAGTATCGGCCCAGAGATCCGCCTTCGCCACCGGTGTTCCTCCTGATATCTGCGCATTTCACCGCTACACCAGGAATTCCGATCTCCCCTACCGAACTCTAGCCTGCCCGTATCGAATGCAGACCCGGGGTTAAGCCCCGGGCTTTCACATCCGACGTGACAAGCCGCCTACGAGCTCTTTACGCCCAATAATTCCGGACAACGCTTGCGCCCTACGTATTACCGCGGCTGCTGGCACGTAGTTAGCCGGCGCTTCTTCTGCAGGTACCGTCACTCTCGCTTCTTCCCTGCTGAAAGAGGTTTACAACCCGAAGGCCGTCATCCCTCACGCGGCGTCGCTGCATCAGGCTTTCGCCCATTGTGCAATATTCCCCACTGCTGCCTCCCGTAGGAGTCTGGGCCGTGTCTCAGTCCCAGTGTGGCCGGTCGCCCTCTCAGGCCGGCTACCCGTCGTCGCCTTGGTAGGCCATCACCCCACCAACAAGCTGATAGGCCGCGGGCTCATCCTTCACCGCCGGAGCTTTCCACCACCAGACCATGCGGTCGGTGGTCGTATCCGGTATTAGACCCCGTTTCCAGGGCTTGTCCCAGAGTGAAGGGCAGATTGCCCACGTGTTACTCACCCGTTCGCCACTAATCCCCTCCCGAAGGAGGTTCATCGTTCGACTTGCATGTGTTAAGCACGCCGCCAGCGTTCGTCCTGAGCCAGGATCAAACTCTCCGTGAATGTTTACCGGTAATCCGGTGAAACACACACGAGAGCGGAACAACCAGACGGAATAGGTCCGGTCGTTCACAGCGTCCTCGCTGTGTGTGCCACCCCGACCGCATGGGCCGTGGTGGGCTTTTCAAAGGAACCTCATCCTCCGGAAGTGTTTCCGGTGGACGGGGTATCAACATATCTGGCGTTGACTTTTGGCACGCTGTTGAGTTCTCAAGGAACGGACGCTTCCTTTGTGCCTTATCGGTTCTGATTGCTCAGTACCGGGCTCTCCGGGCGCTTCCCTTCGGTCTTGCGTTTCCGACTCTATCAGATCCTTGCGGGCCCGATTTTCGCCGGTGCGTTTCCGCCTTTCGGCTTCTTCGCGTTTCCAACCTTACCAGATCCGTTTCCGTCTCTGGCGCCCTGTTGGAGCGGGCCGGCCGTTCAGCTTTCGCTTTCCGGCCTTTCCGACTCTATCAGATCCGATTCTCGGTCCGTTGCCGGTCCGAATTCGCTTCCGAATCCCCGTCGGAGGGGGTTACGCCGTGGTCCGGCAATTTGCGTTGCCGTGCCTTTCGGCGTGATCACTACGTTAGCGGAATTCCTCGTTGACGCATAATCACGTCGCGGTGCGAATTTCGGCATGCCGAAATTGTTCCCGGTGAGGGGCCGTGCAGTAGTGGTGTGCCGCGAAGCGGCGGGATGGCTGCCCCGGGCCTGTCGGCTCCGTGGCAACTCGAAGAACCTACACGATCCTAGGGGTGCAGCACGACTTGGGGGTACATCCGCGGTGATTCGAGCTCATCCCGGCCCGCTAGGTTGCCCGGACCACCCGGTCGCTGGGGCGCCCACGAGGTAGGCCCATCCCGATGATCTGTCCCGGGTGGGCACACTCGCAACCGCAGGTCACGCGCTCTTGGCCGCCTTCTCCAACACCACAACGCACCCGAGATCGCGTTTCGTGATCCTCACGACTGCCGTCCGAGGACGCAACGAGGTCGAGGCCTTCGAGGGAATCGCCAACACCTTTGCGAGCCAACGCAGTACACCTGCATGTTCCGTGCCCCCGCCACGCTCCAGTCGGCGCACATTGAACTGGCGACAGCGCAATTCGGTGGCGACCTCCAACTTCGTCGGACTTAAGCCGTCGGGCGTGGTCGAGCAACCGGCACCCCAGCGCGGCGCCGGGACCTTGGGTGCCACGGAGATCACCAACCGGCGGAACGGGCGCCGTTTTTCACGGGGGTCTCGTCTGGCGTCTGACGAGCAGATCGAACTGGCCCTCTGGGGCCGCCCCGGTCTTCGCGACCGACAGGCCGACATGGATCGAGCCGGGACCTCGTGCCCAGCGGGTGTAGTGGTAGATCCAGCAGCCTTGTGAGCCCCGCCGGCACCGGACGGGTTCGGCCAGTGGTGCGGCGCACCAGCCACGGGGGTTCCGGCGGCACCAGCGAGATGGGGCTCGACTTCGGCCGGTACCGGACTCGAAGGCGGGATCGGGCTCCCCAGGACAGAGCGGGCCCATGCCGGACGTCGCTCTGCACGCCCAGGTGGGTGACACCAGCCACCCAATCAGTGGTTTGCGTCTGATCCCGAACCCCCCTGTCAACGCAGCCTGGTCAGGCTTGCTCGACTGCCACGGCAAGGCCAGGGCTACCTTCGTCAGCCGTGCCGGAGCACCGTTGTGGGCACCAGAAGGTCCCTCTCCCCGTCGAGGACGCGTACGTCGGTGGCGCCCAGAGGTCTCCGGGTTCTGGACGATCCCGGAGAGGCCCTGGAGCAGGTCGCTGAAGAGATTGCCCGTGTAGTCCCTGGTCAGGTAAGCAGCGTGGTGCATCAGTCCTGGCAGAGCCGCGATACAGCGCACCCGAGTGCGCTACGACCTCCGCCGTCGTCGCGTCGCCCCACGGTTCCGGCACGTCGTCCGCCTCGGGTGCCCCTCCTGGGCGAGGAACAGGGCGGTGGATCGGTGGGCGCGCTCCTCGTCATCGGTATCGAAGTCGAACGTGGGCCGGCGGAAGCCGCCCTGGAATCGGATTCGGCGGCCGGTGGCGTGACGGGCTCCTCGATCAGTCCAAGACGGCACTCGCGTTATTCGTACGGTACGTGGACGGCTACCTGCCACTGCGATGCGTGTCATCACCCGACTGACAGTGCGCCATCCGTCGCTATTGCGACAACGTCTCGCATGCTCGATGAACTAGGCATTTGCGGGCGATGAAGCTGCCCGATGTGATCCATCGCCGCCGCGTCACTGCCCGCGATTCAGGTCACCGTGCCAAGTGACGCCAATTCGGAGAACGGTCACCCGATCGCTCGTAGAAGTCGGCACGGTGAACCACTCCGGCTCGCCCCGCATTCAGCACCTAACCGGAGTTGATCGTGATCGAAGACGCCGCGCCCGCTACCGTAGCGCTGCCTGATCTCGTACGCGAGGTCGTCACCGTTGCTGCGGCAGCCGACATCCTTGAGAAGACCCGCTTGCACGGCTGCAACCCACGCAAGCTGGATTCCTCTCACGCCCGGCGGCTCGCTCGTGACATGTGCAACGGTAGCTGGGACGACTACAACCCCGACGTCCTGTCTCTGTGCAGTCATGGAGCCGCAATTCAGGGACAGCACCGACTCCAAGCGGTCATCATCAGCAAAACGCCCCGCAGCTTCCTTGTCGCCCGGGACGTGCCACATGGTGCGGCAACAACGATGGACTGCGGCAAGGCTCGGTCGGCTGCGACCGCGCTGTCCCTGGTGGGCGTCGACGGGCATCGCAAGGACGTCTCTTCGACCATCCGGCTGCTGCAAAACTACGACGTCGAACGCAAGAAGGTTGCCTGGCCCGCATGGCGGTCTGTTGTCTACACCAATGCCGAGATCGTTCGGTTCTTCCAGTCGGAGTATTCCGACCTGAGCAGTTCCTGCCACTGATGACCGCCCTGAAGAGCGGCGTGTATTCCGCCCCCGCAGCGTCACTGGCATGCGCGTACCTGGTCCACCGGGACGGCGGAAGCACCTCGCACGCGGACGACTTCTTCCAAGGCCTGATCTCCGGAGCCCACCTGGACACGGCCGACCCCAGATGGGTTGTCCGCCGATACTTTCAGAATCCGGCCCGGCCACGACGCGGCAACACCGTCAGCTCACTTCAGCTGGGACTGCTGCTCAAAACCTGGAATCTATGGATCTCTGACGGGGCCTGGGAGATGGCGTACTTCCGCCCCAACGAGCGAATGCCCGAAGTCGTCCGCGCTGGCTCGGCGCGCAGATTCACCGAGGTGCAGCACGAATCAGCTGACCCGGACAGTAACAAGATGCCCTTGTCACCACATCGCACCGCACGCAAGGCCCGTGTGCCCGACCAGAACGCCAACACGGCTCAGGTACGCTCCTGAGCCATCCGTGCCGGGCTTCCTTGGGACCGAGTTGGGGCAACATCAGGGCCACAAGGCGGCAGTCGCCGCCAGCAATCGGGCGACTTCCTTGCCGCGGCCATCGGCCGTTCGGACACCCCGGAGACCCCGCCAGGCCGCTACTGGCGACGGCCTCTAAACGCAGGGCAGCCGGCATCCTGCCGTCGCCAGCCTTCAGAAACAGCTGGAGGTCAGCCGTTTTCGACTCACACGGAGTCGGCGTGCCCGGAGGACCCTGGTCGCCGTGGTCGCCCGCCTACACGCCCTCCAGGCACGCCCGAAGTCCACCACCGCTGGGAGCTGACGACCGGCTGGCTCTTGATCGGACCGGCTTCGGCGTCGTGGCGGCAGCCTGAACGGCCTTCGTCAAGGTGCGAGCCGCCGCGCGGCCGGTCCGTGAGGTCTGTGGTGAAGACGCGCAGTCGCCGCCTGATGGAGTGTGGGCTTGATGCGCTTTGACGGACATCTGAGATCAGGGGTTCTGCCCCGGGAGGATGTCCATCATGGAGAGCATGGGGAAGAAGAAGCCTCGGCCTCGCCGTTCGTTCACGTCGGAGTTCAAGGCCGAGATCGTCGAGCTGTGCCGGCGTGGTGACCGCTCGGTCGGTCAGGTCGCCAAGGACTTCGACCTGACCGAGACCGCGGTGCGGCTGTGGGTCAGCCAGGCCGAGGTCGACGCGGGCGAGCGCGATGGGCTGACCAGCAGCGAACGTGAGGAGTTGGCCGCGCTGCGGCGGGAGAACCGCCGGTTGCGGGAGGACGTGGAGGTCCTCAAGCGGGCGACGGCTTTCTTCGCGAAGGAGACCCGGTGACGGTGCACCCGTTCATCGAGGCGGAGAAGCGAGACGGTCACAACGTCAAGCGCGCGTGTGAACTGCTGCAGGTCTCCCGAGCCGCCTTCTACGCCCGCCGCAGTGGCAGGACCGGTCCGCGGGCGGTCCGCGATGCCGAGCTGACCGAGAAGATCGCCGAAGTTCACGAGCGGTCCCGCGGGACCTACGGAGCCCCGCGAGTCCACGCCGCCCTGCAACGACAGGGCGAGGACTGCGGCCGACGCCGCATCGCCAGACTGATGCGCAACGCCGGGCTGCAGGGCCGGCACCGCAGACGACGGCAGCTGACGACGATCCCCGACCCGCGGGCCACGTCCCGGCCCGACCTCGTCGTCCGGGACTTCGCCCCCGACCCGGACGGCGTCGACACACGCTGGTGCGGTGACATCACCTACGTTGCCACCGAGGAGGGCTGGCTCTATCTGGCCACCGTCATCGACATCGCCTCCCGCCGCGTCGTCGGCTGGTCCACCGCCGACCACCTGCGGACCGAACTGGTCGCGGACGCTCTCACATCCGCCTGCCGCCAGCGTCGTCCCACCCGGCCAGTGATCTTCCACTCGGATCGTGGATGTCAGTACACGAGTCAGCAATTCGCCACCCTGGCAACGGAGTTCGGCGTCCGCCTGTCCGTCGGCCGCACCGGGCAGTGCTGGGACAACGCGCTCGCCGAGTCGTTCTTCGCCACCATCAAGCGGGAGTTGCTCGACACGGGTTCCTGGCCCAGCCGGGCCACCGCCCGCACTGCGATCTTCGACTTCATCGAGGGCTGGTACAACTTGCACCGACTACACAGCAGCCTCGGCTACCGCAGTCCCGCCGAATACGAGACCGCACTCGCAGCCTGACCACCACACCGATGGTGTCCGTCAAAGCGGAACAAGCTCAGGCGAAGCATTCGTGTGTGGGGGGATGCCCCGGCTTCATTGGGGCTCGTCGGCCGGCTGGACCCGCGTAAAGTGTCCAGCGGCCGTCGGCGTCGAACGGTCTCGGGTAGGCATAGGCATCGGCCTTCGACATCTCACGTAACACCTTCCGCCTGGCCGGGGGATCCGGCAGAGGACTCAGTCGGCTATGCAGCGGGTCGAGTTGTGCCCCATACGCCTCGGCCCAATCGAGCCACTCAGCCTCCTCGGCAACAGGCTGCCTTCGGTTCGGCCGCGCGCGGCTTGGCAGAAGGCGCGGATCTCGGCGGCATGTCGCTAGGCCCCGATCTGCTCAATGAGGAACTTCCCGCGGTGCTGCTCGATCTGTTGCTGGCGAGCCTGCGAGATCGCCTCGTACCATCGGCGCCGCCGTTCGGCCTGGAGGAGTTCTTGCTTCCGGTCCCGGTCTTCGGTCTCCACGGCGAGGCGCTCGGGGGGCGTGACCCTCGGCAGGTGGTCACACTGCGTGACACTCGTTGCCGTGAGCCTCTTGTGGCAGGCGGCAGGCGTTGAAAGTCGTAGGCGCGGCGGGCGTGCGCGGCGGCCGTACGGGCGGTGTCGGAGGTGGGAGCGAGCGGCCTGGCCTCGCCCTGCTCCCACCGCTCCACCACGTCACGTGCCCGGTGGCATGAGATCAGGTGCGCCTCGGCGCCCCCCTTCTCTGGCGAATCGATCCGGCCTACAGGGGCAGGAATGGGCTGGGCCTGCCGTGCCAGGAAATTCGCAGCGCGTCGCGGGCTCGCGTCGCGGCGACAAAGAGCTGATTGCGGCTCTTCTTGAGTTCGCGTTCGTAGCGCTTGGGGTCGATCGTCGCGTACTTTTCGATGAGGGCGGTGCGTGGAAGGACGCCGTCGCTCGCGCCGACGACCGCAAGCTTCTGGTATTCGAGGCCCTTGAAGCGGTGCATCGTGCCGATGTGGACCTCTCCGCCCCCCTGCGGGCCGTCCTTGGTGAGGGTCGCCGTGGTGATGCCATGTTTCATCTCCAGGTCGGTGGCGACACGGCCGGCCATCTCTCCGTCGGTGACGCATACGGCCATGGTGCCGCTCGGGTCGCGAACGGTGCCGTCCTCGACGGGCTGGGCGATGTCCTCGCGCCACTGCTTGAGGGCCTCGGCGAGCTGAGTGATCTCGTCGGTCCAGTCGGCACAGGCGACGTACTCCGGCGCCGGGCCGTGCAGCAGGGAGTGGTAGCCGTCGAGGGTGTCGGTGCCGTCGTCGAGGTCGTCATAGGTGGCCCCGCGGACGACCCTGGCGGCCTGGTCGAGGATCTCCTGTGTGGTGCGGTAGCTGAGCGTCAGCTTTGAGGACCTCCCGCGGATGTTGACGCCGACGGTGGAGAGGGTGACCTGCCGGTCGTAGATCCGCTGGTGGGTGTCACTGGCGATGAACAGGTCGTCCGGGCCGGACGCGACCATGGCGCGCAGCATCTTCCAGTGGGCGGGGCTGAGATCCTGGGCCTCGTCGACGACGATATTGCGGTAGCGGTGGCGCAGGTAGCGCATCGCGGAGCTGTTGTCGTCGAGGTGAGCCAGGTCGCCGCCGCCGATCTCAGCCTTGTGTTCGGCCCGATTATGGATTTTGCGCGCGCGCTCCATCTCGTAGCGCGCCGCGCTTTCGGCGGCCTGCGCCCAGGTCTCGCGGCCCATGCCGCCCAGGCGCAGGGTGAACTGGTCGAGCAGCTTCCAGATGGCGGCGCGTTCGGGGCGGTTGAGGGCACGGCCCATACCGGCACGGCGGGCCTTGAAGTAGTCCTGGCGGGTGGCGAGGGACTGTCCGAGGACGATCTGCTCCCATTCGTCGAAGAGGAACTCGGCTTCCCAGCGCTGCTCGTCGTGCTCGAAGAGGACCTCGCGCAGCACGTCCAGTGCCCGGTCGTCGGTGATCAGGCCGCGCTGCGCGCCGGGCGCGGTGTTCTCGTTCAGGACGTTCTGGGCGAGCTGGTCGATGTGCTTGATGTCGATGCGGCCGAGCAGCGCCGGATCCATGAGCGAGGTGAGCCGGGAGCGCAGGTCGGCGGTGAGGTTCTTGGTGTACGTGGTCAGCAGGATCGGCTTGCCGTGACCGGGCGGTAGGGCGCCGGCGAGGCGGGCGACGCGGTGCAGGGCGACGATGGTCTTGCCGGTGCCGGGGCCACCGCTGACCCGGGCGGGGCCGCTGTAGTTCCGTTCGACGGTCTTGCGCTGGGTGGGGTGGAGGTAGACCTTCCAGGCGCGGAAGTCGCCCTCGGCCAGGACGTTGCGGATGTCGTCGTCGACCGTGGTGACCGCGGTACGGGTGAGAGCCGCCGCCATGTCGTTCTCGAAGCCCGGTTCGAGTTCGGCGGAGGCGGGCTGGGTGATCTCGCGCTCGACCTCGTCGACGGACATGCCGGAGCCGAGGCCGGTGAGGACCTCGGCGGTCAGCCGCGGGGCGCCGACGATGAGCTGGTCGAGTTCCTCTTCGGTCGTGACCGTGAGGACGACGTCGATCAGGGCATCGGCGACACCGAGACGGCGCAGGTCCTCAGGGGCGCAGCCGGTGAGGAATGGTTCGGCGAGGGCGGCCGGTTGCTCCGTCACGACGGGCGCGGGCGTGGGCTCGGCCGGTACGGCCTGCTCGTCCGGGATCGGTGCGTCGTGATCGTCCGTGGCAGGAGTGAGCTGGAGTCCCGCGCGCTGAAGGACACTCTGTCCGACGACGCCGAGGTCGACGAACTCGATCTCGCCGGTCACCCGGTTGACGGCGACGCTGAGCTGGTCGTAGACGTCCTTGCGGTGGCGGACGGCGACGATCAGCCACTGCTGGATGCCATCGGCACCGACACCCGCCCGGGCGAGGAGCGCCCGGTACGAACGGTCGATCTTGGCGCGGAAGATCCGGCCGTCGCCCTTGAGAGGCTTGAGGTCGAGGCTGGGGTGATCCGGGTCGAGACGGAACTGGTGGCAGAAGTCGTAGAACTTCGTCTTGACCGACGAGTCCATCTTGTAGAGCTCGTTCTCGGCCTTCTGGTAGAGGCTCAGGCGTGCGGTCATCGTGCGGCACTCTGTTCTTCGGAGTCGGGACGGGCGGTGGCGTCGGGGAGCATGGTCAGCAGAGCGTCGAGGCCGGTGAGCCAGTCGCCGGCCGAGCGGATGGTGAACCCGGCGTCGCGGTAGGCACTCCAGGTCTTGTCGCTCTCCTCGTTCGCCTGGTCGTACGGTTCGGCCATGACGGCGAGCCGCTGTTCGCCGTGGTCCCAGGCGAAGTCGGCGAGCCAGCCGCGTTCGCCGAGCTCGTATCCGTAGGCGGGGGCCTTCTTGCCGCCGTCGGCCAGGATGTGGGCGAGGCGGGTGAGGGGGGCGTCGGGTTCGTCCTCGTCGAGGTATTCGAGGATCTCCCTGTCCCACAGCAGATCCCGGACCGCCGCTTCGAGAGGAGTCTCGGGAGATGCCTCCGCGGGCTCGGGTTGCGTCGCGGGTACGCCGGTGCCGTACCGCACGACGAGGGATTCGAGTTCGCCGAGGCCGCCGAAGGCCTTGAGGATCGCGGTGTCGAAGCGGCCCGCGGTGGTGGTCGTCAGTTGGACACCGTCGCCGTCGTCGCGGGCGAGGAACTGAAGAATGTTGGCCCACTGGAGCCAGGAGCGCCAGCGCGCCTTGTGTTCGGGCGTGCCGAGCTGGTCGGGTGCGGTGTCGTCGAGGCAGGCCAGGGCGGACCAGCGGCCGGTGGCCCCGTCGACGAGGAAGGCGACGGGCAGATGGGACTCGTCGCACGTTTGGAACAGGTTGAGCGTGCCAGTGCCCTGAACGGGCGCCGTGTCCATGCCGTCGGTGCGGCCCCAGGCGTCGAGGAGACGGTCGAGCGTCTGGCGGGTCTGCTCGGGGGCGCCGTTGCCGACGAGGATCTCCTTGCCGGTCCCGAGGAGCCCGCCGACCACCGCCGATGCCCGTCGTCCCCAGGCCGCGTCGTCCGGACTGCGCAGGTAGGCGAGGAGCATGGTCATGGGGTCGGTGAAGGCGGTGTCGGTGAGGTCGTCGCTACCGCGTTCGGCGTAGAGCCGCTTGGCGACGTCCTGGGCGCTGCGCGGATACGGCGGCCACACCGCTTCGACTGCCTCTCGCCCCGCAGAGGACTCCGCCGTGTTCGTCTGCCGCTCGAAGGCGTCGAGGTCGTCCCAGGTGAGCTGGAAGACGACGCGGCCCTCGGCCCGGAGCCGGTTGCGCTTGTCGGCGTCACCGGCGAGCCGGTTGTGACGCCGGGTGGCGTGGAAGCGGTGTCCGTCGAGGTAGACGGTGATCTTCCGCTTGGGGCCGTCGATGCGCTCGAAGGTGAAGTCGGTACGGGTGAAACCCTCGTTGCGCTGAGCGGTCAGACGCCAGCCGTGCACGGTGCCGACCTCGTCGAGCCGCAGATAGGCGCTGTTGTCACCGCTCTCTTCCAGCACGGCGTCGGCGCGCCGTCCGGCCCACCCGCGCAGGGCCTTGAGGAAGCGTGCCTCCAGGTCGGACTCGACCTGTCCGTCAAGACCGATCTGGTCAGTGTTACCGACCGCCTTGGTGTCCCAGGCGTCGGTGTCGGTACCCAGGAGTTCGTCGAGGATCTCCAGGGCGGCCTGGCGGGAGACGCGCTCGATGTGCTGTTCGTCGGCGTACAGGTACAGACAGCGGTGGCAGGCCTGTCGGCCCTCCCCGTTGCAAGGGCACCCCACGAGCAGCTGGCGCGCACCCTCCAGCACCTGCCGGAAGTTCAGGGGGTCGGTCAGGCGGTCGAGGTAGCCGGTGCCGTGCGGGAGGCGGTCGTACAGGACCAGGAAATGCCGTCTCTCCGCGGTGTCGCGGTCCGGCATGGTGGCGAGGGTGCTGGCGAGGTGCTGTGGGTCGCCGCCGAAGGCGCCGTCCACGCCCAGGCGCAGGGCTGCCTGGAAGGAGTGGACCTTCTCCTCGACGAGGACGGTCGCGGCGGGCAGCAGGACCCGCAGTGCTTCGGTCTCCAATTCGTGGGCGAGCAGGACCGGTTCCTGATCCACACCCTTCTTGCCACGCCGTAGTGGACACCAGGGGGTGTGGTGCTTGAGTTCGCGCTGGCGGTTGGCGGAGTTGTCGACGGCGTCCTGGTCGTCGTCGAAGACGGGCCGGCCGTCGGCGCTCGCGGCTCCGCACGCAGTGCACACGTGGAAAGGGGCGATGCGCACAGGCTTCCCTGCGAGCTGGTCGTTGTCCTGGGCGCCGATGCTCAGCGGCCCGGCGTTGACGCGGCGGATGACGGCGCGGCGGGTGTAGTCGACGCCGAAGATCTCCTTGGTGTGCCGCCAGGACTTGCCCACCGCGAAGTCCTTGGGGTCGATGTCGACCATGTCGATGACCGTGTAGAAGCGCCGGTCGCGGTCGTCGCTCTCGTCGCCGATCCTGGCATCCTCCCGCTTGTCGCGGGCCGTGACGACACTGGGCTGGACGATCTGCCACAGACTGCCGGAGTCGGCGATCCCCGCATCCCCGCACCGCGGGCAGGGCGTGACGTCCGTCTCGGCGTTCTCGGTGCGGACGTAACCGCACGAGGGGCAGAAGCGCCATTGGCGCCAGTCCTGGTCCCGGCCGGTGACGATGTCGATGCCGGTGATCCGGTGCTTGTAGCCCTCGGCGTAGAAGGTGTTGCCGGGGGCGAGCTCGGACAGGGCGAAGCCGCGTGGCCGCCCGTAGAAGAACGACTTCGACGTGTAACGGACCCGCCCCTCGGGTGTGGTGCCCTCGGGCCAGAAGACGGTGGCGTCGAGGGTGGTCGCGGCGTCGATGAGGGCGTAGTTGGGCAGCAGGCCGAGGTCGCACAGCAAGGTCTGGGCGGGCTGGCGCTGGCGCGTGGCGCCCTGCTTGGCGACGGCACGCAGTTCGGCCTCCAACTCTGCCTTCGTGCACGCCTGTTCGTCGTCACCTTCCTTGAGCTCGTCGATCGCGGAGCGGATCGTACGGATACGGGTGCGCAGCTTCTGATTCTCCCGTTCCCACTCCCGCTCGGCCTTCTCGATGGCGCTGCGGATGCCGCGGACCGCGTACTTCGTCAGCTCATCCCGGGCGGCGTCGCTCACGCCGGTGGGGAAGAGTGCGAGGAAGCCCGCGACGAGTTCCTCGCCGCGGGCGAGGGCGGCGTCGGTGAGGTCGGCGAGGTAGCCGGAAGGGCCGAAGAGCTCGTCGACCCTGCGCGACACGGCAGCCAGTGGCTTGCCGTCCTCGCGCAGCAGCCGGCCGCGCGCCGCGAGGTCGAGGAGGTGCGCGGTGTACTGGCGCCGCAGAATCTCGATGGCCGACAGATACGAGCCCGGCGGCACGATCCGCCCGTCGATCATGTCCCGTGGCCGGTCGAGGAAGTACAGGTCACGGCGGGAGCGGTCGGGGATGGTCAGCAGGAAGGCGTTTCCGGTACGGCGCCCGGCTCGCCCGGCCTGCTGCGCATAGTTGGCGGGCCGGCGTGGCAGAGCGCCGAGGACGACGGCGGACAGCTCGCCGATGTCGATGCCCATCTCCAGCGTGGGCGTGCAGGACAGCACATTGGGGTCGTTGAACCCTTGGCCGCTGCGGAAGGCGTCCTCGACGCGTTCGCGCTTGCCGCGCGAGAGCAGACCGGTGTGCTCGGCGGTGATGACCTGGTAGGTGCCGGCTCGCCGGTACAGGCTTCGGTAGTAGTCGTCGCGGTAGTCGCGGTCCCGGTCGTGCCGGTCCACGGTCTCCAGCCATCGGTCACCCGCGATCAGTCGTCCGGTCGTGCAGCGGTACGCCTGGCAGGGCTGCCCGTGATACTGAGCCAGTAGTGAGGGGTGGACCGTCTGCTCCCAGAAGCACTTCGGGCAGCGCACATACGACTCATTGACCTGGCCGTCAGTCAGCAACTGAAGCTGAACGGCGCCTGGTTGGAGACCGTAGAACCGGGCGGCCGTGTCGCCCGGGGTGCGGGCCGAGAGCAGACCGGCGTCCGTGAGCCGGGGCAGCAGCCGCACCCAGAACTCGTCGGCCTGCTCGCGGGTCATGTCGAGGCAGCGCTGCGCCCAGGTCTGGTACCAGGACAGACGCCCGGCGGCGAAGTCGAACTCGCTGCCCTGCTTGGGCCGCGCGAGCAGGAACGTCGGTGCGGAGACGCCCTTCGGGAAGGCCTTCATGCCGCGCGGGCGGCCACCCCAGATGAAGTAACGGCTGGTGCCCGCCTCGTCGAGGAACTTCTCCAGCCACCGGTGCCCGACCGCGCCCCGCGTACGCAGCCGCTCCAGCAGCCCGCGCAAGAACGCCAGATAGCGTCCGTCGTCGTGTGCGGTGAGCGCCAGCCCGTGATCGGTGGATTCCTCGTGAGCGGCACGTGCGATTGCCACGGCCACCCGTATGTCGGGGATGTCCACCCAGGCGGCAGCGGTACGGGTCAGTTCGAGGGTACGGCCGTTGCGCGAGCGGTGGCCGAACTCCATGACCGCCTCGAACGCGAACCGTTCACCGATCAGGTCCCACGTCTTCCTGTCCCCGCCCCGCCCCGTGCCCGACAGCAGACGCGCCACGCCCGTGTCGTCGTGCAGGTCCGGCGGGACGACGGCGGCCAGCGTCTCACGGTCGGTGGTGGCCGCGACGACGTCGGCGACGAGGTCGTTGAGCGCACTGGGCCGCTGCTCGCTCAGGTGCTTGGTGAACAGCGCCCGCAGGGAGAAGGTGTATGAGCGGGAGGCGACGAACCCGGCCCGGTGGGCGGCATCCTGCACCGAGTCGTTGAACATCAGCGTCTTCGTCTCACGCTGCTCCTTGTCCATCTCCCCGCCGGTGAAGAGCTGGGTGACGGACGCGGCGGCGAGCGCGGCGGCGCCCGTACCGACGAAGCGGATCGCGTTGTGCGTACCGCAGGCCGGGCACCAGTCGTCCTTGGCGGCTCGCTCCGCGGTGTCGCCGAGCTGGACGAGGACGAAGACCGAATCCGGCTCCGCCGGCTGAGGGTCGCCCTCGTTGTCGTAGTCGCTCTGCGGGTCGGGCAGGCGCAGGCGACGGGAGAGACCGTCGAGCATCATGAGCACGCCCGCGCCGCCGGTGGTGAGCGACTTCTGCGCGGCGCGGTCCATGGTGGTGCGGCCATTGCCCTCGCGGGCCTCGTTGTCGGTGGCCGCCACCAGGGTGCGCACCTTGGCCTTGTCGGCGGTGACGGTGGCCCGACGGATCTTGTGGGGCTCGAAGCTCAACTCCTCCAGGTCCGACTCGGGGGCGAGGACCGACCAGCCGGAGCGCCCGCACTCACGGCAGTACACCGCGGGCAGGAAGATCTTGGTGTCGCGTGAGGTGGTGGTGTTCGGTGTTGCGCGCGACTGGCTCTGCGCCCCGGTCGTGTCCCATGCGAACTCGGCCTTCGGCCACGGCAGTACGCCACGCAGCATGCGTGTCACGGACCGCGCCCACTGGTGCACCTCGATCTGGACGAGCGGACGGCTCATCCCGGCCGGCGCCTCCGGTGCCCGCGCCACGGCCAGCAGGGCGACGAAGCGGGTGAGTGCCACCGCGGCGACCTGCGGCCGTGTCGTTATCGCCTCGTCCCAGCTCCTCGCCCCACTGCGACGCATCACGTCGAGCACTTCGTCGTATGTGCGCACCGTGCCGTCGAAGGCGTTCAGAACGGCGTACGTGAGCCGGTTGCGCTGCAGCGCGGCACCGAGGACGACCGGATCGGTGGTGCGGCTTCCGGTGACGGCCTCGGCGAGGTCCGCGAGCGCCGAGGGGCCGGCGGCCGGGTCGGGTAAGGCGGTCAGTGTCTCGGGGGAAGTGGCCTGGCCGGGGAGGAATCTCGCGTCCGGAATCGACTCGTCATTGCCGAGGATGAACTCGTCGACCGTCAGCCGGTCTTCGCCGACGATCGCGTCCGCGGTGAACTCGGCGCCGAAGACGTTGGTGGCCACGGAGAGGAGTTGGCGAACCCCGTCCTCATCGGTACCGGAGGCGAGGGTCGCGGAGGTGGCGACGGGGGTGATCGAGCCGAGCGGCTTGCCGGGCCGGTTGGCGTCGACGGCGATGGCGAGGCGGCGCAGCAGCATGGCCACGTCGGTGCCCTGCGCGCCGTCGTAGGTGTGGAACTCGTCGACGACGACGTATCGGATGTCGCTGCCGTCCCACAGCGGCGCGTCGGCAGCCCGCTGCAGAAGCAGGTCGAGCATCTTGTAGTTGGTGATCAGGATGTCCGGCGGGGACAGCTGCATGTCCTGGCGGCGGGTGTAGACCCGGTCGTAGTGCGTCGCCGCCTTCTCCCCGATGTACAGGCCGGCGCGTACGCCGCTTAACTCGTCGTAATCGGTTAGTAGTTGGTTGATTCGTGCCGCCTGGTCGGTGGCCAGGGCGTTCATCGGGTAGAGGAAGACCGCCTTGACCCCATTGTTCCCGGCCGCGCGTTCGCGGGCGCAGTGATCGAGTACGGGGTAGAGGAACGACTCGGTCTTGCCGGAGCCGGTGCCTGTGGTGACGAGGGTGGGCTGGGGGGTGTGGCCGTCCTTGGAAGTGAGGCGAGCGAAGGCGCGGGCCTGGTGGGCGTACGGTGTCCAGCCGTCGGTGCGGACCCAGTCCAGGTGCTGCTGCCAGCCGTCGTTGGCCGGGGTGAAGGGGGTACGCAGGCGGAGGTACGGGCCGCGGAACATGCCCGTTGTCTCGTTTCCGAGGAAGGCGTGCAGGGCCTTTCGGGCACCCTCGTCCGCGAGGCCATACGTCGTGGACAGGTACTGGAGCAGGCTCTCTTTGAGTCCCTGTGCTTCGAGGGTGGGCCTCACGGGGTCGGGACCTCCATCTTCTCCGGGTCCCAGAGCCCCTTGCTCACAGCTTCATCGAGGCGCTTCTGGAAGTAGATGTGGGCTTGGCGCATTTCGCGTACTCGGTCGGCCTTGTAGAAGGGGGCGGTGTAGCCGTCGGGGACAGGACTGGCCTCGGGTGCGGCTAGATGCTCCACTAGGGCTTTCCAATGCTCGCCGGTCTGCTCGGTGCCGAAAACCCACCTGTCTGAGGCAAGTTGCCGCCCGTGCGCGTCGAAGTACATCTGCTCTTCACGGCCAGACAGCACGTCCAAGCGTGCTTGGTACGCCGCGATCAGTGCGTCTGCGGGAAGCCCCATCCACACAGCGGCCAGCGCGTCGAGCTCAACGAGCGCGGCGCGGCGTTCGAACTCCGTGCGGAGTGGCGTGCTCCAAGACCAGCGGGGCTCCATCGCATTCAGTGGGCGCAGCCCCGTCCACGAAATTGCCCACTTCTCGCAGAGCCATGAGAAACGGAACTCCGACTCCCACAGGTCAGCGTAGGCACTTGAGAGACAGTTCAGGCGGGCCGACCTGATGGCTAGGGCCCTCGCCAGCGGGTGGTCCGGAGACGGAGCGGGAAGACGCTGGGCACCGGCCTCGTAGAGGTCCTTCATTCCGAAGGCACGCAGCATGTAGTCCAGCGGAATCGCCGACCAGAAACCGGAGACCAGCAGCAGATGCTGGCGATTTCGAAAGGCAAGGCTGTGGACACCGTGAACATGGGTGGGACCTGGAGGAATGATCCCGGCTTGCAGAACCCTCTCCGTCTTCCCGTCGTTCCGGCGCCGGAAGGCCAAACGGTAGTGGCGGGCATGTGGCTGCCCCTGCCAGTCCTTCCACACCATAGCCATGGACTCGAACCCGGCCCGATCGCATGACCTGGCCATCTTGGTGGCGGGAATGAAGTCGGCTGGGATTGTGGTCAGGTCGATCCGCGCTCCCTCTGATTTAAGTTCGGGGTCTTCCTTGCAAAAGGGTGTTCCAGGACCGATGTGCGGGCCGTGCAGGATCACTTCATCCCAGGAAGCCGGACGCTGGCTTCGGTAGTTGATATATCCCGCAGTACGGTCGCGCTCTTCGTCGTAGCCACGGCTCATGCTGATCTCGTTGCGGGAGAGCCGGATGGGATACTTCGCCATCAGAGCGACCGCATTCTGCTCACTCTGCGTCAGCGGATACATCATCTCCGCCTCCGCTGCCGGAAACTCGCCGCCTTGCTGCTCACTCCACAGGGCGAGAGTCTCTGCTTTCACGTTGATGATCCGTGCCTGGTGCGGCCGGGTGTCGTACTGCCCGTCGAACCTTAGACCCGGTTCCGGACCAGATCCATCGTGCCGCAGGGAATCTGTGAGCACATCGGCTCTGTAGAGGAAGCTTAGGTGCTTGAAGTTGACCTCTTGACGAGGGCCGTAGATGTTGGCTGCAAAGTCCTTCTTGTCTCCAACAGGTCGCGGGAAGGCCCAATTCGAGGCATTCACAAAGGCTCCGTGCACACGCATCCGGCGATACGCTTCCGCACGGATGCGCCGGTTCTGCTTCCCTTTCAGGTGACCATCGGGGTGTACGAGCCCGATGGCCCCCGTCGCGGCCGCATGGTCCCAGCATTGGCTCATGAAGCGCGGGTGCAGGTGCGCCGGTGTCCCCGCGAGGATCGGGTACACCACCGCGCTGGAGTAGAAGCTCGCCAGTGCCGTGTCCGTGGCCGCGTCTCGGAGTACCCGGATGCGCCACTCGGGCACCTGCAAGACACGATCGCGCAACTCTGCCTCGCGCTCCTTGGTAAGGCTCTCCTGCAGCGTCAGATCGGGTTCGAACTCGGAGAAACTGGCTGTACGGTTGAACTTGATCTCCACCCAAGGCGGGTTGCCGACCTGGAGGTCGAAACCTCCCGCCTCACTCGCGAATACACCCGCAAAGTCCAGCTCCCAGTGCAGGAACCCCTGTTCCTTCGCAATATCCCGCACCACCCGCATCCACGGATACCGCGACTCCACGGCCTTTCGAGCATCGTCCATGCCCATCTCGCCCTGGATGGCCCCTTCGAGGACCTTCAGCTCCTCCAGGGAGTCAACGGACGTGGCGAACGTTTCCTCCGGGACCGACCCCGTACCAACCATGGATTCCAGGAAGGCAAGCCAGTCGTCCAGGTCCTTCAGAGCGATGACAGGGCGGCGCTGCGCCGTCCCGCCGCCCTTCTTTGGCGCCGACGGCTCGCGACGCCTCTTAACCCGCTTCTTCTCGACCAGTTCACTCTCGTCCGCGCATTCTCCGAAGGCCAACTGGTCCCCGTTCAGCGCGAATAGCAACCCACTCTCGACGTACTGAGGTTCAGGCGCAGGTTCCACTTCGCCCACCTGCGGCACCCCCGACGACAACAGCGCATCGACCGTCACCACCGGCGGCGTCTCGTACTCCGCGTCCGTCCCATCCAGCAGCTCCACCCGGTCCAGCGGCCAGAAACACAGAGCACACCACGCATCCATGACCTGCTTGAGACGCCAGTACGGAGAACCTTCTGCCTCGAACAAGTCCTGGAAGACCTGCTCCTTGGTCAGCGGCAAGGAGTCCCCGTCCGCGTTCCTCTTGTCACGGCGTAGGAACGCGTACTCCTCCGCATCCTCCTCCTGCCCAGCCCCCCACACGTCGATAGTGCGGGCAATCTCGCGCTCGCTCAGCTCCATCCGCTTGGCGACGAGCTGCCACAGGAACTCCACCCGCTTGGCCGCCTCCTGTAGCCGCGCGAGCTGGCTACCCTTGCCGCCCGTCGTCTTCGGTTTGGCGCCCATTGCTTTTCGCCACTCGGTAAGTCGGTCGAGTTCCGGCTTGACCAACTCCCCGATGAGCTTGCCCGCAGGATTTGCTGGTTTGACCAAGGCGACCGCGCCCCACCCCGGCGTGGGCAGCAGGAACTGGTGCACCGCCCCCTCGGGCAGCGCCTGCTCCGCGCCGTCGCCCTCCGTGTCGCGGAACGGCAGCTTGACGGGCGTCGTACCGCCGACGGTCCGCTCCTTCTTGATGCGGTCCGCCTCGTACACCCAACGCCGCGCCCCGATCAGCGAGTTGCCGCGCCGCAGGTGCAGTCCGAACCATGGTGCGCGCATTCCGGGGTGCATGGTGTTCAGCCACAGCGACACCTCGGCGAGCTCAACGCCCGTCGCGTTCAGGTCGATGCCGTACGCGTTGTGCAGCGCGATGTACGCCTTGACCTTCTGCTTCGCGTCCAGCGCCTTCGACGTGTCCAGGCTGACGCCGAGCTCCTCCTGTCGCCGCTTGAGGTACTCGTCGGCGACCTGGTTGATCGCCTCGTTGAGGAACGCGCCCGAGCCGAGCGCGGGCTCGCAGATCGTGTACTTCAGGAGGTCGCTCGCCCGCGTCTCGTCCGTGAGCCGGTGCTTGAGAGCCAGTTCGACGGTGACCTTCGTCAACGACTCCGGCGTGTAGTACGAGGCGGACGTCTCGCGGTCGCGTCCGGCCAGCCGGTAGACGTACTCGCCCACCTCATACTTCTTCGGCCCGCGAAGGCCGTGCTGTTCGGCGTCCTGGGCGGAGTAGACGACCCACGTGTTCTCCGGGTAGTCGCTCAGCCGGTCTGCGGGAACCAGCCACGAGCCCTTCTCCGGATCGCCGTACTGCTTGCCGCCCCGCTTCTCGCCCGGCTTGGCGATCTCGGCGAGCTCCTTGTCGGCGATGATGCCGGTGTAGGACATCAGGCCCTCATAGACAGCGCCGAGCTGGTTGATGCCGAGGTTGCGGTAGGAGATGAAGCCGCCCTGTCTGCCCATCTGACCGGCCTCCTTCATGGTCAGCAGGCGCAGCACCTGGTGCAACGCCTCGTTGCGCAGTCGCAGGTCCAGCCAGTGTGGCGGCTCGTTCCCGTCCTCGTCCCATCGGGGGTCGAGGACGCGGCGGCCGATGAGGGTGATCGCCTTCGGGTCGAACAGCTCGCTGCGCAGTGGCTCGAAGCGCAGGCCGCGCAGTTCACTGCGTTCCTCGTCGGGCTTGTCGTCGTCCGCCTCGGTGCCGCGCGGGCGATGGCCGTAGTTGACCTTGTTGAAGAGCACGTCGAGGGAGGCGTACAGGTGGAAGCCGCCTCGGCTGTCCTCGTCTACCAGCTTTCGCTCGCGTGCCACCAGTTCGCGGAGCCGGGTGATCGAGTACCCGGCCTCGTACGTGGAGTCGTCGGCGGGCAGGATGCCCAGCTCGGGGCGGGCCTCGGCGTACAGGAGGAAGAGGATGCGGTAGAGGTAGCGCAGGGATTCGCGGGTGAGCTGCTTGGCGAACGGGCCCTTCTTCAGGTCCTCGATCTCCCGTGGCTCGACCTCCGCTTTGCGTAACTGGGCGAGCACTTCGTTCGCGATGATCTCGACGGATTGCTGGAGCCCCTTGCGCAGCTCGGAGTTGACGCCAACGGCGTTGTCACGGGACGCCTTCAGGAGGTCGTCGATGCGGCGGCCCTTGCCGTCGAGCCGGGGCGCGAGCATGTCGTGGGAGAAGAGGGCGGCGAGGAGAGCGAGTTCGCCGGCCTTCGCTGTGTCGTTGCGGGTGAGGGCCGCGTCCAGACTGGCGGCGAGATAGCGGCCTTCGGCCCAGGCGCCTCGGTCGGCGAGGACGAGCACGCCGCCGCAGAGCAGCAGGACGAAGCGGGGTGCGTCGCCGCCGGGCGCATGCAGTTCGCTCTGGAAGAGCCAGCCCGCCAGCTTCTCGCCGACTTCGAGGAGGCCGTCGGCGGTCTTGAGGGGGTGGAGGAGCCGTCCGGCCTTGTCGGGGTCGAGGGCGTCGTCGAGTTTGGCGGTCCAGCCGCAGTCGACGGCGAGGATGCCGTCACCGTGCCAGGCGGCCTGGAGTGCGTACTCCCTGCCCGCATTGTGCACGGTGAGCGGTTCGGGCCGGTCACCGCCGTAGCCGAGGGCCTTGAGAACGGTGGCGTGCCAGGTGGTGAGGTGCTCGGCCCACTCGCCCGTTGGGTCGTCGTAGGTGCTGCCGGGTTCTTCCTGCTGGGTGCGGGAGGCCAGGAAGGGGCGCACGGTGGACAGGTACTCACCGCGGAGCCGGGGGAGTAGTTCGCGCGGGGTGGCCTGCGGGTCGTGCGGGTCGGTCTCACGGCCGGTCCACAGGGTGAACAGACCCTCGTCGCCTGCCTTGCTCTTTTTGAGGGTGTTCTCCAGCTCCTCGCTGAAGTAGTGGGCGGAGAGGTACTCGCCGCGGTTGGCGAAGGAGTCGTAGGTGTAGCTCATCGTGCGGACTCCTCGGTGTGCGCGGCGGACACGGTGGTGGTGTGCAGGGGTTCGAGGACACAGAGGACCCGCAGCATCGGGTCGCCGTCGGTCCGCAGGCGGCGTACGAGGTCGCGGCGGCGGGCGGCGGTGTCGTACACCTGCTTGCGGCGTTGCTGCTGATTGCCCACGGCGATCAGGGCGCCCTGCTCCCAGACCTGTACCCGGTCCTCGTACGGGGCCAGGTAGGAGTCGACCTGCTTGTCGTAGTCGGCACGGCGCTCGCGCAGGTGGGTCTCGGCCGCGTCGACGGCCGCGGGGACGAGTGCCTGGAGGAGGTCGGGGTCGACAGGCCGGCCGCGGCCGGGCATGCCGGGGCCCACACCGCAGGCGGCGAGGAACGCCGAGTCCATGCGCCATACGCGAGGAGCGGCCTCGGTGAGACCGGTGACGGCCATCCACTCCACGACCGTCGGCCTTCCCGCCGCGTTGGAGTAGACGCCTTGGAGGAGGTAGACCGGGCCGGTCAGAGCCTCGGGCAGGGCGGCGTCGATCCGTTTGGCTTTGAGAGCGTCGGGCCGGTGGGCGAGGACGAACGCCTCGTCGTACCGGAGCTTGGCGAGGACCTTGTCCGTCACCCAGTCGAGCACGGGGTGGATGTCGGAGACGTAGGAGACGTTGGGCCACTGGGAGGTGGGCTGGTCGCCCTTGCCCTGCTTGGCGTTGCGGGCGGCGTCCAGGCGGTCGGCGGCGTACCGCTTGTCGAAGGTGATGCGCAGTGTGCCGTCGTACTTGGGGGTGGTGAGGATCTTCTCCTGCTCCAGGTACGACTTCGGAAGCTCCCGGAAGCGGTACTGCAGGTCGCCGGGCGGAGTGAACTCGATGCGCCCGTGGGCCGTTTCGGGCTTCCAGTCGAGAGCCTCGCGCTCGGCCTGCGGGTAGATGAGGTCCATCGCGGCGTGGAAGTACGCCTTGGTGTCGGCGAACACGTGGGGCACGTCCGCCTCGGGCACCGAGGCTGTGCCGAGGGTGGCCGGAGTGGCTGTCGGGTCGGCGAGCCGGGCATTCGCGCCGGCGAGGAGGTCGGCGAGGACCCCGCCGGACTCCTGCTGGGACTGCTTGATGGAGCGTTCGACGGTGCCGCCCTTGATGAGGTCGCGGGTGAGGCGGTCCTCTTCCTTCTTGTCGTCGTAGAGGCCGGTGACGGCCTCGGCGCTGCCCTCGCCGGTCTCGATCTCGTGCGCCTGGGCCTCCCGGCGCAGCAGGCGGGCGCCGACCAGCCGGTCGTCGAGCGTGAGCATCCTGCCGCTCTCCTCGTCGCGCCGCCAGGGCACGTCGGCGGTGAGGGTGATCGCACGGAACTCGGGGCTCACCGCCTGCCCGTACCGGTCGATGCGCCCGTTGCGCTGCTCGATGCGGATGAGGGACCAGGGGAGGTCAAAGTGAACGAGGTCGTGGCACTGGTGGTGCAGGTTGACGCCCTCGGAGGCGATGTCGCCGGTGAAGAGCAGCCGCACCGGCTCGTCGGCCCGCCCGAAACGGTCGATGATCTCCCGCTGCTGCTGGTCGTTGGTGGTGTCGCCGTGCATGACCTCGACGACACCGCCGTACACCTGCCAGGGGCGCGCCTTGTCGGCCTTGGCCGCCGGTTTCTTCTTGAAGCCGAGCAGGGCCGGGACCTCCTGGGCCAGCCAGTCCAAGGTGTGGACCCGCTCGGAGAAGATCACGACGCGGCGCTCGCAGCCCGGGCCGACCTTGAGGTCGTCTTTCAATGTGCGGACGAGCGCGTCGAGCTTGGCGGAGTCCTGATCGGTGAAATCCGCGACCAGTGCCTCCAGTTCCGCGAGGGCTGTGCCCTCTGCCGCCAGGGCGGCGCGGCGCTCGGGAGAGTCCGCCTTCTTGCCGTCCTTGCCTTTCACCATGGCGCTCCTGGGGTTGTCCAGGTAGGCGCGGCGGGCGGTGAGGGATTTGCGCAGGGCGACGTGGGAGGAGAGGAACGCCTTGAGGAAGTTGTAGCCGACCAGCGGATCGGCGCACACCGACGAACGGTTCGGCTCACCGGGGGTCCACTCGCTCGCGAGCTTCTCCAGGACGGCGACCTCCTTCCGTGTCGCCGGAGCCGGCACCGGCAGGGACTCGCCGCGTTCGGCCCAGGGCTTGTCCTTGAGGCCGTTGCGCACCTCGCGGTCGGACTTGGTGCGCCGGATGTAGAGGTGGTCGAGGGCGGCCACCTTGTAGTTCTTGGGATCGGCGATCGCCGCCGGATCGAGCATCCCGATCAGCTCGGCGAAGGACTCCGCGTCGCCGTTGTGCGGAGTGGCGGAGGCCAGGATCAGTGCGTCGGTCTGCTCGGCGAGGCGGCGGGCGAGGCGGTTGTTGCGGGTGCCCTTGTTCACGAGGTTGTGCGACTCGTCGATGACCACCGCGTCCCAGGTGATCTTCTCCAGGTGGTGGGCGTACGTCGCCGACTTGAGGGTGTCGACGGAGACGATGACCCGCTTGAAGTGGGCGAACGGGTTCCGGCTTGCCGGGATCTCCTGCTGGATGCGCTGGATACCGGTGGAGTCCAGGCGCACCAGCGGCAGGGCGAAGCGGGTCCACAACTCGCGCTGGAACTGCTCCAACACATGGGCGGGCGTGACCACGAGAATGCGCTCGCCGCGCCCGCGCCGGATCAGCTCCGAGAGCGTGACGCCGATCTCCAGCGTCTTACCCAGACCGACGACGTCGGCTATCAGCAGCCGGGGCTGCGGGTTGCGCATGGACAGCGCCAGTTCGGCGGGGCGCAGCTGATGCTCCTGCCGGTCCATGAGGAAGGAGTCGGCGAGCGCGATGCCGTGATCGGTCTGCGGCAGCGCGGTCTTGCGGATGACCGCCTCCAGGTAGAGGCGGGCCTTGGCGTGCTTGGAGGTGTCGTCGGGCACGAGCCGGGTCTTGCGCGGATCGAGTACGTCGATCTGGTCGAGGCCGGAGTAGAACACCGCGTCCGTGCCACGGACGAACGGGGAAACCCCGCTGACCTCGACCATCAGTCCGTCGCGGGACTCCCCGATGGACTTCACGAGCCACTGCTCGTCGCGGATGCGCACCTGGGCGCCGGGGGCTAAGACCGGCTTCGCGCCGGTCGGGTACGGCGGATGTGCCGGATCGGAGTCGCGCGGCTCAGGGACCTCTGGCTGCATCGCCGTGGTCACGTGGTGCTCCTCTGTGAACGGTCTACTCGTGCTGTCCGGTGTGCTTGTGGGGGAGCCTGCGCGGTCGCCCGGTGAGCCGGGTGCGCTGTATCCAGGGCCATACCGACGCCCGAGTTCCGCACTGTGTCGGCTCGTTGGCGGGAGGACGGAGGAAGGCAGCGGCTCAGCGCTTCGACCAGGCGAGTGCCGGTCGTCTCGCGTAGCGCTCGCGCAGCTCGTCGGCAACCCTGCGGGAAGCGGGGGGACGGCCCGGCTGCGGTACGGGCTCCGCCGGTCTTCCGCTCCCGGGTTCGGAACCGAGCGCGGTCAAGGGCTCGGGCGATAGCGAGATCTCGACGTTGATCTCGCCCACAGTGTCCGCACCGGGCTGACCAGCGACGGTGGGGACAGGGGTGCTTCGCTCCCCGGCCACCAACTCTTCGCGCAGCAGCCTCTCAAGCGAGTCGAGCCGGTCAAGCATCGGTGCGTCCGGCTGCGGAAGCACCATCGTGGGGTGATCCTTCGCCGTCGTCTCCTGGATCAGCGCGCGTCGCGCGCGGGCTGGACTCGTCCCCAGCAGACGCATGAGATGGGCGCACTGCCGGGTCACCTCCTCCAAAGAGGGGCGTTCGTCCGCTTTGTGCGCCAACATCGACGTCACGACGGGGGCAAGTTCCTTGGGCAGCCCGGAGAGATCGGGGTCGACCTCGGGATTGACCACCTGCGCGGCAACCGCCTCCCACCGGGCGCCGTCGTACGGGTAGTGATCGGTCGCTGCGTAGAGAAGCACCGTGCCCAGGCCGTACACATCGGCGGCCTGCGTCACGTCCACCTCGCCCAAGGCTTGCTCGGGTGGCATGCAGCGCACCGTACCGATGACAGTGCCGGCCTGGGAGAGCGAGCCCTTGGAGGCTCCGAGGAAGGCGCCGAGCCCAAAGTCGATGATCACTGGGCCGAAGTCGCCCAGAATGACGTTCTGCGCCTTCAGGTCGCGGTGGACCAGGCCCACGGCGTGCACGGCAGCAAGGCCCTCGGCTAATAATGCGCCCAGGCTCGCCACGAGTGGCGCGGCGAGAGGTCCTTGGTCCTTCACGAGGTCGGAGAGAGGCCGGCCCGGGACGTAATCCATGGCCAGCCACGGCTCCTCGGCAAACGGGTCCGCGTCGATGAAACGGGCTACACGGCCCGTGCCGGAGGTCGTGCGCGCGATCGTCGCTTCGCGTTCGAAGCGGGCGCGGGTGTGCGGATCCGTGCGGTCGGGCCGGATCACCTTCACTGCGACCGGTTCACCCGCGACGGAGTAGGCGAGGTACACCTCCCCCATACCGCCCGCGCCGAGCCGCCGCTCGACGAGGTACGGACCGATACGCGGCGGCAAAGTTCTGCCGTTCACCGCACCCCCCTGACTCCCGTAATGACAGCGCGACCTCGCTCGGTGCGTGCATCCACGCCGCCGCACAAGAACGGCGTGGGTGATGTGGACACCGACGAATCACTGCTACAAGCGTACTGATCGACATCCCGCCGTAGGAAGCGATCACACAGGACTGGATCGACCCTTCCGGCCTCTGCGTCCGGGACGGGCCGCTGCGGAGGGGTTCCCTGATCTCCGGGGACGGCATTCCATCCGGTTTAGAGGTCGTTTTCTCCCAGTGTTTTATCCCGGAATTAAGTTTTTGGTCTGGGGTGTCGGGTCGCGCCATGTGATGGTGTTCTCGCCGGTGAGGCGGCGGGCCATGAGGTCGGTCATGGCAATGTGGATCATGGCTTCGGAACGGGCAGGCAGGGTCTCGTAGTCACGGGCCAGGCGACGGTGGAGCATCAACCAGCCGTAGGTCCGCTCGACTGCCCACCGCTTAGGGATCGGAGTGAATCCCCTGGTCCCCGGAGTGCGGGCGGTAATCTCCATGTCGATGCCGAGGGTGGCGGCATGCTCGACGAGCTGCCGGCGGTATCCGCCGTCGACCCACACCTTGCGGATGCCGGGGTGCTCGGCGGCGACCTGGTCCAGGAGCTGGGTGCCGGCCACCGAGTCCTGCACGCTCGCCGCTGTGACCAGCACTGCTATCAGGAGCCCGATCGTGTCGGTGACGATGTTCCGCTTCCTGCCCACGATCTTCTTGCCCGCGTCGATACCCTGACTCGAGGCATGAACGCTGGTGGAGGTCTTGACGCTCTGTGCGTCGATCACGCAGGCCGACGGCTCGGCGTCCCGACCTTCCTTCTGCCGCAACAGCTGCCGAAGCAGGCCGTTGAGCTGGGCGAACACGCCCTCCTGCTGCCACTTCGTGAAGTAGCCGTAGACAGTGTTCCAGTTCGGGAAGTCATGCGGGAGGTAGCGCCACTGAACCCCGGTCCGGTCCACGTACAAGATCGCGTCCATGATGTCGCGCAGGTCTTGCTCGGGCGGCCGGCCGAAGTCGAGGGCCCTGCCGTGGCGCTCGAAGCGCCAGGCGGCAAGTACCGGCTCGATCAACTCCCAGCGGGCATCGGACAGATCACTCGGATACGGGCGTCGCGTCGGCATGCTTCCGGCGTACCGCCGCAGACCGAGAGCGCCCAGGCGTACAACGATGACGACGGAAGCACGCGACGCAAACGCCGCGTCTTGGGATGAGACAGACACGAGCCGCATCCTGCCCCACCCGTCACCCCGCACGACCCACATGTCCCAACGGCACCTGCTACCTCTCCTACACCACCATCCGCACTCCAAGAATCGCCCCATATGCAGGCAGCGCAGAAGAAAACGACCTCTTAGATGCCGCTGCATGGCCCTCAGATCGCGGCGGAAGGCGATGTCTTGGTCGTCAACCGGGTTGGGACTTGTTCTGTATCAGAGCATTTCGGAGGTCTGCACACAATGAACCCTTGGAGGGCAGCGTGATTGCGGGAGCGCCTCGGAGAGATGGCCTGCGCGTGACCGCGGGATTCCACGCGTTCAGCGTGCTGCGGATGCCGGTGATGAGTCGCCGGTTCGTGACGCTGGGCTCTTCGCGAAGTCATCTATGCTCGCGCCCAGTTGGTATGACGAGTTCGCTTCAGGGGGCGGGGAGCCGCATGGCCGATGAGATCAAGTACGAGTACAAGGCTGTGCTGACGGTTCGGGGCACCCACGGTTTGGTGATCTCGAAGATGCAGAAGGACGGATGGGAGCTCGTGGAACAGCTCCCAGGCAGACTTCGCACCACCCTCAACTTCCGCCGGCCGAAGAAGCCACTACCGTGGCGTCTGATCGGGGCGGGGGCTGCCGTCCTCGTGGTCTTGGCCGCCAGCATCGGCACTGGCGTTGCGCTCGGCGACGGAGATGAAGAGAAGGGCGCGTCAGCCAGTTCGACGGCCAGCAGCGAGAAGCCTTCCGTTACGCCGCCCGCAGATGAGCCGACTGCCGCTGAGGTGATCACGGCGCGGAACAATCGAGAGTTCGCGGCGTTGTTGAAGGCGGATCCGTGTGACGAAGCGAACGTGAACTTCGCAAACAAGCACGAGGGGCAGACGGTCGCCTTCGACGGGTCGATCAGGCACATGGCGTCCTACGGGGATGACCAGACGCGCTACGACTTCCTTCTCGGCCCGGGCGACAAGGGGCCGCAGACGACGGACGGCCCGAGCTTTAAGTACGAGGACGTCAACACCGGCAACCTGCACCTGACTGGCAAGCAGGTCCCTGCCACCGTTGCAGTTGGCGACAGGTTCCGCTTCGTCGCCGAGGTGATCGAGTTCAACACGATCCAGTGCCAATTCCGCCTCGCCCCGGTCTCGACGGAGACTCGGTAGCCGAAATAGGCAGCTTTCCCATCATGGAGGGGGCTGCCCGATGGAACGGCACCCTCCCCCCCCCCGCGCTCCATCCATTCGAGAGTCTTTGAACTTTCCAACCAGACTGTCAGACCGCAGCGCCATCATTGGTCCATGCCCGCATCCAGCTGTGCCCAGCGGCTCGCCGACCACGTTCAACACCTGCTTGGCAGCGGTCCGTTTCCCCAGCCCGGTGGATGGACCCACATGGGTACTGTCATCTGCGACGTCAGCTTCCAGCCCCGGTGCAGGTACGAGGGGACTCTCCGACCGCGGCTCCTCCATCTGCAATCGAGCTGGCCTGATGCGAGAACAGTCCGAGGCTTCCAGCTCCGGCTCGTCACGGAAGACCTTGCCGTGGCCATGAAGTTCAACCACGCACAGAAGGTCGCGACGGCCCACGCCACCACCGACCTCCTCGCTGCCCACGGGGTCGATACCCGCGAGGACCTCCACACGTGGCTCGATCGTCAGGCCAATCGCGCCGCTCTGCGCACGGTGAAGGGGGTGGGGCCGAAGAGCATCGACTACATCGGCAATCTCGTCGGCCGTTCGCACGTCGCCGTTGACGTACATCTGCGTGCCTTCGCCGTGGATGCTGGTGTTCCGGATCTCCCATACGACCAGTTGCGCGCAGTGTATGAGGAAGCCGCCGTACTTCTCGGGCACGACAAGGGTGCACTGGAGCATGCCGTTTGGCGGCATAGGTCGAAGGCCGCGTAGCCACCCAGCGGGTCTGGCCGTTGTAGGTACGGGTTACACCAGGTGATCTGCTCGTGGGTGATGCGTGGCCGAGTTCGTGGACCTTGTCTCCGGTCTTCTCCTCCCACCAGTTAGCGAGGATCCTGTGGTGGCACCATCGAGGCCAGGCGGAACCGTCCTGTGGCCGGGGAAATTGCCGTGACCCCATGTGCGGGGTCACCTGTTCGATTCGTTTTGCAACTGGAGTCGTGACCGACCTGCCCTCTCGACCTGCCACGCACCAGAAGCCGCGTGTGCAGCTCCGGCATGTCCGTCACGCGGCTGCCAGGGTGCGGGAGGCGAGCTGGGGGAAGGTGTCCTCCCACACAGTGCGCACGGTGCGACCGACCAGGACCCGCAGCACCGGCCACAACTGGAGGAGCAGGTCCGGTTGAGGTAGCGGGGCAGGTCGTCGCGCCGTCCCTCGTGCAGGACAGTGCGGTACAGGCCCACGCGCTGGCGAGTCTTGCTCATGTCATACGAGGTCATCCCGGCCAGGCCATGTGCAGAGGCAGCTCTATGACCCCTTGGATCGGGCCGTGCAACTCCTCCAGCGACTCTGGCAGACGCCGCCGGAACTTCTCCCGGTACAGCGCGAGGTCCTCGGCCTCCGCCCCCGAGAGGTTCTTCGGCATGGGTACGGGGCGCTGTGGGCTGGAGGGCATGCCTCCATTCTGGAGCCGGAGTATTGGCGCGGGTCATGCTGAGCCAGCTGGCCTCTGGAGTGAGCGGGACGGAGCTTGCTGGGGCAGCTGGTCGTGGCAGCACAGTCTGGCCCGAGTGGGGGGACGGCCTGTCGACCGTGACGCTCGTTTGACGCTCTGGGCGCACTCACACTGCACGGCGGGCCGTGAAAGCTGCTCTGACCTGGTCTTTTCCGTGACTCGCTCAGGCCGACATCTTTCCGATGACGCACCATGTGGAGTGCGTTGTGGTGCT
This sequence comes from Streptomyces sp. P9-2B-2, assembly GCF_030406865.1. Lineage (NCBI taxonomy): Bacteria > Bacillati > Actinomycetota > Actinomycetes > Kitasatosporales > Streptomycetaceae > Streptomyces > Streptomyces sp. P9-2B-2. The sequence goes on along the minus strand of NZ_CP129126.1, from coordinate 6,803,177 downwards.
GGAGAAGGCGAACAAGGGCGCCTGACCTGCGGTTTTGCGGTGTTCGTCGGCTACTCGATCTGTTTCCGCTCGTCCAACGGGTGAACGGCGACGATCGTCTGTAAAGGCCGCCTGATCTGCGGATTCAGGCAGGTGAGCTTGTTCCGCTTTGACGGACACCATCGGTGTGGTGGTCAGGCTGCGAGTGCGGTCTCGTATTCGGCGGGACTGCGGTAGCCGAGGCTGCTGTGTAGTCGGTGCAAGTTGTACCAGCCCTCGATGAAGTCGAAGATCGCAGTGCGGGCGGTGGCCCGGCTGGGCCAGGAACCCGTGTCGAGCAACTCCCGCTTGATGGTGGCGAAGAACGACTCGGCGAGCGCGTTGTCCCAGCACTGCCCGGTGCGGCCGACGGACAGGCGGACGCCGAACTCCGTTGCCAGGGTGGCGAATTGCTGACTCGTGTACTGACATCCACGATCCGAGTGGAAGATCACTGGCCGGGTGGGACGACGCTGGCGGCAGGCGGATGTGAGAGCGTCCGCGACCAGTTCGGTCCGCAGGTGGTCGGCGGTGGACCAGCCGACGACGCGGCGGGAGGCGATGTCGATGACGGTGGCCAGATAGAGCCAGCCCTCCTCGGTGGCAACGTAGGTGATGTCACCGCACCAGCGTGTGTCGACGCCGTCCGGGTCGGGGGCGAAGTCCCGGACGACGAGGTCGGGCCGGGACGTGGCCCGCGGGTCGGGGATCGTCGTCAGCTGCCGTCGTCTGCGGTGCCGGCCCTGCAGCCCGGCGTTGCGCATCAGTCTGGCGATGCGGCGTCGGCCGCAGTCCTCGCCCTGTCGTTGCAGGGCGGCGTGGACTCGCGGGGCTCCGTAGGTCCCGCGGGACCGCTCGTGAACTTCGGCGATCTTCTCGGTCAGCTCGGCATCGCGGACCGCCCGCGGACCGGTCCTGCCACTGCGGCGGGCGTAGAAGGCGGCTCGGGAGACCTGCAGCAGTTCACACGCGCGCTTGACGTTGTGACCGTCTCGCTTCTCCGCCTCGATGAACGGGTGCACCGTCACCGGGTCTCCTTCGCGAAGAAAGCCGTCGCCCGCTTGAGGACCTCCACGTCCTCCCGCAACCGGCGGTTCTCCCGCCGCAGCGCGGCCAACTCCTCACGTTCGCTGCTGGTCAGCCCATCGCGCTCGCCCGCGTCGACCTCGGCCTGGCTGACCCACAGCCGCACCGCGGTCTCGGTCAGGTCGAAGTCCTTGGCGACCTGACCGACCGAGCGGTCACCACGCCGGCACAGCTCGACGATCTCGGCCTTGAACTCCGACGTGAACGAACGGCGAGGCCGAGGCTTCTTCTTCCCCATGCTCTCCATGATGGACATCCTCCCGGGGCAGAACCCCTGATCTCAGATGTCCGTCAAAGCGCATCAAGCCCAGTCAGCCCACCTGAAGCTCTGCGATGACCTGCTCCGCCATCTGGCGGGCGGGCTCCAACCGAGGGTCCTCCGGGTGTGCATCCGGTCCGAGGATTTTCGCGCACACGAACAGCGTCATCAGCTTGCCGTCCCGGCTCTCGAAGTCGCTACGCCGCTCATGCCGTACTCGGTCGGCCAGACCCGGGACGGCGAGGGAGTTGCCCCACAGCGATGCGGCATCCAGTCCTCGGGGAGCGTTGCCCCAGTCTTCCTAGTCGAAGAGACAGAACGTCGGCCCGGTCATGTTGGCGCAGTTCAGATCCGCATGGGCAGGCGCCCACCGCTCCACAACTGTGTCGAAGGATCCGGTGAAGGCGCTGCTGATGGCCTCGGTAATGCCGGCCTGGGTAATGGTGACGGTGTCCGGCGTGGCTATGCGGATGGTGCGCTGTTCAGCGGGCGCATCCGACGAGGAGTTCAGGGCCTGCCACCCGTCTGGCAGCTGCGGATCAACGGCCAGCACGCTGTCTCCACAGGTAGTCCGCTGCCCGTCCGGTGGTCTCAATTCTCGCTTTATTCACCCGGCGGCGCGAGCCGGTGGCACAGTGGGCTCATGCAGCCGCCTGCCTGGGCGGGGACCGCGGATAACCCGATATCCGCACCCGACGCCTTCGACGTCCCCGTATTCCTCCACCGCAGTTCTCCGCTGACCCCGGCGCCACGCCCCTCCCCCGCACAGGTGGCTTCGGCCCACCAGCCCTGGCCCAAGGGCGCTGGCATCCCTGTAGACGGCGCGTATCTGGTCGGGACGACGTGGCGTGCCCTCCTCGACGCCACGACCACCGTCGGACGGAACATCGGCCCTTGGATCGCTGCCACCCCCCGTCTCGCACGCCGCGAGATCATGGCCCGCCGGTACCCCCTCTCGGCCTACCTCGTCCGCGCCGGGCGCGAGGTCGTGCCCAGCGTCGTCTACTCCCACGGAACTGAGAGTTCGACTCGTAGCGCCTTCGGCTACCACGTCGGCATGACGATGGCCGAGTGGGCCTGCCGGCGGATGGGGCTCGGTCCCACCACGCACGCCGAGAGCGCGGTACCACAGGGGGCGGCACCCGGCTGGGCCAAGACGCCCAGTCTGCCGGACCTGTTCGGCACGCACCCGGCCACGTCCGAGCTCTGGCTGGTCGAGGCGAAAGGGAGCCGCCGGCTCGGCCTGCGCCCCAGGGTCAAGGGAGCGAAGCAACTGGACGTCGGCGCCCTCGTGCCCGTTCCGCACCAGAAGGTGCTGTGCGGCACCAGCTTGGAACGGCGTCTGTTCATGATGATCGACGTTGAGGGCCTACCGAAGACTGGGAACTCCGGTGACGTCTCTGTGGACAACACTGACGAAAAAGCGCTGGGGCAGGACGGCGTCGAGGGCCTACCGAAGACTGGGAACTCCGGTGACGTCTCTGTGGACAGCACTGACGAAGAAGCGCTGGTGCAGGACGACGAGGCGCTCCTGGAGCTCGCTCGGTCGCGCATGCTGACATATCTGGTGCTGACATCGCTCCCCCGGGACGGGTTGCGCATCACGGCTGTCGGCAAGCCCGAGGAAGGATCGGCAGCGCGAGGAGACCTGATCCGACTACTGGAAAGCGACCGCGCGACGACCGAGCTGCGCCGCCACGTCCCTCCTGATGCCGGGGACGAGGCCGTTAGGCAACAGAACGGTCTGGACATGCTGACGGGACGACTGCCGGGAACGGATCTCATGCTCGGGATGTCACGGCGCCTGTACGGCGCATGCCGTGCGCTGGCCTACGCGGAGCGTCGTGTCGTCGCCCGGGTCCGGGAAGAGCGGCCCAAATATCTGGAGGAGCTTCCCCGCGAAGTTCAGCCCGTGGACGGTACAGTCACGCGGATGCCCGAACGACAGATGAGCGATCGCGTGTACGAGGAAAGGATCGCCGAGGTCCAGGAGTACGTGCGGGAAGTCCGAGAGGAACAGCGGGACGACCAGCTCCGGTCCGTACGAGACGGTTTCACGATGGGGGACAGCGGCTCCTGGATGCACCTCATCGATCTGGCTCCGCGCCTCGCACTCCCAAGGGAGGAGGGATTTCTGGAGGCGGCGACCGCAGACACCTACCTCGCGGTCGAGGAAGAGGCGCTCGACCTGGACGACGAGGCCGAATAGCGGCTGCTGGCCAAGACAGATTCGCCGCCGCTGCAAGGCCGAGGCATTCGGCGCTACCAGGGCTGATTCGACTAGCCACGCTTGGCCTCCCGAATGAACCATGGTCTCAATTCTGGTCTCATTCACGCACGTCCGGCACCATTCAGAGGCCCTGCCCTCACCTGCTCCATCGCAGGTACCCCTCCGGACCCCCAGACGAACATTTGGAAAGCGTGTTGGGGCAACCCCTCACGAGTTCGAATCTCGTATCCTCCGCCAGTGCCTCACCGGGCACGATGTCGAAGGGCCCCCTGGAAACAGGGGGCCCTTCGACGTTGTCCTCAGACCTCGTTGTCCTGGTTTTTGTCCACAGGAGGTGTTCCCGGGGATCCCCAGATGACATCGGCGATCTTCCGGGCGACGTCCTTCAGCATGGCGTCCGGCACGTGGAGGTACCGGGCCCGCATGCTCGCGGAGGTGACCGGCTCCCAGCCCATGATCTGGTCGATTACGCGGTCCGGGACACCGAGCAGCATGAGCACGGTGGCGGCTGTGTGACGCGCGTCATGCAGCCGAGCGTCATGGACCCCCGCGTCTTCCAGCAGCCGCTTCCAGTCGTGATCCGTGTTCGGGCTCAGGGGGCCGCCCAGCGGCTTGGTGAACACGTAGTCCGACTCGATCCAGAGATCACCGGCCGCCTTGCGCTCGCGCGCTTGGGTCTCGGCGTGTGCCCGCAGCATGACCACCAGCGGGCCTGGCAGGGGCACGGCACGGCGGCCGGCGCGCGACTTGGTGTTCTTCTTGGTCTCGCGCCGGACCTGTACCTTGTCCGGGCAGAAACCCGGCTTCCGGCCGCAGGGCGAGGCTTCCGGGCACCCGTGCTTGTACCGGGGGCAGCTTCGATGTGGTCGGCGGCGGTGTTGGAGCCTGCGTTGCCGGGCCGCAGCAGGGCGGCCACCGGTTCTCCGGACCCGGTCTGGCCATGGTCGACGAACGCGACGAGCGGATGATGGCCGAAGGTCTTCTTCCAGGTCGCGGTGGCGTCCTGCTTCCCGGAGTGTGCGATGACCAGCACGCCGTCGATGTCCACGATCACCTGGCCGTCAGCGGGTCGGCGATCCGACGCACGGCGACTCCGGGCAGGTAGGCGACCTTGCAGCCTGCATCGCGGGCGACGGTGAGCAGTAGAGCTCCGATGGAGACGGCTTGGTCCACGATCACCAGCACGGTGCCGAACTTCGCGGTCAGCTGGCGAGCGGGGCGCGGGCCGGCAGCCCTTCCTCCTCGATGAGGAGGGGCATGGTGCAGCAGCTTGCTGCTGACCGCGGCCGAGATAACCCTGCCAGCCCCTCGCCCGGCTGTGCGGGAGAGCTAGCGCTTACGGTTCCGTTACTGCCCGCCTGGAACGAGCTGCTGGTGAGAAGTGGGCTTCTCGGGTCCGGGTATCTGTGAATGTGGCACCGGCGGTTGCGCCGCTGCTAGCGTGGACCTTGGTCGAAGTGGTGAACGCCCAGCCTCAGCGGCTGTGTCCCGGGATACAGCTATGCCCCGGAGTCCGCCTGATCGCTGCGGGCGGACCTCGGGGCAGGGAGCCGGATCATGCTTCTTGCCTCGGGCTGTATGCAACCAGGTGCAGTGACAGAAGTTCCAAGGCGTACGCAGAAAAATCTAGCACAGCTATCTGCCATCTGCGTCGGACACAGGGGGCGCAGTGATGCGGAGCGATGAGCAGGAACTGGTACGGGCCATGTCGGCCGAGCGCTTTCAGCCGTTCCTCGCGGTATGCGGGGGCGACGCCACGGTGGCACTGCGCCTGTATGCGTGGGACGCCGAGGTCAGCCGGGCTTTACACAGCATCTTGCGGGACCTGGAGATCTGCTACCGCAACGCCGTCCACCGGCAGCTCGCGGGCAAGTACCGCCGGGACGACTGGTGGAACGACCGGCGCATCCGACTGCACCGGGTCGGCCAGGGCAACATCGCCGATGCCCGGGAGAAGCTGCGCACGATGCGCAAGCCGGACGCTCCCTGCGACGTCGTGGCGCAGTTGTCGTTCGGCTTCTGGGTTGGCCTCTTCGCCAGAGGCGAAGGGCGCCACTACGAGATGCAGCTGTGGAACGCGTCGCTTCAGCACCTCTTTCGGGCGCACGGCATCCGCCGCGATGAACTGCACCTGGAGTTGAAGAGACTTCTGAAGCTGCGGAATCGGGTCGCCCACCACGAGCGCGTCTTCCACATGGAGTTGGAGGACCGCTTCGCCGCCGCGCTCACGCTGATGGGCTACGTCAGCCCCGAGACGGCCGCGCTGCACGAGAAGTTCGGCCAAGTGCCGCAGGTGCTGGCTCGCAAGGAACGAGTGCTGTCCGGAGAGGAGGAGATTCGGCTGTGAGCCAGGGGAACCAGCGGACGCGTAAGAACCGGAACCGGTTCAAGCCGGTGACACTCGGCGAGATCAAGGAACTCGCCAGCGTGGGCCGTCCCACCGTGAGCAACTGGCGCCGCCGACACGCGTCCTTTCCGGCCGCGATGGGCGGCACCGAGAACAAGCCGCTGTTCGACGCGGAGGAAGTCGCCGAGTGGCTGGATACCCGGCCCGTCCCCGACGCGCAACGGCGGGAGGACGGACGTATGCCGACGTACGGAGACCGGTTCCGGGAGGCTCTCCGGTTGCGGCGGTTGGTCGCGCTGAAGCACGACGGCATCTCGGCGGAGACGCTGATCAGGTCTGCCCTGTCGCTTATCGCCGATGCGGCCGCGGGTAACCGGCGGGCTCCGGCCGCGGACGGACAGCTCGGACAAGCGGTGGATGACCTGCTGGACGGTACGGAGACGCCGGGCGCCGCCGCCGACGCGGTGCTCGGCTTGGCCGGCCGGCTCGAATCCGACCTGGCCATAGACGCCACCCCAGCGGTGGTCGCGGAGCTGATCGGCGCGCTGGTCCGCCGCCGCGAGGCCGCCGGTGGGGCCGAATGTGCCCGCCCCTCGGTGATCAACCTGCACGCCGGCACGGGAGAGCTGCTCTTCGCCCTCGACCGTGGTCGGCACGGCCGGATCACCGCGATGGAGGCGGACGGGCTGCGCCGTGAACTGCTGGGCCACCGCCTGCTGGCGCACGGTGTGCGGGGCGTCGACGTGTATGCCGACGTCGCGGCGCTGCGGGCCGACGGGCACACGGTGGCCGACGTCGTAGTCGTCGACCCGCCCTATGCGGCGGGCGAGCGCGAGACGGACGAGGACGGGCCGCTGAGCCGGGCCGTCGAGGCGCTGAATCTGCTCGGGCCCGATGGCACCGCGTACGTGGTCGTGCCGTCGTGGACGCTGGCCCGCCAGAGGACGGGCGTCCGCAGCCCGAACGTCCGGCTGCGGGAGCACCTCTTCATGGAAGACGCGGTGGCTAGCATCGTCCAACTCCCGCGCCGCATACATCCGTTCCGCACCGGTGCGGAACTCGCCCTGCTGGTCCTGCGCCGGGACGCCGGACCGGCCGAGCGCGGCCTGACGCGGGTGGTGGACGGCGACCGGATCGCGCTGCGGACGGGGCTGGGGCAGCGCTGGGCCGAGTTCGTCACCGACGCGCTGAGCACGGCGGACCTCCCGGCGTCCGAAGAGGTCCGTGACATCCCGGTGACGGCCGCGAACCCGCGCGGGGAGCAGCTGCTGGACGGCCGGTCCCTGCTGCCCGCCCACCGGCTGGCCTCCCCCGAGCCGGGACTCGACCACTTCGAGGCGTCCCTGGACGCCCGCCGGGAGGCGGCGGCGGCGCTGCCCGACCTGCGGGAGTGGATCGGCGGCCTGGGCATCGCCAAGCGGGAGAGCCCGGTGCCGCACCGCCGGCTCGACGAGCACGTGCGGGCCGGGCAGTTGAAGCTGCTCCCGGGGCACCGCATCCACTCCGAGGACATCGCCGGCGAGGGCCTGGTCGTCATCGGCCGGGAGGAGATGCTGGGCACACTGCCGATCGGTCGGCGGCGTATCGCGCCGGAGGCGCTGGCCAGCTACCCGCAGGCGGCGGTGACCGAGCGCGGCGACGTCCTGCTGCTCACCGAGCACGGGGTGCGCACCCATGTGGACGACGTGGGCGGCTGCGTCCTGCTGGCGCCGGTGCAGGGCCTGCGGATCACCGCCTATGCGCAGCACCAGCAGCAGCGGGCGACCGGCGGCCTGTGGATCGGCCCGCACCCGCTGGCCCGGCTGCTGGCCGCGCCCAGGAACCAGCATCGCAGCAGCGGTTCGCTGGTGCGGCGTGTCAGCGTACGCGACATGGACCTGCCGCAGCTGCCGCCCGAGGAGATCACCGAACTAGAGGCCGTCCTCGCCGAGACCGACCGGCACCGCGCCGAGGTGCGGCGCCAACTGGACGCGCTGGACACGCTGGCCGAGCGGCTCGCCGCCGGGGTCGCCGACGGTGCGCTGGCGTTGCGGCGGCGGCCGAGCCGGTAGCCGGTGGTCCCATGGGGGAAGCACGAAGTCGAACACGAGAGAAGCGAGGCAGCTGTGCCGCCACGGAAGAAGCGGTCCCCGGAAGAGATGAAGGACATCCTCTGGCGTGCCGCCGACAAGCTGCGCGGCAGCTTGGACGCCACCGCCTACAAGCACTTCGTGCTGGGCCTGGTCTTCCTGAAGTACGTGTCTGCGGCGATGGCCGAGCGGCGGCGGCAGCTGGAGGCCGAACTGCGCGCGGAAGGCGGATGGGAGGAGGCCGGACTGCTCGCGACCCTGGAGGAGCGCCGTGAGTACACGGGCTCCGGCGTCTACTACGTTCCCCCGGCAGCCCGTTGGGAGAGCGTCGTGGACCTGGCGCGGGGAACGGGGGGCGGGGCTGGCATCGGCGAGGCGATCGACTCCGCGATGCGCGCGATTGAGGGCTACAACCCAGCTCTGGTCGGGACCCTCCCGAAGATCTACGGCGACAGCAGTGTAGACGGGCGGCGCCTGGCCGACCTCGTGGAGCTGCTCGACCGCGTGGTGTTCCAAGAACAGGCCGGCGGGCCCGGCGCCCCGGACGTCGTGGGCGAGGTCTACGAGTTCTTCCTCGCCCGGTTTGCCGCCTCCGAGGGGCGCAGGGGCGGTGAGTTCTTCACCCCAGCCAGTGTCGTCCGGCTCCTGGTGGAAGTCCTCGGGCCCCGGGAGGGCGAGCGGGTGTACGACCCGGCGTGCGGCTCCGGCGGCATGTTCGTCCAGACGGCGCACTCGGTCAGAACCCACGGCGGCGACTGGCTGAACGTGGCGTTCTACGGCCAGGAACGGAACGCCACCACCTGGCGGCTGGCCCACATGAACCTGGCCGTCCACGGGATCGAGGCCGGTCTCGGCACCGGGCCGGCCGACGTCTTCCGCGACGACCGGCACCCGGACCTCAAGGCACAGGTCGCGCTGGCCGCCCCGCCGTTCAACCTCTCCGACTGGGGCGGCGACTTCCTGGCGATGGACCGGCGCTGGGTCTACGGCACCCCGCCGGTCAACAACGCGAACTACGCGTGGCTCCAGCACACGGTGAGCAAGCTCGCCCCGGGCGGGCGGGCGGGCGTGGTGCTCGCCAACGGGTCGATGAGCAGCAGGCAGTCCGGTGAGGGGGACATCCGCCGGGCGATGCTCGAAGCCGACCTGGTGGCCTGCGTGATCGCGCTACCGGGCCAGCTGTTCCGCACCACCGCCATCCCGGCGTGCGTGTGGCTCCTCGCCGACGGCAAGGGGCGGGGCTCCAGCTGGGCTCGGGAACGCGGCGGCGAGGTGCTGTTCGTCGACGCCCGGGAGCTGGGGTTCATGGCGGACCGCACCCTGCGGGAGCTGAGCGACGAGGAGATCGTCCGCATCGGCGACCGGGTCCGTGCCTGGCGCGGCGAGCCCGGCGCCGACACGTACGAGGACGAGCTGGGCTTCTGCGCGAGCGTGCCCCTGTCCGCCATCGCCGAGCAGGACTTCGTTCTGACCCCAGGCCGGTACGTCGGCACGGCCGAGGCCGCGGCGGACCCGGACGCCGAGCCGCCGGACGCGAGGGTCGCCCGACTGACCGCCCTGCTGCGCGAGCAGTTCGCCGAGTCCGAGCGCTTGGCGAAGGCCGTCGACGCGCAGTTGCGGAGAGTGTCGTGAAGGCCGTCCACGCGCGGCCCCTGAAGGACTTCGCCGTGCCGGACGGCCTCGTCGGCGGACCGCTCGGCTCCCGCCTCGGAAAGCGGGACTTCGTCCCGGAGGGGGTCCCGGTCGTCCGCGGCCAGAACCTGGCCGGCGGCGGGTACTTCTCGTCGGCCGGTCTCGTCTTCGTCCCGGCCGCCCGCGCGGACGGCGCACTCGCCCGCCACCTCGCCGTTCCGGGCGACCTCGTCCTCACCCAGCGCGGTACGCTTGGCCAGGTGGGAATCGTGCCTGCCGGAATCCATGACCGGTACGTCCTGTCACCGGCCCTGGCGCGGATACGGGTAGACCCGGACCGGGCGGACATCAGGTTCCTCTACTACTGCCTCCTGGACCCGGGCATGGTGGCGCTGATCCGTTCGCGTGCCGTGACCACGAGGGTTCTGCACGTCACCCCGGACATCCTCGGCGATCTCCCGGTCCCCGCCCGGCCGCTGCCGGAGCAGCGGGCCGTCGCCGATGTCCTCGGGGCACTGGACGACAAGATCGCCGCCAACGAGCGCACGGCCGAAACCTGCCTTGAGCTGGCTGGCGCCTCGTTCGCGGCGGCGCCGGCGGGCCCCCCGCAGCGGTTGGGCCAGGTCGCGGAACTGCACGACGGGCCGCACGCCACGCCGGTGAAGACCGCATCCGGCCCGTGGTTCCTCAGCATCAGCAGCCTGGACGCCGGCCGCCTGGACCTGGCCGCCTCCGCCCACCTGTCCGAGGAAGACTTCGCCAGCTGGACCAGGCGCGTCCGGCCGCGGGCTGGCGACGTGCTGTTCTCGTACGAGACCCGGCTCGGCCACGCGGCGCTCATGCCGCCCGGTGTCCGGGCGTGCCTGGGCCGCCGGATGGCACTCCTACGGGCGAAGACCCCCGCGGCGGGCGGCGCGCTGCTCCTGCACGCCTACCTCAGCCCCGCATTCCAGGACGAGATCGGCCGCCGTACGCTCCAGGGCGCCACCGTGGACCGGCTTTCGCTGAGGGACATGCCCGGCTGGCCCCTTCCCCTTCCGGCCGAGGGCGAGCGGGCCGGGCTGTCCGCGAGACTGGACGCCCTGCACGCGAGCGCGGCGCAGACCGCGGCCGAGAACCGTACCCTCGCGGCACTGCGCGACACCCTGCTCCCCGGGCTGGTCTCCGGCCGGCTGCGGGTCGGGGACGCTGCCCGCGTGGTGAGGGAGGCCGGATGAGCGAGCGCGTCGCGGGCGCCGCAGGGCCGACCGAGCGGGAGCTGGAAGGGCACACCCTCGAACTGCTTGGCGAGTACGGCTGGCGGCCAATCGACAGGGCCGAGCTCGGGCCGTCCTCCGGGGAGCGGAGCGACTGGGACGACCTGGTCCTGCGTCCGCGCCTGAGCGAGGCGATCGCGCGGCGCTACCCACACCTGCCCGAGCGGTCCGTTGACGACGCAGTCGCCCAACTGCTGGAGCGGCCCACCAGGAACGATCTCCGCGAGAGCCACCGGTTCCACCAGCGGCTGGTCAACGGCGTCGGCGTCCCGTACCCGGACGCGGCAGGCGGCGGGGAACGGCACACGGTTGTCCGCCCAGTCGACTTCTCCGACCCGCACGCGAACGACCTGCTCGCCGCCCGCCAGGTCAAGGTCCGCAGCGCCCAGGACCGCGTTGCCGTCTTCGACATCGTGCTGTACGTCAACGGCCTGCCCCTCGCGGCCGTCGAGCTGAAGCGGGCTAGCGGTCGGGATGGCGCCCGCGACGCGTACGACCAGATCCAGGGCTACCGCCGCGATCTGAAGGAGACGGGCACGTTCGCGAACGTCCTGGTGACCCTCGTCTCCGACGGCACGACCGCCCGGATGGGCACCCCGTTCACCGCCTGGGACCACATGGCGCCCTGGCACGCCGACCCCGACGGTGCACTGCTGCGCCGGAGGGAGCGGCAGGACGGGCGCGCCTTGGAGCGGATGCTGCTTGGCGCCGTCGAACCCGCCCGGCTCCTTGATCTCGTGGCCAACTTCCTGTCGTACTCCGCGCGCCGGACGGGCGCGGTGGACACCGTCACCCTCGCCAGGGCCCACCAGTTCTTCGCCGTCAACGCGGCAGTCCGCGCCACCGAGACCGCCGTCGCGACGGACGGCCGGGCCGGGGTCGTCCGGCACGCGCAGGGCGCGGGCCGGAGCCAGGAGATGTTGTTCTACGTCGGCAAGGCCGCGCGGGCGCCCGAACTGCCGCACCCGATGTTCGTCGTCCTCACTGACCGCGTCGACGTCGGCAACCGGCTCTACGCGGCCTTCGCCGCCAGTTGCACCCTGCCGGCGGCGATCGGCGGCGGCGTCGAATGGGCCCAGGACAGCACGCAGCTGCGGCAGTTGCTGCGGCGCGACGCCCACAGCGGTGTCGTCTTCGCGACCATGCAGAAGTTCCGTCTCACCCACGAGGAACGTGAAGCGGGCGCTCGCCATCCGCTGGTGTCCGCACGCCGCGACGTCATCGTCGTGGTCGACGAAGCCCACCGCGGACAGAGCGCCCGGCATGCCCTCAACCTGCGCGAGGCGCTGCCGAACGCCACCTTCATCGCGTTCACCAGCACCCTGGCGGACGACCGGAACGGCCGCACGCACGCTGTGTTCGGCAACACCATCCACACCTACGATCTGGCGCAGGCGGTGGACGACGGAACGGCCGTGCCCGTCTTCTACGAGTCGCGCCCGATCCGGACGCCACCCGAGGACGTGGACTTCGACGTCAACTTCGACGTCGGCTTCGTTCCCGATGCTGCTGACATGGCCGCTTCCCCCGCGCGGACCGAGGCGCTGGCCCGGGACATCCTCGCGCACTGGGACGTACGGCGCACTGAGATGGTCAAGCTCACCGGCCGGCCCGGCAAGGGCATGGTGGTGACCTCGTCACGGCTTGCGGCGGTGCGGCTGTTCGATGCCCTCGCGCGGCTGCGGCCGGAGTGGGCCAGCGGCCGGGACCCCCGGACAGGGCTGCTGGCCGACACCGGCGGGCGGATCCGGGCGGCCGTCACGGGCCACATCGGGGACTCCGCCGAGATCGCGGACCACGTCCACACCCCGGAGGGGCTGAGGACGATCCAACGGCAGATCTTGGATCCCGACGACGAACTGGAACTGGTCATCGTCCGGTCGCTGTGGCTGACCGGCTTCGACGCCCCGCCGCTGCACACCCTCTACCTGGACCAGCGGATGCGCGGCCCCGCGCTGCTGGAGGCCGTCACCCTGTTGAACCGCACGTGGGACGGCAAACCGTCCGGCTTGGTCGTGGACTACCAGGGCGTAGGCCCGCAACTCGTCGAGGTGCTGGCCGACGCCACTCGGCAGGACGGGGACGGCGGCGCACCCGTCACGGACGTCGCGCACGCAGTGGGCGCCGTCCGTGACAACCACCGGCGGCTCCTGGACGTCCTGGCCGACTGCCCGTGGCGGGAGATTCGCGACGGCAGCGGCCCGGACGCGTACCGGGGGGCTGTGACGGCGGTATTGGACCACCTCGCCGCTCCCGAGCCCGGCGCGCGGCCGGGAACGGCCCGGCGCGGCGACCGGTTCACGCGGCACGTGAACCTCATGCGCGGTGCGTTCTCGCTCTGCCCGGCGGACGCCGGGGTGCGGGACCTGCTCGCGGACATCCGCTTCTTCGAGGCCGTGCGGACCGCGCGGGAGAAGCTGGATGCGTCCGCCGACGACACCGGCGGCTCGGCCGACCTGTACGACGCCGCCGGCCTGGCCGAAGCGGACCTCTCCCGCCCGGACGACGCCCTGCTGGACCGGCTCCGGGCGAGCCGCCGCCCGCACCTCGCCGTTGAGGCGCTGCGCCGCACGCTGGTCAGGGACATCCGGCAGGCGCACCCGGACAATGTCGTTCGCCAGGAGGCCCTCACCGCGAGGACGCGGCAGGCCGTGGACCGCTACGCCAACGGCCTGATGACGGCCGCCGAGGTCATGGCGTCCCTGGTCGCCCTGGCCCACGAGGTGTCCGACGACCGTGCGCGGGCGCAGCGGCTGGAGCTGACCGAGGACGAACTTGCCATCTACGACGCGCTCGTGGTCGCCCCGCTCGTAACCGACATGATGGGGGCGGCAGTCCTGGCCCGGCTCGCGCGCGAGCTGTACGGCCAGGTCAGGAGTGTCACCACGGTCGACTGGCGGCTGAAGGACCAGGCCCGGGACCGCGTCGTGGCCCGTGTGCTGCGGCTGCTGCGCAGGAACGGCTACCCGCCCGACCAACTCCAGGCGGCTGTCGAGCGGGTGCTAAGGCAGGCGGAGGCCGACGAGTGGACGTGACGCGCCGCTCAGGCCGGTTGAGGGCGCGCCGGGCCGCGTGCCATCAGTCCCACCAGAAGTGCCAGACGTGGCGATCCAGGACCGCCTTGGCCGCGTAGGTGCGGAGAGTTTCGTGGTGGCCTTGGACGATGTTGTCTGGGCAGAAGGCGTAGTGCTCGGCGGCGACCGCCTTGGCCTTCACCAGGTGTGGGGCGGGGCGGCCACCGAGGCTTGGCACGCGACTCGTAGCCCATTTCCACCTTCGTCTGTCGGCCGTCTTCATCGGTGACCAGCAGGCGCGTGAAGGATTCTCCAGATCGCATTATCTCGACCATCAGACGCATAGGCGTCCCGTACTGCGTTCACCGCAGCGTTAGCCTCGATCGAAGTCGACGTCTTCCCATATGAGCCCGAGGACATCGCCCTACCGCAGCCCGAGCGCCAGGGCGATGACCCATCGCGCCGAGATCCGCTGCTCGCTGGCCGCTTCGACTCTCTCGTCCGGCTGGGTCGCCACCCGAAGGCTAATCGTCCCGGGGACCTCGGCGGCCCGCCGACCCGGATGGTCCGTATTCGGGCTGAGCGGGCAACCAAATGGAAGAGGGCGATGGCCTCAGCGAGCTACCGTGATACAAGACAGCACCTTGTTGCGCTCCGGCCGCACAGCCGGGCCTATGCGGTCCTCGATACGGCGGACGGCCCGGACCGGAGAGTCGTCTTGGAGCGGGATGATGTACGCGGTGGTCCAGTCGATCGTCTTGCGGGCGTCCCGGGCATGCTGGGTAAACCGAGTGGCGACCCCAACCGTGGTGGAGCCGACATAGAGAGCGCGGTGAAGCCACCCTCATCCACAGTGAAACCGTCAGCCCCAGCGGCTTCCACGGCCGCTGCGGAGAGGTGGGGATCGACGATCCTGACGGACTGGGCCTCCCGCTCACGCCCGGACGTCGCTTGGGATGTCGCCCGTGTCAGGGTGGTGTCGCCCGCTGCGGTGACGCTTCATGTGGACGAGCTGCGAACAGTGTCTCGGCGAGTTCGGCGATGTCCTCGGCGCGGCCGCTGTCGCGCAGAACGGCGATTTGTTCTTCGTCTGCGCGGGTGCGGAGCTGTCCCGCGGCTTCGTCCTGCGGCCCTGTACGCATGGGCGCTGGATGGTCGCACTCTGAATGTCCCGATCCTGCGGACTGCGGCTCACCCGTTGGAGGAGACGCTCGCTCGACAGCTGCTCACGGATCGCCTCCACCAGCAGACGGGCGATACCCCTTCCCCGGTGCTCCTCAGCCACGCACAGGTGAGCAAGACGCACATAGTGATTCCGCTTGGGCAGCCCGAAGAGCGCGTAGCCGACGACTTCCTCGTCCTCCACGGCAGC
Source organism: Streptomyces sp. P9-2B-2 (assembly GCF_030406865.1). Lineage (NCBI taxonomy): Bacteria > Bacillati > Actinomycetota > Actinomycetes > Kitasatosporales > Streptomycetaceae > Streptomyces > Streptomyces sp. P9-2B-2. The sequence goes on along the minus strand of NZ_CP129126.1, from coordinate 6,787,894 downwards.
CAGCAGACCTCCGTCCTCAGCGTGCTTGAGGTAAGCAGGCGGCGTTACCAAGCCCAGGAATCTCGTGTACCGGTCACCCAACGCAATCACGGCATCGAGCAGTCCAAACTGCTCCCCCGCCACCGGCAGCACCTCGATCGCCATGTGTCCCCCTCCAGTTGCCCTGACTCAGACTGATCGCCGTCCCACCGCATCCTGCCCAGCGTCACCAGCCCGAGCCACCGATCAAACAAAACCAGCTAGGTCGGCGCGAATTCCCCCCAAGCGGGCAGGTCAGATGAAGCGCCATCCCGAAATCCTCGAAAGTTTTGGGCAGCGATCAGCTCGTAGGGCCATTCGTGCAGGTCACAGGCATACCGCTCCCCTATCCACCAGGTGCCTCCTAAGCGCCTGCTCCGTCTCAGCGGGAAAAGCCAAAACTGGGCACTCACTGGGTCCGTGACCCTACCCAGCGATGCCGCCATGCCAGAGCAGGCCGCGAGCCCAGGGCATGGCCACAAAGGGCCGGCCGCGCAGCAGTTCCTCGCGCTCCCGAGCCGTCTCTGACGTTCCTCGACGCTGGCTGCGTCAGCATGCCGCTGATGTGGCAGCGACGCATCGCGTCGAGGCAGGAAGACGTGCTTGAACTCCACGCCCTTGGCCCTGAGCACTCCCCACCATTAGCTGCTTCGCACATCCGCCGCCGAAGAACACGCCTTCCGCCTGCGACGCGACCACCGCATAGAAGGTCTGGCGCAACGCAGTCGCCCCGACCTGAGCCTGAATTCATCCAACGTGCCATGAATTGGCCCTACTCCCCGTCTGCGCACCAGAGCAACGCCCACCGCCGAGTGCGCTCTGACCGGCGGAGCCAGCTGCAGCGTCTCCAACTTGACCACACCCCGCCGCCACCCTCGACGCGCTTCGCGAAAAGACCTTTGCCGGAACGAAAGGCTCTACCGCGTGAAGCCGAGTTCATCGTCGAGGAGCCCCTCGTCGCTCAACTCGACCATGAACTGATGGCCTTCTGGGTCCGCCATCGCCACAGACCGGGGATCGCCCGGGGAATCATGGAGAAACACGGCCCCGAGGCGGACGAGCCGTTCGACCTCGTCGTCGAGTGTGCCGCACAGTGCCCCGACGCTGAGGAACGGGCCGCCTTCCGGAGCCGACTGGGCCACCGCTTGCGTGAAGTACAGGCCTGCGGCTCATTCCCTTCGACCATCTGCAGGTGAGGGCCTTCACTGCCGTCAATCACCGGGCGGAGCAGCACCCCGCCCCAGAACCGGGCGAGTGCGGCAGGATCCTGACCCGGGATGGTGAGGCGCCGTAAGTGAGTCGTCATCCAACCGACGATAGCCGCGCACGTGCGGCGACAGCTGCGTGCTACGTCCCCCTCGTCGCAGAAACCTGCAATCGACCGGATCGCGGCTGCCAGCCATCAACAAGCCCGGTCGCCGCCGCAATCAGCGACGACGAAACCAGACCAATCTTCGGCAAGTTCCGTAAAGACAAACCTCGGGAACTGCGCCTTGCACCCCTCGCGACCTGCACGGCCAGGCAGGTGACACCCCATCAGAACGAGCGTCAAATGAGCGCCACGAGCGTCATTTCAGCGTCAAGATATCGCCCGTAGCGCCCACACCGCACATAATGCGCACGGGAAAAACCGCAGGTCAGGCGCCCTTGGCCGCCTTCTCCAGCACCACGACGCACTCCACATGATGCGTCATCGGGAACAAATCAAACGCCCGCATCCGCCGCGGCGCATAGCCCACCTCCGCGAAGTACTTGAGGTCGCGGGCGAGGGCGGCCGGGTCGCAGGCTACGTAGGCGATGCGGCGGGGGGTGAGGGAGGCGAGGTGGGTGACGGTCTGCTTGCCGGCGCCGGCGCGGGGTGGGTCGAGGACGATGAGGTCGACGTCGGTGATGCCGGTGCGGGGCAGGATCTGGTCGACCTTGCCGTGTTCGATGCGGACGCGGTCGAGGTCCTGGAGGTTGTGGCGGGCGTCCTCGACGGCGCGCTTGCCGGATTCGATGCCGAGGACCGCGCCCTTGTCGCCGACGCGTTCGGCGAGGGCGCCGGCGAAGAGGCCGACGCCGCAGTACAGGTCGAGGGCCATATCGCCCTTCTTGGGCATCAGGCCCCGCATGACGGCGTCGACCAGGAGGTCGGCGGCCTTCGGGTGGACCTGCCAGAAGCCGCCGTTGCCGACCCGCCAGGTGCGGTCGGCGGCCCGTTCGCGGACGAAGGGGCGGCCGTGGACACGGTGCACGCCGCCGTCCTTCTCCCCCACCCGCATGACCGAGACCGGCTTGTCGAGTTCGACGATGGGGAGGCGGCCGCCGGGGCGGGGGGTGAGGATGACCTGGCGGTCGTGGGAGCCGGTGGCGGCGATCGCCTCGACGCCGGCGATCTGCGGCCACTCCCGCTTCTCGATGCCGAGTTCGGTGACTCCCGGGGCGGCGATCATGCAGTGGGTGATCGGCTCGATGTCGTGGGAGCGGTGCTTGCGCAGGCCCGCGTGGCCGTCGGCGTCCACCGCGTACTGGACGCGGGTGCGCCAGGCCGGTACCTCGCCCTTGGCGACCTTGTCACCGGGGGCGGGCTCGACGGTGCCGTCCCAGCCCGCGTCCTCGGGGGAGAGCCCGGCCAGGCGCTGGAGCTGTTCGGCGATCACCGAGGACTTCAGGCGGCGCTGGGCGCCGGGGGCGGCGTGCTGCCAGTCGCAGCCGCCGCAGCGGCCGGGGCCGGAGAAGGGGCAGGGGGCCTCGACCCGGTCCTTGGAGGGCTCCAGGATCGAGACGGCGTCGGTGCGCAGGAAGCGGGCGCCCTCCTCGCCGTCGGTGACGCGGGCGATGACGCGCTCGCCGGGCAGCGCATGCCGTACGAAGAGGACCTGGCCCTCGTCGGTGCGGGCGATGCAGTGGCCGCCGTGGGCGACCGGGCCGACCTCGACCTCGTACTCCTCGCCGACCAGCGACTTCTTGGGTTCTGCCTGCATGGCGGGAGGGCTCCTGAGGTGGGTGGTGAGCGGGGACGGGGGCCGGCCTCCGGAGGGAGGCCAGCCGTCAAGTCTACGTCCCATAGGCAGTGCCCCGGCCCGGCACCGACGACCGCCACCGGGGCACGGAGGAAAGCCCGCGCTACTTCTTGGTGGCGGCCTTCTCCTTCTTCGGCTGGGCCACCGGGCCACGGCGGACCGCACCCGGAGCGTTCCACTCCGCGCGCTTGCGGGCGCGCAGCTTGGCGGCCTCGGAGGAGTCCAGCTGCCAGGGCACCGAGGTGACCATGACGCCGGGGGTGAAGAGGAGGCGGCCCTTGAGGCGCAGGGCGGACTGGTTGTGCAGCAGGTGCTCGTACCAGTGGCCGACGACGTACTCCGGGATGTAGACGGAGACGGCGGCGCGCGGGCTCTGCCGGCGCAGCGACTTGACGTAGTCGATGATCGGCCGGGTGATCTCGCGGTACGGGGAGGCCAGGACCTTCAGCGGCACCTCGATGCCGCGGCGTTCCCACTCCTCCCGCAGGGCCCTGGTGTCGGCCTGGTCCACGTCCACGCTGACCGCTTCGAGGGTGTCGGAGCGCATCAGCTTGGCGTAGTTCAGGGCGCGCAGGGTGGGCTTGTGCACCTTGGAGACCAGGACGAGGGAGTGCACCCGGGAGGGGCGGACCACCTCGTCGTCGGGGGTGTCCTCGGCGGCGATCTCGTCGGCGACCCGGTCGTAGTGGCGGCGGATCGCGGACATCGTCACAAAGAAGATGACCATGCCGAGCAGGGCGACCCAGGCGCCGTGGGTGAACTTGGTCAGGAGGACGACCACGAGCACCAGGCCGGTGAAGAAGGCGCCGAAGGTGTTGATGGCGCGCGAGCGGTGCATACGGCGGCGCTTGGCCGGGTCCTTCTCGGTGATCAGATGGCGGTTCCAGTGCCGGACCATGCCGATCTGGCTGAGCGTGAAGGAGACGAACACGCCGACGATGTAGAGCTGGATGAGCCGGGTGGAGTCCGCGCCGTAGAGGTAGACGAGGATCGCGGCGGCGCCGGCCAGTAGGACGATGCCGTTGGAGAACGCCAGACGGTCACCGCGGGTGTGCAGCTGGCGCGGCAGATAGCGGTCCTGGGCGAGGATCGAGCCGAGCAGCGGGAAGCCGTTGTAGGCGGTGTTGGCGGCGAGGAACAGCACCAGCGCGGTGGCGGCGGCGAGGATGATGAAGAGGAAGCTGCCCTTACCGAAGACCGCCTCGGCTACCTGCGAGATGACCGGGTTCTGGGTGTAGCCGGAGCCGATCGGCTTGCCGTGGAGCAGCAGGTCGGTGGCCGGGTTCTCGGCCATCCTGACGTTGGTGGCCATGGCCAGGCCGATGATGCCGCAGAACATGGTGACGGCCAGGCCGCCCATGAGGGCGAGGGTGGTCGCCGCGTTCTTGGACTTCGGCTTGCGGAAGGCGGGGACGCCGTTGGAGATCGCCTCGACGCCGGTGAGCGCGGCACAGCCGGAGGAGAAGGCGCGCAGGAGAAGGAAGATGAGCGCGAAGCCGGCCAGCCCGCCCTGTTCGGCGTGGATGGTGTAGTCGGCGGTGGGGGCCTTCATGGTGTCGCCCATGACGACGCCGCGGATCACACCCCAGGCGATCATGATGAAGACGCCGGCCACGAAGACATAGGTCGGGATCGCGAAGAGCTTGCCCGACTCCTTGACGCCGCGCAGGTTCATCAGCGTCAGCAGCACGATGATGGCGACCGCGCACAGGGTCTTGTGCTCGACGACGAACGGGATCGCGGAGCCCAGGTTCTCCACTCCGGAGGAGATGGAGACCGCGACGGTCAGCACATAGTCGACGAGCAGCGCGCTGGCGACGGTGAGACCGGCCTTGGGGCCGAGGTTGGTGTTGGCGACCTCGTAGTCGCCGCCACCGCTCGGGTAGGCGTGCACGTTCTGCCGGTACGACGCGACGACGGTGAACATCAGCACCACGACCGCGACCGCGATCCAGGGGCTGAAGCTGTACGCAGACACACCCGCGATGGACAGGACGAGCAGCACCTCGCCCGGCGCATACGCCACGGAGGACAGCGGGTCGGAGGCGAAGACGGGGAGTGCGATGCGCTTGGGAAGCAGGGTCTCCCCGAGCTTGTCGCTGCGCAGTGCGCGCCCGATCAAGATCCGTTTGGGCACGTCGGTCAGTTTGGACACGCAGAGGATGCTAAGCCTTCGTCAAGGTCCGCGCCCACCCGCTCCCCGCACGGTCTGCGCCCCGGAAGAGCGGAGTGGGGCGGCCGAGACGCATCCGGCCTGCTGAGGGGGCACACCACGGCCCCGTCTCCACAGGATCCGCACGTTCTGTGCACGTCACGGCCCCTTCTGGGACGCCTTCGTGTCATTCGTCACGGAGTGGCGGTGCTGTCACTGGGCGCGATGGCGGGGTCACGGTGGGGAGGTGCGGCGGGGGCAGCGGGGCGGGCGGGGACGGGACGGACAGGCGGGGCAGCGGGGCGGGCGGGCGGCGCCACGGGCTCCGTCCGCGGCCGGGTCCCGTACGGCGGGCTCCCGCGCCACGGCCGTACTACGGTGCGCGGTCGCCCGCCCCCTCGTGGTCACCCCTGCCGGGCCCCGCTCTGCCGGGCCGCCGCCGGCTGCCGGTTCCGGGCGTGCAGCTCGCCCAGCCCCTGCCGGGTGGCGACCAGCAGCACCCGGTCCTGTGGCCGCAGGACATAGTCGTCGCCGAGTTCGTGCACCAGCTGCGCCGGCGTGCGCTCCTCGGGCGGCGGGGGCGGGGCGGCGGCCGCGGCGTCCGGCTCCGCGTCGTCGGGGGCGGAGGTGTCGACCGCCAGCACCCGCAGCCGCCCCGGCCGCAGCACCTCGGCGACCGTACGGCCCTCCAGCGCGGCATGGCCCCGTACGTCGAACCGGGCGATCAGCAGCACCCGGCGCTCGACCGGAATGGCTCCGAGGATCTGGCGCCCCATCATCGCGCCGGCGAAGGCGGGCGCGGCCAGGTAGGTGACGCTCCGGCTGCGGGTCAGCGCCCCTGGATGCGCGGCGCGCAGAGTGCGGTAGACGGCGGTGGCGAACCGGTCGTCGAACAGCCGCAGCGTCACCCGGAGCCGGGGGCTGACCGAGCGGGCATAGAGGCAGGCCTCCAGATTCGTGGTGTCCTCGCTGGTCAGGGCGAGCAGGGTGGCCGCCCGCTCGATCATCGCGGCCTCCAGGACCCCTTCCTGGGTGACGTCCCCCAAGACGGTCGGCACCCGCAGCCGGCGTGCCAGGGCGATGCCCCGGGCCTCCGGGTCGCCCTCGATGCAGACCACGGGGATGCCCATCTCGTGCAGCCGCGCCAGTACCCGGGTGCCGACCTTGCCGAGGCCCAGCAGCACCACGTGCCCCGACAGCCCGCGTGGCGGACGGCGCAGCGCCGAGGCACTGCGGAAGGTGCCGAGCCCCTCGAACGCCGCCGCGACCAGCACCGGCAGCAGCAACAGCCCGGTCAGCCCGGACAGCAGCTGGAGCACCTTGCGGGGCGCCGGATCGTGGATGGCCGGGTCGTTGATCGCGAACAGGTCCAGCAGCGAGAGGTAGGCGGCGTGCACCGGGTCCTCGCCCATGGTCAGGGAGGACGCGACGGCCAGCGCCAGCACCGCACCGACGACCCCGCCCAGGGACCAGCGCAGCCGCCGGGAGAAGAGGGACGCGAGTGGTGCGCCCCGGCCACGGAGCCATCGGCGCCGTATGGGCCGGCCCGTATAGGAGACGGTCTCCAGGACGACGGTGCCGCAGCCGGCGGCGGCCGCGGTCGCGGCCTCGTCCGGCAGGAGTACGGGCCCCTCGTCGCCCGCCGCCGAACCGGTCGCGCCCGCCGGGTCGTTGGCGGACGCGGACAGCAGCGCCAGGGTGCACAGTCCGGGCTCACCGGGCCGCCCGGGTGGCACCGGCGCACGCTCCACGGCCCGCAGCAGCAGCCCGTCCGCCTCGATGACCCTGCTGGTACCGGCGACCGCGGCGCCCGCCAGCGCGGGGGCCACCGTGTCGGCGTCGGACAGCACGGTCGTGGACGCGTCGGCGCCCTCCGCGTCCCCGGCGTCCTCCGAGCCCAGCGCGGCGACCGCCGCCGCCTGGTCGAGCAACTCCTCCAGATGCTGGCCGAGTTTGCGGTTGTAGAGCCGAATGACCAGCCGCAGCCGGGGGTTGAGCCGGCGGGCGCGCAGCGCGGCATGAATGTTGAGCTCATCGTCGTCGTAGACCAGGGCCAGCGCGCCCGCCCCGGCGATACCGGCCTCGGTCAGCGCCGCGTCGTCCGGCTGCGCCGCCTCCAGGATCCGTAACGTCTCCTCCGCCGGCTCCGCCCCGTCCCCGGCCGCCTCGGACGACAGCGGCGCGGGACGCACCATCGCCGCCGACACCCGGCCCAGCAGCGCGCCGGCCCGGCCCAGCGCGCGGGCCGGTGGCGGAATACGGGGGCGCTGCGGTTCCCGGGCGGAGGGGACGACGAGCGTCACCCGTTCGCCGTAGACGTCCTGGAGGTCGGCGGCCAGTCGATGGGCCAGCGCATCGTCGCCGCAGACCACCATGTGCGAGGTGTAGGGGCCCTGTTGGGGCTGAAGAGGCAGGTTGGGCACACCTCGTAGCGTGCCTTACGGGCCCGGCGCGGCGCAGCCCGGCACGGGAGGCCATGGCACCGGCGGTGCGGATCCACTGGAGACCGCGGCCCACCGCGCCCCCTACCGGAACCGCCATTACGGCTACGGTTGTACCGGACCACGGTGCGCCCGGCGCTCCCGCTGCCGCACCCGGTCCGTCGCGAGCCGTGGCTCCGTGTCGCCGGTACTGGGAGAAGAAAGTAGTGAGCAGGGTGTTTGTGCAGGTCAGAGCGCTAGTACAGGGCACGGGGTAATCAGCATGCACATCGTCATCATGGGGTGCGGGCGGGTGGGCTCCGCGCTCGCGCAGACCCTGGAGAGCCAGGGTCACACCATCGCGGTGGTCGACCAGGACCCGACCGCGTTCCGCCGCCTGGGCTCGTCCTTCGGCGGCCGCCGGGTGACCGGCGTCGGCTTCGACCAGGACACCCTGCGCGAGGCCGGCATCGAGGAGGCGGGCGCCTTCGCGGCCGTCTCCAGCGGTGACAACTCGAACATCATCGCCGCCCGGGTGGCCCGCGAGATGTTCGGTGTCGAGAATGTCGCGGCCCGTATTTACGACCCGCGCCGCGCCGAGGTCTACCAGCGCCTGGGTATCCCCACCGTCGCGACCGTCCGCTGGACGGCCGACCAGATGCTGCGCCGGCTGCTGCCGTCGGGCGCCGAGCCGCTGTGGCGCGACCCGAGCGGCGGCGTCCAGCTCGCCGAGGTGCACACCGCGGCCTCCTGGGTGGGGCACAAGATCAGCACCCTCCAGGAGGAGACCGGCGTCCGCGTCGCCTTCCTCACCCGACTGGGCGAGGCGATGCTGCCGACCTCGCAGACGGTGCTGCAAGAAGGCGACCTGGTGCACGTGATGATGCGCACCGACGAGGTCGAGAAGGTCGAAGCGGCATTCGCCACGGGTCCTGAGGGGGCGCACGCATGAGGGTCGCCATCGCAGGCGCAGGCGCGGTGGGTCGTTCCATCGCGGGTGAGCTGCTGGAAAACGGGCACGAGATCCTGCTCATCGACAAGGCGCCGACCGCCATCTCGGTCGAGCGGGTGCCGCTGGCGGAGTGGCTGCTGGCCGACGCCTGTGAGATCACCTCGCTCGACGAGGCGGCGCTTCAGCGCTGCAATGTCGTGATCGCGGCGACCGGCGACGACAAGGTCAACCTGGTCGTCTCGCTGCTCGCCAAGACCGAGTACGGGGTGCCGCGGGTGGTCGCGCGGGTCAACAACCCGAAGAACGAGTGGCTGTTCAACGAGTCCTGGGGCGTCGATGTCGCGGTCTCCACGCCGCGTCTGATGTCGGCCCTGGTCGAGGAGGCGGTGAGCGTCGGCGATCTCGTACGGCTGCTGCGCTTCAGCCACGGTGACGCCAACCTCGTCGAGCTGACGCTGCCGCCGGAGGCCGCGCTGGCCGGTACCCGGGTCGGCGATGTCGAGTGGCCCCAGGACACCTCCCTGGTCACGATCATCCGCGGCACGCGGGTGCTCACGCCCAACAAGGAGGACGCGCTGGAGGCCGGCGACGAGCTGCTGTTCGTGGCGGCGCAGTCGCGTGAGGAGCAGTTGGAGGACCTGCTGTCGGTGCGGCGCGAGGACGCGTAGCGCCCGGCGGAGGCCGGAAACGCCGGGGCCCGGGAACCAAGCGGTTCCCGGGCCCCGGCGTGTGCGTGTCGCGTCAGCGGCGGTGGCGGCCGCCCTGCGGCGGGTCGGACTGCGGCTCGGCCGCGGCCTCCTGCACGAGGTCCCTGCTGAGGTCGTCGGCGACCCGGTCCAGCGTCTCGCGCTCGGCGCGGCGCCGCTCCTCGGCCTCCTCCTCGGCCTTCTCCTTCGCTTCCATTTCCGCGAAGACATCGATCGGCGCGGGCGCCTTCGCCAGGAAGACCCAGGTGAGATAGACCGCCAGCAGGAACGGCGGGATCTTCAGCGCGATCAGCACCCAGCCGAGCTGGGTGGTGTCCGCCCACCAGTACAGCGGGAAGAGGATCGCGCACTTGGCGAGCAGGATCAGTCCCCAGGCCCAGCTGGCCTTCGCGTACGCCTTCTTCCGGCCCGGGTTGCGGGTGCGCCAGGAGAGGTTCTCCTTGAACACCGGCCCCAGGATCAGCCCGATCAGCGGGACGCCCGCGAGCGTGGTGATCATGTAGGCGAGGGCCAGGCCGAGGGTGTAGAGCATGCCCGGCAGGTAGAAGTCCTTGGCGTTGCCGGTCATCATCGCGAAGACCACGCCGAAGGCCACCCCGAAGACGCCGCTGAAGGCGTGCTTGACGGTGTCCTTGCGGATGAGGCGGAGGACCCCCAGCACCAGCGAGACGGCCAGCGCGGCGATCGCCGAGACGTGCAGGTCCTTGTTGATCGTGAAGATCGTCACGAACAGCAGGCCGGGAACAACGGTCTCCACCATGCCGCGGACCCCGCCGAACGCCTCGAACAGCGCCGCCTCGGTCACCTGCCTGCCGTCGGCGGCTCCTTCGGTGCCCGGGTCGGGCGAGGCGGGTGAGGGGCCTGCGGAGGGGTCGGTATCGGCATGCGCGTCAGTGGTCGGTCGGTCGTGAGACGTCACCGGCTACTCCTGTCCGAGCGGTCGGAGTTCGTACTTCGGATTGAAGAGCACCCGGCGTCCGTGGCTCAGGGAGACCCGGCCCGAGGCGATGAGCTTGCGGCCCGGCTCTATCCCGGCGATGGAGCGGCGGCCGAGCCACACCACGTCGAGCGCCGCGGAGCCGTCGAACAGCTCCGCCTCCAGCGCGGGCACACCGGCGCGCGGGCGCAGCGTGACATGCCGCAGGGTGCCGGTGACCTTCACTATCTGCCGGTCGTCACAGTCGCAGATACGGGTGCATCCCGCGTCCTGCGCGTCCTGTTGCAGCTCGGCGGACTGCAACTCCTCCTCGGAGGAGGACAGCCTGTCGAGCAGCCGGCGAAAACGGCCTGCCGGCTTCTCGGGTCGGGTCCCAGCACTCATGCGCCCAGCGTACCGGTGGCCGGGGACCGGGATCACGGCCCGCACGCGGAGTTCGTACCCACCGCACAAAGCCGTGTCCGGCCGCCGGGGCGCTACTGCTCGAAGCGGTAGCCCATCCCCGGCTCCGTGATGAAGTGCTTCGGATGCGAGGGGTCGCTCTCCAGCTTGCGGCGGAGCTGGGCCATGTACACCCGCAGATAGTTGGTCTCGGTCCCGTACGAGGGCCCCCAGACCTCCTGGAGCAGCTGTTTCTGGCTGACCAGCCGGCCCGCGTTGCGGACCAGGACCTCCAGCAGATGCCACTCGGTGGGGGTCAGCCGGATGTCCCGGCCGCCACGGTTGACCTTCTTCGCGGCGAGATCGACGGAGAAACCTTCCGTCTCCACGATCACCTCGTCATCGGCCGGGCCGGTCGGCTCGGCCCGGCGCACCGCCGCCCGCAGCCGGGCCAGCAGCTCGTCCATGCCGAACGGCTTGGTGACGTAGTCGTCCGCGCCGGCGTCCAGCGCCTCCACCTTCTCGTCGGAGGTCTGCCGGGCGGACAGCACCAGGATCGGCACCCGTGTCCAGCCCCGCAGCCCCTTGATCACCTCGACGCCGTCCATATCGGGCAGCCCGAGGTCCAGGACGATGACATCGGGGTGGCGGGCGGCGGCGAGTTTGAGGGCGGTGGCCCCGTCGGGGGCGGCGTCGACCTCGTATTTGCGCGCCTTCAGGTTGATCACGAGGGCGCGCACGATCTGCGGCTCGTCATCAACCACAAGCACCCGGTTCACTGGCGTTCTCCTCGTGGTGTCGTCTCCCGGCGGGGCGGGCCCGCCGGGCGTGGGATGCGGGGGATCCGTGCGGTACGGCTCATGTCGTGGCCTGGGCCGGTAGATCGGGCCGGGCCGGCGGGCGGCCGGGCGCGGCCCGGAGGGTCAGGACCATGGTCATCCCGCCTCCGGGGGTGTCCTCGGCGGCGAGCGTGCCGCCCATCGCCTCCGCGAAACCGCGCGCCACGGCCAGCCCCAGGCCCACCCCGGCCCCGCGCGGCGCGTCACCGTAGCGCTGGAAGGGCTCGAAGATCCGGTCCTTGGCGCTGTCCGGCACCCCCGGCCCGCGGTCGGCGATACGCAGCTCCACCCGCTCACCGAGCGCACTGGCCGAGACCAGCACCGCCGCCCCGTCCGGGCTGTACTTCACGGCGTTCTCGACGAGATTGGCGACCGAACGTTCCAGCAGCCCCGGATCGACGGCGACGATCGGCAGCTCCTCGGGGATGTCGAGGGTGACGCTGCCCTCCGGCACACCGCCGAGCGCCATCGGCACCACCTCGTCGAGGTCGATCTCCCGGATCAGCGGGGTGACCGTGCCGGTCTGGAGCCGGGACATGTCCAGAAGGTTGCCGACGAGATGGTCCAGCCGGTCGGCGCCCGCCTCGATACCGGCCAGCAGCTCCGCCTCGTCCTCCGGGGACCAGGCGACATCGTCGGATCGCAGGGACGTGACGGAGGCCTTGATGCTCGCCAGCGGGGTCCGCAGGTCATGGCTGACGGCGGCCAGCAGCGCCGTCCGGATGCGGTTGCCCTCGGCCAGCTCCCGGGCCCGCTCCGCCTCGCCCACCAGCCGCTGCCGGTCCAGGACCACGGCGGCCTGGGCGGCGAACGCGGCCAGCACCCGGCGGTCCTCGGCGGGCAGCACCCGGCCGGTCAGCGCCAGCGCCATGTGGTCGCCCACAGGCATGTCGACATCGGCGTCCTCGGGGCGCAGCAGCGGCGTGCCGTGATCGGTACCGGCCCGGCCCGCACAGGTCCACGGCTCGACATCGCCGGCCCGCTCCAGCAACGCCACCGTCTCCATCCCGAAGGTCTCGCGCACCCGCTCCAGCAGCGCGTCCAGGGTCGTCTCACCGCGCAGCACACTGCCCGCCAGGAAGGACAGGATCTCCGACTCGGCGCGCAGCCTGGCCGCCTGGTGGGTGCGGCGGGCGGCGAGGTCCACCACGGAGGCGACCGAGACGGCCACCGCGAAGAAGATCACGATGGCGACGAGGTTCTTGGGATCGCTGACCGTGAGGGTGTGGGTGGGCGGAGTGAAGTAGAAGTTCAGCAGCAGCGAGCCGACCGCGGCCGACGCCAGCGCCGGCAGCTGCCCGCCGAGCAGCGCCGCGACGACCGTCAGGAACAGGAAGAGCAGGACGTCGTTGGCCAGGCCGGGACCGTTCGCGATGCTGGTCAGCAGCAGCGAGAGCAGCACCGGGCCGACCACGCCGACGAGCCAGCCGGCGATGATCCGGGTCCGCCCCAGCCGCGCACCGCGTGCCACCGGCAGCCCCCGGCCCTTGGCGACCTCGTCGTGGGTGACGATGTGCACATCGAGATCGGGCCCGGACTCCCGGGCGACCGTCGCGCCCACCCCCGGCCCGAAGATGTACTGCCAGGCCTTGCGGCGACTGGAGCCCAGCACGATCTGGGTGGCGTTGACGCCCCGTGCGAACTCCAGCAGCGCGCTCGGTATGTCGTCGCCGATGACGTGGTGAAACGTCCCGCCGAGGTCCTCCACCAGGGTGCGCTGGACGGCGAGTTCCTTGGGCGAGGCCGAGGTCAGTCCGTCGCTGCGCGCTATATAGACGGCGAGCACCTCACTGCCCGAGCCCTTGGCCGCCATCCGGGCCGCGCGACGGATCAGCGTGCGCCCCTCCGGCCCGCCGGTCAGCCCGACGACGATCCGCTCACGCGCCTGCCAGGTGGAACGGATCGAATGCTCCGCGCGGTACTCCTGGAGGTACTCGTCCACCCGGTCGGCGACCCACAGCAGCGCCAGCTCGCGCAGCGCCGTGAGGTTGCCCGGCCGGAAGTAGTTGGACAGGGCGGCGTCCACCTTGTCGGGCTGGTAGATGTTGCCGTGCGCCATCCGCCGACGGATCGCCTGGGGCGACATGTCGACAAGCTCGATCTGATCGGCCCTGCGAACGACCTCGTCCGGCACGGTCTCACGCTGCCGCACACCCGTTATCGACTCGACGACATCACCGAGCGACTCCAGATGCTGGATGTTCACCGTCGAGATCACATGGATCCCCGCTTCCAGCAGCTCCTCGACGTCCTGCCAGCGCTTGCCGTTGCGCGAACCGGGCACATTGGTGTGCGCCAGCTCATCGACCAGCGCCACGGCCGGCCGCCGAGCCAGCACCTCGTCCACGTCCATTTCGGTGAACACCGTGTCGCGGTAGTCCAGCTCCCGGCGCTGAATCTGCTCCAGCCCGTGCAGCATGACCTCCGTACGGGGCCTGCCGTGGTGCTCCACGAACGCGACGACGGCATCCGTCCCCCGCTCCACACGCCGGTGCGCCTCGGACAGCATCGCGTACGTCTTGCCGACGCCCGGTGCCGCGCCCAGATAGATCCGTAGCTTGCCGCGTGCCATGGCCCCATTGTCTTACGTGAAGGCCGCCCCCACCGGGCTGAACCTCCCGCGACCCTACCGACCCAACAAGGGGACAAAGGGTGCAGTTGGGGGGTGGGGGGTGGGTTTTGACGGGACTCTGATGGGGGTGAGAGCTGGGGGGGCTTGGGGTGGAGGGGGTGGTGCGGTGGGTGGGCCGGGGGCGGCGCGTGGCGTGGTGGCGATCCGGTGGATGGGGGCGGCGCGGCGGGGGGACGATCCGGTGGACGGGGCAACGCGGGTCGCGACGACGACCCGGTGGGCAAGGCGGCACGTCGCGCAGTGGTGATCCGGGCGACGGAGCGGCGCATCGCGTAGTGGCGTTCGAGTGGACGGGGCAAACGCGGCTCGCGGTGACGATCCGGTGGGCGGGGGCGGCACATCACGCAATGGCGATCCGGGGGACGGGGCGGCGCATCTAGCAGTGGCGTTCCAGTGGACCGGGCAGCTCGTCGCGTAGCGATGTCCTGGGGACGAGGGGTGCGTCGGGCGGCAGCGATCAAGATGGGGAGCCGGCCATCAGGCAGGGCTGCCAGCTGACAGGGGCCGACGGTGCGGCCGACCCGGCGGCCCGTTGACCCGATAGGCCGATTCGGCCGGAGCGCGGGCCGTCCCGCCACATACGGGCGGGCGCCGCGCGAAGAGGTACGCGACGCCCGCCGTGACGTCCGGCTGAGGGGCCGGACCCCCGGGCGGCGCCCACCACGCACCGCCGTACGACGGCTGCCCGGCGGCGCGGAACGCCCGGTCGTGCCTCATGACATCGGCCGGAGCGGAGGCACACCAGCCCAACACGCCTTCCCTGACGCATCACTGACGCCGATGGCCGACGGCAAGGCATGAACCCTGGCCGGAAAAATGCCGTCGCCCGGCCACCGGACGACTGCGACGATGCCCCCATGACCGAGGCACATCTGACGACGCCCCGCATGACCGACGTACGCATCGCCCACACCGCCGATCTGGACGTCACCACCCTCAAGGCGGCCCGCGCCCTCCTCTACGACGTCTTCGACGACATGACCGCGGAGGACTGGGAACACGCACTCGGCGGGCTGCACGCCCTGATCCACGAGGACGGCGAACTGATCGGGCATGCGAGCGTCGTGCAACGACGACTGCTGCACGGGGGCAGGGCGCTGCGCTGCGGATATGTGGAGGGCGTCGGCGTACGCGCGGACCGGCGCAGCCGCGGCCATGGCGCGGCCCTGATGGACGCCCTGGAGCGGGTGGTGCACAGCGGCTACGACCTGGGCGCGCTCGGCGCCGCCGACGAGGCCGCGACCTTCTACGCCGCCCGCGGCTGGCAACAGTGGCGCGGCCGCTCCTGGGCACTCACCCCGGACGGCATCCAGCGCACCGCCGACGAGGACGGCTGCATCTACGTCCTACCGGCCGCGGCCACCCCACTCGACCTCGACTCCGACCTCACCTGCGACTGGCGCGACGGCGACGTCTGGTGAGGCAGGGGAGATAGCGGGCGGGTGGGGCAGAGAGCGCGCCCCGGGTGGGGCCCCTCCCCCCTCCTCCCCGCCCCTCACCCCACCCCCACCTCGCGCTCCGCTCCCGTCTCCGTGATCACCCCATCGCTCAGCTCCAGGACGCGGTCGGCCAGGCCCAGGAGGTTTGCGTCGTGGGTGGCCACCAGCGCCGTGACCCCCTCGCTGCGGACCACGGCACGCAGCAGGTCCATCACTCCATGCCGGTCTCGGCGTCCAGTTGGCCGGTCGGCTCGTCGGCTATGAGCAGCGCGGGGCGGTTGGCGAGTGCACGGGCGATGGCCACGCGCTGCTGCTGACCGCCGGATAGTTCGCCGGGCCGCTGCTCGGCGTGGTCGGCCAGGCCCACCAGCGACAGCAGAAGCGCGACCCGGTCCTCACGCTCGCGCGGTGGGACCTTCCGCAGCCGAAGCGGCACTCCGACGTTCTCGGCGGCGCTGAGTATCGGTATGAGCCCGAACGACTGGAAGACGAAACCTATGCGGTCGCGGCGCATCTCCAGCAGCTCGCTCTCGCCGAGGCCGGCCAGCGGTGTGCCGTCGACGGTGATCCGCCCCGAGTCGGGGGTGTCCAGACCGCCGATGAGGTTGAGCAGAGTCGTCTTGCCCGATCCGGAACGGCCGCGCAGGGCGACCAGTTCGCCCCGCGGGACGCTGCAAGACACCCCGCGCAGGGCGTGTACGGCGCCGGCCCCGGTGCCGTAACTGCGGTGCAGGTCCTCGACGACCACCATCGCGCCGACACTCGGCGGATCGGCGACCGACACTCCCGCCCTCGCCCCCTCCGCCACCTCATGCGCCTTCTTCCGAGCCCAGCCCCTCCGCCGGCTCTCACCCGACGCGCTTCCCCCGCCATTCATGAGCCGCTCCCCCACTCGCATCTCGTACCGCTCCCCCGCACCCCCCGGCCGCTGCCGCGGGCCTGCCCCGTCGCATCAAATCCCGCTAGCTGACAGCGACTTGACCGCCTCTCTGCAGGCCCCGGGCTGCCTGCCGATGACGTCAGTATGCGTACCGCGCGCTTCGGCAGGCAACGCCTGTGGATAACT
The DNA here is from genome assembly GCF_030406865.1 of Streptomyces sp. P9-2B-2. Taxonomy (NCBI): domain Bacteria; kingdom Bacillati; phylum Actinomycetota; class Actinomycetes; order Kitasatosporales; family Streptomycetaceae; genus Streptomyces; species Streptomyces sp. P9-2B-2. The sequence continues at coordinate 6,771,346 of NZ_CP129126.1, read as the reverse complement.
CTCGGACCAGCTCCCCCACACGCTCCGGACCGGCCCGGATCAACACCGCATCAGCTCCATCCAGCCCCGGTTCAGTCACCAAGTCCGTCCCCGCCACAGATGCCGACCACGGCCAGGCGCCCCGCCCGCAGCCAGCAGCCGTTCAGCACGACTCCCGCGGAAACGACCGGGTGGCTTCGGGGATATCTCCCCGGGGCCACCCAGCTCAGCTAACGCCCAACTCAACCCCACCCCCACCAGATCCCCCGCGCTACCCCTCCCCCGCCCTCGTCACCAACTCCCTCAACCCGACGTTCAGCTCCAGGACATTCACCCGCGGTTCCCCCAGGAATCCGAGGTCGCGCCCGTCGGTGTGCTCCTCGACCAGCTTCTCCACCGTGCTGGCGGGGAGGTGGTTCCGCTGGGCGACCGTGGCGGTCTGTAGTTGGGCGTAGGCCGGGGAGATGTGCGGGTCGAGGCCGGAGCCGGAGGAGGTGACGGCGTCCGCCGGCACCTTCGACTCGGGGACTTGGTACGTCGTGGAGACCCAGTGCCTGCGTTCCTTCACCGCCTTGATGAGGTCGGTGTTGGTGGCGCCCAGGTTGGAGGCGCCGGAGACCTGGAGGTCGTACCGGGTGTTGACGCCGTTGGCCTGGTTGCTGCCCAGTCCCGCCGAGGGGCGCGGCTGGAAGTACCGCAGGTCGGGGACCGGTTCGCCATCCTTGTCCTGACCCTTGTCGTAGCGCTGGCCGATCAGCGATGAGCCGACGACCTTGCCGTGGGAGCGCACCTCTGACCCGTTGGCCTGATCGGGGAACGCCGCCTGCGCCACCCCGGTGACCATCAGCGGGTAGAGGACGCCGCAGACCACGGTCAGTACGAGCAGGGCGCGCAGGCCCGCGCCGATCAACCGGGCGGTGTTGCGTACGGAGTTGTTCACGGCGGTCACCCGATTCCGGGGAGGAGAGAGAGGAGCAGGTCGATGAGTTTGATGCCGATGAAGGGGGCGATCAGGCCGCCGAGTCCGTAGACCGCCAGGTTGCGTCGCAGCATCTTGTCGGCGCTTACGGGGCGGTACTGCACGCCCTTGAGGGCGAGCGGTACCAGCGCGACGATGATCAGCGCGTTGAAGATGATTGCCGAGAGGATCGCGGAGTTGGGGCTCGACAGCCGCATGATGTTGAGGGTGTCCAGGCCCGGATAGGCCACCGCGAACATCGCCGGGATGATCGCGAAGTACTTCGCGACGTCGTTGGCGATGGAGAAGGTCGTCAGTGCGCCCCGGGTGATCAGCAGTTGCTTGCCGATCTCGACGATCTCGATCAGCTTGGTGGGGTTGGAGTCCAGGTCCACCATGTTCCCGGCCTCCTTGGCGGCCGAGGTGCCGGTGTTCATGGCCACCCCGACGTCCGCCTGCGCCAGCGCGGGTGCGTCGTTGGTGCCGTCGCCGGTCATCGCGACCAGCTTGCCGCCGGCCTGTTCGCGTTTGATGAGCGCCATCTTGTCCTCGGGCGTGGCCTCCGCGAGGAAGTCGTCCACGCCCGCCTCGTCGGCGATGGCCTTGGCCGTCAGCGGGTTGTCGCCCGTGATCATGACGGTCTTGATGCCCATCTTGCGCAGCTCGACGAAGCGTTCGCGCATCCCGTCCTTGACGACGTCCTTGAGGTGGATGACTCCCAGGACGCGGGGGCCGCTCGCGTCCTCCAGGGCGACCAGCAACGGGGTGCCGCCGGCCTGCGAGATCGTGTCGGTGAGCTGCTGGGCATCGGCGGCGACCGTGCCGCCGCGCTCCTTGACCCAGGCGATGACCGAACCGGACGCGCCCTTGCGGACCTTGCGGCCGTCGACGTCCACCCCCGACATCCGGGTCTGGGCGGTGAACGGCACCCATTCGGCGTCCGTCAGCTCGCCCTGGTGGCGCTCGCGGAGGCCGTACTTCTCCTTGGCGAGGACGACGATGGAGCGGCCTTCGGGTGTCTCGTCGGCCAGAGAGGACAGCTGGGCCGCGTCCGCGACCTCGGCCTCGGTGGTGCCGTGGACGGGGACGAACTCGGCGGCCTGGCGGTTGCCGAGGGTGATGGTGCCGGTCTTGTCGAGCAACAATGTCGATACATCGCCTGCGGCTTCGACGGCGCGGCCGGACATGGCGAGGACGTTGCGCTGCACCAGTCGGTCCATGCCGGCGATGCCGATGGCCGAGAGCAGTGCGCCGATCGTCGTCGGGATCAGACAGACCAGCAGGGCGAGCAGCACGATCATGGGCTGTTCGGCGCCCGCGTAGATCGCGAACGGCTGGAGGGTGACCACCGCCAGCAGGAAGACGATGGTGAGCGACGCGAGCAGGATGTTCAGCGCGATCTCGTTGGGCGTCTTCTGCCGCGCGGCGCCCTCGACGAGGTTGATCATCCGGTCGATGAAGGTCTCGCCGGGCCTCGTCGTGATCTTGATGACGATGCGGTCGGAGAGCACCTTCGTACCACCGGTGACGGCCGAGCGGTCGCCGCCGGACTCGCGGATGACCGGGGCCGATTCGCCGGTGATCGCGGACTCGTCCACGGAGGCGACGCCTTCGACGACATCGCCGTCACCCGGGATGATGTCACCGGCCTCGCACACCACCAGGTCGCCGATGCACAGTGCGGTACCGGGGACCTGTTCCTCGCTGCCGCCGTTCAGCCGCCGGGCCACCGTGTCGGTCTTGGCCTTGCGCAGGGTGTCGGCCTGCGCCTTGCCGCGGCCCTCGGCGACCGCCTCCGCCAGGTTGGCGAAGATGACGGTCAGCCACAGCCAGACGGCGATCGCCCAGCCGAACCCGTCCGACGGGGACATACAGGCGAAGACGGTGGTCAGCACGGAGCCGACCTCGACCACGAACATCACGGGGGACTTGACCATCACCCGCGGGTCGAGCTTGCGGAGGGCGTCCGGGAAGGACTTGAGCAGCAGCTTGGGGTCGAAGAGGCCGCCGCCCACCCGGCCGTCGCCGGGCTGGTGCCCGCTGGGGACGTCCTGGTGCGGAGCGCGCGTCGGTGTGGCGGTGGACATGGAGCCGGGCTCCTCCGGTTTCACGGGTGCGGTCATGACAGACCCTCCGCCAGCGGCCCGAGGGCCAGCGCCGGGAAGTAGGTAAGACCGGTGATGATCAGGATCGTGCCGACGAGCAGCCCGGCGAAGAGCGGCTTCTCGGTACGGAGGGTGCCCGCGGTTTCCGGGACCGGCTGCTGCTCGGCGAGCGAGCCGGCCAGGGCGAGCACGAACACCATCGGCAGGAAGCGGCCGAGCAGCATCGCCAGGCCGATCGTGGTGTTGTACCAGGGGGTGTTGGCGTTGAGGCCGCCGAACGCGGAGCCGTTGTTGTTGGCGCCGGAGGTGAAGGCGTACAGCACCTCGGAGAAGCCGTGCGAACCGGCGCCCAGCGCCTTGGTGTTGAGCATCGAGCCCAGTGCGTCCGGCAGCGCCATCGAGGCGGCGGTGAAGCCGAGCACCAGCGTCGGGGTGATGAGGATGTAGCAGGCGGCCAGCTTGATCTCGCGGGTGCCGATCTTCTTGCCGAGGTACTCGGGCGTCCGGCCCACCATCAGACCGGCGATGAACACCGCGATGATCGCCATCACCAGCATGCCGTAGAGGCCGGAGCCGACGCCGCCGGGGGCGATCTCGCCCAGCATCATGCCGAGCAGCTGGATGCCGCCGCCGAAGGCCGTGAACGAGGAGTGGAAGGAGTCGACCGCGCCGGTGGAGGTGAGGGTGGTGGCCACCGAGAAGATCGCGGAGGATCCGACGCCGAAGCGGGTCTCCTTGCCTTCCATGGCGGCGCCCGCGGCCTCCAGGGCCGGGCCGCCGTGCGCGAACTCGGTCCACATCATCAGCGCCGTGAAGCCGAGCCAGATGACGCCCATCGTGGCGAGCACGGCGTAGCCCTGCTTCACGTTCCCGACGAGCTTGCCGAAGGTGCGGGTCAGCGCGAACGGTATGACGAGGATCAGGAAGATCTCGAAGAGGTTGGTGAAGGCGGTGGGGTTCTCGAAGGGGTGGGCGGAGTTGGCGTTGAAGTAGCCGCCCCCGTTGGTGCCCAGTTCCTTGATGACCTCCTGGGAGGCGACCGCACCACCGTTGGTCTGCTGGGAGCCGCCCATGAACTGGCCGACCTCGTGGATGCCGGAGAAGTTCTGCAGGGTGCCGCAGGCGACCAGGACGAGCGCGCCGATCACGGCGATCGGGACGAGCACCCGTACGGTGCCGCGGACCAGGTCGGCCCAGAAGTTGCCGAGTTCGCCCGTCCGCACGCGTGCGAAGCCGCGGACGAGGGCGATGGCGACGGCCATGCCGGTGGCGGCGGAGACGAAGTTCTGCACCGCGAGGCCGGCGGTCTGTACGACGTGGCCCATGGCCTGCTCGCCGCTGTAGGACTGCCAGTTGGTGTTGGCGACGAAGGAGGCCGCGGTGTTGAACGCCTGGTCGGGGCTGATCGACGCGAAGCCGAGGGACAGCGGCAGCCCGCCCTGGAGGCGCTGGAGCAGGTAGAGAAAGAGCACGCCCACCGCGGAGAACGCCAGGACGCTGCGCAGGTAGGCCGGCCAGCGCATCTGGACGTCCGCATTGGCGCCGATGCAGCGGTAGATGACCTTCTCGGCACGGAGGTGCCTGGGGGAGCTGTAGACGGCGGCCATGTAGTCGCCGAGGGGACGGTAGGCCAGGGCCAGCGCCGCGACGAGCGCGGTCAGCTGGAGCACGCCTGCGAGGACGGGGCTCATCTGGCCCGCCGCGGCAGCAGCAGTCGACACCTCAGAACCTCTCCGGGAAGACAAGGGCGAGGACCAGATAGCCGAGCAGGGCGACGGCCACGATCAGGCCGACGATGTTTTCGGTGGTCACAGCTTCGCCACCCCCTTGGCGACGAGGGCCACCAGCGCGAAGACCGCGATCGTGACGACGGCGAAGGCCACGTCGGCCATCGTGTGCTCCTAGAGGGACGGGGCGGACAGGACCCCTAGAGCAAAGCGCCGTTCCCGCCCCGCGTGACCGCTGTTGACGCCTCCCTTACGGCCATTAGCACTCCGTTGACGACTTTCTTACGCACCACGACCTGACCTGCACAAACGGAGGGGCCCGCACCCCCCATCGGGGAGTGCGGGCCCTTGTGACCGTCATGTTCCGGCCGTCACCGGGCGGCTACGCGCCGCCCGGCCGCCGGGGGATGTCAGCGGATCTCGGTGATCTCCGGTCCGCGCTCCAGACGCTCCACACCGCCGCCGAAGCGCGACTGCTCGACCTGATCCTGCTGCACACCGTCCGGCACCATCTGGGCGTCGTCCGGCAGCTTCAGGACGATCGGGTCGCGGGGCGCCATCGGCGCATCACCGCGGATGATCACGGTGTCCCGGAAGATGTGCTCCAGCACGCCCGCGGCCTGCGGCTGCACCGCGCCCTGGCCGGAGATCACACCCCGCAGGAACCACCGGGGGCCGTCGACGCCGATGAAGCGCACGACCTGCACCCCGTTGGTGCCGTCCGGCAGCTGTACGGGTACCTGGGCACGCAGCTCCCAGCCCAGCGGGCCCTCGACCTCGTCGATGACCCCGCCCTGCTGGGTGATGCCGGCGGCGATCTCCTCGCGGACCTCGCCCCAGATCCCCTCGTTCTTGGGGGCGGCGAAGGCCTGTAGCTGTACCGCGCTGTCCTGAAGCACCACGGTCGCGGCGACGATCGCGTCCCCGGCGACCTCCACCCGGAGTTCCATGCCCTCGACACCGGGCACGAACAGCCCGCCGAGGTCCACCCGGCCCTCGCCGGGCTCGGAGACCTCCGACGCGTCCCAGGGACCGTCGGGACGCGGCGCGGGCGGAAGACTGAGCCGCTGCTGCTCCGCGTCGTCCTCGTCGGCGTCGCTCACCGCTCGCCCGTCGGCGAGCGTGGTGTCCTCGGCCGACTCTTCAGGAGCCTCGTTCTTCTTGCGACGTCCGAACACGTCACTGTCCTTCCCGGTCGGCACCGACCGATGCGTATTCATTCCCGCCCGTGGAGCCGTCCACCGCCGCATGACCGCCGGTGGAACCGAATCCCCCCTCGGCCCGCGCCGAGCCGGGAAGTTCCGCCACCTCGTGGAAGCGCACCTTCTCGACCTGCTGGACGACCAGTTGGGCGATCCGGTCGAATCGTTCGAACCGCACGCGCTCGCGCGGGTCCAGATTGACCACGATCACCTTGATCTCTCCACGGTACCCGGCATCCACCGTCCCGGGGGCATTCACCAGCGCCAATCCGCACCGCGCGGCCAGCCCCGACCGCGGGTGCACAAAGGCGGCGTAGCCGTCGGGCAGCGCGATCGACACCCCGGTGGGCAGCACGGTGCGCTCCCCCGGCGCCAGCTCGGCGGCCTCGGTGGTCACCAGATCCACGCCCGCGTCGCCGGGATGCCCGTACGACGGCACGGGCACGTCCGGGTCCAGCCGGCGCAGCAGCACATCCACCGGATTCCGTACCTGACTCACGGGTTCACCTCGAAGGCACGCGCTCGTTTGACCTGGTCCGGGTCGGACATCGCCGCCTGGATCTCCTCGGTCCTGCCGTTGTCGATGAAGTGGTCGACCTTCACCTCGATGAAGACGGCTTCGGCGCGCACCGCGACCGGGCCGTCCGGGCCGCCTATACGCCCCACGGCCGTCGAATAGATCTTCCTGCGGTGTACGGCGGTGACCCGCGCGTCGAGGTGCAGCACGGTACCCAGGGGGACCGGCCGTACGAAGTCGGTCTCCAGGCGGCCGGTCACCGCGATCACCCGCAGCAGCCAGTTCAGCGAGCCGAGCGTCTCGTCCAGCGCGGTGGCCAGTACGCCGCCGTGCGCCAGACCGGGCGCACCCTGGTGGGCCTCCTTGACGGTGAACTCGGCGGTCACGCTCACGCCGTCGCCGGCCCGCGCCTCCAGGTGCAGACCGTGGGGCTGGCCGGTGCCGCAGCCGAAGCACCGGTCGTAGTGCGCGCCGAGGAGTTCTCCGGGTGCCGGCGCCTCGGCATGCCGGACCGGAGCGACGGCGTCCGTCGGTGGCGTCAGCCGCGCCCTGGGTTCGTCAGTTCCACTCACGAGTGCAGACCCTACCCGCGCGCGTAGCGGGCCCGTGCCGCCGTGCCAAGCTGGAGCCATGCAGTCGTACGAAGAACGTCTCACCGCGCCCCGGTCCTGGTGGGTGATCGCCGCGCTGATCGGTGTCGCCTGTGCCCTGATGCTGCTGCCTCTGGGGACACTCCCGATGCTCGGCGGGCTGATCGGCGGCGCGGCGCTGGCCGCGGTGGGCGTGAGCGGGTACGGCTCGGCGCGGATCCGGGTGGTGGGCGGCGCGCTGATCGCCGGCGACGCGAAGATCCCGGCGACGGCGCTGGGCGAGGCCCAGGTGCTGGACGCGGACGCGGCGCTGGCGTGGCGTACGCACAAGGCCGACGCCCGGGCGTTCATGCTGCTGCGCGGCTATATCCGTACCGCGGTGCGGGTGGAGATCACCGACCCGCAGGACCCGACGCCGTACGCCTATCTCTCGACGCGGGAGCCGGAGCGGCTGGTGGCAGCGCTGGCGGCCGCACGCGGCTGACCTTCCCAGCGCGGTTCAGTCGCCCGGCGGGGGCAGGGGCCGGCCGGCCCCCTCACCGTCCGTACGGGCGGCCGGGGCGGAGTCGGGGAGGGCGTCCCAGGAGACCTGCTTCGTGCGCAGGTCCTTGCGGACCTTGTCCGCGAGCTTCCGGGTGTCCCTGCGGTTCATGAACGCGCCGACGGAGGCGCCGATCATGAACGGGATGAGGTTCGGGAGATTGCGCAGTGTGCGCTTCATGATCTGCTGGCGCAGTTCGCGCCGCATCTGCATGCCGAGGGCGAAGTTCAGCGAGGTCGGTTTCGCGATGTCGATGCCCCGCTCCTCGGTCCAGGACATCAGATAGGCCATTCCCCGCTGCCGGAAGTTGCCCGCCGGCCGCAGGCCGTAGACCTCGTGCAGCTCGGCGATCAGCTTGATCTCGACCGAGGCGACGCCGGTGACCTCGGCGGCCAGCTCGGCCGGCATGGCGGGCGGTACGGGCAGCATCGCTGCCGCGCCGACGCCCGCTCCGACGGTGGCGGTGCCCTTGCAGGCGCCCGCGACGAGCTTGTCGGCCAGGTCCTCGGGGGTCAGTCCGGGGAACTGGGCGCGCAGGGTGGCGAGGTCGCGGACCGGGATCCGCGGGGCGAGGTCGATGATCCGGTCGGCGACCACGGCGAGCCCCGCCCGCACCCTGCCGCCGGCACCGCGACCGAGCACGGCCGCGAGCGAGGCCGTGCGGCCTCGCTCCTTCAGTGCACCGGTCGTCCGCTCCGCGGGGAGGGCGGTCGGGTCGGCGGGCACGGACGCTGTTTCCTTGCGTGATCGTGCGCCGGCCGCCGGTCCTTCGGCGCCCTTGGGTCCCTTACGGAACGGGTTCACGCCTGCCACGGCGCAGACCGTTCTCAGGCCGCGCAGTCGCGGCAGATCGGGTTGCCGTTCTTGTCCTCCGCGGCCAGCTGGCTGCGGTGGTGGACCAGGAAGCAGCTCATGCAGGTGAACTCGTCCTGCTGCTTGGGCAGCACGCGCACTGCGAGCTCTTCGTTGGAAAGGTCCGCGCCGGGCAGCTCCAGGCCCTCGGCCTGCTCGAACTCGTCAACGTCGACGGCCGAGGCGGACTTGTCGTTCCGCCGCGACTTCAGCTCTTCAATGCTGTCCTCGTTGAGGTCGTCGTCGGTCTTTCGTGGGGTGTCGTAATCCGTAGCCATTTTCGCTCTCCCCCTCTGGGTGTCTGCGGTGTCTCAGCGCTCGTAACGCGTGAGAGGCCGGACTTGTGCCCGACCTGAGGCGGAGATTTTGCCTCACATCAAGGTCTGTTACTCAATCGACACCCAACCGCACCCCTGAAGAGGTGATCGGTTTGGATGGCGATCAGGACCGTACACGGTCCGAAAGTCGCACCTCGCGCAGCCCACCACCTGTACTTCCCGTGATCTGACCCCCCGGAAACCCGGACTTCCCCGGCATTCCGACGGGTATTTTGATCACGGAGCGTAGATGGCTGGAATTTCGCGCCTGTGAGGGATCACACACGCAAAGACCGGCAGGCGGACCGGTTCAATTCCGCGCAAAGCGAACTCGGGGCGAAGGATCCATGGCGACCCCCCTTCTCGTCAAACCGGGAGGCGAGGCGGCATACGGCCGCGAGACGAGCGATCGTACGCACAGATGTCCGATGCCTGCCCACGGGGGCGTACAGGGGCTCCAGCGGGCGTACAACCGCGCTCCGGCCTGCGTCAGAGCGGCAGGACGACCCGCATGATCAGCCCGCCGCCCTCCCGCGGCTGCGCCGTGATGCTCCCGTCGTGCGCCCGCACCACCGACCGCACGATCGACAACCCCAGACCCACACCCTTGTCACTGCCCGTGCGCTCGGTCCGCAGCCGCCGGAACGGCTCAAAAAGATTCTCCACCTCATACGCCGGCACCACCGGCCCCGTATTGGCCACCACCAACACCGCACACCCCGGCTGCGGCTCCGTCACCACCTCCACCCAGCCCCCCTCCGGCACGTTGTACCGCACCGCGTTCTGCACCAGATTCAACGCGATCCGCTCCAGCAACACCCCGTTGCCCTGCACAAACACCTGCTGACGCGCCCCACGCAACACCACCCCCTTGGCATGCGCCTCCTCCCGCGTCTGATCCACCGCCTGCGCCGCCACCTCCGACACATCCACCGGCTTCTTGTCCACCACCCGGTTCTCACTCCGCGCCAGCAGCAACAACCCCTCCACCAACTGCTCACTGCGCTCATTCGTCGCCAACAGCGTCTTGCCCAACTGCGCCAGCTCCGGCGACGCCGCCGGATCCGCCAGCTGCACCTCCAGCAACGTCCGATTGATCGCCAACGGCGTCCGCAACTCATGCGACGCATTCGCCACAAACCGCCGCTGCGACTCAAACGCCCGGTCCAACCGGTCCAGCATCTGATCGAACGTGTCCGCCAACTCCTTCAACTCATCATCCGGACCCCCCAACTCGATCCGACGATGCAGATCCGAACCCGCCACCCGCTGCGCCGTCCGCGTAATCCGCCCCAACGGCGACAACACCCGCCCCGCCATCGCATAACCAAAAGCGAACGCCACCACCGTCAGGCCGAGCAGAGCCAGCAGGGAGCGGTTGAGGAGGCTGTTGAGCGCGACCGCCCGCTGATGCTGAAGACAGCTGTTGACGGCCTCCTGGAGCAGCTGCCCGGACGTCTGGGTGGGCAGGTCACAGATGTCGCTGGTCGACTCGAATTTGCCGCCGAGGATCTTCAGCGGCAGCGCGCTTCCGTCGTGCAGCGCGTCCGCGGCCAGCATGTAGATGATCGTCAGCAGCACGATGCCGGCCATCAGGAACATGCCGCCGTACAGCAGCGTCAGCCGTATCCGGATGGTGGGGCGCAGCCACGGGAAGGGCCGGACATTGACCGGCCGGGGGTCCCAGGTGGGCTTGGGCGGAGCGGCCGGCGGGGAGCCGGCCGTCTTGGAGAACGAGGGCAGGGAAGGCATCGCCGGTCAGATCCGGTATCCCGAGCCGGGGACGGTGACGATCACCGCGGGCTCGCCGAGTTTGCGCCGCAGGGTCATGACCGTGACCCGGACGACGTTGGTGAACGGGTCGGTGTTCTCGTCCCAGGCCTTCTCCAGGAGCTGCTCGGCCGAGACGACCGTGCCCTCGCTGCGCATCAGGACCTCCAGCACCGCGAACTCCTTCGGTGCGAGCTGGACCTCCTTGCCGTCGCGGAAGACCTCGCGCCGGTTGGGGTCGAGCTTGATCCCGGCCCGTTCCAGGACGGGCGGCAGCGCGACGGTCGTACGGCGCCCCAGGGCGCGCACCCGCGCGGTCAGCTCGGTGAAGGCGAACGGCTTCGGAAGGTAGTCGTCCGCTCCGATCTCCAGGCCCTCGACGCGGTCGCTGACGTCACCGGAGGCGGTGAGCATCAGGACGCGGGTGGGCATCCCCAGCTCGACGATCTTGCGGCAGACGTCATCGCCGTGGACGACCGGGAGGTCGCGGTCGAGGACGACGACGTCGTAGTCGTTCACCGCGATCCGTTCCAGAGCGGCAGCGCCGTCGTAGACCACGTCGACCGCCATGGCCTCCCGGCGTAGTCCGGTGGCCACCGCATCGGCGAGCAGCTGCTCGTCCTCGACGACGAGAACACGCACGTCGCTAGTCCTTCCTCAGGGCCCTTACGGGCGGGTGCATCACTGTCTGAAAGCTCTTCCATCCTGCCCCGAAGAGCTGTAAACCGGCGGTAAGAGGGGTGCCGGGTGGCCGGTCGGCCGGGCCGGGGGCCCGACGGGCAGGATTCCTGGGCGGGTTGAGGTTTCCCTGAGGTGGCGGGCGGGGAGGACGACTGCACACCCGCGATCACGCCCTGTTTCTTCGGCTACTTGCCATGGACTGCTCCATCGCAGGGATCACGCCGTGATCGACCCACCCGTCGGCACACCCCGTGCCCACCGACCCACGACGAGGGGGCGCACATGGACGCTTTCACCGCAGGCATTTTGCAGCGCATACAGAGCACCGAAGCCGATCTGGACCGGGCCCGCGCTGCGGGCGATGACTTCCTCGCCGAGGTCGAGCAGGCAGAACTTGAGGATCTTCAGCGACTGGCGACCGAGCACGGTGTGCGCATTGGAGCGGTCAGCGCCTGACCGCTCCAGCGCGCATGACGACAGCGCCCCGGCATCCAGGGGATGGTGCCGGGGCGCTGTCGTGCCCGGACGGGCGTCCGCTCAGTCGTGCCAGGCGCCGAGCTCGTCCAGCAGCGGCTGGAGCTGCGCGAAGAGCTCCGGGGAGGCCGCGAGGGTCAGCTCCAGGGCGGCCTCCCGGCCGGGGCGGCCACCGGTGAGCGCACCGGCCTCGCGGGCGATCAGGGTGCCGGCGGCCAGGTCCCAGGGGTTCAGGCCGCGCTCGTAGTAGGCGTCGAGCCGGCCGCAGGCCACATCGCACAGGTCGATCGCGGCCGAGCCGCCGCGCCGGATGTCCCGGACCTGCGGCAGCAGCGTGCGCAGCACCTCGGCCTGGGCGGCCCGGCGCTCGGCGACGTAGGAGAAGCCGGTGCCGAGCAGGGCCTGGGAGAGCGGCGGGGCGGGCCGGTGCCGGATGCGCTCGCCGTCGTTGAACGCGCCACGACCCAGGACGGCCTGGTAGGTCTCGCCGCGCATCGGGGCGGCGACGACCCCGACGACCACCTCGCCGTCCTTCTCCGCCGCGATGGACACCGACCAGGACGGCAGGCCGTAGAGGTAGTTCACGGTGCCGTCGACGGGGTCGATGACCCAGCGGACGCCGCTGGTGCCGTCGGTGCTGGCGCCCTCCTCCCCCAGGAAGCCGTCGTCCGGGCGGCGCTCCCCGATGAAGCCGGTGATCAGCTTCTCGGAGGCGATGTCCATCTCGGTGACGACGTCGATGGGGCTGGACTTGGTGGCGGCCACGCCCAGATCGGCGGGCCGGCCGTCGACCAGCAGCGTCCCCGCTCGGCGGGCGGCCTCCAGGGCGATGTCGAGCAGTTCGTCGTAGAGCGCCGCGGTCTGCGCCGGGTCGGTCTGCGGGGCGTCGGGGTGCTGCTGATCGGGCACGATGCTCCTTGCTCGGACGAGCGGTGGTCGGGCGGGCGTACGGGCTTACGCGGGGGCCTCGGCGACCGGGCCCCGCCAGTCGGCGCCGGCCGCCGCCGGACGTGCCGCGCGTGCGGGGCAGCAGCCGACCGGGCACAGGTCGTGGCTGGCGCCGAGGGCGCCCAGGGCGCAGCGCTCCGGGGTCTTGCCCCGTTCGGTGGCCGCGCGCTCCAGGAGGAGGTCGCGGACGGCCGCGGCGAACCGGGGGTCGGCGCCCACGGTGGCCGACCGGGCGACCGGCAGTCCCAGTTCGGCGGCCTTGGCGGTGGCCTCGGTGTCGAGGTCGTACTTGACCTCCATGTGGTCGGAGACGAACCCGATGGGGGCCATGACGACGGCCCGGACGCCCGCGGCGTGCTGCTCCTCCAGGTGGTCGCAGATGTCCGGCTCCAGCCAGGGAATGTGCGGGGCGCCGCTGCGGGACTGGTAGACGAGCCGCCAGGGGTGCTCCACCCCGGTCTCCGCGCGCACGGCGTCCGCGATCATCCGCGCCACGTCCAGGTGCTGGGCGACATAGGCGCCGCCCTCGCCGTCGCGGGTGTGGTCGCCGGGGGTGCCGGAGGTGTCGGCTGCGGCCGTGGGGATGGAGTGCGTGGTGAAGGCGAGGTGGGCGCCGTCCCGCACGTCCTGGGGCAGTCCGGCGAGGGACGCCAGCACCCCGTCGATCATGGGGCGGAGGAAGCCGGGGTGGTTGAAGTAGTGCCGCAGTTTGTCGACCTGCGGCACCGGCAGGCCCTCGGCGCGCAGGGCGGCGAGCGCGTCGGCGAGGTTCTCGCGGTACTGCCGGCAGCCCGAGTACGAGGCGTAGGCGCTGGTCGCCAGTACGGCGATGTGGCGGTGGCCGTCCTGGACCATCGTCCGCAGGGTGTCGGTCAGGTAGGGCGCCCAGTTGCGGTTGCCCCAGTAGACGGGCAGATCGAGGCCGTGTGCGGCGAAGTCGCCGCGCAGCGCGTCCAGCAGCTCCCGGTTCTGGGCGTTGATCGGGCTGACGCCATCGAACAGGAAGTAGTGCTGCCCCACCTCCTTGAGACGCTCACGGGGGATGCCGCGGCCGCGGGTGACGTTCTCCAGGAACGGGACGACGTCGTCGGGGCCTTCGGGGCCGCCGAACGACAGCAGCAGCAGGGCGTCATAGGGGCGGGGATCACGCTGTTCGGGCATGCCATCGATCCTGCCACCCTTCCCACGGGGGCGAGGGGCAGGCCCTGGTGCGGACCGGGCGCCGGCGGCCCCGGGGCGCCCCTAAAACCGGAGGCGGCCGGTGGTTCACCGCCCGTAAGCTGTATCGGCTACAGACATCCCTTACCGATCTTCGGTCCTCACCGGCGGAGCACCCTCGTTGCCCAGTCCCTACCGCGCCATCTTCGGCCGCCCCGGCACCAAGTCGTTCTCCGCCGCCGGACTGCTGGGCCGGATGCCCGTGTCGATGATGGGCATCGGCATCGTCACGATGGTCTCCCAGCTCACCGGCCGCTACGGCCTGGCGGGCGCGCTCTCCGCGACCCTCGCGCTGTCCGCCGCGGTCCTCGGCCCGCAGATCTCCCGGCTGGTGGACCGGCACGGGCAGAGCCGGGTGCTGCGCCCGGCCACCCTGGTCTCGATCGCCGCGGTCGCCGGTCTGCTGCTGAGTGCGCAGCAGCGCTGGGCGGACTGGCTGCTGTTCGTCTTCGCGGGCTGTGCGGGGTGTGTGCCGAGCGTCGGCTCGATGATCCGGGCGCGCTGGGCGGAGATCTACCAGGGCTCCCCGCGTGAGCTGCACACCGCGTACTCCTGGGAGTCGATCGTCGACGAGGCCTGCTTCATCTTCGGGCCGATCCTGTCCATCGGCCTGTCCACCGCGTGGTTCCCGGAGGCCGGGCCGCTGCTGGCCGCCGTCTTCCTGGCCGCCGGGGTGTGCTGGCTGACGGCGCAGCGGGCGACGGAGCCGGTGCCGCATCCGCGGGAGCAGCACACCAAGGGGTCGGCGCTGCGCTCGCGGGGGCTTCAGGTGCTGGTGGTGACGTTTGTGGCGACCGGCGCGATCTTCGGGGCGATCGATGTGGTGACCGTGGCGTTCGCCGAGGAGGTCGGCCACAAGGCCGCGGCCAGTCTGGTGCTGGCGGTCTACGCGCTGGGCTCCTGTCTGGCCGGTGCCGTCTTCGGGCTGCTGCACCTCAAGGGGCATGCGTCCCGGCGGTGGGTGGTGGGGGTCTGCGCGATGGCGGTGAGCATGGTGCCGCTGCAACTGGTCGGTTCCCTGCCGCTGCTGGCCGTCGCGCTGTTCGTCGCGGGGCTGTCCATCGCCCCGACGATGGTGACCACGATGGCGCTGATCCAGGAGCACGTCCCGCGGTCGAAGCTGACCGAGGGCATGACCTGGACCAGCACCGGCCTGGCGGTGGGCGTCGCGCTGGGGGCGTCGGCGGCCGGCTGGGTGGTGGATGCCGCCGGTGCCGCCCGGGGCTATCTGGTGCCGGGGGCCGCCGGTCTGCTCGCCGCGCTCGTGGCGTTCGCCGGCTACCGCAGGCTGCGTCCGCAGCCCACCTCTCCGGTGGCGGGCCCGGCCGTGGCCGGCGGGCTGCCCGGCCAGGACGGACCGGTCCCGGAGCGGCAGGACGAGGAGCCCGTCGCGTAGGGGCGGTCCGACGGAGCTCGCCGATCCGGCCGTTCCGGAGGTGCTCGGCCGGGCCCGGCCGTTAGGGCGGCGCTCGGAACGGACCGGACCGTTCCGGCGCACGATGGCCAACGACCCCCGCCCGCTTGCCTGTTACCGGCGGTACGACATGTCCGGGAGCCGGTCGATTCCAGTCGATTTCCCGTCCCTGTGATTCCCGTCACCCCGCCCGGATGCCGTGTCGGCGACTGACATCATGCGCTCACACCAACGGCGGCCGCACGCGGCCGGCCCGCGCGCAGGGAGGGGACGTCACCATGGCAGTCAGCAGCGCCGTCGGCGGCTCGGGAGGACGGGGGCCGACCACCGGGCCCTGGCGCAACTGGGCGGGCAATGTCACCGCACGCCCCACCCGGAGCGTGGCCCCGGCGAGCACCGAGGAACTCGCGGCCGCGATCCGCACCGCCGCCGAGAACGGGCTGACGGTCAAGGCGGCCGGCACCGGCCACTCCTTCACGCCGGTGGCCGCCACCGAGGGGCTGCAGATCCGTCCCGAGCGGCTGAGCGGGGTCCGTACGGTCGACCGCGAGGCCGGGACCGTGACGGTGGCGGCCGGTACGCCGCTCAAGCACCTCAACGCGACGCTAGCCGCCCACGGGCTGTCGCTGACCAACATGGGCGACATCATGGAGCAGACCGTGTCCGGGGCGGCCGCCACCGGCACCCATGGGACGGGCCGCGACTCGGCGTCGGTCGCCGCCCAGATCACCGCACTCGAACTCGTCACCGCCGACGGCTCGGTCCTGACCTGTTCCGCCGACGAGAACCCGGAGATCTTCACCGCGGCGCGGCTGGGCCTGGGCGCGCTCGGTGTGATCAGCGAGCTCACCTTCGCCGTGGAACCGGAGTTCCTGCTGACCGCCCGCGAGGAGCCGATGCCCTTCGACGAGGTGACCGACCGGTTCGACGAGCTGGTCGTCGAGAACGAGCACTTCGAGTTCTACTGGTTCCCGCACACCGGCAGCTGCAACACCAAGCGCAACAACCGCAGCCAGGGCCCGGCGGCGCCCCCCGGGAAGATCAGCGGCTGGATCGAGGACGAGCTGCTGTCCAACGGGGTGTTCCAGCTCGCCTGTACGGTCGGCCGGGCGGTCCCGGCCGCCATACCGGGCATCGCCAAGATCTCCAGCCGGGCGCTGTCGGCCCGTACGTACACCGACATCCCCTACAAGGTGTTCACCTCGCCGCGGCGGGTGCGGTTCCTGGAGATGGAGTACGCGCTGCCCCGCGCGGCCGCGGTCGCGGCGCTGGGTGAACTGAAGGCCCTGGTGGAGCGCTCCGACTTCAAGGTCAGCTTCCCGGTGGAGGTGCGCACCGCGCCGGCCGACGACCTTCCGCTGTCCACCGCTTCGGGCCGGGACACGGTGTACGTCGCCGTGCACATGTACCGCGGGACGCCGCACCAGGCGTACTTCGCGGCCGCCGAGCGGATCATGACGGCACACGACGGGCGCCCGCACTGGGGCAAGCTGCACACCCGCGACGCCGCGTACCTCGCCGACGTCTATCCGCGGTTCGGTGAGTTCACCGCGCTCCGCGACCGGCTGGACCCGGAGCGCCGGTTCGCCAATCCGTATCTGCGGCGGGTCCTGGGGGACTGACCTGAGACGACGGCCGCGCCCGGTACCCGTAAGGGACACCGGGCGCGGCCGTCGTGGGTCCACCCGACCGGGCGGTCCGCCCGTCGGGACGGGCCGCCGGGGTCAGGAGGCACCGAGGTCAGGAGGCGCCGGGCTCCGGGGCCTGGGGATCGGACTCCTGCTGGTGCCGGCCTCCCTGATCCTCACCGCCGGTCGAACCATCGCCGCTGCCGGCGCCACCGTCGCCGGCGGACCCGCTCGGGGACGGGTTCGGGCGCGAGGGCTTGCCGGGGTCCGGCGACGCCTTGTCGCCGTCGGACGGGCTCGGGGCCGGCGACGGGGAGTCGCCGTCCGTTCCCTTGCCGGTGCCGTCGTCCTGCGACGTCCCCCGGTCCGGGCTGGGCTCACCGCTGTTGCCGTGGTGCCCACCCTTCTCCGGAGAACCGGGGTCGGGCGACTGCGGCGTACCGGGCTGCTGCCGGCTCCCTCCCCCGGGCTGGGTGAGGTGGCTCAGCGTGGTGCCCTTCTGGCCGCTCGGCGTCTGCCCGGTGACGAGCTCGGTGCCGGTGACCACCCCCATGGCGAGCACGAAGACGGCGAGCGCACCGAGCGCCGGCCGCTTCCAGCCGCGCAGCCGCGTGCCGTACGTCGCGGTGCTGAGCTCCTCGGGCGGTCCGGCCGGGTGCCGCGCAGGCCTGCCTGCCGGGTGGGCGGGTGCCCGGCCCGGGGCCATGGTCCGCTCGTCGAGGCGCGGCACCAGCTGCGTCCGGTCGGCGGGCCGCTCCGGGCCCGCGCCGTCCTCCGTACGCGGGGCGCCGATCCCGCCGTGGCCGGCGGGCCGCAGCATCCGCGTCGCGTCGTCCGACAGCTGATCCGGGTGGGCGCCGGCGGGATCACGGCGGCGGGCCTGCTCGGCCCGCGGGATCAGCTGGGTACGGGCGGTGCCGCTCCCGGGTGTCCTGGCGGCGACGGAGGTGACCTGGTCCTCCGTGCCCTGCTTGTCGAAGGTCGGCAGCACCATCGTGGAACCGGCCTGCCGAGCGTGCGGTGCGGTGGATCGATTGCGGGTGGCGGAGAAGCGGCGTGGCTTCGGTCGCGTGGTGACCGTCGCCTCCTTGATCTGTTCGCCGGTGCGCCGGAACAGGTGGTGGAATATCGAGCCGCCGGTCGTGGCCACGACACTGACCAGACCCGCGCCGATGATGGTTCCGTAGACGCCGAGCCGGCCCGCGAGGTACGCGGCGGCGGCCGCAGCGAGCGCGCTGGCGGCAACCTGAGCGACGCTCAGGTCTATCCGCTTCTCCTTCTTCTTCGTGTCGGTTTCGGTTTCTTCGTCCATCTCCAACCTTTGATAGCCCCTTCGATCCATCTTGCATGGAGAAGTGACCATTCGGCGGAGCCATTAGTTCCGATTTTGGGGAATCTGTGAAACTCGCCACCTGAGCCCCAGGTAGAGAGGTCGACAAGACGACCGAACACCCTTGCCCGCCCAGAAGTTCGGCGGCGCGGCGGTCCACCTAAGTGGTCCAAATGGAGTACTGTGGCGAACCCTGGCCCCGGTTCCCGTCCGGCTGCCCGGAACCCGCGGGAGGGGCCCTGAAGGCGGCACTCGCCCGGGGCGCCGCCGCTCGACACGGGTGCACGGCGACAGGCAAGGGGCACGGTCACTGAGCGTGGCGAACCGGTAACCGTGTCATAACGGCGTTTCAGGGCCAAGCCCCGACACGCCGGGCAACTCGGCAATGTTGTGGCAGGCTGCACCCGGGCAGGCCACACTCGACTAGCGGAAGCAGCGACGCACGTGACGTCGGCAGGCACCACCCGGGAGGTCCCCATGCCCGAACTGCGTGTCGTGGCCGTCTCCAACGACGGCACACGGCTGGTGCTCAAAGCTGCGGACAGCACCGAGTACACGCTTCCGATCGACGAACGGCTGCGCGCCGCCGTCCGCAACGACCGTGCGCGGCTGGGCCAGATCGAGATCGAGGTCGAGAGCCATCTGCGCCCACGGGACATCCAGGCGCGTATAAGAGCAGGTGCCTCCGCGGAAGAGGTCGCCCAGCTCGCCGGCATCCCCGTCGACCGGGTGCGCCGCTTCGAGGGCCCGGTGCTCGCCGAGCGCGCGTTCATGGCCGAGCGGGCCCGTAAGACCCCGGTACGGCGCCCCGGCGAGAACACCGGCCCGCAGCTCGGTGAGGCGGTCGCGGAGCGGCTGCTGCTGCGCGGCGCCGACAAGGAGAGCGTCCAGTGGGACTCCTGGCGCCGGGACGACGGCACCTGGGAGGTGCTGCTGGTCTACCGCGTCGCGACCGAACCGCACTCGGCGAGCTGGACCTACGACCCGCCGCGGCGGCTCGTCCAGGCCGTGGACGACGAGGCGCGGGCACTGATCGGCGAGAGCGACGACACTCCCGAGCCGAGCTTCCCGTTCGTGCCGCGGATCGCGCGGCTGCCGCGCGACCGGCCGCTGGACCGCGCCCTGGACCGGCAGACGTCCGAGCGCGGCGAGCGCCCGGCGCAGTCCGGCGGTGAGGACGACGAGCCGCGGGTCATGGAGGAAGCCACCGGTGAGCGGGAGCGGGATTCGCTGACCAGTCTGCTGGAGGCGGTGCCGAGCTTCCGTGGCGACATGGTCGTACCGGAGAGCGCGAAGTCGCCGCAGAGCGATGAGGAGTCCGAGGCCGAGGTCGAGGAGCCGCCCGCCCCGGCGGCGAGTGCGGGCGCGGGTTCCGCGTACGCCGATGTGCTGATGCCGCGTGCGGTGGCCGGGCATCGTGACCGGCTGACCGGGACGACGGACCGGCAGGCCGAGGCGGACGGCGTTCGCCCCGGGCGCCGTGCCGCGGTGCCCAGTTGGGACGAGATCGTCTTCGGCACCCGGCGCAAGAAGCCGGAGTAACGGGGCCGCCGCCCGCCCCCAGTGCGTCACTTCGTCCGCCCGTCCCGGTTTCCCGGGGCGGGCGGACGGGCGTAACTACGGGGCTCAGCCGGGCTGCGGGCCGGTGGCGACCGGGCGGGACGAGTCGGCCGACCACTCGCTCCAGGAGCCGACGTACAGCGCGGCGGGGATGCCCGCGACCGCGAGGGCCAGCACCTGATGGGCCGCGGACACCCCGGAACCGCAGTAGACGCCGACCTCGGCGTCCGCGGTGACACCCAGCTGCGCGAACCGCTTGGCCAGGTCCGCGGCGTCGCGGAAGACGGTGTCGCCCTCGACGACGTTCTCGGTGGTCGGCGCGGACACGGCGCCGGGGATGTGGCCGGCGACCCGGTCGATGGGCTCGACCTCGCCGCGGTAGCGCTCGGCGGCCCGGGCGTCCAGCAGGATGCCGCGGCGCGCCACACCGGCCGCGTCGTCCGCCGTGAGCAGTGGCAGCGCGCCGGGCAGTGGTGTGAAGTCACCGGCCGGCGGGGCCGGTTGCTCGGTGCTCAGCGCGCCGCCGGACGCCTGCCAGGCGGCGAGACCGCCGTCCAGCACCCGCACGTCGGGGTGGCCGGTCCAGCGCAGCAGCCACCAGGCGCGGGCGGCCGCCCAGCCCTGGCCGCCGTCGTAGACGACCACGGGGCGGTCCGCGCTGATCCCGGCGGCCCGCATGGCCTCGGCGAAGGCATCGAGGTCGGGCAGCGGGTGACGGCCGGCCGGGCCGGGAGGTGAGGCCAGTTCACTGTCGAGGTCGACATAGACCGCGCCGGGTACGTGGCCGGCCGCGTACTCGGGACGGCCGGGCGGTCCGCCGAGCTGGTAGCGGACGTCCAGAAGTACCGGCGGGGTGGGCCGCGCCAACTCGCTCGCGAGTTCGGTAGCGGTGATGATGGCATTCATAGGACTCATCCTTGCGTAGCGACGACTACGTACAGAAGGTGGGTGCCCACCCTCCGTATGGCGCAGTTACACCCTGCCGTAACTCCGTTGAAACGGCTGGGGAACCCTAAAACGGGCATTCTCCCTCGCGAACGTGTCATGGACGGCGCGGCCGGGGCGCACACGAGGTCACCGGGTGCGAGCATCTGCACGGGACCCGCGCCCGTACCGCACAGGGTCAGCACCCGACGCTCCGAGGAGAGAGTGACAATGACGACCGAGGCAGCGACCCGGCGGATGCCCGGCGCGCCCTGCTGGGTGAGTCTCCTGGCCCACAGCCTGCCCGTGACGCAGGAGTTCTACGGGGCGCTGTTCGGCTGGGAGTTCCGCCCGGGGCCGCAGCATTTCGGTCCGTACTCCCGGGCCTTCCTCGACGGCCGGGAGGTCGCCGGGGTCGGCGAACTGGCGCCCGACCGCCATCTCCCGGTCTCCTGGACCACGTATCTGGCCAGCGATGACGCGGATGTGACCGCCGAACAGATCCGTTCCTGCGGTGGGACGGTGGGCGTCGGACCGCTGGACGCGGACGACGACACGGGGCGGATGGCGATCGCGTCCGACCCGCAGGGGGCGATCTTCGGCGTCTGGCAGGGCCGGTCGATGATGGGCACCGCGTTCACCGGCGAGCCGGGCACCGCGGTGTGGAACGAGCTGGTCACCCGGGACACCGCCGCCGTCGGGCCGTTCTACGAGCATGTCTTCGGTTTCGAGGCGGAGCCCCTGTCCGCGGACGACTCCGCCGGTTTCGACTATCTGACGCTGCATCTGAAGGACCATCCGGTGGCCGGCATCCACGGGGTGGGCAGCGCCCTGCCACGTGACCGGGGCTCCCACTGGATGACGTACTTCGCCGTGTCCGATACGGACGCGGCGGTCCGCCGGGTGACCGAACTGGGCGGGCATGTGCTGGACGGCGCGCACGACTCCGCGCACGGCAGGCTGGCGACCGTCTCGGACAGCGAGGGCGCCGTCTTCACCCTCATCCAGCAGCGCTGAGGGCCCGTCACCTCATCCGTCGGAGGCCGTCCGTAGGCAGCTGCTACCTCGCGTGGTCGACCGGCAGGACGTCCGGGGAGAGCGCGACCGCCCGGGCGGACGCCGAGGTCTGGCGGCGGCGGTGGTGACGCCGGCACAGCACCTCGTAGCCGACCTCGGCCGGTGGGCCGTCCGCGTCGCCGACGACATCGCCGACCACGACCTGGGCGCCCTCGACGACCATCCGGTTGCCGACCGTGCGGGCGTTGTGCGTGGCGCGGGCGCCGCACCAGCACAGTGCCTCGACCTGAAGTACCTCTACCCGGTCCGCCAGTTCGACCAGGCGCTGGGATCCGGGGAAGAGCTTGCTGCGGAAGTCGGTGCTGATGCCGAAGGCGAAGACGTCCAGTTCGAGGTCGTCGACGACCCGGGCGAGCTGGTCGATCTGTTCGGGGGCGAGGAACTGGGCCTCGTCGGCGATGACGTAGTCGACCCGGCCGCCGGAGGAGAGCTGGCCGACGACATGTGCGTAGAAGTCCATGTCGTCCGCCGCCTCCACGGCCTCGGTGACCAGCCCGAGGCGGGAGGAGAGCTTGCCGTGGCCGGCCCGGTCGTTGCGGCTGTAGATCATTCCCTGGAGTCCGCGGGACGAGCGGTTGTGCTCGATCTGTAGGGCCAGTGTCGACTTGCCGCAGTCCATCGTTCCGGAGAAGAACACCAGCTCGGGCATGGGTGGTTGCGGGCCTTTCGGGCTCGTGGGGGGTAGGGCGACGGGCGGGCGGCCGTACGGGTCAGGTGCGGACTTCCAGGAGCGGCACCAGCTGCTCCACCGGGGTCATGGAGCCGTGCATCCCGACCATCTCCGACTCCCGGGGCTCTCGTTCCGTCGCGATGATCACCATGTCTGCGTGAGCGGCGGCGACGACATCGCCGATCCGGGCACGCACCCGGTCGTCGACCTGCGGCCCGAACCACCCCGCGGCGATGGCCTCTTCACGACTGGCCACCCACATCTGCTCACCGACCACCTCGCGCCATACGGCGAGCACATCGGCGGCCGCGCCCGGGTGGGCGTACACATGGCGCGCCCGGCCCTCGCCGCCCAAGAGGCGTACGCCGGCGCGCAGTTCCCAGTCCTCGTCGAAGTCGATCCGGGAATCGGGGTCGAAGGGGATGTCGATCATGCCGTGGTCGGCGGTGATGTAGAGGGCGCTGCGCGGCGGCAGCTGCTCGGCCAGCCGCTGGGCGAGCCGGTCGACGTACATCAACTGGCCGCGCCAGGCGTCGGAGTTGACGCCGTAGCGGTGTCCCTTGCCGTCGACCTCGGAGTAGTACGTGTAGACCAGCGAACGGTCGCCGGCGGCGAGCTGTTCGGCGGCGAGGTCCATCCGCTCCTCGCCGGAGAGCCGGCCGTGGAAGGTGCCGCCGCTGAGCGCGACCTTGGTGAGCGGGGTGTGCTGGAAGTTCGGCGCGGAGACCTGGCAGGTGTGGATGCCGGCGGCGTCCGCGAGCTGGAAGACCGTCGGATACGGCTGCCAGACATAGGGGTCGGTCCACGGGTACCAGCGCAGCTGGTTCATCAGGGCGCCGGTCGCCGGGTCCTCACAGGTGTAGCCGGGCAGGCCGTGGGCGCCCGGCGGCAGTCCGGTGCCGACCGAGGCCAGGGAGGTGGCAGTGGTGGACGGGAAGCCCGCGGTGAGCGGACGGCCGCTGCCGTTGAACGACGTGCCCAGGAGCGAGGTGAGGAACGGCGCCTCCTCCGGGTGCGCACGCAGCAGCTCCCAGCCGAGGCCGTCGATCAGGAAGACACAGGCCCGGTCGGCGGGGGCCAGCTCCATCGCGCCGGCGGTGCCGGGTATGCCCAGCCCGGTGGCGATGGTGGGCAGCAGATCGGCGAGGGAGGCGGTGCCGTATCGGGGTACGGGGGCGCTGAGCGGGTCGAGCGGTTCGGGTTCCGGCCAGGCGGGGGCGGTGTGGACCATCAGCGGGTGGTGGTGGCCGCGGTGGCCTCGGAGAGCGCCTGGGCGAAGGTGAGCGTCTCGCGCACCGAGTCCGGGCCGTCGCCGGCCTCGCTGACGCGCAGCGAGAGGTCGTCGGCGGTGGAGGAGCCCGTGTAGCCGTGGTCCGCCTCGCAGTTGGGGTCGCCGCAGGCGGCCGGCTCCAGGTCCAGGCGGGCGACCGCGCCCCAGCCGATGGTCAGCACGACCTCGCGGGGCAGCTGGCCCGGGGTGTAGGACTCCGGGTTGGCGACCACCCGGCTGAGCACCACGGAGGAGATCCGGCCCAGCTTGACGGACTCGGTGGAGGTGGTGGCGTACGGCGACGGGGAGGTGGCGTCGGCGGCCTGCTCGTCGGTGTGGCTGACGATGAAGCGGGTGCCGGTCAGGACCAGGACCGTGACATGGCGGCGGACCTCGTTGGCGTCGAAGGTCGTCTCTTGATGGACGAGGTACGACACCACCGGCTCACCGCCGACCGCGGCCTGCACCGCCTCGGCCACGAGCGTCGGGTAATAGCCACTGCGCTCGATTGCCGCGCGCAGCCCCTGGGTCGTCGTACCGGTCTTAGCCATGGAGTCCATCTTACGGGGCGTACCGGGCCGCGAGAGCCTCAGTAGACGGGTAGCCGGCGGGGGCCGAGGTCGGTGGTGGCGGGGGGCCTGGCCAGCCGGACGGTCGCGCCGAGGACGGACAGCCCGTGGGCTGCGACGACGACCGGTTCGAGGTCCACGCCGACGACCTCGGGGTGGTCGTCGACGAGCCGGGAGACGCGCAGCAGCAGCTCGGCCAGGGCTGCGGTGTCCACGGGCTGGGAGCCGCGCCAGCCGAACAGCAGCGGGGCGGCGCGGATCGAGCGGATCTGCTCGGCGACCTCGCGGTCGGTGGCGGGGATGAGGCGGTGGGCGATGTCGCCGAGCAGCTGGGAGGGCGCCCCGGCGAGGCCGAAGGAGAGGACGGCGCCGGCGGCCGGGTCGATGGCGGCGCGGACGACCGTGTCCACACCGCGCGGCACCATGGACTGGACGACCGGGCGCAGCTCCTCCGGGGAGCCGAGGAAGTCGGTCAATTCGGCGTAGGTCCGGCGGAGTTCGGCCTCACCGGCGATGTCCAGGCGTACGCCGCCGAGATCGGGGCGGTGGCGCAGATGGGGTGCGGTGGTCTTGAGGGCCACCGGGTAGCCGAGGCGGGCGGCGGCGCGGACGGCGGTGTCCGGGTCGGGGGCCGGGAGGACGGGGCAGGTGCGGATGCCGTAACGGGCCAGCAGGGCCTCGGCGTCCTGGGGCGGCACCGGGACGGAGCGGCCACTGGGGACGTCGGGGGTGAGCCGGTCCAGGAGGCGCTCGATGTCGGCGCCGGCCTGGACCTCCTGGATGTCGTCGTACTCCGGCACCCGGCCCGGATCGACCGCCTCCCGGCGCCAGGCGGCATAGCGGACGGCCTCGGCGAGCGAACGGACGGCGCGCTCGGCGGCAGGGTAGGCGGGGATCCGGAGGGGCTCCCGACGGGGGCGGCGCGGTGGGCCGGCCTCGGCGTCGCGGGCCGGGGGCGCCTGGCGTGTGGTGAGGGTGGGCGGTGGGCCGGTGGGGGCCGGGGGGCGTGGGGCGCGAGCCGGGACGGGCGGGAAGGGCGGGGGCGCCGGGGCCGGGGCCGCGGGTTGGGCCGCCGGCTTGGGGTCGCCCCTGTCGGGAGCTTCGGGCTCGGCCGGTTGGGCCGGTGCCGCGAGTGTCTCCGCCAGGTCTTCCATCGCGAGGTGGACGACGGTGACCGGCTTCTGGGGGTGGGCGGTCGCGGCGGTACGCAGGGCGTCGGCGAGCGCGGCGCCCTCGCTGCCGCCCGGGGAGACGGCGGCCCCCTCCCCCACCCAGGGAATGGCCGTGACGACCACGGCATCGCAGCCGTCGGCGGCGAGCGCCTCGGCGAGCGCGGCCCGGAAGTCGTCCGGTGTCGCGGCGGAGGCCAGGACGTGGGGGCGCAGCGGGCGCAGCCCCTCGGTCAGGCAGGCGTCGTACGCCAGCAGGGCCAGCGACTCGGAGTTGCCGAGGATGGCGATCCGCGGGCCGGCCGGCAGGGGCTGGGAGGCGAGCAGCAGCCCGGCGTCGATCAGTTCGGTGACCGTGTCGACGCGGATCACGCCGGCCTGGCGCATCAGGGCGGCGACGGTGCTGTCGGGGACCCGGACGGTGGGCACCGCATGGCCGGGCGGGGCGGTGCCGTTGTGCCGGGCGCCCTTGGCGACCACCACCGGTTTGACGGCGGCGGTGCGGCGGGCGAGGCGGGCGAATTTGCGAGGGTTGCCGATGGACTCCAGATAGAGGATCACGACATCGGTGTCCGGGTCCTCGTACCAGTACTGGAGGAGGTCGTTGCCGGAGACGTCGGCGCGGTTGCCGGCCGAGACGAAGGCGGAGACACCGGCGATCCCGCCGTCCCCGGGGCCGCGCGCATGCAGTCCGCTGAGCAGGGCGATGCCGATGGCGCCGGACTGGGTGAAGAGGCCGATGTGACCGGCGCCGGGCATCCGCGGGGCGAGCGAGGCGTTCAGCCGGACGTCCGGGGCGGTGTTTATCAGGCCGAAGGCGTTGGGCCCGATCAGCCGCATGCCGTAGGACCGGGCCTGCCGGAGCAGGGCGCGCTGCCGCTCCCGCCCGTCCGGGCCCGCCTCGGCGTACCCGGAGGACAGCACCAGCACGCCCTGGACCCCGTGCTCGCCGCAGTCGCGGATCACCTCCGGGACGCTGTCCGCGGGGACGGCGATGACGGCGAGGTCCACCGGGTCGGCGATCTCCCGCAGGGCGCGGACGGCCGGTACGTCTTCCGGGTCGAGCCGCCGCAGATCCTCGGGGAAGGCGTGATTGACGGCGTGCACCCGGCCCGTGAAGCCGGAGTCCAGGAGGCTGCGCAGGGCGGTGCGACCGAGGCCGCCGGGGGCCCGGCCGGTGCCGATGACGGCGACCGAGCCCGGTGCGAGCAGCCGCTGTACGGAGCGGGCCTCGGCGCGCTGCTCCCGCCCGCGCATCACGGCCATGGACTGCTCGGTCGGCTCCAGGTCGAACTCGAGCCGGACCACGCCGTCCTCGAAGGTGCGCTTGTGGGTGTAGCCGGCGTCCGTGAACACCTTGATCATCTTGGAGTTCGCGGGGAGCACCTCGGCGGCGAACCGGCGGATGCCGCGTTCGCGGGCGACGGCCGCGATGTGCTCCAGGAGGGCGGAGGCGACGCCGCGGCCCTGGTGGGCGTCCTGGACGAGGAAGGCGACCTCGGCCTGGTCGTCGTCGGGGTCCTTGGCGGGCAGGCCCTGGTCGTTGATCCGGTCGTAGCGGACGGTGGCGATGAACTCGCCGCCGACCGTGGCGGCCAGCCCGACCCGGTCGATGTAGTCGTGGTGGGTGAAACGGTGCACATCGCGGTCGGACAGGCGCGGGTAGGGCGCGAAGAAGCGGTAGTACTTCGATTCGTCCGAGACCTGCTCGTAGAAGGAGACCAACCGCTCGGCGTCGTCAGGGGTGATGGGGCGGATCCGCGCCGTGCCGCCGTCACGCAGCACCACGTCGGCTTCCCAGTGGGTCGGGTACGCGTGCTCCGGCGGCGTCTGCATGCGGACAGCGTACGACCGGCCACCGACAACTGACCGGCGCGCGTACGCTCGGGATGCGGGGCAGGCTCGGACCCCGTAGGGCATACGGCCTGCCGGGCCTCCCCCGGGCCCCACGGCCGCGCAGGCCGCAACGCAGGGCCGGTGGACCACACCCGGCAGCGTGAGAGACTGGTCTAGACAACTGTCACGACTTTGAAGGGCAACACCATGGCAGAGCGCCGCGTCAATGTCGGTTGGGCCGAGGGCCTGCACGCCCGCCCCGCGTCGATCTTCGTCCGTGCGGCCACCGCCTCCGGCGTCCCGATGACGATCGCCAAGGCCGATGGCAACCCCGTCAACGCGGCCTCCATGCTCGCGGTCCTCGGCCTCGGCGCCCAGGGTGGCGAGGAGATCGTCCTGGCCTCCGACGCCGAGGGTGCCGAGGTGGCGCTGGACCGTCTCGCCAAGCTCGTCGCCGAGGGTCTCGAGGAGCTTCCCGAGACCGTCTGAGTCCGCCAGGGCTTCTGCTGCATGCGGCGGCCCCGCAGCGGTGACCGGATCGGTTGCCGCTGCGGGGCCGTTTCGCTACGTGCATTCCCCTTGGGGACGGATACGTGGGAATTCCGCGACGCCCGCCATCCGGGGTCGATGGCGAACGCTATTCGGGGTCGACCGCGATCTGAGAGCCACCCGCAAAAGCACACAGCATTAAGCACACGCAGCGCCGGCGGAAATAGGCATGCCGAATGCGAGCTCGGATCGAATAACGCACCGCCGCGCACCGCAGCTACCGATTTCGCGCCTCTTTGTATACGGGGCGAATGTTAAGGGCGGACGCGTGCCGTGTTGACGGGTCGTTTCGGATCCCTCACCTCGGGGGCGGTGGGGCGCCGCAGCCGGTAGACGGGGAGCGAGCGCTCGACATGAGCCGCCATCAGGGCGCGCGCCCGTTCCGCGTCTCCCCGGGCCACCGCGTCCAGCACCGCGCCGTGTTCGTCCCAGGACTCGCCGGCCCGGGACGGGGGTTCCACCGTGTACATCCACTCGATCTTGCGGCGCAGTTGGGTCAGCAGCGCCGTCAGGCTGGGGCTGCCGACCGCCTGAGCAAGCGTTTCGTGGAACCAGCCGTCCAGTTGGCGCAGATCCGCCGGGTTGCCGTGACGGGCCCGCTCGCGGCCGAGCCGTACCAGGCCGCGGAGCACTTTGAGGTGGGCCGGGCTGCGGCGGGCGGCCGCGCGGGCGGCGCCCAGTGGCTCCAACAGGGCGCGGATGTCCAGGAGGTCGGCCGCCTCCTGCTCGGTGGGCTCGGCGACGCAGGCGCCCGCGTGGTGGCGGGTGGTGACAAAGCCCTCGGACTGAAGGGTGCGCAGTGCTTCGCGCACCGGCACTCTGGAGACGCCGTAACGGGCCGCCAGGATCTCCTCGATCAGCCGGCTCCCCGGCGCCAGCGCACCGGAGACAATGTCGTCGCGAATCGCCGTGCACACCGCATGCGCGGAAATATGGCCTCGCATCTTCCGCGCCTCCGCCGTAATCCCCTGGAAACGCCGCCGGTCGGCGACTTTTCGGTGACTCTATTCGACCGGCACGGCTTTTCCGACGGGGTCCGGGTATTCATGGATAACTTTTGGCCGGAAGTCGCGGGCCCGCGGCGTAACCCGTGCGCGCACCGCACTCCGGATACGCCGAAGCCCCGGCCGTGGGACCGGGGCTCCGGAAGGACGCTCGGCGTGAGGCAGGCCCCGTAGGGGACGCGGCACCGGCGCGGCGCGGGATCAGACGTTGACGCCGTGCCCGCGCAGGTAGGAGACCGGGTCGATGTCCGAGCCGTAGTCGGCGCCGGTGCGGGCCTCGAAGTGCAGGTGCGGGCCGGTGACGTTACCGGTGGCGCCGGAGAGGCCGATCTGCTGGCCCGGGGTGACCTGCTGGCCGACCGAGACACCGAGCGACGACAGGTGGCCGTACTGGGTGTACGTGCCGTCGTTCATCTTGATCACGATGTTGTTGCCGTACGAGCCGCCCCAGCCGGCCTCGACGACGGTGCCCGAGCCGACCGCGTGGACGCTGGTGCCGGAGGCCGCGTGGAAGTCGATACCGGTGTGGCTGCCGGAGGACCACAGGCCGCTGGAGGCCTTGTAGGAGGTGGAGACGTAGGAGTCGGAAATCGGGGCGACGAAGGCGTTGAGGCGCTTGCGCTCCGCGTCGCGGGCGGCTCGCACCTTGGCCTCGTGGGCGGCCTTGGCCTTCTTCTTCGCCGCCTCGGCACGCCGCTTGGCCTCGTCGGCCTGCTTCTTGGCGACGGCCTCGGCCTTCGCCCGCGCCGCGGCGATCTCGGCGTCGGCCTGCTGCGCGTCGGCCTGGGCCTCGACACGGCTGGCGAGCTCGTCCCCCATCACGACGGCCTGCTGGAGCCCGGTGTCGTGCGCGCGTGCCTCGTCCGTCGCGGCCAGCGCCGGCGAGGCCACGGAAGCGACCACACCACCGGCCGCGAGGGTGGCTATGCCGGCGATGTTGCGGCCCGTCTTGACGGGACGGCTCGTGCGACGGTGCTTCCCGGTGGCACGGATGAACGCCATGTGCTGGCTTGTCCTTTCCCTCCTTCTCGCCTACCGGGTTAGCTGACGGGTTCGGAGCAGGAAGGTCTCCTACGGACTCCTCGGAGAGGAGCCCGATTCACCCCAAGGGACATATGGGTCCCCGGCTCCCCTGGCTCGCGCCGTACGGGGACTCGGCGATGACTGCCCGGTGCCACTGTTGTGGCGGACTTGTGACGAACAGCCGGACCGACGCTAAACGGGGCAACTTTCAATCGGCAAACAGATCAGCTTTTTTGTGCGGGATGCCACAAGAACCGGGGCACCAGCCGCGATAAACCGGACATACAGCGGCTCCCGTGGCCGATAAGCACCACGGGAGCCGCATGTCGACATATGACCTTCCGTCACACCGGCGGGACTAGCCGCTGACGACGGTCACCTCACCGATGCCCAGCGCCTTGACCGGCTCGGCGATCTGTGCCGCGTCGCCCACCAGGACGGTCACCAGCCGGTCCACGGGGAAGGCGTTGACCGCCGCCGCGGTCGCCTCGACCGTGCCGGTCTCCACGAGGCGGGCGTACAACTGCGCCTGGAAGTGATCCGGCAGCTGCTGCTCCACCTGGTCGGCGAGGGTGCCCGCGACGGCCGCCGCGGTCTCGTACTTCAGCGGCGCGACCCCGACGAGGTTCTGCACGGCGACATCCCGCTCCTCGTCCGTCAGCCCCTCTGCCGCGAGGGTGCGCAGCACCTTCCACAGGTCCTCGAGCGCCGGAACGGTGGAGCCGGTGTCCACCGAGCCGCTGATGGCCAGTAGCGCGGCGCCCGTCGACCCCTCGGGGGAGGTGGGGGCGGTGGAGCGCAGCACCTGGCCGAAGGCGCGCACCCCGTAGGTGTAGCCCTTCTCCTCCCGCAGCACACGGTCCAGACGGGAGGTGAGGGTGCCGCCCAGGCAGTACGTGCCGAGGACCTGTGCGGGCCACACCCGGTCGTGCCGGTCGGCACCGATACGGCCGATGAGCAGCTGCGTCTGGACGGCCCCGGGGCGGTCCACGATCACTACCCGGCCGGTGTCGTCGGCGACGATCGGCGCGGCCGTCAGCGGCTCGGCCGTGGAGCCGGTCCAGGCGCCGAGGGTGCCGGCGAGGGCCACGTCGAGGTCGACGCCGGTGAGGTCACCGACGATGACGGCGGTGGCCGTGGCGGGCCGGACGTGGGCGTCGTAGAAGGCACGGACGGCCGCGGCGTCGATGCGCGCGACGGTCTCCTCGGTGCCCTGCCGGGGCCGCGACATACGGGCGGTGGCCGGGAACAGCTCCTTGGACAGCGACATCGCGGCACGGCGGGCCGGGTTGGCGAGCTCGTGCGGAATCTCGTCGAGGCGGTTGCGGACCAGCCGCTCGACCTCGCTCTCCGGGAAGGCGGGCGCCCGCAGCGCGTCGGCGAGCAGGCCGAGCGCGCGGTTCAGCCGGGACACCGGCACTTCGAGGGAGACCCGTACGCCGGGGTGGTCGGCGTGCGCGTCCAGAGTGGCGCCGCAGCGTTCCAGCTCGGCGGCGAACTCCTCCGCGTCCAGCGTGTCGGTGCCCTCGGACAGCGCACGCGCCATGATCGTGGCGACGCCGTCCAGGCCCGCGGGCTCGGCGTCCAGCGGCGCGACGAGGTTGATCTCGACGGCGACGACCTGCTGGCCGGGGCGGTGGCTCGTCAGGAGGGTGAGCCCGTTGGGGAGTTGGCTGCGCTCGGGGGCAGGGAAGGCCCACGGCTTGGGCGCGCCCCCCTGGGGCTGCGGGTGGAAGTCCATGGTGCTCACGGGGGAATCGGCGTGGGTGGTGGCGTCGCTCACTGGTCCGCCTCCCCTTCCTCGGTGTCGGCGGCGTCGGTCGGCTCGGTGGGCTCGTAGACGAGCACCGCGCGGTTGTCGGGGCGCAGCCGGGCCTTGGCGACGGCCTGCACCTCCTCCGGGGTGATCTCCAGCACCCGCTGCACGGCGGTCAGCGCGAGCTGCGGGTCACCGAACAGGACGGCGAAGCGGCACAGTTCGTCGGCGCGGCCGCTGACCGTGGCCAGCCGGTCGAGCCATTCGCGCTCCAGCTGGGCCTGCGCCCGCTCCATCTCTTCCGGCGTCGGCCCCTCGGCGGCGAACCGGGCCAGCTCCTCGTCGACCGCGCGCTCGATGTCGGGAACCTCGACCCCGCCGGACGTCTTCACGTCCAGCCAGCCCAGCGAGGGGGCGCCGGCCAGCCGCAGCAGGCCGAAGCCGGCGGCGACGGCGCTGCGGTCGCGGCGCACCAGCCGGTTGTACAGGCGCGAGGACTCGCCGCCGCCCAGGACGGTCAGCGCCAGGTCCCCGGCGTCCGCCTCACGGGTGCCGTCGTGCGGCAGGCGGTAGGCCGCCATCAGGGCGCGGGAGGGCACGTCCTCCTCGACGACCTCGCGCAGCTCGCCGCCGAGGACGTCGGGCAGGGTGCCGTCCCGGGGCGGCTGCTTGCCGTCGTGCGAGGGGATCGAACCGAAGTACTTCTCGATCCAGGCCAGCGTCCGCTCGGGGTCGATGTCGCCGACGACCGACAGGACGGCGTTGTTGGGCGCGTAGTACGTACGGAAGAACGCCCGCGCGTCCTCCAGGGACGCCGCGTCCAGATCGGCCATCGACCCGATGGGGGTGTGGTGGTACGGGTGGCCCTCGGGGTACGCCATGGCCGTCAGCTTCTCGAAGGCCGTGCCGTAGGGGACGTTGTCGTAGCGCTGGCGGCGCTCGTTCTTGACGACGTCGCGCTGGTTCTCCAGTGAATCGTCGTCGAGCGCGGTCAGCAGCGAGCCCATCCGGTCCGCCTCCAGCCAGAGCGCGAGCTCCAGCTCATGGGCGGGCATGGTCTCGAAATAGTTGGTGCGCTCGAAGCTCGTGGTGCCGTTGAGCGAACCGCCGGCGCCCTGCACCAGCTCGAAGTGGCCGTTGCCCTTCACCTGCGCGGAACCCTGGAACATCAGATGCTCGAAGAGGTGAGCCAGGCCCGTGCGGCCCTTGACCTCGTGGCGAGAGCCGACGTCGTACCAGAGGCATACCGCCGCCACCGGGGTCAGGTGGTCTTCGGAGAGCACCACGCGCAGGCCATTGGCCAGCCGGTGCTCGGTCGCTGTCAGGCCGCCGGAGCCGGCTTGTTCTGTGGCCGTGTGACCCATGGGCATGTACGTCCCTTCGATCCGCTTGCGAGGAAGTTCTGTCACTGTATGCAAGCGCGTCGGCATCTGGCGAAGTTCCCGTCCGACCGGCCCCGAACGTACGCCGCGCTCGGCTCCAGCGGGGCCGAAGGGGGAGTCGCGGTCGGCGTTGTCAGTGGCGCGGTCCACAATGGTCCGCGTCAGACTCAGACATACTCGCGGGTCGATCCCCCAGCTGGTTGACCCGACTGGTTGACCCGACGCTTTCCCGACATCGGCAGTAGACGCAGCAGAAGGAGCCGCAGCCGCGATGGCCCGCCGCAGCACGAAGACCCCGCCGCCGGACGACTTCGAGGAGAGGATCCTCGACATCGACGTCGTCGACGAGATGCAGGGTTCCTTCCTTGAGTACGCGTATTCGGTCATCTACTCGCGCGCCTTGCCGGACGCCCGCGACGGTCTCAAGCCCGTGCACCGCCGCATTCTGTACCAGATGAACGAAATGGGGCTGCGCCCCGACCGCGGCTACGTCAAGTGCGCCCGCGTCGTCGGCGAGGTGATGGGTAAGCTCCACCCGCACGGCGACGCATCGATCTACGACGCGCTGGTGCGCATGGCGCAGCCGTTCTCCATGCGGCTGCCGCTGGTGGACGGTCACGGCAACTTCGGTTCCCTGGGCAATGACGACCCGCCCGCCGCGATGCGGTACACCGAGTGCCGGATGGCCTCCGCCACGTCCCTGATGACGGAGTCCATCGACGAGGACACCGTCGACTTCTCGCCGAACTACGACGGCCAGGAGCAGGAACCGGCCGCCCTCCCCGCCGCGTACCCGAACCTCCTGGTCAACGGCGCCTCCGGCATCGCCGTCGGTATGGCGACGAACATGCCGCCGCACAACCTCGGCGAGGTCATCGCCGCCGCCCGCCATCTGATCAAGCACCCCAACGCCGATCTCGACACCCTGATGCGCTTCGTGCCGGGTCCCGATCTGCCCACGGGCGGCCGGATCGTGGGCCTCGGCGGCGTACGGGACGCGTACGAGAAGGGCCGTGGCACGTTCAAGATCCGTGCGACGGTCACCGTGGAGAGCGTCACCGCCCGCCGCAAGGGCCTGGTCGTCACCGAACTCCCCTTCACCGTCGGCCCCGAGAAGGTCATCTCCAAGATCAAGGACCTGGTCGGGTCGAAGAAGCTCCAGGGCATCGCCGACGTCAAGGACCTCACCGACCGCGAACACGGCCTGCGGCTGGTGATCGAGGTCAAGAACGGCTTCAACCCCGAGGCCGTATTGGAGCAGCTCTACAAGCTCACGCCGATGGAGGAGTCCTTCGGCATCAACAACGTCGCGCTGGTGGACGGCCAGCCGCTGACGCTGGGCCTCAAGGAATTGCTGGAGGTCTATGTCGACCACCGCTTCAACGTGGTGCGCCGGCGCAGCGAGTTCCGGCGGACCAAGCGGCGCGACCGTCTCCACCTGGTCGAGGGCCTGCTGACGGCGCTGGTGGACATCGATGAGGTCATCCGCCTCATCCGCTCCAGCGAGAACAGCGCACAGGCCAAGGAGCGGCTGATCGAGCGCTTCTCGCTGAGCGACATCCAGACGCAGTACATCCTCGACACCCCGCTGCGCCGGCTGACCAAGTTCGACCGAATCGAGCTGGAGTCGGAGCGTGACCGGCTCCAGGACGAGATCGAGAAGCTGACGGTGATCCTGGAGTCGGACACCGAGCTGCGCAAGCTCGTCTCCAACGAGCTGGCCGCGGTCGCGAAGAAGTACGGCACGGACCGGCGGACGGTTCTGCTGGAGTCGGCGGGCCCCGCGGTCGGCGCGGTGCCGCTGGAGGTCTCCGACGACCCGTGCCGGGTGCTGCTCTCCTCGACGGGGCTGCTGGCGCGCACGGTCACCGGGGACATGGCCTTCGACATCGACGCCAAGCGCGCCAAGCACGATGTGATCGTTTCGGCGGTGCCGGCGACGACCCGTGGCGAGGTGGGGGCGGTGACGTCCCTGGGCCGGCTGCTGCGGATCTCGGTGATCGACCTGCCGCAGCTCCCGGAGACCGCGGCGGCGCCGAGCCTCTCCGGTGGCGCGCAGCTTTCGGAGTTCCTCACTCTGGAGGACGGCGAGGAGCTGATCTGTCTGACCACGCTGGACGAGTCCTCGCCGGGCCTGGCGCTCGGCACGGAACAGGGCGTCGTCAAGCGGATGGTGCCCGACTACCCGGCCAACAAGGACGAGTTGGAGGTCATCACCCTCAGGGAGGGCGACCGCATCGTCGGCGCGGTCGAGCTGCGCACCGGTGACGAGGACCTGGTCTTCATCACCAACGAGGCGCAGCTGCTGCGCTATCCGGCGTCGCAGGTGCGGCCGCAGGGCCGGCCCGCGGGCGGTATGACGGGCATCAAGCTGGGCGAGGGCGCGAAGGTGATCTCGTTCGCCGCGGTCGATCCGGCCACCGACGCCATGGTGTTCACGGTCGCCGGCTCGCACGGCACGCTGGACGACTCGGAGGCGACGGCCAAGCTCACCCCGTTCGACCAGTACCCGCGCAAGGGCCGGGCGACCGGTGGGGTGCGCTGTCAGCGGTTCCTGAAGGGCGAGGACTGTCTGACCCAGGCGTGGGCGGTGCCCGCTCCGGTACGGGCCGCGGACGCCAAGGGCAGTCCGGTGGAGCTGCCGGAGGTGGATCCGCGCCGGGACGGCTCGGGAGTGCCGCTGCCGAAGCCGGTGGCGGCGCTGGCGGGGCCGGTGTAACCGGTAGCCGCGAGGGCAGACGTGGCCGACGCCGTCGGGCCGGTGGAGAACCGGCCCGACGGCGTCACCCGTCTTCGGCTTCCTCGTCTGCTGCCACGTACCGCAGCACACCCCACATGCTGTTCGGATCGGCCTCCGAGGGTGCGCTGACCCGGCAGCTCTCCAGCTCCTTGTGCAGGGCCGGGGCGTCGACACCGCTGCCGATCATGACGAGCTGGGTGCACCGCTCCTCGCCCTTCGGCCACGGCGCGGGGTAGAAGCGCAGGAAGTCCCCGACGGCGTGCACCGTGAACTTCTGGCGGTTCTCAGGGACGTCGAAGTGGACGAAGCCCTTGATGCGGTAGAGGCCGGCCGGGCGGCTGTCGAGGAAGTCCATGAGGCGGCGCGGGTGCATCGGCTCGGCGGAGGTGAACTCCACGCTCTCGTAGGCGGCGTGGAGGTGGCCTGCGTGGTGCGTGTGGCCGGGGTGGCCGCACTCACCGGAGTGTCCGCAGTGGTCGCCGGAGTCATCGGCGGGAGCCCCGTTAGCCGCGGCCTCGCGCAGCAGGTCCTCGAAGGACAGCTGCCGGACGGCCGCGTCGAGGTCCTCGCCCGGGCCGCGGTCGAAGAACAGCTCGGGATCGACCCTCCCGTATGCGGTGCTGATCACCGGGCGGCCGGGAGCCAGATCGGCGAGCGCGTCCATGAGTGACCGCCGCGCCGCGTCACCGATGCGATCGGCCTTGTTGAGCACCACGATGTCGGCGATGGCCACATGCCGGTCCAGTTCGGGATGCCGGGCGCGGGTGTCGTCGAACTCCGCGGCGTCGACGACCTCGATCAGCCCGCCGTAGACGATCCGGTCGTTGTCGCTGGCCAGGATCATCCGGATGAGTTCCTGCGGCTCGGCCAGTCCGCTGGCCTCGATGACGATCACATCGATACGGGCGGCGGGGCGGGCCAGCCGCTCCAGGTAGGTGTCCAGCTCGCTGGTGTCGACCGCGCAGCACAGACAGCCGTTGCCGAGCGAGACCATCGAGTCGACCTGCCCGGCGACGGTCATGGCATCGATCTCGATGCTGCCGAAGTCATTGACGATCGCGCCGATCCGGGTGCCGTCACCATTGCCCAGCAGGTGGTTGAGGAGGGTGGTCTTGCCCGACCCGAGGAAGCCCGCGAGCACGACGACCGGGATCTGTTGCGTGGCCAAGGGAGCGCCTCCATGGTGCGGGTGGCGGGCCGCGCGGACCGGCGGCGGACGAGCTGTCGATCGTAACGGACCGTCGGCGCCGCGGGCCCGGCTCGGCCTCCCTGCCGCCTTGCCCGCTAGCAGGGTGCGACGGCGGGCACCGGCTGCGCCGGGGGCGGCCCGACATACCGGGCCGCAGGGCGGATGATCTTCGAATCCTGGGCCTGCTCCAGGATGTTGGCGCTCCAGCCGACCACCCTGGCCGCGCAGAAGGTCGGCGTGAACATCTCGCGCGGCAGTCCGCACAGCTCCATGACGACGCCCGCGTAGAGCTCCACATTGATGTGCAGCTCGCGGCCGGGCTTGAGCTCGGCCAGCAGCTCTTCGACCCTCGCCTCCACCTGGACGGCGAATTCCACCAGCGGGCCACCGAACCGCTCGGCGATACCCCGCAGCATCCGGGAGCGCGGGTCCTCGGTGCGGTAGACGGAGTGGCCGAACCCCATGATCCGGTCGCCGTGCTGCACACGGTCACGGATCCACGCATCGATGCGGTCGGGGGTGCCGATGGCGTCGAGCATGTCCAGGGCGCGGCTGGGCGCACCGCCGTGCAACGGCCCGGAGAGCGCACCGACGGCGCCGACGAGACAGGCCGCGAGGTCGGCGCCAGTGGAGGTGATGACGCGTGCGGTGAAGGTCGAGGCGTTGAAGCCGTGGTCGATGGTGGAGATCAGATACGCCTCGATGGCACGGACCTGCTCCGGCTCCGGCTCATCGCCGGTGAGCATGTAGAGGTAGTTGGCCGCGTGGCCGAGGTCCGCGCGCGGCTCGACGGGTGTCAGGCCCTGGCCGAGGCGGTACAGCGCGGTGATCAGGGTCGGTACGGCGGCGCAGGCGGCGAGCGCGTCGGCACGACGGCGGCCGGCGTCGAGGTCGTACAGCGGCCGGAAGCCCGCCGTCGCGCCGAGCAGCGACAGCGCGGTGCGGAGCCCGGCGAGCGGGCCGGAGAGCGCACCGGCATGGGCGAGGGCGGGCAGCGCGTCCCGCACGGCCGCGGGCAGCGTGCGCAGCGCGGCGGTCTCGGCCTTGAACGCCGCCAGCTGCGTGGCGTCGGGCAGCTCCCCGTGGAACATCAGGTACCAGACGTCCTCGAAGCTGCGGGCGGTGGCCAGCTCGACGGCGGAGTACTGGCGGTAGTGGTAGAAGCCCTCGGTGCCCCGTACGTCGCCCAGTTGGGTCTCGGTGACGATGACACCCGCAAGCCCCCGGGGAGCGTCGATCGGTGCGTTCACCTCGGCGGTCGGCATGGCTGGTCTCCTTGGCTCTCCCTCACCCGAATATTGATTCGACTGTCTATGCTGACTCAATAGTTGTCAATGTTGATTGAATCAATATGGATGGGTCTGGATACGGTGACCTCATGGCGGATCGAGAAGCAGCGCAGGATGCGGGCGAGCAGCGACTGAACACCCGGGAGGCGGCCGACCGACTCGGCGTGAAGCCGGAGACGGTGTACGCCTACGTCAGCCGCGGCCAGCTGACCAGCCGCCGCGAGCCGGGCAGCCGCGGCAGCACCTTCGACGCGACGGAGGTCGACGCGCTCGCCCGCCGCGCCAGCCGCCGCGAACCTTCCGCCTCCGGTGGCGAGTTGTCGGTCCGCACAGGCATCACGCTGATCGACCGCGACCACTGCTACTTCCGCGGCGTCGACACCTCGGAACTCGCCGCCCACTACACCTACGAGGAAGTCGCCGAGTGGCTGTGGACCGGCGAGCTGCGGCCCGGCATCCGCTTCACAGCGCCGCAGGACGCCCTGACCGCCGCCCAGCGAGCCGTCCAGGCACTGCCGGCTCACAGCGGACCGATGGACCGGCTACGGGTCGCCGTGATCGCCGCCGCGGCCGCCGACCCCCTGCGCTTCGACCTGTCCGACGACACCGTCGTCGAGACCGCCCGCAGCCTCATCCCGACCCTTGTCGACGCCTTGCCGTCGCACACCCCGAAACAACGTGCCGCCGACGCACTCGCACCTCGCCTCTGGTCACGGCTGACCGCTGAACCAGCCGACGCCGCAGCACTCCGCGTCCTGGACGCCGCTCTGGTCCTACTGATCGACCACGACCTCGCCGCCTCGACCTGCGCGGTCCGGGTCGCCGCCTCCGCCCGTGCTCATCCGTACGCGATCGTCTCGGCCGGCTACGGGGCCCTGGACGGCGTGCTGCACGGCGCGGCGAGCGGCCTCGCCCACCGGATGCTGCTGGAGGTCCTGGACCGCGGCAGCGCGGCCGCCGTCGTCGCCGACCACCTACGGGCCGGCCGCCAAGTACCAGGCCTCGGCCACCCCCTCTACAAAAGCGAGGACCCACGGGCCCGCACCCTCTTCGAGCTCCTGGAAGACGTACCTCAGGCCCGCCCCGCCTTGGAGGCCGCTCGCCAAGTGATCTCCACAACAGCCCGGCATACGGAGCTGCATGCCAATGTCGACCTGGCCCTGGCCGCACTGACCGTCTCAACCGGCATGCCGACCGAGGCGGGCGAGACCATCTTCGCCGTCTCCCGCACAGCCGGCTGGATCGCCCATGCCCTGGAGGAATACGCCGAACGCCCTCTCCGCATGCGCCCCCGCGGCCAGTACCACGGCCCCCGCCCGCCACAACCGTTGCCGTGACAGGCAGCCGCGCGCGAGGGGCGGGGCAGAGCCGACCCTGGCACCACCAGCGAAACACGGTTGGCATCGACATCGCCGGAACTCACGCGGCGTGGCACCCGCTACCGCTCGGGTCTTTTCGCTCGCTCTAGTCCCCTGGATGCCCACCCGAGAGCCGACTCGCGGCGGATGAGGTTAGGCTCACCTATGTGAGTACCTGCGCCACCGCTTCCCGTGAATCGGCCGAATCGCTCGCCGGAACCGCGGCGCCTGCCCGGACCTGGCTGCTCATCGAGCAAACAGGTCCCTGGGGCGCCCATGCACTGACGAACAGTCACCTGGATCCTGATGTCGGCCGGGCCCTTGAAGCCGCGGCAGAGGGGACAGACGTACGCGTCGCCCTTATCCGGCGGCCGGGACGCCACGCCGACTGCCACGGCACCTCTCGGCGACGCATGTTCCTCGCGCACACCGCCCCGGGGCGCTCGTGGATCCGCACGACCACCGTCACCGACCCACGGGCCGCCCTCGACCTGGACTTCACGGCCCTGAGTGTGGGAGAGCATCGCGGCCTGTGGGAGCCGTACATCGGTGAGCCGCTGGTTCTCGTCTGCACCAACGGCAAGCGGGACCGGTGCTGTGCCCTGCTCGGCCGCCCGCTCGCTGCCGAGCTCGCCGCCGACGGGTCCGAGGTCTGGGAGGTCACCCACATCGGTGGCCACCGCTTCTCCCCCACCCTCTTCGTCCTCCCCTACGGCTACGCCTACGGACGAGCTTCGGCTCCCTTGGTCAAGGAGACCGTGGAGGCGGCGCGCGACGGACGGATCACGAGCGACCATTGCCGCGGGCGCTCGGCCTGGGACCGGCCGGGCCAGGCCGCTGACCTTGCCGTCCGCAGGCTGATCGGGGAGGACCGGGCGGACGCACTCGACGTCGTACGGACCGACCCGATGTGGCCCGAACCCAAGCCGGCCGACAACCGGACGCCCAGCAGCGCGACGGTCGGGGGAGCCTCCCCCGCCTGGGTCGTTACCGTCGCGCACTCCGACGGGCGCGCCTGGCAGGTGACCGTCGAACAGCGGGCCGATGGTGCTGCGGCGCCCGCTAGCTGTGGTGCGCCGCTCGGTCCACCGGCACGTATGGCGGTTGTCTCCGTCACTGCGGCGAACGGCATGCTTCACGGGACGCCCCAGGTTGCCGCCAGTAGGTGATCTCGCGGGCTTGCCCTGACAGTCCACAAGCACTCCAGCAGCCTCCGCTTCCCCCACCCGCGCGAGGTGCGGGACTTCGCGCTTGCCGGGCCGATGGTCATGTGTGGGCCGGCTACCCCGGCCACCTGACGCATGGCCCGGCCCACCAATGCCGTCCTCTGGTAGCGCATTGCCACCGCAGGACCAGGTGAGGTGGCAGACAAAACGCACTGACCAACTGCGTCGAGCCCGGACAGCCGCGCCGCGGCGGCCGAACCGTACGCCGCCCACCCACTTCCACCGCTGCCGCCCCGCACCGCAGCCATCCCGCATCGCCGTCATTTCCCGCTCCCCCTACGCGTCCGCCGCGTTCCTCGCCCTGGCGGCCCTGACCGCCCGTGCAAGGCCCCCATCGGCCTCACCTCGCGAGGCTAAGCGCGCACACTCCGCCCCCGAAAGGCCTGTGGATAACTCCTCCCAGCGCTCCTCCGGCCTTGCCTACACGCACCTGACCAGTGCCTTCCACACGACGGGCAGTCGCCGGGCAAGCAGCTGGCCGAGACGACGCCGACACATCGGTGACGTCCTGCTGGGGATCGCATGGATGAACCGGAGGCTGAAAACCACGAGCAGGACGAACCAACCATGGCAGCTGTGAGTCGCGCCATCGTCCTCGTGGTGACCGCCGGCGGCAGGCATGGGCGATCGTGATGACACGGGGGATCTTGGTGTTCGCCTTGGGTTAGACGACAGCGCTGCGAGGCACACATCCGATCCTGGCCGCAGGCTCGGGAGCGGACGGGGTCACATCCCAGTCGCCACCCGGACACCCTCCGAATTCCCTCCATCAGGTATTACCCACCCGACCACCGCCGCGCTTACTGTTCGTTCGTATGGGCGAAAAGGAAGACTCGGTTCCAGGCCCGAGCGGTGCAGAGCCCTCGGGTTTCGCGCCGTTTCCCACCGCCACGCCGGTCCCCAGCACGACTACCGACAGACCAGGCAGCGCCTCGGATGCGGCCGACAGTCGACCGGCCGCCGAGACCACGGCCTCGGTCAGCCAAGAGCCGGCCGCCCCGAGGCCGCGCCGTACCCGGACACGGCTCGGCTGGCCACGGCGGGTGTTCTCCCAGGTCCTGATGGTGCAGCTGGCCATCGCTGCCGGTGTCACCGCACTGGCAACCGGCCTGTTCCTCGCCCCGCTCAGTGCGCAGCTCGACGACCAGGCGATGCGCCGCGCTCTCGCGATCGCGCAGACCACCGCGGCTGAGACACATCTCGACGATGCCCTGGAGTCCTCCCGTCCGACGCGCCATGGCCCGGTGCAGAACGAGGCGGAGCGGATTCGCGCCGCCACCGGCGCCGAGTACGTGGTGATCATGGACAAGCGGGGTGTGCGCTGGTCCCACACCGACCCTGACGAGATCGGGCGCCACGTCTCGACCGATCCGAGCGCCGCGCTCTCCGGCCAAGACGTCATGCAGATCGACGACGGCACCCTCGGCCGGTCCGCGCGTGGAAAGGTCCCGCTCCGTGACGAGGACGGCAAGGTCGTGGGCGCCGTCTCCGTCGGTATCGCGTACGAAAGCGTGCAGGAACGGCTTCTCTCCACCGTCCCCCAGTTGCTCGCCTACGCGGGAGGGGCACTCGCCGTGGGTGCTCTCGCCGCCTATCTCGTTTCCCGCCGCCTCCAGCGCCGCACCCATGACCTGGCCTTCTCTGACATCTCCGCGCTGCTGGCCGAGCGGGAGGCGATGCTGCACGGCATCCGTGAGGGGTTCCTTGCGCTCGACAAACACGGCCACATACGTCTCATGAATGACGAGGCACAGCGCCTCCTGGATCTCCGCGCCGAGGACACCGGCCGCTCCCTGGAAGCAGCCCTGCCACCGGGCCGAACCACCGAT
Organism: Streptomyces sp. P9-2B-2; assembly: GCF_030406865.1. Classification (NCBI taxonomy): domain Bacteria; kingdom Bacillati; phylum Actinomycetota; class Actinomycetes; order Kitasatosporales; family Streptomycetaceae; genus Streptomyces; species Streptomyces sp. P9-2B-2. Next base: position 6,728,675 of record NZ_CP129126.1, on the reverse strand, counting down.
GTTCTGGCCGGTCGGGTGTCGGGGGCGGACCTGCTGGCCGTCAGTGGGCAGCGAGTCCTGGTGGCGAACCGCATGCCGACCGATGACGGCGGTGCCGTCGTCACCCTGCGCGACCGCACCGAACTGGAGCGTCTGGGCCGCGAACTGGACGGCACCCGCGGCCTCATCGACGCCCTTCGCGCCCAGGACCACGAGCACGCCAACCGGCTGCACACCCTGCTCGGCCTGCTCGAGCTCGGACTGCACGAGGAAGCTGTGGAGTTCGTGACACAGGCTGTGGGGGTGCACCGCGTAACCGCCGAGCAGGTCACCGAGCGCATCCACGATCCGCTGCTCGCCGCCCTCCTGGTGGGCAAGGCCACCGTCGCCACCGAACGCGGCGTCTCCTTGAGCGTCTCCCCCGATACCCACCTGCCCGACCGTCTGGTCGACCCGCCCAGCCTGGTCACCATCCTCGGGAATCTCGTAGACAACGCCCTGGATGCCACATCGGGTGAGCGCGACGCCCAACTGGAGGCGGAGATCCGCGCTGACGGCCGAACAGCTGTGGTGCGTGTCACCGACAACGGACCGGGCGTGCCCGAGGAACGTCGCGCGGAAATCTTCACCGAGGGGTGGACGACCAAGGAGCCACCCGCCCACGGGCAGCGCGGCATCGGTCTGGCACTCGTACGGCGACTCGCCGAGCGCTACGGAGGCAGCACCGAGGTCGGCGAGCGCCCGGGTGGCGGTGCGGTCTTCACCGTGACAGTCCCGGACGCACTGTCCGATGAGCTTCCCGAGCCCCGTGAAGCAGCCCCACAGAACGCAACCCGGGATTCCCACACCACCAGACGCGCCGTAGCACGCGCTCGCCGCCCCGAAGACGCCACGGAGGCCGGCCGATGATCGACGTACTGGTCGTGGACGACGATGTGCACGTCGCGAAGATCAATGCGGCATACGTCGCCAAAGTCGAGGGGTTCCGAGTCAGTTGCCTCGCGCACACCGCTGCGGAAGCCCTCACCGCCCTTGAGACGCGCCCCGTCGACCTGATCCTCCTGGACCACTACCTTCCCGACAGAACGGGCCTGCAACTGGTCAGCGAGCTGCGGCGTCGCGGTCTGCTCACCGACGTGATCATGGTGACTGCGGCTCGCGATATAGCCACTGTGCAGGCAGCGATGCGCCACGGGGCCTTGCAGTACCTGGTCAAGCCGTTCACCTTCGCGGGCCTGCGCTCCAAGTTGGAGGGTTACGCGGCACTGCACCGCACATTTGCGGGCGGCGGGCAGGCGGAGCAGTCCGAAGTGGACCGGATCTTCGGGGCGTTGGGAGCCGCCAACGCCGGCTCCGCCGAGTTGCCGAAGGGGCACTCCACCGCCACCGCCGACCGCGTCCGCTTCGTGCTGCGCTCCGTGGACGCCCCGCTGTCCGCGCAGGACGTCGCCCTACAGGCCGGCCTGAGCCGGCAGACCGCCCAGCGCTACCTCAAACTCTTGGAACGCGCCGGACGGGTGCGCCTCACACTCAGGTACGGCGAGACCGGCCGCCCCGAGCACCGCTACGAGTGGGTCTAGGCCTTCACCAGGGCCATATGAAGGCGGGGCGATGGCCAATGGGAGATGCAGCAGCCACGCCCCGCTCCGTCTGGCCCTCCCTTGGCGGGCATCTCCACCGCTGCCCCACGGGGAACGCGCTAAGCCGCCCCCGCCCCCGTGAGCGCCCGTACCTCCGTCTCCGCGTGCCGTGCCTCGTCGGCGGCCTCCGGGGAGAGCACCGTTCCCAGCCAGCCCATCAGGAAGCCCAGCGGGATCGACACAACACCGGGGTTGTCGAGCGGGAAGACGGCGAAGTCCAGTCGGGGGAAGAGAGCCTCCGGGCTCCCGGACACCACCGGCGAGAGGACGACCAGGGTGATCGCGGGGATCAGACCGCCGTATACGGACCACACCGCGCCCCGGGTCGTAAAGCGTCGCCAGAAGAGGGTGAACAGCAGGGCCGGAAGGTTGGCCGACGCGGCGACGGCGAACGCCAGCCCCACCAGGAAGGCCACGTTCAGATCCTGGGCGAGCAAGGCGAGGCCGATGGCGACCGCGCCGACGGCCACCGCCGCGATGCGTGCCACGGCCACCTCAGCGCGCTGAGCATCCTGTGCCGTGTCGCACGGGCGCCGTAGGGAGGCATACAGGTCGTGTGCCACGGAGGCCGACGACGCGAGTGTGATGCCGGCGACCACGGCCAGGATGGTGGCGAACGCGACCGCGGCCACCACGGCGAAGAGCACCGTCCCTCCGGTCGAACCGGCGCCGCCTCCCAGATCGAGGGCGAGCAGCGGGACAGCGGTGTTGCCTGCCGTATTGGACGCGCGGACGGCATCGCTGCCAAGTACTGCGGCGGCACCGAACCCGAGCACGATGGTCATCAGGTAGAAGCCACCGATCAGACCGATGGACCATACGACGGAGCGACGGGCGGAGCGCGCCGTGGGAACGGTGTAGAAGCGGGAGAGGATGTGCGGCAGCCCGGCCGTGCCCAGGACGAGTGCGATGCCGAGGCTGATGAAGTCGAGCCGCGAGGTCCAGTCGCCGCCGTATTTGAGGCCAGGTGCGAGGAAGTCGCGGCCGTGGCCGCTGCGTTCGGCGGCGGTGTTCAGCAGTGCGTTGATGTCGCCGTGGAAGCGGACCAGTACCAGGACGGTCAGTGTGACCGCCCCACCCATGAGGAGTACGGCTTTGACGACCTGGATCCAGGTCGTTGCCCGCATACCGCCGAAAGCGACGTAGACCACCATCAGGGCGCCGACCCCGATCACCATCCAGGTACGGGCCTGCTGGCCCGCGCTCCCCACGAGCAGGGCGACGAGGCTGCCGGCACCGACCATCTGCGCCACCAGGTAGAGCACCGACACGGTGACGGAGGCCGCCCCGGCCGCGACACGGACGGGGCGTTCCCGCATCCGGGCGGCGACGACATCGGCGAGGGTGAACCTGCCGCAGTTGCGGACCAGTTCGGCGACGAGGAACAGGACGATGAGCCAGGCGACGAGGAAGCCGACCGAGTACAGCAGGCCGTCGTATCCGAAGAGGGCAATCAGCCCGGAGATGCCGAGGAAGGATGCGGCGGACATGTAGTCCCCCGCGATGGCGAATCCGTTCTCCATGGGCGAGAAGAGTCTTCCGCCCGCGTAGAACTCCTCGGTGGAACCGCGCCTGCGGCGGCTCACCCAGGTGGTGATCGCCAGGGTGACGGCGATGAACACGCTGAACAGGAGCAGCGCGAGGGTCTGGTGGTCACCGGTCACCGGGTGTTCCCTCCGGTCAGTTCCTGGGTTTCCCAGCGGATGTCGAGCGCCGCACTGTCCCTGCGCAGCCGGGCATGGCGTGCGTACGCCCAGGTGAGCAGGAAGGTGGTGGCGAACTGGCCGAGGCCGGCGAGCATCGCGACGTTCAGGGCGCCTGCGACGCGGTGGGCCATGAGGCCCGGCGCGGCGATCGCCGCGATCACGTAGGCGAGGTACCAAGCCAGGAAGACGACCGTGCCCGGCAGGACGAAGCGCCGGTAGCGGCGACGCACCTCTTGGAAGGCCGCGCTTCGCTGCACCGCCAGGTAGACCTCGTCGTGCGTCGCGGACCGCGGTCCCGGTACGGGTGGCGGTGGCTGCGTGCCACCCCACCCGTCCGTTGTCTCCGCCGCGTCGTCCAGTTCGCCCCACCCGGAGGCGAGAGTGTCGTACCAGGGGTCGTCGAGCCGTAGGGCCCCTGGATCACCGACCGAGCGGCCGTCCTGCTTGTCCACCGAACTCTCCTTGGTGCACGGGGCTGTTGTCCGTGCGGCCCAAGGGTGGACAGAAAGGAAGATCCGGGATGCTTCATTGTGAATCCTTCACCCCATTAGGTGAGGAGTCACCCGGGCGGCTGTGCGAGACCTTGGCGGTAGGCGTAGTGGATGGCCTGGGCCCGGTCGCGTAGCCCCGCTTTGGCGAAGAGATTGTTGATGTGGGTCTTCACAGTCGCCGTGGAAACGTGCAGCGTGCGCGCGATTTCGGGGTTGGACTGTCCCTCGGCGATCAGCCGCAGCACCTCCACCTCACGGGCGGTCAGCCCGTCCGGCGGCTCGTCCGACGACTGCGCCCAGGGACCGACGGGCTCTGTGAAGCGCTCCAGGAGCCTGCGCTGGATCTTGGGCGACAGGCCGGCCTCACCTGAGAGCACATCGTCGATGGCACGGACGATCTCATCACCATCGGCGTCCTTGGTCAGGTAGCCGCGTGCACCGGCCTGGAGAGCGGGAAAGAGTGAGTCGTCGTCCGCATAGGTGGTGAGCACCACGACCTGGGTACCGGGGTGCTCGAGACGGATGCGGCGGGTGGCCTCGACGCCGTCGCAGCGCGGCATCCGCAGGTCCATCAGGACGACATCGGGGGCGAGTTCCGCGACGAGGCGGATCGCCTCCGCGCCGTCCGCGGCCGACCCGACGACCTCAATGCCCGGCAGCAGCCCCAGCAGCATCACGATTCCCTCGCGCACCACCGTCTGGTCGTCGGCGACCACGACCCGTGTCACCGTGCGCTCCGTCATGCCGGCACCCGCAACCTCACCACGAAACCGTCTCCATCAGGGCCGGACTCCAGCGTTCCGCCGAGGAGCTCCGCGCGCTCCCGCATTCCGGGCAGACCGTACCCGGAGCCGCTCTTGGCGAGCTCGCCGGGCTTGCCACGGCCACCGAAGTCGCGCACCTCGAGCCCCACGTCGCCCGTCCCGTACTCCAGCCGCACGCTCACCCGGGCTCCCGGAGCGTGCTTGCGCACGTTCGTCAACGCCTCCTGGGCGACCCTGCGGACTGCGAGGCCCGCTTCGGCCGGCACAGTGCGGGCCTCACCCGTCACTTTGAGCTGAGCGCCCTCAGTGGCGGTCAGGCGGCTCAGGAAGTCCTCGACCGGGATCATCTCCCCGCGCAGCGCGGAAAGCGCCTCACGGGTGCCTTCCAGCCCTTCTCGGGCCATCCCCCGGCACGCCGTGACCCGCTCCAGGAGCAGGTCACGGTCGTCCTCGAGGTCGGCACTGTGCTGGATGAGCAGCCGTACCGCCTCCAGGTGCACCAGTTGGGCGCTGAGGCTGTGGGCGAGCACGTCGTGGATCTCCCGTGCGATCCGCCCGCGTTCGGTGAGCGCCGCCGATTCGGCCTCCGCCTTGTGGGCCGCCCGTTCCTGAGCCAGCAGCCGCTGGGCGTTGCCGCGCGCCTCGGCGTCCAGCCGAATGACGTAGCCCGCCAGCGCCAGGCCCACAGTGGTGGCGGTGGTCGCTACCCAGCCGCCGTTGTTCATCGCCGCGTACGCGCCCAGGGCGGCGGCGGAACACGGCAGGGCGGCGCTCAGCGGCAGCCGCTCCATGGCGGTGATGGCGCAGGCGCACCACAGGACGATCGCGGGCACCCGCGCCCCGGCGAGGTCAAAGCCGAAGGCCGCGGCCTCCAAGAGGGCGAACAAGCCGATGGACGGCCACAGACGGCGCTCCAGTGTTGTGCGATAGAGGGCACGGAACGCCAGGACGGTGCCGACCATGCCGGCACCCGCCGCGGCCAGGCCCCAGCCGGTGAACGCCCGCCCCGCCAGGGTGGTCCACATCAGGACCGCGACCGCCACTACACGCACCGCCCGGCGGATCCACATCCGGGCGCCGGTCATCCCTTCACGGGACAGCGACTCCCGCAGCGGCCAGCTCGTCCAGGAGTTCAGCAGCACGTGCGGTCCTTTCGCGGCGCGCTCACGGTCTCAGCCCGCGACGGGGACACGGTACTTCTGCTGCGCCGCTTGGGCCCGCCACAAGGTGGCGCCTCCACGGGTGAGCAGCATTGCGGCCACGGAGAGCATGGTGGCCGCGCTGCCCTGGTGGACGCCCAAGGCCGCGGCGATGCCCAAGAGGCCAAGGCGCAGCACCAGACCGCAGAGCCACACGCCGGCCGCCGCCCAGCTTCCCTTGGTCCACACGACACCGTCCGCGTCGGTCCAGATGCGCGTCGTCCGGGCCCAGCCCAGACCGCAGGCCAGCCCGATCAGGGTCTCCACACCGAGCAGGGCGGCCGACGCCGTGTGGTGTGCGGGGTCCAGGAGGCCGGGCTCGCGCACCGCCATGACCGTCAGGGCGAGCGGGATCAGCCACCACGTCTTGCTCTCCGAAGTGACGCGCTGCGCCTTGAACTGACGGACGAACACCAGCGCAACAGCCGCGGTGATCACAACGATGTTGAGCAAACCGCTCATGACCTGGCCCTCCTGGGGACGGGGAATTCGACCGTCCCGACGCTACGGAGCGGTGCTGCCGCCCGGATCGGAGCCAGGGTGGGGCCCGGGTGGAAACGGCGACGGGCGCCCGTCCACCCAGGGGTGGAGAGGCGCCCGTCGGGAGCTGCGGCCCCCTAGGTATCGATGCGCGAACGGTCCAGAGTGGACGCGGAGTTGGTGATGAACTCCTTACGGGGGGCGACTTCGTTGCCCATGAGGAGATCGAAGGCCTTCTCCGCCGCTTCGAGGTCGCTGATGTTGATGCGACGCAGGGTGCGGTGGCGCGGGTCCATGGTCGTCTCGGCGAGCTGGTCGGCGTCCATCTCACCCAGACCCTTGTAGCGCTGGATGCTGTCCTTGTAGCGGACCTTCTTGCGCTGGAGTTCGAGCAGGGTCTGGCGCAGTTCGTTGTCCGAGTACGTGTAGATGTACTTTTCCTGGCCCTTTTTGGGGTTGATCAGTTCGACGCGGTGCAGCGGCGGGACGGCGGAGAACACCCGGCCCTGTTCGACCATCGGGCGCATGTAGCGCTGGAAGAGGGTCAGCAGCAGGCAGCGGATGTGGGCGCCGTCGACGTCCGCGTCGGCCAGGAAGATGACCTTGCCGTAGCGGGCGGTGTCGATGTCGAACGTACGGCCCGAGCCGGCCCCTATGACCTGGATGATGGCGCCGCACTCGGCGTTCTTGAGCATGTCCGAAACCGATGACTTCTGGACATTCAGAATCTTGCCGCGGATCGGCAGCAGGGCCTGGAACTCCGAATTGCGCGCCAGCTTGGCGGTACCCAGCGCCGAGTCTCCCTCGACGATGAACAGCTCGCTGCGGTCGACGTCGTCACTGCGGCAGTCCGCGAGCTTGGCCGGCAGCGAGGAGGATTCCAGCGCCGTCTTCCGCCGCTGGGCCTCCTTGTGCTGACGGGCGGCGATGCGGGTCCGGGCCGCGGCGACGATCTTCTCCAGGACGGCGCGTGCCTGCTGCTTGTCGTCCCGCTTCGTGGAGGTCAGGAACGCCTTGAGTTCCCGGCTCACCACCTGGGCAACGATCCGCGCGGCGGCGGAGGTGCCGAGCACCTCCTTGGTCTGCCCCTCGAACTGCGGCTCCGCGAGCCGTACGGTCACGACGGCGGTGAGACCCTCTATGGCGTCGTCCTTGACGACATCGTCCTCGGCGACCCTGAGCAGCTTGCTCGACCGCAGCACCTCGTTGACGGTCTTGGCGACCGACCGCTCGAAACCGGAGACGTGGGTGCCGCCCTTGGGCGTCGCGATGATGTTGACGAACGACTTGACCGTCGCGTCGTAGCCGGTACCCCAGCGGAGCGCGACATCGACGCCCAGTTCCCGGGTGACCTCGGTCGGTGTCATGTGACCACGGTCGTCGAGAACCGGCACGGTCTCTTTGAAGGTGCCCTGGCCGGTCAGCCGGAGTACGTCGCAGACGGCCTTGTCCTGCGCGAGGTACTCGCAGAATTCGCTGATGCCGCCGTCGTAGCGGAACGTCTCTTCAGACTTTCCGGCACCGTCGATGCCGCGCTCGTCACGGACCACGAGGGTCAGGCCAGGCACGAGGAAGGCCGTCTGGCGGGCACGGGCGTACAGCGTCTCCAGGGAGAGCTTGGCGTCCTTGAGGAAGATCTGCCGGTCGGCCCAGTAGCGCACCCGGGTGCCGGTCTTCGTCTTGGCGATCCGCTTGCCCTTGAGCAGGCCGTTGCCCGGATCGAAGGGGGCGTCGGGACCGGATTCGGTGAAGATCCCGGGGACGCCGCGGCGGAAGCTGATCGCATGCGTCTTGCTGTCGCGGTCCACCTCGACGTCCAGCCGGGCGGAGAGGGCGTTGACGACCGAGGCGCCGACGCCGTGCAGACCGCCGGAGGCCGCGTACGAGCCGCCGCCGAACTTTCCGCCGGCATGCAGCTTGGTCATCACGACCTCGACGCCGCTGAGGCCGGTCTTGGGCTCGACATCAACGGGGATGCCCCGGCCGTTGTCCCTGACCTCCACCGACCCGTCGTCGTGGAGGATCACCTCGATGTGATCGCAGTAGCCGCCCAGTGCCTCGTCGACGGAGTTGTCGATGATCTCCCAGAGGCAGTGCATCAACCCCCGGCTGTCCGTCGAGCCGATATACATGCCGGGGCGCTTGCGGACGGCTTCGAGCCCCTCGAGGACGAGCAGATGCCGCGCGGTGTAGTTGGAACCGTCCCGGTCTGCCCCGGTCAGCACTGCGGTGGACGGCACGGACATCTCGGCGGTCACGCGGTTCGCTCCTCGCTGAATTTCTGGCAGTCCGCATTCCGCGGACTCGGTTGTGGCGGTGTCGCCGGTCAGAGCGTACCGAGGCCTGGTAGAGCCGATGTGACGCCACCCGTAAGCATGGCCATGGTAGTAGAATTTCGCTCGTACGTTCGATCCCTCGTTGGGGTGACGTCCGAGTGACGTGCACATCACGTTCCCTTCGAGGCATGAACCATTTAGGCTCCGGGCACGTCCTCATCAACAACCGGCAAGCCAGCCGGGGGACACAGACCAACAACCAACGTGAATCAGACCACCAAGCAATACGGCTCATTCGCCGCCACCCGGCAGCACCCGGCCCCCTCGAAGAAATTTTTCGAGGAAAAGGCACGAGCGGGAACGTTTTCGGCCTGGTTGGATGTTGACCCTGGTACGACAGCTCGTCGAGCTAGAGAAGAGGCGACGTGACTACTGTTCTGACACCCGCGAGCCCGCTGACGGCCGCTGACCGCTGCGACCGCTGCGGCGCCCAGGCATACCTGCGCGTCGTCCTGATGTCCGGCGGAGAACTGCTCTTCTGCGCCCACCACGGTCGCAAGTTCGAGCCAGAACTCAAGAAGATCGCCGCGGAAATACAGGACGAGACGGAGCGGCTGACCGCTTCTCCGGCGTCCGCGTCCGATGAGGAACGCTGACACTTCGCATCCACGACGAGCGAGCAGCGGCCCAGGGCCGTACCGCGGGCGGCTTCCCCGACACCACCGGGGAGGCCGCCCGCACTCGTGCCCTCATCCATGGCTGACAGCTCCCCACGCCGCTCAGTCGGCCCCGTGGGCGGCCACGGCCGGGAGCAGCGCCGAGGCGCGCGTATAGACCCCTGGACTGCCCGCCTGACCGCAGCCGGTCCCCCACGACACCAGGCCCACCAGCCGGCCGCGCACGACCAGCGGCCCGCCACTGTCCCCCTGACAGGCGTCCCGGCCACCGGTCGGCTCCCCCGCGCACAGCATCGACTGCGCTCTGTACTTGCCATCCGCACTGCCCGGATAGGCCCGCGCACAGACCGCGTCCCGCAGCACATTGACGTGCGCCGCCCGCAGGTGTGATGCGTAGCTGCCGCCGCCTGTGGTGTCACCCCAGCCGTAGACCGTGGCCGCGTTGCCCGGCCGGTAGGCGCTGTCGTCCCGTCCCGCTATCGGGAGGGGCTGGTTCGGGAGCGGCTTGTCGAGCGTGAGGACGGCCATGTCGCCGTCGTTGGTCCAGCTGTTGTAGTGCGGGTTGACCCAGATCTTCGCGGGCTTGAGTTCCTGTCCGCCGCCGGCGGAGAGGTTGTCGCGTCCGACGACGATCCTCAGGTCCCGCACCTGCCGCCAGGGGACGCCCAGGACCTCCTTGCTCAGGCAGTGCGCCGCCGTCACCACCGTCGAGTGCCCGACGAGCACGCCGCCGCAGAACTGTCCGGAGCGCTGGGCCCCGAATCGCTCATGGGAGGCCAGCGCCACCGCCCAGGGGCTGTGCGCCAGCGGTGCGGGCTTCCCGCCGATCACCGACTCGTCCGCGGCCGCCGGCGTCGGCAGGGCGAGGAGCAGCGCGAGGGCTCCAAGGGCGGCGTGGACGGTCGGACGCATGCGGACTCCTGACTCTGGGGCAGTACACGCATACCCAGAGTGAGTCAATCGGCCGCCCGGCGCACCCGGACGAGCGCGAGCCCGGCCCTCCGGCTAGGGAGGACCGGGCTCGTGATGCCGTCCGGACGGGTGGGACTAGTCGAGGTAGTCGCGCAGCACCTGGGAACGCGACGGGTGACGCAGCTTCGACATCGTCTTCGACTCGATCTGGCGGATCCGCTCACGCGTGACGCCGTAGACCTTGCCGATCTCGTCCAGCGTCTTGGGCTGGCCGTCGGTGAGGCCGAAGCGCATGGACACGACGCCGGCCTCACGCTCGGAGAGGGTGTCCAGCACCGAGTGCAGCTGCTCCTGGAGAAGCGTGAAGCTGACCGCGTCGGCCGGGACGACCGCCTCGGAGTCCTCGATGAGGTCACCGAACTCGCTGTCGCCGTCCTCGCCCAGCGGGGTGTGCAGCGAGATCGGCTCACGACCGTACTTCTGGACCTCGATGACCTTTTCAGGGGTCATGTCGAGCTCCTTGGCCAGCTCCTCCGGGGTGGGCTCACGGCCCAGGTCCTGGAGCATCTGGCGCTGGACGCGCGCGAGCTTGTTGATGACCTCGACCATGTGGACGGGGATACGGATCGTACGGGCCTGGTCGGCCATGGCGCGGGTGATGGCCTGACGGATCCACCACGTCGCGTAGGTCGAGAACTTGTAGCCCTTGGTGTAGTCGAACTTCTCGACCGCACGGATCAGACCGAGGTTGCCCTCCTGGATCAGGTCCAGGAAGAGCATGCCGCGGCCCGTGTACCGCTTGGCCAGGGAGACGACCAGACGGAGGTTGGCCTCCAGGAGGTGGTTCTTCGCCCGGCGGCCGTCCTCAGCGATGATCTCCAGCTCGCGCTTGAGCTTCGGAGCGAGCTTGTCGGAGTTCGCCAGCTTGTCCTCGGCGAACAGGCCGGCCTCGATGCGCTTGGCGAGCTCGACCTCCTGCTCGGCGTTGAGGAGCGGGACCTTGCCGATCTGCTTGAGGTAGTCCTTGACCGGGTCGGCGGTGGCGCCGGCCGCGGCGACCTGCTGGGCCGGAGCGTCGTCCTCGTCGTCGTCGGACAGAACGAAGCCGGCGTTCTCCGTACCCTCGGCGGCCTCGGGAGCGTCACCCTTACCGGGCGCCGGGGTCTCCTCGGTCACGTCCTCGTCGAGCAGCTCGTCGACGTCCTTCTTGGACGCGCTCTTCTTTGCGGTGGCCTTCTTGGCCGTGGTCTTCTTCGCGACCGTCTTCTTGGCGGTCGTCTTCTTCGCCGCGGCCTTCTTGGCAGGCGCGGACTCGGACTCACCGGCCGACGGGTCCCCCATGGAGGCGGGGGCCGCGGCTGCGGTGGTCTTCTTGACCGTGGCGGCCTTCGCCGCGACGGCCTTGGTGGCGGTGCGCTTCGCCGGACTCTTCGCTGCGACGCTCTTGCGGGTGCGCTTGGGCGCCTCTGCGGCACTGACCATCAGCGTCACACCCTCCTCGTCGAGGATCTGGTTGAGGCTGCGCAGAACGTTCTTCCACTGGGTTGGCGGAATCTGGTCAGCCTCGAAGGCCCGACGCACGTCATCGCCGGCGATCTGCCCATCTGCCTTTCCCCGCTCGATGAGCGCCATCACAGATTCGGACTCGGCGATCTCCGGCGGGAGCGTACGGGATGTGCTGGCCGACACGAACAACCTCTCGGAACGATGGAAACGGCTTCCGACCCCGTCCTCTATGGATCGGAGCCGACGACCGCCGGTAGGGATGGACCGACGGCGCAGGGGCAACCGGGGAGTTGAACAGCGTCACGAACGCCGCTCGTATTCCCTCCTCGGCTATCACCTCTTAAGTCATCGCGCTTCCCTGAAGAGCGTTACGCCCAATCTGCGTGGCCCGAGTCACACCCCATAACGACCCATGCCCAGTCATATGACATGCAACCCTCCCAAGGTCTCTCGCCGGATCCGGTCGACGACCCGGATCCGGCGATCTCGTGCGCCATCGCCGCGTGCGGCGTGCCCTGCCCGGAGGGGTGCGCAGGGCACGGGGCCGCGCGGCGCCTACTGTCCGTACGCGCTCGGGTACGGCGCTTCAGTGCTCGCGGGGCGCGGGGACGACGTGGTCCGCGGGCGTCCCGGAGCCCTGGCCGACGACCTCGCCGTGGGCGGCGAGGAGCTGCCGCATCGCGGATTCGGCGGCGGTGGCGTCGCCGGAGCCGATGGCGTCGACGACCCGCATGTGCTGCCCCACGGATGTCTCGACCGGTCGCTCGCAGCCGCCGGCGGTGCCACCCGAGACGTGCAGGGCGGCGGAGACGATGCCCGAGAGGTGCTCGAGCATGCGGTTGCCGGCGAGCTGCAGCAGCAGCGAGTGGAACTCGGCGTCGGCGCGGGAGAAGGTCATGGTGTCGCCCTGTGCCGCGGAGTGGCCCATGATCTCGACCATGTCCGCCAGCCGCTGCTGGATGTCCTCACGGCCGTGGCCGGCGGCGAGCCGGGCGGCGAGGGGCTCGATCGTCCAGCGGAGCTCACTCAGCTCACGGCGCTGGTCGTCGCGCTGTGGCCCGTAGGCCCGCCATTCGATGATGTCGGGGTCGAGGAGGTTCCAGTCGCTGACCGGGCGCACTCGGGTGCCCACGTTCGGGCGGGCACTGACGAGGCCCTTGGCCTCGAGGACTCGCAGCGATTCGCGGACGACGGTGCGGGAGACCTCGAAGCGCTGGCCGATCTCCTCGGGTACGAGCGGGCGGTCGGCGCCGAGATCGCCGGAGACGATCATCTGGCCCAGCTGCTGGACGAGTTGGCCGTGCAGGCCTCTGCCGCGACTGCCGGCCGCGCGACGGCCGACCCGGCCGATGTCTGCTTCGGGGCTGTCCCAGACCTGCGAAACCCGCTGGGCACGGTCCTGGCCGGCTGCGTTGTTGGCGTTCGCGGCGTTGGCCGCGTTGGCGTAGGGGTAGCGGTCAAGCTCGCCCGGGCCTGCGAGGCCGGTGTCGCCGGGGCGAGCCGCGGTCATCATGGTGTGCGCAAGGGTACTCACGCATCTTTTGTCGGCGACACCCTGAACACCCTTGAGGTCTTTGGTGAAAAGCACACGAAAGGGTGATCGCCCCCCATCCCTGAATTGACGCTTTATCGGAAAGAAATGCGCTCTCCCAGGCGAGTTGCGGACAGCGGCCATAACAACAGGGCGCCAAAACATATGCCTTACTCGATCAGCGACTGAAGCCGCCTGACCCCGTGGGCACATCGCCGCAGACCAGGCCGGTCGACGACAACACCGTTGCCTCGCTTGCGGGTTGGCGCGTGAAGCACATCACGAACAGATGCACCTTGGTCGATTCCGAACGAGCCCTTGACGCAGCGGCTGAACGGCAGGACGGACCCCGTCGAGACGTTATGAGAGGCGCCGCGGACAATCCCATTGCGAGGGAACGGAATATGCCGATGCCTCAAACCTCCGCCCAGGCAAAATCGCAACAGCCCGCCCAACTGGGGCCGCGAAAAGGACACTCGGCGGCGGTGGCGACTAAGGGCGCGCGTGGCCGGCGTCGGACCGTGACGGGGAGGCGGAAACACGGGCGAGCGACCGACCGGACAGGGCGCCGGGGACGGTTCGTTCGGACCGGCCGGGGCGGGCCACGCTAGTGAGGTGGCGCCCCGGACGAGCGGCGCTGGGCGGCCGGGGGTGCCAGCGGCGGCGGCTTGCACGCCGTACGGGCCGCCGGGCGACCCGGCAGTGCGAGGCCTCGCACCCCTGGCGGGGCGTGAGGCCGGTCGGGAGCTACGGGAGATACGAGAGGACTCACCCGGTCAAGGTAGCGCAATATGTCTTATTTTCTCGTAATTGCTCGATCTTGATGGCTCACCGTGTCACCGCGGGTGAACTTCGGCCCTGCGGTGCCTGGGCTGCGCCCCGGGCTCAGACCTCCGGGCGCAGCATCGGCGGGTTGAGCAGCGTCGCCCCACCGGCTCTGAACAGCTGTGCGGGACGGCCGCCCTGACGCGTCGTCGTACCGCCCGTGGGCACCAGGAAGCCGGGGGTGCCGGTGACCTTGCGGTGGAAGTTGCGGGGGTCGAGGGCGACGCCCCAGACCGCCTCGTACACGCGGCGCAGCTCGCCGACGGTGAATTCCGGTGGGCAGAAGGCCGTGGCCAGCGAGGAGTACTCGATCTTCGAGCGGGCGCGCTCCACACCGTCGCCGAGGATCCGGGCATGGTCGAAGGCGAGTGGGGCCGCGAGCTCGCCCTCGCGGGTGGTGTCGTCCTGCTCCAGGAGGGTCTCGACCGGTGCCCAGCGTGCGCTGTGGGCGTCACCGCCGGCCCGGGGAGCGGGCAGGTCGGGGGCGAGGACCAAATGGGCGACGCTGACGACCCGCATCCGGGGGTCCCGCTTGGGGTCGCCGTACGTGGCGAGCTGCTCGAGGTGCGCGCCGTAGATCGGCGACGCGCCCGCCGGGGTCTGGGCTTGCAGACCGGTCTCCTCGGTGAGCTCCCGGGCGGCCGCGGCCTCGAGGTCCTCATCGGCCCGGACGAATCCACCGGGCAGGGCCCAGCGGCCCTGGAACGGCGGCTCGCCGCGGCGCACGGCCAGCGCGCACAGGGCGTGGCGGCGCACGGTGAGCACGACCAGGTCGACGGTGACAGCGAAGGGCGGGAAGGCCGACGGGTCGTAGGGAGGCATGGGCGTGATCATAGTCGTCCGCCTGACGATAAACAGGCCCGAAGCACCTCACGAACCCAGCCGCAGACCGTCCGCCGCCGTTTCCACCACCCCCGTCCCGAGTCTGCTGATCCGTACGGCGAACGGTTGCTGCGCGACGCTCAGGCCAGTGAGCTGAAGTGCGCCGAGCGGGGCCGTACCTGGCGGCCGCACAGACACGGTCTTGGCGGAGACATCGGGACGCAGGCCGGCGAGCGCGACCAGTATGTGCACCGCGCCGGCGGCCGCCACGGCAGCGGGGCGGCAGGCCGCCGGATGTGGCACGGGGGCACTGTCGGCGGTGCGCTGCTCCCCCGCGTACATCTCGGGGAGGCGGTACCCGAAGCTTTCCGCGGCAGCGAGAACCCCCTTGGTCAGGGCGCCGGCTGTCCGTTCATGCCCGGCCGCGGCCAATCCGGCGGCGGCGATGGCCGTTTCGTGGACGCGGACTGCGCCACTGCGGTGGCCGAAGGGGTTGTAGCCGCTCTCCTTGGTACCGAGCCCCCGTAGGCCCCATCCGGAGTCCATGGCCGGGCTGCCCAGCAGTCCGGCCAGCTGGTCGGTCTGCGCCGCGTCCAGCAGGCCGGGGGCGAGTGCGCCGCCGCCGAGCAGGCCGGTGTCGAGGAGTGAGGCGGTGGTGGAGGAGAGGTGCGGGACGGGGCGTCCGTCGGCGGTGAGCAGGGCGGCGGGGCGGCCGCCTGCGCCGTCGTCCAGCCAGAAGTCCGTACGGAAACGCGTGCGCAGGTCGTCGGCCCAGTCCCGTAACGCTGCCGCGTCGGAGGATCCGAAGGCATCGAGGAGATCGGCGCCCAGCAGGGCGGCGCGATGGGCGTGGGCCTGGGTCTCGCAGCGGTACGGTCCGCCGGGCGCGGGGTCGGGGACGTAGCCCCTGGGGCCGCCGCCCGGTGGATCGGTGATGATCCTCAGCCATCGCAAACAGCGCTCAGCGGCGGGGAGCAGCCGCTCCGTCTCCCGTTCGGGCAGGCCCCAGCAGCGGGCCTCCGCCAGCACGACGGGGAATAGCAGGGTGGCCTCGATGCCGGTGCAGCTCGGTGGAGCGTGCGGTCCGGCGTCCCTGAGAGAGCCGGGGATTCGGCCGAAATCCGTCCCTGGAGCGGCTTGTTGCCCACGGGCGAGGGCGCGGAGCGTGCCCGCGGCGAGCCGGGTGCCCAGGGGAAGCAGCATCCGGGCGGCCCACAGCGCCTCGGCCGGTGCCAGGCCGCAACGCCAGGGGAACCCGCCGGCGAGATACACGTCCGCAGCGGCCGCCGGGTCGCGCATCAGCAGGCCGTGGAGATCGTCGAGACTGCCCGCCAGGAGCGCGTCGGCCCGGTGGTCGTCGCACTCCAGCCGGGCCGCCGACCAGGGACGCGGTGGCTGGTCGCCACGCGTCCGCGGGGCGACCGGTCCGGTGCGGGGGCCAGGGATGCGAGCTTCACCGAGGAGCCGGTGTTTGCCCGGAGCGCCTCCGGGACCGCCCCTGTCTCTTTCCAGTCCGGCGCGCAGTTCGATGGTGCGGCAGGCACCTGGCGGCAGATCCAGTTCCCAGCGCAGCAAGCCGGCCGATGCCAGTGCGTCCGTGGGGCCGGGCGTCGCGGACACCACCGCGTGCACACCGGGCCCGGACCAGCGGAGTCCGGAGCCGTGGACCGTGGCTTGCAGGGCGAGGCCAGGGAGGCCGACGGCGACGGACCCGAGTTCCGCGAGATCCGTGGCCAGCCGGAGCTCGACCGGAAGCCGGACGGTCCGAGTGGCGCTGCTGCGGAACGTGATCTGCTCGGTACCGTCGGCGGACCGCAGCCGCTCCACGTGGACCTCCGGATCCGGCCCGCGCTCACCGATCCTGCGAATCGTCCCGACGAACCGGGCACGGTCCGCTCCGGTCAACCGCCCCTGGACGACGAGTGGTTCCTCACCCGCGACGAGCAGTTCGCAACGGGACAGGACCCGTCGGCCGTCGCGGTAGAAGCCGTCCAAGCCCTGGCCGGTCAGCTGCCCCGACGCCGGGGAGACGGCGAGGGACGGGAGGGCCACACAGACGAGTGCGGAGTGGACGGGCTGCGGTTGTGGGGCCCGGGGTGGTGCCGGGCGCCGCGCTCCGGACAGCCGGCGGGCCGGCTGAGTAGTGGGGACGAGGCCTGGCACGCGCTGTGCTCCCTGGTGAGGTCGGGGGTCCGGACGGGTTACGCCACTCGGGTGAACGCGTCGGCCGGCTCCCAGGTCACGCCGGCCTCGCAGCAGCGGGCCGGTCACCGTCGGCTCCCGTCCCGGCCGGCGCGGCGCCTGCCGCGTCCGTCGGTCGTACGGCTGCCCGGGCCAGTGGCGCCCCGCGGCCCCTGAGGACGGCCTGCGGGTCCGGAGCGGGTCGGCCCGGAGCGCTTCGTGGGTCGCGGTGCTTCCTTGGCGGCCGGAGCGGTGGAAGACGTGGGCGCCTCGGTGTCGGCCCCGGCCTCCTGGTGCTGCTCACGCAGACAGCGGCGCAGCGGCTCCGGATCGAGGCCTTCGTTGATGGCGCGGTGCAGCAGTTGGGCGAAGGTGTAGTCGGGGTCGAGGGCCAAGGCACAGCTCAGGGCGACGCGTGCCGAGGGTCCGTCCTCGGTGGACCAGCAGACCCAGCCGGCCAGGGTGAGCGGTGCCACCGCGTGTTCGGCGTAGCCGCCGGCGCAGCGGCGGGCGAGGGCGCGCCAGAGCCGGAGGGCCGGTGCCGCGGCGGGGCCGTCCATCCACTCCGCCGCCCGGTCACGGGTGACCCGGTCCTGAAGGCCGAGGATGAGAGCGGCGGCCTCGGAGTCGGTGATCAGCGCATCGTCGCAGGCGTCCCTGGCCCGGTTGCTGCCCGAGGGGGTGTCCAGACGGAACCGGCGGATCATGGCGCCGGCCCGATCGAGGGTGTCCCGGCGGACGGCCGTCGCCCCGTCCCGCCGGAGCATGTGCGGCACCAGCGCACCGGCTGCCGTGTCCAGCGCCTTCTCCTGTTCGGCGGCCCGCGGTCCGGTACGGGGCCTCAGCCTGGCCTCCATCTCCTTGAGGGAGCCGCGCACCTGCATCCCCGCGTATGCGGCGGCCGCGGCCATCACGGACGTCCCGGGCATGACCATGGGTGTGCCCTCGGCGGGGCAGCAGCGGAAGTCGGGGCAGCAGTAGGACCAGAAGCGGCCGTTGGAGAGGCAGAGGGCTTCCAGGACCGGTACGTCGAGAGCGCCGCAGGCGGTACGGAGCCGCTGGGCGAGCGGGCGCAGCCGGTCCTTGACGTCCTTGCCGCTCTCGCCCGCCGCGGGCTCCTGGCAGAGGTAGACGATGATCGCCGCGGGCCGGTCGTCACGCTCCTTACCTGCCGAGATCAGACAGTCGGCGAGGTCGTCGGCGACATCGGGCCACTGCGCGGTGTCGGTCGGAATGCCGAGCCTGACCCGGCCGCCGAACCGGCCGCGCTCGCCGTGCAGGGCGACCATTACGACGCTGTCATCCGGATAGAAGCCAAGAAAATACGGCAGGGCGTCGGCGAGCTCGGCCGGGCTGCGCAGGGTGACCTGGGCGTCGGCGGACGGCGCGGTGCCCTGATTGGCGGAGGCGGAGGGGGCGGCGTGAGAGGGATCGGACGGGCTCGCGGAGTCGGCGATGTAGGCGGGGTTGGAGAGCGCGGAAGGGCTGGCGGTGTGTGCGGGGTCGGCCGGACCGGCCGGTTCTGCGGCGCTGGTGGCGTCCGTGGGGCCACTCGGTGCGATGGGGCGGGAGGGCCTGGTGGTGTTCGGCGGGTTGGCCGGGGGCGAGGGCTTGGGCGGGCGGGGGGAGTTCGAGGGGGTCGGGGCGGACGAAGGGCAGGGGGTGGCGGCGGAGTTGCTGTCGCCGGGGCGCTTGCTCGGTTCGCTGTGCGGATTCATGACTCGAAGATCCCGCGGCCGGCCGCTGCGCCGCGACCCCTGTGGATAACTCGCGGGCGACGAGGTTATCCACAGGTTCGGGCGGGGGTTCGCGCGATGTCAGTGGCATCGGGTTGCATGGGGGCATGAGCAACGAAGATCTGCGTGCCGCAGCCGATACCGTCCTGACCCGTCTCGTCGGGAATCCCGGCGGCGATGTCAGGCTGCGTGAGGATCAGTGGCGCGCGATCGAGGCCCTGGTCGCCGACCACCGCCGCGCCCTGGTCGTGCAGCGCACGGGCTGGGGCAAGTCCGCGGTCTATTTCGTCGCGACAGCGCTGCTGCGCGAGCGCGGCAGCGGGCCGACCGTGATCGTCTCCCCGCTGCTCGCTCTGATGCGCAACCAGGTCGAGGCGGCCGCGCGCGCCGGGATCCGCGCGCGCACGATCAACTCCGCCAACACCGAGGAGTGGGACACCGTCCAGGCCGAGGTGGCGGCCGGTGACGTGGATGTCCTGCTGGTGAGCCCCGAGCGGCTCAACAACCCCGATTTCCGCGATCAGGTGCTGCCCAAGCTCGCCGCGGCGACGGGGCTGCTGGTGGTCGACGAGGCACACTGCATCTCCGACTGGGGCCACGATTTCCGGCCGGATTACCGACGGCTGCGCACGATGCTCGCCGATCTCCCGCCCGATGTGCCGGTGCTCGCCACCACCGCGACGGCCAACGCGCGGGTGACCGCCGATGTCGCCGAACAGCTCGGCACGGGCGAGGGCTCCACGGAGGCGCTGGTGCTGCGCGGGCCGCTGGACCGGGAGAGTCTGAGCCTGGGGGTGCTCCCGCTGCCGGACGCCGCGCACCGGCTGGCCTGGCTCGCGGACCATCTGCACGAGCTGCCGGGCTCGGGGATCATCTACACGCTCACCGTCGCCGCGGCCGAGGAGATCACGGCGTTCCTCCGTCACCGGGGGCACACGGTCTCCTCGTACACCGGCAAGACGGAGAACGCGGACCGCCAGCAGGCCGAGGACGATCTGCTCGCCAACCGGGTCAAGGCGCTGGTGGCGACCTCGGCGCTGGGCATGGGCTTCGACAAGCCCGACCTGGGGTTCGTGGTGCATCTGGGTTCGCCGTCGTCTCCCATCGCCTACTACCAGCAGGTGGGCCGGGCCGGCCGTGGGGTCGAGCACGCCGAGGTGCTGCTGCTGCCCGGGCGGGAGGACGAGGCGATCTGGAAGTACTTCGCCTCGCTGGCGTTCCCTCCCGAGGAGCAGGTGCGGCGCACCCTGGACGTCCTGGCGGCCGCCGGCCGGCCGGTGTCGCTGCCGGCCCTGGAGCCCCAGGTCGAACTGCGCCGCTCGCGCCTGGAGATCATGCTCAAGGTCCTGGATGTGGACGGCGCCGTGCAGCGCGTCAAGGGGGGCTGGATCTCCACCGGCCGGCCGTGGGCGTACGACGCCGAGCGCTATGCGTGGGTGTCCCGTCAGCGCGAGGCCGAACAGCAGGCGATGCGGGAGTACGCCACCACGACGGGCTGCCGGATGGAGTTCCTGCGGCGGCAGTTGGACGACGAGGCGGCGGTGGCGTGCGGCCGCTGTGACAACTGTGCCGGGGCGCGGTTCACCACCGAGGTGTCCGCGGCGTCGCTGGACGCAGCGCGGGGTGAGCTGGGGCGGCCGGGCGTGGAGGTCGAGCCGCGCCGGATGTGGCCGACGGGACTGCCGGCCGTCGGTGTCGATCTCAAGGGGCGTATCCCTGCCGGTGAGCTGGCAGCGACCGGCCGTGCCCTGGGACGGCTCTCCGACATCGGGTGGGGCAACCGGCTGCGTCCGATGCTCGCCCCGCAGGCCGCCGACGGTCCGGTCCCGGACGATGTGGCGGCCGCGGTGGTCACGGTTCTCGCCGACTGGGCGAAGGGGCCGGGCGGTTGGGCCTCGGGGGCGGCGGAGGCACCGGCCCGCCCGGTGGGCGTCGTCGCGCTCTCCTCGCGCAGCCGTCCGCAGCTGATCCGGTCGCTGGCCGAGCGGATCGCCACGGTCGGCCGGATGCCGTTCCTGGGCACGGTGACCTCGTCGGAGGACGGTGCCGAGGGCAGGATTCCGCGCAGCAACAGCGCCCAGCGGCTGCGGGCCCTGCACGGTTCGCTGGGTGTGTCGCCGGAGCTGGCGCAGGCCCTGGCCGCGGCGGGTGGCCCGGTGCTGCTGGTGGACGACTACGCCGACACCGGCTGGACGCTGGCCGTGGCCGCCCGGTTGCTGCGCCGGGCGGGAGCAGAGGGGGTGTTTCCGCTGGTCCTCGCCGTACAGGGCTGAGCGCGGGACGACCCGCGGCGGCGCGCAGGGATATTTGGGACACCTGTGCCGATTCCGGTCATGGGCGGAAATTGCTCGTTGCCGCATGCGTGTACGACCGCGAGAATTGGAGGCGCTTCCCCTTACCGGCCGTCCGTGGTCAGGCAGGGCCATGTCGTGGTGCGTACCGTGCCCGGCCGCCGCCCGACGTGCGGACGCGTAGACGAAGGGAGGAACGTGACCTTCGGCTTCGCCTCGCCCTCGCATGTGCCCCCGCCCGCGTCCGCCGATTCCGCCCGACTGGGACGGATGCTGGAGCCCGCCGAATGGGCCTCGGCCGGGATCCCGTTGCTGCGCAACCCCCGTGAGGTCGTCGCCGACCTGCACGATCGTCATCGCCCGGGGCCGTCGACGGCCATCGTCGCGGTGCTCGATGCGCAGGAGCGGGTGACGGCCAGCGCTTCGTTCACCGAGTTCGCGGTCTCTCCCGACGGCTGGGGGTTCCGCAATGTGCTGCTGGCGCATCTGCGCCGGGTCATCCCGCACGACCTGCGGCTGCGTGCCCCGGTGCGCACCGCCGTGCTGCTGTACTGCCGTGAGGGCGAGCCCCGTTGGACGGAGACGGACGGGGCGTGGATGTGGGGTCTGCGCGATGCCTGCACTCTGCACGGGCTGCGCTGCGGGGCGTACATCACGCTGACCCCGGACCGCTGGCAGGTGCTGGGAGAGGGCCGGGGCGGGCGCCGCCCCAGGCGGTCCCCGCTGGATGAGCCGTCCGGAGAACCGACCGGGGTGAGCCACCGGGAGATGCGCCGCACGACGGCTGCACTTCCGGATGCCCCGTACGCGGCCATGGGTATTCCCGCGCAGAACCGGTCAAAGCCGCGACGCACCGGCGGCGGCGCCCCGGAAGCCCATCGGCACACGGCGGCACGCTGAGCCGAGCGGGCGGGCGTCCCGGGTTCCCGCGCGCCGCGGGAGCAGCGGGCCGCCCTCACTCGGCTTCGGCGTACCGTCCGGGCCTCAACTGTCGGGTACGCAAACGAGCCCGACGGCCTCCAGGGCCGACGGGCTGTTGCGAACCGGCAGCGGTCAGGCGGGGGCTCCGAGCACGGCGTTGATCCGCTGCGGGTCACCGCAGACGATCAGCAGCGTGCCGGCACGAGCCATCGCCGCGGGCAGTGCCCGCCCGGTGACCTCGTCCGAACCACCGTTGACGGCGACGACCACGACGGGCCGGCCGGTGGCGCGCTCGGCCGTGGCGTCCGCGTAGAACACATCGTCCACGGCGTCGTGTTGGGCCCAGTAGGACGCCTCACCGAAGGACTGTTCATGCACGGCCCACGGGTGGGTTTCGCCGGTGGTCAGCACCAGGATTTCGCCCGGTGCACGCCCGGAGTCCAGCAGCAGGTCGACGGCCTCGTCGGCGGCGTCGACGGCGCCGTCGGCGGGGGCCGGGATCAGCTGGAGCTGCGCTCCCGCGGCGGTGCCGGGATCACCGGCAGGCTGCGGGGAGTTGGTGCGCTGCGCCGGCGGGGCGGCGACAGGCCCACGCGGCGGGGCAGCAGGTCCGGGCTTGCCCGGACGGACACTGGACGCGGGCGCGCCGCGCGGAGGCGCGGGGCGGGGGCCGGGGCCAGGAACGGGGCGGGGGGTCTGCGCGGTACGGCCGGCGGCCGGAGTTGCGCGGGGACCCGGGACACTCTCGTGAATCTGAGGCTCCTCGGGGATGAGAGGCATAAAGGGATGTCTATCAAACGTAAGTGCGGAACATGTCATCGGGTACCGAATTCATGTCCACACCGCTCAGAAGTCGAAGCCGAGTTGGCCACCGGCTTGCAGAGCGGCTGCTTCGGGGGTGATGCGCACCTTCTTCAGATGCCGCCACCGGGGCAGCGCGTCCATGTAGGACCACGACACTCGGTGGTGCGGCGTAGGACCGTACTCCTCCAGGGCGATGCGATGGGTCGGAGAGGGGTAGCCGGCGTTGGCCGCGAAGTCGAAGTCGGCGTAGGCCAGGCCCAGTTCGGCCATCATCGCGTCGCGCCGCACCTTGGCGATCACGGACGCGGCGGCAACCGCGATGCAGGACTGGTCGCCCTTGATGACCGTGCGGACGCGCCAGGGCGCGCCCAGGTAGTTGTGCTTGCCGTCGAGGATGATCGCGTCCGGCCGGACCGGCAGCGCCTCCAGGGCGCGTACGGCCGCGAGCCGCAGGGCAGCGGTCATGCCCAGCTCGTCGATCTCCTCCGGTGAGGAGTGCCCCAGGGCATACGACGTGACCCACTCGCCGAGCACATCGCACAGTTCGGTGCGGCGCTTGGGGGTCAGCAGCTTGGAATCGGTGAGTCCGTCGGGCGGCCGGCGCAGACCGGTGATGGCTGCGCAGACGCTGACCGGACCGGCCCACGCTCCGCGTCCGACCTCGTCGACACCTGCAACGATCTTGGCGCCCGTCGTGGCGCGCAATGATCGCTCGACGGAATGTGTGGGGGGCTCGTACGGCATGGCGCCAGCAAGGTTACGCCTATTCGGCCCAGCCGTCCGCATCGGATCCGAACCTGGCGGCAAACGGTGTCGGCGAACCTGCGAGAGGGGCCGGGCGGCGCCGCTACCGACGGGTATGACGAAGCGGGCACGGGCGGGCGGGGGCCGGTATGCGGACGCCACTGTTCCACCTCCTCGTGTGCAGCCGTACGAAGGCGAACTCACCGTGCGGCGCTGCCTGTTGCAAGGCACCGCACGGCGCGAAGGCAGACGCGGGCGGTCGGGCTACGAGGGGTACGGAAGGGCAAGAGGTGGGGCGCTACGGCGGTGATCAGTCGGCGAGGGCGGGGGCCCACGACGGGAGGGGCTCGGCGCCGTCCAGCCATGCCTCGGGCGGGGCCCCTGCGGGACCGGCTGCGGCGACGATGCCGCCGACGATGGCGCAGGTGGTGTCGACGTCGCCGCCCGCCTGAACCGTGGTCCAGAACGCCCGCTCGTAGTTGCCGAGATGCTGGGCGGCGGCCCACAGGGCGAAAGGCACGGTGTCATGCGCGCTGGTGCGTCGTCCGCAGCCCAGGACGGCGGCGACGGTGCCGGAGTCGGCGTAGTCGAGCATGTCGCGGGCCCGGCGCAGCCCGGCCTGTACGGCGCTGCGCGGAATCAGCTCCAGCACCCCGTCGAGCAGCTGCTCGGGGCCGTTGTCGCGGGTCGGGTCGGCCACCAGGGCGGCCGCGGCGGCGACGGCCATGGCGCCGACGACGGCCTCTCGGTGCTGGTGGGTGGTGTAGGCGGAGATCTCCGCCTGGTGGGTGGCCTGCTCGGGATCATCGGCGTACCAGGCGCCGAGGGGAGCGATACGCATCGCGGCGCCGTTGCCCCACGAGCCCTGGCCGTTGAAGAGCCCGGACGCCAGCTCGCGCCAGTCGCCGCCCTCGCGGATCAGCCGCAGCATGCGGTTGACGGCCGGACCGTAGCCGCGGTCGAAGTCGTGGTGGTCGGCGAAGGAGCGGGCGAGGGCGTCCTGGTCGATCCGTCCGTGAGCGGTGAGGACGGCCAGGACGGAGCAGGCCATCTCGGTGTCGTCGGTCCACTGCCAGGGGGCGGGCGGCGGCTCACGGCGCTTGAGGGAGGGGTAGTTCGCGGGGACGAAGAACTGGGATCCGAGGGCATCACCCACGGACAGTCCGCGCAGGCTCGCCAGAGCCCGCTCACAGCGGTCTGCGTCACGGTGGTCGAGGGTCATCGGAGTGCACTCTAACCGGTGGCCCCATAAGGAACGGGTTCACACCAGCGCTCGAAGGGCCGGTCGAGGGTGTAGCGGCCGTCCGGGCCGAGCAGCAGGGTGCGCCACTCCGCATTGCCGGGGTTGGACAGCGACTCGAAGTCCGCCACCGTCCAGTGGAACCAGCGCATGCAGAACAGCCGCATGGTGAGCCCGTGCGTGACGATCAGGACGTTCGGCGGGTGCTGGGGGTCCTCGAAGCTGCGCCACAGGCTCTCCAGGAAGGCCCCGACCCGGTCATAGACATCGGCTCCGGACTCGCCCTGGGCGAAGCGGTAGAAGAAGTGGCCGTAGGCGTCCCGGTAGGCCTTCTGCCGGCGGACGTCCTCGCGGTCCTGCCAGTTGCCCCAGTCCTGCTCGCGCAGCCGGGGTTCCTCGCGCACCCGGACCTGGGCGGGGTCGAGGCGGAGTTCGCGGAAGGTCTGGTGGGTGCGGCGGTACGGCGAGACATACGCGGAGACCCGCTCGTCGCCGAACATCTGCCGCACCGCGCCGCCGGCCTCCGCCGCCTGCCGCAGCCCGGCCCCGGTGAGGGCGAGCGCGTGATCGGGTTCCCGCTCGTACACGGTGTCGTCGACATTCCCCTCCGACTCTCCGTGGCGGATGAGAACGATGCGTCGGGGCCGAGCCATGCCGCCAGCCTAGATCGGGTGGCTTGCGCATGTCGCACGCTGTCATGGTCGCGGCCCGGTCGAGCGTCCGTCCGTCACCTTCCGTTCTCCTTTCTGCGCGTTTCCGAACGAGGCGTGGTTCGGGGTCGGGGGCCGGGGCCGTAGACGCGGTCGACGCCCTTGCGTACGGAGTCGTGGGTGGTCGTCCCCGTCGGATGTCCGCTGCCCGGGGCGCGGCCGGCGTCGATGTCCGGAGGCAGCGGCTGCGCGGAGGCCACGCCGGGCCGCCGGGGCGTACCGGATCAAGGGGCGCCGGTCAGCGGACGGCCGCCAGGGCCGGGCGGCCGTCGCGTATCTCGTAGGAGCGGCCGCCGAAGCGTCGCCGCAGCAGCCGGTCGTGGGAGACGACGACCAGGGCGCCGGGCCATGCCGCGAGCGCGGCTTCGAGCTCTTCGACGAGACCGGGCGCCAGGTGGTTGGTGGGTTCATCGAGCAGCAGCAGGTCCGCCGGGCGGGCCAGCAGCCGGGCCAGCGCGAGCCGTCGCCGCTGACCGGCGGAGAGCGCCCCCACGGGGACCTCGAGGTCACGTTCGCGGAACAGGCCGAAGGACAGCAGCAGGGCGGTGTGCTCCTCCACATCCCCGGCCAGCCCGCGGCGGAACACCGACAGCAGCGGTTCGGCGGGACGGGAGACCGGTATTTCCTGCGCGAGGTAGCTGATCCTGCCTCGGCGCCGCACCGTGCCGCTGTCCGGTGTGGTGACCCCTGCCAGCACCCGGAGCAGCGTGGTCTTGCCCGCTCCGTTGGCGCCGTGGATCAGCAGACGCTCACCGGCGGCGACGGTGAGGGAGTCCACCGCGAGCCGGTCCCCCACCCGCACTCCGTCGAGCCGGACGAGGGTGCCCCCGGCCTCGCCGACGTCCGGTGCGGCACGGAACCGGAGCGGGTCGGGAGGCCTGGGAACGGGATCTTCCCGGAGCCTGCGCAGCCGTTCCTGGGCGTTGCGCACCCGGCCGGCCACGGAGGCCTGGACACGGCCCTTGGCCCGGTCGTACGCCATCTTGTTGCCGTCCTTCATGGCCCGGCCCTGAGCGACGTTCCGCGCCGCGCCCCCGGCGAAGTCGGTGAGCTGTGCGATCTGTGCGCACCACTGGGCATGGTCCTGCTCCCAGCGCCGTCGGGCGGCGTCCTTGGCCGCGAGGAAGGTGCCGTAACCGCCGCCGTAGCGGACCAGGGTCCGGCGGTCGGCGTCGACCTCGACCAGCGCCGTGGCGATGCGCTGGAGGAAGAGCCGGTCGTGCGAGACGGCGAGGACCGTGCCCCGGTGGGCGAGCAGGGCGCCTTCCAGCCAGTCCAAGGCGGTGGCGTCGAGGTGGTTGGTGGGTTCGTCGAGAAGCATGACCTCGGGGGCCGCGGCGATCAGGCAGGCGATCCCCAGCCGGGCCTGCTCGCCCCCGGAGAGGCTGCCGAGCAGCCGGTCGTGATCCAGCCGCGCCAGCCCCAGGGCGTGCAGTGCCCGGTCGACGCGGGCGTCGGCTTCATAGCCGCCGCGCAGCTCGAAGAGGGTGAGCAGAGCGCCGTACGCCTCCAGCCCGCCGGTCGTGGCCCGGTCGAGCCCGCGTTCCAAGGAGCGGAGTCGGCGCTCCATGTCCCGCAGGTCCGCCAGAGCGGCGTCGATCGTGTCCTGAACGGTGCGGTCCGGTGGGAGGTGCGGGGTCTGGCCCAGGTAGCCGATGCCACCGTCGGCCCGGAGCACCACCTGGCCTCCATCGGGCCGCTCGACACCTGCGACGATGCGCAGCAGTGTCGACTTCCCGGCACCGTTCTCCCCCACGATCCCGACGCGTTCGCCGGGGCGCACCGACAACGAGACACCGTCGAGCAGCAGGTGGTCACCGTAGGACCGGGTGATGTCGTGCAAGGAAATCTGGGTGGTCACACATCCCCCAAAGTAAATGCAACCTTCGTCGCATTACGATGATGATGGCAGACGGAATCCGCTAACGCAACTGGAGTAGCAATTGTCTGACGAGACGGTGCCCGACAGCGGTCGCGAGAGCGGCGGTTCCGCACCCTCCCCCGGCACCCGCCGCCCAGGCGGCCGCACCGCCCGCACCCGTGCCGCCGTCCGCGACGCCGTGCTGGCCGGCCTCACCGAGCACGGCTATCCCGGCCTGACCGTCGAATATGTCGCCGCCCACTCCGGCGTGCACAAGACCACGCTCTACCGGCGCTGGAAGGACATCGAGGGCCTGGTGGCGGACGCGCTGGATCTTGCGGGCGAGGACAGCTGGGTCCCGCCCGACACCGGGTCCCTGGAGGGCGATCTGCGCGCCCTGGCCCAGGAGGTCGTCGTTTCCTTCACCGACCCGGCGGTGGCCGCGTCGGGCTCGGCGATGATCGCCGCCGCCTTCCAGTCGGAGCGGGCGGCCGACGCCCTGCGCGACTACTACACCGAGCGGTTCGCGCGCTGCGAGGCCCTCGTCGAACGGGCCGTACGGCGCGGGGAGTTGGCGGCGGACCCGGATTCCGCTGCGGAAGCCGCCGCCACTCCGCACCGCGGCATCGACGCCGGAGCGCTCGTCCGCTCCGTCTCCGCGCCGTTGTTCTTCCGCCTGTTCATCACCCGGGAGCCGGTCGACGACACCGTCGCCGAACAGGCCGTGGCGGCCACACTGGCGGCCGCCCACGCCGGGGCGTTCACGGTCACCGACCGGGCGGACGCCTCACCCGGAGCGGCCCCCTGACCGCGCCGCCCCTCACACCGTCCACGACGGTTCGAGCTGCACCACGTCCCCCGCGATGGCCCGGACATCCGCGGCTATCTGGGCACGGAGCGCCAGCCGCTCCACCCGCTCGGGCCGGTACTTCCCCCGCTCGGCCGCCGACTGCCACATCGACAACACCAGGAACTCCTCCCCCGGAGCCCGCCCCAGCATCCCTCGCAGCATGCCCGGCGAACCCGCCATCGCCGGGTTCCAGACCTTCTCCTGCATCAGCATGTAGTGATCCACCCGGTCCTGGCGCACCTGGCAGTGCGCCAGCCGCAGGACATCCACATCGCCGAACGACGGGCGGAATCCCACCTTCACATCAAACTCGTGCTCGAACAGCCGGACTTGGGCGTCCTTGTACGTGCCGACCTGGGAGGCGGCGAGCCGGTCGTGCGAGCGCGCCATGAAGGAGTCGTAGAACGCCCGGCCCTCCCAGAAGGCGACCAGATGCGCGACGCCCGGCCGCCCCCGGCTCCACCCGCCGCCCTGCCCTCGGAACCCCGGCTCACCCAGCAGCCCCGCCCATTTCCGCTGCCCCCGCTCGAACCCTCGACGGTCCACGACGGTGAGGCGAATCCACTTGACCAGCACCGCGCCATCGTACGACCCAAGGGCGGACCGGGATCACTGCGCGTCACATTCGCACCACCCCGAACTTCCTTACGGGCGGGGATCGATGGGCGTGTGGACACCGAGCCGCTGCTCCACGGCCTCGGCCGCTGCCAGGCACAGGTCCTCCCGGTAGGAGCGCCCGATCAGTTGCACTCCGTACGGGAGCCCGTCCGCCACCCCGGTGGGGACGGCCACCGCGGGCACCCCGACGAAGCTGGTCGCGGTGCACAGCCGCAACGCATGCTGCACCCGCCGATAGCTCTCCTCGTCCCGTAGCTCCTCCCCCGGAGCGAACGGTGGATCGGTGAACACCGGCCCCAGGACCAGCGGATACTCGTCCAGAAAAGCCGCCCAGTCCCGCTGGATGCCCAGCCGCACCCCGGTCAGCCGCAGATACTCCGGCAGCTCCACGGGGGCCGACCTCGCCATCCCCCACTCGACATAGCGATGGCCGCCCTCCCCGAGCAGCGGTTTGACGGTGGGCCAGGTGGTGGCGAACTCCGTGAGCGTCATCCGGGCGTAGACGTCGAGGGCGTCGTCCAGCCGCGGTACGTCCGCCACTTCGCGCACCTCGTACCCCGCGTCCCGCAGCGCGTCCGCCGCGCTCTCCACGGCCCGGCGCACCGCGGGATGCACCCCGCCGCCTCCGGGATCCGCCACCATCGCCACCTTGAGGGGACGCCCCGGCGGCGGCCCATAGGGCGGCACCGGCACAGCCCGCGGGTCGCACGGATCGGCCCCGGCCAGCACCTCGTACGCGAGCCGCAGATCATCGACCGTACGGGCCAGCGGACCGTCGACCACGAGGAACTGGGCGGCGAGGGAAGGGTCGTCCGGGCCGATGCGGTGATCGGCGGCGAACCGCCCGTAGGTCGGCTTCAGACCCGCTACGCCACAGAAGGACGCGGGTATGCGCACCGAACCCCCGGAGTCGTTGCCGAGTCCGAGCGGGGCCATACCGCTCGCCACGGCCGCGCCGTCGCCGCCACTACTGCCGCCCGGAGTGACCGCGGCACTCCAGGGGTTCACGGTGTCGCCGAACAACTCACTACGGGTATGGATGCCGGCCAGGATGAGCGTCGGCATGTTGCTGTGCCCCACGGGAATTCCGCCCGCCGTGCGCAGACGCGCCACCGGGGGCGCATCGGAGTGCGCGACAAAGTCACGGAAGCGCTCCGCGCCGTAGGTCGTCGGCACCCCTTCGATGGCCGTGGTCTCCTTGACGGTGAACGGCACCCCGGCCAGGGGCCCCAGCTCCGCACCCGCCGCCCGCTCTCGGTCGACCTCCGCCGCCTCGCCCCGCGCCCGTTCGGCGAGCAGCTGGGTGACGGCGTTGACCACCGGGTTTACCTCGGCGATCCGCTCCAGGTGCGCCTCGACCAGCTCCACCGCCGACACCTCACCGGTGCGTACCGCCGCCGCCTGAGCGCGGGCCGTCATCTTCCACAGCGCGTCGTGCATGTCCTCCCCTTCCGTGGCCTCAGCCGGCCCTCCCCTGGGCCGCCAGGACCGTTCCCGGTCATTCCGATGCAGTTGCATCGGTTCGGTATCGTAGCCTGGTTGCCGATACATACGCATCGAATAACCGGAGTACGGGGCATGCCCAAACAGGTCGACCACGAGAGCCGGCGCCGCCAGATCGCCGAGGCGGTGTGCCAACTCGCCGACGAGAGCGGCCTGGAGGGCGTCACGCTCCGCGATGTGGCGGCCCGCGCGCAGGTCTCCATGGGCGCCGTCCAGCGCTGCTTCCGCACCAAGGAGGAGATGCTGGTCTTCGCGCTCGGCCACATCGGCGAACGGGTCACCGCCCGGGTCTCGGCCCGGCTCGCCGCCTCGCCCGCCCAGTCGGCCCGTACGGCGCTGGGGCACGCCACAACAGAGGTGTCGCTCCTTCAGGAGGAACATCGCGCCGAGGCACGGGTCTGGCTGGCCTTCGTGGCACAGGCCGCCGTCAGTCCGTCCCTGGCCGGAATTCTGCGTACCAACTACGCCGGTCTACAGACGGTGTTCGCACGGCTGATCACCGAGGCCGCCGACATCACCGACCCGGACCGCGCGGCCCGCACCCTCCTCGCCCTGGCCGACGGTCTCACCACCCATGTCCTGATCGGTCACCTCTCCCCCGCCGAGGCGCTGGACGTACTGGACGGTCAGCTCAACAGCCTCTGGGACGAGCGGACAAGCTGATCCGCATCCGGCGAACCCCATTGGCCGGACGGCGCTTTCCAGCCACCCGAGCCGGAGGCAAACCACGGGTGACCAGGGGCAGTTCACCCCGCCCACGGGCCGTGAGGCGTGGCACGATGGACAGCGAACGGGAAGCCCTGGGGAGTTGGCCGCCTGCCCGCGCAGGCCGCGCCACGCCCCCGGGAGATGACGGGAGGGACGTCCGGTGAGCACGCTCAGCAAAGGGATCGAGAAGGTCGAGGTAACGCTCAAGTGGGACCCGAGCCCCCTCGGGACGCCGGACAATGATCTCGACATCGTCGCGGCCACCTATACAGCCGACGCTCCGCACGGCGAGCCCGCCTATCTGGTGCACTTCGACAGCCGGTCGCCGGACGGGACCATCACCCTCAACCGGGACAGCAGGACCGGCCAGGGGTTCGGCTTCGACGAGATCATGACGCTGGAGCTGGACCGACTGGCCGAGACCTACACCCGGGTGATCGTGGGGGTGGCCATCCAACAGAGCGAGGGCCGCAAGGTCTTCGGCGATATCGCGAACACCGCCGTCCGGATCCGCGAGGGGTACACCGATCTGGCCGAGCACGACTTCACCGAGGTCGCGGGGGCAACTGCCGCGACGGTCGCCGAATTCACCCGGGACGAGGGAGGGCAGTGGCGCTTCCGCTCGGGTCTCCGGGGATTCGACACCGACCCCCACGCGTTCACGGCGGAAATGGGCCGCTGACGGGCAAACGGCGCGCGGGCGGCACTGAGCCCGAGGGCAGCAGAGGGGGAGGTGGCCAGGTGCCCCCTCCCCCTCTGCCATATCCGCGCCGTCAGCCGCCCGCCCGTTTGCGGCGACGGTGCGCCGCCACCCGCTCCCGCGCGGCACAGGCCGTCGAGCAGTAACGGCGGGCGCTCCCGGGGCCGGTGCCCAGGTAGAGCGTGCCGCAACGGGCTGACGCGCACTCCCCCAGGGGGCACGGCAAAGTAAGCCGTTACGACTCCGTCCGTCCTCCTGGAGATGCGTATGCCGCGACGCCCAGCCGCACCAGGGGCACGCTCAGGATTACCGCTCTATCTGGCCACGGCCTTCTTCGCCCGACTCGCGGAGGAGGGCATGGCCGTGGCGGTGGTGCTGCTGGCCTTGCAGCGCTCCGGGAGTGCGGGGCAGGGCGCGTTCGTCCTCACCGCTTGGATGGCGCCGCATGTGATCGCCGCTCCCCTGGTCGGCACCCTCGTCTCCCGTATGCGGCGGCCCCGGCTCTGCTACCTCGGTGCCCTGGGCGGATTTGCCGTGGCCATCGCGGTGCTGGCGACGAGTGTGGGGCGGGCGCCCGTACAGGTGACCCTCGCCGTGGCCCTGGTCGGCGGCAGTTGCGGGCCGGTGGTCTCCGGAGGACTGTCCAGCCTGATCACCGGGTTGCTGCCGGCGGGCGGACCGCGTGAGCGTGCCTACGCGCTGGATGCGGCGGTCTACAACGCCGCGTCGGTGGCGGGTCCCGCCATGGCCGGACTCGCGGCCGCGGTGGCGTCGCCCGGCGCGGCAATGTTGCTGCTCGCCGCAGCGGCGGCCACCGCGGCGGCACTGGCCACCGGACTGCCGTACGGGCGCGCGCAACCGGCCGCGGCGGACAACGCCCCCGCCGGCACGCTGCGCGCCGATCTTGCCGCGGGCCTGGCGGCCGTCTGGCGCATCCGTGCGCTGCGCGCCCTCACCGCGGGCACCTGTCTGGCCTTCGTCGGCGTGGGCGGCCTGACCACCACCACGGTGCTGCTCGCCGGCCACCGGGGGCGCCCCGGAGCGGGCGGCATCCTGATGACCGCGTTCGCGCTCGGCGCGCTCACCG
Organism: Streptomyces sp. P9-2B-2; assembly: GCF_030406865.1. NCBI lineage: Bacteria > Bacillati > Actinomycetota > Actinomycetes > Kitasatosporales > Streptomycetaceae > Streptomyces > Streptomyces sp. P9-2B-2. The sequence goes on along the minus strand of NZ_CP129126.1, from coordinate 6,695,913 downwards.
GTTCGCTGGCCGTGGCCCGATGGCGACCGCCGCTGTCCGATCCGCGCCTCGCCACCCTCGCCCTGTGCGGCACCGGTGTCGCGCTCGCCGCCGCCGCGCTCCCGGTGTCGCCGACGGCCACCGGGGCCCTGTTCGTCCTCGCCGGGCTGTGCGACGGTCCGCTGCTGACCGCGACCCTGCGCCTCCGGGCCGCGCACGCCCCGCCGCCGGTCCGTGCGCAGGTCTTCACCCTGGGGGCGGGCCTCAAGATCACGGCGGCGGCCTGCGGAGCCACCCTTGTCGGTGCGGCCGCCACACTGCCGCCGCCCCTGTTGCTGCTCGGGATCGCCACCGTCCACCTGGCGGCAGCGCTCCTCTACACCCTGGTCCGTCCCCGGGAGGAGAGCCCCGGGGACACGGCATGCCCACCGGCCCCGCTGTCGGACGCCCAAGTCGTCCCGTAGAGGCCACCGGCGAGAGATTGCCCCAATAGGGGTGGCGGCCCGCTCAGCCATACCGTCCCCATGCCGCAAGACGCCGAAGAGGGTGCCGACCCATGGTCGACACCCTCTGTCAGGTGCGGTGCGGCGCCCTCAGCGGCAGTTGCTCAAAGCCGCGTCGGACGCCGTTCCGTGCGCGGTCAGCTGCAACCGCTGGTCGATCCGCAGCCCTCGCACAGGTAGCAGCTGCCGGCCCGCTGCATCTTCGTCCCGCAGGAGAAGCACAGGGGGGCGTCGGCGTTGATGCCCAGCTGCATCTCGACGAGTTCGGCGTTGGTGTGCGCCTGCTTGGGGGCCGGGGCGGCGGCCTCCTCGACGATCTTCGCGGCCGGGGTGGACTCGCTCACCGACTCGATCTGGCGCGGCGCCGACTGGGCCAGGCCCTCGACGTCGACCTCGTCCTCGGACGGCTCGTACGAACCGGTCTCCAGGTGGCGCGTGCGCTCCTCGACGGAGTGGATGCCGAGCGCCGAGCGGGTCTCGAACGGCAGGAAGTCCAGCGCCAGGCGGCGGAAGATGTAGTCGACGATCGACTGCGCCATCCGCACGTCCGGGTCGTCCGTCATACCGGCCGGCTCGAAGCGCATGTTGGTGAACTTCGAGACGTAGGTCTCCAGCGGCACGCCGTACTGGAGGCCCACCGACACCGCGATGGAGAAGGCGTCCATCATGCCCGCGAGGGTCGAGCCCTGCTTGGACATCTTCAGGAAGACCTCACCGAGACCGTCGTCCGGGTAGGAGTTGGCGGTCATGTAGCCCTCGGCGCCGCCGACCGTGAAGGAGGTGGTGATGCCGGGACGGCCCTTGGGGAGGCGCTTGCGCACCGGGCGGTACTCGACGACCTTCTTCTCGGCGACCGGCTCGGCCTTCTTCTCCACCTCCTTCTTCTTGGCGGAGAGCGGCTGGCCGACCTTGCAGTTGTCGCGGTAGATCGCCAGCGCCTTCAGGCCGATCTTCCAGCCCTGGAAGTAGACGTCCTCGATCTCCTCGACAGTGGCCGTCTCCGGGACGTTGACCGTCTTGGAGATCGCACCGGAGAGGAAGGGCTGCGCGGCCGCCATCATCCGCACATGGCCCATGGCGGAGATCGAGCGTGCGCCCATGGCGCAGTCGAAGACCTCGTAGTGCTCGGCCTTCAGGGCCGGGGCGTCGAGGACATTGCCGTGGTCGGCGATGTGGGCGACGATCGCCTCGATCTGCTCGGGCTGGTAGCCGAGCCGCTTGAGCGCCTTGGGGACCGTGTTGTTCACGATCTGCATGGAGCCGCCGCCGACCAGCTTCTTGAACTTGACCAGCGCCAGGTCCGGCTCGACGCCCGTGGTGTCGCAGTCCATCATCAGGCCGATGGTGCCGGTCGGCGCGAGCACCGACGCCTGGGCGTTGCGGAAGCCGTTCTTCTCGCCGAGCCGCAGCACGTCCTGCCAGGCCTCGGTCGCCGCGGCCCACACCGGGGTGTCCAGGTCGTCCATGCGCACGGCGCTGCCGTTGGCGTCCGAGTGCTGCTTCATGACGCGCTTGTGGGCGTCGGCGTTACGGGCATAGCCCTCGTACGGGCCGACGACCGAGGCCAGTTCGGCCGAGCGCCGGTAGGAGGTGCCCGTCATCAGGGAGGTGATGGCACCGGCCAGCGCGCGGCCGCCGTCGGAGTCGTAGGCGTGGCCGGTGGCCATCAGCAGGGCGCCGAGGTTGGCGTAGCCGATGCCCAGCTGGCGGTAGGCGCGGGTGGTCTCGCCGATCTTCTCGGTCGGGAAGTCGGCGAAGCAGATGGAGATGTCCATCGCGGTGATGACCAGCTCGACGACCTTGGCGAAGCGCTCGGCGTCGAACGACTGGTTGCCCAGGTCGTCGTCGCGCAGGAACTTCAGGAGGTTGAGCGAGGCGAGGTTGCACGAGGAGTTGTCCAGGTGCATGTACTCGCTGCACGGGTTGGACGCGGTGATCCGGCCCGACTCCGGCGAGGTGTGCCAGTGGTTGATGGTGTCGTCGTACTGGATGCCGGGGTCGGCGCAGGCCCAGGCCGCCTCCGCCATCTTGCGGAAGAGCCCCTTGGCGTCGATCTCCTCGATGACCTCACCGGTCATCCGGCCGCGCAGCCCGAACTTCGAGCCGCCCTCGACGGCCTTCATGAACTCGTCGTTCACCCGGACCGAGTTGTTGGCGTTCTGGTACTGGACGGACGTGATGTCGTCGCCGCCCAGGTCCATGTCGAAGCCCGCGTCACGCAGCGCGCGGACCTTCTCCTCTTCCTTCACCTTGGTCTCGATGAAGGCCTCGACGTCCGGGTGGTCGACGTCCAGGACGACCATCTTGGCCGCACGGCGGGTGGCGCCGCCCGACTTGATCGTTCCGGCCGACGCGTCGGCGCCGCGCATGAAGGAGACCGGGCCGGAGGCGTTGCCGCCGGAGGAGAGCAGCTCCTTGGAGGAGCGGATACGGGAGAGGTTCAGGCCGGCACCGGAGCCGCCCTTGAAGATCATCCCCTCTTCCTTGTACCAGTCGAGGATCGACTCCATGGAGTCGTCGACGGAGAGGATGAAGCAGGCGCTGACCTGCTGCGGCTGCTGGGTGCCGACGTTGAACCACACCGGCGAGTTGAAGCTGAAGACCTGGTGGAGCAGGGCGTACGCCAGCTCGTGCTCAAAGATCTCGGCGTCCGCCGGGGAGGCGAAGTAACCGTTCTCCTCGCCGCTCTTCCGGTACGTCTTGACCACTCGGTCGATGAGCTGCTTGAGGCTGGACTCACGGGTCGGGGAACCCACCGCGCCACGGAAGTACTTGCTCGTGACGATGTTGACCGCGTTCACCGACCAGGAGTCGGGGAACTCGACGCCACGCTGCTCGAAATTCACCGAGCCGTCGCGCCAGTTGGTCATGACGACGTCACGAGACGCCCACTCCACCTCGTCGTACGGATGCACGCCGGGTGTGGTGTGGATGCGCTCGATACGCAGACCCTTGCTCGCCTTGCTGCCCTTGGCGCGGGAGCCTCGTGCCGGGCCGCTCGTCGTCTCTGTCATTCCGCCTCCCTGTATACGGGCAAACGCCCATATGTGCGCACGCATTCCGTGGCACGGTGTATGTCTTTCTGCGACCGGGACGCCCTGCTCTCGCCCCGGTACGGGTCCTGGATGCGCGCCGAACTCAGTCGGCGGCGGTGGCGGGCACGGGGACTGCCGGGCCGCCGGCCTCCCCCTCGGTCCCGCATTCCTGCCCGGGCGGCCCCTGCTCGCGCTGCTCCCGCAGCTCGGCGATGGCCGCCTCGAAGTCGTCAAGCGAGTCGAAGGCCCGGTAAACGGAGGCGAAGCGCAGGTACGCGACCAGGTCGAGTTCCTGCAACGGCCCCAGTATGGCGAGCCCGACGTCATGGGTGGACAGCTCGGCACTGCCGGTGGCGCGCACCGCCTCCTCGACCCGCTGGCCGAGCTTGGCGAGGGCGTCCTCGGTGACCGGCCGGCCCTGGCACGCCTTGCGCACTCCCGCGATGACCTTGTTGCGGCTGAAGGGCTCGGTGACCCCGCTCCGCTTGATCACCATCAGTGACGCCGTCTCGATGGTCGTGAAACGGCGGGAGCAGTCGGGGCACTGGCGGCGCCGGCGGATCGCCGTCCCGTCATCGGTGGTGCGGCTGTCGACGACCCGGCTGTCCGGGTGCCTGCAGAAGGGGCAGTGCATGGCTCCACCCTCCTCACCCTGTGATATACGGACGTACGTACGCCAACGAGCCCCGGGTAGCGCGACAGACCTCTGACCGGTCCGTACGGGCCCTTCGGAGCAGTCACCAGCATAGGCGATTCCCGACCCCCTGAGGGACCAGGCACCACAACTTCTGGGTGACCGAACGCATTCAACCACTAGATGTGGTGTCGGCCCGCTTACATCCGCCTACCGCGTGTCGCGGTGGAGGCGGGCCGGGCGGTCGCCCATGAGAGTACGGGAAGCCACCCGCCCGGCGGTGCGGCGGGGCCGGGATGACAGAATCGACCGGTCGGGACGGCCGACCGCCGAGGCCTCCGCGGGCGACGGTCCGGCCCGCCGCCCGGCCGCAAAAACCCGGCGCACGCAGCCCGCTGCGGGCCCGGAATGCCGCTCGGCCATACACCTAGCCACTCGATCCGGGTAGGCAATAGCCGAATATTTCACTCGAACGTGTGTTTGGCGCAACCTTTCGAAAGCAACTACCGTTGGCTAACTAGGGAGAACATTTCGAGAGGGGCCGACGTGACCACCACCGCAGACAGCGCGACCATCACCGCACAAAGCCACTCCCAGAGCCGGTTCGAGCACCCGCAGAAGGCACAGCGGCCGATGGACGACGCCACGTTGGACTCCGAAGAGCAGAAGCCCCCCCGTGCCCTGCCCGGCCGGCCCCCAGGGATCCGCGCCGACAGCTCGGGGCTCACCGACCGCCAGCGCCGGGTGATCGAGGTGATCCGCGATTCCGTGCAGCGCCGCGGCTACCCGCCGTCCATGCGCGAGATCGGACAGGCCGTCGGCCTGTCCAGCACCTCGTCCGTCGCCCACCAGCTCATGGCGCTGGAGCGCAAGGGCTTCCTGCGGCGCGACCCGCACCGCCCCCGGGCGTACGAGGTCCGCGGCTCGGACCAGACCAGCACCGCCGCGACGGAGACCGCGGGCAAGCCCGCCGCGTCCTATGTCCCGCTGGTCGGCCGGATCGCCGCCGGTGGCCCGATCCTCGCCGAGGAGTCGGTCGAGGATGTCTTCCCGCTCCCCCGCCAGCTCGTCGGCGACGGCGAACTGTTCGTGCTGAAGGTCGTCGGCGACTCCATGATCGAGGCCGCCATCTGCGACGGCGACTGGGTCACGGTCCGCCGCCAGCCGGTCGCCGAGAACGGTGACATCGTCGCCGCGATGCTGGACGGCGAAGCCACCGTCAAGCGCTTCAAGCGCGAGGACGGCCATGTGTGGCTGCTGCCGCACAACTCCGCGTACCAGCCGATCCCCGGCGACGAGGCGACCATCCTCGGCAAGGTGGTGGCGGTACTGCGCCGCGTCTGACCCACCCCTCACGACCGAGCCCCGGAACCACTGCGCCGGTTCCGGGGCTCTGTTTGTGCGCCTGAGCCGGCGCCGCTTTCGCGGAGGGGGTTGCGGTCCGGTGGGGGTTGCTCAATTGAGGGTTGCGGCGCAAGACCCCGGATGGTGCGCCGTCTAGGCGTCGGCCTGTGTGGTTTTTGCTGCTGCGTCGATGGCGGCCAGGGAGCGGCGGACCTGGTTGCGGTCGGTGGTGTACCAGAACTCGGGCATCGACTTGCGGAGGAAGGAGCCGTAGCGGGCCCGCTCCACCCGGGGGTCGAGGACGGCGACCACCCCGCGGTCGCCGGTGGCGCGGACCAGACGGCCGGCGCCCTGGGCCATCAGCAGGGCCGCATGGGTCGCCGCGACCGCCATGAAGCCATTGCCGCCGGCCTCCTCCACGGCCTTCTGCCGGGCGCTCATCAGCGGGTCGTCCGGACGCGGGAACGGCACCCGGTCCATCACCACCAGCTGGCAGTTCACCCCCGGCACATCGACGCCCTGCCAGAGGGACAGCGTGCCGAACAGGCAGGTACGGGCGTCCTCGGAGAAGGCGCGGATCAGCTCGCCGAGGGTCTCCTCGCCCTGGAGGAGGATCGGCAGATCCAGCCGGCCCCGCAGCTCCTCCGCGGCGGCCTGGGCGGCGCGCATGGAGGAGAACAGGCCGAGGGTGCGGCCGCCCGCGGCCTCGATCAGCTCGGTGAGCTCATCGAGCATGTCCGTACGGCTGCCCTCCCGGCCCGGCTGGGCCAGATGCTTGGCGACGTACAGGATGCCCTGCTTCCCGTAGTCGAAGGGGGAGCCGACATCGAGGCCCTTCCAGGGCGGGACGTCCTCGCCCTCCGTGCCCTCGGGGGCCAGCCCCAGGGAGGCGGCGACCCCGTTGAAGTCGCCGCCCAGTTTGAGGGTGGCGGAGGTGAGGGTCACCGAGCGGTCCTCGAAGAGCTTCTCGCGCAGCAGGCCCGAGACGGACAGCGGCGCCACCCGGAGGGACGCGCCGAAGCGGTCATGGCGCTCGTACCAGACCACGTCGTACTCGGAGCCGTTCGCGATGCGCTCGGCGACGGCGTGGACGTTCTCCAGCGAGGCGAGGGCCTGCTTGCGGACGGCGTCCTCGTCCTGGACCGACTTGTCGCGGGTCGAGCCGAGCGCCGAGATGACCGTACGGGCCGCGTCCCGCAGCGCCATCAGGCAGTAGCCGAGATCCTCGGGGATCTCCTCCAGGCGGCCGGGCAGGGCCAGCTCCATGAGGCGTTCGAAGCTCTCCGACGCCGTCTGAAGCTGGTCCGCGGCCTTCTCGTTGACGAGCTTGGCGGCCCGCCGGACGGCGCGGTTGACCTGGCCGGGGGTGAGCTCGCCGGTGGCGACGCCGGTGACCCGGGAGACCAGCTCATGGGCCTCGTCGATGATCAGGACCTCATGCTGCGGGAGGACCGGGGCGCCCTCGATCGCGTCGATGGCGAGCAGCGCGTGGTTGGTGACGACCACGTCGGCGAGCTTGGCGCGCTCCCTGGCGGCCTCGGCGAAGCACTCCGCCCCGTACGCGCACTTCGAGGCACCCAGGCACTCCCGGGAGGAGACCGAGACCTGGCCCCAGGCGCGGTCGGAGACCCCGGGGGTCAGCGCGTCGCGGTCGCCGGTCTCGGTCTCGTCCGCCCAGTCGCGCAGCCGCAGCAGGTCCTTGCCGAGCTTGCTGGTGGGCGTCGCCTGCTCGAACACGTCGAAGAGGCCGTCCTCCTCTTCCTGCGGGACACCCTCATGGAGGCGGTGACGGCACAGGTAGTTCGAGCGGCCCTTGAGCATGGCGAATTCCGGGCGGCGGCGCAGCAGCGGATGCAGGGCCTCGACCGTCCGCGGCAGATCGCGCTCCACGAGCTGGCGCTGGAGCGCCAGGGTGGCCGTGGCGACCACCACTCTCTCGCCATGGGCGAGCGCCGGGACCAGATAGCCGAGGGACTTGCCGGTGCCGGTGCCGGCCTGCACCAGCAGGTGGGCCTGGTCGTCCACGGCCTCGGCGACGGCCTCGGCCATCGCCACCTGGCCGGGGCGCTCGGTGCCGCCGACGGCGGTGACGGCGGCGTGCAGCAGATCGGGGAGGGAGGGCTTTGTCATAGCGCTGCAAGCCTACGCGGGACCACTGACAGCCGGGTCCGTCACGGCATGTGGAGCGGATTGGGGACGGTGCCGTGCACGGCCGCGTGCGGGCGGTCGGTGCGGTCCCGGTAGCCGTCCACATGCAGACGGTTGCGGTTCAGACACAGCCGCTCGATCCGCGGGGTGAGCAGGTCGAAGGTCTCGTGCCGCTCCTTGAGGGCGGGGAAACGTTCGTGGTGGCGCAGGATCTCCGCCCGTACGAGTGACCAGAACTCGGCCTCGGGCACGCCCAGTTGGTCCGCGCACAGCGGTGCGAGGTAGCGGAAGACGCCGACGAACAGGCCGGAGTGGATGAACTGGGTGAGGAAGGCGGGCGGTTCGGTCAGCAGCACCGCCCGTACGTCGTCCGGCATGGAGTCGTGCTCAGGGAGCGGCACGGAGCTGGTGTTGACGTCGTCGACGAAGTCCTTGACCGCGAGGCGGGTGGGGACGTCGTGCTCGTCGAAGACGACGATGGCGTTCTCGCCGTGCGGGGAGAAGACCGTGCCGTATTGGTAGAGGAAGTGCAGCAGCGGCGGCAGCAGCGCGGCGAACAGCCGGGCCATCCAGGCGCGCGGGGCCAGCCCCGAGCGGCGCACCAGCTCCGCGGTCAGCGCCCGGCCCCGGGAATCGGTCTGCAACAGCGCGGCCAGGGTGCGGGCGCGTTCGCCAGGGTCCAGACATCCGCTGAGGGGCTCGCGCCAGATACAGCCGAGCAGCTCCTTGAACTGGTACGGGACGCCGGGCAGCCGGTCGTAGAGGGGGTGCTCGACGGTGACGGACGCGGTCTCGCCCAGCAGGATCACCCGGGTCTCGTCGCGCAGATACGGGTCGGCGTCGCGCAGGCCGTGGACCCAGCGGGTGACGGCGGGCGCGGCGAGGGTGCGTTCGGTGGGCAGGCCGCGCCAGACGAGGGTGTTGAGGATGGACAGCGGCAGCTTGACCGTCCGGGCCCCGGGCCGGCTGAGGTTGAGGAAGGTGCGGATCGACTGCTGCGGCAGGCGGAGGTCGTTGTCAGTGGGCAGCGCGATGATGGATCTGTCCGCGAGTTGCGGGGCGAAGAGCGGGGCGATGGTCTCGTCCCATTGCCAGGGGTGCACGGGGAGATAGAGGTAGTCGGCGGGGTCGAAACCCTCGTCGCTGATGGTGCGGGCGAAGGTGTGCCGGGTGGCGGGGGTGAGTTCCTCGCCGTAGAGACGGTCGGGGGTGGCAAGGGTGGGGATACCGCGGTAGTGGGCGATGCTGTGGTGCGCGGCGAGCCAGGGCAGACGCTGAGCGGTGCGGGCCTCGGGGGCCCAGGTCGCCGCGTCGGTGGCGGAGAAGCCGAGCCGGCCCTTGTTCGCGACGAGCCAGGGGTGGCCGGTCTGGTGGCCTTCGAGGGAGGTGTAGTCCAGGTCGGCGAGTTCGGCGGCGCCGAGCGCGGTGGCGTCGAGGCGGGTGTCGGCGGCGAGGGTGGCGGTCAGCTCGCGGATGAGGTGGCCGGTGGTGTCGCCGGACAGGCCCAGCACGGTGTCGTGGGCGTGCGTGAGGAAGTGGAAGGGGTCGGTGTCGGTGTCCGGGGTGATCGAAGCGGGGTCGACGCGCCAGTGGCCGTAGGCGCCGCGTCGGGCACGGAAGCGGTAGACCAGGGCCTCGGTAATCGGCAGGCGGTATTGAGGGGTGCCGTCGGGGGCGGTGCCGTCGGGCTCGGGGGTGAGGACTTCCTCGTAGGCGAACTCCGCCAGGATCTTGGCGAACAGTCGGCGCGCGGCGTGCTGCCAGGCGCGGTGCGAGGGCTGGGGCTGGGGCTCAGGAGACAAGGCGGGACTCCTCGAAGCGGGACCGCCCCGGCTCGTACGGGGGACAACCGGGGCAGCGTGGTGGACGGCGGACCGGAGCGGGACCGTCGACGGACGGCCCCGGGGTCAGAGCAGGTGGCGGCGGGCGCGGTCGCGGACCATCAACGCCGCGCGTTTCGCGGGCAGTTCGATCTCGTCGGCGCAGCGGAACCCCGCGCTCCGGAAGGCCGCGACGGAGGCGGTGTTGCGCAGATCGGGCTCGGCGACGACCCGGGTGCACTGCGGGCGGTGGTCGAGGATGAGACCGGCGGTGGCACGCAGCAGGGTGCTGCCCAGCCCGCGCCCCCGGTCGCCTGCGCCGCCGATGAGCAGATGGACACCGGCGTCCTGGGGCCGGGCGGGGTAGTGGCGGGCGAGGGGGTCGAGGTCGGCGCGGTAGATCTCCCAGTAGCTCATCGGGACCCCGGCCAGCACCCCCAGGCAGGGCACACTGCGGCCGTCGCCGTCGAGCTGGTCGCGCAGATGGGCGGCGGTGGTCTCCGGCGGCCCCGCCAGCTCCCAGAAGGCCGCGACGGCGGGATCGTTCATCCAGCCGGTGATCCGGTCGAGATCGCGGTCCGGCCGGACGGGCACGAGCGCGAACGGCCCGGCGGGTGTCTCGGCCGCGCCCCAGCCCGCCAGGTTGTCGAGCAGCGGGCCGGCGGCCGGGGCGTCCGGGGACACCACCGGCCGCGGACCGTCGTCGGCCGGCGCGCTGTGTTCCGGCGGGTGCGGCCGGCCAAGGGTGTCATCGGAGCTGAGGCCGGGGTCGGTGGGTGGCACGGCGACGCTCTCCTCTCGTGGCCGCGTGCCGCGTGGCCGTATGGGTCGCGGGGCGCCGGCGCCGGGGACGGGATGCGGGGTTCTGCTGTCGGGGGCCGCGGTGGGCGGCTACGGGGCGAGGGGGTTGGCCAAGGTGACGTAGACGGACTGGGTTTCGACCGGGCCGACGAGTTCGTCCAGGCCGTGCAGCCGGGTCGCCAGGTTGGCCTTGCAGCGCAGGGTGCGGGCGGCGAGCAACTGCTCCGGGAGCGGGGAGCGGTGGGCCGGCGGGGCCGCGGCGGCATCGGCGAGGAACCGGCGGAAGGCGGCGAGCAGGATCTCCTCGCGGACCAGGCGCTGGGAGCCGAAGGCCCCGATGAGGCCGAGGACGTTGTTGATGCCGAGGTAGTAGGCGAAGCGTTCGTCGGTGACGTCGTCGGCGACGAAGGAGTCGCTGGCCGCGCCGATGCCGGGCAGCCGTCGTTCCAGTTCGGCGCGGCGCGAGGTGCGGAAGTAGTAGCCCTGGTTGTCGCGGTAGCGGCCGCCGACCGGCCAGCCGTCGGGGTCCAGCAGCACCACGGTGTTCTGCTGATGGGCTTCCAGCACGATGCCGGCCGTGCCGTCGAGCCACAGCACGGGCCGTACGACCGCTTCGAGGTAGCGCAGGAACCACTCGGTGGCCACCGCGTCCAGGGGGCGGCCGGTGCGCGCGCCGAGTGTGCCGACGAGGTCTTCGAGCCGGGAGCGCACGCCGGAGCGGCCGGGCCAGGGCCGGGGGGAGGTGAGGCCGGCGATGCAGACGGCGTCGTCGGTGGTGCTGAAGGGGTTGTGGCGGATGACGACATCGAGGCCCTGGACGGGTTCGCCGTCGAAGCCGTCGACGGCGAGATAGGCCGGGTCGCGGACGATGTCGAAGCCGGGGTGGACGGTCTGCCACTGCTTGGCGAGGCCGGTGCGCAGCAGCCGGTGCACCTCGACTCCCCGGGCCAGTTCCTTACGGAGGTTCTCCCGGCGGGAGTTGGTGATGCGCAGCCCGAGGGAGAGCTTGAGCATGGCGTCCGCGTCGGGGCGGTAGACCGTGCGGACGGAGGAGGTGGGGTGCCAGAGCGGGCCGTGGACGCCGAGGTCGTGCAGCAGACCGGCCTCGCGGAGGGCGGTGACGTCGGAGCGGTCGGCGAGTTCCCTGGCCTGCCAGGGGTGCAGCGGCAACGGCACGGTGCCGTCGGGGAGTCGGCAGCCGCTCCCCGCGAACTCCCGGGTGAGATGGTCGGCCGGTACGGGCTTGCCGCGTACGGTCCAGGCGGAGTCGGCGGCCAGGACGGAGCGGTGCACGGCCATCCAGTGCAGCGGGAAGGCGCCGCGCAGTTCGGGCGAATAGGCGCGGGTCTCGGCTTCGGAAAGACCCTCGCGGCTCTTGGGTGTGGGGTGCAGCGGGTGGCCGAGGAGGAGGGACTGTTCGGCTTCGAGGAAGAGGGCGCCGTGGTCGTCGGCGGGCCGGGCGCGCCGGTCGGTGAGGAAGGCGGCGACATTGCGGACGGAGTTGGCAACCCGGCCGACGAGTTCGGCGCCGTCGCCGTCCGGTGCCTGCTGCGGCGTGGCCTCCGGCTCCGGCCGCTCCCCGCCGTCCGCCACCCGGTGCTCGCCGCCGTCGGAGGCCCGCCGGTCGCCGTGCGCGGCCTCCCGGCGCAGCATCGCGGCGAGGGTGACGGCGTCCAGCGGGGCGGCGCCGGGCGGGGCGCCTTCGAGGGTCGGGGCGCCCAGGCGGTGCCAGCCCGTGGGGGACCAGTAGCGGACGGGGATGATCAGGGCGCTCGCGGCGGCGGCCCGCAGCGGGAGGCGCAGCCGGCCCTCGGCCGGGTGGTGGGTGCCGCTCTCCCGGAGCCAGCAGCGCAGAAGGTGCTCGATACCCGCGGCGTCGGCGGCGACCGCCGGGTCCGGGTGGTCGAGCGGGTCGTGGTCACCGCGTACGCGGTCGTGCGGGGCGGCGCCGTGGGGGGCGAGTCCGTCCGGGGACTCGTAGGGCTGCTGATGGCAGGTCTCGTCCGGGGCCCGCCGCTGCTGGCGCGGTACCGACTCGATGATGCCCGCGCCCTGGTGGGCGGGGATGCGCTCGGCGGGCTGGCCGCCGTCGGGGCCGGGGCGTTCGTTCATGGGGTGGTGCCTCGCATTGTCGTGGGGGACGAGCCCATCGGCCCGGGGGTGGTGCGGACCGCCGCCGTGATGGCGTCGGCGAGGCGGTCGAGGATCGCGTCCGCCTGTTCGTCGGTGATGGTCAGGGGTGGCAGCAGCCGGACGACGGCGGAGTGCCGGCCGCCCAGTTCGACGATCAGGCCGCGGTCCAGACAGGCGTCCCGGACGGCGGCGGCGAGCTCGGGGGCGGCGGGGCGGGCGCCGGTGGCATCGGCGTCGGCGTCGCGGTCGACGAGTTCGACACCGAGCATCAGGCCGCGGCCGCGGACGTCGCCGATGCAGTCATGGGCGGCGGCGAGGGAGCTGAGCCGGGCGAGCATCCGGGCGCCGAGCTCCCCGGCCCGCCGGGCGAGGCCGTTCGCCCGGACGTACGCGAGGGTGGCGGCGCCGGCGGCCATGGCGAGCTGGTTGCCGCGGAACGTGCCGGCGTGCGCGCCGGGCTGCCAGGCGTCCAGCTCCTCGCGGTAGACGATCACGGCGAGCGGCAGGCTGCCGCCGATCGCCTTCGACAGCACGATCACGTCGGGCACGATGCCGCTGTGGTCCACCGCCCAGAAGGCGCCGGTGCGGCCGACACCGGTCTGTACCTCGTCCACGATCAGCGGGATCTGCCGGGCGGCGGTGATCTCCCGCATCCGCCGCAGCCAGCCGTCCGGTGCGGGGATCACCCCGCCCTCGCCCTGGACGGGTTCCAGGATCATCCCGGCCGGGCTGGGCACCCCGCTCTTGTGGTCGTCGAGGAGGTTCTGGGTCCAGCGCGCGGCGAGTTCGGCTCCGCGCTCGCCGCCGGTCCCGAAGGGGCAGCGGTAGTCGTACGGATAGGGCAGCCGGACCACGCTGGTGCGCTGCGCTCCCCCGGAGGCGGCCAGCGCCTCCGAGGTCATGCCGTGGTAGGCGCCGGAGAAGGCCATCAGGCCGTCCCGGCCGGTCGCGGTGCGGACGAGTTTGAAGGCGGCCTCGACGGCGTCCGTGCCGGCCGGGCCACAGAACTGGATGCGCGCCTTTTCGGCCAACCCTCCGGGCAGCGTGGCGAAGAGCTCGGTGGTGAAGGCGTCCTTGACGGGCGTGGCCAGGTCGAGGACGTGCAGCGGCGCACCGGAGTCGAGGACGGTGCGGATCGCTTCGAGCACCACCGGGTGGTTGTGGCCGAGCGCCAGGGTACCGGCGCCGGAGAGACAGTCGAGATAGCGCCTGCCGTCGGCGCCCTCGATGGTGAGCCCGCGGGCGCGCACCGGGACGATGGGCAGCGAGCGCGCGTAGGTGCGGGCGGCGGACTCACGCAGGGACTGCCGGCGCAGGATCCCCTCGTGGGCCGGCGCGGCCGGCACGGTTTCGGTCAACGCCACGGCAGTTGTGTCCTCCTGCTGGTGAGCTGCGGAAGGCCGCGGGCCCTGCGGGCGGCCCGGCCGTCCCCCGTCCGTACCAACGACGGCGGCGACGTGGGATCACGGTTGTCGCCAAGATCCTTGGCGGCGTGGAACCAGTACCCGAGTACCGCCGTCCCCATCGTCACCGGCATAGTGGGGTGTTGCACCGGGATCTTGAGGTTCATGACAAAGACCGCACCGGCGCAAGATCAGCTCACGTCACACCGGCTCAGTCCGATTCACCAGGGGGAACTCACCCATGCGATCCATACGTCGGCCAGTCCTGGCCGCCGCCGCTCTCACCGCCGTCCTGGCGCTGACCGCCACCGGCTGCGGGCCGGAGGGCGGCAACGCGGACGCCAAGCCCACCCAGGCCGCCGGCCAGGAAGCGGGCGGGGGTGACTTCAAGATCCCTCAGGACATCCAGGACAAGCTCAGGGAACACGGCGTCGACCTGGACAAGTGGAAGAACGGCGAGTGGAAGAACTGGGACCGCGACAAGTGGCTCCGGGAGGCCGGGGAGTTCATCAACCCGATCATCAAGGACTTCTGGGACAAGGACAAGATCGACAAGGTCAAGCCGCCCCAGGACCCCAGCAAGCCTGAGGACATCTCCGAGGACCAGGGGAAGACCGACCCCGAGCCGTCCGCCGTCCCGGCGCAGGCCGTCAAGACCCCGTACACCTCCACCGCCCCCGGCGTGGGCCTGCTGCTCTTCAGCACCCCCGAGGGCGATTCGCGCTGCTCCGCCACCGTCGTCAAGGACCCGGCGCACCCCGGTAAGTCCAACCTGGTGTGGACCGCGGCGCACTGTGTGCACGCCGGCAAGAACGGCGGCTGGTACCGCAACATGATGTTCGTGCCGAACTTCAACAAGACCGGTGGTTCCGCCGCTGAGTTGAAGGGCAAGCCCTTCGAGGACCGGGTCCCGTCGGGCAAGTGGTGGGCGGACGACATGGCGACGTCCCAGCAGTGGATCAAGGCCGGCGGCGCCGTTCCGGGTGTCCCGATGGCTCCGTACGACTACGCGCTGATGCACGTGAAGTCCGAGCAGGGCACCGGCGGCAAGTCGCTGGAGGAGATGGCCGGCGGCGCCTACGAGGTCGACTTCAACGCCCCGGCGATGGCCAAGATCCCGAGCCTGACCGCACAGGGCTACCCGGCCGAGGCTCCGTTCGACGGTGCGGCGCAGCAGCAGTGCACCGACAAGCCGACCCGGCTGTCGATGGACGCCAAGAAGCCGACCATGTACCGCATCGGCTGCACCATGACCGGTGGTTCCTCCGGTGGCCCCTGGTTCGCCAAGGACCCGAGCGGCAAGCAGGTGCTGATCTCCAACATGTCGATGGGGCCGCGTCCGGCCCGCTGGTCGGCCGGTCCGCACCTGGGCCCCGAGGCCAAGACCCTCTTCGACAACATGAGCAAGAAGTGGGCGAGCAAGCAGTAGTCGCCTGAGGCGGGTGGTGCCCGGACGGCGCCACCCGCTCCGCCCATGAGCAGAACGAAGGCCCGCCCCCGGTCTCCCGGGGGCGGGCCTTTCGTCGCGCTGTACTACGGGCGCGTCAGGCAGCCGGCACGAAGGGCTCGAACTCGGCGGCCAGTTCCGCGTGCACCCGCGCCTTGAGGACCGTACCCTCGGCGGTGTGCTCCTCGGAGATGACCTCGCCCTCGGCGTGCGCCCGCGAGACCAGGGCGCCCTGGGTGTAGGGCACCAGGACATCGATCTCGACCTGCGGCCGGGGGAGTTCCTCGTCGAGCAGCTCCAGCAGCTCCGCCATGCCCTGGCCCGTACGGGCCGAGACCGCGAGGGCGTGCTTCTCGTTGCGCAGCAGTCGCTGGAGCACCAGCGGATCGGCCGCGTCGGCCTTGTTGACCACCACGATCTCGGGCACGTCCGTCGCACCCACGTCGCGGATCACCTCGCGTACCGCGGCCAGCTGTTCCTCGGGCACCGGGTGCGAGCCGTCGACCACATGCAGGATGAGATCGGACTCGCCGACCTCCTCCATCGTGGAGCGGAAGGCCTCGACGAGGTGGTGCGGGAGGTGGCGGACGAAGCCGACGGTGTCGGCGAGGGTGTAGAGCCGTCCGCTGGGGGTCTCGGCCCGCCGGACGGTCGGGTCCAGGGTGGCGAACAGGGCGTTCTCCACCAGGACGCCGGCCCCGGTCAGGCGGTTGAGCAGGGACGACTTGCCGGCGTTGGTGTAGCCGGCGATGGCGACCGAGGGGACCTTGTTGCGCCGGCGCTCCTGGCGCTTGATGTCCCGGCCGGTCTTCATCTCCGCGATCTCCCGGCGCATCTTCGCCATCTTCTCGCGGATCCGCCGCCGGTCGGTCTCGATCTTGGTCTCACCGGGACCACGGGTGGCCATACCGCCGCCCGCCGAACCGGAGCCACCGCCACCCATCTGCCGGGAGAGCGACTGACCCCAGCCACGGAGGCGGGGGAGCATGTACTGCATCTGCGCCAGCGATACCTGCGCCTTGCCCTCCCGGGACTTGGCGTGCTGGGCGAAGATGTCGAGGATCAGGGCGGTCCGGTCGACCACCTTGACCTTGACGACATCCTCCAGGTGGATCAGCTGGCCCGGGGAGAGCTCACCGTCACACACCACGGTGTCCGCCCCGGATTCGAGCACGACATCCCGCAGCTCCAGGGCCTTGCCGGAGCCGATGTAGGTGGCCGGGTCGGGCTTGTCCCGGCGCTGGATGACGCCGTCGAGCACCATCGCACCGGCGGTCTCGGCGAGGGCGGCGAGCTCGGCGAGCGAGTTCTCCGCCTCCTGGACCGTGCCCGTGGTCCAGACACCGACGAGCACCACGCGCTCCAGGCGGAGCTGTCGGTACTCGACCTCGGTGACGTCCTCGAGCTCGGTGGAAAGGCCCGCTACGCGGCGTAGTGCGGCGCGTGCCGAGCGGTCGTACTGGTCGCCGTCACGCTCCCCGTCGATCTCGTGGCTCCAGGCGACGTCCTCTTCCATCAGGGCGTTCGCCCGAAGGCTCTCGGGGAGGCGCTGCCGGTCCTGCGGAAGGGAAGAAGAGGAGGTCATTTGATCCTTCGCGTCGTTGGGAAGCCCTCACGGGAGCCTGGCGGCCCCCCGGGACTGTCGTCATGGCGACCGCCGCGGTGAAGCCGCGACCGTCGCTGATGTCAACGTCCGAGCCGTCCGGGAGATTCCCCGGCCGGGCCGGAGCCGACCTGACGATGGTCCCACGGCCGGAGAGGGCCGTCACGCGGGTTTACCGGGCTTTCCGGCGGCCGCCTTGGGCCCCCCGGGGGTCGGAGCGGGCTTCTTGGCACCGGGGCCGGGGGCGGCTCCCTTGGCGCCGGGCTTGTCCGCGCCCTTCCGGGGCTGCCACTGCGCATGCCCCGGCATCGGCGGCGTCCGCTCGCCGTAGAGCCACCCCTGGAAGAAGGCGGTGAGGTCCTGCCCGGCCACCTGGGAGGCCAGCTGGACGAAGTCGGCGGTATCGGCCACCCGGTCGCGGTGCCGGGACACCCACTCGCGTTCGATCCGGTCGAAGGCGGCGGGGCCGACCTTCTGCCGCAGGGCGTAGAGGACCAGCGCACTGCCGTCGTAGACGACCGGGCGGAAGATGCTGATCTTCTCCCCCGCGTTCGGGGCCTTGGGAGCGGCGGGCGGCCCGCCCTCGGCTCGCCAGCCGTCGGACTGCTCGTAGGCGTGCCGCATACGGGTCTCCAGCGAGGCCCGGTGGTCGCCCTTCTCCTGGGCGTAGAGGGCCTCGTACCAGGTGGCGTGGGCCTCGTTGAGCCAGACATCGGACCAGCGGCGCGGGCTGACGCTGTTGCCGAACCACTGGTGGGCCAGCTCGTGCACCATCACGGACTCGACGTACCAGTCGGGCAGCTGACCGGCGGTGAACAGGGCCTTCTCGAAGAGCGACAGGGTCTGGGTCTCCAGCTCGAAGCCGGTCCTGGCGTTGGCGATCAGCACCCCGTACGCCTCGAAGGGGTAGGGACCGACCTTGCGCTCCATCCAGGTCACATGGCCGGGAGTCTTGGCCAGCCAGTGCGCGAGGGCGGCCCGGTCCGCGGTCGGTACGACATCGCGGATCGGCAGGCCGTGCGGCCCGTGGCGCAGCAGCACGCTGGACTTCCCGATGGAGACCTGCGCCAGCTCGGTGGCCATGGGGTGGTCCGTGCGGTAGGTCCAGGTGCGGCGCCCCGCACGGGCGCCGGGGCGCAGCGGCAGCCCGTTGGCGACGGCGGTCAGCTGCTGGGGCGCGGTGATGTGGAAGGTGAAGAGGGCCTTGTCGGAGGGGTGGTCGTTGCAGGGGAAGACCCGGTGTGCGGCGTCGGCCTGGTTGGCCATCGCCAGCCCGTCGGCGGTGCGGATCCAGCCGCCGTCGCCCTTGCCAACGGGGTCGCTGGTGTGCTCGATGGCGATCTTCAGATCCTGGCCCCGGGAGATGTGGAAGGCCGGGGTGAGCACCAGGTCCTCGCCGTGCTGCTCGTGCCGGGCGGCCAGGCCGCCGATCTTCACGGAGCGTACGGCGCCGCGGGCGAAGTCGAGGTTGAGGTGGTCGAGCTCGTCGGTGGCGCGGGCGGTGATCTGGGTGGTGACGTTCAGCGGCCGGTCGTTGTGGCCGGAGTAGTCCAGGGAGACGTCATAGGACGTGACGTCGTAGCCGGTGTTGCCGAGGGTGGGGAAGAGGCGGTCACCGAGGCCCTGCGGCCCCACGGCCGGCGGCTCGGCCACGCCGAGGGTGGCCAGGGCGGCCAGCCCGAGGGCGGCGGCCCGCAGACCGGTCCACCGGCCCCGCCCGCTCGGGCCACGGGGCAGGACGGGGGCGGGGCGGTCGGGGTCGCGGGACGGGCGGCGCAAGGGAAGGGACATGCACTACGGCTACCAACGCGGCCCCCTCCCCCGCGGGTGACGGGGCAAACGGCACCCGAACGGGCGGCGGATCGTCCACCCGTCTTACGCCGCCGGACGGAGGAACGTCCGACGGGGCGTCAGCTTCCGGTCCCCCGGGGCCTTCAGGGGCGCAGGGCCGCGGGCTGCCGGGCGCGCCCCGCGCGCAACACATCGAAGACGCCGGGCACTTGGCGCATGGCGCGCATCAGGGACGGCAGCCCGGCGGCGTTCGGCAGATGCAGCGTGTAGGTGTGGCGGACCCGCTGTTCGTGCGGGGGTTCGACGGCGGCCGACACCACGGCGGCGCCCTGGGAGGCGATCGCTTCGGTGAGGTCGGCCAGGAGCTGCGGCCGGCAGAAGGCCTCGGCCAGGAGGGTGACCCGGCAACCGTGGCCCCCCTGGCCGGCGCCGGGCCAGCGCACCCCGACCGGCTGCCGGCCGGTGGCCGCCATCCGCGCCACGACGGGGCACAGGGCGCGGTGCACGGTGACCGTGCCGCCCCGTACGGCGAAGCCGGTGACGGCGTCCGGCGGCACCGGGGTGCAGCAGCGGGCCAGCCGGACCGACGCGCCGGGCAGATCCGCCACCGCGAGGACCGAGGCGGGGGCGACCGGGTCCGCTCCGGGGTGGTCGGGCCCCGCGGTGCGGCGGTCGGGGGGCGCCGCGCCATGCCCCTCGCCGGGGGCTGCCGGGCGGGCGCAGGACTCCCGCGGTCCGGCCAGCCAGCGGGCGATGGCGAGCCGGGCAGCGGGGGTCCGGGCGTGCTCCAGCCATTCGGGCGAGGGACCGGCCGCGGATTCCGGTGCCCTCAGCAGCTCCAGGCTGTCGCCGTCGTGCAGGACCGTGGAGAGGGTGGCGAGCCGTCCGTTGACGCGCGCGCCGATGCAACAGTGCGCCCCCTCGCCGTGCCGTTCGTACGCGGCGTCCACGCAACTCGCCCCGGCGGGCAGACCGATCACGCCCCCCGTACCGCCGGACGAACCGTCCGGCGGGGCGTCGGTGCAGAAGACGGTGATCTCGCGGTCCTGGGCGAGATCGTCGCGCAGCGAGGTCCAGAACGTGTCCGGGTCGGGGGTGGTGCGCTGCCACTCCAGCAGCCGGGAGAGCCAGCCGGGGCGGGTCGGGTCGGCCCGCTCGCCCTCGGGGGCGTCCACACCGTCCGTCGGCACGTACGGGTTGCCGAGCGCGATCACCCCGGCCTCGGCGACCCGGTGCATCTGGTGCGTACGGATCAGGGTCTCGGCGACCTCGCCGGACGGGCCGGTGACCGCGGTGTGCAGCGACTGGTACAGGTTGAACTTGGGGACCGCGATGAAGTCCTTGAACTCGGAGATCACCGGGGTGAAACAGGTGTGCAGCTCGCCGAGGACCGCGTAACAGTCGGCGTCCTCGGCCACCAGCACCAGCAGCCGCCCCAGGTCCGCACCGGTCAGCGCGCCGCGCGCGAGGCGCACCCGGTGGACGGAGACGAAGTGCCGGGGCCGGACCAGGACTTCGGCGTCGATACCGGCCTCGTCGAGGACCGTGCGCACCCGCTGGGCGAGGGCGGTGAGCGGGTCGGGCCGGGAGGCGTACTCCATGACCAGGGCCCGGGTGGTGGCGTACTCCTCGGGATGCAGGATCGCGAAGACCAGGTCCTCCAGCTCGGCCTTCAGCGCCTGGACGCCGAGGCGTTCGGCGAGCGGGATCAGCACATCGCGGGTCACCTTGGCGATCCGGGCCTGCTTCTCGGGGCGCATCACGCCGAGGGTGCGCATGTTGTGCAGCCGGTCGGCGAGCTTGATGGACATCACCCGGACGTCATTGCCGGTCGCCACCAGCATCTTGCGGAAGGTCTCCGGTTCGGCGGCCGCGCCGTAGTCGACCTTCTCCAGTTTGGTGACGCCGTCGACGAGATAGCAGACCTCGGCGCCGAACAGCTCCCGCACCTGATCCAGCGTCACTTCCGTGTCCTCGACGGTGTCGTGGAGCAGGGAGGCGGTCAAGGTCGTGGTCTCCGCGCCGAGTTCGGCGAGGATCAGGGTCACCGCGAGCGGATGGGTGATGTACGGCTCGCCGCTCTTGCGCAGCTGACCGCGGTGCGAGGACTCGGCGAGCAGATAGGCCCTGGTGAGGGTGTCCAGGTCGGCGTCGGGGTGGTGGCCGCGGTGCACCTTGGCGACGTGTTCGAGGGCGTGCGGGAGGCCGTCGCGCGGGGCCGGGCCGAGCAGTGCGGCGCGGCCGATCCGGCGCAGCCCGCTGAGTTCCAGTCTGCGGCGGCCGCGCCTGCGGCCCGCTGCTCCAGGATTACCAGGGTTAGTGGCCTCTGCGCTCATGGGCACCTCCGGCAGCGTCGACCGGCGGTGGAACGCGTCAGTTCGGGCGCCCGGGCCGGTGCTTGATGCTACCGAGCCCATCACGCACCGCTGTCCGCCTCTCGCTCAGCGTGATACGGATCACCCGTTCGAGCGAATCGTTTGGCCGGAACCCTTTCCCGGAGCGGGCCCGGGAGGCGCTACGCAGCGAGGCCCGTCAGGCGAGCGCGGCGGCCAGCCAGGCGGCGTCGAACGTGCCCTCGGCGACGATCTCGGCCGGGCCGGTCATCTCGACCGTGCCGTCGGGCCGCTCGGTGATCGACAGGCTGCCGCCGAGCACATCGACCCGGTAGGTGGCGGGCGTACCGGTCTCGGCGGGGTCCAGACCGTCCCGGCGGGCAGTGGCGACCGCGACCGCACAGGCACCGGTGCCGCAGGAGCGGGTCTCGCCCGAACCGCGTTCATGGACCCGCATCGCCACATGGCGCGGACCGCGGTCGACGACGAACTCCACGTTCACGCCGTCGGGATAAACCGACGCTGGGCTGAACGGCGGCACCGCCCGCAGTTCGCCGGCGTGGGCCAGGTCCTCGACGAAGGCGACCGCGTGCGGATTGCCCATGTTCACGTTGCGGGCCGGCCAGCTGCGGCCTCCGAGGGTGACGACGACGCCCTCTTCGGGGAGTTCGGCCCGGCCCATGGAGACCGTGACATCGCCGGTCTTGGCGAGATGCACACGGCGGACGCCGGCGCGGGTGGCGACGGCGAGGTCACCGGCCTCGACCAGGCCGGCATGCAGCAGATAGCGCGCGAAGACGCGGACGCCGTTGCCGCACATCTCGGCGATCGAGCCGTCGCCGTTGCGGTAGTCCATGAACCACTCGGCCTCGTCGGCCTGAGCGTGCGCCTCGGGGTGCGCGGCGGACCGTACGACGTGCAGCAGGCCGTCGCCGCCGAGGCCGGCCCGCCGGTCGCAGATCCTGGCGACGGCGGTCGCGGGCAGCTCGAGCCGCCCGTCCGGGTCGGGGACGATCACGAAGTCGTTCTCGGTGCCGTGGCCCTTGAGAAAGGCGAGGCGCTGCGTGCTGGTCACCCCTGCATCGTACGGGGAGGGCGGGGGGAGGGTGGATGGGGCCCAGGTGCTCACCTGTGCCCGCCCACCCCCCGAAGGGGGGTGGGCGGCGGGGAAACAACGGGAGGGGCCAAAGCTAGAGGCGCCCCAGCTTGGGCGCCCTGGCTTGAAGCGCGAAAACCGAGTGGCTGCATAGGAGCGGCAGGGAACGGTCCGCTTACTGGCCGCCCGGCCCACGCGCCCGCTCCGCCCAGGCCGTGCCTCAGCGCAGCCGGGCCACGCGCCAGATGGCCAGCGACGCCGGGATGGCCACCAGGACGGTGTAGATCAGCACCACCCGCCAGCAGGCGCGGCGGCCGGAGCCCTGCGCGGGGAGGCCGGGCCAGGTGTAGCCGACGCGGCGGGCGGCCATCATGCCCCAGCCCGCGGCGCAGCAGCACAGCAGGAGTCCGAGCATCGCGATCATCGCGCCGCCGTCGCCGCCCAGCTCGAAGGCGAGCGGGAAGGCGAACATCAGCGAGCCGAGGGCCGCGAGCGCGACGATGGGGGCCAGCTGCCACAGCCGCAGACGGCGCGGCGGGCGCAGCTCCCGGAAGGACTCGCCGCCCTCGCCGGGGCCGTCGTCCGGGGCGTCGGAGTCGTCCAGGGCGTCCGGGTCGGTGAGCGGTCCGCTGCCGACCCCGTCAGGGCCGGACAGGCCGTCGCCGATGTCGGGACCGTCGTCGGTCAGGGGAGCCGTGTCGGCGCCGCTGTCCGGTTGCTGCGCTCCGTTGCGAGGGCCGGCCTCCATTGCCACGCGCCCTCCCCACTACAGACTGCACGCCTCGATCGAAGGTCGATGATGACACGCCCTCAGGGGCCCGGATGACGGCCGGAGCGTCCCGATGCCATGACGTGATCAGGCTGTGACCGGTCGTTCGAGCAACGCCAGTGCCTGTCCAGGAAGTTCCCCCCGGTGCTCGGCGGCGCCGCTGAGCCAGTGGACCCGCGGGTCCCGGCGGAACCACGAGTCCTGGCGGCGCGCGAAGCGCTTGGTGGCGCGCACCGTCTCGTCGCGCGCCTCCTGCTCGGTGCACTCCCCCGCGAGCTGGGCGAGCACCTGCTGGTAGCCGAGCGCCCGGGACGCCGTACGGCCCTCGCGCAGCCCCTCGCCCTCCAGCCGGCGCACCTCGTCGACCAGGCCCGCCTCCCACATACGGTCGACCCGCCGCGCGATCCGCTCGTCGAGTTCGGGGCGCGCGACATCGACGCCGATCTGGAGGGTGTCGTAGACCGCTTCATGGCCGGGGAGGTTGGCGGTGAAGGGGCGGCCGGTGATCTCGATGACCTCCAGGGCGCGCACGATGCGGCGGCCGTTGCTCGCCAGGATCGCGCGGGCGGCCTCGGGGTCGGCGGCGGCCAGCCGGGCGTGCAGGGGGCCGCTGCCCAGTTCGGCGAGTTCGGCTTCCAGGCGGGCGCGCACCTCCGGGTCGGTGCCGGGGAAGTCGAGCGCGTCGATGGCGCCGCGTACGTAGAGGCCGGAGCCGCCGACCAGGACCGGGGTGCGGCCCTCGGCGAGCAGCCGGTCGATCTCGGCGCGGGCCAGCCGCTGGTACTCGGCGACGTTGGCGGCGCGGGTCACGTCCCAGATGTCCAGGAGGCGGTGCGGGACGCCCTGCTGCTCCTCGGGCGTGAGTTTGGCGGTGCCGATGTCCATGCCGCGGTAAAGCTGCATGGAGTCGGCGTTGATGACCTCGCCCCCCGTGTGCTGTGCGAGCGCGACGCCCAGATCGGACTTTCCGGCCGCGGTGGGACCGACGACGGCGATGACCCGCGGAGCGGGAACGGCGGTGTTCACCCCGTCAGTCTCGCAAACATCACGCCCCCATCTCGAACGAGCGACGTGACGGGCCACCGATGACCTCGTTGCCTGTTGCGAGGTCCCGAGAGCCGGCGCAGCACCCGGCGCCCGCGGGCGGCGCAACGGTCCGCTCCCGGGCGGACCGGGACGTCGCCACATGAAGAACGTAGGAGCAGTTATGGGTGTGTTTTCGCGGTTTCGCCGCCGTAAGTCCGAGGCGCTGACGGAGGAGAGTGCCACTACGGCGGTGGCGGCCGAGGTGGAGGAGCCGACGGCACCGGCCGTTCCGGCGGAGTCCGGGGACGCCGATCACGCCGGTCACGCCGACCACGTCGATCAGGCCGAAGACGCCGCGGACGACACCGAGCGCCCGGCGGCGGCCGCCCCGGACGCCGGGGATACGCCGGAAGCGGAGGACGCCGCGGCTGGGCCGGAGGCGTCCGAGGACGCGGCGGCGGCAGCGGAGGCGGCCGACGCCGGGACGCCGCGCGCGGAGCAGACCGATGAGAAGGCCGGTGAGAGCGCCGGGATTCCCCGGCAGCAGTCCGTGGAGGCCGCCGCGGACAGCGAGAGCGCGCGGCACCAGGCGCGCTGACCGGAGCACCGCCACGACGGCCGCGGGCGAAGCGCCTCGCGGCCGTGGGCGTACCCGTCGTGCGGCCGCGCTACGACCAGGCCGCGACGAAGTAGCCCACCCCGTAGGGGGCCTCCTCGCGGAGCAGCCGGCCGCTCCGGCCCGCGTTCTCCGCCGCCCCCGCCAGGGCCTGCCAGCAGGCCCGTCCGGACGCCTGGAGACCGGCCGCCCGCTCCTCGTCGAGCGCGGCCAGTGCGGCGGTGTCGGCACCGCCCAGGGCGCGGGCCACCTCGGCGTCGAAGGGCTCGGCCCGCTCGTCGAAGTAGCCGGGCGCCTTCACCGTCCGGCAGGCGCTGCCGTCCCCGAGCACCAGCAGGGCGACCCGGGGAGCGGCCGCGGCGATCTCCCGGCCCAGTTCCAGGCAGCGGTCGCGGGGCAGCGACTGTGCCACTCCCAGCCCCTCCACGGGGGCGTCGTCCCAGTCCGTACGGGACAGCAGCCAGGCGCCGACGGACAGCGACGGCGGGAGTTCCCGCTCCGGTGCGGTCTCCGCGGCGCCCAGCGGCACCTCGAGGCCCACCCCGAAGCCGCGGAAGGAGCCGATGGCCCCCTGGGGGTACGGGCCGCTGCCGGCCTCGTCGGTGGGACCGAGGACGACCAGCCGGTCGGGACGGGCCGCGGCGAG
This sequence comes from Streptomyces sp. P9-2B-2, assembly GCF_030406865.1. Taxonomy (NCBI): domain Bacteria; kingdom Bacillati; phylum Actinomycetota; class Actinomycetes; order Kitasatosporales; family Streptomycetaceae; genus Streptomyces; species Streptomyces sp. P9-2B-2. The sequence continues at coordinate 6,670,786 of NZ_CP129126.1, read as the reverse complement.
CACGCCGATCGCGTCGAGGCAGGCGGCGCGCAGCGCGTCGAGTTCGGGCGCCGCCCCGGCGGCCACCTCCGGGACGAGCAGCGGCGGGCAGGGGCAGAGGGCGGCGGCTACGAGCATGACACGCAGCGTAACGCCCCCTGGTGCGGGGCGGGTCGCCGTGCCCCGGGACGGCCTGCGCGCGGCCGGGTCAGTCGCAGCCGCAGCCGGCGGTGGGCGCCGGGCTCGGTGCCGGGGCCCCGATGGTGGGCAGGCCCAGCAGGACGCCCTTGGGCTTGTCGGCCGGGGCGGCGTTGCGCTTTTCCCAGGCGTCCCCGGCGCGGGTACGGCGGACCGCCTTGGCCGGGCCCTCCGCCAGGAGGTGGTGCGGAGCGGCGTAGGTGATCTCGACGGTCACCACGTCGCCGGGGCGGACCGGCTCGTCGGGGCGGGTGAAGTGGACCAGCCGGTTGTCGGCGGCGCGGCCGGACAGGCGGTGGGTCGCCTCGTCCTTGCGGCCCTCGCCCTCGGCGACCAGGACCTCCAGGGTGCGGCCGACCTGCTTCTTGTTCTCCGCCCAGGAGATCTCCTCCTGGAGGGCGACCAGGCGCTCGTAGCGCTCCTGGACGACGGCCTTGGGGATCTGGCCCTCCATGTCGGCGGCCGGGGTGCCGGGGCGCTTGGAGTACTGGAAGGTGAAGGCCTGGGCGAAACGGGACTCACGGACCGTGTGCAGGGTCTGCTCGAAGTCCTCCTCGGTCTCGCCGGGGAAGCCGACGATGATGTCCGTGGAGATGGCGGCGTCCGGCATCGCGGCCCGCACCTTCTCGATGATGCCGAGGAAGCGCTCCTGGCGGTACGAGCGGCGCATCGCCTTCAGGACGCGGTCGGAGCCGGACTGGAGCGGCATGTGGAGCTGCGGCATCACGTTCGGCGTCTCGGCCATGGCGGCGATGACGTCGTCGGTGAAGTCGCGGGGGTGCGGGGAGGTGAAACGGACCCGCTCCAGGCCCTCGATCGTGCCGCAGGCGCGCAGCAGCTTGCTGAAGGCCTCGCGGTCGCCGATGTCGGAGCCGTAGGCGTTGACGTTCTGGCCGAGCAGGGTGATCTCGCTGACGCCCTCGGAGACCAGTGCCTCGATCTCGGCCAGGATGTCGCCGGGCCGGCGGTCCTTCTCCTTGCCGCGCAGCGCGGGCACGATGCAGAAGGTGCAGGTGTTGTTGCAGCCCACGGAGATGGAGACCCACGCCGCGTAGGCGCTCTCCCGCCGGGTGGGCAGGGTCGAGGGGAACGCCTCCAGCGATTCGGCGATCTCGACCTGCGCCTCTTCCTGGACACGGGCGCGCTCCAGCAGCACCGGCAGCTTGCCGATGTTGTGGGTCCCGAAGACCACGTCGACCCAGGGGGCCTTCTTGACGATGGTGTCGCGGTCCTTCTGGGCGAGGCAGCCGCCCACGGCGATCTGCATCCCGGGCCGCGCGGCCTTCTTCGGGGCGAGCTGACCGAGGTTGCCGTAGAGCCGGTTGTCGGCGTTCTCCCGCACCGCGCAGGTGTTGAAGACCACGACATCGGCGCCGTCGCCGTCCTTGGGCGCGGGCACGTATCCGGCCTCTTCCAGCAGGCCGGACAACCGCTCGGAGTCGTGGACGTTCATCTGGCACCCGTAGGTGCGGATCTCGTAACTCTTGTTGACGCCCACTGCCTGGCTCCGGTCACTGCTGCTCATGCCACAAGGGTAGGCGGTGCCGGAAGTACCTCCTGACGCCGGAGGCCCGGCCGGGATCATCCGGTGCCGGGCGCGGGAAGGCCCGGAGGTCCGCTCAGAGGGCCAGTACGAGGGCGGCGCCGAGGCCGCCGGCTCCCAGGGCGAAGGCCGCGCTGCGCCAGCCGCCGTGCCCCCAGCGGAAGGGCCGGTCGAGGGCGTAGCGGCCGGGCCCGGTGGCCGCGATGGTCAGTGCGACGACGGCGATGGTCAGCGGATATTCGAAACCGCCGGTCTCCGCCCAGAGTCCCTTGGGCGCCCCGATGACGACGGCGTTGATCATCACGCCGATGAGTGCGGCGGCTGCCAGGGGGGTGAGCAGTCCCAGGGCGAGGCCGAGGCCGCCGAGGACTTCCGAGGTTCCGGCGAGGCCGGCGAAGAAGGTGCCGGGCCGGTAGCCGAGCGATTCGAAGCCCTTGGCGGTCATGTCGAGCCCCCGGCCGCCGAAGAGTCCGAAGAGCTTCTGGGCGCCGTGGCCGGCCAGGATCAGTCCCACGGTCAGCCGCAGGAGGAGCAGCCCGGCATCGGCGGCGACGGGGGGTGGGCGGACGGCCTCGGACCGGGCACGGGTGTCGGGCCGCAGTGCGGTGGGCGGTTTCATGAGGTGTCGCTTCCCGCACCGGCGCATCAAAGGGCCGTCGTGTGGGGGCACCGGCGCCGGTGCGCTGAGGGTCGAGGGATTCTCTTGGCGTGCGCGCCACCGGGCGCGCGGTGGGGGACGTGCCAGGTCCCCGCTGAGTCCAGGTGGGGAGGGGGCTGCCCGCTGCCGCCGGAGCGTATCGGGCGCCACTTCGCCACCGTAACAACTGCTGTTGCGGGTGCAAGCGCGGTCGGGTAGCCGGGCCGTGACACCCGTCCGTTCCCGGCCCCCGAGGGCGGCGGACCGTGCCGCGCCGGCAGTCGGGAGTGCCGGTCCCGGCACCGGTGACCTCATGGGACCGGGCCCCACCCCTCCCTTTCCGGCCGCGGTCCTGGCAGGATCCCGCTCATGTTCACCGCACTCCCCCGCGCCGGTCGCCGGGCCTTCCAGGCGGCGATCGCGGCACTGGTCGCCCTCGGGCTGGGGCTGTGGTGGCTGATGTCGACCGGCGGTACACCCGCTCCCGGGGGCCGGGTGACGCTGGCGACGGGCGTCCCGACCGGCGTCTACGCGCGCTACGGGGAGCTGCTGAAGCAGGATCTGGCCCATGATCTGCCGGATGTGGATCTTCGGCTGGCCCGCAGCGAGGGCTCGATCGACAATCTGCGGCAGCTGGTCGCCGGACGCGCGGAGTACAGCATCGCGACGGCGGACGCGGTCGCCACGTACAAGATCAGGGGTGAGCCGGGCGCGGACCGGCTGCGGGCCTGTGCCCGGCTGTACGACGACTACGCGCAGCTGGTGGTGCCGAAGGGCTCCGCGGTGCGCTCGACGAAGGATCTGCGGCGGCTGCGGGTCGGGGTCGGGGCCGACGGCTCCGGCGTCCAGCTGCTCACCCGGCGGCTGCTGGAGGCGGCCGGGCTGGACTTCGCCAGGGACATCGAGCCGGTGCGGGTCGGTATCGACCGGATGCCGCAGCTGCTGGAGCAGCACAAGCTGGACGCCTTCTTCTGGTCCGGCGGGCTGCCGACGACGGCGGTGCAGCGGCTGGCGCAGCGCTTCCCGGTGCGGCTGGTCCAGCTCGGGGATCTGAGCGAGGCGCTGCACCGGCAGGGCGAGCGCACCCGCTACTACCGCGCCGCGGTGATGCCCGCCGACGCCTACCCGAAGGCTCAGGGCGGGCAGGCGGTGAAGACGATCGCGGTGGCGAATCTGCTGGTGACGACGGACCGCGAGGACGCCGCGCTGACCGAGGGCATCACCCGGACCGTCATCGACAGCCGGGACTGGATCGGCCGCCAGGTGCATGCCGCGCAGAAGGTGGATCTGCGGACGGCGGTGTTCACCGACCCGCTGGAGCTGCACGCCGGGGCCCGGCGCTATTACGTGTCGCAGAAGCCCTGAGGCGTCCGCCCCGGGGTCGGTCCAGGGGGCGGTCCGCCAACGGAGCGGGGCCCGCACCGGGCGTACCGGTGCGGGCCCCGCTCACGGGACGCGGTGCGTCAGGCAGCGGCGATGTTCTCCGCCTGCGGGCCCTTGGGGCCCTGGGTCACGTCGAAGGTGACCTTCTGGCCCTCGAGGAGCTCACGGAAGCCCTGCGCGTTGATGTTCGAGTAGTGGGCGAAGACGTCGGGGCCGCCGCCGTCCTGCTCGATGAAGCCGAAGCCCTTTTCCGAGTTGAACCACTTGACGGTGCCGGAAGCCATGTTTTTCTCCTTCATGGGGCAAACGGGAGACCGTACTGCACGGCCTCCTTGTCGCCGAGATGATTGCCCCACACCGGAACAGGTCCGGGAAAACAAGGAACGCCCGGGGCATCCAGCCTCCGGGCGCGCACATAGTTCATGGGTACCACAACTGCAACGTCATCGACGGTAGCACAGTCCGCGGGGCCGTCGGCTCCTCCGCACCGGCTCCCCTTACGGCGCGCTGCGCGGCACGGTCACAGTGACCTTCAGCCCGTGCGGCGGATGCGGGGCGTAGGTGATGGTGGCGCCGCCCGCGGTGAGCAGCGCGCGGGTGATCGACAGGCCGAGTCCCGACCCGGAGACGTTCTGGTGACGGCCGCTGCGCCAGAAGCGGTCGCCGACCCGGGAGAGCTCGTCGTCGGTGAGGCCGGGGCCCCGGTCGGCGACGGTGACGTGGACACGCTCGCCGTCCGGTGCGACGCCGACGGTGACCGGACGGCCCTCCGGGGTGAACTTCAGGGCGTTGTCGATCACGGCGTCCAGGGCGCTGGAGAGGGCCACCGGGTCGGCCCAGCCGGTGACGGCGCTCTGCCCCTCATAGGTGAGGCCGACGCCCCTGTCGTCGGCCAGCGGATGCCAGGAGTCGACGCGCTCGGCGGCCAGCGCCGCGACATCGGTGAGCTGGAGGTCGGCGGCGGTGTGTTCGGCGAGGGCGAGGTCGAGCAGACCGTCCAGGACCCGGGCCAGGCGCTTGCCCTCGGTGCGCACCGCGGCGATCTCCGCGTTGCCGTCGGGGAGTTCGAGGGCCAGCAGCTCGATCCGCAGCAGCAGCGCGGCCAGCGGATTGCGCAACTGGTGGGACGCGTCGGCGACAAAGGCGCGCTGCTGCTCCAGGACGTCCTCGACGTTGTCGGCCATCTCGTTGAACGAGCGGGCCAGCCGCCGCAGTTCGGGCGGGCCCGCGGTGGCGGCGACCCGGGCGTTCATCCGGCCGGTGGCGATGTCGTGGCTGGCCGCGTCCAGGACCCGTACGGGCCGCAGCACCCAGCCCGTGAGGCGGAAGGCCGCGGCGACAGCGACGAGCATGGCCGCGCACTCGCCGGCCGCGATCAGCAGCCAGCCGCGCAGGACGTGCGAGCGCAGCTGCCCCGTGGGCGAATCGGTCATCACGACGGCGACCACGTCGCCGTCGCGGATCACCGGTGAGGCGACCGGGATGCGGCCCTTGTCGTCCCAGGGCCAGACCTGGTGCGGGTCATGGCTGCGGCGGCCGGCCAGCGCCTCACTGAAGGCTCGTGCGGCCTCGCCGTCCTGGGGTACCGGCAGGCCGACGGGGGCGGCGGCCATGGGGGTGCGATCGCGGTAGAAGACACCGGCACGTATGCCGTAGAGGTCGTAGTAGCGCGCGAGCTCGGTACGGAGGGTGGCGCGCCGCTCGTCCTCCTCCGGGGTCTTGTTCCCTTCGTCCGCGTCGGGGCGGGCGGTGACGAACTGGGCGAGGGAGGCGAAGCGGGCGGCGTCGTCGATCCGGTCGACGACCACCCGCTGCTGCTCCACCCCGGCCGTGATGACGCCGAGCGGGATGCCGAGCGCGAGCAGGACACCGGCCATGAGGACGATGAGGAGGGGGAGGAGTCGGGTGCGCACGTGGTCGCGGCGGCCTTCAGGAGGCCGGGGCGGCAGATGTCCGCACCCCCGGGCCGGCGGCCGGGACGACCAGGCGGTAGCCGACCCCGCGCACCGTCTCGATCAGCGCGGGCATGCGCAGTTTGGCGCGGAGTGAGGCGATATGCACCTCCAGGGTCCGGCCGGTGCCCTCCCAGCTCGTGCGCCACACCTCGCTGATGATCTGCTCCCGGCGGAAGACCACCCCGGGGCGCTGGGCGAGCAGCGCGAGCAGGTCGAACTCCTTGCGGGTGAGCGGAACCGCGGCGCCGTCCACCGCCACCTGGCGGGTGGAGAGTTCGACGGTGACCGCGCCCAGGCGCAGCGCCTCGTCGGCGGTACTCTCCTCGGCGGGCTGCTCACCGCCGCCGGGAGCGTTGCGCCGGCTCACCGCGTGGATACGGGCCAGCAGCTCACCGGTGTCGTACGGCTTGACGACATAGTCGTCCGCGCCGAGGTTGAGCCCGTGGATGCGCGAGCGCACATCGGAGCGCGCGGTGACCATGATGACGGGGATGGCGCAGAGCTTGCGGATCCGGCCGCACACCTCGAAACCGTCCTGGTCGGGCAGCCCGAGGTCGAGCAGCACCACCGCGAACCGCTCCCCCTCGTCGGGCAGCAGGGCCTTGAGCGCGTCCTCGCCGTTGCGCGCGTGCACGACGGCCAGGCCGTGCTTGGCGAGCACCGCGGACAGGGCCGCGGCCACATGATCGTCATCCTCGACGAGCAGCAGTCTCATCTGGCCTCCTTCCGGGTGCATGCGTACAGGCCACAGGGCATCTACGGCGATGGGAGGCCCATGCGTCAAGAGGTGGCCACCTCTGCGCCGCCATCCGTTACCCAGCCGGTACGCCGGGGACACCACCATGGCGTCGTGTCCACCGCGGACGCCGCGCCGTGCGCCCGGGGTCCCGTCGCGGCCGGATCGTTATGCTCAAGTTCCCCTCAGATGTAATGACGCTGGTCGCGGGGCGTTACTAGGGTCCTCCCCAATCGAGGAGGACGGAGCCACACGCCGATGAGCGAAGTATCGGTGACCAAGAACGCCGACGGTCCCGCGCCGGCAGCGGACCAGCTGGTCGTGCTGGACAACGTGAACAAGCACTTCGGCGCGCTGCACGTGCTCCAGGACATCGACCTGACGATCAACCGCGGCGAGGTCGTCGTCGTGATCGGGCCCTCGGGCTCCGGCAAGTCGACGCTCTGCCGCACGATCAACCGCCTGGAGACCATCGACAGCGGCAGCATCGCGATCGACGGGAAGCCACTGCCGCAGGAGGGCCGCGAACTGGCCCGGCTGCGCGCCGACGTGGGCATGGTCTTCCAGTCCTTCAACCTTTTCGCGCACAAGACCGTGCTCGAGAACGTGATGCTGGGCCAGACCAAGGTCCGCAAGACGGACAAGGCGGCAGCCGCCAAGAAGGCCCGCGCCCTGCTCGACCGGGTCGGTGTCGGCACTCAGGCGGACAAGTACCCCGCGCAGCTCTCCGGCGGTCAGCAGCAGCGGGTGGCGATCGCCCGTGCGCTGGCGATGGACCCCAAGGTGATGCTGTTCGACGAGCCGACCTCCGCGCTCGACCCGGAAATGATCAACGAGGTGCTGGACGTCATGCAGCAGCTCGCCCGGGACGGCATGACGATGGTCGTCGTCACCCATGAGATGGGGTTCGCGCGCTCCGCGGCGAACCGGGTCGTCTTCATGGCGGACGGCCGGATCATCGAAGAGGCCGAGCCGAACCAGTTCTTCAACAACCCGCGCAGCGACCGCGCCAAGGACTTCCTGTCGAAGATCCTTCACCACTGAGCCCGCAGTTGGGCCACCATCATTGCCAACGCTTGTTGAACCAAAGGATGTTCACCATGAGGATTCGTAAGACGGCTGCGGCCGGTGCGGTGGTGCTCGCGCTGGCGGCGACGGCGACCGCCTGTGGCGGCGACTCGGGCGCGGCGGGCGACAAGCCGGCCGGCGGCGATGTCTTCAGCGGCAAGTACAAGGTCGCCTCGGCGCCCAAGATCGACTCGCCGGTGCTGAAGAAGGCACAGAAGGCCAAGAAGATCGTCATCGGCGTCAAGGCCGACCAGCCGTTCCTGGGCTTCAAGGACACCACCGGCAAGTACTCCGGCTTCGACATCGAGATCGCCAAGATGGTCGCCGCCGACCTCGGCTTCTCGGAGAAGCAGATCGAGTTCAAGACGATCGACTCCAACGTCCGTGAGACCACCATCTCCAACGGGCAGGTCGACTACTACGTCGGTACCTACACGATCAACGACGAGCGCAAGAAGCAGGTCGGCTTCGCGGGCCCGTACTACACCGCCGGCGCGGACCTCCTGGTGCGCAAGGACGACAAGGCCATCACCGGACCGGACACCCTCAAGGGCAAGAAGGTCTGCTCGATCGTCGGCTCCACTCCGCTCCAGGAGATCAAGAAGAAGAAGTACGGCGCCGACACCAGCGAGCAGTCCAAGTACTCGGACTGTGTGAAGAACCTGCTGGACGGCCAGGTCGACGCGGTCACCACCGACGACGCGATCCTCAAGGGCTACGCCGCCCAGCGCCCCGAGAAGCTCCGGGTCGTCGGCAAGTCCTTCACCAAGGAGCCTTACGGCGTCGGCATGAACAAGGACGACAAGGCCCTGCGCAACGCGATCACCGACGCGCTGGAGGCCCACATCAAGAACGGCGACTACAAGAAGGCGTACGACGGCACGCTCGGCAAGTCCGGGTCGAAGTTCGTCGCCCCGGAGACGCCGCTGCCCCGCGACTGAGGCGCCGGCGAACCCACCGAACCGTGCCGCCCCGTACGCCCGCCGCGGCGGGTGTGCGGGGCGCACGGTGTCTTCGCCCGCCGCTGACTCACTTCCCGCCGTCGACCCGATGACCGCTACCGCGGAGACCCCATGAACGTACTCCTCGATTATCTGCCCCAGTTCCGGGACGGATTCCTCGGAACCCTGGCGATCACCGCGTCCAGCGCCCTGCTCGCGCTGGTACTCGGCGTGCTCATAGCCGGTTTCCGGGTCTCCCCGATTCCGCCGCTGCGCGCCTTCGGGACGGCCTGGGTCACGGTGCTGCGCAACACACCGCTGACGCTGCTCTTCCTCGTCGCCTTCTTCGTCGTACCGCAGGTCCTCTTCCAGGGGGCGAGCCCCTACGTGCTCGCCTCACTGGCGCTCGGGTTCTACACCTCCTCCTTCGTGTGCGAGGCGGTGCGGTCCGGCATCAACACCGTGCCGCTGGGACAGGCGGAGGCCGCGCGCAGCCTCGGTATGACGTTCTCCCAGACGCTGGGCCAGATCGTGCTCCCGCAGGCCACGCGCACCGTCCTGCCCCCGCTGAGCAGCATCTTCATCGCGCTGACGAAGAACTCCGCGATCGCCGGAGCGTTCGGCTACGGCGAGCTGTTCAACCTCTCCAAGCTGCTCAACGACAAGGGTTACGCGATCGCCTGGATCTTCCTGTGGACCGCGCTCGCCTACCTCATCATCACCTTCGCCATCAGCGCCGTCTTCCGGCTGCTGGAGCGCCGTATGGGGGTGGCCCGATGAGCGGGCGCGAGGGGCGGATCAGCACGACGTGGGTGCCACGCGCAGGCGCGGCGGAACAAAGCGAGGTAAGGGCATGAGCGGCGCCAGCGTTCTCTACGACGTACCAGGACCGAAGGCGAGGACCCGCAACCTCGTCTACTCCGTGGTCGGCTCGCTCGCGGTACTGGCGCTGATCGTCTTCGTCGTGCTGCGGCTGAACACTCAGGGCCAGCTCGCGCCCGAGGTGTGGAACATCTTCAACAACGCCGGTGTGCGGACCAACATCCGCGACGGTCTGCTGACGACCCTCCAGGTCTTCGCGGTCGCGGCGGTGCTGTCGCTGGTGCTGGGCGTGCTGCTCGCGGTGGCGCGGCTCTCCGACCACCGGCCGGTCCGCTGGGTGGCGACCGGGTTCATCGAGCTGTTCCGCGCCGTGCCGCTGCTGATCACCATCTACGCCCTGTGGGTGCTCCTCCTCAGCAACCGGGAGAGCCTCGGCCTGGCCGGGAACCAGCCGCAGTTCTGGGCACTGGTCATCGGCCTCACCGTCTACAACGGCTCGGTCCAGGCCGAGGTGCTGCGGGCCGGCATCAACTCCGTGCCCACGGGACAGCGCGAGGCCGCGTACGCCCTGGGCATGAGCAAGACGCAGGTCATGACGACGGTGCTGATCCCGCAGGCCGTGCGGGCGATGCTGCCGACGATCATCAGCCAGCTCGTGGTGACCCTGAAGGACACCTCCCTCGGCTACATCATCACCTTCGAGGAACTGCTCTTCACCGCCCGCCAGATGAGCACCAACATCATCGTCAACGGCAACGACACCTACGTGCCGTTCATCATCGTCACCGGCGCCATCTATGTCGCGATGTGCCTGGCGCTGTCCGCCCTCGCCAACTGGATCGAGCAGCGCGGCCGGCGGGCCAAGACGGGCATCGGTGTCGCCACGGCCGGCGAGCCGGTCACGGCCACCGACGCGATGGAGGTCTCCGACGCGGCGCCCGACGGCCCGGCCGCCACGAAGGACTGACACACCGCGGGCCGCCCGCGGCCGATATCGATCCGTCCGGAGGCGGTGGCACCCTCGCCACCGCCTCCGTCACTTGACGCGAGCGGTCGCAGTGGGTTGCATACGCTGTGTGATCACGCACCGGGCTCCAACTGCCAGTTCCCGCATGTCCCGTACGTACCAGCGGCCCCGGGGAGCTGCGCCGTGGACCCGGTGATCGTCGTCGGGGCCGGCCCGGTCGGCCTCTCCCTCTCGCTCGCCCTCGCCCGCCTCGGCGTCCCGACCGTCGTCCTCGACGAGACCACCGGCCAGGAGGAGACCCGGCCCGCCCGCAGCGTCGTGCTCCGCCCGGACACCGCCGCCTTCGTCGCCCGGCTCGGCTGCGCCGACACCCTGGAGAGCGCCGGCGCCCACTGGACCGCATGGCGCACGATGCGCCGCCGGCGCCTGCGGGAGCGCGTCGCCTTCGCCCCGCGGCCCCCGGACGGCGCGGCCGCCCCCGCCACCGCATCCCCGCTCCACCTCCCGCAGCACGCACTCACCCGCGCCCTGCGCACCGCACTCGCCCAAGAGAAGCTCGCCGAGATCGTCACCGGCAGCCGGCTCGCCGACCTCGAACAGGACGAGCACGGCATCAGCGCCCACACCCGCGGCCCCAACGGCACGTGGTGGCGCGGGAGTTACCTCATCGGCTGCGACGGGCCCCGGTCGACTGTCCGCAAGCTGCTGGACATCCGCTTCCCGGGCCGTACGGCCGTCGAACGGCATGCGGTGGCCGCGCTGCGCTGCGAGCTCCCCTGGCCCGGCGAGGCGCTGCTGCACCGCTCGCCGCCCCGGCAGGGCGGCGGACCGGGCAACGAGGTCTCCGCCCGCCCGCTGGCCGGGCATGTCTGGCGGCTGGACTGGCTGCTGCCGCCCGGGCGCGAACTGGTCACCCCGGACGCCCTGGTCGCCCGGATCCGGGACTCACTGGCCGGCTGGACCAGCGAGTCACCGTCTGGCCCCGCCGACGAGACCGGCGCCGAGGGCGACACCGCGCTCCCCCGGGGGCGCGGCCACGGCCGGCTGGTCCCGCCGTACGAACTCCTCGACACCGGTGTGCACACCGTCCACCACCGGCTGGCCCGGGACTGGCGGCAGGGCCGGGCCTTCCTCGCCGGGGACGCCGCACATCTGCTGGGCGCGCTCGGCACCCAGGGCCTGGACGAGGGGCTGCGGGACGCCGAGAACCTCGCCTGGAAACTGGGCCTGGCCTGGCATCACGGCGCGTCCGACGTACTGCTCGACAGCTACCAGGCCGAGCGCCGGGGCGCGGTCGCGGCCCGGCTGCGCGCCGCGGACCAGGCGCTGCCGCTGCTGCGCGACGGCCGCTCGGCCCGCTGGCGCACCGTCCTTCCCGGCGCGGCACGCGGCCGCAGCACCCTGCTGACCGACGGCCACCTGGGCCGCGGCCCGCTCGGCGCACCGCCCGTCTATGCCCGCACCCCGCTGGGACCGCCCGACGGGCACACCGGCGGCCCGCTCGTCGAGACACCGCCCGGCGCGCCGGTCACGGATGTGGCGGTGACCGCGTCGGACGGGTCGGTGGTGCGGCTGCGCGACCGGCTCGGGCTCGGACTGCTGGTGGTGCTGGTGGCACCCGGCACCGGCGTCTGGGACCGCCGGCACTGGCAGTCGGCCGGCCTGATGCCCCGACTGGCCGAAGCGGTCGACGCGTTGCCGATGGACGCCGAGATCCTGGTCACCGAGGCCTATCCGGGTGCGTCCGCGCACACCGTGCTGCTCGTGCGGCCGGACGGCCATCTGGTCACCGCGCTGTCCGGCGTCCGCCCGGCCGAGATGGCCGCGTGCGCGAACGCGGTACGGGGCGGGGCACACGGGCCGGTGACCGGGTCCGGCCGGGAAGCCGCTGCACCCGGGGGCGACGCGGCCGGAGAGGAGGACTCTTCCACGGTTGACCCTGTGGGAAGCACCGTGCTTCACTCCGAGAATGACTGATCACAGCTCGCGATTCTGGCGGAGGGTCCATCTCGACCTGGTCCGCTACGCGGGCTGCATGTGTCGTCCGTCCTGCTGATCCGCATCTTCCTTCCCCGCGCGGCCGCCCGCCTCCGACCGGCAGCCGCGCCTCTTCGCGATCACTCAGGACGGTTTCCGTGCCCGACGTACACACCCCTGCGCGCCCGCCTGCCCTCGGCAAGGACAGCGGGCCCAGCGCCACCGAACTCCTCGGCTTCGCCCGCCGGGCCGCCACCGACCGGGCCCTGGTCGCTTCGCTCCCGCTCGATCCCGAAGGCCGTACCTGGCTCCGGCTGGACGGGCCGGGCGGCAGCGAGGCCTGGCTGATCGGCTGGCCGCCCGGCACCGGCACCGGCTGGCACGACCACGGCGGCTCGCGCGGCGCCTTCGCGGCGGCCGCGGGTGAGCTGACGGAACAGTCGCTCGCCGCCGCGCTGCCCACCGAGGGCTGGAAGACCCTGGAACTCGCCGACGACGTGGACCGGGAGCGCCGGCTCCGCGACGGGCACGGGCGGGCGTTCGGCCCGCACCATGTGCACCAGGTGCTCAACCTCTCCGCGGACACCCACGCGGTATCGGTGCACGCCTACTATCCGCCGCTGCCGCTGATGCGCCGCTACAGCCGCACCGGGCCGGTGCTGCGGCTCGAAGCGGTCGAGCAGCCGGAGGAGTGGGCATGAGCGCGGTCGACGCCCTGCTGGCGCAGGCCCGGCGCCAACTGGGGCACCGGGTGGACCCGCAGGAGGCCGCCGCCCTCCGGGAGGCGGGCGGACTGCTCGTGGACATCCGCTACGCGGAGCTGCGGGAGCGCGACGGCACCATCCCCGGCGCCCTGATCGTCGAGCGCAACGAACTGGAATGGCGACTCGACCCGACAGGCGCACACCGCGCCCCGGAAGCAACACACCACGACCTGCCGATCGTCGTCATCTGCAACGAGGGCTACGCATCCAGCCTCGCCGCCGTCTCCCTACGCCAACTGGGGCTGCACCGGGCCACCGATCTGGCAGGGGGATTTCAGGCTTGGCGGGGGGCGGGGTTGGGGGTGGGGGGCTGAGAGGCTTCGGTGGGGGTGAGGTTCGGCCCCCGGGCCTGCGTCCGCGCTTGTGTCTGCACCCGCGCCCTCGCCGCGTCCGTCGCCTCCGTCGCGACGAAGTCGCCGCTGCCCTCAGTCAGTTGTCCTTGAGGTCGGCGCCCCCGGACCCAGTGCTCCGCCGGGCCCGGTGCGCGGCCGCCCGGTCACCGGCCCGCCGGATTCACTGACGGCTACGGTGCCCCCGACCGCCGCCCCTCATATGTCCAGCAAGCCGTGCTGCTCCAGAAGATCCGGATCCTCGCCTTCCTCCTCCAGCGCCTGTTTGACGACGCGGAGGGCGAGGCCCTCCGGGTATCCCTTGCGGGCCAGCATTCCGGCCAGGCGGCGGAGGCGCTTTTCGCGGTCCAGGCCTCTGGTGGCCCGCAGTTTGCGGTCGACCAGCTCGCGGGCGGTGGACTCCTCCTGCTCGGAGTCGAGGCGGCCGACGGCCACATCGATGAGGGCGGAGTCCACTCCCTTGGTGCGCAGTTCGCGGGCCAGGGCGCGCCGGGCCAGGCCGCGCCCATGGTGGCGGGACTCCACCCAGGCGTCGGCGAAGGCCGCGTCGTCGATCAGCCCGACGTCCTCGAAGCGGGACAGCACCTCGTCCGCGGCCTCCTCGGGGATGCCCCGCTGGTGCAGGGCGTCCGCGAGCTGCTTGCGCGTACGCGGATTCCCGGTGAGCAGGCGCAGGCAGATGGCCCGCGCCTGCTCCTCGGGCGTACGCGGTGGCCCCGACTCGGCCCTCGACGAGGAGGGGCCACCGCTGTCCTCACGGCCATGACGGCCCCTGCGCCCGCTACGGGTCTCGGCGTCGCCGGCAGCGCTGTCGATCTCGTCCTCGCTGCCCGGCCATTCCGTTCGCCGCGTCATGGCGGGCTAGCTCTTGGCCGCGGTGGCCTTGGAGCCCTTGGCGCCCTTGGCCGCCGGTGCCGGAGCCGCAGCCGGTTCGGCCGCCGCCACCGCGGCGTCCGTGCCGGGCTCCGCCGCCGGGGCCTGCGGCTGCACGCCGATGCCGAGCTTCTCCTTGATCTTCTTCTCGATCTCGTTGGCGAGATCCGGGTTGTCCTTGAGGAAGTTGCGGGCGTTCTCCTTGCCCTGGCCGAGCTGGTCGCCCTCGTAGGTGTACCAAGCGCCGGACTTGCGGATGAAGCCGTGCTCCACGCCCATGTCGATCAGGCCGCCCTCGCGGCTGATGCCCTGGCCGTAGAGGATGTCGAACTCGGCCTGCTTGAAGGGCGGGGAGACCTTGTTCTTGACGACCTTGACGCGGGTGCGGTTGCCGACCGCGTCCGTGCCGTCCTTGAGGGTTTCGATGCGGCGGATGTCGAGACGCACCGAGGCATAGAACTTCAGCGCACGGCCACCGGTCGTGGTCTCCGGCGAGCCGAACATCACGCCGATCTTCTCGCGGAGCTGGTTGATGAAGATCGCGGTGGTCTTGGACTGGTTGAGCGCGCTGGTGATCTTGCGCAGCGCCTGGCTCATCAGCCGGGCCTGGAGGCCGACGTGGGAGTCGCCCATCTCGCCCTCGATCTCGGCCCGCGGCACCAGGGCGGCGACGGAGTCGATCACGATGAGGTCGAGCGCACCGGAGCGGACCAGCATGTCCGTGATCTCCAGTGCCTGCTCGCCGTTGTCCGGCTGGGACAGGATCAGGGAGTCGGTGTCCACGCCGAGCTTCTTGGCGTACTCCGGGTCGAGCGCGTGCTCGGCGTCGATGAACGCGACGGAGCCGCCGGCCTTCTGGGCGTTCGCGACGGCGTGCAGGGTCAGGGTCGTCTTACCGGAGGACTCCGGGCCGTAGACCTCGACCACGCGGCCGCGGGGGATACCGCCGACCCCGAGCGCGACATCAAGCGCGGTGGAGCCGGTGGGGATGACCTCGATGGGTTCGTTCGGCCGCTCCCCCATGCGCATCACGGCGCCCTTGCCGAATTGCCGTTCAATCTGTGCGAGTGCGGCGTCCAGCGCCTTCTCGCGGTCGGTGCCTGCCATGGGTTCCACCCGATTTGCTTGAGTCGATCGCTTCACGTCCATGACGCTAACGCCTGCCACTGACAATGCGCCCGGACCCGGCTCCGGCCTGTGGATAACTCTCGCGAAAACCCCGAGGACAGCGGCCGGAACTCCCATGAGAATGGATGTTCGATTTTGGTGTCAAGCAGCCTCACCCACGCGTCGTCGGTGGGGGACCGCCCGCGCGAGGCCGCCCCGCCCCTCCGATGGTGCGCCCTCCGTCAGCCCGCGTCCTGGCCCTCGGCCGGGGTGCCGCCCGCCTTCCGGTCCTCCAGCGGAGCCGGCGGCTGCGCGTCGTGCAGATTCCGCCGCATACGGGCCAGGGCCCGGACCCCGCGCTCGCGTCTGCCGTGGACCCGCGGGTCGTCGGTGACCTCGTACCGCTTCACATACGCGCCGAGGAAGGCTTGCAGGGTCGCCGTCGCCGGGATCGAGATCAGCGCGCCCACCGCGCCCATCAGGGCCGTGCCGGCGACGACCGAGCCGAAGGCGACGGCGGGATGGATGTCCACCGTCTTGGCGGTGATCCGCGGCTGGAGGAGGTAGTTCTCGAACTGCTGGTAGGTCACGACGAAGCCGAAGACCCACAGGGCGTACCAGGGGTCGACGGTGAACGCGATCAGGACCGGCAGGGCGCCCGCGAGATAGGTCCCTATGGTCGGGATGAACTGGGAGACCAGGCCCACCCACATGCCCAGTGCCGGGGCGTACGGGACCCCCAGGAACTCCAGCAGCACGTAGTGCGCGATGCCGGAGATCAGCGCCATCAGGCCGCGCGAGTAGAGATAGCCGCCGGTCTTGGCGACCGCGATCTCCCAGGCGCGCAGCACCTCCGCCTGGCGGTGCGGCGGCAGCACGGAGCACAGCGCGCGGCGCAGCCGGGGCCCGTCGGCGGCGAAGTAGAACGAGAACAGCGCCACCGTCAGCAGGTTGAACAGACTGCCCAGCACCGTCGCGGAGACGGCCAGCACATTGTTGGCGCTGTCCGTGACGTACTTCTGGAGCCAGTCCGACTTGAGCAGGTTGTTCTGCACCTGGACCCGCGAGAGGTGGGTGTGCAGGGTGTTGTTGATCCAGCTGATCACAGAGTCCAGGTACTGCGGGAACTCCTCGACCATGTTGGCTATCTGGCCGGCGAGCATGGAGCCCAGGAGCGCGAAGAATCCGGCCGCGGCGACGAGGATGCCCACGAAGACCAGACCGGTGGCCAGCCCGCGCCGCATGCCCCGGGCCGCCATCCAGTCGACGGCCGGTTCGACGGCCAGCGCGAGGAAGAACGCGATCAGCACGTTCAGCAGCAGCGTGATCAGCTGGTGGAATCCCCAGGTGGCGAGCTGGAAGCAGGCCACCAGGGCGAGCGCGAGCACCATGGCGCGCGGCAGCCAGCGCGGCATCCGCGCATCGGACCGGTCCTCGGGGCGTGGGACGTCGTTGCTGGGGATCTCTTCTGACTCGGGCACGGAGCCAAGTGTCGCGTACGGTCATGACATTCCCGGTCCTGGGCCGTGCCCCGGCCCTCGCCGCCCGGCCCCCGGGCCCTCTTCCGGCCAGGTCAGAGCCCTGCGACGGGCCCGTTCAGCGTTTGTCGGACGGCACCTCCATGACCGAGCAGACCACCCGCCACACCTCCTTGGCGCTCCACCCCGCGTCCAGTGCCTCGTGCACGGTCCGGCCGCCGAGGCCGGACATCACATGATCGCGCGCGAAGGAGTCGGCATACGCCGCACCGAAGTGATCCGCCATCCGCTGCCAGAAGACCGTCAACCGCATGCCTTCAGTATCCCGCCCTGGGAGGGCAGCGATCGCGAGCCGGTGCCACCAGGAGGAAACGGCCCTACGGTCAGCCCATGGCCGAAAACGTAAGCTCACCTTCGACTCCTCTGGCGCGAGCCGAGCGATTCGTCTGGCTGACCGCCCGGGTACTTGAGCAGCGGCTCTTCGAGTACCACTTCCTCGGCGGCGGGGCCGACCCCGTGGAGACCGCGCTCGCCGCGTACCGCAACGACGACGACGGCTTCGGCCACGCCCTGGAGCCCGACCTTCGCGGCCCGGTCAGCCAGCCGCTGCACACCGCGCACGCCCTGAAGGTCCTCGATCTGATCGGGCGGTGCGACGGCCGCCAGGTGGAGCGGATCTGCCGCTATCTGACGAAGATCTCCACCCCGGAGGGCGCGCTGCCCGCGCTGCACCCTTCGCTGCGCGGCTATCCGTCCGCGCCCTGGATCCCGGTGGTCGACGATCCGCCGAGCGCTCTCCTGGCCACCGGCCCCGTGGTGGGGGTCCTGCACCGGAACGAGGTGTGGCACGCCTGGCTGTTCCGGGCCACGGACTACTGCTGGGCGGCCGTGGAGTCGATGGAGGACACCCACCCGTACGAGGTCGAGGCGGCGGTGGCCTTCCTGGACGGCGCCCCGGACCGGCCGCGGGCCGCCGCGGCGGCGCAGCGGCTCGGCCGGCTCGTACGGGACCGGCGCCTGGTGCTGCTGGACCCGGAGCAGGCCACGGACGTCCCGGTGGCACCGGGGTACGCCCCCGGGGAGCACCACCTCGCCTACGACTTCGCGCCCGCGCCCGGCTCGCTGGCCCGCGACTGGTTCACCGACGAGGAGATGGAACGGGCACTGGATCACCTCGTCGCGCTCCAGGAGGAGGACGGCGGCTGGCCGCTGAACTGGCGGGTGTGGGCACCCGGGACGGCGCTGGAGAGCCGTCCGATGGTGACTCTCAGGGCGCTGCTCACCCTCCGGGCGTACGGGCGTCCCCTCTAGGCCCTGTCGTCAAACTCCCGCCTGCCCCGCGGCGTCTGGCACGCACGCTCGCTGCGTTGTCGGGATCGTCCACGTAGGCCCACTACGAGGACGACCCTCCGCCTTGCGAGCGCACGCACCAGACGCCGCGGGACCTGCCCTCCGGGCAGACGACGGGAGTTTGACGACAGGACCTAGGTGTGTTGTCCGGACAGGTTGGTGACGCGGCTGGCTGGGGTGTGGCCGCTGATTCCGGTGTGGGGTCGGTGGTAGTTGTACCAGTCCAGCCAGTTGGGAAACGCTGCTTGGCGCTCGGCGTCTGAGGTGTAGGGCCGGTGGTAGGCCCATTCGTCGAGCAGGGTGCGGTGGAAGCGCTCGACCTTGCCGTTCGTCTGGGGTCGCCAGGGCCGCGTCCAGCGGGGGCTGATGCCCAGGTCACGGCAGGTCTGGCGCCAGGTGTTCTTGGTGTAGGCCCAGGCGTTGTCGGTCAGCACGCGTTCGGTGAAGACGCCTTGTCCGGCGAACCATGCCGTGGCGCGGGTCAGGAAGGCGGCGCAGGTCGGGGCTGTCTCGTCGGGCAGGTCTTCGGTGTAGGCGAGGCGGGAGTGGTCGTCGAGTGCGGTGTGCAGGTAGGCGTATCCGGCGCCGTTGCGGCGGTCCTTGTTCGGGCTGGAGGCGGCCCTGCCGAGGGCTTTGTGGCCGCCGCCGTCGGGGATGCGGCCGAGCTTTTTGACGTCGATGTGGACCAGTTCGCCGGGGCGGGAGCGCTCGTAGCGGCGGACGGGTTCGCCGGTGGCCCGGTCCAGCGTGGCCAGGGGTGGTGTGTGGTGGCGCTGGAGGATGCGGTGGGCGGTGGAGGCTGCGATGCCGGCGCGGCCTGCGAGTCGCAGTGGGCCGATGCGGTGTTCATGCCGCATCCGCAGAACGTGCTCCTCGACGGCTGGGGAGGTGCGTCGTGGCTGGTGGTGGGGGCGGCTGGAGCGGTCGTCCATGCCCGCTGGGCCGTGCAGTCGGTAACGGCCGGCCCAGCGGGCAGCGGTGGTGTGGCTGACCTGGAAGCGTTCCGCGGCCCGGCGAAGCGGCCAGCCGTCGTCAACGACGCACCGGGCCAGACGCAGCCTGCCGGTTGGGGTCAGCGGGGCATTACGGTGGGACACGAGGGCCTCCTGAGAACCGGTGGAGATGTCGCAATCCACACCAATCCCAGAAGGCCCTCACCCGTTCAAGCACCACCACGGTGCATGTCGCCTGTCACCAACGTCCCGGGACAACACACCTAGGGGGCGTCCCGCAGCGCTCACCCTCCCAGGGCCCGCACCCCTGCGGTGACCACCACGGCGACGCCGATGACCAGGAGGAACGGCGCCCGCAGGAGGAGCGCGACGGCCGCGGCGGCCACCCCCGCGGCCTTGGCGTCGAGCATCAGGTGCCGGCCGTCGCTGAAGGTCTGCTGGGCGGTGAGCGCGGCCAGCAGGGCCACCGGCAGCAGCGCGGCCAGCCGTTTGACCAGCGGGCGTTCCAGGAGGCCGGCGGGCGCCGCCAGGCCGAGGTACTTGACCAGGTAGCAGCCGACGGCGGTGACGGCGATGGCGATCCAGACGTTCATGCCCGGTCCTCCTCGGTGGCGGGGCGGCTCGCGGGGGTTCCCTCCGGGCGCGCGGGCGGGCCCTGGTCGTCGGCCCGGTCGGCGCCCGGCCCCTGCGCCGTCCCCCGCCCGCGGCGCCCCTGGACGACGAGGACGGCGGGTGCGGCGAGCGCCGCGACCAGCACCGGTACACCGGTGGGCAGCAGCGGCAGCGTCACCATGACCAGCACCACGGCGAGACCGGCCGCGACCCGCTCCACGGTGTCCTTGAGCATCGGCGCCAGCAGCGCCAGGAAGACCGCGGGGCCGGCCGCGTCCAGGCCCCAGGCCTCGGTGTCGCCGAGCGCCTCGGCGCCCAGGGCACCGGCGAGGGTGGTGAGGTTCCACAGGACGTAGAGGGTCAGCCCGGTGACGGTGAAGCCGAGCCGGGCGCTGCGCCGGTCGGGCTGGGCCAGGGTGACGGCCGAGGTTTCGTCGATGACCCAGTGGGCGGCGAACGGCTTGACCGTGGCCCGGTACCCGAGGACGGCGGACAGCCGCAGCCCGTAGAAGGCGTTGCGGGCGCCCAGGAAGAACGCGCCGGCCGCGGCGGTGAGCGGGTTGCCGCCCGCCGCCAGCGCGCCGACCAGGGCGAACTGTGAGGCCCCTGTGAACACCAGCAGGCTGAGCGCACAGGTCTGCAAGAGGCTGAGCCCGACGCCGGCCGAGGTCACGCCGAAGGCGAATCCGGAGAGGCCGACGGCGATGCCGACGCCGAGCGCGTCCCTGATGACGGTGGCGTCGGAGGTCGCGGGCGGTGCCGGCGGCGGTGGCGCGGCCGGCTCCGTGGTGCGTATCTCTGTCTGTTCTGGCACGTCCCGGACCTTAGGTTCCGGGACTGTCGCAGGTCTTGTACGTTCTTGCGCCCGGCGCGGGCGCCGCCCGACCGCGCGCTCAGAGCCCCTCCGCTCGTACCGCCCGCCGCTGGGCCGGCCGCTCCCTCCGGTACGCGCCGGGCGGTACGCCGACGATCCGGGTGAAGTGCCGGTTCAGATGCGGCTGGTCGGTGAAGCCGACGGCGACGGCCGTATCGGCGGGTGTGCGGCCCGTCTCCAGGAGCCTGCGGGCCCGGCGCACCCGGGCGTCGGTGAGCCAGGTGTGCGGCGGCATGCCGTACGCGCTCTTGAAGGCCCGCAGCAGCGCGAACGGGCTGGTACCGAGCTCCTGCGCCAGCCGCTCCAGGGAGGGCGGGTCGGCCATCCGCTCCTCCAGGACGGTCCGGGCGCGGGCGGCGGTCCGGGCGCCCGCGGTGTGGGGTGTACGCGCCGGGAGCGGGCCTCCGTACCGGCGCAGCAGGAGGGCGACGACGGTCCGCAGCAGGCTGTCGGCGGCCAGGGCGTTCCCGGTCTCGGCGGCCCGGTGGATCTCGGTGATCATGCGGCCGAGCTGTGGCTCCTCAGCGGTCGTCCGGTCGAAGCCCGGGGTGCCGCGCAGCGCCGTGGTCTCCTCGGCGATCTCGGCGACGAGCTCGTAGGACGGGTAGAGCGTGGCGTAGGTCCAGCCCTCGGGTGCGCCCGCCCGCGCGGTGTGCGCGACCTCCGGGTTGATCATGATGATGCCGCCGTGGCCGGCCCGGACGGTGCCCTGCCGGAGCCCGACCTCCTCGATGCCGGAGGTCACCGCGCAGACCACATAGCCGTCGTGCGCGTGCCGGGGGAAGGAGTGCCGGACGTAGCGGGCGCGCAGCAGGTCGAGGCCGGGCAGCCCGTCGTAGCGCCAGTGGCGCGCCCACTCGCCGCGCGCCCGTGGCACGGCCGCCGCGCCGGGCCCGCCGTCGGCCGCGCTCTCCCCGCTGACCATGACCATGCCGCCATTCTGCGTCCGCCGGACGGCCGCCGGCCCGCCCGTCCGAGGCGTGGACGGCCGGAAAAGGCCCGGTCGGCTGGGGTGGGCGCGGCGCGCGGGTCCGCGTTGTCAGTGGTCCGGTGCACGATGGGGGACATGGCCGAGGCAGCGTTCGAGACGTTCTCCCCCGCGACCCGCGGTTGGTTCGCCGGGGCGTTCAGCGCGCCCACGGCCGCGCAGGAGGGCGCCTGGCGGGCGATCGGCGCGGGCTCCGACGTCCTCGTGGTGGCGCCGACGGGTTCGGGCAAGACGCTCGCCGCCTTCCTCGCGTCGCTGGACGCGCTGGCGAGCAGTCCGCCGCCCGCCGAGCCGAAGAAGCGCTGCCGGGTGTTGTACGTCTCCCCGCTGAAGGCGCTGGCCGTAGATGTTGAGCGCAATCTGCGCAGTCCCCTGACGGGCATCCGCCAGGAGTCGGTCCGCCTCGGGCTGCCGGAGCCGGACATCACGGTCGGCATCCGCTCCGGGGACACCCCGCCCGCCGAGCGCCGGTCGATCGCCAACCGCCCGCCGGACATCCTCATCACGACCCCCGAGTCGCTGTTCCTGATGCTGACGTCCTCGGCCCGGGAGGCACTGGCGGGCGTCGAGACGGTGATCCTGGACGAGGTCCATGCCGTGGCCGGCACGAAGCGCGGGGCGCATCTGGCGCTGTCCCTGGAGCGGCTGGACGAACTCCTGGCCCGTCCGGCGCGACGGATCGGGCTGTCGGCGACGGTCCGCCCGGTCGAGGAGGTGGCCCGCTATCTGTCGCCGCGGCGCCGGGTGGAGATCGTCCAGCCGCCGTCCGGGAAGCGTTTCGATCTCTCGGTGGTCGTCCCGGTGGAGGACATGGGTGAGCTGGGCGGCTCGCCCGTCCAGGAGGGCGACACCGGTGAGAAGCCGTCCATCTGGCCGCAGGTCGAGGAGAAGATCGCCGATCTCGTCCAGGCCCATCGCTCCACGATCGTCTTCGCCAACTCCCGCCGTCTGGCGGAGCGGCTGTGCAACCGCCTCAACGAGATCGCCTACGAGCGGGCCACCGGCGAGGCCCTGCCGGAACACCACTCCCCCGCGGAGCTGATGGCCGAGGCCGGTGCCGCCAAGGGGGCGCCGGCGCTGCTGGCCCGCGCCCACCACGGTTCCGTGTCCAAGGAGCAACGCTCCCAGGTGGAGGAGGACTTGAAGGCGGGCCGGCTGCCGGCCGTGGTCGCCACCTCCAGTCTGGAGCTGGGCATCGACATGGGCGCGGTCGATCTGGTCGTCCAGGTGGAGTCGCCGCCTTCGGTCGCCTCCGGTCTCCAGCGCGTCGGGCGGGCCGGGCATCAGGTCGGCGCGGTCTCGACGGGCATCGTCTTCCCCAAGTACCGCGGCGATCTGGTGCAGGCCGCCGTGGTCACCGAGCGGATGCGCTCCGGCGCCATCGAGGCGCTGCGGGTGCCGGCCAATCCGCTGGACGTGCTCGCCCAGCAGCTCGTCGCCATGACCGCGATGGACACCTGGGACGTCGAGGAGCTGCTGACCCTGGTCCGGCGGGCCGCCCCGTTCGCCGCGCTTCCCGAGTCGGCGTTCACGGCCGTGCTGGACATGCTCGCCGGCCGCTATCCCTCCGACGCCTTCGCCGAGCTGCGGCCGCGCATGGTGTGGGACCGCGTCGCACAGACGGTCACGGGCCGCCCCGGGGCCCAGCGGCTGGCCGTCACCTCAGGGGGCACCATCCCCGACCGCGGCCTGTTCGGGGTGTTCCTGGCGGGCGGCGACTCCGGCAAGGGCGGCGGCGGGCGCCGCGTCGGAGAGCTCGACGAGGAGATGGTCTACGAGTCCCGCGTCGGCGATGTCTTCACACTCGGCACGACGTCCTGGCGCATCGAGGACATCACCCGCGACCGGGTGCTGGTCACTCCCGCCCCCGGGATGCCGGGGCGGCTGCCCTTCTGGAAGGGCGACCAGCTGGGCCGCCCCCTGGAACTGGGCCGCGCGCTCGGCGCGTTCCTCCGCGAGATCGGCTCGCTCGCGCCGGAGGACGCCGGGGCCCGGCTGTCCGCCGCCGGGCTGGACGACTGGGCGGTGTCCAATGTGCTGAGCTACCTCGCCGAGCAGAAGCAGGCCTGCGGCCATGTCCCCGATGACCGCACGATCGTCGTGGAGCGGTTCCGCGACGAGCTCGGCGACTGGCGGGTGGTCATCCACTCCCCGTTCGGCGCGCAGGTGCACGCCCCCTGGGCGCTGGCCCTCGGCGCCCGCCTCGCCGAGCGCCACGGCATGGACGCCCAGGTGATGCACGCCGACGACGGCATCGTGCTGCGGCTGCCCGACGCCGATCTGATGGGCCTCGATCTCCTCGACGGCGACAGCGGTTTCGACCCGTCCGCCGGACCGCCCGGCCACGGCGCGGAGTACGACCCCGAGCAGTCCCCCGTGGGCGCCGCCGATGTCGCCTTCGACCAGGGCGAGGTCGATCAGCTCGTCACGGACCAGGTCGGCGGCTCCGCGCTGTTCGCCTCCCGGTTCCGGGAATGCGCCGCCCGCGCCCTGCTGCTGCCGCGGCGCAGCCCCGGCAAGCGCACCCCGCTGTGGCAGCAGCGCCAGCGGGCCGCCCAGCTCCTCCAGGTGGCGAGCGAGTTCGGCTCCTTCCCGATCGTGCTGGAAGCCGTCCGCGAATGCCTCCAGGACGTCTTCGATGTCCCGGGCCTGACGGAGCTGATGGGGGACATCGAGTCCCGCCGGGTCCGCCTGGTGGAGGTCACCACCCCCGAGCCCTCCCCGTTCGCCCGCTCGCTGCTGTTCGGCTACGTCGCCCAGTTCCTGTACGAGGGCGACTCCCCGCTCGCCGAGCGCCGCGCCGCCGCCCTCTCCCTGGACTCCCGGCTGCTCGCCGAACTGCTCGGCCAGGCCGAGCTGCGCGAGCTGCTGGACGCCGAGGTGCTGGCCGAGCTGGAGCGCGAGCTCCAGTGGCGTACGGACGACCGGCGGGTCAAGGACGTCGAGGGCGTCGCCGACGTCCTGCGGCTGCTGGGGCCGCTGACCGATGCCGAGCTGGCCGAGCGCGGCGCGGATCCGGCCTGGCCCCGGGAGCTTGCCGCCGCCCGCCGGGCCCTCTCCGTACGGATCGCCGGCGCCGACCACTGGGCCGCCGTCGAGGACGCCGGCCGGCTCCGTGACGCGCTGGGCACGGCGCTGCCGGTCGGTGTCCCGGAGTCGTTCACCGAACCGGTCAAGGACCCGCTCGGCGATCTGCTGTCCCGTTACGCCCGCACCCACGGCCCGTTCACCTCCGAGCAGGCCGCCGCCCGCTTCGGCCTCGGGACGGCCGTCACCGACGGGGCGCTCCAGCGGCTCGCCGCCGCCGGCCGGGTGGTCCAGGGCGAGTTCCACCCCGCGGGCATCGGCCAGGAGTGGTGTGACGCCCAGGTGCTGCGCAGGCTGCGCCGCCGCTCGCTCGCCGCGCTGCGCGAGGAGCTGGAGCCGGTGCCGCCCGCCGCGCTCGCCGCCTTCCTCCCTCAGTGGCAGCACGTCGGCGCACCGCGCCCGGCAGCGGCCGGCGGTGTGTCCGCACCCCTCGGCGGCGCCGCGCACAGCCTGCGCGGCATCGACGGCCTGGTGCGCGCCATCGAGCAGCTCCAGGGCGCCCCGGTGCCCGCCTCCGCCCTGGAAAAGCTGGTGCTGCCGTCCCGTGTCGGCGGCTACACCCCCGCACTGCTGGACGAACTCACCGCCACCGGTGAGGTGTTGTGGGCCGGCGCCGGTGCGCTCCCCGGCAAGGACGGCTGGCTCTCGCTGCATCTCGCCGACTCCGCCCCGCTGCTGCTCCCGCCGCCGCTCCCGCTGGAACTGACCGCGCTGCACGAGTCGTTGCTGACCGCCCTCGCCCCCGGTTACGGGCTGTTCTTCCGCCAGCTCGCCGACCAGGTCCGCGCCACCACCCACCCGGACGCCACCGATCCGCAGCTGGCCGACGCGCTGTGGGACCTTGCCTGGTCGGGCCGGCTGACCAACGACACCCTCGCCCCGCTGCGCGCCCTCCTCGGCTCGGGCCGTACGGCAGGATCGACCGCCCATCGCGCCCGCCGCGCCGTCCCCCGGGGCCGGTACGGCTCGCTGACCGCGGCCGCGGGCCGCGGCGGCCGGCCCACCGCCTCCCGCTCCGGCCCGCCGACAGTGGGTGGCCGCTGGTCGCTGCTGCCCACCACCGAGCCGGACCCCACCCACCGCGCCCATGCCCTGGCCCGTGCGCTCCTGGACCGGCACGGCGTCGTCACCCGGGGCGCGGTCGCCGCCGAAGGGGTCGAGGGCGGGTTCTCCGCCGCTTACCGGGTACTGGCCGCCTTCGAGGAGTCCGGTCAGGCCCGTCGCGGCTATGTGGTGGAGGGGCTGGGCGCTGCCCAGTTCGCGATGGACGGGGCGGTGGACCGGCTGCGCGCGGTCAGCACCCAGCGGGAGCGCACCGCCGATGCCGCGCTGCCGGAGAGCGGCCCGGCATCGTCCCGGCGGGGCGGCCCGCAGCGCGCCGTGGTCCTGGCCGCCGCCGACCCCGCGAACGCCTACGGTGCCGCACTGTCCTGGCCCGAGCCGCCCGAGGGCTCGACCCACAAACCCGGCCGCAAGGCGGGCTCCCTGGTGGTCCTCGTCGACGGCGAGCTGACGCTCTACATGGAGCGCGGCGGCAAGACCCTGCTCATCTGGCCGCTCGGCCCCGCACCGGACCGGGCCGCCACGGACCCCCGCCTCCAGCTGGCCGTCGAGGCCCTCACGGATGCCGCCCGCGCCGGCGCCCTGGGCACCATCACCACCGAACGCATCAACGGCACCGCGGCCCTCACCTCCCCGTACGCCGTCACCCTGGAGACCGCCGGCTTCCACCCCACTCCCCGGGGCCTGCGCCTGCGCGGCTGACCACAACGGCGCTCTGCTCCGCGCCCGCCCCACGGGCCGAGGGCTCCCGGCTCCCGGCTCCCGGCTCCCGGCTCCCGGCTCCCGGCTCCCGGCTCCCGGCTCCCGGCTCCCGGCTCCCGGCTCCCGGCTCCCGGCTCCCGGCATGATGGTGGCATGCCCGAAGGTGACACCGTCTGGCGCTTGGCCCAGCGGCTCCACGACGCGCTGACCGGCGGCCCGCTGACCCGCTGCGATCTGCGCGTGCCCCGGCTGGCGACGGTGGATCTGACCGGCCGCGGGGTGCTGGGCGTCCTCCCCCGCGGCAAGCACCTCCTCACCCGCTTCGAGGGCGGTCTGACCCTCCACTCCCATCTGCGGATGGACGGTGCATGGCAGATCTACGCCCCGGCCGAGCGCTGGCACGGCGGCCCCGCCCACCAGATCAGAGCGATCCTCGGCACCGCGGACCACACCGCCGTCGGCTACCGCCTCCCCGTGCTCGATCTGCTGCGCACCGCCGACGAGCCCCGGGTCGTCGGCCATCTCGGACCCGATCTCCTCGGCCCGGACTGGGACCCCGCCGAAGCCCTGCGCCGCCTGCTCGCCACCCCGGAGCGCCCGCTCGGCGAGGCCCTGCTCGACCAGCGCAATCTCGCCGGCATCGGCAATGTCTACAAATGCGAGCTGTGCTTCCTGCTGCACGCCTCGCCCTGGCTCCCCATGGGAGCGCTCCCCCGGCCGGAACGCGTGCCCACGCTCGCCAAGAAGCTCCTCGAGGTCAACAAGCGACGCCCCGCCCGTATCACCACGCCCAGCGCCCGCCCCGACCGACGACTGTGGGTCTACGGCCGGGCCGGCCGCCCCTGCCTGCGCTGCGGCGCCGGTATCCGCACCGCCGACCAGGACCCCGCCGCCGAGGAACGCGTCACCTACTGGTGCCCCACCTGCCAGCCGGACCCACGGGGCAGCCACCCCACCGGCCGGCCCGGAGGACCCACGCACGCCAATTGACGCCCCGTCAGATCCCTCCCTACCCTCGTCCCATGCCTCTCACGGCGTACGACCTCACGGGCCGCACCGCGCTCGTCACGGGCGCGGCGAGCGGCATCGGCCGCGCCACCGCCACCCTCCTCGCCGACGCCGGAGCCACCGTCCACTGCGCCGACCTCGACGCACAGGGCGCGCAGGCGACCACCGCGGCCATCACCGCGGCAGCGGGCTCCGCACACGCCCATCAGCTCGATGTCACCCGGCGCGACCAGGTCGCCGCCGTCGTCGACGCGGCCCGCAGCGCCACCGGCCGCCTCGACGTCATGGCGAATATCGCCGGAATCATGCACTCCGCCCCCGTCCTGGAGACCGAGGACGCGGATCTGGACCGGGTCTGGAACACCAACTTCAAAGGCGTGCTGTACGGCTGCCAGGAGGCCGCCCGCGCCATGATCGCCACCGGCACCCGGGGCTCCCTCGTGAACATGGCCTCCGGCGCGATCGACACCGGCGCCCCCGGCCTGCTCTCCTACGGCGCCGCCAAGGCCGCCGTCGTCCAGCTCACCAAGACCCTGGCCACCGAGATCGGCCGGCACGGCATCCGCGTCAATGCCGTCGCCCCGGGCTGGATCCGTACGGCGATGACCGACCGCCACACCGCGGAGGCGCAGCAGCAGGCGGAGGGCCCGATGATCCGGATGTCGCCCCTGGGGAGGGTGGGAGAGCCGGAAGACGTCGCCCACACCGTGCTGCACCTGGCATCGGACGCCTCGTCCTTCATGACCGGCCAGGTCCTCCGCCCGAACGGCGGCGTCGCCATGCCCTGGTGACCGCCCCCCGCCGCTCCCGTACCCGCCGGGCCGCCCGCGCCATGGCGCGATGACAGAGACCGTCCTTCCGGTTCGCCCGCGGCACGCAGTGCACCGGCAGCAGACTGAGCCCCCAGCCGCCCACCAGCACGGCCCCCTCGACCACCCCCGCCGACTGCGGCCACACCACCAGCCGGACCGCGGCCCACCACCACAGCCCCCCGGCGACGACCCCGGAGAGGACGACGGCCGCGGATATCCGGCGCCCCGGCACGGAACGCGGACGCCGTCCAACCGGTCCGCGGGCCGCGAAGTCACGCCACCCCATGGCTGCCTCCTCCGGCCGACGCTAGACGGGCCCCGCCGCCCGGCGGGAGGGCGCACCGGGGCATTTCCGGCGCGCAGCCGGCCCCGCAAGCCCCGGAACGTCCCTGGACGCCGCCGACCCCGTCAGGCACACCCGAGAGCCCGCGGCCTCAGCGCCCGCCGCCGTCCGTCACTGGGCCTCGGCCTGGAACATCCAGTGGTGCTTCTCCAGGTCGGCGGTCAGCCCGATGAGGATGTCCTGGCTGACCGGGTCCGCCTCCGCGGTGGCGAGGATCCGCTCGCGCATCCGGCCGATGACCGCGCTCAGCGCCTCCACCATCGCCCGCACCACGTCGCCGTCCTTGATCCAGCCGTCCGTGACCTCGGCGATGCCGCTGGTCTTGGCGACGGTGACCGCCCGCCCGTCCGGGGACACCCCGATCGCCGCCGCCCGCTCGGCCACCGTGTCGGCGTGCTGCCGTCCACTGGCGACGACCTCGTCGAGCTGGAGATGTACGGAGCGGAAGCGCGGACCGATGACGTTCCAGTGCACCTGCTTCGCGACGAGGGAGAGATCCACCAGGTCGACGAGGGCTCCCTGGAGGGCGTTCCCGACGATGCCGCGGTCCCCGTCGGACAGTGTGCTCTTGACGACAGACATCCAGATACTCCTGTTCGGGCGATTTATCCGGTTCGGCCATCGTATAAATGAATCGCCCGTTCCGAGCTGCCCGGACGGTCCGGCCGAGCGCCCGCCGGGGCCCCGATGCGCCGCGCACCCCCGCCCCCGTACGGGCAGCACAAAGCCCCGGCAGGCTGCGCCTACCAGGGCTTCGATGCGTACGAACAGGGGTGTCAGGCCGCGACGACATCCACGACGTCGGCCGGGGACTTGATGGTCACGCGGTCCTCCGGCACACCGGCCAGGGACGTGACGGACACCGAATTGAGCTTCGGCCGCACCGGTGCGGGCACCGGGTCGCTGGCGGCCGCGGACGCTGCCAGCTCGGCGAGCGCCAGCTCATCGCTGACCTCCCGCATGAGCTCGGACATCCGCACATCCAGTGCGTCACAGATCGACGAGAGCAGCTCGGAGGAAGCCTCCTTCTGCCCCCTCTCCACCTCGGACAAATAGCCGAGCGATACCCGGGCGGAGGAAGAGACCTCGCGCAGGGTTCGGCCCTGGCGCTGACGCTGTCGGCGCAGCACGTCACCCAGCAGGCGACGAAGCAGAATCATCGCTGGCTCCCTCCTCGGACCTCGGATCCGGATCCTTCTCGCCCCACCGTACCGCCTCGGGCGGTACCAGTGCCGGGCGCAAGTACGTGTTCACTCAGGGCTGCAAACATCCATTCCCCCCGTGTTGTTCCGTATCCTGTGCCCGCATATTTTCTGTCAGTTCGCTCAACAACAGTGCGAGCACGGCGCGAATGGTGTCCTGGCGAATCCGGTCACGATCCCCCGCCAGCGACAGCCTGCGCACCGCTCCGGCACCGTCCGGTCCCTGCACCGCCACGAAAACGGTGCCCACCGGATGCCCGTCCTGCGGATCGGGGCCGGCCACACCCGTGGTGGCCAGGCCCCAGTCGGCGCCCAGCACCCGCCGCGCACCGCTCGCCATCTGCCGGGCGACCTCGCCGTCCACGGCACCGCGCGCGGCCAGCAGGGCGCCGTCCACGCCCAGCACGTCCCGCTTGACCTCGGTCGCATACGCGGTGACCGAGCCCCGGACCACCCGCGAGGCCCCCGGGACGGCGGTCAGCGCGCCCGCCACCAGGCCGCCGGTCAGTGATTCGGCCACAGCCAGGCTCTGTCCCCGCCCGGCGAGCATCTCCAGCGCCCCGGCGGCGGCAGAACCCGGCCCGTTCACCGCGCCGCGTCCCGCTCGGCGCGCACGGCCCGCTCCCGGGCCAGCCCGGCCCGGCGCAGCACCACGGCCTGCCGAACGTAGTCGAGCCCGGTGACGACGGTCAGCGCCACCGCCACCGCCATCACCCACCAGCGGAAGGTGGCCAGCGGACCCGTGAGCACCAGGACGTACATCCCGACCGCGGTGCCCTGCGCCAATGTCTTGATTTTGCCGCCGCGACTGGCCGGAATGACACCGTGCTTGATCACCCAGAACCGCATCAGCGTGATGCCGAGCTCCCGGAAGAGGATCACGCCGGTCACCCACCAGGGCAGATCACCCAGCACCGACAGACAGATCAGCGCGGCACCCATGATCGCCTTGTCCGCGATCGGGTCGGCGATCTTGCCGAAGTCGGTGACCAGGTTGTACGCCCGCGCCAGATGCCCGTCGAACACGTCGGTGATCATGGCGACGGCGAACGCGGCCCAGGCGAAGACGCGCCAGACCGGATCCGTACCGTCGTCGTGCATCAGCAGCAGCACGAAGGCCGGGACCAGCACCAGCCGCAGCATCGTCAGGACGTTGGCGATGTTCCACAGCCCGGCCTGCCGGACGACCGGCGCCGTGCGCGGGCCACCCGCTGCGGATGCCGGGACTCCGGTCATCTGCCCGCCTCCTCGGTACACCCTGTGCCCTCCACCGACAGCACCTCCGCGACGAGGTCCACGCCCTCGCTCGCCACCACCTTTGCTTCGACCATACGACCGGGCTCCAGTTCCCGGTCGGTCGACAGCAGGGTGACGCCATCGGTCTCCGGGGCCTGGTGCGCGGCCCGCCCGACGACACCGTCCTCGTCGTCGGTCCGGTCGACCAGCACCCGCAGCGTCTCGCCGATCCGCTCCTCGGCGCGCTGCGCGGTCAGCTCCTCTGCCAGCCGGGAGACCCGCGCCAGCCGCTCGGCGACCACGTCCGGGTCGACCTTGTCCTCGTACGAGGCGGCCTCGGTGCCGTCCTCGTCGGAGTAGCCGAAGACGCCGATGGCATCGAGCCGGGCCTCGGTGATGAAGCGCTCCAGCTCCGCCAGGTCGCTCTCGCTCTCGCCGGGGAAGCCCACGATGAAGTTGGAGCGGGCTCCGGCCTGCGGCGCCTTGGTGCGGATCGTCTCCAGCAGCTCCAGGAAGCTGTCGGTGCCGCCGAAGCGCCGCATCGCCCGCAGCACACCGGGCGCCGAGTGCTGGAAGGACAGATCGAAGTAGGGCGCGACCTTGTCGGTGCCGGTGAGCACGTCGATCAGGCCGGGCCGCAGCTCCGCGGGCTGGAGGTAGCTGACCCGGATCCGCTCGATGCCGTCGACGGCAGCCAGCTCCGGCAGCAGCGTCTCCAGCAGGCGGATGTCGCCGAGGTCCTTGCCGTAGGAGGTGTTGTTCTCGGAGACCAGCATGATCTCCTTGACGCCCTCCCCGGCCAGCCAGCGCGTCTCCCCGAGCACATCGGAGGGCCGGCGGGAGATGAAGGAGCCGCGGAAGGACGGGATGGCGCAGAACGAGCAGCGCCGGTCGCAGCCGGAGGCCAGCTTCACCGAGGCGACCGGGCTGGTGCCGAGCCGGCGGCGCAGCGGGGCCCGCGGTCCGGAGGCCGGCGCGATGCCCTCCGGCAGGTCCTCGGGCGGGGCGGCCGGCTCGTCGGTACCGGACTGGGCATGGCCGGGCAGCGCGACCGCGGTGGAGCCCTGGCGCTCGGCCGGGCTGATCGGCAGCAGCTTGCGGCGGTCGCGCGGGGTGTGGGCCTCGACGTTTCCGCCGCTCAGGATGGTCTGGAGCCGGCCGGAGATATCGCTGTAGTCGTCGAAGCCGAGCACTCCGTCCGCCTCGGGCAGCGCCTCGGCGAGTTCCTTGCCGTAGCGCTCGGCCATGCAGCCGACGGCCACCACGGCCTGGGTTCTGCCATGATCCTTCAGATCGTTGGCTTCCAGCAGGGCATCTACGGAGTCCTTCTTTGCGGCCTCGACGAAACCACAGGTGTTGACGACGGCGACATCGGCATCGGCGGCTTCCTCGACGAGCTCCCAGCCGTCCGCTGCCAGGCGGCCTGCGAGCTCCTCCGAGTCCACCTCGTTACGGGCGCAGCCAAGAGTGACAAGGGCGACGGTACGGCGTTCGGGCATAGGGCTCAGCCTACTTTGTCCCGGCCACCCCCTCGGCGCGCAGGTCTCCGCCGCCGGTCCCGGGCCCCGGAGCCGGGCGGCGGACGCCCCCTGACAAGGGCACTCAGCCCGCCTGGGGATCCCCCGGCGTGTAGCTGAGCCGCTCCACGGTGCCCTTCTCGCCGACCTGCTTGACCTCCTTGCCGTTGACGTACAGCTGCACGGCTCCGGCGTTACCGAGGACCAGGTCGATCCGCTTCTTGTCCGTGATGGTCTTGGATTCGCCCTGCTTGAGCAGACCGTCCTCCAGGAGCTTGCCGCTGGCGTCCTTGGCGGAGATCCAGCTCTGGCCGTCGCGGGCGGTCACCTTGATCGTGACCTTGTCCTTCGGCAGTCCGGCGACGGCGCTGTCGGAGGGCTCGGGCTTGAGGGTCGGCCTGATGGTGGAGGAATGGCGGGTGGGCGCCGGCGCCGGCTTCGCATGGGCGTCACCGGCCGCGACCTGGCCGCCGTCGCTCTTGTCGCCGCCCGTGAAGAGCGTGAAGCCCGCGAATCCGACCACGGCGACGATCGCCGCGACCATCGCCGCGGTCCAATTGGGGCGGCGCGGCTCGGAGCGGATCCGTTCGGCTTCGTAGAGCGGTGCGGCGGGGGTCGGCGCGGGCCGGCCGCCGTGCTCGGCGTCGAACCGGTCGATCAGGGGTCGGGAATCAAGGGATACGGCACGGGCGAGCGCCCGGATGTGCCCCCGGGCGTAGACGTCGCCGCCGCAGCGGGAGAAATCGTCCTGCTCGATCGCGTGCACGAGAGGGATGCGCACCCGTGTCGTCGTACTGACCTCTTCGACGGTCAGTCCCGCTCCGATACGGGCCTTCTGGAGGGCAGCACCGACGGAAGGCCGGTCTGCTTCGGGGGAGTTGCCGATGGACACGGAGGCGCCTTTCGAGCGTGTAGCCACCTGCTGGAAGTTCAGTCTAGGGGTGGAGCGAAAGGGTCGGGCAAGCGGGAGAGCGGACTTTGTACGCCATCGGAACGCCGTCGGCGATGCCCTCGGGCTGGATGGTGCGGCATCGTTCCCTCATCTCCCTCAACTTGACGTCTCGGCAGCAGAAACGGTTGCTTTCTTCTTTCCTACGAGTGACCCGGATGTCTGTGCTACTCGGTAGCCTCCCCCCGGATCACCGCCAGCACTCCGTCCAGTTCATCAGGCTTCACAAGAACGTCACGAGCCTTGGAACCCTCGCTCGGCCCGACGATGTTCCGCGACTCCATCAGGTCCATCAGCCGGCCGGCCTTGGCGAAGCCCACCCGCAGCTTGCGCTGGAGCATCGACGTCGACCCGAACTGAGTGGAAACCACCAGCTCAGCGGCCTGACATAGCAGATCGAGGTCATCGCCGATGTCCTCGTCGATCTCCTTCTTCTTCGCCGTGCCGACGGTGACGTCCTCGCGGAAGACGGGCGCCATCTGGTCCTTGCAGTGCTGGACGACGGCCGCGACCTCCTCCTCGGTCACGAAGGCGCCCTGCATGCGCACCGGCTTGTTGGCGCCCATCGGCAGGAACAGCCCGTCGCCCTTGCCGATCAGCTTCTCGGCGCCCGGCTGGTCGAGGATGACCCGGCTGTCGGCGAGCGAGGAGGTGGCGAACGCGAGCCGGGAGGGCACATTGGCCTTGATCAGGCCGGTGACCACATCGACGGACGGGCGCTGGGTGGCGAGCACCAGGTGGATGCCTGCCGCGCGGGCGAGCTGGGTGATGCGGACGATCGAGTCCTCCACGTCCCGCGGCGCGACCATCATCAGGTCCGCCAGCTCGTCCACGATGACCAGCAGATACGGGTACGGCGCCAGCTCGCGCTCGCTGCCCTCGGGGGAGCTGACCTTGCCGCTGCGGACCGCCTCGTTGAAGTCGTCGATGTGCCGGAAGCCGTAGGCGGCGAGATCGTCGTAGCGCAGGTCCATCTCGCGCACCACCCACTGAAGCGCCTCGGCGGCGCGCTTGGGGTTGGTGATGATCGGCGTGATCAGATGCGGGATGCCCTCGTACGCGGTCAGCTCGACGCGCTTGGGGTCGACCAGCACCATCCGGACGTCCTCCGGGGTGGCCCGCACCATCACCGAGGTGATCAGGCAGTTGATGCAGGAGGACTTGCCGGAGCCGGTGGCACCGGCCACCAGGACGTGCGGCATCTTCGCCATGTTGGCCATGACGTAGCCGCCCTCGACGTCCTTGCCGAGCGCCACCAGCATCGGATGGTCATCGCCCGCCGCGTCGGCCAGCCGCAGCACATCGCCGAGGTTGACCATCTCGCGGTCGGTGTTGGGGATCTCGATGCCGACCGCGGACTTGCCGGGGATCGGGCTGATGATGCGGACGTCGGGGCTGGCCACCGCGTAGGCGATGTTCTTGGCCAGGGCGGTGATCTTCTCGACCTTGACGGCCGGGCCGAGCTCGACCTCGTAGCGGGTGACCGTCGGGCCCCGGGTGAAGCCGGTGACCGCGGCGTCGACCTTGAACTCCTGGAAGACCGTGGTCAGCGCGGTCACTATGGCGTCGTTCGCGGCGCTGCGGGTCTTTCCGGGCCCGCCCCGGGAGAGCAGGTCCAGCGAGGGCAGCGAGTAGGTGATGTCGCCGGACAGCTGGAGCTGCTCGGCGCGGGCCGGCAGCTCGCCCGAGGGCTCGGGCGCGGCCTTGGTGAAGTCCGGCACGGCCGGGGTGCGCTCATTCGTGGACGGCTCCGGCTCGGCGCCGCGGGCCGGCGGCACCGTGCCGCTCTCCCCCGCGGTGTCCTCGCCGTCGCGGCCCCGCCGCTCCCCGGAGATGCTGCTGCTGAGGCCGGCGACGAGCGGTGACGGCTGGACGCCGTGCAGCACCGCGCCGTCCAGCGCGGCGGCGGCCGCGGCGGCGACGTCCACCGCGTCCATCGGCCGGTCCGGGTCGGACTGCGCGGAGGCCCGGCGCGGCCGGCGCCGCTTGGCCAGCGCCGCTTCCTCTATCGCATCCGGGTCCTGCGCGGCCGGTGCGGCGGCGCTGCGGCGCGGCTTGCGTACGGGCTGCTCGCGCCACTCCTCCGCGTAGTCCTCGACCTCGTCGTACTCCACCTCGGGATGCACCACGCCCAGCTTGACGCCGAGCGCCCGCAGCCGCTGCGGGATGGCGTTCACCGGCGTCGCGGTGACCACCAGCAGCCCGAAGAGGGTCAGCAGCGCCAGCAGCGCCACCGCCAGGGTCTGTCCGACGGTGAAGATCAGCGGCTTGGACGCGACCCACCCGAGGTAGCCGCCGGCGTCCTGTATGGCGGCCAGGCCGTTGTCCCGGCCCGGTGAGCCGCAGGCCATCGCGACCTGCCCGAGGACGCCGACCACCAGCGCGGACAGCCCGATCACGATCCGGCCGTTGGCCTCCGGCTGCTCGGGGTGCCGGATGAGGCGTACGGCGATGCCGCCCAGCAGTATCGGTACGACCAGATCGAGCCGGCCGAACGCGCCGGTCACCAGCAGCTCGACGAGGTCGCCGACCGGGCCGCTGAGGTTCGACCAGGTGCCGGCCGCGATCACCAGCGACAGCCCGAGCAGCAGCAGCGCCAGCCCGTCCTTGCGGTGCGCCGGATCGAGGTTCTTCGCGCCGCGGCCCACGCCGCGGAACATCGCCCCGATGCCGTGCGCGAGCCCGAGCCAGCAGGCGCGGGCGAGACGGTAGACCCCGCCGGTGGGTGACGGCGCCGGTTTGGGCGCGGCCTTCTTGGCGGCGGACTTCCTTGCCGGTGCCTTCTTCGCGGCCGCCTTCTTGGCCGGCGGCTTCGCGGTGGCTTTCTTCGCGGCGGTCTTCTTGGCGGCGCCGCCCGCGGTCCGTCCGGCGCGCTGCTTGGAGGGGCCCGCCGTGCTCTGGGTTCCCTTGCCGGACGTACGTGAGGCCATGGCGACGAGATTACAGGCGATCGCAGGCATGACACGAGCGCACGGCGCTTCACCCGAACGTGTCGCGCGCTCGTCTCATGAAGGGGCGTCAGTTACCCCGCGACGCTGCCTGACCCCGGCTCCAGGGCGTCCAGCGCCCTGCGCAGTCCGGTCAGTTTGCGCTCCAGATGCGCCGCGGTGGCGACCGCCGCCGCGTCCGCGGTCTCGTCCAGCTGCTTGGACAGCGCCTCGGCCTGCTCCTCGACCGCGGCCAGCCGCGCGGAGAGCTCGGCGAGCAGCCCCGCGGACTCCCGCGCCTCGTCGGCGCTCGTCCGCCCGCCCTCCAGCTGAAGCCTCAGCAGGGAGGCCTGCTCCCGCAGTTGGCAGTTCTTCATGTACAGCTCGACGAACACCGAGACCTTGGCGCGCAGCACCCACGGGTCGAACGGCTTGGAGATGTAGTCCACCGCGCCGGCCGCGTACCCGCGGAAGGTGTGATGCGGGCCGTGGTTGATGGCCGTGAGGAAGATGATCGGGATGTCCCGGGTCCGCTCGCGCCGCTTGATGTGCGCGGCGGTCTCGAATCCGTCCATCCCCGGCATCTGCACATCGAGCAGAATCACCGCGAAATCGTCCGTGAGCAGTGCTTTGAGCGCTTCCTCCCCGGACGATGCCCGCACCAGTGTCTGATCGAGCGCAGAGAGGATCGCCTCCAGCGCCAGCAGATTCTCCGGCCGGTCATCGACCAGGAGGATCTTGGCCTTCTGCACCATGGCCCGTCCTCCTCGCCCCGGCATCGAACCGGACGCCGCCCCAGGGGACGACTCCGTCATGCCGCCCGTCCTTGTGCCGGTCATGGTAGCTGCACCCCGCCTGTCGCCACACCCTGTCACCGCGATGTCACTGTGCACGTTGCAGAAACGCAGACAGGGACCAGAAGGTTCCCCGAATCCCACGTCTCCACACGTCCGCGGCAACACTGAGTCAGCACGCGATGATCCCCTTTCCCCTCCATACTGGACGCTCCGTCACTCCGCCCGCATCCATTGCTCCATGACCGACAACAGATGATCGGTATCCACCGGCTTGGTCACGTAGTCGGAGGCTCCGGAGTCGATGCTCTTCTCCCGGTCGCCCTTCATCGCCTTCGCGGTCAGCGCGATGATGGGCAGTCCGGCGAACTGCGGCATCCGGCGGATCGCCGCCGTCGTCGCATAGCCGTCCATCTCCGGCATCATGATGTCCATCAGGACCAGCACGATGTCGTCGTGCTGCTCCAGGACCTCGATCCCCTCGCGCCCGTTCTCCGCGTAGAGCACCGACAGCCCGTGCTGTTCCAGGACGCTGGTGAGGGCGAAGACGTTGCGGATGTCGTCATCCACGATCAGCACCTTCTCACCGTGGAAGCCGCCCTCGAAGGCCGGGTCCACCAGATCCTGGCCGTTGCCGAGCCAGGGCTCCTCCGCGAGCTGCTGGGGAGCCGGCTGCGGCGGCGCCGGTGGCGCCTGCTGCGGCGCCGGGGACGGCTGCCGCCCGGAGAGCTCGAAGCGCCGCGGGGTGCCCTGAATCGCCCGGCGGCGGCGCCGGTTGAGGCTGGAGCCCTGCTCGTGCTCCTGCTGCTCCTCGGCCTCCTGCCGGCCGACCTCCACCTCGCGCGCCTCCGCGTCCATCGCGATGCCGCCGGCCACCAGCTGCGGGTAGCCCTGCGGCGGCAGCCCGCCCGGGTTGTGCGGCAGGTAGAGGGTGAACGTGGAGCCGCGGTTCGGCTCACTCGCGGCATGGATCTCGCCGCCCAGCAGCCGGGCGATCTCCCGGCTGATGGACAGGCCCAGGCCCGTGCCGCCGTACTTGCGGCTGGTCGTGCCGTCCGCCTGCTTGAACGCCTCGAAGATGACCCGCATCTTGCTGGAGGCGATACCGATCCCGGTGTCGGTCACCGAGAAGGCGATCATGTCCGCGTCCGGGTCGCGCAGGGAACCGTGCTCCAGCAACTGCTCCCGGATGGCCACCGGGACATCCGCGCCGGCCGGCCGGATCACCAGCTCGACGGCGCCGCTGTCGGTGAACTTCACCGCGTTGGACAGCAGATTGCGCAGCACCTGGAGCAGCCGCTGCTCGTCGGTGTGCAGCGTCGCCGGCAGCTCCGGGGAGACCCGTACGGAGAAATCGAGTCCCTTCTCCGCGGTGAGCGGCCGGAACGTGGCCTCCACGTAGTCGACGAGCTGGACCAGCGCGATCCGCGTCGGACTGACGTCCATCTTGCCTGCCTCGACCTTGGACAGGTCGAGAATGTCGTTGATCAGCTGGAGCAGGTCGGAACCGGCGCCATGGATGGTTTCGGCGAATTCGACCTGCTTCGGGGAGAGATTCCCCTCGGCGTTATCGGCCAGCAATTTGGCCAGAATCAACAGGGAGTTGAGCGGTGTGCGCAGCTCGTGCGACATGTTCGCCAGGAACTCCGACTTGTAGCGCATCGAGACCGCGAGCTGCTCGGCACGCTCCTCCAGGACCTGCCGCGCCTCCTCGATCTCGGTGTTCTTCACCTCGATGTCGCGGTTCTGCGCGCGCAGCTGCTCGGCCTTCTCCTCCAGCTCCGTGTTGGACAGCTCCAGCGCCTTCTGCCGGCTCTCCAGCTCGCCCGATCGCTCCTTGAGCTGCTCGGTCAGCTCCTGCGACTGCTTGAGCAGCACCTCGGTCTTGGTGTTCACCGAGATGGTGTTGACGCTGGTCGCGATCATCTCGGCGATCTGGCTGAGGAAGTCCTTCTGGATCTGGGTGAACGGCTGGAAGGACGCCAGCTCGATCACTCCGAGCACCTTGTCCTCGAACAGCACCGGCAGCACGATCACATTCGCCGGCGGCGCCTCACCCAGCCCGGAGGCGATCTTGAGATAGCCGGAGGGGACGTTCTCGACCAGGATCGTGCGGCCCTCCTCCGCGGCCGTGCCGATCAGCGTCTCGCCCGGCCGGAAGGTCGTCGGCATCCCGCCCATGGCGTAGCCGTACGAGCCCATCAGCCGCAGCTCGTACGCACCGGCCTCGCCGCCGTCCGCGCCGATCTCCTGGCTGTCGGGCTGCGCGGCGAGGAAGAACGCGCCGTGCTGCGCGGAGACCGCGGGCGACAGCTCGCTCATGATGAGCGTGGCGACGTCCTTGAGGTCGCGGCGGCCCTGCATCAGACCGGAGATCCGGGCCAGGTTGCCCTTGAGCCAGTCCTGTTCCTCGTTGGCGAGGGTGGTCTCCCGGAGCGTGGAGATCATCGTGTTGACGTTGTCCTGGAGCTCCAGGATCTCGCCGGCCGCGTCCACATCGATCCGGACGTTGTGATCGCCGAGGGTGACCGCCGCGGCGACCGCGGCGATGGCCCGCACCTGACGGGTCAGGTTCCCGGCCATCTCGTTCACCGACTCGGTCAGGTCCCGCCAGGTGCCGGCCACGCCGCGCACCTGCGCCTGCCCGCCCAGCTGGCCTTCCGTCCCCACCTCGCGGGCCACTCTGGTGACCTGCTCCGCGAAGGACGACAGCTGGTCGACCATGGTGTTGATGGTGGTCTTCAGCGCGAGGATCTCGCCCCGCGCATCGATGTCGATCTTCTTGGTCAGATCACCCTTGGCGATGGCGGTGGTGACCATGGCGATGTTGCGGACCTGGCCGGTCAGGTTGTTGGCCATCGAGTTCACGGACTCGGTGAGGTCCTTCCACGTACCGGCGACGCCGGGGACGCGGGCCTGACCGCCCAGGATGCCGTCGGTGCCCACCTCACGGGCCACTCGCGTGACCTCGTCGGCGAACGACGACAGCGTCGTGACCATCGTGT
Organism: Streptomyces sp. P9-2B-2; assembly: GCF_030406865.1. Classification (NCBI taxonomy): domain Bacteria; kingdom Bacillati; phylum Actinomycetota; class Actinomycetes; order Kitasatosporales; family Streptomycetaceae; genus Streptomyces; species Streptomyces sp. P9-2B-2. The sequence goes on along the minus strand of NZ_CP129126.1, from coordinate 6,630,587 downwards.
TGACCGTGTCGGCGAGCTGCGCGACCTCGCCGCGCGCCTCGACCGTGACCTTCTTGGTGAGGTCTCCGTTGGCGACTGCCGCCGAGACCTGGGAGATGTTCCGCACCTGGATGGTCAGGTTGTTTGCCATCAGGTTCACGTTGTCGCTGAGGTCCAGCCAGATGCCGGTGGCTCCCGGCACCCGCGCCTGACCGCCCAACTGGCCCTCGGTGCCCACTTCTCGGGCCACCCGGGTCACCTGCTCGGCGAACGACGACAGCTGGTCGACCATCGTGTTGACGGTGGTGACCAGTTCGAGGATCTCGCCCTTGGCATCGACGGTGATCTTCTTGGAGAGGTCACCACGGGCCACCGCGGTCGTCACCTCGGCGATGTTGCGCACCTGCGAGGTGAGGTTGTTCGCCATGAAGTTGACGGACTGGGTGAGGTCCTTCCAGGTACCGCTGACGCCCTGTACCTCGGCCTGGCCGCCGAGGATGCCCTCGGTGCCCACCTCGCGGGCGACCCGGGTGACCTGCTCCGCGAACGAGGAGAGCTGGTCGACCATGGTGTTCAGGGTGTTCTTGAGCTCCAGGATCTCGCCCCGGGCGTCCACGTCGATCTTCTGCGACAGGTCACCGCGGGCGACCGCCGTGGCGACCTGCGCGATGTTGCGGACCTGGGCCGTCAGGTTGCCGGCCATACCGTTCACGGAGTCGGTCAGATCGCGCCAGACACCCGCGACGCCCGGTACCTGCGCCTGACCGCCCAGCCGGCCGTCCGTACCGACCTCCCGGGCGACCCGGGTGACCTGCTCGGCGAAGGCGGAGAGCTGGTCGACCATCGTGTTGATGGTGTTCTTCAGCTCCAGGATCTCGCCGCGCGCGTCCACGTCGATCTTCTGCGAGAGGTCACCACGGGCGACCGCCGTCGTGACCTGGGCGATCTGCCGCACCTGTGAAGTCAGGTTCCCCGCCATGAAGTTGACGGAGTCGGTCAGTTCCTTCCAGGTGCCGCTGACGCCGTCCACCCGGGCCTGACCGCCCAGCCGGCCCTCGGTGCCCACGTCCCTGGCCATCCGCGTGACCTGGTCGGCGAACGAGGACAGCTGATCCACCATGGTGTTCACGGTGTTCTTCAGCTGAAGCATCTCGCCGGAGACATCGACGGTCACCTTCTGCGAGAGGTCACCGTTGGCCACCGCGGTCGTCACCTGGGCGATGTTGCGCACCTGCCCGGTGAGGTTGCGGAAGGCGGTGTTCACGGAGTCCGTGAGGTCCTTCCACGTCCCCGCCGCCCCGGGCACCGCCGCCTGGCCGCCCAGCTCGCCCTCGACCCCGATCTCCCGTGCGACGCGCGTCACTTCGGCGCCGAACGACGACAGCTGACCCACCATCGTGTTGACGGTGTTCTTCAACTCCAGCATTTCACCGGCGACATCGACGGTGACCGTCTGCGAGAGGTCACCGTTGGCGACCGCCGTCGTCACCTGCGCGATGTCCCGCACCTGTGCCGTCAGGTTGCGGAAGGCGGTGTTCACCGAGTCGGTGAGGTCCTTCCACGTGCCGGCCGCGCCCGGCACCTGCGCCTGACCGCCGAGCTGGCCCTCGGCGCCGACTTCGTTCGCCACCCGCGTCACTTCGTCCGCGAAGGTCCGCAGCGTCTCGGTCATGGTGTTGATCGTGTCGGCCAGCTGCGCGACCTCGCCGCGTGCGCTGACCGTGACCTTCTGCGACAGATCACCGTTCGCGACAGCCGTGGTGACCTGCGCGATCCCGCGCACCTGCGCGGTGAGGTTGCCGGCCATGAGGTTGACCGAATCCGTCAGGTCCTTCCAGACGCCGGCGACGCCGGGGACCTGCGCCTGACCGCCGAGCTCACCTTCCGTACCGACCTCACGGGCGACCCGCGTCACCTCGGAGGCGAACGAGGAGAGCTGGTCGACCATCGTGTTGACGGTGTTCTTCAGCTCCAGCATCTCGCCGGAGACATGGACGGTCACCTTGCGCGACAGATCGCCCTTGGCCACCGCCGTGGTGACGAGAGCAATGTCACGGACCTGTGCCGTCAGCCGGGACGCCATGGTGTTGACGGATTCCGTGAGGTCCTTCCACGAACCCGACATTCCGCGCACCCGCGCCTGGCCGCCGAGCTTGCCTTCCGTACCGACCTCGCTGGCCACTCTCGTGACCTCGTCGGTGAACGCGGAGAGCTGGTCCACCAGCCCGTTGACGGTCCGGCCGACCTTCAGGAATTCACCCCTCAGAGGGTGCTCCGAAGAGCTGTCCGAACTGCGCGAGCGCAGATCCATCCGCTGTTCCAGGTCGCCCTCGGAGACCGCCGACAGCACCCGTCCCACCTCGGAGACGGGCCGTACGAGGTCGTCGACCAGCGCGTTCGAGGCGTCGATCGCCGCGGCCCAGGAGCCCTCGGCGGCGCCGACCTCCAGCCGTTCCGTGAGTTTTCCCTCACGGCCGACGACCCGGCGCACCCGCGTCAGCTCGCCCGTGAGGTGCAGATTGCGGTCCGCGACCTCGTTGAAGACCGCCGCGATCTCCGACATGACGCCTTCGCCGGAAACCGTGAGCCGTTTGCGGAAGTTCCCGTCCCGCATGGCCACCAACGCGACCAACAGCCGATTCAGCGCAGCCGTATCCACTTCGGTCGTCCCGTTGTTCCGGGAACGTCCGCCTTTCGCGCGCGTGCTTACGCCCCGCGCCGCTGCGCCAGACTCCACCGTGTCCCTCCCGCAGGGTTGACCGTTCTACCCGGGCTTTCTCTTGATACTTGCCCAGTGTTTCACCATGGCTCAACCAGGCCATAACAGTTCGGCAGCATCGCACACCGTCCCGGTGCACGATTGGGGCGGAAACACACGTGACCGGCATCCTTGGGTGCGGCGAAGGTAAGTAACCTGGCATACGGCTGTCCACCGCCCCGGCCATGGAGCACGGGCGGTGGGGCGAGCACAACAGGTATTCGGAGGGGCGCCGCGACCATGGGGGAGCAGATCACCGACACACGCATGAGGAGACCAGTGATCACCGCGCGGGCCGCCGCAACCTTCGAGCCGGTCGGGCGCTCCGTCGCCACTGCCCGTGCGTTCGTCCGCGACACCCTCCAGGGCTGGGGCTGCGCCGACATCGTCGACGACGCCGTCGTCCTGACCAGTGAGCTGGTGACCAACGCGGTGGTGCACGCCGGCACCGCCGCCGATGTGCTGTGTCTGCGCAACGACGGCGGAGTGAAGATCTCCGTCGCCGACCGCTACCCCGAACGCGAGATCCCGCTCCAGAACGCCGGCCAGGTCGTCGTCCACCCCGACCGCGAGGGCGGCCGCGGCCTGCTGCTGTGCGGCGCGCTGGCCTCCCGCTGGGGCGTCGAGTACACCGCCGCCCAGAAGCATGTGTGGTTCCAGCTGGACCTCCCCGAGCGCCCGGCCGGCACCCGCTCCGCGGGCCCCGCGCTGCCCGTGGACGCCCTCCCGGTCGCCGAGGCCCGGGTCCGCGTCGCCGTGATCCAGATCGACCGCGGCAGCTGCATCAGCTTCTGGAACGAGGACGCCCAGGACCTCTTCGCCTATGACCCCGAGCAGGTCATCGGCAAACCGCTCACCGACTTCGCCGCCTGGCCGCACACCCCCGGCACCGGCACCGGCATCGCCGAGGCGCTCCAGCTGTCCCGCTGGGAGGGCTCCTACGGCATAAGGGGCGCCGACGGCCGGGTCGTCCCCGTCTACGCCTCCCACCTGCGCGTCCGCGACGCCGACGGCGAGGCCTCCACGGTCTGCCTCCTGGTGCGCGACCACGAACGAGCGATCCTCCAGAGCCCGCAGCGCACGCCCGCCCCGGACGCCGCCTCCCAGGCCGCCCAGGCCGAGGGACGCCCGTCCGACCCGTTCGAGGTCTTCATCGGCTCCCCGGCCCCGGACGACCTCGACGGCCTGCTCCAGCGCACCGTCGAACGCGCCCGCGACATGCTCGACGGCGACGCCGCCTACCTCCTCCTGGCCACCGACGACGAGACCGAGCTGGAGGTGCGCGCCTCCACGGGCCTGCCCTCCGCCCGCCAGCGGTTCGCCCGCGTCCCCGTCGAAGCCGGATCCGGACGCTACGGCTCCGCCCGGATGCCCGCCGTCCACGAGGACCTCACCGCCGTCCCCGGCGCCGTCCCGCTCCTCAGCGGCACGGGCATGCGCTCCGTCGTCACCGTCCCGCTGAAGGTCGAGGGCCGGCTGACCGGCTCCCTCGGCGTCGCCGCGGAGGGCGCCGGCCGCTACACGAACGAGGAGGCGCTGCGGCTCCAGTTCGCCGCCGACCGCATCGCCCTCGCCGTCGAACGCGCCCGGCTGACCGAGCTGGAGAAGCTGCGCCGCGGCTCCCTCTCCTTCCTCGTCGAGGCCTCCGACCTCCTGGCCGGCACCCTCGACCGCGACCAGACCCTGGCCCTGATGGCCCAGATGACGGTCCCCACCCTCGCCACGTGGTGCGCGGTCTACACCGTCGCCGACCCGGCCTCCGAGCCCGAACTCTCGTACGTCCTGCACGAGGACGAGGACCGTATCGACGGCCTCAAGACCCTGCTGATGAGGGTCGATCCACCCGAGCCGGTGCCCACCCCCGGTGCCCGGGTATGGACCGCCCCCAGCGACGCCGCCCACGACGCCGCGCTGCGCACCTCGATGCGCAGCCTCGGCCTGGGCAACTCCGCCCGCCCGTCCACCGGTCCGGGCGCCACCCTCGCCACCGCCTCCGCCGTCGGCGGCGAAACCGTCGTCCTGCCGCTGGTCGCCCGTAACCGCGTCATCGGCATGCTCACCCTCGGCAAGCCCACCGAGGAGCACTTCCGCCAGGAGATCCTGGAACTCGCCGAGGACCTCTCCCGCCGGGCCGCGCTCGCCCTGGACAACGCCCGCCTCTACTCCGAGCGCACGGCCATCAGCCAGTCCCTCCAGCGCAGCCTGCTGCCCCCCGAACTGCCCGTCATTCCCGGCGTGGAGGTCGAGGTCATCTACCGCGCGGCCGGCGAGGGCAACGAGGTCGGTGGCGACTTCTACGACCTCTTCCCCATCCGCGACGGCGCGTACGGCTTCGCCATCGGCGATGTCTGCGGCACGGGCCCGGAGGCCGCCGCGGTCACCGGCCTGGCCCGGCACGCGCTGCGGCTGCTCGCCCGCGAGGGCTTCGGCGGCCCCGCCGTCCTGGAGCGCCTGAACGCCGCCATCCTCGACGAGGGCGCCCGCAGCCGCTTCCTGACGCTCCTTTACGGCGAGCTCTGGCCGCAGGACGACGGCAGCGCCGTCCTCAAGGTCGTCTGCGCCGGCCATCCCCTGCCGCTCCGGCTGCGCCAGGACGGCACCGTCGAACCCGCCGCCGAACCCCAGCCGCTCCTCGGCGTCATGGACGACCTGGAGCTCTACGAACAGACCGTCACCCTCGACCCCGGCGACGTCCTGCTGTGTGTCACCGACGGCGTCACCGAACGCCGCGAGGGCACCCGCATGCTCGGCGACGACGGCCTCACCGACGTCCTGACGACCTGTACGGGCCTCACCGCCGGTGCGGTCGCCGCCCGTGTGCTGCGCGCCGTGGAGCGCTTCGCCGCCGAACCCGCCTCCGACGACATGGCCATCCTCGCCCTGCGCGTCCCCGAGTTCCAGGCCGGCTGACCCCGGAGCAGCGGCCGTGTGAACTGGCTCACAGACGCCCGGCCGCTGCTCCTGTCACCACCTGCACCCTTGCGTGCGGCGCAAGGCACCCTTGCCTGCCTTGCACTGGAGTCATCCCCAACGGCCGCCCACGATACGGACCATGACCTCCACACCCGCCGGTTCGCCCGGCGATCTGCTCGCCGTCGTCAGCCAGACCGGTTCGACCGTCACCTTCTTCGACGCGGCCACCCACGAACGCCTTGAGGTGCTGCCGGTCCCGCCGCAGCCCCACGAGCTCTGCTACGACCCGGACCACCGGCTGCTGTACTGCACCAGCACCTACCGCTCCGGCTTCTACAACGCCCACCAGGGCCGGTCCCACCAGATCACCGTCATCGACGTCGACACCCGCACCGTCGTGAAGACCCTCGACACCGCCCCCGACCACGCCCCGCACGGTCTGGCCCTCGACCGCGCCCGCGGCCGGCTGTACGCCAGCGTGGAGGCCACCGACACCGAGCCCGGCGGCGTCCTGGTCCTCGACACCCGCACCCACGCCCGCCTCGGCCGCATCTCCACGATGGCCCCCGGCCCCCACTGGTTCGCCGTCACCCCTGACGGACGGTTCGGCTACACCACCAACAAGGAAGCCCCGTTCGTCTCCGTCGTCGACCTCGCACGCGATGAGTGCATCGGCCGCATCCCCGTCACCGGCAGCGAAGGCCTCGCCGTCGCCCCCGACGGCCGTCATGCCTACGTGGCAGCCCCGAACGCCAACTTCACCGCCCCGCCCTCCGAGCCGACGGGCATCCACGTCATCGACACCGCCACCCACGAGATCATCCGCACCCTCCCCACCAAGGGACAGGTCATGCCGGTCCACGCCACCTCGACCGGCCTTCTGCTGGCCGGCGAACTGCGCCTGGGCACCACAGCCGTCGGCTCCATGGACGCGCAACTCCCGGGAGTCCTGACCGTCTTCGCCGCCGATACCCTCGCCCCCGTGGGTGAGGTCGAGGTCGGCCGGGCGCCCCTCACCATCACCTCGTCCCCCGACGGCCGCCTCGGCTATGTCTCCGCGAATCTCTCCCACACCGTCACCGTCGTCGACCTCACCACCCTGAGCCCGCTCACCACCCTGGAAGTCGACCGCGCCGATACGTCGGGCGCCCACGGCCTGGCCTATATCGAATCCCCGCAAAACTGACGCACATTGCGCACCGCGTCCCAACACGACAAAGGCCCCCGCCATTTGGCGGGGGCCTTGTCCTCTGGAGCCCCAATACGGAATCGAACCGTAGACCTTCTCCTTACCATGGAGACGCTCTGCCGACTGAGCTATTGGGGCGCGGCAACGGAATAGATATTACCCCAACTCGGCGGCAGGTTCGAACCGCACCCGGTCCACTCGCTAAAACGCCGACTGCAGCAATCCACCGAGCGCATTGCACGCACCGACCATCTTGTGCAGCTCCCGCCGCGACATCCCCGCGTGCACGGGCAGCGCCAGTGTCTCGTCCACCGCCCGCTCCGTCTGCGGCAGAAACACATCCCGCCGCAGCCCCGGCATCCGGTACACCGGAGCCAGCACGGGCACCCGGCACGCCACGCCCTTGGCCCGCAACGTCCGCGCGAACGCGTCCCGGTCCGGCCGCCCGTTACCCGGCACCCGCACCACATACTGCGCGTAGGTGTGCCCCGCCGCCGGTGTCGGCGTCCCGACTCCGTTGAGTCTGCCGTCCAGATACGCCGCATGCGCCCGACGCAGCTCCGCGCCCTCCGGGTCCGCACCGGCCTCGTCCTCCACCAGCACCAGCAGGCCGTGCCGCTGGCCCACTTCACGGATCCAGCCGGCCTCCGCCGGCCGTCCGAAGCGGTTGACCGCCACGACGGCGGCGGTCTGACTCGTCACCACGTCCGACACGGCGGCCGGGTCGAGGCAGTAACTGTCGCCGTCCACATCGGCGAACACCGGCACCGCGCCCAACTCCACCACGGCCCGGGCCACCTCGGCGCTGCCGTACGCCGGCACCACGACCTCATCACCCGCACGCACACCGGCTGACTTGAGCGTTCCTACTGTCCGCATGACAGGGATCCTGGTCAGCTGAGATGAACTTCGAGTTACGCCCATCACCCGGGGGGCAGAACAAAAAAGCTCCGGTCCCTGAACCAAGAGGTTCAGGGACCGGAGCTGAAATTTTGTTCGGCGGCGTCCTACTCTCCCACAGGGTCCCCCCTGCAGTACCATCGGCGCTGAAAGGCTTAGCTTCCGGGTTCGAAATGTAACCGGGCGTTTCCCTAACGCTATGACCACCGAAACACTATGAAGTTAACCAACCCGGCATAAACACAGGTCGTTACTTCAGAACCTACACAGTGGACGCGAGCAACTGAGGACAAGCCCTCGGCCTATTAGTACCAGTCAACTCCACCCGTTACCAGGCTTCCATATCTGGCCTATCAACCCAGTCGTCTACTGGGAGCCTTAACCCCTCAAAGGGGGTGGGAGTACTCATCTCGAAGCAGGCTTCCCGCTTAGATGCTTTCAGCGGTTATCCTTTCCGAACGTAGCCAACCAGCCATGCCCTTGGCAGGACAACTGGCACACCAGAGGTTCGTCCGTCCCGGTCCTCTCGTACTAGGGACAGCCCTTCTCAATACTCCTACGCGCACAGCGGATAGGGACCGAACTGTCTCACGACGTTCTAAACCCAGCTCGCGTACCGCTTTAATGGGCGAACAGCCCAACCCTTGGGACCGACTCCAGCCCCAGGATGCGACGAGCCGACATCGAGGTGCCAAACCATCCCGTCGATATGGACTCTTGGGGAAGATCAGCCTGTTATCCCCGGGGTACCTTTTATCCGTTGAGCGACGGCGCTTCCACAAGCCACCGCCGGATCACTAGTCCCTACTTTCGTACCTGCTCGACCCGTCAGTCTCACAGTCAAGCTCCCTTGTGCACTTACACTCAACACCTGATTGCCAACCAGGCTGAGGGAACCTTTGGGCGCCTCCGTTACTCTTTAGGAGGCAACCGCCCCAGTTAAACTACCCACCAGACACTGTCCCTGATCCGGATCACGGACCCAGGTTAGACATCCAGCACGACCAGAGTGGTATTTCAACAATGACTCCACAACCACTGGCGTGGCTGCTTCAAAGTCTCCCACCTATCCTACACAAGCCGAACCGAACACCAATATCAAGCTATAGTAAAGGTCCCGGGGTCTTTCCGTCCTGCTGCGCGAAACGAGCATCTTTACTCGTAATGCAATTTCACCGGGCCTATGGTTGAGACAGTCGAGAAGTCGTTACGCCATTCGTGCAGGTCGGAACTTACCCGACAAGGAATTTCGCTACCTTAGGATGGTTATAGTTACCACCGCCGTTTACTGGCGCTTAAGTTCTCAGCTTCGCCACACCGAAATGTGACTAACCGGTCCCCTTAACGTTCCAGCACCGGGCAGGCGTCAGTCCGTATACATCGCCTTACGGCTTCGCACGGACCTGTGTTTTTAGTAAACAGTCGCTTCTCGCTGGTCTCTGCGGCCACCACCAGCTCAGGAAGTAAATTCCATCACCAGCAATGGCCCCCCTTCTCCCGAAGTTACGGGGGCATTTTGCCGAGTTCCTTAACCATAGTTCACCCGAACGCCTCGGTATTCTCTACCTGACCACCTGAGTCGGTTTAGGGTACGGGCCGCCATGAAACTCGCTAGAGGCTTTTCTCGACAGCATAGGATCATCCACTTCACCACAATCGGCTCGGCATCAGGTCTCACCCTTAACGTCATCCGGATTTGCCTAGATGACGGGCTACACCCTTACCCCGGGACAACCACCGCCCGGGCTGGACTACCTTCCTGCGTCACCCCATCGCTTACCTACTACCACCTTGGATCGGCGGCTCCACCACGTCCCTTTGTCCGAAGACTCCAGGCCGGCTTCACGGCCTTAGCATTAATGGATTCGATATTGGGCGTTTCAAAGCGGGTACCGGAATATCAACCGGTTGTCCATCGACTACGCCTGTCGGCCTCGCCTTAGGTCCCGACTTACCCTGGGCAGATCAGCTTGACCCAGGAACCCTTAGTCAATCGGCGCACACGTTTCCCACGTGTGTATCGCTACTCATGCCTGCATTCTCACTCGTGAACCGTCCACAACTCGTTTCCACGGCTGCTTCACCCGGCACACGACGCTCCCCTACCCATCACAGCCTCCGTTGGGAGTATTGCTGCAATGACATGACTTCGGCGGTGTGCTTGAGCCCCGCTACATTGTCGGCGCGGAATCACTTGACCAGTGAGCTATTACGCACTCTTTCAAGGATGGCTGCTTCTAAGCCAACCTCCTGGTTGTCTCTGCGACTCCACATCCTTTCCCACTTAGCACACGCTTAGGGGCCTTAGTCGATGCTCTGGGCTGTTTCCCTCTCGACCATGGAGCTTATCCCCCACAGTCTCACTGCCGCGCTCTCACTTACCGGCATTCGGAGTTTGGCTAAGGTCAGTAACCCGGTAGGGCCCATCGCCTATCCAGTGCTCTACCTCCGGCAAGAAACACACGACGCTGCACCTAAATGCATTTCGGGGAGAACCAGCTATCACGGAGTTTGATTGGCCTTTCACCCCTAACCACAGGTCATCCCCCAGGTTTTCAACCCTGGTGGGTTCGGTCCTCCACGAAGTCTTACCTCCGCTTCAACCTGCCCATGGCTAGATCACTCCGCTTCGGGTCTTGGGCACGCTACTCAACGCCCTATTCGGACTCGCTTTCGCTACGGCTTCCCCACACGGGTTAACCTCGCAACATACCGCAAACTCGCAGGCTCATTCTTCAAAAGGCACGCAGTCACGACTGCATGTGCAAGCACATACAGCGACGCTCCCACGGCTTGTAGGCACACGGTTTCAGGTACTATTTCACTCCGCTCCCGCGGTACTTTTCACCATTCCCTCACGGTACTATCCGCTATCGGTCACCAGGGAATATTTAGGCTTAACGGGTGGTCCCGCCAGATTCACACGGGATTTCTCGGGCCCCGTGCTACTTGGGTGTCTCTCAAACGAGCCGCTAATGTTTCAGCTACGGGGGTCTTACCCTCTACGCCGGACCTTTCGCATGTCCTTCGCCTACATCAACGGTTTCTGACTCGTCTCACAGCCGGCAGACTGTAAAAGAGAGATCCCACAACCCCAACCACGCAACCCCTGCCGGGTATCACACGTGACTGGTTTGGCCTCATCCGGTTTCGCTCGCCACTACTCCCGGAATCACGGTTGTTTTCTCTTCCTGCGGGTACTGAGATGTTTCACTTCCCCGCGTTCCCTCCACACTGCCTATGTGTTCAGCAGCGGGTGACAGCCCATGACGACTGCCGGGTTTCCCCATTCGGACACCCCCGGATCAAAGCTCGGTTGACAGCTCCCCGGGGCCTATCGTGGCCTCCCACGTCCTTCATCGGTTCCTGGTGCCAAGGCATCCACCGTGCGCCCTTAAAAACTTGGCCACAGATGCTCGCGTCCACTGTGCAGTTCTCAAGCAACGACCAGCCACCCACCACCCCAACCCGAAGGCTGAGTTCACTGGGGCCGGCATCGCGAAGGTCCAGACTCAACGGTCCGTACCCTCAGATACCCAACAACGTGCCCGGCCCACTTCACTCGTCCCCACGTTCCACGCCGAAGCAGTACTAGTGACAACCAATCAAGTGCGCCGAATAGTCAACGTTCCACCCATGAGCAACCAGCATCAGACATTCGCTGATGTACTGGCCTCTGACCAACCGAAGTCGGTAAGAAGTGCTCCTTAGAAAGGAGGTGATCCAGCCGCACCTTCCGGTACGGCTACCTTGTTACGACTTCGTCCCAATCGCCAGTCCCACCTTCGACGATTCCCTCCCACAAGGGGTTGGGCCACCGGCTTCGGGTGTTACCGACTTTCGTGACGTGACGGGCGGTGTGTACAAGGCCCGGGAACGTATTCACCGCAGCAATGCTGATCTGCGATTACTAGCAACTCCGACTTCATGGGGTCGAGTTGCAGACCCCAATCCGAACTGAGACCGGCTTTTTGAGATTCGCTCCACCTCGCGGTATCGCAGCTCATTGTACCGGCCATTGTAGCACGTGTGCAGCCCAAGACATAAGGGGCATGATGACTTGACGTCGTCCCCACCTTCCTCCGAGTTGACCCCGGCAGTCTCCTGTGAGTCCCCATCACCCCGAAGGGCATGCTGGCAACACAGAACAAGGGTTGCGCTCGTTGCGGGACTTAACCCAACATCTCACGACACGAGCTGACGACAGCCATGCACCACCTGTACACCGACCACAAGGGGGCGCCTGTCTCCAGACGTTTCCGGTGTATGTCAAGCCTTGGTAAGGTTCTTCGCGTTGCGTCGAATTAAGCCACATGCTCCGCTGCTTGTGCGGGCCCCCGTCAATTCCTTTGAGTTTTAGCCTTGCGGCCGTACTCCCCAGGCGGGGAACTTAATGCGTTAGCTGCGGCGCGGACGACGTGGAATGTCGCCCACACCTAGTTCCCAACGTTTACGGCGTGGACTACCAGGGTATCTAATCCTGTTCGCTCCCCACGCTTTCGCTCCTCAGCGTCAGTATCGGCCCAGAGATCCGCCTTCGCCACCGGTGTTCCTCCTGATATCTGCGCATTTCACCGCTACACCAGGAATTCCGATCTCCCCTACCGAACTCTAGCCTGCCCGTATCGAATGCAGACCCGGGGTTAAGCCCCGGGCTTTCACATCCGACGTGACAAGCCGCCTACGAGCTCTTTACGCCCAATAATTCCGGACAACGCTTGCGCCCTACGTATTACCGCGGCTGCTGGCACGTAGTTAGCCGGCGCTTCTTCTGCAGGTACCGTCACTCTCGCTTCTTCCCTGCTGAAAGAGGTTTACAACCCGAAGGCCGTCATCCCTCACGCGGCGTCGCTGCATCAGGCTTTCGCCCATTGTGCAATATTCCCCACTGCTGCCTCCCGTAGGAGTCTGGGCCGTGTCTCAGTCCCAGTGTGGCCGGTCGCCCTCTCAGGCCGGCTACCCGTCGTCGCCTTGGTAGGCCATCACCCCACCAACAAGCTGATAGGCCGCGGGCTCATCCTTCACCGCCGGAGCTTTCCACCACCAGACCATGCGGTCGGTGGTCGTATCCGGTATTAGACCCCGTTTCCAGGGCTTGTCCCAGAGTGAAGGGCAGATTGCCCACGTGTTACTCACCCGTTCGCCACTAATCCCCTCCCGAAGGAGGTTCATCGTTCGACTTGCATGTGTTAAGCACGCCGCCAGCGTTCGTCCTGAGCCAGGATCAAACTCTCCGTGAATGTTTACCGGTAATCCGGTGAAACACACACGAGAGCGGAACGACCAGACGGAATAGGTCCGGTCGTTCACAGCGTCCTCGCTGTGTGTGCCACCCCGACCGCATGGGCCGTGGTGGGCTTTTCAAAGGAACCTCATCCTCCGGAAGTGTTTCCGGTGGACGGGGTATCAACATATCTGGCGTTGACTTTTGGCACGCTGTTGAGTTCTCAAGGAACGGACGCTTCCTTTGTGCCTGTTTCAGCAGGCTCTCCGGGCGCTTCCCTTCGGTCTTGCGTTTCCGACTCTATCAGATCCTTGCGGGCCCGATTTTCGCCGGTGCGTTTCCGCCTTTCGGCTTCTTCGCGTTTCCGACCTTACCAGATCCGATTTCGTTCCGTTTCCGGTTCGAATTCGTTCCGATTTCCCGTCGGAGGGGGGTGCCTTTCGGCTGATCCGACTTTATCAGATTGCTCTGGGTCGGAATTCCGCCCGGCTTCGCGGGGTGCTCCGTACGCACAGCGTGCGGCGCTTCCCGGCCAGGCGGAGCCGTAAACGTACTGGAGCGGGGCGCCTGGATGCAAATCCAGGCGCCCCGCTCCGACTTGAGTACGTTCGTACGACTCTGTGCGTCAGACCTCGACGACCACGGGGAGGATCATCGGGCGGCGGCGGTAGTTGTCCGACACCCACTTGCCGACCGTACGGCGGACCAGCTGCTGGAGCTGGTGGGGCTCCGTGACGCCGTCCTGCGCCGACTTGGCCAGGGCCTCGTCGATCTTGGGCATCACGCCCGAGAAGGCGGCGTCATCGATGCCCGAACCACGGGCGTGGATGTCCGGGCCACCGACGATCTTGCCGGTGGTGCTGTCCACGACCACATAGACCGAGATGATGCCCTCGTCGCCGAGGATCCGGCGGTCCTTGAGGTGGGCCTCGGTGACATCGCCGACCGAGAGGCCGTCGACGTAGACGTAGCCGGCCTTGACCTTGCCGACGATCTTGGCGACGCCGCCGACCAGGTCGACCACCACACCGTCCTCGGCGATGACAATCCGGTCCTTCGGTACGCCGGTCAGGGCGCCCAGCTCGGCGTTGGCCCGCAGGTGGCGCCATTCGCCGTGCACCGGCATGAGGTTCTTCGGCTTGCAGATGTTGTAGAAGTACAGCAGCTCGCCAGCCGAGGCGTGGCCCGAGACATGGACCTTGGCGTTGCCCTTGTGGACCACGTCCGCACCCCAGCGGGTGAGGCCGTTGATCACGCGGTAGACCGCGTTCTCGTTGCCCGGGATGAGGGACGAGGCCAGGATCACCGTGTCGCCCTGGACGATCCGGATCTGGTGGTCGCGGTTGGCCATCCGGGAGAGGGCGGCCATCGGCTCGCCCTGGGAACCCGTGCAGACCAGCACGACCTCGTCGTCCGGGAGATCGTCGAGCGCCTTGACGTCGACGACCAGGCCGGCCGGGACCTTCAGATAGCCCAGCTCGCGGGCGATGCCCATGTTGCGGACCATCGAGCGGCCGACGAAGGCGACCCGGCGGCCGTACTCGTGGGCGGCATCGAGGATCTGCTGGATGCGGTGCACATGGCTGGCGAAGCTGGCCACGATGATGCGCTTCTGGGCGTTCGCGAACACCGTGCGCAGCACGTTGGAGATGTCGCGCTCGGGCGGGACGAAGCCCGGGACCTCGGCGTTCGTGGAGTCGGAGAGGAGCAGGTCGATGCCCTCCTCGCCGAGCCGCGCGAAGGCGGGGAGGTCGGTCAGCCGGCGGTCCAGCGGGAGCTGGTCCATCTTGAAGTCGCCGGTGTGCACGACCATGCCCGCGGGGGTGCGGATGGCGACGGCCAGCGCGTCCGGGATCGAGTGGTTGACCGCGACGAATTCGCAGTCGAACGAGCCGATCCGCTCGGTGTGGCCCTCCTTCACCTCAAGGGTGTAGGGGCGGATGCGGTGCTCCTGAAGCTTGGCCTCGATAAGGGCGAGGGTCAGCTTCGAGCCGATGAGCGGGATGTCCGGCTTCTCGCGCAGCAGGTAGGGGACGCCACCGATGTGGTCCTCGTGCCCGTGGGTGAGCACGATGCCGTCGATGTCGTCGAGACGGTCCCTGATGGACGTGAAGTCCGGAAGGATCAGGTCGATTCCGGGCTGCTCCTCCTCGGGGAAGAGCACTCCGCAGTCGACGATCAGCAGCCGGCCGTCGTATTCGAAGACCGTCATGTTGCGGCCGATTTCACCCAGGCCGCCGAGGGGGGTGACGCGCAGGCCACCCTTGGGAAGCTTCGGCGGGGCGCCGAGCTCAGGATGCGGATGACTCAAAAGACTCTCCTCACCACACGCGCCACGCTGCCGTCGAGGGCACGTGGCGCGCATGACATTCGTGCACTTGCTGTAGGGCGATTGTTGGTCCGTATTCAGTTATGAAGTCTGTGATCAGAGCTGTACCCCGCCGGCGGCAAGATCGCGCGTCAGCTGCTCGGTCTCCTCGGGGGAGAGCTCCACGAGCGGCAGCCGCAGCGGACCAGCCGGCAGACCCTGGAGGCCGAGCGCGGCCTTGGTCGTGATGACGCCCTGGGTGCGGAACATGCCGGTGAAGACGGGCAGCAGCTTCTGGTGGATCTCGGTGGCCTTGGTGACGTCGCCGTTGAGGTGGGCGTCCAGGAGGGCGCGCAGCTCGGGGGTCACGATGTGGCCGACCACGGAGACGAAGCCGACGGCGCCGACCGAGAGCAGCGGGAGGTTCAGCATGTCGTCGCCGCTGTACCAGGCGAGGCCGGAGCGCGCGATGGCCCAGCTGGCGCGGCCGAGGTCGCCCTTGGCGTCCTTGTTGGCGACGATCCGGGGGTGCTCGGCGAGCCGGACCATGGTCTCGGTGTTGATCGGGACACCGCTGCGGCCCGGGATGTCGTAGAGCATCACCGGCAGGTCTGTGGCGTCCGCGATCGCCGTGAAGTGGCGGAGCAGGCCCTCCTGCGGGGGCTTGCTGTAGTACGGGGTCACCGCGAGCAGGCCATGGGCGCCGGCGTCCTGGGCGGCGCGGGCCAGCTCGAGGCTGTGGTGGGTGTCGTTGGTGCCGGCTCCGGCGACGACAAAGGCGCGGTCGCCGACCGCGTCGACCACGGCGCGGACCAGCTGGGCTTTCTCCGCATCGCTGGTGGTCGGGGACTCTCCGGTGGTGCCGTTGACGATGAGACCGTCATTGCCGGAGTCCACCAGATGGGCAGCGAGCCGCTGCGCGCCGTCGAGATCGAGAGCGCCATCCGGCGTGAATGGCGTGACCATGGCGGTCAGCACCCGCCCGAAGGGGGTCTGCGGTGTGGAAGTCGGAGCCATGGGTCCCACGCTACTCGTAGCTCACCGCGGGTTGCGCCTCTGGGGAGCAAGGATGTGGACACCGGCACTGCCTGCTCGGGGGTTCAAGCAGTGCCGGGTCCGTCTGTTCAGCGTAAATGAACTTCTCAAAATGCCGCAATCCGGACACTTCGCACGTCTGTCCTGCGCGCTCCCGTAACCGGCCCGCGGCCTGGGCCTTACGGAGCGATCCGGCCATTCGCATTGAATGCGCCGTACGTGAGCGGCATGAGCTTGGCCCAGTGAGCCTCCATCTGCTCGCCGACCATCTCGATCTCGCGCTGCGGGAAGGACGGCACCTTCGCCTGCTCGTGCTGCGTCCGCAGGCCCAGGAAGTGCATCAGGGAGCGGGCATTGCAGGTCGCGTACATCGAGGAGAACAGGCCGACGGGGAGCACCGCGCGGGCGACCTCGCGGGCGACGCCGGCGGCGAGCATCTCCTGATACGCCTCGTAGGCCCGGCGGTAGGAGTCCTCCATGACGCGGCCGGTGAGCTCGGCCTGCTCCTGGGTGCCGTCGACGAATTCGTACTTGCCGGGGCGGCCCTGCTGGACGAGCTTGCGGGACTCACCGGGGACGTAGAAGACCGGATCCAGCTGGCGGTAGCGGCCGGATTCCTCGTTGTACGACCAGCCGACGCGGTGCCGCATGAACTCGCGGAAGACGAAGATCGGTGCGCTGATGAAGAACGTCATGGAGTTGTGCTCGAACGGGCTGCCGTGCCGGTCCCGCATGAGGTAGTTGATCAAGCCCTTGGAGCGCTCCGGGTCCTTCTGGAGCTCCTCCAGGGACTGCTCGCCGGCCGTGGAGACACGGGCCGCCCACAGCACATCGCTGTCCGCGGCGCTGTGCTTGACCAGCTCGACCGTCACCTCACTCCGGAAGCTGACGGCTGCGCTGTCGGGGCTCGCAGCGCTCTCGGCAGGGGTCTGGGACACCGGCGGTTCCTTCCATTCGTTCCTCGTGCGCGACCACCCTACGACCCGCCACTGACAGCTCAGGAAATGCGACATGATGTCGTGTTAGCCGCAAAACGGGCGCTCTTTAGCAGCCTGCGGAGCGCCAGTTGATATTTTTCACAGAAGTCTCGGAAAACGGGCACCAACCGGACTCCGCAGACGTCTAACCCTGTGACAGTGCCCACTTCGAGGTTCCTAGGAGAGCCCGCTCATGTTCCGCCGGCGAGAGCCCGTCCCGTTCGCCTTCGTTGCCGAGGCAGACCGGTTCCGCAGCAATGTCACTCCCCCGCCGCGACAGCGCGCTTCCCGCGCGCAGCTCCTCGGCCAGTCTCTCATCACGCTGACAGTCGTGGGTGGCCTGGCCGGCGCCCTGCTGTTCGGCGTTCCCGCCCTGTCGCAGGACAGTTCCGGGGCGAGCCGGGTGCATCAGTCCGAGGCACATCGCTGAACGGGCGGGCGGGGCGTGCCGGAAAGTGGTTCCGCTCCGCCGGTCCCGATAGCCTCACCGGTCACAGCTTGCAACAGCGTGCCCATGAGTGAGGATCAGCCGTGCCCCTGCCCTTCCTGACGGCCGACCGCGACCTCGACACCGGGGCCGCGGAGACCGCCGCACTGCCGCACGACGAGCCCGACCACTGGCGCCGTCCCTACCGCCCCGGACCGTGGCGGGTAGGGGCGGCGGCGGTGCTTTTGCTGCTCGCCTCGTTCGTTCTGCTCTCCGCGATGATCATCGCGATGGCCGGCTCGTTGCCCGGCGCCGCGGCCTGTGCGGCCGTGGGGGCGCTGATGATCGCCCTCGCCCTGCGACTGCTGCGCGTCGGCCTGTGGGTCAGCGCGCAGGGTCTGCGCCAGGTGAACCTGCTGCGTACGGCGACCGAGCCGTGGAGCGGCATCGCCACCGTGCGCACCCGCCAGCAGCCGGTGCGCTGGCTGGGACTGCCGCGGACGGTGCAGGGCCAGGCCCTGATCATCGAGCGGACGCAGGGTGAGCCGCTGCGCACCCTGATCACCGACCACAACGGCGACTTCCTGTCCCGTCCGGAGGCCTTCGAGCAGGCCGCGGACGTCCTGGAGGCCTGGGCGGCGGAGCACCGCGGCTGAGCCTTCGATGTTCGTCCGTTGTGGCGCCCGCCGGACGCCGGACGCCGCACGCCTACGGGGCAGGACCGGTCGGCCCTGCCCCGTAGAACAGCTCAGGCAGCCGGGACGGCCTTGTCGTCGTGCAGGGCGATGGCGCGCTGCATCGCCTTACGGGCGCGCGGGGTGTCCCGGGCGTCGTGGTAGGCCACCGCGAGCCGGAACCACGTACGCCAGTCGCCGGGCGCTTCCTCCGTCTCGGCCTGCCGCCGGGCGAAGACCGCGTCGGCCGCGTCCCGGTCGATCCGGCCGCCGGGGGTGCGCTGGAGCTCGTCGGCCGGCAGTGCGCCCTCGGCCTCCAGCACCCGCGCCAGCCTGTTGGCGTCGCGGGCGAAGCGGGTGTTGTGCCAGAGGAACCAGCCGCCGATGCCCGGCAGCAGGAAGGCCACCGCTCCCATGCCCATGGCCGCCGGCTCGCCGGTCAGCAGGAGGAGGACGCCCTCCAGCGCCACCACGCCGAACACCAGGATCAGCACGGTGGCGAGGAAGAAGTACGTGATCTTTCCGCCCATACCCGTCAGCCCAGGTCGAGGAAGTTTTCCAGGCCCACGGTCAGGCCCGGAGTGGTCACCACCCGGCGCACACCGAGCAGGATGCCCGGCATGAAGCTGCTGTGGTGGAGGGAGTCATGGCGGATGGTGAGGGTCTCGCCCTCGCCGCCGAAGAGCACCTCCTGGTGGGCCAGCAGACCGCGCAGCCGTACGGAGTGCACGGGGACGCCGTCCACGTCCGCGCCGCGGGCGCCGTCCAGCGCGGTGCTGGTGGCGTCCGGCTGCGGGGCGCAGCCGGCCTCCTCACGGGCCTTGGCGATCAGCTGGGCGGTGCGGGCGGCGGTGCCGGACGGGGCGTCCGCCTTCTTCGGGTGGTGCAGCTCGACGACCTCGGCCGACTCGAAGAACCGGGCCGCCTGCTGGGAGAACCGCATGGTCAGCACCGCGCCGATGGAGAAGTTCGGGGCGATGAGCACGCCCGCCCCGGGCGAGGCGGCGAGCGAGGTGCGCAGCTGCGCGAGGCGCTCATCGGTCCACCCGGTCGTCCCGACCACCGCGTGGATCCCGTGACGCACACAGAAGTCGAGGTTGCCCATCACCGCGCCGGGGTTGGTCAGCTCGACCACGACCTGGGCGCCGGCCTCGACCAGCGTCTCCAGCTTGTCGCCCCGGCCCAGCCCGGCGACCAGCTCCATGTCCTCGGCGGCCTCGACGGCCCGTACGGCCTCGGAGCCGATGCGTCCCTGGGCTCCCAGTACGGCCACGCGCAGCTTGCTCATCGTTTCCCGTCTCTCTCTTGGTGTATCGCAGCGGCGCCTATGCGACGACGTCGTCCAGCCGGGCCGCCTGCCGGTCCTTCAGCGGGCCGATGACGGACAGCGAGGGACGGGTGCCCAGGACGTCCCGGGCCACCTCGCGCACCTCGTCCGGGGTGACGGCGGCGATCCGCGCGAGCATCTCGTCGACCGACATCTGCTCGCCCCAGCACAGCTCGCTCTTGCCGATGCGGTGCATCAGCGCGCCGGTGTCCTCCAGGCCGAGGACGGTTGAGCCGCGCAGCTGGCCGATCGCGCGGTGGATCTCGTCGTCGGTGAGGCCCTGGGCCGCCACCTGGTCGAGTTCGTCGCGGCAGATCTTGAGGACGTCGTGCACCTGGTTCGGACGGCAGCCGGCGTAGACACCGAACAGCCCGCAGTCGGCGAAGCCCGAGGTGTACGAGTACACGCTGTAGGCCAGGCCACGCTTCTCGCGGACCTCCTGGAAGAGGCGGGAGCTCATCCCGCCGCCCAGGGCGGTGTTCAGCACGCCCATCGCCCAGCGCCGGTCGTCGTTGCGCGCCATCCCGGGCATCCCGAGGATCACATGCGCCTGCTCGGTCTTGCGGTTGAGCAGTTCGACGCGGCCGGCGGTGCGGATGGCGCGGTTGCCGGAGCGCGGCGCCATCGGGACGGCGTCCGTCCGGTCCAGGGCCCCGGCCTGCTCGAAGGCGCGGCGGACCAGGCGGACGACCTTGGCGTGGTCGATGTTGCCGGCGGCCGTGACGACGAGGTGGGTGGGGTCGTAGTGCTTCTTGTAGAAGCGGCGGATGCGCTCGGGGGTGAGGGCGTTGACGGTGTCGACGGTGCCCAGGACCGGGCGGCCGAGCGGGGTGTCACCGAGCATGGTGTGCGCGAACAGGTCGTGCACACAGTCGCCCGGGTCGTCCTCGGTCATCGCGATCTCTTCGAGGATGACGCCGCGCTCGGCGTCCACGTCCTCGGCCTCCACCAGCGAGCCGGTGAGCATGTCGCACACCACGTCTATGGCGAGCGGCAGATCGGTGTCCAGCACCCGCGCGTAGTAGCAGGTGTACTCCTTCGCGGTGAAGGCGTTCATCTCGCCGCCGACCGCGTCGATGGCGGCGGAGATGTCCAGCGCGCTGCGCCGCTCGGTGCCCTTGAAGAGCAGGTGCTCCAGGTAGTGCGTGGCGCCGTTCAGAGACGGGGTCTCGTCACGGGAGCCGACGTTCGCCCAGATCCCGAAGGTGACGGAGCGGACCGTCGGCAGGGTCTCGGTGACGATGCGCAGACCGCCGGGGAGGGTGGTCCGGCGGACCGTGCCGGCGCCCGCGGTGCCCTTGAGAAGCGTTTGGGTACGGGCGACGGCCCGCCCCTCCGTGGAGGTGCGGGCCGTCGTCGTGTGCGTACGGGACGTCACTTGGCGGCGTCGTCCTTCGTGCCTTCGGCCGCATCCTCTTCCTCGATCACGGGGATCAGGGAGAGCTTGCCGCGCTGGTCGATCTCGGCGATCTCGACCTGGACCTTGGCGCCGACCGCGACCACGTCCTCGACGTTCTCCACACGCTTGCCACCGGCGAGCTTGCGGATCTGCGAGATGTGGAGCAGGCCGTCCTTGCCCGGGAGCAGGGAGACGAACGCACCGAAGGTGGTGGTCTTGACGACCGTGCCCAGGTAGCGCTCGCCGACCTCCGGCATGGTCGGGTTGGCGATGCCGTTGATCGTGGCGCGGGCGGCCTCGGCGGCCGGGCCGTCGGCGGCACCGATGTAGATGGTGCCGTCGTCCTCGATCGTGATGTCGGCGCCGGTGTCCTCCTGGATCTGGTTGATCATCTTGCCCTTGGGGCCGATGACCTCACCGATCTTGTCCACCGGGATCTTGACGGTGATGATCCGCGGGGCGTTCGGGGACATCTCGTCCGGAACGTCGATGGCCTCGTTCATCACATCGAGGATGTGCAGACGGGCGTCGCGGGCCTGCTTGAGCGCGGCGGCCAGGACGGAGGCCGGGATGCCGTCCAGCTTGGTGTCCAGCTGGAGGGCGGTCACGAAGGTCTTCGTGCCGGCGACCTTGAAGTCCATGTCACCGAAGGCGTCCTCCGCACCGAGGATGTCGGTGAGGGCGACGTAGTGGGTCTGGCCGTCGATCTCCTGGGAGATCAGACCCATGGCGATACCGGCGACCGGGGCCTTGAGGGGCACACCGGCGTTCAGCAGCGACATGGTGGAGGCGCAGACCGAGCCCATGGACGTCGAGCCGTTGGAGCCCAGCGCCTCGGAGACCTGGCGGATCGCGTAGGGGAACTCCTCGCGGGTCGGCAGGACCGGCACGATGGCGCGCTCGGCGAGCGCGCCGTGGCCGATCTCGCGGCGCTTGGGCGAGCCCACGCGGCCGGTCTCACCGACGGAGTACGGCGGGAAGTTGTAGTTGTGCATGTAGCGCTTGCGGGTCACCGGGGAGAGGGTGTCCAGCTGCTGCTCCATGCGGAGCATGTTGAGGGTGGTGACGCCCAGGATCTGGGTCTCGCCACGCTCGAACAGCGCGGAACCGTGCACCCGCGGGATGGCCTCGACCTCGGCGGCGAGCGTACGGATGTCCGTGACGCCACGGCCGTCGATGCGGACCTTGTCCTTGATGACGCGCTCGCGCACCAGCTTCTTGGTCAGCGCGCGGTAGGCACCGGAGATCTCCTTCTCGCGGCCCTCGAACTGCGGGAGCAGCTTCTCGGCAGCGATCTCCTTGATGCGGTCCAGCTCGGCCTCGCGGTCCTGCTTGCCGGCGATGGTCAGCGCCTGGGCGAGCTCGCCCTTGACGGCGGCGGTCAGCGCCTCCAGGACGTCGTCCTGGTAGTCGAGGAAGACCGGGAACTCGCCGACGGGCTTGGCGGCCTTGGCGGCGAGATCCGACTGGGCCTTGCACAGGACCTTGATGAAGGGCTTGGCGGCCTCGAGACCGGCGGCCACGACCTCTTCGGTCGGGGCCTCGGCGCCGTCCTTGACCAGCTGGACGGTCTTCTCGGTGGCCTCGGCCTCGACCATCATGATCGCGACGTCGCCGTCCGGGAGGACGCGGCCGGCCACGACCATGTCGAAGACGGCGTCCTCGAGCTCGGTGTGGGTCGGGAACGCCACCCACTGGCCGTTGATCAGCGCGACACGGGTGCCGCCGATCGGGCCGGAGAAGGGCAGGCCGGCCAGCTGCGTGGAGCAGGAGGCGGCGTTGATGGCGACCACGTCGTAGAGGTGGTCGGGGTTGAGGGCCATGATCGTCTCGACGATCTGGATCTCGTTGCGCAGGCCCTTCTTGAAGGAGGGGCGCAGCGGGCGGTCGATCAGGCGGCAGGTGAGGATCGCGTCCTCAGAGGGCCGGCCCTCACGACGGAAGAAGGAGCCGGGGATCTTGCCGGCTGCGTACATCCGCTCCTCGACGTCCACCGTCAGGGGGAAGAAGTCGAGCTGGTCCTTGGGCTTCTTGGAAGCGGTGGTGGCCGACAGCACCATGGTGTCGTCGTCCAGGTACGCCACGGCGGAACCGGCGGCCTGCTTGGCCAGGCGGCCCGTCTCGAAGCGGATGGTGCGGGTGCCGAAGGAACCGTTGTCGATCACGGCTTCGGCGTAGTGGGTCTCGTTCTCCACCAGGAATATCTCCTCGTATGTGTCCGCTGCCCGTGTGGCAGGGGACCGTCTTCGGTGGAGCGCCGGTACGGGCCGGTCTTCGATCGAAGCACCCGGGGTGAGAGCCATGAAGTGTCTCCATGGATCGTCCGGGGGCCACTACCGAGGACCGGCGGCCAGGTGGCGCTCCTACCGCGTTCGCTTTTTGCGATATGGCACCAGACTACAAAGCTTCCGTCCACCTCGCGGCGGGACGGGGTCCGGTGCGTATGGCAAAGGGAGCGGCCCCCGGGTGGGAACCGCTCCCTCTACGGCGTCTTACTTGGCGCCCGCCGCGCCGCGGCGGATGCCCAGGCGCTCGACCAGCGCACGGAAGCGCGTGATGTCCTTCTTCGCCAGGTACTGCAGCAGGCGGCGGCGCTGGCCGACGAGCAGCAGCAGACCACGGCGGGAGTGGTGGTCGTGCTTGTGGGTCTTGAGGTGCTCGGTCAGGTCCGAGATCCGGCGGGAGAGCATCGCGACCTGAACCTCGGGGGAACCGGTGTCACCCTCCTTGGTGGCGAACTCGGCCATGATCTGCTTCTTCGTAGCGGCGTCGAGCGACACGCGGTACTCCTCTTGGTTTCGGCCCGTGAGCGCCCCTGGATTTGCTGCACAGGGAATCTTGGATGACTCGACCGGACCGTCACACAGCGTACCAGCTGGCAACGGCCCCCCGACCGGCTGGTCGGGGGGCCGCGGAAAAGGCCGGTGAGCGGGGGCCTAGCTGCTGCTGGTGAGGCCGCGCACCGTGGCGTAGATGTCCAGGACCGCCAGGCACAGCGGCACCAGGGACAGCAGGACCAGACCGTCGAAGAGGTCGAAGATCCGGCCCCAGAAGGGGGTGACGCCCTTGCGCGGGACGACGAGGCCGACGCCCACCAGGAGGGCGGCGCCCGCCGCGATGCTGCTGGAGAACCAGACCGTGCGGATGTTCAGCGGGCCGGCGTCCCGGAAGCGCTCCAGCTCGACGAAGATCTCCGTCGGCGGGTTCAGCGCGATGCCCAGGATCAGCAGGACGATCGTGAGGATGCCCGCGATGGTCAGGCAGGCGACCTGCGCGGTGTAGTCGAAGAGCCGGGCGCGCAGCATGACCGTGATGCCCGCGGCCAGCGCCAGCAGCTGGGCCCACACGTTGTCGGAGAAGCCGAGGACCGCACCGGCCGAGCCGACGACCAGGGCGGCGCAGCCGGCGACCAGGCCGAGCAGCAGCTCGTGTCCGCGCTTGGCCTGGTTGCCGATCTTGACGAAGTCGACGGACTCGGTCTCGCTGCTGTTGTCGTACGAGCCCTTCGCGATCTGGTCGGGCGACTTGTAGCCGATCGGCAGCCTGGCGAAGCGGGCGGAGAGGCCGGGCAGCCAGGCGACCAGCGCGATGGCGACGACGGCGGTGACGGCGGCGACCTCGATGGGCGCGGCGTCGGTGAGGATCGCGGCGAAGACCGCGAGGGTGCCCATGGCGGAGAGGAACGCGGCGGCGACGAAGGGTGCGTCACCGCGCGGCAGCAGGACCACCAGGAGTGCGGAGGCGATAAGTACCGTCACACAGCCGACGAGGAGGTGCAGCCGGCCGGGGCCCGCGCCCTCCTCGACGGGGAAGATGCCGGAGCCGGCGAGCAGCAGGTGCGGGAGCGAGGCCAGGCCCAGCGCGATGGAGGAGCCGTGGTCGTCGTAGACGCGGGCGCGGACGCCGGCCAGGGCGACCAGGACGATGCCGACGACACCGGCGATGATGCCGGGCAGGCGGTGCATGTCGCGGTGCACGGGGTTCGAGAACCACAGGGCGAACGCCATCATCACGAGCAGGAGCACACCGGCGGAGAGGCCGACGACATGCATGAGGTCGTCGCTCCAGCGGCTGCGGTTGCGCTTGACCGCGGAGGCGACGGCGTCGGAGACATCGTCGAAGACCGGGAGCGGCAGCGACTCGGCGAACGGCTTCAGAAGAAGAAGGTCGCCGTCGAGGATCTGCTGCTGCGCGAGCGACTGCCCGGCGTCAAGTACCGTGCCGTCGCGGCGTACAAGGTGATAGCCGGTGGGGGCGCCCTCCGCCTGGGACTGACCGGAGAGCCGCAGAATCTCCGGGTAAATGTCCACGAGTGCGACGTCTTCCGGCAGAGCCACATCGATCCGTGCGTCCGGCGCGGCGACTGTGACCCGGCAAAAGCCGGTGCCAGTGCTCGTGCTCACCTGGCGGTTCCCCCTATCCGTTGGGCGTTTTGTCGCTTCGCGCGCCGTATATATAGAGCCGTCACTATGGGGCTGCGGCACGCTCGCGAGGCGTCAGCGTACCGTCCAATTCGGCGGCCGCCCCACCCACCCCGAGACTTGACGCTTAACAGTAGGATCAACGCCTGCGTCGGGCCAAGTACTTGGCTCGGGGGACCGTCGAATCCAACGGGGGCGGTCCGAGACTGCGAGATGCATGAAGGACTGATGCCTCGGTGAGCGTTGTCATCGTCAAGCGCCCGCCCCGCGCGCTGCCACCCCAAGTCCCCTCGGAGGAGGTGACACTCGAGGCACCTCCGGAGCTGCCGCGTGAGGGTGAATCAGAGAACATGCTGATGACCCTTATGCCCATGATGGGCATGGCGTCATCGGCGGGATTCTTGTTCATGGGCAATCAGCCGTTCATGAAAATCATGGGCGGCTTTATGGTGGCGTCCACTCTGGCAATGGCGATCGTGCAGATCGTCAAGGCCCGCCAAGGGCCTTCCGGGCAAATGCTCCAAGAGCGCCAGGATTACCTCAAGTACCTTACGCAGAAGCGAAAAGAGGTGCGGCGGACCGCGCGTAAGCAGCGGGACGCGCAGTTGTTCACCCACCCCGACCCGAGCCAGTTGTGGTCCATCGTGGCCGAGGGCAAACGCGTCTGGGAACGCCGGTCGAGCGACCCGGACTTCGGGCAGGTACGGCTGGGCCTCGGGCCGCAGCAGCTGGCCACTCCCCTGCGGGCCCCGGAGACCGCGCCGGTCGACGAGCTGGAACCGCTCACCGCGCATGCGATGAAGGAGTTCCTCGACAAGCACGGGCACTTGGACAACCTGCCGCTGGCGGTCTCGCTGCGCGCCTTCTATCACCTGACCGTCTCCGGCGACCCGGACACGGTCTACGCCGCCTCGCGCGCCCTCGTCGCCCAGCTGTGCACGCTGCACTCGCCCGAGGACCTGGTGGTGGCCGTCGTGGCCGCGCCCGGTGCGCAGGCGGAGTGGGAGTGGACGAAGTGGCTGCCGCACGTGCAGGACAAGACCACGGACGGCGCCGGATCGCGCCGGCTGGTCGTCGGCGACCTCGGTGAGATCGAGGAACTGCTGACGGACGACCTGGAGGGCCGCGGCCGGTTCAACCCGCAGGGCTCTCCGGTGACCGACGCCCCGCATGTGGTGATCGTGCTGGACGGCGGCGAGGTGCCGATGGACTCGGTGATCGCCGGGGCCGAGGGCCTTCAGGGCGTCACCATCCTGGAGGTCGTACCGGGCGATCTGGACGAGATCCGGGGCGGTCTGGCCGTCCAGGTCCAGCCGGGCAAGCTGGTGCTGGAGTCGGCCAGCGGCGCGGTCTACCACGGTGTCTGCGACACCCTGTCGATCGCCGAGTCGGAGGCGCTGGCGCGCCAGCTGGCCCCGCTGCGGGCGGGTTCGGGCGCGGACGGTGAGGAACCGCTGCTGTCGAACCTGGACTTCACCGATCTGCTGAACCTCGGTGACGCCGGTTCCGTCGATGTGTCGCGTACCTGGCGGCCGCGGACGCTGCACGAGCGGCTGCGGGTGCCGATCGGTGTCGACAAGGACGGCCAGCCCGTCATGCTCGACATCAAGGAGGCCTCGCAGGAGGGCATGGGCCCGCACGGTCTGTGTGTCGGTGCGACCGGTTCCGGTAAGTCCGAGGTGCTGCGCACCCTGGTGCTCGCGCTCGCGGTGACCCACTCCTCGGAGACCCTCAACTTCATCCTCGCGGACTTCAAGGGTGGCGCCACCTTCACCGGTATGTCCGAGATGCCGCACGTCGCGGCCGTCATCACCAACCTCGGTGAGGACGTCACCCTGATCGACCGCATGCGCGACTCGATCACCGGTGAACTCCAGCGCCGTCAGGAGCTGCTGCGCTCCGCGGGCAACTACGCCAACATCACCGACTACGAGAAGGCACGTGCCGCGGGTGCCCCGCTGGACCCGCTGCCGTCGCTGGTGATGGTGCTCGACGAGTTCTCCGAGCTGCTGACCGCGAAGCCCGACTTCATCGACATGTTCATCCAGATCGGCCGGATCGGCCGGTCGATGGGTGTGCACATGCTGCTCGCCTCGCAGCGCCTGGAAGAGGGCAAGCTGCGCGGTCTGGACACCTTCCTCTCCTACCGGCTGGGTCTGCGGACGTTCTCCGCGGCCGAGTCGCGGACCGCGATCGGTGTGCCGGACGCCTACCACCTGCCGAACGTCCCCGGTTCCGGCATCCTCAAGTACGACACCGAGACGATGGTCCAGTTCAAGGCCGCGTATGTCTCGGGTCCCTACCGCGGCCCGGGTGCCGGCGGCGGCCCCGGCGGCAGCCGGACCCGGCGTCTGCCGGTGCCGTTCACCGCGGCCCCGGTCGTCGAGCAGATCATCGAGGACCCCACCCCGGTCGAGCCGGCCGAGCCGGAGCAGGACGACGCGCTCGCCGACACCGTGCTCGACGTCATCGTCCAGCGCATGCAGGGCCAGGGCCCGCCGGCCCACCAGGTGTGGCTGCCCCCGCTGGACGAGCCGCCCACGGTCAACCAGCTGCTGCCGACGCTCGCGGTCACGCCCGAACGCGGTGTGCACGCACCGGAGTACACCGCGCTCGGCAAGCTCGTGGTGCCGGTCGCGCTGGTGGACAAGCCGTTCGAGCAGCGGCGTGACGTGATGTACCTGGACTTCTCCGCGGGCGCCGGTCACGGTCTCGTCGTGGGTGGTCCGCAGTCCGGTAAGTCCACGCTGATCCGGGCCGCCATCGCCTCGTTCGCGCTCACCCACACCCCGGCCGAGGTGCAGTTCTACTGCCTCGACTTCGGTGGCGGCGGCATGCTGAGCATGGAGGGCCTGCCGCACGTCGGTGGTGTCGCCTCGCGTCTGGACGCCGAGAAGGTGCGCCGTACGGTCTCCGAGGTCGTCGGCATCCTCAACGAGCGTGAGGAGTTCTTCCGGGCCAACAGCATCGACTCGATCAGCACCTACCGCCAGCGGCGGGCCTCGGGCGCCTACCCCGACCAGAAGTGGGGCGACGTCTTCCTGGTCATCGACGGCTGGGCGACGTTCAAGACCGACTACGAGCAGATGGACCCGGTGATCCTGGACATCGCCGCCCGTGGTCTCGGTTTCGGTGTCCACCTGATCATCGCCGGTGCGCGCTACACCGAGGTGCGGCCCGCGCTGCGCGACCAGCTCCTCAACCGTGTGGAGCTGCGCCTGGGTGACCCGATGGAGTCGGAGTTCGACCGCAAGCGCGCGGAGAACGTCCCGATGGGCAAGCCGGGTCGCGGTATGTCCCCGGAGAAGCTCGACTTCCTGGCGGCGCTGCCGCGGCTGGACGGGATGAGCGACCCGGAGACGCTCAGCGACGGCGTCGCGAACCTGGTGTCGACGGTCAGCGAGCACTGGCAGGGCGAGCCCGCCCCCGCGGTGCGGATGCTGCCGACGATGCTGCACGTCAACGAGCTGCCCAAGGGCAACGACTACCCGGACCACGGGATCGCGATCGGTGTCGACGAGACCACGCTGTCGCCGGCGTTCATCGACT
The DNA here is from genome assembly GCF_030406865.1 of Streptomyces sp. P9-2B-2. Taxonomy (NCBI): domain Bacteria; kingdom Bacillati; phylum Actinomycetota; class Actinomycetes; order Kitasatosporales; family Streptomycetaceae; genus Streptomyces; species Streptomyces sp. P9-2B-2. The sequence goes on along the minus strand of NZ_CP129126.1, from coordinate 6,601,507 downwards.
TCGAGACCGACCCGCTGCTGGTCATCTACGGCGAGAGCGAGTCCGGCAAGTCGTCGCTGCTGCGGCTGCTGACCAAGCAGATCGCCGAGCGGTACCCGTCCGACAAGGCGCTGATGGTGGTCTCCGACTACCGCCGCGCGCTGCTCGGCGAGGTCCCCGAGAGCCATCTGTACAAGTACTGCGCCGCGGGGCCGCAGTTGCAGGAGGTCATCAGCGGGCTGGCCGGTTCGCTGGGCCGCCGGATGCCGGGCCCGGACGTCACGCCGGAGCAGCTGCGCAACCGCAGCTGGTACGACCTGCCGGACGCGTTCGTCATCGTGGACGACTACGACCTGGTGGCGACCAGCAGCGGCAACCCGCTCCAGCCGCTGCTGGAGTACCTGCCGTTCGCCCGTGACCTGGGCCTGCGCCTGATCATCGCGCGCAGCTCGTCGGGTGCCGGACGGTCGTCCTTCGAGCCGGTGATGCAGCGCACCAAGGAGCTCGGTGCGCAGGGTCTGATCCTCTCCGCCGATCCGGCCGAGGGGCCGCTGATGGGCAACATCAAGGGACAGAGACTGACACCCGGACGGGCCACGTTCGTCACGCGTAAGCGCGGTGCACAGCTGGTCCAGACGGGTTGGCTGCCGGCGAACAGCCGCTGACCGGGCACAGACGAAACGGCGGTGGGGCGTCCCTCTCAGGAGGGGCGCCCCACCGCCGTTCTGTATGTGCGTGGTGCGTGCGCGGCGGTGCCGACCGGCGAGCTGTCAGCCGAACGCGCCGTGCTGGGTGACGTCGGGAGTGGGCCGGCCGGGGACCTCGCCGCCGGCGGCCGGGGTGTCCTTGGCCGGGGCGTCGGCGGCGGTGGCGGTGGCGGGCCCGTCGGCCGTCCCCTTCTTCTCCTGCCCGGCCTTCGGGGTCCGCTCCTCGCCGGGTGCCGGTTCGGCGACGGCCGGCTGGGTCCGTACGCCCTTGGCGATGCCCTCGCCGCCCCGCGTCCTGGCCTCGCCGGCCTTCGCCGGGCCGAACGGGTCGGGCCCCTGTGCGGCGGTGGAGGTCTCCCAGGTGTGGCCGACGACCGGCCCCCGCGACTGGCCGCCCCCGCCACCGCGCTTGCCGAACGCGCCGCCGAGGCCGTTGGCGAGCTGGCCGAGCGCCATGAAGCCATAGGCGACCTCGGTGCCCGATGAGGACGAGGAGTTGGCGGAGTTCTTGGCCGGCGCCGTCTCGTGGTGTTCCTCGCCGCCCTTGTCCTCGGGGGGCGCGGCGGCCGCGTTCTCCAGGTCGGCGGCGGCCAGTTCGAAGGCCGGCAGGGAGTCGTCGACGGACCGCTTGAGGCGGTGCCACTCCCCCGCGAACGCCTCACCGGCCGGGCCGTGCCAGTTGGCCGCGGCGGCGGTGCCGACATGCCGGTCCAGATCGCGGACCAGGCCGTCGAGGTGCTTGCCCATCTCCCGCCAGCCGGCCGCCGCTTCGTGCAGGGCCTGGGGGTTGCGTCGCTCGCTCACTTGACGCTCCGCATCATCTCGACCAGCTCGTCCTCGGCCGCCTGCGTGTTCGCGACGGTCTCCTTGATCCCTCCGCCGACCTCGGCGAGCCGCTGCTGAAGCTGGACGAGCGCCTGCTCGGCCTGTTCGTACAGCTCACGGAACGGCTGGGCCTCCTCGTCGCTGCCGAAGCCGTTCCGCAGGGCCTCGGCATCGGCCCGCCGTCTGAATGCGGCCAGCTGCCGGCTCAGTTCTTCCGCGCGTATCTCGAAGGTCGCACCGAGCTTGTGCAACTCCTCTGTACTGAGCCGGACTTCGTCGGACATCATTTCTCCCCGAATTGAATGACAGCTACCTGCCAACATCGCCTCAGGTCTAGCACACCCGCAATAGGCCCGAAGCACTCTCCGGAGCGGGCGGAGCGCGAACCGCGGAATGCATACGGAGCAATATGCGGCAATACCGACAACCCCCGCCTTGACGACCTGTTCACATCCGTCATTAGACTTCAGGACGCCGGTGCAGCACATGCGGTTGCTGTGCCACCACGTTCAAGGGGGCAGGGATGAGCAACGAGCGGCAGATCCAGGACGAGGACCTGATGGATGTCGCCCAGGACCCGGAGCAGGCGCACCGGCTGCGTAAGGCACTGAAGGTCCTGGCGGACAACCCCAACGTCGGCGGCAAGCTCCAGGAGATGGCCAAGGAGGTCCTCTCCGGCCGTATCGGCATGAAGGACGCGATCCAGACGCCGGGGTACATGGACGCGCTGGGCGACCGGATGAACCAGATCCGGCGGGCCGCGGAGGACCAGACCATGGCGGAGCGCGAGGAGTCGCGCGAGAAGTTCGCCGCCTGGCAGAAGGAGCAGGAAGCCAAGGAGGACGAGGAGCGCGCCGAGCGCGACGGCCCCTCGGGCACCATCGTCAGCACTCCGCGGCGCGGCGGCCGGGGCGGCGGACACCGGGGCTGACCCGCTCTTCCCCCGGGCGGCGCGCGGGCCGGACCGGCAGTACGGCGGCCGGCCCGGCAGCGCGGCGGGGCTGTTCCTTTCCTCCACCGAAATCCGTTCAAAGAGTCCCTTGAGGCGATACGGAAGAAAGCAGATCGGCCGCCGGATTCATGGACGGTCTGCTTCCTTTCCGCACACGGGATTCCCGTTTTCTCCACACCGCGCCCCAGGAACAACGCACTTAACGCGGGCCCCGTGAGCCACCTTGCGCAGTCACTCGGCAAGGCGCCCGGCCTGCGTGTTCCAGTTCCGGCACAGCCACCCCCGCACCGTCCCCGGCGGGCGGTCCGGATCATAGGATCGAGCCGGTACACGCAGGAATCCACAAAGGTGGAGACGGGATTGATGGGGGACGAGGAAGCCATGAGCGCCTCAGACGAAGGAATCGCCGCAGCGGCCGGATACGCACCTCATCCGTACGTCGGCGGCCGCACCGCCGTGTTGCGCGCGCTCGCGGCCTGGCGGATGCGGTGGCCCGGCGCCCCGCGCGTCATCGTGCTCACCGGAAACCCGGGCAGCGGGCGTTCGCGCCTGGTCACCGGCTTCCTGATGATGTGCGATCCCGGCTACCGCAAGCAGCTGCCGCTGGACGATCTGGACCCGGCGACGGTGCCCCCGGACCTCCCGGCGCCCGCCGTGCCGAACCCCTCAGGGCGCACCGCGGCCCAGCTGTTGTGGGTCATCGCCGATCATTTCGGACTGACCGCGGACCGCGCCGACGACATCTTTCCCGAACTCGCCGCTCGTGAAGAGCCGGTGACGATTGTGGTGCCGGACGTCGACCGGGCCGGCCCGGTCCGTGCCGCGCAGGAGCCGGCCCGCCTCGTACGGGACGTGCTCAAGCCGCTCGCCACCACCGGAACGGTGCAGCTGCTCGCCGATGTGCCGCGCGAACTGGCCGCGGAACTGGCGGAGTCGCTGCCGTCCGGCCAGGCGCAGATCATCGATCTCGACGCGCCCGAGTGGGCCGATCCGAAGGGTCTGGTGCGGCACGCCGAGACCGCGCTCGACCCCGGCGCCGGGGCGCCGGACCTCCCCTTCACCACCGACCCCGCCGTGCGACTGCCGCTCGCCAAGGCCCTCGCCGGGCAGGCGGACGGCAGCCGGCTCACCGTCCAGCTCGCCGTGCAGTCGCTGCTCCTGCAGCCGGAGGGCTTCGACCCGGCGGACGAGTCCCTGCTGCCCGCCACCGTCGGTGAGGCCCTCGACCTGCACGCCCGCCGGCTGGGCGTCGATCCGCAGACGCTGCGGCTGCTGCTGACGCCGCTCGCGTTCGCCGAGGGTGCCGGACTGCCCGTCCAGCTGTGGGGTCCGCTGGCGAATGCCGTGGCCGGATGGGACATGAGCCAGGATCTCGCCGACGGCATGCTGCTGGCCGCGCCGTTCATCCAGCCGGTCGAGCCGGACGCGGAGGAGGACGCGGACGACGAGGCGGCGGGGAACGGTGCCGACGACGGCCGTATGCTGCTGCGGCTTCAGCACCCGGGGATCGCCGAGGAGATCCGCTCCGGTCTGCCGGACGTCCGGGACGCCCAGACCAAGATCGCCATGGCGCTGCTGGAAGCGGTGCCCCAGCAGAACTGGGCCAAGGCCGACCCGTACATCCGCGACCATCTCGCCGCCCACACCCTCGAAGCCGGGCTGCTCCCCCAACTCCTCACCGACCCGGGCCTGTTCGCGCACGCCGACCCGGTGACGCTGCGGGCCGCCATCGAGGCCGTACCGCTGGAGCAGCTGGGCGCCCCGGCCCGTACGTACCTGCGCACCGCTCCGCTGCTGACCCGTTCGCAGGCTCCGGCCGACGTGCGGGCGGCGTTCCTGGAGAGCGCGTTCGTCGAGGACGGGCTGGCGCCGTACGCGGAGGCGCTGCACACCCTCGGCTTCGACCTGCCGTGGCGCACGCTGTGGAGCGTGCCGCTGGCCGGCGTCCGCGCCGTGACGACCGGTTCGCTGCCCCAGGAGGGCGGCGAGGGCGCGGCGGCGGAGCCGGGCCCGGGCACGGACGAGGCCGGATCCGGCGGGGAAGGAGCGGCGCCCGCGTCCGGCGGCCCCGCAACCGCGCTCCGCCCGGTGGCCGCCTTCGTCGTCCCCGAGGGCACCCCCGGCTCCCGTACGCTGCCCGGCCCGGACGGCGACGCCTCCGGGGACGGCGGCGGTGCGCTGCTCCTCCACGACCTGCTGCGGCCCGGATATGTCGACGCCGACCCGGCACAGGTGCAACTGCCCTCCGAAGAGACGAGGGCATCGGCCCCCTTCGGGTTCAGCCGGGGCGCCGACTACCTGCGGGTCTGGGCCCGGGCCGGCCAGGAGGTGGTGGCCGCGCTGCTCTCGGACACCCCGCTCACCGGCGCCGACCTCTCGCCCGACGGGGTGCTGGTCGTCGCCACCGAACGCGGGGTGACCGCCCGGCAGATCCTCGCCGCGGCTCCCGCGGCCGCCCCCACGGTGCCGGCCCAGCGCTCCGGCGCCGCCGACTCCGCTGCTTCCGACGGCCTCGAAGGAGACCACTCGTGATCAACCAGGCGCAGGCACACGCCACCGCCGCCCGCTGGCTCAACCCCGAGGGACATCAGGGTCCCCCGCGTGAGGTGGCCATGCAGGAGTTCGACCTCGGCTGGGTGGTGTGGGCCGTACCGCCGCCCCCGGAGGTCGACCCGCAGACGGGGCAGCGGCGCCCGCCCGCCGAGGTCGGCGCCGCCTGCGGGGTCGTCGACCGGGCGTCCGGTGAGCTGACGGTGTGGCCGTCGGTACCGGTCGACGAGGTCGTGCGGATGTATCAGCAGAAGCACGGTGCCGGGTCCGCCGCGGCTCCGGCGGCACCCGCCGAGCCGCCGGTCACCGGCCCCGGCAACACCGCCGTCGCGACCTACGCCGACCCGTCGACCGGCGAGGAGACCAGCCTCGCCCGCGTCTCGGCGCCCGGCCAGCCGCCCGCCGAATTCCAGCTCCACGACGAGCTCCAGCGGCTGGGCGTGGACCCCGCGAACGTCCGCGCGGTGCACACCGATCTGCGCTCGGCCCTGCTGCCCGGCGGCTACCCCGGCGACTTCATCCTCCGCACCTTCCCGAACGCCACGTTCTCCTGCACCGAGGGCTACGGCATGCGGCCCGAGGAGCGCGCCGAGGGCATCGCCGGACTGCTGCGGCACGTCGAGATGATGCATCAGCTGGCGGGCCGGCAGGCACCGCCGCGACCGCACCGGGTGCCGGTGCCGCAGCGGGTCGAGGCCGCACCGCAGATCCGGGACGTGGCCCTCGGCAAGCACCTCGTGGAGGTCTTCGGGCCCCAGGGGGTCACCCGCCCGGACGCCGATGACCTCGCCACGACGCAGCTGCCCGAGGCCACGAAGAGCACGCTGGTCTGGGCCGGTCTGCCCGCTCAGGTGCCGTTCTTCTTCACCGCGGACCGGCCGGCGGCCCCGCCCGCCGGCGGGCTGTTGCCGGACGTGGCGACCTACCTGCGCGCCACCGGCACCGAGGCCAGGGAACAGACCCTGGCCACCCTCGCCGGATACGTCCGGATCGGCACCGACGGCCTCTACACGCTCGCCGTCCAGTGCACGGCCGCCGAGGAGAACCAGAACCTGGTCGGCACCGTCTGGGCGGTCCAGCCGTCGTCGGGCGGCGGCCGGTTCGTCAACCGCACGCTGTCCGCCTACTTCCGCTCGCTCGCCCTGCTGGTCACCACGCGCGCGCAGATGCAGGGCATGGACCCGTACGCGGCGGGAGCGGCGGTCGCCGCCTTCCAGGAGCAGATCGCGGCGATCGACTCCTGGGCGCTGGACGACGACAGCAACTGGTGGTCGCTGGTCATCGAGCAGATGTGGCACGGCTTGTTCTGAGGGACCGGGGGCTTCAGGGACCGGGGGCTTCGGGGGCTTCGGTCCCCGTCTCCCCCGCCCCGGCCGTCAGGGCAACAACAGCCAGTCCGAGGCGAGCGCGGCCGCCAGGCCGATGCCCAGCAACCAGGTGCCGAGCCGGGTGCGCCCGTGCCGGCTGAGTTCGATCACCACACCGCAGAGCACCAGTGCGGCTCCGTACACCCCGACCACCAGCACCGACGTACGCGACGCCAGGCGCACCACGAGCACCCCCGCCATCGCGGCCATCAGTACCGAGGCCAGGACGATGCGTATTCGCCGGGCCTGACGAGGCGTCAGCCCCACACGGCTCTCGGTAAGGGGCTCTTCATTGCCGGGTACGTCCATGAGCGGGAATGCTACGGGACGAGTGATCGCCGGACGGCGCCGATCCCCGATGCCGGGTTCAACTCGCCCTGCACGCGGGCGAATCGCCCAGGTGCACTCGCCCTACGCTCGCCTTGCGCTCTCCTGGAACGGATTCCGAACCGGGCCCGGCCCGCCCCGGGAACGCTCAACACTCAGAACTCAGCGAATGATTGACCAGCGGCGTACCAATATTTAACCTTCCCTTTCAGTACGTCGCCGTGGCACCCGCCTCCGTACCGCCCACAAGTTTCACCAATGCCTCAGGTAGGGCAATTCCCCAGAATCCCAACGGCGTTGCCACCCCTGATGCCCACGTTCCCTCCACACTTCTCGCCTTGACATGCCCGCATTCAGATCGCCTAATGTGGGCTCGTTAAGAACGCGACAAGTATCGCGCGGGACACCGCAAAACGGGGGCAATGGTGGCAGGCAAGGCGTTCGATGTCGATCCGGATGTGCTGCGCACGCAGGGCAACGCGTTTGTGCACATCGGCAGCGATTTCTCCAAGGCGTCGAAGAAGCTTCAAGACGATCTTGAAGGCCTTGGCAGCCCCTGGGAGAACTGCGACTTCGGCGATATTTTCGAAACGATCTACACGCCCATCAGGGACGGCATGTTCGAGTCGATGGACTCCCTGGGCGAGCGCCTCGAAGACATCGGCGACAAGCTCCAGAGCATGGGCGACTCGTACACCGATTCCGACGAGCAGGGCATTCACACCATCAGCGCGGTAGGCCGCCCGGCCATCTGACGCCGCCCCTGCCCCACACGAGGCCGGATGGGCCTTTCGCCCCCGCCTCGCTCTCCCTCTCCCTTTCTCTCTTCCTCTCCTTCTCCACCACCGCCCTTCCATTCCATTCCACTCAACAATCGGTCAACACTGCACGGGGGACGATCACTGTGTCATTGACGCTGCCAGGCGAGGTAGCTTGGGTCCTGGACCTCCTCGGCTACAACTGGCCGGACGCCGACGAGGACAAGCTCCACGAATGCGCGCAGGCCTGGCGCAACTTCGCCGAGTCGGTCAACCAGGCGTCCTCCAAGGGCTCTTCGGCAGCCAATGAAGTCGTCTCCGCCAACTCCGGCGATGCGATCGAGGGCTTTTCGAATGAATGGGGCACCTTCTCCGGCGGCGGGAACAGCGGGGACAACTACCTCCGCGACGCCGCCGCTGCGGCCGAGGTCATCGCCCTCGCCTTCGACGCGGCCGCCATCGCCGTTCTCGCCGGCAAAATCGCGGTCATCGTCCAACTCGTCATCCTGGCCACCGAGATCATCGCGGCCCAGGCCGCCGCACCCTTCACCCTCGGCCTTTCCGAGCTCGGTGCCGCAGGGGCCACTCAGGCGACCCGCGTGATGGTCCGCCAGATCCTCGACAAGATCAAACGCGAGGTCGTGGAGGCGGCCACCAAGGCCATGGAGCACGCCACCATGGATGCCATCAAGAAGATGGCGAAGAAGGCGGTCTCCAAGGAAGCTCGCAAGATCGCGGCGGACTATGTGAAGAAGACGGTCAAGGAGACCGTCAAGGACAAGGTCGTCGACCAGGCGAAGGAAATCGCCCGGGACAAAATCGTTGAAGAGGGCAAGGCCAAGGCCCAAGAGGCCGCGACGGAGATGGCCCAGAACGTCGCACAGCAGGGCATCGAAAGCCACTTCGGTGCCCGCGACGGAATCGACTGGGGCGAAACCACCGACATCGCCAAGGACAAGGCCGGCGAATACGTCGACGGCATCAAGGAAGGCGCCCAGGACTACAAGGACGGCGTCGCCAGCCTCGCCGACCCCGGCACCTACATCGACCACGCCAAGGAAGACCTCACCAACCGCGGCCTCGACCACGCCCAACGCCACGTCGACCGCCGCACCGGCGGCGCGGCCACCCGCAACCAGGACACCACGGACGAGGTCCGCTCCGTCTTCGGCTGAGCCGGCATTCTGCGGTCACACCGAAAATAGGCCCACAGCCTCCTCGGCTGTGGGCCCAATCCGGTCCATACACGTCTTTACACGGCAGGAAATCTCACTGCCCCGGAGGCTGAGTGGGCGGTGCTGTGGGGTAAGCGCCCGGATTCCCCGGCTGCTGGTAGTAACCGAACTGCTGCTGAGGCGGAACTCCAACACCGCCACCCGGACCGCCAAAACCAATGCCACCGCCAGGGGGCGGAGGGCTGCGGCGCTTCTTCTGGGCAACGAGCACACCGATGACAGTGCCCAGAACGACAACCCCGCCCAGAGCGATACCGGCGACCGCGAGGGGACTCAGTCCGCCGAGGACACCCATCGCGCTCCCCTGAGCTTCCTGCCCCGGAGCATCCGCACCCGCGCCGGCATCAGCCTGAGAGTCCTTCGGCATGATGAGCGGCCCATTCTTCGACCCCGCAGGGACGTTCTCCGAGAGGGCCCGGTACGGGCGAATCACGCCGTAGCCGTACTTGGGGTCAGGGGACGAGATACCGGTCTTGCCATCAGGCGTGATCGCCGTCTTCGTGAGGCGATTGGCGACCTGACCGGCTGTGAGGTCCGGGAACTTCGAGCGAACGAGGGCCGCTGCGGCCGAGACATATGCCGTTGAGTCGGAGGTTCCCGTGGCCTGCCGGTACTTCATTGAGGTACCAGCGGAGTAGATCTTCTCGCCAGGAGCGATCAAACGGATGTGGGGGCCGTAGTTGGACTCGCCAAGGACCTTGCCGTCCTCGGCAACTGCACCGACTGCCAACACACCGGGAGCTGCCGCTGGGTACGAAGGCTTACTGGTGCCTTCATTGCCGGAACCAGCAACCAGCAACACGTCCTTCTTCACGGCATAGCTGATGGCACTCTTTTCGTTCTCCGTCAGTGCGTAAGGCCCCGCGAAGGACATGTTGATGACCTTGGCACCGTGATCAACCGCGTATCGAAGGGGGCCGTCGAAATTGTTCGCGTCTCCCCCCATCGATTCATTCCTCTTGATCGGAAGGATCTTCGCATCTGGCGCCAGACCCATGATGCCGTCCGCGCGGTGGGGGCCGTGCCCATGCCCCGCGATCAAGGCAGCCATGGCCGTTCCGTGATCATCACCGGTTTCATGACCTGCCGTACCACCCCCGTCGGCAAAGCTCTTCCCCGGAAGCACATTGCCCTTGAGGTCGACGTGCTCCCCGTTCACACCGGAGTCAATGACCGCCACGGTGACGTTCTTACCGGTCGACTCTTTCCACACCTTCTGCGGATTGAACGCATCAAGCGCCCACTGCCCGTCCCGGATGTAGTCCGCCGAAGCGCTCGGCGCGGCTGCGAAGAGCAGCGCCCCTGCCGCCGCGAGGCCGCCCACCGCACGCAGCGTCCGCGTGAAGCTCATGCTGTTACACCTCTCCTCAACAGGCGGCGGCCCGCAGCTCGAAGCTGCGGGCCGCGCCTGTGATGAAACAGTTCGGGATTACCGTCCCGGCGGCTGCGTGGGCGGCGCCGACGGATATGCACCAGGCGCGCTCGGCTGCTGCTGATGGCCCGGGTACGGCGGATGCGGCACAAAGCCACCGGGACCGCCCGGTCCGCCGTAGCCACCGGGACCACCCGGAGGCGGACCATTACGCCGGTTCTTCTTCTTGACCACCAGCACAACAATCAGCACGACGACGAGGAGGCCGACCACACCACCGACAATGCCGATGATGACGCCCGTACTCATGCCCTTGTCGCTCTCGGCTGCCTGCTGAGCGTCCTTGCTGGATGCGTTGGACGAACCGTCCTTCAGGGCAGGCAACGGCCCGTTCTCAGATCCCTTGGGCATCTTCTTGATGAGCGCCTGCCAGGGGTTGACGATGCCGTATCCGTAGTGACGGTCGGGAAGCTTCTTGCCCTTCATGCTGTCCGGCAGAACAGCGGTCTTCACCAGACGGTTGGCAACCTGGCCTGCGGTGAGGTCAGGGAACTTGGCGCGGACGAGGGCAGCGGCGGCGGAAACGTATGCTGTGGAGTCTGACGTGCCATTCGCCAAGCGATAGGGAGTCTCCACTCCCGCCGACCGGATATGAAGCCCCGGGGCTAGCAGCTTGATATGAGAGCCGTAGCTGGAGAACTTCCAGACCTTGAGATCAATGTCCGCCGCTCCGACAGCGAGAACCCCCGGTACCGAAGAAGGCAGATGAGGAATGCTGGAACCTGAGTTTCCAGATGCCGCAACTAGCAGGACGTCATGCTTTCGGGCATAGTCAACAGCGGCCTTTTCAGCAGATGACGTGTCCCCGAAGTCCTCGAACGACATGTTGACGACCTTCGCGCCGTGGTCCACGGCATACCTCAACGGTTCCGCGTAGGACTCCTCCTTGTCGCCAAGGTCAATTCCCACGGGAAGGATCTTGGCATCAGGCGCCAGCCCCTTAACACCGTCGCCGCCACCAGGCCCATGCCCGTGCCCAGCGATGAGCGAAGCCATGGCGGTGCCGTGCTCATACTTCCCATCCGGGCGATCTGCCGTTCCTCCATCGAGGAAACTCTTGCCGGGAAGAACACTTCCCTTTAGATCAGGGTGACTGCCGTCTACCGGGTCGTCGATAACCGCAACCGTGACGCCCTTACCTGTTGACACCTTCCAAATATCGTCAACGCCAAAGACCGTCAACGGCCACTGGTCTTTCCTGGTCTGGTCTGCCGAAGCAACCGGCGCGGTGCCGAAGAGCAGTGCTCCCGCCACCACCACACCGCCCGCCGCACGCAGCGCCCGCGTAAAGCTCATTCAAGCTCCTCCTACCGCACCAGATTGGGGTCCACAGCCTCAAGGCTGTGGACCCCAATCTGCTTCTTCCAGCTCTTGCTGCGTTGCAGGAGCCGTCCCCACTCATTGGGTTACGCGATCTCGTCACAAGACCCAGTTGACGACCTGGCCCTACGCGATCGCACCGCCATTGGACGTAAGAATTGCAGAGCTCTCACTGGCCTGGCGGCGGCGTGGGCGGCGCGGGCGGGACTGCCCCTGGAGCGCTGGGCTGCTGCTGATACGGACCCGACTGCTGATACGGGCCCGGCTGTTGATACGGACCCGGCTGTTGGAACGGACCCGGCTGCTGCGGCGCAAACCCAGGACCACCGAACCCACCGGGGGGCGGGCCGTTACGGTCGTTCTTCTTTCGCACCACAATGATGATGATCGCGACAACGAGTAGCACGCCGACCGCGATTCCCACGATGGCTCCGGTACCGAGCCCGCTGTCCTTCTGCTCACTTGCTTGGTCGCCAACGGTGCCCGATGCCCCCGGAGCGGACGCTCCACCGGCTGCAGGCTCAGTTTTGGGAGTCTTCAGAGGACCGTTCTTCGAACCGGTCGGAACGTTCTTCGTCAGCGCGCTGTACGGACGGATGAAGCCGTACCCGTAGTGCGGGTCCGGAAGCTCCATCCCTTCCTTCCCCGGCGGCAAACCAGCCGTCTTCACAAGACGATTAGCGATCTGACCGGCGGTGAGGTCGGGGAACTTGGAACGGAGAAGCGCTGCGGCTCCCGAAACATAGGCTGCAGAGTCAGAGGTTCCGTTTGCCAGTACGTACGGCTTGTTCGCCCCTGCAGACCGAATGAACGTGCCAGGCGCGGTCAGCATCGTCTGCGGGCCGTAATTCGAGTCTTCCCACACCTTGCCAGCCTTATCGACTGCGCCAACCGCCACGACTCCCGGATAGGAAGTCAACTGATCAAGCTTTCCCACTCCATCGTTACCTGTCGCAACGACGAGGAAGATATTCTTCTTGATGGCATTGTGGAGAGCCTGCTTATCGTCCTCGGAAAGAACGGCCTGCCCGAATGACATGTTGATGACAGAGGCACCTTGACTGACAGCATAATTCACCGCCTTCGCCAAGCCGCCCGAGCCCGGCGCCGAAATCTCGTCCTCGGGAGTGATACCTACTGGCAAAATCTTGGCATCGGGAGCTAGTCCTTTGACCCCATCTGAGCCGCTGGCCCCATGCCCGTGACCAGCAATGATGGATGCCATCGAAGTGCCGTGATTGTCTTGATCCTCTTGATTCGCCGGCCCGCCTTGGTCAAGGTCCTTCCCTGGCAGGACGTTGCCTTTCAAGTCGGGATGATCTCCGTTAACAGGATCATCGATCACTGCAACCGTGACGCCCTTGCCCGTTGACACCTGCCATACGCTTTCAGCGTCGAATGACTTCAACGGCCACTGGTCATCTCTGATCTGGTCCGCCGAAGCAGTCGGGGCGGAGCCAAAGAGCAGTGCCCCCGCCATCATCGCGCCGCCCACCACACGCAGCGTCCGCGTGAAGCTCATGCCGTACACCTCTCCTTAGCAAGATGGGCCCGCAGCCCGAAGACTGCGGGCCCCACCTCGATTCCGCCGAGCACTGATCTGGACTGACAGGCCCCTACTCGATGACCTTGGGCGCCACGTTACGCTCCGGGGTCCAGGTCTCCTCATCTTCTACCAGGTAGTCCGGACGCTGTCCGTCCTCGCCCCCCTTGTCCTTCCCCTTGGCTCCGTGAGCACCATGCCCCCCGGCCATCCCCATTGGGCGGCGGCCGCCTGCCGCACCCTGCTGCGTGCCACCACGGCTGCGGTGCAGACCGGACCCTCCTTGCCCGCCGGCTCCGACCGCGCCGCCCTTTCCGCCGACCAAACCGCCTTTCTGGCGCGCGAGCCCGCCGCCCTTGGCACCGGCACCCTTGGCGCCAGCGCCCTTGGCACCGCCACCAGCGCCGCCAGCCATGCCGGGCATGCCAGCGCGTCCACCGCGAGCACCGGCCCCAGTTCCAGCTCCTCCGCCACGGGCTCCAGCTCCAGCGCCTCCGACCATGCCGGGCATGGCACCTCCACCGATACCTGAACCCGAGCCTCCTCCGACTCCGGCACCCGTACCTAGACCGCCGGTGCCCACACCGCCACCGGCACCGCCGCCGATTCCTCCGGCTCCGGCACCCCCACCAGCTCCAAGTCCCCCTCCTGAGAGCCCGTCAAGCGTCGTCCCGACATTAGGCGCCGGCGTCTTGGGGAGACCGCCGATACCGCCGTCAATCCCATGCGGACGCGGCGCCTCCAGCGGCTGCGGGGATTTGTAGCCGCCACCCTTCATGCCCGGGACATTCGCTGCACCACCCGGCGACTTCGGAGCAGATGGCATAGGACCGTACGGACCGATGGGCGGAATATTGCTGTCACTCGGGTCTCTTTCCGGGATCTCTCCCTGGCGCCGCTGGTTGGCCGTCGGCGCTGGCCCGATAGCCTTCGCACCCACCCGGTACGTCGTCGCCAGCTGCTCCATGTAGTGAGCCGCCTCGAGCTGACGTTCCCTGTCAATCGACAGGCTTCCCCGGTTCTTGTTCACCGCTTCGCCGATGGTGATCTTCGGATCGGCAAGGGCCGCGTTCAACTGTGAGTCGTCACGCCCGCTGCCGCCCACCATCCCGCCCACAAGACCACCGACGAGAGCGCCCACTCCTGGGACAGCATTTCCGATCACGGCACCCTTGCCAGCACCGGAACTCCCGAAATCGGCAGCACGGTCCGCGATGCGTTCCATCTCGCTCGGCTCTTGCACGTTGTCGACCAGGTCTTGGACCTCCCGCAACCGCTCGCCGATCTGCTCCATGACGTTGTGCATGTCGTGCGGGTACGGAGCAAGCTTCGCGAAGCTCTCGCTGATCTTCTGAGCGGCCTTGGCGAAGGCTTCAGCAGACGGGCCGTGCCAGCTCTCCAGAACTTTGTTCACCGAGTCGTCGAACTGCTTCTTGATGCCGCTGTGCCAGTCCTCTCCGACAAGTGAGACACGAACCCGGCGCCAGCCGGAAGCAACGTTGGCAACCTCATTCGGCTTGGCCCCGGCGACCATCTGCTTGACATCGTTCAGCCCAAGGTGGATGAACTGCTTACGGCTGTCAGCGATCTCGTCGTACGCCTCCGTCGCGCCGCCTCGACCACGACGGCCCTCGGATTTGGCTGGCTCCTTCACCTGAGCTGCTTTGAAGCCGTGATCATTAGACGTCATCTGCTGTCCCCCATTCCGTGATCGAACATTCTCCACCTGACGCGTGTGTCACAAACCCACGTCACCGCATGCCGATTCGGTTTTCTGCTTCCGCGTCTTGATATGCGTCCCGCACCTTGGCGGACTTGCCCCCGAAGGTCTTGATCAAATTTTGCACCTTCCCCACGAGCTCTTCGATGGCTGCCTTCATCGCATCGTGGGCATTGTGCAGGTCTCCTTCTTCCTTGAAGTCGCGCCCCAAAGCACCCTTCGGCAGATACGTGCCATTCTTCGAATGACCGACCGGCTCGTCCATGTTCTGGAGAACATGGTTGAGCTTGCCGATAACTGAATTCAGGGCGTCCAGGTCAACGCCGTACTCGCCATTAGCACCCATGATCAGATCTCCCCGTGTGTTCTCAAACCAGTCTTCCGACGCCAGTCGCGGATCGCGATGGCTGAGCCAACTACCGCGGCGACGGCCAGGAGTCCGCCGCCGACGATGTAGATGGAGATACGGGCGCGCCGTTCCTCGGTGGATTCTCCGATAGTGACGGCGGCCGGCTGGATGTTGGAGCCGTCAGCCGCGTTGGAGGGCTTGTCCGGCTGGGGTTCGGCGGTGGGCCTGGTGTCATCGTTGAGGGCGGCGACCGGGTCGACGACTCCCCAGCCGATGTTGTGGTCCGCCTTCGGGCGCACGCGCTCGGCGGTCTTCTCCAGGTGCCAGATGACCTGCTGCGGGGTCCACTTCGGGACCTCGTTCCGGTGCTTCGCGATGAGGAGGGCCGCGGCGCCCGCGGCGTAGGGTGCGGCGAAGCTGGTGCCCTGGTCGACGCAGTTACCGCCGTCGGGGACGGTGGAGACCATGTTCACGCCCGGCGCGGCGATGTCGACCCAGGCTCCCGGCTGGGAGAAGGGGGCGCGCTCGTTGTTGCGGTCCGAGGCGGCAACGGACAGCACATTGTCGAACTGCTGGAAAGCGGCGGGGTACATGTTCTTCTCCTTACCGCTCGCGCCGTCGTTTCCGGCCGACGCGACGATGAGGATGTTTTGGCGGGCCGCTTTCTGGATCGCCGCCTTGAGGGGGATCAACTTTTCCGCGCTGGCGTCCGTGCCCTGGGAAATGTTGATGATGTTGACCTTCAGCTGGACCGCGTACTCGATGGCGGCGGCGAGGCTGTCGGCGGTGCCGGCCTTCTCCTCGCTGGTCTGCTGAAGCGCGATGACCTTTGCCTTGGGGGCGATTCCGTAGAAACCCGATCCCAGCTTCGGGCGGGCGGCGATGATGCCGGCGACCTTGGTGCCGTGGCCGACCTGATCGACGGTCGGCTTGCCGCCACCGGCGACGAACTCCTTGCCGGCGCCTTCGATGTTGGGCTTGATCTGCGAGTTGCCCGCGTCGATGCCGGTGTCGATGACGGCGACCCGGACGCCCTCCCCGTGGGTGTCGGCCCACATCTGGTTGGTGAGGAGGCGCTGGAGCGACCAGGGGGTCTCTTTGATGTCGTTGGTCCCGAACTTGCACTCACCACTGTTGAGCGGCACGTTCGGGTCGTCCGCGGCCGCCGGGGCAGCGGCGATGCTCGACAGGCCGACGATGCACGCCGCCGTGACCAGCGCACCCGCCGCTCGGCGACGGTGCCCGGCTCGGTGACCAATGGCGCGAGATCCCACGGGCTTTCTGCTCTCCATGTGTGGCGAATTGGGCAGGAACGAAGGGTGAGAAGACGGAGGCGGAGGGGTGAAGGAGTGGTGGACGGCAGAAGGGCGAGCGCACTGATGCAGCGCGCTCGCCCTCATAGACCACTGTGCGAGCAGCCGGGCTGCTCAGGTCTGGCCGTTTCCGGCTCGACTGACCGGAGGTCAGCCTCCCCAGATACCGGAGTTCTTGTGCTCAGTGGCCTGGTAGTTCTGAGCGGCCTGGTCCAGCGCCTTGGCGATGGCCTCAAGCGTCGAGTGCAGGGAGGCCGCACGCTGGTCCCACTCGCGCTGGCGGGCCTGGTAGCCCTCCTGCGCCGCGCCTTCCCAGCTGGCGGCGATCTTCTTGACGCCCGCCTCGAGGTCGTCGAGCTGCTGGCGGATGTTGTTGGCCGTACCGCGCACGTCGGAACTGGCCTGCGAGATCGTCGCGAAATTAACGAGGATCTGGCCTGACATGGTGTCTCCTCAGGAGTAGATGATGCCTGGTCGATTCGCACACCACAGCGGGCCGGCGGTATGGACCGGCGGGCCCGGGCTGCGGCGGCTGGGCCGTTGCGCCGCGGTCAGCGGCGCGGCCCCATCATCCGAACGGGGAAGCCGAGGAAGAGATGTGCGAGATCGACTGCGCCTGCTCCTCTTCGGAGGCGGAGTAGTTCTTGGTGGTCTCGTCGACCGCTTCCTTGATCTCAGCCAGCAGCTGGTTGAGACGGTTGGCGTCCTCGTTCACCTTGGACTGGAGCTGGTTGTACGAGGAGGCCGCAGCACCCTTCCACCCAGACGTGATGGTGTCGACGACCGTGTTCAGGCGCGAGATCTCGCCCTGGATCGACTGGTTGACCGAGGAGATCTTGCCGCT
This sequence comes from Streptomyces sp. P9-2B-2, assembly GCF_030406865.1. Taxonomy (NCBI): domain Bacteria; kingdom Bacillati; phylum Actinomycetota; class Actinomycetes; order Kitasatosporales; family Streptomycetaceae; genus Streptomyces; species Streptomyces sp. P9-2B-2. The sequence continues at coordinate 6,584,286 of NZ_CP129126.1, read as the reverse complement.
GAACGCGACCATCTCCTCCTCGGTGGTTGTGTACTGCTGACCAGCCATAGTCAACGTCCCCCATGAGACTCGTACGTCGTACCGCACCGGGCAGCCACAGGCGCTCGCGCGGCAGGCATCTCCTGCTGACGCCTTTGGCTACTTTAACCACTCGATATGGCTCTCCCCAACAGGGGGGAGGACTGTTGTGACGGGATCACAACAATGTCAACTGGCCGTCAGCGAAACGTCGTTCACGGGAAACGGACAGATGTGCCGCTATCGGTCATTCGCCAACAGGCCCGGCCCGGCGAAGATCTCCGTCAGAAGGCCGTCGTGATCCCGGCGGGAAATCCGCGGCGGCGGAATCCGGGGCACACCGAAGGCCGCACCGAATGCCCCTTTCCCGGGTTCGGTACGGCCTTCGCTCATATCAGGACGACTGCGGCTTCTTGGCGCTCTGAATGTCCAGCGACGGTCCGGTGGAGAGGAGTTCGGACCAGGCCTTCATGATCAGCGGCGGATGGGTGCCCTCGTAGCCGAGGTGGACCTTCGCCTTGTCCTGTTCGTCATCGGCCTTGCCGGCCTTGCTTTCGCTGTCGTTGTTCTTCGGCAGCGGATAGCGCAGTCCGGTGTCGGTGATCAGGAACTGGCTGCCGTTCGTCGACTCGGAGGTGCGCACCTCCGTGTAGAGCAGGCCGCTGCCGGGGGTGACGTACGAATTGGCTCCGGTGGCAATCTTGACCGGGTAGTCGCTGCCGACCCAGGTCTGCATGTCCGGCACGCCGTTCTTGTATCCGAGCTGCTTCTCCTCGCCGCCCGGCAGCTTGTTGTTCTTGCCGTTGTAGACGCTGCACGAGACGCCGTCCCGGGTGGGACGGGTCAGCCCGCCGGTCTGGGAGCCGTGCTCGAATTCGTTGGCCACCGAGAGGCTCTCTTGGGGCCACGGGGAGGGGAACGTGCCGAAACTCCCCATGAAGAACGACAGGTTGTCGGAGTCGTCCCGCTTCGGGTCGATGCTGTTGACGGCGATCTGTTCGGGCTTGATCCGCGAACCGTCACTGTGCAGCTTCTCCGCGTTCGCGCCCTCCTCCAGGAGGTTCGCCACGAAGTCCGTCACCTGCTCGACGCCGTCCTGCTCCACGACGTACTTCTGACCGCTGCTGTCCTGGAGGATCGAACCGACCGTCTTGGCCCGCGCCGGGACCTTCGGGTCGCTGGTCTGGCCCCCCGCCCCGGCGACCACAGGCATGCTGATGCCGAGCTGGCGCGGGAGCACGAGGAGGGTGTCCATGAAGTCCTGGGACACCGGCTGGGGCTTGGTGGAGCGGAAGATGATGCGGCGCAGGGTGTCGTTGACCGCTTCACTCCCCCCGTTGAACTCGAAGGCCTTGCCCTCGCTGTCGACCAGCCACTTCTTGTGCTGCGGGTCCTCGACGAACAGCGCCTGGCTCGGGCCGAGTTTGCCCTTGCCCTCGACGGCCTGCTTGTCCTTGCCGCCCAGGATGAACACGGACTGCTGGGGCTTGCTGTTGAGGCCGCTGCCGGGACGGTTGCACACCGCCCAGGTCTTGGGCGCGTCGGCGTCCTCCGTGGTGGGCAGCCGGTCGGGGGCGTAGGGAATACCGATGGCCGGTCCGTGCGGGATCTTTCCGTCCAGCTCTTCTTCCTTGACCTTCACGACCTTGAAATTCGGGTCGATGAGCAGCCGGGCGGAGGCGAGGTTGAGGATCGGGTGCAGCAGTTTCTGCTTGCCCTGCTTCAGGACGATATAACGCGTGGTGGATTTGTCCCCGACGATGACATTCTTTCCGACCTCGTCCCAGCCTTGCGGGGCAACAGGCTTGAGAATGCCGCAGGCACCGAATCCGACGAGGGCGACGACGCCCATCATGATGCTCGGCACCACCGCCTTCAGGGGCCTGGGAGCACTCTCGATCGAACCGTTCGGCAGCGGCTTCAGAAATGCCGCATTCGTGCGCTTTCGAGCGAACGAATACGCATTCAGCTCGTCCCGACGTGATGCCATTGTTTGCTTTCTCTCCCCGCCTGTCGGATCCACATCGACCGCCCCCGGCACTCACGCCGTAGCGCCCTCTACTATGCCGTGTGTCGATCGACCCGTACGGTACGGGTGCCACCTTCCAACGCACCAGTCTCAGCGGGCGGCCGATACGCCTAGAGGCCACACCACCAGTAGAGGAGCAGGCCGGGGGATGTCCAGCGCCACCAGGGCTCGACGCCGCAACGGGCGGCAACAGCAGCAACAGCCTTCCGCTGCACCGCAATACGCGGGAAATGCTGGCCAAAACGGCACAGCTCCGGGCAACAGAGAAAATGGCGGCCGGCGTTCCGCGGCCCGCCCGGCAGGTCCGGTGGCACCGCGGCTGCGCCAACAGGCCGGAACCATCGGCGGGGTCCGGGTTCAGCAGCTGGCCATCATCGAACTCGCCGCGGCCCTGGTACTGGTGGGCTGGTCGATCCACCCGGCCGCACTGACCGCGGCCATTGTGATCGCGGCAATTCTGGTCATCTTCGCGCTCGGCCGGCGGCGCAGGATTCCGCTGCCCGAATGGATCACCACCGTGCGCGCCATGAAGCGCCGCGGCAAGGAGAGCACCTCCGCGCTCGCGGCCACCCAGGGCGTCGACCCGGCGATCGCCCCGGTGGTGGAGTGCGAACCGGCGCTGCGCACCTATGAGTTCACCACCGAGTCGGACCAGCGCGCCATCGGGTTCGTCGGTGACGGCACGTTCCTGACCGCCCTCGTCCAGGTGGACGCCCGTGACGAGCCGCTGCGCCCGGAGCGCGGCAGCCACATGCTGCCGCTCGAGGTGCTGCACACCGCGCTCGACATCGAGGACATCCACCTGGAGTCGGTGCAGTTCGTCCAGTACACCCAGCCCGCGCCGGCCCCGCATCTGCCCGAACAGGCCGTCGCGGCCCGCTCGTACGCACCGCTCCAGGCCCAGGCGCAGACGCCCGCGCTCCAGTTGACATGGATCGCGCTCAAGCTCGACCCCGAGCTGTGCTCGGAGGCGATCGAGGCCCGCGGCGGCGGGATGGAGGGCGCCAAGCGTTCACTGCTGCGCGCCGCCGACCAGCTCGTCAGCCGGCTGACCGCGCACGGGGTGCGCGCCAGGGTGCTCGCCGAGCGCGAGGTGGTGGCCGCGATCGGCACCGCGGTGTGCGTCAGCCCGCGGGCCGCCAACGGCGCGATGGGGCGTGACGGGCGAGCCGCCCGCCGCACCCAGGAGACGACCCGGGCGATGCGCTGCGACGACCGCTGGCACTCCACGTACTGGATCGGCCGGTGGCCCCAACTGGGCCAGGGCGGTGCGCCGCTGGCGGCCGTCACCCAGCTGCTGACCAGCACCAGGGCGATGGCCAGCACCTTCGCGCTGACCGCCACCCACGGCAGCGGCCGCGCCCCGGCCATCTCGGGCTACGTCCGTCTTTCCACCCGCAGCGAGAACGAACTCACCTCCGCGCAGAGCGAGTTGGAGCGCCGTTCCGGTTCCGTGAAGGTCGGCCTCGTCCGGCTCGACCGGGAACAGCTGCCCGGCCTGCTGGCCACGCTTCCCCTCGGAGGTACCCGCTGATGGCCTCTCCCACCTACCAACCCCGTGTCAACACCAGCGGCAACGGCTGGCGCAACCCCCCGCTCGGCGGCAGCGACGGCGACCACCGGCTCTCGCACCAGCCGCGCCCGGACGAGGACCAGTCGGGTCCGACCGGTCCGAAGCCGAGGCCCGGTTACGGCCTGCGCGGTCCGCGCCGCAGCCCCCATGTGCTGACCGCCGAATCGCTCGCCTCACTGACCCTGCCGGTCGGCGACGACGGCGTGATCATCGGCATCGACCCGCAGAACCAGCCCGCCGTGCTGAGCCTGCTGCGGCCCGCGCCGATGGAGATCGCGCTGGTCGGCAGCATGTGGATGGCGCAATTGCTGGCGCTGCGTACGGTCGCCGTCGGCGCCCGGGTCGCGGTCGAGACCGCACGGCCGCCGGCCTGGGGCCAGATGGCACAGGCCGCGGGCGGCGGACAGCAGTGTGTGTCGGTCCATGACGTGCGCCAGATCGCCCCCCAGGGCCCGTCGGTTTCCAGCCCGGTGCTGGTCGTACGGGACATGGGCGCACGCCCGCCGCGCAATCAGCTCGCCCCGAGCCCCTGGCAGTCGGTGCTGACCGTGCTGCCGTTCCTCGGGCCGCGGTCACCGCAGATGCTCAGCCGCGCCGATCTGGTCGGTCTCCAGCGGCTTTCGCCCGAAGAGGCGGAGGTTGTGACGCGAATCATGCGGCTGCCGGAGCAGGTCGGCGCGGTGCTGCCGACGCTCAGCGACAACGCCATGCTGTGGTGCTCGCGCGAGGGCCACCAGTTCGTCATGACGCAGCCGACAGAGGCGGAGACCAACCTGCTCGGCGGGCCGCGCCGGATGGACTGACCGTCATTCCGGGCCGGTCGCCCGCGGAGCGCTGTGCGCAGCGCGTCCGCAACCGGCCGCGGGGCACGACCTACGGGCGCATCCACGGGTGCGCCCGTAAGCGTGCGAAGGGTATGAAGACGACATGACATCGACTGCCGTTATGAGCCGACTCTTGATTAGGCTGTATGGGAGAGCCGCAGGAGCACAGCACGACGGCACTCGATACGGGGATGGCGACAGCTAGTGTTGGCGCAACCCCGGGTGGTGTGTTCCGACTTCCGCTACATCCGATCGATCCGCCTGTATCCGGTCCTGCCGTTCAGGTGCGTGGCAATACACCAGGAGGCACAGTGAACGAGCAGGAGGCTTTCCGTCCGGACGGAAACGATCCTGACGACGACCAGTCCGAGTTCGACCTGACCGGTGAGTTCAAGATCGATTTCGCCGCACCGGCCTGGTACTCGAGCAACGACACCAGTGGTGGCGGCGCGAGCGCCGGCGCCTCGTCCGCGGCTCCTCCTGCGTCTTCGTCCGCCACTCCGACCGCCGGGGCCCAGCCCCCCGTCGGACAGCCCCTGGGTCAGCCGCTCCCCGGGCCCGCCGAGGCCGCGCCGCCCGGATTCCCGACGCTGCGCCCCCAGGAAACGGGCCATGACGCCCCGGTCGCCGCCACTCCCCCGGAGACGCCGGAGACTCCCTCGGAGCCCGCACCGGCCGCGAACGAGGGTGCCGGCACCGGCAATCGGCGCGCCGGTACGGGCACCGACCCGTCGGCCTCGCTCTGGGACGACGACAAGGACGCCGAGCCGGAGGCGACGCACGCGTCCGAGCCCGAGGTCACGTCCACCGACGCGGCGCCGCAGCCGGAGACTTCGGCCGTGCCCGCCCCCGTCGAGGAGACTCCCCCGGCCCCTGAGGCCGCGGTGCCCGCGCAGCCCGCCCCCGAGGCGGCCATGCCGGAGGCGCAGCCCGCACCGGCCCAGCAGCAGCCGCATCAGGGCGTGCCCCAGCAGGGCATGCCCGTACAGGGTGTGCCGCAGCAGGGAGTTCCGGAGCAGGCCGCTCCGCAGCAAGGCGTACCGCAGCAGGGCATGCCCCAGCAGGCGATGCCCCCGCAGGCGCCCCAGCAGGGCGTTCCGCAGCAGGGCGCTCCGTGGGGTGCTGCGGCGGACGGTCAGCAGCAGGGTGTGCCCGGACAGGGCGGGCTGCCGCCGCTGCCGGCCGAGTACCAGCCCGCGGACCCACGGACGGCACAGGCGCACGCCCAGGCCCAGGCCCAGGCCGCTCAGCAGCAGGCCCAGCAGGCCCAGCAGCACGCACCGGCCCAGCAGCAACCGCAGGCGCAGCCGCAGCCGCAGCCGCACGCCCAGCAGGCGGGGCAGCCGCAGGCCGGGTACCCCCAGGGGCAGCACGCCCAGCAGGCCGGCTACCCGCAACAGCAGCAGGGCGCGCCCGCACAGCAGCAACAGCCCGCGTACGGCTATCCGCAGCCCGCGTACGGCTACCCCCAGCAGGCCCAACAGCAGCCCCAGGCGGCCGCGCAGCAGTCGGCTTACGGCTATCCGCAGACCGGTGCGCAGGGCTACCCGCAGCAGGGCCAGGCGCAGGCCGGTTACGCCCAGCAGCACGCCGCCCAGCAGGCAGCACAGGCTCAGGCCGCTCAGGCGCAGGCCCAGGCACAGGCGGCGCAGGCACAGCAGGCCCAGCAGGCACAGGCAGCGCAGGCAGCGCAGGCACAGCAAGCCCAGCAGGCTCAGCAAGCACAGCAAGCGCAGCAGGCCCAGGCCCAACAGGCCCAGGCCCAGCCTCAGCAGGCGCAGTACCAGCCGCTGCCCGGTCAGCAGGCCGCCGACCCGAACGCCGCGGCCAACTACGCGTCGTACTCGCAGCCGGGCCCGCAGCAGCCGCAGCAGCAGCGGGCCGCCCCCGGCGCACCGCTCGGCTACAGCGCCGCCGTCGAGCTGACCTCCGACCGGCTGCTGCGCAACCAGCCCAAGAAGCGCAAGCCGGGCGCCAACGCCCAGCCGTCCAAGTTCAAGCTGGGCGCGAAGAAGGAAGAGGCGGAGCGGCAGCGCAAGCTGGAGCTGATCCGTACGCCGGTGATGTCCTGTTACCGGATCGCGGTGATCAGCCTCAAGGGCGGCGTCGGCAAGACCACGACCACCACGGCCCTCGGCTCCACGCTCGCGTCCGAGCGGCAGGACAAGATCCTGGCGATCGACGCCAACCCGGACGCCGGCACGCTCGGCCGACGGGTGCGCCGGGAGACCGGTGCGACCATCCGTGACCTGGTGCAGGCGATCCCGCATCTGCACAGCTACATGGACATCCGCCGGTTCACCTCGCAGGCGCCCTCGGGCCTGGAGATCCTCGCCAACGACGTCGACCCGGCCGTCTCGACGACCTTCAACGACGACGACTACCGGCGGGCGATCGATGTCCTCGGCAAGCAGTACCCGGTCATCCTCACCGACTCGGGAACCGGTCTCCTCTACAGCGCGATGCGCGGAGTCCTCGATCTCGCCGACCAGTTGATCATCATCTCCACCCCGTCCGTGGACGGTGCCAGCAGCGCGAGCACCACCCTGGACTGGCTGTCCGCGCACGGCTACGCCGACCTGGTGCAGCGCGGCATCACGGTCATCTCCGGTGTCCGTGAGACCGGCAAGATGATCAAGATCGATGACATCGTGTCGCACTTCGAGACCCGTTGCCGCGGCGTCGTGGTCGTCCCCTTCGACGAGCATCTCGCCGCCGGTGCCGAGGTCGACCTCGACATGATGCGCCCCAAGACCCGCGAGGCGTACTTCAACCTCTCCGCCCTGGTGGCCGAGGACTTCGCGCGGGCCCAGCAGGCGCAGGGCATGTACCCCCAGCAGCAGATGGGCGGGGATCCGTACGGCCAGCAGCAGATGGGCGGCGACCCGTACGCGCATCAGCAACAGCAGTACGCCCAGCAGGGCCAGCCCCAGCAGCCGCAACAGGGCCAGCCGCCGGCCGGCTACCCGCCGCAGCAGGGTGGCTGGACCCAGCAGCCCCAGCAGGGCCAGCCGCCGGCCCACTGGCAGCAGCAACAGCCCGCTCCGGACGCACCGCAAGCGGACGGGCCCGGCCTGGCGCCCGGGTGGCAGCAGCAGCCGCCTCCGCAGTAAGGCGGACGTAGCGCAATACGGGGCGGGGCCCGGTACCTGAGAGGTGCCGGGCCCCGCCCCGTATCACGTCATCCCCCGGACGAGTGAACCGGTCCCGGCCGAACTCCGGGTGAAATCAGCCGAGTTGGGGAGGGTGGCGCGTCCAGGGCGCCGGGCGACTCCCGGCCACCCCGCCGCGGACGAGCCCCCCGGACGAGCTGCCGCGACAGGTCAGCCGCGGAGGAACGCCAGGACCGAAGCGGTCTGCCCGAGGATCGCGTGGCCGGCCTCGGGCAGGAGGTGCACGGTCGCGTGCGGGACACCGTGCCGGATGCGCCGGGCGGTGCCTTCGGAGTCGAACAGGACATCGCGGCCACCGACGGTCACCTGCACGGGCATCGTCAGACGGCCCAACGCGCCGTCGGAGAAGACGGGCAGCCGCTCCGTACGCGGCTTGAAGTGCGTGAAGATCAGCGCCACTTGGTCGAGGACGTGCCGCTGCTCAGGCAGCTCCAGACCCGCCACGGTTCCTGCCGACCGGCGTATCCCACGGCGCCCGAAGAGGCGCAGCGGCAGAGCCTTGACCAGCCAGCCCACCTTCTGTCTCCCCAGGCCGCCGGGGCACAGCAGGGCCAGGCGCGTCACCCGCTCGGGCCGGCGGGTGGCGTAGTCCAGCGCCGTCCAGCCGCCGAGGGAGGCCGCGACCATCGACGCGCTCGTGATCCCGAGCCCCTCCAGCACATCGTCCAGCCACAGCGCACAGGCGTCGGAGGCCAACGGCGGGCGGGACGGCGCGCTCAGGCCCGGCTCGCCGACGAGGTCGACGGCGTAGGTGCGGAAGTGCCGCGCCCAGGAGGTGATGTCGTCCTGCCACATCGTGGCGTTCGCTCCCGAGCCGTGCAGCAGCAGCACGGGCGGCGCGTCCCGGGGGCCGGAGGCCAGGACGAAGGTCTCGCCCTCGCGGGTCGGCACCCGCAGCTCCTCGGCCGGTACCGGCCAGGTGCGCAGCGCGTCCCGGTAGCGCCGCAGGATCTCCCCCGCACCGGCCTCGGACCGGTAGATCGTGGTCATGACGCAAGTCCCCCTCCATGGAGCCGAACAGCCGGGCGGTGCCGGACGGGCCGCCCAGAACGATGGCCGCCCTCCGGGCCCGCTCCTCGTCGCATGGGCACGGGGCGGCCGGGGAAAGCAGGGAGTCGAGAGACCGCGCCCCTCACCCCGCCGCCGCGATCAGCCCCCGCGCCAGCTTCACATCGACAGCCATCCGCTCCAGCAGTGCGTCGAGGGTGTCGAACTTCTCCATGCCACGGATGTAGGCGAAGAAGTCCACGCCGACGTGCAGGCCGTACAGGTCCAGGCCGACGCGGTCGATGGCATACGCCTCGACGGTGCGGGTCTTGCCGTCGAACTGCGGGTTGGTGCCGACCGAGATGGCCGCCGGCATCGCCTCACCCTCCACCTGGAGCAGGCCCGCGTAGACACCGTCGGCCGGGATCGCGGTGTGCGGCAGGGTCTCCACATTGGCCGTGGGGAAGCCCAGTTCGCGGCCGCGCTGGGCACCGCGCACGACGACGCCCTCGACGCGGTGCGGCCGTCCGAGGACCTCCATCGCACCGGCCACCTCGCCCTCGGCCACCAGCCGGCGGGTGAGCGTGGAGGAGAACGGCTCGCCGCCGCCCGCCGCACCGCGCTCGTAGAGGTCGATGACCTCGACGGTGTAGTCGTAGGTGATCCCGAGCTCGGCCAGGGTCTCGACGTTGCCGGTCGCCTTGTGCCCGAAGCGGAAGTTGGGGCCCTCGACGACGACCTGGGCGTGCAGCTTGTCGACCAGCACCTTGACCACGAAGTCGGCCGGGGACAGCTTCGAGAACTCCTTGGTGAACGGGAGGATCAGCACCGCGTCCACCCCCAGCCCGGCCATCAGCTCCGCGCGCCGGTGGTGCGGCGCCAGCAGCGGCGGGTGGGTGCCGGGCCGTACGACTTCGCTCGGGTGCGGGTCGAAGGTGACGACCACGGCGGGAATCCCCAGCTCGCGGGCGCGCGCGACGGCCTTGCCAATGATCAGTTGGTGGCCGCGGTGCACTCCGTCGTACGAGCCGATGGTGACGACGCTGCGCCCCCAGCCCTCGGGGATGTCCTCCAAGCCACGCCAGCGCTGCACTGTGCCCGCTCCTCGCCCGAACCCTTGTCCGTCCATTGCGCCACGTCGGCATGGCGCAGGTCTAAGACTGCCATGCCGCGGGTGGTGCTCCACGCGAAGGGTGGCTCAGCGCAGCCGTCCACCGCCGGGACCGCGGGCACGAGGCGGGGCCTCCGCACGGGCCGGAGCGCCTGTCCGGCCCGCTCAACCCACCGGTCAGCTGTGGCATCCGGCGAGCGTGGCCCGTGCCCCGGGGCCCACCACCGCCGCCCACTCCCCCGGCTCGTCCGCCACCCAGTCCTGCACCCGCCGCGCGAACCCGGGCACCCGCCGCCCCAGCTCCACCAGCCGCCCGTCGAAGCGGGCCGCCCCCTCGGGCGTACGGACCAGCAGCGCCCCGGTGCGGTGCACCAGCTCGCGAGTGCGCTCGGCCGGCCGCCGCTCCGCTCCCTCGGCGGCCGTCTGCAGCAGCGCCTCCAACACCCGGGTATCCGGGCCGGACTCCTCGTACCCGCCGTGCGGTGCCGCGTACGAGGCCTCCTGCGTCAGCAGCACCTCCAGCAACTCACGGCGCAACGGTGCCGAGTCGCCGGAGCCGACCTCGGCCACCACCGCCGCGAGCGCACACCGGACCGGTACGGGATATCCGGTCAGCAGCTCGGCGGCGAGCGGGCGGAGCGCGGCGCGGGCGGCGGGTCCGCGCTCCAGGCGGCACTCGACGAACTCCGCGACCGGCCGCGCGGCCCGGTCCGGGCAGTGCCGGGCACAGTCGCGCACCAGGCCGTCGATACGCCCGGCGAGCACCGGGTCCTCGGTGCGGGCGAGCATCCGCAGCAGCCCGGCGGCCACCGGCGGACCGGCGCCTCCGACCAGCCGGGCCCGGAAGGCGTCCAGCACCGGCCCGGGGTGGTCGGTGAGGGCGGCCCGGAACGCCGTGGGCGGCAGCTGCGGATCCCCCGCCACGAAGCGGGCCAGCGCCCGGTCCAGGAAGCGGTCCCGGGTGGCCGGGTCGCCGACGAGCAGGGCGAGCGCGGAGCCGTGGTGGGCGCTGTCCGCGGTCCGGGCGAGCAGGCAGAGGGCGGCGTAGCGCAGCAGCGCGCGGTCGGCCGCGGCGGTGACGTACGGGGCGGCCCGCAGACCGTAGGACGCGGCGGCGGCCCGGCGCTCGGGGCGGGCGTCGTGGGCCCAGCGGTCCACGGCCCGGCACACCGCCGCCGGCTCGTCCTCGGCGAGCGCGTCCATCAGCTCGTCGCCCTTGGGGTGCGCGGCCTGCACCAGCGCGTCCGTGAGCGCGTCGAGCGCCGGCCGGCGGTGGGTGTGCAGCAGGGCCTGTGCGGCGGCGGCCACGGTGATCTCAGGGGGCAGCGCGCGGCGGGCCGGGCCGTCGCCCTCCTGGCCCCCGAGGCGCTGAAGCAGTCGGGCGTCGTCGAACCAGGCGCACAGCAGCGGCTGCATCCGCTCCGGGTCCGCGCACAGCAGCTCGGCCGCGGCATCGAGAAAGCGCGACGAGCGCGGCGCACCCGCCTCGGCCGCTCCGGCAGCCCCTTCGGGCGACCCGTCGCCGGTGCCCGTGCCGGAGGCGGGGCGGGGAACTCCGGTCGGGTGCGTCCCGCCGGGCCGGGTCGCGCCGTCCCATCGGCCGGCGGACGTGTCGTCGGCGGGGTGGACGCGTACGCGCGGGGGCGGGGCGAAGGCGCGGCCGAGGGTCGGCCCGTCGTCGGACGGCAGGCCGGGGCCCGGCCCGTCAATGGACGGCAGCAGATCGCCCGCCGTCCGGCCGGACGGCGACGAGTCGGACGAAGACCCGCCGGACGAGGCCAGGCCGGACGCCCACGACCCGGTCGACGCGACGGAAGCGGACGCGGCGGAGGACGCGGCGACGGACGTGGCGACAGAAGCAGCACCAGCCGCCGCCCCGGACACGGACGCCGACCACCGCCCCCGCGGCCGCGGCGGTCCGACCGGCGCACGGTCCGGCTCGTCCCCCGGGCCACCCCGTTCCGCCCCACCTCGCGCACCCCCACCCGGCACCCGCCCCGCCCCGGCCGGCGGCCCGTCCGCCGGCAGGAGACGGCGCAGCAGATCCATCCGGTCCTCGTCCGCCAGCGCCAGCCGTTCCCAGAACCACGGGCCGAAGGTCTCCAGCCCGGTGTGCGCGAAACCGCCCGTCCGGAGCGACCGTTCGGTGATCCGGTCGGCGAGCAGCCGCAGCACGCCCGTGTACGGCCTCGCATCGGGGACCCGGAGCAGCACCCCGGAGAGCACCCGCGCGGCCCACCAGCGGCCGTCCACGGCGTGCGGGGCCGGTGTTCCGGCGGCGGGGGCGGTGGCCATCGGCACCAACTCCGCCAGCCGGAACGTCAGTTGCACCGAGCCCTCACGTCCGGCGAGCCGCAGCAGCGCCTGGACGACCGGCCCGACGCGGTGTCCGGGGACGGGCAGCAGATCGAGATCGACATGGGCGCCCTGGAGCCACTCCCCGAACTCCTCGTGCGCGAAGCGGTATCCGGTGCCGGCCGGGACCAGCAGCCCCTCGGTGAGCACCGCGGAGGCCCAGCCGGCCGCCCGGGGGAAGACCTCCTCGAAGGACGTACGGTCCAGCGCTCCGGGGCCGGAGCCGAGGCAGCGGCGGGCCGCCTCGTGCACCTGGCCGGCGACCTGGGCGGCCAGCCGGCGGACCGCGGTGCCGCGCAGTGCGGGCCGGTGCGCGGCCGCGATGCGTACGGCGATGCGCAGGCAGACCAGGTCCAGGTAGGCGTCGAAGATCTGGTGGCGGTCCGGCGCGCCGATGCCGCCGTCCCGCCCGGCCTCGTCCCCCTTGGGGAGCGCCGCCCGGACCTCCGCGAGCAGCCGCAGGGCCAGCGGATGGCGGGCGTCCGGGGCGGCGGGTGCGCCGGACGGCAGGCCGTAGCGGGCGCGGGCGCGCTCCGCGGCCTCCTGGGAGAGGTCGCCGAGCTCCACACAGGCGGGCAGCGCGGGCACCGGGCGGTGCGGCCGGTGCAGCAGGCCGGGTGGGAAGAGCGCACCGGCCCGCTCCCAGTACTCGGGGCGGCAGGCGATCACCAGCCGCACCCCGGCCGTCCCCAGCCAGTCGGCCGTCGCCCCGGTCCACTCGGCCAGCCGCCGCAGCAGCCCCGTCGGCATCTCCTCCGGCCCGTCGAGCAGGACGAGCAGCGGACTCCCGGCCGCGGCCGCCGCGTGGGCCACGCCGTGCGCCGTGGTGTCGGCCGGATCACCGGCCGTACGGTCCGCACCGGCGACGGTCCGGCCCGCGGAGCGCAGCGCGCGCTCGACCGCGCTGCGGACGCCGTCGTCGCCGGGCCGCAGTTCCGCACCGCGCAGCCAGACGGTCGGGGCGGGCGCGGGACCCTGCGCGCGGCGAGCGGCCAGCCCGGCCAGCTCGGTGCTGCGCCCGGTCCCGGGCTCCCCCACCAGTCCGAGCACCCGGCCACCCGCCGCCCCGCCGTCCGCCTCGAAACGGGTGAACTCCGCGGCCACGTCCGGCCGTTCGACCGGCTCGCGCCACAGTCGTGGCCGCGCGGCGGAGCCCAGCGCCACCTCGGCGAGATGCCGCGCACCGGCCGGGTTCAGCTCGCTGCCGTAGGCCGGGACGGTCCGCGCGTTGCGCTCCAGCAGGGCGGCGAGCGGGCCCCGTGGCGCCGCCTCGGCGACCGCGCGCAGCGGAATGGCGAAGCCGCCCGCCCGGCGCCCGGGGGCCTGCCCCTTCCGGAAACCGCCGGGTGCCTGCGGATGCAGCGCGGTGCCGAGGACCGCGAGCACCACGCCCGTCCGGGCGTCCAGCACCGGCCCGCCGATCGCGGGACCGCCCAGCCGCAGCGCCTCCCGGCCGCCCGCGCAGAGGCCGAGTTCCAGCGTCTCGTCGAGCAGATGGACACGCGCGGCGGCCGTGTACATCACCCCGGAGCCGGGCCCGACGACCGTGCCGTCCAGCCAGCCGCCCGCCCAGAGCCGGGCGCGGGTGTCCGGGGCCGGCCGGCGCGCGGCGAGGGGCAGCGGGGCGAGCCGGTGCGGCCCGAAGCTGTCGGTCCGTACGAGGGCGAGCCCGGCCTCCGGAAGGGGCGTGATCGCATCGGCCGCCACCAGGCAGGTCCATCCGCCGCCCCCGGCCGCACCCCCGCCCGCGCCGTCCGCCATGGGTTGCAGCACCAGCTGTGCCGCACCGTCCACCGCTTCGTGGCTGGTGACCACCGTGCCGTCGTGGTCCGCGAGGAAGCCCGTACCCCGCGTCCGACCTGCCAGATCGCGGATCCGCACCAGTGCCGCGTCCGCATCGGCATCCAGCAACGCCATCGTCGGTCCTCTCGCCCTGTCCCGTTCTCCGCACGGTAAGCAGGCGGTGATCGCCGTGGGAGAGCAGCCGGCCAACGCGCCCCCGTCCACTCCTTGATTCACTTCGAGCGCCTCACCGAATGAGTGAATGGCCGGAACCTGTCGGAGCGGAGGGGATGGGCGGCGGGTGGCACACGGCCGGTGCCGGCTCCGGTACGGGCGGCCCGGTCCCCGCGCCGCCGCCGAGTGGCGGCCGGCGCCCCGTATCCGGACACACGGAAGGCCGGGCCCGGAGCGTGTTTCCACGCCCGGACCCGGCCCCGGTATCAGGCCATGGGCCCGCCTCTAGAGGGCGAACACCGCCAGGCTCTTGGCCTTCCCGCCCTGGTTCTCCACCAGTGCCAGGAACATGCCGTCCGGCCCGAAGGCCGCGACCGGCCCGTCGCCCTCGAAGCGCGGCATCGGGATCCGCGCGCCGTTGAGCAGCAGCCGCACCTGCGGTTCGGCGACATCCCAGCGGGTGAACGCCGCGGCGGCCGCGTCGCCGAGCGGCATGACCGGCAGGCCCTCGCCCTCGGTGTCGTCCACCGCCGCCTGGAGCTGGTCGAGCGTGCGCGCCCGGTCCAGCTTGTACGGGCCGACGCGGGTGCGGCGCAGCGCGGTCAGATGGCCGCCGACGCCGAGCCCGGCCCCCAGATCGCGGGCCAGCGCGCGGATGTACGTACCGGACGAGCACTCGACGGAGACCAGCAGGTCGGTCACCGGGGTACCGTCCTCGGCCTCGCCCTCGTGCGCGGAGTGCACCACGAACGAGGAGACGGTCACCGGGCGGGCCGGGATCTCCACGTCCTCGCCGTCGCGGACCCGCGAGTACGAACGCTTGCCGTTGATCTTGATGGCGCTGACCTTGGACGGCACCTGCATGATCGCACCGGACAGCTCGGCGACACCCGCGTCGATGTCCTCGCGGGCGAGGCCGTGCGCCGGCTTCGACTCGGTGATCTCGCCCTCGGCGTCATCGGTGACGGTCGTCTGGCCGAGCCGGATCGTGCCGACGTACTCCTTCTCCGTCAGCGCGAGATGGCCCAGCAGCTTGGTGGCCCGCTCCAGGCCCAGGACGAGGACGCCGGTGGCCATCGGGTCGAGCGTGCCGGCGTGCCCGACCCTGCGGGTACGCGCCATCCCACGCATCTTCGCCACCACGTCGTGCGAAGTGAAGCCGGACGGCTTGTCGACGATGACCAGACCGCCCGGCTTGTTGCTCTCACGCTTCATTCTGCCGCGGTGCCCTCGTCGTCCTCGTCCTCGCCCGGCTTGCGGTACGGATCGGCCTCACCGGCGTACTGCGCGCCCGAGGAGACCTCGCGCACCTGGGCGTCCGAGGCCCGTGCCTTGTCGAGCAGGTCCTCGATGGTCTTGGCGTTCTCCGGCAGGGCGTCCGCCACGAACGCCAGGGTCGGCGTGAACTTCGTACCGGCCGCCGCACCGACCGCGGAGCGCAGGATGCCCTTGGCGCTCTCCAGTCCGGCGGCGGCGCTGGCGCGGTCCTCGTCGTCCCCGTAGACCGTGTAGAAGACCGTAGCCTCCCGCAGGTCGCCGGTGACCCGGGTGTCCGTGATGGTCACATGCGTACCGAGCCGCGGGTCCTTGATACCGCGCTGCAGCTTCTGGGCGACCACCTCCCGGATGAGGTCCGCCAGCTTCTTCGCCCGCGCATTGTCGGCCACTGGTCCGTCTCCTTCTTTCTTCCACAATTGTGCTTCCGCCGGCGACGGGACGCCTGGTCATCAGGTCAGTCGTCGTCGCCGTGCAGCCGTCGGCGTACCGACAGCAGCTCCACTTCGGGCCGTGCGGCGACCAGGCGCTCACAGCGGTCCATGACTTCGGTGAGATGCCCCGTGTCCCCGGAGACCACCGCCAGGCCGATGGTGGCCCTGCGGTGCAGATCCTGGTCCCCGACCTCCGCGACGCTCACCGCGAATTTGCGGTGCAGCTCGGCGACGATCGGGCGGACGACGGAGCGCTTCTCCTTCAGCGACCGTACGTCGCCGAGAAGCAGGTCGAAGGACAGTGTCCCTACGTACATGCAAGACGGGTCAAGCCACCCGTGGGGCCTTAGGAATCCGTGTCTTTTCGAACCGTACACGGAACGGCCGGGGCCGATCGACGGGATTTCTCCCGACGACCGGCCCCGACACTGACCGCGCAGATCAGCGAGCTGATCAGCCGCGCGGCTTCTCGCGCATCTCGTACGTCGCGATGACGTCGTCGATCTTGATGTCGTTGAAGTTTCCGAGGTTGATACCGCCCTCGAAGCCTTCGCGGATCTCGGTGACGTCGTCCTTGAAGCGGCGCAGACCCTGGATGTTGAGGTCCTCCGCGATGACCTTGCCATCGCGGACCAGGCGGGCCTTGGTGTTGCGCTTGACCTCGCCGGAGCGGATGAGCACACCCGCGATGTTGCCGAGCTTGGACGAGCGGAAGATCTCGCGGATCTCCGCGGTACCGAGCTCGACCTCCTCGTACTCCGGCTTGAGCATGCCCTTCAGGGCCGCCTCGATCTCCTCGATCGCCTGGTAGATGACCGAGTAGTACCGGACGTCGACGCCCTCGCGGTCGGCCATCTGCGTCGCGCGGCCTTCGGCGCGGACGTTGAAGCCGATCACGATCGCGTCGGAGCCGGACGCCAGGTTGATGTCGGACTCGGTGACCGCACCCACGCCACGGTGCAGCACGCGGATGTCGACCTCCTCGCCCACATCGAGCTGGAGCAGCGAGGACTCGAGAGCCTCCACCGAACCGGACGCGTCGCCCTTGATGATGAGGTTGAGCTGCTGCACCTCGCCGGCCTTGAGCACCTTGTCGAGGTCCTCGAGGGACACCCGGCGGGTGCGCTTGGCGAAGGCGGCGTTGCGCTCGCGCGCCGCGCGCTTCTCGGCGATCTGACGGGCCGTACGGTCCTCGTCGACCACCAGGAAGTTGTCGCCGGCGCCCGGGACGTTGGTCAGACCCAGCACCAGGACGGGGGTCGACGGACCCGCTTCCTCGACGTGGTTGCCCTTGTCGTCGAGCATCGCCCGGACTCGGCCGTACGCGTCGCCGACCACCATCGTCTCGCCGACGCGCAGCGTGCCGCGCTGGACCAGGACGGTCGCCACGGCGCCGCGGCCACGGTCGAGGTGGGCCTCGATCGCGATGCCCTGCGCGTCCTGCTCCGCGTTGGCGCGCAGGTCGAGCGAGGCGTCCGCGGTCAGGACCACGGCCTCGAGCAGCTGCTCGATGTTCAGACCCTCACGGGCGGAGATGTCGACGAACATGGTGTCGCCGCCGTACTCCTCGGCCACCAGACCGAACTCGGTGAGCTGGCCGCGCACCTTGGTCGGGTCGGCGCCCTCGACGTCGATCTTGTTGACCGCGACCACGATCGGCACATCGGCCGCCTTGGCGTGGTTCAGCGCCTCGATCGTCTGCGGCATGACACCGTCGTTGGCCGCCACCACGAGGATCGCGATGTCGGTCGACTTGGCACCACGGGCACGCATGGCGGTGAACGCCTCGTGACCCGGGGTGTCGATGAAGGTGATGCGACGCTCTTCGTCGTTGACCTCGGTCGCGACCTGGTAGGCACCGATGTGCTGGGTGATGCCGCCGGCCTCGCCCGCGATGACGTTCGTCTTGCGGATCGCGTCCAGAAGTCGCGTCTTACCGTGGTCGACGTGACCCATGACGGTCACCACCGGCGGACGCGCGACGAGCATGTCCTCGCCGCCCTCGTTCTCACCGAAGTCGATGTCGAAGGACTCGAGAAGCTCGCGGTCCTCCTCCTCCGGGCTGACGATCTCGACGACGTAGTTCATCTCGTCGGCGAGCAGATGCAGCGTCTCGTCGGTGACCGACTGAGTCGCGGTGACCATCTCGCCCAGGTTCAGCATGACCTGGACCAGCGACGCCGGGTTGGCGTTGATCTTCTCGGCGAAGTCCGTCAGCGAGGCACCACGCGACAGGCGAACCGTCGCGCCGTTGCCGCGGGGCAGCATGATGCCGCCCACCGACGGGGCCTGCATGGCCTCGTACTCCTGACGCCTCTGCCGCTTCGACTTGCGGCCACGACGCGCCGGACCGCCGGGACGGCCGAACGCACCCTGCGTGCCACCACGGCCACCGGGACCGCCGGGACGACCGGCGAAGCCGGGACGACCGCCGAAGCCGCCGCCACCACCGGGACCGCCGCCACCGGGACGACCGGCGAAACCGCCGCCGCCACCCGGACGACCGCCACCGCCACCACCGGGACGACCGGCGAAGCCGCCGCCGCCACCGGGACGACCGCCGCCGCCACCAGGACGACCGGCACCGCCGGGACCACGGCCGCCGCCACCGCCGGGGCCCGGACGCGGGCCGGCAGCGGGACGCTGCGGCATCATGCCCGGGTTCGGGCGGTTACCGCCGCCACCACCGGGACGCGGGGCGCCACCGGGGGCCGCACCCTGCGGACGGGGCATACCACCGGGGGTGGGACGCGCGCCGCCCTGACCGCCCTGGGGACGGGGGCCGCCCTGGCCGCCGCCCTGCGGACGCGGACCGCCGCCGGGGCCACCCTGGCCGCCGGGACGCGGGGCGCCACCGGGACGGGGGGCCTGCGGACGGGCCATGCCCGTGGAGCCACCGGATGTGAAGGGGTTGTTGCCCGGACGCGGACCGGACGGACGACCGCCGGGACGCGGGCCCGGACGCTCGCCACCGGGGCGCGGAGCGTTACCGCGGCCCTGGCCGCCCTGGCCGCCCTGACCACCCTGGCCGGACGCCGCCGGACGGGCCGGACGCGGGGCGGGGGCACCGGGACGGGGAGCCGACTGGCCGGCCGCCGGAGCAGCCGGAGCGGCCGGCGGAGCCTGGAACTCGGGCTGCGCGGGGGCGGCCGGAGCGGGCTTGGGTGCCGCGGGGCGCGCCGGGGCGGGGCGCGGGCCCGGGGTGGGGCCGGCGGCGGGAGTGCTCTTGGGAGCCACCGGGGCCTCGGGCGCCTTCGGCGCCTCGGGGACCTTCGGTGCCTCGGGGGCTGCCGGAGCCGCGGGGCCCGGCTTGGGGGCGCCCGGCTTCGGGGCAGCAGGACGTGCCGCCTGCGCCGGGGACGGCGCGGACGGCTTCGCGGGGGCCGACTTGCGCGGCGCCGCGGGCTTACCGGCGGCGCGGCCATTGCCGCTGCCTGCCTGGAAAGCGTCGGTCAACTTGCGAACAACCGGCGCCTCGATCGTCGAGGACGCCGAACGGACGAATTCACCAAGTTCTTGGAGCTTGGCCATGACGACCTTGCTCTCAACGCCGAACTCCTTGGCGAGTTCGTATACCCGGACCTTAGCCACTTCGCTCCTTCTAGGTCCGGGTTTGTCCACCGGACCGTCGCTACTTCATGGGCGTACTCATCGCGTACTCATCGAGTGCTCATCGCAATCTCGACCTACTTCCGACTCGCGAGGTACCTGACCGCACGGTTTTCCGTGCGCTGTGCATTTCGTGCTGTGCGTTATTGCAGGGGCTGCTCGGCACGCTCGACGGACCGGCGCAAGGCCGTCGTGTCGAACGGTCCCCGGGCCCGGTAGGCCCGGTTGAACGCCCGGCGGCGAACCGCCAGGTCGAGGCAGACCAGTGTCGGGTGCACGTAAGCACCCCGGCCGGGCAGCGTACCGCGAGGATCGGGGACGCACTCACCCTCGATCTCCACGATGCGCAGCAAATCGCCCTTGGCCGCTCGCTCCCGGCATCCCAGACAGGTGCGCTCAGGGCATGCGCGGGCATGCGTCCGGCCAGACACTGCTTAAGTCTACCTCCCCGCGCCGCTCCGGCCCCGCTGGGGTGAAGGCCGTGCGGCTGCTCAGAATTCCCGGACGGGCGCCGCGGCACCACCGATTTTTCGGGGCCCGCGGCGCGACCGGTCGCCTCGGACGGTCTCAGTCCTGCGGCGCGTGCTCGGTGTCCGGACGGATGTCGATCCGCCAGCCCGTGAGACGGGCGGCGAGCCGGGCATTCTGCCCTTCCTTACCGATGGCCAGTGACAGCTGGTAGTCGGGCACGGTGACCCGGGCGGAGCGTGCCGCCAGGTCCACGACCTCGACCTTGCTGACCCGGGCCGGCGACAGCGCGTTCGCCACCAGCTCGGCCGGGTCGTCCGACCAGTCCACGATGTCGATCTTCTCGCCGTGCAGCTCGGCCATCACGGCGCGCACCCGGCCGCCCATGGGGCCGATGCAGGCGCCCTTGGCGTTCAGGCCGGAGCGGGTGGACCGTACGGCGATCTTGGTGCGGTGGCCGGCCTCGCGGGCGATGGCGGAGATCTCCACCGAGCCGTCCGCGATCTCCGGGACCTCCATGGCGAAGAGCTTCTTCACCAGATTGGGGTGGGTGCGCGACAGCGTCACCGACGGGCCGCGGACGCCCTTGCTCACCCGTACGACGTACGAGCGCAGCCGGGTGCCGTGCGCGTAGTCCTCACCGGGGACCTGCTCCTGCACCGGCAGCATGGCCTCCATCGGGCCGACGTCCACCAGCACGTTCTTGGGGTCCTTGCCCTGCTGGACGACGCCGGTGATGACATCGCCCTCGCGCCCGGCGAACTCGCCGAAGGTGATCTCCTCCTCGGCGTCCCGCAGCCGCTGGAGAATGACCTGCTTGGCGGTGGTCGCCGCGATCCTGCCGAAGCCGGAGGGGGTGTCGTCGAAGTCGCGGGGCTCCGCGCCCTCCTCCAGGTCCTCCGGGTCCTCCTTCGCCCACACCGTCACATGACCGGTGTTGCGGTTCAGCTCCACCCGCGCCCGCCGGCGGCTGCCTTCGGTGCGGTGGTAGGCGATGAGGAGGGCCGACTCGATCGCCTCGACCAGCAGGTCGAACGAGATCTCCTTCTCCCGCACCAGACCCCGCAGGGCACTCATGTCGATATCCACGGCTACGCCTCCTCCTTGTTCTCGTCGATCTTCTCGTCGTGCTGCGCGTCGCGCTTGTCTGTCTTGTCGGTCTTACGGCTGAATTCCAGCTCGACGCGCGCCTTGGCGATCTCGTCGAAGGAGACCCGGCGGGCGGTCGGCTTGCGGCCCTTGACTCCCGGCACCTCGAGGTCCAGTCCGGAGTCGTCGACGGCGATGATCCGTGCCACCAGCTCGCCGCCCTCGTGGAGTTGGGCCTTGATGAGGCGGCCGACGGCGCGGCGGTAGTGCCGCAGCTCGGTCAGCGGGCGGTCGGCGCCGGGTGAGGTCACCTCAAGGGTGTACGGGGCGCCGCCCATCACATCGGAGTCGTCCAGGACCTGGGAGGCCTCGCGGCTCAGCTCGGCACACTCGTCCAGCTGGACGCCCTCGTCGGAATCGACCACGATCCTCAGCACCCGCCGCTTGCCTGCCGGTGTCACCTCGATCTCTTCCAGATCCAGGTCGCGCGCGGCGATGAGCGGTTCAAGCAGTCCGCGCAGCCTCTCGCTCTGGGTGGTGCTCATCCGGGTGACTCCTCGGCCGCGTGTGCTGTTGTGGGTAGGTCGCGTGTCGGGTCAAAGCCTATCGGTTCCGGCGGGGTACTGACGATTCGGTGGGTGGTCACGGATACTCTCGCCTGCGGTGATCACTACGGAAGACCCCGGGAAGTGCAACGTGCCGAATGTGCCGTACGCGCGTAGAAGGACCCTGCTGGCCGGCGCCGCCCTCGGGGGCGCGGCCCTGCTCACGGGCTGCTCCGAGGACTCCGGCCCCGACCGGGCCGAGCACTCCTCCGCCGCCGAACGGCTGCGCAAGCGCTCGGCCCGCGACAGCACGACCCTGCTGGCGCGCTACGACGCGACGCTGGCCGCGCACCCGGCGCTGGAGTCGCGGCTGCGCCCGCTGCGCTCCGAAGTCGCCCGGCACGCCGAGGTGTTCGGCGACGAGCGGGCCGCGCCCTCGCCCGGCGGCGGCGCCTCCGACGGCCCCGCGGAGGACGCCGGAGCCCCCGCGTCCGCTCCCTCGCCGCACGGCGCCCGGCCGTCCGGTCCCCCGGTCCCCGAGGATGAGCGGGCCGCCCGCTCGGCGCTCGCCGACGCCGAACGCCGGCTCGCCGACACCCGTACCAAGGCGCTGATCGCCGCGCCTCCGGAACTGGCCCGGCTGCTGGCCTCGGTCGCGGCGGCCGGTGCGGTGCACGCGTATCTGCTGGCGGAGCGGGCCGGATGACGGGTGCGGCGGGGCACCGGGCAGGAACCAGCGAAGGGGTGTGCGGATGACGGCCGGAACGGCTCGCGGCAGCAGACGCGACAGCGACGACAGCGGGCACGACGAGCTGACGGCGGTGCAGGCGGCGCTGGCGGCCGAGCATGCCGCGGTGTACGGCTACGGCGTGGTGGGCGGGCGGATCGCCGGTGACCGGCGCACCGAGGCGCAGGCGGCGTACGACGGGCACCGCGCCCGCCGGGACGCGCTGCGCCGCGTGGTGCGCGATCTGGGCGGTACCCCGCAGGCCGCGGCCGCCGCCTATGAGCTGCCCTTCCCGGTGCCGGACGCGGCCGCCGCGGCCCGGCTGGCGGCGGAGCTGGAGGACCGGCTGGCCGCCGTGTACGCGGATCTCGTACGGGCCGGCGGCGCGGTCCGGCGGCGGGAGGCGGCGGCCGCGCTGCGCGAGGCGGCGGTGCGGTCGGTGCGCTGGCGCGGCGGCGGCGTAGCCTTCCCTGGGCTCGTGGAGCGGGCCGCGGAGGCCGCGCCGGCCGGCTCCGCGAGCGCCGCCGCGGGCGCGCTCTGAACGACCGGCCGCTCCGCGGTCTCCGCCCCAGGAAAGGGACAGCTCAAGCATGGCAACGGCCCCCATCGAACCGCCGCAGCGGTTGGTGAGTTCGCTGAGCGGCGATCCGGAAAGTCCGGTGCGGCAGTGGCTCACGGCGCTGCCGACGCTGGTTCAGCAGCAGCTGGCGGCCTGGGAGCTGACGCTGGAGCGGGTGCAGGCGCCCGGTGGCCGCCGCAGTCTGCTCGCGCTCGTACGGCAGCAGGACGGGACGCCGGCGGCGCTGAAGTTCCCGGTGCCGGGGCGGGTGTCGACGCACGAGGGCGCGGCGCTGGAGATATGGGACGGCTGGGGCGCGGTGCGGCTCCTGCGGTCCGACGACAAGAGCGGTGCGCTGCTCCTGGAGCGGCTCCAGGGCGGGGTGTCGCTGCGTTCGCTGCCGGAGGCCAAGGCGCTGCTGGAGGCGGCCGGCACGGTACGGCGGCTGTGGGTGGAGCCCGCCGCGGGGCACCCGTTCGAGACGCTGGCCGGGCGGACCGAGCAGGACATGGAAGGGCTGCGCACGGCCGGGGCGCTGACCCGGGCCGCCGGACCGCTGGTGGAGCAGGCACTGGAGCTGCGGCGCGCGCTGCCGACCGGGTCCGATGAGGAGTTTCTGCTGCACGGTGCGTTCCGGCAGGGCAAGGTGCTGGCCGGGGCGCGGACGCCCTGGCTGGCGGTCGGCCCGTCGCCCGTCGTCGGCGAGCGGGCGTATGACCTGACGGCGCTGGTGCTGGACCGGTTCGAGGATCTGCTGGCCGGGTCCGGCGCGGCCGCCGCGGCCCGCCGCCGGGTGGCCAAGCTGGCCGACTCCCTGGAGGTCGACCGGGACCGGCTGCGCGACTGGACGCTGTACCGGGCGGTGGACACCGGCGTCCGGGAGGTGGCCGTGGGCGACCGTCAGCGCGGGGAACTGCTGCTGGAGTTCGCGGCCTGGCTGTAGGCCCGGCCCGGTGGTCGGTGCCCACGGGACAGGCCCTGGTGCACAGGCGAACGGGCCGGCCGGGGCGCACCCCTGGCCGGCCCGTTCGCCGTACGGCGGTTACGCGCTGAGGCGGGCGACGGCCTCCTCGACCGTCAGCTCCTCGCGCTCGCCGGTACGGCGGTCCTTGACCTCGACGACGCCCTCGGCCGCGCGCCGGCCGGCGACCACGATCGTCGGGACGCCCAGCAGCTCGGCGTCGGTGAACTTCACACCCGGCGAGACACCGGCCCGGTCGTCGACGAGGACCCGCAGGCCCGCGGCGCCGAGCTGCTCGCCGACCTCCAGGGCGAGTTCGGTCTGCTTGGCCTTGCCGGCCGCCACGACGTGCACATCGGCCGGGGCGATCTCCCGGGGCCAGCACAGGCCCTTCTCGTCGTGGGTCTGCTCGGCGAGGGCGGCCACCGCACGGGAGACGCCGATGCCGTAGGAGCCCATGGTGACCCGGGCGGGCTTGCCGTTCTGGCCGAGCACATCGAGGTCGAAGGCGTCCGCGTACTTGCGGCCGAGCTGGAAGATGTGGCCGATCTCGATGGCGCGGTCGATCTTCAGGCCGGTGCCGCACTTCGGGCAGGGGTCGCCGGGCTCGACGACGACCATGTCGAGGTACTCGTCGACCTCGAAGTCCCGGCCGGCGACGACGTTCCTGGCGTGCTTGCCCTCCTTGTTGGCGCCGGTGACCCAGGCGGTGCCGGCGGCGATGCGGGGGTCGGCGAGGTAGCGGAACGCCTTGCCGGCCAGGCCCTGCGGGCCGACGTAGCCGCGGACCAGGTCCGGGCGGTCGGTGAAGTCCTCGGCGGTGACCAGCTCGACGGTGGCCGGTGCCAGGTGCTCACCGAGCTTGCCGAGGTCGACCTCGCGGTTGCCGGGGACGCCGACCGCGACGATCTCGCCGTCGACCTTGATCAAGAGGTTCTTGAGGGTCGCGGCGGCCGGGACACCGAGGTACTCGGCGAGGGACTCGATGGTCGGGGTGTCGGGGGTGTCCAGCTCCTCGACGGGGCCGTGCGCGGAGCCGTCGGCCGGCTCGACCTTGACCGTGACGGCCTCGGTGTTGGCGGCGTAGTCGCAGGCCGGGCAGTCGACGAAGGTGTCCTCACCGGCCGCGGCGGGGGCCAGGAACTCCTCGGAGGCGGAGCCGCCCATCGCGCCGGAGACGGCGGAGACGATGCGGTAGTCCAGGCCGAGCCGCTCGAAGATCTTGGTGTAGGCCTCGCGGTGCTGGGCGTAGGACTGCTCCAGGCCCTCGTCGGTGGTGTCGAAGCTGTACGAGTCCTTCATCTGGAACTCACGGCCGCGCAGCACACCGGAACGGGGACGGGCCTCGTCGCGGTACTTGGTCTGGATCTGGTAGAGGATCACCGGCAGGTCCTTGTAGGACGTGCACTGGTCCTTGACCGTGAGGGTGAAGATCTCCTCGTGGGTGGGGCCGAGGAGGTAGTCGGCGCCCTTGCGGTCCTTGAGGCGGAAGAGCAGGTCGCCGTACTCCTCCCAGCGGCCGCTGGTCTCGTAGGGCTCCTTGGGCAGCAGGGCCGGCAGCAGGACCTCCTGGCCGCCGATGGCGTCCATCTCCTCGCGCACCACGCGGGAGACGTTCTCCAGGACCTTCTTGCCCAGCGGCAGCCACGTCCAGATACCGGCGGAGGAGCGGCGGACGTAACCGGCGCGGACGAGCAGCTTGTGGCTGGCGGTCTCGGCGTCGGCCGGGTCGTCGCGCAGTGTCTTGATCATCAAGCGGGACATGCGCTGGACCTGTGCGGCGTGGGCCATGGGAGATTCTCCTGCGTAAGAAAGGTGACTCCCTGGAGGTTAGCCGTAGGGGTGTGGCGCTAGGAAATGAGATGCGCTGCGCTTTGCCTGTCTCCCGCGTTTTCGGCTTTCCCGCCGTGGTGGTCGCTCGCCGTTTGTGGCCCGCTTCGCGGTGCGTTTCGCTGCGCTTTGCCTCGGTCGATGATTTCGGCTGTCTCGCCGTTGCGCCTGCGGCGGGCGGTCCGCTGCGCGGGGCTGTCGGGGTGCGGTGACGGGCCTGCGGGGCAGGGGTGTGGGACTGCTTCGCTTTACGTCCCACACCCCTGCCCCTCCGGCCCGTCACCTCCCGTTGTGGTGGGTGGAAGGGAAGGCCGGTGGGGGTGGGCCCTTGTTGTTGCCTGCGGCCTGATGGCTCGTTCAGGGGCGCTTGAGGGGCAGGGGGGCGCCCATTACCGCGTAGGGGGTGGGGGCGCTGGGGAAGAGGACTCGGCGGGCCAGGTCGTGGTAGCCGAGGGAGCGGTAGAGGCGGCGGGCGGGGCTTTCGGTGTCGATGGCGGAGAGGATGGAGCGGGGTTCGGCGGCCTCGTCGGTGATGCGGGTGATCAGGGCGCGGCCGAGGCCGCGGTGCTGGTAGCCGGGGTGGACGTGCAGCTCGGTGATGGTGAAGGAGTCGTCGAGCCAGTGGTCGAGGTGCTCGTTGCGGAGGTAGGGCTCGACGACGGTGGACCACCAGTGGGCGCGGTCGTTGGGCATGCCGTAGACGAAGCCGACCAGCCGGCCCTCGGGGGTGGTGGCGCCGAGCGCACGGGCGCCGGGGCAGCCGAGGTGGCGCAGCACGATGTGCCGGCGGACGGCGATCTCCTCGTCGCTAAGGCCGAAGGCGAGCGCCTGGACGGCCAGCGCGTCATCCACGCGGGCAGCGAGATCAAGGGGGCCGACCGCGACGTCATCCATGCCCGGAGCGTACAAGGCGGTGGGTCAGAACAGTACGCTCATGAACGCTCCGACTTCCTCGAAGCCCACCCGGCGATAGGAGGCGCGGGCCGCGGTGTTGAAGTCGTTGACGTAGAGGCTGACGACGGGGGCGACGTCGCTGAGGGCGTAGCGCAGCACGGCGGCCATCCCGGTCTCGGAGAGGCCCTTGCCGCGGTAGGCGGGGTCGACCCAGACGCCCTGGATCTGGCAGGCCCGCGGGGTGGCGGCGCCGATCTCGGCCTTGAAGATGACCTTGCCGTTCTCCATACGGGCGAAGGAGCGGCCGGCGCCGACGAGTTCGGCGACTCTGGCCTGGTAGAGCAGTCCGCCGTCGCCGGCCATCGGGGAGATGCCGACCTCTTCGGTGAACATGGCCACGCACGCGGGCATGATCAGGTCCATCTCGTTCTTGCGGATCCGCCGGACGTACGGGTCGGGGGCGATCTCGGCGGACGGTGCGGTGGTGACCATCAGGGGCTGGTGGGCGCGGATGTCGCGGGCCGGCCCCCAGTGGGGCTCCAGGAGCGACCACAGTTCGGCGGTGACTTCAGCGGGGCCGACGATGGAGGAGCAGCGACGGCCCTGGCGGCGGGCGCGCTCGGCGAAGCCGCGGATGGCTTCGGAGGTGGCGCAGACCGGGACGAGGTTGGCTCCGGCGTAGCAGAGCGACTCCAGGCGGCCGTCCACGTACCAGCCCCACATCTCGCCGCCCAGCCGCCAGGGGTCGAGGCCGGCGATCTGTACGCGGGCGGCGACGAAGGCATTGGCGACCGGATCGCGGTCGAGGACCGCGAGGGCGTCGTCGAGCTCCCCGGGCTCGAGGACCTTGATGGCGGTGGTCGTCAGCACGTGTCGGAAAGCCTCACCGTTACGGGCCTGGGAGGCCAGGCGGGAGCAGGTCTTGGCACTTTACCTCCCCCCGCGCGGGAGCACCCGGCCGCTGCGGGGGCGGATGGTGCCGGGCAGCGCGGAGCCCCGCGGCCCGGGGCGGGCGCGGGGCTCGGCGGCGGTACTGCGGGGCCGTGGTGGCCGTGGATCAGCCGGCGACGGCGACGGTCGGCTCGCCGGAGGCGATGCCGTCCTTCTCCATCTGCTCGGCGATCTTCATGGCCTCTTCGATGAGGGTCTCGACGATCTTCGACTCGGGGACGGTCTTGATGACCTCGCCCTTGACGAAGATCTGGCCCTTGCCGTTGCCGGAGGCGACACCGAGGTCGGCCTCGCGGGCCTCGCCGGGGCCGTTGACGACGCAGCCCATGACGGCGACGCGCAGCGGCACCTCCAGGCCGTCCAGGCCCGCGGTGACCTCGTCGGCGAGCTTGTAGACGTCGACCTGGGCGCGGCCGCAGGACGGGCAGGAGACGATCTCCAGCCGGCGCTGGCGGAGGTTGAGCGACTCCAGGATGGAGATGCCGACCTTGACCTCCTCGGCGGGCGGCGCCGAGAGGGAGACCCGGATGGTGTCGCCGATGCCCTCGCTGAGCAGTGCGCCGAAGGCGACGGCGGACTTGATGGTGCCCTGGAAGGCGGGGCCGGCCTCGGTGACGCCGAGGTGGAGCGGGTAGTCGCACTGGGCGGCGAGCTGCCGGTAGGCGTTGACCATCACGACCGGGTCGTTGTGCTTGACCGAGATCTTGATGTCGCGGAAGCCGTGCTCCTCGAAGAGGGAGGCCTCCCACAGCGCGGACTCGACCAGCGCCTCGGGGGTGGCCTTGCCGTACTTCTGGAGCAGGCGGCGGTCGAGGGAACCGGCGTTGACGCCGATCCGGATCGGGGTGCCGGCGTCACCGGCCGCCTTCGCGATCTCCTTGACCTGGTCGTCGAACTGCTTGATGTTGCCGGGGTTGACCCGGACCGCGGCGCAGCCGGCGTCGATCGCGGCGAAAACATACTTCGGCTGGAAATGGATGTCCGCGATGACCGGAATCTGCGACTTCCGGGCGATCACGGGCAGCGCATCGGCGTCGTCCTGCGTCGGGCAGGCGACCCGGACGATCTGGCAGCCGGAGGCCGTCAGCTCGGCGATCTGCTGCAATGTCGCGCCGATGTCGGACGTCCGCGTGGTCGTCATCGACTGCACCGAGACCGGTGCGTCTCCGCCCACGGCGACCGGACCGACCTGGATCTTGCGGCTGACCCGTCGGTCGGCAAGTTTCGTCGGTACGTCCGGCATTCCCAGTGAAATGGCAGTCATCTGGCGAGCAACCCCAAGGTGTGGATCAAGGCCCCGCAGCGGCGGGCTCCGGTCTTCGAGATTACGGCACAGGAGTCGCGGCAAGCACATCGCGCCCGTGTCGCGCCACGAATGGAGACGGCCGGACACCTCCAAACGCCACAGAGGCGCCCGGCACACGCCAGGGAGGTGTCCGGCCGCCGCCAAACCCGTTTTCAGGTCAGCTTCACCGGATTCACCACGTCGGCGACCAGGACCAGCAGCGTGAAGCAGATGAAGATCCCGGCGACGACGTAGGCGACCGGCATCAGCTTGGCCACGTCGAAGGGGCCGGGGTCGGGACGCCGGACGATCTTGGCGAAGGCCCGCCGGATCGACTCCCACACGGCACCGGCGATGTGCCCGCCGTCCAGGGGCAGCAGCGGCAGCATGTTGAACAGGAACAGCGAGAGGTTGAAGCCCGCGACCAGGAAGAGCATGGTCGCCACCCGCTGCTCCGGCGGAATGTCCAGGGAGAAGACCTCGCCGCCGACCCGGGCCGCACCGACCACGCCCATCGGGGAGTCCTGCTTGCGCTCGCCGCCGTTGAAGGCCGCGTCCCACAGGTCCGGGACCTTGGCGGGCAGGTTTATCAGCGAGGAGACGCCCTGCTCGACCATGCTGCCCATGCGGTCGACGGACTGGCCGAAGGACTGCTGGACGACGCCGCTGGCCGGGGTGAAGCCGAGGAATCCGGCGGTGACGAATTCGCCGGGGACGTAGCCTCCGCGGCCGTCGGTCTTGGCGACCTTGTTCTCGATCAGGTCGGCGTGCAGCGTCTTGCGCGCGCCGTGCCGTTCGACGACGAGGGTCGCGGGTCCGGTGGTGTCGCGGATCTGCTGCTGGAGTGCGCCCCAGTCCGGCACGGGGTGGCCGTTGAACGAGACGATCTTGTCGCCGGCCCGCAGGCCCGCGGCCTCGGCCGGGGAGTCCTTGGCGCCGGCCGGGCACTTGTCCGTCTTGGCCGCGGCCGAGATGACGCACTCCGAGACCGAGCCGACCTGGGTGGTCTGGGTGTTGATCCCGAAGCCCATCAGCACGCTCATGAAGATCACGACCGCCAGGATCAGATTCATGAACGGCCCGGCGAACATCACGATGACGCGCTTCCAGGGCTTACGGGTGTAGAAGAGCCGCTTCTCGTCGCCGGGCTGGAGCTCCTCGTAGGCGGCCGAGCGGGCGTCCTCGATCATGCCGCGGAACGGCGAGGTGGAGCGGGCCTGGAGCTTTCCGTCGTCGCCGGGCGGGAACATCCCGATCATGCGGATATAGCCGCCGAGCGGGACGGCCTTGATGCCGTACTCGGTATCGCCCTTCTTACGGGAGAAGAGCGTCGGCCCGAAGCCCACCATGTACTGCGGCACGCGGATACCGAACATCTTGGCCGTGGAGAGATGGCCGAGCTCGTGCCAGGCAATGGAGAACAGCAGGCCGACGACGAAGACGACTATGCCGAGGATGGTCATCCAGGTCGTCATGCGCGAGCCTCCGAAGGTGTCCGTGCCGCACGGGCGGCCAGTTCGCGGGCGCGGGCGCGCGCCCAGGTTTCCGCCTCCAGGACGTCCGCGACCGTCAGGGAGGTTCCCCGTGCGGGCGTGCCGTGCTCGGCGACCACTGCGGCGACCGTATCCACAATCCCTGTGAATGGCAGCCCGCCCTGGAGGAAGGCATCCACACATTCCTCGTTCGCCGCGTTGAAGACGGCGGGGGCGGTGCCGCCCAGATCACCGACCCGGCAGGCCAGCGAAACGGCCGGGAAGGCCTCCTCGTCCAGCGGGAAGAACTCCCAGGTCTGCGCCTTCGTCCAGTCCACGCCCGGGGCCGCGTCCGGGACCCGCTCGGGCCAGCCGATGCCCAGCGCGATCGGCATCCGCATGTCGGGCGGGCTGGCCTGGGCGAGCGTGGAGCCGTCGGTGAACTCCACCATCGAGTGGATGTAGGACTGCGGATGGACGACGACCTCGATGCGGTCGAAGGGGACGTCGAACAGCAGATGCGCCTCGATGACCTCCAGGCCCTTGTTGACGAGGGTCGCGGAGTTGATGGTGACGACCGGTCCCATCGCCCAGGTGGGGTGGGCCAGCGCCTGCTCGGGTGTGACCCCGGCCAGGTCGTGCTTGGTGCGGCCGCGGAACGGGCCGCCGGAGGCGGTGACCACCAGCTTGCGGACCTCGGCCCGTTCGCCGCCGGCGAGCGCCTGGAAGAGCGCGGAATGCTCGGAGTCGACGGGGATGATCTGGCCGGGCGCGGCGAGCGCCTTGACCAGGGGGCCGCCGACGATCAGCGACTCCTTGTTGGCCAGCGCGAGCACCCGGCCCGCCTTGAGGGCGGCCAGCGTGGGCGCGAGCCCGATGGAGCCGGTGATGCCGTTGAGGACGGTGTGGCAGGGGGAGGCGGCCAGGTCGGTGGCCGCGTCGGGGCCGGCCAGGATCTCGGGCAGCGGCTCGCCCGCGCCGTAGCGGTCCGCCAGCGCCGTACGCAGTGCGGGCACCGCGTCCTCGCGCGCCACGGCGACGGCGGTCACCCGCAGTTGGTGCGCCTGATCGGCGAGCAGCTCGACCCGGCCGCCGGCCGCGGAGAGCGCGGTCACCCGGAAGCGGTCGGGGTTGCGCAGCACGATGTCGATCGCCTGGGTGCCGATCGACCCGGTCGAGCCGAGGATCACGATGTCGCGCGGGCCGCCGGGGTGCGGGGCGGCCGGCTCGAAACGCAGATGCGGGTGGGCGAGGGAGTCCGTCATGTGGTCCATTGTGGCCGGTCGCCGAGGGGGCCCGGACACCCAGGCCCGGTCGGATGGATCATGTGGCTCGCCCGCGGCGCGGGACATGCCCCGGGGCCGGTCCGGTGGATCGCTGCCGGACCGGCCCCGGGCGTGCGGCCGAGGGACGTTCAGCGGATGGGCCGCCGGACGTTGTCGGTCATGCTCGGTCCCGGAGTGGCGTCGGCGATCCAGGGGCCGTCGCTGCTGGGGTCGATGATGCCCTCCTCCAGCCAGGCGTAGCTGCCGTCGAGGACTCCGGAGACGACCTTGCGGTCGAGTGCGTCGGTGTTGGTCCACAGCCGGCCGAACAGCTCCTCGACGCGGATCCGCGCCTGCCGGCAGAACACATCGGCCAGCTGCTGTGCCTCCCGGCCGTGGTCCCCGGTCTCCCGCAGATACTCGGCCCGTACGCAGGCGGCGCTCATCGCGAAGAGTTCGGCGCCGATGTCGACGATCCGGCCGAGGAAGCCCTGCTTGGTCTCCATCCGGCCCTGCCAGCGGGACATCGCGTAGAAGGTGGAGCGGGCGAGCTTGCGGGAGGTCCGCTCGACATACCGCAGATGGCCCGCCAGCGTGCCGAACTCCTGGTACGTACGCGGGAGTTGGCCCGGTCCGGCGACGAGCTTGGGCAGCCAGCGGGCGTAGAACCCGCCGGCCTTGGCCGCCGCCCGGCCCTTGTCGGCGAGGGTCTTGTCCGGGTCGATGAGGTCACCGGCGACCGACAGATGGGCGTCCACCGCCTCGCGGGCGATCAGCAGATGCATGATCTCCGTGGAGCCCTCGAAGATCCGGTTGATGCGCATATCGCGCAGCATCTGCTCGGCGGGGACCCCGCGTTCGCCGCGGGCGGCGAGCGAGTCGGCGGTCTCGAAGCCGCGGCCGCCGCGGATCTGGACCAGTTCGTCGGCCATCAGCCAGCCCATCTCGGAGCCGTAGAGCTTGGCGAGGGCGGCCTCGATGCGGATGTCGTTGCGGTTCTCGTCGGCCATCTGGGAGGACAGGTCGACGACCGCTTCGAGGGCGAAGGTGGTGGCGGCGATGAAGGAGATCTTGGCGCCGACGGCCTCGTGCTTGGCGACCGGCCGGCCCCACTGCTCACGGGCCCCGGACCACTCGCGGGCGATCTTCAGGCACCACTTGCCGGAGCCGACGCACATCGCGGGCAGCGACAGCCGGCCCGTGTTGAGGGTGGTCAGGGCGATCTTCAGACCGGCGCCCTCGGGGCCGATGCGGTTCGCGGCCGGGACCCGTACCTGGTGGAAGCGGGTGACGCCGTTCTCCAGGCCGCGCAGGCCCATGAACGCGTTGCGGTTCTCGACGGTGATGCCGGGCGAGTCCGCCTCGACGACGAAGGCCGTGATGCCGCCCTTGTGGCCCTCGGACGCGGGCACCCGCGCCATCACCACCAGCAGATCGGCGACCACGCCGTTGGTGGTCCACAGTTTCACGCCGTCGAGCACGTAGTCCGTACCGTCCGGCACGGCCATGGTCGCCAGCCGGGCCGGGTCCGAGCCGACATCGGGCTCGGTCAGCAGGAAGGCCGAGATGTCCGTGCGGGCGCAGCGGGGCAGGAAGGTCTCCTTCTGCTCCTTGGTGCCGAACAGCTTCAGCGGCTGGGGGACGCCGATCGACTGGTGGGCCGACAGCAGGGCGCCGATGGCGGGGCTGGCGGTGCCGACCAAGGACAGCGCGCGGTTGTAGTAGACCTGGGTGAGACCGAGGCCGCCGTACTTGGGGTCGATCTTCATCCCGAGCGCGCCGAGCGCCTTGAGGCCGTCCACGGTCTCGTCCGGAATCTGCCCCTCGCGCTCGATCCGCGCCCCGTCGACCTCCGTCTCGCAGAATTCGCGCAGCGTGGCCAGGAACTTCTCACCGCGGCGGACGTCGTCGACCGCGGGGGTGGGGTGCGGATGGATGAGGTCGAGCCGGAAGCGCCCCAGGAACAGTTCCTTGGCGAAACTGGGCTTGCGCCAGTCCTGCTCACGGGCCGCCTCGGCGACCTGGCGTGCTTCGCGCTCGGAAACGTTGCGGATGGATGGAGCAGTCATCAGGAGCTCACCTCGCCGCGGGATCGGGAGTTCAGCGCCGGCGGGCCGGTCGGCCGCTGGACAGCGCTACTTGTGAGAGTTACCCGATCCGCACGGGTTGCACCACTGGAGCTACCGGACGCGGGTGGGTGTTCGGGCCACCGCACGCCAAGCGGGACCTGTGCCCCGGCCCCGGACCGGGCCGGCCGGCCGCCCTCCGCCCTTCGGGGGGTGCGGCATACCGCGAGGGTTGTACGCGCGGCGCGGTCTCCCCCCTGGGGTACCGGCGCGGCTCCCCCTCAGACAGGAGGAAGCAGCGGGGGCCCGTCCCGTACGGTCAAGATCCGGCATGGCGGGAGACGATGCCGGAAACGGGGGACGCGGCGCGCTCCGGAAACAGGGTGCCGGAGCGCGCCGCGTCGAGAGGCCGGCGCCGGGGGGCGCGCCGGCCGGGGCCCGGACGGCGATACGGCCCGAGGGAGGGCCGTCGCTGTCCACCGGTCCGGGCCGGGCCGGGTGTTACAGGGCGAGCCCGGTCAGGACCAGCACCCGCTCGTAGGTGTAGTCGTCCATCGCGAAGCGCACGCCCTCGCGGCCCACACCGGACTGCTTGACGCCGCCGTACGGCATCTGGTCGGCGCGGTAGGACGGCACATCGCCGATGATCACGCCGCCGACCTCCAGCGCCCGGTGGGCGCGGAAGGCGGTCTGCACGTCATGGGTGAACACACCCGCCTGGAGGCCGAACTTGGAGTCGTTGACGGCCGCGAAGGCCGCGGCCTCCCCGTCGACCTTCTTGAGCGTGAGGACCGGGCCGAAGACCTCCTCGCAGGCGAGGGTGGCGTCGGCGGGCACGTCCTCCAGGACGGTCGGCGCGTAGGAGGCGCCGTCGCGCTTGCCGCCCGCGAGCAGCTTCGCCCCGCGCTCCACGGCCTCGTCCACCCAGGACTCGACGCGCCGGGCGGCGTCCTCGCTGACCAGCGGGCCGACCTCGGTCGCATCGTCCGACGGGTCGCCGGTGACCTGCGCCTCGACGGCCGCCACGATCTTCGGCACCAGCCGGTCGTACACGGACGCGTCCGCGATGACCCGCTGTACCGAGATGCAGGACTGGCCGCCCTGGTAGTTGGAGAAGGTGGCGATGCGCTGCGCCGCCCAGTCCAGGTCCGCCTCGGAGGAGAAGTCCGGCAGGACGACGGCCGCGCCGTTGCCGCCGAGCTCCAGGGTGCAGTGCTTGCGCGGCACCGAGTCGAGGATCGCGTAGCCGACCTTCTCGGAACCGGTGAAGGAGACGACCGGCAGCCGCTCGTCCTGGACCAGCGCCGGCATCCTGTCGTTGGGCACCGGGAGGATCGACCAGGAACCGGCCGGCAGGTCGGTCTCGGCCAGCAGCTCGCCGAGGATCAGGCCGGAGAGCGGGGTGGCCGGGGCCGGCTTGAGGATGATCGGGGCGCCGGCCGCGATGGCCGGGGCGATCTTGTGGGCGCAGAGGTTCAGCGGGAAGTTGAACGGGGCGATGCCCAGGACCGTGCCGCGCGGGAAGCGGCGGGTCAGCGCCAGCCGGCCGGCGCCGCCGGCGTCGGTGTCCAGGCGCTGCGCCTCGCCACCGTTGAAGCGGCGGGCCTCCTCGGCGGCGAAACGGAACACGGAGACGGCGCGGCCGACCTCGCCACGCGCCCACTTCATGGGCTTGCCGTTCTCCGCGGAGATCAGCCGGGCGATCTCCTCCGTGCGCTCCACCAGCCGGCGGTGCACATGGTCCAGCGCGGCGGCCCGTACATGCGCGGGGGTCGCGGCGAGCTCCTCCTGGACGGCGACGGAGGCGGCGATCGCCTCCTCGACCTGGGCCTCGGTGGGGACGCTCACCGTGCCGACGAGACGTCCGTCCCAGGGGGAGGTGACATCGAAGGTGGCCTCGCCGGTGGCCTCGCGGCCGGCGAGCCAAAAGGCGGTGGGGGCTGCATCAGTGGGGATCGGCACAGTGGAACCCGGCCCTTCAGAAGTGGTGGGTGGTGCGCATGGCTCAGGGAGCGTCTCTGCGGTGTTGACTCTGGACCCACGGTAGGGGTGCGGCGCCGTCGTGACGTTTGTCCGAAGCGGCGTAATCACGGCGCCCGTCTCTCCGCGGTGGAGGGGGCGTACGGGGCCGAGCCGGGGCGCGGGGCGGCGCGAGCTCCCGGAGGCCTCCGCGGCAGGTCCTCCCGGGGGAGCGGCTCGACGCCTGGGACGCGCTTGTCTCCGGCCCGCCGGCCGACGGGGACACGACCCACCGGCCTACGGGGACGCTGCCTCCCCGCGCCTTCCAAAGACGGCCACCGCGCGGAAGCAGCGAGCTCGCTCGGACTGCCCTCCCCGGGGCGGCCCCGCCCTCACTGCTCCCCCTGCGGCGCCGACGTCGCCTTGAGCGCCAGCCACAGCTCCATCCGCACATCCGCGTCGTCCAGCGAGCGCCCCAGGATCTCCTCCACCCGCCGCATCCGGTAGCGCAGCGTGTGACGGTGCACCCCCAGGTCGGCGGCGGCCGCGTCCCACTGGCCGTGCCGGGCGAGCCAGGCGCGCAGCGAGGCCACCAGATCGCCGCGGCCGGTCGCGTCGTGCTCGCGCAGCGCCCGCAGCAGCCCGTCGGCGAAGGCGCGGACCGCGTCGTCGGCGAGCAGCGGCAGCACGGAACCCGCCGCCACATCCTCGTGCTCGACCAGCGCACGGCCCCGCCGCCGCGCCACCGAGAGCGCCTGTTCGGCCTGGCGGTAGGCGTTCGCGGCGGCTATCGGCCCGGTCGGCGCCGACAGCCCGACGGCCACCCACGCGCCGTTGCCCGCCTCCGCCCGCGCCGCCCGGCCGCGCGCCCGCGGCTGCGCACCGGCTCGGGCCTCGGCCTCGGCGGCGTACGCGGCACAGGCGTCCGCGGCCGCCCCGCCGTCCGTGACCAGCACGATCAGCCGGCCGCCGTCCGGGACGGCGAGCACCGCCTCACCGGTACGCGCGGCCGCGGAGTCCATCGCGTCGGCCAGCGCATCGAGCACCCCGGCGCCCGCGGCACCGCCCGACGACGGCTCCTCACCGGCCACCGGTTCGGCGACCACCACCCGGAACGGCGCGTCCAGCAGCCCGCCGTAGAGCCGCCCGGCCACCGCCCGCGCATGGTCCGGCTCCCCCGCGAGCAGCATCTTCAGCACCGCGTCACCCAGCCGCTGCTCGGCGTCCTGCAGCGCCCGGGACCGCTCGGTGGTCAGGGTGAGCAGCGCGACCGCGGAGTGCACGGCATAACGCTCGGCGGTGCCGAGCGGCGCGGCGGTCCCCACCGCGAGCACCCCGCGGGCCCGCCGCCCGGTGCCCAGCGACTGGAGCTCGACCCGGTCATCGCCGTCGGTGTCGCTGACGACCGAGCTGGCGGGGGCGGGCCGCTCCCGCAGCCGCCCGACGTCGTCGGTCAGCCGGGCCGCGCGGCGGGCGGCCCAGTCGGGGGCGGCGGCCACCACCGCGCCCGACGCGTCGTAGAGCGCGGCCCAGCCGTCCAGATGCGCCGCGAGCCGGGACAGCAGCTCGGCCGGTCCCTCCGCGCTGAGCGCCGCCCGGGTCAGCTCCCGCTGCGCCTCGAATCCGGCGGTCACAGCGCGGTACTGGTCCGCGGCCACGGCGGCCGACACCGCCTTGCTGATCGCGATGAACGGCGTCCTGCGCGGCACCCCGAGCAGCGGCAGCCCCTGCTCCCTCGCCGCGTCGACCAGCGCCTGCGGCACCCCCTCGTAATTCACCCCGACCGCGAACCCCAGCCCGACGACCCCGGCCTCCGCGATCCGCCGCACATACCTCCGGGTCGCCTCCGCGTCCTCCGCGTCCAGCTTGAGCGCGGTGATCAGCAGCAGCTCGCCGCCCTCCATGTACGGCACCGGATCGATCAGCTCGCTGGCGTGCGCCCAGCGCACCGGCGCCTCCAGCCTCTCCTCCCCCGCGAGCACGGTCAGCTTGAGCGCGGTGTGATTGACCAGGGAAGCCAGGGTGTGCGGCATGGAACCTTCATGACATCGACGACTACGAGGGACCGACCGGCAACCGGCCACGAACCGGCCGATGCCCGCCCGACACCCGATTGATTACGCCGCCTCGTATGAACGGCCACTGCCGATTCTGCCTCAACGGAGGAATCGGGGGGACCCACCATTCCAGCCCCCCGCCTCCGGCCCGGACAGGCATGGCAAGGCGGTCCCTCCGGGCCCCCTCAGGACCGCAGATCCACCAGCACCGGCGGAGCGTGCTCCCCGGCCACCGACGTCACGGACAGCACCGCATGCCCGGGCGGCACCGAATTCGCCAGATCCGACGCGGACCAGCGCTCCCGCTCGACGGTGCGGACGGTGACGGCTTTGGCGGTGGCCGCCTTGCCGGTGACCAGCTGGCGCACCATATGGAACGCCTTCCCCGCGGCACTCTCCGCAATGATCTGGCGGTCGGTCACATCGCGGGTCTCCACCCACTCCTTGCCCCACACCTCGGCGAACCGCGCACCGTCCCAGGTCGTGACGCCCGAGAACGCCATCCGGCAGCCGACCGCGCCGAGCAGGGTGCCGCGCAGCGCGTCGGGCACATCGTCCAGGGAACGCAGCGTCAGCACCGCGCCGGCATTGGCCGAACGCAGCCGTTGCAGCCCACGCAGGGCCTCGGCGGTAATCGTGTGCGCGGCCTCGTCGACGACCAGACACGCGAACAGCGAGCGGTCACCGCGGGCCACCGCGCACTCGATGAACTGTGCGAGGACCAGCCGGGCGAGAATCCGCGAGGCCTCCGCGTGCCCGCGCTCCGGCAGTTCGATGCGGACCCGCAGGGGGTGGTCCAGGGCACGCAGGGAGACCTGGCGGGTGCGGCCCGTGGGGTCGAAGAAGGCGGCGAAGGCCGGCCGGTCGAGCAGCGCGATGCGGTCGGCGAGCAGGACGGCGACATCACCGGGGCGGTCCGACTGCCGTACGCGGGCGTCCAGTTCGCGCAGCAGAGTGGGGGCGTCGGCGGCCTCCAGCGCGGTGCGCAGTGCGGCGATCGCCTGGGGTGCGCCGTCCAGCAGTTCCCGTAGTTCGGGCACCGTGGGGAAGCGGTCGTGCGCGGCCCGGAAGGGGCCGAGCAGCTGGGACAGCGCTGTCGCGGCGCGCCGGCTGTCACCGCCGGGCAGCTGCTCGGCAAGGTCGCCGACCAGCGCCTCGGCAAGGATTCCGGACGCCTCGTCAGGGTCGGTGGTGCCGCCGTAGAGGTCGAGATCGCACTCCGGGTCCGGACGGCCGACCCGGACCACCACATCGAACGCGTCATCCGGCCCGAGGTCCGATCCCGCCGGGCCGACGGCGATCAGCGCGCTCTGCCCGGCCAGCGCCTGGAGGCACATCGACTCGACGACCGGCTTGACGACCCGGGTGGTCTTGCCGCTTCCGGCGGGGCCCACGGCCAGCAGCGAGGTGCCCAGCACGGCGGGCGACAGCGCGCTGCCCGCGCCACGGTGCTGATACGGGTTCCGCGTGTGTTCGGCGGCGGTGCCGATCCGGACCTGGTGGGCGAGCAGGTCGTGGTGGGCGGCCCTGCGGGACAGATCGCGCCGCCCCGAAGGGTGCGCGCAGGCCGCCGCGCCGTGCCGGAGCACGGTGTCGGTGAAGGAGGCGGCGGAGTTCTTGCCGGACCGCACCGACTGCCAGGCACGCTCGATCCTGGCCACGTCCACATCGTTCATCCGCCCGGTCCGCGCCTCGGCGGCGAGCTTGTCGGCGGCATCGGCGGCGCCATGGGCCCGCAGCTCGGGCCACAGCGCCCGGTCGGCGCCGGGCTCGGGCTTGGAGACGGGGGCGCGCTTGCGGCGGAGAGCGGGGAGCGCGTACCGGCGGGCCAGCTCCGCCCACCGGCCGAGGCGCCCGAAGACGATCACCAGGCCGACGATCCACAGGCCGTAGTAGACGCGGGAGGCAATGGCATAGGCGACCCTGTCGCCGGATGTCGCGCCGAGCACCCAGGAGTCGGGGAACAGGACGGCCATGGGCCAGGCCCAGTACGGCCCGAGGTAGCCGTTCCACAACAACGACCACAACAGCCACCCGCACAGGAACGAGATCACCGCCCCGCTGATCAGCTGTCGGCCGGGGACCCGGTCGGGTTCCTCCGCCGGCCGGGGCCGGTGGCCGTACGTCCAGATCCCGGGTGCGGCGGAGGGGCGCGGGGTACGCAGCCAGCCCAGCAGCGGCGGTTCGGCTGCGGTGCCGGCGGACGCGGGGCCCGGTGGGGTGGTGGGCACGGCCGGCAGGGCGGGCGTGACAGCGGGGGGTGGCGGGGTGTGCGGCGCCGCGGCCGGTGGGGCGGGGGGTGCCGCGGGGTGCGGCACCGTGGGTTCGGGTCGGTGCGCTCCGCCGGACGGCTGGGGAGCGGTGTGCTGTGCGTCGTGCGTGCCCTCGGTGTCCATCCGGTGCCCCTTGTCCCCCTTGAGCCGTGGCCTGCCGCGGCCGGGGCGGCCGGCCGCGTTGTCATTGTCATGCCCGTGCTGGTGGCCGCCGTTGCCGGGTGGGCCGGCGTTCAATCTACTGGCCGTGGGGCGTCGCTATGTCCGGTGCGGACAACGCAACACGCGCACTTCTCCCGAACGGAACATGCCAGACCCGCCCGGCCGCCCCTAGCCTGCGAGAACAACACCTGTGTACGTCCCGTTCCACCCCCAGGAGACTGCCATGACCGAACTGTCCGGAGGCCCCGCCCTCGCCCAGGAGCGTCGCGTCGTCACCGCGATCCCCGGCCCGAAGTCGCAGGAGCTGTGGGCCCGTAAGCAGGCCACGGTCGCCGGTGGTGTCGGCGCCGTGCTGCCCGTCTTCGTCAAGCGCGCGGGCGGTGGCGTCCTGGAGGACGTGGACGGCAACTCCCTGATCGACTTCGGCTCCGGCATCGCGGTGACCTCCGTGGGCAACAGCGCGGAGGCGGTCGTCCGCCGGGCCACCGCGCAGCTCCAGGCCTTCACCCACACCTGCGCCATGGTCGCGCCGTACGAGCCGTACATCGAGGTCTGTGAGCAGCTGGCGGAGCTGACGCCGGGCGACCACGCGAAGAAGTCGGCGCTGTTCAACTCCGGTGCGGAGGCGGTCGAGAACGCCGTCAAGATCGCCCGGGTGCACACCAAGCGCCAGGCGGTCGTCGTCTTCGACCACGGCTACCACGGCCGGACGAACCTGACGATGGCGCTCACGTCCAAGAACATGCCGTACAAGCAGGGCTTCGGCCCGTTCGCGCCCGAGGTCTACCGCGTCCCGGTGGCCTACCCCTACCGCTGGCTGACCGGCCCGGAGAACTGCGCGCAGGAGGCCGCCGACCAGGCCATCTCGCAGATCACCAAGCAGATCGGCGCGGAGAACGTCGCGGCGATCATCATCGAGCCGGTGCTCGGTGAGGGCGGGTTCATCGAGCCGGCCAAGGGCTTCCTCCCGGCGATCGCGAACTTCGCGAAGGAGAACGGGATCGTCTTCGTCGCGGACGAGATCCAGTCCGGCTTCTGCCGCACCGGCCAGTGGTTCGCGTGCGAGGACGAGGGCATCGTCCCGGACCTGATCACGACGGCCAAGGGCATCGCGGGCGGTCTGCCGCTGGCGGCCGTCACCGGGCGCGCGGAGATCATGGACGCGGCGCACGCGGGCGGCCTGGGCGGCACCTACGGCGGTAACCCGGTCGCCTGCGCCGCGGCGCTCGGCTCCATCGAGACCATGCGCGAGCAGGACCTGAACGCCAAGGCCCGCCGGATCGGCGAGGTCATGACGGCCCGTCTGCACGCGATCGCGGAGAAGTACGACATCATCGGCGAGGTCCGCGGCCGCGGCGCGATGATCGCGATCGAGCTGGTCAAGTCCGGTTCCAAGGAGCCGAACCCGGAGGTCACCGGCGCCCTCGCCAAGGCCTGCCACCAGGAGGGCCTGCTGGTGCTGACGACCGGCACGTACGGCAATGTGCTGCGCTTCCTGCCGCCGCTGGTCATCGGTGAGGACCTGCTCAACGAGGGTCTGGACATCCTTGAGGGCGCCTTCGCCGCGCTCTGAGCGGCCGACGGCGCGCACCCCGCGGGAGGAACCCCGGCGCGGCCCGGGGCACGACTCATGTCGTGCCCCGGGCCGCGCCCCGTTCCGGGTCTGGGGACGGGCGGGCGGGGCGCAGGGGGACGGGCCGGTGCGCGAGCCGGTGGACGGGCCGGTGCGGGCCGGTGCGGGCCGGTGCACGCCTCTGTCCGCCTTCCCCTCCACCCCCTCCTGCTCCCCTTCTGTCCCCCTTTCTGGGCTCATTTCCGTATGGACGCGCGTAGCTGGAGACATGGCGTGAAGAAGATGTGCGGGGCCGATGGCGGCAGGGTGATGCGCCTGTCGGGCGCGCTCGCCGTGCCGTACGGTTTCTGCAGATGAGAGAAACACCCCGCTCGCAGGGGACTGCGGGCGACGCCCGGTCGGCGCTTCCCCGGCTTCGACCAGGCCGTGCCCTCGCGCACACCACCGGAACCCCCGGTTCCGGGAATCCTCACCGATCGGATGTCCGCCCGCCCCATACCCCCCGGGGCGCGCGGGACACCGGTCCACCCGGCCGCCTCGGAACTACCCCCCCTGTTCCGAGGCGGCCGCCCCCTTTTCCGGGCTCTTCTGACGCACCGTGTTCCCCTGGCCCGTCCGGTGGCGGCTCCCGGCGCCTCTCCCCGTGGTGGGTCGGTGCCTTCGGTGCACTGCTCTTCGCGGCGCTCACCTGGCAGGTGGCCGGGCACGGCCCGCTGCGCGCCCTCGACGAACGGCTCGGCCGCGCGCTGGCCACCAGTCATCTCCCCGCCGGGCCCGCCGAGTTCTGCGCCGATCTCGGCAACACGGCCGTGGCGCTACCGGTGTTGTGTCTGGTCATGGTGTGGGCGGGGTGGCAGGGGTGGCGCGGCGGAAGCGAGGAGGCGCCCAACGAAGGTGCCCCGGTGCGGTGGTGGCTGCCGCCGCTCGCCGCCGGCCTCACCCTGGCCGTCGTGCCCGCGCTGGTCGTCCCGCTCAAACTGTGGCTCGCGCGGCCGGGTCCGCCGGAGATGGCGGGCGGGGCGCACGACGGCTTCTATCCGTCGGGTCATGGCGCCACGGCGGCGGTGGCGTACGGGGTGGCCGCGCTGTTGGTGCTCCGCGGGGTACGGGGGAAGCGGGCGGGCCGCCCGGCCCGTCGGCTGGTCGCGCCGTCGGTCGTGGCCGTGGTGGCGCTGCTGAATGTGGCCGTCGGACTCGGTCTGGTGCGTCGCGGCTACCACTGGCCGCTGGACGTGCTCGGCAGCTGGTGTCTGGCCGCGGTGCTGCTGGCGGTGTGGTGCGCGGTGTGTGACCGGTGGTCGGGGGCGGGCGCCGGGCGGGCGTCGAAGCGCTGAGGAATACGCAGGGGGCGGACGGCTGTCGGCCGCCCGCCCCCTGCGCCGCGCGTCAGCTGTCGAAGCCCAGCCCCACCTTGTCCATGGCCTTCAGCCACAGATTGCGGCGGCCGCCACGGGTGTCGGCCTGGGTCATCGACCACTGGGTGATCCCGATACCGGCCCAGCGCAGCGGCTCGGGCGGGAAGGGCAGCGGCTTGCTGCGGACCATCTCCAGCTCCGTACGCTCGGTGCGCTCGCCGGACAGCAGGTCGAGCATCACATCGGCGCCGAAGCGGGTGGCTCCCACGCCGAGGCCGGTGTAGCCGGTGGCGTAGGCGACCCGGCCGGCGTGTGCGGTGCCGAAGAACGCGGAGAAGCGGGAGCAGGTGTCGATGGCGCCACCCCAGGTGTGGGTGAAGCGGAGCCCCTCCAACTGCGGGAAGCAGCGGAAGAAGTGCCGGGCGAGCTTCTCGTAGGTGGCGGGGTGGTGGTCGTACTCGGCCCGGATGCCGCCGCCGTAGCGGTAGACGATGTCGTAGCCGCCCCACAGGATGCGGTTGTCGGC
Organism: Streptomyces sp. P9-2B-2; assembly: GCF_030406865.1. Taxonomy (NCBI): domain Bacteria; kingdom Bacillati; phylum Actinomycetota; class Actinomycetes; order Kitasatosporales; family Streptomycetaceae; genus Streptomyces; species Streptomyces sp. P9-2B-2. Next base: position 6,540,925 of record NZ_CP129126.1, on the reverse strand, counting down.
GGTGATGCGGAAGTAGTGGAAGTGGTTGTTGGAGTCCGAGAGGCCCTGGCGGTTCTTCCAGCCGATGGCGGCGAGCTGTTCCTCGGAGAGCGGCTCGGTCATCAGGGCGTGGTCGTAGACCGGGACGATGTACGGGCGGACCCGCTTGACCAGTGACGGGAAGGCGTTGGTGCCGAGCGCGACATGGCGGGCGAAGACCCGGCCGTAGGGCGTGCGGACGGCCATGCCGATGCCGTCGGAGGCCAGGTCGGTGGCGGGGGTGCGCTCGTAGATGCGGACGCCGAGGCCGAGGCAGGCCTGCTTCAGGCCCCAGGCGAGCCGGGCCGGGTTGAGCATGGCGACGCCGTCGCGGTCCCACAGTCCGGCGCGGAAGGTCGGCGAGTCGACCTGGGCGCGCAGCTCGTCCTCGTCGAGGAAGGTGTGCCGGTCCAGGCCGAGTCCGGCGGCGTCCTCGGCGAACTCCTTGAGTTCGGCGATCTGGTGGGGCTCGGTGGCGATGTCGATCTCGCCGGTGCGCTCGAAGGCGCAGTCGATGCCGTAGCGCTCGACGGCCTCCCCGATGGCGTCGAGGTTGCGGATGCCGAGCTGTTCGAGGGTGGCGAGTTCACCGGGCCAGCGGGCCAGGCCGTTGCCGAGGCCATGGGTGAGGGAGGCGGCGCAGAAACCGCCGTTGCGTCCGGAGGCGGCCCAGCCGATCTCGGCGCCCTCGACGAGGACGACATCGCGCTGGGGGTCGCGCTCCTTGGCGATCAGCGCGGTCCACAGGCCGGAATAGCCGCCGCCGACGACCAGCAGATCGCAGGTCTCGTCGCCGACGAGGGCGGGTCGGGCGGCCGGCCGGTCCGGATCGGCCAGCCAGAAGGGGGTGGGTTCGGCGTCCGCGAGCGCATGCGCGGCGGACGGGGTCATGGCAGCTCGTGCCATGGTTCTCAGCTCCTCTTGCTCCTTTTGCGGGCCCCGGCCAGCTGGCCGACGACTACACACACCACGGCGACCAGGAACATCGCCGTGCCGATGACGTTGATCTGCACCGGCGTGCCCCGCTGCGCCGATCCCCAGACGAACATGGGGAAGGTGACGGTGGAGCCGGCGTTGAAGTTGGTGATGATGAAGTCGTCGAAGGACAGGGCGAAGGACAGCAGCGCGCCGGAGGCGATACCGGGGGCGGCGATCGGCAGCGTCACCCGCAGGAAGGTCTGGACGGGGGACGCGTAGAGGTCCTGGGCGGCCTGTTCCAGGCGCGGGTCCATGCTCATCACCCGGGCCTTGACGGCGGTGACGACGAAACTCAGACAGAACATGATGTGCGCGATGAGGATCGTCCAGAAGCCGAACTGGATGCCCATGTTGAGGAAGAGGGTCGCCAGCGAGGCGGCCATGACGACCTCGGGCATCGCCATCGGCAGGAAGATCAGGGTGTTGACGCCGGAGCGGGCCCGGAAGCGGTAGCGGGCCAGCGCGAACGCGATCATGGTGCCGAGGACGGTCGCGCCGACGGTGGCCCACAGCGCGAGCTGAAGGCTCAGGCCCAGCGAGCCGCACAGGTCGGCGACGCCGCACGGATCGCGCCAGGCGTCCGTGGAGAAGCGCTGCCACTGGTAGTTGAAGCGGCCGTTGGGCTTGTTGAAGGAGAAGACCATCACCACGATGTTGGGCAGGATCAGGTAGCCCAGCGTGCCCAGGCCCGCTATCGCGACGATGTTGCGGCGCAGCCAGCGCAGGCCCCGGTTCGGGGTGCGGACCGCGGTGGCTTCGGTGGTCCCGTGGACGGCCATCAGACCAGATCCTCCGTCCCCGACTTGCGGATGTAGATCGTGACCATGGCGAGGATGGCCGCCATGAGGATGAAGGAGAGGGCGGCGGCGGTCGGGTAGTCCAGCACCCGCAGGAACTGCGACTGGATGACGTTGCCGATCATCTTCTGGTCGGTGGAGCCCAGCAGTTCGGCGTTGATGTAGTCACCGGCGGCGGGGATGAAGGTGAGCAGGGTGCCGGCGACGACACCGGGCATCGACAGCGGGAAGGTCACCCGGCGGAAGGTGGTGGACGGCCGGGCGTAGAGGTCCCCGGCGGCCTCGTGCAGCCGCGGGTCGATGCGCTCCAGCGAGGTGTAGAGCGGCAGCACCATGAACGGCAGGAAGTTGTAGGTCAGTCCGCAGACCACGGCGAGCGGGGTGGCGAGCACCCGCTGTCCTTCGGTGAGGCCCAGCCAGCTGGTGACGTCCAGGACGTGCAGCGAGTTCAGCAGCCCGACGACCGGTCCGCCGTCGGCCAGGATCGTCTTCCAGGCGAGCGTACGGATCAGGAAGCTGGTGAAGAACGGCGCGATGACCAGGATCATCACGATATTGCGCCAGCGGCCGGCCTTGAAGGCGATGAGGTAGGCCAGCGGGTAGCCCAGGAGCAGACAGAGCGCGGTGGCGGTGGCGGCGTAGCCCACGGAGCGGACGAACTGCGGCCAGTATTCGCCGAGCGCGTCCCAGTACGTCGCGAAGTGCCAGGTGACCTTGAAGCCCTCTTCGAGGGAGCCGGTCTGGACCGAGGTCGACGCCTGGTAGACGAGCGGGGCGGCGAAGAAGATGATCAGCCACAGGATGCCGGGCAGCAGCAGCCAGTAGGGGACGAGCCGCTTGCGGACGGGGGTCTTGCGCACCTCCAGGGGTGCCGTCCCGGCCTGGCCGTCCGGTGGTGCGGGCGTCTCGGTGGTGGTCACGCGGCCTCCTCGTCGAGGTCCGCGCCGGCCTGGATGTCCTGTGCGGCGTCCAGACCGAAGGTGTGCGCCGGGTTCCAGTGCAGGACGATCTCGGCGCCGGGGACGAGGCGCTCGTCGCGCTCGACGTTCTGCTCGTAGACGGCGAGCCGGCCCAGGCCGGGTACCTCGACGACGTACTGGGTGGAGACGCCGATGAAGCTGGCGTCCTTGATGCGGCCGGGCAGCCGGTTGCGGCCTTCGGCGATGGTGCCGGCGTCATCGGTGTGTATGAGGGCGACCTTCTCGGGCCGTATACCGGCCAGCACCTTCCCGCCGGTACGGGCCGGGGTGCTGCACCGGGCGGCGGGCAGCCGCAGCTTGGCGTCGGCCGCCGTGAGCAGCAGCTCGTCCCCGCCGGCCTCGACGACCTCGGCCTCGATGAGGTTGGAGGTGCCCAGGAAGTTGGCGACGAAGGTGGTGGCGGGGTTCTCGTAGAGGTCGGCGGGGGCGCCGAGCTGTTCGACCCGGCCGCCGTTCATCACGGCCACGGTGTCGGCCATCGTCATGGCCTCCTCCTGGTCGTGGGTGACATGCACGAAGGTGATGCCGACCTCGGTCTGGATGCGCTTGAGCTCCAGCTGCATCTGGCGGCGCAGCTTGAGGTCGAGGGCGCCGAGCGGCTCGTCGAGCAGCAGCACCTGGGGGTGGTTGATCAGCGCGCGGGCGACCGCGACGCGCTGCTGCTGGCCGCCGGAGAGCTGCTGCGGCTTGCGGCGTGCCATCGGGCCGAGCTGGACGAGGTCGAGCATCTCCTCGACCTGCTTCTTGACGGACTTGATGCGGCGGCGGCGCAGACCGAAGGCGACGTTCTCGTAGATGTCCAGGTGCGGGAAGAGCGCGTAGTTCTGGAAGACGGTGTTGACCTGGCGCTTGTACGGCGGCAGGACCGTGACGTCCCGGCCGGACAGCTCGACGGTGCCGGTGGTGGGCTCCTCCAGCCCGGCGATCATGCGCAGAGTGGTCGTCTTGCCGCAGCCCGAGGCGCCCAGGAGCGCGAAGAAGGAGCCCGCGGGGACGGTCAGGTCGAGCGGATGGACGGCGGTGAAGGAGCCGTAGGTCTTGCTGATCCCTTGGAGGCGGACGTCGCCGCCGCTGCTCTGGGGGGTCGCGGAGTGGGTCATGTCGGTCGTCCCGTGGGTCGGTGGGCGAAACGGCTCGGCGGGCCTGAGAGGGGGGATCAGGCGCCGGTGAGGTCGGAGAACTTCTGAGTGAACGCCTTGTTCTCCTTGGCGGACAAGGCACGGAAGGAGTGGGACTTCTCGGCCATCTCCTGGTCCGGGATGATCAGCGGGTTGGCGGCCGCCTTCTTGTCGATCTTGGCGAGTTCCTCGCGTACGCCTTCCACGGGGCAGACGTAGTTGATGTACGCCGCGACCTTCGCCGCCACCTTCGGCTCGTAGAAGTAGTCGATGAGCCGTTCGGCGTTCTGCTTGTGGCGGGCCTTGTTCGGCACCATGAGGTTGTCGGTGGACGTCATATAGCCGTCCTTGGGGACGGCGAAGCCGATGTCCGGGTTGTCGTTCTGGAGCTGGACGACATCACCCGCCCAGGCCACACAGGCGGCGAGGTCGCCCTTGTCCAGGTCGGTGGTGTAGTCGTTGCCGGTGAAGCGGCGGATCTGCTTGGAGTCCACGCCCTTCTGGAGCCGGGCGAGCGCCGCGTCGAAGTCGTCCGCGGTGCAGTCCTCGGGCCGTTTGCCCATGTCCAGGAGGGTCAGTCCGACGCTGTCGCGCATCTCGGAGAGGAAGCCGACCCGGCCCTTGAGCTCGGGGTCCTCCAGCAGCTGGCTGATCGAGTCGACCTTGCGGCCCCCGGTGGCCTTCTTGTTGTACGCGATGATCGCCGGGATGCCCTGCCAGGGGTAGGAGTGCGCGCGGCCGGGGTCCCAGGCGGGGCTGCGGAACTGGGGCGTGAGGTTGCTGTAGGCGTGCGGAAGGTTGGCCGGGTCCAGGGACTCGATCCAGCCGAGGGAGATCATCCGCGCGCACATCCAGTCGGTGAGCACGATCAGATCCCGGCCGGTGTCCTGGCCCGCCGCGAGCTGGGCCTGGATCTTGCCGAAGAACTCGTCGTTGTCGTTGATGTCCTCGGTGTATTTGACCGCGATGCCAGTGCGCCGGGTGAAGTGCTCCAGGGTGGGCCGGTGCTTGCCGTCGTCGGTGACGTCCATGTACTCGGTCCAGTTGGAGAAGTTGATCCGCTTCTCCGCCCCGGAGTGGTCCGCGGAACGGCCGGCGTCCGTACGGCCCGCGGGCGGGATACCGCAGCCCGCCAGGGCGCCGAGGCCCCCGATCGTGGCCGCCATGGCGCCGCTCGCGCGCAGCAGGGCGCGGCGGCTCATGGCGAGCCGGCCGTCGGTCAGGCTCCGGCGCATGGCGGCGAGTTCGACCGGGGACAGGGGTTCGGGCTGCTCGTGGTGCTCCATGCGCAGTGCCCTTTCAGGGGATGAGCCCGGCGCTCGGCCGGTGGTGACGATGCCGCGCGGCGCTGGCCGCTGGGTGGGGCCCGCGGGGGCCGGTGGGGGCTCGGTGGTGCCAGGTGGTGCTCAGCGGTGGGCAGCCCTTACGGGCGGTCCCCGAAGATCGTGCGGTGCCAGTCCTTGCGCGCGACCGCGGTGTTGTCGTACATGACGTGCTTGACCTGGGTGTACTCGTCGAAGGAGTAGGCCGACATGTCCTTGCCGTAGCCGGACGCCTTGGCGCCGCCGTGCGGCATCTCGCTGAGGATCGGGATGTGGTCGTTGACCCAGACACAGCCCGCGTTGATCTCGCGGGTGGCGCGGCCGGTGCGGTAGACGTCCCGGCTCCAGGCGGAGGCGGCCAGCCCGTAGGGGGTGTCGTTGGCCAGCGCGATGCCCTCGTCGTCGCTGTCGAAGGGCAGCACGACCAGCACCGGACCGAAGACCTCGGACTGCACGATCTCGCTGTCCTGCGCGGCCCCGGCGATCAGCGTCGGCCGGTAGTACGCGCCCTTGGCCAGCTCGCCACCGGGCGCCTCGCCGCCGGTGACGACGGTGGCGTAGCCGCGCGCCCGGTCGACGAAGCCGGCCACCCGGTCGCGCTGGGTGTGCGAGATCAGCGGGCCCAGGTCGGTGGACGGGTCGAAGGGGTCGCCGAGCCGTACGGTCGCCATCAGGTCGGCGACGCCGCTGACGAAGGCGTCGTAGAGCGGGCGCTGGACGTAGGCGCGGGTGGCGGCGGTGCAGTCCTGGCCGGTGTTGATCAGCGATCCGGCGACCGCTCCATGGACGGCGGCCTCCAGATCCGCGTCGTCGAAGACGACGAAGGGGGCCTTGCCGCCGAGTTCGAGGTGCAGCCGCTTGACGGTGCTGGTGGCGATCTCGGCGACGCGCTTGCCGACGGCGGTCGAGCCGGTGAAGGAGGTCATCGCGACGGAGGGGTGGCCGACAAGGCGCTCACCGGCGTCCCGGCCCGCGCCGGAGACGATGTTGAGCACCCCGTCGGGCAGCCCGGCGCGCTGCGCGGCCTGGGCGAACAGCAGCGAGGTGAACGGGGTGATCTCGGCCGGCTTCAGGACGATGGTGTTGCCCGCGGCGATGGCCGGCAGCACCTTCCAGGCGGCCATCTGGAGCGGGTAGTTCCACGGCGCGATGGAGCCGACCACGCCGATCGGCTCGCGGCGGATGACGGAGGTGTGGTCGGCGCTGTATTCGCCGGCCGCCTTGCCCTCCAGGTGACGGGCGGCGCCCGCGAAAAAGGCCGCGTTGTCGATCGAGCCCGGTACGTCGAACTCGTTGCTGAGCTTGATCGGCTTTCCGCAGTTCAGCGATTCCGCGTAGGCGAGATCGGCGGCGTCCTCGGCGAGCGCGGCCGCGAAACGGTGCAGGGTGTCGGAGCGCTCCCCCGGTGTGGCACCGCCCCACTCCGGGAACGCCTGCCGGGCGGCGTCCACGGCCGCGTCGACATCCGCCGTCCCCGCGAGCGCGTAGGAGTACACCGTCTCGCCGGTCGCCGGGTCCACGACGTCCTGGGTGCGTCCGGAACTGCCGGTGCGGAGACTTCCCGCGATGAATTGCGCGCCCTCGGCGAACCGCTCGGCGACATCGAATCGGTGATCCATGGTGCTCTCCTCCGCCGGGCGCCGGAGCCGCTCAGCGGCACCTTCCGGCGTAGCTATTTCCGGAATCGATGGCCGATCTTGACAGAGTAGAGCGGCCTCAACAAGGGATTCCGTTGTTGCCTTTTGGTTACGCGACGGATTCTGCGATTTCACCCTCGGGGACCCCGACACGTTGTCAGTGCCCGCTGACAGAATCCCGGCATGATGCACGACAGCACGGGGAGCACCACGGGGGACGCGGCCGGACCGGTCGCGGACGGGCCCCGCTCGGTCGGGGAGCTGTGCCGGCGGACCGCCACCGGCAAGCGTCTCAAATACGTCCATTTCTGGGGCCACAGCCCTCGGCGTGACGGCAGCCTGGGCGTGAGCTGCTTCAGCCAGTGGTGGCCCGCCCCCTTCACCGCCGAGGGCGTCCACTACGCCACCGCGGAGCACTGGATGATGGCCGGCAAGGCCCGGCTGTTCGGCGACGCGGAGGCGGAGCGCCGGGTCCTCGCGGCCCGCCACCCCAAGCAGGCCAAGGACGCCGGGCGCACGGTCCGCGGCTTCGACGAGGAGACCTGGCAGCGGCACCGCTTCGACCTGGTCGTCGACGGCAGCGTCCACAAGTTCGGCCAGGACGCCGCCCTGCGGGAGTATCTGCTCGGCACGAACTCCCGGGTGCTGGTCGAGGCCAGCCCCGTGGACCGGATATGGGGCATCGGCCTCGCCGCCGACGACGAGCGGGCCGCGGACCCGGCGCGCTGGCAGGGGCTGAATCTGCTCGGCTTCGCGCTGATGGCGGCCCGCCAGCGGCTGCGGGAAGCGGCGGGCACGGCGTCGTAGGGCGAACCGTGCAGCCGGCCGGCCGGGAGCGATCCACGGACCCGCGCCCCCGGCGGGCCCTGCCCCACTTAGCATGGCCAGGCCGTTCCGCGCACCCATGCGCGCCCTTTGACCAGGAGGAACCGTTGTCCGATCTCGATGCCTTCATCGCGGGCCTGCCCAAGGCGGAGCTGCACGTCCACCACGTCGGATCGGCCTCCCCGCGCATCGTCTCCGAGCTGGCGGCGCGGCACCCCGACTCCGCCGTCCCCACCGACCCCGAGGCGCTGGCCGACTACTTCACCTTCCGAGACTTCGCGCACTTCATCGAGGTCTATCTCTCCGTCGTGGACCTGGTCCGCGACGCCGAGGACGTCCGGCTGCTGACCTACGAGGTCGCCCGGGACATGGCACGCCAGCAGATCCGCTACGCCGAGCTGACCCTCACCCCGTTCAGCTCGACCCGCCGCGGTATCCCCGACGCCGCGTACGTCGAGGCCATCGAGGACGCCCGGAAGGCGGCGGAGTCGGAGCTGGGCGTGGTGCTGCGCTGGTGCTTCGACATCCCCGGTGAGGCGGGTCTGGAGGCCGCGGAGGAGACCGCCAGGATCGCCTGTGACCTCCAGCCCGAGGGCCTGGTCTCGTTCGGCCTGGGCGGCCCGGAGATCGGGGTGCCGCGCCCGCAGTTCAAGCCGTACTTCGACCGCGCCCGCGCGGCCGGTCTGCACTCCGTACCGCACGCCGGGGAGACCACCGGCCCCGGCACGATCTGGGACGCCCTCAACGAGCTGGGCGCCGAGCGCATCGGCCATGGCACCAGCGCCACCCAGGACCCCCGGCTGCTGGCCCATCTCGCCGAGCACCGCATCCCGCTGGAGGTCTGCCCCACCTCCAACATCGCCACCCGCGCGGTGCGCACCCTGGAGGAGCACCCGGTCAAGGAGATGGCCGACGCGGGCGTACTGGTCACCATCAACAGCGACGACCCCCCGATGTTCGGCACGGACCTCAACACCGAATACGCCGTCGCCGCCCGCCTGCTGGGCCTGGACACCACCGGCCTGGCCGCCCTCGCCAAGAACGCCGTGACCGCGTCCTTCATGGACACCACCGCCAAGGCGAAGCTGACGGCCGAGATCGACACCTACACGGCATCGTGGCGCGGCTGACGGCGACGGCCGCGACGGCCTGACTCCCGCTGCCCCGCCGCCCTGGACGGCGGCGGGGTGGCTCCCGAGGGCGAACTGCCGCTCCCGTCACAGGGGTTCACAGCATGCTCGCGGGCCCGTCAGCGGTCGGCGACCAACAAGGTTTGCAGGACGCGGCCGCAGTCTCCGTCCCGGTCGTCGAGCTGCCCGAGCGCCAGGCCGGATCCGCCGGGGCTGGCCGCGGTCGCGGACCGTACGCACAGCCATTCACCGACGGGCTCCCGGTGCAGCGCCAGCGTGACGTCCGTGTTGATGACGAACTGCTGCCGGTGGTCGAGTTCGAAGGCGACCCCCCAGCTGCTGTCGGCCAGGGTCAGGGCCCGCGTCAGGGGAGTGTCTTCCTCACCGGCCACCAGCGGGATGCGCTGCCGCGCCCAGGCCGTTCCCGGGCCGGGCGTGTCAAACCCGTCTCCTGGCGCGAACCGCCACTCCATCGCTGACATGTAGCCGTCCAGGTGAGCGTCCGCCATCGTGTGCGCGGGCTGCGGGTGAGGAAGCTGCGGCGGGTCGGAAACGGGCCGCAGCCGGGGAGTGTCGGCAGGACTGCCGGCCACCCGCCAGGCCCGCGCCATCAGCACACTCTCACCGTCCGAGGTCAGCTCGCCCTCCAACAGCTCGGTGCGCCCGCCCGAGCGGAGGGTACGGACTTCGGCCCGCAGATCGCCCACCGGAACCGGGCGCGGTAGCTCCAGCGTGACGCGGGCGATGCGGAACCCCTCCCGGGCCGCGTGCTGCTCGAACGCCCGCCCCATCAGCGCGGAGGGCGGGCCGCCATGCTGTGCCTTCGGGCTCCACGGCCCCGCGGTGGAGGGGCTGCTCGCGTACAGGCCGTCGCCCAGGGGCCGATAGAAGGATTCATGCGGTGACGTCATCTCCGCCATTTTGAGCCCTCCCCTCACAACCCCACCATCCCGTTCCACTCCTTGGCGAACTCCGGCCGCTCCTTCGACGTGATGTCGCGGGCGATGGCCAGCCGCTTGCGCATGGTGTCGTCGGGGAAGATCAGCGGGTCCTCGGCGAGTGCGGCGCGTTCCTTGTCCTTGGAGGAGGCGAGGATGTCGCGGGCGGCCGGTACGGGGCAGACGTAGTTGACCCAGGCGGCCAGGTCGGCGGCCACCTCGGGGCGGTAGTAGTAGTCGATCAGCCGCTCGGCGTTGCGCTTGTGCTCGGCGAGGTCGGGGATCAGCAGGCTCTCGGCCCAGAGTTCGGCTCCTTCCTCGGGCACCACGAATTCGATGTCCGGGTTGTCCGCCTGGAGCTGGATCACATCGCCCGAGTAGGCCTGCGCGGCGAGCACATCCCCGGAGTCCAGGTCCTTGATGTAGTCGTTGCCGGTGAAGCGCCGGATGTGGCCCTTGCTCACCAGGCGGCGGATCCGGTCGGTCATCCGGTGGAAGTCGTCGGCCGTCCAGCGGGTGATGTCCACCCCCTCGCCCTGCATGAGCAGCGCGAAGGACTCGTCGAGCCCGGAGAGCAGGGTGACCCGGCCGCGCAGATCGTCCTTCCACAGGTCGGCGGTGTGCTTGATCTCCCGGCCGAGCTTCTTGCGGTTGTAGGCGATGCCGGTGATGCCGGACTGCCAGGGCACCGAGTGGGTGCGGCCCGGGTCGAAGTGCGGGTTCCGCAGCAGCGGATCGAGGTTCCGGGCGACGTGCGGCTGGGCGGCGCGGTCCATTTCCTGGACCCAGCCCAGCCGGACGAAGCGGGCGCACATCCAGTCGCTGATGACGATCAGATCGCGGCCGGTGCTCTGGTGGTTCATCAGCGCCGGGCTGATCTTGCCGAAGAACTCGTCGTTGTCGTTGATCTCCTCGGTGTACGTGACGGAGATCCCGGTGTGCCGCTCGAAGGCGTCCAGGGTGGGGCGGCGCTGTTTGTGGCGGTCGTCGACGTCGATGTAGAGGGGCCAGTTGGCGAAGACGAGCCGGTGGTCCCGTGCCGACCGGTCCGGGCCGCCGCGGTCCGCCGTCTCGACGTAGGCCGGCGGCACCCCGCATCCGGTCATGGCGGCCAGCGCCCCCGTCACACCCAGTCCGCCCATGCCCCGGAGCAGCGCCCGCCGCGAAAGATCTGCCATGGCGAGCACTCTCACGTGCCGCGGGCGGAGGCGGCAAGCGACAGAGCGTCAATTGCCGGGCCTCCGCCCGCGACGGTGTGTCGAGCGTTCCGCCCGACGGGAGCGTTCCCCCGGCTCAGCCGTCGAGGGAGGTCATCACGTGCTTGATCCGGGTGTAGTCGTCGAAGCCGTAGGCCGACAGGTCCTTGCCGTAGCCGGACTTCTTGAATCCGCCGTGCGGCATCTCGGCGACCAGCGGGATGTGGGTGTTGATCCACACACAGCCGAAGTCGAGGCTCCTGGACATCCGCATCGCGCGGGCGTGGTCCTTGGTCCACACCGAGGACGCCAGGGCGTACTCGACGCCGTTGGCCCACTCCACGGCCTGCTTCTCGTCGCTGAAGGACTGGACGGTGATGACCGGGCCGAAGACCTCGTGCTGGACGATCTCGTCGTCCTGCTTGAGGCCCGAGACGACGGTCGGGGCGAAGAAGTAGCCCTTCTCGCCGACCTGCTCGCCGCCCGCCTCGATCTTGGCGTGCGCGGGCAGCCGCTCGATGAAGCCCTTGACCTGCTTGAGCTGGTTGGCGTTGTTCAGCGGGCCGTAGAGCACGTCCTCGTCGTCGACCGCGCCGGTCTTGGTCTCCGAGGCGGCCTTGGCCAGCGCGGCGACGAACTCGTCGTGGATGGACTCCTGGACGAGCACCCGGGTCGCGGCCGTGCAGTCCTGGCCGGCGTTGAAGTAGCCGGCGACCGAGATGTCCTCGACGGCCTTGGCGATGTCGGTGTCCTCGAAGACGACGACCGGCGCCTTGCCACCCAGCTCCAGGTGGACCCGCTTGAGGTCCTTGGACGCGGACTCGGCGACCTGCATACCGGCGCGCACCGAGCCGGTGATCGAGGCCATCGCCGGGACCTTGTGCTCGACCATCAGCCGGCCGGTCTCGCGGTCACCGCAGAGGACGTTGAACACGCCGCGGGAGTGGCCCAGTTCGTCCAGCACACTGCCGATGATGTCGGCGATCAGCACCGTGGAGGCCGGGGTGGTGTCGGACGGCTTGATGACGACGGTGTTGCCCGCGGCCAGCGCCGGGGCGAACTTCCACACGGCCATCATCATCGGGTAGTTCCACGGCGCGACCTGGGCGCAGACGCCGACCGGCTCGCGGCGGATGATCGAGGTGAAGCCTTCCATGTACTCGCCGGCCGAGCGGCCTTCGAGCATCCGGGCGGCACCCGCGAAGAAGCGGATCTGGTCCACCATCGGCGGGATTTCCTCGGACCGTACGAGCGCGACCGGCTTGCCGCAGTTCTCCGACTCGGCGGCGATCAGCTCTTCGGCCCGCTCCTCGAAGCGGTCGGCGATCTTCAGCAGGACCTTCTGGCGCTCGGCCGGGATCAGGTCGCGCCAGGCGGGGAAGGCGGCCTCGGCGGCGGCCATCGCCGCGTCCACGTCGGCGGCGGCCGAGAGCGGGGCGGTGGCGTACGCCTCACCCGTGGCGGGGTTGACCACCTCCGTGGTCCGCCCGTCGGCGGCGTCCCGGAACTCCCCGTCGATGTAGTTGCGCAGACGACGCAGTGCGGTGGTCACTGTGCGCCCCCTTCAGTCAGAAGTCTGGTGGTTTGGACATCCACCCTAGCCATGGAACCCACGTTTTCAACACACCCGCCACCCATGAACAACGGAATCAGTGAAATTCTGATCGCTAGACGACTAATTTCATCGGTTTGGGGTTGCAAGACAGACGAGGCTCGTGCACAGTGAACGGCGTGGCTCCCCGTAACGGTCATGACAGAACCGGCACCCCATCGATTGACTCCGTCTCCCTGGCGATCATCGAGCAGCTCCAGGAGGACGGGCGCCGTCCGTACGCCGCGATCGGCAAGGCCGTCGGCCTGTCCGAAGCGGCGGTACGCCAGCGCGTACAGAAACTGCTCGACCAAGGCGTGATGCAGATCGTCGCGGTCACCGACCCCCTCACGGTCGGTTTCCGACGGCAGGCAATGGTCGGCATCAACGTCGAAGGTGACCTCGACCCCGTTGCCGACGCCCTGACGGTCATGGAAGAGGTCGAGTACGTCGTCATGACGGCAGGCTCCTTCGATCTCCTCATCGAGATCGTCTGCGAGGACGACGACCACCTTCTGGAAATGATCAACAAGCGGATCCGCACGCTTCCCGGCGTCCGATCCACCGAGAGCTTCGTGTACCTCAAGCTCCGGAAGCAGACCTACACCTGGGGAACGAGATAGCAATGAGCGGCGACCTCTCCAAGACGGCATACGACCACCTGTGGATGCACTTCACCCGCATGTCGTCGTACGAGAATGCCCCCGTGCCCACGATCGTGCGCGGCGAGGGCACCAACATCTACGACGACAAGGGCAAGCGCTACATCGACGGGCTCGCCGGCCTCTTCGTGGTCAACGCCGGCCACGGCCGGGTGGAGCTCGCCGAGACCGCCTTCAAGCAGGCGCAGGAGCTGGCCTTCTTCCCCGTGTGGTCCTACGCCCACCCCAAGGCGGTGGAGCTGGCCGAGCGGCTGGCGAACGAGGCCCCCGGTGACCTCAACAAGGTCTTCTTCACCACCGGTGGCGGCGAGGCCGTCGAGACCGCCTGGAAGCTGGCCAAGCAGTACTTCAAGCTCGTCGGCAAGCCGATGAAGCACAAGGTGATATCCCGCGCGGTGGCCTACCACGGCACCCCGCAGGGCGCCCTGTCCATCACCGGCCTGCCCGCTCTGAAGGCCCCCTTCGAGCCGCTGGTCCCCGGCGCGCACAAGGTCCCGAACACCAACATCTACCGCGCCCCGATCCACGGCGACGACCCCGAGGCCTTCGGCCGCTGGGCCGCCGACCAGATCGAGCAGCAGATCCTCTTCGAGGGCCCGGAGACCGTCGCCGCGGTCTTCCTGGAGCCGGTGCAGAACGCCGGCGGCTGCTTCCCGCCGCCGCCCGGCTACTTCCAGCGGGTCCGCGAGATCTGCGACCAGTACGACGTACTGCTCGTCTCCGACGAGGTCATCTGCGCCTTCGGCCGGCTCGGTACGACGTTCGCCTGTGACAAGTTCGGCTACGTCCCGGACATGATCACCTGCGCCAAGGGCATGACCTCGGGCTACTCCCCGATCGGCGCCTGCATCATCTCCGACCGCCTGGCCGAGCCGTTCTACAAGGGCGACAACACCTTCCTGCACGGCTACACCTTCGGCGGCCACCCGGTCTCCGCGGCCGTCGGCGTCGCCAACCTCGACATCTTCGAGCGCGAGGGCCTCAACCAGCACGTCCTCGACAACGAGGCCAACTTCCTCAACACCCTGGAGAAGCTGCACGACCTGCCGATCGTCGGCGACGTCCGCGGCAACGGCTTCTTCTACGGCATCGAACTCGTCAAGGACAAGGCCACCAAGGAGTCCTTCAACGACGAGGAGACCGAGCGCGTCCTGTACGGCTTCCTCTCCAAGGCGCTGTACGACAACGGTCTCTACTGCCGCGCCGACGACCGTGGCGACCCGGTCATCCAGCTCGCCCCGCCGCTGATCGCCGACCAGCCGGTCTTCGACGAGATCGAGCAGATTCTGCGCACGGTCCTCACCGAGGCCTGGACCAAGCTCTGACCCTCACGGCGCCAACCGGTCCACTCGTACACAATTGAATATCCAGCGGCCCGGATTCACTCACTTCAAGCCATACGAGTGAATCTGGGCCGTTGTGCTGCCAAGCGGCGAATACCGGGGGTCACCAATCCTTACCGTGCTTGTGACCGATACCCTCCATGGTCGTTCACCCGGTCGGGGGAACGATTCGACGCCTACAACAAGAGGTGCGCAGATGGTGGCCCCGCCTGACAACGACGTTCTCTGGGCCCGCGGCCTGCACCACGCGTACGGCGGCACCTCCGCCCTCGCCGGAGTCTCCGTCGGCGTCCCCGAAGGCGAGATCCTCGCCGTCACCGGCCCGCGCGGCAGTGGCAAGACCACCCTGCTGAAGTGTCTGTCCGGTCAACTCGTCCCGGCCGAGGGCGAGGTGTGGTTCAACAGCTCCCCCGTGCACACCCTCTCCTCCCCCAGCCGCGAACGGCTGCGGCTGGACCGGTTCGGCTGGATCGACACCGAACCGCACCTCGTCGCCGAACTCACCGCCTGGGAGAACGCCGCCCTCCCCCTCCTGCTCCGCGGCACCGGCACCCGCTCCGCCAAGCACACCGCCCTCGAATGGCTGGACCGCCTCGACGTCGGCATGTGCGCCGGGCGCCGCCCCGCCAAGCTCGACCAGTCCCAGCGCCAGCGCGTGGCCATCGCCCGCGCCCTCGCGACCACGCCCCAGGTGCTGTTCGCCGACGAGCCGACCGCCCCGCTGCACCGCACCGACGGCACCCAGGTACTGCGCACCCTCACCACCGCGGCCCGCTCGCACCAGATCACCGTGGTCCTGGCGACCCATGACCCCGATGCCGCCACGCTCGCCGACCGGACCCTCGCGCTCCTCGACGGCCACCAGTCGAGCGGTGCGCCCGCCACCAACGGCGCCTCCGATGAGGAAAGCAGGGCAGAGTGCTCGCTCTCCGTCTAGCCCGCGGCTCGCGCCCCCTCGTCCTGCTGCGCCGCCTCTCGGTCACCGCCGCGGCGGCCGGCACCGGCTTCCTGCTGCTCTCCACCCTCGGCCATGCCGCCGGCCATCCGTCCGCGGTCGACGAGTCGCTGGTGCGCCTGCTGTGGTGCGCGGCCCCGCTCGCCGCCACCGCCCAGTTCGCGGTGTCCACGGCGCGTACGGACCCCGCCGCCCGCCTCCAGCGCGGCATGACCGCCGCCGGACTCGGCCCGCTCCGGCTCACCCTGCTCGCCACCGCCTCCACCGCGCTGACCTGCTTCCTCGGCGTCGCGCTGGCCCTGCTGGCCTTCCTCCGGCTGCGCGGCGACCTCGGCCCCGGGCAGCTCGGCCGCCCGTCCTCCCTCGGTCTGGACTCCGACCTGCTCGGCAGCGGCCACCCGGTGCCGCTCGTCGGCGCCCTGCTGCTGCTGGCGACCGTGCCGCTGACCGCCGCGGCCGCGACCGCTGTCGCCCTGCGCCCCCGCGACGAGGCCGGCGCTCCCGAGATCGACAGCCGCCCCCGGACCGCCCAGCCCTCCGGCCTCCCGTGGGGCATCGCGATGGCCGCGGCCGGCCTGGCGATCGAGGCGTACGCCAGCCGCGGCGCCCACGCCCCCGGCGGACTGCTGCCGCTGCCCGGCCGGCTCGTCGGCAGCCCGCCCGGTGTACTGGCCGGCTGGGCGCTGTCGGCCTTCGGCCTCGTACTGGCCGGTCCCGGTCTGGTGCATCTGTGCGGCCGGCTGCTCTGCGCCGGCCGCCCCGGCGCACTGCGTCTGCTGTCCGGCCGCGTGCTCCAGGAGGAGGCGCACCGCCTCGGCCGCCCGCTCGGGGTGCTGTGCGCGGTCGCCTCCGCCGCGTACGCCGCCGTGAAGGTCTACGAGTCCTCGCCCGCCAGCCCGTTCGGCCCGCTCACCGCGCTCGGCGCGGCCGTCGTCCTCGCCTGTGTCACCGCCAGCGCGCTCACCGCCGCAGTGGAGTCCCGCTCGGCCCGCGCCCACACCACGGCGGCCCTCCGCCGCCTCGGCGCCTCCGCCTCGGTACTCCACCGCGCCGCGGCCCTGCGCTTCCTGTCACTGCTCCTCGTCCTGGCCCCACTGACCTGGACCGTCGCGGAGATGGCCACGCTGCCGCTGGTGCATTGAGCAGTGCAGGGCCCGGGCGGCCCGTCCCGGTAACGGCGACGGGCGGCCCGTCCCGGTGAGGGCGCCATCCGCGTCAGCGCAGCCGCCCGGGCGCGCCGCCGTCGGGCAGCCGGCTCCGGGACGGACCGAACCAACGGGCGAGGGCTGCGCGCAGACCATCCGCGTCGTCGTCCCGCCCGGCCCGGCAGACATGCCCGTCCGGGCGGACCAGCAGTGCCTCGCCGCCGTCGGCCGCGGGCCCCTGATCGATACGGTCGGCCCAATCCGCCGCGGCAGCCACCGGCAGTCCAGCACCTCGGCGGTGCGCGGCTGGAGGTTGAGCGCCTTGGACCGGCCGGTCCGTTGGGGCAGCCGCTCCACGACGGTGGTCCGCACCCCGGCCAGGCCCAGCTCGTTGGCGAGCAGCAGGCCGGTCGGACCCGCCCCCGCGATCAGCACCTCGACGTCGGCGTCCACGGCTCCCCTACAGCTTCATGCCGTGCCGGGTGAGGTACCAGTTGTGCCAGGTGAGCAGCCCGCCGAGGAGCGCCAGCCAGAGCACGGTGCCGGCGAGCGGGAAGGCGTCCACCGGGATCGTGTACGCCAGCACCACCCGCAGCACCGCGTCGAGCAGGAAGACCGCGCCCCACACCGCCGTGACCAGCCGCAGGTGGTGACGGAAGGCCGGCTCCGGGTCCCACCGCGCCTCCCATTGGGCCAGTCCGGCCTCGCCGACCTTGGCGATGACGATGCCGCGCGAGGCCGACATGATGAACGGGCGCCGGGTGAGCAGCGTGCCGAGCACCCAGAGCCCGATCGCGGCGGTCAGCCAGCTGTCCCGGATCATCAGCACCCGCGGGCTGCCGCTGATCAGGGACAGCAGGGTGCCGGCCACCACCAGGGTCAGCGTGAACACCGCCATCGCCTCCACCCGGCGCCGGCGCACGATGCCGTAGCCGATCCACGGCAGCAGCAGTACACCGCCGGCGACCATCGAGAGCCACTGGCTCGCGCCGGCCGCGCGCAGCCCGTAGTAGGAGCCGAGCGGGAGGACGAGTTCGAAGAGCAGCTGCGCGGCGAGCCGCCGGCGCAGCGCCGCCGTGCGGCCCGGGACGGGCGCCGCCGCGGGCGCGTCGGTTCCGGTCTGTGGTGCGTGTGGCGTTGCCATGGTGCCTGCCCCCGTGTCCGTGGTCATGACGTGCTTCTGGTGGCGCGGTCGAACAGGTCCGCCAGCTCCCGGCCGGCGGCCCGCACATCGAGGCCGGGATCGTGGGTGGCGCGGCGCACCACGTCGTCGATGGCGGCGCGGATCGCCCGCATCATCACCCACGGGTCGAAGTCCCGGAACTCGCCGGTCCGCTGCGCCTTGCGGAGCTGTTCCACCTGGACGGCGAGGTTGGCCTCCGTGGTGTCGAGGAAGGCGACCATGCCGGGGTCGCCGCCGCGGAGGTTGGCGAGGATCTCGACGATCGCCGCGAGGTGGTTCGGGTACTCGGCGCACAGGTCGAGGTTGCCCTCGATGGAGGCGCGCAGCCGGGCCGCATAGCTCTCGTGGGCCTCGATACGGGGACGGAGATAGCCCTCCGCGAGCCGCATCACGTCGGTGACGACCTCCCGCATCAGGTCGTCCCGCCCGTCGAAGTGGTACGAGATCATCCCCGTGCTGCTCAGCCCGGCGCGCTCCGCGATCTTCGCGAAGGAGGCCCGGTGGTACCCGGCCTCGGCGATGACCTCGATCGCCGCGGCGACGATCTGGGCGCGGCGCCCCGTCTCCGTGAAGGAGGGCCCGGCCCTGCGCGCCGCCTTTTGCTTGGCCGTGCTGTTTTTTGCTTGCATGAGCAAGAAGGTAGCGAGGTTTACTCAGCCGAGCAAGACGGTGGGGCGCCGGGGAGGGAAATCGGCGCGCGGGGGTACCGCGTGAGCACGGACGTACCGGGCGGGCGCGCGACGGTGCGCTCCTGGGCGTCCTCGAAGCGGCCGCCCCGGGCGGAGAGGTACCTCGCCCCCTGGGCGGTGACACCGCGGTCCTAACATGACGGGCGTGCAGTCGAATTCACAGCCGGCGTCCCGCCGCACCCGTGCCCATGCCGACCACGACGACCGTGAGATCGAGACCCTGGAGGAGTTCGACCAGGTCGTCGCCTCGGGGAGTCTCGCCGGACATCGTGTCCAGTCGGTCGACCTGACGGACCGTACGTTCGCGCTGCTCAGCGCGGACACCACGGAGTCCGTGTTTCTCGGCTGCGCCATGGAGCCGGACGCCGCCGCCAAGGTGCGTGCCGGGGGCTCGCTGGTCTTCCCACCCGTGCCGGACCTGCCGTTCGATCCGTACCGGGGCGCGCTGTACGGCCCGGACGAGCTCTTCGAGGGGCTGGCCGACGGCGGCTTCGACGCCACCCCGGACGCCCGTACCTACGGCTGGTACCAGGAGACCAAGTCGGACGGCGACATCTTCGCCTCGATGCTGCGCAGCATCCATGACGACGCCGTGTCCGACGCCCTGGACGAACACCTCGCCGGTGCGCAGGTGGTGGGCATCATGGGCGGCCATGCATTGGAGCGCGGTTCCGCGGCGTACGCGGGCGCGGCCCGGCTCGGGCGCCGGCTCACCCGCGACGGGCTGACCGTCGCGACCGGTGGCGGCCCCGGCGCGATGGAGGCGGCGAACCTCGGGGCGTACGCCGCGCCCTTCGAGGACGAGATGCTCGACCAGTCGCTGGCGCTCCTCGCCAAGACGCCGCACTTCACCCCGTCCGTCACGGACTGGGCCCGGGCCGCCTTCGAGATACGCGAGAGCCGGCCGGGCGGCGGCGTCTCGGCCGGCATTCCCACCTGGTTCTACGGGCATGAGCCGCCGAACGCCTTCGCGTCCCACATAGCCAAGTACTTCGTCAACGCGGTGCGCGAGGACGGGCTGCTGGCGCGCTCCAACGCCGGTGTCGTGTTCCTGCCGGGCGCGGCCGGGACCGTACAGGAGATCTTCGACAATGCGACCCCGAACTACTACCAGTCGCGGGGCGAGCCGACGCCGATGGTGCTGGTGAACCGCGCGCACTGGACGGAGAAGCTGCCCACCTGGCCGCTGCTCCAGGCGCTGGCGGCGGACCGTCCCATGGCGGCCCGGATCGCCCTGGTCGACTCGGTGGACGAGGCCCCGGAGGCGCTGGCCCGCCTCCGCACCCAGGCGCCTTCCTGACGCGTCCGCCGCCCGCCGGCTCCCCGGCGTCGAAGGCTCCGCGCGGCTGCGGTTCGGCGACGCACCGGTGTATTTGCCGGCGGAGGCAACTCCCGTCCCCGAATGCACGTCTGCCAGGAAGGTAATGAACGAGTAATGCGGACAGCGGGCGAACGGAGCTCTTGGTGATCATCGGCCTTCTGACGGCCGTGGCGGCGTCGGCCTGCTACGGCACGGGATCGGTCCTCCAGGCGGTGGGCTCGCGCAAATCCGCCCGCCGGGAGGCGGCCGCGGCGTCCACCACCGAGGTCACCCAGCATGGCGGACCCAGCCTGTCATCGACCGCGAAGGCGGCCGTGACCTGGGAGTTCATGGTGGGCACGGTGCTGGACTTCATCGGGTTCGGGCTGGGCGCGCTTGCTGCCCGGCTGCTGCCGCTGTTCCTTTCGCAGACCGTGATCAGCGCCAATCTCGTGATCACAGCCGTACTGAGCATCAAGCTTCTCGGCATCCGGCTCAGCCGCGCCGAGTGGTCCTCCATCGCGGTGGTCTGCTCGGCGCTGGTGCTGCTGGCCACGGCCGCGGGGCCGGAGGGCAGCGGCCACACCCCGATCGCCACCCACTGGTGGCTGCTCGTCGCCTCCGTCGTGCTGATCGGCGGCGGCATCCTGATCGTGCGGCTGCTCGGCGGGCGGGCCGCGATCCTGGCGGGTCTGCTCTCCGGTCTGGGCTTCGGTGCGCTCGGGGTCGGCGTACGGGTGCTGAACGGGGTGGACCCCTTCCACCTGCCGTCGCTGCTCGGCGACCCGGCGCTGTACGCGATTCTCGTGGCGGGCATCGGGGGCATGTATCTGCACACCGTCGCCCTCCAGATCGGCTCGGTGAACGGCGCCACGGCGGCGCTGGTGGTGGGCGAGACGGTGGTCCCCGGCATTCTCGGGGTGCTGTGGCTGGGGGACGCCTCCCGTCCGGGCTTCGCCTGGGTCGCCGTTCTCGGCTTCGTGGTGGCGGTGGCCGGCGCCGTCGCGGTCGCCTGGTTCGGCGAGCCGGAGCCGGAGCCGGGCGCAGCCGGCGCCGGGACGGCGGGGGCCGACGCGCTGCCCACGGAGGTCGCGGCCCGCTGAGGCGCGCCTCCGTACTGCCGGACGGGGGGCGCCTGTGAGCGGCCCACGTCCGCGGCGCCCACCCGGCCCCTGGAGTCAGCCCGCCGGAGCGGCCGCGTCCAGCACCACCACGTCCTGCGCCTGGAAGGCGATCCCCACCCGCTCGCCCACTTCGGGCGCGTCCCGCAGCGCGCAGGCCGCCTCCACCTGCGGTCCGGCGGCCGGCTGGAGCAGCAGCGCGACATGGGTGCCGCGGAACGTACGGGCCGCGACCGTGCACGGCAGGCCCTCCGCGGCGGCCGTCAGCCGTACCCCGGCCGGGCGGACGAGCAGCCGGCACGGCCCGTCCGGGGTGGCCGCCGGAACGGGCACCTTCCCCCAGGGGGTGGCGGCCGCCTCGCCCTGCACCGTCGCCTCGACCACGTTGTCGAAGCCGAGGAAGCGGGCGACGAATTCGGTGGCGGGCCGCTGCCAGACCTCCAGCGGGGTGCCGGACTGGGCGATCCGGCCGTCCTGCATCACCACGACCCGGTCCGCGAGCGCGAAGGCCTCCCCCTGGTCGTGGGTGACGGCCAGCACGGTCGTCCCCAACTCCTGGAAGAGCCGGCGGAGTTCGACGACCAGCCGTTCGCGCAGCCCGCGGTCGAGCTGGCCGAGCGGCTCGTCCAGCATCAGCAGACGGGGGCGGGGGGCCAGGGCCCGGGCCAGGGCGACGCGCTGCTGTTCGCCGCCGGACAGGGAGGCCACGGCGCGCCGCTGGGCGCCCGGCAGCCCGACGAGGTCCAGGAGTTCGGCGACCGTACGCTCCTGGTCGGCGCGCGGGGTGCGCCGCATCCGCAGCCCGAAGCCGACATTTCCCTCGACATCGCGCTGCGGGAAGAGCTGGTGGTCCTGGAACATCAGGCCGACCCCGCGCCGGTGGGTGGGAACCCCCGACTGGTCCCGCCCCTCCAGCAACACCTGCCCCGCGTAGGCCTGTTGGAGCCCGGCGACCACCCGCAGCAGCGTGGACTTGCCGCTGCCGCTCGGCCCCAGGACGCACACGATCTCCCGGGCGGCGACCTCCAGATCGACCGCGTCCAGCGCCGGGTGGCCGCCCGTCCCGAAGCGGACGGTCACCCCGCCCAACCGCAGCAGCTCCCGCGTCGTGCTCCCGGCCCGTGCCGTCATCTAGAACTCCCCGGATCGGTCGAGGGGGCGCAGCCGCTCCAGTACCAGCAGGGCGGCGGCGCACACCACCATCAGGATGGTCGACAGGGCCATCGCCTGCCCGTAGTTGAGCTCCCCCGCACGCCCCAGCAGCCGGGCCACGGCCACCGGCAGCGTCGGCTGATCCGGCCGGGCGAGGAAGACCGTCGCGCCGAACTCACCGAGCGACACGGCGAAGGCGAAGCCCGCGGCGATCAGCAGCGCCCGCCGCACCATCGGCAGGTCGACCGCGCGCCACACCTGCCAGGGCGAGGCGCCCAGTACGGCGGCCGCCTCCCGCAGCCGGCTGTCGACCGCGCGCAGCACCGGCAGCATCGTCCGGACCACGAACGGCACCCCCACCAGCGCCTGGGCGAGCGGCACCAGCCACCACGAGGCACGCAGATCGAGCGGTGGCGCGTCGAGGGTGATCAGAAAGCCGAAGCCGACGGTCACCGCGGAGACCCCCAGCGGCAGCATCAGCAGCGCGTCGAAGCCGCCGACGAACCGGCTGACCACGGGCGTCCGCCCGGACGGGCCGCGGCGCAGCCGGGGCAGGGTCAGCGCGGCGGCCGCCAGTCCGCCCACCACCAGCGCGATCGCGGTGGCCGCTGCCCCGTAGGCGAGGGAATTCCACAGCGCGTCCAGGGGGGCGACGGCGAAGGTGCTGTCGGCGCTCGCGGCGGAGCCCAGCGCGGCGTAGAAGACCGTCCCGTAGCCGTCCGGCCCTGCGAACGAGCGCTCCACGAGCACCACCAGCGGCGCGAGGAGCAGGACGGCGATGACCGCGAACGTCCCCCACAGCAGCACCCACTGGCCACGGCCGCGCGGCCGGCGGGCCGTCTGCGACGCGTCCACGAGCCGCAGCGCGGATTCCCGGCGGCGCACGGTCCAGGCGTGCAGCGCCAGAACGCCCAGCACCGCGGCGAACTGGATCATGGTGAGGACGGCGGCCGTCGGCAGATCCAGGAAGTCCGCGGTCTGCCGGTAGATCTCCACCTCCAGCGTCGAGAAGGCGGGGCCGCCCAGGATCTGCACCACCCCGAAGGAGGTGAAGGTGAACAGAAAGACCATCAGGGCGGCGGCCGCGACGGCCGGCCCCAGCGCGGGCAGCGTCACCCGCCGCCAGGCCTCGAACCGCCCGGCCCCCAGCACCCGCGCCGCCTCCTCCTGCCGCGGATCGAGCTGCCCCCAGAGCCCGCCGACGGTCCGTACGACCACGGCGTAGTTGAAGAAGACATGCGCCAGCAGGATCGCCCACACCGAGGTGTCCAGGCGCACGCCCCACAGGTCGTCCAGCAGCCCGCCCCGCCCGACCAGCGCCAGGAACGCCGAGCCGACAACAACGGTCGGCAGCACGAACGGCACCGCCACGACGGCCCGCAGCAGCTGTTTGCCGGGGAAGTCGAAGCGCGCGAAGACATAGGCGCCGGGCAGCGCGATCAGCAGCGTCAACCCGGTCGAGGCGGCCGCCTGCCAGACGGTGAACCACAGCACCCGCACGACATCCGGGTCGCTCAGCACGGCACCGAACCGGCCGAGCTGCCACTGCCCGCCGTCCTTGAGCCCCCGTCCGACGATCGCCACAACGGGATAGGCGAAGAACAGCGCGAAGAAGGCGAGCGGCACCGCCATCAGGCCGAGCCGCACCGCCGTCCCCCGCGCGGGCCTGCCGCGCCGGGCGCCCGTGACGTCCGAAGGCGTTACTTCAGAACGAGCGAGGACCACTGCTTGATCCACTGTTCGCGGTTCTTGGTGATCGTCCCGGGCGGCAGGGTGGCCGGCTTGTCGATCGTCGTGCCGTACTTGGTGAACAGCTCCGGCACCGCGGCATCCTTACGGGCCGGGTTGACGAACATCTGCAACGGCACGTCCTCCTGGAACTTCTTGCTCAGCAGGAAGTCCAGCAGCGCCTTGCCGCCCTTCTCGTTCTTCGCGCCCTTCAGCAGACCGCCGAATTCGATCTGCCGGAAGCAGGTGCCGGCCGCGACACCGGTCGGGGCCTCCTTGGGCGCGGGCTTCTTGCCGAGCACCTCGGCGGGCGGGCTGGAGGCGTAGGAGACCACCAGCGGCTTGTCGCCCTTGCCCTTGCCCGCCGCGGAGCCGGAGAACCGGTCGTTGTAGGCCTGGTCCCAGCCGTCGACGACCTCGACACCATTGGCCTTGAGCTTCTTCCAGTAGCTCTGCCAGCCCTGCTCGCCGTACTTCGCGATGGTGCCGAGCTGGAAGGCGAGCCCCGGGGAGGAGGTGGCGGAGTTCTCCGTGACGAGCAGCCCCTTGTAGCGGGGCTTCAGCAGGTCGTCGAAGGTCTTCGGCGGCGCGATCTTGTGCCGGGTGAAGTAGCCGCGGTCGTAGTTGACGCAGATGTCGCCGTAGTCGAGCGGGGTGACCCGGTGCTCGCCCTTGTCGAGCTGAAGCCCCGCCGGGACACTCTCCAGCCCCTTGGCCCGGTAGGGGCTGAAGAGCCCCTCGTCCAGACCGCGCGAGAGCAGCGTGTTGTCGATACCGAAGAACACATCGCCCTGCGGGTTGCCCTTGGACAGGACCGCCTGGTTCACGGCCTTGCCGGCGTCCCCGCCCTTGAGCATCCTGACCTTGTAGCCGCTCTCCTTCTCGAAGGCGGCCAGCACGGACTTGGAGACATTGAACGAGTCATGGCTGACGAGCGTGACGGTCTTGGCGTCCGCGCTCCCGCCGCCCGAGGTGCCGCAGGCGGTGAGGCCGGTCATACCGGCTGCGACGGCGAGCGCCGTCGCGGTGATCCTGCTCCTGATGCTCACTGATTTCCTCCTGGCTGGCCAGGAAGAGACGCGGCCCTGCCCGGTGTCCACGGCTCCCGGCGTCCGGGGACGCGGGGAGGGAACTCCGGGCAGGGCGCAACAGCATGAGTGACGACCGAACTTCCTACCCGGAATGACCCGGGCGAGGTTCAAGGGTCTGCGGGCACCGTAGGACTACGACGCTTCCGCACTCTCAGCGCTGTGGCGCTCCCCTGTCGGAATGTGCATTTGTTCGACGACACCGTACCAGCGGGGCGGTCAGCGCTCCGAGGCCGCGAGCTGCCCGCAGGCGCCGTCGATCTCCTGGCCGCGGGTGTCGCGGACGGTCACCGGCACCCCGTGCGCCTCGATGGCCTGGACGAACGCCCGCTCGTCCTCGGGCCGCGACGCGGTCCACTTCGAGCCCGGCGTCGGGTTCAGCGGAATGAGGTTCACATGGACGCGCTTGCCCTTCAGCAGCCGTCCCAGCAGGTCACCGCGCCACGCCTGGTCGTTGATGTCCCGGATCAGCGCGTACTCGATCGAGATGCGCCGCCCGGACTTCTCGGCGTACTCCCACGCCGCGTCCAGCACCTCCCGCACCTTCCAGCGTGTGTTGACGGGCACCAGGGTGTCGCGCAGCTCGTCGTCCGGGGCGTGCAGCGACACGGCCAGCCGGCACTTGAAGCCCTCGTCGGCGAACCGCAGCATGGCCGGCACCAGCCCGACCGTGGAGACGGTGATCCCCCGCTGCGACAGCCCCAGCCCGTCGGGCTCGGGATCCGTCAGCCGCCGGATCGCCCCGACCACCCGCTTGTAGTTGGCGAGCGGCTCGCCCATCCCCATGAAGACGATGTTGGACAGCCGCGCCGGCCCGCCCGGCACCTCGCCGTCGCGCAGCGCACGCATCCCGTCGACGATCTGGTGCACGATCTCGGCGGTCGAGAGATTACGGTCCAGCCCCGCCTGCCCCGTGGCGCAGAACGGGCAGTTCATCCCGCACCCGGCCTGCGACGAGATACACATCGTCACCCGGTCCGGGTACCGCATCAGCACCGACTCGACGAGCGTCCCGTCATGCAGCTTCCACAGCGTCTTGCGCGTGGTGTCCTCATCGCACGAGATGTGCCGCATGACCGTCATCAGCTCCGGCAGCAGCTCACTCGCCAGCTTCTCGCGCGCCGCCGACGGAATGTCGGTCCACTCCGCCGGGTCATGCGCATAACGGGCGAAGTAGTGCTGCGACAGCTGCTTGGCACGAAACGGCTTCTCCCCGATCGCCGCCACCGCTTCGCGACGCTCGACGGGACTGAGATCAGCAAGGTGCCGCGGCGGCTTCTTGGCCCCGCGCGGCGCGACAAAAGTAAGTTCTCCGGGTGCAGGCATGGTGCGTCCAGTGTGGCAGATCGTCTACGGCGGCCCAGGCCACAGCGGGGTGGGGCCGGTCACCCCTTGTGGCCCTCCGTCACTGGTGGCCGGCCTCGCACGGCCCAGAGACGGCCCAGGACGTCATCCCGTCGTGAGGTGCTACCACCGCCCTTACCCAGCGCCTCGGCCACTAAGGATCCTCTCGTGACCGCTGGGAGGGGATGAAGGGAAGTCGCCCTAGCCTCTCGATCATGCGCATCAACCAGATCGAACCCTGGCTCCGTGAGCATGGTGCGGAGGTGCAGCCCGTGCCTCTGTCCGCTCGGTTCAATGCGTACCTCAGCACGCTCCCGTGGGCAGGTAACGGCATCGACTGGCGAGACCTACCGCACCGCTCACTGAGACTGGACGACGTCTCGGACGAACGCGTAGTGGACTGGGCTCGCCAGACACCCGTCGCTCTGCACAGCCACTCGCTGATCATCGACTCCGCCTCCGAGCCGGGCGTGATGTGCCGGTTCGAGGACGCCATGCGGGATTTCGAGCTGCTGTCGAACCGCCCCGACCTCTACATCTGTGGCGTCGGTCTTGTAAAGGGCGAAGTACAGCCGACCTTCGACCGCTTCATCGAGCGGCGTTCTTTTATGACCCTCAATGCTCGAATCTGAGACCAGCCGCAGCAGCGATTGATGGACGCCGATCTCTGCTTTGTAAGCCTGGGGGCGGTCGACCATCCGTATCCGCTGTTCGACGGGCGTGTGACTGGCTCCGACCTGTGGGCAGGTGTCGGTACCGATGGGCGCCCTCCTTGACTGTGGTTGACCGTCCGTTCTGGCACGCACCTGACACGCGAAGTGAGCAGGTCACAAGCTTCTTACTAAAGGGGTGCCGGTCATGGGGCTGGAGCGGGAGTGCGAGCGGCACACAGTCGCATTGCGGCCGGTGGTGAAGCTCGGCGGGCGTGTCAACAGCGTGAGCAGGTAGGTGGCACGGGCAAGGCTCTGTCGGCCACCGGCACCAGATGCTCGACGAGACGCTCCATGCCACCACACGGAGCAATCCTCCCTGCACCTTCCCAGTTCGTGCCGGAGAGTGCGGCACGGGCACCAGCCGGGCTGGAGCGGGGCGGAGACAGGAGTGCAGGCCCGGCCGGGGGCCGGGCCGCGCGCGGGGAGCGGAGCGAGCCGCCTTGAACTCGTAGAGAAAGTCGTTACTCAAGCCCCTGACGGAATGTGCCAGAGCGGCGCCTGGTACTGCTCCGGGCGGCTGCTGAGCAGTAGTGCCCTGAGGTCCTGACGCTGGGTACCGCTAAGCCCGAAGGCTTCGGTGAGGCGGCGGAGCGTTGTGTGGGTGATTCCGCGGGATTGGGCATCGGCCTCGAACTCGTCGAGCTGATGGAGCACAGCATCCGGGTCGAGCTTCTGGGCAGGCTGATTGCCCAGCCAACTGGCCTTGTTGCGTTCGTAGTCGATTTCGGAGAAGCCGCAGATCTCGCGGCTGAACTGCTCGACCTGGTGCAGGTTCTCCGTGGCGAGGATGGCGCGGGCGAGCTGGTTGCGGTTCAGGGCTTCGTCGAGATCGGACTCGTGAACGACCGGGCCTTCGTCGGTGAGCGGAACGGGCAGGCCGGCGTCCCGCACTTCGCACAGACCGCGGACACCTCGTGCTGTGGCGGCCAACATGGCCGTTGCCTCGGAGGGGTGCCACTCCAGTACCGAGCTGACGGGCTGAACGTGCTCGGTGGTGAGTGTCAGGGCGACGGGGCCCAGGCGATCGCGTAGGGCGTCGGCGGGGATTTCGCCGTCTAGGCCGGGGCCGGCGACCAGGAGCCGTACGGGGAAGTTGAGTTCGCAGCACGCCGCGAGGGTGAGAGCGTCGGCGAGGGGGCTGCGGAGAGTGGGCTCGTCGCCCTGGGCGAGGATGTCGCCGCCCACGTCCAGGAGGTCGACGGAGTCCGGCTCCAAGCGTTGGATGAGCTCTTCGAGTTGGCGCACCATGCCCTCGACGCCGTGGTGTGGATCGATGAGCGCGAAGATCTGCGGGAGCTCTGCGGCCAGCCGGGGAAGCGTCGAGCCCGCGGGAGCAATCGGCGCTGCGTCGGCGGGGACGGTATGGACGCTGCGAGTAAAAGGGCGGAGGCCAGTGAAGTTGGCCGGCCCTCTTGGGCCCGGAACAGGGTCGATCAAGAGGCGGTCCCACGCGTACGTGAGAACCACCGCCGGAGTCTCGCCGCCGTAGAGGGCGGCATCCAGCATCGCAGCGGCGACAGCGTCGCCGCCTCCTCCTGCTGCCACGATCAAGCGCGTCACGTGCGTCAGCGTACGGGCCGCTGCACTAGCCACTCACTCTATAGTGGCTAGAGGTAATAGCCACTTAGGGAAGGGGGAACGGATGCCGAAGATCGAGGAAACCCAGCCCAAGTACCTTCAGATCGCGCACCACATTCGCGATCAGATCCTGCGGGGCGACTTGCGGCCTGGCGACGAGGTGCCGTCGGAACGTCAACTGGCTGCGGATTGGGGCGTGTCGCGCCCGACAGCCGCGCGTTCACTGGAGGCCCTGCGGCATCAGGGGTTGGTCGAGAAGCGGCAAGGGTCGGGCACTTACGTACGGGGT
The DNA here is from genome assembly GCF_030406865.1 of Streptomyces sp. P9-2B-2. Lineage (NCBI taxonomy): Bacteria > Bacillati > Actinomycetota > Actinomycetes > Kitasatosporales > Streptomycetaceae > Streptomyces > Streptomyces sp. P9-2B-2. The sequence continues at coordinate 6,512,105 of NZ_CP129126.1, read as the reverse complement.
CTGGCGGTCAACCGCCGCGCTCGCGAGCTGTACGGACGGGCCAAGCAGACCGGAAAGATCTACACGCCGGGCGAGTACGCGGTGATCACATCGGCGGGCTGGTTGGACGCGCCAGACCATGTGGCGGAGGCGCTGAACCTGGCAGCCGGCGCCCGTGCGGTGCACCGTCGGCGGGTCACCAAGAACGACTCCGGTCCCATCACACTCTCCACCTCCTGGTTCGGCCCCGACGTGGGCGAGCGCGCGCCGAAGCTCCGGGATCCCGACCGGATCCAGGAGGGAACGCTGATGTACGTCGAGAACATGACCGGTCGCCAGGGCAGCTACGCCGAAGACCGGATGTGCGCCCGTCTCGCGACCGAGGATGAGGCGGCTGACCTGGAACTGGAGCCAGGGTCAGCGGTACTGATTGTCCATCACGTCGTCTATGACCTGCAGGATCGCCCTCTGGAATTCGCCGAAGCGACGTACCCGCCCAGCCGTTGGGCATTCGAGCAGGGGTACCCGATCGGGTAGAAAGCCTTGATCCTCCGACCGAAACACTTGCGGCCACAAGTGGCTAATGCCACTATCCAGTAAGCGGCTAAGGCCACTTCGTCGGAAGGGGGCACGGGCGTGAGTCAGAAACGTGCGGAGTTACGACACGTCGCCGCGGCTGCATGTCACGGCTGCCGCGGTCGAGGCTGGAAGCGGGTAGCTCCCCGCTCGGCCTTGGCGGTCTCTGCGGCTGATGCTCGCGTCCGTGCTACATCCAAGCGGCGCTGTCTGGACTGCGACGGCACCGGTAGGGAGTAGGACGGGATGAGCGATGTCATTGAAGGCCCCGAAGGGTCGGGGGCTGAGCCCGTGTACATCGGGGCCATGACCTTGTACCCGGTGCCGGAGTCTGTACCACGGGCCCGGCGCTGGTTCAGGAAGTTCACAGATCCGCATGAGCTCGTCTGCTCGGTGGATGACTGCGCATTGATGATCTCCGAGCTGGTCACCAACGCTGTTCTCTACGGTGAGGCGGAGGAATCCTGGCGGGTGCGCGTGCAATGGTGGCGTGTAGGCGAAGCGCTGCGGGTGGACGTGCACAACCCCGGCTTTCCCACGCGAGTTCGCATGCGGCAGGCTACCGCTGATGAAGCGCACGGGCGGGGCCTACGTCTTGTGGATGCGCTGGCGGACTCGTGGAGCGCCGGCCCCAGCCACTTCGGTGGAACAGTGGTGTCGTTCACGGTCGATGAAGCTTGGAAGCCCTGATGGGCATGCGCTCTGCGTTACTCACGGGGCTTCCACTGTTGGTTGTCCGACGGATGGCCTCGTACAGCTCGACCATTGCTCTTCACGAACTCGGCCCGCGGCATCGTTTGGCGGAGCAATTTCAACGTCCAGGACTGGAAACCCGCGCCCGCGGCGGCCGGGCTCATCCCCACGCCGCAGCCAGGTCAGCCCTACGCCTCCGCACGGGAACACGGCATGCACGCCCTACGACACTTCTACGCCTCGGTGCTCTTGGACGCGGGTGAGAGCGTGAAGGCCGTAAGCGAGTACCTGGGTCACTCCGATCCAGCCATGACGCTCCGCGTCTATGCGCACCTGATCCCGACCAGCCGTGAGCGCGCACGACGAGCAGTGGATCAGCTTCTCCAGCCGGAGTGATACCGGGTCGAAGGTTCTGCGGCTCATTGGAAACTGGTACACGAGCAGCTGCGGACCGCTACGGTTCGCCAACTGAGAGTTTCAGAACAGGGGGATGGTTGTGCGAGCACTCAATGCGGTTACCTGCGCGGTGTTGCTCGTCGCCCTGGCAGGGTGCGGTGATACCTCGCCTAAGAAGAAGACCAAGGAAGCCGCCTCACCGCGTCCAACCATTGCCGATTACGTCGGCAAGACCAAGAGCGAAGCAGAGGACGCCCTGAGCCCGACGATGACATTGAGGTCGTACCAGGACGCGGACACGAAGGCTGATCGCAGTGATTCCATATTCGATACCTGGATCATCTGCAAGCAGAAAGCGCAGGTTGACGGCCCTGCGATGTTCTCCGTTGCTGCCACCCGTGAAGCCTGCGGGCTGCCCGCGGCGCCGAAGGAGCCAGGGGGCCCGAAGTCTGCGTCCCCCTCCTCAGATACCTCAGATGATGTGCCCTCTCCATCGGACAAGGACGAGCAATACGCCGGCGCCGTAAAGGCCCGCGCTCCCGAGCTCAGGCAGGTGGAAGCTGACGACCTCGGCGTTCAGGGGCAGCTTGTTTGCACAGAGCTAAAAGCGGGCGACAGCCCCCGGGAAGTACTCGAAACCATCCAGGCTGCGTACCCCGGAGCGAAGGGTCTGGCCATCGTTACCGAAGCGCCTCCCGTCCACTGCCCTTCGCGCGAGTCCGCTGTGGCCTCAGCCTTGAAGTAGCTGATGGCCCTACTGGAACCGCTGACGGCCCAGCCACGGCCAACAGCCCACGCAGAAGCCCCCTACCAGCAGCAAAACCGCTGGTAGGGGGCTTCTCGTCACCCTCAGAGACTGAGTTCTCCGGGTGCAGGCATGGTGCGTCCAGTGTGGCAGATCATCTTGGGAGGCCCAGGCCGGAGCGGTGTGGGAGGCGGTTACCTCCAGTGGCCCGCTGTCACGCGTGGTCCACGTCGCACACCCCGGGGACGTCCCGGGCTCCCCGGCGCGGCCCGTCCCCTCCCCCTGTGGATGCCGCTCCTGCGCGGCCGTCGCTCACCGAAGGGGCGAAGCAGGCGTGTCCCCAGCCCGGTGCCTTCGTTGGCCACCTCGCCGTGGTGGCTGGTGTGGGGTACGACAGGAGCGTGAAGCAGTGGCCGTGACCCGATGGATCGTGATCAACGTCCCTTCCTGGTTGCTGTTGGCAGGGCTCGTCGTCGTGATCGCCGGCGGGACCGCAGTCGTCCAGGCATTCGTCCGGCGCCGCGTCCCCAGCCTCAGGCAGGGCCAGCAGAACGAGATCGCACAGTTCCTCTTCCCCGTGATTGCGGTCGTCTACGGGTTCCTCATCGGCTTCATCGTCCTCGCGCTCTGGGGTCAGGTGAACACGTCGGACCAGACGACGCGGACCGAGGGCGCCATGGCGACGCAGCTGGCCAGGGGCCGCGAGGTGTTCGGCAAGGCCGAGAGCGCGCGGATCAGGCAGAGCCTGTTGGAGTACGGACGCGCGGCGGCGGCCGAGTGGCCCAGCGCCGCGGCCGGTGATTCCACGCCCGCGGCCGAGAACGCGCTGAGCCGCCTGCACAGCACGTACGAGAGCATCCAGCCCCGCAACGACACCCAGCGAGCCTTCCTCACCAGCTCGATCGCGTCCCTGAAGGAACTGAGCATCGCCCGCACGGAACGGCTGCTCCAGGCACGCACCAACATCGGCCCACCCCTGTCCCTGTGGATGGCGGTCCTTCTGACCAGTGGACTTGTCCTCGGGTTCTCCGCCACCTTCGGCTCCGAACAGGCCCTGATCCACTACGGGATGGTCGCGGCGGTGAGCGTCCTCGTCGCCACCAACCTGTTCCTCGTCACGGAACTGTCGTATCCCTTCCTCGGCGAGTTCTCCACGTCGCCGGAGCCACTGCGCGCGGCGGTCGAGGCCCTGTCGCCGCCTCGGTAGACGGGAGGCGGTGCACGGAAGAGGGCAGGGAGAGGAATCCCTCTCCCTGCCCTCACCTGCCAGAACCCTGCGGTCAGCCGGCTCCCACAAAGATCACGTACAGCAGCCAGACGACCGGAGCGGTCGGCAGCAGGGAGTCGAGCCGGTCCATGATCCCGCCGTGGCCGGGGAGCAGTGTGCCCATGTCCTTGATGCCGAGGTCCCGCTTGATCATGGACTCGCCGAGGTCGCCGAGGGTCGCGCTGGCCGCGACGGCGAGGCCCAGCAGCAGACCCTGCCACCAGGCGCCGTCCACGATCAGGAACTCCATGCACAGCGCCCCGGCCGCCATCGCGAAGAGCACCGCGCCGACGAGTCCCTCACGGGTCTTGCCGGGGCTGATGCGCGGGGCGAGCTTGTGCTTGCCGAAGCGCCAGCCGACCGCGTACGCGCCGGTGTCGCTGACGACCGTGAGCAGCAGGAACGTCATCACCCGCTCCGGCCCGTCGGCCTCGGCCGCGAGCATCAGCGCCACGAACGTCGCGAGGAAGGGCACATAGAACGCCGCGAAGACGCCGGCGGTGACATCCCGCAGATAGTTCTCGGGCGCCTCGGTCATCCGCCAGACGAGCACGGCGAGCGCGGTGAGCGCCATCGCCACCCAGGCCCCCTCGGCGCCGCGGACATAGCCCGCGACCACCATGGCCGTGCCGCCGACCGCGAGCGGCACCAGCGGCACCCGGATGTCCTTGCGCTCCGCCAGCCGCGAGGTCAGCTCCCACAGGCCCACGACCACGGCGATCGCTATCACGCCGATGAAGACGGGCTTGTAGACGAAGAGCGACGCAACAATGATCGCGCCGAGGCCGATGCCGACCCCTATGGCGGCGGGCAGGTTGCGGCCCGCGCTCTTCTTCTTCGGCTTCTCTGAGTCCGGCGAGCTGTCGGACCCGGAAAGAGAGGTGGGCATGGGCTCCTGCGGCTTTTCGTCGCGGAACAGGGGGCCGCTCCGTCGAGCAGCCCCCCGGTCGTCCAGGTGATCCCGGTTATCCCGGATGTCCCGATGTTCCCGGTTGTCATCCTGGTATCCGCCTTGCCCGGGGACAAAGGGCATGGGCCGAGTCTGCGCCGCATCGCCCCAGTCGTACACCGGACCCGCCGGAGCGGGGGGCGCCGCCCCGCGAAGCGAGGGGGCCGGTCCGTGGGCGGGCGGTCCCCATTGACCGGCGCCGGGCGGGGCCCCCCAGGAAGACTCGTTCATCAGACCTCGAGGAGCTCGGATTCCTTGTGCTTGAGGAGCTCGTCCACCTGCGCGACGTACTTCGCGGTGGTGTCGTCGAGCTCCTTCTCGGCGCGGCGGACCTCGTCCTCGCCGGACTCCTTGTCCTTGACGAGCTTGTCGAGGGTCTCCTTGGCCTTGCGCCGGACGCTGCGGATCGAGATCTTCGCGTCCTCGCCCTTGTTCTTGGCGACCTTGATGAACTCCTTGCGGCGCTCCTCGGTCAGCTCCGGGAACGTCACTCGGATGATGTTGCCGTCGTTGCTCGGGTTGACGCCGAGGTCGGAGTCCCGGATGGCCTGCTCGATGTTGCGCAGCGCGCTCTTGTCGAACGGGGTCACCACGGCCATCCGCGGCTCGGGCACCGAGAACGACGCCAGCTGGTTGATCGGCGTCATGGCACCGTAGTAGTCCGCCACGATCTTGTTGAACATCGCCGGGTGCGCACGCCCGGTGCGAATCGCGGCGAAGTCCTCCTTGGCGACCACGACGGCCTTCTCCATCTTCTCCTCGGCCTCGAGGAGGATCTCTTCGATCACCACTTGCTCCTGGTCTTTTCGGTAAGAAGCAGAGCCTCGCCCCTGCCGCGCGTCTTCTCCTGCACGGTGTCCGACCGGCAGGCCGTTGTCCATCCCCGTACCGGGGTCCTACCCCGGCCGGGAGTTGCCGCCCGTACGGGCCGATGCCCGTACGGAATCGCGGCAGTTGAGGCCGTCAGGCCCGGGTGTCCTGATCGCTGACGAGCGTGCCGATCTTCTCACCCTTCACGGCACGCGCGATGTTGCCCTCGGCGAGCAGTTCGAACACGAGGATCGGGAGCTTGTTGTCCCGGCACAGCGTGATGGCGGTGGCATCGGCGACCTTCAGGTCGCGGGTGATCACCTCGCCGTATTCGAGCGCGTCGAACTTCACCGCGTCGGGGTTCTTCTTGGGGTCGGAGTCGTAGACCCCGTCCACCCCGTTCTTCCCCATCAGCATGGCCTCGGCGTCGATCTCCAGGGCACGCTGGGCGGCGGTGGTGTCGGTGGAGAAGTACGGCATACCCATGCCGGCGCCGAAGATGACGACCCGGCCCTTCTCCAGGTGGCGCACCGCGCGCAGCGGAATGTACGGCTCCGCGACCTGTCCCATGGTGATGGCTGTCTGGACGCGGGAGTCGATGCCCTCCTTCTCCAGGAAGTCCTGGAGGGCCAGACAGTTCATGACCGTGCCGAGCATGCCCATGTAGTCGGAGCGGGCCCGGTCCATACCGCGCTGCTGGAGTTCGGCGCCGCGGAAGAAGTTGCCGCCGCCGATCACGATGGCGATCTCGTAGCCCTCGCGCACCACGGCGGCGATCTCGCGGGCCATCGCGTGCACGACGTCGGGGTCGACGCCCAGTCCCCCGCCGCCGGCGAATGCTTCGCCCGACAGCTTCAGCAGGAAGCGTCGCCTGCCGCCGTGACCGGCATGGTCTGTGTGCGCGCCGTCGGCACCGTGAATCATTGAGCTCTCCTCGTGCACATACGAAGAAGGCCATTGCCGTGGGTCTGGTTCAGATCCCTCTGCGGCAATGGCCTCCTCGTCACATCTGCGGCCGGCCGTTGAGCGGCCGACTGCGTACGACCCTAGCGGGGTCGCAGGTCATTCGCTGCCTTCGCGACAGGCTCAGATGCCGACCTTGATGCGCGAGAAGCGCTTCAGGGTGACACCGGCCTCCTGGAGGACCTTCTCAACGGACTTCTTGTTGTCAAGGGCGTACGGCTGACCGAGCAGCGTCGCGTCCTTGAAGAAGCCGTTGATCCGACCCTCGACGATCTTCGGAAGAGCAGCCTCGGGCTTGCCCTCCGCGCGGGTGGTCTCCTCGGCGACACGCCGCTCGGCCTCGACGACCTCGGCCGGCACGTCGTCCTTGGCGAGGTACTTCGGGGCGAACGCGGCGATGTGCTGCGCAATGCCCTTGGCGACCTCGGCGTTTTCCTTGTCGAGCTCGACCAGGACACCGATCTGCGGGGGCAGGTCGGGCATGGTGCGGTGCATGTACGCCGAAACATAGCCGTCGGAGAACTGCGCGAAGCGGTCCAGGACGATCTTCTCGCCCAGGTTGGCGTTGGCCTCGTCGACGAACGCCTGGACGGTCTTGCCGGCCGCGATCTCGGAGGCGAGCAGGGCCTCGATGTCGGCCGGGGAGGTCTTCGCGACGTGCGCGGCGATCTCGTTGGCGACGGCCTGGAACTTCTCGCTCTTGGCGACGAAGTCCGTCTCGCACTTCAGCTCGACGATGACACCGGAGGTGTTGTCGCCGGCGATCACGGAGACCACAGCGCCGTTCTCGGCGGACCGGCCCTCGCGCTTGGCGACGCCCTTCTGGCCCTTGATACGCAGCGCCTCGACGGCCTTGTCGACGTTGCCCTCGGCCTCGTCCAGGGCCTTCTTGCAGTCCATCATGCCGGCGCCGGTGAGCTCGCGGAGCTTCTTGACGTCAGCGGCGGTGTAGTTCGCCATGGTCTGTGAATCTCTTCTCGAAATCTCGAAGTCGAAAGATCTACGGGTGGACGGCGGGGGCGGCGCTTGTGGCGCCCTCCCCCGCCGTCATCAGCCGGATGCTGCGGGTCAGGCCTGCTCGGCCGGCTTCTCGGCCTCGGCCTCGGCGGCGGGGGCCTCGGCGGCGGGGGCCTCGTCGACCGGAGCGGCCTCCTCAGCGGGCTTCTCCTCGGCCTTGGGGGCCTCGTCGTCAGCCTTCTTCTCGCCCTCGAGCAGGTCGCGCTCCCACTCGGCCAGCGGCTCGGCCGCAGCGGCCTTCTCGCCGGGCTTCTGGTCGCCGGTGGCGGCACCGGAGCGGGCGATGAGGCCCTCGGCGACGGCGTCGGCGATCACGCGGGTGAGCAGGGTGACGGAGCGGATCGCGTCGTCGTTGCCCGGGATCTTGTAGTCGACCTCGTCCGGGTCGCAGTTGGTGTCGAGGATCGCGACGACCGGGATGTTGAGCTTGCGCGCCTCACCGACGGCAATGTGCTCCTTCTTGGTGTCCACGATCCAGACGGCGCTGGGCACCTTCTGCATCTCGCGGATACCGCCCAGGGTCTTCTCCAGCTTGGCCTTCTCGCGGGAGAGAACCAGGAGCTCCTTCTTGGTGAGGCCGGAGGCGGCCACATCCTCGAAGTCGATCTGCTCGAGCTCCTTCAGGCGCTGCAGGCGCTTGTAGACGGTCGAGAAGTTGGTCAGCATGCCGCCGAGCCAGCGCTGGTTCACGTAGGGCATGCCCACGCGGGTCGCCTGCTCGGCAATGGCCTCCTGGGCCTGCTTCTTCGTGCCGACGAACATGACCGAGCCGCCGTGGGCGACGGTCTCCTTGACGAACTCGTAGGCGCGGTCGATGTACGACAGCGACTGGAGCAGGTCGATGATGTAGATGCCGTTGCGCTCGGTGAAGATGAAGCGCTTCATCTTCGGGTTCCAGCGGCGGGTCTGGTGCCCGAAGTGGACGCCGCTCTCCAGCAGCTCCCGCATCGTGACGACGGCCATGGCCGTACTCCTCGTTGTTCTCGGTTCCACTGCGGCCGGTCGGCCGCGGTGCCTGACGCCCCGACGCGCCTGCCGGGGAAGACACCTTGCGGAGCCGTCCGAGGACCGAGGGGCGCGGCCATCGTGCTGCCCGAACGGGACTGGTGCACTGACGGCGGGGCGTGCGAAGTCGACCCGGTGACCCGGATCGCCATCAGAAGTGTACGGGACTGCCGATGCACCGGGCGACACGCACCTTTTCGAGCCTCACCCGAGTGACACCGTTGTCCACAACCACCCTGTCATCCACAGCTCCAGATCAAGATCCACACACCGCGACGAACTGCGTCACGGTCAGCACATGCGACGAAACCCACGACGAGATCAGCGACGAGACCGGCGACGAGACCCGGAACAAAACCCCCGACGACATTCGGTCCCTGCCAGGGCCTTCAGCGCCTCCTTCAGCGGCTTCACCGGCTTCCGGGGGCGCTTCCCGCGGCCGGTGGACGGTGGGCGGCCCAGGAACCGCGGCCGAGCGGGGAGCGGGCCGGGTCCCCTTCCGGCTGCCCGGCGCCGGGCTCGGTCGTCGCCCTCGCTCCCACCTCCGCCTCGGTCCCAGTCCCCGTCCCGGTCTCGGTCTCGGTCTCGCTGCTCGTCCCCGCCCCCGTCGTCCCGCTTTGGGTCGCCCGCGCCTCTGCCACCGGGGGCGCGCGGGAAGCCGAAGGGGTACGGGCCGAGCTGCTTCTTTCCCGCCCACGCGGCGGCGGTACTGCTGGCCCCGGCCACGGCCGCCGTCCTGACGCTCTTCGCACCGACGCTCGCGGGCGCCGCCGCTCCGTCGGTGAGCGGGGTGGCCGGGCGCGGGGTAGAGCGTGGAGTGGAACGACTGGCGGCGCGCGGGGCAGAGGACGGGCTGGGGTTCGTGGCGGGGCAGCCGGTGCGGCATCGGGTCGACGGGCCGGTGGGGAGCGGGACGGAGGGGCCGGAGCTGCGCGGAGTGGAGAGGCCGGTGGGGCGCGGGACGGGGAGGCCGGTGGGGCGCGAGGTCGACGGGCCGGTGGGTCGCGGGGTGGATTCGGCGGTGGTTGCGGGACGTGGGGAGGTGGGCGAGGGGGTGGGGTGGCGGCCTGAGGGTGGGGCACCCACGGCACCTGCCGCGCCACCGGACAAGGACAGATCCTGGCCGGTGGGAGGCCCTGCGGACGCACAACCAACGGTGGCCAGGGGCTGGGATCCGCCTCCTTCCCCGTGGGCGGCCGGACACCGCGGGGTGGACCTGGCTGCTTCCGCCGGCGCCGTGGTGCGAGCAGCAGCCCCTGGACGGGTGGCCTACGCCGGAACCGTCGCAGGCCGCGGCGTCCTGACCCTCGAGGTGTCCCGCTCGGGCCGCCCTCCGTTACGCACCACGTACGAACCCGTACGCTCCACGGTCCGGAAGGGCCAACGCGTCAAGGCCGGCCAGCCAGTCGCCGTCCTACAGCACGACGGCCCGTTCCACTGCCGCGAGCCCTGCCTCCACTGGGGCCTACGCCGCAACAAGACCTACCTGGACCCACTGTCCCTGCTGCCCCAGACCATGCTCCGCGGCGGCCCCTCCCGGCTACTGCCGATCTTCGGAGTCCCCGTACCGGCAGGCGGCGCTGCCTCTTCCCCGCATCCAGAACCACCGGAGCCAACAGCGCAGGCAAGAAGCTCGGCGCCTACAGGAGCCGCCCTCCTAGAGGCGACCGGACTCGCGGCCGTGGCGATCTGGGCGTTCGGCCGACTGCCTCGGCAAGCGAGGAGGACCCGCGGAGGCGGCGGGGTGGAAGGCGCTCGTGGCACGTCGTCGGGTGAGGGGGTGGGTGAGCGCGAGACGCAGTGATCACGGCGAAACGGTGATCCCGACGCTGCGGTGCTCGCGACGCTGCGGGTGAGCCCGCAACGGTAAGAGCAGCTCGACAGCGAGGCGACAGTTGGCGTCGCACGGGTGTCGCACAGGTAACGGCCCACGTTAGGCCCAGGCGAAAGCAGCGCGAGAGCCGCACAGCAGCTCGGCACCACGCCACAGGCACGACCGGGCACGACCGGGCGCGGGCTGCGGGCTGCGGGCTGCGGGCTGCGGGCTGCGGGCTGCGGGCTGCGGGCTGCGGGCTGCGGGCTGCGGGCTGCGGGCTGCGGGCTGCGGGGCCAACGAGCGTGGAGGTGGTGGAGGTGGGTGGGTGGGCCGGGGGCCCGGGGGGGGAAGCCCCCCAAGTCAGCCGCAGACCCCGCGGAGGGCCATCGCCACCGCCGCCTCTGTGATTTCGCCCGGGTCCTCTGCGGCACCCAGTTCGATGCGGCGAACCGCGGCGTCGACGACACCCTGGAGCAGCATGGCCGCGAGCCGGGGCTGTTCGTGGCCGAGGGCGGCGAGCGCCTCGACGATCATGGCGATGAGTCCGCCGTGCGCCGCGCGGATCTTCTCGCGCGCGCCCGCGTCCAGCTCGCCGGCCGAAATGGCCACGACGGCACGGTGGCGCCGGTCGCCGACCAGCGCGAGTTGCCGGCGCACATATGCCTCGATCTTGTCCTCGGGCGTGTCGACACGCTGCATCGCCGCTTCGACCTCGGCGGCCCAGACCGGGAAGTCGACGGCGCACAGCTCTTCGACGACGGCGGCGCGCGAGCGGAAGTACTCATACACGGAGGAGCGCGCGAGGCCCGTGCGCTCGGCGAGGGCGGGGAAGGTCAGCGCTTCCGTTCCGCCTTCGGACAGCAGGGAGCGGGCGGCGTCCAACAGGGCGCCGCGCTGCATCGACCGGTGCTCGGCCACGGAGGCCGCTCGAATCCTGGGCACGTCACCACTCTACGGATGGCACGCCCGCCGTGGCACTCCGCATGGCGAGACCGCGTGGGAAGACCTGGCGCCCACAACGGGTGACTCAGCGTCCGACGTCGGCGAGCTTCGCCCTGAGCTGGAGTACGGATTTGGTGTGGATCTGGCTGACTCTGCTCTCCGTGACGCCGAGGACATTGCCGATCTCGGCGAGCGTGAGGCCTTCGTAGTAGTAGAGCGTGACCACGGTTTTCTCGCGTTCGGGAAGGGTGTTGATGGCGCGCGCGAGCAGGCGCCGCAGCTCGCGGTCCTCGGCGATCTCGACCGGGTTCTCGGCGGCCGTGTCCTCGAGGGTGTCCATCAGGCTCAGCCGTTCGCCCCCTTCGCCGCCGACGTGCAGCAGGTCCTCCAGCGCCACGACGTTGGCCAGGGACAGCTGGCTGAAGACTCCGTGGAGTTCCTCCAGGGCGATGCCCATCTCCTCGGCGACCTCCGCCTCGGAGGGGGTGCGGCGCAGTTGCGCTTCGAGGGTGGCGTAGGCGCGTTCGACGGCGCGGGCCTTCTGCCGTACGGAGCGCGGAATCCAGTCGAGCGCGCGCAGCTCGTCGATCATCGCGCCGCGGATGCGGGTGATGGCGTAGGTCTCGAACTTGATGGAGCGTTCGGGCTCGAACTTCTCGATGGCGTCGATCAGTCCGAAGACCCCGGAGGAGACGAAGTCGGCCTGTTCGACGTTGGGGGGCAGGCCGACGCTGACGCGGCCGGCGACGTACTTGACCAGCGGGGAGTAGTGCAGGATCAGCTGCTCCCGCAGCCTGCCGTCGCCTGACGCCTTGTAGGCGCGCCACAGCTCGTCGAGCGAGCTGGGCGGAGCGGGGCGCACGCTGCCGCGTGCGGCGGGTGGTACAGCCGCACGGTCAGACCCGGAGGTGTGCTGGGGCATTCGTCGCCTTGAGCCGTTCTGCCGAGACGCGGGTGGATGGATGTATGAGGGTGGAATTTGCCTGTGAGCGTAGCGTGACCACAGCGTCGCGGTGCGCGAGGAAGGCAGGTTCGGGGGTGCGCAGATACGTTCCGCTGCCCGCACCCCGGAGTTACCTCGTACGGCGTGGCGACATCCGGACACGGTGCCGGGCACGGGCATCCGGAGGGCCGTGTGGGCGGACGCCGTGACATGACGGGCGGGGCCTCATGCGTCCCGTGCGCCACATTGCCGTCTCCCCACCGGTCGGGCCCGCGCCACGAAGCACGGCAAACCTGGATTCTGCGGTCATTCCCCTCACCCTTTCACCCGTTCGCCCCAGGTCAAGTACCGCCTCGCCGGGAACGCCCGGTCGTCTCGGCGCGTCGCGCCAACTCCCAGCGATCACCGCACTTTTGAACGAATCCGAGGGACAGCAGCTCGAAGAGTTTGGCGCGGGTGACATCGCGGGGCACGCCGGCTTCCTGGGCCAGATGGCCGGTGCCCGCGCTGCCGCGCGCCGGCAGCGCCTCCAGTACGAGGGTCGCGACGGGGTCCAGAAGGTCGCGGATGCGGGTCCGGCCTTCCCGGTCGGGGGCGAGATCGCCGATGCTGCCGACGAGTTCGATGACCTCGTCGGCGTCCGTGACCACCGCGGCCTCGCCGCGCAGGAGTTGATGCACCCCGGCGGACAGGCCGCTGGTGACCGGGCCCGGCATGCCCATCGTGAAGCGCCCGAGGGTCTGTGCCCGCCGGGCGGTGACGAGGGAGCCGCTGCGGAGTTCGGCCTCTACGACGACGGTGCCTCTGGTGAGCGCCGCGATCACACGGTTGCGCTGGATGAAGCGGCTGCGAGTGGGGTGGTCACCTGGTGGTAACTCAGCGACCACCAAACCCTGTTCGACGATTCGGCCGATCAACTCGGTGTGGCCACGCGGGTAGGGGTGGTCGACTCCGGAGGCCATGACGGCGGCGGTGGCGCCGTCCGCCGCGAGCGCACCACGGTGAGCCGCGCCGTCCACGCCGTAGGCGGCGCCGGAGACGACGGTCCAGCCGCGGTCGGCGAGTCCGGCGCCGAGGGTGGTGGCGAGGTGGGCGCCGTATTCCGTGCAGGCCCGGGCGCCGACGACGGCGACCGAGCGCAGTGCCCACAGTCGGAGGTTGGCCGTCCCCCGCACCCACAGGCCGATGGGGCGGGCGTCGCCGAGGTCGTCGAGCTGGCCGGGCCATTCGTCGTCCCCGGGACAGATGAACCGGCCGCCGAGTGCGGTGACGGCGTCGAGGTCCGCCGTGGGGCGTGCACGGACGGCGCGCAGCCGCAGGCCCGCGACCTTGGCCCGGCTTGCGCCCGGGGGTGGGGCCGCATCGTCGTCGGACAGGGTCTGCCACAGAGCCTCCGGGCCCATCTCGCGCAGCCACCGGCCGGCGGTTTCATCGCCTGGTTCGAGGATGCGGGTGAGGGCTGCGCGAGCCGTACGCGACGGGTCGGGTGCCTCGCTGGCTGCGCGGAATAGGTCGGTGGTTGCGGAGTTCGCCGCGGTCGCCGTGGGGACGGCATGGCCCGGTTCGGCCGTGGGATCGTGTGCGCGGTCCCGGTGGTTGTCGGCCGGCTCCGGCTCACCGGTGGCGAAGCCCCATGCGTCGATGCCGTTCATGGTTGCCCCTGCTTGTGCTGCGGCCGGGCGGTAGCGGTCTCCTTGCGCTTGCCGCCGCTATCAGCCGTCGTCAGCGCGCCGCGGCGTACGCCGGTGCGGAGTTCCAGGGCCCAGTTGACGTCCTCTTTGGTGGGGCGGTCGCGGCCGGCCAGGTCGGCGGCCGTCCAGGCGACGCGGAGGACGCGGTCGAGGCCGCGGGCGGTGAGGAGGCCGCATTCGAGGTCGCGTTCCGCCTGGGCCAGCGCGCCGGGGTGGACCTGCCAGCGGGTGCGCAGCTCGTGCCCGGGTACCTCGCTGTTGGTGTGCCACGGTGTGCCGGCCAAGCGGGCTGCGGCGCGTTCCCGGGCGGTCCGGACGCGTTCGGCCACGACGGTGGTGGTTTCCGTGTCGCGGCCGAGGGCGATCAGTTCAGCGCGGGCGACCGGCTCGACGGCGATGCGCAGGTCCACCCGGTCCATCAGGGGGCCGGAGAGCCGGGCCCGGTAGCGGCGGATGGACGACGGTCGGCATTCGCAGCCGCCGCTGGTGGTGCCGTGCCGTCCACAGGGGCAGGGGTTGGCCGCGAGGGCGAGGAGGATACGGGCGGGCATGCGCATCATGCCCGCGGCGCGGGCGACGACGACATGGCCGGACTCCAGCGGCTGGCGCAGTGCGTCCAGGACGCGTGGGCTGCACTCCGCGGCCTCATCCACGAACAGCACGCCGTGGTGGGCGAGGGAGACGGCGCCGGGGCGGGGCAGTCCGGTGCCGCCGCCGACGAGGGACGCCATGGTCGCGGAGTGGTGCGGGGCGCAGTAGGGCGGCCGGTGGACGAGCGGCTGGCCCGGCGGAAGGGTGCCGGCTACCGAGTGGACTGCGGTGACCTCCAGGGATTCCTTGGGCGACAGGGGCGGCAGCAGCCCGGGGAGGCGTTCGGCGAGCATGGTTTTGCCGGCGCCGGGCGGGCCCTTGAAGAAGATGTGGTGGCGTCCGGCGGCGGCCACTTCCAGGGCGCGGCGGGCGCTGTGCTGGCCTGCGACGTCCGCGAGGTCGGGGGTGTGGTCCCCGGGTGGCAGGCCCGCGCCGACGCTGGTTCCGGGCACGACCAGCCCGGCGAGTGAGGGGTCGGGGCGGCCTTCTTGCCGGGGGTCTTCCTCCTCGGGCACCGGTTCGTCGGCGAGGACGGCGATGAGCTGGCGCAGGCTGCGCACGCCGAGGACGGAGATGCCGGGGACGAGGGACGCCTCGGCCACGGTCTGTTCCGGGACGACAACCTGGCGGTATCCGGCGTCGGCGGCGGCTAATACGGCGGGCAGGACTCCGCGCACGGGGCGGACGCGGCCGTCCAGCCCCAGTTCGCCGATCATCATCAGGTCAGTGAGTTCGCGGGGGTCCAGGCGCTCGGCGGCACCGAGGACCGCGCAGGCCACGGCCAGGTCGAAGCCGCTGCCGCCTTTGGGTACGGAGGCCGGGCTGAGGCCGACGGTGAGCTTCTTCTGCGGCCATTCGGCACCGGAGTTCACGACGGCCGCGCGCACCCGTTCTCTGGACTCGATGAGGCTCTTGTCGGGGAGTCCGACCAGGGTGAAAGCGGCGACGCCGGGTTCCAGGTCGGCCTGGACTTCGACGACGACACCTTCGACGCCTACCAGGGCGACGGAGCACGTGCGGGCGAATCCCATCAGGCCACCCCTCGTGCGTGCTGGACGACCGGGGCGCCGCGGGCCGGGAGCAGTACGCCGATGACGTCGATCCGTACGCCTCCGGGCGGGGGGCCGCCGTGTCGCTCCAGCCAGCGTTCCGCCAGCAGTCGCAGCCGGGCGGTCTTCTCGGGGCGTACGGCCGCCATGGGGTGTTCGTACCAGCCGGCGCGGCGGGTTTTGACTTCGCAGACCACCAGGGCGTCGCCGTCGGCCGCGACGATGTCGATCTCTCCGTCGCGGCAGCGCCAGTTCCGGTCCAGGATCCGCATTCCGGCCTCGATGAGCCGCCGGGCCGCCAAGTCCTCGCCGTACCGGCCGAGGGCGCGGCGCCGGGTGTCGGGCGGTTTGGCCGCCGTGGAGCCGGTGTCTCTCGGGTCGGCGGCGGGTGGCTCGGCGGTGGTCCGCCCGGCTGCCGCGGGAGGCTTACGCCCCGGGGGCGGCGCTCCGCCCCTGCGGCCACCGGCCGACGTAACCTTCGCGGACTGCCCCGAACCCGTGCTGTGCACCTCTTCGCCGACCGGCCCCGCACCGCTGCGCGCCTCGCCCTGCCCGCCCGTCGAGCGCCCCCGGAGGGCCTCGCCCCCGGCGCCCGCCGAGCTGGCCCCGCGTGCCGCGTTCCGGTCCCTCGCGGAGCGCGTCCTCGACGGCGCATCCGTGGTCGGTGCGTCCGTGATCGGTGCGTTCTTCCCGGCCTGCCGGCCGGCCTGCATGGCGTTCATGCGGTACCACCTCCGGCACCGACTGTGACGCCCCCGACCCGATCTTTTGGATCTTGGTGGACAGTGAGCCGGATGTGGATAACCCGCTCACCCGCCCGGATGACGGTGGGCTGCCCCGGGACCCAGCCGCTCCGGCCGGCTCAGCTCCCCGGAAGATCCAGATCGCTCTTGTTGAGCTCCTCGATGTTCACGTCCTTGAACGTGAGTACCCTCACCTGCTTGACGAAGCGGGCCGGGCGGTACATGTCCCAGACCCAGGCGTCAGCCATCGACACCTCGAAAAAGACCTCGCCCTGGACCGAGTGCACCTGCATCTCGTAGTCATTGGTGAGGTAGAAGCGACGCTCGGTCTCGATCACGTATTTGAACAGCCCGACGACGTCGCGGTACTCCCGGTAGAGCTTCAGCTCCATCTCGGTCTCGTACTTCTCGAGGTCCTCGGCGCTCATGGCAGATCCCCTTCAGCCGTGCGTCCCCCCATTGTGCGTCAGACCCGCTCGGTCTCCAGGAGCACCGGCGCATCGGGGGGCCCATCGTCGAGCAGCGTGCGCAGCAGCTCGACGAGTCTGGTCGGATACACCGTCTCACGGGATGCGGACAGTTCCTCCCAAGTCCACCACCTCAGTCCCGAGACGCTGCGTCGCTCCAGGTCAGTCTGCCCGCCGGTGTGGGTGGCAGTCCGGTCGGTTCTTCCCAGGTAGTACCACTCATCCTGCTCCCAGCGGCGCCCGTCGAACGGAAAGGCGCAGTGGCGCTTCCACAGGACGGGGCCCAGGACAGCACCGGTGATGCCGGTTTCCTCGGCGAGCTCGCGGCGGGCGGCCTCTTCCCGGCTCTCCGTGCCTTCGAGGCCGCCACCGGGGGTGAACCACCAGGTGTCGGTGGGGCGGTCCGGTTCGAAGCCGTGGAGCAGCAGGATCCGGTCGTCGGGGTCGAGCAGCACGATGCGGGAGACCTGGCGTACAGCGGTCGTCTCCGGTGCGTCGGGGGCCGCATCGGCTCGTCTCTCGGCCTCAGCACGGCGCCCGGCCGACTCGTCACCGTCAGCCGCAGCGCCGTCCGCGCCCCCACGCCCCGTAGGTTCCTCGGCGTCCCGCCCCCGCCCTTCAGCCACGCTTACGCGCCCCGCGCCGGGCGAGGGGCCCGTAGGCCGCACCGCCGAGGATGAGGACCGCCCCGGCGACCACCGCGAAGGTGATGGGCTGCACCGGGCCGGGCTGCGAGATACCGCCGGGCAGGGCGGCGAAGCTGGTGGGGCGCTGCATCACGCCGACGCTGCCGAGCGGCCAGGCGCGCGCGTCGACCCGGGCGTTGACGGCGCTGCGCGGCACCGAGCCGTGGTCGCCGTCGGTGAGGTGGACCCGGGAGTCGAGGGAGTCGTTGCGGTGATCGCCGAGCAGGAAGAGCTGACCGGCGGGGACCTTGGCCTTGAAACCGACGGGCGAGGCGGGCCCGCTGCCCTGGAGATACGGTTCCTCGATGGGCTTTCCGTTCACGGTCAGCCGGCCCTGCTTGGTGCAGCAGGCGACCTTGTCGCCGCCGGTGCCGACGACGCGCTTGACCATCGGAAGGTCGCCCCAGACGTCGTCCTTGAAGACGACGATGTCGCCGCGCCGTATCTCGGAGCCGTCCACCCGCTCGGCCAGGACCCGGGCACCGGCCGCGATCGTGGGCGACATCGAATCGGTCGGCACCGTATAGGGACGGTATATCAGCGCCCCCCATACGAAGCCGCCCAGGAACAGCACACAGCCGACGGCCACGGCCAGACCGGACAGCACGCTGCCCGTCGTCCGGCCGCGGCCGTCGGTCCTGTGTTCGGTACTGCTGCTCATCCCAGCGCTCCCACCCCGCGGAACCGGCCCGCGTCGAAGATCCGGGACGGCACCTTACCTGGGGTTACGCGCTCCGGTCAGCCTCCGGCGGCGCCACATCACGATCGGCACCGCGCCGGCCAGCCCCAGGGCGGCCGGAGCCGCACCCATTGCCTTGTTGATCCCGGGCTGGTCGAAGGTGTCCGGTACCGGCAGGGTCGACCAGCGGTTGATCGGCCATGCGATGGTGAACGCCCGGCCGACGACCTCGTCCTCCGAGACCGTGCCATTGCCCTTGAGGTTCTGGTGGTAGCGGGAGTCGAGGGAGTCGTCACGGTGATCGCCCATCACCCAGATCCGGCCCTTGGGGACGTGGATCGGGCCGAACGCGCGGTCACCGCAGGGGGTGACGCCGGGGAAGATGTACGAGTCTTCCTTGAGGGCCTTGCCGTTGACCTTGACCGGGCCGGTGCCGTGGCACTCGACGGTGTCGCCGCCGACCGCGATGACCCGCTTGATCAGGTCCTTCTCCTCGGCCGAAGGCATCAGCCCGATGAAGCTGAGGACCTTCTGGACGGGGTTGGGCTCCGGGGTCGGCGTCTCGTTCAGCCAGCCGCCCGGGTCGTGGAAGACCACGACCTCGCCGCGCTGCGGCTTGGAGCCGAACCACGGCGTCAGCTTGTCGACCAGGACCCGGTCCCCGCGCTGGAGGGTGTCCTGCATCGAGTCCGACGGGATCGAGAACGCCTGTACCAGGAACGTCTTGATCAGCAGCGCCAGGAGCAGAGCGATGCCGATGAGGATCGGCAGCTCCTTCCAGAAGGCGCGCGGCTTCTTTGCCTTCTTCATGCCGCCGCTCACCTCCTCGCCCGACGACCTGTCCAACGTATCGGATGTGTCCGATTCGTCGGCCGGGGCCGAACGCTGCGACTGCGCCCCTGACTGTGCTGGTGACTGATGCACGGAACTCGTCGCCGGTCCCGCGGTCTCACCACGCCCTGCCGGCTCTTCGGGCTCTTCGGTTCCGGACCGCGCGCCGACCGCCAAGTCCCCCACATCTGCTCCTCACTCCACGCACTCGCCCACCCGTCAACCGGTGCAGGCCCATCACTCCCATAACGAGCGGGAGTTCCGCAGGGGTCGGGAGTAAGGTCAAACTCTCGGATGCCACCTTATGCGGCGTTCCTGCCGAGGACGCCTTGGCGCCCGGCGCGTCGCGCACGGTCGCAAAGGTGTCGGGCTCTTCGAGGCGCCGCCAGTGACTGAACGGCCAGGCGATCACCACGGCCCGGCCCACGACATTGTCCTCCGAGACCGTGCCACGGTACGGCTCGTCCAGGTGGAAGCGCGAATCCGCGGAGTCCGAGCGGTGGTCGCCCATCACGAAGATCCGCCCGGTGGGGACGGCCACCGTGAACTTCAGCGTGGAGGGCGGATTGCCGGGATGGACATACGGTTCGGTCAGCGGTGCGCCGTTGACGGTGACCCGGCCCTGCTTGTCACAGCATTTGACGGTGTCGCCGCCGACCGCCACGACCCGCTTGATCAGGTCCTGTTCATCGGCCGACGGCAGCAGCCCGATGAAGGTCATGGCGTCCGTGACCGGCTGGAAGGCGCCCCCGTCGGAGGGGGGCTTGGTCTGCTCGCCCTTGAGCCAGCCCCCGGGGTCCTTGAAGACGACGACGTCGCCGCGCTCGGGTTTGGAGCCGAACCACGGTGTCAGCTTGTCGACCAGCACCCGGTCGCCGATCTTGATCGTCTGCTCCATGGAGCCGGACGGGATGACGAATGCCTGGACGAGGAAGGTCTTCAGGACGAGGGCGATGGCCAGCGCCACGCCGACCAGGATCGGGATTTCCTTCAGGTAGGAGCGCTGTCTGCGCCGCTTGATGCGCCGCGCCTGGCGCCGCCGCTCGGCACGCCCGCCGGTCGCGGCCCGGGCCGACCGCCGGCCGCCGTGCCCGACCGTTTCCTGGGGGCCACCGCGCGCGCCGGAGTCGCCGTACGCCTCGTCGCCCGGCCCCGTGGGATCGGCACCCCGCGCCCGGCTCCGCTTCGGCGGGCCGTCGCCCTGGCTCCCGTGGCGGGGGCGTCCGCGCTTACCCATGGGGGCCTGCCGCGGCGGGTATCCGGTCGAAGTTCCGTGGGGTGTCGAAGGTGCGCCAGCGGCTCATCGGCCAGGTGATCAGGTCCGCACGGCCGATGACCCGGTCCACGGGGACCGTGCCGCCGCCCGCCTGACCGAGGTGGTCGCGGGAATCACTGGATCTGGCGCGGTGGTCACCCATGACCCACAGCCTGTCCTCGGGCACCACGATGTCGAAATCCACCGAGGACGGCGCGTCCCCGGGGTGGAGATACGCCTCGCTCACGGGCTCACCGTTCACTTTGATCCGTCCCCGTTTGTCGCAGCAGGTCACACGGTCACCGCCGATGCCGATCACACGCTTGACGTAGTCGGTCTCGGCGGGACGGGCCAGGCCCAGCGCCGCGCCGGCTCCGCGCAGCAGCCCCGTGACGGGATTCTCCCCCTGTTCCCTGTGAACGAAGGAGTCGGTGCCGTCGAAGACCACCACATCGCCGCGCGCCGGTGCGCTGCCGAAACGGTACGCCAGCTTGTTGACCAGCACGCGGTCCCCGATGCGCAGGGTGTTCTCCATGGAGGAGCTGGGGATCAGAAAGGGCTGTGCGATGAACGTGCTGAGCAGCAGCACAAAGGCCAGGCAGAGCGCGAGCAGGGTGACCGGCCGGTGGCGCAGACCGGCCGCACGGGCGCGGAAACGCGCGAAGCGCGACCCCTGCTCCGGCCCCTGGTCGGGGGTGGGAGAGGGGTCGCGCTCCGTGAGCTGTGCGTCGGTGTCCATCGGGCCCTGAGCCTATCCGGCCGGATCCGGGCACCGTACGCGAGCGTCGGTTTGCGTTGCCCCGGCGCAAAAAATCGTGCTCCGGGGCGCACCGGCTCAGTTGTCGCGCTTCTCCTTGATCTTCGCGGCCTTGCCGCGGAGCTCACGGAGGAAGTACAGCTTGGCGCGACGGACGTCACCGCGGGTCACGACCTCGATCTTCTCGACGATCGGGGTGTGCACCGGGAAGGTGCGCTCGACGCCGACGGAGAAGCTGACCTTGCGGACCGTGAAGGTCTCGCGGACGCCGGCGCCCTGACGGCGGATGACAACGCCCTTGAACTGCTGCACACGGGAGCGGTTGCCCTCGATGACGCGGACGTGGACGTTGACGGTGTCACCCGGGCGGAAGGCCGGGATGTCGCTGCGCTTCGACGCGGCGTCGACGGAGTCGAGAAGGTGCATGACCTACTGCTTTCTTCGCTGATGCCACAGGTCATCAACGGGATATGGGAAGGATGTTTCGGATGCCGTTCCGTCGGGCGGGCGTCGTTCCCCCTGTGGCAGGGGCGCGCGCCGGACGCACACAGCAGCGGCCTATTCTTCCACGGCCTCGCTCGTCCGCCCAAATCGGCCGTCGTCGCCCGCTGCCCAGCCGAGGGCGGCGAGTATCGCGCGGTCGTGTTTGTCGAACGCGGCGGGGTCGGCGCGCTCGATCAGATCGGGGCGGTTGAGGTCGGTCCGGCGGAACGCCTCGTCCCGGCGCCAGCGGGCGATCTTGCCGTGGTGGCCGCTGACCAGGACATCGGGGATCCCGCGGCCGCGCCACTCGGGGGGCTTGGTGTAGACGGGGCCTTCCAGGAGGTCGGCCATCGCGCCGGGGGCGAAGGAGTCGTCCTGGTGGGAGGCGGCATTGCCGAGGACACCGGGCAGCAGCCGGGCCACCGCCTCGACCATGACCAGGACGGGTGCCTCGCCGCCGGCCAGGACGTAGTCGCCGATGGAGACCTCGCGGACGTCGACGCGGTCGCCGTACTCCTCGATGACGCGGCGGTCGATGCCCTCGTAGCGGGCCGGGGTGAACACCAGCCAGGGCTTGGCGGAGAGTTCGACGGCGAGCTGCTGGGTGAAGGGGGCGCCGCTGGGCGTGGGGACGACGATCACCGGCTCGCCATCACCGGACGCGAGGATCTCGTCGAGCGCCTCGCCCCACGGCTCGGGCTTCATGACCATGCCGGGGCCGCCGCCGTAGGGCGTGTCATCGACGGTGTTGTGCTTGTCGTGCGCCCATTCCCGCAGGTCGTGGATGCGCACATCGAGCTGTCCGCGGGCCCGGGCCTTGCCGACGAGGGAGACGTTCAGCGGCTCGAGGTACTCGGGGAAGATCGTGACGACATCGAGCCGCATCAGCTGTCCTCGCGGCTGCTGGCGATCTCGGCCTGACTGTCGTCGAGGAGGCCGGGCGGCGGGTCGATGACCGCGCGCTGCTCCTCCAGGTCGATCTCCGGGACGATCTCGGAGACGAACGGGATCAGGACCTCGCTGCCGTCGGGCCGCTGGACGACCAGCAGGTCCTGGTAGGGCAGGTGGGAGATCTCGGAGATCCGGCCGACCTCGGTGCCGTCGCGGGTGACGACGTCGAGGTCCATCAGCTGGTGGTCGTAGAACTCCTCGGGGTCCTCGGGGACTTCCTCGGGGTCGACCTCCGCGATCAGCAGGGTGTTGCGCAGCGCCTCGGCCGCCGTGCGGTCCGCGACGCCCTCGAAGCGCAGCAGCAGCCGGCCGCTGTGCACCCGCCCGGTGGCGATGGTCAGCGGTCCGACGGAGGAGGGTTCGGTGGCGAGGACCGCGCCCGGCCCGAGCCGCAGCTCGGGCTCGTCGGTGCGCACCTCTACCGTGACCTCGCCCTTGATGCCGTGGGCGCGGCCGATCCGCGCCACTACCAACTGCACGCTGTTCTCTCCCGTTGTTGCGGCTGATCCGCCGCCGCTTGCGCGGAGGCGGCGAGGGCCGTCGTGGCTTCTCGATGGAGGGTGACGAGGGTGGATCCACGCTCACCAACGAACTCAGGCCGGGGACGGCCCGAGGGCCCTCCCCGGCCCGAGCCGGTGTTCAACTTGTCAGCGGACCTGGTCCACGTCGACGAGGTCGACGCGGATGCCCCGTCCGCCGATGGCGCCCACGACGGTCCGCAGCGCGCGGGCGGTACGGCCATTACGGCCGATCACCTTGCCGAGGTCGTCGGGGTGAACCCGCACCTCGAGCACGCGCCCGCGGCGCAGGGTGCGCTCGGCCACCTGCACCTCGTCGGGGTTGTCGACGATGCCCTTGACGAGGTGCTCGAGGGCTTCCTCGAGCATGCTCAGGCCTCGGTCGACTCGGAGGTGGACTCGGCCGCAGCCTCGTCCGCCTTCTTGTCAGCCTTCTTCGCCTTCGGGGTGATGGCCTCACCCTTCGGCTCGTCGCCGGAAGCCTTGGCAGCGGCCTCGAAGAGGGCGCGCTTGTCGGCCTTCGGCTCGGCAACCTTCATCGGCGCCGGGGCGGGCAGGCCCTTGAACTTCTGCCAGTCGCCGGTGACCTTGAGGATGGCCATGACGGGCTCGGTCGGCTGCGCGCCGACACCCAGCCAGTACTGGACACGCTCGGAGTCGACCTCGATGCGCGAGGGGTTCTGCACCGGGTGGTACAGGCCGATCTCCTCGATGGCCCGGCCGTCACGGCGGGTACGGGAGTCGGCGATGACGATGCGGTAGTGAGGCGCGCGGATCTTGCCCAGACGCTTCAGCTTGATCTTGACTGCCACGGGAGTGGTGTCTCCTGGTCTTGACGTGGTGGGGCACAACGGGATGCCACGTGGGGTTGCGGTACTCGGGGTGCCCGATGGACGCGTCAGCCGGAGGAGAGAGGGGTCCTATGCGACTGTCGAGTACAGCTAGCTATTGTGCCACACGCCCTCGGGTCAGCCGACCGCGGCCACCTCGGGGATCCGGAAAGGCTTCCCGCAGCCGCCGCAGACGATCGGCGCCTGGGCGAGCACAGACGGCACGACGCGGACATTGCGCCCGCAGTCGCAGACGGCCTTGACGCGGACGCCGCCCCCGGAGGAGCCGTGCCGGGCGGCCGGGCCCCGGAAGCTGCGGGTGGTGTCGGTGGCGGTGGCGGCGGTGTGCGCCTTGAGGGCTCTGCCGAGGCGTTCATTGGTGGAGCGGTAGCGCCTTCTGGCTTCGGGGTTGAGCGTGACCAGGGAGAAGCCGCTGCTGGGGTGCGGCTCGTCGATATGGTCCAGGCCCAACTCCTCGGCGATCGCCAGGAATCGGCGGTTGTGGTAGCGGCCTGCGCGGGAGGTGTCGCGGACGCCGCGGGCGGCGGCGATGCCATGGACTGCCTCGTGGAGCAGCCGTTCGAAGGAGAGTTCCGCGCCACAGGCGGACGAGGACTCCCCGATCAGGGACTCGGGCGCGGCCAGATCCGGCAGCTCGGGGTGGTGCCGTTGAATATCGGCCCAGGCGAGCGCCAGTTCGGCGGCGAGGACAGGCGGTGTCGTGCTCACGTCGTGACAACGAGCCGGGGTCGCCGAGTGTTCCGATTCCGGGGCATCTCAAATAATTTGCACGTACCAGTCAGTTTCCGGTCATGAGTCGTGCCGAGGGCGGGGTGCGCAGATCTGCGCAGAAGGCGCCCAGCGACCCGCAAGCCGGTACGTATCCCCGCGTACGCCGCATGGCGTAGCCGATCGTATCCGGTCGTATACCGAGGCAACGATCATGGCGGCGATGGTACGGGGCGTACCTGTGCCCGGCCGCACCGGCTCGAATCCCACCGTAGGCCCGTCGGACGGGGGAGTCCGGAGAACCGGGCGGCCGGCGCTGCCGTGGCGGAACGGCGCCGTCCGGGGCACGCTGGAACGGCGCTCCAGGGAGCGGGCCCGGCGCACACGGGGGCGCGCGGGAGACAACCCCGGCGCACCCCCTGGACGCTTGGGCGAATGCGCAGTTGTCTGGATCGCGGGGGCGCACCACGCGCGAACACGGGGGCGATCGGTACGGAACAGCTTCGGGTTCTCGGCGAATAGGGGCGCTATCGATGTCACCGACGCTCGTGCGGCACCAGCTTCCGCACTCCGGATCCACGCGCTGCGACGACCCGCCCGCTCCGACCCTGTCGCGGGCGCGCACCCGCGACTGGGCCGAGATCCAGGAGCGGATGCTGGTGCCGCTGTACGAAGCCGCGTACGACCGTCTGGGGGTCGGTCCCGGCACCCGGCTGCTCGGGCTGGGCTGCGGGTCCGGTCTGGCGCTGCTGCTCGCGGCGGCGCGCGGCGCGCAGGTCAGCGGGGTGGACGCGGACGAGTCCCGGCTGGAGCTGGCGCGTGAGCGGCTCACACCGGACGGCATGCCGGAGCACACCCGGGTGGTCAGCGGCGGCCTGGAGGCCGCGGCGCCCGGGGACGCCGCGTTCAACGTGGTCACGGCGTTCCACCCGGTGGGCTGTGTGAGCACGGTCGAGGGACTGACGGCGTCGCTCACCGCGGCGGCCGGGCTGGCGGAGCGCGGCAGCGCGGTGGTGCTCGGCGGCTGGGGCCCGGTGGAGCGGTGCGCCACGGCCGGGGTGCTGCGGGTGGCGCAGCGGCTGGCCGATCCCCCCGGCGGCCCCGTCATCGGCTCCCGTGGGTGGCGGCCCAGCGGGCGGGACGACCTGGAGGACCTGGCGGACCGGGCCGGGCTGCGGCCGGATGGTTCAGGGCGGGTGGCCTGCCCGTTCGGGTACGCGGATCTGGCGAGCGCGGTGCGGGGGCTGTTGTCGACGGGGCTGTTCGACGCGGCGCTGGAGGTGGCCGAGCAGCGCCAGGTGGAGAAGGAACTCGCGGAGGCACTGCACCCGTATCAGCGGGCGGACGGGACGGTGTGGATGCCGAATGTGTTCCGGTATCTGATCGCGCGGACGCGGTAGGCAGAGCCCCGCGTAGCGGCGCGGCCCTCGGGGCGACGAGTGCAGAAGCCCCGCCACAACAAGCAAGAGCCCCCGGCCGCCTCCAAGAGGGGCCAGGGGCTCGTGCGGTGGAGCTCGGGGGTCAGCCCGTGAACCGGGTCAGCCCATGAACTTCTTGAATTCCTCGGGGAGTTCGAAGTTCTGCGGGTCCTGGTCGCCCTGGGGCAGGCCCAGCGGGTTGCCGGCCTGGGCGGCCTCGCGGCGGGCGGCCGCGGCCTCTTCGTCGGCCTTGCGCTTCATCGGGTTGCCGCTCTTGCGCTTGCCCTTGGCCTGCTTGACCTGCTTCTTCTTGCGCGCGCCGCCGCCCATGCCAGGCATCCCCGGCATGCCGGGCATCCCGGGCATGCCGCCGCCCTGCGCCATCTTCGACATCATCTTGCGGGCGTCGAAGAACCGCTCGACCAGGCCCTTGACCGCGCTGACGTCGACACCGGAACCCTTGGCGATACGGGCCCGGCGCGAGCCGTTGATGATCGTCGGCTCCTGGCGCTCGGCCGGGGTCATCGACTTGATGATGGCGGCCGTGCGGTCGACCTCGCGCTCGTCGAGGTTGTTGATCTGGTCCTTCATCTGCCCCATGCCGGGCAGCATGCCGAGCAGCTTGGAGATGGAGCCCATCTTGCGGACCTGCTCCATCTGGGCCAGGAAGTCGTCGAGGGTGAACTCCTTGGGGCCCTTCGCCAGCTTGGCCGCCATCTTCTCGGCCTCGGCCTGGCTGAAGGTCTGCTCGGCCTTCTCGATCAGGCTGAGCATGTCGCCCATGCCGAGGATGCGGGACGCCATGCGGTCCGGGTGGAACGCGTCGAATTCGTCCAGCTTCTCGCCGTTGGAGGCGAACATGATCTGCTTGCCGGTGACATGCGCGATGGACAGCGCGGCACCACCACGGGCGTCACCATCGAGCTTGGAGAGCACCACACCGTCGAAGCCGACGCCGTCGCGGAACGCCTCGGCGGTGTTGACCGCGTCCTGACCGATCATCGCGTCGACGACGAAGAGGACCTCGTCGGGGCTGACCGCGTCGCGGATGTCCGCGGCCTGCTGCATCAGCTCCTGGTCGATGCCCAGCCGGCCGGCGGTGTCGACGATGACGATGTCGTGCTGCTTGCCGCGGGCGTACTCGATCGAGTCCTTCGCGACCTGGACCGGGTCGCCGACGCCGTTGCCCGGCTCGGGCGCGAAGATCGCCACGCCGGCGCGCTCGGCGACGACGGAGAGCTGGTTGACGGCGTTGGGGCGCTGGAGGTCACAGGCGACCAGCATCGGGGCGTGGCCCTGGCCCTTGAGCCAGCGGCCGAGCTTTCCGGCGAGGGTGGTCTTACCTGCACCCTGGAGACCGGCCAGCATGATCACGGTCGGCGCGGTCTTGGCGAGCCGCAGCCGGCGGGTCTCGCCGCCGAGGATGCCGACGAGCTCCTCGTTGACGATCTTGATGACCTGCTGGGCGGGGTTCAGCGCCTGGGAGACCTCGGAGCCGGAGGCCCGCTCCTTGACCTGCTTGATGAAGGCGCGGACGACGGGCAGGGCGACATCGGCCTCGAGCAGCGCGATCCGGATCTCGCGCGCCGTGGCGTCGATGTCCGCCTCGCTCAGGCGGCCCTTGCCCCGGAGGTTTTTGAAAGTACTCGCCAAGCGGTCGGAAAGCGTATCGAACACGGCGGTCGTCGATCCTCGGGGTCGGGGGCGGGGTCCAGTCGGCTTCTAGGGTATCGGCCTCCGCAAGCAAACCGTTCCGGCCCTGTATTCCCGGCCTCTACTGAAGGGCGCGCTCCACGGCCGCCGCCACCTCGTGCGCCGCGGCGTCCGCGAGGGGCGCCCCGTCCGGCCCGGTGACGTAAAACGCATCCACGGCGTTCGCGCCCAGCGTGCTGATGTGGGCGCTGCGGACGGCGACACCGGCCGCCTCCAGGGCGCGGCCGATGCGGTGCAGCAGGCCGTGCGCGTCCTGGGCCCGGACCTCGATGACGGTCGCGGTGTCGGAGCTGCCGGTGGCGACGGTGACCCGGGGTGGCGGGGCGAGCACGGCCCGGGAGCGGCGGGCGTAGGCGCGCTCCCGCTCGGCGAGGCGGGCGGGGATGTCGAGGGTGCCGTCCAGGGCGCGCAGAAGGTCGGCGCGCAGCCGGTCGGCCTGCGGCAGCGAGCCGTATTCGGCGGCCACCCGCCAGCTCAGTACCAGGACGGGGCCCTCGTCGATGGGGTCGAGGAGGAGCAGGTCGGCGGCGCGAACGGTGAGCCGGTGCAGGGCCAGCACCCCGGCCGCGGCGGGCAGCACGCCCGGCTGGTCAGCGACGGCGATGAGCAGTTCCACCCCGACCGGTTCCTGGGCGGGTGCCGGGGTCTCGGGTCCGGTGTCGGCCTCGGTGGGGGCCTCGGCGCGCGTGTGCAGGGCCAGGACCGGGCCGCCGGTGCGCCGGGCCTCGATCGCCAGCCGCTCCTGTTCCGCGGTCGGCTCGCCGGCGCCGCGCTGCTCGGTGTCGGGCTCCCCCGCGAGCCGCGCGGCGACCCGTTTGACCAGGTCGGCGACGAGACCGCCGCGCCAGGCGCTCCAGGCGGCGGGGCCGGTGGCCAGCGCGTCGGCCTCGGTCAGGGCGTGCAGCAGCTCCAGCGTGCGGGTGCTGCCGACCGCCTCGGCGACCGCGCCGACGGTCGCCGGGTCGTCCAGATCGCGCCGGGTGGCGGTCTCGATGAGCAGCAGATGGTGCCGTACGAGGGTGGCGATGACCGTGGTGTCCCGGGCGCCGAAGCCGAGCCGGGCCGCCACGTCGCGGGCGATGGTCTCGCCGGCCACCGAGTGGTCGCCGGGCCAGCCCTTGCCGATGTCGTGCAGCAGGGCGGCGATCAGCAGCAGGTCGGGGCGGTGCACCCGGCGGGTGAGGGCGGCGGCCCGTACGGCGGTCTCGACCAGGTGGCGGTCGACGGTCCAGGTGTGCACGGGGTTGCGCTGGGGGCGGCAGCGGACCCGCTCCCAGTCGGGCAGCAGCCGCGGGATGATGCCCTCCGCCTCCAGGGCCTCCCATACGGGCACGGTGTGTGTGCCGGCGCCCAGGAGGGTGACCAGCTGCTCGCGGGCCTCGGCGGGCCAGGGCACGGGCAGCGGCCGGTTGGCGGTGGCGCAGCGGCGGATGGAGTGGGTGGCCAGCGGCAGCCCGGCCTGGGCGGCGGCGGCCGCGGCGCGCAGCACCAGCACCGGGTCCCGCTCGGGGCGCGCAGTGCGGGCCAGTACCGCCTCGCCGTCGAGTTCGACGACGCCCTCGGCGAGCGGGGAGCGCTCGCCCTTGCCCGCGGTGCGGCCGTGCAGCAGCCCGCGCAGGGTGGGCTTGAGGGAGCGGGCGCGCAGGACCCGGCCGACCTCGCGCCAGGTGACGTCGGCCGCGTAGGAGATGGTGCGGGCGGATTCGTAGGTCTGCCGCAGCAGGGCGTCCGCGTCCAGCATGCCGAGGGCGGTGGCGACCTGGTCCTGGTCCTGGAGGGAGAGCCGGTCGGTGGCGCGGCCGGTGGTCAGGTGGAGCGCGTCGCGGGCGTCGAGGAGACGGGTGCGGGCGGCTTCCAGGCCGCCGCGCGGGGCGTCGGCGAGCCAGGAGGCGGCGACGGCCCGGAGTGCGGTGGCGTCCCGCAGCCCGCCCCGGGCCTCCTTGAGGTCGGGTTCGAGGAGGTATTGGAGTTCGCCCTGCCGTTCGGCGCGCTCCTGGCACAGGTCGTGGAGTTCCGGGAGCCGTTTGGGGGCGCTCTCGCGCCAGTCGGCGTAGGCGGCGGTGCGCACCGCGGCGGTCAGGTCGGGGTCGCCGGCCAGGTGGCGGGCGTCCAGCAGGCCCAGCTGCACCTTGAGGTCCTCGCGGGCGGCTTTACGGGCCTGGGCGGGGGTGCGTACGGAGTGGTCGAGGGCGAGGCCGAGGTCCCAGACGGGGTACCAGAGCCGGTCGGCGAGCGCGGCGAGGGCGCCCGAGTCGGCGCGGCCGTCGTGCAGCAGGAGCAGGTCGAGGTCGCTGCGCGGGGAGAGTTCGCCGCGGCCGTAGCCGCCGACGGCGACCAGGGCGGTGCCGGACAGTCCGGCGGCGGTGCCGTGCCGGGCCAGCAGGCCGGCCAGCCAGTCGTCGGTGAGCCGGGCGAGGGCGGCGCGGTGGTCGGGTCCGATGGAGGTCTCGTCCTGGAGGAGGCGCAGCCGGGCCGCGGGGTAACCCCCGTCCGGGGCGGTCGCGGGCTCGTTCCCCGGGCTCTGCGCTCCGGCCGGTCCTGCCGTGTCCTCGACGCTGTCCGTCAACGCGCGCGCTCCTTGGTCGTGGTGGTCCCCCGCCGTCCCCGTCGCCCGTGCGGCCGCCCCCGTACCGGCCGGGCCCGCACGATCAGTCTGTGCTGCCGCGGACCGGTTGGCCACCGCCGCTCGGGCGGCCGGGCCCGGTCGCGGTCCCCGGCGGCGGAGAGCCGCCCGGGGCCGGAGCCGGGGCCCGGCCGTGGCCTCACAGTGCGTCCGGCCCCCGCTCGCCGGTCCGCACCCGTACCGCGTCGTCGACGGGGATGCTCCACACCTTCCCGTCGCCGATCTTGCCGGTGCGGGCCGCCTTGACGATGACGTCGGTCAGTTCCTCGGCGTCGGCGTCCTCGACCAGTACCTCGATCCGGATCTTCGGGACCAGGTCGACGGTGTACTCGGCGCCGCGGTACACCTCCGTGTGCCCGCGCTGCCTGCCGTATCCGCTGGCCTCGGTGATCGTCAGGCCGTGCACACCGAATGCCTGGAGGGCGTCCTTCACCTCGTCCAGCCGGTGCGGCTTGATTACTGCCGTGATGAGCTTCACGCGTTCACCTTCTTTGTCAGGGCCTCGCCGAGTCGGCCGACCGTGCCGCCGCCCGCGCCGGTGAAGTCGTATGCGGTCTCCGCGTGCGAGGCCTGGTCGATACCGGCGACCTCTTCGTCCTCGCCGATCCGGAAGCCCATCACCAGGTCGATCGCCTTGGCAAGGACATACGAGACGACCAGGGAGTAGAGCAGCACGCTGAACACACCGATGGCCTGCCGGCCGAGCTGTTCGAAGCCGCCGCCGTAGAACAGGCCCTTGGCCTTGCTCTGCACCCCGCCGGTGGCGAACAGGCCGACCAGCAGCGAGCCGGCGACACCGCCGACGAGGTGGACGCCGATGACGTCGAGGGAGTCGTCGTAGCCGAACTTGTACTTCAGGTTGACGGCCATGGCGCACAGCACACCGGCGATCACGCCGACCGCGATGGCGCCCAGCGGGCTGACCGCACCGCAGGCCGGGGTGATCGCGACGAGTCCGGCGACCGCGCCGGAGGCCGCGCCGAGCGTGGTGAACGAGCCGTGCCGGATCTTTTCGTACGCCAGCCAGCCGAGCATCGCAGCGGCGGTGGCGACCTGGGTGTTGACGAAGGCGACCGCGCCGATGCCGTCGTCGTTGCCGAGCCAGGAGCCGGCGTTGAAGCCGAACCAGCCGAACCACAGCAGACCGGCGCCGAGCATCACCAGCGGGAGGCTGTGCGGCCGCATCGGGTCCTTCTTGAAGCCGATGCGCTTGCCGACGACGAGGAGCACGCCGAGCGCCGCGGCACCGGCGTTGATGTGGACGGCCGTACCGCCCGCGAAGTCGATGACCTTCAGCTCGAACAGCCAGCCGCCCTCGCCCCAGACCCAGTGGGCGACGGGGAAGTAGACGACGGTGACCCACAGCGCGATGAACAGCGCCCAGGCGGTGAATTTCACCCGGTCGGCGAGCGCACCGCTGATCAGCGCCGGCGTGATGATCGCGAACATCAGCTGGAAGACGGCGAAGACATAGACCGGGATGGTGGTGGCGCCCCACAGCTCCGTCAGGCCGATACCGCTGAGCCCGGCGAAGTGTCCGTCCCAGCCGATGAAGCCGCCCTGGTCGGTGCCGAAGGCGAGCCCGAAGC
Organism: Streptomyces sp. P9-2B-2; assembly: GCF_030406865.1. Lineage (NCBI taxonomy): Bacteria > Bacillati > Actinomycetota > Actinomycetes > Kitasatosporales > Streptomycetaceae > Streptomyces > Streptomyces sp. P9-2B-2. The sequence goes on along the minus strand of NZ_CP129126.1, from coordinate 6,480,401 downwards.
CGTACAGGACCCACAGGATCGTCACGATGCCCAGGCTGATGAAGCTCATCATCAGCATGTTGAGCACGCTCTTGACCCGGACCATACCGCCGTAGAAGAAGGCGAGACCGGGGGTCATGACCATCACCAGTGCGGAGCAGATCAGCATGAACCCGGTGTTCGCCGGGCTCAGTGTCGCCTTGTCTGCTGCAAGCGTCAGGATGCCTGGGGGCATCGGCGTCTCCTCGTCGTCGATGCGGCCCGTGCTGGCATGTTCTGGTGGGCCGACTTCGCGATGAGGTTGTCGCAGCACGGTTTCGGCCAAACCTTGCGGGTGTTTCACCCCAGTGACGAAGACACCCCCCGTGTTACACCCCGGTGAACTCCCAGATCAGCACGACATCCCCCGTTCAACCCCCAGAAACCACCAATTGAGCAACCCCCACGCCGCCCAGCCACCTCCGCGAAAGCGGCGCCAGCTTAAGGCGCACAAGCGAGCCCGGCCGCGGCTGCCGCCCGCGTGACCTGGCATGGGGGAGCCGAGTCGGGCTGTACGGGGCGGTGGCCGCGGCCGGAGTTCAGGGGTGGGGTGCCGTCAGACGGCCTCCGCGGTTTCGGGCAGCTGGCGGGTGAGCTCGTCGCCGAGCCGGATCACCTCGGCGACGCCGCCGAATTCCCGCGCCGCGTTGTCGACGGTCTTGCGCAGCCGGGTGTTGACCCGTTCGGAGCGGACCTGCCGGGCGAACGGGATCGCCTGCTGTGCCATCGCGGCGCAGGCCTCGGGCTCCTTCTGGAGCAGATGCACGGTGGCCATCCCGATCAGGTTGAGCGCGTACGACCGCTGGTGCTCGGGGTCCTTGCCGAAGAGCTCCACGGCGCGCTGCATGACGGGCTCGGCGAGCGAGGCGTAGGTGGGGCTGCGGCCGGCGACATAGGCGAGGTCGCGGTAGGAGTGGGCGTTCTCGGCGTTCAGCTCGGCCTCGGAGAAGAAGCGGATCCAGTCCGGCTCGGGTTCGCCGGGCAGGACGTCGGAGAAGGTGTCCTCGGCCATCCGGACGGCCCGCTTGACCTTGCTGGGCTGGCCCATCCCGGCGTAGGCGCGGGCCTCCATCGCATACAACATGGCCTGGGTGCGCGGGGTGGCGGTCTCACGGCTGCCGTACTGGGCGAGGTGGATCAGCTCCAGGGCGTCGTCGGGCCGGCCGAGGTGGATCATCTGCCGGCTCATGCCGGAGAGGATGTACGAGCCCAGCGGCCGGTCGCCGGCCTCTTTGGAGGCGTGCAGCGCGAGCACGAAGTACTTCTGCGCGGTGGGCTGGAGGCCGATGTCGTAGCTCATCCAGCCGGCGAGTTCGGCGAGTTCGGCGGCGACCTTGAACAGCCGCTTGGACACCTGCTCCGGCTGCAGCTCCTGGAGGAGGTCGGTGACCTCGTGCAGCTGGCCGACCACCGCCTTGCGCCGCAGCCCGCCGCCGCATTGCGCGTCCCACTGGCGGAACATCGCGGTCGTCGACTCCAGCAGGTCCAGCTCCGGCCCGGACAGCCGGGCGGGGCGGCGGGCGCGGTCGGGTTCCTCCGCGCCGCCCTGGCCCGCGGGCACCGGGACCAGCCAGCGCTGCATCGGCTCGATGAGGCTGGGGCCGGCGGCGAGCGCGAGGGAGGTGCCGAGGAAGCCGCGGCGCGCCAGCATCAGGTCACTGCGGGAGAACTCGCTGATCAGGCCGACCGTCTGGGCCCCGGCCCAGGGCAGGTCCACGCCGGAGACGGACGGGGACTGGTGCGCGGAGCGCAGGCCCAGCTCCTCGATGCCGACCACACAGCCGAAGCGTTCGGAGAACAGCTCGGACAGGATCCGCGGGATGGGCTCGCGCGGCTGCTCACCGTCGAGCCAGCGGCGCACCCGGGAGGTGTCGGTGCTGATGTGGTGGGCGCCCATCTGGCGGGCCCGGCGGTTGACCTGCCGGGCCAGTTCGCCCTTGGACCAGCCGCTGCGCATGAACCACGAACCCAACTGCGCGTTGGGTTGCTTGACGGCGTCGGTGCCGCCCGTGCCGCCGTTGCCGCCCACTGGAAGCCCCCATCCCGATAGCTGCGTTGGTGCCTGGTACCTGGTGCGTGCCGCGAACTGCCTTCCGGCAACCGTCCGTTACGACGCCTGTCCGGGGTACATCTACCCGATCACGGTTTCCGGCCACACCTTTTGGCCTGTGCTCGACCTGTGCGTTGCCACCGGCATACCCGTGCGAAGGATGCCTCTCCGGGGTTCGCGCACCGAAAGTAATCCTACGATCACGCCCGCCGCGAGGGCGACCGCGGAAACGCCACCATTCGCCACCCCTTCGAATGAACTCCCCGCCCAGCTCTCGCGATTGACTTGACACAGGCCGAAGAACGCCGGGCGGAACGAAGCACACAAGGGCTCACACGGCGCACCACACCACCCGGCACACCACCGCACCACGGGCGCCGCCGGGAACCAGGCGGCGCCGGACCGTCAACCCGCCGACTCGTAACCACTGGCACGCACCACCCGTTGGAGGGGGCATGGGCTTCACGATCGGCGGCATCCGAGAGATGCGTTCCAGCTCCCGGCGCCGCGCCCGCTCGACCGAGATCTCGGCGGTGGCGGAGTACACCGGGCTGTGGGGCTGGGACGTCGTCCCCGGCGCCCGGGCGGTCCGCGCGGGCAGCGGCCGTACGGACTGCTCGTGCGGGGCCGGCGACTGCCCCTCCCCCGGCGCTCACCCGCTGGCCTTCGGCGAGGAGCTGGTGGCCGGTGCCGGCTGGGAGAAGGCCGCCGCGGCGTGGGCCGAGACACCGGGCGCCGCCATCCTCCTCCCGGTGGGCCGGTCGTTCGATCTCCTCGACGTGCCGGAGGCGGCGGGCCGCAACGCGCTGGCGCGGCTGGAGCGGATGGGCCTGCCGCTGGGCCCGGTCGCGGTGGCACCGACCGGCCGGGCGCTGTTCTTCGTCGCCCCCGGCGCGGCCGGGCAGCTCCCCGATCTGCTGTACCGGATGGGCTGGGACGACGCCTCGCTGGACCTGCGCTCCCTGGGCCCCGGCGACCATCTCACCGCGCCCCCCTCCGACCTCGGCGGCCACGGCCCGGTGCGCTGGCTGCGCCCGCCGACCCTGGACACCGCGGGCCGGCCGCCGCAGGCGCGGCTGATGGTGGGCACCCTGGCGTACGCCTGCAACCGCTCGGCGGTCTGAGCCACTCGGCCCGGACCGGTACGGACATGTGTCAGCCCCCGGTACCCGCGCTCTGCGGGTCCGGGGGCCGGTGACGGTCCGGGCATGGTGCCCTGGTGGCGGCGTCAGTCGATCAGGGCGTCGACGAAGGCCTCCGGCTCGAAGGGCGCCAGGTCGTCCGCTCCCTCGCCCAGGCCGACGAGCTTGACCGGGACACCCAGTTCGCGCTGGACGGCGACGATGATGCCGCCCTTGGCGGTGCCGTCGAGCTTGGTGAGCACCACGCCGGTGATGTCCACGACCTCGGCGAAGACCCGCGCCTGGACCAGGCCGTTCTGGCCGGTGGTGGCGTCCAGGACGAGCAGCACCTCGCCGACCGGGCCGTGCTTCTCGACGACCCGCTTGACCTTGCCGAGCTCGTCCATCAGACCGGTCTTGGTGTGCAGCCGGCCCGCGGTGTCGATCAGGACGACATCGGCGGCCTCGGCGATGCCCTCCTTCACCGCGTCGAAGGCGATGGAGGCGGGGTCGCCGCCCTCGGGTCCGCGGACCGTACGGGCGCCGACCCGCTCGCCCCAGGTCTGGAGCTGGTCGGCGGCCGCGGCGCGGAAGGTGTCGGCGGCGCCGAGGACCACGGACTTGCCGTCGGCGACCAGGACCCGGGCGAGCTTGCCGGTGGTGGTGGTCTTGCCGGTGCCGTTGACGCCGACGACCAGGACGACGCCGGGGATCTCGTCGCCGCCGTTGCCGATGCCGTTGGCGGTGTGCACGGTGCGGTCGGCTTCCGTGCCGATGAGGGTGAGCAGCTCCTCGCGCAGCAGCGCGCGCAGGTCCTCGGGGGTGCGGGTGCCAAGGACCTTGACCCGCTCGCGCAGCCGCTCGACCAGCTCCTGGGTGGGCGTGACGCCGACGTCGGCGGTCAGCAGGGTGTCCTCGATCTCCTCCCAGGTCTCCTCGTCGAGGTGTTCACGGGAGAGCAGGGTCAGCAGGCCCTTGCCCAGGGTGTTCTGGGAGCGGGAGAGCCGGGCGCGCAGCCGGACCAGCCGGCCGGCGGTGGGCTCGGGGACCTCGATGGCGGGCGCCGCGGGCGCCTCGGGCTCGGCGGCCGGTGCCTCGGCCGCGGGGGCCTCGGCGGTGGGCAGCGTGACTTCTTCGATGGCGCGACGCTCTTCGTCGCGGGGGGTCTCGGCCTCCTCGCCGACATGCGGTTCGGCGGGGGGCGCGGTGACGGAGGGCTTCGGGGCGGCCGGCGGGGGCGGCGGCAGCTGCTTCTTCTTGCGGCCGCTGATGACGAGCCCGCTGATCGCGCCGAGCACGACCACGGCGATGACTACAGCAAGGATGACGATGTCCATAACCCCTCCAGTATCAGCCACGCTCCGCCCGTGGGGACTGCACGCGCCGAACCTGGAGGGGCGGTGTCCGGAAAGCGGTGCCCGGGCCTCGCAGCACCCTGCCCGGGCTCGCGCCGGGCGTCTCTCGGGAACGCCGGCACGACGCCGGGCCGTACGGGCCGAGGGCCCCCGGGGAGGCGGGCGAACGCCCTGACCCGGCCTCCTCCGGACGGGCTCCGAGCAGCCCGACTAGACCCTTCGACAAGGTTCGGCGACACTCGTCCTCGTCGTGGGGTCCAACGGAATGAACCGGTAGAAGTTGGATCAAAGTACGATGGTGGACGGCCGCGCAACGCGCGTAGAGTCCTGGCAACCAATTTCTGGCCAGGCACCACAGCTGCTGCCTGCACCCCCTCCCCCCGGGGGTGCCCCCCAGATCCCCCGCTCGGAGATACCTGCACCAATGGGCACCACGTCCGCTTCCGCTCCCGCAACCGAAGGCGCCGTCGAGACCCGCGGCATCGAGCCGGTCCCCGACAACGAACGCCAGGGCCGCGTCCGCGAGCTCTTCCCGACCTGGGTCGCCGCCAACATCAGCGTGTTGTTGCTCACCATGGGCGCCTCGCTCGTGGTCAACAACGGCCTGAACTTCTGGCAGGTCCTGCTGGTCGCCGCGATCGCCGCAGCCGTCGCCTTCGGCATGGTGGGCGTGCTGTCGGTCTCGGGTAAGTGGGGCGGCGCCCCCGGCGCGATGCTCTCCCGGGCCGCCTTCGGCGTCCGCGGCAATTACTTCCCCGGCGCGATCCTGTGGGTCGCCCGCTTCGGCTGGGAGACGATCAACGCGGTCACCGGCGCCTACGCGGTGCTGACCGTGCTGCATCTGCTGCTCGGCATCGAGAGCAACAACGTCCTCGTCGTCGTCACCCTGCTCGCCTTCGTGGCCGTCACGTATCTGGTGAGCGGTCTGGGCCGCAAGGCGCTGAACGTCTGCAACAAGTACTCGACGTATCTGTTCGGCCTGTTCAGCATCATGGTGCTGGTCTACCTGGTCGCCACGATGGACTGGGACGCCGTCTTCGCCAAGAAGGCCGGCACCACCGCCATGGTGATCGCGGGCATCGGCACCATCGCGGCCGGCGGGATCAGCTGGGTGCCCACCGGCCCCGACTTCGCGCGGTACCTGCCGCACTCCGCGTCCGGCAAGAAGATCGTCGGCACCACCGTCTCGGGCGCGGCCCTGGTGCTGCTGCCGATGGTGCTGATGGGCGGCGTGATGGCCGTCTCCAGCCCGAAGCTGGCCGGCCAGAACACCGACCCGATGTCGTTCCTCGGCAGCATCCTGCCGGGCTGGCTCGCGGTGCCGTATCTCCTCACGGCGCTGGTCGGGATGGTGCTGATCAACAGCCTGTCGATGTACTCCGCGGGCTTCACCGCCCAGACCATGGGCGTCAAGCTGCCCCGCGCCCTGGCGGTCAGCATCAACGCCGTCATCAGCCTGGTCGGCGGCCTGTTCATGATGCTGGTGGCCAAGGACTTCATCGGCCAGTTCATCGCCTTCCTGACGCTGCTCGCGGTCTCCTTCTCCGCCTGGATCGGCGTCTACGGCGTCGACATGGCCCGGCGGCGCAAGCTGGCGGTGCGCTATGACGCCGACAGCCTGATGAACACCGGCCGCACCAGCCGCTACTGGTACGTCGGCGGCTTCTGCTGGCAGGCCATGACCGCCTGGGGCGTAGCCCTGGCCGCGGGCCTGTGCTTCACCAAGGTCCAGTGGTTCACCGGCCCGCTGGCCACCACCTGGATCGGCGAGAACGGCCTGGGCTGGGCGGCCACGATCGCGATCGCCGCGCTGTTCTTCGCCGTACTGCCGACGCCGAAGGAGACCGCCCCGGCGGCCGGCCCGGACGCGGCGGCCGAGGCCCGGCAGCCGGTCGAGGCGGGCTGACCCGGGCTCCCGTGACCCGGGCCCCCGTGACCCGGACTCCGCCTCTAGTTATCTGACGCATCGTCAGCTACCGTCCCCTTCGCCAACCACCCCGGCGAAGGGGACGTGTGCGATGCCGGCTCTGCCTGTCACGGTCCTGCGGATCAACCTCGTCGACCCCGCGCCCATGCCCGACACCCTGTCCGCGCGCTACCGGGCCGCCGTCGAGATGGCGGCCTTCGCCGACGACCGCGGCTTCACCATGGTCCAGACCGAGGAGCACCACGCCACCACCAACGGCTGGATGCCCTCCCCGCTCACCTTCGCGGGCGCCGTCTTCGGTGCCACCCGCCGGATCGGTGTCACCGTCTCCGCGCTGATCACCCCGCTGCACGATCCGCTGCGGCTGGCCGAGGACCTCGCCTCGCTCGATCTGCTCAGCGGCGGCCGGCTGATCACCGTCGCCGGCCTCGGCTACCGGCCCGAGGAGTACGCGGCGCACGGCAAGGACTGGCCGGGCCGGGGCCCGCTCCAGGACGAGGTGCTCAAGACCCTGCTGTCCGCCTGGACCGGGGAGCCGTTCACGTATCAGGGGCGTACGGTCCGGGTCACCCCGCGCCCGTACACCCGGCCGCATCCGCTGCTGCTGATCGGCGGCAGCTCACGGGCCGCGGCCCGGCGCGCGGCCCGTCTGGGGCTCCCCTTCTTCCCCAGTGCCCACCTCCCCGAACTGGAGGCGTACTACCAGGAGCAGTGCGCCGCCCACGGCACCGACGGGTGGGTGATGCAGCCGCCCGAGCGGACCGCGCTCCTCCACCTCTCCGAGGACCCGGACCGCACCTGGGCCGAGTACGGCAGCCATCTGCTGCACGAGGCCCGGATGTACGCGTCCTGGCAGTCCGCCGGGAGCCGCTCCGCGGTGCGCTCGTCCGCACGGGACGTCGGGGCGCTGCGCGAGGAGGGCGTCTACCGAGTCGTCACCCCTGACGACTGCGTCCGCCTCGCCCGGAGCGCGGGCGCCGGGGGCTCGTTGATCCTCCATCCGCTGTGCGGCGGGATGCCCGTCGACGAGGGCTGGCGCTCGCTGCATCTGTTCGCCGAGCGGGTGCTGCCCCGCCTCAAGGACTGACCGGCGGCGACGGGTTCACAAAAAAAGGGGTACTGCCCGGGGTCCCTGATGACCCGGGGCAGTACCCAGTGCTGAGGAGACGGACTGGCGGGGGGGGGTTAGCCCATCTCCTCCAACGCCTTGCCCTTCGTCTCCTTCACGAACTTGAGCACGAAGGGGATCGAGAGCAGGGCGAAGACCGCGTAGATGATGTACGTGCCCGAGAGGTTCCAGTCGGACAGGCTCGGGAAGCTGGCCGTGATGGCCCAGTTGGCGATCCACTGCGCGGAGGCGGCGACGCCCAGCGCGGCGGCGCGGATCTTGTTCGGGAACATCTCGCCGAGGAAGACCCAGACCACGACGCCCCAGGAGAGGGCGAAGAAGAGCACGAAGACATGGGCGGCGATCAGGGCCACGGTGCCTTCGACGTGCGGCAGGGTGCCGGCCGCGGTCTTGGCGGAGAAGGCCCATGCCTCCAGGGCGAGCGAGACGGCCATACCGGCCGAGCCGATCAGCGCCAGCGGACGGCGGCCGATCCTGTCGACGAAGACCATCGCGATCACGGTGCCGATGATGTTGATGATCGACGTCGTGAAGCTGTAGAAGAACGAGGCGCTCGGGTCGATGCCGACGGACTGCCACAGCGCCGAGGAGTAGTAGAACGCGACGTTGATGCCGACCAGCTGCTGGAAGACCGAGAGACCGATACCGACCCAGACGATCGGCAGGAAGCCCATCTTGCTGCCGAGCAGGTCCTTGAACGACGACTTGTGCTCGCTGCGCATCGCGTCCTGGATCTCGGTGACCCGGGTGTCGAGGTTCACGGACTTGCCCTCGACCTCGGAGAGCACCTCCTTGGCGCGGGAGACCTTGCCGACGGAGATCAGGTAGCGCGGCGACTCGGGGATCGCGAAGGAGAGCAGACCGTAGAGGACGGCCGGGACGACCATCACGCCGAGCATCCACTGCCAGGCCTCCAGGCCGGCCAGGGTGCCGCGCTGGTTGCCGTCGGCGAGGTTGAGGATGCCCCAGTTGACGAGCTGGGAGATGGCGATACCGACGACGATCGCGGCCTGCTGGAACGAGCCGAGGCGGCCGCGGTAGGCGGACGGCGAGACCTCGGCGATGTAGGCCGGGCCGATGACCGAGGCCATACCGATGGCGAAGCCGCCGATGATCCGCCAGAAGGCGAGGTCCCAGAGGGAGAACGGCAGAGCGGAGCCGACGGCGCTGATGGTGAACAGCACCGAGGCGATCTGCATCACCCGGATACGGCCTATGCGGTCCGCGATCCGGCCGGCGGTCGCGGCGCCGATGGCACAGCCGATCAGGGCGACGGCGATCACCTGGGCGAGGACCGCGGATCCGACGTCGTAACGGCTGCGGATCGCCTCGACGGCACCATTGATGACGGAGCTGTCATAGCCGAAGAGAAAGCCGCCCATCGCGGCAGCCGCGGTGATGAAGATGACATGGCCGAGATGGTCGGGATGGGCCTTCCGGCCTTCCGGAACCGTCGGCTGCGCGGTGCTGGTCAACGTGAACTCCAGTGGCCCGGCTGCGCTGCCGGGCGTAGGGGGCTGGCCCTTCTAGTGGTGCATAGGTTGGGGGTACCCACCACTTGAAGGTAAAAGCAACGTTGCAGAGACTATGCCTTCAAGTTTCGAAGTCAATAGGACGTGATGAATTTGTTTCTCGGACGTCCTGGTGGCCATTCGTTCAAGTTCTGAACTGATGGGGTGTCGGATACTCCGGGCGATCATCAGCGGTGCCGGGAAGCGGCCGTCCCGCCCGCCGGCACCGGCCCGCGGCCGCCGCACGAGCCGCCCGCGCGAGCGCGGTCAGTGCAGCCGCTGGCTGATGACCTTCGATACGCCGTCACCTTGCATCGATACCCCGTAGAGCGCGTCCGCGACCTCCATCGTGCGCTTCTGATGCGTGATCACAATCAGCTGCGAGCTCTCCTGGAGTTCTTCCATGATCCGGATCAGCCGCTGGAGATTGGTGTCGTCCAGCGCGGCCTCCACCTCGTCCATCACATAGAACGGGCTGGGCCGCGCCTTGAAGATCGACACCAGCAGCGCCACCGCGGTCAGCGAGCGCTCACCGCCCGACAGCAGCGACAGCCGCTTGACCTTTTTCCCGGGCGGCCGCGCCTCCACATCCACCCCCGTCGACAGCATGTCGTCCGGATCGGTGAGCACCAGCCGCCCCTCCCCGCCGGGGAAGAGCCGCGCGAAGACGCCCTCGAACTCCCGCGCGGTGTCGTGGTACGCCTCGGTGAAGACCTGCTCCACCCGCTCGTCGACCTCCTTGACCACCTGCATCAGGTCGGCCCGGGTCTTCTTCAAGTCTTCAAGCTGTTCGCTCAGGAACTTGTGCCGCTCCTCCAGCGCCGCGAACTCCTCCAGCGCCAGCGGGTTCACCTTCCCGAGCTGCTGATACGCCCGCTCGGCGGCCTTGAGCCGCTTCTCCTGCTCGGCCCGTACATAGGGCACCGGCTGGTTGCGGGGGTGCTCCGGATCGTCCGGGAGCACCTCGCCCTCGGCGGGCGGCGACGGCGGTACCGGCTGCTCGGGGCCGTACTCGGACATCAGCCCGGCCGGCTCCACCCCCAGCTCCTCCAGCGCCTTGCTCTCCAGCTGCTCGATCCGCAGCCGCTTCTCCGCGCCCAGCACCTCACCGCGGTGCATCGAGTCCGTCAGCTTGTCCAGCTCGGACTTCAGCTCCCGGCCCTGGTTGCGCGCGGCCACCAGCGCCTGCTCCCGCTCGGCCTTGGCCCGGTCCGCGGCGCCCCGCTCCTCCTCGGCCCGTACGGCCGACACCTCGATATGCGCCAGCAGCTGCCGGGCACCGGCGGCGACCGCCCCGGCCACCGCCGCCTCGTGCCGGAGCCGGGCGCGCCGCCGCTCGGCCCGCGCCCGCGCCTCGCGCTCGGCCCGCGCGCCCCGGTCCAGCCCGTCCGCCCGCCCGGCGAGCGCCTTCACCCGCTCCTCGTGCGTCCGCGCCTGGAGCCGGGCCTCCATCTCGGTCTGCCGCGCATTGGCTCCGTCGGCCGCCAGCCGGTCCCGTACGGAGGTGTCCGGCTCCTCGTCGCCGACGCCCGAGTCCTCCTCGGCCACCGCGAGCCGCTCGGCCAGCTCCTCGGCCTCCTCGGTCGCCCGCAGCAGCGCCTCCTCGGCCTTGGCCGCCGCCGCCTCGCAGCGCTCGGCCTCGCCCGCGGCCGCCCGCGCCTGCCCGCCGAGCCGGCCCAGGTCCCCGGCGACCTTCGACTTCTCCCGGTCCGCCGCCCGCCGGCGCTCGGCCAACTCCTCGACCAGCGCGGCACCCGCCGTACGGCGCTCCGCCGCGGCCCGCTGGGCCTCCGCCAGCTCCGCGCAGCGCGCCGCCAGTTCCTCCAGCTCGGCCGCCGCCTCGTCGACGGAGGCCTGTACCTCCAGCAGACTCGGCGCACCGGCGGAGCCGCCCTGGGCGAAATGCGCCCCGAGCAGATCGCCCTCACCGGTCACGGCCATCAGCTCCGGCCGCGCGGCCACCAGGTCCTCGGCGTCCTCCAGCGTCCCGACCACCACGACATCCCGCAGCAACCGGGCCACGGCCGCGGTCAATTCCGCGGGCCCCCGGACCAGTTCCGCCGCCGGTACGGGCTCGGCACGCGGCCCGGGAACACGGTGCCCGGCCGCCTCGGGCGCACCCGCCGCCCCGGCCGCCCCCGCACAGACCTCGACCACGGCCCCCTCGGTCGCTCCCCCGAGACCATCGGCCCCACCGGTCCCACGAACCGGCTCAGCCCCGTGAGGCCCGGCAGCACCGGCGACCTGACCAGCGCCGAAGGCACCGGCGCCCCCACTCCACACCGTCCCCTCAGCAACATCAACAGCCCCCACGGCCTCCGCGGCTCCCCCGCCCTCCGTCGCCTCCACCGCCCGTGCGGGCGCGGGCACCCGTCCCGTCCCGCTCCGGCCCCCGATTCCCCCCAGCACCATCGCCGCCCGCCCCGCGTCCTGCTTCCGCAGCAGCCGGATGGCCTCGGCGGCGGTGGCCGGGCCGGTGACGGCGACGGCGTCCGCGGCCGCGCCGAGCGCCGCCGCCACCGGGATCTCGAAGCCGGGGGTGACGGTCAGCAGTTCCGCCGCCGGGCCGAGCAGTCCGGTGAGCCGGTCCGCGGCGGCCAGCAGAGCTCCGGTGCCGTCCTTACGGCGCAGCCCGAGCGCCAGCGCGTCGTGCCGGGCGGCGGTCGCGGCCCGTTCGCGCTCGGCCGCGGTCAGCGCCTCGCGCGCGGCGGTCAGCGCGGTCTCCGTCTCCGCCAGCTCCCGGCGGGCCGCCTCGTGCCGCTCCGCGATCTCCTCGTCGTCCGCGTCCAGCCCGTCGACCTCGGCCCTGAGCTGCTCGTACTCCTCCTGGGCGGTCTCCGCCCGGCTCCGGGCGGCGTCCCTGGCCTCGGCGAGCCGGCCGATCTCCGCCTGCGCCGAGGCGGCCCGCCCCCGGGCGGCGGTGACCTGCCCGCTCAGCCGGGCCAGCCCCTCCCGGCGGTCGGCGATGGCGCGGGCCACGTCCCGCAGCCGCCGCTCCTCGTCCGCCAACTGCCGCTCCAGTCCGGCACGGTGTTCGACGGTGTCCTCCAGGGCCCGGCTCGCCGCCTCCAGCGCGGCGGTCAACTCCGCCTCCTGCTCGCGGATCCGGGCCGCTTCCCGCTCCATGTCCTCGGGGTCCCGCCCGTGCCGCTCCTCCGGCGGCGCCGCCGTGGCGCTCTTCACCCGCGCCTCGGCCAGCGAGATCGTGCCGCGTACGCGCTCCGCGAGCTGCGACAGCTCGTACCAGGTCTGCTGCGCACGCTGCACCCGCGGCGTCAGCGTACGGACCTCCTCCTCCAGCGCCGCCTCCCGCTGCTGGGCGCTGCGCAGCCGGTCCTCGGCGGTCTGCTTGCGTTCCTTGAGCGCCGCCTCGTCCGCGATCTCGGCGCGCAGGGCCCGGCGCAGCGTGACGAGGTCGTCGGCGAGCAGCCGCAGCCGGGCGTCGCGCAGGTCCGCCTGGATGACGGCGGCGCGCCGGGCGACCGCGGCCTGCCGCCCCAGCGGCTTGAGCTGGCGCCGCAGCTCATCGGTCAGATCCTGGACCCGGGCGAGATTGGCCTTCATCGCCTCCAGCTTCCGCAGCGCCTTCTCCTTGCGCTTGCGGTGCTTGAGGACGCCGGCCGCTTCCTCGATGAAGGCCCGGCGCCCCATCGGGTCGGCATGCAGTACGGAGTCGAGCTGGCCCTGCCCGACGATGACATGCATCTCCCGGCCGATACCGGAATCGGAGAGCAATTCCTGGATGTCCAGCAGCCGGCAGGTGTCACCGTTGATCTGGTATTCGCTGCCGCCATTGCGGAACATGATCCGGGTGAGGGTGACTTCGGCGTACTCGATCGGCAGTGCACCGTCGGAATTGTCGATGGTGAGCGAGACCTCGGCGCGGCCGAGCGGCAGCCGCCCGGTCGTCCCGGCGAAGATCACGTCCTCCATCTTCCCGCCGCGCAGCGACTTGGCGCCCTGCTCGCCCATGACCCAGGACAGCGCGTCCACGACGTTGGACTTGCCCGAGCCGTTGGGGCCCACGACACAGGTGATGCCCGGCTCGAAGCGCAGCGTCGTTGCGGAGGCGAAGGACTTGAAACCTCGCAGGGTCAAACTCTTGAGATGCACGCCGTGGGACTCTACCGGCCGTTCCCAGGCGGGTGACCCCAACATTCCGGGGCGCTCCCCGGCCCCGTACGGCCCCCGGGTATACCGCGCCGTTCATTTTCGGTTTCACTGCCGAAAGCGCAGGGCACATCATGCGGTAAGGGAGGGCCGTCAAGGCTGAAGTGACCAGGTGGTTCGCGGAAAAGGCCGCAGTACGAAAAGGCGGAAACGACGAAGGGACGCCGAAGCGTCCCTTGCAGATCTTGAAGAAAGCGGTGCCTCAAGCGGCTGGCGAGCAGCCCTACCGGCCCTGAGGTCGGGGTCAGGTGAGCGCGGGCTCCGCCTGGGGTACGTCGATGTCGAGCATCGAGTCGTCGCGACGTGCGGCAGCGGACAGCATGTCGTTTTCGGCCTGCATCCGAATAAGTTCGGATTCAAGGTCTTGGACGCGCTGCTGAAGCCGTCGCATCTCGGAGAGGACTCGGGGGTCGGAGCCGCCGACGTAACCGAGAAGCGCCTTTGCCATGATGGATGGTCCTCCACAATGAGTGACCGACCGAAGCGGTGTGGGTCGTGAGGGATTCGCACCCGCGGTGCTTGTCATTCTCTGGTGCAGTCAATGCCAAACAGCTAAGGTGCGCGGGGATTCCAGAGTCTCACCAAACGGTTTGACGGTCAACACGATCACACCCCGTATCCTCGGGCACCTGAGAGTGCGCGGCCGTGAAGGCACTGCGCCGACTCCCCAGAAAGGTCCCGCCGGGGCGTGGAGATCATCCGTACAGCGGCAGCCTTGCACGGGTCGGCCGAGTTGGCAACCACCAGGCCTTATCTCCCGTAAGCAGCTCACAAAGACGCATCCGCAAGATCGCTCAGGACGGCCGTACGGACGGTTCCGGCGAGCCGGATCAGCGGATCTCGAAGCCGTCGTAACCGCCGCGGGGCGTGTCCCAGATCTCAGTGACTCCGTCGACCCGCCCGGGCGTGTCTCCGGTGCGGAGCCAGTCGAGCAACTGATCGCAGTGCTCCTTCGGGCCCTCGGCGACCACCTGGACGCGGCCGTCACCCAGATTGACGGCAAATCCCGCGAGTTCGCCAATGCGAAGGGCGTTGGCCCGGGTGAACCAGCGGAACCCGACGCCCTGGACCTGACCACGCACCCAGGCGGTCACTCGGACAGCTTCATTCATGTGTGCACGCTAACCGGCCAATTGCTCAGTGGTCACATCTGCCTCTTAGGCCATGGCGTACAGTCCCCCGACAGCGAGGCTCACTCTTATGGGTGAGTCATCTGGACGCCAGGAAAGCGGTGCGGCGTAGCCGCTCCGGTGGAGCCGGTGCGTGCGCCGGTGGAAGGAAGACAGCGGATGGGCCGCCATCGACGCTCTGCTCCCCCTGCCCCCGACTCCGCCGGTGCGGGGCCTGTTGACGCTCCGACGGCCGAACGGCCGGGCGCGGCGGCCACGACGCGGCAGCGCGGACATCGCGCGGCGCGCGGCAGCGGCAGGGCCCCCGTCCGCACCGGACTGCTCGGCGCCTCCGCGATGGTGGCGATGGGAGCCGTGGCGGTCGCCTCCGGACTGATCCCCGGCCACGGCCAGTTCGACGGGGGTGCGGACGGCGAGCAGGGCGACCGGGTCCGGGCCGGTGCGCTGCCGGAGGCCACCGAGGCGATGGGCGGGGCCTCGGCCACGCCGACCGACCGCGCCACCCAGGAGGCGAGCCGCGGCGGAGCCCGTACCAAGGCCCCCGAGAGCGGGCGCCCTTCCCGCAGCGCCACCCGGCCGGTGTCACCCGCCCCGCACCAGCCGTCCAAATCACCCACCGGGGCGACCGGTTCGCACCGGTCGGCCAAGCCCGTCGAACGGCCCGCCTCCCCGGCGCCCGAGCGCAGCGTGGCGGCAGCGAAGACCCCCGACGCCCAGTCGTCCGCGGAGTCCCAGGTCCTGTCGCTGGTCAATCAGGAGCGCGCCCAGGCCGGGTGCTCGCCCGTGACGGCGGACACGGAATTGGCCGGTCTCGCCCAGGATTTCAGTGACGACATGGCCCGGCGGGGCTTCTTCGACCACACGGACCCGGACGGCGACACGCCCTGGGACCGGGCCGAGGACGCGGGCGTCGACGGCCTCGGCGGCGAGAACATAGCCCGCGGCCAGGCCAACGCGCAGTCCGTCATGGACTCCTGGATGAACAGCCCCGGCCACCGCGCCAACATCCTCAACTGCGAGTACAAGACCCTCGGCGTCGGCGCCCACTTCGGGGCCGGCGGCCCGTGGTGGACCCAGGATTTCGGCTTCTGAGGCAGCCCGCCCCGCGGTGACACCACCGCGGCCGGACGAACGCCCGCGCCGCCCCGTGACCGGTCACGGGGCGGCGCGGGCGTTTCGCGTACCGGGCCGCTACGGCCGGCGGTGTGCCGGTCAGGCGGCGAGTGCCGCGCGGCCCGCGACGACGATGCGGGCCTGCTCGGCGATCCGCCGTCCGAGGTGCTCGGCGGTGGCGATATCGGCCTTGTGGACGCCCTCGGCGCCCTGGTCGTTGGGGGACTGGGCGGCGGCGCCCAGGAAGAAGCCCAGCCGGTTGAGGTCATTCTCGGACGCGGTGGAGGAGTTCCAGCCGGGGAGCAGGTTGAGGCTGACCCAGGTCATCCCGTGCTGGGCGGCGAGCACCGTGAAGAACTGGAGGGTGTGCAGCTTGTCGCCGCTCTTGGAGGCGGAGTTGGTGAAGCCGGCGGCGAGCTTGTCCTGCCAGGCGCGGGTGGCCCAGCGCTTGGAGCTCGCCTCGGCGAAGGTGTGGAAGGCGCCGGAGGCCGTGCCCATGTACGTCGGCGAGCCGAAGACGATCGCGTCGGAGGCGTCGAGCTGCGCCCACTGGGCCTCGGTGATCTCGTCGACCTTGATCAGGTGAACGGTGGCACCGGCCTCGGTGGCGGCGGCCCGGACGGCCTCGGCCAGGACGGCGGTGTGGCCGAAGCCGGAGTGGTAGGCGAGCGAGACGACGGGGGCGGGCAGAGCAGGCGTGGTCACGGTGGATTCTCCTCAGGGGTCGCGGCATGCCGGGACGGCCGGCACCCGGGAACGTCGGGCTGCGATGAGGAAAAGAGAAGCACTAACTTTTAGAAAGCGCAACCCGTTGGTTAGCGCTGCGCGGGGGTAGGGTGTCCCCCATGGCGACCGACACCACTGGCGAGACGGACGGGGAGCCCACCCCCGGCTGTACGGACGACCTGGCCTACAACGTCTTCGCGCGCGACTGCCCGTCCCGCGACGCGCTCCGGCACATCACCGACCGATGGGGCAGCCTGACCCTCGGCGCCCTGCTCGACGGCACCTTCCGCTTCAACGAACTGCGCCGCCGGGTGGCCGGGGTGAGCGAGAAGATGCTGGCGCAGACCCTGCACGCACTGGAGCGGGACGGACTGGTGCACCGCGAGGCACAGCAGACCAACCCGCCCCGGGTGGATTACGCGCTGACGCCGATGGGCGACCAGGTCGCCCGTCAGCTGCGGATGCTGATCGACCTGGTGGAGGACCGGATGCCGCAGGTCATGCAGGCCCGCGAGCAGTACGACGCCCAGCGCACCGACAGCTGAGCCGACGCACGGGCCGCAGGCCGGCGCTCAGGCGCGCGGCGGCCGCTGGCAGCGGGGGCAGAAGTAGCTGGAGCGGTTCATCCAGGGACGGCGACGGATCGGGGTACCGCAGCGGCGGCAGGGCTCGTCCTCGCGGCCGTAGGCGTCCAGCGAGCGCTCGAAGTAGCCGGACTCCCCGTTGACGTTGACATAGAGGCTGTCGAAGCTGGTGCCGCCGACCGCGAGCGCGGCGTTCATCACGTCCCGTACGTGGCCGAGCAGCTCGGCGGTGCGCGGCCGGGTGAAGGTGGCGGTCGGCCGCTCGTAGTGGAGCTTGCTGCGCCACAGTGCCTCGTCCGCGTAGATGTTGCCGACGCCACTGATCAGCGTCTGGTCGAGCAGCGCGCGCTTGACGGTGGTCCGGCGGCGACGCAGCGCGTCGTGGAAGGCGGCGTCGTCGAAGGCGGGATCGAGCGGGTCCCGGGCGATATGGGCGATGACGTCGGGCAGCAGGTCGGCGTCGCCGGGGACGGTGTCGTGCAGCGAGAGGCCGCCGAAGGTGCGCTGGTCGACGAAGCGGAGTTCGGTGTCCACGGCGTCGGCGAAGCGGACGCGGATGCGCAGGTGCTTCTCGTCGGGGGCCTCCTGCGGCTGGACCAGCAGCTGGCCGCTCATGCCGAGGTGGGCGAGGATCGCCAGCCCGTGGGTGACGGACGGGGTGATCATCGGGGGGATGCCCTCCGCCGCGGTCTGGGCGGCCGGACCGCCGCCGGTCACCGGAATCCAGAGGTACTTGCCGCGCCGACGCGCCGTGCCGAGGCGCAGTCCCTTGAGCCGGGCCGCGAAATCGGCCGCCCCGGCCGTGTGCCGGCGGATCGCACGCGGATGCCGCACCTCGACGGCGTCGATCGTGCGGCCGCTGACCCAGCGCTCCAGTCCGCGGCGTACGACCTCGACCTCGGGCAGCTCGGGCACGAAGGGCTCCTTGGGAACGACGGTGGGACGAAAGAGCTCTGACCCCGTCCGGAGCGACACGCGGTCGCCCCGGGCGGGGTCAGAATCAGTGCTTCAGTGTGCCGACGACGAACCGTCGCCGGAGGCCGGAGCCGAATCCTCGGCTGCCGGCGACGCACCGTCGCCGGAGGAGGCCGCCTTGGCCGCCTCGTCCGCCGCGGCGCGAATCGCACGCCACGCGGACTCGGCCGCCTGCTGCTCGGCTTCCTTCTTGCTGCGGCCGGTGCCGGTGCCGTACGAGACACCACCGACGCGGGCGGCAGCAGTAAAGGTCTTCTCGTGATCGGGGCCGGTCTCGGTGACCAGGTACTCCGGAACGCCGAGGCCTTCGGTCGCGGTGAGTTCCTGGAGGCTGGTCTTCCAGTCCAGGCCTGCGCCCAGGCTGGAGGACTTCTCGATGAGCGGGTCGAAGAGCCGGTGCACCAGCTCGCCGGCCGCGTCGAGGCCCTGGTCGAGGTAGACCGCGCCGATCACCGCTTCAAGGGTGTCGGCGAGGATGGAGGCCTTGTCCCGGCCGCCCGTACCCTCTTCGCCCCGTCCGAGGCGGATGAAGGCACCGAGGTCGAGGCCGCGGCCCACCTCGGCAAGCGCACGCGAGTTGACCACCGCGGCCCGGAGCTTGGCCAGCTGGCCTTCCGGGAGATCGGGGTGGATCCGGTACAGCGTGTCCGTGACCACCAGGCCGAGCACCGAATCCCCGAGGAATTCGAGCCGCTCGTTGGTGGGCAGACCGCCGTTCTCGTATGCGTACGAGCGGTGCGTCAGCGCACGCACCAGAAGGGCGGACTCGAGCTGATACCCGAGCCGCCCTTCCAGAAGCGTGTGCGACGAGGCTGTGTCCGCCGGAGTCGGTTCATCCCCGCGTTTGCGGGAAGTCGAATTGGCGTCTGACATGGAGCCTGTCACCAGCCGCTCAGACCTCGAGGACCTGGCGCTTGTTGTAGGTGCCGCAGCTCGGGCACGCGATGTGCTGCAGCTTCGGCTCGTGGCAGCGCTCGCACGCCACCAGGGTGGGGACCGCAGCCTTCCACTGCGACCGGCGGTGGCGCGTGTTGCTGCGCGACATCTTCCGCTTCGGAACAGCCACGGCTACTTCTCCTGCTTCTCGTCGACGCCCGCTTCGGCGCCGCCCATGTTGTCCTTCTCGCCGTCCTTGACGGTCCCGGCGAGTCCCTGCAGTGCCGCCCAACGGATGTCGACGGCGTCGTGGTGGTGGTCCGGGTCGTCCGCCAGCCGCACTCCGCAGTCGGAGCACAGGCCGGGGCAGTCGTCCTGGCACACCGGCTGCATCGGCAGTGCAAGCACCACCGCATCACGCAGCACGGGTTCGAGGTCGAACAGGTCGTCCTCGAGGAAGAGGGTGTCCTCCTCGTCCTCGGCGTCGTCGCCGGCGTCCTCATGGACCCGGGCGTCGGCGTCGGGGTAGGCGAACATCTCCTGGAAGTCCGCGTCGAGCTGTCGCTCCAGCGGCTCCAGACACCTTACGCACTCCCCCTTGACGGTTGCACGGCCGGTGCCTGTGACAAGCACCCCGTCCATGACCGACTCCAGGCGGAGTTCGAGCTCGATCGGTGCGCCCTCAAGCACGCCGATGACCTCATTGCCGAGGTCCCGGGGAGCCTCGACGGAGCGGGAGACCCTCTTGAGCGCACCGGGACGCCGCCCCAGCTCGCGTGTGTCGAACACGAGAGGGGAACGGTGGTCGAGGCGGGCGTTGATGGCTTCCTGCTTTCTACGGGGTTTACGCGCCGCCCGCATTCCAGCGATGCGGGATTCGGGCAGCAGAGATCGCGGATATACGCGCGACCGAAGAGCCAGGATACTGGAAGGGCCCCGATAGGCCCAATCCGCTCCCGGCCGTCCCTCCGGTCCCGCGGGCGGGAGCGCCTACTGGCGCCCCTCCTCGTACGCCCGGAGCTGGTCCAGGTCGATCATGCTGGTGTCGAAGAGGCTGGTCTCGTCCAGCGCGCCCGGCTGATGGGCGTGGCCGTGCGGGGCGTGCTGGGGCTGCTGGGGCACCTGCTGCTGGAGGTACGCATGCGGGTCGTAGCCCTGCTGCTGGGCCTGCTGCTGCCAGTCGTAGCCGTACGCGTTCTGCTGCTGGGGATCCTGGGCGTACGCCGCCTGCTGTGGCTGCTGATAGCCGTAGACGTCCTGCTGCGGGTAGGCCGCGGGGTCGGTGTAGTAGCCCTGCTGCTGAAGCTGGGGCTGGAGGGGCTGCTGATGCTCCTGGGGCTGCTGCTGGGGTTGTGTCTGGGGCATCGGGGGCGCCTGGGGCGGCTGCGGGGGCTGCTCGGCGGCGATGTCCGCCAGGCCGGCCAGGTAGTCGGCGTCGGCCTGCGGGCCGGACTGCGCATCGCCCTGCGCCGCCATGTGGATCGCCAGCTCATCGATCGCACGGGCGCCTTGGAGCTTGTCGCGGCCCCGGCCGACGGCCTCCAGCGTCTTGGTCAGCACGGCCTGGAACGCCCCGAACTTGGCGTCCACATAGGCGTCCGCGCGCTGCTTGAGGGTCTCCGGGTCGCCACTGCGCTCCGGGGCCTCGGTGTCCACGTAGCCCTGCTCGTCGAGCCCCGGGCCACGGCCGAGCAGCTTCTCGCGGCCGCGGTCGACGGAACCGATGGTCTTGGTGAGCACGACCTCGAAGTTGGCGAGCTTGCTGTCGACGTAGTCGTCGGCCTCGGCGCGGATCTCCTCCGCCTCCCGGCGGGCGTCCGCCAGGATCCGGTCCGCCTCCTCCTGGGACTGCCGGGCGACCTCGGTGTCGGAGATCAGCGAGCCGCGCTGGGCGTGCGCGGTCTCGATGATCCGCTCCGCTTCCGCCCGCGCCTGCTCGACCATCTGCTCCCGTCCGCCGATCAGCTCCTGTGCCTGGGCGAGGGAGCCCGGCAGCGCCGCGCGCACCTCTTCCAGCAGGGCGAGCAGCTCGGCGCGGTTGACCACGCACGAGGCCGACATGGGCATGGACCGGGCACCGCCGACGGTCGCGACGATGTCGTCGAGCTTCTTCTGCACGTCCACCTTGGACTCGCCACTCTCTGAAGGGTTTTGAACGACGGGAACGGGACGACTGTACGTCCACCGGCCCTCCGCCCGACACCGGCCGACGCACCGTCAGTGCGGCTTCGCGCGCGGTGCGCCGGGCGGGGTGCTCAGTCCTTCTTGCGCAGGCGCTCGGTGAGGGCTTCGAGGACGAACGGCGGGACCAGGTGGGAGACATCGCCGCCCCAGGCGGCGACCTCCTTCACAAGGCTGGAGGAGAGGAAGCTGTAGGTCGGGTTGGTGGGGACGAAGAGCGTCTCCACACCGGACAGGCCGTTGTTCATCTGGGCCATCTGGAGCTCGTAGTCGAAGTCGCTGACGGCCCGCAGCCCCTTGACGATCGCGGGGATGTCGCGCTGCTTGCAGAAGTCGACGAGCAGGCCGTGGAAGGCCTCGACCTCCACGTTGCCGTACTGGGCGGTGGCCCGGCGGATCAGGTCGATCCGCTCGTCGACCGTGAACAGCCCCTGCTTGGACTGGTTGATCATCACGGCGACATGGACCACGTCGTACAGCTTGGAGGCACGGGCGATGATGTCCAGGTGCCCGTTGGTGATGGGGTCGAACGACCCCGGACAGACGGCGCGGCGCAACTCGGTCTCCTCGCTCTCCGATCCGGTCATGACACGCTTGCTGACGTCGATTCGGCGGACGTCGAAGCGGCGCGACCGTACCAAAGCGTCCCTTCGCCGTAGCGACGGGCCTTGATCGCTTCAAATCCGTCCGGCCATGGGAACGTGCCGCCTCTGGTGCTGCGTTCCACGGTGACGAGTGCCTGCTCCGCAAACCAGCCCTGACCACGGAGTGTGAGCAGGATCTCGCAGAGTTCCGCGTCGGTGACCACGTAGGGCGGGTCCAGGAAGGCGATGTCGTACGGCTCGCCCGGAGGCGGTGCGGCGGCGGTCTGCTCGGCCTTGCCGGCCCGGACCTCGACGCCGGGGAGGCCGACAGTACGGACGTTGTCCCGGATCGTGCGGACGGCGCGGGCATCGGCCTCGACCAGCAGGACATGCGCGGCACCGCGCGAGAGGGCCTCCAGGCCGACCGCGCCGGAGCCGCCGTACAGATCGAGCACCCGGGCTCCGGCCAGCGGCCCGTCGAGCGACTCCCAGGTGGAGAACATGCCCTCGCGCGCACGGTCGGAGGTGGGGCGGGTGCCGTTTCCCGGTGGTACGGCCAGGCGGCGGCCGCCGGCCGTACCGGCGATCACGCGGGTCATGGGCCCGTCCTTACGTTGCGCGTGGTCGGTGTACTGAGCGGGAGCCGGGCAGGCTCCGCACCTCCACGATATTCCGTCAGCCGACGGCCGATGCCCGGCCGGAGCCTCCGGGGAGCACGGCGGGCGGTGATCGATCTCACCCGCGGCGGGCCGCCGGGCCCGTCCGCCGCGTCCCTCCCGTCGCCGCCACGGTGCTCATCCCTTGTCCAGATACTGCTCCCGTTCGTCGTCCAGCAGGGCGGACAGGGCGATCCGCAGCTCCGGATAGCCGGCCAGCTCGGGGTCGGCGGCGACGAGTTCGGTGGCCTCGTCGCGGGCGGCCGCGATCACTTCCTCGTCGTCGATGACCGCGAGCATCCGCAGCGAGGAGCGGACGCCGGACTGCGCCTGGCCGAGGACATCGCCCTCACGGCGCTGTTCCAGGTCGATACGGGAGAGTTCGAAGCCGTCGAGGGTGCCGGCCACGGCGGCGAGCCGGGCGCGGGCCGGGCTGGCCTCGGGCATCTCGCTGACCAGCAGGCACAGGCCGGGGGCCGCGCCACGGCCGACCCGGCCGCGCAGCTGGTGCAGCTGGGAGACGCCGAAGCGGTCCGCGTCCATGATCACCATGGCGGTGGCGTTCGGGACGTTCACGCCCACTTCGATGACGGTCGTCGCGACCAGCACATCCAGCTCACCGGCCGCGAACCGGCGCATCACGTCGTCCTTGTCGTCCGGCGCCATCCGGCCGTGCAGCACCGCCACCCGCAGGCCGTCGAGCGGGCCCGTGGTGAGCTGGTCGGCGATGTCGAGCACCGCGAGCGGCGGCCGCTTCTCCGCCACGTCCTCCGGTGAACTCTCCTTGGCCGCCGCGCCCTTGGCACCGGCCGCGCCCTTCTTCGCCCCCTTGGGCGGGTCCTCCTCGTCGCCGATCCGGGGGCAGACCACATAGCCCTGGTGCCCGGCCGCCACCTCTTCGCGGACCCGCTCCCAGGCGCGCGCCAGGAAATGCGGCTTGTCCTTGGCGGGCACCACATGGCTGGCGATCGGCGAGCGTCCGGCGGGGAGCTGGTCCAGGACGGAGGTCTCCAGATCGCCGAAAACGGTCATGGCGACCGTGCGCGGAATCGGGGTCGCCGTCATCACCAGCAGATGCGGTGACTGTTTGCCCTTGTTGCGCAGGGCGTCCCGCTGCTCGACGCCGAAGCGGTGCTGTTCGTCGACGACGACCAGCCCCAGGTCATGGAACTGCACCTTGTCCTCGATCAGGGCATGGGTGCCGACGACGATCCCGGCCTCGCCGGTGACGAGATCGAGCAGCGCCTGGCGGCGCGCCGCGGCGCCCATGGAGCCGGTCAGCAACACCACCTTGGTGCCCCGCTCCGCGCCGCCGAGCATCCCGCCCTCGGCCAGCTCCCCCATCATCTCGGTGATCGAGCGGTGGTGCTGCTGGGCCAGGACCTCGGTCGGCGCCAGCATCGCGGCCTGGCCGCCGCTGTCGACCACACCGAGCATGGCGCGCAGCGCGACCATGGTGTTGTGCGTGACGGTGAAGTGGTCGGTCACATAGGCGTGGCCGGGATGCCGGACGCTGATGCACTGGACGGGTTTGCGGCCGACGTACTCGATGGCCTCGATGGTGCGGCGGAAGCCGGGGCCGCCCTCCGGGTGACCGTCGGACCCGCCCGGCACCGCACGCCCGGGGGCCCGGTCGCGGAAGGGCGGATAGGCGTCCGGCAGCGCCACCGAGACGTCGTACGCGCCGTCCCGTACGGGGTGGAGCTGGGCACGGCCGCCCAGGGAGCGCACCAGCCAGGCCAGGTCACCGGCCAGCGGAGCGGCCGGCGCGCGGTACACCGCGGCGCCCCCCGCGGGCCTGCCGCCGGCGTCCATCAGGCCCTGCACCACGGCCAGCCGGTCCTTGAGGGGGGCGTTGCGGTAGGCGTCCGGGACCCGGTCCGCCGGGCGGGCGCCGCCGCCGTCGCCGAGTGCCCGCCCCAGCTCGTAGGGGGCGAGCGGCCGGGCCTCGCCGCCGTCCAGATCCACCGGTGTGGCCGGGGGGATGGACCACTTGGGGCGGCCGTCGGCCCGCAGCAGATCACCCCGCAGTTCACGCGTCGTCAGCACCCGCTCCGCCGCACCGCGGGTCCCGGCGATCCACAGATGCTCGTCATCGCACTCGACGGTGCTCCCGTCGGACAGCACGAGGCGCCACACCTCCCGCTCCCCCTGCGGGAAGACGCCGTCCACCACGGCGAGGTCACCGCTGGGCACCACCACTTCGGTGCCGACGGTCATCTCCCCCATGGGGCGGAAGCCGCGCGGCGTCAGCACGAGGGCGTCCAGCGGCTGCGCCTTGCCGGAGCCCACCTCGCCCTGGAGGAGGCGGTGCATGGGGTGCTCGGTCGCCAGGTCGTCGAAGATCTCCCGGCTGACCTTCTGCTGGCCGTCGGTGAGGGTGAAGGGCAGCTTGGCGTCGAACGCGCCGAGGATGCCGTCCTTGACCAACCTCCTTGCCACGGCGGGGAGTTGGGTCTCGGCGCGGCGGCGCCGGGCCAGCGCGACCTGGAGGACGAACGCCTCGTCCCACTTCAGCCGGGACCGCGCATCGGCGATATCGGCCTTGGTGGCCGGCCGGTGGATCTTCAGCAGCGCCTCGGTGAGCGGGACCAGCGCCCGGCCGTCGCGCAGCGCCTCCGGCAGCGGGTCTACGGCGTCCTGCGCACTGGGCAGCACCGCGTCGACCGCCTTGGCGATCTTCCAGGACGCCATCTGCTGGCAGGCCGGGTAGATCGGCATGAGCTGATTGGCGAAGGCGCTGACCGCGTCGGCGCCCTCGTCGTCGGCCGTGCGGTCGAGGAGCTCGTACTCAGGGTGGGCGAGCTGGAGTTTGTGGTTGAAGACGGACACCTTGCCGGCGAACATCGCGCGGCGCCCCGGGAGCAGGTCCTTGTGGGGCTTGTGAATGCCCTTGCCGAAGAAGACCAGCCGCAGCCGGCCGCTGCCGTCGGTGAGCGTCACTTCGAGGCGCTGGCCCCGGCCGCCGTTGAATTTCAGCACCCGGGCGTCCGCGACCTGCGCGACGACGGTGACGTGCTCGTCCAGCGGGAGGTCGGCGAGGCGGGTCAGTTCGCCGCGCTCGGCATAGCGGCGCGGATAGTGGTGCAACAGGTCGCCGACCGTATGCAGGTCCAGATGCTCGGCCAGCACCTTTGCGGTGGTGCCACCGAGGATTTTCTTCAGGGGTTCGTCGAGCGCTGCCACGCATCCATTGCACACCACGCCTGTGACAATCGCGGTTCACTCACCGGTCCGGTGCGCTCACTCCACGCCGATGAGCAGCGGCGCCGCGTGCTGGCCGCCTTCGTAGACGACCGTGTCCACGGCGAGATGGCGCGCCCGCACATGCCGCTCCAGCCGCTCGGCGAGCCCGTCGGGGGCGTCCGCGCCGAGGACCAGGGTGACCATCTCGCCGCCCGCGGACAGCATCCGGTCGAGCACGGCCGTCGCGATACGGGTGAGGTCGGAGCCGATCACCACGACATCGCCGTCGATCAGGCCGAGCACGTCCCCGGCCTGGCAGACCCCGGCCATCGTCCACGACTGCCGCTCGGCGACCGCCAGCTCGGCGTAGCGGGTGGCGCCCGCGGCCGCGGTCATCGCGACCACGTCCTCGTCGAAGCTGCGGCCCGGTTCGTGCACGGCCAGCGCCGCGATCCCCTGCACGGCGGAGCGGGTGGGGATGAGCGCGACCCGTACGCCTTCGGTGCGGGCCTGTTCGGCGGCGGCCGCCGCGGTGTGCCGCAGGTCGGCGTCGTTCGGCAGCAGCATCACCTCACGGGCGTGCGCCTGCCGGATCGCCTGCACCAGTTCGCCGCTGGCGGGCGGCTCTCCGGGGCGTACGGCGACGGGTGTCGCGCCGGCCTCGGCGCAGAGTCCGGCGAGTCCGGGCCCCGGTACCACCGCGACCACGGCCCGCGCCGTCATGGCGGGCTCCTTGGCGCGGGTGACACCGCCGAAGTGTGTGATGCGGACCCGGTACGGGCGGCCCGCCTCGATGCCGGCCTCCACCGCGGCGCCCGCGTCGTCGACATGGACATGGACGTTCCACAGGCCGTCCCCGCCGACCACCACCAGGGAGTCGCCGAGCCCGTCGAGCCGGGTCCGCAGCCGCGCCACCGCCGCGTCCCCGGCCTCCAGCAAGTAGATCACCTCGAAGGCGGGCCCCTCCGGGCCACCGCGGCCGTTCGCGGCCGCCCGGTCCGCGACCTCGCAGCCGGCCGCCTCGGGCAGCGGGGCGTCGGCCCGTACGGCGACCGGTGTCGCCGAGACCTCCCCGGACAGCGCGTCGGCGAGCGCCCCGAGCAGTGCCACCAGGCCGCAGCCGCCGGCGTCCACCACACCGGCCCGGCCCAGGACCGCGAGCTGCCCCGGGGTGGCCTGGAGCGCGGTACGGGCACCTTCGTGGGCGGCGCGGGCGACCTCGGCGGCCTCCGCCCCGGCGGCCGCGGCGGCGGCCCGCTCCGCGGCGTCGGCGGCGGCGGTCGCGACCGTCAGGACGGTGCCCTCCACGGGGTGGGCGACAGCCTCGTACGTCGATGCGGCGGCCCGGCGCAGCGCCTGCCGCAGTGCGTCGGCCGAACCGTCGCCGGCCGCCAGCACCTCCGTCATCCCGCGCAGCAGCTGCGCCACGATCGTGCCGGAGTTGCCGCGCGCCCCGATGAGCGCGCCATGGGCCATGGCGCCGATCGCGTCGGCGAGGCAGGGTGCGGTCCCGGCCGAGGTGTGCCCGTCGAAGGCGGCCTCGACCGCGCGGGCGGCCGATTCGAGCGTCAGATAGAGGTTGGTGCCGGTGTCGCCGTCGGCCACCGGATAGACGTTGATGGCGTCGATCCGCTCGCGTTCCCGTCCGAGCGCCTCCAGAGCCAGCCCGCACCAGGAGCGGACCGCGGCGGCGTCGAGCGGGTACGGCACGTCGTCCTCCTGGGTCGCGGGATGCACCGCACAGTAGCCGCGCTCCGGCGGGACGGCCGGGGCGGGGGCCGGGAGGTGCGTGGTAGTTTCGTTCTACGGGAGCGGTCGTTGTATGCTGCTCCGGTTGCCCGATGAGAATCGGGCCATTCCTCTCCTGACGGTGCCGGTCGGGCAATGCACTCGGCTCGTTGGGATTTCACCGTAAGTGCATCTGAAGTCTTTGGAGTGACCCGTGGCTGCCAACTGCGACGTCTGCGGCAAGGGGCCGGGCTTCGGCAAGAGTGTCTCGCACTCGCATCGCCGTACCAACCGTCGTTGGAACCCCAACATCCAGACGGTTCGTGCAGTGATCGGGCGCACGCCTAAGAAGCTGAACGCCTGCACCTCGTGCATCAAGGCCGGCAAGGTCTCGCGCTGACGTCTTAGCCGTAGCGCAGCCCAGCCGGTTGCTTAGGAAGCCGGTCCACCTTCGGGTGGGCCGGCTTCTGCCGTTCCCGGGGACAGCTGCGGACCCCGGCGGCGTCCGGCCGCGCCGCCGCCGGGGCAAGGTCAGTGCGCGCCGCGCATACGCCAGCCGTGGTCCACGGGGCCGATCCCCGCGCCGAGCCGGAAGCCGGCCGCGAGGGCGCCGGTGACGTAGTCCTTCGCCGCTGCGGCGGCCTGCGGGACGGTGTCCCCCTTGGCGAGCTGCGCGGCAAGCGCGCCGGCGAGGGTGCAGCCGGTGCCGTGGGTGTGCCGGTTGTCGTGCCGGGGCGCGCGCAGCCAGTGCTCCTCGGTGCCGTCGGTGAGCAGATCGACGGCGCTGTCGGACCCGTCGCCGGCCGTCAGATGGCCGCCCTTGATGAGCGCCCAGCGCGGCCCGAAGTCCAGGATCGCGGCGGCCGCCCGCCGCATATCGGCCTCCCCCTCGACCCGTACGCCGGTCAGCTGGGCGACCTCGTCCAGGTTGGGGGTGGCGACGGTGGCCGTGGGGAGCAGGGCGCCGCGGACCGCGTCCAGCGCACTGGCGGCGAGCAGCGCATCGCCGTGCTTGGAGACCCCTACGGGGTCGATGACGACCGGGACCCGCAGTCCGGCGAGCAGCTCGGCGACGGTTTCGACGAGTTCGGCCGAGGAGAGCATGCCGGTCTTCACCGCCTGCACGCCGATGTCGTCGACGACGCTGCGGAACTGGGCCCGTACGGCCTCGGCGGGCAGCTCCCACGCGCCCTGCACGCCCAGGGAGTTCTGCGCGGTGACGGCGGTGACCACGCTCATACCGTGGGTGCCGAGCGCCAGCATCGTCTTCAGGTCGGCCTGGATGCCCGCGCCGCCGCCGGAGTCGGAGCCGGCGACGGTCAGGACGCGTGGAGGTGGGTGCATACGCCGAATCTACTCGGCGGCACCCCGAGGTCCTGCGGGCGCCCGTAGGGGGCCGCCCGTATCCCGCGCGGAACTAGTCGGCGTCCCCGTTGTCGCCGAAGTGGTCCCAGCCGGCCTTCACCCACGGGGCGCCGTCCACCGTCACCTGGGGCAGCGCGGAGGGGTGGAGCACCTCGCCGATGACCTTCCACCGGGCGGGCAGCTTCACATCGGGCGGGAAGGTGGCCACGATCGCGTGATCTTCACCGCCGTTGAGCACCCACTGCATCGGGTCCACGCCGACCGCGGTGCCGATGTCGGACATCTGCGTGGGGATGTCGATGCCCGCGGACCGCAGATCGATCCGGACCTTGCTGGCCTCGGCGATGTGCCCGAGGTCGGCGACCAGCCCGTCGCTGACGTCGGTCATGGCGGTGGCGCCGAGTCCGGCCGCCGCCGGGCCCGCGTGGTACGGCGGCTCGGGGCGGCGGTGGGCCTCCACGAAGGCGCGCGGCGAGCGGAAGCCGCGGGAGAGGACGGCGTGCCCGGCGGCGGACCAGCCGAGCCAACCGGTCACCGCGACCACGTCGCCGGGCTGGGCACCGGCCCGGGTGACCGGCTCCTGATTGCGCAGATCGCCGAGCGCGGTGATGGCGACGGTGATGGTCTCGCCGCGTACGACGTCGCCGCCGACCACCGCGGCGCCCGCCACCTGGCATTCGTCGCGCAGCCCGTCCATCAGCTCGGTCGGCCAGGTCGCGGGGAGGTCCGCGGGGACGACCAGGCCGAGCAGGATCGCGGTGGGCACCGCGCCCATCGCCGCGATGTCGGCGAGGTTCTGCGCGGCGGCCTTGCGGCCGACGTCGTAGGCGGTGGACCAGTCGCGCCTGAAGTGCCGGCCTTCCAGGAGGATGTCGGTGCTGGCGACCACCCTCCGGTCCGGCGCGGTGACCACCGCGGCGTCGTCACCCGGCCCGATCCGTACGGCCGGGGTGGAGGTGAGCCGGGAGGTGAGCTCCCTGATCAGCCCGAACTCCCCCAGCTCGCCCACGGTGCCCTTCATGCTGTTGCCCTTCCCATGTGTACGGACGGTCCGTACGTGGCTGACGACTGTGCCGCACTTGCCGAGTTCACCGCGCGGGTCTCCCCGCTCCGCACGGTGACGCGGTACCGTGGCGTCCCTTCTTCCCACATGATCCTCGTAGCCGCCCTGGAGGTTCCGTGGTACAGGCCTACATCCTGATCCAGACCGAGGTCGGCAAGGCCTCGGCGGTAGCTGAGGTGATCTCCAAGATCCACGGCGTGCTTCAGGCCGAGGACGTGACCGGGCCCTATGACGTCATCGTGCGCGCCGAGGCCGGCACCGTCGACGAGCTGGGCCGCATGGTGGTCGCGAAGGTCCAGCAAGTGGACGGCATCACCCGCACCCTTACCTGCCCGGTCGTGCATCTCTAGCTCCCCGTATCCTCGGCCGGGTGATCTCTGCACGCCAACGGCACCTGGCCCTCACCGCGCTCACCGTGCTGTTCGTCGCGCTGAGCTGCTCCCCTTCCGAGGACGTGGCCGTCCCCTCCCCCAAGGGGGCGGCGGCGCGGTACTGCACGGCGCTCCACGCGCAGTTGCCGCAGACCGTGGACGGGCTGGAGCGGGCCACCGCCCGGCCGGTCTCCGACTTCACTGCCATGTGGGGCGATCCTGCCGTGAAACTGCGCTGCGGGGTACCGAAGCCCGACGTCCTGACGCACGGGAGTGAACATTACAACCCCTCCGCCAACGCGGCGGAAGTCAACGGGGTCAGCTGGCTCTTCGAGAAGCAGGACGACGGGTACCGCTTCACGACCGTGCTGCGCAAGGCTCATGTCGAGGTGACCGTGCCCGGGAAGTACGCCCCCGAGGTCAATGCGCTCACCGACCTCGCGGACGCCGTGAAGAAGACCGTTCCCGTAGGGGTCTAGGGTTCCGGCGCCGGTCCGCCGGGGCTGGACGGGACCGGCCCCGGGAACCGGCGTGGCTCAGCGCAGCCCCGTGGAGCGGTGCAGCGCGGCCTGGAGGAGCCGGTCGATCAGCTCCGGGTAGCTCACGCCGCTCTCCTGCCACATCCGCGGGTACATCGAGATGGGCGTGAATCCGGGCAGCGTGTTGATCTCGTTGATCACGAACTCGCCGTTGTCCTGAAGGAAGAAGTCCGCGCGCACCAGGCCCTCGCAGGACGCCGCGTCGAAGGCCGCGACCGCCAGTTCCTGGACCTTCGCGGTCTGCTCGGCGGTCAGCGGCGCGGGCACGATCCCGGCGGCCGAGTCGATGTACTTGGCCTCGAAGTCGTAGAAGTCGTGCGCGGTGACCGGCGGGATCTCGGCCGGCACGCTGGCCCGCGGGCCGTCCTCGAACTCCAGCACCCCGCACTCGATCTCGCGGCCGCGCAGCAGCGACTCGACGAGGATCTTGGGGTCGTGGCGGCGGGCCTCCTCGATCGCCTCGTCCAGGCCGCCGAGGTCGTTGACCTTGGTGATGCCCATGGACGAGCCGGCCCGCGCGGGCTTCACGAAGAGCGGCCAGCCGTGCTCCGCGGCGAAGTCCACGATCTTCCGGCGGGCGGCCGCCGGATCCGCTTCCCACTCCCGCGGGCGGATGACCTCGTACGGGCCGACCGGCAGCCCGAAGGAGGTGAACACCCGCTTCATGTAGTCCTTGTCCTGGCCGACGGCGGAGGCGAGCACGCCCGAACCGACGTAGGGCACCCCGGAGAGCTCCAGCAGCCCCTGGAGGGTGCCGTCCTCCCCGTAGGGGCCGTGCAGGACGGGGAAGACGACGTCGACCTCGCCGAGCGCCTTGGGCACCGAGCCCGGCTCGCTGTAGACGACCTCGCGGTTGGTCGGGTCGACCGGGAGCACCACGGCGCCCTCGGTGGACTCGGCGAGCGCGGCCACGGTGGGCAGCTGCCGGTCCGCGATGGCCATCCGCTCGGGATCGTCGGCGGTCAGCGCCCAGCGGCCGTCCGTGGTGATGCCGATGGGCAGCACGTCGTACTTCTCACGGTCGATGGCGCGCAGCACGGCGCCGGCCGTGAGCACGGAGATGGCGTGCTCGGAGCTGCGGCCGCCGAACACGACGGCGACGCGGGGCTTGTGGTGGGAGGTCTCGCTGCTCATATCGGGTTGAGGGTACCTGCTGACCGGCACGGAGTCAGTGCTGCGGCGGCCGTTGGTGGCGTCGCGCCCGGGTGCCGCGCGTCACGGGCCCCCGGGCGAACGGCGCCGGACCGCCGCATTCCGTACGGTTTCAGTGCCGCTCGGACTTGGCGCTGCGCGACATCAGGTCCTTGAGGGCGACCATCGGCGGCTTGCCCTCGTGGACGATCTC
Organism: Streptomyces sp. P9-2B-2; assembly: GCF_030406865.1. Lineage (NCBI taxonomy): Bacteria > Bacillati > Actinomycetota > Actinomycetes > Kitasatosporales > Streptomycetaceae > Streptomyces > Streptomyces sp. P9-2B-2. Next base: position 6,448,698 of record NZ_CP129126.1, on the reverse strand, counting down.
CACGACCGTCTCGGTGAGCGGCATGTCGACACCGTGCCTGCGGGCCAGATCCAGCACGGATTCGCAGGACTTGACGCCCTCGGCAGTCTGCTTGGTGACCGCGATGGTCTCCTGGAGCGTCATGCCCCGGCCGAGGTTGGTGCCGAAGGTGTTGTTGCGCGACAGCGGCGAGGAGCAGGTGGCGACCAGGTCGCCCATACCGGCCAGGCCCGCGAAGGTATGCGCGTCGGCGCCCATGGCGAGGCCGAGCCGGGTGGTCTCGGCGAGACCGCGGGTGATCAGGGACGCCTTGGCGTTGTCGCCCAGGCCCATTCCCGTGGCGATGCCGACGGCGAGCGCGATGACGTTCTTGACCGCGCCGCCCAGTTCACAGCCCACCACGTCGGTGTTGGTGTACGGGCGGAAGTACGCGGTGTGGCAGGCGGCCTGGAAGCGCCGGGCGACCGCCTCGTCGGCGCAGGCCACGACCGCGGTGGCGGGCTGCCGGGCGGCGACCTCCTTGGCGAGGTTGGGGCCGGTCAGCACCGCGACCCGCTCCGCGGGCACCTTGGCGACCTCCTCGATGACCTCGCTCATGCGCTTGGCCGTGCCCAGTTCGACGCCCTTCATCAGGGAGACCAGGACCGTGCCGGCGGGCAGCATGGGCGCCCATTCGGCGAGATTGCCGCGCAGTGTCTGGGCGGGGACGGCCAGTACGGCGAACTCCGCACCGCGCGCCGCTTCCGCCGGGTCGGTGGTGGCCCGTACGGACGCGGGCAGCTCGACCCCCGGCAGGTAGTCGGGGTTCGTACGGCCGCTGTTGATGGCGTCGACCAGGGCAGCGCGGCGCCCCCACAGGGTCACCTCGCAGCCCGCGTCGGCGAGCACCATCGCGAAGGCGGTCCCCCAGGACCCCGTGCCGTAGACGGCGCAGCGCGTCACTTGCTTTCATCCTCCTGTGCCTGCTGGGTGCTTCGGGCCTGCTGCGGGCCGACGGCCGGTTCGGTGGCGGCGGCCGGTTCGGCGGGGGTCGGGTCCGCTCCGGCGCCCTGGGTGGCCTTGGCGGCTTCCCGGGCGGCGCGGCGCTCCCGGGCGATCGCCTTGCGCCAGTCGTGCGGTTCGACCGGCACGGGCTCGCCGCGGACGACGGCCAGCTGCTCGGTGATCGCGGTCATGATGACTTCGGTGGCGGCCCGCAGTACCTCGGCGGTCGGTTCCCGGTCGTAGAAGGCGCTCAGGTCGACCGGCGGCCCGGCCTGTACCCGCAGTGTCTTGCGCGGGAAGAGCTGGAGCTTCTTCTCCTTGGCGTACGGCGGCATCGCGTCGTTGGCGCCCCACTGCGCGACGGGAATGACCGGCGCCCTCGTCAGCAGCGCCACCCGCGCGGCACCCGTCTTGCCCTGCATGGGCCACAGGTCGGGGTCGCGGGTCAGGGTGCCCTCGGGGTAGAAGGCGACGCATTCGCCCTTCTCGATGGCGGTGACGGCGGCGCGGAACGCGTTGGCGGCGTCGGTGGTTTCCCGGTAGACGGGGATCTGTCCGGTGCCGCGCATCATCAGGCCGACAAAGCCGCTCTTGAAGAGTCCGGCCTTGGCGAGGAATCGGGGGACCCGCCCGGTGTTGTACTGATAGTGCGCATAGGAGAGCGGATCGAGATACGAGTTGTGGTTGACCGCGGTGATAAATCCGCCGTCGGCCGGAATGTGCTCCATTCCCTGCCAGTCCCGCTTGAACAGAACCAGGAGCGGCGGTTTGCAGATGACCGCGGCCAAGCGGTACCAGAAGCCGATTCTGCGGCGGGACACTGGGACACCCTCCTTGTGGGGACCTGCGTAGCTGCTGCGGGCCGGCAGCCGCACAAGTGTCGCCCCAGGTACCCGCTATGTCGAGGACACCGTAACCCCGACGCTCCCGGAGAGCGGCGGCGGCAGGTGAGAATAACGCCGATGCGACGAGACGGAGCGGATGTGGGCTGGAGCCTGGTGGTGCCGCTGAAGCCGCTGGCGCGGGCCAAGAGCAGGCTCTCCCGGGCCGCGGGCGAGGAGTTCCGGCCCCGGCTGGCCCTGGCGTTCGCCCTGGACACCGTGACAGCGGCGCTGGCCTGCGAGAACGTCCAGGATGTGGCGGTTGTCACGGATGACCGGCTGGCCGCTGAGCGGCTGGCGGCGCTGGGCGCGCGGATCGTGCCCGACACACCGGCCCGCGGCCTCAACGCGGCGCTGGCCCATGGAGCGGGCGCGGTCCGGGCGCGTCGTCCGGGCGCGCCGGTCGCCGCGCTGAACGCCGATCTGCCCGCGCTGCGCCCCGCCGAGCTGGAACTGGTGCTCCATTCCGCTTCGCTATTTCCCCGCGCATTTCTCGCGGATGCGGCGGATATCGGGACAACACTTCTGACCGCGACTTCCGGCCGGGAATTGGAACCGGCATTCGGAGGCGCCTCACGGGCCCGTCACCTGGCGTCCGGAGCGCAGGAGATCACCGGCCCGGAGGCGCCGTCGGTACGCCGGGACGTGGACACCGGCGAGGATCTGCTGGCCGCGCTGGCGCTGGGCGTGGGCCCGCACACGGCGCTCCAGGCGCCGCGGCTGGTGGCGGGGGCGGCCGCGCCGGAGGGGTCGGAGCGGCTGCCGCCGCCGCAGGTCAGAGCGTCTGGAGCGTGATCAGGACGATCCTGCGGTCGTCGCCTTCGCCGGTGAGGTCGATCCGGACCCGCTGACCGGGCCGCAGCAGCAGCAGGCCGCCGGCGTCGAAGGCCGCCGCGTCGAAGGGCATCGGGGTGCCGTCGTCCAGCAGCACACTGCCGGAGCGGGTCTCGGAGTCGTACGTATACGCGGTGGCCTGCATGGGAGAGAGCCTAGACGAGGGGGTCCCGGGCCCCTCCGGCCGCCCGTACGGCGGTGGGAAGGGACCTGCGGCCCGCTCAAACGGCGCCGGACGCACCGCGGGCCGGGCTCCCCGAAGGGAGACCGGCCCCACGCGTGGCGTCGCCGCCGAATTACCGCTTACGGGCGGTGGTCTTCTTGGCGGTGGTCTTGCGTGCCGTGGCCTTCTTCGCGGGGGCCTTCTTCGCCGTCGTCTTCTTCGCGGGGGCGGTCTTCTTCGCCGTCGCCTTCTTCGCGGTGGTCTTCTTCGCCGTGGTCTTCTTGGCGGCGGCCTTCGTGGCGGGAGCCTTCTTCGCCGTCGTCTTCTTCGCGGTGGTCTTCTTCGCCGCGGTGGTCTTCTTCGCCGCTGCCTTCTTCGCCGTCGTCTTCTTGGCGGCGGCCTTCTTGGCGGTGGCCTTCTTCGCGGCAGCCTTCTTGATGGCGGTACCGCCGGTGAGGCTGCCCTTGGGAGCCTTCTTGACGGAGACCTCGCCACCCTTGGGGAGCTTCTTCGAGCCGCTCACCAGGTCCTTGAAGCCCTGACCGGCGCGGAAGCGCGGCACCGAGGTCTTCTTGACCCGCACGCGCTCACCCGTCTGCGGGTTGCGGGCATAGCGGGCCGGGCGGTCAACCTTCTCGAACGAGCCGAATCCGGTGACCGAAACGCGGTCGCCGGAGACAACTGAACGGACGATTGCGTCCAGTACGGCGTCCACCGCGTCCGCGGCGTTCTGACGGCCGCCGAGCTTGTCGGCAATGGCTTCTACGAGCTGCGCCTTGTTCACGTCTTCCCCTTCGGAGACATTGCTGGAACGAAAGATTCCAAGCTTTTTCGCACGTTAGGCAGATATATACCGCAAATCAAACACGAAACGGGCTAATCACCCTTGTGCCGCAACGAAGTCGACCTTCACGGACTTCCGCCGGTGTGCACATCTTCGGGATAACGACCTTCGCCGAGGTCAGCCATGAAGCACTCCAGACGCCTTGCCGCGTCCGCAAGATCGTGTTTAGCCGCGGCCGTGATGACGAGCAGCTTCCGGGTCAGCGCCATCCGTACGCCCTCCGGGACTTGCAGTGTCCGCACTCTTGTATGTGCGTCCTTGAGCCGGTCGGCGACAAGACCGTAGAGCTCGAGTTGGTCGTCGCGTTCCATGCGCTAATTGTGCCATCTGCGGCGAGTTGTCGCTTCACGGGGCCTCAACAGCCGCCTCGACACGACGATGCGCCCCCTGCCAACTGCACAGGGGGCGCATCGTACGCAATATAGCTTTGAGCCATAAAACCCGAGGTCAGACCTCGATGGTACGCGGCTTGAACGACGGCCGGTTCGCCTCGTACTCCACGATGGACGACTCCTCCCGAAGGGTGAGGCTGATGTCGTCCAGCCCCTCCAGCAGGCGCCAACGGGCGTTCTCGTCCAGCTCGAAGTCGGCGGTGACGCCCTCGGCGCGCACCTGCCGGCCGACCAGGTCCACCGTCACCTCGGCGGCCGGGTCGTTCTCCACCAGCGTCTGGAGCCGGTCGACGGTCTCCTGCGGCAGGACCACCGTCAGCAGCCCGTTCTTGAGGGAGTTGCCACGGAAGATGTCGGCGAACCGCGAGGAGATGACAGCCTTGAAGCCGAAGTTCTGAAGCGCCCAGACGGCGTGCTCACGGGAGGAGCCGGTACCGAAGTCGGGGCCGGCGACCAGCACCGTGGCGCCCTGGTAACGCTCCTGGTTGAGGACGAACTGCGGGTCCTTGCGCCAGGCCTCGAACAGCCCGTCCTCGAACCCGTCGCGGGTGACCTTCTTCAGCCAGTGGGCCGGGATGATCTGGTCGGTGTCGACGTTGCTGCGGCGCAGCGGGACGGCCCGGCCGGTGTGGGTGGTGAAAGCTTCCATGGTTCAGACTCCCGCGGGCGTGGCGACGGCGACATCGGACAGATCGGCCGGTGAGGCCAGATGGCCGAGAACCGCTGTTGCGGCGGCGACCTGCGGTGAGACCAGGTGCGTACGACCGCCCTTGCCCTGCCGGCCCTCGAAGTTGCGGTTGGAGGTGGACGCGGAGCGCTCACCGGGAGCCAGCTGGTCGGGGTTCATCCCCAGGCACATCGAGCAGCCCGCGTGCCGCCATTCGGCGCCCGCCGCGGTGAAGACCTTGTCCAGTCCCTCGGCGACGGCCTCCAGGGAGACCCGGACCGAGCCGGGGACGATCAGCACCCGTACGCCGTCGGCGACCTTGCGGCCTTCCAGGATCCCGGCCGCGGAGCGCAGGTCCTCGATACGGCCGTTGGTGCACGAACCTACGAAGACTGTGTCCACCTTGATGTCCCGCAGCGGCTGACCCGCCGTCAACCCCATGTACTCCAGGGCCTTTTCGGCGGCGAAGCGCTCCGAGGCGTCCTCGTACGAAGCCGGGTCGGGGACGCTCGCCGAAAGCGGCGCGCCCTGGCCGGGGTTGGTGCCCCAGGTGACGAACGGCGAGAGCGCGGAGGCGTCGATGCGCACCTCGGCGTCGAAGACCGCGTCGTCGTCGGTGCGCAGCGTCTTCCAGTACGCGACCGCGGCGTCCCAGTCCTCGCCCTGCGGGGCGTGGTCACGGCCCTGGAGGTAGCCGAAGGTGGTCTCGTCGGGGGCGATCATGCCCGCCCGGGCGCCCGCCTCGATCGACATGTTGCAGATGGTCATCCGGGCTTCCATCGACAGCTTCTCGATGGCCGAACCGCGGTATTCCAGGACATAGCCCTGGCCGCCGCCGGTGCCGATCCGGGCGATGATCGCCAGGATCAGGTCCTTGGCGGTGACACCGTCGGGCAGCTCACCGTCGACGGTGATCGCCATGGTTTTGAAGGGGGCCAGCGGCAGCGTCTGGGTGGCCAGCACATGTTCGACCTGGCTGGTGCCGATGCCGAACGCCAGCGCGCCGAAGGCTCCGTGGGTGGAGGTATGACTGTCACCGCAGACCACGGTGGTACCGGGCTGGGTCAGTCCCAACTGCGGTCCCACGACGTGGACAACGCCCTGCTCGACATCACCCAGCGGGTGCAGCCGGACCCCGAACTCCGCGCAGTTCTTGCGCAGCGTCTCCAGCTGGGTGCGGGAGACCGGGTCGGCGATCGGCTTGTCGATGTCGAGGGTCGGGGTGTTGTGATCCTCGGTGGCGATGGTCAGGTCCGTCCGGCGCACCTGGCGGCCGGCCTTGCGGAGGCCGTCGAACGCCTGCGGGCTGGTGACCTCGTGCAGCAGGTGCAGATCGATGAAGAGGAGGTCGGGCTCGCCTTCCGCGCGCCGGACGACATGGTCGTCCCAGACCTTCTCCGCGAGTGTCCGTCCCATCGCTTTCCCTCCGACCGGCCGCATTGCCGGCCTTTCCTCGTCCGTGCGCGATGCCCGCAGATATCCCCTTGCCGGGCCGTACGCCGGGCCCTGGTCGAGGGCCACACCTACAGATTGACGACTTCCCTGGAAAATTGAACTTGCGTTTCACAGTGTGAGACGCGAGTATCGTTGCATGGACAACTCTAGCGGCGTCGGCGTTCTCGACAAGGCAGCTCTGGTTTTGAGTGCCCTGGAGTCCGGTCCGGCCACCCTCGCCGGGCTGGTCGCGGCGACAGGGCTCGCACGACCCACGGCCCACCGGCTGGCCGTGGCACTGGAACACCACCGGATGGTGGCGAGGGACATGCAGGGCCGGTTCATCCTGGGCCCGCGGCTCTCCGAGCTGGCCGCGGCGGCCGGCGAGGACCGCCTGCTGGCCACGGCGGGCCCGGTACTCACCCACCTGCGCGATGTGACCGGCGAGAGCGCCCAGCTCTATCGCCGGCAGGGCGATATGCGGATCTGTGTGGCGGCGGCGGAGCGGCTGTCCGGATTGCGGGACACCGTCCCGGTCGGCTCCACGCTCCCCATGAAGGCGGGCTCGGCCGCCCAGATCCTGATGGCCTGGGAGGAGCCCGAGCGGCTGCACCGCGGCCTCCAGGGCGCGCGCTTCACGGCCACCGCGCTGTCCGGCGTACGGCGCCGGGGCTGGGCCCAGTCGATCGGCGAGCGGGAGCCGGGCGTGGCCTCGGTCTCCGCCCCCGTACGCGGCCCCTCGAACCGCGTGGTGGCCTCCGTATCGGTCTCCGGCCCGATCGAGCGGCTGACCCGCCACCCGGGCCGGATGCACGCCCAGGCGGTCATCGACGCGGCGGCCCGCCTCTCCGAGGGTCTGCGGCGCACCGGCTGAGCACTCCGGGCGGGCCGGGACAGGCGCCGCTATTGATTACGGCCGCCATGCCGAGGGGCGGCCCCGCACGGACAGTCCGCACGGGGCCGCCCCGGGCACTCAGGCCGCCATCCGGTCCGCGGCCCGCTCCCCGCGGCGGCCGACCGGCACCGTCCCCAGCGCCTCCCCCAGCCCGAACGACGGCATATTGACGTAGACGCTCTCGTACGAGCCCGCCGGGACGACATAGGTCTCGTGCCAGAAGCCGACCCTGTTCCGCCCCTCCCGCACCCGCCGGTTGAACGCCGCCCAGGCCGGCCGGTGCTCGCCGTCCTGGTCCGTGGCGTAGGCGAACAGCTTCTCCTTCGAGTCCCAGTACTGGAGGACGGCGAAGTGCCTGGGCAGTCCGGGCAGCAGCCGGTAGCCGATCATCCCGCTGTCCGGATCCCGGGCCAGCTCCTTGATCATGCGCGGCATGGCGAGGAACACCGGCAGCCAACTGCTCACCGCACGCCAGCTGTTGAAGCGCATCCCGATGAGGAAGACCACCACCTCCCGGCCACCGTCCGCCGTCATCCGTCCCTGCACCGGCTTGCCGCTCATGGCGGCCCCCTTCCGACACCGGATAGCGTCGCTATCCATATTTAGATAGTGACACTCCCCAAGGGGAGCCGCAAGGGGTAGGCATCTGACGGAGCCGGGCGGGCACAGCGGGGCCATCGCCAAGGAATACCTGCACGAGGGACCACCGCCGCGTCGGCACAGTCCAACCGGGGCCGCGGAAGCGGCAGTTGACACGAAAAGGCCCCCCGCATGACGCGGGGGGCCTTCTCTTCCTGTACCCCCGACCGGATTCGAACCGGCGCTACCGCCTTGAGAGGGCGGCGTGCTAGGCCGCTACACAACGGGGGCAAGTTTTCTTGCAGTTGGGAGTCTCCGAGGACACTCCGCGCTGGGCTACCAGGACTCGAACCTAGACTAACGGAACCAGAAACCGTCGTGCTGCCAATTACACCATAGCCCATGGTGGTTTAGACCAGTACCCCCGACCGGATTCGAACCGGCGCTACCGCCTTGAGAGGGCGGCGTGCTAGGCCGCTACACAACGGGGGCCCTAGCGATCCTGCATGAACGACAGTGGGTGCGACCCGGACTGTCCCCCTGGGAAGGATCTGTACCCCCGACCGGATTCGAACCGGCGCTACCGCCTTGAGAGGGCGGCGTGCTAGGCCGCTACACAACGGGGGCGTGTGCAGAGAGACTCTGCGTGCAGATGAGCTCTGCGAGCTGGCCTACCAGGACTCGAACCTAGACTAACGGAACCAGAAACCGTCGTGCTGCCAATTACACCATAGGCCATCAAAACACAACCCCCCGCAGGGGGCTTGATTTGATCTGCGCTTCCCGGCCCGGCCTTTCGGCCCTCTCGGGCGGCGCAGGAAGAACATTACCTGATCGTGGACGGCGCACCAAAACCGGTAACTGCGCCCAACAGCTCGGGGAGCTCCGCCAGGCTCGCGATCCGACGCACCCCCGCGGGCAGCTCCTCGCCGGTGCCCGCACGATCCAGCCATACGGCCGTCAGCCCGGCGTCCCGGGCGCCGAGTGCGTCGATGTCGAGCTTGTCGCCGATGTACACGACCTCGGCGGGGGTTAGGCCGAGCGCCTGACAGGCACCGGTGAACGCCTCCGGGGCGGGCTTGGCGCACCCCAGCGCGTCGGAGCAGAGCACCGCCTCGAAGCGGGTACGGATCCCCAGGACGGCCAGCTTGCGCTCCTGGTTGGCGGTGGTGGCGTTGGACAGCACCGCCTGCCGTACGAGGGGAGCCAGGGCCGCCAGGGCGGGCGCGGAGTCCGGGAAGAGCGTCCAGGACGCTTCGTAGTGCGCGAGGTACCGGCCGAACCAGGCGTCCGCCTCGGTGTCGGAGAGCGGGGTCCCCAGGAACGTCCGGGCCCGGCCTCTGCGGTGGTCGAGAAAGCCGACCTCGCCGGCGAGGAAGCGGGCGAACTCGGTCTCCATGGCCGTCCGCCAGCGCTCCAGGGCCGCTTCCTCGCCGCCGTACGCGTCGAGGAGTCCCTCGGTCCGCAGGTGCCGCAGGATGCCGGCCCGGTCCGACCCGGTGTAGTCGAAGAGGGTGTCGTCGAGGTCCCACAGGACGGCGCGCAGGGGCATACCGGCAATCTAGCGAAGGGCGCCGGATACGCGAGGGGCCCGGACACCGTGCGGTGTCCGGGCCCGTGGGCGCGGTGGCGGTCAGCCGGCCAGCTTGGCCAGGGCCGCGTCGATGCGCTGGAGGGTGCGCTCCTTGCCGAGGATCTCCAGGGACTCGAAGAGCGGCAGGCCGACCGTGCGGCCGGTGACGGCCACCCGGACGGGGGCCTGGGCCTTGCCGAGCTTGAGGCCGTGCTCCTCACCGGCGGCCAGGACGGCCTCCTTGAGGGGCTCGGGGCCGGACGCCCAGTCGGCGGCGTCGAGCGTGGCGCGCGCCGTGGTGAGCAGTGCGACCGGGTCGCCCTTCATCGCCTTCGTCCAGGACGCCTCGTCCTCGACGGGCTCCTCGCGGAAGAGGAAGTCGACATTGGCGGTGATGTCGGAGAGGACCGTCACGCGGGTCTGGGCGTGCGGGGCGATGGCCCGCCAGGCGGCCTCGTCGAAGTCCTCGGGGGCCCAGTTGGCGTGCGGGGCCGTCAGCCAGGGCTCGCAGGCCGTGATGAAGGACTCCAGGTCCAGGCGCCGGATGTGGTCGGCGTTGATCGCCTCGGCCTTCTTCAGGTCGAAGCGGGCCGGGTTGGCGTTGACGTCCGCGATGTCGAACTTCTCGATCAGCTCCTGCACCGAGAAGAGGTCCTGGTCGGCGGAGAAGGACCAGCCGAGCAGCGCGAGGTAGTTGAGCAGGCCCTCGGGGAGGAAGCCGCGCTCGCGGTAGAGGTTGAGGTTGGCCTGCGGGTCGCGCTTGGAGAGCTTCTTGTTGCCCTCGCCCATGACGTACGGGAGGTGGCCGAAGGCCGGGATCTCCTTGGCCACGCCCAGCTCGATCAGGGCCTTGTACAGGGCGATCTGGCGGGGGGTGGAGGAGAGCAGGTCCTCGCCGCGCAGGACGTGGGTGATCCCCATCAGGGCGTCGTCGACCGGGTTGACCAGGGTGTACAGCGGGGCGCCGTTGGCGCGGACGATGCCGTAGTCCGGGACGTTCTCCGGGGTGAAGGTCAGCTCGCCGCGCACCAGGTCGGTGAAGGTGATCGGCGCGTCGGGCATCCGGAAGCGGACGATGGAGGTCCGGCCCTCGGCGTCGTAGGCGGCCTTCTGCTCGGCGGTCAGCTCGCGGCAGGTGCCGTCGTAGCCGGAGGGCTTGCCGGCCTTGCGGGCGGCGTCGCGGCGCTCGTCGAGCTCTTCGGTGGTGCAGTAGCAGTGGTAGGCGTGGCCGGCGGCGAGGAGCTTGTCGGCGAGGTCCTTGTAGAGGTCCATGCGCTGCGACTGGCGGTACGGCGCGTGCGGGCCGCCGACCTCGGGGCCCTCGTCCCAGTCGAAGCCGAGCCAGTGGAACGAGTCCAGCAGCTGGTTGTAGGACTCCTCGGAGTCGCGGGCCGCGTCGGTGTCCTCGATCCGGAAGACCAGGGAACCCTTGTTGTGCCGTGCGTAGGCCCAGTTGAACAGGGCGGTACGGATCAGGCCGACATGGGGGTTACCGGTCGGGGAGGGACAGAAACGGACGCGGACGGGGGTCGCGTTAGCCACGCTTGATCACCTTGTTGGTGAGAGTGCCGATGCCTTCGATGGTGACGGCGACCTCGTCGCCGACGTTGAGCGGGCCGACTCCGGCCGGGGTGCCCGTGAGGATGACGTCGCCGGGGAGCAGGGTCATGGCCTCGGTGATGTGGACGATCAGGTCCTCCACCGGGCGGACCATGTCGCTGGTGCGGCCGAGCTGGCGCTGTTCGCCGTTGACCGTGCACTGGATGGCGAGACCCGCGGCGATGTCGGCGGGGTCCAGCCCGGTCTCGACCCAGGGGCCGAGCGGGCAGGAGCTGTCGAAGCCCTTGGCCCGTGCCCACTGCTTCTCGCGCTGCTGCACATCGCGGGCGGTGACGTCGTTGGCGCAGGTGTAGCCGAGGATCACGTCCTTGACGCGCTCGCGCGGCACCTCACGGCACATCCGGCCGATCACGACGGCGAGCTCCGCCTCGTGGTGCACCTCCTGGGAGAAGGAGGGGTACGCGATGGGGTCACCGGGGCCGATCACCGAGGTGGACGGCTTGAAGAAGGTGACCGGGACGTCCGGGACGGCGTTGCCCAGCTCGGCGGCGTGGTCGGCGTAGTTGCGGCCGATCGCGACGACCTTGTTGGGGAGGACCGGCGGCAGCAGCCGGACCTTGTCGAGGGGGACCTTTTGGCCCGAGCGCTCGAATTCCGCGAAGGGATGCCCCTTGATGACGTCGAGTTCGCCGTCTTCGAGGACGCCGAAGCCGACGTTGCCGTCGATGGAGAATCTTGCGATGCGCACGGGTTGCCGTCGCCCCTCATTGATCACTGGCCGGAGTTGACACTCCAGGCTATCGCGGGGCTGCTGCCGGTCCGTCGCTGATTACGCCGGGACGCCCTGCTCGGGGGCGGTCATCAGGACCGTACGGCGGGGGTTGGCGGTCTGGGCCGGCAGGTCGACGGTGTGCTCCGGGGCCTCGGTGCCGAGCTCCACGGCGTCGGTGAGGTGGGCCAGGGTGGTGCGCCGCGGGTTGGCTATGTTGCGGAACATCGTCGTCGTCTTCACTGCTGCATGCCTCGCGTCATCGAAGTCGGGAAAGGGCTTGCGGAAAGCTGCCTTGTCATTCTCGGCAACCATGTAAAGCGTCAGGCTAAGCGGGCTATTCCCTGCGATGTGCCGGGGGACTCAATGATCTTCCTGTGAGTTTGCTCACGAAGTGTGTGACAAATGCCGCATATCCCATGATCAACAACCCTGGGCGAATCGGACAATGGCGGATTGAAGTGCACGTTCCGCTCCCGATCACCGCACCTGGGACAGCGCCGAGGGGCAGCCGACTCGCGGATAAAAGTCCGTTATCGACGGTGAAATCTTCGACACGTCGTGACGCCTTCCGTACATTGCGTCACCCAAGTCACAGTGCGGGGCTCCGCTCTTGTTGGAGATCCGGCACTGTGCTGGAATTCCACGGACCGCCGCATGTTTGAGCCGGCGCGCAGGGCGCAACGAAGCGCCGCGCGGCGGTGCCGTCCACTCCGACCGAGAGGACAGCCCGCCGGTCATCACGACCGCCATGAGGGGGACTTAGCGGTCCCCATACGACTCGACACCGTCCCGCCGAGGTGGGACGCCTGGTCCAGAGGTTGCGACGCTAGTGCAGGGACGTTTCAAGAGGGATGGCAGCGCTGCGGCGGACCCGGAGCTGCGCGGCGGAACCGACCGCGCCTCCTCGCCCCAGCGCGCCCAAAGCAACGGTTCCGCCGGGGGCAGCACACTGCCCGTCGACGGGGGCGGCCAGGCGCCGGGCAATGACGCCGCGGACAGCGGTAAACCCAAGGCGTCGAAGGGGTCCAGTGGCCCCGGTTCGCGAATAGCACTGCGCAACTGGCGCATCAGCACGCGCCTGGTCTCCCTGCTCGCGCTTCCCGTGGTCGCCGCGACCACGCTGGGCGGTATGCGCATCGGCACGTCGCTGGAGAACATCGACCAGCTCGACAAGATGCAGCTGCTCACCGAGATGACCCGGCAGGCGACCGAGCTCGCCGACGCGTTGCAGATGGAGCGGGACAAGTCGGCCGGTCCGCTGGCCGGCAGCGGGAACGCCAAGGACGACGCCAACGTCGTCGCGCCCCGCGAGGCGACCGACCGCGCCCGGCTGTCGTTCAACCAGGCCACCGATGACATCCGGGGCCAGGACGCCACGATGACCGGTGTCCGGGCGACCGTCCTGGAGATCACCCGCCAGCTCAACACCCTCAACGAGATCCGCAACAACGCCTACAAGGACGCGGACAACTCGACCCGGACGGTCACCAGCTACAACCAGCTGATCAACTCGCTGCTGTCGCTCTCCCAGGACATGGCCCAGGCGACCAGCAACCCGGAGATGATCCGCAGTACCCGTGCGCTGGCGGCGTTCTCGTCGGCCAAGGAGTACGCGTCGATCCAGCGCGCCCTGGTCGCTGCCGGCCTCGCCCACGACGGCGGCCCGCAGCTGTCCTCCAACGACCGGCTGGCCGGCCGTAACGCCGAGAACAACGAGAAGGCGGCCCGCGACCGCTTCTCGCAGATCTACACCAGCAACGGGGAGAACAGCGCCGGCACGCTCACCCGCGGTCTGGACGGCAACAACGACGAGATCAAGGCCGCGGTGGCCTTCGCGCACCGCGCCTTCGCCAGCGGTTCCGGCATCCGCAGCCAGGACTACCGGTACCTCGACTGGTACGACTCCGACACCGTCAAGATCGACGAGATGTCGCGGATCGAGACCACGCTGCTCTCGGAGATGGAGCAGAAGTCCCGCCAGCTGCGCAACGAGGCCACCCAGTCCGCGATCATCAGCGGTGCGCTGATCCTGCTCGTCCTCGGCGTCTCGCTGGTCGGCGCGTTCGTCGTGGCGCGGTCCATGGTCCGCTCGCTGCGCCGTCTCCAGGACACCGCCCAGAAGGTCGCCCAGGACCGGCTGCCCGAGCTGGTCAAGCAGCTGTCGGAGTCCGACCCGCAGGACGTGGACACCTCCGTCGAGTCCGTCGGTGTGCACAGCCGGGACGAGATCGGCCGGGTGGCCGCGGCCTTCGACGACGTGCACCGCGAGGCGGTCCGCCTCGCCTCCGAGCAGGCGCTGCTGCGGGGCAACGTCAACGCGATGTTCACCAACCTCTCGCGCCGTTCCCAGGGTCTGATCCAGCGTCAGCTCTCGCTGATCTCCGAACTGGAGTCCCGCGAGGCCGACCCGGACCAGCTGTCCTCCCTCTTCAAGCTCGACCACCTCGCCACCCGCATGCGCCGTAACGGTGAGAACCTCCTGGTCCTCGCCGGTGAGGAGCCGGGGCGCCGGTGGACGCGGCCGGTGCCGCTGGTCGACGTGCTCCGTGCCGCCGCCTCCGAGGTGGAGCAGTACGAGCGGATCGAGCTCAACGCCGTACCGCAGACCGAGGTCGCCGGCCGGGTCGTCAACGACCTCGTGCACCTCCTCGCCGAGCTGCTGGAGAACGCCACCTCGTTCTCCTCCCCGCAGACCAAGGTCAAGGTCACCGGCCACGCGCTGCCCGACGGCCGGGTGCTGGTCGAGATCCACGACACCGGTATCGGCCTGTCCCCCGAGGACCTTTCGGCGATCAACGAGCGGCTGGCCAGCCCGCCGACCGTGGACGTCTCGGTGTCCCGGCGGATGGGTCTGTTCGTGGTCGGCCGGCTGTCGCTGCGGCACGGCATCCGTATCCAGCTGCGGCCCTCCGACTCCGGCGGCACCACCGCGCTGGTCATGCTGCCGGTCGATCTCGCCCAGGGCGGCAAGAAGCCGGCGCCCAGCAGCGCCAAGGGCGGCGGCGGTGACCACGGCGGCACGCCCGCCAGCCGGCTCGCGGGGCTCCAGCCGCGCGGTCAGGTCGGTTCGGGCCCCTCGGCCGGCGGGCGTCCCGCGCTGCCCGGCCGCGGCGGCCAGGGCGGCGGCCCCGGCGGCGGTGCGCCCAACGCCTTCGGTGCCCCGGCACCCGCCGGCCGTACGGCCCCGCCCGGTGCGGGCGCCCCCGGCGCCCCGGCGCAGGGCGGCGACGCCCGCCCGGCCGCCGGCCGTCCCGGCGGCGCGCGTCCCTCCCTGCCCACCCGCGGCGCGGACAACGGCCCGGCACCCACCGTCGCTCCGCCGACCGGCGCCCCGCGCCGCGAGGAGCGTCCGCAGCTGCCCGCCCGTGGCCCCGCTGCCGAACTGCCGAGCGGTCCGCCCGCCGGCGGGCAGGGCGGCGGCCAGGGCACTCAGCAGCCCGGCGGTACGAGCTGGGGCGCGCGCCGTGAGCGCGGCGGCTCCGACGACTGGCCGATGACGCCCCGTGAGACGCAGGAGCGGCCGCGCGGCCACGAGGAGCCGGAGACCACCGGCAGCTTCGAGCGGCCCGCGCCGAGCGGCGGCCCCGGTGACACCGCGGCGTTCCCCCGTCCCGACTTCAACGGCCCGCCGCCCGCCGCGGACGGCACCCCGCGCGGTTCCCGCCCGCAGGGCGCGCGTCCGGGCCAGGGTGCGGGCAACGGCCCCGCTGACACCGGGCAGTTCCCCATGCCGGGCGGCAACACGGGTCAGTACGAGACCGGCCGCTACGAGACGGGCGAGTACCGGCGTCCGGACAGCGACACCGGGCAGTACCAGCGCCCCGAGGACACCGGCCAGTACCAGCGGCCCGACAGCGACACCGGCCAGTACGGGACCGGTCAGTTCGGGACCGGTCAGTTCGAGACCGGCCAGTATCAGCGACCGGACGCCGACCGTGCCGCGTACGCCGACGAGTCGCAGGGCACCGGGCAGTTCCCGGTGCAGCGGTCGCAGGACAGCGGTGCGCCGTCCGCCGATGTGCTCGGTGAGGCGGACGCCGGTCCCGGAGACGGCCGTACGCCGATCTTCGACACCATCGAGTCCAACTGGTTCAACCACCCGGCGGCCGCCGCTGCCGGTGTACCGCCCCAGGGCGACGCCGAGCCCGAGGCGCCGCGGCTGCCGCGGCGCGCGGCCGCACAGGACGGCCCGCAGCGCGGCGAGGTGCGCGACGACGCGCGCGGCGAGGCACCGGTCAACGGTGCGCGCCGGGCGGCGCCGGCCGAGGCCACCGGCCAGTGGCGCAGCTCGCCGAACGACGAGACGTGGCGGCAGGCGGAGCAGATCCGCCAGCCCGCCGCGGGCGGTATCACCACCTCCGGACTGCCCCGCCGGGTCCCGCGCGCGAACCTCGTCGCGGGCACCGCGCAACAGCAGCAGTCCACCCAGAGCGGTCCCCAGGTCTCGCGTGCGCCCAGTGAGGTGCGCGGGCGGCTGACCAATCTCCGTCGGGGTATTCAGCAAGGCCGGCAGGCCGGGACGTCGTCCACCGGCACTCACGGCGTTGTCGATCCCACTCACCAGCAGGAGCGTTAGTTGAGTCCGATGAGCCAGGCGGCGCAGAACCTGAACTGGTTGATCACCAACTTCGTGGACAACACCCCCGGGGTGTCGCACACGGTGGTGGTCTCCGCGGACGGTCTGCTCCTCGCCATGTCCGAAGGCTTCCCCCGCGACCGTGCCGATCAGTTGGCGGCGGTGGCCTCCGGCCTGACCTCGCTGACCTCCGGCGCGTCCCGCATCTTCGAGGGCGGGACGGTCAACCAGACCGTCGTGGAGATGGAGCGTGGCTTCCTCTTCATCATGTCCGTCTCCGACGGATCGTCGCTGGCCGTGCTGGCGCACCCCGAGTGCGACATCGGCCTGGTCGGCTACGAAATGGCTCTGCTGGTCGACCGCGCGGGCACGGTACTGACGCCGGATCTGCGCGCCGAACTTCAGGGCAGCCTGCTGCACTGAACGGCGCCCGCAGCGCCGCTCCGTACAGCACCAACCATCCATGTGCCGCACCCCCCACCGGCCCAACCCGACGACAGTCAGTTGTCCCGCCCGGAGGACCCATGACCCCGCCACCTGCCACTTCCGGCCCGTACGGCGCCTACAGTCAAGCGCCGTACGGGAACGAAGGTGACCAGCCGCTGGTGCGCCCGTACGCCATGACCGGAGGCCGGACCCGGCCGCGCTACCAGCTCGCCATAGAGGCGCTGGTCAGCACGACCGCCGACCCCTCTCAGCTGCCCGGGCTGCTGCCCGAGCACCAGCGGATCTGCCACCTGTGCCGCGAGGTGAAATCGGTCGCCGAGGTCTCCGCCCTGCTCCACATCCCGCTGGGTGTGGCGCGGATTCTGGTCGCGGACCTGGCAGAGGCCGGGATGGTGGCGATCCACCAGCCGGGCGGCAGCGGTGAAGCCGGTGGCACGCCCGACGTGACCTTGCTCGAGAGGGTGCTCAGTGGACTTCGCAAGCTCTGACAGCGGTTCGGACGGGACTACGGCCCGCGCCACGACCTCCGCCAAGATCGTGGTGGCGGGTGGCTTCGGCGTGGGCAAGACCACGTTCGTCGGGGCCGTCTCAGAGATCAACCCGCTGCGTACCGAGGCCGTGATGACCTCCGCCTCGGCGGGTGTCGACGATCTCAGCCACGTGCAGGGCAAGACCACGACGACCGTGGCGATGGACTTCGGCCGGATCACCCTGGACCAGGACCTGATCCTGTACCTCTTCGGTACGCCGGGTCAGGACCGTTTCTGGTTCATGTGGGACGACCTGGTCCGCGGCGCGATCGGCGCCGTGGTCCTGGTGGACACCCGCCGTCTCGCCGACTGCTTCCCGGCCGTCGACTACTTCGAGAACAGCGGACTGCCGTTCGTCGTCGCCCTCAACGGCTTCGAGGGGTATCAGCCCCACACGCCCGACGAGGTGCGTGAGGCGCTTCAGATCGGCCCGGGGACGCCGATCATCACCACCGACGCCCGGCACCGCAACGAGGCCAAGAGCGCCCTCATCACGCTCGTCGAGCACGCGCTGATGGCCCGCCTCCAGTAGCCCGTCGCCACCGGCCCGCCGCCGTCCGGCGCGGGCCGGACGGCCCTTGTCAGGGCCGGGGGCGTGCCCCCCTGCCCCGGACCGGATTCCGGCATCCCTGAGTCGATCTGTGTCCTTCGACACGCCCGCAATTTTGCTTCATAACGTTTCGACAGTGAATCAGCGGGCTTTCGACACCCCGCGCGCATGCCCGGCTTCGCTGCGCTCACAATTCTCCTGCATTTTGGCGCGGCTCGCCCTTAACGCCCCTTTTATCTTGGGCCCTTTCGCGCCCGCTCCGGTATTACCCAGTGTTTGGAACGCACCGCCCTGACGTGCTGAAATTCGCTGAACTCCGGAGTAGGAACGCCCAGAAGAAACGGCACAGCAAGTCAGTGCCGGCGCCGAGAGGTTGTTGGTCGAGTGAGGCGAAGCAAGGCGAGCCCCGAGCCGCAGGAACCGCGGCGGGGTAACTTCACACCGCCACCCAGAGGTGGCCTACCGGCTTCTGACGCGCCCGAAAATTCGGCCGCGAAGCCTCCGGTCAGTGGCGGTAAGTACTCCCCGCGCAACTGGCGCGTGGCGACCCGCCTGAACGCCATTCTGCTGATCCCCGTCGGACTCGCCCTGGTTTTCGGCGGTCTGCGGGTGGACAGCTCGTTCGCCACCTGGCAGGAAGCCCAGGACGCGGAGAACACCGCGAAGCTCGTTCGCGCCGCGCTTTCCTACGGCACTGCCGTGATCGACGAGCGTGACCGCACCGCGGCACCGCTGCTCAAGGGCAAGAAGGACGACCCGGTCGTGCAGCAGGCGCGCGACGCCACCGACGCCGCCGCCGACAAGTTCCACGAGGCCGCCAAGGCCATGCCGGACAAGCCGGGCCTCAAGCGCCGGCTCGCGGCGTTCGAGAAGGCCGAGCCCAAGCTCCAGCAGCTGCGTCAGGCCTCCTACACCTCCAAGCTGCGCGGTGTGCAGACCGAAGAGGGCTATGTCGAGGTCCAGCACCCGCTGATGGAGTTCGCCAACGAACTCGGCCTGGGCACCGGCAACATCACCTCCTACGGCCGCACGGTCTACGCCATCTCGCTGGCCAAGGCCGCCGAGTCGCTCCAGCGCTCCATCGGCACCCACCTCCTGGTCGACCCGGCGTCCCCGCAGGGCGGCAAGGAACACAAGCTCCAGCTGACCGCCTTCGCGTCGTACCGCTACCTGGAGGGCATCGCCATCGGCGAGTACACCTCCGGCGGTATGCCCGAGGACGTCGAGCGCCTCAAGAAGGACGCCGCGTCGCTCAAGCAGGCCGCGCAGCAGAAGATCGCGCGGGCGAAGGAGCAGGCGCAGGCGGCCGGCCGGCCGTTCCGCACCCCGCCGTCGATCGACCAGATGTCCGCCCAGATCGCCACCGGCGCCGCGCCGGAGACGCTCGGGGTGCGCGGCATCACCTCCGACACCTACTTCGCGGCCGCGACCGGCAAGTTCGACATGTACCGGTCCATCGAGAAGGACCTGGCGGACAAGGCCGTGAACGAGGCGGCGCAGATCGCCGACGACGCCCGCCAGTCGACCTTCATCGACTCCGGCATCGCGGTGGCCGCGCTGATCATCGCGTTCGTCGTGGCCGGTCTGATGGCCCGCCGGATGAGCCGCAACATGCGCCAGCTGCGCACCGCCGCCTTCGGCATCGCCGAGCAGCGGCTGCCGATGCTGGTCGACCAGCTCTCGCGGACGGACCCGGGCCGGGTCGACACCCGCGTGCAGCCCATCCCGATCTCCACCACCGACGAGATCGGCGAGGTCGCCCGCGCCTTCGACCAGGTGCACCGCGAGGCCGTCCGGCTCGCCGCCGAGCAGGCGCTGCTGCGGGGCAACGTCAACGCGATCTTCACCAACCTCTCCAGCCGCAACCAGGGTCTGATCGAGCGCCAGTTGGAGCTGATCACCGACCTGGAGAACAACGAGGCGGACCCGGACCAGCTGGAGAGCCTCTTCCGGCTCGACCACCTGGCCACCCGTATGCGGCGCAACGGCGAGAACCTCCTCATCCTCGCGGGCGAGGAGCCCGGCCGCCGCTGGAACCAGCCGGTGCCGCTGGTCGACGTCCTGCGGGCGGCGATCAGTGAGGTCGAGTCCTACGAGCGAATAGACCTCACCGGCGTCCCCGAGAGCGAGATCCACGGCACCGCCGTGACCGACCTCGTGCACCTGCTGTCCGAGCTGCTGGAGAACGCCACCACGTTCTCCTCCCCGCAGACGAAGGTGCGGGTGGCCGCGACGCGGCTGCCCGACGGCCGGGTGATGATCGAGATCCACGACAAGGGCATCGGGCTCACCCCCGAGGACTTCGCGGACATCAACCACAAGCTGGCGAACCCGCCGAGCGTGGATGCCGCGATCTCCCAGCGCATGGGCCTGTTCGTGGTCGGCCGGCTGGCCGACCGGCACGGAATCCGGGTGCAGCTGCGCCCCTCCGGCGAGCAGGCGGGCACCACGTCGCTGGTCATGCTGCCCGAGGCGATCACCCACGGTGGTGGTGGCGGCGACGAGCAGTACGACGACGACTTCACGGTCTCCCGGATCGTGCCGGAGCAGCAGCAGCACACGGCGTACGAGAACCATCAGCGCACCGCCGCCGAGCTGGGCTTCGACGACAGCCGCTACGGCCGGCCGGACTCCGGTGAGCTGGACATGGTGGGCCGCTCGCTGGTCCGCGAGGAGCGCCGGGCCGCACTGGAGGCCCAGACCTCCGGTGAGCAGGGCCCCGGGTACCCGCAGGACGAGCGTCCGCTCTTCCGTGACGAGGTGCCGTCCGGCGGCGCCTACCAGGACTACCCGCCCCAGGGATATGCGGAAGCCGATCAACCGCTCTACGACGACCGGTCGCACGGCGGCCACGCGTTCGGCGAGCCCGGCTTCGCGGAGACCACGGGCCAGCAGCCATACGTCTCCCACGAGGCGGCACAGCCGGACGAATGGGCCGAACGCCCCTCATTCGAGGGCTACTTCGGGACCGAAGCGGAATCTGACCGGAATACAACTGCCGCTCCCGCTGACGCCGCCGAGCGCGTACCATTCGAGCGTCCGGGCCCCACACCGAGCGATGCCCCCCCGCTGACGGGCGCCGGCCTTCCGCGCCGCGGAGGCCGCGACCAGCAGGCGCCGCAGGTGCCGCAGCAGGGGAGCCCGCCGGAGACCGGCCAGGACGGTACCGACTGGCGCAGCTCCAACGACGAGCGCTGGGAGCGGGCGGAGCAGCTGCGCGAGCCGAAGGCGGGCGGAGTCACCTCCTCCGGCCTCCCCCGGCGGGTGCCCAAGGCCAACCTGGTCGAAGGTGCCGCGGAGCAGACCCCGCAGGGCGGCCCCCAGGTCTCCCGCGCCCCTGAGGACGTCCGCGGCAGGCTGAGTAACCTGCGCCGCGGTGTCCAGCAGGGACGCAACGTCGGCACGGACCCCTCCGGGGTCCCCCAGAATGACCAACAGGGCTTCGGCCCCGGCAGCACCTACGATCAGGAGCGTTAGTGTGAGCCCGATGAGCCAGGCGGCGCAGAATCTGAACTGGTTGATCACCAACTTCGTGGACAACACCCCTGGGGTGTCCCACACGGTCGTGGTCTCCGCGGACGGTCTCCTCCTCGCCATGTCCGAGGGCTTCCCTCGTGACAGAGCCGATCAGTTGGCGGCGGTGGCCTCCGGCCTGACGTCGCTGACCTCCGGCGCGTCCCGCATCTTCGAGGGCGGTAGCGTCAACCAGACCGTGGTGGAGATGGAGCGTGGCTTCCTCTTCATCATGTCCGTCTCCGACGGATCGTCGCTGGCCGTGCTGGCGCACCCCGAGTGCGACATCGGCCTGGTCGGCTATGAGATGGCCCTGCTGGTCGACCGCGCAGGCACGGTGCTGACGCCGGATCTGCGCGCCGAACTTCAGGGAAGTCTTCTCAACTAAAAGACAGGCAGTGCGTTTCCCGCCACCGCGCCTTATGGTTCGGTGGCGCGACCGGCGTCAGACAGGCAAGTTGGAGGAGGAGACGTGGCAACGCCCCCGAGCGGATACCCGTACGGTTCCGGACAGGAGTCCGGGCCTGTGGGCGAGACCCATAACAACCGCTTCAACTTCCCGTCTGCGCCGAGCCGCCGGCCGCAGCGGCCCCAGCAGCAGCAGCCCCGGCCGTACGACTCCCAGCCGTACGAGCCGTCGGTGTACGACCAGCCCCAGGCACCGCGCATCCAGCCGGTGCAGCCGCAACGGCGCGCGCCCGAGCCCGCCTCCACCGGCTCGAACAATTCGCTGGTGCGCCCGTACGCCATGACCGGAGGCCGGACCCGGCCGCGCTACCAGCTCGCCATCGAGGCACTGGTCAGCACGACCGCCGACCCCGCCAAGCTGCAAGGCCAGCTGCCGGAGCACCAGCGCATCTGCCACCTCTGCCGTGAGATCAAGTCAGTAGCCGAGATCTCCGCGCTTCTCTCCATCCCCCTCGGCGTCGCCCGGATCCTCGTCGCCGACCTGGCAGAGGCCGGACTCGTCGCCATCCATCAGCCCGGCGGGGACGAGACCGCCGGCGGACAGCCAGATGTGACACTGCTCGAAAGGGTGCTCAGTGGACTTCGCAAGCTCTAGCGGTGCAGCCCGCTCCACCACCTCCGCGAAAATCGTGGTGGCGGGCGGCTTCGGCGTGGGCAAGACCACGTTCGTCGGGGCCGTCTCAGAGATCAATCCGCTGCGTACCGAAGCCGTGATGACCTCCGCCTCGGCGGGCATCGACGACCTCACGCACGCGCCGGACAAGACGACCACGACCGTGGCCATGGACTTCGGCCGGATCACCCTGGACCAGGACCTGATCCTGTACCTCTTCGGTACGCCGGGCCAGGACCGTTTCTGGTTCATGTGGGACGACCTGGTCCGCGGCGCCATCGGCGCCGTCGTGCTGGTCGACACCCGCCGTCTCGCCGACTGCTTCCCCGCGGTCGACTACTTCGAGAACAGCGGACTGCCCTTCGTCATCGCCCTCAACGGCTTCGACGGGCACCAGCCCTACACGCCCGACGAGGTACGTGAGGCGCTTCAGATCGGCCCGGACGCGCCGATCATCATCACCGACGCGCGGCACCGCAGCGAGGCCAAGAGCGCGCTCATCACGCTCGTGGAGCACGCGCTGATGGCGCGCCTGCGCTAGGACGCGTCCGGGCCCCCGTGCCCGCACGCGCGCAACGACGAAAGGCCCCCACACCGTTTTGGTGCGGGGGCCTTCGTCGTCCCGGGAGCCCGTACGCACCCGTCCACGGGCCCCCGGTACGGCTTCCCGGCGTCAGCGGCGCCCGGGGCACTCCTTCCATGCGAAGTGGTACAGGGTGTTGATGCTGCCGTCGGTGGAGTCCATGGCCATGTAGCTGGTGGACTTGGGGTCCGCCGACTTGGCGTCCACCCTCATCTCGGTGTTGATGTTGAAGTAGCGCTCCTCGCCGCAGGGGGCGTACACCAGCGCGTCGATGTCGGTCTCGTCCGAGGTCTGCCAGTTGGCGTCGTAGGGGCCGCTGAAGGTGTGGCTCTTACGGGCCGTCTGCTGCTGGCCCTGGAAGTAGTAGCCGGCCGTCTCCAGCCCCCGGGCCCCCGGCGCCAGGGAGGCGTAACCCCGGTAGTCGGCCCGGGCGATGGCGTACGTGAAGCCCTGCGGGACATGCACGTTCAGCGCGATCTGGCAGTTCTTGCGGGAGTCGGTGGGCTTGCTGCCGCTGCCCGCCTGGGCGAGGTACTCGCTGTACGTGACGGTGAAGGCCGTGTTGTCGGGCGCGATGGCCACTGCGGCGCTGCCGGGTCTGCACCCCGAACCGTTGACCGTGGCGACGGTAATAGTGATCTTGCCCGTCGGCGGGTCGTCGCCGAACCGGGCGGTGGCGGTGGGGGATGCCGATCCGGCGAGGAGCAACGATGCCACTGCGGCACCAGCACTCAGCGTGCTGAGCATGGGCTTTCCTTCCGGTCGTCCTAGGCCCGCGACGCGGGAACACCAGGAGAAGGGTTGACGAGCGCATGCCAGCATGGGGATCACCGCTTGAACAGCTCTGCTCCCCAGGGTTGAGGCGAACCTACGCCTTGATCCGGACACGCCATGCCAAACCGGAACACGTTGCGGTTTGCGCCGTTTCGCCTTCGGCGGGTGGGTGGCGGGTCGGAGGGGACGCCCGGTACCCCTCCCCCAGCCTCCGGCCGGGAGGTGCCCCCACGGCGCGGGCGACGCGGGTCCATGGGATTGAGCACCCCGGCGTTCGCTCCGGTCCTGCAGGCGGGGCACCGGGCATCCCCTCCGACCACCGTGCGTGCGCGGCTGACCCGCCGTACGGATCACCGTTACGGCAAGGCAGCGGGACCTCCAAAGGCCCGGAAACCCACAAGGGGCCCCGCAACAGGCGGGGCCCCAAGTCGGCAAGCTCAGCGAAGCGTTACCGCTGCCAGCTGGTCGCTCCGTGGAAGCCGTTCTGCCGCTCCAGGCGGCGCCAGCGGGCAGCCGTGGCGTGCGGACGCGCGGGCGCGGCGGTCGGCCGGTGCGCGGCGCGGGCCAGCAGGACCGCGGTCAGGGCGGCCAGCTCTTCCTCGCTGGCCTGGCCCTTCTCCACGCGGATGGAGTCGGTGCGGTGGGCAGTGTTCACGGTGTGGTCTCCGTCGTCGCGGTGGGCGTGGTGCCGGTGGCGGGTGCGGTGGGTGGCTACTGGGGCGGGTTGCCGTGCTTACGGGCCGGCAGGTCCGCATGCTTGGTGCGCAGCATCTCCAGGGCACGGATGAGCGTGTGGCGGGTCTCGGCGGGGTCGATGACGTCGTCGACCAGGCCGCGCTCGGCCGCGTAGTAGGGGTGCATCAGCTCGGACTTGTACTCCTTGACCATGCGCACCCGCATGGCCTCGGAGTCGTCCGCCTCGGCGATCTGCTTGCGGAAGATGACGTTGGCGGCGCCCTCGGCGCCCATCACCGCGATCTCGTTGGTGGGCCAGGCGTAGGTCAGGTCGGCGCCGATGGACTGCGAGTCCATGACGATGTAGGCGCCGCCGTAGGCCTTGCGCAGGACGAGGGAGATCCGCGGCACGGTCGCGTTGCAGTAGGCGTAGAGCAGCTTGGCGCCGTGCCGGATGATGCCGCCGTGCTCCTGGTCGACGCCGGGCAGGAAGCCGGGGACGTCGAGCAGGGTGACGATCGGGATGTTGAAGGCGTCGCACATCTGGACGAAGCGGGCGGACTTCTCGGACGCCTCGATGTCCAGCACACCGGCCAGCGACTGCGGCTGGTTGGCGATGATGCCCACCACGCGGCCGTCGAGCCGGGACAGCGCGCAGATGATGTTGGTCGCCCAGCGCTCGTGGACCTCCAGGAATTCGCCGTCGTCGACGATCTCCTCGATGACCTTGCGCATGTCGTACGGGCGGTTGCCGTCGGCCGGGACCAGGTCGAGCAGCGCGTCACCGGAGCGGTCGGCGGGGTCCTCGCAGGGCACCGTCGGCGGGTTCTCGCGGTTGTTCGCGGGCAGCAGCGAGAGGAGGTAGCGGACCTCCTCCAGGCAGGTGGCCTCGTCGTCGTAGGCGAAGTGCGCGACACCGGAGGTCTCGGCGTGCACGTCGGCGCCGCCCAGGCCGTTCTGGGTGATCTCCTCGCCGGTCACCGCGCGCACCACGTCGGGGCCGGTGATGAACATCTGCGAGGTCTCGCGGACCATGAAGACGAAGTCCGTCAGGGCCGGGGAGTAGGCGGCGCCGCCGGCGCAGGGGCCGAGCATGACGGAGATCTGCGGGATGACCCCGCTCGCCTTGGTGTTGCGCTGGAAGATGCCGCCGTAGCCGGCGAGCGCGGAGACACCCTCCTGGATGCGGGCACCGGCGCCGTCGTTCAGCGAGACCAGCGGTGCACCGGCCTGGATGGCCATGTCCATGATCTTGTGGATCTTGGTGGCGTGGGCCTCGCCCAGCGCGCCGCCGAAGATCCGGAAGTCGTGCGCGTAGGTGAAGACGGTCCGGCCGTGGACGGTGCCCCAGCCGGTGATCACGCCGTCGGTGTAGGGCTTCTTCGCCTCCAGGCCGAAGCCCGTCGCCCGGTGCCGCCGCAGCGGCTCGACCTCGTTGAACGAACCCTCGTCCAGCAGCAGCTCGATCCGCTCGCGGGCCGTCAGCTTGCCCTTGGCACGCTGCGCTTCGGTGGCACGCTCGCTGGGGCCTCGCCGGACCTGCTCACGGATGGCGTGCAGTTCGGCGACGCGCCCGCGGGCGTCGTTGGCGCCGGCGGGCACATCTTCGACAGTGGTCATGTATCGACGGTACGTGGGCGGGGTGCCCCGCACCGATGTCGGTTTCGTACAACGTCGCATGCGATTTGGTGGGCAGGCAGTACAGAACCGCGCTGTACGCACCCCGCGTCCCGGCGTCCGTTCGGGTGGCGGGCTCATCCGGCGTCTGTATGGGCCCGACAAACAGACGCGGAGCGATGTTGTGGTGACCGGCTGGTCCGGCGGGCCGGGTTCCGGTCAGCCCAGCCGCACGGTGCAGCTGTGGGTGGCGCAGCTCGTGCCGGGGGTCACCCGCAGCCGCAGGGCCCGCCCGGTGGTCAGCACCTCGATCGCCGGGTCATGGGCGAGCACCGCGCGCACCGGCCGTGACCAGGTGATCTCCAGGGTGTCGCCGGTGCGCTCGGGGGCGGCGACGCAGAGCCGCGCGGTGCCGCCGCGGCCCGCCGGCCGCCCGCGCCGCCGCTCCCGTACCAGCACGGTCGCCGGGCCGTCGGCGGTGAGCGGCCCCGCGCGGCCCGCCCGCCAGAAATTGGCGGCGGTTACGCCGAGCGGGTCGACGGCGATCGCCTGCCGGTCCGCGTCGTTGGCGAGCACGGTCAGCCAGCGCCGGTCGGCGGCGCGGGCGGCGAGCGTGCCGGGGGTGGCGCCCGGCATCAGGAGGTAGGCGTAGCAGGCGTCGGTGGGGTCGGTGCCGTGGTCGTGCCAGAGGGTGAGATAGCGGCGGGTGAAGGGTTCGGTGGAGGAGGTCGTGTTGATGTCGTGCCAGGAGCCGGTGCGGGCCTCGCGCAGCGCCATCAGGGGGGCGCCGCCGGGGAAGACATAGCCGCCATGGCCGGCGAGGTGGGCCCAGTGGGCGCGGCGGAAGGCGGTGGTCCGGCCGAGGGTGCCGGGCTGCGGGACGCCGTCGACGGTGAGCGTCGCGGTGCCGGACTCCCCCAGGCAGCGGTTGTCGACGACGGTCTCGGCGGGCACGCCGTCGCGGGCGGTGATGCCGGCGCCCAGGCAGACGACGCAGTCCGCGAGCGCGAACCAGGATTTCCTGGCGGTGAGGGTGGCGGCCAGTCCGCGCAGGTCCTGGCCGAGGGCGGCGTAGGTGCCGTCGGTGGTCCCGCCGACCCAGCGCGCGGCGGGCTTGGGCTCGCCCCAGCCGCCGCCCTCGTTGTCGGCCAGCCGCTTGGTGGAGACGGTCGTGCCGGGGAGCCGGTAGGGGTCGACGGTGGGCCAGAAGGCGTCCGTGTACTGGTCGCCGCCGAAATCGGCGCCCCACCAGGAGAGCATGCCGGCGCCGGTGTGCCAGCCGCGCGGGTTCTCGCCGTTGCCGTTCTCGTAGTACGCGATCCGGTCGGAGGCCATAGCCAGCCCTGCGGCCCAGCCGGGGCGGCGGTGGACGGCGCGGTCCATGGCGGGGAACAGCCGGTGGCCGACGGGTTCGGGGGCGGGGGCCGCGGGGCTCCGGGCGATCTCGCCGAGCCGGGCGAGGTCGGCGACGGGGTACTGCCGGTCGGTGAGGACCGGCAGCGTACGGTCGCGGGCGATCCAGCCCTTGATCATGGCGTGCCAGCGGTCCCGCTCGGCGCCGCTCGCGCTCCGGGCGAGCAGTGCGACGGCGGCGATCAGCGCATGGCCGTGGTAATGGTCGCTGCGCAGGATGTGCCGTTCGTCGCTGCGGAGATAGCCGCGGCTGATGGCGCGGCCGTTGACGCAGTCCATCATCAGGCCGTTGTGGAGCAGCGGGGCGTAGGCCCGTTCGACGCTGTCGAAGATGACCTGCCTGGCCGGGTCGGTGAGCTGCCAGGACGAGCCGCCGAGCAGCGCGAACAGCCGGCCGAGGCCGTCCAGCAGGACATAGCCGTAGGTGCCGGAGTAGGCGACCCAGGTGTGCTGGACGAAGGAGCCGTCGGCGTAGAGCCCGTCGCCCGCGGTGACGTACGGGAAGACCGGGGAGAGGGCGTCGCGGGCCAGCGCGATCTTGTCGGGGGCGCGGCCGAGGACGCCGCGCAGCGCGACCACCCGGCACAGGTCGACGCGGTTGGCGCCGGTACTGGTCCCGGTGTAGTCGCCGAGCATGGTGTCGGGCACGAAGTGGTCGACGGCGGCCAGACAGCGGGTGCGCAGATCGTCGGGCACGCCGCCGCCCTCGGGCAACCGCTCGTCGAGGATCGCGAGGGTGTCGAGAAGGAGTCTGGGGCTGCCGATCTGCCACTCCCACCAGTTTCCGTAACGGGTGGTGGCGGTGCGGTAGACGGTGGCTTCGAGGTGGCCGAGGCCGGTGACGAGGGCTTCGGCGAGGGCGGGGTCGCCGGTGCGGCCGGTGCCGGGCTGGGCGTAGCCCTGGGCCATGGTGTGCAGCCGGCTGTAGCTCTGGGTGATGCCGGACGGCGGGTCGTAGCGGCAGTCGGGCCAGAGGGAGCCGGCGGCCGGGCGCATCCGCGCCTGGAAGGTGCTCGCGAGGGCGCCGGTCTCCTGGAGGGCGGCGGCGTAGGGCGGGGCGGTGGGGTCGAAGCCGGTGCCCAGGGTGAGTTCGCACCAGCGGCGGCGGAGGGCGGTGAACTCGTCGGCGGGGGCGGCCGGCCCGGGGGCGGCGTGCGCGGGGCCGGCCGCGAGGCCGAGCGCACCCGCGGTGGAGACGGCGAGAAATCCTCTGCGTGACCAGACGGGCAGGGCGGGGACTGGTGACACGGGCGGTCCTCTCCAGGGCGTCAACTGGGGGGTGGCGCTGCGCACTTGGGAGTTCCCGATGGTCTAGCACGGGCCGTCGGCGAGCGGCAATGACCGCGCCGGAACGCCGACCACCACCCGCCCGGCGGAGCCCGTTCCCACCAAGAGGTTGAATGTTGAACCAGATAGGGTTACCTTGAATCTCGTTGAAGCTTAAACAAAACTTCCGCACACCGAGTGCACCGTCTTTGAGGAGGAGCCATGGCTCTGTTCAACCGCAAGCGCACCGCCGACACCGCCGTCACCGCCCCCGCCGCCGCTGCCGTCCTCGACGCGGACCCCGGACTCGCGGCACTGACCGGCGACTACACCATCGACCCGGCCCACAGCAGCATCGGCTTCACCGTCCGGCACGCCATGGTCACCAACGTCCGCGGTGCCTTCGGGGTGTACGAGGGCTCGCTGCACCTCGACGGGTCCGAGCCGGCCCGCTCCACCGCCTCCCTCGACGTCACGATCGCCAGCATCGACACCGGGATCGCGGACCGCGACGGCCATCTGCGCAGCGCCGACTTCTTCGACGCCGAGAGCTTCCCGCTGATGACCTTCCGCAGCACCGCCGCCGAGCGCGTGGGCGGTGACCGCTACCGCATCACCGGCGAGCTGACCCTCCGGGACGTCACCAAGCCGCTCACCATCGACCTGGAGTTCCACGGCTCGGCCACCGATGTCTACGGCGCCGAGCGGGTCGGCTTCGAGGGCAGCGCCGAGATCCTGCGCTCCGACTGGGGCCTGACCTGGAACGCCGCGCTGGAGACCGGCGGCGTCATGGTCAGCGACAAGGTCAAGCTCACCTTCGACATCTCGGCCGTCAAGGCGGCCCCGGAGGCCTGAGCCGGCCCCCTCCCCCATGACCGCGGCCCCGCACCGGCCTCCCCGGAGGTCCGTGCGGGGCCGCGGTCATGCCGTGCCCGGCGGCGCTCAGTCCTGGGGTTCGACCCCGGCCCGCAGCAGCCCGTACGCGTAGGCGTCGTCCAGCGCCTGCCAGGACGCGGCGATCACGTTCTCCGCGACGCCGACCGTGGACCACTCGCCCCGGCCGTCGCTGGTGGAGACCAGGACCCGGGTGATCGAGCCGGTGCCCAGGGCGCCCTCCAGGATGCGGACCTTGTAGTCCACCAGCTCCATGTGGGCCAGCTGCGGATAGATCCGCTCCAGCCCCACCCGCAGCGCCCGGTCGAGCGCGTTGACCGGGCCGTTGCCCTCGGCGGTGGCGACGATCCGCTCCCCCTTGGCCCACAGCTTCACGGTCGCCTCGTTGGCGTGCGTCCCGTCCGGGCGGTCCTCGACGATCGCCCGCCAGGACTCGACGCTGAAGTAGCGCACCGGCGTGCCCCGCACCTCTTCGCGCAGCAGCAGCTCGAAGGACGCGTCGGCGGCCTCGTACGTATAGCCCGTCAGCTCCCGCTCCTTGACCCGCTCGACGACCCGGCCGACCAGCGCCCGGTCGCCGCTCAGATCGATGCCCAGCTCCTTGCCCTTGAGCTCGATGGACGCCCGGCCGGCCATGTCGGAGACCAGCATCCGCATGCTGTTGCCGACCAGCGCCGGATCGATGTGCTGGTAGAGATCCGGGTCGACCTTGATGGCGGAGGCGTGCAGTCCGGCCTTGTGGGCGAAGGCGGAGACACCGACGTAGGGCTGGTGGGTGGAGGGGGTGAGGTTGACGACCTCGGCGATGGCGTGCGAGATCCGGGTGGTCTCGGCGAGCTTGCCCTCGGGCAGCACCTGCCGCCCGTACTTGAGCTCCAGGGCGGCGACGACCGGGAAGAGGTTGGAGTTGCCGACCCGCTCGCCGTAGCCGTTGGCGGTGCACTGGACGTGGGTGGCGCCCGCGTCCACCGCGGCCAGGGTGTTGGCGACGGCGCAGCCGGTGTCGTCCTGGGCGTGGATGCCCAGCCGTGCCCCGGTGTCCGCGAGGACGGTCCGGACGACGGCGGTGATCTGCGCCGGGAGCATCCCGCCGTTGGTGTCGCAGAGCACCACGACATCGGCGCCGGCCTCGCTCGCGGTGCGGACGACCTGCTTGGCGTAGACCGCGTCCAGGGCATAGCCGTCGAAGAAGTGCTCACAGTC
Organism: Streptomyces sp. P9-2B-2; assembly: GCF_030406865.1. NCBI lineage: Bacteria > Bacillati > Actinomycetota > Actinomycetes > Kitasatosporales > Streptomycetaceae > Streptomyces > Streptomyces sp. P9-2B-2. Next base: position 6,418,019 of record NZ_CP129126.1, on the reverse strand, counting down.
GAGGAAGACCCGGCGGCCCTGGTCGCGCAGGTGGCGGACGGTGTCCCGCACCATCGCGAGGTTCTCCTCGGGGGTGGTGCGCAGCGCCAGCTCCACATGCCCGACATGGGACTTGGCGACCAGCGTGATGACCGGGGCCCCGGACTCCAGCAGCGCGGCGACCTGCGGATCGTCCTCGACGCGGACACCGGCCTTGCGGGTGGCGCCGAACGCGACCAGCTGGGCGTGCCGGAAGTCGATCTCCTCGCGGGCCCGCTGGAAGAACTCGGTGTCCCGCGGATTGGCGCCGGGCCAGCCCCCCTCGATGAAGCCGACCCCGAATTCTTCGAGGTGCCGGGCGATGGTCAGCTTGTCGGCGACCGTGAGATTGATGCCCTCGCGCTGCGCGCCGTCGCGGAGCGTGGTGTCGAAGACATGGAAGTCGTCGGACACCGCGTCGGCGGGCCGGGGGGCGGGCGACGGGGAGGGTTCTTGTGCGTCCGTCATGCTGGTCTGGCTCCTGTCGGGATCTCGGTCTACCGGAATAACCGGTTCCACCGCCCCTCCATGTTCCCTCGCGCTCCGCCTCCGGTGACATGTGGGCCGGAAACGAAAAAACCTCTCGCGGGTGCGAGAGGTCTGCGCGCGGGTCTGGGACGACGGTGGCCGCGCCGTACTCGGTTCGTACGGGGCGGTCACTGCGGACCGGCGCGCCTGCTGCCAATAATCATGGCGAACGAGAGCACGGTCCGCAGTGTGCCACAACCCCGGGTGGCACAGCGGGACGTCTCACGATGCGGGCGGGCTGTCCACCCCCGCCCAGCGGCGGAGCGCGGCGGTGGCCCGGGCACGGTCCCGGGGCGCCAGGTCGGCGATCTTCACGACATGGCTGGTGTGCGGCGCCAGGTAGATGTGCGCGTCCCGGCTGCCTTTGCCGGTACGGAACGGCTCGGCCCGCGCGGGGTCGTTCGCGCCGTACACGAAGCTCAGTTCGCTGCCGTGGTGCCGGACCCAGCGGTCGATATCGGGCATGGCGCCGGGCTGGAAGCGCAGCGGAATCGTGCGGGGCACATAGGTCCGCATCGTCTGGATGCCGGGGTGGCGCAGCTTTCCGGCCAGCTGCGGGGCGGCGAGTTCCACGAAGCCGAGCTGGGTGCCCAGCTGGTAGAAGGACGCGGTCACGGGCAACAGGTGGCGGTCGGCGTAGCCGGGCAGCTGGACCGCCTCGGCGAACCAGCTGTACAGCGCGTCGCCCTCGGCGGCGGGCCGGGGGATACCGTCGCAGCCCGCCTCGCCGTCGCGCATCCAGAAGAGCATGGGCAGCTGAAGAACGGTGAGCTCCAGCACGCGGTCGGCGCTTCCGATGGTGCGGAAGGTCTGGCCCTCGCGCGCGGCCCAGCGGGAGAGGCGGCCGGCCATCTCCGCCCGCCGGGATCCCAGGATCTCGCGCTGCACGGCGGTGAGTGCGGCCCGGCAGGCGGGGGTGCCCCGGCGCGCCAGGAAGCGGTCCACAGCGGAGTCGTGCCGGTCGTCGGTGTTGTTCGGGGCCGCGTACGCCACCGAGCCGGCCACGTCGTGCGGGTAGAAGCGCCGGTGGTAGACGGTGGCCATCCCGCCCTTGCTGGCGCCGGTGGAGATCCACCGGGCGGGGTAGAGCGGTTTGAGCGCCTGGACCAGCCGGTGGTGGTCGGCCGCCGCCTGCCGGATGTCGAGCTTGGTCCAGTCGACGGGACGGGGGCGGGAGGTGCCGAAGTACCGCTGCTCGGTGCTGATCTGGTTGCCGTCGAGGATCTCGGTCGGCTCGGCGCGGTAGTCGGAGGTCTGGTAGTTGAGGTCGTAGCCGTTGGTGTGGAGCACCATCGGCCGGGCGGCGGACCGGTGCAGCAGGGTCAGCCGCTGGGCGAAGGTGCCCCGGCCGGGGTGCCGGTGGTCGACGGGCTGGCGGTAGGTCAGCGCGAAGGAGCGGTAGCCGGCGGGCGCCGGGTTCTCCTTGACCACTCGCATACCGGGGACGGCCGCGAGCCTGGCCCGGATGTCGTCGGCGGCCGGGCGCATCGTGGCCGGCGGGGCCGTGGCCGGGTGCGCCCCACCGGTCCGGGCCGTCGCCGTGGACGGGGCCGCGACGGCCGAGGCCAGCAGGCCGGTGAGCAGCAGCGGCAGGCATAACTGTCTCGTGATCTTCATGCCGTCCAGCCAACCAGCCGGCGCCGCACCCGCCTATCCCGGAACCGGCCCTGCCGCGGGCGGCGAAGACCGGTTCCGGCCAGGACGGGCCTCAGTCGGCGACGGGCTCCCCCACCCGCGTCCGGCCGGCCCCCGTGCCCGCGTTCTCCTTGCCGACCCGGTGCAGATCGATGGTCCGGGTCTCGCGCATGGTGATGTAGACGATCAGCGAGACCGCGGCGCAGCCGGCGACGTACCAGTAGTAGCCGGACTCGATGCCGCCCTCCTTGAACCACAGGGCGACATACTCCGCGGTGCCGCCGAACAGCGCGTTGGCGATGGCGTACGGCAGGGCCACCCCCAGCGCGCGGATGCCGGTCGGGAACAGCTCGGCCTTCACACAGGCGTTGATCGAGGTGTAGCCGGTGATGACGACCAGGGCGAGCAGCGAGAGCCCGAGGGCGGGCCAGAAGCTGCCGGCGTGCTTGAGCAGCGTCATGATCGGCACGGTCAGGAAGGTCGAGCCGACCGCGAAGGTGATCAGCAGCGGACGGCGGCCGATCCGGTCGGACAGCTTTCCGGCGAGCGGCTGGATGCACATGAAGATGAACAGGGCGCAGAAGCTGACCAGGGAGGCGGTCGGCTTGGACAGACCGGCGCTGCCCGAGAGGTACTTGGTCAGGTAGGTCGTGTACGTGTAGTACGCGACCGTGCCGCCCATGGTGAGCGCCATGACCAGGAACGCCTCGCGCTTGTGGGCCAGCAGCGCCTTGAGGGTGCCGCGTGCCGGGTCGGCGTGGGCGCTGTCGTCCTCGGCGTAGACCTCGGTCTCCAGCATGTTGCGGCGCAGGTAGAAGACGACGGCGGCGCCCAGCGCGCCGATGATGAACGGGATCCGCCAGGCCCAGCTGTGCAGGGCGTCCTCGGACAGGGTGCGCTGGAGCACGATCTGGAGGCCGAGGCCGAGCAGCTGGCCCGCGGTCATCGAGACGTACTGGAAGCTGGAGGCGAAGCCGCGGCGGCCGGGCGCGGAGGCCTCGGTGAGGTAGGTCGCGCTGGCCGCGTACTCCCCGCCGACCGAGAGCCCCTGGAGCATCCGCGCGAGGAGCAGCACGGCCACTCCGCCGTAGCCCGCGACCCCGTAGGTGGGCGCGACGGCGATCAGGATCGCCGAGGCGGACATCAGGGTGACGGTCAGCGTGAGCGCCGCCTTACGGCCCCGGCGGTCGCCGACCCGGCCGAGCACCCAGCCACCCACCGGGCGCATGAAGAAGCCCACCGCGAAGATGCCCATGGTGTTCATGAGGTTCGCGGTGTCATTCCCTTTCGGGAAGAACGAATCCGCGAAGTAGACCGCGAAACTGGCGTACACGAACCAGTCGAACCACTCGACCATGTTGCCGGCCGAACCGACCCAGATCTTCTTCCATTGCTCTCGTCCCATAGCCGGTTACGGTCGCGGACCCGGGGGCCGGCGGCAAGGGAGCGGGCGGCAACGATCGCAGGTACTTACGTGCGTTGTGGTCACGCGGGAGGCGGGTGGCGGCCCCCGGCACAGCCGCAGCGGCACGCCTCCTGCGAGAGAAGAGAAGCGAGATGTCCGAACCTCAACCGCAAGCGGGGCACCGGCCGATTCCCACCGGCGCCGGGGAGGCGCTGGAGATCGGGCGGGTGCGCTCAGCCCCGGGGAACGGACAGCGATTCGTCCAGGAACTCCCGTACGTGGACCCCCACTTCTTCCCGCTCCGTGCCCGGGAGGCCGACTACCAGCTGGGAGCCGAAGCCGTCGAGGAGGGCGCGGGTGCGGGTGGCGAAGCGTTCGGGGTCGACGGGGCGGAACTCGCCCTTCGAGATGCCCTCGACGAGCAGGGCCACCAGGTCGCGGTGCCAGGCCAGTTCCAGTTCCAGCTGGCGTTCGCGGGTCTCGTCGTCGGCGTTCTGGGAGCGGTTCCACACCTCCAGCCACAGCGTCCAGCGCGGATCGCGGTGGCCTTCGGGGAGGTAGAGGTCGACCAGGGCGTCCAGCCGTTCGCGGGCCGGGACGCGGCGGGAGAGGGCGGCCCGGCGCTCGGCGCCGAGCTGCTCCTCGCTCCACTGGAGGGTCTGGAGCAGCAGCTCGTCCTTCGTACCGAAGTAGTAGAGGATGTGGCCGCTGCTCATGCCGACCTCGCGGCCCAGTCCGGCCATGGTCAGCCGGTCCAGGCCCTCGGCGGCGATGGTCGCCATCGCCGCGGCCAGGACCTGCTCGCGGGGCTGGTTGAGCCGGCGCCTGGGGCGGCGCGCGGGACCGGGCACAGGGACCTCCGGGTCGGCTGGGCAGGTCTGCGGATCAGACCTCGGGCTGCTGCTGGGTGATGCAGTGGATACCGCCACCCGCTGCGAAGATCGTACGGGCGTCCACGAGGGTCACCGTCCGGTCGGGGAAGAGCCGGCGGAAGATCGCGGCCGCCTCCTCGTCGCGCGGGTCGTCGAAGCCGCACAGCACCACGCCGTCGTTGCAGAGGTAGTGGTTGATGTAGGAGTAGTCGACCAGCTCACCGTCCTCCTCGATGACGGTCGGGGCGGGCACCTCGATGACCTTCAGCCGGCGGCCCCGGGCGTCGGTGGAAGCGCGCAGCAGCTTGCCGATCTCCTGGCAGATGGCGTGGTCGGGGTGGTCGGGGTCGGGCTGGGTGTGCACGAGCACGGTGCCGGGGCGGGCGAAGGCGGCGACGATGTCGACATGGCCGCGGGTGCCGAACTGCCCGTAGTCGGCGGCCAGACCGCGCGGCAGCCAGATCGCCTTGGTGGTGCCGAGGTGGGCGTGGATCTCGGCCTCGACCTCCTCCTGCGTACGGCCGGGGTTGCGGCCCGGGTCGAGCTGGACGGTCTCGGTGAGCAGCACGGTGCCCTCGCCGTCGATGTGGATGCCGCCGCCCTCGTTGACCAGGGGGGTGGCGTAGCGGCGGGCGCCGGCCAGCCCGCAGACCTGCTCGGCGATCTTCTCGTCGAGGTCCCAGCGGGCCCATTCCTGGGCGCCCCAGCCGTTGAACACCCAGTCGGCGGCGGCGAGTCGGCCCACTCCGTCGGTGAGGAAGGTGGGGCCGATGTCGCGCATCCAGGCGTCGTTGAGCGGGCGCTCGACGATCTCGATGTCCGCGCCGAGCAGCGCGCGGGCGCCCTCGGACCGGCCGGTTCCGGCGACGACGGTGACCGGCTCGTAGCGGCGGACCGCACGGGCGACGGCCGCCCAGGCGCGGCGGGCCTCCGCCAGCGTCTCGCCGCCCTCCTCACCGAAGGTGAAGCCAGGCCCTGGCCAGGCCATCCAGGTGCGCTCGTGCCGGGCCCACTCCGGGGGCATACGGAAGCCGTCGGCGACAGGGGTGTTCATGCGGGGTCCTCAGGGTCTGTATCGGTGTTACAGGCAACGGGTTCGCGCTGGTCGGCCATCGGGGCGCACTCACCAGGAATGGCCACGGGGCGTGGTCGCAGGGGGTGGTTGGTGCCGGGGCGTGGCCGCAAGGAGCCGCCCCAGGGCGCCGCCCTCACAGGAAATAGAGCCGGGACAGTGAGACGGAGTCGGCCGGTTCCGAGCGCATCGGCGCGCCGTCCAGGGTGACCAGTCCGCTGCTCCCGTCGACCTGCACCTGTCCGACCCGGGAGTTGTGGACCAGGCTGCCGGGCCCGATGCCGCGGGTACCGCGGACGGCGACCCGGCGGCGGCGGGTGGGCATACCGTCCCCGCCCTGTTCGGCCGCGGCCCGCGCGACGAAGGCGACGGAGATCTCGGCGGGCGTCGCGCCGTACGCCCCGAACTGCGGGCCGAGCACCAGGGGTTCGCAGGTGTCGGTGGCGGCGTTCGGGTCGCCGGTGACGCCGTAGGCGGGGAATCCGGACTTCAGCACCAGCTGCGGCTTGGCGCCGAAGTACTGCGGCTTCCACAGCACGACATCGGCCATCTTGCCGACCTCGATCGACCCGATCTCATGCGAGAGACCGTGGGCGATGGCGGGGTTGATGGTGAGCTTGGCGACGTAGCGCAGGACGCGGGCGTTGTCGTCGTGCGCGCCGTCGCCCTCCATCGGGCCCAGCTCGGCCTTCATCTTCCCGGCCATCGCGAAGGTCCGGCGGACGGTCTCGCCCGCACGGCCCATGCCCTGCGCGTCGGAGGAGGTGATGCCGATCGCCCCGAGGTCGTGCAGCACGTCCTCGGCGCCCATCGTCCCGGCCCGGATGCGGTCGCGGGCCATGGCGGCGTCACCGGGCAGATCCGTCTTCAGATCGTGGACCGAGACGATCATGCCGTAGTGCTCGGCGACCGCGTCCCGCCCGAAGGGGAGGGTGGGGTTGGTGGAGGAGCCGATGACGTTGGGGACCCCGGCCATCTTGAGGACGTTGGGGACATGACCGCCGCCGCAGCCCTCGATGTGGAAGGCGTGGATGGTCCGGCCGTCCAGCACGCGCAGGGTGTCCTCGACGCTGAGGCACTCGTTGAGGCCGTCGCTGTGCAGCGCGACCTGGACGTCGTGCTCCTCGGCGACCCGCAGCGCGGTGTCCAGGGCGCGGGCGTGGGCGCCCATGTCCTCGTGCACCTTGAAACCGCAGGCGCCGCCCTCGGCGAGCGCCTCGACCAGCGGGGCGTCGCCCGACGAGGAACCGCGGCCCAGGAAGCCGATGTTGACCGGCCAGGCGTCGAAGGCGCTGAAGGCGTGCCCCAGCGCCCAGGGGGAGTTGACGCCGACGCCCCAGACCGGCCCGAATTCCTGGCCGATGATCGTGGTCACGCCGGAGGCCAGCGAGGCCTCCATGACGCGCGGCGAGAGCAGATGGACATGGGTGTCGACGGCGCCCGCGGTGGCGATCATGCCCTCGCCGGAGACGATCGAGGTGCCGGTGCCGACGACGACATCGACCCCGTCGAGGGTGTCGGGGTTGCCGGCCCGCCCTATCGCGTGGATCCGGCCCTCGCGGATGCCGATGGACACCTTGCGGATGCCCTGGACCGCGTCGATGACCAGGACGTTGCTGATCACCACATCGCAGGTCTCGCGGACCGCGGCGGCCTTGAGGTGCAGCCCGTCGCGGGCGGTCTTGCCGAAGCCGGCCAGGAACTCGTCGCCGGGCTTCTGGGCGTCGGACTCGACCCGGACGACCAGGCCCGAGTCACCGAGGACGACCCGGTCGCCGGCCCGCGGGCCGTGCACCGACGCGTACTCGTGGGGGTCGATGTTCCCGGTCATGCCTGCTCCTCCGCTCCCAGGTAGCCGCAGGCGGCGGCCCGCCGCAGCGCTTCCGTCTTGGCGCCCGGCGCGTCCAGCGGGCCGTCGACGAGCCCGGCGAAGCCGATCGCGATCCGGTCGCCGCCGATCGGGACCAGACCGACCTCCTCGGCGCCGCCGGGGTCGAACCGCACCGACGAGCCGGCCGGGACGCACAGCCGCATGCCGTAGGCGGCGGCCCGGTCGAAGTCCAGCCGGGGGTTGGCCTCGAAGAAGTGGAAGTGCGAGGTGACGCTGATGGGCACGGTCGCGGTGTTGCGCACCGTCAGCACCACCGCGGGCGCGGGCTCCGGGTCGGCCGGGCCGGGGAGCACCGCGCCGGGCGCCGGAGCCTGGTCGCTCCCGTCGGCCGGCGGCCGGGCCCCGATCGGGTCGCTGACCACCGCGAGCCGGGAGCCGTCGTCGAAGACGGCCTCCACATGCACCTCGGTGACCACGTCGGCCACGCCCGGCAGCACATCGTCCGGGCCGAGCACGCCGCGTGCCGCCTCGATGGCTTGAGCGAGGCGGCGCCCGTCCCGCGCCGCCTCGCAGACTGTGTCCGCGATCAACGCGGTCGCCTCGGGCACATTCAGCTTCAGCCCACGGGCCCGGCGCGTCCGCGCCAGTTCGGCCGCGCCGAACAGCAGCAGCCGGTCGCGTTCCGTCGGGGTCAACCGCATCCCGTCCACACCTCCCGCTCGATTAGAGCAACACTCTAACCACGAAAATCGTCAATGGGAAAGCATTGACCGAGAGCACAGGCATGGGTCACATTGAGCGCTGCTCTAAGAATGCGGCGCGATGGAACGCCGCTCTAAATGATCTCGCAGCGCGGGCAGCGCGGCAGCGTGCCTCACGCGCACCGTCCACAGCACCGAGCACTGCACGGAGCACCGCCCCGAGCGCTGCGCGCACACTGTTGTCCGGCCTCTCAGGGGAGCCCTCATGCCGATCGAACAACGCGGAGTCGACACCATCCCGGACGAGGAACGCACCAGCGGCCCTCGCGATCTGATCTCGATCCTGCTCGGGTCGAACCTCGCGCTCGGTGTGGTGATCTTCGGCTGGCTCCCGGTCTCCTTCGGGCTCGGCTTCTGGCCCTCGGTGACCTCCCTGGTGGCCGGCACCCTCGCCGGCACCCTGCTCACCGCCCCGCTCGCCCTGGTCTCGCTGCGCAGCGCCACCAACCTGTCCACCAGCAGCGGCGCCCACTTCGGTGTGCGCGGCCGGCTGATCGGCTCGGTCATCGGCCTGCTGCTGTCGCTGGGCTACACCGCGCTGACCCTGTGGGTCGGCGGCGACGCGGTGGTGGGCGCGCTGCACCGGCTGACCGGACTGCCGTCCGGCGGCGCGACCTACGCCCTGGTCTACGCCCTGCTCGCGGGCGCCACCGCCGTCGGCGCGGTCTACGGCTACCGGGTGCTGCTCCGGCTGAGCAAGGTGCTCGCCATCGGACTGACCGTCCTCCTGGCCATCGGCATCGTCGCCTACGCGGACACCTTCACCACCGCCGCGCCGCCCGGCAGCTCCTACCTGCTCGGCGGCTTCTGGCAGACCTGGCTGCTGGCCGCCGTCTCCGCGGGCCTGAGCGGCCCCATCGCCTTCATCACGCTGCTCGGTGACTACAGCCGCTACATCTCCCCGCGCCGGCACAGCGGCCGAAAGGTCTTCGGCGCCACCTGCCTGGGCCTGGTGGTCGGCCTGCTGGTGCCGCAGCTCTTCGGTACGTTCACCGCGCTCGCGGTCGGCGCGGGCGCGGACTACGCGGGGCCGCTGGTGGCCGGCGCACCGTTCTGGTACCTGGCGCTGCTGCTGCTCAACGCCTCGGCCGGCTCCGTCGGCAACTCCGGTCTGATGCTCTACAGCATGGGCCTCGACCTGGACGCGATCCTGCCGCGCGCGACCCGCACCCAGGCCACCTATGTCGTCGCCGCGCTCGCGACCACGCTGGTCTACGCCGGTCACTTCCTGTGGGCGGCGCAGGACGCGATGACCTCGTTCGTGCTGCTGATGACCGCCGTCGGGACGCCCTGGGCGGTGATCACCGTGATCGGCTTCGTCCGCTGCTGCGGCGCCTACGACCCGGAGTCGCTCCAGGTCTACAACCGGGGCACGCGCGGCGGCGTGTACTGGTACCGGGCGGGCTGGCACCTCCGGGCGACGCTGGCCTGGGCGCTGGGCTCCGCGGTCGGCCTGATGGGCGTGGACACCCCGCTCTACCAGGGGCCGCTGCTCCCCCTCACCGGCGGCATCGACCTCAGCTTCCTGCTCGCGGCGGCCGTGGGCGGGATCGCGTATCTGGCCCTCACCGTCCGGGATCCGCGCCCGGTCGCGGCGCTGCGCGCCCTGCCGCCCACGCCCCCGGCCACGGCGAAAGCCCCCGCGGAGCTGGGCTGAGCCGGCCCGGACCCGACCGAGGCCGCCCCCGACGCTCGGGGGCGGCCTCGATCAGGTCCGGGCGACGCGGTGACGGGCTCAGCCCAGCTCGTGCATCCAGCCGTGCTTGTCCTCGGCGACACCGCGCTGGATGTCGAGGAGCGCCTCGCGCAGCTTCAGCGTGACCTTGCCGGGCTCGCCGTCGGACTGGGTCCACTCGCCGCCGGCGCTCTTGACCGTGCCGACAGGGGTGATCACTGCGGCCGTGCCGCAGGCGAAGACCTCGGTGAGGGTGCCGTCCGCGGTGTCGGCCTTCCACTGGTCGATGGAGACCCGGGCCTCCTCGGACGCGTAGCCCAGGTCGCGGGCGACGGACAGCAGGGAGTCACGGGTGACCCCGGCGAGCAGCGAACCGGTGAGGGTGGGCGTGACGATCTTGTCGCCGTAGACGAAGTACAGGTTCATCCCGCCGAGCTCCTCGACCCACTTGTGCTCCACGGCGTCGAGGTAGGCGACCTGGTCACAGCCCTGCGCGGCGGCCTCGGCCTGGGCGAGCAGCGACGCGGCGTAGTTGCCGCCGGTCTTGGCGTCGCCCATACCGCCGGGCACGGCGCGCACCCGGTTCTCGGACAGCCAGATGGAGACCGGCTTGACGCCGCCGGCGAAGTACGCGCCGGCCGGTGAGGCGATGACGACGAAGAGGTACTCGTTGGCGGGCTTCACACCCAGGCCGACCTCGGTCGCGATCATGAACGGGCGCAGGTAGAGCGACTCCTCGCCGCCGTGCGCGGGCACCCAGTCCTTGTCCTGCTCAACGAGCAGGTCACAGGCCTCGATAAAGGTCTCGACGGGCAGCTCGGGCATGGCCAGCCGGCGCGCGGAGGCCTGGAAGCGCCGGGCGTTGGCGTCCGGACGGAAGGTGGCGACGGACCCGTCGGGCCGGCGGTACGCCTTGAGGCCCTCGAAGATCTCCTGGGCGTAGTGCAGGACATTGGTCGCCGGGTCGAGGGAGAGCGGCCCGTACGGCACGAGCTGCCCGTCGTGCCAGCCACGGCCCTCCGTCCACTTGATCGTCACCATGTGATCGGTGAAGTGGCGGCCGAAACCGGGGGCGGCCAGGATCTGCTCCCGCTCCGCGTCGGACAGCGGATGCGAGGAGGGCTTGAGCTCGATCGTGGGCGTCGTCATGGGTGCATGTCCTTCACTGCGTGTGCGATACCGGGGGGTACCTCCCAGCGTGTGCTGGGGAGCATCACCGGCCCAGCCCTCCGGCCGGGGGTAAGGGGGTCGGTCCCCCACCTTGCGGCACCGGTGCGGTGGCTGCCGCGCCTACGAGGGGACTTGAACGTACCGGTCGTTACTGGGACGTCCGAGTTTCCTCGCGGGCAAGGATGCCACGTCCGATTATCGCCCGTGGGTTCGTACAGCCGGAACCGGGGCGGCGGCCGGGCGGGACCCACGCGCACAGCGCCGGGCCCCCTGGAGTGAGGCCCGGCGCTGTGCGTGGTGCGTGTGTCTGCGCGGCGGGCCTCAGCCCGCTACTCGTGCGACCAGCGCGTCACCGATCTCGTCCGTGCTCCGCGCCGCGCCGTCCCTGGCCTCCAGGTCGGCGGCCACGGCCTCCTCGATGCGGGCGGCCTGCTGCTCGTAGCCGAGGTGGCGCAGCAGCAGGGCGACGGAGAGGATCGTCGCCGTCGGGTCGGCCTTGCCGGTGCCCGCGATGTCCGGCGCGGAGCCGTGCACCGGCTCGAACATCGAGGGGAAGTCACCGGTCGGGTTGATGTTCCCGGAGGCGGCCAGGCCGATACCGCCGGTGACCGCCGCGGCGAGGTCGGTGAGGATGTCGCCGAAGAGGTTGTCGGTGACGATCACGTCGAACCGCTCGGGCTGAGTGACGAAGAAGATCGTCGCGGCGTCGACATGCAGGTAGTCGGTGGTGACCTCGGGGTACTCCTGGCCGACCTTGTCGAAGATGTTCTTCCACATGTGGCCCGCGTACACCAGCACATTGTTCTTGTGCACCAGCGTGAGCTTCTTGCGGGGGCGGGAGTTGGCCCGCTCGTACGCGTCGCGGACCACCCGCTCCACGCCGTAGGCGGTGTTGAGGCTGACCTCGGTGGCGACCTCGGCGGGGGTGCCGGTGCGCAGCGAGCCGCCGTTGCCGGTGTACGGGCCCTCGGTCCCCTCGCGCACCACCACGAAGTCGATGTCGGGGCGGCCGGCGAGCGGAGTGGAGGTGTTCGGGAAGAGCTTCGACGGGCGCAGGTTGACGAAGTGGTCGAAGGCGAAGCGGAGCTTCAGCAGCAGACCGCGCTCCAGCACACCGGAGGGTACGGACGGGTCGCCGATCGCGCCCAGCAGGATCGCGTCGTGCTGCTTGAGCGACTCCAGCTCCGCGTCGGGGAGGGTCTCACCGGTCGCATGCCAGCGCCGGGCACCGAGGTCGTACTCCTTGGTTTCCAGCTTGACGTCCTGCGGGAGGACCGCGGTCAGGACCTTGAGGCCCTGGGCCACGACTTCCTGGCCGATACCGTCACCGGGGATCACTGCGAGGCGAATGCTGCGAGACATGTCTGGACCCTACGCTCAGTCCCATGGATTGACACGTAACGTCCGCCATACGGACACATGGGGAGGCGGTCAGCCGGCGTTCACCCGCTGTCCCCACAACGGTCGGGTCGCGCTGGGAAATTCGGGGCATGACTGGAAATTCCCGGGGGGCCGCCCGGCCCTCGCACACCCCGCGCGTCGGCATCCCGGAGCAGCTGGCGGCCCGGATGAGCATGCCGGAGCAGCATGACTACCTCCGCACCAAGCTGAGCCGCAGAGGTCTGCTGCGCACCTCGGCCGCCACCGCGGGAGTGGTCGCGGGCTCCGGGCTGCTGGCCGGTTCGGCCCAGGGTGTCTCGCCCACCCTGCTGTCCTCGCCCGCGACGGCCGCCGTGGACGGTTCGCTGGTCGCCCCGTTCGGCCGCCATCTGGCCTTCGGCGCCGACCCCAGGCACCAGATGCGGGTGAGCTGGCAGGTGCCGCTCGCGGTCAAGCGGCCGTATCTGCGGGTGGGCCTGAAGCCGTGGGACCTGGGGCGCAAGATCGAGGCCGAGGTCCGGCCGCTGCACACCCCGTCGCTGTCCGCGAAGCTGCCGGCCGTGCAGCAGTACTACCTGCACGCCGCGCTGGACGGGCTGCGCCCCGGGACGACGTACTACTACGGCGTCGGCCATGAAGGCTTCGACCCGGCCGACGCGCGCCACTTCTCCACCGTCGGCACCTTCCGTACCGCACCGGCCCGTCCCGAGGCGTTCGTCTTCACCGCCTTCGGCGACCAGGGCGTGAGCTACCACGCCCTCGCCAACGACCAGTTGATCCTGGGTCAGAACCCGTCCTTCCACCTGCACGCGGGCGACATCTGCTACGCGGACACCGACGGCGACGGCTCCGAGCACGACGCCTACGACGCCCGGGTCTGGGACCAGTTCCTCGCGCAGACCGAGTCGGTGGCCAAGTCCGTGCCGTGGATGGTGACCACCGGCAACCACGACATGGAGGCCTGGTACTCCCCCAACGGCTACGGCGGCCAGAACGCCCGCTGGTCGCTGCCCGGCAACGGCCCGGACGCCGAGAACGCCCCCGGCGTCTACTCGTTCACCTACGGCAACACCGCCGTCGTCGCCCTGGACGCCAACGACATCTCCTACGAGATCCCCGCCAACCAGGGCTACACCGACGGCCGGCAGACCCGCTGGCTGGACCGCCGGCTGGCCGAGCTGCGCGCCGCCGACGACATCGACTTCCTCGTGGTCTTCTTCCACCACTGCGCCTTCTCGACCACCAACTCGCACGCCTCTGACGGCGCGGTGCGCGACGCCTGGCTGCCGCTGTTCGAGAAGCACCAGGTGGACCTGGTCGTCAACGGCCACAACCACGTCTACGAGCGGACCGACGCCCTCAAGAGCGGGCGGGTCGCCAAGAAGATGCCGATCGGCGCGAGCGTGGACACCACCCGCGAGGGCATCGTGTACGTCACCGCGGGCGGCGCCGGCCGCGCCCTCTACGACTTCCCGGTGCCGGACAGCTACGAGGGGCACGTCAAGGACCTCGACCACGTGGACACCTACCACTGGTCCAAGGGCCAGAAGAAGACCAAGGAAACCGTCGAGTGGTCCCGGGTCCGCTACACCGGCTACTCCTTCATCGCCGTCGAGGTCACCCCGGGCAGCCACCCCCGGATGAAGGTCACCGCCCTCGCCGAGTCCGGCGAGCGCATCGACCACTTCGAGGTGACCCGCTCGCACTGAGGCACGCTCCGGCGCGCGGGGCAACCGGCTCGTGCCGGGTGCCCCGCGCGCTCAGGTCAGCTCAGGAGAGAAACAGCCACCGGGCCACGGACAGCCGGATCCGCCAGCAGCAGCGGCAGGGCATCGACGCCTGCCGCGGCAGGACGGCCCCGCTTCGTACGCGCAGCATGTCAGTGCCCGGTCGAGCCGCCGTTGTCCCGGCGGTCGAGGGCGCGCTGAAGGGCGGCGGCCGCGTTCCGGCGGTCGGCTTCGTTGGTCGTACGGACGGAGTGACGGGTCCTGCGGACGGCAGTCTCGGCCATGATTCACGTCTCCAATGCCAAAGCCCCGAGAACAAATGGGATGCGTCGATCCAGATGCGGCCGGAAGGGGCGGAGGCCACGGCACTCACAGGGGTCACCTGCGCTCACGCACCGGGCCGCATCCGCACGCGCTCGATGGAGCGTTACGTTCGGCTTCCTACAACGCTAGGACAGCTCGGCCGTGATGTCTGCACAATTACTTGGGCTTCCTACTATCTGAGACGGCGGGCGTGTGCTCGAACGAGTGATCCGGGAACATTCGCTGGTCATGGCCGTCCCGGCGCTCCCTAGCGTGGCGGTGTCGCTTGTGCCACGAGGCCAAGCCCGCCCACACTTAGGAGGAGGTGCTGCACCATGACCGCGCTCGCGCAGGAGGCGCCCGTGACGATGTCGGAGATCACGACACCGGAGGACACGACCCCCGGACCCGAGCTGGACGAGGTCCTGTGGCAGGCATGGAAAGCCATGGAACTCCCCGAGGGCTTCCACGCCGAGATCATCGAGGGGTCCATCGAGGTGTCGCCCACCGGCCGCCACAGCCACAGCCGCATCAGCTTTCAACTACGCCGGCAGCTGACCCAGTACCTGGACCAGCAGTCAAGTGCTTACGCCGTCACCAACGATACGAACATCGTCCATGACCGGAAGGTCTGGATTCCGGACACCGTCATCGCCCTCGAAGACGCCATCATCGCCTCGGCGGACGATTCCGAGTTCGTCGCCGAGGACGGCATCGGCCTCAATGTCCGCTGCGTGGCACTCGTCGCCGAGGTGGTCTCCCCCGGCCATGACTGCAAGAAGCGCGACCGTGTCCGCAAGCGCCGTGCCTACGCCGGTGCCGGCATCCCCGTCTACGTCATCCTTGACGACTACGACGGCCGGGGCACCGTCACCGTGCTGTCATTGCCTTCCCCTGACAGAGCCGCATACGCCGAGAGCCACCGCGTGCCGTACGGCACGGACGTGATCATCCCTGACGGCCCCGCCAAGGGCTTCGTCATCGGCGAGTCCATCACCGGCCCCCCGCGCAACGCCTGAGACACCTGAACCGACGCCGACGGCCCGGCTCCCCCGGGGAGAGGGGAGCCGGGCCGTCATGGTGCACGCTGGCGTCAGCCCATGTGCGGATAGCGGTAGTCCGTCGGCGGGACCAGGGTCTCCTTGATGGAGCGGGTGGAGGTCCAGCGCATCAGGTTCTGCTTGGCGCCGGCCTTGTCGTTGGTGCCGGAGGCGCGGCCGCCGCCGAAGGGCTGCTGGCCGACGACGGCGCCGGTCGGCTTGTCGTTGATGTAGAAGTTGCCGGCCGCGAAGCGCAGCAGCTCGCAGGTGCGGGCCGCTTCGGCACGGTCCCGGGCGATGACGCAACCGGTCAGGCCGTACGCCGAGGCGGACTCCATCTGGGTGAGCATCGCGTCGTAGTCGGCGTCGTCGTAGACGTAGACGCCGAGGATCGGGCCGAAGTACTCGTCCTTGAAGATCTCGTTCTCCGGGTCGGTGGAGACCAGGACCGTCGGGCGGACGAAGTAGCCCTCGCTGTCGTCGTACGTGCCGCCGGCCACGACCTCGACGGTCGGGTCGGCCTTGGCGCGGTCGATCGCCGCCTTGTTCTTGGCGAAGGAGCGCTCGTCGATGACGGCGGACATGAAGTGCGACAGGTCCGAGACGTCACCCATGGACAGGGCGTCGACCTCGGCCGCGAACTCCTCCTTGAGGCCGTTGTTCCACAGCGAGGCCGGGACGTAGGCGCGGGAGGCCGCGGAGCACTTCTGGCCCTGGAACTCGAAGGCGCCACGGGTCATGGCGGTCTTCAGCACGGCGCGGTCGGCCGAGGGGTGGGCGACGATGAAGTCCTTGCCACCGGTCTCGCCGACGAGCCGCGGGTAGGTCTTGTAGTTCTCGATGTTGTTGCCGACCGTCTTCCACAGGTACTGGAAGGTCTTGGTCGAACCGGTGAAGTGGATACCAGCCAGCTCGGGGTGGGTCAGCGCGACCTCGGAGACGTCCTTGCCGTCGCCGGTGACGAGGTTGATGACGCCCTTGGGCAGCCCGGCCTCCTCCAGCAGCTGCATCAGCAGCACGGCGGCGTAGGTCTGCGTCGGGGACGGCTTCCAGACCACGACGTTGCCCATGAGGGCGGGCGCGGTCGGGAGGTTGCCGGCGATCGCGGTGAAGTTGAACGGCGTGATCGCGTAGACGAAGCCTTCGAGGGGGCGGTGGTCCGAGCGGTTCCAGACGCCCGGGGAGTTCGCCGGGGGCTGCTCGGCGAGGATCTGGCGCGCGAAGTGCACATTGAAGCGCCAGAAGTCGATGAGCTCACACGGGGTGTCGATCTCGGCCTGCTGGGCGGTCTTGGACTGGCCGAGCATGGTGGCGGCGGCCATCGTCTCGCGCCAGGGGCCGGAGAGCAGGTCGGCGGCCTTGAGGATGATCGCGGCGCGGTCGTCGAAGGACAGCGCACGCCAGGCCGGAGCGGCGGCCAGCGCGGCGTCGACCGCGTCCTGGCCGTCCTTGACGGTGGCGTTGGCGTACGTACCGAGCCGGGAGGCGTGGTTGTGCGGCTGCACGACGTCGAAGCGCTCGCCGCCGCCCATCCGGTGCTCGCCGCCGATGGTCATCGGCAGCTCGATCGGGTTGTCGGCCAGCTCCTTGAGCTTGGCCTCCAGGCGGGAACGCTCCGGGCTGCCGGGGGCGTAGGTGTGGACCGGCTCGTTAACCGGCACGGGGACCTGGGTCACAGCGTCCATAGCGGCCGTGTCTCCTTCGATTTCGCTCGTCGGTTTTCGTACGTCGGTGGTGCGGCCGCGGCCGCTTCGGGTGGGCGGCTGCGGGCGGCGCCGTCCGGGAGCATCCCCCGGCTTCCAGCATCCACCCGTACCGGCCTTTCGCGGGGCCGGTCAGCCGCGGGTCGCAGGCGGCCGCGGGCCGCCGCCTGCCGTGGCCGTCAGCCGCGGGTGGCGAGCGACCTCAGGAAGAACCCGAGGTTCGCGGGGCGCTCGGCCAGCCGGCGCATGAAGTAGCCGTACCAGTCGGTCCCGTAGGGGATGTACACCCGCATACGGTGTCCTTCGGCGACCAGCCGCTGCTGCTCGGCCTCGCGGATGCCGTACAGCATCTGGAATTCGTAGTCGGCCGGCTTGCGGCCGTTGCGGTGGGCCAGCTCCTGGCCGATGGCCACCATCCGCGGGTCGTGCGACCCGATCATGGGGTAGCCCTCCCCCGCCATCAGGATCTTCAGGCACCGTACATAGGCCTTGTCGACCTCCCGCTTGTCCTGGAAGGCGACGCTCGCGGGCTCCTTGTACGCGCCCTTGACCAGCCGCACCCGGGAGCCTTCACCGGCGAGCGCGTGGCAGTCGTCCTCCGTACGGAAGAGGTAGGACTGGACCACCGCGCCCGTCTGGGGAAAGCGCTCCCGCAGGTCGGCGAGGATCGCGAGGGTGGAGTCGACCGTGGTGTGGTCCTCCATGTCGAGGGTCACGGTCGTCCCGGCCTCGGCGGCGGCCTCGACCACCGGGGTGACGTTCTTCAGCGCCAGCTCGTGACCGCCGGACAGCGCCTGCCCGAAAGCGGACAGCTTGACCGACATCTCGGCCTTCACGCCGAGTCCCTGCTCCTTGAGGGCCGCGGCCAGCTGGAGGTAGGCATCGCGATTGCGCAGCGCCTCGGCCGGGTCGGTGATGTCCTCGCCCAGGTGGTCGAGGGTGACCTCCAGACCTCGCGCGGCCAGGGTCCGCACGGCCGCCATGGACTCGGTCAGACGCTCGCCGGCGACGAAACGCTCCACCACGGGCCGGGTGACCGGAGCGGCCGCCACGATCCGGCGGATGCTGTCACTGCGCGCTGCGGCCAGAAGCACGGGACCCAGCATGGGCACCTCCAGGATTCAGGGTGACAAGTACCGGGCGGACACCGGGCGGGCGAACGCGTCGGCAATATTGAGCCACCTGAAACTTAAGGATCGCGCCACTTCCCGGCCATCGACAGCTGTCACGCCTTCGTGGCCGGGATCTCAGACAGATGTATGAGAATAAGGAGGAGGAGACCGTGCCAGTGGTGACTGTGGTGTGAGAGGTGTCCGAGTCACCGGTGGTGCCGGTGGTGAGACGACAGGAGAGGAGCCGGGCGGCCGATGCGGGGCGACTACCAGCAGCTCGTGGACGAGATCTCGGCGGCGCTCGGCGCACCGGCGACGCTGGAGGACCGGGATTTCGGACTGATTGCGTTCGGCGCGCACGAGGGCGACGACGACGAGGTGATGGACCCGGTCCGTACCCGCTCGATCCTTCAGCGCCGCTCCTCGGCGGCGGTCCGGGCCTGGTTCGAGGCGTTCGGGATCGCCCGCGCCAAGACCGCGCTGCGCATCCCGCCGGACCCGGCCGCGGGGGTCTTCCGGGGCCGTATCTGTCTGCCCGTGCGCCACCGGGGCATCGTGCACGGCTACGTCTGGCTGCTGGACGACGGCCATCTGACCGATCTCGAACTGGGCACCCGGGGCGCCCCGCCCGACCCGCGGATCGCGCAGGCCATGGAGACCGCCGCCCGGATCGGCGCACTGCTGGCCGACGAGGCCCGCGCCGGGGCCGAACTCGGCGATCTGCTGCGGGAGTTGCTGGTCGCGGCGCCCGACGGGCAGCCGGCCGCGGCGGCCGCGCTGCGCGATGCGCTGCGGGACAGTCTGCGCTTCACCCCGGGCGCCCCGCTCACCCTGGTCGCGGTGCTGCCCTGGGACACCTCGGACACCGACGCGGCGCCGCTGCCGAGCCTGCCGGGGCTGCTCGCGGCCTGTGCACTGCCGGCCGGCGGCGGCCCGGCGGACGGCCCGGCCGTGGGGGCGGACGAGGCGGAGCCCGCCGCCCGCTCCGCCGCGGGACGCGGCGGCCGCACCGGGTCCGCCGCCCGGCCGCAGCCCGCGGCGCCGGTGCCCGCCCTGGCCGCTCTCGTACGGCTGCGCTCGTCCGGGGCGCCCGCCCCGGCCCTTACGGTGGCCGAGCATCTGCTGCGCTCCCCCCGGGCGGGCGCCGTACCGGCCGAGGGGAAGGCGCCACGCGGCAGCTCCGGGCACCCCGCGCCGCCGCGGCCGGGCTCCGCCGGAATCGGCGCCGGTACACGGGAGTTGACCGACCTTCCGGCCACCTGGCGGGAGGCGCTGGACGCGGCCCGCGCGGCACACGCCGAGCCCCGGCTGGGCCCGATCACCCAATGGGGCGCCATCGGCCCGTACCGCATGCTGACCGCCCTCCCGGCCACCGCACCCGACCCGGCCATCGGCCCGCTGCTGGCCCCCGCGCACGCCGAACTCGCGCGCACCGCCGAGGTGTTCCTCGACTGCGCCGGCCAGGCGAGCCGCACCGCCCAGGCGCTGGGCATCCACCGGCAGACGCTCTACTACCGCCTGGGCCGGGTGGAGAAGCTGACCGGCCTCGATCTGGACGACGGCGAGCACCGGCTGCTGCTGCACATGGCGCTCAAGGCGGCGCGGCTGTGAAGGGCTGTAGGTTCCGCGGTTTCGTGAGCACTTCCGCGTGATCATGAGCACCGATCGAGCAATTCCGCGTGATCATGGGCAGCGGTAACGTTCAGTAGTCACCACAGCCGCCCATGAGCGATCTTCCGCTTCGGGCCGGCGTTCCCCCCGAACCGTTCCATTAAGGCCACAGAGCGCCCGAGAAGGGGCCGTAGCAAGCACAACAGCCCTATGGGTCGCTTCAGTACGTGGATCGGTCGACTCGCGAAGTCCCCGTCAAGCAAATGCGGTTGAGGGACTTCGACGAGTCGGCCAGTGGCGTCGGGCCTGCGTCAGACCATGGCGAGCCGGTCCACCAGCAGCTCCGTCCTCCGCTCGGCGTCCTCCGGCGGCAGTCGTCCCGCCCGGGTCAGGGTCGCCAGCCCATGCAGGGCCGCCCAGAACACCTCGGTGAACAGCCCCGGGTGGACGCGGTCCCCAGCGACCTCGCCCAGGTTCTCCAGCAGCGCGGCGAAGGCGTCCTTCAGAGGCTCCGGGGTGTCCTCGTCCGCGAACGCCAGGCCGCCGTCGAGCTGGAACATGGCGTCGTAGACCGCCGGGTTGCGTTCGGCGAAGTCGAGGTAGGCGCTGGCGAGGGCGGCGACCCGCTCGCGCGGGCTGTTCGCGCTGGTGGCCGCGGCACGCACCGCCGCGGCCATCTCGGCGGCGCCCTGGAGGGCAACGGCGCCGATGATCTCCCGCTTGCCGCGGAAGTGGCTGTAGAGGACGGGCTGGCTGTACTCGATGCGCTCGGCGAGCCGGCGGGTGGTGACCGCGTCCCAGCCCTGCTGCTCGGCGAGTTCGCGGGCCGTCGCCAAGATGAGGCGTTCGCGGGCCGCCCGTTCGCGCTCCTTGCGTTCCTGTACCGACATAATTCGATCCTAGCATCGCTAGACAATCAAGCGGCAGTAGCGCTAGCTTTGCCACATCAGCTAGCAACACTAGATGCCGAGAGGGTCGTCATGCTCAACGCACTCCAGGTCATCACCACCGTGGTCGTCGGCGTGATGGTGGGGGTGGAGTTCTCCGTCGCCTTCGTCATCAACCCGATCCTCAACGCACTCCCCGGCGACAGTGGCCAACTCGGCCGCGCCCACGGGGGCCGGATGCTCGGCGCCGTGATGCCGGTCTGGTACGTCACCTCGCTCGCCCTCGTCGCGATCTGGGCCATCGCCGGATGGCACCACCACCGCACCGGCCTCGTCGTCACCGCCGCCGCGCTGCTGATCCTCAGCGTGATCATGTCGATCCTGCTGCTCGTCCCGATCAACAACCGGGGCAAGACCTGGACCCCTGACAACCGGCCCGCCGACTGGAAGCAGCAGATGAACCGCTGGGACCGCTTCCACTACGTCCGCGTCGCCGTCATCATCGCCGCTTTCACCCTGCTGGTCGCCGCCCTCACCTGAGCCCGCGGGCTCACCTGCCCGGTCGTCAGCCGCGACACCAACCCCCTCGAACTCCGCTGGTATCCCCAGGACGCGGACCCCAGCGACACCCACTGACCGATAGCGAGAGGAAGTACCGAAAATGGCCAAGCTGCAGAGTCTCGACCCGCACACGCCGATGTTCGCGCAGTTCAAGGAGAAGACCGGGCCCATCGTCCTGGCCAACACCTTCTTCGTCCCGAAGGAGAGGACTGAATGGTTCCTGGCCCTCTTTCGCAGGCAGGCCGAGTTCATGAAGGCTCAGCCGGGATTCGTCTCCCTGCAGATGCACAAGGGAACGGCGGACAGTCAGCTTCTGATGAACGTCGCGGTCTGGGAGTCGACCGAGGCGCTCGCCACGGCGTTCGGCAGCCCGGAGTTCCAGCGCATGGCGGCCGAGTTCCCCGACGACATCGTGTCGTACCCGCACATCTTCGAGCAGATCGACGAATGACACGGCAGTTGCAGTTGCAGCCGCGTCCGTGCCGACCGACCAGGCCCCATACGACGCACCAGGCTCACGAAGAGTCGCAAGGAGAAGCAGTGTCGTTGAAGAAGATCAACACCGTCCTGGCCGCCGCCTTCATCCTCTTCATCCTCTGGTTCGGGACGGAGTTCATCCTGCGCCCGGAGACGACGGCGCCGGGCTACGGCCTGCCGAGCTGGCCGTCCGGCGACGGCGACGGCTTCCTGATCATCAAGGGAATCCGCGACGTCGTCCTGGCCCTGGTCCTGGGCATCCTGCTGGTGACGGGCCACCGCCGGGCGCTGGGCTGGGCGCTGCTGGTGGAGGCCCTCGCCGCGTACGGCGACATGACCAACGTGCTGGCCCACCACGGCTCCGTGGCCACCGCGCTCGGCGTCCACTGCCTGACCGCGACACTGATGGTGGTCAACGGCCTGCTGATAATGCGCGAGACCCGCAAGGTCGCGGCCGCTCCGGCGACGCCCGCCCCGCAGCCTGCCTGATCCCATCGGTCCAAGGTGGCCCAGACCCGGCCGGGCCACCTTGGCGCGTACCGGTATTCGCGTGTTCAGCGCCCGCCGGGAAGGGCCAGGATCCGCAGGCTGCGAGGCCAGGGGACGCGTACGGCCAGGGGCGTGCGAGAGGGGTGGTGGTGCGGCGGTAGGCATTTCGCGCGCTCCGATTGGACACCGTCGACCAGGCACCGAATTGCTGCGTCAGCTGCGTACGCGTCACGCAAGACGATCTACCGGATCGAAGATCAGCACGAGGGGAGAACCCACTCATTGATCACGACTCGATACGCGCCTTAGTGCGGATTCCCCAGGAAGGGGAAGTCGGTGTGAAGGTCGGCGTGAGGCCGCAGCCCATCGTGAGGGACAGCACCGTTGCTCAGCTGGGCGATCCCCATGTTGATGACATCGTCGGTCAGGTTGCGGCCGTTGGGGAATCCTTCGGCGCTGGCGTAGTCATACGTCAGAAGGTCGGGGAGCAAGCTCTCCGCGAGAGTGTTCGCCCGGTCCTTGGGGTAACCCGCGTGCTCGAAGACATGCGCGAACTTATCGAGGAAGCCTTCGCGATCGTGAGACGGCTCCTGCTGGTTCCAGACTCGCTTGTCGTCGTCGTCCTGGTTGAAGTTGTTGTCGATCCCGGGCCGCCCGGCCCGGTCGCCCTGGACCAGCCGGCCATCGTGCGGAACCAGGACTCTGGCCCAGACGCCCACCTGCGGGTTCGGGCCGAGCGCGCTGTTCGGGACTTCCAGCACGATGCCGAACACGTTCTTGTCGGCGAAGAAGTCCTTGCCGGTCCACTGGAAGTTGTTGTTCGCTCCGACGGGGTCGGCGAAGAACGGATCGCTGCGGAGCCCGGCGAAGAGCCTGAAGTCGCCGGACGCGGTGATCCGCGGCTCGGAGCCGAAGGTCACCGGTGCGTCGCGAAGGATGGTGTCCCCGGCGTCGAGGTCGGCCGCAGCCTCCCGGCCGGTCGCCAATTGCAGGCTTGCGGACTGCGCGTTCTCCTGTACCGGTGAGAAGCGTACGCGGAAGGCGATGTCGGTGATCGCGTCGCCGTCGGTGTCCACACCCAGCTCGTAGACCGACTCGTGGTCGACGGCGTCGTCAGTGATCGGCGAGGTCGGGTTGATATTGATCACCAGGACCGTTTTGCTCGCGTCGCTTGGCTTCTGAAAGACGTAGAGGTCGGTGATGTGGCTCCTGGGATCCATGCTCGTGGGGCTGATGCCCAGGCCGGAGACGTGGTGTGCCATGGTCGCGACTCCCCTCAGGTGGCTGTGCAGACCGAGTTGCGCGGCGGTGCGGTGGATCCTTGGCGGTTCGTCGCGGGAAACGCAGCGCCTCGACATTGCCCCCCACTGGGAACGATCACCCGTTGGCAGCCTACGCCCAGGTCGTCGCATCCCTCATGGCTTGAGGAACGTCGAGAGCAACGATCAGCCTGTCGCCGGCAGCTGTCCATCCGTCATCCGACGTACTCGCAGTGGTAGGAGCCGACCCGGTCCGGCCGTTGACGGGGCGCCATGTCCGGCGGGTGCTACAGGCCCCGAACCGCTACCTCTGCAGTCGGGACATCCTGCCGAGCGACCGCAACATAGCCGACGATCCCCGGTTGGGGTAACCGGCGATCCTGGCGGCCATGGAAGCTCCCCCAGCCCCCGAGCAGCTTCATCACGGAGAACGTGGAAAACACATCCTTCTCGCAACCCCGGAACCAGAGCCCGCTACCAGCAGTGCCCCCCTCGGAGCTTGGCGACCAATTCTGCTCGTGATCACCGACATTCGCACTGCTCATCAGATGCGGATTTCGGCGTTTTTGCAGGAGCCAGTGCTCATGAAATCGCGTTCCCTACAAGGGCGCGCCGGGCCGGGATCGTCAGCTCCCTCCCCCGGGGAGTTCGGCGGGCGGCTCAGGGGACGGGCGGAGCCGGTCCGTGGGGTCGGTGACGACGAGCGTGGTGGCCATCTTGTCCCACAGCTCCTGCCGGTTGCGGTCCCACAGCAGCCAGAAGTACGGGATCAGCAGGGTGACGGCGGCGAGCAGGCCGATGATCCCCTTGGCGATGAATTCACGGAAGAACATCCGCCACCACCGGGCCGCGCGGGCCTCCGGAATGTAGATGACCCGCAGGTGCAGCAATTGCTTGGCCGGGGTCTGCCCCCGCGGGAAGACGAGAAAGGCCCAGATGAGCCAGCACGCCGCACAGGCCGCCGCAAATCTCCACCGGCCGGGCGCCGGGCGGCGGTCACTCCGCCTTCCCCAGCACCTCTCCCGCGGTGACCCGGCGCAGCGCGGCCGCAAGGTCCCGGCCGGTGGGCATCTGGTCGGGCGTGAGCAGCGACTGGACCATGAGGCCGGTGAGCAGAGCCTGGTAGAAGGGGCCGACGACGCGGGCGGCCTCCGCGTCGACCTCGGTGTCCGGCACCCCTTCGAAGATCGCGACGAGCCCCTCGCCGCCCTCCGGGAGCACCTCACCGATCGCCTCGCGCAGGGCCGCGTCACGCGGCAGCAGCCCCAGCACCTCGACCTGCGCGGCGATGAACTCCCGCTCCGTGGCGATCCGTTGCAGGAACAGGTCCCAGACCGCGGCGAACCGCTCCAGCGGCTCGGCGTCGGCCGGCACCGCCTCGCCGCCGGCCGGCACCTGGGCGACCCCGGTCCCCCACTCCTCGCTGGACGCGATGATCGCCTGGCGCATCAGGGCGTCCTTGGAGCCGTAGTGGTATCCGATGGAGGCGAGGTTGGCGCCGGACGCGGCCACGATGTCGCGGGCGGTGGTGCGCGCGTATCCCTTCTCCAGGAGACAGCGCTTGGCGCCCTCCAGAAGATCTTCACGGTGTCCCATAGGGGCAGCCTATCGCCACACATACGCTCGTACCAGACACCCGTTTTAGACGTACGTATACGCCCTCCCTACGCCCCCTGGATGCGCTCCTCACCGCGGCCCGTCCGGCCCCTCGCGGCCGCCCCCCGTACCGTCGCCCGGCCCCTCGCGGCCGCCCCCCGTACCGTCGCCCGGCCGCCCTTCCCGCCCACGCAGGTCGGACCGGCCGCTCTCGCCCTCCTCGGTGCCGATCTCCCGCTGCTCCTGCTCCTTGCCGCGCGCGGTGTCGCCGGTCTCGCCCGCCCGCGTACCGGCTCCGGCGCCCGCCATCGGCCCGCCGACCAGCCGGTCGCGCTCGCCGGGCATGGCGGTGGGAGGTGCGGCCTCGCCCGCCGCCCGGGGACCGGTCCGCGCCGCGGGACCACCCGGCTCGCCGATGCCCGGATCGACGGCGCCCGGATCGGGGGTGCCCGGCCGGGCCATCCCGTAATGGCGGTACAGCTCGGCCTCCTCGGAGGGGTCGAGATGGCCGTCGGCGTCGATCCGCGGCGCGTGCTTGATGGTCTCCTTGGCGTGCGGAACATGCAGTTCGTCGCCGGTCCGCCGGGCCCCGGCGAGCGGGATGAAGGTCTCCTTCATGCCGAACAGCCCGGTCCGCACCGTGATCCACTCGGGCTCGTTGGTGGCGTCGTCCCGGTAGACCTGCTGGACCTTGCCCACCTTCGCGCCGTCCGCGTCGACCACATGCAACCCGGTCAGACTCTGCGGGGCATCACCCAGGGGTGCGTTCATGGCGTCTCTCTCCTTCCGCACGCACCGGCGGGGGCACGCGCAGTTCCCATTGCGCGCCGCGAACATCTCGGCTGCGAATCGGGAGGACCGTCGGCCGACGGCCGAGGCGCCGCCACAACGGTTCGGACGGCCCCCGCGCGCCCACCCCCGGATACGCCATTCGGGTGAATGCCGGAGGGGTTCGACCACGCCGGACGCCCGCGCGCGGACCGCGCCGGCGCCCGTACGATGCGGGCACGCAAACGGGCCCGGCCCCCGCGAAGAGCGGGGCCCGGGCCCGTTGACCTGCGAAGACCTGGCGGTCAGTCGCCGAGGTTCACCGCGCGCACCGAGGTCGCGCCGATCTCGTCGGCGATCTCGCTGAGCACGTTCGGCGGAATGGTGTCGTCGACGGTCAGCGCGACCAGCGCCTCACCACCGACATCCGCCCGCGAGACCTGCATATTGCCGATGTTGATGCCCGCCTCGCCCAGGATCCGGCCGACGGTGCCGACGACACCGGGGCGGTCGCTGTAGCGCAGGAACGCCATGTGATCGGCGAGCGACAGGTCGATGGAGTGCTCACCGACCGCGACAATCTTCTGGATGTTCTTGTGGCCGGCCAGCGTGCCGGAGATCGACACCTCGTCGCCGCCCGCGAGGGTGCCGCGTACGGTCACCACATTGCGGTGCTCGGGCGACTCACTGCTGGTCGTCAGCCGCACCTCGACACCGCGCTCCTGCGCGAACAGCGGGGCGTTGACGTAGGACACCGTCTCGTCCACGACGTCCTCGAACACGCCCTTGAGCGCGGAGAGTTCGAGCACCTTGACGTCATGCTGGGTGATCTCGCCGTACACCTCGACATCGAGGCGCATGGCGACCTCGCCGGCCAGCGCGGTGAAGATCCGGCCGAGGCGCTCGGCCAGCGGCAGCCCGGGCTTGACGTCCTCGGCGATCACGCCGCCCTGGACGTTGACCGCGTCCGGCACCAGCTCGCCGGCCAGCGCCAGCCGCACCGACCTGGCGACCGCGATACCGGCCTTCTCCTGCGCCTCACCCGTCGACGCACCGAGGTGCGGGGTGGCGACGACCTGGTCGAACTCGAAGAGCGGGGAGTCCGTGCAGGGCTCGACGGCGTAGACGTCCAGACCCGCGCCGGCCACCCGGCCCTCCTTCAGCGCGGTGGCCAGCGCCGCCTCGTCGACGATGCCGCCACGCGCGGCATTGACGACGCGGACCGACGGCTTGACCTTGTGCAGCGCCTCGTCCCCGATGAGACCGACGGTCTCCGGCGTCTTGGGGAGGTGCACGGTGATGAAGTCCGAGACCTGGAGCAGCTCGTCCAGGGTCAGCAGCTTGACGCCCATCTGCGCGGCACGGGCCGGCTGGACGTAGGGGTCGTAGGCGACGACCTTCATGCCGAACGCCGACATCCGCTGGGCGACCAGGACGCCGATCCGGCCGAGGCCGACCACACCGAGGGTCTTCTCGCTGAGTTCGACGCCGGTGTACTTGCTGCGCTTCCACTCGCCGTTCTTCAGGGCGGTGTTCGCCTGGGGGATGTTGCGGGCCGTGGCGACCAGCAGACCGCAGGCCAGCTCGGCGGCGGTGACGATGTTGGAGGTCGGGGCGTTGACGACCATCACGCCGGCCTTGGTGGCGGCGGAGACATCGACGTTGTCCAGACCCACGCCCGCGCGGGCGACGACCCGCAGCTTCTTGGCGGCGGCGATGGCCTCGGCGTCGATCTTCGTCGCGCTGCGCACGAGGACGGCGTCGACGTCGGCGATGGCGGGGAGCAGCTCGGCGCGGTCCGCGCCGTTGCAGTGCCGGATGTCGAAGTCCGGGCCGAGGGCGTCGACGGTGGCGGGCGACAGCTCTTCGGCGATCAGTACGACAGGTTTCGAGCTCACGTGGTCTTCAGTCCTCACTTGTCCTTCGCGGACGGCCGTCCCGACGGCCGAAGGCGGTGAAGGGGGGATGCCGCGTGGAAGACGCACGACGCTGTGAGCCTGACGCGCTTGTGCTTGGCAGTGTAGTGGCGGTGGGGGGCGCGTCCTGTGCCGATGCGGAAGGATCACCCGTGCGTGGTTCTACGCGGCGGACAAGGCGCCGCGGGGCGCCATGGACGAGGGGGCCGCGGCATCGCCGCGACCCCCTGTCACCGGGCTTACGCCTCGTCGTCCACCCAGCTCATGAGCTTGCGGAGCTTCTTGCCGGTGGTCTCCAGCAGGTGGTCCTCGTCCGCCTTCTTGTACTCGTTGTACTTCGGCAGACCGGCGTTGTACTCGGCCATCCAGTTGTTGGCGAAGGTGCCGTCCTGGATCTCGGCGAGCACCTTCTTCATCTCGGCCTTGGTGTTCTCGTTGATGATCCGCGGGCCGGTGATGTAGTCGCCCCACTCAGCGGTCTCGGAGACCGACCAGCGCATCTTCTCCAGGCCGCCCTCGTACATGAGGTCCACGATCAGCTTCAGCTCGTGGAGGCACTCGAAGTACGCGATCTCGGGCTGGTAGCCCGCCTCGACCAGGGTCTCGAAACCGGCCTTGACCAGCGCCGAGGCACCACCGCAGAGCACGGCCTGCTCACCGAACAGGTCGGTCTCGGTCTCCTCGGTGAAGGTGGTCTTGATGACGCCGGCGCGGGTGCCGCCGATGCCCTTGGCGTAGGAGAGCGCCAGCTCGAAGGCCTTGCCCGAGGCGTCCTGCTCGACGCCCGCGATGCACGGCACGCCGCGGCCTTCCTCGTACTGGCGGCGGACCAGGTGGCCCGGGCCCTTGGGGGCCACCAGGGCGACGTCCACGTTGGCCGGCGGCTTGATGAAGCCGTAGCGGATGTTGAGACCGTGGCCGAAGAACAGCGCGTCGCCGTCCTTCAGGTGGTCCTTGATGGACTCCTCGTAGACCTTGGCCTGGATGGGGTCCGGCACCAGGATCATGATGACGTCGGCCTCGGCGGCCGCCTCGGCCGGAGTCACCACGCGCAGACCCTGCTCCTCGGCCTTGGCCTTGGACTTGGAGCCCTCGTGCAGACCGACCCGCACATCGACGCCCGAGTCACGCAGCGACAGCGCGTGGGCGTGGCCCTGGCTTCCGTAGCCGATGACCGCGACCTTGCGGTTCTGGATGATGGACAGGTCGGCATCGTCGTCGTAGAACAGCTCGGCCACTTCGGGTATCTCCTTGGATCTAGCGGGTGCCCACACAGTACGTCGGGCGGGGCGGGGAAGGGCGGTGGGTCTCGCCATGCGGTCCGGTCGGACCGCGGCGGTCAGGCCGTACGGTCCAGTGCGCGCAGCGAGCGGTCGGTGATGGACCGGGCGCCGCGGCCTATGGCGATGGTTCCGGACTGCACCAGTTCCTTGATGCCGTACGGCTCCAGCATCTTGAGCATCGCCTCCAGCTTTTCACTGGATCCGGTGGCCTCGATCGTGACGGCCTCGGGCGAGACGTCCACGGTCTTGGCGCGGAAGAGCTGGACGATCTCGACGATCTGCGAGCGGGTCTCGTTGTCGGCGCGGACCTTGACCAGGACCAGTTCGCGCTGAATGGCGGAGCCGGGCTCCAGCTCGACGATCTTCAGCACGTTGACGAGCTTGTTGAGCTGCTTGGTGACCTGCTCCAGCGGCAGCGACTCGACGCTGACGACGATGGTGATGCGGGAGATGTCGGGGTGCTCGGTGACCCCGACCGCGAGGGAGTCGATATTGAAGCCGCGGCGGGAGAACAGGGCGGCGATCCGGGCGAGGATGCCGGGGGTGTTCTCCACCAGGACGGAGAGCGTGTGCTTGGACATGGTCTTCTCTCTTCTTCCGTGCGTCCGTGACGTCCTGGGCTCAGTCGTCTTCGTTGTCGCCGAAGTCGGGACGCACGCCCCGGGCGGCCATGACCTCGTCGTTGGAGGTGCCGGCGGCGACCATCGGCCACACCTGGGCGTCCTCGTGGACGATGAAGTCGATCACGACCGGGCGGTCGTTGATGGCGTTGGCCTTGGCGATCACCGCGTCCAGCTCCGCCGGGTCCTCACAGCGCATCGCGACACAGCCCATGGCCTCGGACAGCTTCACGAAGTCCGGGACGCGGGTGCCGCCGCTGGCCTTGCCCGCCGTCACGAGCCCGTTGGACTCGGGGCCGGAGTGCAGCACGGTGTTGGAGTAGCGCTGGTTGTAGAACAGGGTCTGCCACTGGCGGACCATGCCCAGCGCGCCGTTGTTGATGATCGCGACCTTGATCGGGATGTTGTTCAGCGCGCAGGTGACCAGTTCCTGGTTGGTCATCTGGAAGCAGCCGTCGCCGTCGATCGCCCAGACCGTACGGTCCGGCTGCCCGGCCTTGGCGCCCATCGCGGCGGGGACGGCGTAGCCCATCGTCCCGGCGCCACCGGAGTTCAGCCAGGT
The DNA here is from genome assembly GCF_030406865.1 of Streptomyces sp. P9-2B-2. NCBI lineage: Bacteria > Bacillati > Actinomycetota > Actinomycetes > Kitasatosporales > Streptomycetaceae > Streptomyces > Streptomyces sp. P9-2B-2. The sequence goes on along the minus strand of NZ_CP129126.1, from coordinate 6,387,758 downwards.
GGAGGGCTGCTCGTAGCCGATGAAGTGGGCGGCCCACATCTGGTGCTGGCCGACGCCCGCTGCGTAGATGGTGTCGGCGGGGGCGAGCTTGCCGATCCGCTCGATGACCTGCTGCGGGGAGAGAGTGCCGTCCTCCGGCAGGTCGTAGCCGAGCGGGTAGGTGTCGCGCCAGCGGTTGAGGTCCTTCCACCAGGCGGTGTAGTCGCCCCGGTGGCCGGCGTCGTACTCGGCCTGGACCGCGACGATCAGGTCGGCGATGACCTCGCGGGCGTCACCGACGATCGGGACGTCCGCGGCACGGTTCTTGCCGATCTCCGCCGGATCGATGTCCGCGTGCACGACCTTGGCGTACGGCGCGAAGGAGTCCAGCTTGCCGGTGACGCGGTCGTCGAAACGGGCGCCGAGGGTGATCAGCAGGTCCGACTTCTGGAGCGCGGTGACGGCGGTGACCGCGCCATGCATCCCGGGCATGCCGACATGCTGCGGGTGGCTGTCGGGGAACGAACCCAGCGCCATCAGCGTGGTGGTGACGGGGGCACCGGTCAGTTCGGCGAGCACCTTGAGCTCGGCGGTGGCGCCGGCCTTCATCACGCCGCCGCCGACGTAGAGCACCGGGCGCTTGGACTCGACGATCAGCCGGGCGGCCTCGCGGATCTGCTTGGCGTGCGGCTTGGTCACCGGGCGGTAGCCGGGCAGGTCGGTCTGCGGCGGCCAGGTGAAGGTGGTCTGCGCCTGGAGCGCGTCCTTGGCGATGTCGACCAGGACCGGGCCGGGGCGGCCGGTGGCCGCGATGTGGAACGCCTCGGCGATCGTCCGGGGGATCTCGGTGGGGTCGGTGACCAGGAAGTTGTGCTTGGTGATCGGCATCGTGATGCCGCAGATGTCCGCCTCCTGGAAGGCGTCCGTGCCGATCGCCTTGGACGCGACCTGACCGGTGATCGCGACCAGCGGGACGGAGTCCATGTGGGCGTCGGCGATGGGGGTGACGAGGTTGGTGGCACCCGGGCCCGAGGTGGCCATGCAGACGCCGACCTTGCCGGTGGCCTGCGCGTATCCCGTGGCGGCGTGACCGGCGCCCTGCTCGTGGCGCACCAGGACGTGCCGGACCTTCGAGGAATCCATCATCGGGTCGTACGCCGGAAGGATCGCACCGCCGGGAATGCCGAACACCGTGTCGGCCCCGACCTCCTCGAGCGAACGGATGAGCGACTGCGCACCCGTCACGTGCTCGACGGCGGCGGGCTGCTGCGGTCCGCCGGCGGTACGGGCCCGCGGCTGCGGATGGTGGGACCCGGAGGCCTGCTCGGTCATCTGCGTCTCTTCTCGAAGCTGAGGGTTTTGACGGGATTTGTGAGGTTGCTGTGCAACAAAAAACCCCCCGTGCCAGGTGGCAAGCGAGGGGAGCGCGTCGGTGCGATGAACCGGGTTCGTCAGGACCCGGCTTCAGCCGACGCGCTTTCCAAGTACGAGAATTCGGGTGCGCATGGCACTGACCCTCCCCCCGCCGTGCACCGAGTGTCAAGTGGGTGGGACGGAGGTCTCACTATTTGAGCGCAATGGCGGATGCACAAGCGATTCCGGACCCGCCGGACCGCCCTGCCGGGCCGGCAGACCGCTGCCGGTGAGCACCACCGCGCGGCCCTTGCCCGCCAGGTCCGGTACCGGGTACTGGGCGTGCGTCAGGGACCGCCGCAGCCGGTGTTCGTCGAGCGGCCCGGAGAAGGCCGTGCCCATGCCGTGCGTACAGCCCATGGAGCGCAGGGCCAGGACCTGTTCGGGCAGATCGATGCCGTCCGCGACGGACTGCATGCCCAGGTCACCGGCGATCCGCAGCAGCCCTGCGGTGATCTTGTGCAGCCGGGCGGACTCCACCACACCGTCCACCAGCCCGCGGTCCAGCCGCAGTACGTCGACCGGGAGCCGGCGCAGCGCGCTGATGGCGGCGTACCCGCTGCCGAAGCCGTCGAGGGCGATCCGTACGCCCAGTCGGCGCAGCGCGATCAGCCGGCGCTCCAGATCGTCCAGCGGGAGTCGGGGATCGCTCTCGGACAGTTCCACGACGAGCGCGCGCGAGGGGAGGTTGTGCCGGGTGAGCAGCGACTCGACGCCCTTGGGGGACAGCGCGTGGTCCAGCAGCCGACGGGCGGAGAGCCGGACCGCGACCGGCACCGGATAGCCGGCCCGGTGGCGCGCCGCGGCCTGCTCGACGGCCTCCTCCAGTTGCCAGCGGTCCAGCTCGGCGGCGCGGTCACCGTCGTCGGTGAACCGGCCGCGGTCGCCGACCCGCAGGAATTCGGCCGGGGTGAAGAGAATCCCCTGGGCGGAGCGCCAGCGGGCGTGTGCCGCGACCGCGGTGACCTGTCCGGTGGCCAGCTCCACGACGGGCTGGTGCAGCAGCGCGAAGGCGCCGTCGCTCAGGGCCGTACGCAGCTTGCCGACGAGGTCGGCGCGGTGTGCGACCTCGTCCTGCATCTGGGGTGCGTACAGCTCCACCCGGCCCTTGCCTGCCTGCTTGGCGCGGTACATCGCGAGGTCGGCGTTGCGCAGCAGGCCCGCGGGGCTCACCCCGGGCTCGGCGAAGGCGACGCCGATACTGGCCGCCACCCGCACCTCCCGGCCGTCGATGCGGTACGGCTCGGAGAGCTTGATGCGCAACCGGTCGGCGATCTCGTGGATCCGGAACTCGCGGGCGGCGAGGTCGCGGGTGCCGTCGCCGGTGATCAGCGCGGCGAACTCGTCGCCGCCCAGCCGCGCCGCTATGTCGCCGGAGCGCACCGAGTCGCCGAGCCGCCGGGCGGCCTGGATCAGCAGTTCGTCGCCCGCCTGATGGCCGATGGTGTCATTGACCTGCTTGAAGCCGTCGAGGTCGATATAGAGCACGGCGGTGTCGTGGTCGCTGGCCCGGCGGCCGGTGACGGCCTGGGTGACGCGCTCGGTGAACAGCGCGCGGTTGGGCAGGTCGGTGAGCGCGTCGTGTGAGGCGTTGTGCTGGAGCTGGGCCTGGAGGCGGACGCGTTCGGTGACATCGCGGGAGTTGAAGATCAGGCCGCCGTGGTGGCGGTTGACCGTGGATTCGACGTTCAGCCAGCCGTCACCGCCGGAGCGCCGCTCACCGGCGCGGAAGCGGCACTCGATACGGGTGGTCGGTTCGTCCTCGGGGGCCGCGGCGAGGAATCTGCGGACCTCGTGCACCACGCGGCCCAGGTCCTCGGGGTGGATCAGGGAGGCCAGCTCGGAGCCGACCAGTTCCTCGGCGTCGCGCCCGTAGACACCGGCGGCGGCCGGGCTCACATAGCGCAGCACACCGGTCGGAGCGGCGATCATGATGACGTCGCTGGAGCCCTGCACCAGGGAGCGGAAGTGGTTCTCCTTCTGCGCCAGCTCCTGGGTGAGGGTGATGTTGTCGAGCAGCATGATGCCCTGGCGGACGACCAGCGCGAGGACGACCGTGCAGCCGGTGAAGAGCACCACGCGGTCGATGCGCCGCCCGTCCAGGACGTTGGTGAGGATGCCCAGCGTGCAGACGGCGGCGGCGAGATACGGGGTCAGTGCGGCGAGCGAGCCCGCGATGGGGCGGCTGCCGTGCGGCTGGACCCGGCGGGCGGCGGGCTTGAGGTCCTCCTCGGTGCTCTCCTCCCCCGCGCGGCGGGCGACCCAGGGCGCGTAGGCGAGCAGCATCGAGCCGGCGAACCATCCGGCGTCCAGGATCTGGCCGGAGCGGTAGTGCTCGCGCAGCAGCGGGGAGCTGAACAGGGCGTCGCACAGCACCGTCAACGCCAGTGCGGCGACCGCGGTGTTGATGGCCGAGCGGTGCACCGAGGAGCGCCGGAAGTGCAGTGCGAGCACCATGCTCACCAGCACGATGTCCAGCAGCGGATAGGCCAGCGAGAGGGCGCTCTGGGCGACGCTGCGGCCCTGGAAGTGGGCGGTGTGCGCGAGCGCGAGGCTCCATGAGAGAGTGACCAGCGATCCGGCGATCAGCCAGGCGTCCAGCCCCAGGCAGACCCAACCGGCCCTGGTCACCGGCCGCTTGGCGAGCACCAGCAGGCCCACGATGGCCGGCGGCGCGAAGAGCAGGAAGCAGAAGTCGGCCAGGCAGGGGCTGGGTACCGTGACCCCTTGGACGACCTCGTACCAGCCCCATACGCCGTTGCCGAGACCGGCCATCGCGGAGGACGCGGCGAACAGCATCCAGGCGGGGCGGAACCGGCTGCGGCGCTTGCGGGCGTACAGCCCACAGGAGACGGCGGCCAGGAATGCCGCGAAGCTGAGGCCGAAGTCCCCCATGAACGCGGCTACTTCGGGCGATCCCCAGCCGAACGCGGCGCCGACGGCATAGCCGCCGCAGACCACCGCCAGCACGATCTGCGGCACGACACCCGGCGGGTTGCCGGCCGGCGCCGGCGACCTGGAGAGCATCGCCCCGGGGGCGCTCACCGGACTCTCCCGCTCACCCGCACCGGGCGCCGCCGCGAGCGATGCTCCTGGGGGCCGCGCAGTATTCCCGCGGGCGCTCGTGGATCGTGCTTCTCGCTACTCGTCCATCGGCCGTACATCGCCCGTCGCCCCCCTCGAGTCCCGGATCGTTCGCACGCGCCGCGTCGTTCCCGGCGTCGTCCCCGCTCGGACGATACACCAGTTCCGTCACTCAGGGACATAGCGTCTCTACGGAGCGTGACTACGAGCGAATGGCGAACACTCCTTGCAGTCGTACGGCCTCGTAGCGCTACGCGCAAGCGGTTTCAGTCGGCGGTGGCGACCACGTTCCGCAGGGGCTCGCCGGCCGCGAAAAGCGTCAACTGGTCCCGGATCAGCCGCTTCGCACGGGGCAGGAAGGCAGAGCTGGGGCCACCGACGTGTGGAGTGATGAGTACGCCGGGAGCGTGCCACAGCGGATGTCCGGTGGGCAGGGGTTCCGGGTCGGTGACATCGAGCGCCGCGTACAGCCGTCCGGATTCCAGCTCGGCGAGCAGTGCCTTGGTGTCGACGACGCCGCCGCGCGCGACGTTCACCAGCAGTGCGCCGTCCTTCATCTGCGCCAGGAAACGGCTTCCCACCAGGCCACGCGTGGCGTCGGTGAGCGGAGTCGCGAGCACGACGACGTCCGCTTCGGGCAGATGGGCGGACAGGTCGGAGAGTGGATGCACAGGACCGCGCACTGTGTCACGAGCGGTGCGTGCGATGCGCACGACCCGCGCACACTCAAAAGGTGTGAGCCGGTCTTCGATGGCACTGCCGATCGAACCATAGCCCACAATGAGGACCGACTTGTCGGCCAGCGCCGGCCGCAGGTCCGGCCGCCACTCCCCCGCGTCCTGGGCCCGGACGAAGCCCGGGATGCCGCGCAGCGCCGCGAGGGTCAGGGTGAGCGCCAGCTCCGCGGTGCTGGCGTCGTGCAGCCCGCGAGCGTTGCACAGCCGGGCACCGGACGGCATGTCGGACAGCCCCGGGAGCATGTTCTCGGTGCCGGCGGTGAGCGTCTGCACCACCCGTACCCGGCTCATCAGGGGCAGCGGGCGCAGGAGGATCTCCGCGCTCTTCATGTAGGGGACGGCGTAGAAGACACAGCGGGCGGGGTCGGCCGGGTACTCGGGGCCGGCGTCCCAGTGGACGTAGTGGAGCCCGTCGGGGAGTCCCTCGATCTCGTCGGGCGGGATCGGGAGCCATACGTCGTGTGCGCCGGTGTGCTGGTCCGCTGTTGCCATGCCCCGAGGCTATGCGAAGAGACGTTCTGTTCAGACGTTAGTTTGGTCAGGCCCTTGACCGGGGGCGAGGGGACGGAGGCACAACCAGGTGGAGCGCAGGACAATCGGTGCGGCGGCCCTTGACGTGGGGGCCATCGGGCTCGGCTGTATGCCGATGAGCTGGGGGTACACCGAGTCGCAGCGCAGCTTGGACAGCTCGCTGCGGGCCGTGCACACCGCGCTGGACCGGGGGTGCAGCCTGCTGGACACCGCCGACATGTACGGCCCGTTCACCAATGAGCTGCTGGTGGGGCGGGTGCTCAAGGAGCGGCGGGCGGACGCCTTCGTGTCGACCAAGTGCGGGCTGCTGGTGGGTGAGCAGCACATCGTCGCCAATGGGCGGCCCGGTTACGTCAAGCGGGCCTGCGATGCCTCGCTGCGCCGCCTGCAGACCGACCGTATCGATCTCTACCAGCTGCACCGGCCCGATCCCGAGGTGCCCATAGAGGAGACCTGGGGGGCGATGGCGGAGCTGGTGGCCGCCGGGAAGGTGCGGTCGCTGGGGCTGTGCGCGGTGGACGCGCGGGCGGTCCGGCCGGCCCGCGCGGCCCGTACGGAGCGGCGGCCGACGGGGCGGGCGCGTCCCCGGTCCCGGAAGCACGACGGGACGCTGGCCCAACTGGAGCGGATCCAGCAGGTGTTCCCGGTCAGCAGTGTGCAGGCCGAGCTGTCGGTGTGGTCGCCGGAGGCGCTGGAGGGGCTGCTGCCGTGGTGCGAGTCGCGGGGTGTCGGCTTCCTGGCGGCGATGCCGCTGGGGAACGGCTATCTGACCGGCACCCTCACCCCGGGGCAGGGCTTCGAACGGGAGGACCTGCGGGCCCGCCACCCCCGCTTCACCGCCGAGATGATGGCCGCAAACCAGCCGGTGGTGGCCGGGCTGCGGCGGATCGGTGCCCGCTACGGGGCGACGCCGGGGCAGGTGGCGCTGGCGTGGACGCTGGCGCAGGGTCGGCATGTCGTCCCGGTGCCGGGGACGAAGAAGGAGCGCTGGGCGGCGCAGAACGCCAAGGCCGTGGAGCTGAAGCTCGCCCGCGAGGATCTGGCGGAGATCGCCGCGCTGCCGCCGGCGCGCGGGTCCTGGTATTAGGGCCGGGGCGGCCCGCCCGCGGCCCGCCCGCCCGCTCGCGGCTTCGCCGTCCGCGCCGGATCATGGCAGGTGGGAGTGGCTCCGGAGCGTGTAAGGCGCGGCGCAGCGGCGCACGATGTGGTGTTCTTGTCCACGCCCTGCCGACGAGAGGACCCTGCCGTGCAACGCCGTCCCCAGACCGCCGTGTTGGCCGCCGCTTCGCTGCTCCTGGTAGCGGGCTGCTCGTCCGGCGGCGCACCGCCCGAGGGCGGTGGCGGCTCCCCGGCGGCCCCGTCGAAGAGCGCCGCCGCCCCGCCGGGCGCCACACCGGAGTCCACCGCACCGCCCGCCAAGGGCTCGGTGAAGGTGACCCGCACCCTGACGACCGGGCTGACGTCACCGTGGGGGGTGGCGGTGCTGCCGGGCGGGGATCTGCTGGTCGCCTCCCGTGACACCGGAAAGATCTTCCGGATCGGGGCGGACAGCGGCAAGAAGACCGAGCTGGGGTCGGTGCCGGGCGTGGACCCGGGGGGCGAGGGCGGGCTGCTGGGGATCGCGGTGTCCTCGACGTTCGGCGCGGACCACCAGGTGTACGCGTACTTCACCACCGCGTCCGACAACCGCATCGCCCGCATGAACTACGACGAGAAGCGCCCGCCGGGCAATCAGCTGGGCGCGCCCGACACCATCTTCAAGGGCATCCCCAAGGGCCAGATCCACAACGGCGGCCGGATCGCGTTCGGCCCGGACAAGATGCTCTACGCGGGCACCGGCGAGACCGGCGACAAGGGGCTCGCGCAGGACAAGGGTTCCCCGGCCGGGAAGATCCTGCGGATGACGCCGGACGGTGAGCCGGCGCATGGCAACCCCGAGGCGGATTCGGTGGTGTACGACTACGGCCACCGCAATGTGCAGGGGCTGGCCTGGGACAACGACAAGCGGCTGTGGGCCTCGGAGTTCGGGCAGGACACCTGGGACGAGCTGAATCTCATCGAGCCGGGCAAGAACTACGGCTGGCCGGAGGTCGAGGGCAAGGCCAAGGGCGGGTCGAAGGGCGCCGGGTTCGTGAACCCGGTCGAGCAGTGGAAGACCGCGGACGCCTCGCCCAGCGGTATCGCCTTCGCCAAGGGCTCCGTCTGGATGGCGTCGCTGCGCGGCGAACGGCTGTGGCGGATCCCGCTGGACGGGACGAAGCCGGTGGCCGCTCCGCAGGCCTTCCTGAAGGGCACCTACGGACGGCTGCGGACCGTCGTGGCGGCCGGCGACGGCACGTTGTGGCTGGTCACCAGCAACACGGACGGACGGGGCACCCCGCACAAGGGCGATGACCGGATTCTCCGCCTCAAGGTGAGCTGATCCGGGAGATCCCCTTTTCGGGTGTCCTGCCTAGACTCGGGGGCAGGGGACGGGTGCGCGCACACCGAAGAGGGGGCAGGGCACCATGTTCAACATCGCGGAAGAACTGTTCGCACCGGGGCGCAAAAACACCGACGAGGAGCGGCAGCGGATGTCGCTCGTCGTCGACGACGTGGGCGACGGCGACCCCGGGAAGGGCCCGATCGATCTCGCCTCGGGCACCGTCGTCGTCCGGACCGCGCCACCCCGGCAGGACCGGGACACCGAGCCGTCCCGGGACGGGTCCGAGCCGGGTGGCGGTTCGCCGCACGTGTCCCAGCCGGGTGCCGGATAGCCGCACGTGTCCCAGCGGGCGCCGGATAGCCGAACGGGTCCTAGCCTGCTGCCGGTTCACCGAAGAGGCGCAGGCGGTGCGCCACCGCGCCCGCCTCGCCCCGGCCGGAGACGCCCAGCTTGGCGAGGATGTTGGAGACATGGACGCTGGCGGTCTTCGGGGAGATGAACAGGGCGTCGGCTATCTGGCGGTTGCTGCGGCCGTCGGCGACCAGCCGCAGCACATCGCGTTCGCGCGGGGTCAGGCCGAGGGATTCGGCGGGGGCGGCGGGTGCGAGTGCCTCGGCGGTGGTGTGGGTGCCGCTCGCGGCGGTCCCGGCCGTGGAGTCCGGTATGAGGCCCGGCAGCGGGACCCGGGCCCGCTGCGCGAGGAGTTCGAGTTCGTCGGCGAGCGGGCGGGCGCCCATCGTCACGGCGGCGGTGTGCGCCTGGGTGAGCAGGAGGACGGCGGCCTCCCGCGGGGTACGGCCGTGCAGTCCCGCGGTGGCCCGCTCGCTGCCGTGGAGGAGTGATTCGGCCCAGCGGTAGCAGGCACGGGCGAGTTCGTGCGGGCGCTCCAGGGGCTCGAAGGCGGCGACCGCCCCGGCCCAGGCGTCGGGGGTCTCGCGGCCCTCGGCACGGCGGAGTTCGGCGTCGACCGCGTGGCCGTACGCCGACCAGACCGGGCAGAGCTGGGGCAGCCGCTTGGCCGCGTCCCGGATGCGGGCGAGGAGCGCGGCCCGGCCGGGCTCGGCGGCGGGCAGCCCGCGGGCGTCCGCCTCGGTGGTGGTGGCCGACCACAGCAGCGGCCAGGCGTAGCGGTGGGTGCCGGGCGGGAAGCCGGCGTCCAGGGTCTGCTGGAGGATGCTGCGGGCGTCGAGGAGGCGGCCCTGGCGGGCGGCGATGCGCAGGGCGTGCCGCGCCATGACGAGGGCGTGCTGCGGCTGGGGGTCGTGGGTGCCGTAGTACTCCTGGGCGACGGCCAGTTCGCGCTCGGCCTCGGCGAGGTCTCCTTCGTCCAGCGCGAGATCGGTGCGGCGGCTGGCGGCCAGTGCGATGGCGCGGGGGTTCTGCGCGAGGCGGCGGGCGTCGGCGGCGGCCCGGCCGGCCTCCTCCCAGCGGCCCAGCGACTGAAGGGATTCGGCGCGGTTGCCCAGCACCCAGCTGGTGGTGTCCTTGAGGCCGTAGCGGGTGGTGAGTGCGACGCCCTGGTCGGTGGCCTCGACCGCTTCCCGGGAGCGGCCGACGCCTTCCAGCGCGGAGGCGAGGTTGATCTGGCCGCGGCCGATGACGGCGAAGTAGCCGCGGTCGACAGCGCGCTCCAGGCTCGTACGGAACTCGGCGATGCCCTCGTCGACGGCGCCGGCGTCGACCCGCAGCCCCGCCAGGGTCACCCGGGAGTTGAGCTCGGCCTCCTCGTCGCCGACCAACTGGGCCAGCTCCACCGCCCGTTCGGCCGTCGCGAAGGTGCCCGGTCCCGGTTCGTGCAGGATCTCCCAGCTGGCGACGGCGGCCAGCACCTCGGCGTGCACGGAGGACGGCGGCAGTCCGCGGACCAGCTCCTGTGCGGTGCCGAGGTCCTCCCAGCCGTTGCCGCGGCCGGTGCTCTGGCAGAGCCGGGAGCGCTGTACCAGGAACCACGCCTTGCGCAGGGGGTCGTTCTCGCTGCGCAGTGAGCGCAGGGCGCGCTTGGTGATCGTGAAGGCCCGCTCGATGTCGCCGGACAGCCGGGCGGCCACCGCGATCTCGGCGAGCAGGTCGAGGAAGCGCAGGGCGTCGCCGTCATGGCAGCCGCAGGCCGGATACGCCTCGGCGTAGTCGACCGGGCGCACCCCCTGGCGGACCTCCGGGGGCGCGTCGTCCCACAGCTCCAGGGCGCGGTCCAGCAGCCGCAGTTGCTCGGCGTAGGCATGACGGCGGCGGGCCTGGACGGAGGCGGCGAGGACGGCGGGCAGGGCCTTGGCGGCGTCATGGGCTTTGTACCAGTAGCTGGCCAGCCGGGCGGCGCAGACCTCGGCGCGGACCAGGGAGGGGCCGGCCTCCAGGGCTTCGGCGTAGCGGCGGTTGAGGCGGGTGCGCTCGCCGGGCAGCAGATCGTCGACGACCGCCTCGCGGGCGAGGGCGTGCCGGAAGCGGTAGCCCGTGCCGTCCTCGGTGGGCACGAGGGTGTTGCTGCCGACGGCCGCCCGCAGCGCCTCGATCAGGTCGTCCTCGGGCATCCGGCAGACGGCGGAGAGGAGTTCGTGTTCGACGGTGGAGCCGCCCTCGGCGGCCGTGCGCACCACCCGCTGGGCATCCTCGGGCAGCGCCTCGACGCGGACCAGCAGCAGATCGCGCAGGGGGTCGCTGAGGCCGTGCAGCGCACCCTCGGCGAGGCCGCAGGCCAGCTCCTCGACGAAGAAGGCGTTGCCCTCGGAGCGTTTGTAGACCCGGTCGACGGTGTCTTCTTCGGGGTCGCTGCCGTTGATCCCGGCGATCTGGGAGCGGACCTCCTCGCGGTTGAAGCGGGCCAGTTCGACGCGCCGGACCGTGCGCATCCGGTCGATCTCGGCGAGGAACGGGCGCAGGGGGTGGCGGCGGTGGATGTCGTCCGAGCGGTAGGTGGCCACCAGGAGGACGTTGGCGTCGTGCAGCGCCCTCAGGAGGTAGGCGAGCAGTTCGCGGGTGGAGCGGTCGGCCCAGTGGAGGTCCTCGATGACGAGGACGAGGGTGCGGTCGGTGGCGAGCCGCTCCAGGAGGCGGGCGGTCAGTTCGAAGAGGCGGGCGCGGCCGATCTCCTCGTCGTGGGCCTCGCCGGGGGTCTCCCCCAATTCGGGCAGGATGCGGGAGAGTTCGCCCTCCAGGCCGGCGACGGCGGCGGCCAGCTCGTCGCGCAGATGCCAGTTGAGGGTGTGCAGGATCGCCGAGAACGGGGCGAAGGGCAGGCCCTCGGAGCCGATCTCGATGCAGCCGCCGCACGCGACGAGCGCGCCCCGGGCCCGCGCGGACTCGGCGAACTCCTCGATGAGACGCGTCTTTCCGACCCCTGCCTCACCCCCGATCAGCAGGGCCTGGGGTTCGCCGGACACCGCGATGCGGTCGAGCGCGTCCCCCAACGCGGCGAGTTCGGCCGCTCGGCCGACGAACACGGGACTGACGGACCTGGTCTCCACGCCGCTGAGCATCGCACAGGGGTCTGACAATCCGGCAGGGGGATTCTCTGTGGAGATCGCCGGACCCGGTACGCGGAACGCCCGGCCCGGTGCGGTGAGCACCTGGGGCCGGGCGTGCGGCGACCGGGCCGGCCGCGGGGCCGGCGTGGGGGATGGCACGGGCGCCTCGCGGTCAGGCGGTGGCACGGCGGATCCGCGCCCGCCGGCCCCAGCTACTCACCCGCCCCCCGGGTTCGTCGGCCCCGGAGCGGGCGGCGCCGCGGCGTCCGGCACGCCCGGCCCCGGTCGCCTCGCGCTGCATGCGCTGCCGGTCGGCCTCGCGGCGCAGCTCTTCGTAGCGGACCCGCAGCTCCAGTTCGGAGTGGAACATGGTGTCTCCCCTGATGGTGGTGAGGTGGTGCCCCGACGGTTTGTCGAGTGGCTCCAGCCTCGTCTCCCAGGGGGGTCCGCCACATCGGGAGAGTTCCCGATCTACCTGCCCGGCCGGTCCTTAGGAAGCGGTACCGGCGGACGGGGGGATACCTAGGGACGGCGTCCGGGGGCGTAGGGACAGGGTCCGGAGGCCGTAGAGCCCCGGACGCCCGCCGTAAGCACCGTCACCGTCAGTCGACGCAGGGCGGCCCCTGGTTCTTCTCCTTCCCCGCCTTCTGGCTGTAGGCGCCGCAGGCGACGACCGCCGTGGGTTCGCCGTCCGACTGCCTGAGGATCACCAGGGTCTTGTTCACCGGAGGACCGCTGCTGAACTCGGAGAAACGGATGAAGCCGGTGGCGCCGTCGAAGCTGATGCCGTTCTTCAGCGCGGTCACCACGGACTCCCGGCGCACGCCATTGCCCGTATGCGCCTCGTCCACCGCCCTGGACAGGACATGGAAGGCGTCATAGGAGACCGCGGAGTGGCCGTCCTGCCGCCAGGGGTCGCGCGGGTAGTTCCCGTTGTAGAGGCGGACGAACTGCTGGGTCTTCTGGCTGGCGCGCTCGTCCCCCTCGGGCAGCCGGTGCGCGGAGTGGTACAGACGCAGCCACGGCTTGTCGGCGAACTGGCCGGTGAGCGCCACATTCGTCAGCTCATTGCCGCCGAGGACGGTGAGGCCCTTCTCGGTGCAGGTCCCGTTGGCGTCCATGGCGCGGACGAAGGCGGTGAAGTCCCGGGCCCGCGCGGTCCAGAAGACGGCGGTGTCCGGCTCGGCCTGGAGGGCCTGGCACACCTGGCCGACCAGCTGGTCCGCCGTGGTCGACTTCTGGGTGCCCGGGGGCGTGGCGAAGGGCTGCGATCCCTGGCGGAAGTTGATGACGGTCTCGTCGCCCCGGAAGGACTGCTGGAACTTGTCGGCGAGGCTCTCGCTGTAGAGGTCGCCGGGGGTTCGTACGATCACCGTGTTCCGGGCGGGAGCGCATTCCATCGGCGCGTTCGGCTCCGCCTGCCCGGCCTTCACCACGATGTGGGAGCGGGCGGCGAACGCGGCCTCGATACGGGCCTCTTCGCTGTTGTCCGGGGTGAAGGGCCAGTAGTTCTCGCTCCGTTGCATCTCGTCGGCGGTCGCGGTCGTGCCGACCATCGGCATCCCCGACCCGCCCAGCAGCGCCACGGCCTCCTGCGTCTCCTTGGTGCTCTGCGCGAAGCCCAGGACGCCGACGATCTTCTCGTACTCCTCTCCGGAGTCCTCCCGCTTGACTTCCTGAATGAGGTCACGCACGGCGGGGACGACCTTGTGGAAGCCCGCGCCGACCGGCCGTACTTCCACCCGCAGCGGTACCCGGGAGGAGTCCGAGGCGGCATCGTCGATCAGCTGCTGCTGCCACATGGCCACCCCGCGCAGCTCGGGGATGGCCCCGTCGAAGATGGTGTCCACCGCGTCCGTGGGAGGGTCCGATTCGAAGAGGACGACCGTGCGCACCGCCCGGTCCTTGGCGTACTTCTCGGCCTGCCCGTTCTGCTTCTCGATCCGGCGCAGCACGTCCTGGTACCACTCCGTGGGCCTGACCTCGACCCTCTTGTTCTGACCGTCGGCCGCGACCGGCCGGTCCCCGCCGACGCACCGGGTATCCGGCGGTGTGTCCCAGAGGCTGGGAGCGGTGGCGCCGCCCACCAGGACCGCGGTCAGCGCGGCCAACTCCACCGCGGTCACGGCACGCCAGCCCATCAGAAACTTCCGCGGCTGCACCGGGGGGATATGCAGCCCGGGGCGCTCGAAGGGTTCCTCCTCCAGTGGCACCACGACCGGCCGCGGATTGCTGGAGTGGAGCAGGCTGCTCGCCCGGCGGAGGTTGGTGCGTTCCACCCCCAGGTCCGACTGGAGGGAGCCGGAGGGCCTGCCGACCGCGATGACCAGCGGGCCCGGCCCGTCCAGCCCGGCTTGCAGGGTGTGGAACGCGCGCAGCAGCCGCTCCGCCGCGTCGGCCCCCGGGGCGCCCTCCGGCGGGATTTCCACCAGCAGCACGGGGCGTGCCACCCGGCGGCGGCGCTTGGGCAGCAGACGCCCGACGGCGGGCTTCCGCAGGTCCTCCAGCAGGGCGCGCAGCAGCAGGAGTTCGAGGGCGGCGAGCCCCTCCTTGTGCCGGGGGTGGTCGGGTTCCAGGCTCAGCCGGGGCGACTGGCGGGCGCCCACCTGGTCGAGGAGTTCGAACACCGGCGCCGCACCGGCGGTCGCATTGAGGTGTTTGCCGAGCCAGCCGCTCCGTTTGGACCTGATGAGCCGCCGGTTCTGCCGGAGGGTCCAGATCCACCGGGGCAGTGCCCGGGTCAGTGAATGCCACACGAGGCCGACGAAGAAGCCGCGCACCCCGCCGATCGGTGCGGTGTCCGTGCCGCCCATGTGCCACAACAGGCCGGGGAAGCCGCCCCGTTCGGCCCGCTGCCGGTAGACGTGGTCGCGTAACTTCCGTGCCCCGAGGCCGCCGGTGCCCGGACGGCCTTCCTGTATCTGGGCGACGACATCCGCCATCAGCCAGAAGTTGGGGAGACGGTCGGGTGCCGAGCGCCGGGGGATGTCGAATCCGAGTCCCGCCCCCGCCTGCACGCTCAGGAGAGGCGTCTCGTCCTCGGCGTACAGCACGGTGTGGGGAACCCGCTTGTGTTCGGGACCGAGAGCCCAGCGCAGGGCCTCCAGGACCCGGTGGGTGTGGGACTCCGGGGCATCCGCCGGGGTGCTGAGGATGAGCAGGGGCGGCTTGTTCTCCAGAAGCTCCCGACGGGCGGGGTTCACGGCGGTGCGGTACTCACGGATGAAGTAGTCCGCACCGGCATCGTCAGGAAAGGAGGAGGGTTCGACGGAGTTGTTCGCGGATCTCACCTCAAGGTCTAACTAATGATCTACGCACGGTAGTTATCCATGCTAGATGCGTGACCGCGAGGGCTCAATCGACTTGCGGAATTTGTGGATAACGCGCGGCAGCCGCTGTGGATGACGACGCACGGCAGCCGCTGCCGATGCGCCGGGAGCGGACCCGGCGGGGCCACCGCGCCCCACCAACGCCGAAGACCCACCGGACGGACCGGTGGGTCTTCGACGGAGGTCGGTTGCGGTGCCCTACGGCGCGGCGGGTCCGCCGGGCGGGGCCTTGGGCACGGTCGGCATGCTGCCGAACAGGTCGAGGTACATGCCCGCGGAGATCAGGATCCCCAGCACGCCCAGCGCCAGTCCGCCGAAGGCGACGGCCCGCACCCAGGTGGCGCGGCTGCGGGTCAGCGCCACCGCGGCGGCGATCACGGCCAGGAGCGCGAAGACCCCGTTGACCATGGCGTTCGTGTGCCAGGAGGCGCCGTAGACGGCGGCGATCTGGTCGCTGGCCTTGCCCGACTGGAGCTTGATCTGGCCCATCAGGTTGGCCCGCTCGGCCATCGTCGTACCGAGCCAGGTGCCGGTGACGGACGCGAGGCCGAGCCCCGCGGCGACGACGGCACCGGCGCCGGCGGCGACGGTGGAGGCCGCTACGGGCGCGGTGTCCGTGCCGTGGACGGGCTCGTCGGTGCCGTCGTCCGCGTCGAGGTCACTGGCCTCGTCCTGCGCGGCGAGGGCGGCGTTGTCATCGGCCTGCTCATCGGCCTTGGCGGCGGCCTTGCCGGCCGCCTCGGCCTCGGTGGCCTCCGGAATCTCGGCGGTCTCCGTGGCGGTCTGCGCCGGCACGGTCTTCTCGTCGTCGGTTCGCTTCTCGGTCGTCCTGGTACCCATGAGCGCGACGGTAGGCGTCCCGTCTGAGAGTCGGATGAGAACCGGGGCGCCGAGCGCGCGGCGGACGGAGACACGCCGACCGCGGGGGCAGGGCCCGGAGGCGGTCCGGGGCCGGTCCGGGGCCGGTGGCTACGCCCTCACCAGCGGTTTTTCCCCGTCCTGGGGGCCGGGCAGCCGCACCGCGCCCGGCTCCGGCGGCGGCTCGATGCTGATCCGGGGCAGCCACCGGTCGAGCCAGGACGGCAGCCACCAGTTGGCGCCGCCCAGCAGATGCATCAGGGCGGGCACCAGCAGCGTACGGAGCACGAAGGCGTCCAGGGCGACGGCGCCCGCCAGGCCGATGCCGAACATCGCGATGATCCGGTCGCCGCTGAGGATGAAGGCCCCGAACACCGCGATCATGATGACCGCCGCCGAGTTGATCACGCGGCTGGTCTCGGCGAGGCCGACCCGTACCGCCCGGCGGTTGTTGTGCGTCAGCTGCCACTCCTCGTACATCCGGGAGACCAGGAACACCTGGTAGTCCATGGACAGGCCGAAGAGCACCGACACCATGATGACCGGCAGGAAGGGTTCGACCGGGCCGGCGCTGCCCAGCCCGAGCAGTTCGCTGCCCCAGCCCCACTGGAAGACCGCGACCACGATCCCGAAGGACGAGGCCACGGCGGCGACGTTCATCAGCGCGGCCTTGAGCGGGATGCCGATGCTGCGGAAGGCGAGCAGCAGCAGGACCGAGCCCAGCGCGATCACGACGCCGATGAAGAGCGGCAGCTTGCCGACGATGACGGACGCGAAGTCGTCGTAGCTGGCGGTGATCCCGCCGACCTGTACGCGCAGCGTGCTCGTGCCCCCGGCCTCCGGCAGCACCTCGGTCCGCAGGCGTTCCACCAGGTCGGAGGTCTGCCGGGACTGCGGTGAGGTGGTGGGTACGACGGTGATCACGCCGGTGCCGTGGTTGCCGTCGAACGCGGGTCGGCTGACCTGGGCGACGCCCGGGGTGTCCCGCAGCCGGTCCGGCAGGTCCGAGAACGCGACCCGGTCCTTGGCGCCGTCCAGGGTGCCGACGAGGGTCAGCGGCCCGTTGAAGCCGGGGCCGAAGCCGCTCCCGTGGCCGTCGCCCGCGAGCAGGTCGTATGCCTTGCGGGTGGTCGAGGTGGCCGGGTTGTTGCCCTGGTCGGAGCTGCCCAGATGGAGGCCGAAGGTCGGCAGTGCCAGGACGAGCATGACGGCCGCCGCGAGGGTGCCCAGCAGTTTGGGGTGCCGCTCGACGAAGCCGGACCAACGGGCGGCGATCCCGGTGGGCCGCTCGGGCCGCGGTCCGTGCTCGGCCAGCCGGCGCCGCTCGCGACGGCTCAGCGCCCGCATCCCGATCACCCCGAGCAGCGCCGGCAGCAGGGTGATGGCGGCGGCCACGGTCAGGACGACGGTGAGCGAGGCGGCGAGCGCGACGCCGTTGAGGAAGCTCAGCCGCAGGATCAGCATGCCCAGCAGCGCGATACAGACGGTGGCACCGGCGAAGACGACCGCGCGCCCGGATACGGCGACGGCCCGGGTGGCCGCCTCATCGACCGGCAGGCCCGCCCGCAGGCCCTTGCGGTGCCGGGTGACGATGAACAGCGCGTAGTCGATGCCGACGCCGAGCCCGATCAGCATGCCGAGCATCGGGGCGAAGTCGGCGACGGTCATGGCGTGGCTGAGCAGGGTGATACCGGCCGAGGCGGTGCCGACGGCGGCGAGCGCGGTGACGATCGGCAGGAAGGTCGCGGCGAGTGAGCCGAAGGCGAGGAAGAGCACCACGGCCGCGGCGCCCAGCCCGATGATCTCCGCCAGTTGGGCGCGCGGTGCCTCGGTCAGCGCGATCCCGGCGCCGCCCAGCTCGACCTGGAGGCCCCGGCCGGACGCCCGCTGCGCGGTGTCGACGACCTTGCGGACCTGGGCGACGTTCAGCTCGTCGGTGGGCCGGTCGAAGATCACGGAAGCGTAGGCGGTGTGCCCGTCCCAGCTGATCTGCCGGGTGCCGCCGCCGCCCGCGCCGTGTTTGCCGTAGGGGCCCTGCACCTCGGAGACGCCGGGCAGCCGGGCGATCTCCTTCAGGGTGTGCCGCATCGTCTTCTCGACGGCGCCGGAGCGCACCGTTCCGGAGTCCGTGTGCCAGACGAGGGTGTCGCCGTCCCCGGAGCGGTCCGGGAAGGCCTTCGCCATACGGGCGCTCGCCTGCCCGGATTCGGTCCCGGGCACCTCGTAGTTGTTCGAGTACGCGGCCCCCGTCACCCCCGCCGCGACGGCGACCCCCGCGAAGGCGGCGAGCCAGAGCGCGATCACCACGATGCGGCGCCGGAGACACCACCGAGCCAGAGCGGTCACGGACCTCGTCTGCTTCCCGGGTTGGGCGTCGATATCTCCCGGGGGCGGGCGGTGCCGAACGCGGATGTACGGGGACGGGGCGGCCGTCGCACCCGCACAAGCGGAAGCGTCCGGTCCACCCCTCGGGGCAGGATGCCAGCCGGAAAAGATCCTTTGCCCTCTTTGTGGACTTCCCCACAAGAGACGGGAATAGGGAACTCCGCCCCGCCCCGGAGCCCGCCCCGGCCTGCCCCGCCCCCGTACACCGCGTCTCAGCCGGTGACCGACTCCTTGCCGTTCTCCACGTGCCCCATGAGCCGCCGGTGGAAGGACCGGTCCTCGGCGACCGTGAGGCGGAGGTCGTACCAACCGTGCGCGGCCGCGGCGGGATACGCGACGGTGCGGCTGGCGCCGGCCTTCACCCGCACCGTGCGCGGCGCGCCGTCCGTATAGGCCAGCGGCGTGAGGGTGCAGGTCAGCTCGGTGCGGCCGGGGTTGGTGACGGTCAGATGGAGTTCCTGCCGCCCGGCGTCGATCCGCGTACTGATCTTGGCGGCCGCGGCGGCGCCCTGCCCGGTCCCGGCGAACTCCCGCCGGAATCCGTTCGGCCCGGTCACCGTGAAGCGGTACACACCGTCCTTCACCGGCACCTCCCACCGCCCCTTCCCCCGTACGTCCCGGTGCTGCGGCGCATCGAATTCCTTCGCGTAGGGATAGAGCGCCAGATGGACGGAGGCCCGGCCGGTATTACGGACGGCCATCCGGAAGACCGCCGCGCCCGGATCGAAGCCGCCGTCGGCGTCGGGCTGGTAGGGCAGCGCCCTGGCCGGCCGGACGCCGCGCTCCTGTTGCGGCAGCGACTGCCGGACCGGCGGCTGCGGTGCCCAGCGCCCGCTGAACGCCGGGATCGCGCCGGGTTGCCGCACCGACGGCTGCCGGCGCCCACGGGAGAAGTCGAAGGCGGCGGTCAGATCGCCGCAGACGGTGCGCCGCCAGGCGCTGATGTTGGGCTCCTCGATCCCCGTCCAGCGCTCCAGGAAGCGGGTGATCGAGGTGTGGTCGAAGACCTGGGAGCAGGCGTGGCCGCCGACCGTCCACGGCGAGATGACGAGCATCGGCACCCGGATACCCAGACCGGTCGGCCGGCCGTCCCAGAATTCCCCGTCGGTTCCGGCGGGCGGTACCGGGGGCGGCACATGGTCGAAGAACCCGTCGTTCTCGTCGTAGGTCAGGAAGAGCGCGGTGTGCCGCCAGACGTCCGGGTTACGGCCGAGCGCGTCCAGCACCTGGTAGACGAGGGTGGCGCTCTCGACCGGTGAGGACGAGCCGGGGTGCTCGGAGTCGGCCGCGGACGGCACGAGGTACGACACCTCGGGCAGCCCGCCCCTCGCCACATCCGCGGCGAACGCGGCCGCCAGGCTGCCCGGCTCGCCCCGCCGCAGCGCCCGCTCGAACAGACTCCGCTCCACGCGGCTCAGCCCCCTCACGCCCTCCTCCAGGAGCCCCGTGAGCCGTGTGCGCCCGGCCTCGTCGGCGCCCGCCAGCGTCATGTAGAAGGCGGTCATGTTCCGCACCCCGTCCACCTTGGCCAGGGCCTTCCTCGCGACCGCCTTGAAGCCCGCGTAGAACTCCAGGTTGTTGTCGGTGAAGTTGTCCCACTCCTGATAGACGCGCCAACTGCGGCCGGCCTTCTCCAGGCGCTCGGCGTAGGTGGTCCAGGTGTACCCGGGGTGGGTGTCCTCCTCGTAGGCGTCGTTGCCCACCGCCCGCTTCCCGTTGGGCTCGTAGCCCGTCCAACCGCTCACCAGGTGGTTGCGGTTGGGGCTGGTCGAGGAGTGGATCGAGGAGTGGTAGGCATCGCAGACGGTGAAGGTGTCCGCGAGCTCGTAGTGCAGCGGGACGTCCTGCCGGTCGTAGTGGGCCATGGTGGCCGCGGTCTTGGCGGTGACCCAGTTGTTCATCCAGCCGCCGTTCCACGCCCTGGCCCCGCCGTCCCAGCCGTGGTCCAGCGCGCCGATGTACTGCCGGTCCTTCTTCTGCGCGGCGGCCGCCTCGCGCACCGAGAACGGCAGCACGGTCCCGGCGCCCAGCAGCCCCGGCTGCTCGTAGACGCTCCGGCCACCGGGCAGCTCGATCGCATTGCGGTCGGCATAGCCGCGCACCCCGCGCAGCATCCCGAAGTAGTGGTCGAAGGAGCGGTTCTCCTGCATCAGCACGATCACATGCCGGATGTCCGCGAGCCCCCCGCCGCGCGCCGTCCGCGCCGCGTCGTCCGCCAGCGCCTGCTGCAACGACGGCGGCAGCAGCGACCCTGCCACCGCCGCGCCCGCCGCGGCCGCTCCAACTCCCAGTACGCGTCTACGAGATACCTCCGGTGCCACGCCCGACCTCCCGGTTGTCAGTCCACGGCAGCCACAGACCGTTCAATGGTCTGCAATCGGCCCATTGAGATGGTGCGACCGGGACGTTAATGGACTCCCGTGACCGGCGATAGGCAGCGGGGTGACAACTTCGGGAAACGCGCCGTGCCGACCAAGGCCGCCACCAGGGGCTGCCACTGGCCCTCAGCGGCCGCCCGCCCCCGGTCACCGTGGACCGCTCCAGAAGTCCGGCCACCACTCACACCACACGATCTTGCCCGGAGCGCGCTCCCCCACCCCCCACTTGTCCGCGAGCGCGGACACCAGCAACAGCCCCCGCCCGCACTCCGCTTCCGCCGCACCGTCCCGCACCGGAACCCGCGGCTCCCCGCCCCCGCTGTCGTGCACCTCGACCCGCAGCAGCCCGTCCTCACCCAGCACCAGCCGCAGCCGGTACTCACGACCGGGCGGCACGCCGTGCAGCAGGGCATTGGTGGCCAGTTCACTGACGCACAGCAGCACCTCGTCCGCCCGGCGTTCCAGGTCCCATCCGACGAGCGCGGTACGGGCGAACTCCCTGGCCAGCGACACGGATCGGCGCTCCCGCCGGTAGCACACCGAACGGGCACAGAGCGTCTGGATCTCCTTTTGCATGGCGCCACTGTCACAGTGCGTAACTATACTGGACCACAGTGTCAGGTCGTACAGATCCGCTGTACGACTTCTGGCTGTGTCATGCCGTCACAGGGAGGGGAAGGCAGAGCGCATGCACCCGGCGAACAAACCGAAGAAAATCACGTCCTGGCATGTGATCGGCGCCCTACTGAGTCACTTCCGCAGGGCCGCCCACATCACCCAGCCCGAACTGGCCGAACGGGTCGGACTCCACGAGGACACCATCGGCTCCATCGAGCAGGGCCGCCGACCACTCAAGCTCGACCTGGCCGAGACGCTGGACGAAATCCTCGACACCAAGGGGGCGTTGGCGGTCGCGGTGGCGAAGGTCCCGGAACGGGAGAAGCTGCCGGCGTTCGTACAGGACCTGGTGGAGCATGAGGAGAAGGCGCTGACGCTGCTGTCGTATCAGAACCAGGTGGTGCCTGGGCTGTTGCAGATCGAGGCGTACGCACGGGCAACGTTCGACTCCCTCTACCCACCGCTGGACGAGGAACAGGCCGAGGAGTGGGTCTCCGGACGCATCAGCCGACAGAAGCTGCTGGAGCGCAAACGGCCGCGCCCCATGCTCAGCTTCATCCTGGAAGAAGTGGTGCTCCACCGACCGACCGGCAGCCCGGAGATCCTGCGTGCGCAACTCCGCCATCTCCGGTCGTGCGCCGAACTCCCCTTCTTAGGGCTTCAGATCATGCCGACGGCACGACGCACCCATGCCTCCCTGGATGGCCCGCTGGTCCTGCTGGAGACACCCGACCACGAGCATCTCGCCTACATCGAAGCGCAACGGATCAGCTTCCTGATCGACGATCCAGATCAGGTAAGCGTGTATCAACAGGTATATGGGATGCTGCGGTCGCAGGCCCTCACCCCTGAGGAGACGAAGAGCCTGCTGGACGACTTGCTAGGAGAGTCATGACCAGCACAGCAGCCCAGTCCTTCTCTCACGGTCTCAACTGGTTCAAGTCCAGCTACAGCGGCAGCGCAGGCGGCGACTGCCTCGAAGTCGCCACCTGCCCTCACGCCATACACATCCGCGACTCCAAGAACCCCGGCGGCCCCATACTCACCCTGAGCGCCGCCGCCTGGTCCGCGTTCCTGGCCGACGTCGCCAACTGACGGGTATTCAAGAAGTCATGAAGCTCCGTAAGTTAGGCACCCAGGGCCCCACCGTCTCACCCCTCGGCCTAGGCTGTATGGGGATGTCGACCTCGTACGGCGTCCCGGACGACGCCGAGTCGCTCCGCACCCTCGATCGCGCGGCCGAGCTCGGCGTCACCCTGCTCGACACCGCGGACGCCTACGGACGCGGCGCCAACGAGGAGTTCCTCGGCCGCTGGCTGCACAGCCGTACGGCCTCGCTGCGGGACGGGCTCGTCATCGCGACCAAGTTCGGACTGCGGCACGACGCCGCCACCGGGCGGGTGAACGCGGTCGACTCCTCCGCCGCCTGGGTGCGCGAGGCCTGCCACGCCTCGCTGCGCCGCCTCGGCACGGACCGTATCGACCTCTACTACCTGCACCGCCGCGACCCGGCCGTCCCCATCGAGGAGACGGTCGGCGCGATGGCGGAGCTGGTCGCCGACGGTGCCGTACGCAGCCTCGGCCTCAGCGAGGTCAGCCCGCAGACGCTGCGCCGGGCGCACGCCGTCCACCCCATCAGCGCCATACAGCTGGAGTACTCCCTCTTCACCCGCGAGGTCGTGGAGGGCGAGATGCTGGCGACCTGCCGGGAACTCGGCATCGGCATCGTGGCGTACTCACCGCTGGGGCGCGGCATGCTGACCGGCGCGCTCGCCGCACGGGACGAGCTGACCGCCGAGGACACCCGACGGCGGTGGCCGCGGTTCGCCGAGGAGAACATCGACCGCAATCTGCGCCTCGTCCGGGCCGTGCGGGCCGCCGCCGAGTCCATCGGCTGCACCCCGGCGCAGGCCGTCCTCGCCTGGCTGCTCGGCCAGGGCGAGGACATCGTGCCGATCCCCGGCACCAAGCGCCGTGCGTACCTGGAGGAGAACACGGCCGCTGCCGGAATCGAGCTGAGCCCGGAGCAACTGGGCCTGCTCCGGGCGGCCGTGCCCGACGGCGCCGTGGCGGGGGAACGCTATCCGCTCGCCGCCCTGGAACGCCTGGGCCACTGAGCCGGGGGCAGAAAGCGGCCGCCCTCCCCGAAGAGTGATTCCTCGGGAAGGACGGCCGCTCACCGTCGTGCACAAGAAGTGGCGCGTCAGCCTTCGACGCCCAGCTTCTCCAGGATGAGTTCGCGGACGCGGGCCGCGTCGGCCTGGCCGCGGGTGGCCTTCATGACCGCGCCGACCAGGGCGCCAGCCGCGGCCACCTTGCCGCCGCGGATCTTGTCGGCGATGCCCGCGTTGGCGGCGATGGCCTCGTCGACGGCGGTGCCCAGGGCGCCCTCGTCGGAGACGACCTTCAGGCCGCGCTTCTCGACGACGGTGTCCGGGTCGCCCTCGCCGGCCAGCACACCCTCGATGGTCTGGCGGGCCAGCTTGTCGTTGAGGGAGCCGTCGGCCACCAGCGCGGTGACCCGGGCGACCTGCTCGGGGGTGATCGGCAGGGCGGCCAGCTCCACGCCGTCCTCGTTGGCGCGGCGGGCCAGTTCGCCCATCCACCACTTACGGGCCGAGGCGGAGTCCGCACCGGCGTCGACGGTGACGGTGATCAGGTCGACCGCGCCCGCGTTGAGGATCGACTGCATGTCGTGCTCGGAGATGCCCCACTCCTCGCGCAGCCGGTTGCGGCGGACCCGCGGCAGCTCGGGGAGCACGGCCCGCAGTTCCTCGACCCACTCGCGCGCGGGGGCCACCGGCACCAGGTCCGGCTCGGGGAAGTAGCGGTAGTCCTCGGCGTTGTCCTTGATGCGGCCGGCCGTGGTGGAGCCGTCCTCCTCGTGGAAGTGCCGGGTCTCCTGGATGATCGTGCCGCCGGACGAGAGCACCGCGGCGTGCCGCTGGATCTCGAAGCGGGCCGCACGCTCCACGGAACGCAGGGAGTTGACGTTCTTGGTCTCCGAACGCGTACCGAACTTCTCGGTGCCGTTGGGGCGCAGCGACAGGTTCACATCGCAGCGCATCTGGCCCTGTTCCATCCGGGCCTCGGAGACGCCGAGCGCCTTGATGAGCTCGCGCAGTTCGGCGACGTACGCCTTGGCGACCTCGGGGGCCCGCTCGCCCGCGCCCTCGATGGGCTTGGTGACGATCTCGATGAGCGGGATACCGGCGCGGTTGTAGTCCAGGAGCGAGTGCCGGGCACCCTGGATACGGCCGGTGGCACCGCCGATGTGGGTGGACTTGCCGGTGTCCTCCTCCATGTGGGCGCGCTCGATGTGCACCCGGAAGATCTCCCCGTCCTCCAGCTGTACGTCGAGGTAGCCGTCGAAGGCGATCGGCTCGTCGTACTGGGAGGTCTGGAAGTTCTTCGGCATGTCCGGATAGAAGTAGTTCTTCCGGGCGAAGCGGCACCATTCGGCGATGGAGCAGTTCAGCGCCAGGCCGATCTTGATCGCGGACTCGACGCCGATCGCGTTGACGACGGGCAGCGAGCCGGGCATGCCCAGGCAGGTCGGGCAGGTCTGCGAGTTGGCGTCCGCGCCGAGAGCGGTGGAACAGCCGCAGAACATCTTGGTCTTGGTGCCGAGCTCGACATGGACCTCCAGGCCCATGACGGGGTCGTACGTCGCGAGGGCGTCCTCGTACGACACCAGGTCAGTGACAGTCACGGTGAAACTTTCCCTCTCAGCCCAGCAGGACGTCGTCGTCGCCCAGGCGCTTCAGTTCGCGGTAGAGGATCGCCAGGCCGGTGACGATCGCCGCGGCCGAAACGGCGGCGTCGACCAGCCGCAGCGTGTCGCTCTCCTGACGGGCCAGCTTCGCCTGCTTCGCGACGCTGATGGCGCCGAACGCGGTGCTGCCGATCGACAGGTACAGGCCGCCCTTGGACTTCTTGAAGTTCTTGGCCTTCTTGGTCATGGCGCTCACAGTGCAGGTGCCTCCTCTAGCAGCGGGTGACCCCACTTGGCGGTGAACGCGGCCTCGACCGCGGCACCGACCTTGTAGAGCCGGTCGTCGGCCATGGCAGGGGCGATGATCTGCAGGCCCACCGGCATCCCGTCCTCGGGCGCCAGGCCACAGGGCAGCGACATGGCCGCGTTGCCTGCCAGGTTGGTGGGGATCGTGCACAGGTCGGCGAGGTACATCGCCATCGGGTCGTCGGCGCGCTCGCCGATCGGGAAGGCGGTGGTCGGCGTGGTCGGCGAAACGATCACGTCGACCTTTTCGAAGGCCTTCTCGAAGTCGCGGGTGATCAGCGTCCGCACCTTCTGGGCGGAGCCGTAGTACGCGTCGTAGTAGCCGGAGCTGAGCGCGTACGTACCGAGCATGATCCGGCGCTTGACCTCGGGACCGAAACCGGCCTCACGGGTCAGGGCCGTGACGTCCTCGGCGGACTTGGTGCCGTCGTCGCCGACCCGCAGGCCGTAGCGCATGGCGTCGAAGCGGGCCAGGTTGGAGGAGCACTCCGAGGGCGCGATCAGGTAGTACGCGGACAGCGCGAGGTCGAAGGACGGGCAGTCCAGCTCGACGATCTCGGCGCCCAGCTCCTTCATCAGCGCGACCGACTCGTCGAAGCGCTGGAGGACACCGGCCTGGTAGCCCTCACCGCGGAACTGCTTGACGACGCCGACGCGCATGCCCTCGACGCTGCCGTTGCGGGCGGCCTCGACGACCGGCGGGACCGGCGCGTCGATGGAGGTGGAGTCCAGCGGGTCGTGCCCGGCGATGACCTCGTGGAGCAGCGCCGTGTCCAGGACCGTACGGGCGCAGGGGCCGCCCTGGTCCAGGGAGCTGGAGAACGCCACCATGCCGTAGCGGGAGACGCCGCCGTAGGTGGGCTTGACGCCGACCGTGCCGGTGACGGACGCGGGCTGGCGGATGGAACCGCCGGTGTCCGTGCCGATGGCGAGCGGGGCCTCGTAGGAGGCGAGGGCGGCACTGGAGCCGCCGCCGGAGCCGCCGGGGATCTTGGTGAGGTCCCAGGGGTTGCCGGTCGGCCCGTAGGCGCTGTTCTCCGTCGACGACCCCATGGCGAACTCGTCCATGTTGGTCTTGCCGAGGATGACGACGTCGGCGGCCTTGAGCTTCTTGGTGAGCGTGGCGTCGTACGGCGGCAGCCAGCCTTCGAGGATCTTCGAGCCGACGGTGGTGGGCATGCCCTCCGTCGTGAAGATGTCCTTGAGCGCGAGCGGAACACCGGCCAGCGGGCCGAGCTTCTCGCCGCGGGCGCGCTTGTCATCCACGGCGCGGGCCTGGGCGAGCGCGCCCTCGCGGTCGACGTGCAGGAAGGCGTGCACCTTCTCGTCGACGGCCTCGATGCGCGCCAGGTGGGCCTCGGTCACCTCGACGGCGGTGATCTCGCCGGCGGCGATCTTCGCCGCGATCTCGGCGGCGGTGAGCTTGATCAGGTCTGCCATGTCGGTCACTCCTCCCCCAGGATCTGCGGCACCTTGAAACGCTGCTGCTCCTGGGCCGGGGCGCCGGAGAGCGCCTGCTCGGGGGTCAGCGACGGACGGACCTCGTCCGGCCGCATGACGTTGGTCAGGGGCAGCGGGTGGGAGGTCGGCGGTACGTCTTGATCGGCGACCTCGGAGACGCGGGCGACCGCGCCGATGATGTCGTCGAGCTGTCCGGCGAAGTGGTCGAGCTCTTCGGCCTTCAGCTCCAGACGTGCCAGCCGGGCGAGGTGGGCGACCTCCTCGCGCGTGATGCCAGGCATGCAGCGATCCTCTGCTGGTTCTCGGAGTGTTCTTGGCTGTATATGCGGGCCCAATCCTATTCGCATTCCCCTTGCGTACCTGCATGGGAATTACGCGGGGCCTTTCCGCCGCGCATCGGGCCCGCCGATGGCCCGTCGCGCGGCGGCCGGTCAGCGGTCACCGGAGGACGGGCCACCGGCCGACGAGCCGCCGGGCGAGCGCTCATCGGCCCGCGGTGCGGCGGGGCGGGGCACCTGCGGGGCGGGGCCGGGCGGCGGGGGCTGGTCGGGCGGGGGCGTGGCAGGGGCAGCGGGGTCGGGGCGTGCGTCGGTGGCCTCGGGCACGTCAGCGTCACGCTCGTCGCCGTCGGGATCGGTGGACTGCTCACCGTGATCCGGCGCCGCGGGTGGTGCCGCGGCCTCCGGGAGGGCTTCCACGGGGTGTTCTTCGGAGCGGGGACAAGGGGCGGCCGGTGGCCGGGTCAGTTCAAGACCTGTCCCGAAGGGCGCTCGGCGGCCTTCTCCGCCGCCAGGGCGGCCGTTTCCGATTCGCGCTGCCAGCCGCGTTCGCCGCGGGCTCTCAGCCAGGCCGTGGTTTCGTCCGGTGGCATCGCCGCGGCCACCAGCCAGCCCTGTACGGCGTCGCAGCCGAGGTCGCGCAGCCGCTCCCAGGTCTCGTCGTCCTCGACGCCCTCCGCGACGACCAGGAGGCCGAGGGAGTGGGCGAGGTCGAGGGTGCAGCGGACGATCTCCGCGTCCTCGGTATCGACGGCCAGCCGGGCCACGAACGAGCGGTCGATCTTGAGCTCGCTGACCGGGAGGCGTCTCAGGTGGACGAGGGAGGAGTAGCCGGTGCCGAAGTCGTCGAGGGACATCTTGACGCCGTGCGCGGTGAGCCCGGCGAGGGTGTCGGCGGCCCGCTGCGGGTCCTCCAGGAGGACATGCTCGGTTATCTCCAGTTGGAGGGAGCCCGGTGGGACCCGATGCCGGGCGAGCCGCGCGGCGACGGCTCCGGCGAAGCCCGGGGAGTGCACATCGCGCGGGGAGACATTGACGGCGACCGGCACCTCCAGGCCCATCGCGCGCCAGCGCGCCACCTGGGCGAGCGCGGTCTCCAGGACGTACTCCGTCAGCCGGGGCATCAGCCCGGAGGACTCGGCGATGGCGATGAACTCGTCCGGTGGCACCCGGCCGCGGTCCGGGTGCACCCAGCGGACCAGCGCCTCCAGTCCGGCGACATGCCCGTCGAAGCCGACCTTGGGCTGGTAGTGCAGCTCGACGTCGCCGGCATCCAGGGCGCGGCGCAGATCGCCCAACAGGCCGAGCCGGTCAGGGGTGTTGCCGTCCCGCTTGGCCTCGTAGAGCTCGACACCGCTGCGGTCGCGCTTGGCCTGGTACATCGCCACGTCGGCGCGGCGCAGCAGTCCCTCGGCGTCGAGGGCGTGGTCGGGGAAGACGGCGACCCCCGCGCTGGCTTCGAGCACGAGGGTCAGTCCGTCGAGGTCCAGCGGGGAGCCCAGGGCGGCGACGAGATGGCGGGCCGCCCGTTGGGAGCTGGTGAGGGAGTCGGTGGTGGGCAGCAGGACGGCGAACTCGTCGCCGCCGAGCCGGGCCGCCTCGGCACCGCGCGGGAGGGCGTGCCGCAGACGGTCGGCGATCTGGAGCAGCAGGCGGTCGCCGGCGAGGTGGCCGAGGGTGTCGTTGACGGAGCGGAAGCGGTCCAGGTCGATGAGGACCAGGGCCGAGCGGGCGCCGACGCGCTCGGCGTCATCCAGGGCGGTCCAGGTGCGCTCCAGCAGCCACTGGCGGTTGGGCAGGCCGGTGAGCGGGTCGCGCAGCTGCTCCTCGGCGCGGGCGCGGGCTATCCAGAGCGTGGAGTCCAGCGCGATCAGCGGGACCGCGAACAGCGGCAGCAGCAGCGGCGCGTGGATCGCGCAGACGGCGATCAGCGGCGAGATCCCGAGCAGCGCGATGCCGACGAGTGCCTGCCGGACCACGGCCGTTCGGGGAATGGCGGGCAGCTGGCCGGTGCGGGGCGTGAGGCTGACCCAGAGCAGGCCGCGGCTGACCAGGAGGTAACCGGCGGCGGTGACGACGACTTCGGGGAGGACGGCGAGGTTCCAGGACGACGGGGCCCAGGGGTGGCGGACGCTGGAGGCCACCCCGAACGCGGCGAGGCCGAGCGCCGCGGTGCCGAGACCGAGGATGTCCACGGCGCCGTGCACCACGGCCTGTCGCCAGCGGTGCCGCCGGGCGGCACCGACCAGGACGACCACGGAGAGGCTGACGAGGACGGCGGGCACCCAGCCATAGAGCAGCAGGACGGCGAGGGCGAGGGCGGCGCCGGAACCCGTGCCGCCCCACCAGCGGTCCCGGCCGAGGGCTACCAGGTGGCCGACGATGATGCCCGTGAGGATGGCCAGCGACCAGCCCACGGATCGGCCGGGGAAGAGAGCGTCACCTTCGCCGAGGGTCACGATGACGCCCGTGGCGAGCGCGAGGCCCGCCACGGTGACGATGGTCGCGGGCAGCGCGGGCACGACGAGCCGCCGGAGCCGCGACGCCGGAGCGGCGCTGTCGGTCGGTTTCATTCCGATCCCTCTCACAGCCGGCTGTGCCCGCGCCACGGCAGGCGCATTCCTCAACAGTAGGCCGCGGAAGGCCGCGACGGGCAGCCATCCACGACGGTTGCCCGAATGCGACCCGGCGTCGCGGATCAATCTGGTATGCGCCGATGAGGTGACACCTCACTCCTCCTCAGGTGGAGTGACAGCTACGTCTCGCGCTGCGTCAGGACCCTGCTCCAGCAGCACCGCGAAGCCATCATCGTCCAACACAGGGACCTTCAACTGCATGGCCTTGTCGTACTTCGAACCAGGGTTGTCGCCCACCACTACGAATCCGGTCTTCTTCGAAACGGAACCGGTCACCTTCGCTCCGAGGTTCTGGAGGGCCTCTTTCGCGCCATCTCTGGTGTGTGACTGAAGTGTGCCCGTTACCACGACGGTGACGCCTTCGAGTGGCCGCGGGCCCTCATCACCCGTTTGCTCCTCCTCCATTCGGACGCCCGCGGCCCGCCAGCTCTCGATGATCTGCCGGTGCCAGTCCACGGCGAACCACTGCTTCAGCGAGGCGGCGATGGTGGCCCCGACACCGTCGACGGCGGCCAGCTCCGTCTCGTCCGCGTCCCGGATGCGGTCGATCGAGCGGAACTCCCGCGCCAGCGCCTCGGCCGCCACCGGGCCCACATGCCGGATCGACAGACCGGTGATGATCCGGGCCAGCGGGCGCTGCTTGGCCGCCTGGATGTTCTCCAGCATGGCCAGGGCGTTCTTCTTCGGCTCGCCCTTCTGGTTGGCGAAGAAGGTGACGACCTTCTCCTCACCGGTCTTCGGGTCGCGCTTGGGCAGACCTGAATCGGGGTCGAGCACATACGACTTGATGGGCAGCAGCTGTTCGATGGAAAGGCCGAAAAGATCGCCTTCGTCCGTCAGCGGCGGCTCGGCGGGCTCCAGCGGCTGACTGAGTGCCGTCGCCGCGACATAGCCGAAGTTCTCGATGTCCAGACACTTGCGGCCGGCGAGGTAGAACAGCCGCTCACGGATCTGGGCGGGGCAGGCGCGGGCGTTGGGGCACCGCAGGTCGATATCGCCTTCCTTGGCGGGCTGGAGGGCCGTCCCGCACTCGGGGCACTCGACGGGCATCACGAACTCCCGCTCGCTGCCGTCCCGCAGATCGACGACCGGACCGAGGATCTCCGGGATGACGTCACCGGCCTTGCGGATGACGACGGTGTCCCCGATGAACACGCCCTTGGCCTTGACCACGTCCTGGTTGTGCAGGGTGGCGAACTCCACCTCGGAGCCGGCCACGGTCACCGGCTCGACCACGGCATACGGCGTGACCCGGCCCGTACGGCCGACGCCGACGCGGATGTCGACCAGCTTGGTGTTGACCTCCTCCGGCGGGTACTTCCAGGCGATCGCCCAGCGCGGCGCCCGCGAGGTCGAACCCAGCCGCCCCTGGAGCCGGATCTCGTCCAGCTTGACGACCACGCCGTCGATCTCGTGCTCGACGGCCGTGCGGCGCCGCTCGGCGTCGCCGTAGTGGTCGATGAACTCCCGTACGGCTTGCAGGGAGTCGACGACCCGGTTGTGTGTGGCCGTCGGCAGGCCCCACTCCTTGAGCAGGTCGTACGCCTCCGACTGGCGGTCGATCTCCAGGCCTTGGCGGGCGCCGACGCCATGGACGACCATGTGCAGCGGGCGGCCGGCGGTGACCTTGGGGTCCTTCTGGCGCAGCGAACCGGCCGCGGCGTTACGGGGGTTGGCGAACGGCGGCTTGCCGTCGGCCACCAGCCGCTCGTTGAGTTCGAGGAACTTCTCCATCGGGAAGTAGACCTCCCCGCGCACCTCGACCAGGTCCGGAATCCGCTCGCCCTTCAGGCGGTGCGGGATCTCGGTGATCGTACGGACGTTGGGGGTGATGTCCTCGCCCGTACGGCCGTCGCCGCGGGTGGCGGCGCGGGTCAGCCGGCCCTGCTCGTAGGTGAGGTTGACGGCGAGACCGTCGACCTTCAGCTCGCACAGGAAGTGGTACTTGGCGCTCTTGGGGTCGCCGCCCAGCTCACCGGCGATCCGCTCGGCCCAGCCCGCCAACTCCTCGTCGTCGAAGGCGTTGTCGAGGGAGAGCATCCGTTCGCGGTGCTCGACCTCGGTGAACTCCGTGGCATAGGCCCCGGCGACCTTCTGGGTCGGCGAATCGGGGGTGCGCAGCTCGGGGTGCTCGTCCTCCAGGGCCTCCAGGGAGCGCAGCAGCTTGTCGAACTCCGCGTCACTGATGACCGGGGCATCCTTCACGTAATACCGGAAGCGATGCTCCTCGATCTGCTCAGCGAGCTGCGCGTGCTTCTCCCGCGCCGCTGCGGGCACCCCGGATTCCGCTGCGTGTTCGCCAGCCACCGTCTTGTCCTCCCGTGGTCCTTGAGTGCGGTCACTCAGGGTTGTCTGCGAGTGATCTCGCCGCCCGGACGCAATGGGCGAGAGCAGAGCGGGCATAAGCGGGCGAAGCGCCCGCCAGACCGCACGACGGAGTGATCACCACGGACTCACTGAGAGTCCCCGGTGTCAGCCCCAGCCTGCGCCACAGCGTCCTGACACCCATGACGCTACCGGCAGGGTCTGACAATCGGCTGTCCACGCCCGGCACCACGCCTGCGAACAGCGTGGTACCGCCCTCGACGGCCTCCCCGATCGCCTCCTCCTCACGCTCGGTGAGCAGTGCGAAATCGAACGAGACGCCGGTGACACCGGCCCGCCGCAGCAGCCCGAAGGGCACCTCGGGCGCGCATGAATGGACGACCACGGGGCCGCCCCCCGCCGCCCCGACAAGATCACGCAGCCCGCCCTCGACGACCGCGCGGTCCACCGCCCGGTGGGTGCGGTAGCCGCTCGCCGTCTTCACCCGGCCCTGGAGCACCGCCGTCAACGACGGCTCGTCGAGCTGGAGCACGACCCGCGCGCCCGGGACCCGCCGCCGTACGTCCGTGAGATGGCCGCGCAGCCCCTCCGCCAGGGACGCCGCAAGATCCCGGCAGGCCCCGGGGTCGCCGACGGCCGCCTCGCCGTTGCGCAGCTCCAGGGCGGCGGCGAGGGTCCACGGGCCGACCGCGGAGACCTTCAGCGGGCCCTCGTAGCCCTGGGTGAACTCCTCCAGGGCGTCGAGGTCCTCGCCGAGCCAGGAGTGGGCCCGCCGGGTGTCCCGGCCGGGCCGGTCACTGATCCGCCAGCCGCTGGGCTCCACATGGCCGTAGACCTCGACCAGCATCCCGAGGGTCCGGCCGATCATGTCGGCGCCGGGCCCCCGGGCCGGGAGCTCCGGCAGATACGGGAAGGTCTCCAGCGATCCGGTGACGGTCCTGGCCGCCTCCCGCGCGTCACCGCCCGGCATCGATCCGATCCCGGTCGCCGCGCCCGCGGTCCACTTCTGCCTGCTGTTCTCGCTCACCCAGGAAGGGTATGCGCCGGTGTGCGAAGCCGGGTGCGCCAGGTGTGCGCGCTCGGGACGGCCCCGACGCCGCGGGCCGCCCCCGCCCGGATGCGTACGGCAGTCACGCTCCGGTACGTACGCCCCGCCCCACCGGTCCGGGTACGTCCCGCACGCCGGGCCGTGGACACCGCTCACGTCCGGGTGCGTATGCCCGTCCGGCCGACCACGACCGCGACCGCGAGCGCGCCCGCCGTCAGGGCGAAGGCACAGGCCGCGCCCTGGTAGCCGCCGCCCGCCCCCGTCAGCACCGCGCCCATACCGGCGATCCCCACCAGGGAGCCGATCTGGCGGTTGGCGTTGAGGGTCGCGCTGCCGATATCGGCGTGCTCCCGGCCGGCGGCCGCCATCAGGACTCCGGTCAGCGCCGGGGAGCTGACCCCGCTGCCCAGGTTGGCGACCGCGAGCACCGCCGCGAGTGCCCAGTACGGCAGGCCGGGCGCGAGGATCAGGAACAGCAGGACGTAACCCGCGGTGGAGAGCGCCAGGGAGGCGGTGAGCGCGGTCCGGTCGCCGATCCGCGGCCCGAACCGGGCGTAGAGCATGTTGCCGAACGGGAGGACCAGGACGGCCGGAAGCATCTGGAGCCCCGCCGTCACCGGACTCGCCCCGCGCGCGCCCTGGAGGAAGAGGCCGAGGACGAACAGCGCTCCGTAGAAGGCGAAGTTGAAGAGGAAGCCGACCGCATTGGCCGCGGTGAAACTGCGGTCGGCGAAGAGCGAGACCGGCAGGACCGGGGTGCGGGCGGCCCGTTCACGGATGAGGAAGCCGGCCAGTGCGACCGCCGCGACCGCGAACGCCCCCAGGACGTACGGCGCGGACCAGCCCTTTCCGGGCCCTTCGATGAGTGCGTAACTCAGCGCCCCGAGGGCCAGCAGCCCCAGGACATGGCCACTGCCGCCGAGCGCCGAACGGCGGGCCGGGACCGCCGCGATCACCCGCCGGGTCAGTAGCAAACCGGCCACCCCTACGGGGAGGTTGACGAGGAAGATGCTGCGCCAGCCGAGCGTGCCGACCAGTACGCCGCCGA
Source organism: Streptomyces sp. P9-2B-2 (assembly GCF_030406865.1). Lineage (NCBI taxonomy): Bacteria > Bacillati > Actinomycetota > Actinomycetes > Kitasatosporales > Streptomycetaceae > Streptomyces > Streptomyces sp. P9-2B-2. Next base: position 6,353,743 of record NZ_CP129126.1, on the reverse strand, counting down.
TCGTGGGCGCCAGCCCTACGGAGGTGGAGACGACCGCCGACCAGATGCCGAGGATCTTCGCCCGGCGCGCCGGTTCGGGGAACGCGTGCATCAGCAGCGACAGCGAGCTGGGCATGAAGAGCGCCGCGCCCGCCCCCTGGACGAAGCGGGCCGCCACCAGGACGGCACCGTTCGGCGCGACGGCGCCCAGCAGGGACGCGGCGGTGAACACGGCGAGCCCGAGGAGATAGATCCGGCGGGCGCCGAACCGCTTCGCCAGCGAGCCGGCGAGCAGCAGCAGCGCGGCGAAGGCGAGGACATAGCCGTCGACGACCCAGGTGAGGCCGGACATGGTCAGTCCGAGCCGGGCCCGCAGCTCGTTCGCGGCGACGTTCATGATGCCGGTGTCCAGGCTCGCCATCACGAACCCCAGGGCCAGGACGAGGAGTTGGGCGGCGTCGTGGGGGCGGCGGGGTGGTGGTGTCCGGTTGTGGGCTTGGCCTTGGGGCTGGGCCCGTCCTTGGGGCTGGGCTTGGTCCTGCGGCCGGCCCTGGCCCAGGGCGACCGTCCCGTCCTCGCGTGCCGGCGCATGCGGCGCGGCCTTCTCACTGATCATGGATTTAGTTAAAGCTGTAGCTATCGCTGCGGACCATAGTTACAGCTATAACTTTGCTGAACGCATACGAAAACGCCGGAGCCCCGGGATGCGTCGTTGCACATCCCGGGGCCCCGGCGGTGGCTCAAATAAGTCCCCGCGAGCGGTCAGTCGCCGCGCCCCAGCGCCCTCAGCAGGTCGTCGCGCAACGCGGCCCGCTCCTCGTGCGAAAGATGATCGAGCGGCGAGGCGGTCCCCATCCGCCGCAGCAGATCGAGCCGCAACTCCCGTCCCTCCTCGGTGAGTACGAGCTGTTTGGCGCGCCCGTCCAGAGGGTGCGGCCGGCGCACGACCATGCCCTGCTTCTCCAGCTTGGAGATGACGTAGGTGACATTCGGCGGCTCACAGCACAGCACCGCGGCCAGCTCCCGCGCCGTCTTCGGCTCGCCGAGCTCCTCCAGCGCCTTGGCCTGCGTCGGCGTCAGATCGAGCTCGGCGACCCGGCTGCGCTGATGGGCGTCGAGCCGGCGGCTCAGCTCCGTCACGAGCCCCCGTATCTCCCGGAACCCGCACCCCGCCGCCGCGGTCGCCTTCGCTTCAATGGTCACTCATGCAGCGTACGTCGCCGTGGCGGAAAGCAGCGGTGCGCGGACGAAAGCTGTGGACAACCGCCGGCGAGGCGGCCCCGGACCTCAGCGGCCGGGCCGCACCGACACATCGTTGATCTCCGCGTCCCGCGGCAGATCGATGGCCGTGAGGATGGCCGTCGCGACCGACTCCGGGTCGATCCAGCGGGCCGGGTCGTACTCCTTGCCCTCCTGCCGGTGGGTGCTCTCCTGCATCGGCGTGGCCGTACGCCCCGGATAGACCGAGGTGACCCGGACGCCGTTGTCGTGCTCCTCCGCCCGCAGCGAGTCGGCCAGCGCCTTCAGACCGTGCTTCGTCGCCGCGTACGCACCCCACTGGGCACGCGCACTCAGCCCGGCACCGGAGTTCACGAAGACGACATGCCCCTCGGCGACCCGTACCAGCGGCAGCAGCAGCCGGGTGAGTTCGGCGGGCGCGACCAGGTTGGCGGCGAGCTGCCGCTGCCAGGACTTGGCCGGCAGATCGGCGACCGCGCCCAGCTCGATCACGCCCGCGCTGTGCACCAGGGAGTCGATCCGGTCCGGCAGCGGCTGCTGGCCGAAGGCCCAGGACAGCTTCTCGGGGTTGGCGAGATCACCGACGAGCGTACGGGCGCCGGGGAACTGCGCGGCCAGCTCCTTCGCCCGGACCGCGTTGCGCGCCAGCAGCCACAGGTCCTCCCCGCGGTCCGCGAGCCGCCGTGCGACCGCCGCTCCGATGCCCGACCCTGCGCCCGTGATCAAGTGCGTACCCATGGGTCCGATCCTAACGAGCGGGACGGCCGGACGCGGGGCCCGGCGGCTCAGCCCTGGATACCCGCCTTCTCCTCCAGATAGGCCAGCGTGCCGACGCCGTCCTCCGCGAAGAAGACCAGGTCGGTGAGCGGAAGCGGCAGGAAGCCCTCCGACTCCATCCGCTGGAACTGCTGCTTCAACCCGTCGTAGAAACCAGCGGTGTTGAGGAGCACCACCGGCTTGCTGTGCATCCCGTGCTTACGCAGCTCCAGGATCTCGGTGGCCTCGTCGAGGGTGCCCGTACCGCCGACCATGATGACGACGGCGTCGGCGCGCACCAGCATCTGCGCCTTCCGCTCGGCGAGATCCTTGGTGACGACCATCTCATCGGCGCCTTCGCGCACCTTGTGCGCCAGGAACTCCACGGAAACGCCGATCAGCTTTCCGCCGGCCTCCTGCACCCCGTCGGCCATGACCTTCATCAGGCCGGTGTCCGAACCGCCCCAGACCAGCGCGTGCCCACCCCGGCCGATCAGCTCGGCGAACTCACGAGCAGCGGTGACATAACGGTCGTCGAGATCGGCGGCGGAGCAGAAAACGCAGATATTCATGCGGTCACTTTACGAGTCGGCCGGCCGGGCCGGCCGCTGCGGGACCGCCCGGCCGGACACGGCCTCCGGCTAGATCAACCCTTGATCCAGCATCGCCTCCGCGACCCGTTCGAAGCCGGCGATGTTGGCGCCCGCGACATAGTCGCCCGGCTGCCCGAAGCGCTCCGCGGTCTCGTAGCAGCGGTGGTGGATCCCGCGCATGATGGCCGCGAGCTCGCCCTCCGTGCGTTCGAAGGCCCATGCCTCACGCGCGGAGTTCTGCCGCATCTCCAGCGCGCTGGTCGCCACCCCGCCCGCGTTGGCGGCCTTGCCGGGACCGAACGCCACACCGGCCGACTTGAGGAGCGTCACCGCGTCCGGCGTGGTCGGCATGTTGGCGCCCTCGGAGACCGCCTTGACGCCGTTGCGGATCAGGATCCGGGCGGCGTCCGCGTCCAGCTCGTTCTGGGTCGCCGACGGCAGCGCCACATCGCACGCGACATCCCACACCCGCCCGCCGGGCACGTAGGTGGCCGACACCCCGCGCCGCTCGGCGTACGCACTGATCCGGCCGCGCTCGACCTCCTTGATCTGCCGCAGCAGAGCCAGGTCGATGCCCTTCTCGTCGACGACATAGCCGCCGGAGTCCGAGCAGGTCAGCACGTTGGCGCCGAGTGCCTGGGCCTTCTCGATGGTGTAGATCGCGACATTGCCGGACCCGGAGACCACCACCTGCTGCCCGTCCAGCTCCTCGCCGCGCTGCTTGAGCATCTCCTCGGTGAAGAGCACATTGCCGTAACCGGTGGCTTCCGTACGGGCCTTGGAGCCGCCCCAGGACAGTCCCTTGCCGGTGAGCACCCCGGCCTCCCAGCGGTTGGTGATCCGCCGGTACTGGCCGAAGAGAAAGCCGATTTCGCGGCCGCCGACGCCGATATCGCCGGCCGGTACGTCCGTGTGCTCGCCGAGATGACGGTGCAGCTCCGTCATGAACGACTGGCAGAATCGCATGACTTCGGCGTCCGACTTGCCGTGCGGATCGAAATCGCTGCCGCCCTTACCGCCACCGATGCTGAGCCCGGTAAGGGAATTCTTGAAGATTTGTTCGAAGCCGAGGAACTTGACGATCCCCAGATTCACGGACGAGTGGAAACGCAGACCGCCCTTGTACGGGCCGAGGGCACTGTTGAATTCCACCCGGAAACCGCGGTTGACGTGAATCGCCCCGGAATCATCCTGCCAGGGGACCCGGAACATGATCTGCCGCTCCGGCTCGCAGATCCGCTCCAGGATCTTCGCCTCGGCGAACTCCGGGCGGGCCGCCAGCACCGGGGCCAGCGTCTCCAGCACCTCAAGTGCCGCCTGATGGAACTCGGGCTCCCCGGGGTTTCGCCGGACCAGCTCGGCGTACAGGGATGCCGCCGGCCCGCCCGTATGAATACCCGGCTTGACCTCAGATTGAACAGTCGACATTGACTTCCGATCCCTTCGTGGCCGCGGAAAGGGCCGCCTGCGGTCCGTACCCTGACGAGCCCTCACAAGGTCTACAACTCCTTGCCAGTCCTTATCGTCACCGCTTCTCGCCCGGCAGCCGCCGCGTTCCTTCGCTTTCCCGACCCTATTTGGCGACACCCCGCTGATCGACTGTGGGATATACGACACGTCGTCCCCGTACGCAATCGCCCGACTCCTCCTGGACACCCCTCCCCCGCGCCATGCCCGCAGGTCAACGCACCGGCACCACCCATCGGGCACCCGCCATCCACACCGCACGCTGTGCGGCACCTCACAGTTGACCAGCGGTCTTTTCGCACCTCAGGCGCCTCACTCGTCCCGGAAGCGAGGAACGCGGACCGTCATTTCCGTCCCGATGGAGAGGGCGGGCACCGGGAAATGGCAGACATCGGGAGCAATTCGTCATCTGTAAGTCCCAGCGATCGCGATCACCCTTCCGCCGTGGCCGACACGGCGACTGTGGGACGCGCCTCCGCTTCGCCACGGGAGTCGTCGGTGCCCCGTTCCTGTTCGGCCTTGACCATCTTCTCCATCGGGTCCGCGCAGCTTCCCCCCGCGACGACCATCGCCAGCAGGATGGCCACCAGCATCAGCACGGTCCCCAGCCAGACCATCGTGTGCACCGGGATCGTGTACGCGCCGATCACCTTGGCCATGCACTCGACCAGCAGCACGGTCCCCCATATCAGCGAGAACCTCCGTTCGGCCCCGCGGAACGGTGCGGACCCTGCCATCAAACGGTCCCAGGCGGCGATACCCGCCGCGCTCCCCTTCGTGACGAACGGCTTGAGCCCGGCGGTCATCAGGGGCTTCCCCAGGAACACGGAGACGATCACCGCTATCCCGATGACGCTGCTCACCGCACCGTCCTTGGCGAGCATCAGCCGCGGATCACCGGTCACCGCGCTGGTGGCCAGACCCACGGCATTGACGACGAGGATCAGCAGCGCGAGGGCGTTGACGCCGGTGCGCCGCAGCAGGCTCCAGACCGTACGCAGCGCCGGCACCACACTGCTCCAGCCCAGCGCGGCGACGTCGCTCAGTCCGAAGCCGACGCTGAGGAGGTAGTACGAGGCCAGCGGAATGCCCGCGTCCACGACCAGCGGCGTCAGGCTCTGCACCAGGGGGTGGGGGCCCGTCCCGTCGACGGCTTCGCGCCCCCCGTCCCGCCTCTGGTGCCGCTTACGGCGCTGACGCCCACTCTCGCTGTTGCTCTCGCTCTCGCCCTGGATCCGGTTCATGGCGGCCCCCCGAATTGCTCTGTGCACGACGTCTTCCTTCGACACCTTCAGCTTCGGGCACGGCAGTGCGCTGCAACAGTTCCGACTGTCCTCGCTTCCCTGTGACATTTGTCAGTTGCGGGCCACGCGCAGCGCATCGCCCAGCGCTTCGGCCAGCCGCCGCGAGAGGAAGCGGAACTCGCGGTCCGGCACCTTCGGATCGGCGTGCATCGCCCGTGCGTACCGCAGCAGTTCCTCGCCGATACCGAGCTGCATCTGCTCGATGCTGTCGGCGAGATCGGACACCGGGCCGCCCTCACCATCCGTGATGAGAAAGCAGGGCCGGTCGTCCGGAGTGCTCCAGGGCAGCAACCGCATCTGTGGTGCGTCCGGTTCGGACGGCTTGGCCGGTTCGGACCGCTCGATCAGTTCGGACGGCTCGATCAGCTCGGGCCGCTCGGCCGGTTCGGAGGATGCGGAAAGTTCGGATCCTGGCGGTTCGTTCATCATGCGGACAAGCTTCGCCGCGCGCATCTAGCCTGGCCACAGAACGGCGCCTACTGTGCGCTACCACGCCGCAACTGTGCGAGGTGTGCGATGCCCCACAACAACGAGCCCCCTGTCAGTCTCAAGATCTTCGGGAAACAGTCCCGGTTCTTGCGGGAACAACGGGGCATGACGCGCCGCGAACTGGCCGCGCTCATCCCCTACTCCGAGTCCCAGATCGCGATGGTCGAGCGAGGCGAACGGCCACCGAAGCCCGGATACGTCGACACGGTGGACGCGGCGCTCGGCGCGGGCGGCGTGCTGCGCGTACTGATCCCCGATGTCGCGGAGAAGCACCATCCGGCGTGGGCCGAGGAATATGTGAAGTTGCAGGCGGAGGCGTTGGCGCTGCATTCCTACTGCACGCACTTTCTCCATGGGTTGCTACAGACGGAGGAGTATGCGGACGCGGTGTTCGGGTCCGTGCGGCCGAGCATGGAGGCCAACGAGATCGAGCGATCCGTGCAGGCCCGTCTGACGACACAGATTCTGCTGACCCGCAAGCCCGCCTGTCGGATGACGTTCGTCCTGGAGGAGCCCGTACTCCGACGGAAAATGGGCGGACAGGCCGTGTGGGAAGGCCAGTTGAGGAACCTGCTCAAGCTCTCCGAGCTGCACAATCTTCAGCTCCAGGTCATGCCACTCGCCCGCGAGACCCATGCGGGCATGGATGGCCCGATGACGCTGCTGGAGACGCCGGAGCATCACACCATCGGTTACGTGGAAGGCCAGAGGGGCAGCTACTTCCTCACAGAGCCGGACGACATCAGTGTGCTGAGCCACCGCTACGGCACACTGCGATCACAGGCCCTCGACGCCGAGGCGTCGCGAGCCCTCATTCAGCGTCTGCTGACAGGAGAGGCATGAACACCGAACTGGCGTGGTTCAAGAGCAGCTACAGCGGCGGAACGGGCGAAGCCTGCGTCGAAGTAGCCATCGCCTGGCGGAAGTCCAGCTACAGCGGTGGCGAAGGTGAAGCCTGCATCGAGATATCCGCCTGCCCCCACACCGTCCACATCCGCGACTCCAAGGACACCTCGCTGCCCTCGCTCGCGGTCTCACCCGACTCCTGGACTTCCTTCCTCGCATACGCCCAGGTCGCGCCGGAAGCCGGCTGACCGGACACCGGTGGGGCGGCACCAGGTTCCGCCCCACCGTCCGCCGGTGATCCGGCCGACCAACCAAAGAACCCGGGCAGAGAACCCCACCCACCTACCGCCGCCCAACTCCTCACCCCATCGGGTGACTTGGGCGCGAAGGCGTCCGGAATGCGGTTAGGCTCACCGCAGTTCCACTGCGACGGCAGCAGCACAAACGCTGCACAGCCACTACAACCGCACACAGAACGGCCCCCGGCGGGACGGCAATCCCGGTCCGAGGGCCTGATCACAAGGAAGAAGAGCCTTCCCGATGACTTCAGCGCATTCTAACGCGCCCTCAGCCGCGCCCTCGCGCGTTTCCGGCGGCGTCATCCACATCCGTACGCGCCATACCTCCCACTTCACCGTCCTCGCCAACCGCCTTGCGCAGCGCGCCGGTAGCGCGGTCACGGTCGGGGTCGCCGCGTACATCCTGTCCCTCCCCGATGGCTCACCGATCACCATCGACGCGCTCTGCACGCACTTCGCCGAGGGCAAGACCGCCATCGCCGGGGCATTACGCGAGCTGGAGGCCGAGGGCTGGCTGGAGCGCCGCGTCGAGCGTGGGCCGCACGGCCGGATCGTCACCCGCACGTTCGCGTACGACCTGCCGAGAGCGGCAGCGGAACCCGCTGGTACCTCCGCCCCGGAACCCGAGTCCACCGGCGAGTCGGAGCCCGCCATGCCCTCGCAGCCGGCGCCGGAACCCGTCCCCGAAGCTGTCGACCTGCTTACCCGCCTCCCCCACCGCGACCGCCGTCTGCTCCTCTCCGAGCGCGAGATCACCGCACTGGCCCCGGCCGTCACGGACTGGCTCGACCGTGGCGTGCCCCCTCAGGAGGTCACCACAGCTCTGACCAGCGGCCTCCCCGCCCGCATCAACCGCCGCCCGGCCCGCCTCCTGGCTCACCGCCTGGTCGCCCTGCGCCCACCGGCCCGCACGAGCCCGCCCCCGCAGCCCGACCGCCCACCCGTCGTCCCGCTCCAGAACTGCGACGGCTGCGAGCGCGCCTTCCGCGCCGACCGCCCGGGCCGCTGCCGCGGCTGCCGTGCCTCGTCCGAAGCGCGACCTGCCGCCTGAACGGGCCATACACCGACCATCGTCCGACCACGTCACTACCCAAGGCCGTAGCCTGAAAGGACAGAGATGAGTTCCGCACTCGCCGAGAAGGGGTCGCCCATGACGTCTTCACCGCCCCATGACGAGCCACACCCCACCAGCGCCCGCAAGGACACGCATCCGCTGCGCACCATTCGCGAAATCCGTGAGGCACTGCCGGAGCATCAGCGGCGCCACTTCGACGCCGAGCTGGCAGAAACGGAGATCGGCGCTCTGCCCGAGATGCTCCACCGGTGGATCACCTTGGGGTTTGACGGATTCGAGGAATTCCTCCTGTCGACCCCGTTCGAGGGGCTGGAGTTCGGCGCCCGGTCCTATGACGAGCAGGAGGAAGGCGAGTGAGCTTCCTGTTCGACACGAATGTGATCGCGGAGTTGACCACCCGGGCTAAGCCCGACGAGCGCGTCCTCGCCTGGTTTCATACGACGCCACGCCCTCTGCGCTACGTCAGCGTGATCACGATCGGGGAGATCGAGGCAGGGGTCGCGGCTGCACCCGATGCCTTCCGGCAAGAACGCTACGCCCAGGCTCTGGCCGAGGTACGGCAGGAGTACCGGATGCGCATCGTCCCCATCGGTGAGCCTGAAGCGATCACCTACGTCGCGCTGCACCGCCAGCTGAAGGCCGCCGGGACGAACATCGACCCGGCCGACGCACTGATCGCGGCGACAGCCCTGGCCAACGACTGGACCGTGGCCACCCGGAACGCCAAGCATTTCGAGCGCACCGGCGCCGCAGTGGTCAACCCCTGGGAACCCGCCGCGTAAGCCCCGGCCCCGGCTATGTCCCCGCCCGAACCCGTCGCTCTGTAGTCGCGATCGTCGCGGCTACAGAGGTGCAGTGTGTGCCGCCTGAGCCCGCTAGCGCCAGACCACAAGGCGGGAATCCCGTACTACCTCATCGTCAATCCCATAGAGGGCGCGTGCCTGCTCTACTCACTGCCGAGCCGTGAGCACTACAAGGCGTCCCTGGAAGCCGAATTCGGTGAGCCGGTGCCGATCGGAGCCCCGATTGACGCCGAGCTGGACACCACGGCGCTCTACACCTACTGACCGGCCGCCTCTTACGCCTCCGTCCGAGCCCGCCGCTCCGTAGTGGCGATGGTGGCCGAGCCGACCACACGGGTGCCGTCGTAGAGCACGATCGCCTGGCCGGGTGCCACGCCCCGTACCGGCTCCGTGAACGAGACGAGCAGCTCGCCGCCGTCCACCAGCTCCGCCGTCACCTCGGTCTCGCCGCCGTGGGCGCGGAGCTGGGCCGTGTACGTCGCGGGCCCGGCCGTCGGGGGGCGGCCGCACCAGCGCGGGCGGATCGCGGTCAGCCCCATGACGTCGAGCGAGGCGGCGGGGCCGACGGTGACGGTGTTGTCGACCGGGGAGATGTCGAGGACGTAGCGCGGCTTGCCGTCGGCCGCCGGGTGGCCGATCCGCAGGCCCTTGCGCTGGCCGATGGTGAAGCCGTACGCGCCCTCGTGCGTCCCGAGGCGGTTGCCGGACTCGTCGACGATGTCGCCGGGGGCCGCGCCGAGCCGCTTGGCCAGGAAGCCCTGGGTGTCGCCGTCGGCGATGAAGCAGATGTCGTGGCTGTCCGGCTTCTTGGCGACGAACAGACCGCGGCGGGCGGCCTCTTCGCGGATCTCGGCCTTGGTGGTGAGGGTGTCGCCGAGCGGGAACATGGCGTGCGCGAGCTGGCGGTCGTCGAGGACACCGAGGACGTACGACTGGTCCTTGGCCATGTCGGAGGCGCGGTGCAGCTCGCGGGAGCCGTCCTCGCGCAGCACGACCGTGGCGTAGTGGCCGGTGCAGACGGCGTCGAAGCCCAGGGCCAGCGCCTTGTCCAGCAGCGCGGCGAACTTGATCTTCTCGTTGCAGCGCAGGCAGGGGTTCGGGGTGCGCCCGGCCTCGTACTCCGCGATGAAGTCGTCGACGACGTCCGCACGGAAGCGTTCGGCGAGGTCCCAGACGTAGAAAGGGATACCGATGACGTCGGCGGCGCGGCGGGCGTCGTGGGAATCCTCGATCGTGCAGCAGCCGCGGGCACCGGTGCGGAACGACTTCGGGTTCTCGGAGAGCGCGAGGTGCACGCCGGTCACGTCATGGCCGGCCTCGGCGGCGCGGGCGGCGGCAACGGCGGAGTCGACGCCGCCGGACATGGCGGCGAGCACACGGAGGCGGCGGGGGGCGTCATCAGTCATAGCCAGTCCAGGGTAGACGGAACCACCGACAGGGCCGAAAGCGTTATGCAGCGCATGGGGAAGAGGGACGGGGAAAAGGACGGCGGCCAGGCAGCACCGGCCGGGATCACGCGCCGACGGGCCTTGTGGATCGGGGGCGGCGGGGCGGTGGCCGCCGGGGCCGCGGCGTTCGCGGGGCGCGAGGGGCTGGCCCACTTGTGGTGGCGGCTGCCGGGGAACGAGAAGCCGCGCACGCCCGGCGCGGTCGACCACCGGGGCGCGCAGTGGGTCGCGGCGTCCCCGGCGAACTACCGCCTGGCCGACCGGCCGGCGGACTACGGGATCGACCGGGTGGTCATCCATGTCGTCCAGGGCAGCTACGCGACCGCGCTCGACGTCTTCCGGGACCCGGAGCACGAGGCCGGCGCGCACTACGTCATCCGCAAGGACGGGCATATCGCCCAGATGATCCGCGAGCTGGATGTGGCCTTCCACGCGGGCAACCGCGGCTACAACGAGCGGAGCATCGGGATCGAGCACGAGGGCTTCGTGGACCGGCCGGAGTCGTTCACGGACGCCATGTACGCGTCGTCGGCGCGGCTGACGGCCGGGATATGCCGGCGGTACGGCTTCCCCGCCGACCGGGAGCACCTCGTCGGGCATGTGGAGGTGCCGGGGACGGACCACACCGATCCGGGGCCGCACTGGGACTGGGACCGCTATCTGCGGCTCGTACGGGCCGAGCTGCGCAAGCCCGTACGGCCGCGGGAAAGCCCGCCCGTACGGAAGGCCTGAGGCGCGCGCCGGGCTACGGGCGCGGTGGCTCCGCCGGACGGGCGGCCCTAGGGCGTGTCTTTTGGATCAGCCCGGATCAGGCCGCGGCGTCTGGTGCGGTGCATCGCAAGGCGGAGCCTCTGCCGCGTACTGGGCGTACTCGGGTGAGGCGACAACGCCGCGAGGTGCCGTGCCAGACGTCGCGGCCCCGGGGTGATCCGAAAGACACGCCCTAGCTCAGCCCCGCGCTCCGCGCCCGTTCCACGACCGGCCCGATGGCGTCCGCCAGTGCCGCCACGTCCTCCGCGGTGGAGGTGTGCCCCAGGGAGAACCGCAGGGTGCCGCGGGCGAGGTCCGGGGACATGCCGGTGGCCAGCAGGACATGGCTGGGCTGGGCGACGCCGGCGGTGCAGGCGGAGCCCGTGGAGCAGGCGATGCCCTGGGCGTCCAGGAGGAGCAGGAGCGAATCGCCCTCGCAGCCGGGGAAGGAGAAGTGCGCGTTGGCGGGGAGGCGGCCGGCGGGGTCCGGGTCGCCGCCGAGGACGGCGTCCGGCGCGGCGGCCCGGACGGCCTTGACCAGGTCGTCGCGGAGTGCGCCGATGTCGCGGGCGAAGTCCTCGCGGTGGGCGACGGCGTACCGGCCGGCGGCGGCGAAGGCGGCGATGGCCGGGGTGTCGAGGGTGCCGGAGCGGACGTGCCGTTCCTGGCCGCCGCCGTGCAGCACCGGCACCGGGGCGTACTCCCGGCCCAGCAGCAGCGCGCCGATGCCGTACGGGCCGCCGATCTTGTGGCCGGAGACCGTCATGGCGGCGAGCCCGGAGGCGGCGAAGTCGACCTCCAACTGGCCGACGGCCTGCACCGCGTCGGCATGCAGCGGAATATCGAACTCCGCGGCGACCTCGGCCAGTTCGCGCACCGGCTGGACGGTGCCGATCTCGTTGTTGGCCCACATGACGGTGGCGAGCGCGACATCGGCGGGGTTGCGGGCGATGGCCGTACGCAGCGCCTCGGGGTGCACCCGGCCATAGCTGTCGACCGGCAGCCACTCGACGCGGGCGCCCTCCTGCTCGGCGAGCCACTCCACGGCGTCGAGCACCGCATGGTGCTCCACGGGGCTGGCGAGAAGGCGGGTACGGGCCGGGTCGGCGGCCCGGCGGGCCCAGTACAGGCCCTTGACCGCGAGATTGTCGGCCTCGGTGCCGCCCGCGGTGAAGACGATCTCGCTCGGGCGGGCGCCTAGGGAGGCGGCGAGGGATTCGCGCGCCTCCTCGACGGTACGCCGGGCCCGCCGGCCGGCAGCGTGCAGCGAGGACGCATTGCCGGTGACGGTCAGCTGGGCGGTCATCGCCTGCACCGCCTCCGGGAGCATCGGGGTGGTGGCGGCGTGGTCGAGGTAAACCATGGTGCGCACGATTCTACGAGTCGGCGCGGTGGGCTCCGGGGGCGCATGCGCAGCGCGCGGGAGCGCCCGTCCGCGGGAATGCCGGGAGCGGGCCACCGGCCGCCTCCCCCGGGCGGCCCGCGGGACGGTCCGCCCGCTCCCTCGACACCCCGGTAAGGAGTCACTAGCCTGACGGTCATGACACGGTGGCTGCTGGACCGAACGTTCCGCACTGCGTCGGGCGACGAGGTGCGCTGGGCCGCACTCGGGGAAGGACGGGCGGACGCCCCGACGGTCGTCCTGCTGCACGGGACGCCCTTCTCCTCGTACGTCTGGCGGGGTGTAGCCCGGGCCCTGGCCGCCCGGCACCGGGTCTTCGTCTGGGACATGCCGGGCTACGGCGCCTCCCAGAAGCGAGCCGGCCAGGACGTCTCCCTCGCCGCCCAGGCCCGCGTCTTCACCGAGCTGCTCGCCCACTGGGACCTGGCCACCGAGGCAGCCCGCCCGGCCGTGGTGGCACACGACTTCGGCGGCTGCGTGGCCCTGCGGGCCCATCTGCTGCACGGTGCGCACTACACACGCCTGGCACTCGTCGACCCGGTGGCGCTGGCCCCCTGGGGCTCGCCCACCTACCGGCTGCTGGCCGCGCACCCCGACGTCTTCGGCCGGCTGCCACCGGACCTCCACCGCGCCCTGGTGCGCGAGTACGTATCCTCGGCGAGCCACCCCGGCCTGCACCCGGCGGTCCTCGACCGGCTGGTCGAGCCCTGGTGCACGGACGAGGGACGGCCGGCGTTCTACCGGCAGATCGCACAGAACGACCAGCGCTTCACGGACGAGATCCAGGAACGCTACGGCGAACTCGCCCTCCCGACACTGGTCTGCTGGGGCACGCAGGACACCTGGATCCCGCCCGCGAAGGGGCACGACCTGGCCTCCCGTATCCCCGGCGCCCGTCTCCACCTGATCGAGGACGCGGGCCATCTGGTCCAGGAGGACGCACCGGCCGAACTCGCGGCGGTATTGGGGGAGTTTCTGGCGGGCGGTGGGTGAGGCGTGGGGCTCATCCCTTAGGTGTGCCGCCTCAGGACGTTAGCGCCCCGAACTCGGCCGTGCGCCGCGTCCCCGTCACCGTCCCCTGTCCCCGCCACCATCACCGTGCGAACTTCTCGATGGCCGCCGTGGTGACCGGGGTGAAGAAGTTGACGAGGTTGCCGTCCGGGTCGCGGAACAGCAGCGACCGGTTGCCCCAGGGCATCGTGGTGGGCTCGGTGACGAAGTCGGTGACGAAACCGGACAGGTGCTGGTGCACCTGGTCCACGTCGTCGACCAGGAACTCGGTGATCACGCTGCGGTTCTCCGCCGGGCGGGCCGAGCCCGGAGCGAACAGCGGGACGGTGCGGGTGCCGGCGATCGCGAGGGTGGCGTGCGGGGTCTTGAGTTCGGCGAAGTCCTCGGTGGCCCACGTCGCCGGCACTCCGGTGGCGCGGTCGTAGAACGCGACGAGGCGCGCGACGTCGCCGGTGATGATGCGGATCGAGACGAAGTCCATGGTGTTCTCCTCAGGTTGCCGGGTGTGGCGGGACTTCGCAGGTTAGGAGGAATAGGGGACAGAATCGGTCCTCTATTCGCCGTAACCTGCGGACATGTCTCGACCCACCGGCCGCGTGCTGACACTCCTCGAACTGCTTCAGTCGGGCGGCACCCGGACGGTGGCCGAACTCGCCGACCGGCTCGGCGTCGAGGGGCGCACCGTGCGGCGGTATGTGAACCAACTCATCGACCTCGACGTGCCCGTGGAGTCGGTACGCGGCCGGTACGGCGGCTACCGGCTCGCCCCCGGGTACCGCTTGCCTCCGCTCATGCTCAGCGACGACGAGGCGCTGGCCGTACTGCTCGGCCTGATCGCCGGCCGCCGTACAGGGCTGCGGACGACGGAGCGCACGGCGAGCGAGACGGCGACGGCCAAGATCCGGCGGGTGCTGCCCAAGCACCTCGCCCGCCGGCTCGACACACTCCTGGAGTCGCTCGCCTTCACGGACCAGCCCGGCGAGTTCGCCGCCCCGGACGCCGGGGTCCTGCTCACCCTCGCCGATGCGGTACGCCACCGCCGACCGGTCTCCCTCAGATACACCGACCGCAACGGCCGGCGCAGCGAACGCACCCTGCACGCCTACGGGATCGTCGCCCACGCGGGCCGGTGGTACGTCACAGGCACCGACCCCGGCATCGGCGAGGACCGCACCTTCCGGCTCGATCGCCTCACAGACGCCAGAACCCTGCCCGGCTCGTTCGAGGTGCCCGAGGGCCCCGGTCCGGCCCAGCGCGTGCTGTCGGGGTTCGCCACGGCGGAGTACCGGCACGAGGTGACCTTGCGGATCCATGGGACCGTCGAGCAGATCCGCGCCCACCTTCCCGCCAGTGTCGCGAGCCTGGAGGAGTACGAGCCGACGGCAGACCCGGCCCCGGCCCCCGAGCGCTGGCTACGCGTCCACCTACGGGCCGAGCGACTCGACTGGCTGCCTCCCACACTCGCCTCGATCGACCGGCCGTTCGTCATCGAGCGCCCCGCTGAATTGCGCGACCTCGTCGTCGCCCTCGCCGATCGCCTCACGTCCTGCGCCCGCGGAGGCTGATGGCTGGGAACCGAGACCGTCAGCGGGCACACTCGCGGTCATCCGGTGAGGCTGCCGTCGGTCGCGGGGGCGTCCGCTCCGGGGTGGCGTTCCCGGGGACCTCGGCCTCGGTGGCGGTCCATCTCACGCCATTCCGGTCGCAGTCCGGCCAGGTTCGTCGTGAGGAAGTACGCCGCTCCGCCGAGCAGCAGCACCGGCACGAGTCCGAACGAGGTGACCGCCGCTCCGGCGATCAGCCCGCCGAGCGGAACACCGGCCCAGGCCAGCGCATCGCCCAGCGCGTTGACCCGTCCCAGCAGCGGACGGGGCACCCGCTCGAAGGAGAGCGCCGCCAGGATCGGGTTGAGGAAGCCCGCTCCGAACCCGCCGGCGGCGAATACCAGGAGCACCGCCCACATCGGCGCGTCGCAGGCCAGGACCAGGAACCTCGGCGCCCCGGCGAGCAGGAACCCGGCGAAGAACACCACCCGGCGCCGCATTCTGTGCCCGATCGCCGCGGCGACCAGGCTCCCGGCGACCGCGGCCGCCCCTCCCACGCTGCTGTTCACCCCGATCACGGCCGGTCCGTTGCCGGACTCGTCGGCCCACACGGGCACGAGCACCGTGGTGAACGCCGCGTCCAGCAGGTTGGTGACTCCGACCATGACCAGGATGGTGAGGAGCAGCGGCTCGCCGCGCAGGAACCGGAAACCCGCACCGAAGCGTCGCCAGTAGCCCGGCGCCACCTCGCCCTCAGCAGGCGGGACTTCCAGGGCCGCCCGACCCATCCCGCGGGGCAGCGTCAGGGCGATGATCACCGAACCGAGCGCAAAGCTCGCGGCGTTGACGGCGAGTCCCGCCAGGGGCCCCAGCAGCGCCACCAGGGCGCCGCCGACGGCGGGACCGAGGGTGCCCGCCAGCCGCTCGGTCACACCGGACAGGCCGGTGGCCCGCTCCAGCGGCACCCGGCTGCGCTCGGCCGCCTCCGGGACCATGACCTCCTTCGCCAGGTCGCCGGGGCCACGCGCGGTGCCGATCAGCGCGACCAGTACCAGCAGCAGCGGCAGCGGAAGCAGGTCCAGGGCATGCAGCAGGGGAACAGCACCGGCCGCGGCCGCACTGACCAGGTCGGTGGACCAGGAGATGACCCGCGGTCCGGCCCGGTCCACCAGTGGCCCGGTGAGCGCCTTGACCACGACGTACGGCGCCATCTCGCAGAAGCCCACCAGCCCGGTCCAGGTGGCGCTGTGGGTGGTGGCGAGCACGAACCAGGGCAGCGCGATGGCCGAGACCCGGGTGCCGGTCAGCGATACCGCCATCGCCGCGAGCAACCCGCCGAGCGGCCGTAAGGACCGCCCGCCGGATAAGCCGTCGCCGCCCGGGGCTTTGGCTGTCACGAGGTCTGCACCTCTGCCGCGCCCCCGGCGCCGGGGCGGCCGTCGGGCGCGGAGGGCTCCCCGGGTTCGGGCAGGATCTGCGTGATCACGGAGACGCGCTCGGCACCTTCGGGAGCCTCGGTCGCCCCCTCCGGCGTATCCCGCCGGTACCGGGAGACGACGTCCCGCAATTCGTCGTGCAGCGCCGCCGCTTCCGCGGGCGTGAGCCGCAGCGGCCAG
This sequence comes from Streptomyces sp. P9-2B-2, assembly GCF_030406865.1. Lineage (NCBI taxonomy): Bacteria > Bacillati > Actinomycetota > Actinomycetes > Kitasatosporales > Streptomycetaceae > Streptomyces > Streptomyces sp. P9-2B-2. Next base: position 6,337,122 of record NZ_CP129126.1, on the reverse strand, counting down.
TCACTCAAGTCGAAGGTGTCCCGCCAGGCGCGGGGCATCGTCTGAAGCTCGCCGAGCGCGCGTTGGGTACGCAGGGTGTAGCGGGCCGCGACGGATTGCAGATAGGCCAGCGCGGCCTCGGGCTCCCGCTCGGCCAGCTCCGGGTCGTTGAACCACGTGGACTGATGCACCGAACGCCACCAGCGCTCCCGTGCGTTCCCGCGCTCCGCGTCCTCCTCGACGAATCCCGCCGCACCCAACTGACGCAGGTGGTAACTGGCGGAGCCCGAGTTGACGCCGAGCCGCTCGGCGAGCCGGGTGGCAGTGGACGGGCCGTGCTGCCGCAGCAGCCCGACCAACTCCAGGCGGAGCGGGTGCGCCAGGGCCCGCAGCCCCCTCGAGTCCAGGACGGCGGCGTTCGCCCCGGAGTCCGGACCGGGCGGCTTCTCCTGCGGGTCGGTCGTGCCATGGGGGTCAGTCATGACGCGCAGCCTAAACCGCAAACAGTTCTTTGCGAAGAACTGTTTGCGGATTGCCGATCGCCAGCATATGCCCAACCGCCTACCTCAGCAGCTGACTTGGGCCCAGCGCCGCGCCCTACGGAGCGATACGCCGCCCGAGTTCGCGGACCGCCGAGGCCGCCTCGGCGATGGCGGCCGACGGTGTGTGCAGGGACCGGGGCGAGGTCAGGGATTCCAGGGCGGTGCGGAGGCGTCGGAGGTCGGCGCGTGGGGGGCGGGGCGTGTGAGCGAAGTCTGCCAGGGTGTCGGTGAGTTCGGCTTCGATGGCATCGAGGTGGTGGAGGCGGTCAGGCAGGCCGGGGGGCCCCAGACCGGGTTCCTCATCGGCGGTATGGAGGCGTAGTTGGTCGGTCAGGGTGCGGACAGCCGCGGTCAGATCGCGCAGGGCCGTGCCGGTGCGCGCGGCGTCCGCGGCGCGCGAGACGCCCGGCCGGCGCGCACCGGCCGTCGGCGATGCCGACTTGTCCCGTAGCAGCGCGCTCAGTTCGCGGGCCTCCGGGGTGCCGAATGCCTCATGGACGGCGAGTGCCTCACGCCAGTGCGCCTGGGCACCCCGCTTACGGCCCAGTGCGGTCTCCGCATGCCCCAGTGCGGTCAGCGCGTCAGCCCGCCACCGCTCGCCGCCCGGCACGAGCAGCCGCTTCGCCGCGTCTTCGGCAGCGGTTACCGCCTCGCCGGGGCGGATCAGGGCGACCATCGCCTCGGCCATCCGGCATCGGGTACGCCCCGCCCAGAGCCGCTGCCGGTCCTCCTTGAAGAGGGGCAGCGCCTGCGAGAGTTCACGGAGCGCTTCAGCGGGCCGGCCGGCCGCCGACAGCGCCTCGGCCAGGGCGTACCGGCCGTGCGCGAGCTGCGGGGAATCGCGGCCGACACGGCGGTGGAGGGCTACGCTCCGCTCGGCGAACAGCACGGCTTCATTGCTGTTGCCGGTCGCCGCCCAGAGCCGGGCCAGTGCGCCGAGTGCGGCAGCCTCGCCGAGTTCATCGCGCTCGGTGCACCGCTTCCATGCAGCGATCAGATGCCGCTCCGCGGCGTCGTACCGCCTTTGGTGGAGGGCGATGATCCCGCGCGCATACGGGGCGCGGAAGCGCGTGAGCGGATCGCCGGAGCGGTCGGCCAGTTGCTCCGCGCGCCGCGCCTCGGGCTCGGCCTCGGCACACTTGCCCAGCATGAGGTATGCCTCCGCGAGCACGACCCGGGCCCGGCCTTCCGCCTGGGCGTCGCCGTCCCGTGCCGCCCGAGCCGCCACCGTCCGGGCGGCGGGCTCATAGGCGGCGGAGAGCGCCCCGGAATCCGCCGTCACCTGGGCGAGCAGCAGAAGATCGGCGGCCTGGCGGACGATCCCGGGCGTGCGGATCGCAGCACGGCGGACGACCGCGAGCAGATGAGGGGTCTCATCAGCCCAGGCGGCCAATGCCTGGGGGTGGTCCTTCGCCAGGGGCAGGGGGCCGGCGGAGGGGACGCGGACGAGGTCATGGAGCATCCGGTCGCCCGGACACCGGAGGGCATGCGCCTGCCGGCCCATGGCCAGGTACCAGGTCAGCAGCCGGTCCAGCGCCTCGTCGCGCGCCGCCTCGGGCAGCTCCTGAACGGCGGACCGGCAAGCGAGGCGCCGCAGTTGGCCCGTATAGCGGTAGTGGTCAGTGCCCACCTTGCGGAGCGCGCCGACGGACAGCAACTCGTCCAGCAGCCCGCTCGTCCGCTGTGCCGTGACATCGAGCAGTGCGGTCGCGGCGCCGGACGAGAGGGCCGCGGACGAGGCATCTGCGGTGTCCGCCACGGCGAGGAGGCGGAAGGCCCGCCGCGCCGCCGGGGAGAGCTGCGCGTCGAGCCACCGGAGCGCCGCGGGGCCGGAGTCGGTGAACAGCTCCTGCGCCTCGGCGGGGGGCAGCGCGGCCAGCTCGACGGCTTCGGCGGGCGGAGGCAGCGGTGGGCGCCCACGGCCGGTGGCCAGGACGGCGCCGCCCCGTCCTCCCGGCTTGCCCGTACGGCCGGGGAGCAGGGGGGCCAGGACCGCCGCCTCGGACACATCGGCAGCATCGGCATCGGACGCGTCAGCATCAGCTGCGTCGTCCAGCACGATGAGCACGCGCCGTTCAGCCAGCAGCGAGCGATAGAGGGCCGCCCGCCCCTCGCGCCACAAGGGGATGCGGCCGGCCGGCACGCCCAGGGCGCGCAGCAGCGCTTCGAGGGCGCCGGTCGCCGTCACCCGGTCCTCGGCCTCGGCGGCGCTGGCGCGCAGATCCAGGAAGAGCTGTCCGTCCGGGAAGTGGTCCGCCACCTCGTGGGCGACGCGCAGGGCGAGCGCTGTCTTGCCCACGCCGGCCGGTCCATGGATGACGTGGCAGGGCGGGGCGTCACTCGTACCGCCCGTCAATCCGGCGGCCAGACGGGAGAGGTGCTCGGCACGCCCGGCGAACGGCTGGGGTGCGGGCGGCAGGGCCACCGCGTCGGCCCGTGGACCGGCCGGATCGGGTGCGGGCTCCTCGGCGAGGGGGCGGTGGTGCCCGTTCGCGAGGTCGCTGCGCCAGCGCTCCAGCCGGGCGCGCTGCGCCGCGGCGAACGGCCCCGGCAGCCCGGCGAGTGATGCGCCGTCCCACAACGACAGGGCCTCGTGGCGCAGTTGGCGGGCAGCAGCCGGATCCTCGGCGCGGCGGGCGCGGCCGATCAGCTGCTCGGCCCGGTCCAGATCAAGGTCGAGGACGGGCGCGCTGCCGTCGGGACGGCGCAGGGCATAGCCCCCGTCCTGTTCCCTGACCAGGAGGTCCGCGCCCGGATCCGTGCCAGGATCAGCTCCGGTACCCGCCCCGTGGTCGGCACCGAGCGCCGCGTTCAGGCGGGAGGCGCAGGCGTACAGCGACGAGAGGGCGTGACGCGGCGGTGAGGCACCCCAGAGGTCGGGGATCAGCTCGGTCGCGGCGGCGGAGTGGCCGGGGCGCAGCAACAGGGCGGCCAGCAGCGCCTGTTCCTCCGGGCCGCCCAGCGTGAGCGGCGTCGCCCCGCGCCAGGCGCGGACGGGCCCGAGGACACCGAAACGCGGGGGCATGGGCACGGCGCGGCGCTGGGCCGGCACCGGGTGGTCGGTCAGCTCGGGCACCACACCCCCCATCCGCTCCAGCACCGGGCTGGCCAGCACCGCGAAGGCCCGCGCCGACGCCTGTAGCCGCAACTCCCCCTCGGCGTCCCCCATCAGGACCGGAAAGTCCGGCAGCCGCCCCATGTACGGCTCCAGCGATCGTCCGACGGCCTCGACGACCTCCACGGCCTCTTCGGCGCCGAGTCCGCTGAACAGCAGCTCCCGTACGCCGGGACGGAAGTCGTAGACGGGGTGGACGAGTTGGCCCGGTGGCGGTGCGCCCAGGGCGCGGTCCAGGGTGTGGGCGGCGGCCGCGTCCCGCGCCTGGTCGGTGCGCTCCAGGAGGCCGCCGAGCAGGATCTCGGCGACATGGGTGGGCCCGGCGTCCCGCATCGTGGCGGCGCGCACCAGCTGCATCAGGGGCGTGGTCAGGGGGCGGATGGCCGAGAGGCGGACGGCGAGACGGTACGCGTCGGGCGAGAACGCCCCCCTGAAGTGGGACAGCAACTCCTCGGCCGTGCCCTGGGGTACGGCGGGCCCGGCACACGCGGGAGGCGCCTCGTCCAGCAGCACCGTTTCGATCAGATGCGGCACTCCGGGGCGGGTGAGCAGCCCGGCCCACTGCTCCAGCGCGGAGGCGGTCGGGTGCAATACGGGCAGCGCGAGGAGGCCGTCCGCCTCCGGATCCCGCTCGCCGCTCAGCGCATCGCAGACGATGAGCCGGCCGAGGGGGTCGAACTCGCCCGGTGCGGCCAGGAGCCGGGGGCGGGCGTCCAGGGCGGTGCCCCGCCACAGCCGCCGGGGCAGCGGGTTCAGTACGGCCAGCGGGCCGCGGCGGCCCCATGCGGCGAGGGCGCGTACGGCCTGCGGGCTGCGCCACCCCGGGCTCGTCCCGTCGGTCAGCAGGAAGGTCACCGCCGCGCCCGCTGCCCGCCGGCGCCCCGCCGGGCCGCTCGGATCCTGGGGATCGACGGGAAGAATGCGGACGGAACGGAAGACCGTGCTCCGGGCGAGGAGCGCGCGCAGCTCGGCCGCGAGCGGGCCCCACACCTGCATCGACGGCGAGCAGTCCACCAGCAGCACGGCCGCCCGGCACCGCTCCTGCTCCGGGCGGGAGACGACATCGAGGAAGCCGGTCTCGGCGGCGAGACGGACGGTGGCCTCGATATCGGTGACGGTGCGGTGCGGATGGTCCCGGGACCGGCGCAACGGCCGCAGCGCCCGGCCCAGTTGCTGGGCATCGGGCAGCGCCCGCCCGCCGGGAACCCGCGCGGGACGGGCCCGCTCCCCGCCCGTCCGGCCGCCCTGGCTGCCCATGGCGTACAGCGCACGACGGGGCGGAACGGCGTGCGTCAGCGGGTCGCAGGGCGCGGAGCGGGGGCCGCCGTCAGGGGCGGCGGGGGTGGTGTCGGCGGCAGCGGGACCGGTGCGGTCCGTGGGGCCCGTGCGCTCGGCGCGGGACACCTCGGACGCATCCCACTCGGCCGCCGCAGCCTCCGAAGCCTCCTCAGCCCCGTCGGTCCCGCCAGCCCCACCGGTCCAGCGGCCCCCGCCGCCCCCGTCAGCCCCCTCGTCCCCGGCCCCGTCCCCAACCCCGCTCCCACTCCCCGTCCCACCCGCACGCTCCACCGAGTCCCCCGACTCCTCCGACTCCCCCGTATCCCCCGGCGTCCCGGCCGCCGACCGCCCCTCCATCGCCCGCGACAGCCACAGCACATCGAGGAGTTCCGTGGCCCCGAGGTCGTAGCCGGCGGCCGACATCGCCTGTCGCAGTCGGTCGATCATGGCGACATGGACTCGTCGAGGCGGTGCAATACGGCGGCGAGGAGCTCTTCCTTGGTGAGGTCGGCGCCGCTGATGCGCAGATGGACGGCGGCCAGCAGCTGGTCGGTGGCCAGGGTCTGGGTCTTCGCGCGCTGGTGGAAGACCTCGATGAGGTCCTCCGCCGCGGCGACCGCCCGCTCCCCCAGGTTGTGTTCGATGATCTTCCGCAGCCGGTCGCCGGTCGGCTCCGGCAGATCGAGCCGTACGCAGCGGCGCAGGAAGGCAGGCGGGAAGTCCCGTTCGCCGTTGCTGGTCATGACGACGATCGGGAAGTGGGTGCAGCGGACCACGCCGCGGTGGACCGCGACCCGCTCCCGGCTTCCGCTCAGCAGGACCTGGACCTCCTGTTGGTGCTCGGGCAGCCGGGCCAGCTCCGGGATCTCGAACTCGCCCTCCTCCAGCACCACCAGCAGGTCGTTGGGCAGGTCGATATCGGCCTTGTCGAGTTCGTCGATGAGCAGGACCCGGGGGCGGCCGGCCGCCAGGGCGCTGCCGAGCGGGCCGAGGCGCAGGTACTGGCCGATGTCGCCGGCCCCGGTGGCGCGCCGGACCCGGGGGCGGCGCGCGGAGCCGTGCGGGGCCTCGCGCTCCCGGCGCAGCGAGGCCTCCCGGAGGCGGCCCACGGCGTCGTAGCGGTAGAGGGCGTCCTGGAGCGTGGAGCGGCTGTTGACCGACCAGCGCAGGACGTCACCGAGCCCGAGTTCCTCGGCGACGGCGCGGGCCAGCGAGCTCTTGCCGGCTCCGGGGCGGCCGGTGACCAGCAGCGGCCGGTGCAGATGCAGGGCGGCGTTGATGACGGAGATCTCGTTGCGCTCCAGGAGGTACGGCGCCCGGGGCGTCTCCCCGCGGCCGGCGGGCAGGTGGCGCCAGGGCGGCGGGGCCGGCAGCGGTAACGGGCCGCGGAACACCCACCAGTCCTCCGGCGCCGCCGCCGGGTCGTCGTGTGCGCCTGTTGCGCTCTGTCCGGTCACCGCACGTTCTCCTCGTTCATTACTGCGTCCAGGATCCGGCACTCAGGGCTGGGTCAGCACCCAGGCGTCCGGGGCGAGTTGTGGGGGACGGTGGTCGGGCGCGTCGTAGAGCAGGGACAGCCGGCGGCCGTGGTGGGTGTCGCGGTCCGGCTCGGCCATCGCCCTGGCCCGTTCCAGGCGCACCGCTTCGGGTACTTCGGCGTGGTCGGTGCCGTCGACCAGGGCCAGCAGGTCCTGGGCGATGTGTTCGCCGTGTTCGGCGCGGTGCCACAGCACGGTGTGGACGCCCGCCTGGACGCACTGCCGCAACAGCGTGCCGTGGTGGTGCGGGTCGCAGCACACGATGACCGTGCCCGCGTCGCGGTGCACCTCCAGTTGGGCGCGGGCGACCTTGCGGTCGGTGTGCCGGTGGTCGAGGACCAGGCGTTTGGCGTGCGGCAGGGCGGCGGTGCGCTGTTTCCAGCCGGCGTAGCTCTCCCGGGAGCGCTCCGTGGTGCGCACCACCACGCGCCGGGTGATCCCGGGCGCGAACGGCCCGTCCTCGTCGCTGTCGGGCGATTCCCAGGAGTCGACGTCCAGACCGAGCCAGGCGGACGGCAGGAAGTACTCCACCAGGGCGGTCTCCGGGTCCTCCCGGACCTCGGTGCGCAGCACCCGGCGGATGTCGTCGACCACTTGCTCGCTGCCCGCCTCGGCATCGCGGACCAGCGCGAGCCGGTGCGGCTGGCGGTCGCCGAAGGTCCAGATCTGGTAGGTGAAGCGGCGTCCGGTCGCGGTGGGCAGCAGCTCCACCTGGACGCGGGGGGCGAGGGCCGCCGGGGTGCCGGTGGCCGGCCGGACGGGGACCGGGGTCCGGACCGGGGCCGCGGCGGCCGTGACATCGGCGCGGAACTGGCAGACCGCCGCCTCGTCGACGCCCGACCGGGCGGCGACGCGCTCGACCCACGCGTCGAGGTCCTCGGCCGGGTACGCCCCGGCCGCGCGTTCGTCGACGCTGATCCGCACCACGCCCTGGAGCAGCGGCGGCACCGGCGCCCCGGTGGTGGAGCTGAAGCCCTCCAGGGCGTCCATCGCGTCGGCCAGGCCGGTGACGGCGGGCAGCTCGGGGGCGTGCGGCAGGACGCGTTCCAGGAGGCTGCGGGGGTCCGTACGGGTGCAGTGCGCCAACAGGCCGGAGAGGTCGCGGCGTTGGTGGGTGGTGAGGTATTCGGCGGGGCGGACCGTACGGGCGGCGCGGCGCAGGCGCTCCCAGTCCTCGCGGGCACCGTAGAGGCCGGGGCGGGCGTGCGGGTCGTACGGGTCGGCGGCCGGCGGCTCGTGGTCCCGTACCAGGTCGAGGAGTTCGGGGATGCCGCGGCGGACGCCGACCGCCAGGCCGACCAGCCGTTCAAGGTCGGCGGCCGGGCCCGCGGAGGGCCTGCCGAGCCGGGCGGCGAGCCGCTCCTCACAGGCGAGCACCGCCTCGCGGCCCTTCAGTACCCGCTCCAGCGCGGTGAGCAGCTGCTGCACCCCGCGCCGGGCGGTGGGCACCGCCGAGGGCGGCAGGGTGGGGAGTTCGGCCTCGATGGCGGGGACGCTGATGGCGTACATCGTCGTCGGCCGGGCCCCGGGGGCGGCTCCTTCCGGAGCGCGGTGCACGGCCGCGACCAGGCCCACCACGGCCTGCCGCTCGCGGTCCCACAGCGGCCCGCCGCTGAAGCCCTCGGTGACCTGCGCACCGCCGAGCACGTCCAGCGCGATCCAGGGCGGCGCGGAGACCCGGGGCACGGCGCGCACCGTCGGCAGCGGATTGCCGCTGGCCCATAAGGCGATGGTCTCGTTGGCGTAGTTGTGCTGGAGGAACGGGGCCGGTTCGGCGCCCTCGGGTGCGGCGCCGGTCAGCTCCAGGACGGCGAGATCGCCGTGGTACGGCACCCGGCCGGGCTCGACGGGTGCGCGCCCGGCCGCCGTGGCCCGCGGCGGCACCCACATCTCCCATAAGACCCGGGCGGGCAGGTCACGGCCGGCCGCGACATGGGGCAGCCGGAGGGTGACGGTGTCGCCGGGCCCGGGGGTCTCCTGGGCGAAACGGTCCCTGCCCAGTGCGCTGTTGACGACATGGGCGCAGGTCAGTACGAGCCGTTCGGCGACCAGCACCCCCGCGCCGATGGCGTGGTCGCCAAGGCGTACGGAGGCGAAGGACTGCTGGAGCGGGGTGTCCGGGCCTGCGCCTGCGCTCACGGGGCCGTCCCGCCGGCTTCCCCCGTGCCCTGGCCGAGGTTCCAGGTGGCCGAGACCTTGAAGCTCGCGTCTCCCTTGCCGGAGAACACCCCGAGGCTCAGATCGGAGCCGAGGGTGACCCCGAACTCCACGGTGACCTCGTCGGGCCGGTGGCTGCCGGCGGCGATCGAGCGGTGGATCTGGCCGAGGACGCCGCCGAGCGGCCGCAGGGCCTCTTCGAGGGCCTCCCCGCCGCGGGTCAGCGCCCGGGTCACCCGGTTGTCCACGCTGACCGGCTGGGCGGAGCCGAACTCTTCGGGCAGCTCCAACTCGCCGTCGGTGCCGGGTTGCTGCCGTCCGGCGCCGGACGGCGGTTGTGCGCCGGAGTGTTCGTGCGGGCCCGGCCGGCCGGTGGCGGCCGGCTCCTCGGCCCGCAGCCACACGACGGTCGCGTCATCGATTCTGAGAGCCACATCCCCCATGCCGGTCAGTCTGACATGAGCCGCCTGGCCACCGCCCGCACTTTCCCGCCCTTTTTCCGCTTCCGCACCCGCAGCCACCTGCGAAAAGGTACGGAAAGGGCATCGGCGCGTCAGCCCTGGAGCAGCGCGCGCGCCAACTGCCGGGACTGGGCGACGAGCCGGTCCTCGGAATCCCAGACCTCGGCGTCCTCCTCCAGGAAGCCGCCGGCGAGGTTGCGGGTGGTGATGGCGACCCGCAGCGGGCCGGGGGCCGGGCGGCAGCGGATGTGGGCGGTCAGTTCGACGGTGGGGACCCAGCCGGACAGGCCCATCTCGAAGGCGGTGGGCGGCAGCGCGTCGACGGTCAGCAGGAGGGAGAGCGGGTCGGGTTCGCGGCCGTCGGCCAGGCCGAACCAGGCGCGCATCTCGCCCTTGCCGGACGGGGCGCCGACGGCCCAGCCCGCGGTCGCCGGGTCCAGGCGGAGGGCGAGCCGCTCGGCGATGGCGGTGCTGCCGGGGATCGCGGGACGGCCGTCGGGGGCGCTGTCCGTGCCCAGGCAGTGCTCGTACGGCGGGATGGCCGGGGGTTTGGCGGTGGTGCGGACGTCGTCGGGCAGCGCGCCGAGGTCGCCGTACGCGGCGAGCACCCGCAGCCGTTCGACCTCGCTGCCGTCCTCCGCGAACTGGACGAGGGTGGCGGTGCCGGTCGACATCGTGCGGCCGGTGCGGACCACTTCGGTGCGGATCACCGCGGGGCCCGGGACCGAGGCGGTCAGGTAGTGCGCGGTGACCGACATCGGGTCGGGGTGCGGGAGGGCGTCACCCAGGGCGCGGCCCATGAGGGCGAGGAGGTAGCCGCCGTTGACCGCCTGGATGATCGTCCAGCCGGCGGAGAGGTGGGCGTCATAGACGCCGGGCGCGCGGCGGGTGACCGCCGTATCGCGGTCGAACTCGCTGGTGCGGTGGGTCGCCAGAGCCATGGGTTGCACGCTACACGGGATGGTTACCGACCGGTAGTGTCAGATTTTACGGCCTCGGGCGGAACGACTCGTTCCGCGCCTGCGATGATGTGCGCCATGCTTCACGTCCTCTACCTGGTGGGTGTCGCGGCCTTCGCGGCGAGCGGGGTGCTGGCCGCCTATCGCGCCAACATGGACCCCTTCGGCGGGCTGGTGCTCGCCTTCGCCGCGTCCATCTCCGGCGGCACGCTGCGCGATCTCATCCTCAACCGGCAGCCGCTGTACTGGACGCACGACTGGGTGCTGCTGACCGTGATCATCTGTGTCGGCGTCGGCACCATGATCTATCTGCGGTTCTGGCAGCTGCCGCACAAGTCGCTGCTGGTGGTCGACGCGATCGGACTGTCCGTGGTCACGGTGATCGGGGCCCGCGCCGCGATCGACGCGGGCGCCACCCCGCTCGCGGTGATCATCCTGGCGGTGCTGACCGGGGTCGCCGGTGAGGTCATCCGCGATGTGCTGTGCGGGGAGTTCCCGCCGCTGCTGCTGCGGGAGGACGTCTACGCGATCGCCGCGCTGGCCGGCGCCTGCTGCTATCTGCTGCTGTACAACCTCGGCACCGGAGCCACCCCCGCCGCCGGGATCTCGGCGGGGGTGGTCTTCGGACTGCGGATGGGTGCGGTCTACCTCGGGCTGCATCTGCCGCGGCCGCAGCAGCTGCGCCCCCGGGGCGGCCGGCCGGACGCCGACTGACCGCGACCCGGGCCTACTCGGGCAGCGCCGGCTTGCTGTCCGTGTTCAGCCAGGTGTGGAACAGGTCGTCCAGCTGCTGCCCGGAGATCTTCTCGGCGAGCGCGATGAACTGGGAGGTCTCCGCGTTGCCGTAGCGGTGGGCGGCGGTCCAGGCCGGCAGCAGCTTGAAGAACGCCTTGTCGCCGATCCGCTCCCGCAGCACCTGGAGCGTCATCGCGCCGCGTTCGTAGACCGCGTCGGCGAACATGGTGTCCCGCTGCGGATCGGCGACCTTCACCTTCCAGAAGGCGCTGTCGGCCGGGAGGCCGGCGTACGCCGCACGGAAGCTGTCATGGGCGCTGCGGGTGCCGCGGTGCTCGCTCCACAGCCACTGCGCGTAGGTGGAGAAGCCCTCGTTGAGCCAGATGTTCTGCCACTTCTTCACGGAGACCGAGTCGCCGAACCACTGGTGCGCCAGCTCGTGGACGATGGTCGACTCGCTGCGCACGCCCGAGTAGACCGGCTTGGACTGCACCTCCAGGGAGAAGCCGGCCTGCGGCATGTCGTCGACGATGGCGCCGGTCTCCTCGAAGGGGTACGGACCGAAGACCGTCGACCAGTAGTCGGTGGCCTCGGCGGTGAGGCCGTAGACGTCGACCTTGCCGGTGGGCAGCGTGGGGTCGGTGGCGACGTAGATGGGGATGCCGCCGGGCGTGGTGCCCGTACGGACGTCGAACTTCCCGATGGTGGCGGTCGCGAGGTAGGTCGCCATGGGGCGCTTCTCGCGCCAGTGGGCCCAGGACCGGCCGTGCCGCTCCCCGGAGCCGACCAGCCGCCCGTTGGAAACGCCGGTCAGGCCCTTGGGGGCGTCGATGCGGATGTCGTAGGTCGCCTTGTCGCCCGGGTGGTCGCTGGAGGGGAACCACGTCGAGGCGGCGTTCGGCTCGCAGCCGACGAAGACCCCGTCCTTGGTCTTCATCCAGCCGTACTCGGAGCCGAAGACGATCGGGCCGCTCAGCGGCTTGGGGACACCGTGGTAGGCGACGGTGACGGTGAACTTCTTACCGTGGCGCAGCGGGAAGTCGGGGCGGACGGTTATCTCGTCGCCGGATCTGGCGAAGTGGGCCCGCCGGCCGTTCACCCGGACGCTGTCGACCGTCAGCTTCTGGAGATCGAGGTCGAAGGCGGAGAGGTTCTTGGTGGCGCGGGCGGTGAGCGTCGTCCGGCCGTCGAGCCGGCCGCTGTTGGGCTGGTAGCTGACGCCGAGGTCGTAATGCAGGGCGTCGAAGCCGCCGTTGCCCAGGCGGGGGAAGTAGGAATCACCGACGCCGGGGGCGCCGGGGGAGGCGCCGGGAGCGGCGGCGATGGAGGCAGCCGAGGCCACGGCGGTGGCCAGGGCGAGCCAGCGGGAGGTGCGACGCACAGAACGGGAGAGTGCCATGAGCCGTCCTTTCGGACACACGGGCGAATGAGGAACAATCGCGCCGACTCTGCACCCTCCCGTCCCGCCTTGCCCAGGACTTTGCCAATTCCTCGGTGTTACTTGCCGGTTGGCTCCTGACCTGCCCCGCCGGACGCCCCCGCGGCCGGCGCCGGGTCGGGCGCGTTCTCGGGGTGGTGGCAGGCCACCTGGTGACCGGTCCGCAGCGTGACCAGCGGCGGCTCGGTGGTGGCGCACACCTCGGTCGCCTTCCAGCAGCGGGTACGGAACCGGCAGCCGGACGGCGGGTTGATCGGCGACGGCACATCGCCCTTCAGCAGGATCCGGTCGCGCTGGGTGCGCCGCTTGGGATCGGGCACCGGGACGGCGGACAGCAGCGCCTTGGTGTACGGGTGCATCGGCGACTCGTAGAGGGCCTTGCGGTCGGCCAGTTCCACGATCTTGCCGAGGTACATCACCGCGATCCGGTCCGACACATGCCGGATGACCGAGAGGTCGTGGGCGATGATGACGTAGGTCAGGCCCAGCTCCTCCTGGAGGTCGTCCATGAGGTTGACGACCTGGGCCTGGATCGACACGTCCAGCGCGGAGACCGGCTCGTCGGCGACCACCAGCTTGGGCTTGAGCGCCAGCGCCCGGGCGATGCCGATGCGCTGCCGCTGACCGCCGGAGAACTCGTGCGGATAGCGGTTGTAGTGCTCCGGGCTCAGGCCCACCAGCTCCAGCAGCCGCTGCACCTCCTTCTTCACCCCGCCCTCGGGCTCGACGCCCTGGAGACGGAAGGGGGTGGAGACGATGCCGCCGATGGTGTGCCGCGGGTTCAGCGAACCGTAGGGATCCTGGAAGATCATCTGCACGTCCCGGCGCATCGGCCGCAACCGGCCCTGGGACAGATGCGTGATGTCCTGGCCCTGGAACTCGACGGAGCCGCCGGTCGGTTCGTCGAGCCGGGTGATCAGCCGGCCCATCGTCGACTTGCCGCAGCCGGACTCGCCGACGACGCCGAGGGTTTCCCCGGGCCGTACGTCGAAGTCGATGCCGTCGACCGCCTGCACCGCGCCGACCTGCCGCTTGAGCAGGCCCTTGGTGATCGGGAAGTGCCGGACCAGACCGCGGACCCTGAGCAGCGGCTCGGCGGCGGCGGGGGCGTCGGCGGGGGCCTTCGCGGACGTCCCCTTCTGGAGCGGGATCTTCTTGTTCTGGTCGTCAGTCGTCTCGGTCACAGCTTCGGCGCAATCTCTTCGGTCCAGATACGCTCCCGCTCCTCCTGCGACATATGGCAGGCGGAGGAGTGCCCGCCGCCGGCCTCGCGCAGCTCGGGGCGGACCGTACGGGTGAGGTTGTCCTTCGGCACGTCCGCATACGGGCAACGGGGGTTGAAGGCACAGCCGGACGGGACGTTGATCAGGCTGGGCGGGGAGCCCTTCACCGGGATCAGCCGGTCCGTCTGGTCGCGGTCGATGCGCGGCATGGACCCGAGCAGACCCCAGGTGTAGGGGTGCTGGGGCTCGTAGAAGACCTTCTCGGCCGGTCCGCGCTCGACGCACCGTCCGCCGTACATCACCAGCAGGTCGTCGGCGAGCTCGGCGACCACCCCGAGGTCGTGGGTGATGATGATGACCGCCGAGCCGAACTCCTTCTGGAGATCGCGGATCAGGTCCAGGATCTGCGCCTGGACGGTGACGTCCAGTGCGGTGGTCGGCTCGTCCGCGATCAGCAGCTCGGGGTTGTTCACCAGCGCCATCGCGATCATGGCGCGCTGGCGCATTCCGCCGGAGAACTGGTGCGGATGGTCGTCGACCCGCTTGTCGGGCTGCGGGATGCCGACCCGGTCGAGCATCTCGATCGCCCTCTTGCGCGCAGTCTTCTTGTCCACGTCGTTGTGGACGCGGTACGCCTCCACGATCTGGCTGCCGACCGAGTAGAAGGGGTGCAGCGCGGACAGCGGATCCTGGAAGATCATCGCCATCTCGCGGCCGCGCAGCCGGCGCACCTCGTCCGGATCGGCGGAGACCAGCTCCTTGCCGTCCAGCCAGATCTCACCGGACATGTCCACCTTGCCGCGCTGCTGACGCGAGGCGCGGTGCAGGCCCATCACGGCGAGCGAGGTGACGGACTTGCCGGAGCCGGACTCGCCGACGATGCCGAGCGTCTTGCCCTTCTCCAGGCTGAAGTTCAGGCCGTCGACGGACTTCACCAGCCCGTCGTCGGTGCGGAAGTGCACCTTGAGGTCCCGCACCTGGAGGAACGGCGCCGGTGCCTTCCCGGTGGTGGTGGCCGCGGCGGAACCGGCCGCCGCGGTCTCGGTCTTGTCCTCGGAGGAGTCGGTCACGAGAGCCTCACCCGCGGGTCGACGGCGGCGTACAGAACGTCCACCACCAGATTGCACATGACGATGAAGAACGCGGCGAGCAAGGTGACGCCGAGGATGTTCGGCAGGTCGTTGGCGTTGATCGCCTCGACGGCGAAGGCGCCGACTCCCTTGAGCGAGAAGACCTGTTCGGTGATCAGCGCACCGCCGAGCAGCAGGCCCAGGTCCATGCCGAAGACCGTGATGATCGGGGTGAGCGCGGCCCGCAGACCGTGCCGGACGACCACCTTGCGCTCCCGCAGGCCCTTGGCGCGGGCGGTACGGATGTAGTCCTCGCTCAGCGTCTCCAGCATGCCGGCCCGGGTGAGCCGGGCGTAGAGCGCGGAGTAGAGGAAGGCCAGGGTGACCCAGGGCAGGACCAGGGTCCGGGCCCAGAGGAACGGATCCTCCATCAGCGGTATGTAGTCGCTGCGTTCGAAGATCGGCCACTGGTAGGTGAACAGCGCCAGGGCCAGGGCTCCCGTGAAGAACATCGGGAGGGAGACACCGGCCAGCGCGACCCCCATCGCCATCCGGTCGAAGAGCGAGCCGGGGCGCAGCGCGGAGAGCACACCGGTGGCGACACCGGAGACGACCCACAGCACGGCCGCGCCGGCGGCGAGCGAGAGGGTCACCGGAAGCCGGGACTGGATCTCCGGCCAGACCTCGATATGCGTTTTGAAGGAGTAACCGAAGCACGGCACATGGCACTGGGCCGCTTCCGGACCGAATTTGTAGTCGACGCCGACGAAAATGCCCTTGAGGAAGTCCCAGTACTGCTCGTACACGGGCTTGTCCAGGCCGAGATTCTTTTTGACCGCGGCGATGTCCGCGGGCGTGGGGGCCTTTCCGATGTACTGCTGGGCAAGCTGGTCGGTGCTCTGCCCGGCCAGCTTCGGCAGCAGGAAGAAGATGCCGAAGGTGACCGCGCTGACGATCAGCAGCAGCACCACTGCGCTGATCAACCTGCGGATGATGTACGAGAACACGGGGATGCGGCGTCGGCGCCGCGGGCCGGCCGAAGCCGGCCCGCGGACACCAAGCCTTCACCTGCCTTCCAGGGCTGCTACTTCTTGACGCCGATGTTGAGGTAGTCGTACTGACCGCTGAAGGCCGAGGTGGACACCAGGTTGGTGGCCTTGGGCGAGCGGTACATCAGGACCTTGAAGTAGGTGAGCGGAACGATCGCCGCCTGCTCCATCGTCTTCTTGTCGATCTCGGCGTACGCCTTCTCGCGGGCCGCCTTGTCGGTGTTGGCGATGGCGCTGTCGAGCAGCTTGTTGATCTCCGGGTCGTCCAGCTCCGACAGGTTGGTGTTACCGGACTGGCTGATCGCCTTGCCGTTGAGGATCTGCTGGAGGTAGCCGTAGCCGGTCGGGAAGTCCGAGCCCCACTGCATCATGATCAGACCGACGTTGTTCTTCTTGTTGAACTTCGGCACACCGGCGTAGTCCGAGAAGTACTTGCTGGTCGGGTAGGACTGGATCTTGGCGGTGACACCGATCTTCTTGAGCGAGTCGATGACCGTGGTGGCCGCGTCGACCTCGTCCTGGCGGTCGTTGCGGGCCAGGATCGTGGTCGTGGTCTTGCCGGCGCCGCACTTGTCCCAGTGCTTCTTGGCCTCGGCCAGGTCCAGCTTGTCGCCGTCGTACTTCTGCGGGTACAGGTCGTACTTCTGGTAGCCGTCGATGTCGGTCGGCAGGACCGTGGAGGCCAGCTCACCGCGTATCGGACCGCCGAGCGAGGTCTGTACGGCCTTCTTGTCGATGGCGTACTCGACGGCCTTGCGGCACTCGATGTTGTCGAACGGCTTCACCTTGGTGTTGAGCGCCGTGTAGACCAGCCGCTGCCCGAGCGTGTTGTCGGTGTTGGCCTTCTCCTTGGGGTCGGTCAGGAGCTGCGCCTGGGTCTGCCCGTCGACACCGCGGCCGGCCAGGTCCACCAGGGTGTTACCGGACTTGAGGTCCTTGTCGATCGTCGACTGGGCGACCTTGAGATTCAGGACGATCTTGTCCGGCAGCTGCTTGCGCAGCGGGTCGGTCTTCGCCGACCACTGCGGGTTGCGGACCAGGGTGAGCTTCTTGCCCTCTTCGTAGCTCTCGAACTTGTACGAGCCGGTGGACAGCACGGACTTGGTGTAGTCGGCGCCCTTGTCCTTGGCCTGCGGGACCGGAGCGGTCTGCGGGGCGCTCACCAGGTAGTCGAACTCGGCGAACGGCTTCTTCAGGTGGAAGACGACCGTCTGCTCGTCCGGCGTCTCGATGGACTTCAGACCGGCCTTGCTCTTGTCCTTGTACGGACCCTTGTAGCCGCCGTCGTTGTCCTTGAGGAACTGCTGGAAGTAGTTCGGACCCAGCGAGAGGGTGTCGCGCGCGAAGTTGCTGCGCTCGACGGCGTACTTGACGTCCTGCGAGGTCACCGTGGAGCCGTCGTCGTACTTGACGCCCTTGCGGATCTTGTACGTCCAGGTCTTGCCGCCGTCGCTGGGCTTGCCCATCGACTCGGCGAGGTCCGGGACCAGCTCGTTGCCCTTGGGGCCGGGGCCCGGCTTGAAGGTGGTGAGCGGGCGTGCGTAGAGCCGGCTGAAGTTGTAGATGAAGGCGTAGTACGTGTTGCCCGGGTCGAACGACTCGGGGGCGTCGCTGATCGCGTAGGTGACCGTGCCGCCCTTCGCGTCCGAGGCGTTGACGACGCCCTTGGTGGCGGCGTTCGCCTCGCCCGAGCCCTCCGTGGAACCCTTGCCCCCGCTACAGCCGGCCAGCAAAAGGCCCGCACTGGTGATGGCCGCGACAGCCGCGACCGGAACTGACCTTCGCATTGGTCGGTGTCCCCTTCGTTCGTCGAGAAACGTCCATACGTCGGTACGTCGGTACCTCGGTATGTCAGAGCTACAGAACTGCGAAAAACGCTGGTGAGACTTCTGAGCGGGTGCCAGGCACGGCCATCAGCGGCTGCGCGGATCCAGCGCGTCCCTCAGACCGTCACCGAGCAGGTTGAACGCCAGCACGGTGACGAAGATCGCGAGGCCGGGGACGATCATGTACTGAGGGTCGACCTCGTAGTACTTGACCGCCTGGTTGAGCATGCCGCCCCAGGACGCCTGGGGCGGTTGGATACCGACGCCCAGGAAGCTCAGTGCGGCCTCGAAGAGGATGTTGGAGGGGATCAGCAGCGTCGAGTAGACGATGATCGGACCCACCAGGTTGGGCAGCAGCTCCCGGAAGAGGATGAACGGGCCGCGTGCCCCCATGCCGCGGGCGGCGTCCACGAACTCCCGCTCGCGCAGCGACAGCGTCTGCGCGCGCACGATCCGCCCCATGTACGGCCAGTTGAAGAAGCCGATCACGAAGATCAGCACCGAGATGTGCAGCGGCAGACCCTCCAGGCCGAAGGCGCCGCCCTGGAGCGAGGCGGAGATCGCGATGGCGAACAGCAGCAGCGGGAACGCCAGGAAGACGTCCATCATCCGGCTGATGAAGGCATCCACCCGCCCGCGGTAGAAGCCGGCGACCACCCCGAGGACGGTGCCGATGGCGACCGACAGCAGGGTCGCGCCGAACGCCACGATCAGCGACACCCAGGAGCCCTCCAGGATCCGGGCGAGCAGATCGCGGCCGAACTTCGGGTCCACCCCCAGCGGGTGGTCCCCGCTCATCCCGCCGAAGTCCCCCTTGGGGAGCGTGGTGTTGGGGTCGATCAGCGACTGGTTGGGGTTGTTGGGGTCCAGCCCCAGCAGCGACTGGATCGGGCGGGAGAGCGCGGCGACGGCGATGAGCAGGATGACAACGATGGCACCGGCCACCGCGACCTTGTCCCGCCGGAAGCGCAGCCAGGCGATCTGACCGAGCGAACGCCCCTCGATCCGCTTTCCTTCCACGCCTTTCAGCACCGCTTCCGGCTGCGCCTCAGCAGCTGCTCCGGTGGTCTCGATCGGTGCGGTCACGGTGCCTTTGACCCCTCTCGGCCGACAGTGGCCGGCCCATGCCCCGCCGCGGTAGCGGCCTTCTTCACATCACTGGTGCAAGTCATGCAGGCATCGCGGAAGTTCGCGTTTTATGGAAATTCAAAAGGTGCGCGACGCCGTTCTCGGATGACGCTCGTACAAAGGACCGATGGCCCTCTGCTGCCGGAGTCTTCATCCGATTCGCGATCAGTCACCAGCCCTGAAGGGGAAAGGATGCGTAACTGTGATGTGATCCGCGGCATTCCGTTATACGGACAAAAGGCCGGGCTGAGCGGTGTGTATACCCGTGAGAAAGGGGCTCAACTGCGGGGCGCATGGGGCGAATTCACCCCAAGCCCGGCGCCGGGGCGGCGCGCCGGGCGTCAGTACGGACGCGGGTAGCCGTAGCCGTAAGAGGGTGCGGGAGCCTGCGGCTGGACGTAGCCGTCACGGTCGAAGAAGGGGCGCGTGGAGGCCCGCATCCACATGCCGACCGGGTCGTACTCGTCGTTCATCGCGACCGTCGAGACGGGCAGACCGTCCGGAACCGCGCCGATCGACTGCTGGATCATCAACCGCACCGAATCCACCGCTTGTTGGCCGGTGTCGTACAGATCCAGACCGATCGCCAGATACGGGGCACCCAGCGCGGGCTGCACCCAGGCCCGGCGCAGCGACCGGACGGCGGGCGTCCGGTGCGCGTTCTGGGCGAGCAGCGCGTAGAACTGCGGGATGTCGATCACCGGCTCGGAGATCCGCAGCGGCCCGGCGGGCAGCCGGTCGAGACCGCCGGCGATACGGCGCAGATCCAGCCAGGGAATGCCGACACCGCCGCCGGGAGCATGCGGATTCAGCCACAGGCCCCAGCGGTCGGGAAAGAGCGCGGCGGCGATTTCGGGACCGGTGACGACCTCGTGGTCGCGATTCCAGCCGGAGGCGGCGAGTTCGGGTGCCGAGGTCACACACGGCGCATAGCCGAGGCCCTCGACCTCCATGTTTCCGTACTGCGCATCGGGCATACCGGCCCGGCCCTGCCAGAGCAGCATCCAGACCTGGCCCGCGGCGAGCGCGTGCAGCAGCGCCTCATAGGCGTCGTAACGGCCGGGCGAGACCTGCTGAAGCAGCTGCTCCAGCTGCCCGGCCGCCGCCGGCCCCTGATGCGCACCCGCGCTCACGTGGTCCGTCCCTTCTCTCAGCAGGGCACGTGAGGGTGCGCCCGCCTGTCATCCAACCAGCTTAGGGCTTGCCGATGGGCCAGGACCGGTCCTGGCCCATCGGCAAGCCCTTACGAGTGGTCACGACTGTAGAAGGGCCGCACGCGCTCCAGCATCCAGTCGGCGACCGGGTCGCCCTGGGCGAGGTCGAGCATGACGAGTTGTACGGGCCAGGGCAGCGGCACTGCGCCGAGCGCACGTCCGAGGGCTGAGAGTACCGTCTCGCGGGCGGTGCCGTCGTGCAGCCCGAGGTCATCCGGCGCGACCTGAACACCGACGAACAGCGCGGGCGTGTCGCCCTCGACGCTTGCCAGGGCACGCCGGGCACTCAGGACAATTCCGGCGCCGGAGAACTCCAGCCCGGCCGAGGCCAGGAAGTCCACCGGCTCGTCCTGCCAGTCCGGCTCGAAGAGCCGTACCCGGCCGCCGCTCGGCAACCCGGAGAACTCCGGCTGTCCCGGCCGCCGCTCCCGGCACAGTTCGGCCACCGCGGGCGGCGGCAGCGGGACGCCGACCGTGCCGTCGGGGTTGACCGCGATGCCGATCTGCGGCGGCAGCCCGCGGGCGAACTCCCGGGCCGGGGCGACGGTGAAGGACATATGCGGGCCGATCACCCGCAGGAACTCCTGCTCGGAGCTGTAGACCGGGACGTAGTGCGCCCCGTCGAGCTCGACGGTGGGCAGATCGAGGCCGCGGGAGCCGGGGCCCGCGCTCTCCGGGCCGCCGCCTTCGGGCAGCGGCACCCACAGCCGGCTACGGCCGAGGACCTCGACGATCCGGCCGCCGGCGCCCGGGTGTCCGACCGACGCGGACAGCACCTGTTCGAGCTCGTTCGCCGGCCATGCCAGCTGCGGTATCCCCTGCTCCGGAAATGTCATTCGTCCCACCCGTTCCAAACCGCGCCATCTGGCCAAAGACCCTAGACGAGAACGCGCGCGGTGTGGCGTGCGGGGGCCGTGCCCGGCAACTAATGAAAGGTGAGCGTCTCCAAGGCGCTCGCCGACCGCCGGTCGAGGAGGACGGCAGAGCCGAAGCCCTTCGGCAGCCGGGTCGATTCCGCGGCGTCGACCAGCCGGCCCACCGCCCCGCGGTGCCGGGCGAAGGCGTACCCCGACACCCCGCGGCCCCGGGACTCCTGGCCGGAAAGCGCCACCTCGGGCGCCACATCGAGCAGCACCAGATGCGCCCCGCGGCCGCCGCGCCGCGCCGCGCGCGCGATCCAGCGGCGCACCCACGCCAGCGTCCCGCAGTCGTGCACCACCACGCTGTGGCCGGAGCGCAGCGCACGGCCCAGGGTCAGGTAGTGGGCGGCCCGGACCAGCGGGCGGTAGAGCCCGTACGGCAGCCGGCGCAGCCTGCCGTGCTCCCAGCGCTCACGGACGTCCTGCGAATCGATGCGGTGCACGACGGCGCCGTGCCCGTCCAGCGGCGGCACGACCCGGTGCATCAGGGTGCTCTTGCCGCTGCCCGGCAGCCCGGAGACCACCACCAGGTCGCCGGCCGGGAACCGCAGCTCGGTGGCACCGGGCGGCCGCCGCTCGCCCCGCAGGTCCACGACCGCGGTGCGGCGCCCTGGCCGGATGACGGCCCGCCGCCGACGGCCGGACCGGGACATGGCGGCGGACGGCGCCGTCGGCACGACGTCCGGGGGCACGACCCCTGAAGTCGCCCCGAATGCCGCTTCGCTGTGCACCGTGATCGCCCTCCCCGCCCGTTCTGGTCCGGTTCGAGTCCGTCCCCTACCCGCAGAGTGTCAAGAAAAGGTAATGCCCATCAAGGCGATTGTCCGATCTGCCCACGTCGTGGGCGGGGCGGCGGAGGGGGCTCCTTTATCCGGCGATCCCGTGCAATGATGTGGCCGCCACGTGCACATCACAGCTCACCTGTGCACCGCCAACTGCATACCGGCCGCTTGAACCCGCGCGGGAGAGTCCCCGGCCGCCACGGCGGGGCGCCGAAGGAGCAAGTCCTCCCTTGAATCTCTCAGGCCCCTATACCGCACGGGCGAGGCAGATCTGAAAAGCGAGCCGCTGCCCGGCTGACGGGGCGGCTCCACCCAAGGTGCAAACCGGGTCCGTTCGCGGGATACCGGTGAACCTCTCAGGTTCCGATGACAGATGGGGAGAACGTCTTGTCACCCCTGCCTGGGAGCCCGGAACCATGACTGATGCCCCCCGCCGTACCGCGCTCGATGCCACCCATCGCGGGCTCGGCGCGACCATGACCGACTTCGCCGGCTGGGACATGCCGCTGCGCTACAGCAGCGAGCGGGACGAGCATGTCGCCGTCCGTACCCGCGCCGGCCTCTTCGACCTCTCCCACATGGGTGAGATCACCGTCACCGGGCCGCAGGCCGCCGACCTGCTCGACTACGCGCTGGTCGGCAACATCGGCGGCGTGAAGACGGGCCGCGCCCGCTACACCATGATCTGTGAGGACAAGGGCGGCATCCTCGACGACCTGATCGTCTACCGCCTCGCCGACCAGGAGTACATGGTCGTCGCCAACGCCTCCAACGCCCAGGTGGTGCTGGACGCGCTGAGCGCGCGGGCGGGCGGCTTCGACGCCGCGATCCGCGACGACCGGGACGCCTACGCGCTGCTCGCGGTGCAGGGCCCGGAGTCCCCCGGCATCCTCAAGAAGCTGACGGACGCCGATCTGGACGGTCTGAAGTACTACGCCGGGCTGCCGGGCACGGTCGCCGGGGTGCAGGCGCTGATCGCCCGTACCGGCTACACCGGTGAGGACGGCTTCGAGCTGTTCGTCCGGCCGGCCGACGCGGTCGCCCTCTGGGAGGCGCTGACCGAGGCGGGCAAGGACGCCGGTCTGGTGCCCTGCGGGCTGTCCTGCCGGGACACCCTGCGCCTGGAGGCGGGCATGCCGCTCTACGGGCATGAGCTGACCACCGCGACGACGCCGTTCGACGCGGGCCTGGGCCGGGTCGTGAAGTTCGAGAAGACCACCAACGGCGGGAACTTCGTGGGCCGCGAGGCCCTGGCCGGGGCCGCCGAGCGCGCCGAGGCCCGGCCGCCGCGCAAGCTGGTCGGGCTGATCGCCCAGGGCCGCCGGGTGCCGCGGGCCGGATACCCGGTCGTCTCGGCCGACGGCACGGTCATCGGTGAGGTCACCTCCGGTGCCCCGTCCCCCACGCTCGGCAAGCCGATCGCCATCGCCTATGTCGACGCGGCCTACGCCACCGCGGGCACGGAGGGTGTCTGCGTGGACATCCGTGGAAGCCATGAGCCGTACGAGGTCATCGCGCTGCCGTTCTACAAGCGGCAGAAGTAACCGTTCACCGACGGCAGGCGGCGGCGCGCGCCCGCGCGTCTCACTGCGCAAGACGCTCCCCCGGACTTCGTCCGGGTGGGGGTCCCCCCAGCGGTAGCTGGGGGAGTGCCCCCCTTCACGATCACACCCTCGCGTACAGGAGAATCGAGCCATGAGCAACCCCCAGCAGCTGCGCTACAGCAAGGAGCACGAGTGGCTGTCGGGCGCCGAGGACGGCGTCTCGACGGTCGGCATCACCGAGCACGCGGCCAACGCGCTCGGCGACGTCGTCTACGTGCAGCTCCCCGAGGTCGGTGCCACGGTCGCGGCGGGCGAGACCTGCGGTGAGCTGGAGTCGACCAAGTCGGTCAGCGACCTCTACTCGCCCGTCGACGGTGACATCGCCGAGATCAACGAGGACGTCGTCAACGACCCCTCGCTGGTGAACTCCGCCCCGTTCGAGGGCGGTTGGCTGTTCAAGGTGAAGATCAGCAGCGAGCCGGGCGACCTGCTCTCGGCCGACGAGTACGCCGCCTTCATCCAGAGCTGAGCCCCCGGCTCTCCCCCGCTCCCGGGCCCGCCCGGACGGGAGCCCCGACCGCCACCGCCCGCGCGGAAGCTCCCCCGGACCCCGTCCGGAGAGGCCCCTCGCGCCCCTGACTCCCCAGGAACTCTCATGTCGCTTCTCAACAGTTCCCTCCACGAGCTCGACCCCGACGTCGCCGCCGCCGTCGACGCCGAGCTCCACCGCCAGCAGTCCACCCTCGAAATGATCGCGTCGGAGAACTTCGCCCCCGTCGCCGTCATGGAGGCCCAGGGCTCCGTCCTGACGAACAAGTACGCCGAGGGCTACCCCGGCCGCCGCTACTACGGCGGCTGTGAGCACGTCGACGTGGTCGAGCAGATCGCCATCGACCGCATCAAGGCGCTCTTCGGTGCCGAGGCCGCCAACGTGCAGCCGCACTCCGGTGCGCAGGCCAACGCCGCGGCCATGTTCGCGCTGATCAAGCCGGGCGACACCATCCTGGGTCTCAACCTCGCCCACGGCGGGCACCTGACCCACGGCATGAAGATCAACTTCAGCGGCAAGCTCTACAACGTGGTGCCCTACCACGTCGACGAGAAGACCAACCTGGTCGACATGGAGGAGGTCGAGCGCCTCGCCAAGGAGCACCGCCCCAAGCTGATCGTCGCCGGCTGGTCCGCCTACCCGCGTCAGCTCGACTTCGCCGCCTTCCGCCGCATCGCGGACGAGGTCGGCGCCTACCTCATGGTCGACATGGCGCACTTCGCCGGTCTGGTGGCGGCGGGCCTGCACCCCTCCCCCGTACCGCACGCCCACGTGGTCACCACCACCACGCACAAGACCCTGGGCGGTCCCCGCGGCGGTGTGATCCTCTCCACACAGGAGCTGGCCAAGAAGATCAACTCCGCGGTCTTCCCCGGTCAGCAGGGCGGTCCGCTGGAGCACGTGATCGCCGCCAAGGCCGTCTCCTTCAAGGTCGCCGCCTCGGACGACTTCAAGGAGCGCCAGCAGCGCACCCTGGACGGCGCCCGCATCCTGGCCGAGCGCCTGATGCAGGACGACGTCAAGCAGCACGGCGTCTCGGTCCTGTCCGGCGGCACCGATGTCCACCTCGTCCTGGTCGACCTGCGCGACTCCGAGCTGGACGGCCAGCAGGCCGAGGACCTCCTCCACGAGGTCGGCATCACGGTCAACCGCAACGCCATCCCGAACGACCCCCGCCCGCCGATGGTCACCTCCGGCCTGCGCATCGGCACCCCGGCCCTGGCCACCCGCGGCTTCCAGGCCGAGGACTTCCGCGAGGTCGCCGACATCATCGCCGAGGCCCTCAAGCCCGGCTACGACGGCGACGCCCTCAAGGCCCGGGTCACCGCGCTCGCGGGCAAGTTCCCGCTCTACCCGTCGCTGTGACGCGTCACCTCCGCTGAAACCCCCGCCCGCCACCATCCGGCGGGCGACGGGCCACGGAGCGTGAGCCCGGGGCCGACCGCCCCGGGCTCACGACCGCCGGCCCCGCTCCTCCCCCTCCCGCAGGTCCCGGCGGCTCCCGGTGAGACCTGCGGCACACGGCACCGGCACGGCGGACGGCGACAGCCCCGCCACAGGACCGGTCCACCGGGCCCCGGCCCGCACCCGGATCCGGACGCCGGGCCCCCGCCCACCTGGCCACCGGGCCCTCGACCGCCCGGCCCCCGGACGGCCGCCTTCCGGTTCCGTATCCACCCCGACACCAACTGTTACCGCTGACGACGGGCACCCGCGGGTTTCCGTCCGACGGCGCTGCGCCGCGTCCGGGTTACGCTCGACAAACGGCGCAGAAACACCCCCTCCTGCCCCATTGCTCCACCGTCCACCACGAGCAGACAAGGGAGTCCGCCCCCGTGGCCATCTCCGTCTTCGACCTCTTCTCCATCGGCATCGGCCCCTCCAGCTCCCACACCGTCGGCCCGATGCGCGCCGCCCGGATGTTCGTCGGACGCCTCAAGAAGGACGGCCTGCTCTCCCAGACGGTCCGCGTCCGCGCCGAACTCTTCGGCTCGCTCGGCGCCACCGGCCACGGCCACGGCACCCCCAAGGCCGTCCTCCTCGGCCTCGAAGGCCACTCCCCCCGCACCGTCGATGTCGAATCCGCCGACGACGAGGTCGAGCGCATCCGCACCAGCAAGCGGCTGCGGCTGCTGGGCGCCGAAATAGGCAGCGCCCACGAGATCGACTTCGATGAATCGGCCGAGCTGATCCTGCACCGCCGCCGCGCGCTGCCGTACCACGCGAACGGCATGACGCTCTTCGCCTACGACGCCGCGGACGCCCCCCTGCTGGAGAAGACGTACTACTCGGTGGGCGGCGGCTTCGTCGTCGACGAGGACGCGGTCGCCGGCGAGAACCCGATCGTGCCCGACGACACCGCCCTGACCCACCCCTTCCGCACCGGCGACGAACTGCTGCGGCTGGCCCGGGACACCGGCCTGTCGATCTCCGCCCTCATGCTGGAGAACGAGAAGGCCTGGCGCACCGAGGACGAGATCCGCACCGGGCTGCTGGAGATCTGGCAGGTCATGCAGGCCTGTGTGACCCGCGGGACGAGCCGCGAGGGCATCCTGCCCGGCGGCCTGAAGGTCCGCCGCCGCGCCGCCCACTCCGCCCGCCAGCTGCGCTCCGAAGGCGACGCCGCCGCCCGCGCGATGGAGTGGACCACCCTCTACGCGATGGCCGTGAACGAGGAGAACGCGGCCGGCGGCCGGGTGGTGACCGCCCCCACCAACGGCGCGGCCGGCATCATCCCCGCCGTCCTGCACTACTACATCAACTTCGTGCCCGGCGCGGACGAGGACGGCGTCGTCCGCTTCCTGCTCGCGGCCGGCGCCATCGGCATGCTCTTCAAGGAGAACGCCTCCATCTCCGGCGCCGAGGTCGGCTGCCAGGGCGAGGTCGGCTCGGCCTGCTCGATGGCCGCCGGCGGCCTCGCCGAGGTCCTCGGCGGATCCCCCGAGCAGGTCGAGAACGCCGCCGAGATCGGCATGGAGCACAACCTCGGCCTGACCTGCGACCCCGTCGGCGGCCTCGTCCAGATCCCGTGCATCGAGCGCAACGGCATGGCCGCCGTCAAGGCCGTCACCGCCGCCCGCATGGCCCTGCGCGGCGACGGCCGCCACCACGTGTCCCTCGACAAGGTCATCAAGACCATGAAGGACACCGGCGCCGACATGAGCGTCAAGTACAAGGAGACGGCGCGGGGCGGGCTGGCTGTCAACATCATCGAGTGCTGAGGGTGCCGGGCCCGGCCGCGCGTCGTCGGTGACCGCGTCGTGGCCCGGCACTCGGATCGGGGCGCCGTGCCCATGGGGATACGGCGCCCCGAGGCGTAGAACCTGACCGACATGGCGGCCGGGGTTGCGGGGCCGGAAGCGGCCAAGGCGGCACACCCCGGCACTATCTGCCGATCTCCCAGGCGAAGGGCGGGAGTTCGCGGGCCCGGGAGTAGACGTCCAGGGCCTGGGGCGCGGGGACGAAGGGGTGGACCCGGGCGCCTTCGAGGCCGGCCAGCAGGCGGGCGCAGTGGTGGACACAGCCGGCGGCCTCCCGGCCGTGGCGGTCGACGATGGTGGCCGCGTCCCGTGGCCCCTCGCACGGTGTGGGGTCCTTGGCTGCGGCGGCCGGACAGCGCCCGTGGGACGCGGTGTGTGCCCCGGCCGTGCGCCACGGCGGCGGGGTGTCGAGTGGCTGGTTCATCGGTGCGTTCCCCCTGGTGGTGCGGTGTACGTGCGGTGAGGGGCGCCGTGGCGGGATCGCTTCGCCGTCCCGGCGCCCAGGACAGTGCTGCTCGGCGCGGGACACGTCCATGCCGCCTTGGGGAAGACCTGGTCCGATCGTCAGCTATTCATGGGAATGGGTCCCCCGGGGCGCGGACCGGCCCGGTCAGGAGCGGTCCGGCCTACGGAGGGCGAACGGCTCCAGAAGCAGTGCGAGGGCGAGCAGTCCGGCCGCCAGGAACCAGCCGCCGAGGACATCGCCGGGCCAGTGAACGCCCAGGTAGACGCGGGTGAGGCCGACTCCGGCGGCCCAGAGGGCGAGCACCACGCACCAGGTGCGGGCCACGGCGGGGCGGGCGCGGCGGGCGATGCCCCAGGCCAGGATTCCGGCCGCCAGCGCCGAGGTGGTGGCATGGCCGGAGGGGAACGCGTATCCGGAGGCGGAACCGGTCCAGTCGGCGACCGGCGGGCGGGGGCGGGCGAGCAGCTCCATCAGGCCGTAGCGGATCGCCTGGCCGGCGGCGAGGACGACGACGGCACAGCACACCGCGCGCAGCCGCCCGCGCGCCCGCCGACCGGCGAGCAGACCGGCGAGCACCGCCATCAGATACGGCACCGCGCCACTGCCGGTGGAGGTCAGCGCCCCGGCCATGGAGTGCGCGGGCTCCCCGCGGTGGGCGACGGACCAGCGGACGGCGGCCTGTTCGGCGGCGAGCGGGGCGCCGTGCCGTACGGACACGGTCACGGCCGTGGCGGCGAAGAGCGCCGCGCAGGCCCCGGCGACGGTGCGGAGGGCGGCGGTATCGCGGCGCGGGACCGGGGCGGGCTCCGGCCGTGGCTCTTCCGCCGCCGGGCCCGGTTCCGGTCGCCGTTCCGGTCGCCGTTCGGGTCCCGGTTCCGGTCCCGAGGCGGTCACGGCGCGGCCTCCGGGGGGTGCGGCGGACGGGTGGCCCGGAGGCGCGTATGGGCACACGTGGCGACGGCGCTGCCGCGGGCTCCGGACTGCGTGGGCAGGGGGTCGGCGCCGCACTCGTCCACGACCCGGGCAAGCCTTCTCACCTGCGGAAAGGCGGCGGCTACGGCCATGTCGGCGGCCCCTCCGATAATGGGTTGCGGGCCTGCCGTGCGCCAGCCCGACCGACTACCGTCACATAGACGGTCTACGGCACTGTAGACGACGAACAGGTGGAGGGCGTGGCATGGCGGAGACACCACCTGTGCGGCGGCGCCCGGCCGGTGAGCTGGAGGCGAGCGTGCTCGCGGCGCTGTGGGCGGCCGAGGGTCCGCTGAGCGCCGCCGCGGTGCAGAGCGCCCTGGGCGGGCGGCTCGCGCGCACCACCGTCACCACGATCCTCACCCGGCTGCACGACAAGGGGGCGGTGTCCCGCTCCTGGGTCGGCCGCGGTTTCGCGTACTCGCCGATACAGGACTCCGCGGGGCTGACCGCCCGGCGGATGCGCAATGAACTCGACAAGCAGCCCGACCGCGGCACCGCACTCGTCCGCTTCGTCTCCCAACTGACCGGCGAGGACGCGGAGTTGCTGCGGAATCTACTCGGCGGGGCGGGGGACGGTGTGCCCGGGGGGCCGCAGTCTGGTGCCGGGGGCGGCCCCGGGCTCTAGGAACCCGGCCCGGTCTCCGCATGTGCTCCGCCGCCGGACCCCGTGCCGCTCCCCGCCCCGCTCCCTGTCCCCGTCCCGGTGCCGACCGTGAAGCCCAGGGTGGCGCCGCCGCCCGGGCGGTGGGCGGCGAAGGCGTGGCCGCCATGGGCGGTGGCGATCTCCCGGACGATGGCGAGGCCGAGGCCGGAGCCGGGCAGGCCGCGGGCGGCCGCGGCGCGGTAGAAGCGGTCGAAGACCCGGGTGAGGTCGGCGTCCTCGATCCCGGGGCCGCGGTCGAGGACCTCGACCCGGGCGCCGGTGACCACGACCTCGATCGGCGCCGTGCCGCCCGCGTCGAACTTGGCGGCGTTCTCCAGCAGGTTGGTGAGCGCACGGTGCAGCGCGGCGGGCCGGCCCTCGACCACCGCCGGGCGCACGGTCCGTACGGTGATCTCGCGGCCGGTGCGGCGGCGGGCCGAGGCGGCCGCCTTCTCCGCGACCTCGGCCAGACCCACTTCGGCGAGCGGGTCGTCATCGCGCTGTCCGGCGGCCAGGTCCACCAGCTCATTGACCAGATCGCTGAGTTCCCGGGCCTCGCCCCCCAGATCGGCCAGCAGCTCGTCGCGGGCGTCCGACGGCAGTTCCTCGAACCGCTTCAGCAGCGAGATGTTCGTACGGAGCGAGGTCAGCGGGGTGCGCAGCTCGTGACCGGCGTCCTGGACGAGGCGCTGCTGGTCCTGGACGGCGCTGGCCAGCCGGCCGAGCATGTCGTCGAAGGCCCGGCCGAGCCGGGCGACCTCGTCGCGCCCGGCCACCGGGACCGGGACGTCCAGCCGGCCGTGCTCCGCCACGCTCTCGGCGACCGCGGTCAGCCGCACCAGCCGGCCGGTGATCCGGCGCGCCAGCCACCAGCCGCCCGCACCGGCCAGCGCGATGACCGCGGCGGCCAGCAGAGCGGTGCGCTGCTGGAGCGCGGAGAGCAGATCCTCGGTCTCGCTGAACTTCTGGGCGACCTGGACCGCCCCGCGGCCGCCACCGAGCGCGACGGTCGCGACGTGGTACTCCTCGTCGCCGATGTCCGCCTCCCGCTCCGCGTGCAGGCCCGCCCGGTCGTCGTCGGCGATCCGGCGCTCCGCGGCACCGGCCGGCAGCGCCGGGCGCCCCCGCTCCACGATCTGGCCGCCGGCGCCCAGGATCTGCACCTCGGTACGGCTGGGCCGGGTGAGGTCGTCGCGCGGCCCGTCGTGGTCGGGGTCGGCGGTCGCGTAGTCGGCGGGCCAGAACGGCTTCTCCCGGACCTGGGTGCGCAGATCCCGTACGACCTGCGAGAACACCGACTTCTCATCGACCCGTACCAGCCGGGCCGCCGCGTCGTAGCTGAGGAATCCGACGAGGACGGTCACCGCCGCGGCCCCGGCGGCGAACGCCACCGCGAAGGCGGTGCGCAGACTGGCGGGCCTGCGGGTGCGCACCCAGGCCGCCGATCCGCCGCGCCGCCAGGAACGCAGCCGGGCGCACAGCCGGACCCACAGCCGGCGGCGGCCGGCGCGGGTACCGCTCCCGCCGCGGTCGGGGGGTCCGGACATCTCAGTCCTCCCGCAGTACGTAACCGACGCCACGCACCGTGTGGATCAGCGGGCGGCTGCCCGGGACGTCGACCTTGCGCCGCAGGTAGCCCACGTACACCGCGAGGTTCTTCGAGCCGGGCCCGAAGTCGTAGCCCCAGATCCGGTCGTAGATCGTCGAGTGGTCCAGCACGATCCCGGCGTTACGGGCCAGCAGTTCCAGCAGCTCGAACTCGGTCCGGGTCAGCTCCAGCTCCCGCTCGCCGCGCCAGGCCCGGCGCGAGGGGCCGTCGATCCGCAGATCCGCGGCCTCGACGACACCGCTGTCCGCCACCCGGGCCTCGTACGCCCCGCCGGTTTCCGCGCCCCCGCCCGTCTCACCGGGCTCCTCGGCGGCGTCCGGGCCGGTCCCCGCGGCGGCGGGCGCGCCGCCGTCCTCCGCCCCGGCCGCGCCCGTGGTCGTCCGCCGCAGCAGCGCCCGCAGCCGGGCGAAGACCTCCTCGACCTCGAACGGCTTGACCACATAGTCGTCCGCCCCGGCGTCCAGACCGGCGATCCGGTCCGCGGTCTCGACCCGGGCGGTCAGCATCAGGATCGGGGTGCGGTCCTGCTCGGCCCGCAGCACCTGGCACACCTGGAGCCCGTCGATCCCCGGCATCATCACGTCCAGCAGGATCACATCCGGCCGCTCGCGGTGCGCGGCGGCCAGCGCCTGGATGCCGTCGGCGACGGCGGTGACCTGGTACCCCTCCAGGGTCAGGGCACGCTCCAGCGCGGTCCGGATGGGGCGGTCGTCCTCGGCGAGCAGTACGGAATGGGTCACCCCGCAAGTCTGCCAAGGGCCCGGCGGTGCGAAGACCGGCGGCCGGTGGGGCGGCGGCTTTCTTACCCGGATCTCACTTCTGGTTCTTACCGGGCTCTCACCCGGGCCACGCCCTCGGCTTACCCCGTGGCGACACGGTGGCCCCGTGCCGGACGGGCCGGTCGCGGCACCCCGCCGCGCAGGTACCGGCCGGTCGGAATGATTCGGCACACCTCGGGGAAGACACCACACCGCATGAAGATCACCCTCCTGTTGCACAACGCCTATGCCATCGGCGGCACGGTCCGCACCACCCTCAACCTCGCCGCCGCGCTCGCCGACCGGCACGACGTCGAGATCGTCTCGATGCTGCGGCACCGCGAGGTCCCACGGTTCACCGTGGACCCCCGGGTGCGGCTGGTCCCGCTGGTCGACACCCGGGTCGGCAGCGAAGACATGGCGGACCCGCTGTTCGGTGAGCCCGCGCAGGACTTCCCGCTCGCCGAGAAGCGGCACCACCAGTACAGCCGGCTGGTCGATGTCCGCGCCGCGGAGCTGCTGCGGACCACCGACGCGGACGTACTGATCGGCACCCGGCCCGGTATCAACGTCTACCTGGCCCGGTTCGGCCCCCGCGGGGCACTGCGGATCGCCCAGGAGCACCTCCGGCACGACGCGCACAGCAAGCGGCTGCGCGCCGAACTCGCCCGCCACTACCGGACATTGGACGCCGTGGTCACCACCACCGAGGCGGACGCCGCCGTCTACCGCGCACGGATGCCGCTGCCCGGCGTACGGGTGCTGGCGGTGCCGAACATCGTGCCCCCACCGGCCGGTCCGTTGTCCGAGGGCACCTCGAAGGTGATCGCGGCGGCCGGGCGGCTGGTCCGCGGCAAGCGCTTCGACCTGCTGATAGAGGCGTTCTCCGGGGTCGCCGCCAAGCACCCCGACTGGCGGCTGCGGATACACGGCGGCGGCGCCGAGCGGGCGCAGCTCCAGGGGCTGATCGACGGGCTCGGGCTGGGCGGGCAGGCGGAGCTGACCGGGCCGCGCTCACCGATCGAGGCGGAGTTCGCCAAGGCGTCGATCGTCGCCTCGGCCTCGGACGCCGA
Organism: Streptomyces sp. P9-2B-2; assembly: GCF_030406865.1. Taxonomy (NCBI): domain Bacteria; kingdom Bacillati; phylum Actinomycetota; class Actinomycetes; order Kitasatosporales; family Streptomycetaceae; genus Streptomyces; species Streptomyces sp. P9-2B-2. The sequence continues at coordinate 6,304,830 of NZ_CP129126.1, read as the reverse complement.
GTCGTTCGGCATGACCCTCGTCGAGGCGATGCGCTGCGGGGTGCCCGTCGTCAGCACCGACTGCCCGCTGGGCCCGGCCGAGATCATTCAGAACGGTACGAACGGGCTGCTGGTACCGCGCGGCGACGGCCCGGCGCTGACCGATGCCCTGCTCACCCTCATCGAGGACCCCGAGCGGCGCCGCACGATGGCGGGGAACGCGCGGGAGAGCTCGCACCGCTACGACCCGGAGCCGATCGCCGAGCGCTATCAGCTCCTCTTCGGGGAACTGCGGTCCACGCGCGGCCGGCGGGCCCGGCAGCGCGCCATGGCGCGGATCCGCGCCCGCGCACGACGGCTGCTGCGACGCGCCCTGCGGCGCTGAATCGACCGCCCCCGGGCGGCGGGGCCGGTCCGGTCGACGGGACCGGCCCCGCCTCAACTTGACCGCACCACAAGGAACTTCCCGCCTCTTGTCTGGCGTCCCCGGTAGCGAACATGCTGAACTGCTGGAAACGAAACGGAATCGCACGGAACGCAGAATCGCTGGATCACAGCACCGGATCACCACCGGATCACCGAATTGCCGATCACGGAACGCCCGGAACACGGCAACGCAGTTGGCGCTTCGAGCAGTTGACGCTTCGAATCCGCAGGTCCGAGGGCAGGAGGCCGCTCATGCTGCATGGTGTCGATGTCAGCTCCTACAACACCTCGTATTCCACCGCGGGGCTGGACTTCGTTTTCGTCAAGGCCACAGAAGGCCGCTCCTACATCAACCCGCACCAGTCGGCCCAGGCGTCAAAGGCCCGTAAAGCGGGCTGCGTGGTCGGTTTCTACCACTTTCTGTGGCCGGGAAATATCGCCGCCCAGGCGGAATACTTCGTCGAGAAGTGCGCCTCGGTCCAGGGCGACATTCTGGCCTGCGACTGGGAACGCACCGGCGAGGGGACCTATGCGAGCAATGCACAGAAGGACCAGTTCCTGCGCGAGGTGAAAAAGCTGCGGCCCACGCACCGGGTGATGCTCTACTGCAACCGCGACTTCTGGCTCCACCACGACACCACCTCCTACGCGGCCGACGGCCTGTGGATCGCCGACTACGTCGCCGCCGGGCACCCGCGGATCAAGGCGAAGTGGCGCATCCACCAGTACACCGACGACCCGCTGGACAAGGACGTCGCGGACTTCTCCACCAAGGCCGCCCTCAAGAAGTGGGCGCACCCGGCATAAGGTTTCCTACCGGCACGCCGATTCGCGTCGCCAGGCACCGCACGCGGGCGGCGGAGAAACGCTGCGTACGGGGCACAGGAACAGCGCGTCACCGCCACCGCACGACGCGGCACGAGAACCAGAGGAGCAGTCGTGACCGACCCGGCGCCCAAGGCCCTGCAACAGGAGATCGCCCGGGATCTCCAGGTGACCGCGTCCTTCGACGCCGAGCAGGAAATCGAGCGCCGGGTGACCTTCCTCACGGAACGGCTGACCTCCACGGGCCTGCGCTCGCTGGTCCTGGGCATCAGCGGCGGCGTCGACTCCACGACCACCGGCCGCCTCTGCCAGCTCGCCGTCGAGCGGGCCCGCGCCGCCGGGCACGAGGCGACGTTCTACGCGATGCGGCTGCCGTACGGCGTCCAGGCGGACGAGAAGGACGCCCAGCGGGCGCTGGAGTTCATCCGCGCCGACCGGGAGCTGACCGTCGACATCCGCCCGGCCAGCGACGCGGCGCTCCAGGCCGCGCTGGACGGCGGGCTCATCTTCCGCGACGCCCACCACCAGGACTTCGTCCAGGGCAACATCAAGGCCCGGCAGCGCATGATCGCGCAGTACGCGGTCGCCGGTGCGCACGACGGCCTGGTCGTCGGCACCGACCACGCGGCCGAGGCGGTCTCCGGCTTCTTCACCAAGTTCGGCGACGGCGCGGCCGACGTCGTACCGCTCACCGGGCTGACCAAGCGCCGGGTGCGCGCCGTATCGGCGGCCCTGGGCGCCCCGGAGGAACTGGTCCAGAAGGTGCCCACGGCCGACCTGGAAACCCTCGACCCGGGCAAGCCGGACGAGGACGCCCTCGGCGTGAGCTACGACCAGATCGACGACTTCCTGGAGGGCGAGCCGGTCGACGACGCCGCCGCCCAGGCGATCGTCCGCCGCTACCACCTCACGGAGCACAAGCGGGCACTGCCGATCGCGCCTTGAGGTCACTTCCCGGCAGGGCGGGGGCGCGGGGGCGCGGGGGCCCGGGGGCCCGGCCGCGGATCCTCGGAGACCCCAGCCGCGGGGCCTCGGGGACCCAGCCGCGGGGGCGTAGGGCCGCGGAGCCTCGGGGACCCAGCCGCGGGCTCGTAGACCCGGTCGCGCGGGCTCCGGAGCTCTCCCCCGCCCCCTCCCCCTCTCCCCCTTCGGGGGAGGGGGCGGGGGGGTGGGTTCGGGGGTGGGGGGGGAGCAGAGCCGCGGCAGCGGCAGCGGCACCCCGTCCTGTCATGGCGCGGCTAGGGGACCGTCACCATCCCGGTGCTAAATCGTGGGTGTGAGCGGGCATGCATGCGGCCATGGGAAGCCGCGAAGTGCGATCGGAAGATCAACTGTCAGTGGGTCCGCCTACGCTCCGGGACATGGGTTACGCAAACCTGCGCGAACTCCAGACCGCGCTGACCACCGCCTCCGACCTTGCCTCGGCCATGCAGTCCGCGCCCACCCGGCGTGACGCGGACCAGCTCGTCGCCGTCCTCCGCCAAGCACTGACCGCTGCCGGCTCGCTGGGTGCGGAGACCGGCCCGACCGGCTGCGCCCTGCATCCGCACGGTGCGGTCGACCCGTTGTACGGCGACCCGGAAGATCCCCTTCCGCCGGGCTACGGGAAATGCCTGCTCTGCAACGACCGCCGGCGCCGGGCGGACGCCCACCCTCCGCATGCCCGCCCGTACGCCCGACCGCATCCGCGCTGGCGGCGACGCCTCAGCGCCTAGATGTACTCGGCCATGAGGTTGGTAACTCGCGTCGGTAGTTGATCAAGAAGAGACCTCCGGGCGTAGTGGAGATGCCTGTCTTCACCACAACCGGAGGTCTTGATGGCCCACGCTAATGCCCGGCTGAATTTTCACGGCAGATGTCTTCTGGTGCGCCGTGTCGTCCACGACCGGCGTCCGGTGGCCCATGTGGCCAAGGAGCTGGGAGTCTCGCGGCAGTGCGCCCACCGATGGGTGGCCCGTTTCAAGGCCGAAGGCTTCAACGGCCTGCACGACCGCTCCAGCCGCCCCGACACCTGCCCGAGGCGTACTCCCGCACACGTCGAGGCCGCAGTGCTCAGCGCACGACGCGTCCACCGACGGGGGCCGGACTTCCTCGCTGCCGAAACCGGCGTCCCCGCACGGACGGTGAGCCGCATCCTGCGCCGCCATCACATGCCTCGCCTGGCCTCCTGCGACCCTCTGACCGGACAGCCCATCCGAGCCGAACGCCGCAGCCACACCCGCTACGAACGCGCCCGGCCCGGTGAACTCGTCCACCTCGACGTCAAAAAGATCGGACGCATCCCGGACGGCGGCGGCTGGCGGGCCCACGGCCGCCAAGCCGGCAAGACCTACGCACAAAAGCAGGCCCGGATCGGCTACGACTACATCCACGCCGCCGTCGACGACCACTCCCGCCTGGCCTACGCCGAGATCCATGCAGATGAGAAGGCCGACACCTGCGCCGGCTTCCTCACCCGCGCTGCCGCCTTCTTCGCAGTCCGTGGCATCGACCGCATCGAACGCGTCATCACCGACAACGCCTGGGCATACCGCAGGAGCACCGCATTCCGCCAGGCCGTGGCCGACCTCGGTGCCCAGCAGCGCTTCATCCGCCCCCACTGCCCCTGGACCAACGGCAAGGTCGAACGCTTCAACCGGACCCTGCAAACCGAATGGGCATACCACCAGGTGTTCACCAGCAACACCGAACGAGCCCAGGCCCTGGCGCCGTGGCTGACCTTCTACAACACTCGACGCCGACACACCGCGCTCGCAGGCCAGCCCCCGATCAGCCGACTGTCACCAAAGTCATGACCGAGTACACCTAGAGCCGGGTGGGGGTGCGGGCCCGGAACGGCCCCGGTGGGCGGGGCAGGACTACCATCCGCGCATGCGACCTGCCACATACAGCGATGAGGATCTAGAGCAGCACTCCCTCCGGCGACGGGTGCCCGACGACGGGCAGCGGTCCGGGTTCGAGCATGACGTCGACCGGATCCTGTACTCGACGCAGTGGCGGGCGCTGGCCGGCAAGAGCCAGGTGGTGGCGAGCGCCGAGCTGGGCGCGTACCACACCCGGCTGACCCACTCGATGAAGGTGGCGCAGCTCGGCCGGCGGATGGCGGAGCGGCTGGAGCGGCAGTACGGCGGGCCGAATCCGGCGCTCGTCGAGGCGGCGTGCATGGCCCATGACATCGGCCATCCGCCCTTCGGGCACGCCGGTGAGCTGGCGCTGCGCGCCACGATGGACGAACTGCACTTCGCGGACGGTGTCCTCGACAGCTTCGAGGGCAATGCCCAGACCCTGCGGGTACTGACCTTCCTCGCCGCCCACAAATACCCGGGCCACCGCGGGCTGCATCTGACCCGCGCCTGTCTGGACGCCGCCACGAAGTACCCGTGGGAGCGGGCGCCCGTCGACCAGGATCCGGCGCGGCATGTGAAGTGGGGCGTGTACGTCGCCGACCGGGAGGCGTTCTCCTGGGTGCGGGCCGGCCGTACGGACACCGCCGTACCGGTCGAGGAGCAGGTCATGGACTGGGCGGACGATGTCACCTACGCCTGCCATGACGTGGAGGACTTCTATCGCACGGGCCTGATCCCGCTGGCCGCGCTGTTCCCGCCGGACGGCGCCGCGGGCAGCGACACCGAGCGGGAGACCTGCCGCTTCCTGGACTATGTGCAGGCCAAGCGGGCGCGGGCGGGCGAGGAGTTCGACCGGGCGGCCGCGCTGGTGATGATGGAGGACATCGGCAAGCGGCTGGCGGTGCCCGCCCCGTACAGCGGCAGCCATGAGGACGCGGTGGCGGTCAATCGCCGCACCGCGGACCTGATCTCGTACTTCACCCGGGGCATCGAGCTGGAGGTGGGCGGCCCGGCGGCGATCCGCTACGGGGCGCAGCTGGTGATCCCGGCGGACCGGCGGGCCGCCTGCGATCTGCTCAAGGAGCTGGTGTGGTGCTACGTCATCGACCGCCCGGCGCTCGCCACCCAGCAGCACGGCAAGCGGCGGGTGGTGAGCGAGCTGCTGCGCTGGAGCCATGACGCGCCCGAGCTGCTGCCGCCGGACCGCGCCGAGGAGCTGGCACTGCACGGCGACCGGCTGCGGGCCGCCGCGGACCATGTCGCCTCGCTGACCGAGGATCAGGCACTGGCCCTGCACCGGCGGCTGTCGGGTACGGGTCTGGGCTCGGTCAACGACAACGTGTGGCTTTGAGGCCGCGGAGCGGGGCTCACCGTCTCCCGGTGGGCCCCGCTCCCGCGTGGCTATTCGGTACCGTCCCGCTGCTTCTTCTCCGGCCGTAGCGCGAACCGGCCGAGCACCCCGGCGACGACCAGCGCGGCGACCGCGATCAGGACGGCGTCGGGGACGCCGTTGCCGATCCGCGTGGCCCACTCCTCGGCCTGGAATTCGCTGTCCGCGTCGAGGATGCCGGGCAGCGCACTGGTCCCGTTGAAGCGCAGGAACAGCACGCCGATTCCGATGAAGAACAGCCCGGAAAGCAGCGAGGTGGTGTGCAGCCGCAGCCTGCCGACGGTGAATTCACGGCCCCGCAGCCAGCCCCGGGTGCCGAGCTTGCAGCGGTCCCACAGCAGCGCCAGTACGAACAGCGGCAGCGCCATGCCCAGCGCGTAGACGGCGAGCATGGAGGCGCCGTAGACCGGTGAGCCGCTGACCGCCGTCACCGTCAGCACCGCGCCGAGGATCGGCCCCGCGCAGAATCCGGCCAGGCCGTAGACACAGCCGAGCAGGAAGGTGGAGACGGCCGACCGCGGGGTGATCCGCGCGGCGGCGGCCTGGGCGCGCCGGGAGGCGAAGCCCAGGCCGAGGATCTGGGCGAGGCCCATCGCGATGACGACCCAGCCGCCGACGGCGATCAGCAGATCGCGGTGGCCGTTGAACAGCCGGCTGGCCGCCGTACTGGCCGCGCCGAGCGGCACCAGTGTGGTGGCCAGTCCCAGATAGAACACGCCGGTACGGGCGACCAGCCGGCCGGGCGTGGACAGGGAGTACGCGAAGAACGCCGGCAGCAGCAGTGCGCTGCACGGGCTGAGCAGCGCGAGCGCACCGCCCAGGAACGCCGCGAGGTAGCCGATGTCGGTCATTTGCCGGCTCCCTTGCCCGCCGTGCCGTGCTTCGCCCGTGCCGCCGCCTCCTCGATGGCCTGGGCGAAGACCTCCTGGGGCTGGGCCCCGGCCACCGGACGGCCGTTGACCAGGAAGGACGGGGTGGACTGCACCCCGAGCTGGTAGCCCTCGTCCTGATCCTTCTTCAGCGCCCGCTCGGCGTCCTTGCTGTTCAGATCGGTACGGAACTTGTCGAGGTCGTCCACGCCGCTCTCCCGGGCCATGTCGACGAGCTTGTCCTCGGCGAGCGCCGCGCCCTTACGGGTCTTGGCGTACAGCTCGTCGTGCAGCTGCCAGAACTTGCCCTGCTGCCCAGCGGCCCAGGAGGCGCGGGCGGCCCGCTCGGAATGCGCGCCGAAGACGGTGAAGTTGCGGAATTCGATGCGCAGGGTGCCCTTGTCGACGAACTTCTTGATCAGGCCGGGCTGGGTCTCCCGGGTGAAGCGGCCGCAGAACGAGCACTGGTAGTCGGCATATTCGACGAGGACCACCGGGGCGTCCTTCTTGCCGATGGCCAGCGGGTCGCCGTCCGCGCGCCGGCTGGTCCGCTCGGCGAGGTCGTCGAACATCTTCTGCTGGGCGGGGTCCTCCTGGGGATCGGTGGAGGCGGCGGCCTCGGGTGCGTCGGTGCGGCCGGTGTCGCGGTCGCCCTCGACGGACGAGCCGACGGCGATCGCGATGGCGATCAGGGCGACGACGAGGGCCACGACCGCGCCGATGGCGGCCAGTTTGCGGGTGGGAGAGGCGGAAACGGGCATGCGGAAGCTCCAGACGTACGGAGGGGGAATGCGGGCCGTGTGCGTCGGGGCGGCGGCCTATATCCGCAGTACGGGGAGGAGCGCGGTGTGGTCGATGACGGACGCGCTGTCCGTCGGTGGCCGGGCCAGCGCGCACTGCACGGGCAGATCCACGGCGAGCGGCCCCGGGCCGATGGCGGCGGGGGCAAGGGGCTCACCGCGGTGCGGTGCGGGCAGCGGGGCGCCCTCGTCGGGCCCAGGGGCATGCCGGTCCGAGCACCTCTTGGGCGCGTGGGCGACGGCGAGCGGGGCGTCGGGGTCGAGCCGGGGGGCGTGGTGCGCGGCGGCCGGGCGCGCGGCGGAGGTTCCGTCCGCCGGGCCGGTGGTGGCCGGGCCGGTGTCCGGGCCGGTGGTGTCCGGGGCGGCCGCGGGCGTCGCGTCGCCCGCCCGCCAGTCCGCCGCGGCGGTCGCCGCTCGGCCCGCAAGCCAGGCCTGGTCGCCGCCGATCCGGCACAGCAGCGGCCCGAAGGTGACGGTGAGGAGGAGCAGCAGCGTCAGCGCGGCCGACCGGCGCACAGGGTGCATGTCCCTCCCTCTCCGTACCTCGCGAGCATGAACAACCCATCCTACGGATCGCCGCCGCACGAACGGAGCACCGCCGGACCCCGGCGCCTGTCGCGGACCGCCCGGCCGGGCCGGGGCCGCGGAACCGGCGTTCAGCGGTCGGCGATCCGCATCTCGAACCAGGTGGTCTTGCCGCGGGGCAGCAGATCCACGCCCCAGCGTTCGGAGAGCGTGTCGACGAGGAAGAGACCGCGGCCGCTGAGGTCCGTCTCCTGGACCGGCATGAGACACGGCAGGCCGCGGGACGGGTCGCGCACCTCGATGCGGATCCAGCCACGGCGGCGCAGCATCCGCAGCCCGAAGGTGCGGGCGCCGGTGTGCCGTACGGCGTTGCCGACGAGCTCGGAGACCAGCAGCACGGCGTGCTCGGCGAGCTGGGGCGTCAGGGACCACTGCTTGAGGAGGACGGCGGCGGTGAGCCGGCGGGCGATACCCGCGGACTGGGGGCGGGAGGGGAGCCGGACCTCACCGAGGGCCGGGTCGCCGGCCGGTTCGGGTGCCGCGGACACCGGTCTGCGGGGAGCCGGGGCCTGGTCCCGGTCCGCGCCGGGGATGCCCCGTCCTGCGGCGGCCGGTTCACTCCGCGGCCGCGGCTGCTCCATTCCTTCGAGGCCCGCCATGCCCCCCATCATGGCTGTTACTTGACGGTCACGGGGGTGGAACCGACGGAATCCGCTGTCCGGAATCGCCGGTTCCATCCCCTCGCCGAGACATATGCCAACGGCAGTTAAGGTTCCGGGTCGCACCTGCTGACCTGCGACAACGCCCGGCATCCGCAGAGCGGGCGGCAAGCCTCAACAAGGTTGCCTTAAGGCGTAATTAAGGTGTGCATCATTCCCCCACAAGGGGCATCAGGTCCCGGCCAAACCTCAGATGCCCCGTCAACACCAGCTGTTTCAGCGGAACTTGGCCTTGCCCGGACCTTCCTCGACGAAGCTGCGCATGCCGGTCTCCCGGTCCTCGGTCGCGAACAGCCCCGCGAACCAGTTGCGTTCAATGGTGAGACCGGTGTCGATGTCGGTCTCCAGGCCCGCGTCCACGGACTCCTTCGCGGCCCGCAGCGCCAGCGCGGGGCCGGCCGCCAGCCGCGCGGCCCAGGCGTGCGCCTGCTCGTAGACCTCGGCGGCCGGGACCACCCGGTCGACCAGCCCGAGGGTGAGCGCCTCGTCGGCCTTCACCTGACGGCCGGTGAAGATCAGGTCCTTGGCCTTGGACGGGCCCACCAGCCGCGCCAGCCGCTGGGTGCCGCCGGCGCCGGGGATGAGCCCCAGCAGGATCTCCGGCTGGCCGAGCTTGGCGTTGTCGGCCGCGATCCGGATGTCGGCACAGAGCGCCAGCTCGCAGCCGCCACCCAGCGCATAGCCGGTGATCGCGGCGACCACCGGCTTGGGGATCCGGGCCACGGCGGTGAACGCGTCCTGGAGCGCCTTGGACCGCACGACCATCGCCGCGTGATCCATGACCTGCATTTCCTTGATGTCCGCGCCGGCCGCGAACACCTTCTCCCCGCCCCAGATGACGACCGCACGGACATCGTCGCGGCGGGTGGCTTCCTCGGCCAGCTCGCGCAGCCGGTCCTGGGTGGCGATGTCCAGTGCGTTCATCGGCGGACGGTCCAGGCGGATGGTGCCGACGCCGTCGGCGACCTCGAGATTCACAGTCATGCCGGAAGGTTAGTACGCGTTAACGACGCCGGGCCCGGTGCACTCGGTCACAGTGCAGCGGGCCCGGTCGCCTTCCGGCCGTTCTACTGGTCGGCCTTCCACTTCTCCCAGGAGAGGTTCCAGTCGCTGAAGCCGTTGTCCGGCTGGATCGTTTCATCGTGCGAGTTCTTGACGACGACCACATCGCCGATGACGGAGTTGCGGAAGAACCACGCCGCCGGGGTGGAACCGTCACCGCCGCCCCGCTGGTCGAACAGGCCCACACAGCCGTGGCTGGCGTTGCGGGTGCCGAACGCCGTGCGGCCCGACCAGTAGTTGCCGTGGATGAAGGTGCCGGACGTGCTCAGCCGCATCGCATGCGGCACGTCCTTGATGTCGTACTCCCCGCCGAAGCCGACGGTGTCCCCGTTCATCCGCGTCACCAGGTGCTTCTCGCTGATCACCATCTTGCCGTTGTACGTCTCGGTACCCGGCGCGCCCGAGGTGATCGGGATGGTCTTGACCGTCTTCCCGTCGCGGACCACCGTCATCTGCTTCGACTTGGCGTCGACCGTGCTGACCTGGCTGCGGCCGACGGTGAACGAGACCTCCTTGGCCTGGGTGCCGTAGACACCGGGCCGGCCCTCGACACCGTTGAGGTCGAGCTTGAGGGTGACCTTGGTGCCGGGCGCCCAGTACTTCTCGGGGCGGAAGTCGAGCCGGTCGTTGCCGAACCAGTGGCCCTCGATCGGGACCGACGGCTCGGCGCTGACCTTGATGGCGTCCTCGACGGCCTTGGGGGCCGTGATACCGCGGGTGAAGCGGATCGAGACCGGCATCCCGACGCCGACCCGCTGGCCGTTCTCGGGGCTGTACTGGCCGATGAAGGTGTTCTTGGGGACGAGGGTGGTGAAGCCGGAGTGCTCGGCGGCCTCCCGGCCGCGGCCGTCCACCGCTATGGCGTCGACGGTGTACTTCGTCGAGGCGCCCAGGTGGCCGCTCGGCTTCCACACGGCGCCGCCGGCCGATATCTTCCCGTCGACCTCATTGCCCTTGCCGTCCTTGACCTTGACGGACTTGAGCCGGCCCTTCTGGGCGGTCACCTTCAGCGCGCCGCTGGTGGCGACGTCGTCCGCGCCGTCCTTGGGCGCTATCGTCACGGCGGCCTGCGAGGCGTCCTTGTCCCCGCCCGCCTTGCCGGCCTTCTTGCCGTCACCGTCATCGCCACCACACCCCGTCGCCAGCAGCAGTACGGCGGCGAGCGCGACGGCAAGCGGGCCGCCGCCCTTGTGCGGCCACCGACGCCGGCGAGCCGGCACCCCCGAATTCGGCTGGACGTTCACGACTGGCCCCTTTTCCCCTCGCACGGCCCGCGGTCCCCCGCACGCGGATGCGGACAGCCGCGCGCTTGCCGTTAGATAACCACACCGACGTGACAGTGAACTCCCCGTGAATGTCACTGTTTAGTCCCAAGTGCGGGGGTGGTGCGGGGGACTTGTCCCGGCGGACCGGCTCCCGTTCAGCGCAGCGCGGTTCCGGCCCGCCACAACTCCCACGGCATGTTCCAGCCACCGAGGCCGTTGTCCGGCGCGACCGTGCGCTCCGGGGAGTTGTGCACCTCCACGGTGTCCCCGACGATCGAGTGGCCGAAGAACCAGCCGGCCGGGGTGTTCGGGCCGCCGCCCTTGATGTCCTTCAGCCCCACGCAGCCATGGCTGGTGTTGACGCCGCCGAAGACCTCGGGCGGCGCCCAGTAGTTGCCGTGCAGGAAGGTTCCCGACCTGGTGAGGCGCATGGCGTGCGGCACGTCCGGGATGTCGTACTCGCCGCCGAAGCCGACGGTGTCGCCGTCCATCCGCGTCATCGAATGGCGCTCCAGGATCACCATCCGCCCGTTGTACGTGGGGTTCTCGTCGTCGCCCGCGGTGACCGGCAGCACCGCCACGACCCGGCCGTCCTGGCGCACGGTCATGGTGTGCCGGGCGGCGTCGATGGCGCTGACCTGGTCCCGGCCCACCCGGTAGCGGACGGTTCTGCGCTGGGTCCCGTAGGCGTTCGGCCCCGCCTTCACCCCGCGCAGCCGCAGCTGCACGGTGATCACGGTGCCCGGCTGCCAGCGGTCGCGCGGCCGGAAGTCCAGCCGCCGGCGGCCGAACCAGTGGGCGGCGATCGCGACGCCGGGCCGGGCGCTGACCCGGACGGCGCGTTCGACGGCCGCGCGGTCGGCGATCGGGCGGCTGAAGACCATCGAGAAGATCAGGCCGGTGCCGACGGTGGCATCGCGCTGGGGTGAGAAGTGGCCGACGAAGCGGTGGACGGGGGCGGCGGTGGTGAAGGTGGTGTGGCGGGCGAAGCGGTGGCCCGCGCCGTCCAGCGCCACCGCGTCGACGGTGTACTTCGCGCCGAGCCGGAGATGCCCGGGGGCGGGCCGCCAGGTCAGGCCGTCCGGCGAGATCCGCCCCGTGACGGACCGCCGGCCGGGGTCACCGGTCCGGCTGACCGCCACCCGCTCCAGCCGCCCGGCCGGCACCCGGATCTCGAACCGCCCGTCGGCCCGTACCCCGTGCGCGCCGTTGTGCGGGACGACCGTGATCGTGCCCTCCGGGGAGGGTGGTTTGCCGCCGGTGAAGACCTCCGGGTCCCCGCAGCCGGCCAGTGCCGCGGCCCCGGTGAGCCCGGCCAGGACGACGAGGGCGAGACGGGTGCGGCGGGCCGCCCGCACCGCCGCGCCGCCGGCCGCCCGGCGCCCCGCCCCGTCCGGCAGCCGGCCCCGCACCCGGGCGCCACCGCGGCGCTTCGCTCGGTCCCCTGCTCGGTCCTGCTGATGGGCGGTCATATACCGCATTGTGCGGGATGATGCCCGGGTTGGGACGTATGCCGCGTAACGGGATGTCATCGGCGGAACGGCGCGGTGCGCGGAGCCTCCCACGGGAAGCGTGCGGCAACGCCCGGTTGCGGGAAGAACAACGGGGAGGGCGGACACCTGCACGGCCGGGACTCCCCAGCACACGCTGGTGGGCACCACCATGCCGGGACCCACCGCCCGACCGAGCCATGAGCCGCAGGAGGCGGGCACGTGTCGAGCGCACCCGAGCAGGAGGCAGTGGCGGACGAACCACTCGCCCCACCCGCGGACATCCGTCCCGGCAGCCCCACCCCCCTGGGGGCCCGCTACCGCACCGGCCCCGATGGCATCGCCGGCACCAACTTCGCCCTGTGGGCGGGCGGCGCCGAGGCGGTCGAACTGTGTCTCTTCGACGACGCGGAGCGCGAGACGCGCCATGCGCTGACCGAGCTCACCCATGAGATCTGGCACGGCTTCCTGCCCGGTGTCCACCCCGGACAGCGCTACGGCTACCGGGTGCACGGCCGCTGGGACCCCTGGTCCGGCGCCCGCTGGAATCCGGCGAAGCTGCTGCTCGACCCGTACGCCAGAGCCGTGGACGGCGACTTCGGCACCCGTACGGAGGGTTCCGGCACGGGGGCCGCGCTGCCCGCCCAGCTGTACGGGCACGTCCGCGACTGGCCGCAGCAGCAGCTCGCCGACACGGTGCGCGACGACCGGGACTCGGCGCCGTACGTCCCCAAGGGCGTCGTGGTCGGCGACGACACCGGGGGCGAGGGCGGTGCCGACGAATGGCGGGACGACCGCCGGCCCAAGACGCCCTGGCCGGACTCGGTGCTCTACGAGCTGCATGTGCGCGGTTTCACGATGCGTCACCCCGGAATCCCGGAGCGGCTGCGCGGCACCTACGCCGGGCTGGCGCACCCCGCGGCGCTGGAGCACCTCGTCCGGCTCGGGGTCACCGCCGTCGAACTGCTGCCGGTGCACCAGTTCGCGCACGAGGACCACCTGGTGCGCCGGGGGCTGCGCAACTACTGGGGCTACAACTCCCTCGGCTATTTCGCGCCGCACGCCGGATACGCCGCCACCGGCACCCGGGGGCAGCAGGTCGGCGAGTTCAAGCGGATGGTGCGGGCGCTGCACGACGCGGGTATCGAGGTGATCCTCGACGTCGTCTACAACCACACCGCGGAGGCCGGTGAACTGGGCCCGACGCTCTCCCTCCGGGGCATCGACAACCGCGGCTACTACCGGCTGGCGGGCGACGCCCGCCGCTACGCCGACTACACCGGCTGCGGCAACACCCTGCATGTCGTCCAGCCCCAGGTGCTGCGGCTGATCACCGATTCGCTGCGCTACTGGGTCACCGAAATGGGCGTGGACGGCTTCCGCTTCGACCTGGCGGCCGCGCTGGCCCGCTCGATGCACGACGTCGACATGCTCTCCCCGTTCCTCGCCGTGATCGCCCAGGACCCGGTGCTGCGCCGGGTCAAGCTGATCGCCGAGCCCTGGGACGTGGGCAACGGCGGCTATCAGGTCGGCGCCTTCCCGCCGTTGTGGACGGAGTGGAACGACCGCTACCGCGACACCGTCCGGGACTTCTGGCGCGGCGCACAGCACGATGTCCGCGATCTGGGGTACCGGCTCTCCGGATCGAGCGACCTCTACGCCTGGGGCGGCCGCCGCCCGTACGCCTCGGTCAACTTCATCACCGCCCATGACGGCTTCACCCTGCGCGACCTGGTCAGCTACGAGCACAAGCGCAACGCGGACAACGGCGAGGGCAACCGCGACGGCACCCACGACAACCGGTCCTGGAACTGCGGCGCCGAGGGCGAGACCGACGACCCGGAGGTCCGCACGCTGCGCCACCGCCAGCTGCGCAACCTGCTCACCACCCTGCTGCTGTCGACCGGGGTGCCGATGCTGGTCGCCGGTGACGAGATGGGCCGCACCCAGCACGGCAACAACAACGCCTACTGCCAGGACAACGCGACCAGTTGGCTCGACTGGTCGCTCCTGGAGGACCCGGAGTGGCGCCCGCTGGCCGGTCTCGCCGCCCGGCTCATCGCCCTGCGGCGCGCCCACCCCGTCCTGCGCCGCCGGGCGTTCTTCTCCGGCCGGCCGCATCAGCAGGGCGGTCTGCGCGACCTCGCCTGGTTCACTGCGGACGGGACGGAGATGACCGAACAGGACTGGTACACCCCGGGCGCCACACTCGGCATGTACCTCTCCGGGAACGACATCTCCCAGCGCGACGACCGGGGCATCCGGATCGTCGACGACAGCTTCCTCGCCGTGCTCCACGCCGGCGACCGGCCGCGCCCGTTCACCCTCCCCGGGCCGCCCTGGGCCGGCGGCTACGAACTCCTCATCGACACCGCGCGGGAGGACCAGCCGGGGGCGGCGGAGGCGCCGTACGCGGCGGGCGTGCCGATCACGCTCGCCGGGCGGTCGGTGCTGTTGTTCCGGGCGGTGCCGGACTGAGGCATACGGCGCGGCGGCGCAGAGCGGCTCCTCGGCCGAAATCCGGGTGAGCGTTGTCAGTGCCTCGCTTTAGGAAACGAATGCCCGAAGTACGAAGTCCATGGCCGGGAGCGCCTGCCGCACCCGCAGCGGGAAATGCGCGACGAAGTACCACACCGCCCGCTTCGTCTTCGTCCCCGCGCTCCGCGAGGAGCTGGCGGTCCTCGTGCCCGAGGACTCCGAAACGTTCAGCACCCTGGTCGCCGCCGCAGATAGTCAGCTGCGGGACGGGTGGGTCCAGAGACCCGCCTGGGCGAGTAGCGGGAGGACGCCTTCACCGAACCAGTACGCCTCCTCAAGGTGCGGGATTCCTGAGAGCACGAACTCGTCGATGCCGAGCCGGTGGTACTCAATGATCCTGGCGGCCACCTCCCGGTGCTCTCCCACCAGAGCCGTGCCCGCTCCGCCACGGACCAGGCCGATGCCGGCCCACAGGTTGGGCGTGATCTCCAGGGCGTCGGCGCGTCCACCGTGCAGCGCGAGCATCCGGTGCTGGCCTTCCGATTCGCTGTCATGCAGACCCGCCTGGACCGATCGGATCGCCTCTGGGGGGAAACTTTCGAGCAGCCGCCGGGCCTCGGCCCACGCCTGCTCGGTAGTGTCCCGGGTGATCACATGAAGCCGAATACCGAAACGTATTCGCCGCCCGGCGCGTGCGGCAAGTGCGCGTACGCGGGCCAGCTTCTCCGCTACCTGCGCGGGTGGTTCCCCGAATGTCAGGTAGACGTCGCTGTGGCGTGCGGCCACCTCGATTCCCGCCGGCGACGATCCGCCGAAGTAGACGGATGGCACCGGGTCGGGTAGTCGGCCGAGCCGGGCGCCCTCAACTCGCAGGTGCGATCCGCTGAAGTCAACAGACTCGCCGCCCCATAGCCGTCGGACGATCTCCAGGAACTCGCCAGTTCTGGCGTACCGGGCGTTCTTGTCCAGGAAATCACCGTAGGCGCGCTGCTCGTGGCTCTCACCACCGGTGACGACGTGGAGGAGAAGCCGGCCCTCCGAGTGCCGCTGGAAGGTAGCGGCCATCTGGGCGGTGAGAGTCGGGGAGACGAAGCCCGGCCGCAAGGCGACCATGAACTTGAGGCGTTCCGTTTCGCGCGCAAGCATGGCGGTGGTCACCCAGGCGTCCTCACACCAGGCACCGGTCGGGGTGAGCGCACCGTCGAAGCCCAGCTGTTCGGCTGCGGCGGTGATCTGCGTGAGGTAGCGGACCGTGGCGGGCCGCTGCTCCTTTTTGCTGCCGGCGGTAACGTCGTGGCCGCCGCCCACCACGTGCCGACTGTCGCCGTACGTGGGCAGGAACCAGTGGAAGGTCACCGTCACTCGGTTCTCCGGTCACTCTTGGAAGGGGTACACAGATCCCACGTCTACTCGCCTGCCCCGATGCGTCGGTTCGGGCCGGAATCGTGGGCCGCGAGGAGTTCCAGGACGCTGTCCGCCCCGGCGCAGTGCCGTACCAGCCGTTCCAGGCCGAGCCCGAACCCGGCTGTCTGTATCCCGGATCGTTTCTTCCATGCCGCGTACACGCGGTTCGGCTCACCGCCGAGCAACCGGGACTGCTCGGAGATCTCGGTCTCGTCCTTCGGCCGGAGCCCTCCCGTGGCAAGTTCACCGTGCCCGGCGGGCAACATCAGATCGTAGGTCTCCTGGAGCCCGTCTTCACCCTGCTGGTAGAGCGAGTCGCGCACACCGAGCGGATAGCGATGTATCCAGAAGGGCGAAGTGAATTTCTCGGTGAGAATCCGCTCCTCATCATGGGTCAGATCGGCGTTCTGCGGCTCCTGTGATTCTCGCCCGGCAAGAGTGAGCGCCTCGGCGAAGGAAATCCGCGGGTAAGGCCCGCTTTGCAAACCGGCCAGGCGCTCGGCAGCCCCGCGCCCCTCCTCCGGGAGGATCGGCGCCAGATAGTGAGCAAGCCCGCCGAGGATGTTCTCAGTGACGGTGAACACCTCATTCGCGTCCGCAGTCCGCCACTCGACCACCACCTGAAAGAAGGTGTACAGATGCCTGCCCGATGTCGCCTCGCCGTCCATGAGGAGACGCAGGCAAGGAGTGACGCAGTAGACCCGGTCCGCATACTCAAGAGCCATCTGCTTTTCCACCGAATGGCTCACGGGCAGGTGGTAGGCCCACTTCCCTTCCACCGAAACCCGGCCGTACTCGTCCTTCACCTGCGGGCGCGCCCGGTCCCCCAAGACCGCAATCGAGTGCCGGGCGCCCGGCTCGTCCTGGGAGGACAGTAGCGCGGGAAGAATCTCCAGGAATTCGTGATCGAGAAGACTTCGGCGCAACGCCTGAAGGACCCGGCCGGTCCACTGGTACGACTGCGCGGGCGAGAAGCTCACTATCACTCCCATGAAGTTGGGGCGATTACTGACCTTGCAATTGCCTTGGCGCCTGCGGTGCTCCCCCCGTGCGCTCGCCTGTATCCGCCTGGGTGTGAGCATGCGACCGCTCTGGGGTTTCTCCTCGGTTCTGCGCCTCGTCAGCAAGAGGCAAACGCTCGTCCGGCGCTATGGCCTGATCCTTCTGCGGACACCTCCGACGCCAGGACGTGTACTGAAGTCTGATCAGTGCGATCCATCATGATGAGACGCCTGCCGTCCGGCCAGCGGGATGAAATGGAGAAACCGATTCCGTGGCCCGATCCGGCCAGTTTCACCGTTGCGCCTTTACCCGTTGCCTGCTGATGGCCTTCTTGATAGCGTGCAACATTTCTATGACGGTGCACCTGTTGAAGCGAGGATGTACTCATGGCCGAAGTGCGCACGGGTGGCCTTGATTTCTTCGATCTGACCGGCAAGGTGGCTGTGGTCACCGGCGGCAACAGCGGTATCGGGGCCGCCTGCGTACGGCGCCTCGCCGAGGCCGGAGCCGGCGTGGTCGTCGGCTACAACTCCGGCGACAGCCGGGCAAACGATCTCGTTGCCGCCCTTCCCGGTGAAGGGCACAGTGCAGTACACATTCCGCTCGACGACTCCACCGCCATCCGCAGAGCCGTCGCCGACATCTCCGACCGCCACGGTGCGGTGGATGTACTGGTCAACTCTGCTGGCACAACCAAACAGGTTGACCACGTTGACCTCGAAGGAATGACGGACGCGGAATTCGACCGGATTCTGACAGTGAACGTACGGGGCACCTTCTCGGTGATTCGCGCGTTCACCCCGCTCCTACGCGCCTCCGGTGACGCGGTCATCGCCAACATCTCCTCGATTTCTGGCTTCACGGGGCTGGGAAGCAGCATTGCCTACTGCGCTGCCAAGGCGGGCCTGGACGTCATGACCACCTCCCTGGCGCGCGTACTCGGCCCACAGGTGCGCGTCTTCAACCTCTCGCCAGCAGCGGTTGACACAGGCTTCGTCCCCGGCCGCGATCCGGCCTCCGTCCGGGCCCAGGCCGCGTCGGCGCCGCTCCAGGTCGCCGCGGACCCGGACGACGTGGCCTGCTCGTTGATCGGCGCCGTCACATCCCTGCGGCTCAGCACCGGCACCGTCATCGTCATCGACGGCGGCGGCCACCTGTAGTCGCCGGGACGGCCGTCGCACGGGCCATCGACAGCGACAAAGGCGAGCGCGGCGTCCAGACAACCAGCGCCAACGGCTGGGCTCCGTGGCTCGATCTGCCGGAGCCCAGCCCCGTGTCACGGCTCTTCCGGCAGCGACAACCCGACCGTGATCGTTCTCCCCGCGCCTTCAGCACACGAGTGTTAGCGGACTTCGCGGCCTCGATCAGGATGGCCGTCCGGCGCTGTGGGAGAGGGTTTCCGTATCCGTCAACCCCGACGATCGGCAGGGGTCGCTGTTGCCGTTCGGCTCGGGTTCCTGGCTGTCTCCGCTTCTACGTTCAGGCCCCATGGAACAAGAACCACGAGAGAAGATCAGAGCTGGCCGGCTGAATGTTGCTGGCCTGGACGTGGTGGACAGCAGTCCGCCGCAAAGATCTACGAGAGGCCGCCGGATCGGTGTTGACCGGTTGCGGCACCGCCACGGCCTACGCGGTGAGCGAAGCAGTGAAGCTGGTGGTGGACGAGGAGCGACCTTGCCGCGCGCTGCGCACGGGGGCCAACCTCATCGCGGAATGCCCTGGCGCGGGAGACTGGTCCTTCCCGAGCAACCACGCAACCCTGGCCGCCGGGATGGCCGTCGGCATGGCCGTGCTTCGGCCGCACCTTGCCGCAGCCACGCTGCCGCTGGCCGGGGCCGCCGCGCTGCTGCGTGTCTTGGTGGGCGTCCACTATCCGCACGATGTACTCGCTGGCGCGATCCTCGGCGCCACCGTGGTGGTGGCCGTACTGCTCACGGTCCTGCCGCTGGCTCAGCGGACGGCATCACGTCTGGGATGGCGCAGGAACGATCCCGGCCTCGTGGGCAACGACCGCGGCAGCAGCGCGGTTGTCCACGCCCAGCCTCGCCAGGATGGAACTCACATGGGCTTTCACGGTCCCCTCCACCACATGCAAACGCCGGGCGATCTGCCCGTTGGACAGCCCACTGCCGAGGAAGGCCAGTACCTCCTGTTCCCGGGCGGTCAGGGAGTCGACTCGGACGCGGGCGGCGGAGCGCCGGCCAGCCAGGGTGCCCGCGCCCGTCGCGGCGAGGTGTGCGACGACCCGGGACGCGACCTTCGGTGACAGATAGGCGGCGCCGTCGGCCACCGCCCGCACCCCGGTGATCAGTTCCTCGGGCTCGCCCGATTTGACCAGGAAGCCGGTCGCGCCACCACCGAGTGCTCGCAGGATGTAGCCGTCCTCACCGAACGTCGTCAGCATGACGACGCCTGTGCTGGGCGCGGTGCTGCGGATCTCCGCCGCCGCGTCGATGCCGTTCAGCCCCGGCATACGGATATCGAGCACGGCTACCGCAGGGCGGTGACGCCGAACCAGTTCCACGGCCTCGTGTCCGTCACCAGCCTCGGCGACGATCTCCATGTCCGGATCCGAGGCAAGAACGGCGCGTCCTGCCCGACCCGTGTTCCCAAACCCCGAGGAGCCGGCCCCGGACGGCCACCCGGCGCCAAGAACAGGCACCGGGCACCCCGCTACGACGTCGGCAAGACCGTCAAACGCCCCGAGAGCCTCAAGGCCATCGGCAAGCCTGGAAGATCTTGGTAGATAAAGAACAAGCTCAGGAAGCGTTCCTGTTCTCCGGCACGGTGGCCGACAACATCGCCCTCGGCCGCCCGGACGCCACCCGCGAGGAGATCGAACGCGCCGCGAAGGCCCTCGGCGCCCATGACTTCATCGCCGCCCTGCCGGACGGCTACGACACCGATGTCCGCAAGCGCGGCGGCCGCATCTCCGCTGGCCAGCGCCACCTGGTGGGATTCGCAAGGGCGTTGCTCGCCGACCCGGCGGTGCTCATCCTCGACGAGGCCACCAGCTCCCTGGACATACCCGGCGAACGCGCCGTGCAGCGCGCGATGGACACTGTCCTGGAGGGCCGTACGGCCCTGGTGATCGCCCACCGCCTCTCGACCGTCGAGATCGCCGACCGGGTCCTGGTGATGGACGGCGGCCGGATCGTCGAGGACGGCCCGCCGGACGAACTCATCGCCGCCCGGGGCCGGTTCGCGCGGCTGCACCAGGCGTGGCGGGACAGCGTGGGGTAGGGCGGCAACGACGCGAGGGGGCGCCATGAGGACCGAGACCGCACGGGGGCCGGGAATCCCCGACCACCGAAGTGCCGGACGCTATGTGTGGTGGCTGGTGGTCAGCCAGCGGGGGCGGGTGGCGGCGGGCGCCACCTACGGGAGCCTGTGGATGGTCGGGCTGATGCTGCCGCCCTATGTGCTGTCCCGGGCCATCGACGAGGGGCTGGTGCCGGGCCGGATGCCGGTGCTGCTCGGCTGGGTGGCGGTGCTGTTCGCGGTGGGGGTGGCGAACGCCTGGCTGGCGGTCATGCGGCATCGCACCATGACCAGGATCCGGATGGACGCCACCTTCCGTACGGTGCGGGTCATCGTGGCGCAGACCCTGCGGCTGGGGGCCGCGCTGCCCCACAAGGTGACGGCCGGGGAGGTCGTCACGATCGGGATCGGCGATGTCGGGGTGATCAGCCAGACGCTGACGATGACCGGGCCCGGTGTCGGCGGGGTGCTGGCCTACGGGGTCGTCGCCGTGCTGCTGCTGACCGTCTCGCCGCTGCTGGCCGGGGTGGTGCTGCTGGGCGTCCCGCTGCTCGCACTGCTGGTCGGGCCCTTGCTGGGGCGGTTACAGGGAGCCGAATCGCGCTACCGCGAGCGGCAGAGCGGTCTGGCGGCCCGGCTGACGGACCTGGTCGGCGGGCTGCGGGTGCTCAACGGCCTGGGCGGCAAGGACGTGTTCGCCGACCGTCACCGGCGCGAGGCGCGGGAGCTGCGGGACGAGGGCTACCGGGTCGGTGCGGTGACGAGCTGGGTGCAGGCCCTCGGGGTCGGCCTGCCGACACTGTTCCTGGCCGCGGTGACCTGGCTCGCGGCCAGGATGGCGGCCCAAGGGGCCATCACGGTCGGTGAGTTGGTGGCGGTCTACGGATACGCGGCGGCGCTGGTGGTGCCGGTCTCGTTCTTCATCGAGGGCGGTTACGACCTCACCCGCGGGCTGGTCGCCGCCCGGCGGGTGGTCCGGTTTCTGCGGCTGGAGCCGGATACCGCGGACGGCTCCGGGGCCACGGCCGGGAGCAAGACCGTGAACGGGGCCGGGGATGCGGCCGGGAGCGGGGCCGGGGACGCCCCCGAAGCCGCGTCCGTGCTGCGGGATCCGGTGTCGGGTGTCGAGGTGGTGCCCGGTCTGCTGACCGCGCTGGCCACCGCCCGGCCGGGCGAGTCGGCGGCGGTGGTCGACCGTCTGGGCCGGTTCGCGGATTCGGCCGCCACCTGGGGCGCGGTACGTCTCGACGAGATCCCGCTGCCGCAGGTCCGCGACCGGATCCTGGTCGCGGACAACGAGGCCGACCTGTTCGCCGGGACGCTGCGCGAGGTGGTGGGCGGGCGCCGGGACCGGACCGAGGAGGCGATCGGCCGGGCCGTCCGGACCGCCCTGGCCGAGGACATCGTCCGCGGGCTGCCGGACGGGCTCGACTCGGCGGTCGAGGCGCAGGGCCGCAATCTCTCCGGCGGACAGCGGCAGCGGCTGCGCCTGGTGCGGGCGCTGCTGGCCGACCCCGAGGTGCTGCTCGCGGTGGAGCCGACCTCGGCGGTGGACGCGCACACCGAGGCCGGTATCGCGGCCCGGCTGCACCACGCACGGGCGGGCCGTACGACCGTCGTCACCAGTACCTCACCCCTGCTGCTGGACCGGGCCGACCGGGTGTACTTCCTCGTCGACGGCCGGACCGCCGCCGTCGGCAGCCATCGTCAGCTCCTGGCCGAACAGCCCGGCTACCGCCGCCTGGTGGCCCGCGGCGAGGACGAGGACGGCACGGACGACAGCCTCACGAACGGCAGCGGCACGCACGAGGCCCCCGTGAACGAGGACCGCGTGAACGAGGACCGTGTGAACGAGGTCGGCACGGGAGAGAGCGGCGCGGACGTGACCGGCACGACCGACGGTGCGGACCCCCGCCCCGAGGCCCCCGTGACCAAGGAGGACGCGTGATGACGGCGACCGCCACCCGGCCCGGACGCTCCGGGGACGCGCTGCCCGGTGGTGCGGCGCTGCCGGTGGCCGATCCGGCCACGACCCGGCGGGCGGCGCTCCGACTGGTCCGGCGGGACGGCCGGTCCGTGGCCCTGATGCTCACGCTGAACGCGCTGGCGGCCGGCGCCGGTCTGGCCGGCCCCTGGCTGCTCGGCCGGATCGTGGACACGGTGCGGTCCGGCGGCGGCGTGCACACCGTGGACCGGCTGGCGCTGGTCATCCTGGCGTGCGGGCTGGCGCAGCTGCTGCTGGCGCGCTACGCCCGGTATGCCGGGCACCGCTTCGGCGAGCGGACCGTGGCGCGGGTCCGGGAGCAGTACGTGGACCGGGCGCTGGCGCTGCCGGCCGCCGTCGTGGAGCGGGCCGGTACCGGCGATCTGACCGCCCGTGGGACGGCCGATGTCACCTCGGTCGCCCAGGCACTGCGGGACGCCGTGCCCGAGGTGTGCGTGGCCGCGGCGCAGGTGCTGTTCCTGCTGGGTGCGGTGGTGGTGCTCGATCCGCTGCTCGGCCTGTGCGGGCTGGGGGTGTTCAGCGCGGTGTTCGCGGTCCGCTGGTATCTGCGCCGGGCGCACAGCGCGTATCTGGCGGAGGGCGCGGCGACCTCGGCGCTCGCCGAGCTGCTGGCGGCCACCGCCGCGGGTGCCCGGACCGTCGAGGCGCTGGGGCTCCAGGAGCGCCGGACGGCGGCGAGCGAACAGGCCGTCGAGCACTGCCGCCGCACCCGCACCCGCACGCTGTTCCTGCGCAGTGTGCTGCTGCCGGCCGTGGACGTCGCCTATGTCGTCCCGGTGGTCGGCGTGCTGCTCGTCGGAGGGGCGCTGCACGGGCACGGCGGGATCAGCCTGGGCGTGGTCATCACCGCGGCGCTGTATCTGCGGCAGCTGTCCGAGCCGTTGGCGACGATCCTGTTCCGGGCCGAGCAACTCCAGAGCAGCGGCGCCGCGTTCGCGCGTGTCGAGGGCCTGGGCCAGGCCCCGCGGACCCGGACCGCCCCCGCGGCCCTGCTCCCGCACCCGTCCGCGGAGCCCTCCCCCGCCCTCCCCGCCGACGACCGCATCGAGGTCGCCGCCGTCCACTACGCCTACGGGGCCGGGAGCGGGAGCCCCGCAGCGGACCGCGATGTCCTGCACGGTGTGGACCTGACCGTCCGCCCCGGTGAACGCCTCGCCGTGGTGGGCCCCTCGGGCGCCGGCAAGTCCACCCTGGGGCGGCTGCTGGCCGGGATCGACGCCCCGCGCCACGGCTCGGTGACGGTCGGCGGGGTGCCGGTCGCCGCGCTGGACCCGGCGGCGCTGCGCCGGCAGGTCGTCCTCGTCACCCAGGAGCACCATGTCTTCCTGGGCACCCTCCGGGACAACCTCCAGATCGCCGCGCCCGACGCCGGGGACACCGCGCTGCGGGCCGCGCTGGCCGCCGTGGGGGCCGACTGGGCCGCGGAGCTGCCGGCCGGCCTGGACACCGAGCTGGGCGCCGGCGGCCACCGCCCGGACGGTTCCCAGTCCCAGCAACTGGCTCTGGCCCGTGTGGTGCTGGCGGATCCGCACACGGTGATCCTGGACGAGGCGACCGCGCTGCTCGACCCGCGGACGGCCCGGCACACCGAGCGCGCCCTGGCCGCCGTCCTGACGGGCCGTACGGTCATCGCCATCGCGCACCGTCTGCACACCGCCCACGACGCGGACCGGGTGGCCGTCATGGAGGAGGGCCGGCTGACCGAACTCGGCACCCATGACGACCTGGTGGCGGCGAACGGGGCCTACGCCGCCCTGTGGCACTCGTGGCACAGCTAGGGGCTGGAGGCCGTAGGTCTCCCGCAGCCGGACCGTAGGAGACGTCCGTACGGGCCGGTCCGTACTCGCCGGTGCGTCCGGCCCGGCCCGAACGGCCGTTCAGCGCCCCGTCCGGCTTCCGGACACCGATTTCGGGCAACGGACGGTTTCCGGCCAATTAGTTGAACGGAGCCTGACAACAAGCCGCTGACGGTGGGACTCTTCCCGGCAACCGCCGCACGGGCCCCACAGCACCACTCCCCGCGGCCGGAAGCTCCACCCGCACCACCCGCACCACCCGCACCACCCGCACTACCTGTTCCACCCGAACACCCAGCACCTCACGTACGTCTCCCCCCACACGCTCCAAGAGTTCTGCCTCGCTCTGCCCGGACGGCCGCTTCGCCGCCCGGTCCCCCTCGGCCGCATCGTCACGTGGCGGCCACCGCAGAAGGAGTCAGTGTGAGACGCACCCCCCATGGACGCGCCGTCGCGACCGGTGCACTCGTCGCCGTCACGGCGATGCTGGCCGTCGGCGTTCAGGCCGGTACCGGCACCGCGGCCGCCCCGCGGCCGGGCAGCACGCATGCCACCCCCGATCCCGGCGCCCTGCCGGCCAAGCTGTCCCCGTCCCAGCGTGCGGAGCTGATACGGGCAGCCGGCGCCACCACCGCCGAGACCGCGCGGCAGCTGAAGCTCGGCGCGAAGGAAAAGCTGGTCGTCAAGGACGTCTCGAAGGATGTCGACGGCACCCTTCACACCCGCTACGAGCGCACCTACGACGGACTGCCCGTCCTCGGCGGTGACCTCGTGGTGCACGAGAGCAAGGGCGGCACGCTCAAGGGCGTCACCAAGGCCGTGCGCTCCCAGCTGAAGGTCGCGAGCACCACCGCGAAGGTGAAGCCCGCCACGGCCGAGGCGAAGGCCGTCAAGGCGGCGCAGGCCCGCGGTTCGGAGAAGACCGAGGCCGCGAAGGCCCCGCGCAAGGTGGTCTGGGTCGCCGACGGCAAGCCGCTGCTGGCGTACGAGACGGTGGTCGGCGGGCTCCAGGACGACGGCACCCCCAGCCAGCTGCACGTCATCACGGACGCCACGACCGGCGCCAAGATCTTCGAGTACCAGGGGATCAAGACCGGCATCGGCAACAGCGAGTACAGCGGCAAGGTCACCCTCGGGACCTCGGGCTCGGCGCCCAACTTCTCGATGACCGACGCCACCCGCGGCGGCCACAAGACGTACGACCTCAAGCACGGCTCGTCCGGCACCGGTTCGCTGTTCACCGACGCCGACGACACCTGGGGCGACGGCACCCCGCAGAACGCCCAGACGGCCGGTGTCGACGCGGCCTACGGCGCCCAGGAGACCTGGGACTACTACAAGAACGTGCACGGCCGCAGCGGCATCAAGGGCGACGGCGTCGGCGCCTACTCCCGCGTCCACTACGGCAACAGCTACGTCAACGCCTTCTGGGACGACGGCTGCTTCTGCATGACGTACGGCGACGGCAGCGGCAACGCCGCCCCGCTGACCGCCATCGACGTGGCCGGCCACGAGATGTCGCACGGTGTCACCGCGGCCACCGCCAACCTCACCTACAGCGGTGAGTCCGGCGGCCTCAACGAGGCGACCTCCGACATCTTCGGTACGGCGGTGGAGTTCTACGCCAACAACACCTCCGACCCCGGTGACTACCTCATCGGCGAGAAGATCGACATCAACGGCGACGGCACCCCGCTGCGCTACATGGACAAGCCGTCCAAGGACGGTGCGTCGGCCGACTACTGGTCGAGCAACGTCGGCAACAAGGACGTGCACTACTCGTCCGGTGTCGCCAACCACTTCTTCTACCTGCTGTCCGAGGGCAGCGGCCCGAAGGACATCGGCGGCGTCCACTACGACAGCCCGACCTCCGACAATCTGCCGGTCCCGGGCATCGGCCGGGCCAACGCCGAGAAGGTCTGGTTCAAGGCACTCAGCCAGTACATGAGCGCCAACACCAACTACGCGGCCGCCCGCACCGCCACCCTCAAGGCCGCCGCCGACCTCTTCGGTGAGGGCAGCGCCTCGTACAACACGGTCGCCAACACCTGGGCGGCGGTCAACGTCGGCGCCCGCGTCCCGGACGGCGGCGGCGTCACCGTCACCAACCCGGGCAACCAGACCGGCACCGTGGGCCAGGCGGCGAGCCTCCAGATCAAGGCGACCAGCGGCACCGCGGGCGCACTGTCGTACGCGGCGACCGGGCTGCCCGCCGGGCTGTCGCTCAACGCCACCACCGGTCTGATCTCCGGTACGCCGACCACGGCCGGGACCAGCAATGTGACGGTCACGGTCACCGACGCCGCGAAGAAGACCGGCACCACCGCCTTCACCTGGACGGTCAACGCGGCCGGCGGCGGCAATGTCTTCGAGAACGCCGCCGATGTGCAGATCCCGGACGCGGGCTCGGCGGTCACCTCGCCGATCAACGTCGGCCGGACCGGCAACGCACCGAGCACGCTGAAGGTCGGCGTGGACATCGTGCACACCTACCGCGGTGACCTGGTCGTGGACCTGATCGCCCCGGACGGCACGGCCTACCGGCTGAAGAACGCCAGCGCGTTCGACTCGGCGGCGAACGTGAAGACCACGTACACCGTCAACGCCTCCTCGGAGAAGGCGAGCGGCACCTGGAAGCTGCGGGTGCAGGACGTCTACTCCCAGGACACCGGTTACATCAACGGCTGGAAGCTGACCTTCTGACCGGGAGGCAGCACTCAGCCGTCACTTCTGTGTGACATAGGCGGGTCATAGATCACGCCACCGCACAACTGACATACGAGGCAAGCACGTTGGGCGTCGTCCCCTGATATCCGGGGGCGGCGCCCAGCTCCGTTATGCGAACGGCGCGCACCTCTCTACGGACAATTTTCAGCCAATACTCGAACACCCTCCTGACATGAACGCGTTCGAATGGCAGTCTTCCCGAACGCACGTCACACCCGCATCGCTTTGCACCCCCACCACTTGGCAAAGTTGAAGGAGCACGCGTGACCCCCCGCATATCCCGTAAGACCCGCGTCATCGGTACCTCGTTCGCCGTCGCGGCCCTCGTGGCCGCCGGCATCACCGCTGGTACCGCCGGCGCCTCCCCCGCCCAGACCCCCACCGCGGACGGTTCGCCCCTCAAGCTCACCGCCTCGCACCGCGCGGAACTGCTGCGCGACGCGAGCGCGACCAAGGCGCAGGCCGCCAAGGAACTGGGCCTGGGCGCGCAGGAGAAGCTGGTCGTCAAGGACGTCATCAAGGACGCCGACGGCACCACGCACACCCGCTACGACCGCACCTACGCCGGCCTGCCGGTGCTGGGCGGCGACCTGATCGTGCACACCGCCAAGGGCGGCGCGGTCAAGAGCACCACCAAGTCGACCGAGAAGCCGGTCAAGGTGGCCTCCACCACGGCGAAGATCGCCCCGACGGCCGCCGCGAAGTCGGCCCAGGGCCTCGCGGTCAAGTCGCTCAGCGCGAAGAAGGCCGACGCGCAGGCGCCCAAGAAGGTCGTCTGGGCCGCCTCCGGCACCCCGGCTCTCGCCTACGACACCGTCGTCAAGGGCGTGAAGAAGGACGGCACGCCGAGCCGGATGCACGTCATCACCGACGCCAACAGCGGCAAGAAGCTGTTCCAGTACGACGACATCCGTACCGGCAAGGGCGAGAGCGAGTACAGCGGCAGCGTCGACCTGGGCACCTCCAAGGAGGGCAGCGGCTTCACGCTGACCGACAAGGAGCGCGGTGGTCACAAGACCACCAACCTGGAGAACGGCGAGTCCGGTGACGGCAAGGCCTTCACGGACGAGGACGACAAGTGGGGCACCGGCAAGCCGGACAACCCGCAGACCGCCGCCGTCGACGCCCACTACGGCGCGGCCGTGACCTGGGACTACTACAAGACCGTGCACGGCCGCAGCGGCATCAAGGGCGACGGCAAGGGCGCCTCGTCCCGCGTGCACTACGGCAAGAGCTACGTCAACGCCTTCTGGGACGACGACTGCTTCTGCATGACGTACGGCGACGGCGAGGGCGACAAGGCCCCGCTGACCGCGCTGGACGTCGCCGCGCACGAGATGTCGCACGGTGTCACCTCCGCCACCGCCAACCTCACCTACAGCGGTGAGTCCGGCGGCCTCAACGAGGGCACCTCGGACATCTTCGGGACCTCGGCCGAGTTCTTCGCCAAGAGCGAGAAGGACCCGGGCGACTACCTCATCGGCGAGAAGATCGACATCAACGGTGACGGTACCCCGCTGCGCTACATGGACAAGCCGTCCAAGGACGGTCAGTCGCAGGACAACTGGGACTCCAAGACCGGTGGCCTGGACCCGCACTACTCCTCGGGTGTCGCCAACCACTTCTTCTACCTGCTGTCCGAGGGCAGCGGCGCGAAGGAGATCGGTGGCGTCAAGTACGACAGCCCGACGGCGGACGGCAAGAAGGTCGAGGGCATCGGCCGGGACAAGGCCGAGAAGATCTGGTTCAAGGCCCTGACCGAGTACATGACCTCGAACACGGACTACAAGGCCGCCCGTGAGGCGACCGTCAAGGCCGCCACCGACCTGTACAAGGCCGGCAGCGCCGAGGTCAAGGGCGTCGAGGCCGCTTGGACCGGTGTCGCCGTCAAGTGACGCAACGTGCGGGAACGTGCTGATCGTCCCGGGGTGATGTGACCCCGGAGCGGGCGGTGTCCGGAGATCCTCCGGGCACCGCCCGCGCGCGTTGCGGGCCCGGATGCGGCCGCCCGGCCCAAGTGCCGCGAGGAGGGCGGCGCTCGGCTACCCGGACGACGCCGGTCCGCTCTCCTTCCGCGCACGGGCCCGGCTGTAAGTCCACACGCCCGCACCCACCAGCACCGCCGCCCCCGCCCCGTACAGCGGCAGCCAGAGCGTGGTCGTGGCCGACAGGCAGTCGGCGACGGCCACATGACTGCGGGCCTGCTGCGCCCGGGCCAGCGCGGGCCGGTCACGACCGGTCAGCTGCGCCAGCTCGGCCTCCGCCCGGAGGCTTTCGTATCTGCCCAGTTCACCGCACCCGCTACGGGTCCCCTCCATCGGGAACAGCCACGCCCAGCGCTGAAGCATCGGCGCCAGGGTGATCGCGACGCACAGACCGACGGTCAGCGCGAACGCGACCAGTTTCCGCACATACGCGGTGCGCAGGCCGGGCGTCCAGGCCGGCAGTGTGTAGAAGGAGCAGACCACCGCGAGCAGCGTCACCCCGACGTAGGTGGCGAACCACTGCCAGGAGCCCTGCGCGAGAGCGGCCGTCAGCACGGCGGCGAGCGCGATGCCGATGACCCCGGCTTCGCCGCCGGTGGCCTGACCCGGGCCGGGGTGTGCCGGTTCCCGGGTGCCGTGCGGACCGGTCTGGTTCACGGGCCTCTCCTGCGGGTCGGTGGCCCTCAGCATCCGGCACCGCCCGACGTCGGCCCCGGCACCGTGCCGGACGGGCCCGGGACCCCGCCCGGTTGGGGGAGAACGCACCCCGCGGCAGCGCGGCCGGGGCAGGCCGGTGCGCCGTTCCCGCCGCTTAGTCTGACGGTTTGACTCCTCCCCCAGCTAAAGCAGGGGGATTCCTGGCTCACGTCGCCTGCGGCCCGGCGGGCCGACAGGTCTTACACGATCAGCACCAGCCGGGTTGAAGACCAGCCCGGACCAGCATCACGCGGGCGGAGTTCTTATCCCTGGGGGATACGGCTCCGCACGCGGTGCAGGCATAGGTTCTCTCGGAAAGAGGCAGTGCGTGCTTGGTTCTCGCTCCGCACCGCGCACAGTCCATCGTGGTGTGCGCGGGATGCACCAGATGCACGGCCCGCCCGTGCTTGCGGCCCATCTCGGCCAACGCCGCCTTGGTGGCACCGATCGCGGCATCGGCGGCCTTACGGGCCATCGAGGACTTGGCAAGGAACTTCGGGCGGAAGTCCTCCACAGCCAAAGCATCATGATCACGGACCACGCGCTTAGCCCACTTGCGGGCAGTGTCCTGACGCTGCCGGGACACCTTCTTGTGCAGCTTCGCGGTCTGCCGCTTCGCTTCGCGGTAACCCTTCGACGCAGCCTGCCCCTTCGCGGGTCTGCGGCGGGCCATCATCCGCTGGTACTTCGCAAGGCGCTGCGCAGCCTTCTTCCCGTACTGCGGGTGGGGAAGGTCGTGGTCGTCGGATGTGGTGGTCGCGGTCTGCGTCACGCCCCAGTCGATCCCGATCACACGACCAGTGGCAGGCAGGTCCTCGGGCACGGCGGGCACGACGAAGGAGGCGTACCAGGCGCCGGTACTGTCGCGGTATACCCGCACCGAGGACGGCGGCCTGGGCAGGTCCCGCGACCACACCACCCTCACCACGGTGCCACCCGCCAGGTGCAGGCGGCCATCCTTAAGACGAAAACCCCGCCTGGTGTATTCGAGGGTGGGAAGCGCGTCACGCTTCCTCTTGTACTTCGGCATCCCCGCCCGCTGCCGCACCGGCAACCGGGCCCCGATGTCCTTCAGCGCCTTCGCCCGAGACCTGCCGAAGACGCGTATCAGCTGCTGCTGCGGAACGCATGCGCCTTCACCCAGCCACTCAGTACGGGCGCGGGCCTCGGTCAGCATCGCGGCGAGCTGCACCGGACCACACGTACGCTTCTCCGCCCCCTCAGGACGGGTCCTGTTCCAAGCACCCACCTGCCTGGACTTGGCCACGCACTCATTCCACACCCACCGGCACCGGTCCCACTCCGCTTCCAGTGCAGCCCGGGCCGTGGACGACACACGAAGCCGGTAGACGAACCGCGCGTGCCCGCCACCCGCTGCCTTCGCTTCCGCCGCCATGAACACCAACCTACCCGGGAGGACTGACAGTTGAGAGCTCCTGACCCATATTCGCCGCCTCACCACCACTGCGGATCGACACCGATCCGCCCTGACGGCGAATCGGCCTTCCCTGCCCCGCTCACGCGGGAGCTTCCCTTCCTCACCCGGCCAAAGCCGGGCGTATGCACGAAGGAAACACGATGACTGAGTCCCGCGGCGGCCCGCCCGTCAGCAGTACCAGGGTCCTCCTCGCCGACGACGAACCCTTGATGCGGGCCGGTGTGCGCGCGATCCTCGGCACGGCGCCCGATATCGAGGTCGTCGCGGAGGCCGCCGACGGCCGCGAGACGATCGACCAGGCGCTCCGGCACCGGCCCGACGTCTGTCTGCTGGACATCCGGATGCCGCGGCTGGACGGCCTCGGGGTCGCCGCGGAGCTGGCCAGGGCGCTGCCCGCCACCGCCGTCGTGATGCTGACGACGTTCTCCGAGGACGAGTACATCGCCGGCGCCCTCGGCTCGGGCGCGGCCGGCTTCCTCCTCAAGTCCGGCGATCCGCGGGAGCTGATCGCCGGGGTCCGGGCCGTCGCCGAGGGCGGCTCCTGTCTCTCCCCGTCCGTCGCCCGGCGCGTCATCTCGCACCTGGGAGGCGGGCAGTTGGGCCGCGGGGCGGCCGCCCGCGCCCGGGTCGCCGAGCTGACCGGGCGGGAGCGCGAGGTGCTCGGGCTGATCGGCGCCGGGCTGTCCAACGCGGAGATCGCCCAGCGGCTGTTCCTGGTAGAGGGCACCGTCAAGGCGCATGTCAGCGCGATCCTCGCCCGGCTGGGCTTCCGGAACCGCGTCCAGGCGGCGATCCTCGCGTACGAGGCGGGCCTGGTCCCGGCGTCATGACGTGGTGGAAGCGCCCGGACGCCCGGCGGCTGCGCGCCCACGCCCCCGCGCTGGGACTCTGGCTCGCGCTGTGCGGTCCGGCGGCGCTCGTCGTCGCCTCCCTCGACGGCGCCCAGCGGTGGGCCACCGCGGCCGCCTTCCCGCTGCTCGGCGTCTGCGTGCTGGTGCGCCGGCGCAGTCCGCTGACGGCGCTGGCGCTGCCGGTCGCGCCGAGCCTGGTGATCTCGCTGGATCTGTTCACCACCGGCTACTGCGCCGCGCTGGCGGCGTTCGGCTATCTGGCCGGGGTCCGGCTGTCCCGGGCCCGCCCCGCGCTGTGGATCTTCTCCGCCGTGGCGGCCGGCGGGCTGCCGCTGGCCGCGGTGGTGGGCCGCACGGTGTGGCCGTGGTTCTCGCTGCTGTTGACGCTGCTGCTCAATGGGGTGCTGCCGTGGCTGCTGGGCCGCTACCGCCGGCAGTACGCCGCACTCGCCCGTACGGGCTGGCAGCTCGCCGAGCGGATGGAGCGCGAACAGCAGGCCGTCGCCGATCGCACCCGGCTGCGCGAACGCGCCCGGATCGCCGGTGACATGCATGACTCCCTCGGCCATGACCTGGCCCTGATCGCCCTGCGGGCCGGGGCGCTGGAGGTCGATCCGCGGCTGGACGCGGACCGGCAGGCGGCGGCCGGTGAGCTGCGGGCCGCGGCCGGGACGGCGACCGAACGGCTGCGGGAGATCATCGGCGTGCTGCGCACGGAGGACGAGAGCGCGCCCCGGGCACCGGCCGACGAGAGTGTGGCGGGGCTGGTGGAGCGGACGCGCGCGTCCGGGATGACGGTGACGCTGGAGCAGGCGGACGACACCGGGACCGGCACGCTTCCGGCCATGACCGGACACGCCCTGCACCGCGTCGTCCAGGAGTCCCTGACCAATGCCGCCAAACACGCCCCCGGCGCGGCCGTCCGGGTGCGGATCGGACAGGCCGCCGGGCAGGTGCAGGTCACGGTGGCCAACACCGCCGGACCGGGCGGTCCGGGGGCCGGGCCGGGAGCAGGGCAGGGGGCCGGTTCGGAAGCCGGGCCGGTCTCCGGCGGCAGCGGGCTGGTGGGGCTGGACGAGCGGGTACGGCTGGCGGGCGGCGCGCTGCGGGCCGGTCCCGACCCGGAGGGCGGTTTCACGGTCTTGGCCCGGCTGCCGACCGCCGACGGCGCCCTCCCGGAGTCCCTCGCCCGCCCCGAACCCAGCACGTCCCAGCGGGAGTTGGCGTACGCCCAGCGGCAGGTGCGGCGCCGGCTCCGGCAGATGGTGGCGGCCCCGGTGGCACTGCTGGTGGCCCTGGTGGTGCTGAGCACCCTCTACCACCTGGTCAGCCCGTCCTGGACGGTGCTGGAGCGGGAGCGTTACACGGCGCTCCGCCTCGGCGCCGACCGCTCCCGGGTGGAGCCCCAGCTGCCGTTCTTCGCCCTGGACGCCCCGCCGGACGGCACCCCGCCACCACCACACGACTGGACCTGTATCTACTACAGCGTCCGCCCCGGCTCCGACTCCGCCTACCAGCTCTGCTTCACCGACGACGAGCGGCTGGCCAAGAAGAGCGTGGTGCACCGCCGGGACCGCTAGGGCGAGCCCTCCTGGCGCCATGCCGTACGCCCTCCGGACCGACCCCGCCGGACCGACCCCCTCAACTCATCCCTGCCGAAGGTGACTTACCCTCCCGACTCCACCCCGGCGCCCCCTACCGCCCCGTCCGCCGATATGGCTGATTCCACCCCCTCATGCGCTCTTGTACGGACTCCCTCCTGGAGAGAGGCTGCGGTGTGGCGCCGATGGGCCCCGGCGCGGCACCGGACATCCGCACACCGCAACTCCGCTGTGATCAGACCGAGTTGAGGAGGCGAACGCCGACCGTGTCAGCGCAGCGCCGCAGTCGCCCGCGCGGGGGCAGGAAGTGCCCGCCGGATCATGGCGGGCGCGTGGTGACCGACCGGTGCGGCCCGGCCCGCCGGGCGTCCCGGCCGTCGCCCGGAGCAGGGTCCCCCGGGTCCACCCGGCACCCGCATGGCCCACCCGCACCGGATCCATCGGGGGAACCACCGGCCGGGGCCGGGAAAGCACCGACCCGCCCCACCGTGCCATCCGCCAGCCGAGTGAAAGCGGACAGGAGCGCCCATGCCCGCACCCGGTCCGCCTGCCGTGGAGCGGATACAAAGGACAAAACCCCGCAAAGCATCACAAGCCCAGGTGAGCCCAATGATCGGTCGCATTCCTGTTCTGGACATCCGCCCGCAGATCGATTGCGGCCGCCGCCCGGCGAAGGCCGTGGTGGGTGAGACTTTCGAGGTCTCGGCCACCATCTTCCGCGAAGGGCATGACGCGGTCGCGGCGAATGTGGTGCTGCGCAATCCGGCCGGGCGCTGCGGCCCCTGGACGCCGATGCAGGAGCGGGCGCCCGGCTCCGACCGGTGGAGCGCCGAGGTCACCCCCGGTATCGAGGGCCGCTGGACGTTCACCGTGGAGGCCTGGTCCGATCCGGTCGCCACCTGGCGGCGGCATGCCGCCATCAAGATCCCGGCGGGGATCGACACCGAGCTGATGCTCGCCGAGGGCGCGGAGCTCCATGAGCGGGCGGCCGCGGAGGTCCCCAAGAGTGACGGGCGGGAGGCGGTGCTCGCCGCCGTGGACGCGCTCCGTGACGCCGGGCGGTCCGCCGCGACCCGGCTGGCCGCGGCGCTCGCCCCGCAGGTCACCGAGGCGCTGGCCCGCCATCCGCTGCGCGAACTGCTCACCGTCTCGCGTCCGATGCCGCTGGTCGTCGAGCGCCGGCGGGCCCTGTACGGCTCGTGGTACGAGCTGTTCCCGCGCTCCGAGGGCGCCGCCGTCACCCCGGACGGCACGGCCGTCAGCGGCACCCTGCGCACCGCCGCCGACCGGCTGCCGGCGATCGCCGCCATGGGCTTCGACGTGGTCTATCTCCCGCCCGTCCACCCCATCGGCACCGCCTTCCGCAAGGGCCCCAACAACGCGCTCACGGCCGGCCCGGACGATGTCGGCTCCCCCTGGGCCATCGGCTCACCGGCCGGCGGCCATGACGCCCTCCACCCGGACCTGGGCACCTTCGACGACTTCGCACACTTCGTCCGCACCGCCCGTGACCTGCGGATGGAGGTGGCCCTGGACTTTGCGCTCCAGTGCTCCCCGGACCACCCCTGGGTCACCCTGCACCCCCAGTGGTTCCACCACCGCGCGGACGGCTCGATCGCCTACGCCGAGAACCCGCCGAAGAAGTACCAGGACATCTACCCCCTGGCCTTCGACACCGACTTCCGCGGGCTGGTCCGCGAGACCGAACGCGTACTGCGCTTCTGGATGGCCAAGGGCGTCCGGATCTTCCGGGTGGACAACCCCCACACCAAGCCGGTGGCCTTCTGGGAGAAGGTGATCGGCGACATCAACCGCACCGATCCGGACGTGCTCTTCCTCGCCGAGGCGTTCACCCGCCCGGCCATGCTGCACACTCTCGCGCAGATCGGCTTCCACCAGTCGTACACCTACTTCACCTGGCGTAACACCAAGCAGGAGCTGACCGACTACCTCACCGAACTGACCGGCGAGAGCGCCTCCTACCTGCGGCCCAATTTTTTTGTGAACACCCCGGAC
This sequence comes from Streptomyces sp. P9-2B-2, assembly GCF_030406865.1. Taxonomy (NCBI): domain Bacteria; kingdom Bacillati; phylum Actinomycetota; class Actinomycetes; order Kitasatosporales; family Streptomycetaceae; genus Streptomyces; species Streptomyces sp. P9-2B-2. Next base: position 6,269,374 of record NZ_CP129126.1, on the reverse strand, counting down.
ATCCTGCACGCCTACCTCCAGGAGGGCGGCCGCCCCGCCTTCGAGGTACGCGCCGTACTGGCCGCCACCCTGTCCCCCACCTGGGGTGTCTACGCCGGATATGAGCTCTGCGAGTCGACGCCGGTACGCCGCGGCAGCGAGGAGTACCTCGACTCGGAGAAGTACCAACTCAGGCCGCGCGACTGGGATGCGGCGGCCCGGGAGGGACGCACCGTCGCCCCCCTGATCACCACGCTCAACCGCATCCGCCGCCGGCACCCTGCCCTGCAGCAGCTGCGCCATCTGCATTTCCACCACGTCGACAACGAGGCCGTCCTCGCCTACTCCAAGCGCGAGGGGACCGGCGACCGCGCCGACACGGTGCTCACGGTGGTCAACCTCGACCCGCACCACACCCACGAGGCGACGGTGTCGTTGGACATGCCGGAACTCGGCCTCGGCCGGCACGAGTCCTTTCCGGTGCGCGATGAGCTCACCGGCGACACCTACCACTGGGGCAGGGACAACTATGTGCGCCTGGAGCCGGGCCGCTCACTCGCGCCCGCCCATGTGCTGTCGCTGCGACCGTCCTCACCGATCGGAGGGTCACCCAATTGATCGTCAATGAGCCTGTCCCCGACACATTCGAGGACACCCCGGCGAAGGACCGCGATCCCGACTGGTTCAAACGGGCCGTTTTCTACGAAGTCCTGGTGCGCTCCTTCCAGGACAGCAACGGCGACGGCATCGGCGACCTCAAGGGCATCACGGCCAAGCTCGACTATCTGCAATGGCTGGGGGTGGACTGCCTCTGGCTGCCGCCGTTCTTCAAATCCCCACTGCGGGACGGTGGTTACGATGTCGCCGACTACACCGCGGTGCTCCCCGAATTCGGCGACCTGGCCGATTTCGTGGAATTCGTGGACGCCGCACACCACCGCGGTATGCGGGTCATCATCGACATGGTGATGAACCACACCAGCGACCAGCACCCGTGGTTCCAGGAGTCGCGCACCGACCCCGAGGGGCCGTACGGCGACTATTACGTCTGGGCCGACGACGACAAGCAGTACGCCGACGCCCGCATCATCTTCGTCGACACCGAGGCCTCCAACTGGACCTTCGACCCGGTCCGCAAGCAGTACTACTGGCACCGCTTCTTCTCCCACCAGCCGGATCTCAACTACGAGAACCCGGCGGTCCAGGAGGAGATGATCTCCGCCCTGTGCTTCTGGCTCGATCTGGGGATCGACGGTTTCCGGCTGGACGCGGTGCCGTATCTCTACGCCGAGGAGGGCACCAACTGCGAGAATCTTCCCGCCTCGCACGCCTTCCTCAAGCGGGTCCGGGCGGAAATCGACGCGCATTATCCGGACACCGTGCTGCTGGCCGAGGCCAATCAGTGGCCGGAGGATGTCGTCGACTACTTCGGCGATTACGGCGTCGGCGGCGACGAATGCCATATGGCCTTCCACTTCCCGGTCATGCCGCGCATCTTCATGGCGGTACGCCGCGAATCGCGCTATCCGGTCTCGGAAATCCTCGCCAAGACCCCGGCGATCCCGTCCGGCTGCCAGTGGGGCATCTTCCTGCGTAACCACGACGAGCTGACCCTCGAAATGGTCACGGACGAAGAGCGCGACTACATGTACGCGGAGTACGCCAAGGATCCGCGCATGCGGGCCAATATCGGCATTCGCCGGCGGCTGGCCACGCTGCTCGACAACGACCGCAATCAGATCGAGCTCTTCACCGCCCTGCTGCTGTCCCTGCCGGGTTCGCCGATCCTCTATTACGGCGACGAGATCGGCATGGGCGACAACATCTGGCTCGGCGACCGGGACGCGGTGCGCACCCCGATGCAGTGGACGCCGGACCGCAACGCCGGCTTCTCCTCCTGCGACCCGGGCCGGCTCTTCCTGCCGACCATCATGGATCCCGTCTACGGCTACCAGGTCACCAATGTCGAGGCCGCGATGAGTTCGCCCTCCTCGCTGCTGCACTGGACCCGGCGGATGATCGAGATCCGTAAGCAGAATCCGGCGTTCGGGCTCGGCAGCTACACCGAGCTGTCCTCCACGAACCCGGCGGTGCTGGCCTTCCTGCGGGAGGCGCCGGGCACCGGCGGCGCGGACGACGACCTGGTGCTGTGCGTGCACAACTTCTCGCGCTTCGCCCAGCCCACGGAGCTGGACCTGCGGTCGTTCAGCGGCCGCCATCCGGTGGAACTCATCGGCGGCGTCCGCTTCCCCGCCATCGGGGAGCTGCCGTATCTGCTGACCCTCGCCGGCCACGGCTTCTACTGGTTCCGGCTGCGCAGAAATTCCGGTTAGCGCCGGTGCCCTGACCGGGCACGGGCGCCGGAAAGACGCCCGTACGCGGCCACCCGGCACGTACGGGCGTTTTTTGACCTTTCGTTCGGGCAGTCTCCCTTTTACCGCACGGGCCGGGTGAGCCACCGCCGGTCCCCCGGCTCGGGAGGGGCCCGCCGCGCAGCGGAACAGCGCACGCCGGAAGACCGCTGCCGTACGGACGCTCTCGCCCGCTCGGGCGTGTCCGCAAGGTCCCGTCATCCGCCGCGAGCCGGACGGGACCCTGCGGACACGGCCGAGCCCCGGGACTCCGTCTGGGGGTACCCCCACCGCGCCGCCGCACAGTCAAGGCCGCATTCCGGGACACTTCGTCCTATATGTCGTGTGCCCGGGGAAAGGACGCGACGCCATGTCGGACACCGCCTCGACCCGTGCCACCCGCAACACCCCTGATCGCCGCCCGCTCGTCTCCGCCCCCGATCTGCTGTCCTCGCTGGTCCCCCTGCTCGCCGACTGGGTGCCCCGACAGCGCTGGTTCGCCGGCAAGGGGCGGCTGGTCACCGGCTTCACCCTGCTCTCGGCGACCGAACTGCTGCCGTGCACCGGCGACGGCACCGCACCGGGCCTGCTGCAACTGCTCGTCCGCGCCCAGCAGAGCGCACCACCGAGCCGGACACCGGCCGGCGGCGACCGCTACCAGCTGCTGCTGGGGGTGCACCCCGCGCCGCCGCCCCAGCTGGCGCCCGCCGTGATCGGACGCCCCGGCGGCGGACCGCTGCGCGGCCGCACCGTCTATGACGCACTGCTCGACAGCCGGCTCTGCGGGCTGCTGCTGGAGCGGCTGCGGGTCCCGGGCCGGCTCGGGGCGCTGCGCTTCTGCCGGGAGCCCGATGCCGACATCCCCTCCGGGCTGCCGGGCCGGCCGATCGCCGTCGAGCAGTCCAACTCCTCAATCGTCTACGGCGATTCGTTCATCCTGAAGGTCTTCCGGCGGATCGAGCCGGGCATCAACCCGGATCTGGAGCTGCCGCGCGCCCTCGCGGACGCCAAGTGCGCACGGGTGCCCGCGCCCGCGGCATGGTTCGAGTCGGCGGCCCCCGACGAGGACGGCGAGCCGACCACGCTGGGTGTGCTCCAGCCCTTCCTGCCGGGTTCGGCGGACGGCTGGCAGCTGGCGCTGAACGCGCTGGCCGTACGCGCCGACTTCACCGGTTCGGCGCGGGCGCTCGGCCATGCCACCGCCGAGGTGCACACCGCGCTCGCCCAGACGCTGCCGACCACCGAGCTGCGCCGCCCGCAGCTGGAGGTGATCGCCGCCCAGATGACCGAGCGGCTGACGGCCACCGCCCGCGCCGTGCCCGTGCTCCAGCCCTACCGGGCCCGGCTGCGGACCGCCTTCGACGCGCTGGCCGCGATCGGCCACGACGGCCGCAGCTGGGCCGCCCAGCGCATCCACGGCGATCTGCACCTGGGCCAGACGCTGCGCTCCGCCGACGAGGGCCGCTGGTCGCTGATCGACTTCGAGGGCGAACCGGCCCGCCCGCTCGCCGAGCGACGCCGGCCGCAGCCCGCGGTGCGTGATGTCGCGGCGATGCTGCGCTCCTTCGACTACGCCGCGCGCAGCGGCCCTGCGGGCGGCGACCCCTGGTCGCTGGAGTGGGCGCGGCGCACCCGGGACGCCTACTGCCTCGGCTACGCGGAGGCCGGCGGGCTCGATCCGCGCTCCGCGCCCGAACTGATGCGCGCCTATGAGACCGACAAGGCCGTCTACGAAGTGCTCTACGAGGCCCGGCACCGGCCCGACTGGCTGGCCGTCCCGATGGCCGCCATCCGGCGCCTGGCGGCGGGCGGGGAGCGGGCCGCGGGCATGGACGGGACCGGCCCCTCCCGGGCCGCCGGGCCCGACGGCCGGGGGTGAGGCGCCGCAGCCGAACCGCCGCACCGCCACCCGTCCGCCCCCGAGCCCCGACCGCTGCCCCGCCCCGCCCCGAGGAGGCCCTCTCGTGACCGCCCGCCCCACGCCCGCCCATTCGGCCGGACCCCCCTCCGGCTCTCCGTCACCCGACAGCGATGCGGCCGGAAGGGCTGCCTCCCCCTCAGGGTCTCCGGCGTCCCGCCCCACCCCTCCCGGCACTGTTCCCGGCACCGCGCCCGCCCCGGGTACGGCCTACGGCAGCGCGGCGGGGCGGCCCGGCCACACGGCCGCGCCCCGGCCGTCGGCGACCGGCGCCGCGACGACCGGTGGGAACACCGCCGGTCCCACCTTCGCCGCCCGGCCGTCCGGCCTCCGGGACCCGGCCGCGGTGCCCGGCCGGACCGGCGGGCCCGCGGGCCCGTCCCGTACGGAGCAGCCGAAGGGCAGCCACGGGGTGCGGGCCGCCGCACCGCTGTCCGACGAGGACCGCGGCCGGCTGCTGGGCGGTGCCCATCACGATCCGCACGGGCTGCTCGGCGCCCATCCCGTACGCGGCGGGCTGCTTCTGCGGGTCCTGCGGCCGTATGCGAAGGGCGTCACCGTCCTGGCGAAGGGGCTGCGGGCCGATCTGCCGGCCGAGGGGGACGGGCTGTTCGCCGGGGTGCTGCCGCTGCGCACCGTCCCGGACTACGAGCTGCTGGTCGACTACGGCGACCACACCGTGACCGTGCGGGACCCCTACCGCTTTCTGCCCGCGCTCGGCGAGCTGGATCTGCATCTGTTCGGTGAGGGCCGGCACGAGCAGCTGTGGCAGGCGCTCGGCGCGCGGATCATGGAGCACCAGGGCGTGACCGGCACCCGGTTCACGGTCTGGGCCCCCAACGCCCAGGGCGTCCGGGTCGTCGGCGACTTCAACTACTGGGACGGCACCGGCTTCCCGATGCGCTCGCTGGGCTCGTCCGGGGTCTGGGAGCTCTTCCTCCCGGGCCTCGGCGCGGGCGAGCTGTACAAGTTCGAGATCACCCGGCCGGACGGCTCCCGGACCCTGCGCGGCGACCCGATGGCCCGTCGGACCGAGTGTCCGCCGGACACCGCCTCGATCGTGGAGGCGTCGCACTACCACTGGAACGACGCCGACTGGATGGCCCGGCGCGGCGCGCGCCCCGTGCACGAGGCCCCGTTCTCCGTCTACGAGGTGCATCTCCCCTCCTGGCGCCCCGGCCTGACCTACCGCCAGCTGGCCGCGCAGCTCCCCGGCTACGTCAAGGACCTGGGCTTCACCCACGTCGAGTTCATGCCGGTCTCCGAGCATCCCTTCGGTGGCTCCTGGGGCTATCAGGTGACCGGGTTCTACGCGCCCACCGCGCGGATGGGCACCCCGGACGACTTCCGGTTCCTGATCGACGCGCTGCACCGGGCCGGCATCGGGGTGCTGATGGACTGGGTGCCGGCGCACTTCCCGCGCGATGACTGGGCGCTGGCGGAGTTCGACGGCCGCCCGCTCTACGAGCCGCAGGATCCGGCACGGGCCGCGCACCCGGACTGGGGCACCCTGGAGTTCGACTACGGCCGGACCGAGGTCCGTAACTTCCTGGTCGCCAACGCCGTCTACTGGTGCCAGGAGTTCCATATCGACGGGCTCCGGGTGGACGCCGTCGCCTCGATGCTCTATCTCGACTACTCCCGCGAGGACGGCGGCTGGACACCGAATGAGCACGGTGGCCGGGAGAACCTCGATGCGGTCGCCTTCCTCCAGGAGATGAACGCGACGGTCTACCGCCGCTGCCCCGGCGTCGTCACCATCGCCGAGGAGTCCACCGCCTGGGACGGTGTCACCCGCGCCACGCACCATGCCGGGCCCGGCGGCTTCGGCGGTCTGGGCTTCGGCCTGAAGTGGAACATGGGCTGGATGCATGACTCCCTCGGCTATGTCTCCAAGGATCCGGTGCACCGGAAGTACCACCACGGCGAGATGACCTTCTCCATGATCTACGCCTACTCCGAGAACTATGTGCTGCCGATCTCGCATGACGAGGTGGTGCACGGCAAGCGCGCCCTGGTGTCGAAGATGCCCGGTGACTGGTGGCAGCAGCGCGCCGGCCACCGGGCCTACCTCGGCTTCATGTGGGCCCACCCCGGCAAGCAACTCCTCTTCATGGGGCAGGAGTTCGCCCAGGGCGCGGAGTGGGCGGAGAGCCATGGACCGGACTGGTGGCTGCTCGACTCCTCCTACGAAGCGGAGCCGGACCACCGCGGCGTACGTGATCTCGTGCGCGAGCTGAACCGTCATTACGCCGCCACGCCCGCGCTGTGGGAGCGCGACACAGACCCGGCCGGTTTCTCCTGGATCGACGGCGAGGCGAGCGAGGACAATGTCTTCCCCTTCCTGCGCTTCGCCGCCGACGAGTCCCCGCTGATCTCGGTCACCAACTTCTCCCCCGTCGTCCGCCGGGCCTACCGGCTCGGCGTCCCCGACCGTGTCCCCGCCTGGCGCGAGGTCCTCAACACCGATGACCCGCGCTACGGCGGCAGCGGCGTCGGCAACCCCGGCACCCTGAAGGCCGAACCCACTCCCTGGAACGGCCGCTCCGCCTCCCTCGCCCTGGTGCTCCCCCCACTGGCCACCCTCTGGCTACGACCGTCCTGATCCCTCACGGCTGATGGTTGTCGGACCCTGCTTCCACTGCTGCGGCTCCCCCGCCGAACAGATCCGTCCCCCACGTCGCTATGGCCCGTTCCTCCTTGTTCGCACCCCCGCGCGGCCGGCGCCGGCCGACCGCGTTCTCCCTGTCATCTGCATGGTGCCAGGGGGCACTGACAATCCCTCCGCGGCCAGGAAACGCGCAGGTCGGAGCGGTAGTTGAGGGCGATGGCGGCGGGGTGCGCCGAAGGGGCGGGTGCCGTGTCCGGCACCCGCCCCTTCTCCCCTCCTGAGGCCCGGGGTCAGACCTTGGCGGACGCCTTCTCCGCGCCGCCGTCCCGCGGCGCGACGACCGGCGCGGCGGCCGGCTGCGGGTGTGCGTCGACGGCCAGCGTCTTCTCGTCGAACGGCACCTGTCCGGCGAGCACTTCGGCCACCCGGCCCTTGTCGATCTCCTTGGTCCAGGTGCCGATGAGCACGGTGGCCACCGCGTTGCCGGCGAAGTTGGTCAGGGCGCGCGCCTCGCTCATGAAGCGGTCGATGCCGACGATCAGGCCGACGCCGTCGACCAGTTCGGGGCGGTGCGACTGGAGACCGCCGGCCAGCGTCGCCAGGCCCGCGCCGGTGACCCCGGCCGCCCCCTTCGACGCGATGACCATGAACACCAGCAGCGAGATCTGCTGGCCGAGCGGGAGCGGCTTGCCCATCGCCTCGGCCACGAACAGCGAGGACATCGTCAGGTAGATGGCGGTGCCGTCGAGGTTGAAGCTGTAGCCGGTGGGGACGGTGATGCCGACCACCGGCTTGCTGACGCCCAGGTGCTCCATCTTTGCGATCAGCCGGGGCAGCGCCGACTCCGAGGAGGAGGTGGACAGGATCAGCAGGAATTCCCGGCCGAGGTACTTCAGCAGCAGGAAGATGTTGACGCCGGCGACCAGCCGGAGCAGCGTGCCGAGCACCACGATCACGAACAGCAGACAGGTGACGTAGAAGCCGACCATGATGACGGCGAGGGACTTCAGCGCGTCCAGGCCGGTCTCGCCGACCACCGCCGCGATGGCGCCGAAGGCACCCACCGGCGCCGCCCACATGATCATGGCCAGGACCCGGAAGACCAGCTTCTGGAGGTGCCCGACACCGCGCAGCACCGGCTCGCCCGCCGAGCCCAGCGCCTGGAGACCGAAGCCGACCAGCAGCGCCACCAGCAGCGTCTGGAGCACCTCACCCTGGGTGAAGGCGGAGACCAGCGTCGTGGGGATCATGCCGAGCAGGAACTCGGGCAGCGACTCGCCGCCGCCCTCGGTCTGCGCGTGCCCGGCGTGCTTGACGGTCTCGGTCAGATGGAGGCCGGAGCCGGGGTCCAGCAGGTTGCCGACGACCAGGCCGATGGCGAGCGCGACGGTGGACATCACCATGAAGTAGCCGAGGGCCAGGCCGCCGACCGCGCCGACCTTGGCGGCCTTCCGCACCGAGCCGACTCCCAGCACGATGGTGCAGAAGATGACCGGCGAGATCATCATCTTGATCAGGTTCACGAACCCGGTGCCGAGCGGCTTGAGCTGGACGGCGACACCGGGCGCGGCGAAGCCCACGACGATGCCGAGCAGCACCGCCCCGATCACGGCGATGTAGAGGAAATGGGTCCGGTCCCGCTTCACGGGCGCGGTCTCCTCGGTGGTGCCCCCACGCGGCGGGGTCTGTGCAGCCACGGCTGCCTCCTCGGTCTACGGCTGTGCGCTGATCTGCGGCGCTGTCACACCACAAGTTCCGGTGACTATGCACGCCACTGTGGCGCCCGTCACCCTTACGTACATTTCGTTCACGTAAAAGTGACCGTGCAGACGGTTTCCCGGTCACCGTGCAGACTGTTCTGCATGCGACTCCCCCGACCCCGCCCGTCCCGCCGGCTGCGCGGCCCCCGCAGCCTGGCCGGGCAGCTGTTCGCCATGCAGGTGGTGCTGGTGGCGGTGGTCGTCATGGGCTGCGCGCTCTTCGCGTACGTCAGCGCCGGGCGGCAGGCGGAGGAGACCGCGCGGCGGCAGGCGACCGCGGCGGCCACCGCCGTCGCCGACTCCCCGGCGGTCGTGGCGGCGGCCCGCACCAAGGACCCGACGGCCGCGCTCCAGCCGTACAGCGAACGGCTGCGGCACGACGCCGGGGTCGACTTCGTGGTGATCATGTCGCCGAAGGGCATCCGCTGGACGCACCCCGAGCCGTCCGCGATCGGCAAGAAGTACTTCGGGCACATCGGCCCGGCGCTGCGCGGCGAGATCTTCCCGGAGACGCATCTGGGGGTGCTCGGGCCGTCCGTACGCGTCGTCGCGCCGGTGCGCGACCCCGGGCGCGGCGGCCGGATCACGGCGCTGGTCAGCTCCGGGATCACCATCGAGACGATCAGTGAGCAGCTGCGCGACCAGGTGCTGGCGCTGGTGGGCGTGGCCGCCGCGGCGCTGGCGCTCGGCGGCCTGGGGACGTATGTGATCAACGCCCGGCTGCGGCGGCACACCCACGGGATGAACGCCGGGGAACTCAGCCGGATGCACGACTACCACCAGGCCGCGCTGCACGCCGTACGCGAGGGGCTGCTCATGCTCGACGGGCAGCGCAGGGTCGCCCTGATCAACGACGGCGGACGGGAGCTGCTGGGGCTGTCCGACGACGCGGTGGGCCGCCGGGTCACCGAGCTGGGGCTGCCGGAGCCGCTGACCGAGACGCTCCTGGAGCCCGGACCGCGGGTCGACGAGCTCCAGCTGACCAGCGAGCGGGTCCTGGTCGTCAACTCCTCGCCGGTCTCCGGCGGTGAGCAGCGGGGCAGTGTCGTGACCCTGCGCGACCACACCGAACTCCAGGCGCTCTCGGGGGAGTTGGACTCGGTGCGCGGCTTCACCGAGGCGCTGCGCTCGCAGGCCCACGAGGCCGCCAACCGGCTGCACACCGTGGTCTCGCTGATCGAACTGGGGCGGGCCGAGGAGGCCGTGGAGTTCGCCACCACGGAGCTGGAGCTGGCGCAGGCGCTGACCGATCAGGTCGTCGGCGCGGTGTCCGAGCCGGTACTCGCGGCGCTGCTGCTCGGCAAGGCGGCCCAGGCCAACGAGCGCGGCGTCGACCTGAAGCTGACGCCCGACAGCCGGATCGACGACGGGCTGCTGCCGCCCGGTCTGCCGGCCCGCGATCTGGTCACCGTGCTGGGTAATCTGCTGGACAACGCCATCGACGCCGCCGCGCCGACCCAGGAGCACGGCGCCACCGAGCCGCCCCGGGTGCGGGTCACCGCACGGGCGGACGGGAGTGAGCTGCTGCTGCGGGTGGCGGACACCGGGCCGGGGGTGGCCGCGGAGGCCGCGGAGGAGATCTTCCGCCGGGGCTGGAGCACCAAGCCGAGCACGGCGGCGCCCGCCCGGGGCCGCGGGCTGGGCCTGGCCCTGGTCCAGCAGGCGGTCCGCCGCAACGGCGGCACCGTCGCGCTGGACCGGGCGGCGGAGGGCGGCGCGCGGTTCACCGTACGGCTGCCGCTGCGGGCCGGGGCCGCGAGATGAGCGGCCGCCCGCCCTGCGCGGACCGCCCGGCGGCGAGAGGATGGCTGCGGTGACCCCCTCCGACATCCGGGTCCTCGTCGTCGAGGACGATCCGGTCGCGGCCGACGCCCACGCCCTGTACGTGGAGCGGGTGCCCGGCTTCACCGTCTCCGGCACCGTGCACTCCGGCACCGACGCCCGCCGCCACCTCGAACAGCACGCCGTCGATCTGCTGCTGCTCGACCTCTACCTGCCCGACGGCCACGGGCTCCAGCTGGTGCGTACGCTGCGCGCGGCCGGGCACACCGCCGACATCATCGCGGTCACCTCCGCCCGGGATCTGACGATGGTGCGCGAGGGCGTCTCGCTGGGCGTGGTGCAGTACGTCCTCAAGCCGTTCACCTTCGCCACTTTGCGCGACCGGCTCACCCGCTATGCGGAGTTCCGGGCCGCCACCGGCGAGGCCAGCGGGCAGGACGAGGTGGACCGGGCGATCGCCGCGCTGCGCGCACCGCGTCCGGCCGCGCTGCCCAAGGGGCTGACCGCCGCCACCCTCCAGGCGGTGACCACCGTGCTGCGGGCCGCCGGGAGCGGGCTGACGGCGACCGAGGCGGCCGCCGACGTGGGCATCTCGCGGATCACCGCCCGCCGTTATCTCGAACATCTGGTGGAGAGCGGACGGGCCGCCCGCGCCCCGCAGTACGGCCAGGTGGGCCGTCCGGAATTGCGCTATCGCTGGTCGGGCCATTGACCCACTGTGACCGGTGACTTACTTTCAGCGGGCAGGACACCGTGGTTAGTTGGAGGTCGTGCCGTGCGCCCCACCGCCCCGCTGATGCTTCTCGCCGCCGCCGTCGTGGCCGCCGGCACGCTCACCGCCTGCGGCAGCGGGTCCGGGAGCGACGCCGGCACCGTCAAGGTCGCCTTCATCAAGGACACCAACGGCAAGGTCACCGTCCGGGACGACTATGTCCGGCTGATCGCACGGCAGTTCGAGAAGGACCACCCCGGCAAGAAGGTCCGGCTCATCCCGATCCAGGCGTCCGAGAACGACTACTACACCAAGATCCAGCAGATGATGCGCTCCCCGCGGACCGCACCGGACGTGGTCTACGAGGACACCTTCCTGGTCAACTCCGATATCACCGCGGGGCTGTTACGGCCGCTGGACCCCTATCTGCGCACCTGGGACGACTGGCGGCAGTTCCAGCCGGCCGCGAAGGCCGCGGCCAGGGGGCAGGACGGCCGGACGTACGGCGTCCCGGACGGTACGGACACCCGCGGACTGTGGTTCAACAAGAAGATCTTCAAGAAGGCCGGACTGCCCGCCGACTGGCGGCCCCGGACCTGGGACGAGGTGCTGGACGCGGCCCGGACGGTCAAGCGCGAGGTCCCCGGCGTCATCCCGCTGAACGTCTTCACCGGCAAGGGCGCCGGCGAGGCCGCCGTGATGCAGGGCTTCGAGATGCTGCTCTACGGCACCGGCGAGCACCAGCTCTACGACCCGGGCGCGAAGAAGTGGGTCACCGGCACCCGGGGCTTCCGGGACAGCCTGACGTTCCTCGACACGGTCTACAAGGAGCGGCTCGGGCCCGAGGTCTCCGATGCGCTCAGCCCCAACATCCAGACCAATGTGGCCGCCGAGCTGCTGCCCGAGGAGAAGCTGGCGATCGACCTCGACGGCTCCTGGCTGGGCCAGCAGTGGCAGAAGACGGGCGGCGGCAACCCCTGGCCCGAGTGGTCGGCCACGCTCGGGCAGGCCCCGTTCCCCACCCAGCACGGTGCCCCGCCCGGCAAGGTCAGCCTGGCCGGTGGCTGGACGTGGTCGGTGCCGCAAAAGGCCCAGCAGCCCGATCTGGCCTGGAAGTTGATCGAGACCTTCCAGTCGAAGCCGAATGCCCTGGAGTGGTGCGTACGCGGCGCCCAGATCGCGGTGCGCAAGGACGTCGCGGCCGACCCCCGCTACCGGACGTCGGTGCCCGGCATCGGCTTCTTCACCGGTCTGGTCGGGATCAGCCGGTACCGGCCCGCGCTGCCCGAGTACCCCCGGGTGGCCGCGGCGATCGGCGAGGCGATGGAGGCGGTCACCGCCGATGACGCCTCGCCGGACAAGGCGGCCGCGGACTACGACACGACGCTGAAGTCCCTGGTCGGCGGCCGCACGGTCGCCAAGCCGTGACCAGCGCCGTCGCCCGGGCCGCGGCCCGCGCCCGGCGGCCCGGCGCCCCGCCCGCCGGCGGCCCGCGGGCCCGGCTGCTGCGCTGGTCCCCGCTCGTCCCGGCCACCGTCCTGCTGCTGCTCTTCCTCGTCGGCCCGATCGGCTACTGCGTCCTCATCGCCTTCACCGACACCCAGCTGACCGGCCAGGAGTCGGCGTCCTTCGTCGGGCTGGCCAACTTCCGCCAGGCCTTCGGCGATCCGGCCTTCCGCAACGCCGTGGTGCTCACCCTGGTGTTCACCGTGCTCTCCTCGCTCGTCGGGCAGAACACCCTGGGGCTGGCACTGGCCGGGCTGATGCGCCGCGCGTCACGGCCGGTACGGGCGCTGACCGGCGCGATGGTGATCACCGCCTGGGTGCTCCCGGAGATCGTGGCGGGCTTCTTGCTCTACACCTTCTTCGAGCGCCGCGGCACCCTCAACGCCCTGCTCGACCAGCTCCATCTGCCGGCCCAGAATTGGCTGTTCACGCTGCCCCTCGTGGCCGTGTCGTTCGCCAACGTCTGGCGCGGTACGGCCTTCTCGATGCTCATCTACTCCGCGGCGCTGGCCGGGATCCCCCAGGAGGTCACCGAGTCCGCCGAGGTCGACGGGGCGGGCGGGCTGCGGCGGCTGTGGCACATCACGCTCCCGATGATCCGCCGCTCCATCGGCACCAATCTGATGCTCAACACCCTTCAGACGCTCTCCGTCTTCGGGCTGATCTGGGTGATGACCCGGGGCGGTCCGGGCAACCGCAGCCAGACGCTGCCGGTGTTCATGTACGACCAGGCGTTCCTGAAGTCCCTGATCGGCTACGGCACCGCGGTGGCCCTGCTGTTGCTGCTGGTGGGGGCGCTGTTCTCGGTCGTCTATCTGCGTCTGCTGCGCGAGGAGGTCTGACCGTGCCGCTCCCCCGCCGCCGCCGGCACCGGCTGGCCGCCGATGCCGGGCTGCTGGTCGTCGCGGTGGCGTTCGCGGTGCCGCTGGTCTGGCTGGTGCTGGCGTCGCTGGACACCGAGGCGACGCTGCGGGTGCGGCTGCCCGGGTCCCCGACGCTGCACAACTTCTCGGCGGTGCTGACCGACGAGATCACCTTCACCCCGATGCTCAACAGCCTGCTGATCTGCGGCGGCGCGACCCTGCTGACGGTGGTCTGCGCGGCACTGGCCGCCTATCCGCTGTCCCGCTTCCGCTCGCGGCTGACCCGCCCGTACCTGCTCACCGTCCTGTTCTCCACCTGTCTGCCGGTCACCGCGGTGATGGTCCCGGTCTACGGGCTGTTCGTGCAGGTCGATCTGATCGACACCCGGTACGGCACCGCGCTGTTCCTGGCCGCCGCCCAACTCCCGTTCGCCATCTGGCTGATGAAGAATTTCATGGACGGGGTGCCCAAGGTCCTGGAGGAGGCGGCGTGGACGGACGGCGCCTCCTGGCCGCAGACCCTGCTGCGGGTGATCCTGCCGCTGATGGGCCCCGGCGTCGCCGTCGTCGCGATCTACACCTTCATCATGATGTGGGGGAATTTCTTCGTCCCCTTCATGCTGCTGCTCTCCCCCGAGCAACTGCCCGCCTCGGTCAGCATTTTCACGTTCTTCGGCAATTACGGCGCCATTGCCTTCGGCGAACTGGCGGCCTTCTCGATCCTGTACTCGACACCGGTCGTCGTGCTGTACATCGTTATCTCCGGACGGCTCGGCGGCGGCTTCGCGCTCGGCGGTGCCGTGAAGGGCTGAGGGGCCTGCCCACCGGAAAGCGCCGAGGCCGGAAGGGGAAACCGGCCGGTTAGGAGCTTCCTACGACTTTCCGGCTTGGGTTTCCGCACGATAGGTGCGGCCGGACTCCGTCACTTACCGTGTGCCGGTGAATACGCCCGCCGGGGAGCCCCGCCGTCCCCCTTTCAACGCCGCGGCCGCCCGCCGCCTCCGTGAGGCCCTCGGCATGACCCCCACCCATGTCGCCTATGGCATCGCGGCCGCCTTCGGCATACGGATCACGCCCGGAACGGTGGCGTCCTGGGAACGGGCGGAGAGCTCCCCCACGGAGGCCGAACTGACCGCGCTGGCCGGTGCCCTGTGGTGCGCACCGGGCGAACTGCTCGGCGCACCGGGCACCCTGCGCGAATACCGGCTGGCGCTCGGCCTCGCCCCGGTGGACCTCGCGCTGCGGATCGGCATGGAGGCGGGCGCGTACGAGCGGCTGGAGGCCGGCGGGGCCTGGCGCGGCAACGACCGGCAGGCCGCGGCGCTCGCCGAGGTGCTGCGGCTGCCGCTGCCCGCACTGCTCCGCTTCACCGGCCGGGACGGGAAGCTGGCCGAGCTGCTGACCAGCGCGGCCACCACCCGCTGGCAGGCCTATGTCCGGCCGGTCGGCAAGCTCGTACCGCTGCCGAAACAGCGGCTCCAGGACGTACTACAGGCCCTGCACGCCGAATATCAGACGACCATGGCCGCTACGCTGCACTGGGGCGACGGGGGCAGCGCCGAGGAATCCGGCCGGGCGGGGCGCGCCTTTCTCGCTGACATCGTGGCGGAATTCTGGGCCCGGACGGGCGGCCGGGAATCCTGAGCGCGGCCGGGCAACCCTGACCTTTCCCGTCGGCCGCTGGGCGGACGGGCGTCCGTCCAGAGAATGACACCGGGGCCGGTGATGGCACTTCCGGCCGGTCCGGCTTTCGGTCCCTCCGGGTGAAGACCGCGCCGACCGGCGCTCGAAGAATAGGAACGTCGAATTCTTCCGTTTCTTCTCCAGGAGTCCCCGTGTCCCACGCGGCTGCCTTCCCGGGCTTCCCCGGTTCCGCCACCCCCACCCGCGCCGCCGTCGCCGCCCGCGCCACGGATCTGAGCAAGGTCTACGGCCAGGGGGAGACCCGGGTGGTCGCGCTGGACTCCGTCTCGGTCGAGTTCGGCAAGGGCCGGTTCACCGCCATCATGGGCCCCTCCGGCTCCGGCAAGTCGACGCTGATGCACTGCATGGCCGGGCTGGACGCGATCTCGTCGGGCTCGGCCCGGATCGGCGATGTGGAGCTGGCGTCGCTGAACGACAAGCAGCTGACGCGGCTGCGCCGGGACAAGATCGGCTTCATCTTCCAGGCGTTCAACCTGCTGCCGACGCTGACCGCGCTGGAGAACATCACGCTGCCCATGGACATCGCGGGCCGTAAGCCGGACCGGGAGTGGGTCAGCCGGGTGGTCGAAACCGTCGGCCTGTCCGGGCGCCTGGCGCACCGGCCGGCCCAGCTCTCCGGCGGCCAGCAGCAGCGGGTGGCGGTCGCCCGGGCGCTGGCCGCCCAGCCGGAGATCATCTTCGCGGACGAGCCGACCGGCAACCTCGACTCCCGCTCCGGCGCCGAAGTGCTGGGCTTCCTGCGGGAGTCGGTGCAGGCCATGAACCAGACGGTGGTGATGGTCACCCATGACCCGGTCGCCGCCGGCTATGCGGACCGGGTGGTCTTCCTCGCGGACGGCCGGATCGTCGAGGAGCTCCACCAGCCCACGGCGGACACCGTCCTGGACCGGATGCGGCTCTTCGACTCCAAGGGCCGTACGAGCTGACGCCGGCGCACCGCCCACCCGCGCTCCTTGGGCGCGCTGCCCCTCATCCCGAGTCACCGGACCAGGACTGACACCACCACCATGCTGCGTACTGCCCTGCGCAATGTCCTTGCGCACAAAGCCCGATTGATGATGACCGCGCTCGCGGTCCTGCTCGGCGTCGCCTTCGTCGCCGGCACCCTCATCTTCAGCGACACCGTCGGCGAGGCCATCAGGAAGGCCTCCGCCAAGAACCTCTCGGGAGTGGCCGTCTCCGTCCAGGCCCTCGCCGCCGAAGACACCCCCGTCACCGACAAGAACGGCAAGCGCTCCACCGCCCTCGACGACAAGCTGGCGGACACCGTCCGCGCGCTGCCCGGCGTTTCGTCCGTACGGCGCAACGTCACCGGCGAGGCGACCCTGGCCGGCCCGGACGGCATACCGATCGGCAACGGCTGGCAGAACATCGCCGCCAACTTCCAGCCGGACAAGGACGGTTACGACGCCCGCTACCCGCTGATGACGGGCCGCGGACCGACCTCCGCCGGCGAGATCGCGCTGGACGAGGCGACCGCGAAGGCGGCCGGCCACAAGGTGGGCGACACCGTGCGGTTCGCCACCGACGGCCCGGTGCTGACGAAGAAGCTGGTCGGCATCGTCACCACCGACGACCCGCAGGTGACCGCGGGCGGCAGCCTCGCGCTCTTCGACACCGCCACCGCGCAGAAGCTCTATCTGCACCCAGGTCAGTTCGACGAGCTGGTGGTGGGTGCCGCGCCCGGCACCGATCAGCAGGCGCTGACCGCCAAGATCCGCAAGGTGCTGCCCGAGAAGCGCGCCGAGGCGACCAGCGGCGCCGAACTCGCCGCCGAGCAGTCCCAGAGGGTCACCGAGCAGAACAAGTCGCTGAGCCAGACCCTGCTGGTCTTCGCCGGGATCGCGCTGTTCGTCGGCATCTTCATCATCGCCAACACCTTCACCATGCTGATCTCCCAGCGCAGCCGCGAGATCGCGCTGCTGCGCGCGGTCGGGGCCTCGCGCCGGCAGGTCGTCCGCTCGGTGCTGGCCGAGGCGGGGCTGCTGGGCCTGATCTCCTCGGTCGTCGGCTTCGGGCTGGGCCTGGGGATCGCGGTCGGTCTGCGGGCGGTGCTCGACGCCAATGGCGCGGGCTTCCCGGACGGACCGGTCATCATCAGCCCGGCGGCGGTGCTCTCCTCGCTCGCGGTGGGTGTCGTGGTGACCGTGCTGGCCGCCTGGCTGCCGTCCCGCAAGGCGGCGAAGATCGCCCCGGTGGAGGCGCTCAGCACCGTCGAGGCGCCGCCGGCGCTGCGCAGCCTGGTGATCCGCAATGTGCTCGGCTCGGTCGTCACCGCCGTCGGTATCGCGGTCATGTTCTACGTCTCCACGCTGAAGTCCACCGATGACATCCCGATCGCGATGGCGGGCTCCATGCTGACGCTGACCGGCGTCATCATCCTCGCGCCGCTGCTGTCGCGGCCGCTGGTCTCGCTGGCGGGCGTGGTGACCACCCGGCTCTTCGGCATCGGCGGCAAACTGGCCAAGCAGAACGCGCTGCGCAACCCGCGCCGTACGGCGGCGACCGCTTCGGCGCTGATGATCGGTCTCACCCTGATGACCGGCATGACGGTCGTCGGGAACTCCGCACAGCAGGCCATGGACAAGATGACGGCCAACGGGCTGACGGCCGACTACAAGGTGGGCACCTCGACCTACACCGGTCTGGACACCAAGCTGTCGCAGAAGGTGGCGGACATCCCGGGCGTCGCGGCGATCGCTCCGCTGCGCGGCACGGGCGTCGAGGCCGGTAACCACTTCCTGAGCCTGAACGGCACCGACCTCGCCACGATCGGCAAGGTCGCCCAACTGGACTTCGAGAGCGGCTCCTTGGCGCAGGCCGGAAGCGACGCCATCGCGATCTCCCGGACAGCGGCCAAGGAGAACGGCTGGCACACCGGCCAGACCCTGGAGGCGAAGTTCGACGACAAGAAGACGGGGACGCTGAAGATCGCCGGAATCTACGCGGACAACCCGGTGGTCGGCAGCGCGATCGGCGCCACCTCCCTGGTGGACCCGCACCTGCTCCGGATGAAGAACGAAGAGCTGCTGGTGAAGACCCAGGACGCCCCGTCGCAGGACCTGGAGAAGCAGATCCGGCACGCCCTCGGCGACAGCCCGCTGCTCAAGGTCCAGGACCACGCCGACCTGCGCAAGGAGAACGCCGGACAGATCGAGACCGTGCTCTACATCGTCTACGGACTGCTGGGCATGGCCGTGATCATCGCGGTGGTGGGCGTCGTCAACACCCTTGCCATGTCGGTCTTCGAGCGGACCCGCGAGATCGGGATGCTGCGGGCGATCGGACTGGCCCGCAGCGGTATCAAGCAGATGGTCCGGCTGGAGTCGGTGGTCATCTCGCTGTTCGGCGCGGTCCTGGGGATCGGCGTGGGGATCTTCCTCTCCTGGGCCGGCGGAACCATGGTCAGCCAGGGGCTCCCGACGTACGAACTGCTGCTGCCCTGGGGCCGGCTGGGCCTGTTCCTGCTGATCGCGCTGGTCGTGGGGGTGCTGGCCGCACTGTGGCCGGCCCGCCGGGCGGCCCGGCTGAACATGCTGGAGGCCATCGGCGCGCAGTGACCGCGCAGACGAACGGCGGCGCGCCTTCCCTCGGCCGAGGGAAGGCGCGCCGCCGTCGTGGGTGCGCGAACCGCGGGACTCAGAAGACCGACTCGGCCTCGTCCATCCGCCACGCGGGCACCGTCTTGAGCTCGGTGACCGCCTCGGCCAGCGGCACCATCGTGATGTCGGTGCCGCGCAGTGCGGTCATCTTGCCGAAGTCGCCGCGGTGGGCGGCCTCGACGGCGTGCCAGCCGAAGCGGGTGGCGAGCACCCGGTCGTACGCGGTGGGGGTACCGCCGCGCTGCACATGGCCGAGAATGACCGGGCGGGCTTCCTTGCCGAGGCGCTTCTCCAGCTCGACGGCGAGGTGGTTGCCGATACCGGAGAACCGCTCGTGACCGAACTGGTCGATCGCGCCCTTCTTGTAGTCCATGGTCTCCTCGGCGGGGTGGGCCCCCTCCGCGACACAGACGACCGCGAACTTCTTGCCCCGGGCGAACCGCTCCTCGACCATCGTGACCAGGTCGTCGACGTCGAAGGGGCGCTCGGGCAGACAGATGCCGTGGGCGCCGCCGGCCATGCCGGACTCCAGCGCGATCCAGCCCGCATGCCGTCCCATCACCTCGACGACCATGACCCGCTGGTGCGATTCCGCGGTGGTCTTGAGGCGGTCGATGGCCTCCGTCGCGACGCCGACGGCGGTGTCGAAGCCGAAGGTGCGGTCGGTGGAGGAGATGTCGTTGTCGATGGTCTTGGGGACGCCGACGACCGGCATCCCGGCGTCCGCCAGCATCCGCGCGGCGGTGAGGGTGCCCTCGCCGCCGATCGGGATCAGGACATCGATGCCGTAGTCCTTGGACATGTCCTTGGACTTCTCACAGGCCTCACGGAGCCGGTTGCGCTCCAGCCGGGACGAGCCGAGGATGGTGCCACCGCGGGCGAGGATGCCGCTGACCGCGTCGAGGTCGAGCTTGCGGAAACGCCCTTCGAGCAGGCCCTTGAAGCCGTCCTCGAAACCTATGACCTCGTCGTCGTGCCCGGTGAGGGCACGGTGGACAACAGACCGGATCACAGCATTGAGGCCGGGACAGTCGCCGCCTGCGGTGAGGACTCCGATACGCATCGTGCTGTGTCTCCTGTGCTCGCTGTTGGTTCGTGTGAGCCGGTCCGATTGTTTCACGGGCGGCCCGGCCCGCCCCGCACACAGACCTCACCCCTACTGTCCCCGCACCGGCCCCGCAAGGGAAACTGGGAGAGCGACTTATCCACAGCCGCAGGTATTGTCAAGAGGGGCAAGCCCGCAATAACAGCTGATTTTGACCTTGCGAGCAACGGAATGGATCGGAGAGCACGCGTGACGCGCAGCGTGTACGTGACCGGTATCGACCGCGGCGACGGCCGCCAGGTCATCGAGCTGGGAGTCATGGAACTCCTGACCCGCCATGTCGACCGGGTGGGGGTGTTCCGCCCGCTGATGCACAGCGACGGGCCCGACCGGCTCTTCGACCTGCTGCGGTCCCGCTACCGGCTCATGCAGTCCCCCGACACCGTGTACGGCCTCAGCTACGACGAGGCCGCCACCCTCCAGGCCGAGCGCGGCACCGACGAGCTGGTTTCCCGGCTCGTCGAGCGCTTTCACGCCGTGGCCAGGGACTATGAGTACGTCCTGGTCCTCGGCTCGGACTTCGCGGACACCAGCCTGCCGGCCGAGCTGGCCCTCAACGCCCGGCTCGCCAATGAATTCGGCGCCGCGGTGCTGGCCGTCGTCGGCGGCCAGGGCCAGGAGGCCGAGTCCGTCCGCGCCGAGGCCCGCAACGCCTATCAGGCCTACCACTCGCTGGGCTGCGACGTCGTCGCCATGGTCGTCAACCGGGTGGACCCCGCACACCGCGAGGCGATCGTCGACCGGCTCTCCGCCCGGCTCCCGGTGCCCTGCTACGCGCTCCCGGAGGACGGCTCGCTCTCCGCGCCGACCGTCGGGCAGATCGTGCACACCCTGGGCGCCGAGGTGCTGCTCGGCGACGACTCCGGGCTCGCCCGGGACGCCCGGGACTTCGTCTTCGGCGGCGCCATGCTGCCGACCTTCCTCCAGGCGCTCACCCCCGGCTGTCTCGTGGTGACCCCCGGGGACCGGGCCGACCTGGTCATCGGCTCGCTCGCCGCGCACAGCGCCGGTGCCCCGCCGATCGCGGGGGTGCTGCTCACCCTCGACGAGCGGCCCGGCCCAGACATCATGGCGCTGGCCGGCCGGCTCGCGCCGGGCACCCCGGTGGTCTCCGTACCGGGCGGCTCCTTCCCGACCGCGGGCGAGCTGTTCGCGATCGAGGGCAAGCTCAACGCCGCCTCCCCGCGCAAGGCGGAGACCGCGCTCGGCCTCTTCGAGCGGCATGTGGACACCGTGGAGCTGACGAACCGGATCTCCGTCGCCCGCTCCGGCCGGGTCACCCCGATGATGTTCGAGCACGAGCTGATCGAGCGCTCCCGCGCCGGCCGCCGCCGGGTCGTCCTCCCCGAGGGCGGTGAGGAGCGGGTGCTGCGCGCCGCCGATGTGCTGCTGCGCCGCGATGTCTGCGATCTGACGCTGCTGGGCGAGGAGGAGGCGATCCGCAAGCGCGCCGCCGACCTGGCCATCGATCTGGCCGGCGCCCAGATCATCGACCCGCAGACCTCCGAGCTGCGCGAGCGGTTCGCCGAGCGGTACTCCCAGCTGCGCGCCCACAAGGGCGTCAGCGTCGAGCTGGCCTTCGACGTGGTCGCGGATGTCTCCTACTTCGGCACGCTGATGGTCCAGGAAGGGCTGGCCGACGGCATGGTCTCCGGCGCGGTGCACTCCACCGCGGCCACCATCCGCCCCGCCTTCGAGATCATCAAGACCCGGCCGAACGCCCAGATCGTCTCGTCGGTCTTCTTCATGTGCCTGGCCGACCGGGTGCTCGTCTACGGCGACTGCGCGGTCAACCCGGATCCGAACGCCGAGCAGCTGGCGGACATCGCCATCCAGTCGGCGACCACCGCCGCCCAGTTCGGTGTCGAGCCGCGGATCGCGATGCTGTCGTACTCCACCGGCACCTCCGGCTCCGGCGCGGACGTCGACAAGGTCCGCAAGGCCACCGAGATCGTCCGCGAGCTGCGGCCGGATCTGCTGGTCGAGGGCCCGATCCAGTACGACGCGGCGGTGGACGCGGCGGTCGCGCAGACCAAGCTCCCGGAGTCCGATGTCGCGGGCAAGGCCACCGTGCTGATCTTCCCGGACCTGAACACCGGCAACAACACCTACAAGGCCGTGCAGCGCTCGGCCGGTGCGGTCGCCGTCGGCCCGGTCCTCCAGGGGCTGCGCAAGCCGGTCAACGACCTCTCGCGCGGCGCCCTGGTGCAGGACATCGTCAACACCGTGGCCATCACCGCCATCCAGGCCCAGGGCGCCCAGCCCGGCGCCGCCCTCACCGGCTGACCCCGGCCCCGTCCGTCTCCCACCCCACCCCGGAAAGCGCTACATGACTGCCACCGCCACCCGCGTCCTCGTCCTCAACTCCGGCTCCTCGTCGGTGAAGTACCAGCTGCTCGACATGAACCCGGACTCCGGCGGCGGCCCCGCCGCCGGCACCCGTCTCGCCGTCGGACTGGTCGAGCGGATCGGGGAGGACACCTCCCGCCTGGCCCACACCCCGCTGGCGACCGGGGGCGACAAGCGGGAGACCGAGGGCCCGATAGCCGACCACGAGGCCGCGCTGAAGGCCGTCGCCGCGGAGCTGTCCGCCGACGGTCTCGGCCTCGACTCCCCACAGCTGGCCGCGATCGGGCACCGGGTGGTGCACGGCGGGCTGAAGTTCACCGCCCCGACCGTGATCGACGACGCGGTGCTCGCCGAGATCGAGCGGCTGGTGCCGGTCGCCCCGCTGCACAACCCGGCGAACATCACCGGCATCCGGACCGCGCAGGCGCTGCGCCCGGACCTGCCGCAGGTGGCGGTCTTCGACACCGCGTTCCACACCACGATGCCGGAGTACGCGGCCCGCTACGCCATCGACGTGGCGACCGCCGACGCCCACCGCATCCGCCGCTACGGCTTCCACGGCACCTCGCACGCCTATGTCTCCCGCAAGACCGCCGAGCTGCTGGGCAAGGACCCCTCCGAGGTCAATGTCATCGTGCTGCACCTGGGCAACGGCGCCTCCGCCTCTGCGGTGGCCGGCGGCCGCTGTGTGGACACCTCGATGGGCCTGACGCCGCTGGAGGGCCTGGTCATGGGCACCCGCTCCGGTGACATCGACCCCGCGGTGACCTTCCACCTCAAGCGGGTCGCGGGTATGTCGGAGGACGACGTCGATGTGCTGCTCAACAAGAAGAGCGGGCTGGTCGGGCTGTGCGGTGACAACGACATGCGGGAGATCCGGCGGCGGATCGACGAGGGCGACGAGCGCGCCGAGCTGGCCTTCGACATCTACATCCACCGGCTGAAGAAGTACATCGGCGCCTACACCGCGGTGCTCGGCCGGGTCGACGCGGTGGCGTTCACCGCAGGCGTCGGGGAGAACGCCGCCCCGGTGCGCGCGGCCGCGCTCGCCGGCCTGGAGGAGATGGGCCTGGCCGTGGACGCCGATCTCAACGCCGTACGGTCCGGCGAGCCCCGGCTGATCTCCCCCGAGTACGCCCGGGTCGCGGCCGCCGTCGTCCCGACCGATGAGGAACTGGAGATCGCCCAGCAGACATACGCCCTGGTCAGCGCCTAGGACTCGGTGTTTCCACCTACCGATATATTCCGCCGCTAAACAAACCGATAGGATCCTGCCCATGCGCCGTTCCAAAATCGTCTGCACCCTGGGCCCCGCCGTCGACTCCTACGACCAGCTGAAGACGCTGATCGAGGCCGGCATGAATGTGGCCCGTTTCAATATGAGCCATGGGACCCAGCCGGAGCACGAGGAGCGGTACCACCGCCTTCGCAAGGCCTCCGAGGAGACCGGCCGCGCCGTGGGCGTGCTCGCCGACCTCCAGGGTCCCAAGATCCGCCTGGAGACCTTCGCCGACGGCCCCGTGGAGCTGGTGCGGGGCGACGAGTTCGTCATCACCACCGAGGACGTCCCCGGTGACAGGACCATCTGCGGGACGACGTACAAGGGCCTGCCCGGCGACGTCTCCAAGGGCGACCCGGTCCTGATCAACGACGGCAATGTCGCGCTCCAGGTCGTCGAGGTCGACGGCCCGCGGGTGCGGACCATCGTCATCGAGGGCGGGGTCATCTCCGACCACAAGGGCATCAACCTGCCCGGCGCCGCGGTGAACGTCCCCGCGCTGTCCGGGAAGGACATCGAGGACCTCAGGTTCGCTCTGCGGATGGGCTGCGACATGGTCGCGCTGTCGTTCGTGCGGGACGCCAAGGACGTCCAGGACGTGCACCGTGTCATGGACGAGGTGGGCCGCCGGGTCCCGGTCATCGCCAAGGTCGAGAAGCCGCAGGCGGTCGCCAACATGCAGGAGATCGTGATGGCCTTCGACGCCGTCATGGTCGCCCGTGGTGACCTGGCGGTGGAGTACCCGCTGGAGAAGGTCCCGATGGTGCAGAAGCGCCTGGTGGAGCTGTGCCGCAGGAACGCCAAGCCGGTGATCGTCGCGACCCAGATGATGGAGTCGATGATCACCAACTCCCGCCCGACCCGCGCCGAGGCGTCCGATGTCGCCAACGCCATCCTCGACGGCGCCGACGCGGTCATGCTCTCCGCCGAGTCGTCCGTCGGCGCCTACCCGATCGAGACCGTCAAGACGATGTCGAAGATCGTCGAGGCGGCCGAGGAGGAGCTGCTCTCCAAGGGCCTCCAGCCGCTGGTGCCTGGCAAGAAGCCGCGTACGCAGGGCGGTTCGGTGGCCCGCGCGGCCTGCGAGATGGCGGACTTCCTGGACGGAAAGGCGCTGATCGCCTTCACCAAGTCCGGTGACACCGCCCGCCGGCTCTCCCGCTACCGCGCGGCCCAGCAGATCCTGGCCTTCACCACCGAGGCGTCCACCCGCAACCAGCTCACGCTGAGCTGGGGCGTCGATGCCTTCGTCGTGCCGCACGTGGACAACACCGACGCCATGGTCGACCTGGTGGACGCCGAGCTGCTCAAGCTCAAGCGCTACAGCAAGGGCGACACCATGCTGATCACCGCAGGTTCGCCCCCCGGCGTCCCCGGCACCACCAACATGGTCCGGGTGCACCACCTCGGCGGCGAGCAGGCCTGACGCACCGGCGCACGAAAAGGCGGTGGGCCGCCCCTGTGGGGGTGGCCCACCGCCTTTTCTGCGGCTCCCGAACGGGTCGGGTGGCCCGGGGCGTTCCTCAGCCGGTCATGAACTGGTGCAGACCCGGGACGTGGAGATTGCCGCCGAACTGACCCGCCTGTTCGATCTTCACCTTGGTGAAGTAGGCGAACGGGACATTGAGCGGCGGCGGGTGCTCGGGGTCGAAGACGATCGGGATCAACCCGAAGAGGTTGCCCTGGAGCCGCTCGGTGTACATCGTCACCTTGCCACCGCGGATCGTGGACGTGGACCCCTGGGACGCCTGTACGTGGTACTTCTTGCCGGACGCCCGGTCATCGACGGTCTGATGCAGATCACCGATGTCGAGGCTGTCCGCGGTGAACTTCAGGGCCTGCTTGGTGTGGCCGTTCTGCGTCTGGACATTGACGGCGCCCTCGTAGTTCAGACCGCGCAGGGTGAGCGCGCTGGACTCCAGGTGCCAGGGGTCGTCGGGCAGGGTGACGGGCGTCTGCTCGTCATCGCCCTTCTGCTTGTTCTCGACGACGCAGGGGTACGCCTTCTTGCCGTCGGCGTCCTTGCCGTCGACACCGCCGCCGGGCAGGGCGTTGTCCGCCGCACCCACGGCACCGTGGACGGTGTCGTTGACCGTCTTCGACCCGTTCTTGACGGCGTCACCGGCCTTGTCGGCGCCGTCCTTGAGGCCGTCGACAGTGTCCGTGACCGGCTTGGTGACCTTGTCAGCGGCCGATCCGGCATCCTTCGACGCGGACGGCGAGGGGCTCGGGGAGGCCGTGTCGGACGCGGAGGGGCTCGGCGAAGCCGACGCCTCCTCGTCCTTGTCATCCCCGCCCAGGAGACCGCCGAGCGCATCGCCGATGCCGCCCAGCAGACCGCCGTCGTCCTTCTTCTGCTCCTCGGAGGCCGACGGCGACGGGGTCGCGGAGCCCGAGGGCTGGTCGGTCTTCGCGGAGCCGGACGGTTCGGACGCGGGCGTCTTGTCCGTGTCCTTGCCGGCCGAGGGGGAGGGCGAGGCGGAGGGCTCCGTGGACGGCTTGGTGTCGTCCTTGGTGTCCTTCGCGCCGTCCTTGGACGTGCCGTCCTTCTGCTCCACCTTGTCCGGAGCAGTGACGCACGGGCCGTCCTTGAAGGGGCTCTTGGGCGCCGGCTTGGCTATGGCCATCTGGGGCGTCAGCCCCATGCCCATGAGCACGGCGGACGGCATGGCGGCGATGGCTATCGCCTTACCTGCGGGCACGTGGAGCCGAGTCAGCAGCGGCTTCCTCGGCGCCGCGTGCCTCGGCCCCGTTCTCGCCCCGGTAGCTGCGCTCTCCGGCAGCTCGTCACCCGGCACGGTGCCTCCTGTTTGTTCCGTTGGTCGGGCTCGTTCCTGACAGGTCGTCCAGTCCATTGCCCAACCCGGGACCGCCGGCCGGCGCCGGATGCGTGGCGACCACCGGTCCGGCGACCGTGGTGCGGCCCGGCTCCTGGGAGTCGTCCCCGCCCTGAGTGGCCTTGCCCGGAGCCCAGGAGACACCGAGCGCACCGCCGATCAGCCCCAGAAGGAAGCCGATCAGGAAGGCGCCGAAGTTCGAGACGACCAGGGAGACCAGGGACAGCAGAATCGCCGCCACACCTGCGAAGACCCGCGAGGCGGGCTGAAACCACATGGTCAGACCGAGCACGACCAGCAGTACGCCGATGATCAGCGAGCCGGCGCCGGCGGTGGTCGCCATGCGGACGGTCAGGGAACCGATCGTGAGATTCGCGTAAGGGATGTACATGATCGGGATGCCGGCCAGCAGAGTCAGCATGCCGCCCCAGAACGGGCGGTGTCCGCGCCACTCCCGGAACGAAATCCGCTTCCGGCCGATGGACTCGATCAGCCGTGGTCGCGTTTCGGCGCTCATGTCGTACAGCTCCTCGGGACTGGCAAATCGGTGGTTCTGTGCTGAGTGTCCTACTGAGCGCTACCCACGTACGGGCACGGGGAACGGCGTCTGCCGTACAGCTCGCCCCGCGCCCGCACGCTCAGTGCGTCAGTAGCACTCGCTCTTGCCCTTGGCGACGCTCATCTTGAGGCCGCTGAGCTTGAACGTGCCGGCCGTCGTGGCCCATGCCTGCTGCCTGACGTGGGTCAGCGTGGCCGAGTCGGCCTGCTGGGCGAACGAGCCCGGGTCGGCCTTGTCGCCCTTGTGCATGCCGGGGCCCTTGGTCGTCGAGCCCGCAGCAACACCGATGTCGATGTTGTTGAAGGTCGCGTCCGCGGACAGCTGATCCAGGTCGATGTAGAGGTTCTTCGCCTCAACAGGCGTGTCACCGCCACCGGCCGACAGCTTCATCGACACATCGCCGAAGACCGGGACCGGAACAACCACCGACTGGCACAGGTTCTTGATCTTGGCGTTCGAGAACCCCGAGACCGCCACCGGGACCTGCTTGCCGCCCTTCTGGGCGTCAATGGCTCCGTACTGAACAAATCCGGTGCCGTCCAGCCGGTCGGTAGCGACCTTGAACTGCTGGCCGGACACGCTGAACGACGCCGCGAGCGCACCCTGCGAGAGGGCTACACCGATCGCGGCCGTAGCCGCGACGCTCGGCACCATGACGACGGCGAACCGCTTCCATCTGGTCCCGCCACGAGCCAGGGACTCCATGACTTTCCTCCTTCTCGGACGTACATCTCCGGTACCGGCCGCCCGAGTTGGGACAGCGGTACCTGGGATGGGAGAAGTGCTACGTCCTCGGGAAGAAGAGCGCCTGTCCTCGGAGGCACAACGTGTTCCGAATACCGGCGATCACCCCCGAGCGACAACCACTGGCCACGCTCTCGCGCAACCTCCTGGACAGGCCCTGCCGGGTGGGGCAGAGACCCCCCTGTCCACGGTCGGCGCCACTGCCGCCGACCACTCGGTGGGGACCCAAGTACCCCGCGACACCGACCGGATGCCGGGCTGCGGGAATGGACCGAGCGTGGCCGATCGTGGTCCATTCACGGCCGCCGCACAAGGGGCTCGTTACTTGCGGGTAACGGCACGATAAACACGCCTGCACGGGGCGAGATCAACTGGACACACACTGTCGCTGCTAACAGCAAGAGGACATGAGGCAATTGCGGACACACTGCCGCAAGGGGGTCGCTGAGACTTACTTGAAGTAACAGCGGCCACGTTTACCAAGTTTTGGTAAAACGTGGCCGCTGCTCCGTTTGTTTGGTCAACTCGCGGAGGCCGTACTGGTCAGAAGAGGGCGACTCCGCAGACAGCGGGTCAGAACAGCACCCGCGCCAGTGCCGTACGGGCCGCCGTCACCCGCGGATCGTCCGCGCCGATGACCTCGAAGAGCTCCAGCAGCCGCATCCGCGCGGCCTCCCGGTCGGCGCCCGCGGTCCGCTTCACCGCGTCGATCAGCCGCCCGAAGGCGTCCTCGACATGCCCGCCGACCAGGTCGAGGTCCGCGGCCCGGATCTGCGCCGGCACATCGGCCGGGTTCTCCGCGGCCTCCTTGCGCACCGCCTGGGGGTCCAGGTCCTGCACCCGGTGCAGGAGTTCGG
Source organism: Streptomyces sp. P9-2B-2 (assembly GCF_030406865.1). Taxonomy (NCBI): domain Bacteria; kingdom Bacillati; phylum Actinomycetota; class Actinomycetes; order Kitasatosporales; family Streptomycetaceae; genus Streptomyces; species Streptomyces sp. P9-2B-2. Next base: position 6,240,856 of record NZ_CP129126.1, on the reverse strand, counting down.
CCTGCGCCAGACCGAGCTTGGCCTCCGGGTTGGCCGGGTCGTCGGAGAGCACGTTCTTGTAAGCCTGGATGGCACCGCCCAGATCGCCGGAGTCCAGCGCCTGGTTCGCGGCCTCCAGCAGGGCGTCATACGGACCGGTCGGCACCGGGGCCTCGGCCTCCGGCTCCTCGCCCGCGACCTGCGGGTCGACCAGCGCGCCCACGATGCCGAACTGCTGCTCGGCGGCCTGCACCAGCTGGTCGAGCACCTCACGGATCTGCGACTCGGGGGCCGCGCCCTGGAACAGCGGGATCGGCTGGCCCGCCACCACCGCGAAGACCGCCGGGATGCCCTGCACCCCGAACTGCTGGAACAGCATCTGGTTGGCATCGACGTCGATCTTGGCCAGCACGAACTTGCCGGCGTACTCCCCCGCGAGGCGTTCCAGCAGCGGACCGAGCTGCTTGCACGGCTCGCACCACTCGGCCCAGAAGTCGATGACGACCGGAACCTCGGTGGAGCGCTGCAGGACGTCCTGCTGGAAGCCCGCCTCGTCGACGTCGAACACCAGGCGGGCACCGCTCGTGGGCGCCCGGCCCGTACGGGCGGCCTCGGCGCGTGCCTGCTCCGCCTTCTGCTTCGCTTCCCCGGCCGCCTTCACCGCTGCGAGGTCGACGACTCCACTCATGGACATATTGCGTGGCTGCATGGGTCCATCCTCCCCCCTGGGCGGCCCGTTCCGAAAAGCGATCCGGAAAGCGGTGCGGTCGGCGATCTGGTCGGTGCTGCGGTCGGTGGTGCGGAAGGCGGCTCCGGCGGTGGGGCCGGGCCGTTTCGCCGGGCACCGCGGCCCGTGCGCACACCCCGCCGGAATGCCGGTGTACGTGCGGGAGCACTGCCCGTCCGGTCCCGAGGAGGACCGTGCTGCGGCCCCGAGGAGGACCGTCGTGCGCGGCCATGGGTCCCCACCCACGGCCAGTGGTTATCGCTCTTACGCTACGACCCGTAGCGTAACTCCTCACCACCCCTGCGCAACCACCGCATCCGGCCCCACGCCGAGTGATCTCCCTCACGGGAGCCGCCGTCCGGCCCCGGACCGGCCGGTATGGTCGCCCGCATGCACGACTCCGCCAGCCCCCGGAAGGGCCGCACGGGCCGCCCCCGCAGCGCCGAGACCGACCAGGCGATCCTCTGCGCGACCCGGGCCGCGCTCGTGGACCTGGGCTGGGGACGGCTCACCATGAGCGATGTGGCGGCCCGCGCCGGGGTGGCCAAGACGACGCTCTACCGCCGCTGGGCCAACAAGAACGAGCTCGTCGTGGACGCCGTGGCGGTCCTCTTCGACGAGCTCGAACTCCCCGACCGGGGCTCGCTGCGCTCCGACATCGAGGGCGTGGTGCTCCAGTTCGGCGCGCTGCTGGCCCGGCCGGAGACCAAGACGGCGCTGATGGCCGTGGTCGCCGAGTCCACCACCGACGAGGCGCTGCGCGAGCGGATCCGCTCGGCGATCGTCGACCGCCAGAAGCGGCTGGTCCTGCTCGGCCGCTCGCGCGCCCAGACCCGTGGCGAGCTGCCCCCGGACACCGCGGGCGAGGAGGGCGAACGGGCGGCCACCCGCAACATGGACCTGATCTTCGATGTGATCGCCGGGGCGATCGTGCACCGCACCCTGGTCAGCGGCGAGCCGGTGGACGCCGCGTGGGGGCGGGACTTCACGACCCTCTTCCTGACCGGCCTGGGCGGGCTGGGCACACAGGACTGAGGCCGGGCGCCCGCCGCGTCACTGCGGCGGACACCCGGCCCCGGCTGCCGGTCAGACCTGGTAGCGGTCCGCCGCGAAGAGGTGCAGGTGCTCCGCCACCCACTCCGACGTCCACTTCAGGCCCTGCTCCAGCGACACCTCCGGCCGCCACGAAGCCCACTCGCGCGCCCGGGAGTTGTCCGACAGCAGCCGCTCGACCTCGCTGCCGGCCGGCCGCAGCCGCTCGGCGTCCACCACCACCTCGGCCTCCCGGCCCGACGCCGCTATCAGCGCCTCGGCGAGCGCGCCGATGGAGATCTCCCGGCCGGTGCCGAGATTGACGACCTCGCCCAGCGCCCGGTCGCAGTCGGCCACCGCCATGAACCCGGCCGCGGTGTCCGTGACATAGGTGAAGTCGCGGGTCGGGGTGAGCGAGCCGAGCTTGATCTGCCGGGCCCCGGCGTGGAGTTGGGCCAGGATCGTGGGGATCACGGCCCGCGCCGACTGCCGCGGCCCGTAGGTGTTGAACGGCCGCACCACGGTCACCGGCAGCTCGAAGGCGTGCCGGTGCGACAGCGCCATCATGTCCGCGCCGATCTTCGAGGCGGAGTACGGCGACTGCGGCTGGAGCGGGTGGTCCTCGCTGATCGGCGCGGTCAGCGCCGTCCCGTAGACCTCGCTGGTGGAGGTGTGCACCAGCCGCCGCACCGCATGGCGCCGGCAGGCCTCCGCCACGTTCTCCGTCCCCACCACATTCGTCTGCACATAGGCGCCCGGCGAGTCATAGCTGTACGGAATCCCGATCAGCGCGGCGAGATGGAAGACCGTGTCGCAGCCCTCGACCGCGTCCATCACCCGGCCCGCGTCCCGGACATCACCGGAGATCATCTCGACCGGACCGCCCGGCACGAGATAGCGCGCCAGATTTCCCTTTTCCGCGTACGGCTTGTAATGGACGAACGCGCGCACCTCGGCGCCGGCCTCCACCAGCAGGTCGACCAGGGTCGAGCCGATGAACCCCTCGGCCCCGGTGACCAGGACCCTGCGGCCCGTCCACTGCTGCGTGTTGCTGCTCATGCTGACTCCTTCATCGTGGGGTGTGCGGTGTACGGGTGACCGGCCAGCGCCAGCACCTTGGCGGCCAGCAGGTCGGCGGCGCGGGCATGGGTGCCGGGGTCGGCGGCCGCGCCCATCGCGGCCAGCCGGCCGGGATCGTCGAGCAGCGGGGTGACCAGTGCGTCCAGCCGCTCGGCGGAGGTCTCCGCGTCGGGCAGCAGGAGCCCCGCCCCGGCGTCGGAGAGCACCCGCGCGTTATGGGTCTGGTGGTCGCCCGGTGCGTACGGATACGGGACGAGGACGGCCGGCATCCCGATCGTGGCCAGCTCCGCCACGGTCGCCGAACCGGCCCGGCACACCACGAGATCGGCGGCCGCATAGGCCAGATCCATCCGGTCGAGGTACGGCACGGCCGCGGCGACCGCCGCCCCGCCGTTGGCCGCCAGTTGCGCCCGGGTCTCCTCCAGGGCCGCGGGCCCGGTCTTGATCAGCAGCCGGAGATCCGTCCGCGTCCGGTAGCGGCCGGCCAGCCCCACCGCCGCCTCGGTGAGCCGGGCCGCGCCCAGGCTGCCGCCGTTGACCAGCAGCAGCCGCGCGCCGTCCGGGATGCCGAACTCCCGGCGGGCGGCGGGCCGCAGCCGCTCGCGGTCCAGGTCGGCCAGCGGGCCGACCAGCGGCATCCCCACCGTCTCGGCCCGCTCGCCGCCGGCCAGATGCTCCCGGCTGCGGTCGAAGGCGAGGGCGAGATGCGGGGTGAGCCGGGCGGCGAACTTGTTGGCCCGGCCGGGCACCGCGTTGGACTCATGGATCACGCTCGGCAGCCCGGCCAGCCGCGCCCCGACGATCACCGGGGCGCTCGGATAGCCGCCCATACCGACCGCGACCTGGGCGTTCTGTTCCTTGAGGATGCTTCGGCACTGGCCGCCCGAGCGCAGCAGCGCGGCCGGCAGCAGATAGCGTCGGGCGCCGAGTGCGGGATCGAAGGGGATCATGTCAACGGTGTGCAGCCGGTATCCGGCCTGCGGGATCAGCCGCGTCTCCAGTCCGCGTTCGGTCCCGACGAAGGAGATCACCGCCTCGGGCACGGCCCGGCGGAGTGCGTCGGCGAGCGCGAGTCCGGGATAGATATGGCCGCCGGTGCCGCCCGCACCGATCACGACAGAGAGTGGTGTGCGCATGGCCGCCACGCTCGCGATGTGCCCTAAGAAGCTTCTAAGAGAGGTGTTTGGCAGCCTATGTCCATGCCGCCCATGCCCGGGAACACCCCCGCCCCCAAGATCCTCGTCGTCGACGACGAACCCGAGGTGCGTGCCGCCGTCGAGGACGGCCTCGCCGTGGAGGGCTATGCGGTGCGTGGCGCCGCCGACGGCCTGGCCGCCCTCTCGGAGGTCGCCGCCTGGCAGCCGGACGCCCTTGTCCTGGATGTACTGATGCCCGTCCTGGACGGCCTGGCCGTCTGCCGCCGGCTGCGCGCGCTGGACGACCGCACCCCGATCCTCGTCCTGACCGCGCTGGACTCGGTCAGCGAACGGGTCGACGGGCTGGACGCCGGCGCCGACGACTATCTCGTCAAACCGTTCGCGCTGGACGAGCTGGTGGCCCGTATCCGGGCCCTGCTGCGCCGGGCGTCCACCACGGCGGTGGAGGACACCCAGCTCACCTTCGGCGATCTGGTCGTCGACCCGGTGACCCGCACCGGCCACCGGGCGGGCCGCCCCCTGGAGTTCAGCCGCACCGAATGGGCGCTGCTGGAACTGCTGCTGCTGCACCCCGGGCAGGTGCTGCCGCGCGAGGTGATCCTGGAGCGCGTCTGGGGCCGCGACTTCGGCCCGGACTCCAACTCGCTGGCCGTGTACATCGGTTATCTGCGCCGCAAGCTGGAGGCGGGCGGCGAGCCGCGGCTCGTCCACACCGTGCACGGCATCGGCTACCGCCTGGGCACCGCGGAGGGCGCGTGACCGGCAGCCGCGGGCTGGGGGCCCGCTGGCGGCGGCGGCGTCCGCTGCGCGCCCGGCTGGCCCTGGCGGCCTCCGCCGCGGTGGCGCTGGTGGCGGTCGGTGTCTGCGCCGCGGCGTTCACCATCATCGACTACCAGATGACCCGTCAGCTGAAGCTGACCCTGACCCAGACGGCCACCCAGATGATCCGGGACCGCCACGACTGGGGCCCGACGCCCAGCGACACCCTCTGCCAGTACCCGGCCTCGTCCTGCGTCCAGATCGTGCCGTCCGACGCCGCCAAGGACCCGCGCACGCCGTATGTCCTGCCCGTCTCCGACGCCACCCGGCAGGTCGCCGACGGCCGGAGCCCCGCGTTCTACGAGCGGCAGAAGGTGGCCGGGCGTCCGGTCCTGATGCTCACCACCCGCCTCGGGGACAAGGACGAGGCGCTCCAGGTCGCCCAGCGCTCCGACACCGTCGACCGGGGCGTGGAACAGGCCGCCTGGGCACTGGCCGCGGTCGGCGGCGCCGGCGTCCTGCTGGCCGCCGCGCTGGGCTACTGGGTGTCCCGTACGGGCCTGGCCCCGGTCGCCCGGCTCACCGCCACCGCGGAGCGCATCGCCGCCACCCGCGACGCCCGCCATCGCATCGAACTCCCCGCGGGACCGCCCGCCCGGGAGGACGAGATCACCCGGCTCGCCACCAGCTTCAACACCATGCTCGGCGAGCTGGAGCAGTCCGTCACCGCCCAGCGCCGGCTGGTCGCCGACGCCTCCCACGAGCTGCGCACCCCGCTGACCGCGCTCCGCACCAACGCCGAACTCCTGGCCCGCGCCGACCGGTTGACCGACGCCCAGCGCGATCGCGCCTCGGCCGCCCTGGGCCGCCAGCTGCGCGAGGTCACCACACTCGTCAACGATCTGATCGAACTCGCCCGCGACGAGGAACCCCAGCCGCTGGTCGAGCAGGTACGCCCGGCCGCCCTCCTGGAGCACGCCGTGGGCGCGGCCCGCGAGCACTGGCCGGAGCTCACCTTCACCGCCGCCATCGACCCGGCCGCGGCGGACGCCACGGTCCCCGGAGTGCCGCCCCGCCTGGCCCGGCTGCTGTCCAACCTCCTCGACAACGCCGCGAAGTTCTCCCCGCCGGGCGGCCCGGTCGAGACCGCGCTCGCCGGCGTACCGGGCGCGCTGGAGCTGACCGTGCGCGACCACGGCCCCGGCATCGAGGCCGGCGATCTGCCCCATGTCTTCGACCGCTTCTACCGCGCCAAGGCGGCCCGCGCCCTGCCCGGCTCCGGCCTGGGCCTGGCGATGGCCCGCCAGATCGCCCGCGCCCACGGAGCCGAACTCACCGCCGAGCAGGCGCCGGGAGGCGGGGCGCTCTTCCGGCTGCGGATTCCGCTGCCGGCGGCCTAGGGCCACGTCAGAAATCCCCCCGTTCCCCCGCACGGACCCACGACGCGGTGATCGGGTAGACACCCCCTAGGGTGAGACCGCGGAAAAATCCGGGTGCGGTGGATGGGGAGCTTGATGGAGCCGTTGGAAGCTGCGGACCCACGGGCCGCCGGACCGTATCAACTGCTGGGACGTCTGGGCTCGGGCGGGATGGGCCGGGTGTTCGTCGGAGAATCCGTGACGGGACGGCGGGTTGCCGTGAAGCTCGTACGGGAGGATCTGGCGGCCACGCCCGGTTTTCGCGACAGGTTCCGGCGCGAGGCCAAGCTCGCGATGCGGGCGGGCGGCTTCTGGACCGCGCCGGTCGTCGACGCGGACCCGGACGCCACCATGCCGTGGATCGCGAGCCAGTACGTCGAAGGCCCCTCGCTCGACGCGCACGTCCTCCAGCAGGGCCCGCTGGGCGAGTCCGAGGTGCGCAGGCTCGGCACGGGACTGGCCGAGGCCATCGCCTCGTTCCACCGGGGCGGCCTGGTCCACCGCGACCTCAAGCCCTCCAATGTCCTGCTCGTCGAGGACGGTCCGAGGGTCATCGATTTCGGCATCTCCAAGGCCCTGGAGACCACCGACGGTACCGATCTGACCAAGGCCGGGACCGTCATGGGCACACCTGGCTTCATGTCGCCGGAGCAGGCACTGGGGCAGCCGGTGGGCCCGCCCTCGGATGTCTTCTCGCTCGGCTCCCTGCTCGCCTACGCGGTCACCGGCGCAGGGCCCTTCGGTGACGGGTCCTCCCACGCGCTGTTGTTCCGGGTCGTGTACGAGGCACCCGATCTCAGCGCCGTGCCGGACGGGCTGCGGGGGCTGGTGCAGGACTGTCTGCACAAGTCTCCGGAGGGCCGTCCCACCGCCGACGCGCTCCTCGCACGCCTCGCGGGCGCAGCGCGGGCGACGGTCGCCGACCCGCGCATCGCGCCGAGGCCCGTGGCGGAGACCGTTTCCGACGCGGATGCCCTGGCGGCCACCGGACCGCAGTCCGCGAGCTCGACAGCCACGGCCGAGCCGCCCGTGGCGGCACCGCGCGGGCATCGGCCGGTGGCTGAACCACCGGCCGCCCTCCCCGCGTTCACCGTGGAGAAATGGGGCCTCGCGGCCGTCTTGCGCCGCCTGCTATGGCCGGCCGTTTCGGCGTTGACGATCGCCGGCTTCCTGGACTTGGTCGGAGAGATGACCAACGCGCCCGCGCCCGCGTCCGTGTTGACGCTCTTCGTCACGCTGCTGCATCTGCTCTACGGGGTGAAGGTTTCGCTGCCACTCCTCGGCCCCAGGTCACTGCGGGTCGGAGCGGACGGGCTCTATGTGCGGGACGGCCCGCACACGGTCACGGTGCCCTGGCGGGACATCTCCTCCGTCACGCTCACCGGAAAGCGGAAGGGGCGCAGCATCGCCCTGACGGCGGCCCTCGCAGAAGGAACGGACACCCTGGTCCCCTCCCCGCTCCACGCCGGGACGGGTGTGCTGACGTGCACGATCGTCTCCCCCGCGAAGAACGAGACGAGCACCCGCCTGGACGGCCTCGATACCGCACTGCGGCGTTTCGCGGGCGGCCGCTACCAGTCGCTTCCCGCCGCGGGCTGACGGCGCCGTACGGCCACCGGTGAGTCGGGCGGCGCTCCATGGCCCGGCAGCCGTACGGGGCAGCAGGCCCATACCTGCCGCCCCGCGCCCTGGAGGGGACGTCCCTACTGGCCTCCCGGCCTGGCCTCAGAATCCGGCCGGCTCCGTATACACGCCCCACTCGTCCCGCAGCACACCGCAGATCTCGCCGAGCGTCGCCTCGGCCCGTACGGCCTCCAGCATCGGCTCGATCATGTTGCTGCCGGCCCGTGCGGCATCCAGCATCGTCTTGAGCGCGCCCCGCACCCGGGCGTCGTCCCGCGCCGCCTTGCGGTCCGCGAGCGCCCGCACCTGCTCCCGCTCGACCTCGTGGCTGACCCGCAGGATCTCCAGATCGCCGGTGACCGAGCCGTGGTGGCAGTTGACGCCGACGACCTTCTTGTCGCCCTTCTCCAGCGCCTGCTGGTACTGGAAGGCGGACTCGGCGATCTCGCCGGTGAACCAGCCGTCCTCGATGCCGCGCAGGATGCCGGAGGTCATCGGGCCGATCGGGTGCTCACCGTTCGGCACCGCGCGCCGGCCGCGCTCCTTGATCTGGTCGAAGATCTTCTCGGCGTCCGCCTCGATCCGGTCGGTGAGCGACTCGATGAACCACGAACCGCCCAGCGGGTCCGCGACATTGGCGACGCCGGTCTCCTCCATCAGCACCTGCTGGGTGCGCAGCGCGATCTCCGCGGCCTGCTCACTGGGCAGCGCCAGGGTCTCGTCCAGGGCGTTGGTGTGCAGCGAGTTCGTGCCGCCGAGCACGGCCGCCAGCGCCTCGACGGCGGTGCGGACGACGTTGTTGTACGGCTGCTGGGCGGTCAGCGAGACGCCGGCGGTCTGGGTGTGGAAGCGCAGCCACTGCGCCTTCTCGCTCGTGGCGCCGTACACATCGCGCATCCAGCGGGCCCAGATACGGCGCGCGGCGCGGAACTTGGCGATCTCCTCGAAGAAGTCCAGATGCGCGTCGAAGAAGAAGGACAGGCCGGGGGCGAAGGTGTTGACGTCCAGCCCACGGGAGAGGCCCAGCTCCACATAGCCGAAGCCGTCGGCGAGGGTGTACGCCAGCTCCTGCGCGGCCGTCGCGCCCGCCTCGCGGATGTGGTAGCCGGAGACCGAGAGCGGCTTGTACGCGGGGATGCCGCGGGCGCAGTGCTCCATCAGGTCGCCGATCAGCCGCAGATGGGGCTCCGGCTGGAAGAGCCACTCCTTCTGCGCGATGTACTCCTTGAAAATGTCCGTCTGGAGCGTGCCGTTCAGGACACCCGGGTCGATGCCCTGCCGCTCGGCGGCCACCAGGTACATGCAGAAGACCGGTACGGCGGGACCGCTGATCGTCATGGAGGTCGTGACATCACCGAGCGGGATGTCCTGGAACAGCACCTCCATGTCGGCGGCCGAGTCGATGGCGACACCGCAGTGCCCGACCTCGCCCAGCGAGCGCGGGTCGTCGGAGTCGCGGCCCATGAGGGTCGGCATGTCGAAGGCGACGGAGAGGCCGCCGCCGCCCGCCTTGAGGATCATCTTGTAGCGCTCGTTGGTCTGCTCGGCGTTGCCGAAGCCCGCGAACTGGCGGATCGTCCACGTCCGCCCCCGGTAGCCGGTCGGATACAGCCCCCGCGTGAAGGGGAACTCGCCCGGCCACCCGATCCGCTCGAACCCCTCGACCGAGTCCCCGGGCCGGGGCCCGTACGCCGGCTCGACGGGGTCACCCGAAAGCGTGCTGAAATCCGCATCCCGCTTACGGGCGGAGTCGTACCGGGCCTGCCAGCGGCGGCGGCCCTCATCGATCGCGTCAGCGTCCATACCTTGAATTTACTAGGACGTCCTAGTACTTGTCGACGGGAGAGGCCCCTGAGTCGCCCTGTGCGTGGCGATGCTCACTGTCCGTAAGCGCGTGGGGAACGCAAAGGCGCCCGCTCCTCAGAGGGACAGGCGCATTCCGCAGGGTTTCCCGGGTGGCGGCCGGGGCGGTCGTCAGGCCTTCACCGGCTCCGGAGCGTCACCGGCGATCAGCGGCTCGACCTCCCGCACCACCTGGCGCTCGACGAAGAACGCCGCGGTCGGGATGGTGCCCGAGATCAGCACCCACAGCAGCTTGCCGAACTGCCACTTGGCCTTGGAGCCCAGGTCGAAGGCGAAGACCAGATAGATGATGTAGAGCACGCCGTGGATCTGGGAGACGACGAGGGTCAGGTCCTTGCCCATCCCGAAGCCGTACTTGAAAACCATGCAGGTACAGAGCACCAGCAGCATCACGGCGGTGATGTAGGCCATCGCCCGGTAGCGGGTCAGGACGCTTCGCTTCATGCCCCGAGGGTAACCAGCCGTTCCGGCGCGATCTTCGCCGCCCCCTCCGGACGCCGCCCTATTCGTCCTTGAAGTCCGCCGCCGCCACCCGCAGCGGCCGCAGCAGCGCGAAGATCTCCGCGCACTCCTCGGCGTCATAGGCCCCGAGCCCGAAGTCCATCGCCATCAGCTCGCGGGTGGCCGCATCACACACCTCGCGGCCCTTGTCCGTGATGGTGGCGAGCGTGCCCCGCCCGTCGTTCGGATTCGGCCGCTTGGCGACGAGCCCGGACCTCACCAGCCGGTCGACGGTGTTGGTCACCGAGGTGGGGTGCACCATCAGCCGCTCGCCGATCTTCGACATCGGCAGCTCGCCCGCCTTGGAGAAGGTCAGCAGCACCAGCGCCTCATAACGGGCGAAGGTCAGCCCGTACGGTTTGACCACCGCGTCCACCTCGGCCAGCAGGATCTGATGGGCGCGCATGATCGAGGTGATCGCGGCCATCGAGGGCACAGCGCCCCATCGCTGCTGCCACAGTTCATCGGCGCGCGCGATGGGATCGAAAGCAAGGCTGAGCGGCTTCGGCACGCGTCCGACCCTACCGGGCGGCCATATGGTGGTCAGCCGCGTCTCATTTTTCGGTCCGGGCCACCGGTCCCGCCGGTCCGCGCACCGGCCCGGGGGACGTCCGGTCCGGCCCGGGGAAGGTCCGATCCGGCCCCGGCTCCGTACGCCGCACCTCGAAGATCACCGCCACTACGCAGACCACCCCCAGCACCCCCGCCGCCGGCATCACGACCCGCAGCGGCGCGTACTCGGCGGCGGCCCCGGCCAGCCCCATCGCCAGGCCCATCACCGTCATCCGCCCCGCCTGCATCACCGTCATCGCCCGGCCCAGCAGGGCGTCGGGGACCGCGGCGACGAACCAGCGGTCGACGCCGAAGTTGTACGAGATCCCGGTGCCGGTCAGGGCGAGCAGCAGCACCGCCCAGCCGAGCGAGGGCTGTGCGGCGAAGCCGAGCGAGGGCAGCACCGCGAAGACGCCCATGGGGAAGGTCAGCCGGGTGCGGGCCCGCGGCCCGAGGAACGTGCCCACCAGGCTCTCGGCGAGCACCGCACCGATGGGCATGCTGCACATCAGCAGCCCCATACCGGCCGGTCCGGTGCCGAGCAGGCCGGCGTAGGGCACCAGCAGCGCCTCGGGGATCACGACGAACGCCGGCGGCAGCCACGTGAGCAGCAGCAGCGCCCGCACCCGGCGGTCGGCCAGCAGCAGCCGGGCCCCGCCCAGCGAGTCCGCCAGCAGCGCCCCGCGCGCCGCGCCCGGAGCCCCGTCCCGCGCCGGGCGCGCCAGGGTCCCCAGCCGCAGCAGCAGCGCCGACCCGAGGAACGCACCGGCGGTGAGCGAGAGCACCGCCGCCGGGGACACCACGGTGAGCAGGAGGCCCCCCGCGGCGAACCCGGCGAGCTGCGCGCTCTGGTTCACGATGCGGATCACCGAGCGCCCCAGGACGAACAGCTCCCCCTCGCCGAGGATCGCCCCCAGGGTCGCGGCCCGGGTCCCGGCGAAGACCGGCGCGATGGCCGCGAGCACACAGCGCAGCACCAGCAGCAGCACGACCGGCGTGCCCGGCGCCACCATCCCCGCCGCCGCCAGCGCGCACAGCAGATCGCAGCCGACCAGCACCCGCCGGGCCGGGTACCGGTCGGCGACCGCCGACAGCAGCGTCCCGCCGACCACGTACGGCAGCAGCCCCAGCGCGAAGGTCAGGGCGCTGAGCAGCGGCGACGCGGTGAGCCTGAAGACGAGGACGGACAGCGCGATTTCGCAGACGACCACGCCGAGCGAGGACAGCAGATGCGCGGCGAAGACGTACCGGAACTCGGGGACGGCGAAGACGGCGCGGTAGCCGTCGGGGCGGGCCGCGGCGGCGGACGGTGCGGCGTCGGCGGCGCCCTCATCGGGGCAGGCGGGAAGGCGGCCCGACGGCGCGGGCCCGGAGGGCGAGGGCATGTCCGCAGCCTGCCGGAGCCCGGGGCCGCCCCGTATTCTTTCGGCTCCAGCCGAATCCTGGCCTCCGGGGGGAGCGTGCGGCCGTGCCGGTGAACCTGCATTTCGGCGCCGATGACCTGCTCCGCATCCGGTTCGCGGTCTCCCCGCTGTGCGAGACCCATGAGGCCGTACGGACCCTGCGCCGCGCCGACCGGCACGGCTATCACACGCCGTGGCTGCGCCGGATGCGCACGACGCCGGCCGGGCTGGACCTGACGCCGCTGTGGCTCTTCATGCCGTCGGTCCCCCCGGGGTACACACCCGACTTCCTGGGCCGCCCGCCGGACACCCCGATGGCCGGGTTCGACGAGGAGCTGGCGCGGCTGCGCGCGACCGACCCGGCGCTGGCCCGCGCCGAGATGGCCAAGTCGCTGGCGAGCCGACCGGAGGCGGCGGAGTCGGCCCGCGGCCGGGCGGCGCTGGCCGATCCGGCGCGGGCGGTCCAGGAGCTGGCCGATGTCACCGAACGGGCCTGGCGGGCGCTGCTCGCACCGGACTGGCCGCGGCTGCGGGCCCTGCTGGAGGCCGAGATCGCCTACCGGTCGCGGCAGTTGGCGGGCGGCGGCCTCCAGCGGCTGTTCGCCGATCTGCATCCGCGGCTGTCGTGGTCGGGCGACACCCTGACGGTGCGCACCCGTACCGACTTCGCCCAGATGCAGGATCTCGACGGCCGCGGGGTGCTGCTGCTGCCCAGCGTCTTCGTGTGGCCGGACGTGGTCAGCGGGTTCGATCCGCCGTGGCAGCCCACCGTGATCTACCCGGCGCGCGGGATCGGCGGGCTGTGGACCGAGCCGGAGACGGGCCCGGCGCTGGCCCGGCTGCTGGGGGCGAACCGCGCGGCCGTACTGGCCGCGCTCGACACCCCGTCGACCACGACGGCCCTGGCCCACCGCCTCGGCCTGGCGCCGTCCTCCGTCTCGGAGCATCTGTCCGTGCTGCGCGACGCCGGTCTGCTGGTCTCGCGCCGACACGGACATCAGGTGCTCTATGAGCGCACCCCGCTGGGGATCACTTTGGCGGCGGGCGGCTGACGCCCGGCCGGCGCCCGGGGGCGGTCAGCCCCGGGGCGTGCCGTCCTCGCCGAGGTACCGCTCCACGGTCTCGACCTTCGAGGTCAGGCCGTCGGTGACGCCGTGCCGGATGTCGGCCTTCAGCACCAGCGAGACCCGTCCGCAGCGGGCCTCGACGGCCGCGACCGCGCGCTTGACGACGTCCATGACCTCGTCCCATTCACCTTCTATGGAGGTGAACATGGCGTCCGTGCGGTTCGGCAGCCCGGACTCGCGGACGACCCGGACCGCGTCGGCGACGTACTCACCGACGTCCTCGCCGACGCCCAGCGGGCTGACGGAGAAGGCGACGATCATACGTTCACGACCCCTTCCTTACGGGCGCGGGCCGCGATCACTCCGGCCTCCTCCTCGCGCTTGAGGATCCGGTCCCCGAAGAGGCCGCCGAACGGCAGGATCGCCAGCACGAAGAAGAAGGCGACGCGCTTGACCGGCCACTTGGTGCGGTTCCACACGTCCAGCAGCAGCACCACGTAGGTGATGAAGAGCAGGCCGTGAATCATGCCGAGCGGCATCACCAGCGAGTCGTAGTCGAAGGCCAGACGGAAGCCGGTGCCGAAGATCAGCAGCGCCGGGAAGGAGATGGCCTCGGGAATGGAGGCCAGGCGCAGTCGGTGCAGGGCGGCGGCGGTCTTGATGTCCACGGGAACCTCGTTCGGGTGGGATGGGCGTCGGCGCACAGCGCCGTCTTCTGGGGGTGGAGGTCGGGCGACGGGCGGGCGCTTGTGCAAGAGTTCACAAACTTCGCCCCATTGTTACAGCCGCTCCGGCGATCACTGCGCCGGGGGGAGGCAAGGGCCCACGGACCGGCGCACGGCACGAGATTCAGGGCGATATCAGGGACAAAGGACCTGCCCCGCGCGGCTCCGGCCGACTACGGTCTGATCCGTGGCTCAGTTTCGGCTCCAGGGGAGCAAGGTGCTCGCCGTCGACATGACCGGCGACGCCGTCAAGGCGAAAAACGGTGCGATGGTCGCGTACGACGGCCAGATGGCGTTCAAGAAGATGTCCGGCGGCGGCGAGGGCCTGCGCGGCATGGTCACCCGGCGGCTCACGGGTGAGCAGATGGCCGTGATGGAGGTGAAGGGCCACGGCACCTGCTACTTCGCCGATCGCGCGAGCGAGATCAACCTGGTGCAGTTGCAGGGCGAGAAGCTGTTCGTGGAGGCCAGCAATCTGCTGTGCACGGACGCCGCGCTCCGTACGGGCACGAGCTTCACCGGCCTGCGCGGCGCCTCCCAGGGCAACGGCCTGTTCACCACCACCGTCGAGGGCAGCGGCCAGGCGGCGATCACCTCCGACGGCCCCGCGGTGGTGCTGCGGGTCACCAAGCAGTACCCCCTCCAGGTCGACCCGGGCGCCTATGTCGCCCACACCGGCGACCTCAAGCAGCACTTCCAGTCCGGGGTGAACTTCCGCACCTTCATGGGCGAGGGCTCCGGCGAGGCCTTCCAGATCCGCTTCGAGGGCGAGGGCCTGGTGTACGTCCAGCCCAGCGAGCGCAACACCGTGGGTGGTGAGGTCTGATGCCGTTCACGACACTCAACTCCCGCATGGTGGAGGCCAGGATCGGTCCGGGCCAGCGGCTCTTCAGCCAGCGCGGCGCGATGCTCGCCTACCGCGGCGAGGTCTCCTTCACCCCGAACCTCCAGGGCGGCCAGGGCGGTATCGGCTCGATGATCGGCCGCCGGATCGCCGGCGAGGCCACCCCCCTGATGACCGTCGAAGGCACCGGCACCGTGATGTTCGGCCACGGCGGCCATCATGTGCACGTCGTCGACCTGACGGGCGAGACGCTCTACGTCGAGGCCGACCGGCTGCTGGCCTTCGACGGCGGGCTCCAGCAGGGCACGATGTTCATGGGCTCGCAGGGCGGCGTGATGGGCATGGTGCGCGGCCAGGTCACCGGCCAGGGCCTGTTCACCACGACCCTCAAGGGCGTCGGCTCGGCCGCGGTGATGGCGCACGGCGGGGTGATCGAACTCCCGATCACGCCCCAGCGCCCGGTCCATGTCGACCCGCAGGCCTATGTCGCCCACCGCGGCGATGTCCGCAACAAACTGTCCACGGCGCTCGGCTGGCGCGACATGGTCGGCCGCGGCTCGGGCGAGGCCTTCCAGCTGGAGCTGTCGGGCCAGGGCACCGTCTACGTACAGGCGTCGGAGGAAAAGCTGTGACCGGTCCCGTCGTCCACGACGTCCATTCGCTCCCCGCCGACGACAACGTCCACGCGTACGCCTTCAGCGTCGAGCTGGACGGCCAGTGGTTCCTCCAGAAGGGGAAGATGATCGCCTACTACGGGCAGATCGACTTCCACGGCATCGGACACGGCCGCCTGGACCGCCTGATCGCCGGGAGTTTCCATTCGCCACTGCACGCCGCGGACTGGATCGTCGCCGAGGGCCGGGGAAAGATGCTGCTCGCGGACCGTGCCTTCGATGTGAACTCCTTCGACCTGGAGGACGGCAACCTGACGATTCGCTCGGGCAACTTGCTTGCATTTCAGCCATCTCTGTCGCTGAAGCAGTCGATCATCCCGGGCTTTCTCACCCTCATCGGTACGGGCAAGTTCGTGGCCGCGTCCAACGGCCCGGTGGTGTTCATGGAGCCGCCGATCCGGGTGGACCCGCAGGCGCTCGTCGGCTGGGCGGACTGCCCCTCCCCGTGCCACCACTACGACCACCAGTACCTGCAAGGATTCCTGGGCGGACTGCGGGCGCACACCGGTATCGGCGGGGCGTCCGGAGAGGAGCACCAATTCGAGTTCGTCGGGGCCGGCACGGTCCTGCTCCAGTCGACGGAGCAGCTGATGCCGGAGCTGGCGACCGGCGCGGTCCCCACTGAAGCGGGCGTTCCGGGCGGCGGCGGACACGTCCCGCAAAGTGGCTCACAACTGCCCCAGCTGCCCGGCAACCTCGGGAGCCTCCAGCGCCGCTTCGGGCTGTGAGCGGTACTCTGCGGACGGTGACCTCGAACGTCTGACCAACATCCGGCTCCCGGCCGGGCGAGGCGCCACCCCCGGCATGATTAATTCGATATTCAACTTTTACGGGTAGAATTCACTCCATGACGACCGACAGCGACACCCCCTGGCTGACCGACCAGGAGCAGTGTGCCTGGCGCACCCACCTCGATGTCAGCAGGCTGCTGATGCACCAACTCGAGCGGGATCTGCAACCGTTCGGCCTGACGAACAACGACTACGAGATCCTGGTCAACCTCTCCGAGGCCGAGGACCGACGCCTCCGGATGAGCGACCTGGCAGCCAGCACCCTCCAGTCCAAGAGCCGTCTCTCCCACCAGATCACCCGGATGGAGAACGCCGGGCTGGTGCGCCGGGAGAGTTGCGAGTCGGACCGCCGTGGCCTCTACGCCGTCCTCACCGACGAGGGCTGGGACACCATGCGCCGGGTCGCCCCGCACCATGTCGCCTCGGTCCGCAAGCACTTCATCGACCTCTTCACGTCCGAGGACCTCCAGACGCTGCGCAGCTCGCTCACTCCGGTGGCCGAGCACCTCCGCAAGGAGCGCGGCGGCCTCTGACCGGCCGGCCTCGGCCCCCTGACCGGGCCGGGGCCGCGCCGCCGGGGCCGCGCCGGACGTCAGGCCACCGGCAGCCGCAGCTCGAACACCGAGCCCGTGCGCACCGCCAGCGAACCCCCGTGCCGCACCGCGACATCCCGCGCGATGGCCAGCCCCAGCCCGGCCCCGCCGTCGTCCCGGGCCCGTGCGTCATCGAGCCGGACGAACCGCTCGAAGATCCGCTCCTGCTCACTCTCCGGCACCCCGGGCCCGTCGTCCTCGACCCGCAGCACCGCCCACTCCCCCTCGCGCACCACGGCCACCCGTACGGACGCGACGGCATGCCGCTGCGCGTTGTCCAGCAGATTCCCCAGCACCCGGCCCAACTGGCCACGGGATCCCGCCACTTCCACGCTCGCCAGCTCCCCGGTCCGCACCGGCACCTGGTCCGCGACCCGCTGCGAACTCTCCTCGCGCACCATCGCCGCCAGATCCACCCGGGCCCCGCCCGGCCGCTCCCCCGCGTCCAGCCGGGCCAGCAGCAGCAGATCCGCCGCCAGCCGCTGGAGCCGTACGGTGTCCTCCACCGCGCCCGGCACATCCAGCAACTCCGGGTGCGCCACGCCCACTTCCAGCTGCGTCCGCAGACTCGCGATCGGACTGCGCAGCTCGTGCGAGGCGTCGGCGACGAACCGCCGCTGGCGCTCCACGGCCGACTCCAGCGCCGCCAGCGTCTCGTTGGTCGTCCGGGCCAGCCGGCCGATCTCGTCCTTCGACGACGGCACCGGCACCCGCCGGCTCAGATCCGTGCTCGCCGTGATCGCGGCCATCTCCCCGCGGATCCCCTCCACCGGCCGCAGCGCCCGCCGGGTCACCAGCCAGGTCACCCCCGCCACCACCACGAGCAGCAGCGGCAGCCCCAGCAGCATGGCGTCCCGCACCGACCCGACGGCGTCCTGCTCCGGCGCCAGCGCCGCCCCCGCGCGCACCGTCGCCTGCTCACCGCGGGTGTCCTTGGCCTCCACCACCGCGAACCGGTAGTCGGCTACCGTCCCGTCGACGTCCGCGGTCCCGTCCCGGTACCGGACGTCGTCATCGACCTCACCCGGCTTCAGCGCACGGTCGTCGTCCTCATCGTCCTCGTCCTCCGCCGCCGGCGGCGCGGCGCTCCCCGCCCCCTGCGCGGCGCCCACCCGCTTCCCGTCGACGGCCCGCACGTCCTCACCGACCGCCCGCACCCGCCCGTCCTCGGCGGCGACCACCACCGGATGCTCCTCGCCGTCCGGCAGATCCAGCTTGTCGTACGGCGTCCCCGTCGCGATCTGCGTGGCCACCTCACGCGCCGCGACCTGCGCCTCCAGCCCCGCCTGGTGCTGGAGATTGCCGCGCAGCACCAGCAGCACCGCCGTACCCGCCGCGATCAGCGCCAGGGCCACCACCACGGTCGCCCCGGCCGCCGCCCTGGCCCGTACCGAGCCCAGCACGCTACCCACCGGCCACCAGCCGGTATCCCGCGCCGCGCACCGTCACGATGTGGCCCGCGCCGAGCTTGCGCCGCAGCGCGCTCACGTACACCTCGATGATGTTGACATCGCCCTCATAGGCGAAGTCCCAGACGTGCTCCAGGATCTCCGCCTTGGAGACCACCTCGCCCGCCCGCACCGCCAGCTGCTCCAGCACGGCGAACTCCTTCGTCGTCAGCGTCACCTCGGCGCCGTCCCGCTCGACCCGCCGGGCCCCCTGGTCGATGGCCAGCGCCCCCACCCGCAGCACCGGTGGCGCGGTCCGGCCGCGCCTGCGCAACAGCGCCTTCACCCGCGCCACCAGCACCACATACGAGAACGGCTTGGTCAGATAGTCGTCGGCGCCGGTGTCCAGCCCCTCGGCCTCGTCGTACTCGCCGTCCTTCGCGGTCAGCATCAGAATCGGCACCTCATCACCGGCCGCACGCAGCGCCCCGCAGACGCGGTAGCCGTTCATCCCCGGCAGCATGATGTCCAGCACGACCAGGTCGTAGCTCTCCGCACTCGCCTGATGGAGCCCCGCCAGCCCGTCGTGCACCACATCGACCGCATAGCCCTCGGCCATCAGCCCCTTCGCCAGTGACAGGGCCAGCCGCTTCTCGTCCTCCACGATCAGGAGCCGGTGCGGACGGTGTGCGGCGGGGCCGGGCGGGCGGAACTGCGTGACGTGCGGGTGCATGCGCTCACCATGCCATCCCCTTCCTGAAGCCCCCTTCAGGAGCCTTCAGGTCCCCTTCAGCTTGGTTCCGCCAGTGTGTTGGCACAGCCGATCGCAAGGGGAGAACACACATGAAGCGCCATCTGATCATCGCCACCGCCGCCGCAGCCGCCCTCGTCGCCGGCGGCACGGTCACCGCCGTCGCGGTCAGCGCCGACGGCTCCGGCAGCGCCCGGTCCGGTGCCCCGGTCTCGGCCGGGTCGGCCGCCCACGGCGCGGCTGCCGCCGACTCCGGCACCGCCCACGTACAGGACGGCCGCTCCAGCATCCGTATGCAGGACGACGACGCCAACGGCCAGGAGGACCGCCGCGAGGCCCGCGCCGCCAAGGTCAGCGCGCCGGACGCCGCGGCCGCCGCCCTGAAGGCCGTCCACGGCACCGTCTCCGGCCTCGACCTGGACGCGGACCGGGCCGGCCTGGTCTGGGAGGCGGACGTGCTGGGCAAGGACGGCAAGTGGCACGAGGTCACCCTCGACGCCGGCAATGCGCGGGTGCTCAACCAGCACGTCGACACCGACGAGGACGACGACGCCCAGGAGCGCGCCGCGCTCCAGAACGCCCGCACCGACGCCGCCTCGGCCGCCCGTACCGCCGCCTCGCACGGCACCGTCACCTCCGTCGACCTGGACGACGACGACCGCGGCAAGGCGGTCTGGGAGGTCGAGACGATCACCAAGGACGGCAAGGAGCACCAGCTGCTGGTCGACCCGCAGACCGCCAAGCTGAGCGCCGTTCCGGCGCACTCCGACGACGACAACGACAACGACGGCGCGGACGACTGACCACCCACCGCACCAGGCCCCGCCCACCGTGGGCGGGGCCTTCGGCTGTGGTCACGGCAGCCGTTGCCGTGGGCTGGCCACCGGTTCGCCTACGGCGGGTGGGTGGTGGGGTCGGAGGGGACGCCCGGTAACCCGTCCTCGGCGCGGGCGACGCGGGTCCCAGAAGTTGGAAGCCCCGTTGTTCGCTCCGGGTCCTGCGGGCGGCTCACCGGACATCCCCTCCGCCCTCCGTCCGTGCGCGGCCGTCCCGCCGTACCGATGACCGTTACGGCAAGGCAGCGGCACCTCTTGGCAGGCATCTGGTCCCCGCAGGCCGGGCGCGGGCCGAAACGGATCGGCCGCGCCACGCAGGGGCGCGGGGAACTGCGTGCCCAGCCACAACGCACCCGCAGCCAAAAGAACACCCACCCGCCGATCGGCGGATTCTCAGCCCCCGTTGGTCAGCCCATCAACCAGCTCATCGGCCGCCCGATACGGATCCGTCTCCCCGGCAACGATGCGCTCAGCCAACGCATCGAGCCGCTGATCCCCCCGCAGATCACCGATCCGCTCCCGCAGCGCCGTGACCGCGATCGTCTCGACCTCGTGCGCCGCCCGGGACCGCCGCCGCTGCGCCAGAACGCCGCGCTCCTCCATCCAGGCCCGGTGCTTCTCCAGCGCCTCGACGACCTCGTCGATCCCCTCGGCCCGCGCCGCGACCGTTTTGACGATGGGCGGCCGCCAGTCACCCGGTGTACGGGATTCGCCGAGCCCCAGCATGTGGTTGAGCTCGCGGGCGGTCGCATCGGCCCCGTCGCGGTCCGCCTTGTTGACGACGTAGACGTCGCCGATTTCCAGGATTCCGGCCTTGGCGGCCTGGATGCCGTCGCCCATGCCGGGTGCGAGCAGCACCACGCTCGTGTCGGCCTGGGAGGCGATCTCCACCTCGGACTGGCCGACGCCGACCGTCTCGACGAGGACCACGTCGCAGCCCGCCGCGTCGAGGACGCGGATGGCCTGGGGCGCGGCCCAGGCCAGGCCGCCCAGATGGCCGCGGGTGGCCATGGAGCGGATGTAGACGCCGGGATCGGAGGCGTGTTCGCTCATCCGGACCCGGTCACCGAGCAGCGCGCCGCCGGAGAACGGCGAGGACGGGTCGACGGCGAGGACGCCGACCCGTTTGCCCGTCTTGCGATAGGCCGTCACCAACGCGGAGGTGGTGGTGGACTTGCCCACGCCGGGCGAGCCGGTCAGCCCGACCACATACGCGTTGCCGGTGAGGGGCGCCAGCGCGGCCATCACCTCGCGCAGCTCCGGTGACGCCCCCTCCACGAGGGAGATCAGCCGTGCCACGGCCCTCGGCCGGCCCTGCCGTGCCTGTTCCACCAGCTGGGGGACGTCCACCATCGCCGCTCGGCTCCTTCGGCTCGCTCGTGACGCGAATCGGCGAGCCCGTACGCACCGGCGTACGGGCTCTCGCTTACTTACCCGGTACGCGGATGATCAGCGCGTCGCCCTGGCCGCCGCCACCGCACAGCGCGGCGGCACCCACGCCACCACCCCGCCGGCGCAGCTCCAGCGCGAGATGCAGCACGATCCGGGCGCCGGACATCCCGATCGGGTGACCCAGCGCAATGGCGCCGCCATTGACATTCACCTTTTCCGGGGACACTCCGAGGTCCTTCATCGACTGCACGGCGACGGCCGCGAACGCCTCGTTGATCTCGACCAGGTCAAGATCGTCGACGGCCAGGCCGTCCTTCTTCAGGGCGTGGTTGATGGCGTTGGAGGGCTGGGACTGGAGGGAGTTGTCCGGGCCCGCGACATTGCCGTGCGCGCCGATCTCCGCGATCCATTCCAGGCCGAGTTCCTGGGCCTTGGCCTTGCTCATGACGACGACCGCGGCGGCGCCGTCGGAGATCTGCGAGGAGGTGCCGGCGGTGATCGTGCCGTCCTTGGCGAAGGCCGGGCGGAGCTTGCCGAGCGACTCCGCTGTGGTCTCGCCGCGGATGCCCTCGTCCTGACTGAAGAGGACCGGCTCGCCCTTGCGCTGCGGGATCTCCACGGGGGTGATCTCGGCCTCGAAGAGCCCGTTCTTCTGGGCGGCGGCGGCCCGCTGGTGGGAGCGCGCGGCGATCTCGTCCTGCTCCGGTCGGGCGATACCCAGACGGGTGTTGTGCTTCTCGGTCGACTCGCCCATGGCGATGCCTTCGTGGGCGTCCGTGAGGCCGTCGTGCGCCATCGCGTCGAGCATCTCGACCGCGCCGTACTTGAAGCCCTCACGGGACTTCGGGAGCAGGTGCGGGGCGTTGGTCATGGACTCCTGGCCACCGGCGACGATGACATCGAACTCGCCGGCGCGGATGAGCTGGTCGGCCAGCGCGATGGCGTCGAGACCGGAGAGGCAGACCTTGTTGACGGTCAGCGCGGGGACGTTCATGGGGATTCCGGCCTTGACGGCGGCCTGGCGTGCCGGGATCTGCCCTGCCCCGGCCTGGAGCACCTGGCCCATGATCACGTACTGCACCTGGTCGCCGCCGATGCCCGCCCGGTCGAGTGCCGCCTTGATGGCGACGGCGCCCAGGTCGGCGCCGGAGAAGGTCCGCAGCGATCCCAGGAGCCGGCCCATGGGGGTGCGCGCTCCCGCCACGATCACTGAGGTGCTGCCGTTCGTGCCGTTCGTTGCAGACATGCGGTGCGGCCTTCCTTTGCAGGGAAGTTAACGAGGGTTCCCGTCAATGTACTGAGCGGTACGCGCCGGGTCACCGGCAAGCGGGTGTGATCGCGCGCACGTTGCGTAACCAGCCGTGAGGGCGGTGCACTGGAGCCATGCTGACGCGAATCGACCACATCGGGATCGCCTGTTTCGACCTCGACAAGACTGTCGAGTTCTACCGTGCCACGTATGGCTTCGAGGTGTTCCACACCGAGGTCAACGAGGAGCAGGGGGTCCGGGAAGCCATGCTCAAGATCAATGAAACCTCCGACGGCGGAGCCTCGTATTTGCAGCTCCTGGAGCCCACCCGCGAGGACTCCGCGGTGGGCAAGTGGCTTGCCAAGAACGGCGAGGGGGTGCATCACATCGCCTTCGGCACCGCGGACGTCGACGGCGACTCCGAGGCCATCCGGGGCAAGGGTGTCCGGGTGCTCTACGACGAGCCCAGGACCGGCTCGATGGGCTCCCGGATCACCTTCCTGCACCCCAAGGATTGTCATGGAGTGCTCACCGAACTCGTCACCGCGGCGCCGACCACCTCGACGGAGCACTGACCTTCACCTTCCCCGGCCGGTAGAGTGCAGCTTCGGCCGGGGTAAGGGAGTGGGGCTCGGTCCATACCCTGCCGATGATCTGACACCATTTCTTCGGAAGGGTCAGCTCCGAGGGGCGCGACTCCGGTACGACGTGACGTGTACGGGACGAGCACCCCGCGATCGGAGACGGCCGCCACCATGACCAGGGGACGGATGGGACCGCGCAGTGCGGGGCAACGACCGCTACGAGGCTGACGACCACCTCTCGCAGTTCGAGGCCGAGATGGAGCGGCTGAAGACGGAGCGGGACAAGGCCGTTCAGCACGCCGACGACCTCGGCTATCAGGTCGAGGTGCTGCGCGCCAAGCTCCATGAGGCGCGCCGCAACCTCGCGACCCGCCCTGCCTACGACAACGTCAGTCATCAGGCCGAACAGCTGCTGCGCAACGCGCAGATCCAGGCGGACCAGCTGCGTACCGATGCCGAGCGTGAGCTGCGCGAGGCACGGGCACAGACCCAGCGGCTGCTCCAGGACCAGGCCGAACGGCAGTCCCGGCTGGAGGCCGAGCTGCACGCCGAGGCGGTCACCCGCCGGCAGCGGCTCGACGAGGAGCTCAACGAGCGCCGGCAGACCGTCGAATCGCATGTCAACGAGAACGTCGCCTGGGCCGAACAACTGCGCGCCCGCACGGAGTCGCAGGCCCGCCGGCTCATGGAGGAGTCCCGCAGGGAGGCCGAGCAGGCGCTGGCCGCCGCGCGGACCGAGGCCCAGCGGCTGGCCGAACAGGCCCGGGAGCGGCTCGGCACCGAGGCCACGGAGGCCCGCACCGAAGCGGAAAGCATCCTGCGCCGGGCGCGTACGGACGCCGAGCGGCTGCTGAACGCCGCCTCCAGCCAGGCACAGGAGGCCACCGACCAGGCCGAGCAGCTGCGCACCAGCGTCGGCACCGAGTCGGAGGAGGCCCGCCGGCAGGCCGCGGAGCTGACCCGTACCGCCGAGACCCGCGTCCAGGAGGCGGACAAGGCGCTGCGCGAGGCGCGCGCCGAGGCGGAGAAGCTGGTCGACGAGGCGCAGCAGAGCGCCACCAAGCGGCTGACGGCGGCCGAGTCGGACAACGAGCAGCGCACCCGTACGGCCAAGGCGGAGATCGCCCGGCTGGTCGGTGAGGCCACCAAGGAGGCCGAGGCGCTCAAGGCCGAGGCCGAGCAACTGCGGTCGGACGCCCGCACGGAGGCCGAGCGGCTGGTCGCCGAGGCGCAGGAGACCGCCCGGTCCCAGGTGGCGGAGGACTCCGCGGCCCAGCTGGCGAAGGCCGCACGCAGCGCCGAGGAGGTGCTGACCAAGGCGTCGGAGGACGCCAAGGCCACCACCAAGGCCGCCGCCGAGGAGGCCGAACGGCTGCGCAAGGAGGCCGAGTCCGAGGCGGACCGGCTGCGCGAAGAGGCCCACGACACCGTGGCGCAGCTCAAGGGCGCGGCCAAGGACGACACCAAGGAGTACCGCGCCAAGACCGTCGAACTCCAGGAGGAGGCACGGCGGCTGCGCGGCGAGGCCGAGCAGCTGCGCGCGGACGCGGTCGCCGAGGGCGAGCGGATCCGCGGCGAGGCCCGCCGGGAGGCGGTCCAGCAGATCGAGGAGGCGGCCGGGACCGCCGAGGAGCTGCTGGCGAAGGCCAAGTCCGACGCCGAGGAGACCCGTTCGGGCGCCGTCGCGGAGAGCGAGCGGGTGCGGACGGAGGCCATCGAGCGGGCCTCGGCGCTGCGCCGGCAGGCCGAGGAGGCGCTGGAGCGGTCCCGTTCGGAGGCCGAGGAGCTGCTCACCGAGGGCGCCCAGGCCGCCGAGATGGTGACCACCGAGGCGGAGGCGTCCGCCGCCCGGCTGCGCGAGGAGGCCGAGCGGGCCGCCGAGGAGCGGCGCGCCGAGGCGCAGGACGAACTGGACCGGCTGCACCGCGAGGCGGAGGAGAAGGTCACCGCCGCCGAGCGGTCGCTACGCGACGCCCGCGCGGAGGCGGAGCGGCTGCGCCGGGAGACGCAGGAGGACGCGGCCCGGCTCAAGGCCGAGTCGGCGGAGCGGCGCCGGACGCTTCAGCAGCAGGCCGAGGAAGAGGCCGAGCGGCTGCGTACGGAGGCCGCGTCGGACGCGTCGACGGCGCGGGCCGAGGCCGAGTCGGTGGCCGGCCGGCTGCGCACCGAGGCGTCGGCGGAGGCCGAGCGGCTCAAGACGGAGGCCCAGGAGACCGCGGACCGGGTCCGTGCCGAGGCGGCGACGGCCGCCGAGCGTACGGGTACGGAGGCGGCGCAGGCGCTGGCCGCGGCCCAGGAGGAGGCCGCGCGGCGGCGCCGGGAGGCCGAGCAGCTGCTGGGCGAGGCCCGCGAGGAGGCCCACCAGGAGCGCACCGCGGCGCGCGAGCAGAGCGAGGAGCTGCTGGCGTCGGCCCGTACGCGGGTGGGCGAGGCGCAGGAGGAGGCCCAGCGGCTGGTCGAGGAGGCGGACCGGCGCTCGGGCGAGCTGGTGTCGGCGGCCGAGCAGACCGCGCAGCAGGTGCGGGACTCGGTCGCGGGGCTGCACGAGCAGGCCGGTGAGGAGATCGCCGGGCTGCGTTCGGCGGCCGAGCACGCCGCGGAGCGCACCAGGACCGAGGCACAGGACGAGGCCGACCGGACCCGTAAGGACGCCTACGAGGAGCGGGAGCGCGCCTCGGAGGACGCGGCGCGGGCCCGTGCGGAGGCGCAGGAGGCGACGGAGGCCGCGAAGACCCTCGCGGAGCGGGCGGTTTCCGAGGCCATCGAGGAGGCCGACGGGCTGCGCGCCGAGGCGGCCGGGGTGCTGGACGAGGCCCGCCGGGACGCCAACACGGCGCGGACCGAGGCCGCCGGGCAGGCCGACCAGCTGGTGTCGGAGGCGACCGCCCAGGCCGAGAAGCTGGTGGCGGACGCCACGGCGAAGGCGCAGCAGCTGCGTACCGACGCCTCGGACGCGCTGGCGGCCGGCGAGCAGGACGCGGCGCGGGCCCGTGCGGAGGCGCGGGACGACGCGAACCGGATGCGTTCGGACGCCGCGGAGCAGGCGGACCGGCTGATCACCGAGGCGCGCACCGAGGCCGAACGGATTGTCACCGAGGCCACCGAGCTGACGTCTTCGGCGCAGGACGACGCGGACCGTACGGTCCAGGAGGCCCAGCAGGCCGCCGACCAGCTGCGGGCCGAGGGCGAACAGCAGGCGCACCGTCTGGTGACGGAGGCGACCGAGAAGGCCGAGCGGCTGCGGGCCGAGGCGGCCGAGGTGCTGGAGGAGGCCCGCCGGGACGCGGACCACACCGGCGACGAGGCGCGCAAGGCGGCCAACAAGACGCGTTCGGACGCCGCGGAGCAGGCCGACGAGCTGATGTCGGAGGCCGCGACCGAGGCCGAGCGGCTGCGCACGGAGGCGGCGGAGACCACCGCGGACGCCGAGCGGGACGCGGACCGTACCCGGGCCGACGCCCGGGAGCAGGCGGACCGCATGCTCGCGACGGCCACCGCGGAGGCGGACCGGCTGCGGGCGGAGGCGGCCGAGACGGTCACCGCCGCGCAGGAGCACGCCAACCGCACCCGTAACGAGTCCGCGAAGCTCAAGGAGGACGCCGAGGCGGCCGCCGAGCAGACCCGGACGGAGACCCAGCAGGAAGCGGACCGGCTGCTCGACGAGGCGCGCAAGGACGCCGCCAAGCGCCGCGCGGACGCGGCCGAGCAGGCGGACCAGCTCGTCACCAAGGCCCAGGAGGAGGCGCTCAACGCGGCCACCGCCGCCGAGGAGCAGGCCGACACCATGGTCGGGGCGGCCCGCAAGGAGGCCGAGCGGCTGGTCTCGGAGGCGACGAGCGACGGCAACGCGCGGGTGGAGAAGGCCCGTACGGACGCGAACACGCTGCTGGAGGAGGCCCGCCGGGACGCCACCGGCATCCGGGACCGCGCCGAGGAGCTGCGTCAGCGGATCGAGTCCGAGGTCGAGGAGCTGCACGAGCGGGCCCGCCGGGAGTCGGCGGAGACGATGAAGAACGCCGGCGAGCGGGTCGACAAGCTCATCGCGCAGGCCACCGCCCAGCAGGTCGAGGCCGAGGAGAAGGCCGACCGGATGGTGGCGGACGCGAACAGCGAGGCGAGCAAGGTCCGGATCTCGGCGGTGAAGAAGGCCGAGGGCCTGATCAAGGAGGCCGAGAACAAGAAGGCCGCGGCGGTGCGCGACGCGGAGCGGATGCGCGGCGAGGCCGAGGCGGAGGCCGAGCGGATCGTGGACGAGGGCAAGCGGGAGCTGGAGGTGCTGGTGCGCCGCCGGGAGGACATCAACGCCGAAATCTCCCGCGTCCAGGACGTTCTGGAAGCGCTGGAATCGTTCGAGGCACCCGGCGGGGGCGGGGAAGGCAAGGGAGGCGGCGTGAAGGCGGCCGCGGGAGCGGGGGCAACTCGTTCGAGTGGCAAGCAGTCTGAAGGGTAGCCACTCAAATGAGGGGTCATTCTCCAGATCAAACCGGCAATGACTCGATGACACGCCGTTGTGACCCCTAGGATTCTCCTTATCACCTCACCGGTCTCTTCGACAGGAACCCCATGAGCGACACTTCCTCCCCCTTCGGCTTCGAGCTCGTGCGGCGTGGGTACGACCGCGGTCAGGTGGATGACCGCATTACGAAGCTCGTCGCCGACCGCGACAGCGCGCTGGCCCGCATCACGTCGCTGGAAAAGCGGATCGAGGAGCTGCACCTCGAGACGCAGAACGCCCAGGCGCAGGTCAATGACGCCGAACCGTCCTACGCGGGCCTCGGCGCGCGCGTCGAGAAGATCCTCCGGCTCGCCGAGGAGGAGGCGAAGGATCTGCGCGAGGAGGCCCGCCGCGCCGCCGAGCAGCACCGTGAGCTGGCCGAGTCGGCCGCCCAGCAGGTCCGTAACGACGCCGAGTCGTTCGCCTCCGAGCGCAAGTCGAAGGCCGAGGACGAGGGCGCCCGGATCGTCGAGAAGGCCAAGGGTGAGGCGGCCACCCTGCGCGCCGAGGCGCAGAAGGACGCGCAGTCCAAGCGGGAGGAAGCGGACTCCCTCTTCGAGGAGACCCGTGCCAAGGCCGCGCAGGCCGCCGCGGACTTCGAGACCAACCTCGCCAAGCGCCGTGAGCAGTCCGAGCGCGACCTGGCCTCGCGTCAGGCCAAGGCCGAGAAGCGGCTCGCGGAGATCGAGCACCGCGCCGAGCAGCTCCGCCTGGAGGCCGAGAAGCTGCGTACGGACGCCGAGCGCCGGGCCCGCCAGACGGTGGAGACCGCGCAGCGCCAGGCCGAGGACATCGTGGCGGACGCCAACGCCAAGGCGGACCGGATCCGCAGCGAATCCGAGCGCGAGCTGGCGGCGCTGACGAACCGCCGCGACTCCATCAACGCGCAGCTGACCAACGTCCGCGAGATGCTGGCGACGCTGACCGGTGCCGCCGTGGCCGCGGCCGGCGCCCCCGGCGAGGACGAGACCGCCACCCGCGGCGTCCCCGCCCAGCAGAGCCGCTGACCCTCCCCCAGCTACCGCTGGGAGGTGCCCCCACCCCCGGCAGGTTTCGCACCGTCCGGACCGCGCCCCCGTACCGCCTCTGTGGTGGTGCGGGGGCGCGGTGCGTACGGGGGGTCAGCCGGGCGGCCCCGCCCCGGTGGCAGCGGCCCCCGGGGGCGCCTAGCGTGCCATACATGATCGAGCTCGAGGGGCTGACCAAGCATTACGGCGACAAGGTCGCCGTGGACCACCTCACGTTCACGGTGCGGCCCGGGATGGTCACCGGCTTCCTCGGCCCGAACGGCGCCGGCAAGTCGACGACCATGCGGATGATGCTCGACCTGGACAACCCCACATCGGGGACGGTCCGGATCGACGGCAAGCACTACCGGCAGCTGACCGACCCGCTCACCTACATCGGGGCGCTGCTGGAGGCGAAGGCGGTGCACGGCGGCCGCAGCGCCGCCAACCATCTGCTGTGCCTGGCGCAGAGCAACGGCATCCCCCGCGGCCGGGTCGCCGAGGTGCTGGACACCGTCGGGCTGAGCACGGTCGCCAAGAAGCGCTCCAAGGGCTTCTCGCTCGGGATGAGCCAACGGCTCGGTATCGCCGCGGCGCTGCTCGGCGACCCCCAGGTGCTGCTCTTCGACGAGCCGGTCAACGGGCTCGACCCCGAAGGCATCCACTGGATCCGCAATCTGATGAAGAACCTCGCCGCCCAGGGCCGCACCGTCTTCGTCTCCTCGCATCTGATGAGCGAGATGGCGCTGACCGCCGAGCATCTGATCGTGATCGGGCAGGGCCGGCTGATGGCGGACACCTCGATGAAGGACTTCATTCACCAGAACTCCCGGTCGTACGTCCGGATGCGGTCCCCGCAGCAGGAGAAGCTGCTGGATCTGCTGCACGACGAGGGCATCGACGCGGTGGCCGTCGGCAACGGGTCGCTGGAGATCGACGGAGTGCCCGCCGACCGGCTGGGCGAACTGGCCGCCCGGCATCAGCTCGTGCTGCACGAGCTCAGTCCGCAGCAGGCCTCCCTGGAGGAGGCGTTCATGCGGCTGACGGCGGAGTCGGTGGAGTATCACGCGCACGACGGCGACCCGGTACCGGCGCAGGCCGGGGCCCGGCCACCGGGAGAACCGCAGCCGGCCGGGTCCCGGCCGGGTGAGCCGCAGCCGACCGGCTGGGGCGCGGACTGGCAGAAGAAGAGGAGCTGACGGATGGCGGCGCTCGGGCAGGTCATTCGGTCGGAGTGGACCAAGATCAGGTCGGTGCGGTCCACGGTGTGGACGCTGGGCATCGCCGTGGTCGTCACCATCGGACTGGGCGTGCTGATCTGCACCCTGGCCAACAACGACTTCAGCTCGATGCCGGCCCGGGACCGGCTGACGTTCGACGCCACCAACATCAGCTTCGCCGGCATGGGGCTGGGCCAGCTGGCGATGATCGTCTTCGGGGTGCTGGTGGTCTCGAACGAGTACAGCACCGGCATGATCCGCGCCTCGCTGGCCGCCGTACCGCAGCGCGGCACCTTCCTGTTCTGCAAGCTGCTGGTGGCCACCGCACTGGTCTTCGTCGTCGGCCTCGCCACCAGCTTCATCACGTTCTTCGCGGGACAGGCGGTGCTCGGTGACCTCCGGGCGCACCTCGGCGACCCGGGCGTACTGCGCGCGGTGTTCGGCGGCGGCCTCTATATGACGCTGATCGCGCTGTTCTCGATGGCGGTGGCCACGATGCTGCGCAGCCCGATGCTCTCGCTGGGCATCCTGATGCCGTTCTTCTTCCTGATCTCGAACATTCTCGGAAACGTCTCGGCCACCCGGAAAGTCGGCCGCTACCTGCCGGACCAGGCCGGCTCGAAAATCATGCAGGTCGTCCCGCGGGCCAACGACCAGGTGCCGTACGGCCCGTGGGGCGGGCTCGGCATCATGATCGCCTGGACGGTGGTCGCGCTGATCTGCGGGTTCGTGTTGCTGAAGCGGCGCGATGCGTGACGCTGCGCTGGGCCTTTCGCGTACGTGATGGGGTGCGGCGCCGTTTCGCCTGCGGCGGGCCCTGTCCGCTGCGCGGGGCTGTTGGGGTGCGGTGACGGGCCGGAGGGGCCTGGTGTGTGGACTGCTTCGCTTTACGTCCACACACCAGGCCCCTCCGGCCCGTCCCCTCCCGTTGTGGGTGGGAAGAAGAAGGCTGGTGGGGGTGCTCGTATTTCGTCGTGTGGCCGGGAGATTTGGGCCGTCGGGTGCTGTGGTGGGCTGGGTGGCGAGGGGGCTTTGCATGGGCGATTGACGGGAACCGTCAATGGCCGGATAGCCTCCTAATCCTCACGGGGGTACGAGAGCGCCTCTGCCCCGACCATCTCGCGAGGGGCGGAGAATGATCGAGGCAGTCGGCCTGACGAAGCGCTACGGCGCCAAGACGGCCGTGTACAACCTGTCGTTCCAGGTGCGGCCGGGTACGGTGACCGGCTTCCTGGGGCCCAACGGCTCCGGCAAGTCCACGACGATGCGCATGATTCTGGGTCTGGACGCACCGACCTCGGGGCGGGCCACCATCGCCGGCCGTCCCTTCCGCAGCCTCCCCAACGCGCCCCGCCAGGTGGGCGCACTGCTCGATGCCAAGGCCGTGCACGGCGGGCGCAGCGCGCGTCAGCATCTGCTGTCGCTCGCCCAGGTGTCCGGCATCCCGGCCCGCCGGGTCGACGAGGTGCTCGGTGTGGTCGGTCTCCAGGATGTCGCCGGGCGGCGCTCCAAGGGCTTCTCGCTCGGTATGGGCCAGCGGCTGGGCATCGCCGCGGCGCTGCTCGGCGACCCCCAGGTGCTGCTCTTCGACGAGCCGGTCAACGGGCTCGACCCCGAGGGCATCCTGTGGGTGCGCAATCTGATGAAGCAGCTGGCGAGCGAGGGCCGTACGGTCTTTGTCTCCTCGCATCTGATGAGCGAAATGGCGCTGACCGCCGAGCACTTGATCGTGATCGGCCGGGGTCAGCTGATGGCCGATATGTCCGTGAAGGACTTCATCTCGGCCAACTCCGCCGATTTCGCCCGGGTCCGAACCCCGGACACCGAGCCGGAGCAGCGCGAGAAGCTGACCGCCGCGATCGGTGAGGCGGGCGGGCAGACCGCGCCCGAGCCGGACGGTGCGCTGCGGGTGACCGGGCTGCCGCTCCCCCGCATCAGCGAGCTGGCGCATCAGGCCGACGTCCGGCTGTGGGAGCTGTCGCCGCACCAGGCGTCCCTGGAAGAGGCGTATATGCGGATGACGCAGGGCGTTGTGGACTACCGCTCGACGGCGGACGCGCGGGCCGGCCTCCAGGAGGCCCCCGCCGGGTACGCCCCGCAGGGGTACGCGGGCGGCCCGGGGTTCCCGCCGGGTCAGCCGGGTGTTCCCAGCCAGGTTCCGGCCGGTGTTCCCGGCCAGGGGCAGCCGAATCCGTATGCCCAGCAGGCGCCCGCTCCCGGGCCGGGCTATCCGCCGCCCGCTCAGGGTCACCCGTACGGGGGTCCCGAGCAATACGGTGCGCCTCACCCGTACGGGCTACAGCCCGCCGCGCCGATGCCGCCCGCGGCTCCCGCCGCCCCCGCCGACCTGCCCACGCCCCACCACGAGGACGCCCGATGACCAGCCCTCAGCAGCCGCAGCCCCAGCCGCAGCCTGAGCGCGGACCCCACGACACCGGCGCACACGAGCAGCCGGTGCCGGCCGCGCCGCCGATGCCGCCCGCGGCACCGCCGGCCGCACCGCACCAGCCGCAGGGCGTGCCTCCGCTGACGCCACCCGCCCAGCAGCAGCCCGCCCAGCAGCCGGCACCGGAGCAGCAGCCCGCGCCCGCCAAAGAGGCCGGCACGATGATGCTTCAGGCCCAGGCCGCGCCCGGGCAGCCCGCGCCCGCCAAGGAAGCGGGCACGATGATGCTTCAGGCCCAGGGACAGGGCCCGGCAGCGGCTCAGGGCCAGGCACCCGCCCAGGGCCCGGCTCCCGCTCAGGCCCAGGCGGCCCAGGCCCAGCCCCAGCACGGGCAGGCGCCCGGCCAGGGCCAGGCCCCCGCGCAGCCCGCTCCGGCCAGGGAGGCCGGGACGATGATGCTCCAGGCCCAGCAGTACCCGGAGCCGCGGCCGCTCGCGGCGCACGGGCCGGGCAAGGACGCGGGCACGATGATGCTCCAGACCCCGGTCCAGGCACCCGTGCCCGCCCAGGCTCCCGCGCCGCCCCAGGCCCACGCCCAGCCCCAGGCCCCGCAGCCGCCGATGCAGCAGCAGCCGGTCCAGCCGCACCCCCAGCAGGCCTACGCGGGCGCGGGCGGCTATGTCTCGCCCATCCCGGTGCGCCCCACCCACCTCGGCCATGCGCTGCTCTCCGAGTGGACGAAGATCCGCTCGGTGCGCTCGACGATCTGGACGCTGGGCGTGATGGTCCTGCTCTGCGTCGGCATCGGCCTGCTGGCCGCCCTCGCGGCGGGCTCCGACCGCGAGCTGGACCCGGTGCTCGGCCTCGGCTTCGTCGGCGTCCTGCTCGGCAGCCTGTGCGTGATCACCCTGGGCGTGCTGTCGATCTCGTCCGAGTACGGCACCGGCATGGTCCGTACGACGCTGACCGCCTGCCCCAGCCGGGTCCGGATGCTGACCGCGAAGGCGATCGTCTTCTTCACGCTCGCCCTGGTGATCACGACGGTCGCGACCGGTCTGGTCGCCCTGCTCGACAGCGCGATGCTCAACGGCCCCGCGCCGACCGCCGACCAGTGGCTGCGCGCCACCGTCGGCGCCGGTCTCTACGTCGCCCTGCTCGGTCTGCTGGCGCTGTCCGTCGGCACGCTGCTGCGGCACTCCGCGGGCGCCATCAGCACGATGATGGGCGTGGTGCTGCTGCCGATGCTGCTGGCGCTGTTCCTCCAGGGCGAGAGCCTCAAGGACGTCCAGCAGGCGCTGATCGAGTACTCGGTGCCCAGCGCGCTCGCGACGCTGTACGACATCCCGTTCCTCAGCACCGGCCCGACCGGCTGGACTCCCGTGTGGATCCTCGCCGGGGTGACCGCGGTGACGCTGGGCGGCGCCTACGCCGCCGTCCTTCAGCGCGACGTCTGACGCCGCCAGCCCTCAGTAGCGGGGCGCATTCCGGGACCGCTGGAGCCGCGCGCTCCGGCGGTCCCGTGCGTTCCAGCACGCCTTGTGCCAGTGCCGGCGGTCGTCGACATCGCCGTGCTGCGGCCAGGCGACGACATGCGGCACCCCTGGCGGGATCTCCTGGTCGCAGCCGGGGCAGCGGTAGTGCTTGGCCGCCCCGCCGCCCCCGACCAGCCGGACGACCCAGTCCTCGCCGCGCCATTCCTCGGTACGTTCCAGGCCGTAGCGGTCACCGCCCATGCGGTCGACTGGCTTCGCGCCGCCGTGCTGGCGGTTTCGACGCGGGGACACAGAGCACCTCGGAAAGTCACGGGGTCACGGGATGTCACCAGCGTACGCGGCGCGGTCACGGGCGAACCCCCCTCGGCAGGATTCTGCGATCATCAGGAAATTTGCCGTCAGGCCGTGCCCTTGGCACG
This sequence comes from Streptomyces sp. P9-2B-2, assembly GCF_030406865.1. NCBI lineage: Bacteria > Bacillati > Actinomycetota > Actinomycetes > Kitasatosporales > Streptomycetaceae > Streptomyces > Streptomyces sp. P9-2B-2. The sequence continues at coordinate 6,206,848 of NZ_CP129126.1, read as the reverse complement.
TGTCACACGTTGTTGCCTGTAAGGGGGAGTCGCGTCGGCTGCGAGGAGGCAGAGAGCGATGCGCGTTGGGGCTTTCATCCTGGCCGCTCAATTCCCCGGTCAGGGACAGGGGGAAGCACTGCACCGCGCGGTGCGCTCCGCGGAGATCGCGGAGGAGGCCGGACTCGACGATGTCTGGCTCGCGGAACATCACTTCGTACCGTACGGCGTCTGCCCGAACGCGGTGACGCTGGCCGCGCTGCTGCTGGGGCGGACCCGCCGGATCGGTGTCGGGACGGCGGTGAGCGTGCTGCCGACCCAGCATCCGGTGGCGCTCGGTGAGCAGGCGGCGCTGCTGCATCTCACCTCCGACGGGCGGTTCACGCTCGGCGTCGGCCGGGGCGGGCCGTGGGTCGATCTGGAGGTGTTCGGCGCCGGCCTCGCCGCGTACGACCACGGCTTCCCGGAGTCACTCGATCTGCTGATGCGCTGGCTGCGGGAGCCCCGGGTGGGCGCGCAGGGCGAGCGCTACGCATTCCGGGAGGTGGCGGTGGTGCCCCGGCCGGCCGAGGCACTGACCGATCCGGACGAGCCCGGTCCCCCGGGCCCGCCGGTGGTGGTGGCCTGTACCTCCGCCGCGTCGGTCCGTACGGCCGCGGAGCGCGGGCTGCCGATGCTGCTGGGCATGCACTGCGGCGACGAGGAGAAGGCGGAGATGGTCGCGCTGTGGCGGTCGGCCGCCCTGGAGGCCGGCCGGGACGGCGACGAGGTCGCCGCGGCCGCGCATGTCTCGGCGGGCGTGGTGCAGATCGCCGATTCCCGCAGGGCGGCGGCGGAGACCCTCACGAAGGCGATGCCCGGCTGGCTCCAGCAGGGCCTGGGCGCGCATGTGACGGTCGACGGCCGCTATCGCGCCATGCGTGATCCGCTGGCCTATACGGAGCTGCTGTGCGGGCTGCATCCGGTCGGCCCGCCGCAGCTGTGTGCCGACCGGCTGGCGGCGACCTCGGAGCGTACGGGCATCACGCGGTTCGCGCTGCTCGTCGAGGGCTCCGGCGACCTCGCGGCGACGGAGGAGAACGTGCGCCGGCTGGGCGCGGAGGTACTGCCCGAGCTGGGGTGACCGGCCGGGTGCGGCGGCCGGCCTGCGTGTCGTGCGGTGGCGCCGTACTCGGAGGCCGGTGTGCTGTGGGTGGTGCTGCCGCTGGCGCACGGCACGGTGCGTGTCACAACCGTGTGCGCAGCGGCAGCAACTCCGTTCAGCAGTCGCGGAGTTCGGGCGACTGGTTCAGCAGCTGGCCGCGGATCGACGTGAAGCGGGTCAGACGGTCGTCCACCGCCGGGTCGAGCGGGAAGACCGCGACCCGGTGGCAGTTCTGAAAAGCGAGCCGCACACCGAAGTGCCGCTCCAGCGAACCACGGATGGCGTCACTCGCCAGGGCGCGCAGCAGCTGGCCGCGCGCCTGCTCGTCCGGCGGGGGCGTCTGATTGTCGGCGAACTCTCCGCCGTCCACCTTCAGCTGTGCCACCAGAGAGCTGATCATCCCCCATGCGAAGGGCAGGGAGGTCCGGACGCAGTCGACAAATGCGGCTTCGTCGACCTCGCCTCGCTCGGCCTGTTCGAGGAGGGCCGGTGAGACGTCGAGCGACATGAGGTTCTCCTCTCGCGGCCCCGCCGGGACGGACGGGGCCTAGGGACGGGACAAGGGGCTTTGCGACGGAGCGTGTTCGCCTCACAACCCCCCGCTTCAACGGTATGCCGCGCAAGAGGCCCGCACCAGGAGATTGCACATACAACCGGCCATTGGCGCGCGCCGGGGGTGCGGGGATTTCCCCCGTAAAGACACCGTGATCCAGGGCGAATCGCGTTGGTGGCCCCTGGTCGAGTAGCGTGACGCCCCATGCGTCTCGTCATCGCCCGCTGCTCCGTGGACTACGCGGGCCGGCTCACCGCCCATCTTCCTTCCGCCCCTCGCCTCATCCTGGTGAAGGCGGACGGCTCCGTCTCCATTCACGCGGACGACCGGGCCTACAAACCCCTCAACTGGATGTCGCCGCCCTGCACTCTCAAGGAGGGCGACGGCGAGGTGTGGACGGTGGAGAACAAGGGCGGCGAGAAGCTCATCATCACCCTTGAGGAGGTCATGCACGACTCCTCGCACGAGCTCGGTGTCGACCCGGGGCTCATCAAGGACGGTGTGGAGGCCCACCTCCAGGAGCTCCTCGCGGACCGGATCGAAACCCTTGGTGAGGGCTACTCCCTGATTCGGCGTGAATACCCCACTGCCATTGGCCCGGTGGATATCTTGTGCCGGGACGCCGATCACCAGACCGTCGCCGTCGAGATCAAGCGGCGTGGTGAGATCGACGGTGTCGAGCAGCTGACCCGCTACCTCGAACTCCTCAACCGCGACCCGCACTTGGCGCCGGTGAAGGGCATCTTCGCAGCTCAGGAGATCAAGCCGCAGGCACGGGTGCTGGCCACCGACCGCGGTATCGGCTGCGTGGTGCTGGACTACGACGCGCTGCGCGGCATCGAGGACGACAAGCTCCGCCTGTTCTGACCCCGCCCGCCCCCGGAGGGCGGCGCAGCGCAACGGCCCGGCAGTTGACCGGGCCGTTGCGCTGTTCTGTGCCGCGCCGATTCCTGCGGGCCGTCTCCTGCGGGCCGTCAGGCCGCCGGGGCGCTCGCCGTGCCGGAGGAGGTGGCCGTGCCGTCCGACGGGGTACCGCCGGAGGGGGCGGTGCCGGAGGGGGCGGTGCCGGAGGCGCCGCTCGCCGAGGGGCCGGACGCGGACTGCGAGGGGCTCCCGGAGGTCGGCTTACCCGTCGGCTCGGTGGGCGTCGTACCCGACGGCGAGGGCTCGGTCGGCTCGTCCGAAGGCGTCGGGTCGCTCGGCTCGTCCGTCGGCGGATGCGTGGGACGGGTCGGCCGGCCGGTAGGCGTCGTGGGCCGCTCGGTCGGCCGCGTCGGGTCGGCCGTCGGGTCCGGCGATCCGGTGGCGGGATCGCTGGGCGAACCGCTGGCGGAGGGGCTGGTGGCCGAGGGCGACGGGCGGTCCGACTGGCCGGCGGTGCCGGGCCGGGACGTACCGGGGCCGGTAGGCGGCCGGCCGGTGTCCGTGGCGGGCTGCTCGGCCGGCAGGTCGGTGCTCTCGCCGTCGTCCGTGGTCTGTTCCGTGTTGACCTTGTCGTTGTGCGGGTCGTCGCCGCCCGTCGCCCCGATGGTGACGACGGTGCCGAGAACGGCCGCCAGCAGGGCACCGGCGCCCGCGGCGACGGCATTGCGCCGTGCCCCGCCGAACACCCGCCGGACGCCCTTGGAGGCGCCGTCGCCGCTACTGGTGACGGCCGGGACGTCCGTAGTGGTCCCGGCGGTCGCCGCGGCGTTCCGGGCCACGAGCGTCGCCGCCGCGGCCCGCTCGGCACGCGGCTTGTGCAGCTTCGCGGTCGAACCGGTCGAACCGGACAAGGCCGTCGAGGCGGTGTCGAACGGCGTGCCGGGGGCCTTCGAGGTCCCCCGCGGTGCGGCGGCCGTCGGCAGGGCCGTGGTGGCCGCCGCCGCGGAGTCGGCCCGCGTACGGTCGGTGACCAGCGCCAGGGCGCGGCGGCCGGCCACCGCGCCGTTGCGGTCGGAGAGCACCCCGCGCAGCCCGATGGACGCCTCCAGTTCGGCGCGCGCCCGGTCGAGGCTGCCGGTGCACAGGGCCAGCACGCCCAGCTCGTGGTGGAAGTACGCCTCCTCGGCGACCTCACCGGCGAGCCGTGCGGCCTCCTGGCCGTGCCGCAGGCTGCGCTCCCAGGCGCTCCAGTGCAGTGCCGCGGCGAACGCCGGGGCGGCCGTACGGGCCAGCAGGACGGCCGCGCTGGCGTGTCCGCTCTCCCGGCTGCCGGTCAGGACGCCCATCGCGGCCAGCGCCACATCGGACTCGGCGGCGGCCCGCTCGGGGCTCACCGAGGGGTGTCCGGCCCACCAGGCGTAGTGCTGGGCGACGGTGTGCGCCCGGGCGGCGGCGCCGTCCGCGTAGCCGGCCGCCGTCAGCTGGTCCTGGACGGTGGCGGCGAGCCGGTAGTGACCGCCGGCCGGGGTGAGCAGACCGCAGGCAAGCAGCTCGCCGAGGGCGGCGTCGGCATGGGTGTCCTGGGTGAGGGCCGGCAGATGCGCCTGGTGCGGCAGCTCGCCGCCGAGCGCGACGGCGAAGCGCAGGGTCTCCCGGGCGGCTTCGGTCAGCCGCGAGGCGAGCAGCGGGGCGGGGGCGGCGGCCTCGCCGAGCGACGGCAGCACCGCCTCCGGGGTCTCCGCGGGCTCGGCGGCCGGCTCGTCGGCGCCGTCCCCGGGGAAGAGGCCGTAGCCGTCGTCGAGGGCGCCCGGTCCGGCCTGCGCCCGGTCGTGCTGCCGCAGCAGGGCGGCGGCCTGGACGAACCGCAGCGGCAGGCCCTCGGACTCGAACCAGAGGTCGGCGGCCCAGGCCTCCTCGTCGTCGGTGAGCGGCCGGTCCACGGCGCGCTCCAGCAGCCGGCCGCAGCCGCCGCGGCCGATGCCGCCGAGGAAGACCTCTTCGAGGTGCGAGGCGGCGCTGGGGGCCGCGACGTCGGGCGTGGCGGCGATCAGGAAGGCGCATTCGGGGGTGGCGTCGAGCAGCTCGTCGAGCGCGGCGCCGCCGAATTCCAGGTCGTCGAGGACGACGATCGCGCCGATCTCGGCGACCATGCGCAGCATCTCGGGCCGGTCGGGGCGGTGCTGCGGGGCCCGGTAGACGGCGGCGAACAGCGCGTACAGCAGGTCGGCGGAGGTGCGGTGGTAGCCGGAGAGCCGGATGACGCCGTCGGGGGCGAGGTCGGCGCAGGCGGTGGCGACGGCGTCCAGCAGCCGGGTGCGGCCGGAGCCGGAGGGGCCGGTGACGCGGACGGAGCGGCCCCGGGAGAGCAGCCGGACCAGGCGTTCGGTGTCCTCGGTGCGCTCTTCGAGTGCGGTCTCGGGCGCGGCGGTTCCCGGCGGCAGCGGGGGCGCGGCGGCGAGGGCGGCCGCGGCGCGTTCCTCCGCGTCGAGCCGGCCGGGGGCCGCGGGGCGCTCACCGGGCGGGCAGGGCTCTATCTCGCTGCCGTCGACCGGGTTGACGGTGACGAGGTAGGGGCCCGAGACGAGCCGGACGACGCGGGCGCGTTCCGCGGAGCCGCTCTGCGCGCCGCCGAACGCGGGGGCCGGCGGCACGGCAGGGCTGCCCGGCTCGCCGTACTCCTCAGGTCCCCGGTGAGTGTTCGGGTCCATGCTGCAAGCTCCCAGATGCTTCGTTCCGCTCCGCCTCCGCCTCCGCCCGCCGTCCTCGGTCACAGGAGGCGGAGCGGTGTGCCGACTGCGCTTCCGGCCGTCCGCACTCCCCCGGCGCCGGCAGCTCGTCCTCAGGCGTCGCGGCCGGTCCGGTGCCCGCCGCGGATGATGACATACGGGCGGGAACCGAACCTTAGACCTGGAGGGCGGCCCGGTGCACCGCCGGGGGCGGGTCCTGACCGGAACTTCCGGGATTGCGCGGTATCGCGCTGTTTACGACATTTCCGTCGCACAGTTCTGCATTCTTCGGACTCTTTGCCCTACGAGCCCGATCACTCCCCGGGCGTCCGTGAGGCCGTCGGGCGGCGCACCGCCCTTGCCTCACACCCGGGGAACCGATTCCGCTTCGATGCCGCCCTCGATCGCGAGGATGCGGTGCAGCCTGGTGGCGACCAGCAGGCGCTGCATCTGGGGCGGCACGCCGCGCAGCACCAGCCTGCGGTTGACCCGGCCGGCGCGACGGTGCGCGCCCATGATCACGCCGAGGCCGGTGGCGTCCCAGGAATCCAGTTCGGTCAGGTCCAGCACGAGGTCGCCCCGACCGGAGTCGACGGCGGCGTGCAGGGCCGTACGGGCGTCCGCCGCGCTGCGGACGTCAAGGCGGCCCCCGACGACCAGCTCGGCGTGGTCGCCCCTGATGTGCATATGCGCTCCCCGATGTCATGGGTGATGAAGCCTGGACGTCTACAGATCTGACTGCCTCTCGTGCGGCGAAGTTGCCGCCTGTAAGCGAACCGATACCGAATTCACCCCACGGGGTGACGCCATCAGGCCGATGGGCCTGACGCGGCATCAGTGCTCGTAGAAGCCCTGCCCACTCTTGCGTCCGATATCGCCCGCATCGACCATCCGACGCATGATCTCCGGCGGGGCGAACTTCTCGTCCTGGGACTCGGTGTAGATGTTGTCGGTGGCGTGCAGCAGGATGTCGATGCCCGTCAGGTCGGCGGTGGCCAGCGGTCCCATCGCATGGCCGAAGCCCAACTTGCAGGCGGTGTCGATGTCCTCAGCGCTGGCCACGCCGGATTCGTAGAGCTTGGCGGCCTCGACGACCAGCGCCGAGATCAGGCGGGTGGTGACGAAGCCGGCCACATCGCGGTTGACGACGACACAGGTCTTGCCGACCGACTCGGCGAACTCCCGGGCGGTGGCGAGGGTTTCGTCGCTGGTCTTGTAACCGCGGACCAGCTCGCACAGCTGCATCATCGGCACCGGCGAGAAGAAGTGCGCGCCGACGACCCGCTCGGGGCGGGAGGTGGCCGCGGCGATCTTGGTGATCGGGATGGCGGAGGTGTTGGAGGCCAGCACCGCCTCGTCCTTGACCAGCTTGTCCAGCGCCTGGAAGATCTCCCGCTTGATCTCGATCCGCTCGAAGACGGCCTCGACGACGATGTCCGCGTCGGCGGCGGCCTCCAGGTCGGTCGAGGTGGTGATGCGGGCCAGCGCCTGCTCGGCGTCGGACGCCGCCAGCTTGCCCTTCGCGACGAACTTCTCGTACGAGGCCTCGATGCCACCCTTGCCCCGGGCCAGCGCCTCGTCCGTCACATCGCGGAGAACCACGTCCCAGCCCGCCTGGGCGGAGACCTGCGCGATACCGGATCCCATGAGTCCGGCGCCGATGACGGCGAGCTTCTTTGCCACTGCTGTCCCCTCACACCCTGTGCATTTGACGGTCCTGGGTGACGTTAGCGGTCGTGAGCGATCCTTTGGAGGGTAAGAGATGCGCGTCACGTCTCAGATGACGGACATCACACCGCCGGGGTGCTTCCGCGGGGCGCGAACCGGACAGTCCGCCGTCAGCCGGCCGCCCGTACGGCGTAGTTGAGGACCTTTTCACCCAGAAGTTCTTCCATCTCGTCGAGCAGGACCAGGGCCTCCCGGGAGACCTCGGCGGGTTTGCGGCCGGCGAACATCTCCTGCGCGATCCACCCCATCAGACTCTGGTGCACCCAGCCGATCTGGCCCGCCATCAGGCCGGGCAGCGGATCGCCGGCCGGGGCTCCGGTCTCCTCCCGGAGGGTTCCCTCCAGGTTGGTGTGGATCTCCTGCTGGAGGTACCAGAGCCGCGCCTTGAGGGTGGGCGCCCCGTCCACCACCCGCATGAACTGGTCGTACCCCTCGATCAGCCCGACCCGCGGTGAGACCGCCTCGACCTCTTCGCGCAGTTCGCGCAGCACGGCGGCGGCCGCGGACTCCCCCGCCGCCCGGCCCCGCACGAAGCGGCAGAGCCGGTCCACGAGGCCCTTGCTCCGGTCGAGGAAGAGGTCCTCCTTGGCCGGGAAGTAGTTGTAGACGGTGTTGACGGAGACCTCGGCGGCCTCGGCGATCTCCGCGATGGTCACCGCGTCGAAGCCGCGCGCCAGGAAGAGGCCGGTGGCCACGTCCGAGATGTACTGGCGGGTCTGCCGCTTCTTCCGCTCCCTGAGCCCCTCTGTCATGCCCTCACCCTATCCCTCGCTGGGTGGATTGCAATTTTGGGGACGTTGCAATTTTTAAGTCCCTCTGTTTTTCTGAGGGCATGCCAGTCCTCAGCACGTCCGGACTCGCCCGGACCTTCACCACCAAGAGCGGCCCCGTAGAGGCCGTCCGCGGTATCGACCTCACCGCCGAACGCGGCGAGATCCTCGGCTTCCTCGGCCCCAACGGCGCCGGCAAGACCACCACCCTTCGGATGCTCACGACCCTGCTCGCGCCGACCGGCGGCACCGCGACCGTCGCCGGGTGCGACCTGGTCCGCGACCCGGCGGGCGTCCGCCGGGCCGCCGGCTACGTCGCCCAGTCCGGCGGCGTCGACCCGAACGTCTCCGTACGGGAGGAGCTGGTCACCCAGGCCCGCCTCTACCGCCTCACCAAGGCCGAAGCCCTGGCCCGTGCCGCGGAGTTGGCCGCCGACCTGGGCCTGGAGGAGCTGCTCGACCGCAGGACCGCGACGCTCTCCGGCGGTCAGCGGCGCCGGCTGGACATCGCGATGGGCCTCACCCACCGCCCCCAGGTGCTGTTCCTCGACGAGCCCACCACCGGGCTCGATCCGGGCAGCCGCGCCGATCTGTGGGAGCTGGTCCGCCGAATCCGCGCCGAGCACGGCACCACCGTCTTCCTGACCACGCACTACCTCGACGAGGCCGATGCCCTCGCCGACCGGCTGGTGATCGTCGACAAGGGCGTGGTGGTCGCGGAGGGCACCCCGGAGGCCCTCAAGTGCGCCCATGCCGGCTCCCCCGACGCCTCCCTCCAGGACACCTTCCTCGCCATCACCGGCGCCGCCCCCGCGCCCCGGGACCAGACCCCCGTCGCCCTCTAGGAGCTCTCCTTGTCCGCCCTGCTTTCCGACACCGCGCTGGTCTTCGGGCGGTACGCCCGCCAGACGCTGCGCTCCAGACTCCAGATGCTCTTCGGTGTGCTGATGCCGCTGCTGTATCTGCTCTTCTTCGGGCCGCTGCTCACCGGGCTGCCACTGTCCGCGTCCGGCAGCTCCTGGCAGGTACTGGTGCCCGGACTCCTGCTCCAACTCGCCCTGTTCGGGGCCTCGTTCTGCGGTTTCGGCATCATCGTCGAGAAGCAGTACGGGGTCGTGGAGCGGATGCGGGTGACCCCGGTGAGCCGGCTGGCGCTGCTGCTGGGGCGGGTGCTGCGGGACGCCCTGCTGTTCGTCTTCCAGGCGGTACTGCTGGTGCTGGCCGCGCTGGCCATGGGGCTGCGCGCACCCCTGCCCGGCATCCTCATCGGCTTCGCGTTCGTCGCCGTGCTGACCGTGGCGCTGGCCTCGCTGTCGTACACGCTGGCGCTGAAGGTGAACAGCCCGCAGGAGTTCGGGCCGGTCATCAACTCCGTCACCATGCCCTCGATGCTGCTGTCCGGGCTGATGCTGCCGATGGCCCTGGGGCCCACGTGGCTCGATGTGCTCTCGCACTTCATGCCGTTCCGCTATCTCGTGGACGCGGTGCGGGCGGCCTTCGTCGGCTCCTACGATTCCCCGGCCCTGCTCCACGGCGTGCTGGTCGCGGTCGCGTTCGCCGCGCTGTCCGTGACCTATGGCACCCGGGCCTTCCGCAGGTCCGCGGCGTAGGCTCGCCCACATGGTGAATCTGACGCGCATCTACACCCGCACCGGCGACAAGGGCACCACCGCCCTCGGCGACATGAGCCGTACCGCCAAGACCGATTCGCGGATCTCGGCGTATGCGGACGCCAACGAGGCCAACGCGGCGATCGGCGTGGCCCTGGCGCTCGGCTCGCTCCCCGAGGACGTCGCCGCGGTGCTGCTGCGGGTGCAGAACGACCTGTTCGATGTCGGCGCGGACCTGTCGACGCCGGTGGTGGAGAACCCGGAATTCCCGCCGCTGCGCGTCGAGCAGAGCTATATCGACAAGCTGGAGGCCGACTGCGACCGCTTCCTGGCGGAGCTGGAGAAGCTGCGCAGCTTCATCCTCCCGGGCGGCACGGCCGGCGCCGCGCTGCTGCACCAGGCGTGCACGGTCGTCCGCCGTGCCGAGCGCTCGACCTGGGCGGCCTTCGAGGAGCACGGCGAGACGATGAACCCGCTCACCGCCACCTACCTCAACCGCCTCTCCGACCTCCTGTTCATCCTGGCCCGTACGGCCAACAAGGAGGTCGGGGACGTGCTGTGGGTACCGGGCGGGGAGCGCTGACCCGGGGCTCGCCCCCTAGCTCAGCGTCTTCTGCGGCGGCCGGGCCGCTTCCTCGTCGGCCGTGGTCCGGCCCGGGTCCTTCTTCTGCCAGATGAGGTAGGTCAGCGCGATCACACCGTGGACGGCGACGATCCGCAGGGTGGTGAGCTGCCACTCGTGCAGCGACCGGGTGTCGCCGCCGTCACCGACGTACCAGACCGCGATCTGGAGCAGCGCCGCGGCGACCGCGGCCATCACCACCGTGCGCACCCACAGCTTCCCCTCGTGCTTGGCACGGGCGAGTCCATAACGCTTGACCGGCCGCGGCCCGCCCGCGAAGCGGTGCGCGAAGTGTCCGTCGACCCACTTGATCGTGTAGTGGCCGTAGGCGACCGTGAAGCCGATATAGACGGCGGCCAGCCCGTGTTTCCAGTCCGCGGGCGCGCCGTTCTTCAGGTCGACCGCCGTGACGATCAGCAGGACCAGCTCCAGCAGCGGCTCCATCAGCAGCACCACCGCTCCGGTGCGCGGCATCCGTGCCAGGTAGCGCAGCGCCAGACCGAGCGCCAGCAGTACCCAGAAGCCGACCTCGCAGGCCACGATCAGCACGACGATCACGGCTGTCTCCTTTCCGAACCCTCCATCGAACGTCTCCAGCCTCCCAACGGCCCCCGGCCGCCACCTCGTCACACGCGATGATCCGGGGCTGCAACTTTCGATGTAGCGCGCTCCGTACGGGGATGACCCGGACGTGGCGGCGGCGGGCCGCGGCGCCGTGTTGGATGGTGGGTGACCGCCCCCTCGGCGACCCGGGAGAACCGCATGCAGGGTCTGGCCGAAAGACGCCGTCCGACCGGGCTCACGGGGGCGGCCCGGTCCGATCTGGGGGAGGAAACACGACGATGACAGGCGCCGACACACCGCCGATCCGGGTTCTCGTCGCCGAGGACCAGTCCTCCGTACGGGCCGGACTGGTCCTCATCCTGCGTTCCGCCCCCGACATCGAGGTCGTCGGCGAGGCGGAGGACGGCGTCGAGGCGGTACGGCTCGCCCGCGAGCTGCGCCCCGCTCTCGTCCTCATGGACATCCAGATGCCCCGCCTCGACGGGGTCTCCGCCACCCGGCAGGTGGTCGCCGAGCGGCTGGCGGATGTCCTCGTACTGACCACCTTCGACCTGGACGAATACGTCTTCGGCGCACTGCGGGCGGGGGCCGCGGGCTTCCTGCTCAAGGACAGCGACGCGGCCGCGCTGCTCACCGCCGTGCGCACCGTGGCGTCCGGCGAGGGGCTGATCGCCCCGGCGGTGACCCGGCGGCTGATCGCGGAGTTCGCGAACCCGCGGACGGCGGGGCGGCCGGCGCGCCAGGGCCCCGCGCCGGACCGGGCGGTCCTGGACGCGCTGACCCCGCGCGAGCTGGAGGTGCTGGGCTGTCTGGGCCGGGGGCTGTCGAACGCCGATACCGCGCTGCGGCTGGCGATGGCGGAAGCCACCGTGAAGACCCATGTCAGCCGGCTGCTGGCGAAGCTGGATCTGCGCAGCCGGGTGCAAGCGGCCGTACTGGCACAGGAGTTGGGAGTGGACGGGCCGTAGGGGGTGGGGGCGGCCCGTCGGAGCGGCCGCACGTAGGGGCGGGCTGGAGGGCGGCGGCACGCAGGAGCAGCCACACGTAGGGGCCGGCCGAACGCATCCCGTAGGGGGTGCGGGCCCCCCTTGCGGGCCGCAACGCAGCAACGGCAGACGGAATTCCCGTAGCGCCTCAGCGACGGCCGTTTCAGGCCGGCATCAGGCAGCCACGTTCCAGTTTCAGGCCACGTTCACCCTCCCCCAGACTTCGTCCGGGGGGACCCCCATCCAACGAGACCGCCCAGCTCAGGCCACATTGACTCGTTGGCCGGGCGGTGCCGCCTCCAGCCAGGCGAGGAAGCCGGTGAGCGCGTCCTCGCTCATCGCCAGTTCCAGGCGGGTGCCACGGTGCCGGCAGGCCAGTACGAGGGAGTCGGAGAGCAGCGCCAGCTCCTCCTCGCCCTGGGGAGTGCGGCGCTCCAGGACCTCGATGGCGGAGCGCTCCAGGAGGTGGCGGGGACGGGGCGCGTACGAGAAGACCCGGAACCACTCGACCCGGTCGCCGTTGTAGCGCGCCACACCGTAGATCCAGCCCTTGCCGCCGGTCTCGTGCTCCGGGACGTTCCAGCGCAGGCTGCAATCGAAGGTGCCACCGGAGCGCTGGATGAGCCGTCGCCGCAGTCCGAAGACGAACAGCCCCAGCAGTACCAGCACCACGACGATGCCGCTCACAAGCAGAGCGAGGAACATCTCGACCGACCTCCTCGCCTCGAAGGGTGTCCCCCCGCGCCGTGAGGGCGCGAGGGAGGGAAACGCACCTGCATTGCCTCAGCCGCGGGCCGCTCCGGAGGTTTCCGGGCAGCCCGCGGCTGAGGATCGATCTCTTCGGCGGCGGGGCTCAGTGAACGCCCGTCACCGAACGCAGCCGGACATCGGCGCGACGCTCGGCGGCCGCGTCAGCGTCCGACTTCGCTCGCTCCAGGGCCCGCTCCGCGCGTTGGACATCGATCTCGTCCGACAGTTCCGCGATCTCCGCGAGCAGAGACAGCTTGTTGTCGGCGAAGGAGATGAAACCGCCGTGCACCGCGGCGACGACGGTGCCGTCCCCGCTCTCGCCGGTCGTACGAATCGTCACCGGGCCCGACTGCAGCACGCCGAGCAGCGGCTGATGTCCGGGCATGACGCCGATGTCGCCCGACGAGGTGCGCGCGACGACCAGGCTGGCCTCGCCGGACCAGACCTGACGGTCCGCGGCGACCAACTCGACGTGCAGCTCAGCCACGATGGCTCCTCGGGTCTCCACCTGCCTGGTTTGGCAGATGTTGGGTCAAATACTAGTGGTCGTACGGGCCGGGGGCGGCCAGGGCCGCCCCCGGGACCGGTGCCGGGGTCAGGAGACGCCCAGCTCCTTGGCATTGGCCTTCAGGTCCTCGATGCCACCGCACATGAAGAACGCCTGCTCGGGGAAGTGGTCGTAGTCGCCGTCCGCGATCGCGTTGAACGCGGTGATCGACTCGTCCAGCGAGACGTCCGAGCCGTCGACACCGGTGAACTGCTTCGCCACGTGGGTGTTCTGCGACAGGAACCGCTCGATACGACGGGCGCGGTGGACGGTGAGCTTGTCCTCCTCGCCGAGCTCGTCGATACCCAGAATCGCGATGATGTCCTGGAGATCCTTGTACTTCTGGAGGATCGTCTTGACCCGCGACGCGCAGTCGTAGTGCTCCTGCGTGATGTAGCGGGGGTCCAGGATCCGGGACGTCGAGTCCAGCGGGTCGACCGCCGGGTAGATGCCCTTCTCCGAGATCGGACGCGACAGAACGGTCGTCGCGTCCAGGTGGGCGAAGGTGGTGGCCGGCGCCGGGTCGGTCAGGTCGTCCGCGGGGACGTAGATCGCCTGCATCGAGGTGATCGAGTGACCACGGGTCGAGGTGATGCGCTCCTGGAGGAGACCCATCTCGTCGGCCAGGTTCGGCTGGTAACCCACCGCGGAGGGCATCCGGCCGAGCAGGGTCGACACCTCGGAACCCGCCTGGGTGTACCGGAAGATGTTGTCGATGAAGAACAGCACGTCCTGCTTCTGCACATCGCGGAAGTACTCCGCCATGGTCAGACCGGCCAGGGCGACGCGGAGACGGGTGCCCGGGGGCTCGTCCATCTGACCGAAGACCAGCGCGGTCTTGTCGATGACGCCGGACTCCGTCATTTCCTCGATGAGGTCGTTGCCCTCACGGGTGCGCTCGCCGACACCGGCGAACACCGACACACCGTCGTGGTTGTTGGCCACGCGGTAGATCATTTCCTGGATCAGGACGGTCTTGCCGACACCGGCACCACCGAACAGACCGATCTTTCCACCCTTGACGTACGGGGTGAGCAGGTCGATGACCTTGACGCCGGTCTCGAACATCTCGGTCTTGGACTCGAGCTGGTCGAAGGCCGGAGCCTTGCGGTGGATGGGCCAGCGCTCGGTGACCTCAACCGTGGACGGGTCCACGTTCAGGATCTCGCCGAGGGTGTTGAACACCTTGCCCTTGGTGACATCGCCGACCGGGACGGTGATCCCGGCGCCGGTGTCGGTCACCGCGGCCTGGCGGACCAGACCGTCGGTGGGCTGCATCGAGATCGCACGGACCAGGCCCTCGCCCAGGTGCTGGGCAACCTCGAGGGTCAGGATCTTCTTGGCCCCGGCCTCGGCCGGGTCCGCGATCTCGACAGTCAGCGCGTTGTAGATCTCCGGCATCGCGTCGACGGGGAACTCCACGTCGACGACCGGGCCGATGACCCGGGCGACGCGGCCCGTGGCGGCGGCCGTCTCAACAGTGGTCGTCATTACTTGTCACTCCCCGCGGTCGCGTCGGCCAGAGCACTGGCACCACCGACGATCTCGCTGATTTCCTGGGTGATTTCGGCCTGTCGGGCCGCGTTGGCAAGCCGCGAGAGCGACTTGATGAGGTCTTCCGCGTTGTCGGTCGCCGACTTCATCGCACGCCGCGTGGCGGCGTGCTTGGAGGCGGCGGCCTGCAGAAGCGCGTTGTAGATCCGCGACTCGACGTACCGCGGAAGCAGGGCGTCGAGGACGTCCTCGGCCGACGGCTCGAAGTCGAACAGCGGAAGGATCTCGCCAGCCTGCGCCGACTCGTCCGACTCCGCCGCCTTGTCGAGGCTCAGCGGCAGCAGCCGGTCGTCGAGCGCCGTCTGCGTCATCATCGAGATGAACTCGGTGAAGACGATGTGGAGTTCGTCCACGCCGCCCTCGGCCGTGTCCCGCTGAACGGTCTCGATCAGCGGAGCCGCGATCGCCTTGGCGTCCGCGTACGTCGGGCTGTCGGTGAAACCGGTCCACGACTCCACGACCTTGCGCTCGCGGAAGCCGTAGTACGACACACCCTTGCGCCCGACGATGTAGGCGTCGACCTCCTTGCCCTCGGCCTTGAGCCGCTCGGTGAGCTGCTCGCCGGCCTTGAGGACGTTGGAGGAGTAGCCGCCGGCCAGACCGCGGTCGCTCGTGATGAGCAGCAGCGCGGCCCGCGAGGGCTGCTCCGCCTCCGTCGTCAGCGGGTGCTGGGTGTTCGAGCCCGTGGCAACCGCTGTCACCGCGCGGGTCAGTTCACTCGCGTACGGCGTCGACGCCGCCACCTGGCGCTGCGCCTTGACGACGCGCGAGGCGGCGATCATCTCCATCGCCTTGGTGATCTTCTTGGTCGCGGTGACGGAGCGGATGCGACGCTTGTAGACCCGGAGCTTGGCTCCCATGGATCAGGTCCCTTCCGTCGTCACTTGCTGGTGCCGGCCGGGGCGTCCTCGCCGAGCAGCTTGCCGTCCGAGGTCTCGAACTGCTGCTTGAAGCCGTCGACGGCCTCGGCGATCGCACCGATGGTGTCGTCGGACATCTTGCCGCCCTCGCGGATGCTGGTCAGCAGGTCCTTCTTCTCCAGGTGGAGGTGGTCCAGGAGCTCCCGCTCGAAGCGGCGGATGTCCTCGACCGGGACGTTGTCCATCTTGCCGTTGGTGCCGGCCCAGACGGAGATGACCTGGTCCTCGGTGGAGTACGGGGCGTACTGAGCCTGCTTGAGCAGCTCGGTCATCCGCTTACCGCGCTCCAGCTGCTGCTTGGAGGCCGCGTCCAGGTCGGAACCGAAGGCGGCGAACGCCTCCAGCTCGCGGTACTGGGCGAGGTCCACGCGGAGCCGGCCGGAGACCTGCTTCATGGCCTTGTGCTGGGCGGAGCCACCGACGCGGGAGACGGAGATACCCACGTTCAGCGCCGGGCGCTGGCCCGCGTTGAAGAGGTCCGACTCCAGGAAGCACTGGCCGTCGGTGATGGAGATGACGTTGGTCGGAATGAACGCCGACACGTCGTTCGCCTTGGTCTCGACGATCGGGAGGCCGGTCATCGAGCCGGCGCCCATCTCGTCGGAGAGCTTGGCGCAGCGCTCCAGCAGACGCGAGTGCAGGTAGAAGACGTCGCCCGGGTAGGCCTCACGGCCCGGCGGACGGCGCAGCAGCAGGGACACGGCGCGGTAGGCGTCGGCCTGCTTCGAAAGGTCATCGAAGATGATCAGGACGTGCTTGCCCTGGTACATCCAGTGCTGGCCGATGGCCGAGCCGGTGTAGGGCGCGAGGTACTTGAAGCCCGCCGGGTCGGACGCCGGGGCGGCGACGATGGTGGTGTACTCCAGGGCGCCTGCCTCCTCCAGCGCACCGCGCACGGACGCGATGGTGGAGCCCTTCTGGCCGATGGCGACGTAGATGCAGCGGACCTGCTTCTTCGGGTCGCCGGTGCGCCAGTTGTCGCGCTGGTTGATGATCGTGTCGACGGCCAGGGCGGTCTTGCCGGTCTGGCGGTCACCGATGATCAGCTGACGCTGGCCACGGCCGATCGGCACCATCGAGTCGACGGCCTTGTAGCCGGTCTCCATGGGCTCGTGGACCGACTTACGGATCATGACGCCCGGGGCCTGAAGCTCCAGGGCGCGGCGGCCCTCGGACTCGATCTCGCCGAGGCCGTCGATCGGGTTGCCCAGCGGGTCGACGACGCGGCCGAGGTAGCCCTCGCCCACGGCGACCGAGAGCACCTCACCGGTGCGCTGCACCGGCTGGCCCTCCTCGATGCCGCTGAACTCACCGAGGACCACCGCACCGATCTCGCGCTCTTCCAGGTTCAGCGCAAGACCGAGCGTGCCGTCCTCGAACTTCAGCAGCTCGTTCGCCATCGCCGAGGGAAGGCCCTCGACCTTCGCGATGCCGTCTCCGGCCTCGCTTACCGTGCCGACCTCCTCGCGCGAGGCCGCGTCCGGCTTGTACGCCTGGACGAAGTTCTCCAGCGCGTCCCGGATCTCCTCCGGCCGGATCGTGAGCTCCGCCATCTGGGTTCCCTGCTCTCCTTGTTGGGCCCGAAGTTACTTGCGGGTGTCCGGGGGGCTGTCCCCCGGGGGGTTTCCGCTTACGGCCCAACTCGGGCCGCCGTCATGCTTGTGCTGGTCCCCGGGGCTTCTTCCGGACCGCAGCCGGACCTCGTGGTCCGGCCGGCTGGTCCGGCGTCTGGCCGCCGGTTGTGCAGCTCTTGAGTTGGTGGCTGGGTCAGCCGGCCATCCGCCGGCCCGCCTCGTCGAGGCGCTCCGCGATGGTCCCGTTGATGACCTCGTCGCCGATCCGGACCTGGACTCCGCCGAGGACCTCGGGGTCCACGTCGAGGTTCAGGTGGACCTGCCGTCCGTACAGCTGCGCCAGGGAAGCGCCCAGGCGCTGCCGCTGCCCTTCACTGAGGGGCACCGCGGAGGTGACCACCGCGACCATGCGGTCCCGGCGGCTCGCCGCCAGCTTGGAGAGGGCGTCGAGCCCCGCTTCCAGGCTACGGCCCCGCGGCTGTACGACAAGACGGATCACGATGCGCTCGGTGACCGGGTTGGCCCGGCCGCCCAGCAGCGCATTCAGCAGCTCCGTCTTGGCCGCGACCGTCGCGTTCCGGTCGGTCAGCGCACCGCGCAGCTCGCTGTTGGAGCTGACGATCCGGCCGAACCGGAAGAGCTCGTCCTCGACGTCGTCGAGCTGGCCGGCCCGCTGCGCGGCGACCAGGTCGGCGCTGTAGGCCAGCTCCTCGAGCGCGTGGGTCAGGTCACGCGAACCCGACCAGCGGGCACGGACCATGCCGGACACCAGGTCGGCGGTCGGGCCGCCCACCTTGCCGCCCAGCAGTCGTCCGGCCAGTTCGGCGCGCGCCTCGGCGGCCTGCGCCGGGTCGGTCAGGACCCGACGCAGCGACACCTCGCGGTCGAGCAGAGCGGTGACGGCAGCCAGCTCCTCGGCGAGCTTCGCGGCGTCGACGGACGTGTTGTCCGCCAGCGCGTTGAACTGCTCACGTGCGGAGGCGAGTGCCTCGCGGCTCGCTCCGTTCATCGTCCGGCCTCAGCCTTCGTCGCGTCCGACGCCGCCTTGGCCTCGACGTCGTCGAGGAAGCGGTCGATGGTCCGGCTCTGCCGGGCGTGGTCCTCGAGGGACTCCCCGACGAGCTTGCCGGCCAGGTCGACGGCGAGCTTGCCCACGTCCTGGCGCAGCGCCTGCGCGGCCTGCTTCCGGTCCGCCTCGATCTGGGCGTGACCGGCAGCGATAATCTCCTCACGCTGCCGCTGGCCCTCGGCGCGCATCTCAGCGATGAGCGTCGCGCCCTGCTCCTGCGCCTCCTGGCGCAGACGCGCGGCCTCGTGGCGGGCGTCGGCGAGCTGTGCTCGGTAGTCCGCGAGCACCTGCTGAGCCTCGGCCTGAATCGCCTCGGCGTCCTCCATCCGGCCTTCGATCAGCTTCCTGCGCTCGTCCAGAACCTTGTTGATGTTCGGGAGGAGCTTCTTGGCCAGGAAGCCGAAGACGATGAAGAAAGCGACCAGGCCGATGACCAGCTCTGGAATCGGCGGGATCAGGGGGTTCTCAGGAACCTCCGCCGCCATGTTCACCAGGGCGTTCACATCAGTGCCTTCCGTCTGTCAGGGGTTTGCAGCGGTCCGTCAGGCCCTGAAGAGGAAGCCCATGACGATGCCGATCAGGGCGAGCGCCTCACAGAAGGCGAAACCCATGATCTGGTTGGTGCGGATCAGGCCGGCAGCCTCGGGCTGACGGGCAAGAGCCTGGGTGCCGTTACCGAAGATGATGCCGACGCCGACGCCGGGGCCGATCGCGGCGAGGCCGTAACCGATCGAGCCGAGGTTGCCGGTGACGCCGGCGGCGAGGTTGACAGTCTCGAGAGCAGCGGACATGCCGTTACTTCCTTCTCTTTCACGGACCGGTGGGGGTTGGCCACCGGGCGTCTGTAGGGGCTGGGAAAGCGGGGGCTCAGTGGTGCTCGGCGAGCGCGCCCTGGATGTAGTTCGCGGTCAGGAGCACGAAGACGTACGCCTGCACGGCCTGGATGAACAGCTCGAACGCCGTCAGAAGGACGGTCATCACGAACGAGGCGCCGGCGTAGACGATGCCGATGCCGTTCAGCAGGTACCAGGTGCCGATGGTGAACATCAGCAGCAGGAGGTGACCGGCGAACATGTTCGCGAAGAGTCGAACCGCGTGGGTGAAGGGGCGGATGATCAGGTGCTGGAGCAGCTCGAGCAGCATGATCAGCGGCAGAATCCAGCCGAGCGACTTGTCGTAGCCGCTCAGGTTCTTCAGCGCGCCAACGAAGCCCTGCTTCTTGAACGTCAGGAACATCCAGGTGATGTAGACGATCGCGGCGAGACCGGCGGGGAACGCGATGATCGACGTCACCGGGAACTGGGCGATCGGGATGATCGACCACAGGTTCATGATCCAGACGAAGAAGAACAGCGAGACCATGAAGGGGACGTACTTCTCGCCCTCCTTCTTCCCGAGGGCGTCATAGACGATCCCGCGGCGCACAAAGTCGTAGCCCGCTTCGCCGATCATCTGCAGCTTGCCCGGGACCACCTTGGCCTTGCCGAACGCCGCCCAGAAGAACCACACGACCACGACGGTGCTGAGCACTGCCAGCAGCATGATCTTGTTGAACTCGAAGCCGTTGATGGTGAACAGCGGCTGGAAGACGAACGAATGAAGCCCGGGAGCAGGGAAGCCGCACCCGGAAAAGATGTGGCAGTCGGTCTCGAAGGCGAGCATCGTTTCAGCACTCACCGCGAGCTCCTTCAGCGTGGCGCATGGGTACGGCAACCTCGTTGTGTCGGCGCGGCGTTGAGCCACGGAGCGGCACTGGACTGGTCTTACGGATTAGGGGGCGGCTGGCGGGCGCTGGGCCCGGCCACATCACAGGCATTGGCCGCGAGAACTGCCCGTTCCATCGAGTGGAACCCGGGAGCTCAGCCGCCTGCGCCAACTGTGCCGCAGTTGGAACCGGACGATAGCAGGCCCGCAAGAGGGCATTTATCTCGGCCCTACGTGTCACGTCGGCGACCCCGCCGTCTCCGCCTTCTTCGTCCCGGCGGAGTCGGGTTCCACGTACAGAATCTTCGCCTTCATATGACCGCGGGTCTGTGCCGCGATCCACACGAGGGTGGCGCCGAGCAAGGTGAACGCAAAAGCCTTGGTATCGAAGAGCGTGGTGTCCTTGAACGCGATCAGGAAGACCGCCACGAACAGGATCTGCACGGTGTACAGCAGCAGGCCCATCATCTGGAACAGCTGCGGGTGGTTCTTCGCGGTCTTTTGCAGGACGACGAGGCCGGCCCCCATCACGAGCAGCACCAGCGCGGTGCCGATGACGGCGCCGAGCACTCCCGGCACACCTGCGACCGCGCCGCTCACGGCAACGGCGACAGCGCCGATGGCGAGGGTGGGCACAACGGCGTGAAGGAGTAGTCGGGCGTCATTCGACTGCATGGCGGCGCTCCGGCAAAAGATGTGGGGTGTGTCGTCATGGACGAGCGTAGACCCGGCCTGAGGCGGAACCTGCGGCCCAAGGGCAGTCGCACTTCGGCCCTTCGGCTCTATCGCCGGGTTTCGTGAACGGTATCACAAACTATTTGATGAGGTCTTTACCTGGTTCGTGTGGACCCTGTCACACCTGAGCGTGAACGTGCGCGTTGGTGCACTGACGGGACGCTTTATGTCTGGTATGGAGTCAACCGTCCCGATTCCTGAGGCACGTTCGGGCGATCGAACCTGTGGATCAGCGGTGACTGTCCGCCTTCCGGCGGCCCACGAAGCGTGAGCGGTCCCCGATGGCGGTGGCTCCGTGGAGGCCCGCCGGGACCGGCTCCCGCTCCTCCTCCGGCTCGGCGCTCTCGTCGTCGTCCGGGCCCACACCGGTCGCGTCCGTCGTCGCGGCCGGCGCCGTCGCGGGGGCGAGCCGGCGGTAGCGCGGCGGCACCATCCACTCCGCCCAGAGCGGCGCCCGCGGCGTGAAGCGCGGCAGCAGGAGCAGCACCAGACCCACCGCGCTCAGCAGCACGATGCCCAGCACGATCCACATGCTCGCGTTGTTCGCGGAGTAGGCGACCGCGCCGAAGGCGATCAGCGCCGACCAGAAGTACATGATCAGCACGGCCCGGCTGTGCGAGTGCCCGATCTCCAGCAGCCGGTGGTGCAGATGGCCGCGGTCGGCGGCGAACGGCGACTGGCCCTGCCACGTACGCCGCACGATCGCCAGGATCAGGTCGGCGACCGGCACCGCGATGATCGTCAGCGGCAGCAGCAGCGGGATGTAGACCGGCACCATCGCGTGGGTCGCCTCACGCAGACCGCCCGCCTTGACGTTGAGCAGGTCCGGGTCGACCTGGCCGGTCACCGAGACCGCACCCGCGGCCATGACCAGGCCGATCAGCATCGATCCTGAGTCGCCCATGAAGATCCGCGCCGGGTGCATGTTGTGCGGCAGGAAGCCGAGGCACATGCCCATGAGAACGACCGAGAACAGCGTTGCGGGCGCGGCCGCCTCGATGCCGTAGCCGAACCACATCCGGTACGCGTACATGAAGAACGCCGCGGCGGCGATGCACACCATGCCGGAGGCGAGACCGTCCAGGCCGTCCACGAAGTTCACCGCGTTGATGGTGATCACGACGAGGGCGACGGTCAGCAGGGTGCCCTGCATCGGGGTGAGGGAGACCGTGCCGACACCGGGGATCGGGATCCAGAGGATCGTCAGGCCCTGGAGGACCATCACGCCCGCGGCGATCATCTGGCCGCCGAGCTTGACCAGCGCGTCCACGCCCCACTTGTCGTCCAGGACGCCGAGGATCCAGATCAGCGCGGCGCCGGAGAGCAGCGCCCGGGGCTCGTTGGAGTTCTCGAAGACGGTCTTGAGGTTGGTCAGATGCGAGGCGACCAGCAGGCCGGCGCAGAGCCCGCCGAACATCGCGATGCCGCCGAGTCGTGGCGTCGGCTCGCGGTGCACATCACGCGCGCGGATCTCCGGCATCGCCCCGGCCGCGATGGCGAATTTCCGCACCGGGCCGGTCAGCAGGTAGGTCACCGCCGCCGTGACGCACAGCGTCAGCAGGTATTCACGCACGGGCTGCCCCATTGGTATAGCTGGCCATCACAGCCCCACACCCTATGCGTGTCCGCCCCCTGGCCGTGAATACAGGAATAGACGCCGGGCGTCAGCGGATGGTTCCCGCCGTCATCCGCGATCGGGATATGGCGGGAATCCGCGGACCAAAGCGACGGTACGGGAGCGGACCGCGCCGTCCTCCTGCAGCGCCGCCACGATCAGCTCGGCGACCGCCTTCATCTCGGTCTCGCCCATGCCCTGGGTCGTCACCGCGGCGGTGCCCAGCCGGATGCCGGTCCGGCCCGCCGCGAGAGCGCCGGGGGACTCGGCGCACGGCAGCGCGCAGGTGTCCAGCACGATACCGGCCGCGGCCAGCCGGCCCCGGGCGGTGCGCGCGTCCAGGCCCAGCGGGGCGGTATCGGCGGTGATCAGATGGGTATCGGTGCCGCCGGTGTTGATGGTCAGACCGTGTCCGGCGAGCGCCTCGGCGAGCGCGCGGGCATTGGCCGTGACCTGATGGGCATACGCGCCGAAGGCGGGCGTGGCGGCCTCCGCGAAGGCCACGGCCTTGGCGGCGACGGAGTTCATCTGGGCGCCCCCTTGGGTGAAGGGGAACACCGCGCGGTCGATCCGCTCGGCCAGCTTCGTGCCGCACAGGATCAGCCCGCCGCGCGGCCCGCGCAGCACCTTGTGTGTCGTTCCGCACACCACGTCGGCGTACGGGACGGGACTGGGTGCCGCTCCCCCGGCGATCAGCCCCAGGGGGTGCGCGACATCCGCGATCAGGTAGGCGCCGGTCTCGTCGGCGATGTCACGGAAGGCGGCGTAGTCGAGGTGCCGTGGGTAGGAGATCGAGCCGCAGACGATGGCCTTGGGCCGGCGGGCGCGGGCCAGTTCGCGGATCGCGTCGTAGTCGAGCAGGCCGGTCTCCTCGTCGACGCCGTAGCCGGCGAAGTCGAACCAGCGGCCGGAGAAGTTGGCCGGTGATCCATGGGTGAGGTGTCCGCCGTGCGGGAGGGACATGGCCAGAACGGTGTCTCCGGGGCGCAGCAGGGCGGCGTAGGCGGCCAGCACGGCCGAAGACCCGGAGTGGGCCTGGACGTTGGCGTGTTCGGCGCCGAAGAGGGCCTTGGCGCGTTCCACCGCGATCCGCTCCGCGAGGTCGACGATCTCGCAGCCGCCGTGGTGCCGTGCCCCGGGATAGCCCTCCGCGTATTTGTTGCCCAAGGGAGACCCGAGGGCGGCGAGGACGGCCGGCGAGGTGAAGTTCTCCGCGGCGATCAGCTGGAGTCCGTCGTTCTGCCGGGCGCTCTCCCCGAGCAGTACGCCGGCGATCTCCGGGTCCTGGCGCAGCAGAGCGGCGAAGTCCGGGGAGCCGGCCGGCCGGGTCCCGGCCTCACGGGCGGCCCGCGCCCGGTCCTCGACGGTCTCGTCCGGACCGGCGCCGGCAGCGGGCGCGGGGGCCGGGGAAAGGGTGTCCGGGGTCTCGCTACGGGGTGACGCGGTGGTGGCAGGCATCGCTTGCTCCGGGCCTCGTACGGGGACGTAGTCCCAATGTAGGCGCGGCAGGGCGATCAAGCGCGGTGTGCGGGCCGCTCGGGGGCCCGGAGGCCACCCCGGGGCCCGGACCGCTCGGCACGGGCTCCGGGGGCCTGTCCGGCGGGACAGCGCGCCTGGGCCCGCGGCCGGGGCGCCTAGGCGCGCGCCGGGAGCCCCGTGAGGGCGGTGACGACCGGGTCGAGCGCCTGGTTGATCTCGTCGCCGATGGAGCGGAAGAAGGTGATGGGGGCGCCGTACGGGTCGTAGACCTCGTCGGACTCCGGGTTCGGCGCCAGCAGCCAGCCGCGCAGCGCCGCGGCGGCGCCGACCAGCGAGCGGGCACGCTCGACCAGCCCGCCGTCCGGCAGGTCCGGATCGGGCTCGGGCAGCGTGGCCGGGTCTATGGCCCGCACCAGCCGGTTGAACTCCTTCAGCGTGAAGGTGCGCAGCCCCGCCGAATGGCCCATCGAGATGACCTGGGCGCGGTGGTCGCGGGTGGCGGTGAGCACCAGGTCGGCGCGGATGACGTGCTCGTCGAGCAGCTCACGGCCGAGGAAGCCGGCCGGGTCGGCGCCGTAGTCGGTGAGGACCGTGGCGGCGTGCGTCTCCATCGGGGCGCCCTCGTGGCCCCAGGTTCCGGCGCTCTCCACGAGCAGCCCGCCACTGCGGGCCGCACCGAGCCGCAGTTCCAGGGCATGGCGGTGCAGCCGCTCGGTGATCGGCGAGCGGCAGACGTTGCCGGTGCTGACGTGGAGAATCCGAAAAGGGGAGGGAGGGGGTACAGGAGTGTCGCCACCTGGTCCCGCTATGCCACGCCCCAGGGGCGCCATCAATTGGCCACCTCGAGCTCGGGTACCACCTTGCGCAGCTCTTCCGCGCTGATCGCGCCCTCGCGCAGCAGTACCGGGGTCTTGCCGGTGACATCGACGATCGAGGACGGTACGGCGGCGGGCGTGGGGCCGCCGTCCAGGTAGACAGAGACCGAGTCGCCCAGCATCTCCTGTGCGGCGTCGCAGTCCTGCGGGGACGGGTGGCCGGTGAGGTTGGCGCTGGAGACGGCCATCGGACCGAACTCGGTGAGCAGCTCGATCGCGACGGGGTGCAGCGGCATCCGTACGGCGACCGTGCCGCGGGTCTCGCCCAGGTCCCAGGTCAGCGACGGCTGGTGCTTGGCGACGAGGGTGAGCGCGCCGGGCCAGAAGGCGTCGACCAGCTCCCAGGCCTGCTCGGAGAAGTCGGTGACCAGGCCGTGCAGGGTGTTGGGGGACCCGACGAGTACCGGGGAGGGCATACCGCGGCCGCGGCCCTTGGCCTCCAGCAGGTCGCCGACGGCCTCGGCGCTGAAGGCGTCCGCGCCGATGCCGTAGACGGTGTCGGTCGGCAGCACGACCAGCTCACCGCGGCGGACGGCCGAGGCTGCCTCGCGCAGACCGGTGGTGCGGTCGGTCGCGTCGCTACAGTCGTATCGCCGTGCCATTACGGGACCTCCTCGTGCGAAACGAATACTTCGGATGCATCAGGCGCCGAAGCGAAACGCGTCATGGCGTCGCCCGGCGCGCGGTGGCGAAACGGGGCCTGTTGTTGAGGTCCGGGTGATCGGCCGCATCGGCCCAGCCCCGCTCCTCGGTGAAGATCCACGGCACCTGCCCGCCCTGGGTGTCGGCATGCTCGATGACGACCACGCCGCCGGGGCGCAGCAGACGGTGTGCGGTCCGCTCGATGCCCCGGATGGTGTCCAGGCCGTCCTGCCCCGAGAACAGCGCGAGCTCGGGGTCGTGGTCGCGGGCCTCGGGTGCGACGTACTCCCACTCGGTCAGCGGGATGTACGGCGGGTTGGAGACGACCAGGTCGACCTGCCCGTCCAGTTCGGGGAGCGCGGTCAGCGCGTCGCCCTGATGGAGAACGACGCGGGACCCCTCGACGTTCTTGCGGGCGTAGTCCAGGGCCTCGTCGGACAGCTCCACGGCGTGCACCCGCGAGCGGGGGACCTCCTGCGCCAGGGCGAGGGCGATCGCCCCCGAGCCGGTGCACAGGTCGACGATCAGCGGTTCGACGACGTCCATGGCCCGGACGGCGTCTATCGCCCAGCCGACGACCGATTCGGTCTCCGGGCGGGGCACGAACACCCCCGGCCCGACGGCCAGTTCGAGGTAGCGGAAGAACGCCCGTCCGGTGATGTGCTGGAGCGGCTCACGGGCCTCGCGGCGGGCGACGGCCTCCCAGTAACGGGCGTCGAAGTCCGCGTCCTTGACGTGGTGCAGCTCCCCCCGTTTGACGCCGTGCACGAACGCGGCGAGTTCCTCGGCGTCGAAGCGCGGCGAGGGCACACCGGCGTCGGCCAGCCGCTGGGTGGCCTGTGCCACCTCGGCGAGCAGAAGGTTCACGGGGCCTTCCTCCTAGTGCGCTGCGTCTTCATGGTGCGGGTTCGCCGTCGACCGGCCGGGGCGTAACGGGTCGTGCGGGCTTACTGGGCGGCGGCGAGCTTCGCCGCCGAGTCGGCGTCGACACACGCCTGGATGACCGGATCGAGTTCGCCGTCGAGCACCTGGTCCAAGTTGTACGCCTTGAAGCCGACCCGGTGGTCCGAGATGCGGTTTTCCGGGAAGTTGTACGTCCGGATGCGCTCGGAGCGGTCAACCGTGCGGACCTGGCTGCGCCGGGCGTCCGACGCCTCCCGCTCGGCCTCTTCCTGGGCGGCGGCCAGCAGCCGGGAGCGCAGGATGCGCAGCGCCTGCTCCTTGTTCTGGAGCTGGCTTTTCTCGTTCTGGCAGGAGACGACGATGCCGGTGGGCAGGTGCGTGATGCGCACCGCGGAGTCGGTGGTGTTGACCGACTGGCCGCCGGGGCCGGAGGAGCGGTAGACGTCGATCCGCAGGTCGTTGGGGCCGATCTCGACCTCGACCTCCTCGGCCTCCGGCGTGACCAGCACACCGGCCGCGGAGGTGTGGATGCGGCCCTGCGACTCGGTGGCGGGCACCCGCTGGACGCGGTGCACCCCGCCCTCGTACTTCAGCCGCGCCCAGACGCCCTGCCCGGGCTCGGTGGCGCCGCCCCCGCCCTTGGTCTTCACGGCGACCTGGACGTCCTTGTAGCCGCCGAGGTCGGACTCGTTGGCTTCCAGGATCTCGGTCTTCCAGCCGGCCCGCTCGGCGTAGCGCAGATACATCCGCAGCAGGTCGCCGGCGAACAGCGCGGACTCCTCGCCGCCCTCACCGGCCTTGACCTCGAGGATGACGTCCTTGTCGTCGCTGGGGTCGCGCGGGACGAGCAGCAGGCGCAGCTTCT
Organism: Streptomyces sp. P9-2B-2; assembly: GCF_030406865.1. Taxonomy (NCBI): domain Bacteria; kingdom Bacillati; phylum Actinomycetota; class Actinomycetes; order Kitasatosporales; family Streptomycetaceae; genus Streptomyces; species Streptomyces sp. P9-2B-2. Next base: position 6,180,070 of record NZ_CP129126.1, on the reverse strand, counting down.
CGGTCAGCTCGCCGCGCCGGGCGTCGAGCTCCTTGACCTCGGCGGCGAAGTCCGGGTCGTCCGCGGCGAGTTCGCGCGCGGTCTCCATGTCCTCGCCGGTCTGCTTCCAGTCGCGGTACGTCGAGGTGATCGGGGTCAGCTCGGCATAGCGCTTGTTGAGCCGCATGGCCTCGCGCTGGTCGGCGTGGACCGCGGGGTCGGCCAGCCGCTTCTCGAGATCGGCGTGCTCGCCGATCAGTTCTTCGACCGCCTCGAACATCGTGGAGTTCCTCTACTGGCTGCTGTGATGACCGGAGTACCGGGGCGCCGGCCCGTCGGGGGTGCTGCGCCCCGGGCCCCGGGACCCCCGTACGGGAGCCAAGGGCCAGGACGACAAAACGCCGGTCCGGTCACCCCTGAGCAGGGGCGACCGGAGACCGGCGCCTTGAGGGTCGCTACTTCTTGGCAGCGGCGCCCTTGCCGAAGCGGGCCTCGAAGCGGGCCACGCGGCCGCCCGTGTCCATGATCTTCTGCTTGCCGGTGTAGAACGGGTGGCACTCGGAGCAGATGTCGGCGCGGACCGTGCCGCTGGCGACCGTGCTACGGGTGGTGAAGGACGCGCCACAGGTGCAGCTGACCTGGGTCTCGACGTACTCCGGGTGAATGTCGCGCTTCAAGGGGTTCTCCTAGGTTCGGGAGTGCACCGGGTCGTGTCGCGGGTTGCGTCACGTGAACCGGGGCCGACGGTCCAGTCTGCCAGGACTAGCCGTATCTCCCAAAACCGGGGTGAGGGCGCACCTATTCCCCCGGCCGGTTCCGGGGCCGCCGGACCCCGGAACCGCAGGACAGCGGCTACTTCACGTAGTTGTCCGTGCCGCCCTTGTCACCGGCCGACCCCTTGATCGCGGACTTCGGGATCTCCTTGTCCTGCCGGAGCGCGTCCCAGACCTGGCGGCTCTGCTTGGTCAGCGGCAGCACCCGGTCGGGGTCCTGGGGGTCGTAGGTCACCGGCAGCGTCATCATGTCGATGTTCTCGGCGCCTATGTTGCCCAGGCTCTTGGCCAGGCCGGTCAGTTCACTGACCGAGTTGAGGTCGGTGTCGGTGGTGATGGCCTTGGTGGCCGTGTCGGCGATGTCGTAGAGCTTGGTGGGGTTGGTGAGCACCCCGACGTTCTTGACCTGCTTGAGCAGGGCCTTGATGAAGGTCTGCTGGAGCTGGATGCGGCCGAGGTCGCTGCCGTCGCCGCCGGGGACGCCGTGCCGGGTCCGGACGAGGCCGAGGGCGTGCTCCCCGTCCAGCGTGTGGGTGCCGGGCTTCAGATGCAGATGGCTGCTGTTGTCGTCGATCGCCTTGCTGGTGGTGATCTCCACCCCGCCCAGCGCGTCGATGAGCTTCTTGAAGCCGGTGAAGTCGACCTCGACGAAGTGGTCCATCCGGATGCCGCTGATCGTTTCGACGGTCTTCACGGCACAGGCCGGGCCGCCGACCTCGAACGCGGTGTTGAACATCGCCCGGTTCGCCCCGGGGACGTCCTTGCCGTCCTTGGAGCAGTCGGGCCGCTTGATCATGGTGTCCCGGGGGACGCTGACCACGCTGGCCTTCTTACGGCCCTTGTAGACGTGCATGATCATCGCAGTGTCGGAACGCGCGGCGCCCTCGTCCCGGCCGTACTCGTTGTTCTTGCCGGCGCGGGAGTCGGAGCCCATCACCAGGATGTCCATCGACCCGTCGTCGACATTCTTCGGCCGGTCGTGTCCGAGGGCGGCGTTGATGTCGACGCCCTTCAGATTGCCGTTGAGCTTGAAGTAGACGTAGCCGAGTCCGGCACCACCGAGCAGCACCACACTGACCAGCCCGCATACAGTGATGGTCGCTACTCGGCGGCGTCGGGTCGGCCCCTTGCGCCGGCGTCCCTTGGGACGTATGGAGCGGCCACGGGTTTCGGCCGTCTTCGCGCTCCCGCTGCTGTCCGCCATCTGCTCCTCAGTCCTCGTTCGCTCGGCTGCCCCTCGCCGCCGCCGTGCGGAGTGCTGCCACGGCCTTTTGCTCCTTGTCAGACGGGAGGTCGACGGGAAGGGTTGCACAGCGAGTCATGAGCGATTTCTTAGAAATCCACGGCGGCCGGTCGGACGGCCCCGGGACCTTCGCCTTCCTCACCTGGGCTTTCGTCCCTTTTTCCGCCATGGCTGGAACCATGCGGGTTCCCGCGGATCTGTGCGGAAGGTCTCAGGCGCACCCGTGATGCGGGTTTGGGGGCGCGGCCCAGGTCACAGATCACCGTCCGCGGCCCGTCCCGTACGGGCCGCGGGCAGCACAAAGCCCCCCTCACCCGTGAGGGCGAGGAGGGCTTTGTGTAAGGCGCCAGGACGCGCCCGGCGGGCGTCAGTCGTTGCCGTTGCCCGCGGTCGGGGTCGTCTTCTGGATCTGGAGCAGGAACTCCGCGTTGGACTTCGTCTGCTTCATCTTGTCCAGCAGCAGCTCGATGGCCTGCTGCTGGTCCAGGGCGTGCAGCACCCGGCGCAGCTTCCACACGACGGCGAGCTCGTCGCTGCCCATGAGGATCTCTTCCTTACGGGTGCTGGACGCGTCCACGTCCACCGCCGGGAAGATGCGCTTGTCCGAGAGCTTGCGGTCGAGCTTGAGCTCCAGGTTGCCGGTGCCCTTGAACTCCTCGAAGATCACCTCGTCCATCCGCGAGCCGGTCTCGACCAGCGCGGTGGCCAGGATGGTCAGCGAGCCGCCGTCCTCGATGTTGCGCGCCGCACCGAAGAAGCGCTTCGGCGGGTAGAGCGCGGTCGAGTCGACACCACCGGACAGGATGCGGCCCGAGGCCGGGGCGGCGAGGTTGTACGCACGGCCCAGACGGGTGATCGAGTCCAGCAGGACGACCACGTCGTGACCCAGCTCGACGAGACGCTTGGCGCGCTCGATGGCCAGCTCGGCGACGGTGGTGTGGTCCTCGGCCGGGCGGTCGAAGGTCGAGGAGATGACCTCGCCCTTCACCGACCGCTGCATGTCGGTGACCTCTTCCGGACGCTCGTCGACGAGGACGACCATCAGGTGGCACTCGGGGTTGTTGCGGGTGATCGAGTTGGCGATCGCCTGCATGATCATGGTCTTGCCGGTCTTCGGCGGGGCCACGATCAGCCCTCGCTGGCCCTTGCCGATCGGCGTGACCAGGTCGATGATCCGGGTCGTCAGACCGCCCGACTCACCCTCCAGGCGCAGTCGATCCTGCGGGTAAAGGGGCGTCAGCTTCCCGAACTCCGGCCGTCCGCGGCCCTGTTCGGGCGCCACGCTGTTGACCGTGTCGAGGCGGACCAGCGCGTTGAACTTCTCACGCCGCTCGCCGTCCTTGGGCTGGCGGACCGCGCCGGTGACGTGGTCACCCTTGCGCAGACCGCTCTTGCGGACCTGGGCGAGCGAGACGTAGACGTCGTTCGGGCCGGGCAGGTAGCCGGAGGTCCGGATGAACGCGTAGTTGTCGAGGATGTCGAGGATGCCCGCGACCGGGATCAGGACGTCGTCCTCGGACACCTGCGGCTCGTTGCCGAAGTCCTCACGGCCGCCGCGACGGCCCCGGCGGTCGCGGTAGCGGCCGCGACGGCCCCGGCGGCCGCCCTCGAAGTCGTCGTCCTCATCGGGACGGCGGTCGCCGCGGTCGCCACGGTCCCGCTGGCGCTGGCCGCCCTGACCGCCCTGACCGCCGCCGTCGCCGGCGTCGCCCTTGCGGCGGTCACGCTGCCGCTGGCCGCGGTCACCGCGGTCGCCACGGTCACCCTTCTGGCCGCGGTCCTGGCGGTCGCCACGGTCCTGGCGCTCGCCGCCCTTGCCGGGCCGGCCCTCGCCGGTCTCCTGCGGGGACACCGCGGTGTTGGTCTTGGCGTCCGCCTTGACCTCGGTCTTCGCCTCGACCTTGGTGTCGGTCTTGAGGTCGCCCGAGGCGGCCTCGGGGCTGCCCGCCGCGGAGGTGGCGCGACGCCGGCGGCGCTCGCCGGCCGGCTGCTCGTCGCTCACCGGCTGACCGGGGATGTCGATCTGCTGCTGGGCCTGGTCCGCGGCCTTGTCGCCCTTGGCGGACTTGGCGGACTTGCCGCCGGCCTGCTCGGCGCCGTCGTCGCCGGTGCGGGCCTTGGAGGTCGTCCGGCGCTTGGGCTTGGTCTCGGTGTCGGCGGGCGCGTCGGCCTTGGCGGCGGAGCCTGAGCCTCCGGCCTGCTTCTCCTTGATGACCTCGATCAGCTGGCTCTTGCGCATCCGCGCGGTGCCCTTGATACCGAGGCCGGAGGCGACCTGCTGAAGCTCCGCCAGGACCATGCCGTCAAGGCCGGTGCCGGAACGGCGGCGCCGCGTGGGCGCGGCGGGAGCGTCCGTGGCGGGCGCGGTGGCACTGCCATCGGTGCGCGCGCCCATCAGATCGGTGGTGTCGCTCACGAAGGGTCCTTCCCTGGAGCGGGCGTCGGCCTGTCTGGCTCGGCGACCGGTTGTGCTGTCCGGCTGGGTCCTTGGTCTGGTGGACCGGTGCCGGGGCGGTGGTCCCGCCGGAAGTGGCGGAGAGATCAGTTCATGGCGCCGGCGTGAAGAGATGCAGAGTGGCCCATGTCGTCACGCCGATTCCGGAGCGTGCTCACACCTGCTCAGGCCATTGCTCCGAGCAGTTTGGGAGGCTCCCGGAAGAAAGTGGTCCCTATGGGGGACACGAAGCACCGCGCCACTCAGGCGTCGAGTACTGACTTGAGGTTAACACTACCGGGTCCAACAAACATTCCCCCTCTCCAAGACCGGCAATCGTCGATCACCCGCGTGATCACCCGGCGAGCGGCAGCACACAGGTGCCCGCCGCATCGAGGGTCAGCCGGTTGGCCGCCCACCCCTCTCCCGCCAGTGCCGCGACCTTGTCGGCCGCCGCGTCCTCAACCAGTGCGAGGACCGTGGGGCCCGCACCGGACACAACTGCGGGGACGCCGTCCGCACGCAGTCGGTTCACCAGGGCCACGCTCTCCGGCATCGCAGGGGCGCGGTATTCCTGGTGGAGTCGGTCCTCGGTCGCGGCGAGCAGCAGCTCGGGGCGCCTGGTCAGGGCCTCGACGAGCAGTGCGGCGCGGCCGGCGTTGGCCGCGGCGTCCACATGCGGGACGGTGCGCGGCAGCAGTCCACGGGCGGTCTCGGTCAGCACCGGCTTTCCGGGGACGAAGACCACCGGAACGATGGAATCGGCCGGATCCATCCGGATCGCGTGAGCGGTTCCGGTATCCATCCAGGCGAGTGTGAATCCGCCCAGCAGGCAGGCGGCGACGTTGTCGGGGTGGCCCTCGATCTCGGTGGCCAGCTCCAGCAGCCCGGCGTCGTCGAGCTTCTGTTCACCGCCTATCGTCACTGCGCGGGCGGCGACGATGCCCGCGCAGATGGCGGCCGAGGAAGAGCCCAGGCCGCGGCCGTGCGGGATGCGGTTGGCGCAGACGATTTCCAGGCCGCGCGGCTGCCCGCCGAGCAGCTCGAAGGCGGCGCGCATCGACCGTACGAGCAGATGACTCTCGTCGCGGGGGAGCGTGTCGGTGCCCTCACCTGCGATGTCGATGTGCAGTCCGGAGTCGGCGACGCGCACCACGACATCGTCGTACAGGCCCAGGGAAAGACCCAGGGCATCGAAGCCGGGACCGAGATTGGCGCTGGTAGCGGGGGTGCGCACCCGGACGGCGGCGGCGCGGAACGCGGGACCGGCCATCGCTCGATGACTCTCCTTGATTGATGCTGCGGTACTGCCCCGGAGCGCCGCGGCACCGAAGTGCCCGGCCGGCTTCCTGGGGTCTGTTCTGACCTGCCCTGAACACCACTGCGTTATGCCGTGGGGAGGGGAGTTGGCTCCAGCCTATCGAAGGAAGGTTCTGTCGCGACATAGGGCGCACAGGAGGCGCACGATGCGTGTCGCGCGCCTTCCTGTGCCCCGACGCTACCTTCGATGATCTTTGCAGCCTTTGCGCAATTTGCTGCGCGGGGGATGACGGGGCGCGGGCCGCCCCGTCATCGTGTGCCGTACGCGGCGAATCCGCCGTACGGCCGCCGGGTCCTAGGCGAGGCCCAGGCGCTCGGCCGCGGCGTCCGCGTCGATCGGGACCGTGACCGGCTGCGGCGCTCCGGCCACCGCCCAGTCCGGGTCCTTGAGGCCGTTACCGGTCACCGTGCAGACGATGCGCTGGCCGGGGTCGACCTTGCCCTCTTCGGCGGCCTTGAGCAGACCGGCCACCGAGGCGGCCGAGGCGGGCTCCACGAAGACACCCTCCCGCGCCGCCAACAGACGGTAGGCGGCCAGGATTTGACGGTCGGTCACGTCGTCGATGAAGCCGCCGGACTCGTCCCGCGCCTGCTGGGCGTACGACCACGAGGCCGGGTTGCCGATGCGGATCGCGGTGGCGATGGTGGTCGGGTCCTTGACGACCTCACCGCGCACGATCGGCGCGCTGCCGGATGCCTGGAAGCCCCACATCCGCGGGGTGTGCGAGGCGATCCCGTCGGCCGCGTACTCGCGGTAGCCCTTCCAGTACGCCGTGATGTTGCCGGCGTTGCCGACGGGCAGCACATGGATGTCGGGGGCGTCGCCGAGCATGTCGACGATTTCGAAGGCCGCGGTCTTCTGGCCCTCGATGCGCACCGGGTTCACGGAGTTCACAAGTGCGACGGGGTAGTTGTCGGAGAGGCTCCGGGCCAGCGTCAGACAGTCGTCGAAATTTCCGTCGACCTGGAGGATCTTCGCGCCGTGGACCAGCGCCTGGCCCATCTTGCCGAGCGCGATCTTGCCCTGCGGGACGAGGACGGCGCAGACCATGCCGGCACGGACCGCGTAGGCCGCGGCCGAGGCGGAGGTGTTGCCGGTGGAGGCGCAGATGACCGCCTTGGCGCCCTCCTCCTTGGCACGCGTGATGGCCATCGTCATGCCGCGGTCCTTGAAGGAACCGGTGGGGTTGGCACCCTCGACCTTGAGGTGCACCTCGCAGCCGGTGCGCTCGGAGAGCAGCTGCGCCGGGACGAGGGGGGTGCCGCCCTCCCGGAGGGTGACGACCTCGGTCGTGTCGCTGACCGGCAGCCGGTCACGGTATTCCTCGATGATTCCGCGCCACTGACGGCTCGCGGTGGAATTGGCAGACATGGGTTCCTTTACTCCCCTTCGACCCGCATGATGCTGGCGACACCGCGCACGGTGTCCAGCTCGCGCAGTGCCCCGACGGTCGACGACAGGGCCGCGTCCGCCGCTCGGTGGGTGACGATGACGAGGGATGCCTCGCCGTCCTTGCCCTGCTGACGGACCGTATCGATCGATACGCCGTGATCGGCGAAGATGTTCGCGACCTGCGCGAGCACGCCGGGCTTATCGGCCACATCAAGGCTGATGTGGTAGCGCGTGGTGACCGCGCCCATGGGGCTGACGGGCAGCCGGGTGTAGGCGGACTCGCCCGGTCCGGTGGCCCCGGCGAGCTTGTTGCGGCAGACCGCGACCAGGTCGCCGAGGACCGCGGAGGCGGTCGGCGCGCCGCCCGCGCCCGGCCCGTAGAACATCAGCTGGCCGGCCGCCTCGGCCTCGACGAAGACCGCGTTGTACGCCTCACGGACGGAGGCCAGCGGATGCGTCAGCGGAATCATCGCGGGGTGCACCCGCGCGGTCACCGACGCACCGTCCGCGGCCCGCTCGCAGATGGCCAGCAGCTTGACCGTGCAGCCCATCCGCTTGGCGGAGGCGATATCGGCCGCGGTGACCTCCGTGAGGCCCTCGCGGTGCACATCGTCGATGGTCACCCGGGTGTGGAAGGCGATACCGGCCAGGATCGCGGCCTTGGCGGCGGCGTCGAAGCCCTCGACATCGGCGGTCGGGTCGGCCTCCGCGTAGCCGAGCGCGGTCGCCTCGTCGAGCGCCTCGCTGTAACCGGCCCCCGTCGAGTCCATCTTGTCGAGGATGAAGTTGGTGGTGCCGTTGACGATGCCGAGCACCCGGTTGACCTTGTCGCCGGCCAGCGACTCGCGCAGCGGCCGCACCAGCGGGATCGCGCCGGCGACGGCGGCCTCGTAATACAGGTCCGCGCCATTGGCCTCGGCCGCCGCGTGCAGCGCCGCGCCGTCCGCCGCGACCAGCGCCTTGTTGGCGGAGACCACGCTCGCACCGTGCTCGAAGGCGGTGGTGATGAGCGTGCGGGCCGGCTCGATCCCGCCGATGACCTCGATCACGACATCAATGTCGCCGCGTTTGACGAGCGCGGTCGCGTCGGTGGTGACCAGCTCGGCCGGGACGCCCTCGCGCACCTTGTCGGGGCGGCGGACGGCGATCCCGGCGAGCTCCACGGGCGCACCGATACGGGCGGCGAGGTCGTCGGCGTGCGTCGTCATGATGCGCGTCACCTCTGAGCCGACCACACCACAGCCCAGGAGCGCCACTTTCAGCGGACGCGTACGCATCATTCGACCTCTGCTTCTCATCGATCAGCGAATTCCAGCTTGCTCATGCACAAGTCTCACGCACCGGACGGCAGTTTCCGCCCGTCGTCCAGATGCCGAGACATTTATTTCACCCGGGGTCGGGATCCGGCGATCCGGCCCTACCCGACATCCAACCGCAGGAGATCTTCCTCCGTCTCCCGCCGGACGATCACCCTGGCCGCACCGTCCTTCACCGCTACGACCGGCGGCCGCAGCGAGTGGTTGTAGTTGCTCGCCATGGAACGGCAGTACGCACCGGTCGCCGGCACCGCGAGCAGATCCCCCGGCGCCACATCCGCCGGCAGGAACGCATCGCGTACGACGATGTCGCCACTCTCACAGTGCTTGCCGACCACGCGCGAGAGCATCGGCTCGGCGTCGGAGGTACGCGAGACCAGCGCGACGCTGTACTCCGCGTCGTAGAGCGCCGTGCGGATGTTGTCCGACATTCCGCCGTCCACGGACACATACGTCCGCAGCCCTTCCAGCTCCTTGACCGTCCCGACCTCATACAGCGTAAAGGCAGTCGGTCCCACGATCGCGCGCCCCGGCTCGACCGACAGCCGCGGCATCCGCAGCCCCGCCGACTCGCACTCCCGGCGCACGATCTCCCCCAGCGCGGTGGCGATCTCGTGCGGCTCGCGCGGATCGTCGTCCGAGGTGTACGCGATGCCGAGGCCGCCGCCCAGGTCGATCTCGGGCAGCTCGATACCGTGCTCGTCCCGTACCTCGGTCAGCAGCTGCACCACCCGGCGGGCCGAGACCTCGAATCCCGCCATATCGAAAATCTGCGACCCGATATGGCTGTGAATTCCGATGAGCTCCAGGCCGTCCAGCTTGAGCGCCCGGCGCACGGCTTCCGCCGCCTGCCCGCCCGCCAGCGCGATACCGAACTTCTGGTCCTCGTGCGCGGTCGCGATGAATTCATGCGTATGCGCCTCGACACCGACCGTGACCCGGATCTGCACCCGCTGCCGCTTGCCCAGCCGCTCCGCGACATGGGCGACCCGCACCATTTCCTGGAAGGAATCGAGCACGATCCGCCCGACGCCCACCTCGACGGCCCGGGTGATCTCCTCGGTGCTCTTGTTGTTCCCGTGCAGCGCGATCTGCTCGGGAGGCATTCCGGCCGCCAGCGCGGTCGCCAGCTCGCCCCCGGAGCAGACGTCGAGATTCAGGCCCTCTTCGTGCAGCCACCGCACGATGGCCCGGGACAGGAATGCCTTCCCGGCGTAGAACACATCGGCTCCCGGCCCGAAGGCGTCCTTCCAGGCCCGGCAGCGCGCCCGGAAATCGTCCTCGTCCAGGAAATACGCCGGGGTACCGAATTCCGCGGCGAGCGCGGCGACATCCAGCCCGCCGACGGTGACCACACCGTCGGCGTCGCGCTGGACCGTACGGGACCAGACCCGCGGGTCGAGGGTGTTCAGATCGGCGGGCGGCCCGGCGTAGTGCCCCTCGGGCAGCACATCGGCGTGCCGGGGTCCTGCGGGGTGCGCGGAACGGCTCATGACAGTGGAGATCCCCTCAAAATCGTTCAGAGGTGTTCGGGAGCGGAGATGCCGAGCAGTCGCAGGCCGTTGGCGAGCACCGTCCGGCCGGCCTCGGCAAGGGCCAGCCGGGCGCGATGCACGGCCAAGGGTTTCTGCTCCCCGACGGGCAGCGGCGGATAGACGTCATGCCACCGGAAGAACGCGTCCGCCGTGGCCTCCAGATGCCGCACCACCCGGTCCGGCGCCCGCAGCCGCGCGGCGCTCTCGACGACGGAGGGGTAGGTGGCGAGAAGGGTGTGAAAGCTCTTCAGGGCCTGCGCGGCGGACCCGGCCCCGTCCGACGAGCCGTCGTCCGCGACCTGCCCCCGAACCGGAGCACCTACGTCCCCCGGCTCACTCCCGAACCCCAGATCCCTCGCGTGACGCCCGAGCGCCCGCGCCCGCGCGTACGCGTACTGCACCCGGAACCGCGGATTGCTCTCCCGCTGCACCGTCCGCTCGGGCACCCGCACCGGATCCTGCGCGGCCGGCCGCAACAACACCCAGCGCGCTTCGTCGACACCGAGGCGGGCGATGAGAGCGGCGAGGTCATACGGAGCGGGCACGAGAACGGGCTGCCCATCGGCGACGCGACGGCCACCGAGCCCGGCCGCCGCGTCGATCCGCGCGAGCGCCTCGGCGACGACGGTGGCACGGGCGTTGCTTGCCGGGGCGGTCATGGGGTGGGCCGACGGGGCGGTCGCGGGGCCGGTCGCCGGGGCGGTCGTCACAGGGCTCCGGCCCGCAGCCGGCCCTCCCCCGTATCCGTCCCCCCGCGCCAGCACTTCCCGCACCAGCGCGACCTGCGCCCCATCCCCCAGCGTGAAGTTCAAGAACCCCGGCCCGGCGATCTCGACCCGGGCGATCCCGGCGCTCCCGCTCAGCCGCTTCCGCAGAATCTCGGCGACCTCGCGAGCGGGACGCCCCGCCTGCTGGGCAAGCTGGAGCGCGACATTGGAGGCGTAGTCCCCACACCCGGGCCGCGGCGGCGGCTGCACCACGATCCGCGCCGGTACGGCCACGGAGAGCTCCTGCTCCTCCACCGCACCACGCACGGAGCGCAGGACGGTACGGGAGAGCTCAGCGGGGGTCACAGGACAAGCGTATGGGAGACCCGGGGTACCCATGCGACCCGGTTTCGCCCTGTGGACACTCCACGTCACGCTCCAGGGCGCCCGGCCACCTTTTCCCGGCTACTCCCCGCCCGCATCCACCATGCCGACCCCACCGGACGCCGCGACCCCACCGGACGGGGCACCACGCCCCGCCGCTCCCCCGCCCCCGTCGCTTTCCCCGTCCTCATCCTCGGCGCCACGCTCGGGCCCACGCTCCCGTTGCCGCTGCCGCCCCTCCCGCACCAGCATCCCCACGATCCGCACCAGCTCGGCCGGCTCGAAAGGCTTCGCGAGAAACGCGTCCACGCCCACCGATTCGCCGTTGTCCACCTCACCCTGGGTGCACGCACTGACGATGGCGATCGGGATGTCCCACGTCCGCGGATCGGAGCGCAATCGCGCCGCGGTGTGCAGACCGTTGAGCCGCGGCATCACGACATCAAGGGTCACGACATCAGGTCTCACGTGGTGCACGACATCCAGACATTCGGCACCATCAGCCGCGGTCACGACCTCGAAGCCCTCCAGCTCGAGATTGACCCTGATCAACTGGCGGATCACCTTGTTGTCGTCGACAACAAGGATCCGACCGGACAAGCCAGGCACACCATGAGACTAGGACTCCACCTGCGACTGCGTCCCGGTTTTCCCCACTTCCGCCCCCGTGCGAGGGACCTTTCCCCGAGCGTCCCGCACCACGGCCCTCGCATGCGCTAGGGCCCGGTCACCCGGCCGCACCCCCCGTACCCGCCACCGACGAAACCTGTTCATGAACACCCCATCAGAGCTGGTAAGGTTCTACCCGTCGCCGCAACACACAGCGACAACGCCCCCGTAGCTCAGGGGATAGAGCAACGGCCTCCGGAGCCGTGTGCGCAGGTTCGAATCCTGCCGGGGGCACCTTGAATGAGGTGCCTGAAGACCCCGCCAGCGCAGAGATGCTGGGCGGGGTCTTTTCATGTCTGCGTGCCGTCGACGGTGGAGCGCGAGTACCTGTGGTGAGGGCAGCGGATACGCATCGTGTCCGGCGCTCTCGGGGGCGAGAGGGGCGGCGGTCGGTGGATCCAGCGGATCGCGCGTACCGGACCACGTCTCCGTCTCATGCGAGGGCATGCCCCGGGAGTTCCTGAGTCGGCGCCCGGAACCGCTGTGCACTTTGCCCCAGTTGACGGTGAGCCATATGTGGTCGGAGCGACGACTGGACACGGTCCGGGCACCGCAAAACCGGGCACCAGGCGCCTCGGCCGAGTGCCCGGTCAGTGGGGGACGCGGGGGTGGGGTGGGGTCAGTTGTTGAGGTGGACCGGGAGGGATTCGAGTCCGTAGACGATGGAGAGTTTGCGGAATTCGAGGTCCTCGGGGTTGGCGGCGAGGCGCATGTTCGGGAAGCGGCGTACCAGGGCCGGGTAGGCGGCGCGGAGTTCCATGCGGGCCAGTTCCGCGCCTACGCAGCGGTGAATTCCGTAGCCGAAGGCGAGATGGGAGGGAACGTTGCGGGTGGGGTCGAACTGTTCCATTTCCGGGCCCAGTTTGCCGTCCCGGTCCGCACCGCTCAGTGAGCACAGCACCACATCTCCGGAGGCGATCTGGACGCCACCGATTTCCAGGTCCTCGCGGGCGAAGCGCGGGAAGGCGACCTGTACGACGGTCAAGTAACGGAGGAGTTCCTCGACATAGCTTTCGACGACGTCGTCGCCGTCGTGGAGGGCCGCGAAGTGCTTCGGGTCCTGGAGGAGGACCAGGGCACCGAGGGCCAGCATGCTGGCGGTGGTTTCGAAGCCGCCGGTGAGGACGCCGTCGGCGAGGCCTGCGAGTTCTTCGTCGCTGACCGTGTCGCCGTGTTCCTTCACGATCATGCCGAGCAGGCCGTCGCCCGGGTTTTCGCGCTGCTTCTTGACGATGTCCCGGAAATAGGAAAGGGATTCAGATATGGCGCCGAAGGAGGCGTTCGCTCCGCTGAAAAGGTCGAAACGGGCGGCGCTGAGGCGCTCGAAGTCGGCGCGGTCCTCGTAAGGGACGCCGAGGAGTTCGCAGATAACGAGGGAGGGAATGGGGAGGGCGAAAGAGTGGACGATGTCGACCGGTTCGCCGCTCTTTCCCGCCTTTTCCATCGCGTCGAGGCGTTCCTCGACGATCTCATGGATACGGGGCGTGAGCCGCCCGAGGCGCCGCATGGTGAATTCGGGCGTCAGGAGCCGGCGGAGACGGGTGTGCACGGGCGGGTCGGCGAATCCGAGTCCACCCGGGTTCTGTTCGGCGCCGGCGCCGGCCTTGCCGACGAGGTTGGTGAAGTCGGAGCTGAAGGCACTGGCCTTTCCGAGCACCGCCTTGACCTCGTCGTAGCCGGTGACCAGCCAGACGTTGGCGGCTATCGGCACGGGAAGCTTGCTGACGGGCTCCCGCTCCCGGACGGCTGCCAAATCGCCCACCGGGTTGAGGCCGTCGCGCCGCAATGGCATCAGGACGGACTCGGGCAAGAAAGACATTCGAGACAGGTCGAAGCCTTTCTTCTGTGTTCTCGCCAGATACATGCGGCCGGCCCAGGCGATGATCCGGGAACGGAGAGTCGTCATGACGCTAATACTGCCTTTCGTCGAGGGGGACGGTCACCCGCGCTCGGCGGCCCAAGACGGCCGGGACAGCACGGAACCCCCACTCGGCGTCCACGGGTGTGACGTACGCCATAGCCCCTCGCTTGCGGTGGTCATGGCACAGGTCCATGCCATCGACCGGAGTCTTCGGTCGTCCGCATCAGCGTGACGAGCTCGGCCTCGGCCTTCTTCTTCTATTCGGTCTGGACGAGTTTACAAAGTGCCATTGGCGGCGTTCACGGAACAACCCGGGATGCCCCTGGGAGACCCCTGGTTCATCCCTGACTCTTCCCTGACTCCCGCATGACTCCTCCATGGCTCCTTCCTTAGACGTGCGCCCGGCGCCACGAGTTGCCCGGCGCTCTCGCGCACTTCCTGTAGGCCGCCCAGCCTCCGGCCGTCCGGCTCCGCCACCCGCACCGATCACCGAGTGTGATGAGTTGCGGACTCTCCGCGCCCTCCTTAGCGTGAGAGGGGAGCGAGGCAGGCGGCACGGCGCGGTGCGAGAGGGCGGCGCGTGGCGGAGGGGCCGCACTCGCAGCCGGGGAAGGGTGCGACAGGCACCGCACCGGCGGGGCGTCCGCCCCGGCCCGTCCGTTGAGTGACGCCCGGCGACTCTGCTCGATTCACCCCACAGGGATTCCCCTGAGACTCTCCCTTCGCAGGAGGAAGCGCATGTTTCCGAAGTCGAAGTCCGGCAAGTTCGGCACGTTCGCCCTTTGCTTTCTGTCCGGTGCGCTGGCCGGGATCCTCGCGGCCGGTCCCGCCCAGGCGGCCGATGACCCGGAGGGTGACGAGCTCACGGAGTACGAGGGGCGGGTGGTCGCCAAGGAGGGCCTGGTGCTGCGTACCGGGCCGAGTACCGAGTTCCGTGCGATCGGCCTGAAGGAGTACGGGTCCGTGGTCGGGATCTCCTGCCGGCTCAACGGGCAGCCCGTCGAGGACAACCCGGTCTGGTACAGGCTCAGCGACGCCTCGTATGCCTGGTCCTCGACGCGGCACATCGTGAACGACGGGGAGGATCCGCGGTGGTGTTGAGGGGGCGTGGGCCGAGGCCGTACGCCTGCCCCGGGGGTGCGTCCGCCCGGTGGTGTGCCCGCCCGGTGGCAGACCCGTCCCGGCGGCGTGGCTCTGGACGCCCCCCTGAGGGCACCCCCTAGCGCGCCCCCTGTTTCCCCCCTAGCTCTCCCCCGTCCCGCCCCCACCTTCCCCCCTACCTCACCCCTACCTTCCGGGTGGCGTGTGCGTACGCCCCGAACGTCGCATCGGACATAACGGAAATAGCGGCCGCTGCTTGCTACGTTGCCAGGCATGACGGCAATGGCGAGGGCGGCGGCCGCGCGCCCGGCGGACACCCCTCCCCCGTTGCCGCTGCTGCCCAAGCGGCGGGGCATTGAACTGGCCCTCCTTGTAGGCGCGGTCCTGATCAGCGTCTGCGGATATCTCGTCGTGGGGCTGGCCCGCGGGCATGCGCTGCCGGGCGGTGCGGTCCGGTACGGGGCGGGGCTCGCCGGGCTCGCGCTGCTCGCGCATCTCGCCGTCCGCTTCCGCGCCCCGTATGCCGATCCGCTGCTGTTGCCCACCGCCGTACTGCTCAACGGGCTCGGGCTGGTGCTGATCTTCCGGCTCGATCTGGACACCCCCGCCAACCATGCCGCGCCCACCCAGCTGATGTGGTCGACGGTCGGTGTCGGGCTCTTCATCGCGGTGGTGGTGCTGTTGCGCGACCACCGGGTGCTCCAGCGGTACGCCTATCTCTGCGCGGCGCTCGCGCTGCTGCTCATGGCTGCGCCGATTCTCTTCCCCGCGATCAATGGGGCGAAGATCTGGATCCGTATCGCCGGATTTTCCATTCAGCCGGGCGAGTTCGCCAAGGTGTTGATCACCGTCTTCTTCGCGGCCTATCTGGCCGCCAACCGCAGCGCGCTGGCCCACACGGGACGCCGGATGGGGCGGCTGCGGCTCCCCACCGGCCGGGTGCTGGGACCGATCGTCGCGATCTGGCTGATCAGCGTCGCGGTGCTGGTGCTGGAGCGGGATCTGGGCACCTCGCTCCTGTTCTTCGGGATCTTCGTCGTTCTGTTGTACGTGGCCACCGGGCGGACCGGATGGATCGCGGTCGGGCTGATCCTGGCCGGCGTCGGGGCGGCCGCCGTCGGCACGCTGGAGCCGCATGTGCACAGCCGGGTCGAGGACTGGCAGCATCCGTTCGCCGGTATCGCGGCGGGCCGGGGGCCCGGTCAGCTCGCCCAGTCGCTGTTCGCGTTCGCGGCCGGCGGGATGCTCGGCACCGGTCTCGGCCAGGGCCACTCGTATCTGATCGGCTTCGCCATGAAGTCCGACTTCATCCTGGCGACCTACGGCGAGGAACTCGGGCTGGCCGGGCTGACCGCGCTGTTCCTGCTGTACGCGCTGCTGGTGGCCCGCGGTTACCGGGCCGCGCTCGGGCTGCGGGATCCGTTCGGCAGCCTGCTGGCCGTGGGGCTGGCGGCGCTGCCCGCCCTCCAGGTCTTCGTCATCGCGGGCGGGGTGACCGGGCTGATTCCGCTGACCGGGATGGCGATGCCGTTTCTGGCGCAGGGCGGGTCGTCCGTCGTCACGAACTGGATCATCATCGCGCTGCTGTTGCGGATCAGCGATCGGGCGCGGACACCACGGCCGGAGGGGGGCGGTGCGGGGAGCGGTTCGGGGGGTGCGGCGGGGAGTCCCGTGGGGAGTGGTGCTGCGGGGAACGGGGCGGGGAGTCGTAGTGGGGTGGTTTCCGGGAGCCGTAGTGGGGCGGGGGCGGGTGCCTCGTCGGGGAGTTCGGGGAGTTCTTCGGGGGGCCCGGAGAGGAGCCTTGTGGCGCAGGACGGGGGAAGCGACGCGGGGTTCGGGGCGCGGAGCTGGGTGGTCGGGTTTCTGAAGCCGACCCGGTCCCCGACGCCGACCCGGTCCCAGGCCCGGACTCAGCCCCGGTCCCGGAACCAGCCCCCGACCGCCCCGCCCCCCGCCTCCGCCGATGACGCCGCGTCACCGGAGGCGGGCCGTTGATCCGCTGCATTCGGCACACCGCCGCGTTCTCCTTTCTGCTGCTCGTCGCGCTCCTGGTCAACGCGGCGCGGGTGCAGGTCTTCGAGACGGAGCGCTACGGCGCCAATTCGGCCAACCGCCGGGGAGTGATCGCCCGTTACGAGCAGCCGCGCGGGGCCGTGCTCGTCGCGGGACGGCCGGTCACCGGCTCCCGGGACAGCGGCGGGCGGCTGCGCTACGAGCGCACCTACACCGACGGACCGCTGTACGCGCCGGTCACCGGCTACTCCTCGCAGACCTACGGGACCTCGCTGCTGGAGAGCGCCGAGGACGGCGTCCTCGTCGGCTTCGACGACCGGCTCGCCACCTTCCCCTGGTGGGACCAGCTGACCCGCACCCACCGGCCGGGCGGCAGCGTGCACACCACCATCGACCCCCGTATGCAGCGCGCCGCGTTCGACGGGCTGGGCGGCAAGAAGGGCGCGGTGGCCGCGATCGAGCCGCGTTCGGGGAAGGTCCTGGCACTGGTGAGCACGCCCTCGTACGACCCCGGTGAGCTGTCCGGCAACGGCAGCGCGGTCGGCGCGGCCTGGCACCGGCTGAACGCCGCCGGGCCGCGGCCGATGCTCAACCGGGCGCTTCAGGAGACCTATCCGCCCGGCTCCACCTTCAAGGTCGTCACCGCGGCGGCCGCGCTGGAGAGCGGCGAGGTCACCGACATCGACGCCCGGACGGACTCGCCCGACCCCTACCCGCTGCCCGGCACCGCCACCCTGCTCGGCAATGCCGCGGAGGGCTGCGAGGACGCCCCGCTGAAGGACGCCTTCCGGGCCTCCTGCAACACCGTCTTCGCGCGGCTGGGCGCCGAGATCGGGCTGCGGGACATGGCCTGCATGGCGCGGCGGTTCGGCTTCAACGACCCCGGGCTGCGTATCCCGTCGCCGGTCGCGCCGAGCAACTTCGATACCCGGATGGATGCCTCGCAGGTCGCACTGTCCGCCATCGGGCAGTACGACACCGCCGCCACGCCGCTCCAGATGGCGATGGTCTCGGCGACGGTCGCCAACGGGGGCCGGCTGGCGCCGCCGACGCTCGTCGACAAGGTGACCGATGCCAGGGGAGTCATGATCGCGGCCGGTCCGCACCGGCCCACCCGCCAGGTGATCGGCCCGGTCACCGCCCAGCAGATCCAGGACATGATGATCGACGTCGTCGCGCACGGCAGCGGCAAACGGGCCGCCATCAAGGGCGTCACGGTCGGCGGGAAGACCGGTACCGCGCAGCACGGGGTGCGCAACGAGGGGACGCCGTACGCCTGGTTCATCTCCTGGGCGCGGGCGAAGGACAGCTACGAGCCGGCCGTGGCGGTGGCCGTGGTGGTCGAGGACGCGGCCGCCGACCGCGCGGACATCAGCGGCGGGGGCAGCGCGGCGCCGATCGCACAGGCTGTGATGGCGGCGGCGGTGCGCTGAGACGCCTTGGCCGCCGGGCCTGGTCGCCGGGCCTTGGTCGCCAGCCCTCGGTCGCCTGGCCTTGGCCGCCGGGCCTTGGCCGCCAACCCTCGGACGCCAACCCTCGGACGCCGGGCCTTGGCCGCCGGGCCTTGGCCGCCTGGCCTTCCTCGATGGCCCTTTCACCCCGGCCGCCCACGCCTCACCCGCCTGCCCGCGTCACAATGGCCTCATGGCTGACGCGATCCCACCCATGGAACCCGCCCTGCCCCCGCTGCTGTCCCTGGCCGAAGTGGAGGCGCTGGCCCGGCGCGTGCACTCGGGGCAGACGGACAAGGCGGGCCGCCCGTATGCCGAGCATCTGGCCGCGGTCGCGACGGGCGTACGCGAACGGGGCGGCAGTGACGAGCAGATCGCCGCCGCCTGGCTGCATGACGCGGTCGAGGACGGGGCGCTGAGCGAGGAGTGGCTGGCCGGTGCGGCGCTGAGTGAGGCGGCCAAGGCGATGATCCTGGCCGTCACCAAGCGGGCGGGCGAACCGGTCGAGGAGTACACCGCACGCATTCTGGCCACGCCGGGGGCGCTGCTGGTCAAGGAGGCCGATCTGGCGCACAACGCGGATCCGGACCGGCTGGCCGTACTGGACGCGCCGACGCGTGAGCGGCTGACGGCGAAGTACGCCCGGGTGCGGGCCCTGTTGGGGCTGTCGTCCGAGCCGTAGCCACCCCGGTACGTACGGACGTCACCCCGGTAGGTACGGACGTCACCCCGCCACGGACGCTGTCGGGGCTCCCCGAGCCGTAACGGCCGGGGCCCCGGCGCCCTCCTCCTGCCGCTCCCCCCCCCGGGGTCCGCACCTCGGACACCCGCACAGAAAGATGCCCTACGCAGCTAATCTGCGGCGATGAGCCCCACGCAGCCTTCGCAGCCCTTGGACCCCGCAACGGCCGCGCCGCAGCCGGCCCCCGAGTCCGCCCGGGTGATCGCCGCCCTGGAGGGCGTCGGCGTCCGCCGCTACTCCACCGGGCAGGTCATCCTGGATGCCGTCGACTGGACCGTACGGTCCGGTGAGCACTGGGCGCTGCTCGGTGCGAACGGTGCCGGGAAGACCACGCTTCTGCGGCTCGTCGGCGCGCTGATGTTCCCGACCGTCGGCACCGTCGAGGTGCTCGGCCACCGCCTCGGCTCGGTGGACGTCCGTGAGCTGCGTGCCGTCATCGGTCTGGTGTCCGGCGCGCAGAAGGTGCCGCAGGACGCGACCGGCCACACCGTCGTGCTGACCGGCGCGACCGGGACCGTGCAGCCGCTGTGGCGCAAGTACGACGCGGCCACCCGGGAGCGCGCCCATGAGCTGCTCACCGAACTGGACTGCAAGGAGCTGGCGGACCGCCCGTTCGGGGTGTGCTCGGGCGGCCAGCGGGCCAGGATCCTGATCGCCCGCGCGCTGATGGCCGAGCCCCGGCTGCTGCTGCTCGACGAGCCGTTCAACGCGCTCGATCTGCCGTCCCGCGAGGATCTGATCGATGCGCTGCACCGACTGGCCGTGGGGCGTCCGGAGTTGGCGACCGTGACGGTCACCCACCACCTGGAGGAGCTGTCCCCGGCCATCGGCCACGCCCTGCTGCTGCGCGACGGCCGGGTGCAGGCCGCCGGCCCGGTGGACGAGGTGCTGACCGGTGAGCGGCTGACGGCCTGCTTCGGCCGTCCGATCGAGGTGTCCCGGCACGAGGGGCGCTGGCTGGCGCGGTCGGGCAAGCGGTGACGTTCCGCGGGACGTGCCGGGACACCGCCCGCCGCCCTGCATCTGCGGCCGCGCCGTGGTTGGTCGCGCAGTTCCCCGCGCCCCTTCAGGGGCCCTGCGTCCCCTCCTCCGTCACCGCCTCCCCCACCCCGCTCAGGAACCGCCGGATCGCCGCCTGTTCCCCGGCCTCGAACGTGGCGAGCAGGGCGATGGTGCGGTCGATCAGCGGGCCGAAGAAGGACTGGCCCAGGGCGAGGGCGCGGTCGTCGACCTCCAGCAGGACGCGGCGCCGGTCGCGGGTGTCGCGGACCCGGCGGAGCAGACCGAGCCGTTCCAGGCGGTCGATGAGCGCCGTGGTGCCGGCGGAGTTCAGGCCCAGCCGGTCGCCGAGCCGGCCGGGGGTGGACTCCTCGCCGGCCCGTGCCGCGTCCAGCAGGCTGATCAGGGCCCGGAGGTCGGTGGGGTGCAGGCCGTTGCGGCCGGCGAACCGGGCTCCGGCGAGGTCGAGTCGCACGGTCACCTCCCGCAACAGATGGACCAGGTCCATCCCCGCCGGTTCGTCCGCCACTTGCTGCTTCGCCATGCACCGCCGCCTTTCTTTCCGGACTTCCCCATTATTACCTCGCTCAGCGAGATACTTGCCGAGCGAGGCAGTAGTGACGGCCTCGTGCGTCGCTTCGTCTCGTCCCGGAGGTGCACCATGACAGCAGACCCCCCTGTGCCCACCCCCAGCGCGGCCTTCCGTGCCGCCTACGAGCAGGCCATGGCGCTGTGGCCGGTCCGGGTGGAACGGCTCGATCTGGCGTCGGAGTTCGGCAGTACCCGGGTCACCGCGTGCGGCCCGGCCGACGATCCGCCGCTGGTGCTGCTGCACGGCGGCGGCACCACCTCGGCCGTCTGGTACGCGCTCGCCGCCTCGCTCGCCCGTACGCACCGGGTGTACGCCGTGGACCTTATGGGCGGGCCGGGACTCAGCGTGCCCACCGGGCGGGCGCTGCGGCGGCCGGCGGATCTGCTCGACTGGCTCGACGGGGTGTTCCGCGGGCTGGGGCTGACCTCGGCCGCGCTGCTCGGGCACTCGTACGGCGGGTGGCTCGCGCTGAACTATGCCGGGCGCGCGGCGCCGGGGCGGGTGAACCGGCTGGTGCTGCTCGATCCGACCCAGTGCTTCGCGGGCTTCCGGCCGTCGTATCTGCTGCGGGCGCTGCCGCTGTTCGTACGGCCCGGGGAGCGGAGCACCCGGCGGTTCCTGGAGTGGGAGACCGGGGGTGCGCCGCCGGCGCCCGAACTGCTGCGGCTGATGGGCCTGGGCGCCGTCGAGTTCCGCACCGCGAAAGTGGTCACGGGGCCACGGCCGAACGTCACCCGGGCCGTGCCGACCCTGTTGCTGCTGGCCGGGCGGAGCCGGACGCACGATCCGCGCCGGGTCGCGGCCCGGGCCGAACGGACCCTGGCGGGCGTCCGGATCGCGACCCTGGCGGGGGCCACGCACCACTCCCTGCCGTACGCCGACCCCGAGGCGCTCGGCCGCCAGGTGCTCGGCTTTCTGCCCGCCGGGCTTCCTGGCGGGACCCCCTGACGGCCGCGCGGAGGTCCGGCCGCCCGGCGGTCAGCCCTCCGCGCCCTGCTCGATGGCCGCCGCGACCTCCGCCGTACGGGCCTCCTCCTCGGCCGCGAAGCGCTCGGCGTCCAGCTTCTCGGCGAGTTCCTCGTCCTGGGCCATGAGGAGGTCCAGGTTGGAGTCGCCCATCTCGAAGACGCCCATGTCGACATAGGCGCGCTGGAGGCGTTCGCCCCACAGGCCGATGTCCTTCACACAGGGCACGATGCGGCTGAAGAGCAGCTTGCGGAAGAGGTGCAGGAATTCGGAGTTCTCGGTGAATTCGGCGGCCTCGTCGTGCGGAATGCCGAAGTTCTCCAGGACTTCCAGACCGCGCAGCCGGTCGCGCATCAGATAGCAGCCCTCGATGACGAATTCCTCGCGCTCGCGCAGTTCGGCATCGGTGAGCTGCTTGTAGTAGTCGCGCAGTGCCATGCGTCCGAAGGCGACATGACGCGCCTCGTCCTGCATGACGTACGCGAGGATCTGCTTGGGCAGCGGCTTGGTGGTGGTGTCGCGGATCATGCCGAAGGCGGCCAGCGCCAGGCCCTCGATCAGCACCTGCATACCGAGGTACGGCATGTCCCAGCGCGAATCCCTGAGGGTGTCGGAAAGCAGCGCCTGGAGGTTGTCGTTGACCGGGTAGAGCATCCCGATCTTCTCCTGGAGGAAACGGCTGTATATCTCGGCGTGCCGCGCCTCGTCCATGGTCTGGGTGGCGGAGTAGAACTTCGCGTCGAGGTCCGGGACGGATTCCACGATCCGCGCCGCGCACACCATCGCGCCCTGCTCGCCGTGCAGGAACTGGCTGAACTGCCAGGAGGTGTAGTGCCGGCGCAGATCGCCCCGGTCCTTCTCGGTCATTTTGTCCCAGTACTTGGTGCCGTACAGGGACATGGACTCATCCGGGGTGCCGAGCGGATCCTGGGGGTCCACCTCCAGGCCCCAGTCGATCCGCAGATTGGCGTCCCACTGCTTGTCCTTGCCCTTCTGGTAGAGCGCGAGCAGCCGTTCGCGTCCGTCGTCGTAGTCCCAGCTGAAGCGGGCCGCACCGGTGGCGGGCACCTTCCAGACGGGGTCGCCTGGGTCCTGCACATAGAGATCTCGGGTCGACACGGACGCCTCCTGGGGTCGCCAAACGCCTTGTCATGGGCGGTCGTTGGCAGGCTCACACGTTTCTTACCGACGGGTCAATAAGTCGTGCACAGGGGATTGACGAGCTTGCTGACACGCAGTCTCATAAGAGATGACCACGGGTAGGACGGTCCCCGACCCCAGAGCGAGGTAGCCACAGCCATGACGAGCGCGCCCACCGCGATGACCGAGACGGACACCGAAGTGCTGCGGGACGCCCTCGGTCTCCTCAAGGACCGGGAACAGGTCGCCGAGCGACTGCTCGACTCCTCCGCCAAGCACTCCTTCGACCCCGACACCGAACTCGACTGGGACGCGCCCCTGGAGGACGGCAAGTGGTTCTGGCCGCCGGAGCTGGTCTCGCTCTACGACACCCCGCTGTGGCGGAAGATGTCCCTGGAGCAGCAGCAGGACCTCTCCCGCCACGAGGCCGCCGCACTCGCCTCGCTGGGCATCTGGTTCGAGATCATCCTGATGCAGCTGCTCGTCCGGCACATCTACGACAAGCCGGTGACCAGCGCCCATGTCCGCTACGCGCTCACCGAGATCGCCGATGAGTGCCGGCACTCCAAGATGTTCGCGCGCATGATCGAGAAGGGCGGCGCACCGGCGTATCCGGTCTCCCGGCTCAACCACAACCTCGCCCGGGTGCTCAAAACGGTCTCCACCACCCCGGGGTCGTTCGCCTGCACCCTGCTCGGCGAGGAGATCCTGGACTGGATGCAGCGGCTGACGTTCCCGGACGAGCGGGTGCAGACGATCGTGCGCGGGGTGACCCGTATCCATGTCGTCGAGGAGGCCCGGCATGTGCGCTACGCCCGGGAGGAGCTGCGCCGCCAGATGGTCACCGCGCCGCGCTGGGAGCGGGAGTTGACCCGGATCAGCTCCGGCGAGGCGGCCCGGGTGTTCTCCCTCGCCTTCGTCAACCCGGACGTGTACACCCATGTCGGGCTGGACCGGCGGGAGGCCGTCGCCCAGGTCAAGGCCAGTGGCCACCGCCGCGAGGTGATGCAGTCCGGCGCCCGGCGGCTGACCGACTTCCTCGACGAGATCGGCGTACTGCGCGGTATGGGCCGCAGGTTGTGGCGCAGCTCGGGCCTGCTGGCCTGAAGCGGACGGCATGGACCCGGTAGACCCCGAGCACCTGTACGAGCCGACATCCGGGCCGGTTACGCTGCTGTTCATGAACGGCAGCGGCACCGCCCCAGCAGTACCCCGTCCCGCTTATCGCAGGCTGAGCGTGGAGCAGCGTCGCAGCCAATTGCTCACCGCCGCGCTGGACCTGTTCGCCCAGCGCGCGCCCGAGGACGTCTCCCTGGACGATGTCGCCCTGGCCGCCGGGGTCTCCCGGCCGCTCGTCTACCGCTACTTCCCCGGCGGCAAGCAGCAGTTGTACGAGGCCGCACTGCGCAGCGCGGCCGACATCCTGGAGCGCTGCTTCGCCGAGCCGGACACCGGACCGCTCACCCAGCGGCTGTCCCGTGCGCTGGACCGCTACTTGGCGTTCGTCGACGAGCACGACGCCGGGTTCAGCGCGCTCCTCCAGGGCGGCAGCGTCGTGGAGACCACCCGTACGACCGCGATCGTCGACGAGGTACGGCGGGCCGCGGCCGATCAGATCCTGCGGCACCTGGGCGAACCGGAGCCGGGCCTGCGGCTGCGGATGACCGTCCGGATGTGGATCACCGCGGTCGAGGCCGCGTCACTGATCTGGCTCGACGAGGACAAGCAGCCGGGCCTCGACGAGCTGCGGAACTGGCTGGTCGACCACTTCATCGCGCTGCTGACCGCGACCGCGGCCGGGGACCCGCAGGCCGCCCGGGTCACCCGCGCGGCGCTGAAGCTGGAGACCTCCGACGGCCCGGCCGGCGATCTGGCCCGCCGCACCCTGCCCGTCGTGAGCGACGCCGCGCATCTGCTGTGAGCGGCCGCCGGGCCGGGCCGGTGTGACACTGAGGACGTGAGAAGCGAGAACACCCTCTTCGTCGGCGGCCCGCTGGACGGCCGGGTCCTGCCCGTACTGGTCGGCATGACAGGCCAGCCGCCCAAGACGTACGAGGTGCCCGAACCCCACGACGACGGCCGCCCCCCGACCGTCCACTTCTACCGTCGCGTCCCGGCCCGGGTCAGCCGCCTCGGCCTGCCCAGCGGCTGGAAGTACGAGTACGACCCGGCCGGGAAGGCCGTCGGCGGCCCCAAGTGGCCTTGGCGCAGGCACCACTGAAGCCCACACACACCCCCACCACGGGCAGCCGCGGCACCCACGTGAGGTGGCGGGCCGGAGGGTGTGGTGTGCGGGACGTAAAGCGAAGCAGTCCCGCACACCACACCCGGAGGCCCGCCACCGCCACCACAACGAGACCCGCGCCGCAGCAGCCCGAAACAACCACACCCCTCCCCGCCGAAGGCGGGGAGAACCGGCACGGCGGTGCCACCGGACCACGTGGGGCGGACAGCACCGCCGCAGGCGGACGTCAGCCCGTCAGCGAAGCGAGATACGCGTTCGTCTTCTCCGGGTCGTAGAAGAAGTTCTCGAAGTCGGACGGGTCGTTGAAGCCGTTGGCGAACCGGTCGGCGACAGGCTGAAGCTGGCCGGCCGCGCCGATGAGGTTCAGGATGTGCTCCGGCGGCGGCGCCAGCATCGCGTTCGTCCACTTGGTGACGTGCTGGGCGGTGTTCCAGTACCGCTCGAAAGCGGTCCGCATCCAGTCGCCGTCGAAGGGCTGGTCCCCGCGCTCCACGATGGAGGCGAGGTAGGAGGCGGCGCACTTGGAGGCCGAGTTGGAGCCCTGGCCGGTGATCGGGTCGTTGGCGACCACGACATCCGCGACGCCGAGCACCAGACCGCCGGAGGGCAGCCGGCCGACGGGGTTGCGCACGGTGGGGGCGTAGCGGCCGGCCAGCGTGGCGTTGGCGTCGGTCAGTTCGACCTTGGTGGCGCGGGCGTACTCCCAGGGCAGGAACTTCTCCATCAGTTCCAGCGTGACGGCGAGGTGCTCATCGGGGTCCTTGACGCCCTGGAAGACGTCCAGCGGGCCGCCGGGTATGCCCTCCCAGAAGAGGATGTCGGCGCGGCCGGAGGTGGTGTACGTCGGCATCACGAACAGCTCGCCGACGCCGGGCACCAGGTTGCAGCGCACCGCGTCGTAGTCGGGGTGCTCGGGGCGCGGGCCCAGACCGTGGACGTAGGCGACGGCCAGCGCGCGCTGCGGGGCGTCGTACGGGGAACGCCCGGCGTCGCGGCCGAACATGGACACCAGCTCGCCCTTGCCGGCCGAGACCATCGTCAGGTCGTAGCGGCCGGCGAAGAAGTCGAGGTCGGAGACGGCCGCGCCATGGATGACGAGCTGGCCGCCGCGCTGCGCGAAGGTCTCCATCCAGCCGGCCATCTTCACCCGCTGGTCGACGGACTGGGCGTAGCCGTCCAGCTTGCCCACCCAGTCGATGGCCCGCTGCGAGCCCTCCGGCGCCTCATGGCTGCCGGGCGCGGCGACCGAGACGCCGAGGCCCTCGATGCGCGGGGCCTGGCTCTCCCAGAAGTTGATCTGGAGGTCGCGCTCGTGCTGGAGCGCGGTGTCGAACATGCACTGCGTCGACATGACCCGCCCGGCACGGATCTCGTCGGCGGTGCGGTTGGACATGAGGGTGACCTCATAGCCCTGCGACTGGAGGCCCAGGGCTAGCTGGAGACCGGACTGGCCGGCTCCGACGATGAGTATTTTCCGCATGGCGGGGCTCTTCTCTATTACTGCTGGTGGTTCGGGGAGAGTGTGGGGAGGGGCGAGACCTTACCCACCGGTTACTCCGGTGTGGTCTCCAGGGCGTGGCCGACCAGCGCGAGCAGCGCCTTGATCACCGTGGGCCGCTCCCGGGCGTCCATGATCACGACCGGTACCTGCGGCGGCACGGTCAGCGCGTCGCGGACATGCTCGACGGCGTACGCCTCGGTCCCCTCGAAGTGGTTGACCGCGACGACATACGGCAGCCCGCAGCTCTCGAAGTAGTCGAGCGCCGGGAAACAGTCCTCCAGGCGCCGGGTGTCGGCCATCACGATCGCGCCGATCGCACCGCGCACCAGGTCGTCCCACATGAACCAGAAGCGCTGCTGGCCGGGCGTGCCGAACAGGTACAGCACCAGTTCCTGGTCGAGGGTGATCCGCCCGAAGTCCATCGCGACCGTGGTCGTGGTCTTCTCCGGGGTGGCGGTCAGATCGTCCGTGTCGGCGCTGGCCTGCGTCATCACCGCTTCGGTCTGAAGCGGGGTGATCTCCGAGACCGATCCGACGAACGTGGTCTTGCCGACGCCGAAGCCGCCCGCCACCACGATCTTGGTGGCGATCGGCGCCCGCGAACGGTCCGTCTGCCAGCTCTGTAGCCCCGCGTCGGCGGCGGTGGCCGACGGGTCGGCCCGGCCCACGGAACCGGCGGTCGCCGTCGGCCCGGCCGATATCGTGTCAGAGCCTGTGAAGTCCACTCAGCACCCTTTCGAGCAGCGCGCGGTCGGGCCGGCCGG
Organism: Streptomyces sp. P9-2B-2; assembly: GCF_030406865.1. NCBI lineage: Bacteria > Bacillati > Actinomycetota > Actinomycetes > Kitasatosporales > Streptomycetaceae > Streptomyces > Streptomyces sp. P9-2B-2. Next base: position 6,152,942 of record NZ_CP129126.1, on the reverse strand, counting down.
AGCCGTGCCCGGTGCCGTAGACGCGAATCTTTCCCTGGTCGGCGAGGTCACTGAGCAGTACCCGGACCACGCCCAGCGGCATCTTGAGGAGCGCGGAGATCTCCGCGACCGAGCGCATCCGGCGGCACAGTTCGACGATCGCCCGCATCTCCGGCATCACCCGGTCACCCCAGCCGCCGGAGGTGAGCTCGCGGCGCTCCTCGGGCGCCTCCAGCGCGGCCACGAACGTCTCGACCAGCAGCACATGGCCGAAGCGCGTCCGGCCGCCGGTGAGCGAGTACGGCCGCACGCGCGCGGGTTTCCGGTCCCCACGGACCGGGAGTTTGGAACTAGTCACTGGACGTTCTCCATCGACTGGCGCAATTCGCTGCGGAGTTCGGGGGTGAGGACATGGCCGGCCCGGCCGACGAACAGCGCCATGTGGTAGGCGATGACGTTCATGTCGCAGTCCGGCGTGGCGTGCACGCCGAGCAGCGAACCGTCGCTGATCGCCATGACGAACACGCTGCCCTCGTCCATCGTGATCATCGTCTGCTTGACCGACCCGCCGTCCATGAGCTTCGCGGCGCCGTTGGTGAGGCTGCCGAGTCCGGACACGATGGTGGCCAGGTCCGCGCTGGACCCCCGGGGACCGTCACCCCCGTCCGGCCGTGCCGCCGCCTCCTCCAACCGGTCCGGGTCGGACGACAGCAGCAGCAGACCGTCGGAGGAGACCACCGCGACCGAGCGGATGCCCGGTACCTCGTCCACCAGGTTGGTCAGCAGCCAGTGCAGGTTCCGTGCCTGGCTGCTCAGTCCTTGTCCGTAAGCAGTGGGCGCTTGCGCTTTCAATCGCGTGCCTCCTCGACAACGTGGCTCTCTCCCGGGGCCCCCGCTCCGTCGGTGTCCGTCTGTGGGATGGTCTGCTCCGTTGTACGTTCTGCGATCTCGGCCTCGACGTCACGTCGGCCGACTCGCGCCCCCGCCTGAAATCCGCCGAGCCGGCGCCGCAGCGCCTCGGCGTTGGCCGCTCCGCTCTTGCGCGGGGCGGCGGGCGCCTGTTGCTGCGCCACGACCTTGGGCGTGCGCTTGGGCAGCCCCATGGTCGTCCGCTGCTTCCCCGCGGGCGGGGCGGCAGCGGTCTGTGGGTCGGCCGGTGTACCGGCCGGGGACGCGTCGGCGGGTGCCGCCGCGTCCGTGGGTGCCGCGTCCGTCCCGGCATGCGTGTGCTGGTCCGGACCGATGGCGTACGGGTCGGCCGCGGGCGCGTCGGACGCGGTGGGCCCGGCAGCCGGGGCGGCGTGCCGGCCGGTGCCCTTGAGCGCCGGGTCCGCGGCCGGGCGCGGCTCCTCCTCGGGCCGTACGTGCTCGCCGCTGCCGCTGGCGGTGGCGCCGTACGGGCCGGGCGACTGCGGGCCGTACGGGCTCGCCTGGGACGCCGCGTGGGTGGTGGGGCCGGACGGCTGCCGCACGGCGGGCGCCGGGGCCGGTTCGTCCGGGGCGGGTTCGTCCGGGGCGCCGAGTCCGGCGGCGTCGATCGCGCGCTCCGCTGCGGCGACGAACGGGTCGGTGGCGGGCGCCGGGTCCGCGTCGGGGGTGCCCTCCTGGCCGGTGGCCGGTGCGGCGTCGGGCCCGTCGGTGACGGCGTCCTGGGCCGGGGGCGCGGCGGGGGCCGCCGCGTCCTCCGCAGCCGCCGGTTCGGGCCGCGCGGCCCGGGCCGGCAGTGCGTTGGAGTTCGCCTCGGCGACCGAGCCGGGCAGGCTCGGGGTGTGCGCCACCTCCTGGGACCCGGCGGCCGAAGCGGCCGACGGCGCCGGGCGGGTGGGCAGGATCGAGCCGGGCAGCACGACGACGGCGGTGACGCCGCCCTGCTTGGCGTCCCGCAGCTGGACCCGGACGCCGTGCCGGGCAGCCAGCCGCACGACGACGTACAGCCCGAGGCCCAGCGCCTCGTCGATGGTCTCCGAGGACGAGGCGGCGTCGACGTCCGCCAGCCGCTCGTTGAGCTCGGCCATCCGCTCCGAGGTCATCCCTATGCCCTCGTCCTGGACCGAGAGCATGACCTCGCCGCTCTCCAGCAGCCAGCCGGACAGCTCCACATGGGCGTTCGGCGGGGAGAACCCGGTGGCGTTCTCCAGGAGTTCGGCGACCAGGTGGCTGAGGTCGTCCGCGGCGAACCCGGCGACCTGCGAGTGCGGCGGCAGCGACTGGATGCGCACCCGGTCGTAGCGCTCGATCTCGCTGATCGCGGCGCGCAGCACGTCCAGCAGCGGCACCGGGCCCTGGTGGTTGGTGCTGTGCTGTTCCGCGCCCGCGAGGACGAGGAGGTTCTCGCTGTTACGGCGCATCCGCGCGGCGAAGTGGTCCAGCTTGAAGAGGGTTTCCAGCCGCTCCGGGTCCTGCTCGCTCTCCTCCAGCGACTCGATGACGCCGAGCTGGCGCTCCACGAGCCCGAGGGTGCGCAGCGAGAGGTTGACGAACCGGCCGTGCACCCCGTTGTGCAGGGCCGCCAGCCGCTCGGTGAGATCGGCGATCTCCTCCTTGAGCGTCTCGCCCTGCTCCTGGAGCACCTCGCGCTCGGCGACCAGCCGCTGCCGTCCGCCGACCAGCCGCTTGCGCTCGCCCTCCAGCTCGGAGGTGCGCCGCGCCAGCTCGCCGACCTGGGCGTGCAGCGCGTTGACGGACCGTACGGCGGCGGCGAATTCGTCGTTGCGGCCCTTGTAGGTGATCGGCTCCTCGTGCGCGGGGTCCTCGGCCACCCGCTTGGCGCCGATCCGCAGCGCCGCGAGCGGCTGGGTCAGGGAGCGGGCGGCCCACACCCCGGCACCTACGGCCAGCAGCAGGCACAGCGCTTCGAGACCGATGCGGATCTCCAGCTCCGTCACCTCGTCGTCGCGCAGCGCGCCGAGCCGCTGGATATCGGCGGTGGCCATGGCGGATTCGACGCCCCGCATCAGGCCGAGGCGGGTGGTGAGGGTCTGCTGGACCCGCCGGTGGTTGAGCCGCAGATCGATGGCGTCCAGCCGGGGCTGGTCGGTCAGCCGGGTCAGATAGCGCTCGGCGGTGTTGGCGTCCGCCCCGGTGACGGTGCGGTCGTAGCGGTCCCGGGCGGCCTGGCTCGCGGTCTGCTGGAAGTCGCCCAGCGCGCCCTGTTCACGGAGGTGGGCGACCTGGGCCAGGGCGGTCAGCCGGGGCTGGCTGCCGCCCGCGTCGAGCCCGGCGAGCAGCAGCGCGCGGGTGCCCGCGGCCTGTTCGGTGGCGCGGCCGAGGACGGGCAGCGCACGGGTGTCGGCGTCGGCGGAGTCCGCGCGGGCCGGCAGTTGGCGGGCGATGTCGTCGCTGATCGCACCGAGTGCCTGGAGTGCCTCGGTATAGGCGGCGTAGATCTGCTCGGCCGATGCGGGCCCGGACAGCGCCTTTTGACGGGTTTGCGGCAGGGCGGCCAGGGCCTTGGCGGCGGCCCGGTACACGGCGGTGTCGCCCGTGGCGTCCTGGGCCTCGGAGCGCAGCTCGTCGATCTGCCGGTCCACCCGGGTGCGCTGAGCCCGGGAGGCCGCGGCCGCGTCGGCCCCGGCGGCACCCGTCCTCGGGACGGTCCGGCTGCCCCGCCCGGTGGCGGCGTACGCGGTCATACCGTCGCGTTCATCGGCGAGGGAGTGCGCGAGCGCGATGGCGCGGGCGTTCAGTTCGGCCAGATCGACCAGTTGCTGGCCGGTGTTGGCCTCGTCGGCGGTCGCCGTCAGACCGGGGACGCCGGCGCCGATGACAGCGGCGGCCACAACGGCCACCGCCCCGACGAGCCGATTGCGCACCCGCGCGGGACGCCGTCCCGTGGGGCTCTCGCCACGGCCCGTCGCGTCCGGACCGCCCTTCGCGTCGGGACCCTTACCAGGAGCCGATCCCGGTCCCGGGATCGAACCGGCCGGTGAACCCGGCTTCCCTGCGCCGCCTCGAAGCCGCATCTTCCGCACCGCTGCTCGCATTCCTGTCTCGCCTGCTCACGCCCAAATGGCGTCGCGGACCCGGCTCGCTCTCCGCTCGCGGAGCGGACCTGCGCGAAGACCGCAGCAGCGCACACTTCCGCGAGGGGAAACAGCCCGGCTCTGCGCGTCGCGACGATGTCCCGACCTCACCCCATGATTCGGGCAACGACCATTCCACCGGCGCCGCGCAGTGGCTCGGCAACACATGCCCGGCCACCTGAACGAGTGAACATCACTCGGAGTTTGGCCATCAACTTCCGTGCGCCGGTGTTTTCGGCCGCAACCCCGCGCAACCCCCGAACGGGTTTGGAGATGCGTCGCCGTCCTGGAAGGATGCCCGCCCGCACGCCGCCGGCCCGGCACCCCCTACCGTCGGTAAGCCCCCGCCCGCCCGGCCTCCGACGCCCCCGCGGGCGCCCGCCAACCAGGCCGGAACCACCACCTCCGGCAGACTTCCGGGTATGCACACCGCACTCGCCACCGAGCCGGGCGACCCCCAACACCCAAACGAGGACTACGCATCGGTTGCTCTGCCCGCTTCCGGCCAGGGCGGAGCGCTGGTCCTGCTGGACGGCGTGACGCCACCGGAGGAGGACTACGGCTGCGTCCACGGGGTGCCGTGGTTCACCGCGCGGCTCGGCGGCGCAATGCTCGAACTGTCGGTTTCACACCGGGATATGACGCTGACTGAGGCTCTCGCCGCAGCCATCTCCCGGACGGCCGACGGCCACCGGGACTCCTGTGACCTTTCTCACGTCCGCACTCCGCAGGCAACCGTGATCGCCGCACGCTGGTCCGGGGTCACCGTCGAGCACCTCGTGCTGTCCGATTCGGTGCTGCTCCTGGAGCGGGCGGACGGCTCGGTGGATCCGCTGCTCGACCCGCGGCTGGACGAACTGCCGCCCGCGGTCCGGGAGCTGCGGGCCGCCGTACGGGCGCTGCCCCGCGGTTCTGTGGAACGGGCCGCGGCGGGCCGGGAGTACGGCCGCGCCGTCGAGGCGCTGCGCAACGCGGAGGGCGGCTTCTTCACCGCGGCCGCCGATCCGTCGGTGGTGGCCCGCGCGGTGACCGGCAGTACTCCGCGCGCCGATGTCCGCTCGCTGACCGCGCTCAGCGACGGTGCGAGCCGCTGGGTGGAGGTCTTCCGGGAGGGGTCCTGGGCGGACTGCGTGGCCCTGGTGTCCGGGCAGGGCCCGCAGGCGCTGATCGACCGGGTACGGGCAGCGGAGGCGGCGGACCCGGCGCGCACGGCGTTTCCGCGCGGCAAGGCGCGGGACGACGCGGCGGTGATTTTTGTGGCGCCGTGACAACCGCGGAGAGGCCGGGCATGTTTTCCCGCCGGGTGGGAACGGCCTCGCGGCGGTACGGGTCCGGCGGTGGCCATCACGGCTGTGGCCAGGGGGAAGGCGGCGAGGTGCCGGGGTCCGCGCGAGCCGGACGGGCTTTTGCGGACGCACCCTGGGACCCGCCCTACACCTCGTCGCCCTCCTGCTCCGCGTTCAGCCGGTGCAGCAGACGGGCGAGTTCGGCGACCTCGCCGCGGTCCCAGGAGGCCAGGCGGCGGGCGTACCGGGCGCGGCGGCCGGTGCGGACGCGGGTGAAGCGTTCGCGGCCCTCCCCGGTGAGGCGCACCAGGACCGCGCGGCCGTCCGCCGGGTCCGGTTCGCGGGCGACGAGGCCGAGCTTCTCCAGGGCGTGCAGCTGGCGGCTCATCGTGGCCTTGCCGACCCCGAAGTAGCCGGCGAGGTCGGTGGCGCGCTGGGCGCCGGCGTCCGCCAGCCGTACGAGCAGGCCGTACGCGGCGGGCTCCAGGTCGGGATGCACCTCTCGTGCCAGTTCGCCGGAAGAGGCCCGGGCGCGGCGGAGAAATACCGCCAATTCCCGTTCCAGGGCGAGAAATACGTGGTCCACACCAGTCGGCTCACCGTCCGCCGTCGTGTCCTCGGCTCCGGTGTTGTGCACGTCAGCGCCCATTCCCGCGTTTCCTCACCTGAAAGTTTCTGCCGGCGGCGGTCGAAGCCGCAGCTCGGCCAGTATTTCGCAGGATTAGACCAACGGCAGCCCACGGACCCTCTTTTGTCACCTCGGTCTACGCGCGTATCGTCATTTCTGGCATGGCCACACCAAGCGGCCCGGGTATCCCGCCGCGGCGTCATGCACCTCGCACATCCGTGTCAGCACGCCTGCGCCATGCCGTCAGCACCTCCCCCCTCAGGTCATCCACCGAGATCTTCGGAGGCACGTATGTCCGTGCTCAGATCCGGCTCCCCCCACCACCCCGCACGCTCCCTCGCGACCGTGGCCGGGATCCTGCTCACCCTCGTCTCCCTCCTCCTCGCCCTGCCCGGCACCGCCGGCGCCGCGGCCGCGCAGCGCGCACCGGAACCCCGCCACCCCGGACAGGACTGGGCCGGTTCCCAGATCGCCCGGCACGAGGGCACCGCGGCCGGCGGCGCACCGCCGGCCGCCCCGCTCGCCTCCGTCGAAGGGGTGGATGTCAGCAGCCACAACGGCAACGTCGCCTGGTCGACCCTCTGGAACAGCGGCGTCCGCTTCGCCTACGTCAAAGCGACGGAGTCCACCAGCTACACCAACCCGTACTTCGCGCAGCAGTACAACGGCTCCTACAACACCGGGATGATCCGCGGCGCCTACCACTTCGCCACCCCCAACACCTCCAGCGGCGCCGCCCAGGCCAAGTACTTCGCCGACCACGGCGGGGGCTGGTCCAAGGACGGCAGGACGCTGCCCGGCGCGCTCGACATGGAGTACAACCCCTACGGGGCGACCTGTTACGGGCTGAGCGCGGCCGGGCTGGTCAACTGGATGAAGGACTGGTTCGCCACCTACAAGGCGCGCACCGGCCGGGACGCCGTCCTCTACACCTCCACCAACTGGTGGAAACAGTGCACCGGCAACTCCGCCGCCTTCGGCGCCGTCAACCCCCTGTGGATTCCGCGCTACGGCTCCTCGGCCGGTGAACTCCCGGCCGGCTGGGGTTTCCACACCATCTGGCAGTACACCTCGTCCGGCCCGACGGTCGGTGACCACAACCGCTTCAACGGCGCGCTGGACCGCCTCCGCGCGCTGGCGAACGGCTGAGCGGATTCCCGCAGCGAGCGGCCGGTGTTCCCCTACGGGAGCACCGGCCGCTGTACGGGGTTCAGGCGCTGTACGGGGTTCAGGCGCTGTGCTGGGTTCAGGCGCTGAGGGGGGCCACCTCCGGCGCGGCCCCGTTCGACGCCGGGGTCAGTGCCAGCTCCAGCACCTGACGGACATCGGCCACCGGGTGGACCTCCAGGGCGTCGAGGATCTCGGCCGGCACGTCGTCCAGGTCCGGTTCGTTGCGCTTCGGGATGATGACGGTGCCGATACCGGCCCGGTGCGCCGCCAGCAGCTTCTGCTTGACGCCGCCGATCGGCAGCACCCGCCCGGTCAGCGAGACCTCACCGGTCATCGCCACATCCGGCCGCACCTGCCGGCCCGACAGCAGCGAGGCCAGCGCCGTCGTCATCGTCACGCCCGCGCTCGGCCCGTCCTTGGGGACGGCGCCCGCCGGTACGTGCAGATGCACTCCGCGCTCCTTCAGGTCGGCGACCGGGAGCTCCAGTTCCGCGCCGTGGGAGCGCAGGAACGACAGCGCGATATGCGCGGACTCCTTCATGACGTCGCCGAGCTGGCCGGTGAGCTGGAGCCCGGACGCCCCGGTTTCCGGATCGGCGAGCGAGGCCTCCACGTAGAGCACATCGCCGCCGGCGCCGGTGACCGCGAGGCCGGTGACCACGCCGGGCACCGCGGTGCGCCGCTCGGCCGGATCCTGGGCCGACTCGGGGGTGTGGTGCGGCCGCCCGATCAGCAGGCGCAGCTGGTCCGCACCGACCGCGAACGGCAGCTCCCGCTCCCCCAGTTCGTGCTGTGCGGCGACCTTGCGCAGCAGCCTGGCGACCGCGCGCTCCAGATTCCGTACGCCCGCCTCACGGGTGTACTCACCCGCCAGCTTGCGCAGCGCCCCGCCCTCCAGGGTCACCTCGCCGGGCTCCAGACCGGCCCGCTCCAGCTGGCGCGGCAGCAGATGGTCCCGGGCGATGACAACCTTCTCGTCCTCCGTGTAGCCGTCCAGCCGGACCAGCTCCATACGGTCGAGCAGCGGCTCGGGGATGGCTTCGAGGACATTGGCGGTGGCCAGGAAGACCACATCGCTGAGGTCGAGTTCGACCTCCAGGTAGTGGTCGCGGAAGGTGTGGTTCTGCGCCGGGTCCAGGACCTCCAGGAGGGCGGCGGCCGGGTCGCCCCGGAAGTCGGAGCCCACCTTGTCGATCTCGTCGAGGAGGACGACCGGGTTCATCGACCCGGCTTCCTTGACGGCCCGTACGATCCGGCCCGGCAGCGCGCCGACATAGGTCCGGCGGTGGCCGCGGATCTCCGCCTCGTCCCGGACGCCGCCGAGCGCGACCCGGACGAACTTCCGGTCCATGGCACGTGCGACGGATTCCCCGAGCGACGTCTTTCCGACCCCCGGCGGCCCGACGAGCGCCAGCACGGCGCCGCCGCGACGGCCGCCCACGAGCCCGAGGCCCCGCTCCGTCCGGCGCTTGCGGACGGCCAGGTATTCGGTGATCCGCTCCTTGACGTCCTCCAGGCCGGAGTGGTCGGCGTCCAGGATCTCCTTGGCGCCGGCGATGTCGTAGGCGTCCTGGGTCCGTTCGTTCCACGGGAGTTCGAGGACGGTGTCCAGCCAGGTGCGGATCCAGGAGCCCTCGGGGCTCTGGTCGCTGGACCGCTCCAGCTTGTCGACCTCCTTGAGGGCGGCCTTGCGGACGTTCTCGGGCAGATCGGCGGCCTCGACGCGGGCGCGGTAGTCGTCGCCCTCGTCCTCCGGATCGCCGTTGAGCTCGGCCAGCTCCTTGCGGACCGCCTCCAGCTGCCGCCGCAGCAGGAACTCCCGCTGCTGCTTGTCGACGCCTTCCTGGACGTCCTTGGCGATGGACTCGGCGACGTCCTGCTCGGCGAGGTGCTCGCGCAGCGTCTCGGTCGCGTACTTCAGGCGGGCAACCGGATCGGTGGTCTCCAGCAGCCGGATCTTCTGTTCGGTGGTCAGGAACGGCGAGTAGCCGGAGTTGTCGGCGAGCGTCGGCACGTCCTCGATCTGCTGGACGCGGTCGACGACCTGCCAGGCGCCGCGCTTACGCAGCCAGCTGGTGGCCAGCGCCTTGTATTCCGTGACGAGTTCGGCCACCGCACCGGGCAGGGGCTCGGGCACCGTCTCCTCGACGGTGGTGCCCTCCACCCAGAGCGCGGCCCCGGGTCCGGTGGTGCCGGAGCCGATCCGCACCCGGCCCAGGCCCCGGATCAGCGCGCCGGGATCGCCGTCGGACAGCCGCCCGACCTGCTCGATCCGCCCGAGCGTGCCGATCGCCGCGTACTTCCCGTCGATACGGGGCACAAGCAGCACCCGCGGTTTGTTACCCGAGGAGGCGGCGGCCTGGGCAGCCTCCACCGCTGCCCGTACGTCCGCGTCGGACAGGTCCAGCGGCACCACCATGCCGGGGAGCACGACCTCATCATCGAGGGGCAGCACGGGCAGAGTGAGCGGTGTGGACGTCGAAGCCATGATCTCCCCTTCGGCAAGCAAGTTGAGCTTTACTCACTCAATGCGGAGGGGCCTGGAGATGTTCCCCCGGGTGCGTTCGCTGTGAGCGATCAGGGGAGTTGCCGTTTCGGCGGGCGGGGGCGGGCCGGTGGCGGGCGCGCTGAGCTGGGCCCGCGGCGGGTGGGCAGGGGCGGGCCCGCGGCGGGCGCGGCGGGCCGGGCTCCTGTTGATCAACGGCGGGTTCGGCTGGGCGCGGCAGGCCGGGCCGCGGGGCCGTCGAGCCGTCGAGCCGTCGAGCCACAGGCCACCGGGCCACGGGCCACGGGCCGCGCTACCAGTGGGCGGGGCGGCTCAGGCTCTGCGGCAGCTTGGTCGCGGCGTCGCCCTTGGCCGCGTTCAGCTGCGACTGGGTGAGGAAGAGCGCGCCGGTGAGATCGGCTCCGGCGAGGTCGGCGGCGCGCAGATCGGCGCCGATCAGGTCCGCCGTGCGCAGATCGGCGCCCTTGAGGTCGGCGGCGATCAGGTAGGCCCCACGGAGGTTGGCGCCCCGGAGGTTGGCGCCCTTGAGGCGCGCCCCCATGAGGTCGGCGCCCCGCCGCTCCTTCTTACGGCCCGGGACCTGGGCCCGTACGAGTTCGCTGGTGCGCAGCAGGAGGGCGTTGACCTCACCCCGGTGCGCCGCCACATCCAGCTCCATCAGCTCCTCGGCGCTGCCCCGGGTGAGGCGCTCGGTCTCCTCCAGGGCGGCGCGCAGCTCGGCGTGCACCGGGCGGGCCGCCGGGCGGGTCAGCGCCTCGGCCAGGTACCAGAGGAGTTCGTGCAGCTGCCGCATGACGGGAAAGACGTCGAACATCTGCCGGGCGGTCCCCGGGGCCCGCCGCCAGTCCTGTCCGTCGAAGGTGACCTGGGAGACCTTCTGCCCGGCGCCGAAGCAGTCGAAGACGGTGCAGCCGGTGAAGCCGCGCGGGCGCAGGTCGCGGTGGATGCCGCAGCGGAAATCCCGCTCCAGATTCGGGCAGGGCGTACCGGCGTCCTTGTCGATCGCGAAGTCCGCCGAGGCCGCGAACGGCAGCGCGACACAACACAGCCCGAAGCAGCTGCCGCAGTCGGACGTCAGGCCGAGGTCGATGACGTCCGGAATCGAAGGCTCGCGCTCTGAGGACAAGGCGGGGGTACTCCTGCGTCGGCGGGCACCGCACGTGGCCGTGCCGGGAAAGGACCGCCATTCTCCCAGGCGCCGGAGGGCCCCCGCGCCCGGCCGGATCCGCTCGCCGGGCCGGGCACCCTCCCGCCGCGCACCGGCCGTTGTCAGTGGTCGGCCCTGACGTCGGGTCCATGAGCATGATCGGACGAGGGGGACGGCATGCTCCTCTGGATCGGATAGCGGCGCCCGGCCCGGCACAGCCGTGCGGAAGCCGGCACGCACCGCCTCACACCCCGTCAATACTGCTACCTTCACGGCATGTTGCAGCGGATGTCCGGCGTCTTCATCGGTGCACTCTTCGGGACGATCTTTGTGGTCGCCAACGCGCACGACCCGCTGAATCCTGCGGTCGGTATCGCCCTTCGGGTGCTTGCGGTGCTCACCTTCGCCGGGCTGCTCACGCTCGCGCTGCGGGCGGGGCGCCGTGGGCTGCCCGTGGCGGACGGCCCCGAGGCCCCTCAGGCGGACTGGTTCCGGGGGAAGTTCGCGTTCGTCGTGGGGGCCGAGGCGGTGCTGCTGGTCGGGGGCAATCTCGCGCTGCGGGCGGCGGGTGCCCCCGAGCAGACCGCGGTGGCCTGGATCGCGCTGATCGTCGGCCTGCACTTCATCGCGCTGATGGCGGTCTGGAAGCGGCGCAGCATCGCCGTCCCCGGTGCCGCACTGACCGCGCTCGGCGCGATCGGCCTGGGCATGGCGGCCACCTCCGCGGTGGCATGGGTGCCGTTCGTCAGCGGTGTGCTCTCCGGTGTGGCGCTGCTGGGCGGCTGCGCCTACGCCATCACCCACACCTACCGGTCGACGGCGCGCCCGTAGCGCCGGTCCCCCTGACCGGCGGGGCCGCGCCTGGGCCTCCGCGCCTTGAGCCCGCGGGGAACGCTTCAGTACATCCGTGCGCCCCGCAGGGCGGGATGGCCCAGGTCGCCGAGGAGCGGTGCGGGGGCGTCGCGTCGGGTGCGCCAGCGGCGCAGCAGTGGCCAGCTCGCCACCCCCAGGGCGAGTGAGAGCAGATGCCCCCAGTCGGACAGCGGGTCGACGTAGGCGAACAGGTCCGTCAGCGCCAGAGAGGCGACGCCGGCCAGCAGCAGTCGGCCCGGCCAGGCCGGCAGCAGCCCGGCGAGGGCTCCCACGCAGGTCATCACGCCGAAGCTGATGCCGTAGTCGAGGCGGTGCAGCGAACTCTCCGGCAGCCCGCCGGCGGCGACCGAGAAGGCGACGGGGAGTTCGGTGGCGAGGGTGGCGAGCACATGGCCGCCGAAGAAGACCGCGACCGCGGCCCGCGCGCCGATCCGCCGCTCCAGCGCCGTCAGCACGAAGAGGAAGGCGAGGGCGTACCCGGAGGTCATCCCGCCGGCGATCCACAGGGCGCTGGCGACCAGCACCACCAGCGGGGCCTGCGCGAGATGGACGACATCGGTGCTGGAGCCGCGCAGCAGGTCGGAGACCAGCCCCGGGTCGGCGTACTCGGCGAAGAGCGAGGTGGCCACGAGGAGGACGGCGTAGCCGAAGGTGAAGGGGGTGCCGACGGGGGTGGGCAGCAGATGCCAAGGCCGCCAACGCACCGGCCCGGCCGGGGCGTTCGGGCCCTCCCCGGCGGCGGCGCGGGCCGCGGTCTCCCCGTCGCCGCGCTGCCGGGGGATGCCGGGCAGCAGACCCGGCGTACCGGCCGGGCCGGTGTCCGGCCCCGCGTCGGCGACCGGCCCGCGACCGGTCCATATCCTCTCGGCGGTTCCCAGCCAGCTCACAGTCCGAGGCCCCTTCCGTCCTGGCGCATCCGGTGAGCCACGCCCGTGTCCCTCGGCCGTGAATCCCTGCCCTGTCCTACGTCCCGGACCACCCTGCACGCTCAACCCATGAAGAACCTGTGAGAGTGAGATCCGTCACACGAGTCAACCCCCGGAAGGTGCTTCACGTCCGGGCGGACGACCGGGGGAATTGGTCCCCAAAGTGTTGGACCGGCGCGCCCCGTATTGGCCACCATGGCGCCATGGCTTCCGCGACACCGACGCAGGCAAGGACCGGCGCCCCCGAGGCCCCGCGCACGCTCGACCGCCGCGAGGGCCCGTTCGGTGAGGTGGTGCTGCGAGAGCGGGGCGGCCCCCCTGCGGCGCCCGGGGCCGACGGCGGCGGCACCCCCGCGGCACCGGTGATCTACGAGATCATCGCCAACGGCTGCTTCCTGATGGACACCTCCGACGGCCGGTCCGAACGGCTGCTGATCGACGCCGCGCTGGACGCGCTGCCGGCCGGTCGCGCCCACCCCTCCGTCCTGATCGGCGGCCTCGGCGTCGGCTTCTCCCTGGCCCGCGCCGCCCAACAGCCGCGCTGGGGGCGGATCGTCGTCGTCGAGCGCGAGGAGGCGGTCATCGACTGGCACCGCACGGGCCCGCTGTCGGCCGTCTCGGCGGCCGCGCTGGCCGATCCGCGCAGCGAGATCCGGCACGCCGACCTCGTCGCCCACCTGCGCACGGAAGCGGGCCAGGACACCTACGACGCGCTGTGCCTGGACATCGACAACGGCCCCGACTGGACCGTCACCGAGGACAACGACAGCCTCTACTCCCCCGACGGGCTCGCCGCCTGCCGCGACCGGCTGGCCCCCGGCGGAGTGCTCGCCGTCTGGTCGGCGCAGCCCTCGCCGGCGTTCGAGGAAGCACTGCGAAATGCCGGTTTCAGCGGGGTACATACGGAAGAGATCCCCGTTGTCCGAGGCGTCCCGGACGTGGTCCATCTCGCGCGGAAGGGCGCGTAGCCGACAGTCACACCATGCCCGTACGCTGCTGCCCAGCAAGACGCGACCACGCAGGGACATGCAGGGGCGGGCGATGGACCAGACTCAGACAACGCAGGGCGGCGCCGCCGCGGCCACGCCGGGTGCCCAGCGCCGGGTGCTGGTCGTGGAGGACGACCCCACGATCGTCGAGGCCATCGCGGCCCGGCTGCGCGCCGAGGGCTTCCAGGTGCAGACGGCCACCGACGGCCCGGCCGCCGTGGACACCGCCGAGGCCTGGCAGCCCGATCTGCTGGTCCTCGATGTGATGCTGCCGGGCTTCGACGGCCTGGAGGTGTGCCGCCGGGTCCAGGCCCAGCGTCCGGTGCCCGTGATGATGCTCACCGCCCGCGACGACGAGACCGACATGCTCGTCGGCCTCGGCGTCGGCGCCGACGACTACATGACCAAGCCGTTCTCGATGCGTGAGCTGGCCGCCCGGGTGCACGTCCTGCTGCGCCGGGTCGAGCGCGCCGCACTGGCCGCGCACACCCCGCGCACCGGCATCCTGCGCCTCGGCGAGCTGGAGATCGACCACGCCCAGCGCCGCGTGCGGGTGCGCGGCGCGGACGTCCACCTGACGCCCACCGAGTTCGATCTGCTGGTCTGCCTGGCGAACACCCCGCGTGCGGTGCTCTCCCGTGAGCAGCTGCTGGCCGAGGTGTGGGACTGGGCGGACGCCTCCGGGACCCGGACGGTCGACAGCCACATCAAGGCGCTGCGCCGGAAGATCGGCGCCGAGCGGATCCGCACCGTCCACGGCGTCGGCTACGCCCTGGAGACCCCGGCCGCATGACGCGGTCGCCACGCACTCGCCTGACCGAGCTGTGGCAGCGGGTCTGGGAGGGCCTGCGCCCGCTGGACCCGTACCGCTCCGTCAAGGCCGCTCTCGGGGCGCTGGTCAGCGTCTCGGTGATCATCACGACCCTGCTGGTGTTCGTCGCGATGCACTCGGCGACCGAGCTGCGGGTGATCACGATCTTCTCGATCATCGCCTCGCTGCTGATCACCCAGTTCGTGGCCAACAGCCTGACCGCGCCGCTCGACGAGATGACGGACGTCACCCGGTCGATGGCGCACGGTAACTACAGCCGCCGGGTCCGCTCGGAGCGCCGCGACGAATTCGGCGACCTGGCGACCGCCTTCAACCGGATGGCGGCCGACCTGGAAGCGGTGGACACCCACCGCAAGGAGCTGGTCGCCAATGTCTCGCACGAGCTGCGCACCCCCATCGCCGCGCTCCGGGCCGTCCTGGAGAACGTCGTCGACGGTGTCTGCGAGCCGGACCCGGAGACGATGCGTACGGCGCTGCAGCAGACCGAGCGGCTGGGCCGGCTGGTCGAGCACCTCCTGGACCTGTCCCGGCTGGACAACGGGGTGGTGCCGCTGCACTCCCGCCGCTTCGAGGTCTGGCCGTATCTGTCCGGGGTGCTCAAGGAGGCCAATATGAGCCGGGGCGCCGCGACCCTCGCCGGGGTGGCCGGCTCCGGGACCCACACCCGTACGGACGTCCATCTGCACCTGGATGTCTCGCCGCCGGAGCTGACCGCGCACGCGGACGCCGAGCGGCTGCACCAGGTCGTGGCCAATCTCATCGACAACGCGATCAAGCACAGCCCCCGGCACGGCCGGGTCACGGTGCACGCCCGGCGGGGCGAGGGGCCGCAGAGCCTGGTGCTGGAGGTGCAGGACGAGGGCCCCGGCATCCCCGAGGCGGAGCGCTACCGGGTCTTCGAGCGGTTCAACCGCGGCGGTCCGGCCCCCTCGGGCCCCGGCAGCGACGGCGGTACGGGCCTGGGCCTGGCGATCGCGCGCTGGGCGGTGGATCTGCACGGCGGACGCATCGGCGTCGCGGAATCGTCCCGCGGTTGCCGGATCCGGGTCACTCTTCCGGGGCTGGAGTCAGCTCGAAGCTGACGGCCGCTGACGTAGGGTCGGTGGTGGAAGCACTCCCCCGCGGGTGTGGTGGTGATCACTCCTACCCGCACAGAGGCAAACTTCGTGTGTTTCCCGCCAAGTCATGCCCCGAAACCCGGCCGGGAATGTGACGTACACGACGAGTGCCCCTCCCGGCCTGCATCAAGGGTCACAACAGGCGTAGCCTTTATTCCCGCTGTCCACCACCTTAGGAAGCGGAAGAGGGCGGTTGCCGCCGTGTCGCTACAGTCCCCCAACAGCTCGAGCATCTCGACCGACCAGGAGGGGCAGGGTAAGAACCCTGCTGCTGCGTTCGGTCCCAATGAGTGGCTCGTCGACGAGATCTACCAGCAGTACCTCCAGGACCCGAACTCGGTAGACCGAGCCTGGTGGGACTTCTTCGCTGACTACAAGCCGGGCGGCGCCACCGCGCCGAGCCAGCCGGCGGAGGGCTCCCCCGGTGCGAGCACCGGCTCCACGGGAGCGGCTGACACCGCGCAGCCCTCCGTGCCGGCCGCCCCGGCGAAGCCCGCCGCGAGCGCTCCGGCACCGGCGAAGGCCGCTCCGGCGAAGGCCGCTCCGGCGAAGGCCGAGCCCGCGAAGGCGGCTCCGGCCAAGCCCGCCGCGAAGCCGGCCGCCGAGGAGGGCACGGCTCCGGCCGGTCCCGAGTTCATCACCCTGCGTGGCCCCTCGGCCGCCGTTGCGAAGAACATGAACGCCTCCCTGGAGCTGCCGACGGCCACGTCCGTCCGCGCGGTCCCGGTGAAGCTGCTCTTCGACAACCGCATCGTGATCAACAACCACCTCAAGCGCGCCCGCGGTGGGAAGGTCTCCTTCACCCACCTCATCGGGTACGCGATGGTGCAGGCCCTCAAGGCCATGCCGACGATGAACTACTCCTTCGCGGAGAAGGACGGCAAGCCGACGCTGGTCAAGCCCGAGCATGTGAACCTCGGTCTCGCCATCGACCTGGTGAAGCCGAACGGTGACCGCCAGCTCGTCGTCGCCGCCATCAAGAAGGCCGAGACGCTGACCTTCTTCGAGTTCTGGCAGGCCTACGAGGACATCGTCCGCCGGGCCCGCGACAACAAGCTGACGATGGACGACTTCACCGGAGTCACCGCGTCGCTGACGAACCCGGGCGGCATCGGCACCGTGCACTCCGTGCCCCGCCTGATGCCCGGCCAGTCCATGATCATGGGCGTCGGCGCGATGGACTACCCCGCGGAGTTCCAGGGCACCTCCCAGGACGCCCTGAACAAGCTGGGTGTCGCCAAGGTCATGACGCTGACCAGCACCTATGACCACCGGGTGATCCAGGGCGCCGCCTCCGGCGAGTTCCTGCGGATCATGAGCCAGCTGCTGCTCGGCGACAACGAATTCTTCGACGACATCTTCAAGTCGCTGCGGATTCCGTACGAGCCCGTCCGCTGGCTGCGGGACATCGACGCCTCCCACGACGACGACGTCACCAAGGCCGCCCGGGTCTTCGAGCTGATCCACTCCTACCGGGTCCGCGGCCACGTCATGGCCGACACCGACCCGCTGGAGTACCACCAGCGCAAGCACCCCGACCTCGACATCACCGAGCACGGGCTCACCCTGTGGGACCTGGAGCGCGAGTTCGCGGTCGGCGGCTTCTCCGGCAAGTCCATGATGAAGCTGCGCGACATCCTGGGCGTGCTGCGTGACTCGTACTGCCGCACCACCGGCATCGAGTTCATGCACATCCAGGACCCCAAGCAGCGCAAGTGGATCCAGGACCGGGTCGAGCGCTCGCACAAGTCGCCCGAGCGCGAGGAGCAGCTGCGCATCCTGCGCCGGCTGAACTCCGCCGAGGCCTTCGAGACGTTCCTGCAGACGAAGTACGTCGGCCAGAAGCGCTTCTCGCTGGAGGGCGGCGAGTCCGTCATCCCGCTGCTGGACGCGGTCATCGACTCCGCGGCCGAGTCGCGCCTCGACGAGGTCGTCATCGGCATGGCCCACCGCGGCCGCCTCAACGTCCTGGCGAACATCGTCGGCAAGTCGTACGCGCAGATCTTCCGCGAGTTCGAGGGCAACCTCGACCCGAAGTCGATGCACGGCTCCGGCGACGTGAAGTACCACCTGGGCCAGGAGGGCGTCTTCACCGGCCTGGACGGCGAGCAGATCAAGGTCTCGCTGGCCGCGAACCCCTCCCACCTGGAGGCCGTCGACCCGATCGTCGAGGGCATCGCGCGCGCCAAGCAGGACCTCATCAACAAGGGCGGCACGGACTTCACGGTCCTGCCGATCCAGCTGCACGGTGACGCGGCGTTCGCCGGTCAGGGCGTGGTCGCGGAGACGCTGAACATGTCCCAGCTGCGCGGCTACCGCACCGGCGGCACGGTGCACGTGGTCATCAACAACCAGGTCGGCTTCACCGCCGCCCCGGAGTCGTCGCGTTCGTCCATGTACGCCACCGACGTGGCCCGCATGATCGAGGCGCCGATCTTCCATGTGAACGGCGACGACCCCGAGGCCGTCGTCCGCGTTGCCCGTCTGGCCTTCGAGTTCCGCCAGGCGTTCAACAAGGACGTCGTCATCGACCTGATCTGCTACCGCCGCCGCGGCCACAACGAGTCGGACAACCCGGCCTTCACCCAGCCGCTGATGTACGACCTGATCGACAAGAAGCGCTCGGTGCGCAAGCTCTACACCGAGTCCCTCATCGGTCGCGGCGACATCACGCTGGAAGAGGCCGAGCAGGCGCTCCAGGACTTCCAGGGCCAGCTGGAGAAGGTCTTCACCGAGGTCCGCGACGCCACGACCGCCCCGACCGCCCCCGAGGTGCCGCAGCCCAAGGCCGAGTTCCCGGTCTACGTGGACACTGCGATCTCCCAGGAGGTCGTCAAGCGGATCGCCGAGTCGCAGGTCAACATCCCCGAGCGGGTCACCGTCCACCCGCGTCTGCTGCCCCAGCTCCAGCGCCGCGCGGCCCAGGTCGAGGACAACACCATCGACTGGGGCATGGGCGAGACCCTGGCCGTCGGCTCGCTGCTGATGGAGGGCACCCCGGTCCGGCTCGCCGGCCAGGACTCCCGCCGTGGCACCTTCGGCCAGCGGCACGCGGTGCTCATCGACCGGGAGACCGGCGACGACTACACGCCGCTGCTCTACCTCTCCGAGGACCAGGCCCGCTTCAACGTCTACGACTCGCTGCTCAGCGAGTACGCGGCGATGGGCTTCGAGTACGGCTACTCCCTGGCCCGCCCGGAGGCGCTGGTCATGTGGGAGGCGCAGTTCGGTGACTTCGTCAACGGCGCCCAGACGGTCGTCGACGAGTTCATCTCCTCGGCGGAGCAGAAGTGGGGCCAGACGTCCGGCGTCACCCTGCTGCTGCCGCACGGCTACGAGGGCCAGGGCCCGGACCACTCCTCGGCCCGTATCGAGCGGTTCCTCCAGCTGTGCGCGCAGAACAACATGACGGTCGCCATGCCGACCCTGCCGTCGAACTACTTCCACCTGCTGCGCTGGCAGGTCCACAACCCGCACCACAAGCCGCTGGTCGTCTTCACCCCGAAGTCGATGCTGCGTCTGAAGGCTGCGGCGTCGCGGACGGATGAGTTCACGACGGGCGGCTTCCGCCCCGTCATCGGCGACTCCACGGTCAAGCCCGAGGATGTCCGCAAGGTCATCTTCTGCTCCGGCAAGGTCTACTACGACCTGGAGGCCGAGCGGGAGAAGCGCGGCGCGCACGACACCGCGATCATCCGTATCGAGCGGCTCTACCCGCTTCCCGGCAAGGAGCTCCAGGCGGAGATCTCCAAGTTCCCGAACGCCGAGAAGTACCTGTGGACCCAGGAAGAGCCGGCGAACCAGGGTGCGTGGCCGTTCCTCGGCCTCAACCTGATCGACCACCTCGACCTGGCCGTCGGCGCCGATGTCCCGCACGGCGAGCGCCTGCGCCGCATCTCGCGGCCGCACTCCTCGTCGCCGGCCGTCGGCTCCGCCAAGCGCCACCAGGCAGAGCAGGCACAGCTGGTCGCGGAGGCCTTCGACGCATAGGCGTCCGGGCCGCCGGAGAACCGGCAGGCACCAGCGGAAGGGCCCGTCCCCGGTGGGGGCGGGCCCTTCCGCATGCGTGGGGCGGACCCCTGGTCAGGTCTAGACGGGCTGCGGTTCGAAGTCCCAGTACGGGCGGCGGCGGCGCCGGGCGGACAGGGTGTGCGGATGCTCGGCGCCCAGGTTCTCGGAGAGCTGCTGGATCGCCTCCTGTTCGAGCTTCGCCGCCTCCTGGCCGCGGCGGAGCGCCCGCAGGTCCTCGGACAGCGCCGTCTTCGCGGAGAGGGTCAGCGGATGGGTGTCGCCCAGCCTCGCCTTGGCCCGCTCCAGGGTGTCGCGGCCCAGCTCCACCGCGCCCTCCTCGTCGTCCACCCGGTTGCGGGCCGCGGCGGTGTTCAGCGCACAGCCCAGCGTCCAGGGGTGGCCGGGGCCCATGGCTTCGGCCATCCCGCTCAGCGCGCGTTCGGCGAGGTCCAGCGCGTCCGCCGGGTCCCCGAACTCCCCGCGGACCAGCCCGACATTGCCCAGGGTGCCGACGGTGTACGGATGGCGCTCACCGGCCAGCGCGCGGTAGCGCTCGGCGACCTCCTCCGCGAGGTCGCGGGCGTGCCCGAGATCGCCGTGCTCCCGGAGGAAGGTGGCGTGGTCCGCGCGCACCATCAGCGTCTCGGGGTGGCGGGGCCCGAGGACCCGGCGGGAGCGCTCGACGAGGTCGGCCAGCAGGGTGGCGGCCCGGGTGACCTCGCCGGAGCGGCGCAGGCACAGCGCGAGATTGTGCTCGGCGCGCAGGGTCTGCGGGGTGTGCAGGCCCATCACCTGGAGATGCAGCCGGGCGTTGAGTTCCTGGCTGGAGGTGGCGTCGCGGTAGCGGCCGAGGAGGCGCAGGGTGCGGGCGTAGGCGGTGCCCGCGTTGAGCGTGAGGTGGTGGCGGGCGCGCAGCTCGCGCTCCCGGAAGGACAGCACCTCACGATGGGTGATCAGCGCTTCCTCGTACCGGCCGAGCAGTGCGAGGACACTGCCGAGGTTGTGCCGCGAGGAGAGGGTGCGGGGTGCCTCCGGGCCGAGCAGCTCGGTGTAGGCCCGCCAGACGGCGTCGAAGAGGTCGTAGGCCTGCTCGTAGGAGCCCAGCGCGATCAGCGTGCCGGCCAGCCCGTCCTGGGCCCGCAGCAGATCGGCGTCCGCGGGGGCCCGCTCGGCGGCGAGCTGGTCGACGACGGCGCTGCCGACGGCCTCGGCCTCGCGGTAGCGGCCGAGCCGGCGCAGCATGTTGGCGTGCTGGTGGGTGAGGACGAGCATGGTGCGCTGGGTGGCCGCGAGGCGGGTGCGCCAGCGGGACATGAACTGTTCGCACAGCCGCAGGCCCATGCGGTACTCGCCGCGGACCCGCAGGTATTCCACGCAGTTCAGCAGCAGCTGCTGGACCGCGGGCTCGGGGCTGTCGAGGACGCCGGCCGGCTCCAGATGCGGGATGAGTTCGGCGTAGCGCTCCCAGTAGCGGGTGTCGGCGGGGTTCTGCGGGTCGGCGGTGACCAGCACCCGGCAGGCGCACGCCGACATCAGATCGCGCTCGTCCTCGGTCATGTCGCTGCGCAGGAACCGGTGGTAGAGCCGGTGCATCAGCGCGGTCTCCACGGCCGGGTCGGCGTCCTGGGAGACCTGGTAGTCGAGGCGTACGGCGGTGGACTCGGTCAGCCGGCGCAGCGCGGTGTTCCAGCTGATCGGCTCGGCGGCCAGGTCGGCGAGGTGCTCGGGCAGGTCACCGCGGCGGGCCCGGGCGAGCATCGGTACGGGGATGGTGTCCGGGGCGAAGAACGCGAACAGCTTGAGGAGTTCGACCGCGGCCGGGCTGCGTTCGCGCAGCGTGTTGAGAGTTATGGCCCAGCTCGTCTGGAAGGCCATGGGGTAGTCGGAGGAGATCCGGATGCCGACGAGGCTGGGCTCGCCGCGGCGGATCAGCTCGATGTACTCCTTGGGGGACATCGGGTTGGCGTCGAGCCAGGCGGCGGTCTGCGCGAGCAGCAGCGGCAGGTCCTGGACCGCCTCGGAGAGCAGGTCGGCCTCCATCGGCGTCAGCCGGGGGGCCCGCCGCCGTGCGTAGGCGACGCTCTCGACGCGCTCGAAGGGCGGCACCTCGATCTCCTGGGCGCTGCCGGAGCCCGACCAGTCGCGGGTGAGGGTGGTGATCAGGACATGGCCGCGGCCGTCCGGGACCAGGTCCTCGATCTGCTCCATGTCGTCGGCGCTGTCGAAGATCAGCAGCCAGCGGCGGTAGGGGCGGCCGACGCGGAGCGCTTCGTGGACGGCGCGGATGCGGTCGCCCAGCTCCCGGCCCACGGGGAGGCCGAGGCGGGTGGCGAGTTCGGCGAGCTGTTCGCGGGCGGCGCCGCGGTTGGTGGCGCTGATCCACCACACCACGTCGTAGTCGTTGCCGAAGCGGTGGGCGTATTCGGCGGCGATCTGGCTCTTGCCGACGCCGGAGGTGCCGTACAGCGCGATCCGGGTCTCCAGCGGCGGGCCCGCGCCCGCGCCGGAGCCGGCCAGCTTGCCGTGCAGCGCTTCGAGGACGTGGTCGCGGCCGGTGAAGCGGTTGTTGCGGCGCGGGATGTTCCACACCTCGGGCGGGTTGTTCGGGAAGCGCGGCGCGCCGGGCGCGTCCTCGTCCACGGCCCGGCCCGGCGCCGCGATACCGAGCCGCTGCAGTACCCGGCGGTTGGCCTCGTGGGCATCCAGGTCACGCAGGTCGGCGGGGCGCAGCAGGGAGGCCGTGGCGGGCAGGCTCTGGGTGGCCACGCTCACCGCGGCGAACCGGTCGGCGTGCGCGGAGACCACCTCGCGCAGTGCGGCCGTCCACTCGTCCTGCGTCTTGGGGCCCAGCCGGAAATACCAGTCGTCCAGCACCATCAGCAGCCGGCCCTCGGCCTCCAGCAGTCCCGACAGCTCCGCCACCAGCGCGGTGTCCACCTGAGGGTCCCAGCGCAGCATGGTCGTGCCGTGGCCCTGCTGCTCCAGCTGATGGGAGATCCAGGCGGCCCAGGGCCGGGTGAAGCCCGCGTAGCTGATGGTGATGTGTTCGTTGGAGCCGGTGGGACCGGAAAAATGGGCCTGATCGACCATGCGACCGTCTCCCTGGGATGCGATGGTGCGCGCGCGGAGAGGCTGTCTCATCAGGCACGCCCTGGCTCTTTGGCACGATAGCCCAAGTGTCCCTCCATATGACGACAGTGCGTCAGGTCATCTCGGACGCAGGTCAGTTGAGCGCGACCGTGGCGTTCAGGCGGGCCGCGATGTGCCGGATCAGGCGCTCCAGGTCGGCGCAGTAGACGGACGGGTTGGTGAAGCCGCCGGCGTCCGCGCGGTAGCGGTGGGCGTAGTTGCCGCCGCCGCAGACCTCCACCAGGGCGCAGCCTCGGCACTGTGCGCCGAGGCCGTCCCGGCCGCTCCGGCGGGCGGCCATGCCGGGGTGTGCCAGGGCGTCGTCGAAGGTGTGGTGGAAGACGTCGAGGCCGGTGGCGGCGGCGCCCTCGTAGGTGGATTTGAGCGAGTCGACCTGTTCGATGGCGCCGTCGGTGTCGACGACCAGGGCGACGACCGGGGAGAGCCCGACCGCCTCGCTGGAGCTGGGGCGGCCCAGGAGGAGGCCGAGGATTTCGGTGAAGACCCGTACGCGGGGGCCGGGGCCGCCGTCCCACCACAGGTCGAAGGCGGTGCACAGCCAGTCGCCGTACGGGGTGCGGCCGGCCGGGCCGAGGGGGGCGGGCGGCGGGCTGGTCCAGTTGGCGTGCGGGAGGAGGAAGTCGACCATCGGGGGGTCCAGGGCGCGCAGCGAGTCGTAGACCTCGCCGGGGGCGGCGGTGATGTCGATGGTGCACAGGATGCCGGCGAAGACCTCGGGCCGGTCGTGGAGCAGGCGTACGGCGCGGGAGACCGCGGGCCAGGAGGGCCGCCCGGCGTGGTCGATACGGCGGCGGTTGAGGCCGGGGGTGCCGCCGTCGAGGCTGAGGCCGAGCCGGAACCCGGCGGCGGCGAGGGTGTCGATCATGTCCCGGGTGAGCAGCGTCCCGTTGGTCTGCACCCCGAATGCGGCGGTGCAGCCGGCGGGCAGCGCGGCGCGGACCGCGGCGGCCTGGGCCAGCAGCGGTCCGGGGCCGGTGAGCAGCGGCTCGCCGCCGTGCAGATCGATCCGGACCTCGCGCAGCCGGTGGGTGCGGGCGTGTTCGGCGATCCGCAGGGCGGTCTGGCGCATGGTGGCGGCCGGGACGGTCGGTGGGCGGGCGCGCCAGCTGCGGTCCGGCCCTGCGTAGATGTAGCAGTAGGTGCAGGCGAGGTTGCAGCGGCTGTGGACCTTGAGTACGAACTGCCGGAAGGGCACGACAGCGGTCGGGCCGGTCTTCTCCCCCGCCACGGGTCGCCCCCTGCTCTCGTCTGCCTGCGTCGAGGTACGGGCTCGGCAATTCCGGCCCGTTGCCTGGTACATGGCTCCGCCCTCGGGTGAAGAACCAAATTCCCCCAGCAACTGGCCGGTTTCCTTGCACGTTTGCCCAAAAACAACCGTTCTCGACTGTCAGTGCAAGGCCTTCTCCGGACCGTCCTCGTAATAGGCGACGGCGTCCTCCGCCGACGGCCAGTTGCGCAGCAGCAGCGCCGCCACCTCACCCAGCACCGCATGGCCGGTCCGTGCCGCCAGAACGCCCACGTCAACCCCGGCGAAGTCCGGCAGCCGCTCGGCCGACGGCCCCGGCGGGGCGGCCACAGCCGGTTCGGTGCGGGGGGTAGTCGCCACGCTGCTCTCCTCAGGCCGGCTGGACGGGTGTGTTCCCGAACTGCCGTCCACAGAAACACGTTCCGGTGCGGACGGCCAGGCAGCCGGACGGGGTGCTCGGGGCGGTCAGGCGGTGGATTCCAGGGCGCGCATACGGGCGCGGGTGCGCTGGGCCTCCGGGCCGGTGTCCTCGCCGGCCCGCTGCCACTGCTCCCAGCTCTCGCGGTAGGCGTGCAGCGCGGACCGGGGTCCGGCGGTGACCTCCAGGACCTCGCCGCGGCGGTGGTGGGCGCGGGCGGCCGGCAGCGCGCTGTCGGCCCTCCGGGCGGCCGCGGCGGCCCGGCGGTAGCAGGCGGCGGCCCGGTCATGGCGCTCACGGGAGTCGAAGCGGGCATCCAGCAGCAGCTGCACATCGCCCACTTCGAGCCAGGCCTCGGCCGCCACCGCGTCCGGTACGTCCGCGCCGCGGGCGGCCAGCTCCAGGATCCAGTCGGCCTCGTGCAGATCGGCGAGCGAGGGCTGGCGCTCGTAGCGCAGCCGCAGGGCGCGGCCGAACAGCAGCCGGTGACTGCCCAGGTCGGGGTCCTGCGGGCCGACCCGGCCCAGCGCCTCGCGCAGGACGTGCACCGCCTCGTTGGCCAGCCGCTTGCCCGGTTCCCCGGCCGGTTCCAGCCGGGCGCGCAGCAGCAGTGCCGCCCCCCGCTCGGCCAGCAGCGCGCTGTGCTCGGGCGAATCGGGAGTGGTCAGCCGGAGGGCGGCGGCCAGCGCGGCGATGGCGGCGTCCAGCGCGGTCAGCTCGCCGGTGCGGGTGTGTACGGCGCGCTGGGCGGCGGCCGTACGGCGCAGGCTGTCCGCTTCCAGGGCCCGGTCGTCCAGTTCATGGGCGAGCGCACGGGCGTGTTCGAGGGTGGGCAGCACGGACGGCAGGCCCGCGCCGCCGTTGAGCTGGCGGGCCGCCGCGAGGTCGAGCAGGGTCTCGCAGACCAGCCGGTCGGCCGCGCCACCACGGCGGCGCAGCAGGACCGCGGCGGTGTCGAGGTCGTCGGCGGCGCGGACGGCGAGCGCCTCGGCCGGGCGCGGCCCCGCGGTGTCGCCGCGGGCGGCCCGCCGGGCCTGGTCGAGCAGCACACCGCCGCGGGCCGCATAGACCTCGCCCGGCACCTGCTCTCCGCTGGGCCACTGGTCGAGGAGCGTGGTGAGGGAGCGTTCCGCCTCGTCGAGCGGGTCGGGGTCGGTCGCCCCCTCGGTGCTCGGTACGGGCGGCAGGGCGGCCAGGCGGCGCAGGACCTCGGTGCGTAACACCATGCTCTCCAGGACGCGGGGGTCCAGCAGGCTCATCAGCCCGCAGGCGGCGTGCAGATGGCGGGCGGCGTCGGCGAGCGCGGTGCGCTCCTCGGCGGGGGTGCCGGCCGCGCGGCGCTCCCGGGCGCGGGCGTGGCCGACCCGGCCGAGCACGATCAGCGCCCGGGTGCGCTCGGCCTCCCGGCCCGCCGCGGCACCTTCCAGGTCATCGACGGGCTCGCCCGCGGTGGCCCGTTCGGCGCCCCGGGCCGCGCGCTCCGCCTCCTCCAGGGCGTCCGGCTGGCGCCAGGTCGCCCAGGCGTGCAGCAGTGCGCGGGCGAGGTCGGTGCCGGCTACCGGCAGGCGTTCGGTGGCGGCGCGCAGCAGCCGGACCGCCTCG
This sequence comes from Streptomyces sp. P9-2B-2, assembly GCF_030406865.1. NCBI lineage: Bacteria > Bacillati > Actinomycetota > Actinomycetes > Kitasatosporales > Streptomycetaceae > Streptomyces > Streptomyces sp. P9-2B-2. Next base: position 6,127,039 of record NZ_CP129126.1, on the reverse strand, counting down.
ATCAGATCCCGGCCGGCACGGTCCTGCTCGTAGCGCTCCAGGAGGGCCGCGCCTTCCGCGGCGGGCCCGTCGGTCGCGTACGGCCGCCGGGCGGGCGGGCGCAAGGCGGGTTCGAAGCGGCGCAGCACCCGTTCCGAGACCCGGGCGAAGGGTTCGGGGACGGCCCGCTGGCCGGTCTCGGGCTCCCGGCCGCTGCCGGAGAGCATGGCGACCGCGACGGCCGGGAAGTTGCGGGCGCTGCGGCCGAAGGTGCGCTCGACGTAGAGCGAGCAGTGCTTGAGCACCAGGGCCGCCTCCCCCGCACTGAGCCGGGCGAGGAGTTCATCGCGTACACCGGGCACGAAGTCGTACCAGGGGCCGCTCACCCCGGCCTGCTCCCCCGACGGCCGCTCGTCCGGCAGGAGTTGCGTGACCAGGCCGCTGAGCAGCACCTCCGCCAGCTCGGCCGGGCCGGTCTGCGGCAGCATCGCGCGCTGGACGAGCTGGATGACGGGCAGCGCGAGCGGCACGGCCGACAGATGCACGGCGAGCAGCCGGGCGGCCGGTGAGGCCTGCTGGTCGAACTCGCGGACCATACGGGCCGGCGCGGCCGTCCCGGACGCGGGCGGCGGTCCGGCCGGATGCCCGGCGCCGTGGTCGGCCCGGACGACGGAGGCCGCGCCGCGCAGCGAGAGACCGGCGTCGGCGGCGGCCAGCCGGGCCCAGGAGCCGAGGGCGGACGGGGTGGCGGACAGCACCGGAACGGCGCGCTCGCGGGGCGCTTCGGCGGCGCCCGGAGGTCCGGCGGGACGGCGGCGGCGCCGGGCCGGGCGGAAACCGAGGGCCTGGTAGGGGCCCTGGCGGCGGACGAGGGTGCCGGCGACGGCGGGCAGCAGCGTGCGCGCCCACATCCGCTGCGGCAGCGGCTGGACCACGGCGAGCGGGGCGTCGGCCGCCCAGCGGTAGAGCAGCCGCTGCATCCGGCCGTCCCGCCAGAGGGGGCCCGCGCAGTCGCTGACGACGAGGGTGAGGTGATGGCCCGTCGGGTCGTGCAGCTGGTCGGCGGGGCGCAACGGGCGGCCGGGGCCCGGGGCCGCCGCGACGCCCACGTCCGGGCCGTGCGGATGCAGGTAGTGCACGGTGACATCGCGGAAGGCGCCCACCCGCTCACAGACCTGGCGCAGGTCGTGCAGCATCTGTTCCCAGACGGCCATCGAGGACGAGCCGTCCATCAGGAGCCGCAGACCGGCCGCCCGGCGGTGCACCCCGCGGAGCACCGGGATGATCATTTCGGCGTGGGCGGAGAGCTCGGCGGTGGCGGGCTCGTCCAGCCGCCGGGGGACCGGGGCGACCGGCGGGCGGTAGCGCTGAATGGGCCGCAACGCGCGCTGGAGCGGCAGCAGTCCGGGGAACGCGGAGGCGATCGGGACCGCGACCTCGCCCAGGCGCTGTCGGTCCGGGTCGGGGAAGCGCGCGTCCCCCGGGTCACGGGTGGGCAGCAGCTCCGCGACCCGGCGCCGGGCGCCCTCCTGGAGCACGGGCGGCGCGGGGTCACCGTCCGCCGTTTCGGTACCACTGCCGTCCGGTGCCGCCCCACCCGTCCCCGCGGACTCAGCGGATGCGGAAGGTCCCACCCGGAATGTGGCTGAATCTGTACGGTCCGGAGGGTCCCCGTGGGTGGGCCCGGCATCCGCGGCGCTCTGGGCCCGCGAGGGGCCCGGGGTGATCCACTGGGCGAGCCAGAGGGCATCGGCCATCCCGCGGGCGTCGGCCGGCAGCCCCGCCGCGGTCAGCCGGGCGACGAGTTCGTCGAGGGGGCCCGGGCCGGGCTCCCCGGGGGGCACCGGACTCACCTCGTCCGGTCAAGAGGCCGCATCAGCTCCGCCGTCAGACGCCGGCGCGTCTCCTCCTCGTCCTCGTCCGTCCAGCCCGCTCTCTGGGTCAGGTGGATGGCGTTGAAGAGCTGGTCGACGGCGCGGACATCGCCGGGCTCGCGGTCCAGGAAGCGGTCGATCACCGCTTCGTAGCGCTCCGCCGCCCCCTCGCCGAAGTGCGCCCGCACCATGGCGGCGAGCCGCTCCTTGTCGGGCACCGGGATGTGGAGGTGGATGCAGCGGCGCAACAGCGGCGCCGGGAAGTCCCGTTCGCCGTTGCTGGTGAGGACGATGAAGGGGAAGGCACGGCAGCGCACCCGGCCGTCGCGCACCGTGACCCGGGTGCCGTCGTCGCTGAGCACCTCCACCTCGGGGGCGGATCCGGCCAGCCGCTCCAGCTCCGGAATCCTGAACTCCCCTTCCTCCAGCACATTGAGGAGGTCATTGGGCAGATCGATATCGCTCTTGTCCAGCTCGTCGACGAGCAGCACCCGGGGCCGGGCGGCCGGCAGCAGCGCCGTGCCCAGCGGGCCGAGGCGGATATAGCGGCCGATACCGCCGCCCGGTTCGTCGGTGGGGTCCGGGCCGGGCGCCGCCGCGTCGTCCGCGGCAGCCGGGGCGGCGCGGGCGATCTGGAGGTCCTGGAGGCGGCCGATGGCGTCGTAGTCGTACAGACCGTCACGGAGCGTGCTGCGGCTGACGACCGGCCAGCCGAGGACCCGGCCGAGGCCCAGCTCGTAGGCGACCGAATGGGCCAGGGTGCTCTTGCCGCTGCCCGGTGCGCCGGTCACCAGCAGCGGGCGGCGCAGATAGAGGGCGGCGTTGACCAGCTCTCGCTCGGTCTCGCCGGGGCGGTGGTGGCTGGCCTCCCGGTGCTGCACGCCGAGCCTGCGCTCGGAAGAGGGGTCGAGGGCGGCCGGCGGCGCCACGAGGGGGCCGCCGTCGAAATCGCGCCAGGGGGGCGGCGGCGGAAGATGCTCAATTCCGTCGTGCGGTGCCCCCGCGCCACGGTAGATGAGCCAGTCGCTCACGTCGGAACTCCTCGTCGCCGGCCAGGCCTCGGTCAGGAGTGAGGGTCATGGCGGACCGCCGGAGATCTCGGCATCCGCTCGGCCTCCCCCCGCGTCCGCCACCCACCATCACGCAGTCGCGTCCTCACGAACAAGTCTTCCACGACGCTATGACAGTACCCACCCGGACGGAAGCACACGGGGCGGTTTCCGGTCTCCCGCGCGGGCATCGCGGGCGCTCAAGTGCCAGGTACGGGGCGTGACTTGCCGCAGCAGGGGCGGATGCCGCCCGGCCGGGCACCGGGCGCGTGCGAGGTGTACGGGGCGTACACGGCGCCCGGAGCGCCAGGGGGCGGCGCCCCGTACTCCTCATCGCGGCGACATCTGGGGGCGGTCCGTGAAGAGCGGCGGAATCGGGTCTTCCGGGTCGTCGTAGAGGAGCACCAGATCGCGCGCCCAGTGCGTGCCCTCCTCCGCGGCCTCCGCGGCCTTGGCCCGCAGCTGCCGGACCAGTTCGGGGAGCCGGGCCACCCCGCCCGACCCCTGGAGCAGCTCCCGCACCCCGCGGTGGAACTCCTCGCAGCCGGCGTCGCAGTCCCGCTCCTCGCCGTGCCCGTGGGCGGGCCACAGCCCGGCCGGGAAGCCGGTGTCCAGGGCGACGCCGACCGCGTCCCGGCCGAACCCGTCGGCGACGGTGTGGCACAGCGCCGGCAGCGCGCCCTCGCCGGCCGTCTCCAGCAGCCGCCAGATCGCCTCGGCGGAACCGGACCGGGCGTCGGCGCCCGGCCGCGGCGGGATGCGCAGGGCCTGGAGCTCACGGGCGGCGGCCAGGCCCTGCCAGCGGCGCAGCCAGGCCGGGTCGACCTGTTCGCGCCGCCCCTGGTCGCGCAGGATCACCGCGCGCCCGGGGCCCACCGGCCGCAGCCGGGCGGTGCGCCGGGTCGAGGCCGCCACCTCCCACTGGCCGGCGGCGGTGTCCCAGCGCCCTTCGGGGACGGCGACCTCCAGGCGTACCCGGGCATTCGGCCCGGCGTCCCCGTCGGCCCGCAGCAGCCGCCCGCCGAGCCGCCGCAGCACCTGCTCCCGCGCCTGCTCGAACGGCACCCCGCCGGCCGACTCCTGGACGTCCACCCGCAGCCACTGACCCTGGCCGTAGCCCTCGCTGACCGACCAGTTGAACAGCTCCTGCCCGCCCTCGTCGTAGAAGAGCGGCTCGAACTCGACGAGCACGGAGCGCGGCCGGCGGCGTACGGGTCCTATCCTCCGGCGGTCCTGCGGCTGCAGAACCACCGCTTTGGCCTGCACGAACTCCGCGAGCCTGGCGGCCTGTTCGCGGACCGCGGCGGCCTCGTCGCCCGGGGCGTCGCGCACCTCGTCGGCGGTCAGCTGCGCCACGATCCGCAGATAGTGCACAAAGGCGCGCAGCTCGGTGTACGGGTCGCTGCCCTGGTAGAGGGCGCCGTGCCCGTCCCGCCAGGTACGCAGCAGCCAGGCCCCGGGCCGCTCGCCGCGCTCCAGCACCTCGCCGACCGCGGCCTCCACGACCAGCGGATCGCGCGGTGCGGGCAGCCGGGCGAGCAGGTCGAGCGCCTGGAGCCGCTCCTGGACGCCCCACAGACGGCCCCGGCCCGCCATGATCATGTGCTGGGCGTCGAACCAGGTGGGCCCGGCGGTCCGGCCGAGATCCTGACCGGCCCAGTGCCAGCGGTCGTGCAGGCTCATCAGCGCGTGGTACGGGTCGGGCCCCAGGCCCTCGGCGCCCGCGACCAGGTGTTCCGGCCCGAGCCCGCGCAGCGCCGTGACCGGCACCGCCAGCCCGACATGGTCCTGTTGGTGGCGGCCCTTGACGATGCCGACCACCTCACCGCGGTCGCAGTCGAGCAGCGGCCCGCCGGAGGCGCCCGGTGAGACCCGGACATCGCTGCCGAACTGGAGACCCCGGGCGTCGCGGGCGCCGAAACGGACCGCGATGAAGGGGTCGATGGGGGGTGCGGGGGCGCGTGGACCGGCGGGCGCCGTGTGCTCGGCGCGCCCCCGGGTGCCGCGTCCGCCGCCCGGCTCGGGCCCGGGGCTCCCGTCCTGCGGGTCACCCGCGCCGCCGGCCTCCCGTACGACGCGTTCCCCCCGGTGACCCGTGCCCGCGTCGCCGTCCCCTTGGGTCACCGCGCCCGACGCGTCGTGGCCGCGGAAGATGTAAGCGTCCTCCAGGAGCGTCGCCGGCTGATCGCTGAGCCAGGCGCAGGGGTGGTCGGTCTCCAGGTCGAGCAGCTGGACCAGGGCGAGGTCGGCGCGGGCGGCGGCGGGCCCGGCGGCCGGGTCGGGGCGGCTCAGGTCGTAGGCGAGCCGGGCGGGCACCACCCGGCCGTCGAAGGTGACGCCGAAGACCCCGTCCGGGCCCGTCTCGCGGCGCCGCCCGTCGCTCGCCGCGAGCACATGGGCGCAGGTCAGCACCCATCCCGGGGCGATCAGCACGCCGCTGCCCCACGGGCGGGCGGCGGCCCCGCCCGGGGCGGCGCGCAGGGCGACGGTGGTGCGTCCGGCGTGGTCGAGGAGCTGTGTGTAGCGGGCGCGGTCACCGCGGCCGGCGGCCCGGCCCTCGGAGGTCGACATCAGCGGCTCGAATCGTCCGGCTCCCGGCGGTCGGCGGGATGCGGTTCGTGTGGCGCGTCCCCGGTCGGCGCCCGGTCCTCGCGCCGCCAGGTGAGGGTGACGGAGAGGTTGCTCTTCGCCTCGCCGTCCGCGAGCAGGGCGACGGCCTTACCCGGCTTGGCCGACAGCTCCACGCCGAAGGTCACACTGGTCTCGTGCGGCGCGACCCGTTCGGTGGCCTGCCGGACGCTGGCGGCGACCCCGCCGATCACCTCGCGGAGCCCCTCGACCCGGGCCCCGAGCGCGTCCCAGGCGCCGACGTCCTCGAATTCCCCGTCCGCGTCGTCCGTCCCGTCCGGTGCCGGGGTGTCGAGCCGGGAGACCCGGGCCCAGACTTCCGTACCGTCGGGAAGTTCGATGCGCTGTGCGCGATCTTGCATCACGGCCTCCTGCGCCCCGTGGGCGGCAATTTCCCAATTGCCGCAGGACCGTTGACAGGTGATCAGGCTAGCCGTCGGGCGTCTGTGGCGCGAGAGGTCCGTGAGCCTGCCTATCCTGGCCGGGAATCACCCATGACCCCTGGTGGAGAGCGCGTGTATTTCACTGACCGTGGCATCGAGGAGCTGGAGAACCGGCGCGGCGAGGAGGAGGTCACCCTGGCGTGGGTGGCTGACCAGCTGCGTACCTTCGTCGACCTCAATCCGGACTTCGAGGTACCGGTGGAGCGGCTGGCCACCTGGCTGGCCCGCCTGGACGACGAGGACGAGGACGAGTAGGCCGCCGGGGAGCGGGCCGGGGCCGCGTCGCTCCGGCTCTCCGGTGGCCGGATAGTGCGCGGACGGTCCGCCCCTGGGAGGGAGGCGGACCGTCGTGGCGGAACCCTGGATCAGGAGTAGCGGGCCGCGTCGCGCAGACGGCGCTGCGCGTCGTACTCGCCGTTGAGGGCTGCCCGCCCATACGGCCGGTCGTGCTCGATGCAGGCCTTCTTGTTGTGGTGTTCGGCGCCCTGGATGTGGTTCCGGGCGGCGTCGAGGGCGTGCCGGATCTCCGCCCGGTGACGCGCGTGCCCGCACACCGCCAGGGCGTTGACGATCTTCCCCTCGGTCGCATGGTTGCGCTTCGCGGCCTTCTTGAAGCTGCCCGCCCGGCTCGCCGAACTCCTCTACGGCATACGCCGTGACAGCGGTGGTCACCGACGAGGACTCCCCTTCCACGGCGCGCGGTCGCTCCCGGCGGCGACCGTCACCCGTGCGTGGGACCGGCGCTTGACTTCGCCGATCCGCGATATATCGTGTCCTCACGAGACGCGATATGTTGCGTGTGTGGCTATCCAGGGGAGGCCAGGAATGTCAGCCCGGAGCGAGTGGTCGCGACCGATGCAGGTGGCCGAGCCACGCACGCTGGAGATCTCCGACCCCCTCGACGCCCTGAACGTGCGCGTGGTCGGCGGCACCGTCAACGTCGTCGGCACCTCGGATGGCAGTCCGGCCCGTGTGGAGGTCAGCGAGCTGCACGGCCCACCGCTGACCGTCTCGTGCGACCACGGCACCCTCTCGGTCGCCTACGACGATCTGCCCTGGCAGGGCTTCCTGAAGTTCCTGGAACGCAAGGGCTGGAACCGCAGCGCGGTGATCTCGGTGACGGTGCCGGCCGGCACCCGCGTCGAGGTCGGCGTGGTCGGGGCCGCCGCGGTGGTCTCCGGCATCTCGGGGCGCACGGACGTCCGCGGGGTCTCCGGTGACGCCACGCTCGTCGGGCTGACCGGCAGGGTGCAGGCCGACACCGTCTCCGGCAATGTCGAGGTGCAGTCGGTCACCGGCGATCTGCGGTTCCACTCCGTCTCGGGGGATCTGACGGTCATCGACGGGGCGGGCGGGACGGTGCGCGCGGACTCCGTCAGCGGCGACATGGTCATGGACCTGGACCCCGCCCAGGGCGCGGACATCGCGCTGACCACGGTCTCCGGGGAGGTCGCCATCCGGCTGCCCGACCCGGCCGACGCCACGGTGGAGGCCAACACCGCGAGCGGCACGGTCTCCAACGCCTTCGACGCGCTGCGGGTCACCGGCCGGTGGGGCGCCAAGAAGATCACCGGCGCGCTCGGCGCGGGCACCGGCACCCTCAAGGTCACCACCGTCTCCGGCGGTCTGGCCCTGCTCCGCCGCCCCGCCTTCGAGGACGAGGACCGGCCGGACGGCCCCGGCGGCGGCCCGGCCCCCGGCCCGCAGGGGGACTCCCCCACCGACCCGCCCGCCGAGAAGAAGGTGCTCTGAGCATGCCCCCCGTCTTCGCCCATGGCCGCCTCCGCCTCTACCTCCTCAAGCTGCTGGACGAGGCCCCGCGGCACGGCTACGAGATCATCCGCCTCCTGGAGGAACGTTTCCAGGGCCTCTACGCCCCCTCCGCCGGCACGGTCTACCCCCGGCTGGCCAAGATGGCGGCCGAGGGACTGGTGACGCACACGACCGAGGGCGGCCGCAAGGTCTACTCGCTCACCGACGCCGGCCGGGCCGAACTCGCCGACCGTGGCGGCGAGTTGGCCGACCTCGAACTGGAGATCCGGGAGTCGGTCGCCGCGCTCGCCTCCGATATCCGGGAGGACGTCAGCGGTTCGGCGCGGGATCTGCGCCGCGAGATCCGGGAAGCCGCCCAGCAGGCCCGCCGGGACGCCCGGGGCTCCGGAACGGCCGGGCGGACCGGTGACGGGACCGCGGACGCCGGGGACGGCGCCGGCGGGCGGCCGTACCCGGACGCCGCCGACTACTTCGACGGCGCGTTCGGCGACAAGGAGTCCTGGCAGCAGGCGAAGGAGGAGTTCCGCCGCGCCAAGGAGGAGTGGAAGGAGCAGGCCCGGCGGGCCAAGGAGGAGAGCCGGCGCGCCAAGCAGGACGCCCAGCGGGCCCGTAAGCAGGCCAGGGACGCCCAGGTGTTCGCGCGCGAGGAGGTCCAGCGGGTCCTCAAGCGCGTCCAGGAGCAGGCCCAGGGGGCGGTGCGGTCGGGCGACTGGTCGGGCGCGGTGCGCGAGGCGCTGTCCGAGGTGTCCCGCGAGGTCGGCCGCTTCACCGGCGGTCCGTCCGACGCCCGGCGGAGCGACGGCGAGCCGGGCGCGGCCGGGCGGACCGGCCGGGACAACGGGACGAAGGTGACTGTCGAGCGCGTCGATCAGGCCGGGGAAACCCCTGGTCAGGACGCGGCGGCCGAGGCCCCGCCGGCCCCGGAGTGGGCGAAGGAACCGGCCGGTGACGACCCCGTCCGGGACTTCGACCGGCTGCTGGACCGCTTCCGCGACGATCTGCGGGACGCGGCGCGCGATCACGGGGTCACGGCCGCACAGCTCAGGGAGTCCCGCCGCCGGCTGTCGACGGCCGCCGCCCATATCGGCGCCCTGCTGCGCCACCCGGAGCAGTACGCGTCCCACACCGACCCGGACGACTGAGCCGCCGGGCCCGCCGGGCAGGGACGACGGCTCGCGACACCCCGCGGCGGGGCGGGCGCCTCAGGGTGCGCCCGCCCCGCCGCGGCGGTCCGCTCAGCTCTCCCCGCGACCGCCCCAGGGCCTGTCCCCCTAGCTCCCGGCCACCGGCTCCGCGGGCTCCGGCGCCCCGACGCAGGTCCGTACCGCGCCGATGAGCCGGTCGACCCGCGGGTCTGCACCGGCGCCCATCAGGTTGGCGGTGTAGGCGAAGCCGACGCCGAACTCGTCGTCGCCGAAGGCGAATTGACCGCCCGCGCCGCTGTTGCCGAAGGAGCGCGCGCCGAGCAGCCGGCGGAACGGCGAGTCGATGAGGAAGCCGCTGCCCCAGCGGGCGCCGAGGTCCGGGAACCCCGACCAGGACGCACCGCCCGACACCTGCCGGACCGCGTCGGTCACGGTGTCGGCGCCGAGCAGCCGCGGCGCACCGTCCACACCGGTCGCGACCGCCGCGTACAGGGCCGCCAGCCCGCGGGCGCTCGACACCGCGCCCGCACCGGGGAATTCGGCGGTCAGCAGGGCGGGCGAGTTGTAGCCGTGCGGATCATCGAGACCGGGGAAGGGCAGCACACCGTTCATCGTCAGGGCCCGCATGGGCAGCAGGTCGGCGCTCGGCAACGGGGAGCGCCCCGCGGCCTCGGCGAGCCGGGCCAGCCGCGGCACCTCCTCCTGCGGCAGCCCGATCCAGGTCCGCAGCCCCAGTGCGTCGCCGATGGTCTCGCGGAAGTACCTGCCGGGCGTACGGCCGGTCAGCCGCCGGATCAGCTCACCGATGAGGAAGCCGAAGGCGTGCGCGTGGTACTCGAACGCGGTGCCGGGCTCATACAGGACCTGCTGCTCCTCCAGGGCGCGGATCACCGGCGTCCACCGGGTCAGCTCCTCGAAGGTCAACTGCCGCTCGACTAGCGGGATTCCGGCGGTGTTGGCGAGCACCATCCGGGAGGTGATCGCCTCCTTGCCCCGCTGGGCGAACTCCGGCCAGTGGTCGGCCACCGGGGCGTCGAGGTCCAACGTCCCCTGCTGGGCAAGCAGATGGGCACAGACACTGATCAGGCCCTTGGCGACGGACATGACGGGCAGGACGGTGTCCTCGTCCCAGGCCCGCCCGGTCCGGCCGTCGGCGGTCCCGCCCCACAGGTCGACGACCTTGCGCCCGCCGGCGAACACGGCCACGGCGGAACCGAGTTCACGGCCCTCGGCAAAATTCCGGGCAAAGGCGTCCGCGACCGCCCCGAATCCCTCGTCGGCCCATCCGTGCTGTGCCATCTGCCGCTCACTTCCTCGCGTCGTACGGCCCGGCCCCCCTGGACCGCGACCGGGTCACCGTACGGGCGCGGCCGTCCGGGTTCGACCGAATTTCCGTTGCACGAGGGGGTGGTGAGCCACCGGCCCCGCGGCGGCCGGAACCGGAATCCCCCAACCGGCCTTCTGTTACCCACAGTTGCCATCTGCGGTCTGGATTCACGCGGCGTAATCGGGGAAGTCACTACTTCGCACGGCTTTTCGTCCGGCACCGGGTTCCAGGGAGCCCCAGCTGCCCGGTTCCGCGGGGCCGACGGCCGTGTTCCGGACCACGGTCCACGTCTCCCGTCTGCGCACGCATCGTGAAGGCCATGAGGGAAAGCGATGTCGGAATACCTTGCGGTCGCCCGCCGGATGTGGCACCTGCTGGAGCCACTGCACGCCACCCTGTACTTCGCCCCCGAGGCACGCCAGGTCGCCGCCGGCCTCGGCCATGAGGTCGCCTCCCGCTGGCCCAGCTATTTCGCCTGGCGTACGGCTCCGCTGGGCGCCGCCGGGCCCGAGCTGGTCGCCGCGACGTACTACACCTTCAGCCCGCGGATGATCACCCGGTACCTCCCCCGGATCTGGACCGTCGCGGAACCGGCCAAGGTGCTGGACGCCCGGCTGGTGGCGATGGACCGGGCGCTGACCGCCCTCGTCGACGGGCGGCTGACCACCGCCCAGCTCACCGAGGCGGCCGGACTCGCCCGCCAGGCCGCCGAGAACGCCGGTACCGCCGCCCGCCCGCTGGCCGCCGCCAACCGCGATCTGCCCTGGCCGGACGCGCCCCATCTGGTCCTCTGGCAGGCCGCGACCGTGCTGCGCGAGCACCGCGGCGACGGCCATCTGGCGGCCCTGCTGACCTGCGAACTCGACCCGTGCGAGGCCCTGGTGTCATTCGCCGCGATCGGTGCCGCGCCGGCCGCCGATTTCGTCGGGCGCGGCTGGAGCGCACAGGAGTGGAGCGATGCCCGGCACCGCCTCGCCGCCCGTGGCTGGATCGCCCCGGACGGCACCGCGACGGACCGCGCCCACAAGGAGCGCGAGGCGATCGAGCGGACCACCGACCGGCTGGCGGCCGGACCGTGGCGGGCGCTGGGCCACTCCCGCGCCGAACGGCTGGCGCAGCTGCTCACCCCGCTCCTCTGCGCGGTCTTCGAGGCCGGCTATCTCCCCCGGCACAGCACCCTGGGCATCGGGAGGGTGAAGGTCGGCCACCTGTAAGGGCGGGCCCGCAGGGGTGTCGCAGAGGCCCGCCGGACGATTTACGGGGCGGTCCCTCCCCTCACGGGGCCGCCCACCGGCTCAACTCGCGCGCCGGCCCCGCGTCTCGTCCAGCAGCCGCACCACCGCGTCGTGCGTCACCCCGTGCTCGGCGAGCACCGCCCCGGCCGGTCCGGGCCCGGCGGTCAGCGCGAGCAGCAGATGCTCATCGCCGAGCGACCGCTCGCCCCGGCCGACCGCGATCCGCAGGGCGCGCTCCAGTACGGCCCTGGCCTCGGCGGTGAACGGCCGGCGCACCCGCTTCCGGCGCCCGGCCGTCCCGTCGGCGGCCAGCGCGCCCACCCCGTGGGCCTCCTCCACCCGCGTCACGATCGCGTCGATATCGATCCCCACCCCGGCCAGCGCCGCCGCGTCCGCCGCGGTCACCCCGCCGCGGCGGCGTACCTCCGCCAGGGCCTGCGCCACCGACTTCCGCCGCTCGTGGACACCGAGTGCGGCGAGCACCCCGGCGGCCGGGGAATCCGTCCGCTCCAGCAGTGCGAGCAGCAGCTCCGGTTCGCCGATCGCGCCGCTCCCCGTACGGTCCGCCTGCTCCGCCGCGCCGCGCACCACCGCGCGCGCCCCGGCCGTGAACTTCTCGAACATCAGCGCCTCCCGTGCTTCTTGTGCACTGCCTGCCTGCTGACACCCAGCTCCGCCGCGATCTCCTGCCACGACCAGCCCTTCGCGCGGGCGCTGCGCACCTGCACGGCTTCGAGCTGCTCCAGGAGCCGGCGGAGCGCGGCCACGGCGCGGAGCCCCACCCGGGGGTCCCGGTCACCGGCCCGCTCGGCGAGATCCGTTGCATCGGTCATGGATGTCAATCTAGGTTGACATCCGAAGTCCTGTCAACCTTCATTGACAGATGTCCGCCCTCCCGGGATTCCGTTACAGGCGCTTGGCGCTGCGCAACGCCCTGGCGTAGTAGCCGTTTCCGTCCAGCCGCGACGTACCGCCCTTGTCTCCGATGGTCGGGCCGTTGACCTCTTGCCGGCTTGAGAGGAAGACCTGGTGCCCGTCGGAGTCGTTGCCCAGATACATGCCGACGTGGTCGAGACGCTTCTCGGTCCGGGCCTCCAGCTTGAAGAACACCAGGTCGCCGGGCTGGAGCAGATCGATCGAAGCCGGCCTGGCGAAGGCCGGCGCGGAGCCGGTCAGCGGCACGACGTCGGCACCGAGTCCGGAGCGGGCCATCCCGTTGGCCGTACGGGGCAGGCCGTCGCCCCTTCTGTCGTCGGCCCTCAGGGGGTAGCCGGCGCGGTAGCCCAGCACCGCCCGGATGAAGCCGGAGCAGTCCATGGACCGCGCCCGTGCCCTCTCGGGCTGCATCGAGGTGCCGTCCCGGAAGGTGTACGGGATGCCCAGGTAGTCGTAGAAGTCGGACTCCTCAAGCCGTTGGCCGGCGCCGGACCCGCCATGCGCAGCGATCGGCCCGTAGTTCGCGTCGCCCGCGTACCTGACCCCTGCGGCGTCTTGCTTCGCCGGGGCCTGGGCGACGTATTGGAAGGCCATCGCGAAGAGATCGTCCTTCTCGCTGCCGAAGTTGTCCTTGAACCAGTCCTTGAACCACTTCTCCTTCTCGGCACCCTTCCGCCAGGGTTCCGGCATCATCCGGACCCAGTTGTCGGTGACGATCCGGGACGTGGTGGCGGCGGGCTCGGTGAAGGTGCGGCTCCGGCCGGTGAGGGTGGCGGTGCGGGCCCCGTCGGTGAAGGTGGCGAACACCTCGCCCTTCTCGCCGCGCAGCACGGAGCGGGCCGGACTGCGGAGCCGCTCCCAGGTCAGGTCTCCGGAGAGCCCTCGGGTAAGGGGCGACTTGAGGCCGGCTTCATCGGTGACCGCCGGTATGGCAGGTGTCGCGGTCTGCTCCGCCGTGCGAAGTGCCACGGTGAGGTATGCACTGCCGGCGAGCAGGGCGGTCACGGTCACGGCGTGCAGAACGCGGCGACGGCCGCGCTGGGTCTTGGCGCTCACAGGATCGGCTCCGAATCGTTCGGTCAGGCGGACGGCATGACGCCGAGCAGAATTCCGGCGGCCAGCACGACATAGGCCATGAGCGTCACCGAGCCGGTGGCCAGCACGGTCGGTCCCTTCGGCTGGCGGACCAGCTGGTAGGCGATCAGACCGGGGACGATGAACCCGAGGGTCTGATTCGTGTACATCAGCGGGAACTCGAGTTGCAGCACGATCATCAGCGTGCCGTTGATCACGACACCGATCAGCACGACAGCCGCGAACAGCCGCTTGCCGTAGAGGATCGCGACCCGCTGCACCAACAGGGTGGCGAGGTACGTCAGGACCGTCACGCCCACGACCATCGCGGCCCGCTGGAGATCCTCCACCAGCGTCAGCGCAAGCCAGCCGGGGGTGATCATGCCGCCTGGTGAGAGGTTGGTCGTCAGGTAGCAGACGAGCGAGAACATGAGCCCGAGGGCGATGCCGATAGCGGCGATCTCGGGTGTGAGGACGGCGGGGATCAAGGGTGCTCTCCTGAGCTCTGCCACGAATCGGCGTGCGGGTGCTGCTGCGGTACGAACGGTTGGTGAGGGCGGGACTCGTGGGCCGGTGGGTGGCCCGTGGACCGGTCGGCAGGGGGCGCGGGGCGTTCCGCGGAGTCCGCCGGGCCGTCCTGGGTGTGCTGCGGAACGCCGTCGGGCCCTTCGTCCGCGGGAAGTTCGGCCAGCTGCTCCAGCAGGTGCTCGCCCTGGCCGTGGATGTTGCCGACGGCGACCAGCGACGAGTCCGGACCGAGGTGGCTCACTATCTGAGCCATGAACTCCTCGGGGCCGCGGCGGTCGCCGCCGAGGTCCACCACACGGGAGCGCCACGCGGCGGGGATCGCATCGATCGCGCTCCTGGCCGGATGTCCGATCACGAAGACCTTGTCGGGTTCGAGTTCGGGGATGATCTCGCCCATCTGGCCGTTGCGCTCGACACGGTCGGGGCGGCAGTTGATCACGACGTTCAGGGGTCGGTGGATCGCGCCCAGGTCGAGCAGCTGACGGATGTTCATCAACGTCGACTCGGGGTCGTTCGCGGCGAAGACATTCGCGAACCGCAGCCGCTTGCCATCGGGTGTGCGGTACCGCTCGACGGAGAGGACCCCCGGGTCCGGCGGAGCGTCGTACATGCCCTGCAATGCGACCTCGCGGTCCACACCGAGCAGTTCCGCGACGGTCAGCGCGATGGCCACGTTCTCCTTGAAGGTGAACCAGCTGAAGCCGCGCAACTCCTCATCGGTCACGGTCCCGGGATCGGCGTAAATCAGCCGGCAGTCGCGGGCGTCCGCCTCCTCCTGGAGAATGTGGAACCGGTCCTGCTCGGCGGTCACACAGATACCGCCCTCCGGCATGGAGCGGGACAGCGAGCGGGCGACATCGTCGAGGGTGGGCCCCATCTCGGCCAGATGGTCCTCGCGGACATTGCACAGGACACCGATGGTGGACCGGATCAGCTTGGACTGGTTGATCTCCTGCAGTGCCGGCATGACGGCCATGCACTCGATCACCAGGGCGTCCGGGTGGTACGCGGCGGCCCGCCGGACGATGCCGATCTGCTCGACCACGTTGGCAATGCCGAACTTGCGGTAGACCGGCTCCTCGGTGGCGTCCGGGTGGATGAACCGGGCCGCGGTACCGGTCGTCTTGGCCACGGTGGTCAGCCCGCCACCTCGCAGCGCACCCGCGCACAGCCGGGTGATGGAGCTCTTGCCGCGGATGCCGTTGACGAGCACCCGGGTGGTGATGTGCTCCAGATTGCTGAAGTGCCGTCGCTGCTCGATGATTCCGGCGATCAGCAGGATCGCGCAGCACGCGACGAGAACGGTGTAGAGGAAGAGCACGGTCCGTCAGTTCCTTCCGGCCAGAGGGGCACTGTCCCGCTTGCGCTGCTCCTGGAGCTCCTGCCGGATCAGCTCCAGGCTGCGGACGACGGCGCCGACTTCGTCGTGATGGCGTGGGTAGAGCACGGTGCGACGGTCCCCGTCGGCGAGCGCCTCGGCCTGCGCGGCCAGGGTGCGCAGCGGGCGCGCCACCACGATGTGCAGCCAGCCGAGACAGGCGGCGGCAGCAGTGAGGCCGAGCAGCCCGGCCAGCACGGTGTGGTTCTGCACGGTGTACTCGGGGATGGCAAGCCCTTCAGCGGGCTTCCAGCTGACCACCGTCCAGTTCAGCGACTTCGCCACGCCGCCGCCGTTGAACGGGGCCGCCGCCGCGATCTGGACGTTGCTGCCGTCGCGGTCGAGGAGCGCGCCGGGCCGCAGGCTCGCGCCGGCTCTGGCGCGCGTCCCCTGCACGAGGGTGTCGATCCGCTCGGAGGGCAGCTTCTCGAAGGCGCGGTAGCCGGTGTTGCCACCGAGTGTCCGGCGCTTGTCGTCGACCACCCGGACCTCGCCGAGGCCGGGCCGCTTGAGCAGCGAATTGAAGAAGTCGACCCGGAACTCACCGGCCACGGCGGCACCCTTCCGGCCCGGCACCTCGACATAGCCGGCCACGACCGGCTCCTTGCCCCCCTCGTTGAGCACAGTGACCCCTCGAGTGCCCGGGCCCTTGCCGGCCGGGTGATGCGGAGTGCCGCCGGCCCGGGCCAGTACCTTTCCGTCGGCACCGAGGAGGTACAGCGACGCATAACGCGGGTGCTCCTGAAGGGTGCGCTCCAGGACCGTGGCCATCTGGTCCGGCGAGGTGCGGTCGCCGATCAGGGACGCCACCGAGACGAGGTCGGTATGGCCTTCGTCGAGGGCCCGCCGGACCCGGTCGGCCAGGGTGTCGGTGCGCTCGCGCTGGTCGTTGACGATCTGCTGCGGAATGACGGCCTTCGAGTCGGTGTGGTTCAGGGACAGCGCGAGTGGGGCGGACCAGGCGAGCAGGAGTACGGCACACGCGGCCGTCAGGCCTCGGGCACCGATCCGGCGCAGCCGCCGCGGGGTTGCGGGGCCGCTCGTCCCCTGCGGTGCGCCGAGGAGCTGGCGCCGCAGACGTTCCAGTGCGTGGCCGACCCGGGCCGCCTCTCCGTATGCGGGTACGCTCACCGGCCGCTGCAGCTCGCCTCCGGCAAGCCGGCGGCTCTCCAGGAAGATCCGGAGCAGCGGGCGCTGCACGAGGCCGAGAAGCAGGGCCACGACAGCCGCGCCGATGACGAGCAGCGCGCCGGCCGCGGCGACACCGAAGAGCGGGTCGGCGCCCCGGGAGGGGTCCTCAGCCACGTCGACCATCGTGACAACCGTCAGGCCGAGGCCGCCGGCGACGGTGCTCTCGCCGGGCCGGGCGGGAGCGAGCGTGGCATAACCGGCCGCGGCGCGCTCGCCGTTGGACGCCCCGCCGGTGAGGCTCCCGCTCACCCCCGGAAAGCCCCCGGAACCTGGTTCCCTGGCCTTGAGAGGGTGCTGACGGGCCTTCTCGGCAGCTGTCCCGGCGAACGCCCTCAGCTGGCCGTCCGCCCGCTTGGCCGCCTTCCGCTGCGGGTCGTCGAGGTCCTGCTCGGACTCTCGGCTGCCACCGCGACTGAGGATGGCGCCCGTCGAGTCCAGCACGGCGATGGTCCGGAACCGGCCGAGGCTGATGCCGGGGACGCGAAGGCTGCGGGAAGCGACGAGGAGTTGCTGCGGCCGGCCGTCCCAGGAGAGCAGGGCAAAGGAGAGCAGGCGGGTCTCACCGTTCGCCAGGCGGACCATGCGCGGGCCGAGCCCGCCCTTCTCGGACAGCTTTCCGCGGTCGATCGTCGCCAGTGGCAGGTTCTCGCCCCGTGCGGCGAGGAGCTTGCCCGACCCGATCTCGATCACGGCCGTGCCGCGCCACTTCTGGTAGGCGCTGCCGACCTTGTCCAGCACGGCATCGGCCGGGACCGGGGCACCCGAACTGAAGAGTCCCGCCGCGCGCCGGAGGTCGGTGACGCTCTCGTCGACCGAGGCGCGCATGGCGATGGCGCCGTCCTCGGCGAACTGCTGCTGAGAGGTGAGCACCGCCTCGGGAATCCTGTCGTGGCCGACCCTGCCGAGGCTGAGGGCAGTGACGGCAGCCAGGGCGAGCAGCAGGGCCGACAAGACGGCAATGGGCGGGCGTACGCCGCCGAGCAGTGACATATCAGCTCTGCGCCGAGCCGTGTGCCGCAGCTTCGTCGGCGGAGCGGCCGACGGGGAACTCCCCTCCTGGAGTGAGCCGGTGGTGTGTGGGGGTCGCGGGGGCACGTGGGGCAGCCCTTCCTGAGATCCAAACGGCTGAGACCGTCTGGTAGTACGGCAGTGCAAGAGGGTGGCGGCGAATCAGCCGGGGATGTCCTTGAGCGGCCTGAGAGCGCCTTCGGCGGCGCCGCGGTTCAGCATCGTGCCGCGGGTCCGCTCGAAGGCGAGCAGGTAGCGGGCCCGTTGCTGCGCGGTGAGCTTCTTGTGGCCACGCAGCGCAGCGGCCACGTCCACCAACCGGTGGTCGCGTTGCCCGCTCGCCTCGCCGCCCCCGCCGGCGACGGGATCCTTCTCCTCCGGCGGGATGTCGACGAGCGTCGGCACATAGCGGGCCCGGACGTCCCAGTCACCGCCCCGCTCGGTGAACTTGAACCAGCCGATCACGCCTTCCTCTGACAGGCCGGTCGGCGTCTCGTGGCGGGCAAGCTGGTTGCCGAGTCCATACGCGATCCAGGTTCCGTGCACCTTCTCCATCGGCTGCACGACATGGGCGTGATGGCCGATCACCAGGTTGATGCCGGTCTTCTCGGCGATCTCCCTGCCCAGGGTCAGCTGTGGGGTGCTCGGGTCGGGCCGGTGCTCCTGGCCCCAGTGGATGCTGAGGATCACCACGTCGGCCCCGGCCTTGCGGGCGGCCCGCTCCGCTGCTGCGATCTGCTCGACGCTGGTCCGGTTGACCAGCCAGGGCTTGTCCTTCGGCGCTTTGCGGCCGTTGAAGCCGTAGGCAAAGGAGATCTGTGCGACCTTGACGCCCTTGACGTCCATGATGAGCGGCTTGCCCGCCTCCGCCCCACTGCGGGCCGAACCGGTGTGCCGCAGACCGGCCTTGTCCATGGCGTCCAAGGTCCGTTGCACCCCTGCCGCACCGTGGTCGAGGGTGTGGTTCGAGGCGGTGGAGCAGGTGTCGTAGCCGACTTTCTTGATCGTGGTGGTGATCTGTGGGGGGACGAGAAAGTCCGGGTAGGACCGGAAGGGGCCTTCCGGCTTGCCCACGACGGGCTCGAAGTGGCAGATGCCCAAGTCCGCCTTGCTGATGACCGGTTTGATCCCGGCCATGATCGGGTTGAAGTCAATTCCCTTGACCCCACGGGCCGTTCTCTTGGCGTCTCTTTTCGCCTGCTCGGTCAGCTGCGGGTGAATCAAGATGTCTCCTGCCGCGGCCACCGTGAACGAACGTCCTTCCGCCCTGGGCGGATTGCTCTCTCCAGAGCCGGCACATCCCGCGGCGCACACCGCGAGCAATGCCAGCGCAGTGGTGCGAGCCGCGAAGCCCGCACGAGGGGTTATATGCACCCAAGTATTGTCATGCAGTTATGGCCGACACTTACCCATCAAAGATGAAATTTCCGAGAACGTTGCTGGTCAAAGCCATGATCGTACTCAGCATGGCGATCATCACGGCATGCAGCGGGCAACCTCCCAAGAAGCCTGACCATCCGGCCCCCACCACGCGGAGCACCCTTGACCTGAAGCAGCACATCGCCGATTTCACCTCCGGGATGGGACCGCGCCGCGGCTACCGCGCACCCACCGGGCAACAGCAGCGGGCGGTGGCGGACGGAGTCGGTCTGTTCCTCGACGGCCATCACGCACAGGCCGAACAGCGGCTCGCCGACGTCGGTTTCCGCATCCGCACCCTGACCGACCGGGTCACCGGCCGCCGGTACGCCGAGTTCGCCGACGCAGCGCGGAACGGCACCGCCACCCGCGGCTGGGGGCGCATCTATGTCGACCTGACCGCCCCTTCGCGGTGGTCGGTGCAGGTCCCGCATCCGGTCGCCGACGCGCACAGCGAGGATCTCGGCGTCGCCATACTGCGCGGAGCGCCCGGCGGGGTCCTGGTCCTGGCGGGCGCCCACCGCGAAGCCGGCCGGGGCATCGCGGCCGATGTCGCGCACCGCCGGGACACGGTTTTCCACGCCGTCTGCGACGCATTGCTGAAACGACGCCTTCCGGGCATCCAGGTGCACGGGTTCGCCGACGATTCCGCACCCGGCTTCGACGCGGTCACCTCGACCGGCGCCGGGGACCGGGGCCGCGCCACTGGCCGCGCCGTGGCCGACGCCCTGGATGACAGAGGCATCGACGCCTGCCGCGCCTGGGCCCGTGACTGTCCCCTGGAGGGCCGCACCAACATGCAGGGCCGTGCCGCGGCTGCCGCCGGAGTCCCTTTCCTGCACATCGAATTCAGCCGCCACGTCCGAGGGAGCGGCAAGCGCATCTCCCAGGCGGCCCACGCAGCAAGAACAGCGACGGCGGCCTGGAGCACCACCCGGCAGTGAGGATGCGGACGCCACCACCGGGCGCCGGCCGTCCTTGCCGGGGGCCTGGCCGCGCGGCTGTAGCTCGGACTAGGTCCTGTCGTCAAACTCCCGTCGTCTGCCCGGAGGGCAGGTCCCGCGGCGTCTGGTGCGTGCGCTCGCAAGGCGGAGGGTCGTCCTCGTAGTGGGCCTACGTGGACGATCCCGACAACGCAGCGAGCGTGCGTGCCAGACGCCGCGGGGCAGGCGGGAGTTTGACGACAGGGCCTAGTACTCCAGTCAGAAATCGTTGCCTGAGCTGGTTCTTCTTCGGTAGTGACAGTGGCGGGCGACGGCTTGGTGCCGTCTGCGCCAGAGGGACCAGTTCAGGGCATGGACGACTGGTCCGTGGCGGGGTATGGGTCGGGGCAGCAGAGCGTCCAGGAGTCTGCGGACTTCTGCCACGGTGAAGCGGATGGTGCTGGTGGGGTCGTTTCTGCGGCCCCCCTTTCGGTGGTCTGGGCTGCGACGGCGGCCAGGAATGCGTGGGCGAGCATGGCCAGGGTGATGTGCCGGTACCAGCCCGGATAGCGGCGGACCTCGTACTGGTCGAGGCCGCATTCGTTCTTCGCGGCCTGGAATGCTTCCTCGATCGCCCAGCGCGATCCGGCGACCCGGACCAGGTCGGCGACACTGGTGCCGTTGGGCGCGTAGGCAAGGTAGTAGGCGATCTCGTCCGGTCGGCCCAGGCTGCGGCGGGCCAGCACCCACCGCTGATGGGTGGGCCGGTCGCCATCGAAGACATCGATCACCGGCAGGCGGTCGGCTGCCCAGTCGTAAAGGCGCGGGCCTTTGGCGCCGTCTCCGCAGGAACGTCGTTCCCATGCCTGGTCGGGGGCATCGGCGATGGCCTGGTCGATCCGTCCGAAGGGAGCATGCAGCTGCTGGGACTTCGGCACCGCCAGGACGTAGCCGACGCCGGCCTCTTCCAGGGTGCGGCGCATGCGCCATTCCTGTCCGTAGGCGCAGTCGCCCGTCACCCAGGCGATCGGGAGAGGTGAAGCAAGAGCCCGCAGGATCATCGCGCGGGCCAATTCCCCCTTGGTCGCAAACCCACGGCTGTCAGGAATTTTGGCCGCCCGGCAGCGGTCCGCGTCCGCGGTCCAGGACTTGGGCAGATACAGCTCCCGGTCCACCAGCGCCCTGCCTTTGGGCGAGGCGTAGGCGGCGAAGACTCCGATCTGGCAGTTCTCGGTGCGGCCGGCCGTGCCCGAGTACTGCCGCTGCACGCCGGCAGAGACGGTGCCCTTCTTCAGGAAACCGGTGTCGTCCACGATCAGCACCCCATCCGGGGTGCCGAGCCGCTCGGCCACGTACTGGCTGAGGTCGTCGCGGACTGCGTCAGCGTCCCAGGACGCACCGTTCAACAGATGCTGGAAGCCGGCCGGTCCGCGGTGACCTGCATACTCGGCGAGCTGCCAGCCGTTCTTCCGCTCCACCGCAGCCAGCAGACCGCGCACGTAGTCCCGCATCCGCCACCGCAGATCCACCCGAGAGAATCGGCCTGCCACACGGGCGAGCACCGACTCCAACTCCCCAGCCCACAAGTCAACTTCGTCCAACCCCACCATGCCCGGAACAACGAAACCGACCAGCTCAGGCAACGATTTCTGACTGGAGTACTAGGGGGTGTCCATGAACTGGCTCCGGGCCGGGCGAGCGCAATCGACGGGGGCGGGGGCGGACAAGCGGATCACCGCCGCGACACCGTCCGTCCGCATCTCGACGGGCACCGCCTCCGGTCCCGCCAGCAGCGCCGCGTCGAACCGTGCCAGCCACACCTCGGGTTCGCCGGCCCTCCGTAGCCGGGTGTCCCCCTCGACGGCCACGATCAGTACGGCCTCCGGGCCCTCGGCGGCGCCGTCGGCGGGCCGCCGGACCGGCGCCACCACCCGGCGCTCCCGCACCCGCTCCGCCGTCGCGGCCGCCCGCCCCTCCCGCAGCATCACATTGAGGTTGACGACGGGGCCGTCCAGCAGCCGGGAGCCGGTCTCCGCGCCGCCGGGGAAGGCGAACGGGCGGCAGCGGTCCGTCAGGAGCCGGGTGGTGCCGTCCACCGTCAGCTCCAGCCCGGCCCCGTCGGCGACGGTGAGGATCCGGCGGACGCCGGGCAGCGGTGAGTACGGCCCGTCCCGGGTGACGTCCGCCAGGCTGACCCGCCAGGCGAAGGTGTCCCAGCCGGCGCCCGGCGGGTGGACGGCGACCTCCCGGGTCACCCCGCCGCCGTTGCTCCACGGCATGGCGGGGCGCTCAGCCGCCCGCAGGATCCGCACGTCGCGCAGCCTTCCGGTGAAGTGGTGGTGGCCCGTCAGGCCGTCAGACGGTCAGTACGATCTTGCCGAACAGCTCGCCCTCGGCCATCTTCGTGAACCCCTCGCGCGCCCGGTCCAGCGGCAGCGTCGAGTCGATCACCGGCCGGATGCCCTTGGCCGCGCAGAAGCTGAGCAGCGAGGCCAGCTCCTCCTTGCTGCCCATCGTCGAACCGACGACCTTCAGCTCCAGGAAGAAGATCCGGTTGAGCTCCCCGCTCTTCGGGGTGAAGCCGCTGGTGGCGCCCGAGATGACCAGGGTGCCGCCGGGGCGCAGCGACTTGACGGAGTGCGACCAGGTGGCGGCGCCGACCGTCTCGATCACCGCGTCCACCCGCTGCGGCAGCCGCTCACCGCTCGCGAACACCGCCTCGGCGCCCAGCTCCAGCGCGCGCTTGCGCTTGGCCTCGTCGCGGCTGGTGGCGAAGACCCGGAGTCCGGCCGCGGCGCCCAGCACGATGGCGGCGGTCGCCACCCCGCCGCCCGCGCCCTGCACCAGGACGCTGTCCCCGGGCCGTACGCCCCCGTTGGTGAACAGCATCCGGTACGCGGTCAGCCAGGCGGTCGGCAGGCAGGCGGCCTCCGCGAAGGACAGCTCCTTCGGCTTGGGCAGCACGTTCCAGGAGGGGACGGTGACCTGCTCCGCGAACGTGCCCTGGTAGCGCTCGGTGAGGATGGAGGGCTTCTCCCTGGAGCCGACGCCGTGGCCGGTCTGCCCGATGACGGAGTGCAGGACGACCTCGTTGCCGTCCTCGTCGATACCGGCGGCGTCGCAGCCGAGGATCATCGGCAGCGCCTCGTCCGTGATCCCCACCCCGCGCAGCGACCACAGGTCGTGGTGGTTGAGGGAGGCGGCCTTGACGTTGACGGTCGTCCAGCCGGGGCGTACGTCGGGGGCCGGGCGCTCCCCCAATTCGAGGCCGTTCAGCGGCTGGTCACGGTCGATGCGGGCGGCATAGGCAGCAAACATGATCCCAACGTAGGCCGCGGCCGGGCGCTGCGGTACCGCGTACGGGTGTGACACGCACCGCGTCGGCCCGGCCGCACACCGCCACCACGACGAAGCCGGGCCCGCACCCCTGAGAGGTGCGGGCCCGGCCCGTCGTCATGCGCCCCGCGCGGGGGCGCGGTCAGCGGCGTGCCACGCCCTCGGCGCGGGCGGCGGCCGCGACGGCGGCGGTGACGGCCGGGGCGACCCGCTCGTCGAACGGCGAGGGGATGACCCGGTCGGCGCTCAGCTCATCGGCGACCACGGCTGCCAGCGCCTCGGCGGCGGCGAGCTTCATGCCCTCGGTGATCCGCGACGCCCGCACCTGCATGGCTCCGGCGAAGATGCCCGGGAAGGCCAGCACGTTGTTGATCTGGTTCGGGTAGTCGCTGCGCCCGGTGGCGACCACGGCCGCGTACTTGTGCGCGATGTCCGGGTGGATCTCCGGGGTCGGGTTGGCCATCGCGAAGATCAGCGAGTCCTTCGCCATCTTCGCCACCGCCTCCTCCGGCACCGTGCCGCCGGAGACCCCGATGAAGACATCGGCGCCGTCCAGCGCGTCCTCCAGAGAACCGGTCAGCCCGCCCTTGTTCGTGAAGCCGGCCACCTCGCGCTTGACGTCCGTGAGGTCGGCGCGGTCGGTGGAGACGATGCCCTTGCGGTCGCACACCGCGACGTCTCCGATGCCGGCCTCGATAAGGATCTTGGCGATGGCGACACCGGCCGCACCGGCGCCCGAGATGACCGCCCGCAGCGCACCGAGCGAACGGTCGGTGAGCTTCGCGGCGTTACGCAGGGCGGCCAGGGTGACCACGGCGGTGCCGTGCTGGTCGTCGTGGAAGACCGGGATGTCCAGCGCCTCCTGGAGGCGGCGCTCGATCTCGAAGCACCGGGGCGCCGAGATGTCCTCCAGATTGACACCGCCGAAGGACGGCGCCATCCGGACGACGGTCTCGATGATCTCGTCCGTGTCGGTGGTGCCGAGCGCGATCGGCACCGCGTCGACGCCGCCGAACTGCTTGAAGAGGATGGCCTTGCCCTCCATCACGGGGAGGGAGGCCTCCGGGCCGATGTCGCCCAGGCCGAGCACCGCGGTGCCGTCCGTGACGACGGCGACGACCTGGGACTTCCAGGTGTAGTCGTGCACCAGCTCGGGCTGCTCGGCGATGGCACTGCACACCTTGGCGACGCCCGGCGTGTAGGCGAGGGACAGGTCGTCCTTGTCCCGGACCGGCACGGTCGCCTGAATGGCCATCTTGCCGCCGCGATGCAGCGCGAACGCCGGATCGAAGGCGTCGGGCGCACCGTCCGCGTCCGTACCGCTCTTGCTGTCGCTGCGAGGATTGACGATCTCCGCTGCCACTTGTCTTACCCCTTTTATTCGTAAATCTGCTGAGGGTGGCCACTCCCTGGTTGAGGGGTGGGCGGGCACCGCGTCCGCGCCCTGCTCGGCAGATACCCGCCGCGCGGGGGGAGGTACGGACGCCGGGCGCGCCGCACACGCGCCCTGAGCCCCGGATGAGGGGTGTAACGCACCTTTCTACCTGACGGGCGCGGGCCCCGACGAGTCAGATTCATTACCCTCGGGTTCAGTGCTCCGACAATAACGGCGAAATACACAAAAAACTCAGAAGAGTGCGCTCTCCACCGTCCCGGATTCCGAGATGCCCGGAGCGGACCTGCCTGTCCCGGGCCGTTCACCGCTGGGAAAGCTCCCGTGTGGCATCCGGCCGCCACCTCGGCGTCCCCGTCCGTTATCCGATTTTGACCTGAACGACAGTCCGAATACCGGAGTCCGGATGGCAGGATTCCGTCACCAACCGAGGTCGCGACGCCCGAAGGTGTGCCCCGGCCCTTTTGTCACGTCGGCTTCTCCATCCGCAGGAGGCTCAGCATGACCGCAAGCACCACACGTCGCACGGCCGCCGGCAGGTCTCGCACAGCCGTGGCCGCAGCGACCGCGGTCGCCGCCTCGCTGCTGGTGCTCAGCGCCTGCGGCGACCAGACGAATGAGGCCATCGCCAAGCGTGAGGCGAAGAAGAGCCGCAACGTCAATGCCCCGCTGTTCAAGACGCTGCCCAAGGACGTCCAGGAAAAGGGCTTCCTCCAGGTCGGCTCGGACATCACCTACAAGCCGGTGGAGTTCCGCTCCAACGGCAAGATCGAGGGCATCGACCCGGATCTCGCGGCGGCGATGAGCAAGGAGCTGGGCATCAAGCTCAACTTCAACAACGCCACCTTCGACACCCTCATGGGCGGTCTGAAGTCCAAGCGCTACGACATCGCGATGTCGGCGATGACGGACACCAAGGAGCGCCAGGAGGGCATCGACAGCAACACCGGCAAGAAGATCGGCAAGGGCGTCGACTTCATCGACTACCTCAACGTCGGTGTCTCGCTCTACACCCGCAAGGGCAAGACCAACGGCGTCGACGGCTGGGAAACGCTGTGCGGCAAGAAGATCGCGGTGCAGCGCGGCACGGTCTCGCACGACCTGGCCAAGGACAAGTCGAAGGCCTGTGAGTCCAACGACTCGGAGCCGATCGCCATCGAGGCGTTCGACAACGACTCCGAGGCCCAGACCCGGCTGCGTACCGGCGGGGTGGACGCCGTCTCCAGCGACTACCCGGTCGCGGCGTACGCGGTGAAGGTCTCCGGCCACGGCAAGGACTTCCAGATGGTCGGCGGCGCGCCGCTGAAGGCGGCCCCGTACGGCATCGCGATCCCCAAGGGCCAGGAAAAGCTGCGGGACGCGCTGAAGGCCGCCGTGGAACGCGCGATCAAGAACGGCTCGTACGCCAAGGTCCTGGACAAGTGGGACGTCAAGGACGCCGCGGTCAAGAAGGTGCAGCTCAATGGCGGCTGAGCCGCCGAACGCCGCCCCGTCCGCTCCGCGCACCTCCCGCCGAATGCTGAAAGGCAACACCCGTGTCAGTTGACGTCGACAAGTCGGCCCAGCCGCCGGCAGATACTCCGCCGCCCCAGTCCCTCAAAGCCATCCCCGTACGCCATTACGGACGCTGGGTGGCGGCGATCGTCGTCATCGGGCTGATCGCTCTGCTCGTCAGGGCCTTCGCCACCGCGGACGTCAACTGGGACGCCATTCCCCAGTACATGTTCAACGCGGACATCCTCAAGGGCCTGCGGAACACCCTGCTGATCACCGTGCTCTCGATGATCATCGGCATCGTGGGCGGCGTCATCCTGGCCGTGATGCGCCAGTCCAAGAACCCGGTCACCTCGACCGTCGCCTGGTTCTACGTCTGGTTCTTCCGCGGCACCCCGGTCTACGTCCAGCTGTTCCTCTGGTTCAACCTGGGCCTCGTCTTCCAGTACATCGACATCATGCCGATCTACAAGGACGAGTGGTCGGACTTCATGACCCCGTTCCTGTGCGCGCTGCTGGGCCTCGGCCTCAACGAGGCGGCGTACATGGCGGAGATCTGCCGGGCCGGCCTCAACGCCGTCGACGAGGGCCAGACCGAGGCGGCGCACGCGCTGGGCATGAGCCACGCCAAGACGCTGCGCCGGATCATCGTGCCGCAGGCGATGCGGGTGATCGTGCCGCCGACCGGCAACGAGGTCATCAACATGCTGAAGACCTCCTCGCTGGTCATCGCGGTCCAGTACTACGACCTGCTCCAGGCCGCCCAGAACGTCGGCCGGGACTCCGGTGTCGTGGTGGAGATGCTGATCCTCGCCGCCGCCTGGTACCTGATCGCGACGACGGTGCTGAGCATCGGCCAGTACTACCTGGAGCGCTACTACGCCCGCGGCTCCAGCCGGCAGCTTCCGCCCACTCCGCTCCAGCGCGCCAAGGCGAGGCTGTCCGGCGGCTTCAACCGCTCCGCCGGAGGTGCGGCATGACCAGCAAGATGACGACGACCAAGGCCGCGGGCACCAGCGGCGGCCCGATGGTCAAGGCCGAGGGCGTCCACAAGTCCTTCGGCGCGGCCCACATCCTCAAGGGCATCGACCTGGAGGTCGCGCCGCAGGAGGTCTTCTGCCTGATCGGGCCGTCCGGCTCCGGCAAGTCGACGTTCCTGCGCTGCATCAACCACCTGGAGAAGGTCAACGCCGGGCGGCTGTCCGTCGACGGCGAACTGGTCGGCTACCGCGAGCACAACGGCAAGCTCTACGAGCTGCGCGACCGGGAGGTCGCCGCCCGCCGCCGGGACATCGGCATGGTCTTCCAGCGCTTCAACCTCTTCCCGCACATGACCGCGGTGGAGAACATCATGGAGGCGCCGATCCAGGTCAAGGGCGAGTCGAAGTCCGCCGCCCGGGAACGGGCGGTCAAGCTCCTGGACCGCGTCGGCCTGTCCGACAAGGCCGCGAACTACCCCTCGCAGCTCTCCGGCGGCCAGCAGCAGCGCGTGGCCATCGCCCGTGCGCTGGCGATGGAGCCGAAGCTGATGCTCTTCGACGAGCCGACCTCGGCCCTCGACCCGGAGCTGGTCGGTGACGTCCTGGACGTCATGAAGGACCTGGCGGCGGACGGTATGACGATGATCGTCGTGACCCATGAGATGGGCTTCGCCCGGGAGGTCGGCGACTCGCTGGTCTTCATGGACGACGGTGTGGTGGTCGAATCCGGCCACCCGCGCGAGGTCCTCGGCAACCCGCAGCACGAGCGGACGAAGTCGTTCCTGTCGAAGGTGCTGTAGCAGCAACGGAGCGCGCCGTCGCGGTGGAACCCTCCACCGGGACGGCGCGCTCCGTTGTTGCCGGGGCGGTCTACTTCAGGCCGAGCACCAGGGCGTCGGTGGGCGAGGCCCACACCGGCCGGGCCTCCGCGAAGCCCGCGTCGCGCAGCACGGCGGCGTGCCACGCGGCCGACGGGGTGTCGCCGTCCGCGTGCTCGCCGTAGATCTCGAAGCGCTCGGCGGTCGGCCCGGCCAGCCGTGGATCGGCGGCCGCCAGCTGCCACCACTCGGCCCAGCCGACGGCGCCGGCCGCCTGCGCCGCGTCCATCCGCGCATGCCGGAAGGCCCGCTCGGCGGCGTTGATCCGCGGGGTGCCCTCCTCGGGCATGTGGTCGGCGTTCATGAAGACCCCGCCGTCCCGCACCAGCGTGCCGAGCTGCCCGTAGAGCGCGCGCAGATCCTCGGTGTGCAGCCAGTGCAGCGCGGTGGCGGTGAGCACCGCGTCGAACGTGTCGTGCGGCAGCTTCTCGGTCCACCGGGGGTCCTTGAGATCGGCCCGTACGAAGCGGACCCGGGGCTCGCCTTCGAAGTACCCTTCCGCGATGGCCAGCAGCGCGGGATCCAGATCGACGCCCACACTCCGGGCCTCGGGGAAACGCTTCAGCAGCCGGTCGGAGATACTGCCCGTGCCGCATGCCAGATCCAGTACCCGGGGCGCGGGGCCCACCAGGGCCTCGACCATGTCCAGCATCACCCGGAACCGCTCCTCGCGGTCGGGGAGATACCACTCCTGCTGGCGGTCCCAACTGTTCTGCCAGGCTTGCCAATCGGCGCCGACGACGGTCTCGGTCATCGCTTCCCCTCCAGGCCGTAATACCCTCGTAGTGAGGACGCCCCTTACTACGAGCATGCATCCGTACCTTAGCCTCCGCCCGTAAGGACTACAAGTGGAACTGGCCTATTACTCGGACTATGCCGTGCGACTGGTCAACACCGAACAGCCCGAGCGCGGCACCGACACCCTCACCTCGGTCGAGGTCGTCCGGGAGCTCTTCGGCCCGGCCCAGCAGGCCGCCCGGCGCGCGACCGACAGCGACGTCACCAGGCTGCGCACGGTCCGCGCCCGGCTGCGCGCCGTCTTCGAGGCCGCCGACGCCGGTGACGAGGTGCTGGCCGTGGACCTCCTCAACGCCCTGATGATGGAGTTCCCCGTCAGCCCGCAGATCTCCGGCCATGAGTTCCGGAACGACAACGGCCGCCCCGACTGGCACATGCACATCGCCGACCACGCCGCCAACGCGACCGCCGGCTTCACCGCGACCGCCTGTATGGGGCTGGCCTTCCACCTCACCGAACTCGGTGTGGACCGGCTGGGCATCTGTGAGGCGCGGCCCTGCCGCAACGTCTACCTGGACACCTCGACCAACCGCTCCCGGCGCTACTGCTCCGACCGCTGCGCCACCCGCGCCAATGTCGCCGCCTACCGCGCCCGCAAGCGTCTGGAGAGCGAGCGCGCGGCCCGCACCGGCCGGACCGCCGAGACGACCCAGGACAGCACCCCGGCCACCGAACGCTGAACGCCCCGCGGCGGCCGCACCCGGATCCAGGCGCGGGCGATGACCAGTTCGTCCGGGACCACCCCGAATTCCCGGCTGTCGTTCTCGACGAACGGATTGTCCCCCTGGACCCACCAGCCGCCGTCGCGCCGCTGCACGGCCCGCTTGACGATCAGCAGATCCTGCCGGAACGGATGCCGCAGCACGACCACGTCACCGGTCCGCACCGCCGCCCCGTACCGGACCACCAGCTGGTCCCCGGGCCGGAGCGTCGGCACCATCGACGGGTTGTACACCTCGGCCAGCCCGAAGGCACGAAGGAGGCCACCCCGCGCCTGCCCCGCGTCCGCGTCCCGCTCGGGCTCGCGCTCGTGTACCCGCTCCGGCATTCCGTACCTCCCGGTCCGACCCTCCCCCAGACTCCGTCCGGGGGCACCCCCATCTCGCTTCGCTCACCGGCCCATCCTCCAACAGTCCCGGCGTGACACCGGACTTTTGCCCTAAGACCCCCGGCCCGCCCGGGAAAAGCCTTCCCGCACCGAGTAATCTCGCACCTGAGAAGACGATCACGAGGAAGGACTGAACATGCTTTCGCGCCTGTTCGCCCCCAAGGTGAAGGTCAGCGCCCACTGCGACCTGCCCTGCGGCGTCTACGACCCGGCCCAGGCCCGCATCGAGGCCGAGTCGGTCAAGGCCGTCCAGGAGAAGTACCAGGCCAACGAGGACGCGGACTTCCGCACCCGCGCCGTCCTGATCAAGGAGCAGCGCGCCGAGCTGGCCAAGCACCACGTCTCGGTGCTGTGGAGCGACTACTTCAAGCCCCCGCACTTCGAGAAGTACCCGGAGCTGCACCAGCTGGTCAACGACACCCTGAAGGCGCTCAGCGCCGCCAAGGGTTCCAACGACCCGGCGACCGGCCAGAAGGCTCTGGACTACATCGCCCAGATCGACAAGATCTTCTGGGAGACCAAGAAGGCCTGACCCGGCACAGGCGCACCCGCAGCTTCGCGGGTGCCCCAGCCGATCTGTCCGCACCCGGTCCGCATACCGCCGAGCACGGCGGCCATGACGGAGCGGGTGCGGTCTTCTTTTGTGGCAGCAGAAGTGTCCCCTCGGGGAACGCCCGGCTCGCTCCCTGAGGAAACGATGCCTTCCGTTCAGTTTCTGAATGGCGAACGTGGTGCCCTCGCTGCCCGTGGCAGCGAGGGCATCCGTCGTCAGGCGGCACGGGCCGCGGGTGACTGCGAGACCCACGTCGTGACCTCTGTCAGGTGCTCGGGCTGCAGCCCGAGGTGTGGGTCAGGCCGAACAAGGAGAGTCGCCGTTCCTTTGGCGGTGCGCTCCGCCGCCCAGGCGTGGTCGAGGCTGGTGAAGTCGTCGTCGATCCAGACGGCGGGGGTGTTGCCCAGCCATGCGTCGACGTGGTCGCGCTTCCAGAGGTAGCCGCTGGGGTGGCTGGTGGTGATCTGCGGACGCGGCAGGTCGACGTGTGGCAGAGGCGGGAGGCCCAGGAGTGGCCCGATGAGGGTGGCGGCGTCCTGGCGCCAGCTGGTGCACCAGACGGGGGTGACCAGGCCGGTACGAATCACGTCCATGAGGACCTCCCCGTCGGCAAGAGCGAACCGGGCGAACCCATCACCGAGACCGCAATCCGCGAGCTTTACGAGGAGACCGGCCTCACGGTGAAACCCGAGTCCCTCAAGATCGCCCACATCATCCACGGCGCCTGGGGCGTCGAAGCCCCCAACGGCTTCCTCACGGTCGTCTTCGCCGCCCACGAATGGAGCGGCGAGCCTGAAAACCGTGAACCCCGCAAGCACGCACAGGCCCGCTGGGTCGACGCCGGCGCAATCCCCGAAGACTTCGTGGACACCACCTCAAGTGCCCTCCATCGGTACCTCAGCAGCGGGCCGCAGGTCTCACTTGACGGTTGGCAGTAGGCGAGCGCCGCCTCTGCCAACTGCCCCCGGTCCCTACTTCCGGCCCGGACGGTGGTGCAGCCCCCCGGCCGCCATTCCCCGGACCGGCAGTTCCTCCTCCGGGGCGGTGGGTTCGCCCGCGGTCCCGGCGGCCGCCGCCCGTCCGTAGCGGTTCGCCAGGGGGGCGGAGGTGAGGCCGTGGGCGAGGACGCTGAGGAGGACGGTGCAGGCGATCACCGGGAGGACCGGCCGGGCCCCTTCGGGGGTGAGTTCCTCGACCGCGAGCAGGCCGAAGATGATCGAGGCCAGTCCGCGGGGGC
Source organism: Streptomyces sp. P9-2B-2 (assembly GCF_030406865.1). Classification (NCBI taxonomy): domain Bacteria; kingdom Bacillati; phylum Actinomycetota; class Actinomycetes; order Kitasatosporales; family Streptomycetaceae; genus Streptomyces; species Streptomyces sp. P9-2B-2. Next base: position 6,095,352 of record NZ_CP129126.1, on the reverse strand, counting down.
CGAACCAGCCGATGAACCCCACCGTCCGGGCGTCCAGCCCGCTGCCGGCCAGACACAGCGCCACCGGCAGCATGCGGATCACTGTCAGGCTCAGGACGGCGTAGACCACGGCCTGCCAGGTCATGTGGGCGAACACGTCGGGAAGCAGCACGGCGCCGAAGACCAGCCAGATCAGGACGGAGAGCAGCGCCCCGGACTGCTCGACGTACAGCAGCACCCGCGGGGGCGCCCCGTGCGTCGTGCCGAACGCCAGGCCCGCGACGAAGGCGGCGACGAAGCCGTTGCCGCCGATCGCGAGGGCGGAGGTGTAGCCGAGGAGGGAGAGGGCCAGCACGCCGGCGCCGGCGAAGTCCTCGGCGGCCCAGCCGTTGCGGAGTGTGGTGCGCAGCAGCCATCCGGCGGCCAGCCCGAGCACCGCGCCGTACGCCGCGCCGACCGCCAGCTCCACCAAGGCATGGCCGGTGGCGTCCGGCCCGGCGTGGTGTTCGGCCGCGGCCACCCCGGCCAGGGCGAGCACCACCAGCGGGGTGGCGATGCCGTCGTTCAGACCGCTCTCCACGTTGATGATCCGGCGGATCTTCGCGGGCACCACGGGGTTGACCATCATCGTGGCGCCGAGCGCGGCATCCGTGGGGGCGAGCGCGGCGCCGACGTAGAGGGCGGACCAGCCCGAGACACCGGGCAGCAGAAGGGCCGCCACCAGCGCGCCGAGGCCCACGCACAGCGGCAGCCCGATCCCCAACAGCCTTACGTAGAGCCCTAGTTCCGGGCGCAGGGCGCGGAAGGAGAGCCGCGCGGCATCGGTGAACAGCACCCAGACCAGGGTGATCTCCGCGAGCGTCTTGACCGTCTCGTGCGGGAGGGCGAGGTCGAGGACCCCGGTGCCCTCGCCCAGCAGCAGGCCCAGCAGGACGAAGGCGGCCGGCGCGGTGAGTTCGAAGCGTTCCATCCGCCGCGAGCACAGACACCACAGGAACAGCAGAAGCAGAACCAGGGAAAGGGTGCCGTCCACAGAGTCTCCAGGCTTGGCCGCGCCGCCGCTCGGACCTCCCACTCTCGGCCATCCCCGCGCCGCACGGCCGTTCCGGGAAGGCCGGGCCCGCGCCTTTCACACGGTTGGCGGCAGGGCGCCGGGCGCCCGGGGCGTGCGGCCCGCCCTACGAGCCCACCGGCAGCGGCCCGTCGTGCCGTACCAGCCACGCCCGGTAGGCGTCGCTCGCCCAGGCGATCTCCATGTACGAGGCGGTCAGGTCGGCGAACAGGTCATCCGCCGAGGCCGCGGGGGTGTCGTCCTGGCGGCAGGCCATGAACAGGCGGACCGCCAGCGGATCGCCGTACAGCGGGCGGATCGCCATGCCGTGGCGGGAGCGGGCGGTCGGCTGGCAGGGGGTGACCACCTCGCCGGCCGTGACGAGGTCCACGGTGGTGAGGTAGTCGCCGTGCACGACCCGGGGGTTGATTCCGGCCGCGGCCCAGATGCGGCGCAGTCCGGCCCATTCGCCGTCCACGGTCGGGTCGACCATCCACTGGTCCTCGGCGAGATCCGCCACCCGGATGACCTCCTTGGCGGCCGCCGGGTGGGTGTCCGCCAGGGCGATGAACTGCGGTTCCCTGGCGATGAGTTCATGTTCGGCCAGGCTGTCGGGGACCCGCAGGGGCGCGCCCTCGACCTCGTGGACGAAGGCGGCGTCGAGCTGTCCCGTCGCGACCATGTGCAGCAGGGCGTTGGCGGACACATCGGTTCTTATCGTGGTGTCGGTCTGCGGCAGCCGTACCCGCAGTCGGCGCAGCCAGCCGGCGACGGCGGGGCTGTTGGTGCTGCCGATGTGCAGCCGGGTGCCCCGTTCGCGCTGCGAGCTGGCGGCGACCTCGTCAATAAGTGCCCGCATTTCGGCCACTATCGGCCGGGCCCGGCACAGCACCGAATGCCCCAGCGGCGTGGGCCGGCTGCCGCTCGGCTCACGGAAGAAGAGCTGGCCACCGAGGGCTTTCTCGATGCGGTGGAGCTGGGTGGTCAGGGAAGGCTGGGTCATGCCGAGCTGCCGGGCAGCCTTGCGTACGCTGCCGGTGTCGGCGATGGCGCACAATGCGCGAAGATGCCTTACCTCAAGCTCCACGTCCGGAGCATAACGACGTCGGCATACGTCACACCAGACTCTCAAACCTGTCTGAACTCCCTTTTTTTCGCAGGGTATTGCCTGGTGCTATCGCCACCTGACATCTCCGCCTTGCGGGTGAACTCCGTCCAGACTCAACGGCACCAAGAAATCCGCAGGGCCCCGGTCGCCGCCCCACACGGCGACCGTACGGCCCTCGGAAATTAAGGAGCCCCCACATGAGATCTCCCAAGACGGCGCTGTCGGCGGCGCTCGGACTGGGCCTTGTCGCCGCGCTCGCAGCCGCGGCGCCGGTTTCGGCAGCTTCCCCCTCCCCCACCAATTCCCGCCCCGGCCACGCCGCTTCGATCGCGGCGTACAACGGCTCGGCCGCCGAGAAGGCGGACACCAAGGCGTTCTTCGAGGCCGTGATCAAGTCGGCCAAGGCGAAGCTGAAGGCGCACCCGCACGCCGCCTCGGTCACCGTCACCTACGACGCCGGCAAGGCCCCGAAGTTCAAGGACCAGATAGCGCAGAGCGCGTCGATCTGGAACGGCGCGGTCAAGAACGTGAAGCTCCAGGAAGGCAGCGGCGGCGACTTCGAGTACCGCGAGGGCAACGACCCGCGCGGCTCGTACGCCAGCACCGACGGGCACGGGAAGGGCTTCGTCTTCCTGGACTACCAGCAGAACCAGGAGTACAACTCCACCCGCGTGACCGCGCACGAGACCGGCCATGTGCTGGGCCTGCCGGACCACTACGAGGGCCCGTGCAGCGAGCTGATGTCCGGTGGTGGCCCCGGCACGTCGTGCCAGAACGCCAACCCGGACGCGAACGAGAGCGCCAAGGTGGACCAGCTCTGGGCCAACGGCCTGGCGGGCATCCGCTTCGGCAAGGTCTCCTGACGTCCCCACGGAGCCGCTGACGCAACGAAGTCCGGCGGCGGCCCGCGGACCCGACCGGGCTGACGTGGCCGGGTCCGCGAACGTCTGGGGGCTGTCGAGTGCCGGAACCTGGCGGCCGGCCCTCGTACCCCACCAGCCCCCGCATCGTGCGCCGCCCCCGCGGTGGGGCTCCCCCCGGAGCCCCACCGCTTTCGTCTGCCGCGAGAACCGCCGGGTCAGCCCCACAACGCCTGGGCGGCAGCCACCCCGGCGAACGCGGCCGCGAGTCCGGCCGCCACACTCGCCACGGCATTGGCGGCGGCATAGCCCCGCGCCCCGTCGGCCGCCAGCCGGAGCGTCTCGTACGAGAAGGTCGAGTAGGTCGTCAGCCCGCCGCACAGGCCGGTGCCGAGCAGCAGTTGGGCGTGCGAGGAGGCGGCACCGGCGGTGACCGCGCCGGTCAGCAGGCCGAGGATCAGCGAGCCGACGACATTGACGGTGAACGTCCCCCAGGGGAAGACCGTGTCGTGCCGGGACTGCACATAGCGGTCGGTGAGGTAGCGCAGCGGCGCCCCGACCGCCGCACCGGCCACCACCAGCAGCCAGTTCACCCGCGACCGCCCTCCACCACAGCCGTGTCACCGGTGCGCGGATAGCTGATCCGCTCGCACGGGTCGAGGGTGACCAGGCCGCCGCCCGCGAGCAGTTCATCCAGCTGCGGCAGGAACCCGCGGATCCGCTCCTCCGCGTCGACGACCACGACCGCGACCGGCAGCTCCTCGCTCAGCGACAACAGCCGCTGGGTGTGGATGAGCGAGGTCGCGCCGAAGCCCTCGATACCGCGGAAGACACTGGCCCCCGCCAGTCCGGCTTCGCGGGCGCGGTGCACGATCTCCGCGTACAGCGGCTTGTGGTGCCAGCCGTCCTGCTCGCCGACGAGGACCGTGAGCCGGAGCGCCGGGGTGCCGCCGGGGAGTGCCGTGCCGTGTGTCATACCGTCCGCCGCCTCAGTTGGAGAAGTGCACGGGTACCGGTCACCGCGCCCCATACGGCCGCGAGCGCGGCGAGCAGGGTGCCCGCGAGATAGGCCATGGCCTGGGCGGGGTGCCGGGCGTCGATCAGCCGCTGGATGTCCACGGCGTAGGTGGAGAAGGTGGTGAAGCCCCCGAGGACGCCGGTACCGAGAAAGGGACGCAGCAGCCGGTGCGCCGGCCAGACCTCGGTGACCATCACCATCAGCACGCCCATCAGCGCACAGCCGACAACATTGACCGCCAGGATCGTCCAGGGGAACGAGCCCTCACCGGTGGGCCAGACAAGAGCGGCCCCATAGCGCGCCGCGGCACCGATCCCGCCGCCCGCGGCCACCACCCCGATCACCGGCCACCGCCCCCGCCAGGGAGCCGCCCGGCGGCGTCGCTCACTCATGTGTCTCCCGAGATCATCGGCGACCTCAGGCTACCGCCGTGCCGGTGCGGGCGGCGCGGCGGGCGGTGGGGGTGTGGAGGGCGGGGCGGTGGCGTGCCGCAGCTGACGTTGGACATCTGTGCAGGTCAGACAGTTTCCTCGTGACAATCCATGTCCACCGCGCTGATTTGGACGCCGTGGTGCACTTCGGGGTGGGGTTACTGACCGCGAATCCGTCGCTCGGCTCGGTCCGCGTCGTCAATCAGCTCGCCGACCTTCGGTGCACGCTGGAGGGCCACCGGAACTGCCGGCCTGTGCGGGACTTCTTGGCGCAGTTCGACGCCTCGGCAAAGCAGCTGTCCGTGAGCTCAAGGAAGAGCTGGGGCTGACCGTCACCCTCCGCGGCTTCCTCGTGGTGGACTGGGTGGCTCCCCATGAAGCGTGGGACGACCAGCTCGCGTTCGTCTTCGACGGCGGCGTGTTGGAGCACGAGGTCGCCGGCGGGCTGCGGCCGCACGATGAGGAGCTTTCGCGGCTTGCCTTCGTCTCAAAAGCTGAGGCGCTGACGATGCTGCCTCAGCGCATGGCGCCCCGCTTCGTGGCGGCCACGGAGGCGCTGACCCGCGGCATCCCCCATTACCTGCACAACGGGTCTGCGCTGCCGTAGCCGCCCGCCAGAGGCGTCAGGCATGTCCGCCCTAAAGCCACCCGTTCCGCTTGAAGCCGCGGTGGATCACCCAGCAGAGGGCCACGGTCACGCTCATCACCAGCGGATAGCCGAAGGTCCAGTGCTTTTCCGGCATATGGTCGAAATTCATGCCGTAGACACCGCAGACCATGGTCGGTACGGCGAGGATCGCGACCCAGGCACTGATCCGGCGCATGTCCTCGTTCTGCGCGACGGTGACCTGGGCGAGGTGGGCCTGGAGTATGGAGTTGAGCAGTTCGTCGAAGGACGTGATCTGTTCGGTGACCCGGTCGAGGTGGTCGGCGACGTCCCGGAAGTACGTTTTGATCCGGGGGTCGACCTCGGACATCGACTGGGTCGCCAGCTCCTGCATCGGCCGGTCCAGGGGGGCCACCGCCCGCTTGAGTTCCAGCAGCTCGCGCTTGAGCTGGTAGATCCGGCCGGCCCCGCCGCTGCCGCGGAGGGAGAAGACCTCGCTCTCGACGTCGTCGATGTCGTCCTGGACGGCGGAGGTGACATCGAGGTAGTCGTCCACGACGAGGTCGGCGACGGCGTGCAGTACGGCGGACGGGCCGAGTGCCAACTGCTCGGGCACACACTCCAGTTGTTCCCGCAGCGGGCCCAGCGAGCCGTGTCCGCCGTGCCGCACCGTGATCACGAAGTCGGTGCCGGTGAAGACCATGATCTCGCCGGTCTCCACGACCTCACTGGTGTCGGTGAGCCGGTCGTGCTCGACATAGCGGACGGTCTTGAAGACGGTGAAGAGCGAGTCGTCGTAGTGCTCCAGCTTGGGCCGCTGATGGGCGTAGACCGCATCCTCGACGGCGAGCGGGTGGAGCCCGAACAGCTCGACAATTCCGGCGAATTCCTTCTCGGACGGCTCATGCAGCCCGATCCAGACAAATCCCCGGCCGGTCTTCCGGACCCGGTGGATCGCCACATCGGCCGGGTGGTCGCCCTTCTGCCGTACGCCGTCCACGTACACCGCGCAGTTCACCACGGCGGTACCGAGCGGCGATCGCGCAGGGTGGCTGAGGTCGACTCCCCGGCGGCGCGGCTGCGGCAGCCGGACGGCCTTGCGGAGGTTGCTGATCATCGACACCCGGCCAGTATGGCAAGCCGGAGGCCGCGAACGGTACGGCAAAGCGGCTGTTTTTACGCAGCGGGGCGGGGCGGGGACCCTGGGTCACACGGCGTTCTCCAAGGTCCCCGGGGCCGTGTGCCCTAGGCGTGCGGGCCCACGCTCACCGTGCCGATCGTCAACTCCGTGGCGCCCTGGAGGATTTCGCCGACGCGCTGCACCTGGGCGTCCAGGGCGCGGCGCTGCCGGGCGGTCAGCGGGGCCAGCGGCTCGACCGTGAGCTGAATCATCCGGCGGGAGGAGCGGCGCTGGTGCCAGACACCGGCGACCGTGCCGTCGATCAGCAGCACGGGGAAGTTCCCGGCCTGCCGCCCGGCCAGTGCCCGCTCTGCCGCCCGGCCGGGGAAGAGCAGATCGCGGGGCCGGCAGGCGATGCCATAGGCGTCGAAATAGGGCAGCAGCCGGACACCGGAGGGTTCCGCGGCGGGCGCCTCCGTGTCGCCGGCCAGGATCCAGGCGGGCGAGCCCGCGAAGTCGACCTGCTCCAGTTCACCGGCCAGGGAGGCGAAGAGCCGGGCCGTCCAGCCGGCCGGGGCGCCGATCCAGGTCGCGAAGTCCTGCGGGGTGGCCGGTCCGTACGCGTACAGATAGCGCCGTACGAGGGCGGTGAGGGCGGCCGGGCCGTCCGCCGGGCGGAAGCCGGGCAGCGCGCGCCGCGGGCTGGTGTAGGTGACCTTGCGGCCCCGGTTGGGGCCGAAGCAGAGGGCGCCGTACTGGCCGGCCCGGTGCATCACCTGCCGCCAGCGCGGCCACTTCCCCTGGAAGGCGGGCATCACCAGGTCACCGGCCCAGGGCCCGGTGGCGGCCACCACGGCCTCGCTCAGTTCGTCGATGGTCAGCTCGGCACCGGCCACCGCGTCCTCGATCGCCGCCAGCACCTGCTCGGTCTGTCCGGGCGTGAGCCGGCCGTCCGGGGCGAACGGGCTGCTGCCCACCGGTACGGCCGCCAGCGCGCCGGTCCACATCGGCAGCTCGGCGGTGGGCAGCAGATGCACCGTGCCGCGCGGACCGTACGTCTTGACGAGGCTGCGGTCGGTCCACAGGGCGTCCTGCACGGCGGTACGGGTGCCCTGGTCCGTCCGCAGCATGAGCGAGAGCTCGGCCGCGGACAGCACCTGGGCATGGGCCCCGCACAGTGCGGCGGCGATCCCCGCGGGGTCCTGCGCCAGGGGCTTCCCGGCGAGCCCGGAGCGCTCCAGGCGGCGGGCGCTGACCTCGTTCCAGGTGAAGGTTCTGGTCGGCACGGCGGGGTCTCCTCGGCTCGATGGTGCGGCGGGTCCGGGTGGGGTGTGGGGCGGCCGGCACGGTGTGGGGCCGTTCCACTGTGGGGCTACTGGCCCCGGTGCGGGGCCGGTTCCGTCAAGACACCAGGGCGGGCCGCTGTTCCTCCGCCGCCGCGGTCTCCCGGTCCGTCCGCTCCGGTGCGTCCTGGTCTCCGGGCACCGCGGGCACCGCATGCTCCGCGGGCGCCCGGCGCGGCAGCAGGAACAGCAGGCCGAAGATGAGCACCAGGCCGCCGGAGATCCACCACAGGGCGTGGGTCGTCGCGTCGACGAAGGAGGGGGCGAGGGCCGCTGCCGCCGCGCCGTGCACCTCGCCCGTACCGCCGACGACGCCGAAGAAGGCCACCGACGAGAGGCCGAGACCGAGTGCCATGCCCAGCTGGCCGGTGGTGTTGAAGATGCCGGAGGCGGAGCCGGAGTGCTCGGCGGGGACCTCGGAGATCGTCGCGTCGGTGATCGGGGCGACGATCAGGCCCATCCCGGCCCCCATCAGCAGCATCGCCGGTGCCATCTGCCAGGACTCCAGGGCGGTGCCGTAGTGCCCTGCCTCCCAGAGGTAGAGCAGCGCACCGCAGAGCATGGTCAGCGCGCCGGCCTGGAGCACCGCGCGGCCGAACCGCGGCACCAGCTTCTGTACGGACAGCCCGGCCGCCGCGGAGCAGGCGAGCGAGAACGGCACCCCGGTCAGCCCGGCGTGCAACGGGCCCCAGCCCAGCCCCAGTTGCATATGGAGCGTCCAGACCAGGAAGAACAGACCGGTGACGACGCCGAAGGTCAGCTGGACGCCGGCGCCCGCCGCGAAGGTCCGCACCCGGAAGAGCGAGAGCTCGACGAGCGGTGAGCCGTCCCTGCGGGCCTTGATCCGCTCGTAGCGGACGAAGAACGCCAGGACGAGCGGGCTCACGGCCATCGACACAAAGCCCCACAACGGCCAGCCGGACTCGCGTCCCTGGGTGAGCGGGTAGAGCAGCATCAGCAGGCCCACGGTGGCCAGCGCGGTGCCGACGAGGTCGACGCGCAGGGCGCGCGGGGCCCGGGACTCGGTCAGGAAGCGGCGGCCGAGGAGGATGCCGGCGATCCCGACCGGCAGATTGATCAGGAAGATCGGGCGCCACTCCAGTCCGAGCAGATCGCCCTCGGTGAGCAGGGCGCCGATCAGCGGGCCGCAGACCGCGCCGAGGCCGACCACCGCGCCGAACATCCCGAAGACCTTGCCGCGTTCGCCCGCCGGGAAGCTGACGTGGATGATCGCCAGCACCTGCGGCACCATCAGCGCGGCCATCGCACCCTGGAGCACCCGTGCGCCGATCAGCATCCCGGGGCCCGCCGCGACGCCGCACAGCGCGGAGGCGACGGTGAAGCCGCCCATGCCGAGCAGGAACAGCTTCTTGCGGCCGTAGATGTCGCCGAGCCGGCCGCCGGTGATCAGGCCGAGGGCGAAGGCGAGGGCGTACCCGGCGGTGACCCACTGGACAGCGCTGAAGCCCGCACCGATGTCCCGCTGGATGCTCGGGATGGCGATGTTGACGATGGTCGCGTCGACCAGGTCCATGAAGCTCGCGGTGAGCAGGACGGCGAGCGCTATCCAGCGTCTGCGGGCGGCCGGCGCGGGGGCCGGGACGGCCGCCTCGGGGGCCGCGGGCACGGTCGTGGGCATGGGCGTTCTCCAGGGGAACCGGTGCGGAAGGAAGGGAAGGCGACGCCGGTGCCGCCGGGCGGTGGCCGGCCGGGGCGTCGAGGTCTGCCTTTGACACTAGGCGCGATATAGGACAGCCCCGGTCCTACTGGGAGGGCCATCATCGGTCCCATGAGTGAGACATCGGCGCGACTGCTGAATCTGCTGTCCCTGTTGCAGACCCCGCGCGAATGGCCCGGCAGTGAGCTGGCCGGGCGGCTGCGGGTCACCACCCGGACGATCCGCCGCGATATCGACCGGCTGCGCGAGCTGGGCTACCCCGTGCACGCCACGATGGGCGCGGAGGGCGGCTACCGGCTGGCCGCGGGCGCCGCGATGCCGCCGCTGCTGCTGGACGACGACGAGGCGGTGGCCATCGCGGTCGGTCTGCGCTCCGCCGCCGGGCACACCATCGAGGGCATCGAGGAGGCGTCCGTACGGGCGCTCGCCAAACTGGAGCAGGTGCTGCCGGCCCGGCTGCGGCGGCGGGTGGGCACGCTCGGCACGGCCACCGTCGCGCTCCCGTCCGGCGACCACCCGACCGTCGACCCGGAGCATCTGACGGTGCTCGCCGCGGCGATCACCAACCATGAGCGGCTGCGCTTCCGCTACCGGGCCGGGGCCGGCGCCCGCAGCAAGCGCCTGGTGGAGCCGCACCGTCTGGTCGCGGCGGGGCGCCGCTGGTATCTCGTGGCGTACGACAACGACCGCGAGGACTGGCGGATCTTCCGGGTGGACCGGCTGAGCGAGCCGTTCCCCACCGGCGTCCGGACCCCGCCGCGCACCCTGCCGGCCGCCGACGCGGCCACCTATGTACGGGAGCGGATGCAGGGGGCGGCCACGACCTACCGGGCGGTGGCGACCGTGTACGCACCGGCGGAGGAGGCGGCAGCCCGGCTGGGCGGCCCGGCGGCGGGCGCGCTCGAACCGGTCGACGAGACGTCCTGCCGCTGGCACAGCAACCCCGAGGCGCTGGAGTGGCTGGCGGTCCGGCTGGCCCTGCTGGGGCACGAGTTCACCGTGCACGAGCCGCCGGAGCTGGTCGCGTATCTGCGGGCGATGGGCGGCCGGGCGCAGCGGGCGGCGGGCGAGGACGGGGGCGACGCCATGACTCCGTGACGCCGTGACGCCGCAACCCCGCCCGGGAATACCCTAGGGGGGTATATGGTTGACCTCGGAGACAGGCACTGGCAGCAGACCGAGGAGCAGGTATGACCACCGCGATCGGAGCGCACGGCGTCGAGTTGGAGATCGGCGGGATGACCTGCGCCTCGTGCGCCGCCCGCATCGAGAAGAAGCTCAACCGCATGGAGGGGGTCACCGCCACCGTCAACTACGCCACCGAGAAGGCGCAGGTGACGGTCGCGGAGGGCAGCGCCGTCGCGGCCGCCGAACTGATCGCCACCGTGGAGCGGACCGGCTACACCGCGACGGTCCCGGAGCCGCCGGCCGCCGAGCCCTCCGGCGGCGACGCCGGGGACGCGGCGGACGACCGGGACGGCGCGGCGCTCGCCGCGCTGCGCCGGCGGCTGCTGATCTCCCTCGTCCTGACCGTCCCGGTGGTGCTGATGGCGATGGTGCCGCTCCTTCAGTTCACCAACTGGCAGTGGCTCTCGCTGACCCTGGCCGCCCCCGTGGTCGCGTACGGCGCCTGGCCGTTCCACCGGGCCGCCTGGACGAACCTGCGGCACGGCGCCGCCACGATGGACACCCTCATCTCCATGGGCACCCTCGCGGCCCTGGGCTGGTCGGTGTGGGCGCTGTTCTTCGGCACGGCGGGCATGCCGGGCATGACGCACCCCTTCGAGCTGACCCTCGCCCGCACCGACGGCAGCGGCGCGATCTACCTGGAGGCCGCGGCCGGGGTCACCACCTTCATCCTGGCCGGCCGCTCCTTCGAGGCGCGCGCGAAGCGCAAGGCGGGCGCGGCGCTGCGGGCGCTGCTGGAACTGGGCGCCAAGGACGTCGCCGTACTGCGCGACGGCCGGGAAGTGCGCGTCCCCGTCGGCGCGTTGCACGTCGGCGACCGCTTCGTCGTACGGCCCGGCGAGAAGATCGCCACCGACGGGACGGTCGTGGAGGGCGCCTCCGCCGTGGACGCCTCGATGCTCACCGGCGAGTCCGTCCCCGTCGAGGTCTCCCCCGGCGACGGCGTCACCGGCGCCACCGTGAACGCGGGCGGGCGGCTGGTCGTCGAGGCCACCCGTATCGGCGCCGACACCCAGCTCGCCCGTATGGCGAGGCTGGTCGAGGACGCCCAGAACGGGAAGGCCGCGGCGCAGCGGCTGGCCGACCGGATCTCCGCGGTCTTCGTCCCGCTCGTGATCGCGCTCTCCCTGGGCACCCTCGGCTACTGGCTCGCCACCGGCCACGGCGCGGTGGCCGCCTTCACCGCGGCCGTCGCCGTCCTGATCATCGCCTGCCCGTGCGCCCTGGGGCTGGCCACCCCGACCGCGCTGATGGTCGGCACCGGACGCGGCGCCCAGCTCGGCATCCTGCTCAAGGGACCCGAGGTGCTGGAGTCGACCCGCCGGGTGGACACCGTCGTCCTGGACAAGACCGGCACGGTCACCACCGGAGTGATGACGCTGACCGGGATCCATCTCGCCGAGGGCGAGACGGAGCCGGAGGTGCTGCGGCTGGCCGGCGCGCTGGAACACGCCTCCGAGCACCCCATCGCCCGCGCCGTCGCCACCGGGGCCGAGGCCCGGGGCGCCACCCTGCCCGCCCCGGAGGACTTCGTGAACGTCCCCGGCCTGGGCGTCCAGGGCGTGGTCGACGGCCATGCCGTCCTGGTGGGCCGCGAGCAGCTGCTGCACCGGTGGAGCCAGTTCCTCCCGCCGGAGCTGACGGCCGCCAAGGCCGCGGCCGAGGCGGAGGGCCGGACCGCGATCACCGTCGGCTGGGACGGCGCGGCCCGCGCGGTGCTGGTCGTGTCCGACGCGGTCAAGCCCACCAGCGCCGAAGCGGTGCGCCGGCTGCGCGCCCTGGGACTGACCCCGGTCCTGCTCACCGGCGACCACGAGGCCGTCGCGAAGGCGGTGGCCGCCGAGGTCGGGATCGACGAGGTGATCGCCGGGGTGCTCCCCGAGGACAAGGTCGCGGTCGTCGCCCGGCTCCAGTCCGAGGGCCGCTCGGTCGCCATGGTCGGCGACGGCGTCAACGACGCGGCCGCACTGGCCCGCGCCGACCTGGGACTGGCGATGGGCACCGGCACGGACGCCGCGATCGAGGCCGGTGACCTCACCCTCGTCCGGGGCGATCTGCGCGCCGCCGCGGACGCCATCCGGCTGGCCCGGGCGACGCTCGGCACCATCCGGACCAACCTCTTCTGGGCCTTCGGCTACAACGTCGCGGCCCTGCCACTGGCCGCGGCCGGTCTACTCAACCCGATGATCGCCGGCGCCGCCATGGCCTTCTCCTCGGTCTTCGTCGTCGGCAACAGCCTGCGACTGCGGCGCTTCCGGGCGGTGTCATGAGGGGCCCGGTGAAGCCGTGACGGGGCCGGGGTCGGGCGGTGTCGTGGCGGGGGGCCGCCCTCCCCCGCCCCGGTTCTGACAACTGTCTCCAGTTCTGGCGACGGAACATTGGCAGTTCACGCAGCCGCCGGGCGGCACCGAGGGGTGAGACTGGTGGGCGAACCGACCACCCACGTACAGGGGAACTCATGACCGGGTCACGCGTCCTGGCTCTCGGCCATTACCAGCCCTCCGGCGTGCTCACCAACGACGACCTCGCCAAGATCGTCGACACCGACGACGCCTGGATCCGCAGCCGTGTCGGCATCCGTACCCGCCATGTCGCCGCCCCGGACGAGACGGTGGACTCGATGGCGGCCGCCGCCGCGGCCAAGGCCCTGGCCGCCAGTGGCCTGGCCCCGCAGGACATCGACCTGGTGCTGGTCGCCACCTGCACGGCCCACGACCGCAGCCCGAACGCCGCGGCCCGGGTCGCCGCCCGGCTCGGCCTGTCCGCCCCCGCCACGATGGACCTGAACGTCGTCTGCTCCGGCTTCACCCATGCGCTGGCCACCGCCGACCACGCCATCCGGGCCGGTTCCGCGACCCACGCCCTGGTCATCGGGGCGGAGAAGTTCACCGACGTGGTCGACTGGACGGACCGCTCGACCTGCGTGCTGGTCGGCGACGGAGCGGGCGCCGCGGTCGTCAGCGCCTCGCCGGAGCCGGGCATCGGCCCGGTGCTGTGGGGCTCGGTGCCCGAGATGGGCGCCGCGGTCCGTATCGAGGGCGAGCCGGCCCGGTTCGCCCAGGAGGGCCAGACCGTCTACCGCTGGGCCACGACCCAGCTGCCGGCCATCGCCCGCAAGGTCTGCGAACGCTCCGGGATCACCCCCGCCGATCTCGCCGGTGTGGTGCTGCACCAGGCCAACCTGCGGATCATCGAGCCGGTCGCGGAGCGGATCGGCGCGGTCAACGCGGTGGTCGCCAAGGACGTCGTCGACTCCGGCAACACCTCCGCGGCCTCCGTCCCGCTCGCCCTGTCCAAGCTGGTCGAACGGCGCGAGGTCCCCTCCGGCGCCCCGGTCCTGCTGTTCGCCTTCGGCGGCAACCTCTCGTACGCGGGCCAGGTCATCCACTGCCCGTGAGCCGGAACGGCCCCGCGCCTGTCCATTAGGAGCAGGCTCCGCGTCCGTCCGTGTGGCAGGCCGCCCCCGCGTCCGATTCGTTCAAGACGCGCCCCGGCGGCCTGCCTACGCTCCCCGTATGACCACTTCACCTTCCGCATCCCCGTCCCCCGCCGCCCCCTCCGCCCCGCGGTTCGCGGCCATCGGCATGGTCGTCGCCGACATGCCCGTAGCCCTGGCCTTCTACCGCCGCCTCGGCCTGGACATCCCCGCCGACGCGGACACCGCCCCGCACGCCGAAGCGCCGCTCCCCGGAGGGCTGCGGCTGATGTGGGACTCCCACGAGACCGCACGCGCCATCAACCCGGACTGGACCCCGCCCCAGGGCGGCACCCCCACCGGGCTGGCCTTCGAGTGCACCGGCCCCGCCGAGGTCGACAAGCTCTACGCGGAACTCACCGACGCCGGCTACACAGGCGAGATGCCGCCATGGGACGCCTTCTGGGGGCACCGCTACGCCGTCGTACAGGACCCGGACGGCCACGGGGTCGACCTGTTCGCCCCGCTGCCCTAGGCGGCGGGTGCGCCTAGCCGATGTCCCCGGGGTGCTCGCGCAGGTACATCGCGCCGCAGCTGTGGCAGAACGGCTCCCCCTGGGGCGTACCCCAGACGTCGGCCGTCTGGGTGGCGGCTGCCGGGGCCAGATCCCGTCCGCACATCGCCCTGGTGCCTTCCAGCCGCACCATGTGCCAGATCTTCACCGGCGTGTCCGCATGCGGCAGAACGCCTTCCTCGTACTCAGCGCGCATCTCGTGCTCCATGGCGGTGCACCTCCTACGCCCACGATGCGCCAGCGGTTCGGAGGCCACAACGGCAGCCGGGGACGGGGGCCTGGCCTGCGCGGGCCAGGTCAGAGCGGCCGAGGTCCCCGGCCCCCGGCCGAAAAGCCCCACGCCCCGCTCAGAAAACGGACCACCCGGTCAACGTCGTGAAGTGATCCAGCGCCGCCGCGCCCGCCACGGAGTTGCCGCGGGCGTCGAGTCCGGGGCTCCAGACGCAGAGCGTGCAGCGGCCGGGGATGACCGCGATGATGCCGCCGCCGACCCCGCTCTTCGCGGGCAGTCCGACGCGGTAGGCGAACTCCCCGGCCGCGTCATACGTCCCGCAGGTCAGCATCACCGCGTTGATCCGCTTGGCCTCGCGGGCCTCCAGCAGCCGGGTGCCGTCGGCGCGCAGCCCGTGCCGGGCGAGGAAGCCGCCGGCCACGGCCAGATCGCGGCAGCTCATCTCGATCGAGCACTGCCAGAAGTAGTGCTCGATGACGCTGGGGACGGGGTTCTCCAGGTTGCCGAAGGACGCCATGAAGTGCGCCAGGGCGGCGTTGCGGTCGCCGTGTTCGGCCTCGGAGTCGGCCACCGACTGGTCGAAGGCGAGGTCCGGGTTGCCGCTCTCCTCCCGCAGGAAGTGCAGCATCGAGGTGCTGGCGTCGCCGGTGAGGGTCTGGAGCCGGTCGGTGACCACCAGGGCACCCGCGTTGATGAACGGATTGCGCGGAATGCCGTTCTCCGCCTCCAGCTGGACCAGCGAGTTGAACGGCGTACCGGACGGCTCACGGCCCACCCGGCGCCAGATGCCGTCGTCGTGCCCGCCGTGGCTCTGCGCCATCACCAGCGCCAGCGAAAAGGTCTTGGAGATGGACTGGACGGAGAACGGGACCTCCCAGTCGCCTACCCCGTACACCTCGCCGTGGATGTCGGCCACCGCGATCCCGAAACGGTCCGCGGACACCCGCTCGAGCGCCGGTATGTAGTCGGCGACCCGACCCTGTCGCACATACGGCCGAGCATGGGCCGCTACCTCCTCGAGAACGGCCTGGTAGTCCATGACGGACACGCTAACCCGGGGCGAGCAGCACCCCCATCGGGGCCCCCGCCAGCGACTTCACCTCGCGTGCGAGGTGCGCCTGGTCCGCGTATCCGGCCCGCGCGGCGACCTGTGCGTAGGGCATCCCGGAGCGCGCCAGGTCGAGCGCGCGCACGAGCCGGAGCACCCGGGTCAGGGTCTTGGGGCCGTAGCCGAACGCGTCCAGGCTGAGCCGGTGCAGCTGGCGTTCGCTGAGCGCGACGATGGGGGTACCTCCCATGCCCTTTAGGCATGGGGGAGGGCGACCTCGGCGACGGGGCGGCCGCGGGCGAGCTCCCCGGCGACGGCGGCGGTCCGGCCGTCGTCCCCGGCGCCTTCCCGGAGGCGGGCCACGGCGGCCTCCTCCAGCAGGCGGCCGAGACCGGCCGCGCCGCCCGTCTCCCCGGCGGCCGCCAGCCGCTCGGTCAGCTCCCGTACCTGCCCGGCGGGCCACAGGTCCGCCAACGGCACCCGCCGGTCGCGCAGTTCCCGGGCCGGTACGCCGAAGACGGCGGGCCCCTGACCGGGCGCGAAGCGCAGCCCGACGAAGGGCGTCCCGGCCGGCACCCCGCCCACGGACTGCGGCCCGGTGTCCGGACCCGCCACCAGCAGCCGGCCCGCGCTCCAGATCAGATCCGTACACCCGTCGGGCAGCACCGGCCGGGCGGACGGCTGCACGGTGCGGCTCCACAGCACCGCACCGGCCACCCGGGAGGCACGCTCCTGGTAGCCGCCGGGTACACCGGATGGCCCCTTCAAGTCGCGCGTGTCGCCCACATGCCCCAGCCTGGCACGGGAACCCCACGGCCGTCCGCGCCGTTGATCCCTTACGACACGGACTGCACGGAGGTGGCACATGTCAGGGTTTCTCGACCGCGCCAAGGAGCAGGCCCAAAAGGGGCTTGCACAGGGCAAGCAGAAGGTCGACGAGGTACAGCAGAACCGCGCCGGCACCGAACTCCTGAGAAAGCTGGGCGCCGCGTACTTCGCCGAACGGCGGGGCAGCGGTTCCCCCGAGGCGACCCAGGACGCGCTCAACACTCTGGAGGCCCACGTCAACGCCCACGGCGACGCCTTCCTGCACGACTGAGGGCCTGCCGATCATTAACACGTCGTCTTGATCTTGCTGTTGGGGGCGCTGTCGAGGGCGATGACCTGGGCTTGGAGGGTTGCGAGTGCGGCGGGTGGGGTGGTGGCCGGCGGGACGTTGATGCCGTGTGCTTCGAGTAACTTCTTGATCTTCAGCAGGGTGCGGTGCATGGCAGTCCGGCTGCTGTTGAAGAGCACGGCGAGGGGTTCCGCGGCCAGGTTGACGCGTAGATGGAGCACGGTGGCCACGACCTGGTCGGCGAAGGTGAGGCGGGGTGGGCGTCCGCGGTGGGTGTCTCCTTCCGCAGCCAGGGTTTCGATGAGGTGCTGGAGCTGGTGTGGGGCCAGGCCGGTTAGCGCGGGATCGGACAGCAGTGCCGGCTTCCACTGAGGCGTCGGTGGCTGACCGTTCCGCGCTGCTGGGATAGCCGGGGTCGGCCGGGGATGCACGGCATAGTTCCAGTCGCCGTGGAAGTTGTGCCGGGTCAGCGGCAAGGCCGCCATCTCCGCGTCGCCGACCCCAATACCGGTGGGATAGGTATTGGTGTCCAGCTGGGCCTTCACGCGTAGTCCGGCGCGGGTGGTGGTCGCGGCGATTGATTCGAGGATGACTTCGTGGCTGGTCAGCGGGCGGCCGCGCCAGTTCATGGTGATGTGCGAGAAGAGCCGGTGCTCGATCTTGTTCCACTTCGATGTGCCCGGCGGCAGGTGACAGACCGTGATGGCCAGGCCGGTCTCAGCGGCCAGGCGGGCGAGGTGCAGTTTCCAGGCCCGGGTGCGATAGCCGTTGGAGCCGCCCGCATCGGCGGTGATCAGCAACCGGGAAGCCTGCGGATAAGCGGCCCGACCCTGGTCATGCCACCAGCGGCGGATCGACTCCACCGCGAACGCGGCGGTGTCATGGTCAGTGCCGACGTTCACCCAGCCGGTGTCGGCCGCCAGGTCGTAGATGCCATAGGGGATGGCCTTGCCCAGCTGCGGATCGGCGAAGTCATGCACTCGCACCAGCACCGGATCGCCCGTCGGCCGCCACGAACGGCCCGGATTGCGGAAGTCACCGACCAGCTCCTTCTTCTTCGTGTCCACGCTG
Organism: Streptomyces sp. P9-2B-2; assembly: GCF_030406865.1. Lineage (NCBI taxonomy): Bacteria > Bacillati > Actinomycetota > Actinomycetes > Kitasatosporales > Streptomycetaceae > Streptomyces > Streptomyces sp. P9-2B-2. The sequence goes on along the minus strand of NZ_CP129126.1, from coordinate 6,077,512 downwards.
ATCACCGGCTGGCCGGCATCCCGGTGACCGCGTGCCTGCTCGTTGAGATACCGGAACTGGGTATCCCGGTCGGCATGCTGACTGCCCTCGAGCGTCTTGGCATTGGCCTGCAGCCGGAAGCCCTCCTGCCGTAGCAGGCCGGCGACGGTGTCGGCGCCGACCCGGTGCCCCTGGCGGGTCAGCTCGGCCGCCAGCATGCGGGTCGACTTGGTTGTCCACCGCAACGGCGACATCGGATCCCCGCGCTCGTCCGGCTCGACCAGACTCAACAGAGCAATCCGCAGTCCAGGATCGAGGTCCGCGACGCGTTTGCGCCCGCCGCCCGGCCGCCGCACCCGCCCCACCAGGGATTCGCCCGCCTCCAGGTCGGACATACCCCTGCGGATCGTTGTCTCGCTCACTCCAGCCGCCCGGCCCACGGCCCGGATGCCGCCATGGCCCAGGCTTCGGGCCTCTGCGGCCACCAGCAACCGCCGCTGTCGCTCGTCCAGATGCGGGAACAACACCGCGAACTTCACGGCAAGTTGATCACGAGTCTCGTCCGGGATGCGCATACGCCATCAACGAGCACCAACCTCGAAAGCAACACCTTGATGACCGGCAGGCCCTGAGGGCTATCCCGTAATCCCTGCCGGGTCCGACCGGTTCGTGGCGCGCTCCGAGGAGCTGTGGAGCCGCGCCGTACCCGTGGGCCGGTCCCCGGCACCGGGGACAATGGAGCGCGTGACCAGCACCGACCCCGGCCCGCTGCCGGACCCGCGGGCCCTGCGCCCGCGCCTGCCCTCCCCCGTCCAGGAGATCGAGGACGCACCGTTCGCCCGCCGCGGGGTGCGGCTGCTGCTCAAGCGGGACGATCTGATCCACCCGGAACTTCCAGGCAACAAATGGCGCAAGCTGGCGCCGAATCTGCGGGCCGCGGCCGCGGCGGGTGAGCGGGCGCTGCTGACCTTCGGCGGCGCGTACTCCAACCATCTGCGGGCCACCGCCGCGGCCGGCCGGCTGCTCGGGTTCGCCACCATCGGCGTGGTCCGCGGCGACGAGCTGGCCGACGCACCGCGCAATCCGTCGCTGGCCCGCTGCGCCGCCGACGGGATGCGGCTGCACTTCATCGACCGGGCCCGCTACCGCCGGAGGTCCGACCCAGAGGTGCTCGCCGAGCTGCGCGACCGCTTCGGCGCGTTCCGGCTCATACCGGAGGGCGGCAGCAACGCCCTTGCCGCACAGGGCTGTACGGAGCTGGGCCGCGAGCTGCGCGGGGCCGCCGACACGGTCGCGGTGGCCTGCGGCACGGGCGGCACCCTCGCCGGACTCGCCGCGGGCCTGGGGCCGGGGCAGCGCGCCCTGGGCTTCCCCGTATTGAAGGGCGGCCGGCCGCACTTCCTCCAGGAGGCGGTCGAGGAACTACAGCGCGCGGCGTTCGGCGGCCCGCGCGGCGACTGGCGGCTGGAGGACCGCTTCCACTGCGGTGGATACGCCCGCCGCACCCCGGAGCTGGACACCTTCGCGACGGCCTTCGAGGACCGGCACGGCCTGCCGCTGGAGCGGATCTACGTCGCCAAGCTGCTCCTCGGGCTGACGACCCTGGCCGAGGAGGGCTCCTTCGCCCCCGGCAGCACCGTGGCCGCCGTGATCACCGGCACCCCGTGAGCCGCCCCCGGGCCCGGGACCGCGACCTCATCCGCCGACCCCGCCCTACGAAGCCCCCTCCCGGTACGCCGTGGCCTCCTCCAGGTCCAGTCTGCGCAGCAGCGTCCGCAGCATCTCGTCGTCGATCCGTCCGTCGTCCCGCAGCCGGACGAACACCCGGCGTTCGGCCTCGATCATGTCCCGGGCCAGCCGCCGGTAGGTCTCGTCGGCGGACTCCCCGGTGACCTCGTTGGCCGCGCCGAGCCGCTCCCACACGGAGTTGCGGCGGCGCTCCAGTACGTTGCGCAGCCGGTCGGCGAGGGGCCCCGGCAGGGCGTTGCGCGGGTCCTGAAGGCGCGCTTCCAGGCACTCCTCGGCGGCCCGCGAGGCCTCGTTCTGGGCCTGCGCCTCGGCGAGCGTCTCGGCCTGGGCGTCCGGGCCGGGCAGTCTCAGCGCACGGATCAGCGGCGGCAGCGTCAGCCCCTGGATGACGAGGGTGGCGATGACGGTGGTGAAGGTCAGGAAGAGCACGAGGTTGCGCGCCGGGAAGGACTCCCCGCCGTGCGCCGCGGCCGGGATGGAGAACGCGATGGCCAGCGACACCACCCCGCGCATCCCGGCCCAGCCGATGACGACCGGCGCGGTCCACCTCGTGTCCGGCTCGCGGGTACGGATCCGGGCGGACAGGACGCGCGGCAGATACGTCCCGGGAAAGACCCACACGAACCGCGACACGACCACGACGGCGAACAGCACGGCCGCGTACCCGAGGGCCTGCGCCCCGCTGAACTCCCCCAGTCCGCGCACCACGACCGGCAGCTGGAGCCCGATCAGCGCGAAGACCGCGGACTCCAGGATGAAGGAGACCATCTTCCAGACGGCGTCCTCCTGGAGCCGGGTCTCGAAGTCGACCTGCCAGGAGCGGTGCCCCAGATAGAGGCCGACCACGACGACGGCGAGCACCCCGGAGGCGTGCAGCTGCTCGGCGGCGGCGTAGGCGACGAACGGGATGAGCAGCGAGAGGGTGTTCTCCAGCAGCGCCGACTCGCGCAGCCGGACGCGCAGCCAGTGCAGCGGCACCATCAGGAGGAGGCCGACGCCGATGCCGCCCACGGACGCGATGGCGAACTGCTTGATCCCGTCGCCCCAGGAGACCCCGGCCCCGAGCGCCGCGGCCACCAGGACCTTGTATGCGGTGATCGCGGTGGCGTCGTTGAACAGCGACTCGCCCTGAAGGATCGTGGTGATCCGGTGCGGCAGCCCGAGTTTGCGGGCGATGGCGGTGGCCGCGACGGCGTCCGGCGGGGCCACGACGGCCCCCAGGACGAGGGCGGCGGTCAGCGGCAGCCCCGGGATGACGAGGTAGGCCGCGTAGCCGACCACGAACGTCGCGAACAGCACATAGCCCACCGACAGCAGCGCCACCGGCCGCAGATTGGCCCGCAGCCCCAGATACGAGCTGTCCAGCGCCGCGGTGTGCAGCAGTGGGGGCAGCAGCAGCGGCAGCACGATGTGCGGATCGAGGGTGTAGTCGGGGACGCCGGGGATGTAGGAGGCGGCGAGTCCCGCGGTGACCAGGAGCAGCGGCGCGGGGACCGGCGTACGGCGTGCCAGCCCGGCCACCGCCGCGCTCCCCGCGACCAGCAAAAACAGTGGCATGACAGCCATCGGCCCGTCCCGTCCCCGTACGCTTCACCGAGCATCCCGGCGATCTAACCTGGCCATCATGAGCGAGTGCACCCACGTTGCCGAATTGCCGCGCCCCGAACCGGCACCGCAGAGCGCCACCTGCCTGGAGTGCCTGGCCGTCGGCAGCCATCCCGTACAACTGCGGCTGTGTCTGGCCTGCGGCCATGTCGGCTGCTGCGACTCCTCGCCGTTCCGGCACGCGACCAGGCACTTCGAGGAGACCGGCCATCCCGTGATGCGGACGTTCGAACCGGGTGACTCCTGGCGCTGGTGCTTCACCGACCAGAAACTGGTGTGAAGCGATCACCGGCGTCCGTTTAGCCTTCACACATGATCCGCGAAGCGACACCCGGCGATGTCCCCGTCATCCTGGCCATGATCGGCGAGCTGGCCGCGTACGAGCGCGCCCCCGAGGCCGCGCAGGCCACCGAGGCGCAGCTGACGGAGGCCCTCTTCGGCCCGCAGCCGGCCGCCTTCGCACTGATCGCGGAGGACGGCGACGCCCCGGTGGGCTTTGCCCTGTGGTTCCGGAACTTCTCGACGTGGACGGGCACGCACGGTGTCTATCTGGAGGACCTGTACGTCCGCCCCGAAGCGCGCGGCGGCGGCCACGGCAAGGCTCTCCTCGCGGCCCTCGCGGAGATCTGTGTGGCCCGCGGCTATGAGCGTTTCGAGTGGTCAGTCCTGGATTGGAATGAACCGTCCATCGGTTTTTACCGGTCGATCGGTGCACAGCCCATGGACGAATGGACGGTCTTCCGGCTCACTGGAAAGGAGCTCCACAACCTTGCGGGCACTTCGCGCGTCAACGGAGCGTAATCGGTATCGATTTGACAGTGCACACCTCTAGCCACTGTCCGTACCCGTGGCTTTACAATCAGTGACAGCGAGAGTGTCGGGTGACCGGGGGCCGGATCGCCGCGCGGACGGCAGTGGTGCTCCTTCCGGGCGACACCGGCCCACAGATCGCGATAGCGTCACAGCCGAACCATGTGTCGCGCCGAATCGTTCTCCTTTCATCAGAGGGGAGAAAAGTCCGGCGCGAATATCCCGAACAACGCGAATATCGCGCATTCCAGCTCAACCAGCTTGTGCCACCTTGGAGGTGAGGGTGTCCCAGATCGCAGGCGAGCCCGGGACTCAGGACTTCGTGGAAGTCCGTCTGCCCGCTGCGGGTGCCTACCTGTCCGTGCTGCGTACGGCCACGGCCGGACTCGCAGCCCGCTTGGACTTCACCCTCGACGAGATCGAGGATCTGCGTATCGCGGTCGACGAGGCCTGCGCGATCCTTCTGCAACAGGCCGTCCCCGGCAGTGTGCTGAGCTGCGTCTTCCGCCTCATCGATGACGCACTTCAGGTCACCGTGTCGGCCCCGACGACCGACGGCCGCGCCCCGGAGCGCGACACCTTCGCCTGGACGGTGCTCTCCGCACTCGCCGGCAAGGTCGATTCCACCGTCTCCGAGGACCAAACGGTCACCATCAGTCTGTACAAGGAGCGCGGCGCCGGTCCCGGACCGTCATGACCGAACAGGGGGCCCCGTGAAAGATCTCGAACGCGGCGGGAGGATGGCGCGCAGTGCGACCATCCCCGAGCAGCAGGCCCGGCCGCATCCGGTGGGCGTAGACGACCACGGCGGCCGGTTGGACGCGGCGGAGCAGGCAGAGCGGGCGGACCACATGGAGCAGAGCGAGCAGCCGGGGCAGCGGGCGCAGCAGCACGATGCGCCGGCCCCCGACGACAAGCAGCAGGAACAGCAGCATTCCCAGGGGCCGCAGGACCGCAGCGGCGCCCGGGCGATGTTCTATGAGCTGCGCAAGCTGCCCGACGGCTCCCCGGAGCGGGCGGAGCTGCGCAACACCCTCGTTCGTATGCACCTCCCGCTCGTCGAGCACCTGGCCCGGCGGTTCCGTAACCGTGGCGAGCCGCTGGACGATCTGACCCAGGTCGCCACCATCGGCCTGATCAAGTCCGTCGACCGCTTCGACCCGGAGCGCGGCGTGGAGTTCTCCACGTACGCCACCCCCACCGTCGTCGGCGAGATCAAGCGGCACTTCCGCGACAAGGGCTGGGCGGTCCGCGTCCCGCGTCGCCTCCAGGAGCTGCGGCTGTCGCTCACCACCGCGACCGCCGAGTTGTCCCAGCGGCACGGCCGGGCCCCCACCGTCCATGAGCTGGCCGAGCATCTGGCGATCTCCGAGGAGGAGGTCCTGGAGGGCCTGGAGTCCGCCAACGCCTACAGCACCCTCTCCCTGGACGTCCCGGACACGGACGACGAGTCCCCGGCGGTCGCCGACACCCTCGGTGCCGAGGACGAGGCACTGGAGGGCGTGGAGTACCGCGAGTCCCTCAAACCGCTGCTGGAGGATCTCCCGCCGCGGGAGAAGAAGATCCTGCTGCTGCGCTTCTTCGGCAACATGACCCAGTCGCAGATCGCCCAGGAGGTCGGCATCTCCCAGATGCATGTCTCCCGCCTCCTGGCCCGCACCCTGGCCCAGCTGCGCGACAAGCTCCTCGTCGAGGAGTGAACGGCGCACAAATACGGTGGGCGGGGCCTTCGAAGGCCCCGCCCACCGTGCGTTCCAGGGAACTGCCGGGCCGGAACCCGGGACGACCCCGCGCCCTCCTCAGGGCGTCTCGCGCGGCCCGATACCCAGCGCCTCGGTGGCCGTCGGGTTGACCAGCAGCACGAGCACGACCAGCGCGGCCACGGCCAGTCCGATGCCGGCCGCGATCAGCGCACCGCCGCCGTTGACCAGCGTCCAGGCCACCGGCAGCGCCACGATCTGGGTGATCAGCGAGGGGCCCCGGCTCCAGCGGCGGCGCAGCCACAGCCCCCGGGCGGCCACCAGCGGCAGCACGGCGAGCGCGAGGACGGTGAGCCCGCCCATCTCCGCCTGCTGCGCACTGTCCGGCGAACCGGCGAGCCCCATGATCAGCATGTAGCCGCCGAGGGCAGCCAGGGCGAGCCCCTCGACCGCGGTGAGCGCCGCCGCGGCGCTCAGCCGGGCAGGTCGCGGGCCGGTCGGCGCGGTGGACGCGGCCGCGGCGGGGGCGGAGGCGGCTCGGGACGCGGACTGCTTCTGCTGACTGCTCACCCCAGCAGGGTAGCGCCGGCCGTCGCGGCCTCCGGGATGCCCCGGAGCCGGACGGGGGCGTGAGGCCGGTACCCGCAGGTAGGTACGCTGCTGCGTATGCGCGCACTTCTCGTGGTCAATCCCGCAGCAACCACCACCAGTGCCCGCACCCGTGACGTGCTGACCCACGCACTCGCCAGCGACCTCAAGCTGGAGGTCGCACAGACGCAGTACCGCGGGCACGCCCGTGACCTCGCCCGGCAGGCCACCGAGGGCGGCGAGACCGACCTGGTCGTGGCACTCGGCGGCGACGGCACGGTCAACGAGGTCGTCAACGGTCTGCTGGCCAACGGCCCCGACCCCGACTCGCACCCCCGCCTGGCGGTCGTCCCCGGCGGCTCCACCAATGTCTTCGCCCGTGCGCTCGGGCTCCCCAATGACGTCGTGGAGGCCACCGGCGCCCTGCTGGACGCGCTGCGCGACGGCAGCGAGCGGACCATCGGCCTCGGGCTGGCCGCGGGCACCCCGGGCAGCGAGGACGAGGGCGTACCGGAGCGCTGGTTCACCTTCTGCGCGGGCTTCGGTTTCGACGCCGGCGTCGTGGGCCGGGTCGAGCAGCAGCGCGAACGCGGCAAGCGTTCGACCCACGCCCTGTACGTGCGACAGGTCGTACGGCAGTTCCTGATCGAGGCGAACCGCCGGCGAGGCGTCCTCACCCTCGAACGTCCGGGCGGGACCGAGGGCGGCGCGGAGACCGTCGAGAACCTGGCGCTGGCCATAATCTGCAACACCGCCCCGTGGACCTACCTGGGCAATCGGCCGATCTATCCGTCCCCGGACGCCTCGTTCGACACGGCCCTGGATCTGTTCGCACTGAGCAAGCTCTCCCCGTCCGCGGTGGCCCGTTATGCGACCCAGCTGCTGACGTCAACACCGCAGCGCGGGCCCCACGGCAAACACGCCCTCTCACTTCACGACCTCACGAACTTCACCTTGCATTCGCAGGTTCCCCTGCCCTTCCAGATGGACGGTGACCACCTGGGGCTGCGTACGAGTGTGACGTTCACAGGCGTACGCCGTGCACTGCGTGTGATTGTGTGAGCAGTAGGACCTAAAGTCCTTTCACTCGAACGTTTAGACTGGTTTCCACCCCCTGGAATGACGGCTGTGAGCTAGGCGACACCAAGGATTCAAAAAAAAGTTTCCGGAAGGGGTTGTATCCGCCGTCGAGGTTTGCGAGTCTCTTCATGGCGATCGGGACGGCCGCTCTACCGGCCCCCTTGAGAGCCCGAATCCTCCTCCTCATTCCACAGGACCGCGCCAGTTCACGACTGGATTTCGGCCCTTCCCTTGTGGAGGGATTCGTGAAAGCGTTCACATTCACAAGCAATGATCCCGTCATACGAGGAGATGGAGCAGCCATGGACTGGCGTCACCGCGCCGTTTGCCGCGAGGAAGACCCCGAGCTCTTCTTCCCCATCGGCAACACCGGTCCTGCGCTGCTGCAGATCGAGGAAGCCAAGGCCGTCTGCCGCCGCTGCCCCGTCATGGAGCAGTGCCTGCAGTGGGCGCTCGAGTCCGGCCAGGACTCCGGCGTCTGGGGTGGTCTGAGCGAGGACGAGCGCCGCGCGATGAAGCGCCGTGCAGCTCGCAACCGGGCGCGCAACGCCAGCGCCTGAGCCAGCAGCCCCGTGGCCCCCGAGCCGCAGCGCGCAGTACACCCGATGCACCCCCGGCGCTGACAAGCCCGGTCGTTATCGCATCGACACAGCTTTGAGCCCCGGACCGCATGGTCCGGGGCTTCCTGCTGTTCAGGGCCGGGGCCGGCGCGGCCGCCGGCCCCGTATCTCAGTGCTGCTTCTCGGCGCGCACCGGGACGTCGAGGATGACCTGCGTACCGCGCTCCGGCGCCCGCACCATGTCGAACTTTCCGCCCAACTCCCCCTCCACCAGGGTCCGTACGATCTGGAGCCCCAGGTTTCCGGTGCGATGCGGATCGAAACCCTCGGGCAGCCCGCGGCCGTTGTCCTGGACGGTGACCAGCAGCCGCGGCTCGGTACGACTGCCGCCACGCACCGCGCCGACCTCGACCACACCCCGCTCCACCTGGTCGAAGGCGTGCTCCAGGGCGTTCTGCAGCACCTCGGTGAGCACCATCGACAGCGGGGTGGCCACCTCGGCGTCCAGGATGCCGAAGCGTCCGGTGCGGCGGGTGGTCACCTTGCCCGGGGAGATCTCCGCGACCATGGCCAGCACCCGGTCCGCGATCTCGTCGAACTCGACCCGTTCGTCGAGGGTCTGGGACAGCGTCTCGTGCACGATCGCGATCGAACCGACCCTGCGTACAGCCTCGTTGAGCGCCTCGCGGCCCTGTTCGGAATCCATCCGGCGGGACTGGAGGCGCAGCAGCGCGGCGACCGTCTGGAGATTGTTCTTCACCCGGTGGTGGATCTCCCGGATGGTGGCGTCCTTGGTGATCAGCTCCCGCTCGCGACGTCTCAGTTCGGTCACATCGCGCAGCAGGACCAGTGAACCGATGTGCGTCCCCTTGGGCTTGAGGGGGATGGCGCGCAGCTGGATCACGCCGTCGTCGCCCTCGACCTCGAACTCCCTGGGGGCCCAGCCGCTGGCGAGCTTGACCAGCGCCTCGTCCACCGGGCCGCGGGCGGGCGCCAGTTCGGCGGTGGCCTGGCCCAGATGGTGGCCCACCAGGTCGGCGGCGAGGCCGAGCCGGTGATAGGCGGAGAGGGCATTGGGGCTGGCGTACTGGACGATGCCCTCCGCGTCGAGCCGGATCAGTCCGTCGCCGGCACGCGGCGAGGCATCCATGTCGACCTGCTGGCCGGGGAAGGGAAACGATCCGGCAGCGATCATCTGGGCGAGGTCGGAGGCGCTCTGGAGGTAGGTGAGCTCCAGCCGGCTGGGGGTGCGTACGGTCAGCAGATTGGTGTTGCGGGCGATCACCCCGAGCACCCGGCCCTCGCGGCGCACCGGGATGGACTCGACCCGCACCGGCACCTCCTCCCGCCACTCCGGGTCGCCCTCGCGCACGATGCGGCCCTCGTCCAGGGCGGAGTCCAGCATCGGGCGGCGGCCCCGGGGAACGAGATGGCCGACCATATCGTCCTGGTAGGAGGTGGGACCCGTATTGGGCCGCATCTGGGCCACCGATACATAGCGCGTGCCGTCCAGGGTGGGCACCCACAGCACGAGATCGGCGAAGGAGAGGTCGGAGAGCAGCTGCCACTCCGAGACCAGCAGATGGAGCCACTCGAGGTCGGTGTCGCTCAGAGCGGTGTGCTGGCGTACGAGATCGTTCATGGAGGGCACGTCTTGGAGCCTACCGGCGTACGGTGTATGTGTTGTATCTGCACGGGCATGGACAAGTAAGAATGGTCTAGTCCAGAATTCAGCAAAGGCCTCCGCCCTCCCCGCACAGGAGAGCGGAACGAGGCCGAAGGCGCTCTCTGCCCTGACTGCGCCGAGGCCTCCGATCGACCGGTCCCAGGACGGGATGCACCCCTACCGCACACAGGGGCGCCGCCCGCCCGCTGAACGGGGTCGGCCGATGTCAGCTCCGGGCTGCGGTGCCGGACAGGTTGAGGGTCCTGTCCCGGCGCCGCGGCCCGCGGGTGCTTCCGGGGGTCTTCAGCGGACCTCGCCGCCCGTTTTCCGCGGCCACGCCTTGAGCGCCAGCTCGGCGATCGCCGCCAGCTCCGTCCGCTCCGCGCCGTCGCGTGCCTGCTGGGACATGCCCTGGATGACGGCGCCCGTGTAGGCGGCCAGCGCGCCGGCGTCCGTATCGGGGGGCAGCTCGCCGGAGGCGATGTCCGCACGGATGGCGGCGGCGATCTCCCGGACGTTCGCGAGCCTCATCTCCCGCAGGGAGTCGGCGACTTCGGCCGAGGCGGGCGAGATGTTCAGGGCGGCGCTGATGACCAGGCAGCCGCGGGGGCGGCCGGGCAGGGTGTACTCGGCCGCGGCCTCGCGCAGGGCCCGTTCGACGCCCCGGCGGGCGGTCGGCTCCTCGGTCACGGCGCGGGAGAGGAAGCCTCCGTAGAGCCGCCCGTACTCGGCCACGACCTCGCCGAACAGGGACCGCTTGTCGCCGAAGGCGGCGTAGAGGCTGGGGGCGCCGATGCCCATGGCGCGGGTGAGGTCGGAGATCGAGGTGGCCTCGTAGCCCCGCTCCCAGAAGGACCGGACCGCCTGCTCCAGGGCCGTCTCGCGGTCGAAGGACCGGGGCCGCCCGCGCTGCTTCGTCTCCTTGGTCGCCATGGAAAGAATTTTATAGCGGTCGGTACGGAACGCGTGCTACGGTTTTTCTGTAACGAGCGATATAGAAAGCGCTCGGCGCGGGGGCGCGTGCGTCGGTGCACGTCGGCGCGCATCCGCATACGTCAGGGACATCCGCGTACGGATCGGGGAGGGGCACCGCATGAGTGCGCTCAGCGGCAAGACGGCACTGGTGACCGGCGGCAGCAGGGGGATCGGCCGGGCCGTCTCGGAACGGCTCGCCAGGGAGGGCGCGCGGGTCGGCGTGCATTACGGCCGGGACGCGACCGCAGCCAAGGAGACGGTCTCGGCGATCGAGGCCACAGGAGGTCAGGCCTTCGCGCTCCAGGCCGAGCTGGGGGTGCCGGGGGACGCCGAAGCACTGTGGGCCGCGTTCGACGCGCAGGCCGAGGGGCTGGACATCCTGGTCAACAACGCCGGGATCAACAAGGCCGTCGACGGCACCCTGAAGCGGATCGACGCGGTGACGGCGGAGGACTTCGACGCCCTCTTCGCGGTCAACACCAGGGCGCCGTTCTTCATCACCCAGCAGGCACTGCCCCGGCTCCGGGACTGCGGGCGGATCATCAACACCTCGACCGGCCTGACGCGGGGCGCGGCCAAGCCCGAGCTGATCGCGTACGCCATGACCAAGGGCGCGATCGACGTCTTCACCTCGACGCTCGCCAAGGACCTGGGCCCGCGGGGGATCACGGTCAACGCGGTGGCGCCCGGCCCGGTGAACACCGATATGAATGCCGGATGGCTGCGCGGCGAGGCCAATGCCGCGGCGCGGCAGCAGGTGAGTGGGATATCCCCGCTGGGCCGGATCGCGGACGCGACCGACATCGGCGACATCGTGGCCTTCCTCGCCTCGGACGACAGCCGCTGGGTGACGGGGCAGTGGATCGACGCGACGGGCGGGGCGCTGCTCTGACGGAGTGCCGTACGGCGGGACGGGCTGCCGGTGCGGGCCGCCGGCAGCCCGCACCGGAGGCGTACCGGACGCCGGGAAACTTGACCGGCCGTTCGGATGTGGCGACGGGTTCCGGAGGTCACGCTCTGCTAGATTGGTCTATACCACATGGATCTCTCCAGAACGGCAGGCCAAGCGTGGAAGTTGTCATCGTTCCGGATGCCGTGGCGGGCGGCGAGCTGATCGCGGAGGCCATCGCCACCCTGGTGCGCCGTAAGCCCGACGCACTGCTCGGTGTGGCCACCGGCTCCACCCCGTTGCCCATCTACGAGGCGCTGGCGGCGAAGGTCCGGGCAGGCGACGTGGACGCCTCGCGGGCGCGTATCTGCCAGCTCGACGAGTACGTCGGACTGCCGGCCGGGCACCCCGAGTCCTACCGTTCGGTGGTCCTGCGCGAGGTGGTCGAACCGCTCGGTCTCGCCGAGGAGTCCTTCATGGGCCCCGATGGTGCGGCCGAGGAGGTGCAGGCCGCCTGTGAGGCGTACGACAGTGCGCTGCGCGAGGCGGGCGGTGTGGACCTCCAGCTGCTCGGTATCGGCACCGATGGGCACATCGGCTTCAACGAGCCCTGCTCATCGCTCGCTTCGCGTACCCGCATCAAGACGCTGACCCGGCAGACCCGGGAGGACAACGCCCGGTTCTTCGACAGCCTCGACGAGGTGCCGCACCACGTCATCACCCAGGGCATCGGCACCATCCTGGAGGCCCGCCATCTGGTGCTGCTCGCCACCGGCGAGGGCAAGGCCGACGCGGTGGCCCATGCCGTGGAGGGCCCGGTCGCCGCACTGGTCCCGGCCTCGGCACTACAGCTCCACCCGCATGCGACGGTCGTCGTGGACGAGGCCGCGGCCGCCAAGCTGAAGCTCGCGGACTACTTCCGCGCCACGTATGCGGCGAAGCCGGAGTGGCAGGGCCTGTAGGCGCTGCCGGGGGGGGAAGAGGGGGCAGGGGACCGCAACCGTGCCCCCGGGGGGCACGACGGTCTCCGCGGCGCCCTCGGTCCCGTCCGGACGGGGGCCGGTGCGCCTGATCACGCGTCGGGCGACGGCCTCCGGCCCGTGAGGACTTCGACCGCGGCCTGGGCGCAGACGCGGGCCGCGCCGTGGGTGGCGACGTGGAGGGCGCCTTGGGGTGGGGCCTGGGGGACGCCCATTTCGACGACGGCGGTGTCGGGGCGGGCGGCGAGGAGGGTGTGCAGCGCGTCGGCCATCCAGGGGTGGCGGTGGACGTCGCGGACCACGGCGACGAGGCGGCGGTCGGCGGCCGCCGTGAGCAGGCCGTCGACCAGAGCGGCGGTACCGGCCGCGGCGGCGGCCTCGGCGGTGCAGGTGGCGGTCTCGGTGCCGGGGAGCAGGCGGGCCAGTTCGGCGGCGACGCCCCAGGGGGTCTCGTCGCCCACGGCGATATTGGCGAGGGGGGTGAAGGCGGCGACGTGGACGGGCTCGGCCAGGGGCCGGTACGGGCCGGCGGCGGTGACGCGCAGGGCGCGCCGGGCCGCGGTGAGGCCGATACCGGGGGCGGGCACGGCCCCCTCCCCCGCACCCGTGCGCCGGGCACGGTCGGCCAGGGCGCGCACCCGTGCCGCGGCGTCGGCGAGCCGCTGCTCCGGCAGTTGGCCCTCGCGCACCGCCCGCACCAGGGCGTCTCGCAGCCGCAGCACGATGCCCTCGTCCGCCAGCCCGCCGCCCACGCAGATGGCGTCGGCACCGGCCGCGAGGGCGAGCACGCTGCCGCGCTCGATGCCGTAGGTGGCGGAGATGGCCTGCATCTCCATCCCGTCGGTGACGATCAGCCCGTCGAAGCCGAGGCCGCCCTCGGCTTCGGGGGCCCGCAGCAGACCGTGCAGCGCGGCCGGGCTGAGCGTGGCCGGGTGCTCGGCGTCCAGCGCGGGCAGCAGGATGTGGGCGCTCATCACGGCCCGGGTGCCGGCGGCGACGGCGGCGCGGAACGGCACCAGTTCGCGTTGCTGGAGGGTGGGCAGACCGGCGGCGATACGCGGCAGATCGTGGTGCGAGTCGACGGCGGTGTCGCCGTGGCCGGGGAAGTGCTTGGTGCAGGCGGCGACGCCGGCGGACTGGAGGCCCGCGACGTAGGCGGCGGTGTGCCGGGCGACCAGCTGCGGATCGGCGCCGAAGGAGCGGACGCCGATGACCGGGTTGGCGGGGTTGGAGTTGACGTCGGCGGAGGGCGCCCAGTTGAGGTTGATACCGCAGTCGGCCAGCCGGCGGCCGAGTTCGCGGGCGACCGCGCGGGTCAGCTCGGTGTCGTCGACGGCGCCGAGCGCATGGTTGCCGGGGAAGGAGGAGCCGCCGCGCACTTCGAGGCGGGTGACATCGCCGCCCTCCTCGTCGATGGCGACGATCAGTTCCTCGCGTTCGGCGCGCAGCCGGCCGGTGAGGGCGGCGAGTTGGGCCGGGTCGGCGACATTGCGGCCGAAGAGGCCGACCGAGACCAGCCCCTCGCCGAGCCGCCGCAGCAGCCAGTCGGGCGCGGTGGTGCCGGTGAAGCCGGGCTGGAGGACGGCGAGGGCGTCGCGGGTGAGGGTGTCGGCGGGGCGTACGGAGCGTACGAGAGGCGTCATGAGCTGCGTTATCCCTTCACTGCGCCGGAGGTGAGACCGCCGACCGCCTTGCGTTGCAGGAACAGGAAGAGGACCAGGATCGGGACGGCGAAGATCGAGGCGGCGGCCATGGTGGCACCCCAGTCGTCCCCGAACCGGGTCTGGAACTGCGAGAGCCACAACGGCAGGGTGCCCATGGCCGGTTCCTTGTTGAGGACCAGCACCAGCGGGAACTCGTTCCAGGCGGTGATGAATCCGAAGAGCGAGGTGGCCATCAGACCGGGCGCCAGCAGCGGGAAGACCACCTTGAGGAACGCCTGGCGGCGTGAGCAGCCGTCGACCATCGCGGACTCCTCCAGCTCCTTGGGCACCGCGGCGACATAGCCCCGGAGCGTCAGCAGCGTGAAGGGCAGCACCATCAGCATGTAGAAGCAGGTGAGCGGCAGCAGGCTGTTGAGCAGGTCGGCGTCCCGGACGATCAGGTAGATGGAGATCACCATGACCTCCCAGGGAGCCATCTGGGCGACCATGAACGTCAACAGGATGCCCTTACGGCCCCGGAAGCGCATCCGGGTCAGGGCGAACGCCCCGCAGAGGGCGATCACCAGCGACAATCCGACGGCCAGGACGGTCACCAGGACCGAATTGCCCGCCAGGATCCAGAAGTCCGGGGCGTGCACGGCCGTCGCGAAGTGTTCGAGGGTGCCGTGGACGGGGAACCACACGGGGTCCTCGGTGATGATGTCCCGGGTCGGCTTGAAGGCCGTGTTGAACATCCAGTAGACCGGGAAGAGGAAGCCGAGGGCGAGCACGGCCGCCGTGGCATTGGGCCAGAAACGGCCGGCCAGAGAGTGCTTCACAGCTCGTTCTCCTCCTGCTGTTCCTGGGTAACCGTCAGCTGCAGGTAGTACGCGGTCATGGCCAGCAGCACCACGATCGTCAGCAGGGAGATCGCGGCGCCCATGCCGAAGTGGAGATTGCCGACGCCCTCGGTGAAGGCGTAGATCGGCAGCGTCTCGGTGAGCCGGTCGGGGCCGCCCTCGTTGATGGCGAAGATCTGCGGGAACGCCTTGAAGACCCAGATGACCTCCAGAAACGTCGTCGCGAGGAAGAACGGCTTGAGGAAGGGGAAGGTGACGGAGGTGAAGACCCGCCAGCTGCCGGCGCCGTCCATCCGGGCCGCTTCGTAGAGCTCCCTGGGGATGGTCGTGGTGGCCGCGTAGAGGTTGAGGGCCACGAAGGGCAGCGACTGCCAGACGATCAGTACGGTGATGACGAAGAACGTCGACAGCTGGCTGCCGACCCAGTCGTAGTGGGCCATACCGTGTTGGCCGAGCGTGTCCAGCAGCCAGTTGACGACGCCGTAGCGGGAGTCGAAGAGCCACTGGAAGACGGTGGTGGCGGCGATCACCGGCATCGCCCAGGCCAGCACCAGCGCGGCGGAGAGCGTGAGGCGCATTTTCGTGCCGAGCCGCGCCAGCAGCAGACCGATCAGCACCCCGAGGACCATGATCAGGACGACATTGACTGCGGTGAAGACGAGAGTGCGGAGGGTGACCCGCCAGAACTGCTCGCTGCCCAGGATCTCCTGGTAGTTGCCGATTCCGCGCCAGTCGGTGAAGTGCTGGATCAGCTCCTTCATATTGAGGTTCTGGAAAGAGAGCAGGAGGTTGCGGACCATGGGCCAGCCCAGGAAGACCGCGGTCGCGAGCAGGGCCGGCAGCAGCAGGAGATAGGGGGCGCCGCGCGCGGGCCGCCGGCTGCCGCCGCCGCGCCGGGTGGGCGGTGCGCCGCCTTTGCCGGTCCGCGGCGCGGTCTGGTCCACCGCACCGTCGAGCTGCACTGCCATGGGCCCTGCTCCCCCTCGTATCCCGTCAGAACTCGGTGCGTGCGCGGTGCCCGGGTGCCGGCCGGGGACGGCCGGCCGGCACCCGCCGCCCTGATGGGCGCGCCCCCGGGCGTCCGTTACTGCTTGGCGAGCCGTGCGTTGATCTCGGGCTCGATGTCCTTGGCCGCATCGGCCGGGGACTTACCGCCCAGAACGGCCGTCATATAGCTCTTGATCGGGTTAGGAATGTTCTCCACCGCGGCCCACTGGGGAATCAGCGGTGTGGTACCGCCGGACTTCTCCGCCGCGGGCGCGGCGGCCGCCACGGCCGGATTCTGCTGGGCGGCGTCGGCCAGGTCAGGGGACTTCGGGGCCCAGCCGGATTCCTTCACCATCTGCCGGTCGTTCTGCTTCGAGAGGGCGACCTTCAGGAATTCCTTGGCGAGTTCCTGGTTCTTGCCCATTCCGGCGACGGCGAAGTTGGAGCCGCCGAGGAAAACGCCCTCCGGCTTGTCCGCGGTCTCACCGGGGATGGTGAAGAAGCCGATGTCCTTCTTCATCTCCGGATTGGCCTTGAGGGCGGTGGCGGCCTCGTAGCCCATGGCGATGAGGGCGCCGGTACGGCCCTTGGCGAAGACCTCGGCCTGCTGCGGGGTGGCCTCGTCCTTGTTCTTGGGGGCGGTGCTGAAGGCCTGGTACTGCTTGTAGATGTCCATCGCCTTGGCGACCTTGGGATCGCCGAGGTTGGAGACCCACTTGCCGCCCTGCCGCTTCACCAGGTCGGCGCCGGTGCCGAGGGTCAGACCGTCGAAGAAGTACCAGTTCTGGCCGGGGAGATACAGCGGCTCGGCGTCGGTCTTCTTCTTGATGGTGGCAAAGGCCCTGAAGAGCTCACCGCGGGTCCGGGGAGTTCCCTTGAGTCCGGCCTCGGCCCAGATCTTCTTGTTGTACATCACCACCCGGTTTCCGGCGAACCACGGGAGTGCGTACTGTTTTCCGTCCACGAGCGACGCCTTGTTGAAGGCGTCATTCCAGTCGGCGCCTATCTCCTTCTTCAGATCGCCGACTTCGGCCAGGGCACCGGCCTTGGCATAGGCGGCGGTCTGGGTGTTGCCGATTTCGACGACGTCCGGCGGGGTGTCCTCGGAAAGGGCGGTGCTCAGCTTCTGCTGAATGCCGTTCCACTGCTGGACCTTGAACTCGACGGTGGCGCCGGTCTTCTTCTTGAACTGCGCGGAGACCTGCTCGGTCCACTGCGCCGGATTCGAACCATTCATCACCCAGACGGTCAGCTTCTGGCCTTTGAAGCCGTCCGCGCCCGTTTTCGTGCCGCCGCCGGACCCGCAGGCGGTGACACCCACCAGCATTCCCGTGACCGCCGTCGCCGCCATGAGTCCACGCTTCATTGCGCTCTCCCCCCAAAGGCCGGGTGTGTGGTCTTTAATGGTTTAGACCAGTGCCCGCAGCTTGGCCTAGACCTTTAGAGGTGTCAAGGGTGTATAAGAGTCGCTGTCAGGTCCGTTACCGGACCGACATCCGGCGGGCCGGGACCTGTAAGAGAGCGCGGGAAACCCACCCGTGCCACGATGTGAGCCGCTACGTACGGAGGCGCCGGTGACGGCAGCACGACAGGAGTCGGAGAGGCGGGTCATGGACACGGACGGGGGCAGCAGTACCGAGAGCGGCGGCACGCGGACCGCACGGGTGCCCAAGTACTACCGGCTCAAGCGGCACTTGCTGGAAATCACCGAGACCCTGCCGCCCGGCACCCCGGTACCGCCCGAGCGGACCCTCGCGGCGGAGTTCGACACCTCGCGGACGACGGTGCGTCAGGCCCTCCAGGAGCTGGTGGTCGAGGGCCGGCTGGAGCGCATCCAGGGCAAGGGCACCTTTGTCGCCAAGCCCAAGGTTTCCCAGGCCCTGCAACTGACCTCCTATACGGAGGACATGCGGGCCCAGGGCCTGGAGCCGACCTCCCAGCTGCTGGACATCGGCTATGTCACGGCGGACGACCGGCTCGCCGGACTGCTGGACATCGCCACCGGCGGCCGGGTGCTGCGCATCGAACGGCTGCGGCTGGCCAGCGGAGAGCCGATGGCCATCGAGACCACCCATCTGTCGGCGAAGCGCTTCCCCGCGCTGCGCCGGAACCTCGTCAAGTACACCTCCCTCTACACCGCGCTGGCCGAGGTGTACGACGTCCGGCTGGCGGAGGCCGAGGAGACCATCGAGACCTCCCTGGCCACCCCGCGCGAGGCCGGTCTGCTGGGCACGGATGTCGGACTGCCGATGCTGATGCTCTCCCGGCACTCGCTCGACGCGCAGGGGCAGCCGGTGGAGTGGGTGCGCTCGGTCTACCGCGGCGACCGCTACAAGTTCGTCGCCCGGCTGCAGCGCCCCACGGACTGACCCACGACCCGCGCCGGGCGGAGCGCGTTCCGCCCGGCCTTCCCGCTGTCCTGCCCCACCCAGAAGGGCGGCGGCGCAGGTCGCGCCCGGGTGGATTCTTGATACCGATATGCGGACAGCTAGTGACGCGCGCCACTGCCCTGCCATAGATTTCCAGCCGATCGCACAGGAGACAGCCAGGGGACGGAGCCACGGTCATGACCCAGTCAGCCGCATCACCGGTTCGCAGACAGGTCGTCACGCCCACGCGTGTGGTGGCCGGGCTCTGCCTGATCGCTCCGTTCGTGGCGATGCTGTGGGTGAGCTCGTACGCCAAGATCGAGCCGACCCTCATCGGGATCCCGTTCTTCTACTGGTACCAGATGTTGTGGGTGCTGATCTCGACCGCGCTCACCATGCTCGCCTACAAGCTCGTGCAGCGTGAGCAGCGCGCCCGCAAGGGCGGTGCGGACCAGTGACTCCCACGAGCGCGCTCGCCGCTTCCCAGACCCAGGGCGTCAACGGCGTCGCCCTGGCCGTCTTCATCTTCTTCTTCCTGGCCGTGACGGTCATGGGGTTCCTGGCCGCGCGTTGGCGCAAGGCCGAGGAGTCCGCCAACCTCGACGAATGGGGCCTGGGCGGCCGCAGTTTCGGCACCTGGGTGACGTGGTTCCTGCTGGGCGGGGACCTCTACACCGCTTACACGTTCGTGGCCGTCCCGGCGGCGATCTACGCGGCGGGCGCGGCCGGCTTCTTCGCCGTGCCGTACACGATCCTGGTCTACCCCCTCATCTTCACGTTCCTCCCCCGCCTGTGGTCGGTCTCGCACAAGCACGGCTACGTCACCACCTCCGACTTCGTCCGCGGCCGCTTCGGCTCCAAGGGCCTGTCGCTGGCCGTGGCGCTCACCGGCATCCTGGCCACGATGCCGTACATCGCCCTCCAACTGGTCGGCATCCAGGCCGTCCTGGACGTGATGGGCATCGGCGGCGGGGAGAACACCAACTGGTTCGTCAAGGACCTGCCGCTGCTGATCGCGTTCGCCGTGCTGGCCGCGTACACCTACTCCTCGGGGCTGCGGGCGCCGGCACTGATCGCGTTCGTCAAGGACGGGCTGATCTACCTCGTCATCGTGGTGGCGATCATCTACATCCCGATCAAGCTGGGCGGCTTCGACTCGATCTTCGACTCGGCCGGCAAGGCGCTGGCCCAGCCCGGTGCCGTCCCCGGCAAACCGCGCGGCGAACTGATCAGCGGCCCCAACGCCCAGTGGGCGTACGCCACCCTGGCGCTCGGCTCGGCGCTGGCGCTCTTCATGTACCCGCACTCGATCACCGCGACGCTGTCCTCGCGCAGCCGCAATGTGATCCGCCGCAACACCACCATCCTGCCGCTGTACTCCCTCATGCTGGGCCTGCTGGCGCTGCTCGGCTTCATGGCGATCAAGGCCGGTACGGACATCCAGGGCAACCCGCAGCTGGCCATCCCGCAGCTCTTCGAGGACATGTTCCCGAGCTGGTTCTCCGGTGTGGCGTTCGCCGCGATCGGCATCGGCGCGCTGGTGCCCGCGGCCATCATGTCGATCGCCGCGGCCAACCTCTTCACCCGCAACGTCTACAAGGACTTCCTCAAGCCGGACGCCACGCCCGAGCAGGAACACAAGGTCGCCAAGCTGGTCTCGCTGCTGGTGAAGGTCGGCGCGCTGGTCTTCGTCCTCACCATGGACAAGACCGTCGCGATCAACTTCCAGCTGCTGGGCGGCATCTGGATCCTCCAGACCATGCCCTCCCTGGTCGGCGGCCTCTTCACCCGCTGGTTCCACCGCTGGGCGCTGCTGGCCGGCTGGGCGGTCGGCATGCTCTACGGCACGCTCGCGGCCTACGGCGTCGCCAGCCCGACCCAGAAGCACTTCGGCGGCTCCAGCAAGGAGATCCCCGGTATCGGTGAGATCGGCTACATCGGTCTGACCGCTTTCGTCCTGAACGTCGTGGTCACCGTCGTCCTGACCTTCGCCCTCAAGGCCGCCAAGGCCCCCGAGGGCATCGACGAGACCAGCCCCGGCGACTACACGGCGGACGCCGGCGACCAGGGCGTCGCCGCCGAACTCCCGCCGGCCACAGCAGGAGCGGGCGCACCGGCCGGCCACTGAGCCACCGTCAGGCCCCTGCCAACGGGCCGTCTCGTTCCTCCGGGGACGGGGCGGCCCGTTGTCGTGGGCGGGTTCAGCTCACCCAGTTCTTCAGCTGCTCGGTTTCGAGGGTGATGCCGACAGGGTCGGGGAGGTGGAGCGACTTGCCGAACGAGACGGTGTGCATGATCTCGTAGCGCCCGCCGTCGGGCTCGCTGCGGACCGAAACCTGACAGGCTTCCCGGTCGACGAGCAGATAGAGCGGGACGCCTGTCTCCGCGTACACCCGAGGTTTCTCCACCCGATCACGCTGATCGGTGTCCGAGTCATGGGAGGTCACCGCGACGACCATGAGCACCGGTTCAGGATCCGCCCATGCCCCCTGGGCCGCGAAGGCGCCCTTGGGAGCGAGTTCGCCATCAGGACGGGCGCGGCCGCCGCGGTGCGCCTGCACCTTCAGTCCCTGGTCCGGATAGAGCCACAGCTCGGGGCGCGCCTGGACGCAGATTCGCGTCAGCCACTCCATGATGCGACCGTGGTCCCGGTCCGGTACCGCCTTGCTCCTGATCTTCCCGTCGATGAACTCCAGCCGCGCGCCCTGCTCCAGGCAGGCGAATATCCGGGCGGCCTCTTCGAAATGCCCGGTCTCCAGGATGTGCGGCCGGTCGGCGAGCGCGGTCAAGGAGCCCCCTCCTTCTTGCCCCAGCAGGGCCCAGAACGTGGAACCGACCATAGCCGAGGCCACTGACAGACACTGTGTGATCACTCACGACACACTAGATGTGGGGGTGCACTTGAGGGGCCACCCCCACATGTATGCTCGTCCTCGCTGTCGCCGCAGGGGAATCCGGTGGGAATCCGGAACTGTCCCGCAACGGTGTAGGAGCGCGCTCGGCCGGGTGGATACCGGCCCTGGGCGCGTGCCCGTGTAGTCCGAGGACCTGCCGACGGTACGTCCGCACCGCAAGGGGTGCGGTCGTCGATACGTCCGGGCCCCGAGGGTTGGGCCGGTGGACGCCGCGCGGTGTGCCCGCGCACCCCTGCCGTCACGGGGTGCCGCATGCTCGCGTGCGCCCGTCGCGCCCGCCCCTCCCGGCCCCGCCGAGTGAGGGAGAGCATCGCGTGACCATCGCGCCAACGGAGCCCGCGTCAGACGCCGAGGCCGTGCCGCCCGTGGTGGCCACGCCTCCCGGTACCGCCGACGGCGGTCCGGGCGAGGACGGGCCGGGTGTCGCCCTGCTGCGCACCCTGACCCAGCTGACCGAGGACCTGACCGCGACCGACCCCGGCAAGGTGGCCGCCGCCGCCCTCCGCGGCCGGCACGCCGGCTCCGACGAGGCCGAACTGCGGTCGCTGGCCACCGATGCCGCGGCCGGTCTGATCGGTGACGAGCCGCAGTACTCCAAGCTCGCGGCGCGGCTGCTCACCCTCGCGATCTCGGAGGAGGCGGCCGGACAGGGGGCGGTCGCCTTCTCCGCCTCCGTCGAGGTCGGCCACCGCGAGGGGCTGATCGCCGACGAGACCGCGGAGTTCGTCCGGGCGCACGCCGCCCGGCTGGACGCGCTGGTCGACCGGGCGCTGGCCGACGGCGCCGACGACCGCTTCGGCTACTTCGGGCTGCGCACCCTGCACTCGCGCTACCTGCTGCGCCACCCCACCACCCGTCAGGTCGTCGAGACCCCGCAGCACTTCCTGCTGCGGGTGGCCTGCGGTCTCGCGGAGGACCACACCGAGCGTGCGCTGGACGACGTGGCGGAGCTCTACCGCCTCACCAGCTCGCTGTCCTACCTGCCCTCCTCCCCCACCCTGTTCAACTCCGGCACCCGCCACCCGCAGATGTCGTCCTGCTATCTGCTGGACTCGCCGCTGGACGAGCTGGACTCGATCTACGACCGCTACCACCAGGTCGCCCGGCTCTCCAAGCACGCCGGCGGCATCGGCCTCTCGTACTCCCGCATCCGCGCCCGCGGTTCGCTGATCCGCGGCACCAACGGGCACTCCAACGGCATCGTGCCGTTCCTGCGCACCCTCGACGCCTCGGTCGCGGCCGTGAACCAGGGCGGCCGGCGCAAGGGCGCGGCCTGCGTCTACCTGGAGACCTGGCACGCGGACATCGAGGAGTTCCTGGAGCTGCGTGACAACACCGGTGAGGAGGCGCGCCGTACGCACAACCTGAACATCGCGCACTGGATCCCGGACGAGTTCATGCGCCGGGTGGAGGCGGACGCCGACTGGTCGCTGTTCTCGCCGTCGGACGCCCCGGAGCTGGTGGACCTGTGGGGCGACGAGTTCGACGCCGCCTACCGGAAGCTGGAGGCCGACGGCCGGGCGCTCAAGCAGATCCCGGCCCGGGTGCTGTACTCCCGCATGATGCGCACCCTGGCGCAGACCGGCAACGGCTGGATGACGTTCAAGGACGCCGCCAACCGCACCGCCAACCAGACCGCCGAGCCCGGCCAGGTCGTGCACTCGTCCAACCTGTGCACGGAGATCCTGGAGGTGACGAACGACGGGGAGACCGCGGTCTGCAACCTGGGGTCGGTCAACCTCGCCGCGCACCTGGGTGACCACGGTGAGATGGACTGGGAGCGGCTGGACGCGACCGTCCGCACGGCCGTGACCTTCCTCGACCGCGTGGTGGACATCAACTTCTACCCGACCGAGCAGGCCGGGACGTCCAACTCCCGCTGGCGCCCGGTCGGTCTGGGCCTGATGGGCCTCCAGGACGTCTTCTTCCGGCTGCGGCTGGCCTTCGACTCGCCCGAGGCGCAGGAGCTGTCGACCCGTATCTCCGAGCGGATCATGCTCGCCGCCTACGAGGCGTCCGCCGACCTCGCCGAGCGGCACGGCCCGCACCCGGCGTGGTCCGCGACCCGCACCGCCCGCGGCGTGCTGCACCCGGACCACTACCCGAACGCCGAGCCCCGCTGGGCGGACCGCTGGGCGGCGCTGCGCACCCGTATCGCCACGACCGGGATGCGCAACTCGCTGCTGCTGGCGATCGCCCCGACCGCGACCATCGCCTCGATCGCGGGCGTGTACGAGTGCATCGAGCCGCAGGTCTCCAACCTCTTCAAGCGCGAGACGCTGTCCGGTGAGTTCCTCCAGGTCAACGCGTATCTGATCGAGGAGCTCAAGGCGCTGGGGCTGTGGGACGCCCGGACCCGGGACGCGCTGCGCGAGGCCAGCGGCTCGGTGCAGGACGTCGAGTGGATCCCCGCGGAGATCCGGGCGCTGTACCGCACCGCCTGGGAGATCCCGCAGCGCGCGCTGATCGACATGGCCGCGGCCCGTACGCCGTACCTGGACCAGAGCCAGTCGCTGAACCTGTTCATGGCGTCCCCGACCATCGGCAAGCTCAGCTCGATGTACGCCTACGCCTGGAAGCGCGGCATCAAGACGACGTACTACCTGCGTTCGCGGCCGGCGACCCGGATCGCCCAGTCCGCCCGTGGTGGCGCCGCCGCGACCGCGCCCGTACCGCAGCAGGCCACCGACCCCGAGGCGGTCGCCTGCTCCCTGGAAAACCCCGAGTCCTGCGAGGCCTGCCAGTAATGCCCAACCCGTCGCCCGACCACCGCCCCTCAACGACGGCGCTGCGCGCCGAAAGCCCCACCGCACCGGAAACCAACGCCGCCGCGGCCCACACCGCCACCACCGGCACCAAGAACCTCCTGGACCCGGGCTTCGAGCTGACCCTGCGGCCGATGCGGTACCCGGAGTTCTACGACCGCTACCGGGACGCCATCAAGAACACCTGGACCGTCGAGGAGGTCGACCTCCACTCGGACGTCGCCGACCTCGCCAAGCTCTCGCCGGGTGAGCAGCACATGATCGGCCGGCTGGTCGCGTTCTTCGCGACCGGTGACTCGATCGTCTCCAACAACCTGGTGCTGACGCTCTACAAGCACATCAACTCCCCCGAGGCGCGGCTGTACCTGAGCCGTCAGCTCTTCGAGGAGGCCGTGCACGTCCAGTTCTACTTGACGCTGCTGGACACCTACCTCCCCGACCCGGACGACCGCGCCGCCGCCTTCGCGGCCGTGGAGAACATCCCGTCCATCCGGGAGAAGGCCCAGTTCTGCTTCAAGTGGATGGACTCGGTCGAGAAGATCGACCGGCTGGAGTCCAAGGCCGACCGCCGCCGCTTCCTGCTGAACCTGATCTGCTTCGCGGCCTGCATCGAGGGGCTCTTCTTCTACGGCGCCTTCGCCTACGTGTACTGGTTCCGCTCGCGGGGCCTGCTGCACGGGCTGGCCACCGGCACCAACTGGGTCTTCCGCGACGAGTCCATGCACATGGAGTTCGCGTTCTCGGTGGTGGACACCGTCCGCCAGGAGGAGCCCGAGCTCTTCGACGACAAGCTGGAGCAGCAGGTCACCGACATGCTCAAGGAGGCCGTCGAGGCGGAGCTCCAGTTCGGCCGCGATCTGTGCGGTGAGGGCCTGCCGGGCATGAACACCGCGTCGATGCGCGAGTATCTCCAGTGCGTCGCCGACCAGCGGCTCCAGCGGCTCGGCTTCGCGCCCGTCTACGGCTCGGAGAACCCGTTCTCCTTCATGGAGCTTCAGAACGTCCAGGAACTGACCAACTTCTTCGAGCGCCGGGCCTCCGCCTACCAGGTCGCCGTCGAGGGGTCGGTCTCCTTCGACGACGACTTCTGATCCGGTAGTCCGGAAATCCGGGCGAAGGGGCCTGCCCGCGGCGCGATGCCGCGGGCAGGCCCCTTCGTCTGCCGCAATCCCTTTCCCTCCGGGACGCGTTCCCCCTCGGCCCTAGGCCGGATCCGTCCCCTTGGAGGACAGGGTCGCGCGCACGATCGACGGGTAGGGCGCGTTGATCGCGAGATGGCCGAGAGCCAGCCCGACGACGGCGCCGGTGATGCCGGTCACCCAGCGCCAGCCGCCCGGGATGTCGAAGGTCAGCAGCGCGGCGGAGCCGATGAGCACCGCGGCGAGCAGCGGCACGGCCGGTGGCACGTAAAGCAGCCAGGCGGAGTACGGGTCCCACAGCCGCAGAGCGCGCGGCTCGCCGTTGCCCGCAGCGGCCTTTCCGACGGCGACGCCCTCGGCGGCCATCATCTGCGCATCGTCGGCCTTGAGCATCCCGTGCATCACCCAGCCGTCGTCGGACACCAGCGCCGCCGGTGTGGCACCCCCGGAGAATCGCCCGCCCTCGGCGCCCTGGCGCGCGTCCCAGCACAGCCACAGGTACTGCCCCGTCACGGAATCGGGGACATGGTCCGCCATGACAGTGCTCAGGAAATGCGCGGTGCGGGCTGATTCGGTGACAATTTTCAAGCAGGGCTGCTTGCTGTCACCCCGCCGCCAGAAATCAGGCCCCAGATATTTCCCGCGTACCGCCATATCGGCGCGGCCCAGCCGGGAAAAGGAACGGAACCCATGGCGCTGGAAAAGGCCGACCACGGAGAGGACGATGCCGGCGGCCCAGACGAGTCCGACGATCCAGGCGGGACCGGTCCGCATCGTGGCGCCCTCCAGCGCATCCCCGAGGCTGCGTTCGTCCCCCGCGAGGGCGCCCAGTCCGGGTCGTGTCGGGGCATAGAGGACCGATACCTCGCCCCCGGTACGCGGACGGTCGGGCGTGACCGGATGGACGGTTGCCGTCACCGGCCGCCCGCCCGCCTTCGGGGCGAGCCGGACGACCGCCGTCGAGGTGTAGTAGTCGTGGCCCTTGCTCGGATCGTGCAGCTCGACGTCGCCGACCTTCTCGATCGGTACGGCCGCGAACTCCGCCCCGGCGTCGGCGATCCGCTGCATCTGTTCCGGCCGCTGGGGCGCGCCTATCACCAGGGCGAAAAGGGTCACCAGCATGGTGCAGACGCCCAGATACCACGCGAGGCAACGCGTCTGCGCAGCCCGGCGCGAGGGCAGCACCCGGGGCGGCCCGTCCGGTTCCGCGGCGTCAGGGCCGCCCGTTGCCCCCGAGAACTCGGCGACGGAGATCGCGGCGTACGGCCGCTGCCCCCCTGCCGCGCGCTGGAACAGGGCGATGCCGCCGGCACAGACCAGTGCGCACCCCAGCGCGACGAGTATCGCCGTCCGCCGCGGCTGTGGGTCCGGCCAGAGGAGCCACAGCGGCAGGATGGCGACGAGGGACGCCAACCCCAGTGCGCCGAAGCCCGCCCCGGCCCGGCGCGGGGCGGCGCCCACCCGCTGAAGGGCGAGCGCGGCCCCGGTCGTGGCCTGGTCAGCCGAAGACATCTCGTACCTCGTCGGTGGTGGTCTCGTACCGTCCGTCGGCGCCTTGTTCGGCCGCCGTCCGGCCTTCCTTGGTGCTGCTGTCCACGTCTTCGAATTCGTCCTTGCTCTCGTTGCCCGAGACACTCCGGCGATGGGTTCGCGGGAGTCCGATTCTCCCTCTTGATCTCCCGCGACAAGCCGGTCAAGAGCGCAGATCACCCTCCACATCAGGCGTTTCCGGGCCGTATCCCGCACCCTGTTCTCCCTGGTGGCAGGCCGATTGTGAGCGTTCTGTTAGCTCGGCAACCGGAGCGGGGGCCGCCGTCTCTATCCGGGTATGAAGGGAACGAAGGGGCGTCGCCGGTTCCTCGACTATCCGCGGCAGGGGCGGGAGGGCCCGCGCCGCTGGCTGCCGTCATGGCGTCAGTGGCTCGGGGCCCTCGCGCTCGGCATGCTCGGCCTGACCGGGCTGTTAGCTGTGGTCTACGCGAAGATCGACGTGCCTGACGAGAATGAACTGGCGGGCAAGCAAGCCACCGTCTATCACTGGTCCGACGGCAGCGAAATGGTGAGCGTGGGTGCCGTCAACCGGCAGAACGTCAGCCTGGACAAGGTGCCGGATTCGGTGGAGAACGCCGTGATCGCGGCGGAGAACGAAACGTTCTACAGCGATTCCGGGGTCTCCTTCAAGGGCATCGGCCGCGCCGTGGTCAGCATGGTCTCCGGTGGGGAGACCCAGGGCGGTTCCACCATCACCCAGCAGTATGTGAAGAACACCTATCTCTCACAGGACCAGACGGTCACCCGCAAGGTGCGGGAATTCATCATCTCGCTGAAGGTGAGCAACCAGAAGTCCAAGCACGACATTCTGCGCGGATATCTCAACACCAGCTGGTTCGGCCGCGATTCTTATGGAATCGAGGCCGCCGCCCATGCGTATTACGGCATTGACGCCAACCGGCTGAATCCCAGCCAGGGCGCCGTGCTGGCCGCCGTGCTGAAGGGTTCGGAGCAGTACGACCCGGGGCTGAGCAAGGCCAATCACGCACGGGCCGTGGCGCGTTGGGAGTGGATACTCGACCGGCAGGTCACCACCGGGAAGATGAGCAAGGAAGAGCGGGCGAAGTACCGCACCTTCCCCGAGCCCCGGAAACTGTCGAAACCCACCAGCCAGGCCGGCCAGACCGGCTATCTCATCGATGTCGCCAACAAGTTCATCAGGGCCCGCACCGGGCTGACCGACAAGGATCTGGCGCGCGGCGGCTATCACATACACACCACCTTCGACAAAGAGCGCACCCGCCGCCTGGAAAAGGCCGTCAACGATGTCCGCCGGAAGGAGATCGATCCGAAGCACCGCAAGGCCGATGAATTCGTGCAGTTCGGCGCGGCTTCCGTACGCCCCGGTGACGGGGCGATTGTCGCGTTGTACGGCGGTCCGGACGCCACCAAGCACTTCAGCAACAACGCGGACACCTCGGCGGTCCCGGCCGGGTCCGCCTTCAAGCCGTTCGTGCTGGCGGCCGCGCTCCAGGAGGAGGCCGAGGACGGCGAGGACGGCGAGGACCGCAAGGCCGCGCCGGCGGACGGCGAGCAGACCCCGGCCGAGAAGCTGGGCGGGGCCCTGCTGATGGGCCAGAGCCCGCCCTTCGTCCAGGCCGGGAAGCGGGTCGGGCTGGAGCGGATCCGGGATCTCGCGGTGCAGTCGGGGCTGCGCAAGGAGAGCATGGCGCAGCTGGAACAGACCTTCCCGCTGGGCACCTCCGCGCCCAGCGCCATCCGGATGGCGAGCGCCTACACGACCTTCGCCAACGGCGGGCTGCACCAGGAGCCGTACGCGGTGTCCGGGATGACCTATGACAGCAAGAAGGTGCCGGGGCTGGGCCGTCCCAAGGCCGAGCAGGTGCTCGATGCCAAGGTCGCCGAGCAGGTGTCGGGCTCCCTGCTGATCATGGGCTGGCTCACCCTGGGCCGGGACGGCGGGCTGGGACCCGAGCAGCCGGTGGCGGCCGGGCGCACGGAGCCGGGCGACCGGATGAAGTCGGCGTGGTTCATCGGCAGTCCGTCCGCCGCGGAACCGGGCTTCGGTCCCGGCACCGGCACGAAGACCGGGAAGGCCGTCCGCCCGGACCCCGCACCCGGCGCCGGGGACAGCAACGAGCCGACCACCGCCGTCACCATGTTCCGCAACAAGGCGGGCACCCCCGCCCTGCTGCCGATGCAGGGCGTCGGCGGCGCGAAGAGCAAGCTGGGCACGAC
The DNA here is from genome assembly GCF_030406865.1 of Streptomyces sp. P9-2B-2. Taxonomy (NCBI): domain Bacteria; kingdom Bacillati; phylum Actinomycetota; class Actinomycetes; order Kitasatosporales; family Streptomycetaceae; genus Streptomyces; species Streptomyces sp. P9-2B-2. The sequence continues at coordinate 6,048,503 of NZ_CP129126.1, read as the reverse complement.
CCTCCCGCCGAAGGTCTGGCAGGCCTACCAGCAGGGGTCGTGACGCGGACGGGCGCCCGGCCGGCAGCCGGGCGCCCGTCCGTCTCAGTCGTTGGCGACGACGGGGTAGCGGGGCTCCCGCTCGGCCATCTGCTTCAGCGCGTCCTTGCGGTCCCGCTTGCTGAGCCGGTCGATGTAGAGGTAGCCGTAGAGGTGATCGGTCTCGTGCTGGAGGCAGCGCGCGAAGTAGCCGGTGCCCCGGATCGCGATCGGCTCGCCCTTGGCGTCCTGGCCGCGGACCACGGCGTAGTCGGGGCGGGCCAGCTCGGCGTAGGCGCCGGGCACGGACAGGCAGCCCTCGTTGGAGTCGTCCAGGATCCGGCGCTCGGCGGGCAGCTCGTCCAGCACCGGGTTGCAGACCGCCCCGACGTGCCGGACGCCCTCGTCGTCCAGGCAGTCGTAGACGAAGACCTTCCGGTCCACGCCGATCTGGTTCGCGGCCAGGCCCACGCCCTCGGCGGTGCGCTGGCTGGCGAACATGTCGTCGATCAGCTGCGCCAGCTCGTCGCCGAACTCCGTGACGTCCTTGCACTCCTTGTGGAGCACCGGATTGCCGACGACCGTGATCGGCCGCGAGGTGCCGCGCTCACGGTGGGCGGTCTCCCGCTCCCCGGCGTCGGTGACGTCGTCAAGGAACTCCTCGTCCACGCGCTGGTCACCGTCTTGATCAAACACAGGCTGCTGGGCCATCTCCGCCGTACGCCTTCCTGAAAACCCTGAATAGTCGCCCCACAGCCTACGGGGGCGCGACCGGACCCTCAGCAGACCTCTTCCAGATCGCGCCACTCCCGGGTGTCCGGGCTGTCCGCGACCCAGCCGTCCAGCAGGCCGCGGACCAGCGCGGACGGCGCCGCGATACCGCATTCGCGCTCCGGCACCCACAGCGAACCGGAGCCCGCGGTGCGGTGGCCGAGCGGGCCGGGGTGGCCGGGCTCACTGTGGTCGTGCGGGTCGAGATGCTCGCCCTCGCCCTCGTCGCTGGGCATCCGGCTCTCCGAGCACGTACGGCACAGCAGCCGCACCGACGACGACCAGTCCTCGGCGGCGAAGCCGGCGTCGGCCGCCAGCCGCTCCAGGGCGTCCCGGTCGGCCTCCGTGGCGGCCTCCAGGAGCACCACCCAGGTGGGGACCGGGGAAGGCGCCCACAGCTCGATCTCGTCGAAGACCGGGTACGAGGGGCCCGCGGCGGTGGTCCGCTCGCCGTGCGGGACGCCGTCGTGCAGCACCACCTCGCCCCAGCGCCGCCCGGAGGACGGCAGCGGGATCGACAGCACCTCGATACGGGCCGGGTCCAGCCGGCGGCCCCAGACGACCTCGGCCTCGCCTTCCGGGGAGAGCCGGACCGCGGCGCTGCCCAGGGCCATACCGAGCGGTTCGCCGGACGGGGAGCCCCCGCCGGGGACCTTGAGGCCGTACGCCTGCCAGGCACGGCGGGCCAGCGGCCAGTCCTGGAGGGCGGTGGCGGCGATGCCGACGTTCCACCAGTCGGGCGCCCCGGTCTCGCGGTCCAGCAGCGCGACGGCGCGCAGTCCGGCGGCCCGGGCCTGTTCCCAGTCGTGCCGGAACTTGTGCAGCAGGGCCAGGTTGAACCAGGACTCGGAGAGCCACGGCTCCATGTCCGCGGCGCGGGTCAGCAGTGCTCCCGCGTCCTCGTAACGGCCGTCGCCGATCAGCGTGAAAGCCCGGTCGGTCGCCTGCCGCCACGAGGCGGAGGGCCGGTGCCGTACCTTGCCGAAGATCCTCACGATTCCCGCCTGCTGGTTGCTCTTGATGCCGCTGAGGTGGGGTCCCGAGCGGCGTCCGGGGCCTTCCGGGGGCCCACTCGACAACCTGCCACAGATTGCCGCCGGGCTCAGCCCGGTTTACCGGTCCCCCTGCGGCTCCTTGCCCTTCGCCGACCCCCTGAACCCCCTGAGAGGGGCTCCCTTCGCATCCAACCATGCCCATCTCGGAGGGCGCTCATTACCCATGGGTTCCACGACCTGCGGGGCTGGCTACGGCGCAAAGGCGGTGGTGTGGTGGCTGGGGCGGATGGGGCGTCGGCAGGGGTGCGCCGAGCCTCTGGCGGGGTGGCATTTCCGGCATTGTCGGGACATACATGGCCGGAAGAGCCTTCCGTAGTGGCCGGGAGGGCCTTCCACGAGGGGGCTATTCGCCACCGGACCCCTCGGCCGTCTCACCCCGCCCGGCCGCCGCAGGCCAGGACCCTGGCCAGCGCCTCGACGACCCGGGGCTCGTGGTCCCGGGCGGTGGACAGCCGCAGCCGCTCCAGGGCGCGCAGCGGGCCGCCCGGCCCCGCGGATCCCCCCGACAGGTCGTCGTAGGCGTTGACGGTGCGGACGATACGTGCCGTGAGCGGCTGCTCGCGGTACGGATCGGCCTGCCGCTCGACGATCACCGCGACCTCGGCGGGGACGCCGGTCTGCCGGACCACGGCGCCGCCCAGCAGCGCGATCCGGCGCTGTTCGGCGGGCGGCAGCGGCGCGGTCGCCCCGTCCGGCACCGGGTCCAGCAGCGAGAGCTGGCCGATGTCATGCATCAGCGCGGCGTGTTCGAGCACATCCAGATCCGGTTCGTTCAGGCCGAGTTCACGGCCCACCGCGCGGCTGAGCGCGGCCACCCGGCGGGCATGGCCGTGCGGGGTGTAGCCGGCGATCTCGGTGGAGCGGGCCAGCGAGGCGATGGTCTGGCGGTAGGTGGCGCGGACGGCCGCGAACCGGCGGAAGGCGAACTGGGTCAGCAGCAGCGGCAGACAGAACACCGGCAGCGCCCACAGCCCGGCGACGGCGGTGGCCAGCGAGATCACCACCCCGGTCGCGCAGACCGCCGAGCCGATGCCGAGCAGCGCCCGCAACTCGTCGCGCAGCAGCGGCCCGTACGGCCAGCCGGTACGGGCCCGGGCGAGCGCGGCCACCAGGACCGCGTCACACAGCGCGGTCAGTGCCAGCAGCGCGATCAGGAAGACCGGGTAGACCGGCCCGGAGGCCACCCAGGAGCCCAGCGTCCCGGTGTTGTAGAGCGGCTGGAAGCAGGTGGCGGCGAAGCCGGTGGTCAGCACCCGGCGCGCCAGGGGATCAAGGGCCGGTCCCTCGCCGCGCGCGAGCCGCGGGACGAGGCCGACCAGACCGGCCGCCAGGACCACGGCCACGATCTGGTGGACGCCATGGGTCGTCGGCCGGCCGCCGGCCTCGCCGAGCAGGGCGTAGGCGAGGGCGCCGGCCGCGCCGAGCGGGGCGCCCTCGCGCACCCCCGGCACCCGTGCGCCCCCGGCCGCCGGGGCGGGCCCCTGCCCCACCAGCTCACCCACCGTGATCAGCACCCCGAAGGCCAGCGCGATCCCCGGCTCGGCCAGGCCGTCCCACAGCGTCCGGCCCAGCGACCAGCAGGCCAGCGCGGCGGCCGGGACATAGACCGCGGCGATCACGGCGCCGCCGCCGCACGCGCCCGGGTCCGCGGTGCGCGGGGCGCCGGGCGCGGGGGCCGGTGCCGCCCGGCGCCCGGCCGCCCGGTCGCGCGGGGGCTCCTCCGCGACGCCGCTCACCGCGCACCGTCCCGTCCGGCCCGTTCGGGCAGCGGCACGGGCGGCACCGGTACGGGCGTCCCGCCCCCGGCGTCCCGCGGCAGGGCGTCATCCGGCCCGGACCGCCCCGCGCCGGGCTCCGCGTCCGCCGCCGTCACCAGGTCCGGATGCCAGCCGTCGCGGTCGAGCGAGGCCACCAGCGCGCGGACCATCCGCGGGTCGAACTGCGCACCGGCGCACTTGCGCAGCTCCGCGACGGCCGCCGGCACCGGCCGGGCCCGGCGGTAGGAACGGGTCGAGGTCATCGCATCGAAGGCGTCGGCGACCGCCACCACCCGTGCCACCTCCGGGATCTGATGCCCCCTCAGTCCGTAGGGGTAGCCGCTGCCGTCCAGCCGCTCGTGGTGGTGCAGGATCGCCGCCCGCGCCTCCTCCAGGAAGCCGATGCCACGCACGATCTCGTGCCCGTACTCGGGGTGCAGCTCGATGACCCGGCGCTCCTGGGGCGTCAGCGGCCCGTCCTTGCGCAACAGCCGGGTGGGGACGCCGAGTTTGCCGACGTCGTGCAGGATGCCGGCGAACCGCAGCGCCTCCATCCGGTCCTCCGCCAGGCCCAGCTCCCGGGCGATCATCACCGAGGCGCGGCCGACCCGCTCGCTGTGCCCGCGGGTGTAGCGGTCCTTGATGTCCACGGCCTGGACGAGGGCGCGGATGGTGGCCTGGTGGGCGGCGCGTTCCCGGTGATACCGGTCGAAGGCCCAGCAGGAGAGGTACATCGGCAGCAGCACCAGCAGCGCCGCCGGCGGCCCGTACGAGCTGCACCACAGGACCGCCATCATCAGCCCGGCCAGACCGTGCACCAGATGCGGCCCCAGGGAGCGGGTCAGCAGCCCGCGCCAGGCGGTGCGGAGGGGGTGCCGCTCGGCGGCGGCCAGGACCCCGCCGTCGAGCGCGGCGAGCACCCCGCAGAAGGTGGCCGCGGCCGCCGCGGCCGGCAGCAGCACCAGGGGGAACTGCGGTGCGGACAGCGGCTGGTGGCCGAGTGCCCGGAACACCTGGGCGGCCGCCCAGCAGGCCAGCGCCAGCTCGGCGGCGTGCCAGACCCGGCGGGCGGCGGCGAAGCGCGGCCCGGCCGGTGCGAGCAACGCGCCGGGGACGGCGGCCAGCGCGGCCAGCGGCGGCGGCAGCAGAAAGACCCCGGCGAGCAGGACGGGCCCGGCCCATCCGGTGGGAAAGCCGCCCGGGGCGCCGGAGTCGGGGGCGTACGGGGCCCGGCCGACCGGTGGCCGGCAGCGGCGCAGCTGTTCGCAGAGTCCGTACAGGAGTGCCAGGGCGAGGGCGCTGCTCCAGGGAGCGTCGGGGCCGAGGCCCATCGCGGGGGCGGCACACAGCGCCGCGGCCGGCGCGGCGCAGCCGATATACCCTCGTGCGGCCGCCGGAAGTCCTCGCATCGCGCCTCCTCGCCCTGCCCACCGCTCCCCCGGGCTCGTGCGGAGCCGGGGCCCTGGCGCGCCGCATCCGCAGTGCGCTCGGGTCGGTGAGAATAGAGGGGCAAAGGCGCCGGGGAAGGCGGTTCAGCGGATCGGGCGGGACGAGGGCCCCACCCCTCACCCCTTGGGGTGATGTGCCGCGTTATTCGGCCCGTGCGGCCCCGGTACGTGCATCGGTGGAGCCGGTCGCGTCGGCCGGACCGGTCCCCTCCGCCGCCGCGGACGCCGCGGCGTCCTCCCGCGCACGCTCCGCCTGTTCCTTCTTGGCCTGTTCGAGCACGCTCACGTCGGGGACGGTCTCGCCGGCCCGGATGAGCTCGATCCGGCCCATGACCTTGGAGCGCAGATCGCTGGGGACGTCGTCATGGCCGCAGCAGCGCTTGACGAGCTTCTTCACGGCCTGCTCCAGGCCGTACTTCTCCAGGCACGGCGAGCACTCGTCGAGATGCACCTGGAAATCTGCGCACTCCCCGGCGGGCATCTCCCGGTCGAGATACTCGTAGAGGTGGTCAAGGACCTCTGAGCAGTCCTTCTCATGCGGCTCTCCGCAGCTCATGATCCCGAGCCTTTCCGGTCGTGCGCGTCCGACGTCTGCGCGGCCTGCGGGTCACCGGCCGCCGCCCCCGCCGGAACCAGCCCGCGCTCACGGGCGTAATCCTCCAGCATGCCGCGCAGTTGGCGCCGACCGCGGTGCAGACGGGACATCACCGTGCCGATGGGTGTCCCCATGATGTCCGCGATCTCCTTGTACGCAAAGCCCTCCACGTCCGCCAGGTAGACCGCGATACGGAATTCCTCGGGGATCGCCTGGAGTGCGGCCTTCACGTCCGAGTCGGGGAGGTGGTCGAGCGCCTGCGACTCGGCGGAACGCAGCCCGGTCGACATATGCGACTCGGCGCGCGCCAGCTGCCAGTCCTCGATCTCCTCGGCGGCACTGCGCTGCGGCTCGCGCTGCTTCTTGCGGTAGGAGTTGATGAAGGTGTTGGTGAGGATGCGGTAGAGCCACGCCTTGAGGTTGGTGCCCTCCCGGAACTGGTGGAAGGACGCGTACGCCTTCGCGTACATCTCCTGCACCAGGTCCTCCGCGTCGGCCGGGTTGCGCGTCATGCGCAGCGCGGCGGAGTACATCTGGTCCAGGAACGTGAGGGCGTCCCGCTCGAAGCGCGCATTGCGCTCGGCGACGCTCTCCTGGACCTGCTCCTGCGCCGTGCCGTCGGTCCCTGCGTCGGTACCGGTGACCGGACCCACCTCCTCCAACACCGTCCTGGATCCGGATGCGGACCCACCCGATTCGGAGAATAGACGACGATCCGGTGCCGCCGCCGCTCCAGCCAGGGCGGGCTGCGTGACCTGCATCTGCGACCACGGCAGATCGGCGGCCGGGCGGGCCGGGCAAGCGATTCCCATGCGGCGGACTCCCATTCCTCGTCGTTCACCGGACGTACTCGAGCACTACGCATGGCACAACAGCCGTGATCGCCACGGCATTCCCGGTCCGCGGTCAAGGATTCGGCCGGACGACGGGTTGACAAATGCGCTTGCCGCTTCGGCAATAGAAGGGTGAACGATCAGGGATACGAGCGGGTACTCGCCGAGGTGGGCCCGCGGCTGCGGCGGATGCGCCAGGAGCGCGGGGTGACGCTGACCGCGCTCTCCGAGGCGACCGGCATCTCGGTGAGCACCCTGTCGCGCCTGGAGTCCGGCGGCCGCAAGGCCACCCTCGAACTGCTGCTGCCGCTGGCGCAGGCCCATCAGGTACCGCTGGACGAGCTGGTAGGGGCGCCGGAGGTCGGCGATCCCCGGGTGCGGGCGGCCCCGATGCGGCTGGGGGACAAGACCGCGATCCCGCTGACCCGCCAGCCGGGCGCGCTGCAGGCGTTCAAGCTGATCCTGGACCCGGTCGGCGGCCCGCGTGAGCAGCGCACACACGAGGGCTACGAGTGGTTCTACGTGCTGTCCGGGCGGCTGCTGCTCCTGCTGGCCGACCGCGAGGTGGAGCTGCGGGCCGGGGAGGCGGCGGAGTTCGACACCCGGCTGCCGCACTGGTTCGGCCCGGCGGGCGACGAGCCGGTGGAGCTGCTGAGCCTCTTCGGCAGACAGGGCGAGCGGATGCATGTCCGGGCCCGGCCGCGCGGACAGGAGGGGTGAGCCGGGGGCCGGTCGCAAGGGGCCGGCGGTCCGGCACGCACCGGCCCGTCAGCCGCCCGCACCGCCGCGCCGCCCCGTAGCCCGGACCGTCAGCCCAGCAACCCGTCCAGCCAGCCCGTCACCGCGTCCGTGATCACGGCCATCGACTCCGCCTCCCCGATGCCCGCCTTCTTCGGCACCGCGAAGCCGTGGTCACCGTGCGCCACCTCGGTGAGCTCCGTCCCCGGCGGGAACTCCTCCGGGCGGCCGAACGGGTCCCGGCCGCCCTGGACGACCAGCGTCGGCACCCCGGCACCGGTCAGCTCGTCCGCCCGGGACTTCTCCGGCCGGCCCGGCGGATGCAGCGGGAAGCTCAGCGCCACTACGGCCCGCGCTCCCAGCTCCCGCGCCGTACGGCAGGCCACCCGGGCCCCGGCGCTCCGACCGCCGGCGACCACCGGGAGCCCCGGTTTCGCCAGCGCCGGCCACAGCGCGGTCCAGCCGGTGTCCAGGGTCTTCGGCGCGGGCGCCACCTTCTTGCCCGCCACCCGCCACGGCTGCTCGACCAGGGCCACGGAGTAGCCGCGGGCCGGCAGCGCGGCCGCCAGCGCCTTCAGGTCACGCGCCTCGATGCCGCCCCCGGCGCCATGGCTCAGCGCCACCACGGCCCGCGCCGGCTCCGCCGTGCGGTACCAGGTGATCCGGGCATCGCCCGCCGGTGTCGCGACCGTCTCGGTCTCGCTCGCCCCAGTGCTCATACGCCCATCCTGCCCGCGCCGTGGCGGGAAGGGCAGCGCGGCGGGCCGCTGCGGCGGCTCAGAACAGCGTGCCGACCTCGGGCCCGTCGAGTTCGGTGACCAGCTCGGGCCCGTTGTTGCGGACATTGCTGACCCCGGTCGGTACGGGATGGGCCCGCATCAGCCCGGCCGGCGGCGGCGCCAGCAGCTCGCGTACCTCGTCCGGGTCGGTACGGGCCGGGTCGAGCCAGGCGTCCCAGCGGTCCGGGGTCAGCACCAGCGGCATCCGGGGGTGGATCTCGGCCAGCGACTGAGGCCCGGTGCCGTCGGCCCCGGCCAGCGGGGTGGTCTCGGCCTCGGTGGTGACCACGGTGCAGGTCACCCACCAGGCCAGCGGGTGGTCGCCGGGCAGCGTCCGGTCCCGCCAGAACTCGTACAGCCCGGCCATCGCCATCACGGAGCCGTCCGCGGGCGTCACGAAATACGGCTGCTTACGGGGCCGCTTCTTCTTGCCCTGCTCCTCCAGCTGCCGTTCCGCGGGATCGGTGACCCACTCGAAATACCCGTCTCCGGGCAGCAGGCACCGCCGGGTCGCGAAGGCCTGTCGGAAGGACGGCTTCTCGTGCACGGTCTCGGCCCGGGCATTGATCATCTTGGCGGCGGCCTCGGGTGATTTCGACCACGAGGGGACCAGGCCCCACTTCAGCGCCCGCAGCTGGCGCGCCGGACCGCCCGGCGGGGAGTCCTCGGCCGCCGCGCCCTTGAGGGGACGTTCGAGCACCGCGTGCACCTGGGCCGTCGGGGCCACGTTCCAACTGGGCGCGAGGGTCTCCGTCGGCTCCCACTGCTGAACGCCGAAGAGTCCCACCAGGTCCTCGGGGCGACGACTCGCTGCATACCTACCGCACATGCGTGCCACACTGCCATGCCACACGAAGGGGAGACATGGACACCGACCACCTCACGGACATATGGAGCCGCGTGTTCGGGACCCAGCCCGATCCCTCGCTCTGGCTGGTGATCGCGACGGCGGTGCTCGCGCTGGGCGCCGTCGTCCCGCGCACCGCCTGGCGGCTGGCGCGGAACGCCGTCACCATCGCGCACGAGGGCGGGCACGGGCTGATCGCGCTGCTCACCGGCCGCCGCCTGGACGGCATCCGGCTGCACTCCGACACCTCGGGCCTGACCGTCTCGCGGGGCAAGCCGACCGGTCTGGGCATGGTGCTGACCGCGGCCGCCGGCTACATCGCGCCGTCACTGCTCGGTCTGGCGGGCGCCGCGCTGCTCGCCGCGGGGCACATCACGGCGCTGTTGTGGGGCGCCACCGCGCTGCTCCTGGCGATGCTGATCATGATCCGGAACGCCTATGGCGTGCTCACGGTCGTGCTCACCGGCGCCGCGTTCGTGCTGGTCTCCTGGCTGACGACGCCGGATGTGCAGGCGGCGTTCGCGTATGTGGTGGTCTGGTTCCTGCTGCTGGGCGGGGTGCGGCCGCCGTTCGAGCTCCAGGGGAAGCGGCGCCGGGGCGGGGCCGTGGACTCCGATCCGGACCAGCTGGCGCGGCTGACCCATGTGCCGGCGGCGGTCTGGCTCGGCCTCTTCCATGTGGTGACGCTGTGCTCGCTGATCGGCGGCGGGCGCTGGCTGCTCGGCCTCTGACGTCAACCGGCCCGCGCCGGGGGCCGGTTCCGCCGCCGCCCCGGCCGGGGGCTGTGCCGCGGACGCGGTTCCGGCACGTGAGCGCACTCCCCGTGCCATGTTTCACCGGGGTTGCGGCGCTTTTGATCAAGATCGGCACCCTTGCCCAGCCATTAAAGTAAGGGCATGACCGAGAGCCCGACACATCCCGCCCTGTGGCCCGCCCCCCTCGCCTCCGGGGCCGTCGATGCCACCGTCACCGTGCCCGGCTCCAAATCGGTCACCAACCGCGGCCTGGTCCTGGCCGCCCTCTCCGCCGAGCCCGGCTGGCTGCGCCGCCCGCTGCGCTCCCGTGACACGCTCCTGATGGCCGAGGCCCTGCGCACCCTGGGCGTCGGCATCGAGGAGACCGCCTCCTCCAGCTCGGACGCGGCCGGGCAGCCCGGTGGCGGGGAGGCCTGGCGAGTGATCCCGGCGGGCCTGCACGGCCCTGCCACCATCGACGTCGGCAACGCCGGCACGGTCATGCGCTTCCTGCCGCCGGTCGCCGCGCTCGCCGACGGCCCGATCCGCTTCGACGGCGACCCGCGCTCCTACGAGCGTCCACTCGGCGGCGTGATCGGCGCGCTGCGTGCCCTCGGGGCCCGGATCGACGACGACAACCGCGGGGCGCTGCCCATGACGGTCTTCGGCAGCGGCGGCCTGGACGGCGGCCGGGTCGAGATCGACGCGTCCTCGTCCTCCCAGTTCGTCAGCGCGCTGCTGCTGTCCGCGCCGCGCTTCAACCAGGGCGTCGAGGTCCGGCACGTGGGCGGGGCGCTGCCCTCCATGCCGCACATCCGGATGACCGTCGACATGCTGCGCAGCGTCGGCGCGCAGGTGGACACCCCGGAGGCGGGCGGCGAGCCCAACGTCTGGCGGGTCACCCCGGGCGCGCTGCTCGGCCGCGATCTGGTCGTCGAGCCGGACCTCTCGAACGCCCAGCCGTTCCTCGCCGCGGCGCTGGTCACCGGCGGCCGGGTCACCATCCCGGACTGGCCCGAGCACACCACGCAACCCGGTGACGCGCTGCGCGAGATCTTCACCACCATGGGCGGCTCCTGCGAGCTGACCGACCGGGGGCTGACCTTCACCGGCAGCGGCCGGATCCACGGCATCGACGTCGACCTGAGCGAGGTCGGCGAGCTGACCCCCGGTATCGCCGCGGTCGCCGCGCTGGCCGACTCCCCCTCCACGCTGCGCGGGGTGGCGCACCTCCGGCTGCACGAGACCGACCGGCTGGCCGCCCTCACCAAGGAGATCAACGAGCTCGGCGGCGATGTCACCGAGACCGCGGACGGTCTGCACATCCGCCCGCGTCCGCTGCACGGCGGGGTCTTCCACACCTACGAGGACCACCGGCTGGCCACCGCCGCGGCGATCATCGGCCTGGCCGTCGACGGCGTGCGGGTGGAGAACGTCGCCACCACCGCCAAGACGCTGCCGGACTTCCCGGCGATGTGGACGGACATGCTCGACCCGGCTGCCGTGTCCGCCCGGAGAGGCTGAGGCTGACGCCGCCATGCGCCGTTACGGAAAGAACCCCGACGAGGACGACATCCGCGTCCGCCCCAACCCCAAGGGCAACCGCCCCCGCACCAGCATCCGCCCCAAGCACGAGGACGCCGGCGAGGGCCTGGTGCTGACCGTCGACCGCGGGCGGCTGACCTGCCTCATCGAGGGCCGTACGGTCACCGCGATGAAGGCCCGCGAACTGGGCCGCAAGAGCGCGGTGGTCGGCGACCGGGTCGCCGTCGTCGGCGATCTGACCGGCGCCAAGGACACCCTCGCCCGGATCGTCCGGGTCGAACCGCGCTCCTCGACGCTGCGCCGTACGGCCGACGACGACGACCCGTTCGAGCGGGTCGTGGTCGCCAACGCCGACCAGCTCGCGATCGTCACCGCGCTCGCCGACCCCGAGCCGCGCCCCCGGCTCATCGACCGCTGCCTGGTCGCCGCCTACGACGCGGGCCTCGACCCGCTGCTGGTGCTGACCAAGTCCGATCTGGCGTCCGCGGACACCCTGCTGGAGTCCTACGGCGCGCTCGGCGTCCCCTACCTCGTCACCAACCGCGACGAACTCGCCGACGGCAGCGCCGCCGAGCGGGTCCGGGCCGCGCTGACGGGCCGTATGACGGCGTTCGTCGGGCACTCCGGGGTGGGCAAGACCACCCTGGTCAACTCGCTGGTCCCGGAGCGCCGCCGGGCCATCGGCCATGTCAACGCGGTCACCGGCCGCGGGCGGCACACCACCACCTCGGCGCTGGCGCTGCCGCTGCCCGACGACTCGGGCTGGGTCATCGACACCCCCGGCGTCCGCTCCTTCGGGCTGCATCACGTCGATCCGTCCCGGGTCATCCACGCCTTCCCGGACCTGGAGCCGGGCACCGCGGAGTGCCCGCGGGCCTGTAGCCACGACGAACCGGACTGCGCGCTGGACCAGTGGGTCAGCGACGGCCATGCCGATCCGGCCCGCCTCTACTCCCTGCGCCGCCTCCTGGCCACCCGGGAACGACGCGAGGGCGACTGATCGCCGAAGTTTGCCCCCGCCCGTCCGAGGTAAAGGCATAATCACACCAAGGTCGGCGCAGTGGTCCATCACGCCCTGACCGCCCGAACGGGGCCGTAAGGAGTCATTCTGACGCCCCGTCGCCGTTCACCTGAGACAGGCCCTGGGTCGGTCCGCCGGACAGGCCCTGGCTGACGGAGGCAATGGGACATGGCGTGGCTGCTGGTCGTGGTGGCGGGGATCCTGGAGACCGGCTTCGCGGTCTGCCTCAAGCTTTCGCACGGCTTCACCCGCCTGTTCCCGACCGTCGCGTTCGCCGCCTTCGCGCTCGGCAGCTTCGGTCTGCTGACGCTGGCGCTGCGCCGGCTCGACGTCGGCCCGGCGTATGCGGTGTGGACCGGTATCGGTGCGGCCGGTACGGCGATCTACGGCATGGTCTTCCTCGGCGACGTGGTCTCCACGCTGAAGATCGTCTCCATCACGATGGTCATCGCCGGGGTGGTCGGACTTCAGCTGTCGGGCTCCGCCCACTGAGTCGGCGGCCCGCCTGGCGTCCACTGTCCCCGGGCCTCGCCCGCCCGCCGTCCTGACCTTCGCCCGCCCGCCGTTCGCCGTCCCGGCCCTCGCCCGCGCGCACGCCGGACCGATGGCCCGCCTGACACCTCGCCTGATGCCCCGTCAACAACACTCCCCCGGCTGCGTGTCGGCCGGCATCCGGGCGAAGGCGCCCCGTACGAGCCGGGACACCGCCTCCGTCTCCAGCTCCCGGCGCGACCGCCGGGCCGGTACGCGCCCCGCGGACGGTGCCGCCCCCGGCGTCACGGGCGCGACCACACAGGCCAGGGTCAGCCGCGCCGCGGTCTCGCAGGCGGTGCACAGGGCGGGCAGCTGCTCCTCGGGCCAGTCGGGTTCCAGCGCCGCGACCGCCTGGTCGCAGAAGCGGCCGACGAGCTCGGCGGGCCCGGGCAGCGGCCCGTCCCCCGACGGTGCGGTCCGCTGGGCGGGGATGCCGGGCCGGCTGGCTGGTGGCGGCGCGGCACCGGCAGCCGCGGGGGCCGGCAGCCGATCGCTCCAGCAGCCGGTCAGTACGGCCCTGACCAGGGGGTTGGCCCGCGCGGTCCGCAGCGTCCAGGTGGCCGCGGCCGCCACCCGGCCCGCCGCGTCGCGCCTGGCGCCGACGGCCGGGGAGCCCTGGGACAGCGCCCGCGCGACCCCGGCGAGGTAGTTGTCGGTCTCCCGGCGGACGAGGGCCCGGGCCAGCCCCTCCTTGCTGCCGAACTCGTTGTAGAGCGTCTGCCGGGACACCCCGGCCGCGGCCGCGACATCGACCATCCGTACGGCCGCCCAGGCCCGCCCCGTCAGCGCCGCGTAGGCGGCGTCCAGCAAGGATTCACGCGCTGCGGGCATCCGTCGCCTCCCCGGCCGCCGGCCCCGGGTAGCCGGTGTGCGGCACAGAATTGACGCACCGCCAGATGCTGTCAAGGGTCGTCGCAGCGGGGGCGCACAGGCGGCGCGCGGGCCGCCACACGCCGGGCGGCGCATGGCCGCCTGGCTCCGGCGTATACCAATGGATACTGTTCGCACATGCCCGACTATCACGATGATCTTCGCCTCGGCCATGTCCTCGCGGACGCCGCGGACGCCGCCACCATGGAGCGCTTCAAGGCCCTCGACCTCAAGGTCGAGACCAAACCGGACATGACGCCGGTGAGCGAGGCGGACAAGGCCGCCGAGGAGCTGATCCGCGGCCAGCTCCAGCGGGCCCGGCCACGGGACGCGGTGCTCGGCGAGGAGTTCGGCAGTGAGGGCGCGGGGCCGCGCCGCTGGGTCATCGACCCGATCGACGGCACCAAGAACTACGTCCGAGGGGTCCCGGTCTGGGCGACGCTGATCGCCCTGATGGAGCGCGGAGAGGGCGGTGACCGCCCGGTGGTCGGCATCGTCTCGGCACCGGCGCTCAACCGCCGCTGGTGGGCCGCCGACGGCCTGGGCGCCTTCACCGGCCGCAGCCTGACCTCCGCGAGCCGGCTCCGGGTCTCCCAGGTCGGCCGCATCCAGGACGCCTCGTTCGCGTACTCGTCGCTGACCGGCTGGGAGGAGCGCGGCAAGCTGCCCAGCTTCCTCGATCTGAGCCGGGACTGCTGGCGCACCCGGGGCTACGGGGACTTCTGGCCGTACATGATGATCGCCGAGGGTTCGGTGGACATCTGCGCGGAGCCGGAGCTGTCGCTGTGGGACATGGCGGCCTGTGCGGTGGTCGTGAAGGAGGCCGGCGGACAGTTCACCGGCCTGGACGGCAAGCCGGGCCCGCACAGCGGCAACGCGGCGGCCTCGAACGGTCTGCTGCACGAGGATCTGCTGGGTTATCTCGGCGACTCCCCGCACTGACCTGCGGCGGGGCGCCCATTCGGACAACCGTCCAACAGTTGCCCCTTGTTGCATCCGCGGCGGCATGTGAACATGAGAATCCCCCACTTTGTGAACTTGTGAATCCCTTCGCAAGCACATTCACCAAGGAGGTGGCACCACTCCATGCCCATGTTCGTCAAAGACGCCATGAGCACGGTGGTCCTCACCATCGGGCCCGCTCACACCCTCCGCCAGGCGGCGCAGCTGATGGCGGCCCGCCGCCTCGGCGCGGCCGTGGTCCTCGACAATGACAACAGCGGCATCGGCATCCTCACCGAGCGCGACATCCTCAACTCCCTCGGCGCGGGCGAGAACCCCGACCGCGAGACCGCCCAGACCCATACGACCTCGGACGTGGTCTTCGCCGCTCCGGACTGGACCCTCGACGATGCCGCGGACGCCATGGTGCGCGGCGGCTTCCGCCATCTGATCGTGCTCAACGACCAGGAACCGGTCGGCGTGGTCTCCGTACGCGACATCATCCGCTGCTGGTCGACCACCACGGAACGAGCCCGCCCCGTACCCGCCTGACCACACACGACTCCGGACACCATCCCCCGGAGCCGCAACACGAAGAGGCCGAAGCCCACTGGCATCCGGCCTCTTCGCTCATATACGGCAGCGACACTTGAGCAACCCCTACGGCGGGTCACCACCTCCGCGAAAGCGGCGGCGGTTCAGCCGCAAAGGCGTGCGCTCACTCAGCCGCGCAGGGCCTGGACCGCGGCTTCCAGTCGCTTGCCGTAGTCCGCATCCGCCTTGCGGAAGTTCTCGATCGCCCGCTGGGCGATGTCGTCGCGGGAGACCTGGGCGATGAAGCCCGCCAGGTTGTCGATCAGGCGCTCCCTCTCGTCCTCCGCCATCAGGCGGTAGAGGGTGCCGGCCTGGACGAAGTCGTCGTCCTCCGCGTGCGAGGGCGCGACATGCTCGCCGGTGGGGCCGGTCACGGCGGCCGGCTGCCACAACGGACGGCCGGTCTCGGCCGGGCCGCCGAAGCTGTTGGGCTCGTAGTTCTTCTGTCCGGCGTGCCGACCGTCGTAGAGCGCGCCGTCCCGGCCGTGGGTGCGCGCCTCGGTGGCGTGCGGGCGGTTCACCGGCAGGTGGTCGCCGTTGATGCCGACGCGGTAGCGGTGCGCGTCGCCGTACGCGAACAGGCGGCCCTGGAGCATCTTGTCGGGGGACGGGCCGATACCCGGCACGAAGTGGTGCGGGGAGAAGATCGACTGCTCGACCTCGGCGAAGATGTTCTGCGGGTTGCGGTTGAGCTCCAGCTTGCCGATCTCGATCGGCGGGTAGTCCTCGTGCGGCCAGACCTTGGTCAGGTCGAAGGGGTTGAAGCGGTAGCCGGCCGCGTCGGCCGCGGGCATGATCTGCACCTGGACGGTCCAGCTGGGGAATTCGCCGCGCTCGATGGACTCCCGCAGATCGCGCTGGTGGCTGTCCGGGTCGAGGCCGGAGGTCTCCGCGGCCTCGGAGGTCGTGAGGTTCTTGATGCCCTGGTCGGTCTTGAAGTGGTACTTGACCCAGAAGACCTCACCGGCCTCGTTGTTCCACTGGAAGGTGTGCGAGCCGTAGCCGTTCATGTGGCGGTAGGACGCGGGGATGCCGCGGTCGCCGAACAGCCAGGTGACCTGGTGGGTGGCCTCGGGCGACAGCCCCCAGAAGTCCCAGACGTTGTCCGCCTCCTGCGAGCCGGTGTACGGGTCGCGCTTCTGGGTGTGGATGAAGTCCGGGAACTTGATGGCGTCCTTGATGAAGAACACCGGGGTGTTGTTGCCGACGAGGTCGTAATTGCCCTCTTCGGTGTAGAACTTCAGCGCGAAGCCGCGCGGGTCACGCACCGCGTCGGCGGAGCCGAGGTTGCCCGCGACCGTGGAGAAGCGCAGGAACGTCTCGGTCTGCTTGCCGACCTCGGAGAGGAACCCGGCGCGGGTGTACCGGGTCACGTCGGCCGTGACCGTGAAGGTGCCGTACGCACCGGCGCCGCGGGCGTGCACGATGCGCTCCGGGATGCGCTCCCGGTTGAAGTGCGCGAGCTTCTCGATCAGGAGCTGGTCCTGGATGAGGCCGGGTCCGCCGATGCCCGCCGTCTCGCTGTTCTGGTTGTCCCCGACCGGAGCCCCGGACTCCGTGGTCAGCGGTCCAGTGGTGCTCTCTACCGACACGTGCGCCTCCTGAAAAGTCTTCTCCACCTGCCCTTGGCTTGCGCCGGTCACGATCCTACATTGGACAATGTCTAAGTCAAGAAGGATGCGAAACTCGTACACGATCCGGTGATGGATCCCCCACTGCTACCCTGGGTCTATCTGACTGATAGGTGAATGGCATGAGTGACCTGCTTGAACGGCTCCGGGGGCGCGGCTGGCGGCTGACCGCGCAGCGACGCGTCGTCGCCGAGGTCCTCGACGGGGACCACGTCCACTACACCGCCGACGAGGTGCACGCGCGGGCAACCGCCCGGCTGCCCGAGATCTCCCGCGCGACGGTCTACAACACCCTGGGCGAGCTGGTGTCGCTCGGCGAGGTTCTCGAAGTGAGCACCGACGGCCGGGCCAAGCGCTACGACCCCAACGCCCACCACGACCACCAGCACCTGGTCTGCTCGCAGTGCGGCACGATCCGGGACGTCCACGTCCAGGGCGACCCGCTGTCCGCCCTGCCCGAGCCGGAGCGCTACGGCTTCCAGGTATCCGAGGTCACCGTGACCTACCGGGGCATCTGCCCCACGTGCAGCGCCTAGTCCTGACGCGCGCGGAAGCCGGCCCCCGTCCGGGCCGCTCCCACAACTGATCGCCCCGTACGCACCACCGAGCCCGCGCCCACCCGGCAGCGGGCTCCTTCGCATGCCCGGCCGGCGCACCGCCCGCACGCTCGCCCTCACCCCTCCACTCCTCCCCACACCGCACAACCATGCCCGCACGCCCCTTGCCCGAATCTGACGGACCGTCATATCGTCGGCGGGCCGCGCTTTCCGGCCACCGGGCCGCACGGGCCCCGGGCCGCGCACCACGGCGGCACCCTGTCCGCACTCCGCAAGGAGCACCCCGTGGGAGAGCCGCCCCCTTCCTCCGCGCCACACCACCCGGCCGCCGGCCCCGCCACCCCACCCGCCCTGCGCGCCCGCGCCCTGGCCCGCTCCTTCGGCCGCGGCCGCAAGGCACTGGCCGCCCTCGGCCCCGTCGATACCGAGATCGCGCCGGGCGAATGCGTCTGTGTCGTCGGGCCCTCCGGCTGCGGGAAGTCGACCCTGTTGCGCATCGCCGCCGGGCTGCTGCGCCCCAGTGCGGGCGAACTGGAACTCCGGGTGAGCGCCGGCCGCCCGGCCGCGATGATCTTCCAGGACTACGGCATCTACGACTGGAAGACGGTGCTGGCCAACGTCCGCTTCGGCCTCGACCTCCAGCGCGTGCCCCGTAAGGAGGCCGACGAACAGGCCCGCTCCTGGCTCGCCCGTATGGGACTCGGCGACTTCGCCGGTGCCTACCCGGCCACGCTCTCCGGCGGTATGCGCCAGCGCGTCGCCCTGGCCCGCGCCCTCGCCGTGGACCCCGGGATCCTGCTGATGGACGAGCCGTTCGCGGCGCTCGACGCCCAGCTGCGCACCGTCCTCCAGGACGAACTGCTCGACCTCACCCAGACCACCCGCACCACCACCCTCTTCATCACCCACAGCCTCGAAGAGGCCCTGGTACTCGGCGACCGGGTCCTGGTGATGTCCGCCCGCCCCGGCCGGATCATCGCCGAACGCCGCCCGCCGTTCGGCCGCCCCCGCACCGGCGAGGTCCGCGCCACCCCCGAATTCACCGCCCTCAAGGCGGAGTTGTGGCAGCTGCTGCGTGCCGAGGTCGACCGGGTCGGCCCCACGCACCGGACCACCGAGGGGGCCGTCCCCGCATGACCGCCGCCCTTCCCCGGCCCGGCCACGAGGACGACCGGCCCGCCGCGGCCGACCGCCTCCTCGTCCGCCGCCCCGGCCCCCGGGAACTGCGCCCCGGACGCACCCACCGCCGCCGGCGCACCCTGGAGATCTCGCTGGCCGCAGCCGTACCGCTGCTGCTCGTGCTGCTGTGGCAGCTGGCCGCCGACCGGTCCTGGCTCGACGCCCGTATCTACCCCGCCCCGTCGACGATCCTGGCCGACGGCTGGGACCGCGCCCTGGCCGGCGAGCTGTGGCCGGACGTCGGGGCCACGCTCCGGCGCGTCCTGGCCGGCTATGCCGCCGGGACCGTCACCGGCTATCTCCTGGGCCTGCTGATGGGCTCGCTGTCCCTCGTACGGGCCGCCCTCGAACCCCTCCTGGACGCCCTGTACGTGGTCCCCAAGCTGGCGCTGCTGCCCGTCTTCCTCAACATGTTCGGGCTCGGCGAGGGACCGCAGGTCGCCCTGGTCGCCACCACCGTCTTCTTCTTCGTCTGGATCTCGACCATGGCGGCAGTACTGGCCATCCCCTCCGGCCACCGCGACGCCGGCCAGGTCTTCGGCGCGGGCCCCTGGCAGATGTTCCGGCACGTCCTGCTGCCCGCCTCGCTGCCCGCCGTCCTCGTAGGCGCGCGGATCGCCGCGGGCGTGGCCGTCCTGGTCATCGTCGCCTCGGAACAGATCGCCGCCACCGACGGCCTCGGGCATCTGATCTTCGACTCCCGCGCCCTGTTCCAGAACGACGTGATGTTCGTCGGCATCGTCTGTGTGGCCGTCCTCGGCGTGCTCTTCTCCGAGCTCGTACGGCTGGCCGGGCGCTTCCTCACCCCCTGGGCACCCCGCGACCGCGGCCGCCCCCGGAGCTGATCCCGCACCGCCCCGTCCGACCGGACGCCGCCCCCGTACGGAGGTCCCATGCGCATCCGCACCACCACTGCCGCGCTGATCGCCGCACTCGCCCTCGGCGCCGGCTGCGCCGCCCCCGACGACCACCCGACCGCCGCCCGGCCCCGCACCATCAAGCCCGTCGCGGGCTGCGGCCCGGCCGCCTGGACCGACCCCGCCGACCTCGCCCCGGACCGCGCACCGGCCCGCTGCGCCAAGGGCGCCCCCGCCCCACGCCCGCTCGCGAAGCGCCGCACGCTCACGGTCGCCACCGGCACCCTCAGCGCCGAGTACGTGGCCCCGCTGCGCCTGGCCCTCTCCAGGGGCGAGTTCAAGAAGGAGGGCCTGGATGTCCGGCTGAAGGTGCTCCCCACCCCGGAGGCGCTGCCGCTGCTGGCCAAGGGCGAACTGGACGCCCTGTGGGCGGCCCCCGAGGCCGCCGTCGTCAACGGCGTCCACGGCGGCTTCGACCTCCGCTGGGTGACCGGCAACTTCTCCCCCGCCCCGCAGTCCCGGAGCGGCCTGTGGGTGCGCCTCAAGAACGGGGAGCGCGCCTCTTCGGTCTCCCTGGAGGGGACGAAGCTGGGCACCATGATCGGAAAAGGCTCCGTGATCATGTACCCGATGGCCAGGACCTTCGCCGGACACGGCGCCCGCCTGGACTCCATCGCCTTCCAGCAGCTCGGCTCCGCCGACGTCCTGACCGCCCTGACCGGCGGCGGGGTGGACTCCGCCTGGCTGCTCGACCCGGTCTGGCGGCGGGTCGACGGCGACGCGAATTACGCCTTCCTCGGCGGCCAGCCCCGCGGCGAACCGCTCGGCGGCGCCCTCTACGGCCCGACCCTGCTCCAGCGGGACCCGGACGCCGGTGTCGCCTTCTTGCGCGCCTACCTCCGCACGGTCAACACCTACTTCGCCGGCGACTACAAGGCCGACCGGGCCTTCGTCGCCGAGCTGGCGAAGCTGCTGGACGTCGACGCGAAGATCCTGACGTCGGTGCCCTCGCTCCGGATGGACTGGGAGATCAGAAAGGACACCACGGACCGGCTCCAGAAGGCCTACCGCGACGCCGGCGTCATCAAAGGCGCACCGCTGCCGGAGAACCGGCTCGTCGACCGCAGCCTGTACGCGGAGGCGGTCGGCCACCAGCTCCGGAGATGAGCATGACGAAGGCCCGGATTCTCAGAGAATCCGGGCCTTGGTCTTTCAGTAGCGGGGACAGGATTTGAACCTGCGACCTCTGGGTTATGAGCCCAGCGAGCTACCGAGCTGCTCCACCCCGCGCCGTTGTGTTCCACACTCTAACCCCGGCCCGACGACCAGCGCAAATCCCTTCCGGCGGGGCCCGGGACCGGCCCCTGTGGGCCCGTCCCGGGCTTCCGGACACCTCTCTGCCGCCCGCTACGCGCTGAGCTCCTCCTGGAGCGCCGTACGCAGCCGCGCCGCACGCTCCGCCACCTCCGGCGGGCCCAGCTCCACGGCGTGCGCACACCAGCTCTGCGCCTCCGCGAGCGCACCGCGCCGGGCGGCGAGCAGCGCCAGCCGGAGCGCCGCCCGGCCGTGCCCGGCCTCGGCGGCGCGCTGCCACCACAGGGCGGCCTCCGGGAGGCTGCCCTCACGGGCCAGCAACAGCCCGAGGTTGAAGGCGCCGTTACGGCTCCCGGCCTCGGCCGCCGCGCGGTACCACTCGGCGGCCTCGACGGCCTCCCCGCGAGCCGCCGCGAACATGCCAACTCGGACCTGGGCGCGACGGTGGCCCTGGCGCGCGGCCCGCTCGTACCACTGCACGCTCTCGTCGTCCGCCGCGCGCTCCCCGTCCGCCAGGCCCTCGCCCGCGGCCGCCGCCTGGCGGTCGAGGAGGTCGGCGAGCCGGAAGGCCGCCTCGGCGCTGCCGCCACCGGCCGCACAGCGCAGATTCCGCTCCGCGTCCTGGAGCTCACCGTCCCGCAGCTGCACGATGGCGACCTGAAGCGCCGCCTCGGTGTGCCCGGCCGCGGCCGCCCGCTCGTACCAGGTGTGCGCCGTACGCTCCGCGCCCCGCCCGGCGAACAGGATGCCGAGGTTGAACGCGGCGTCCACACTGCCCGCCTCGGCCGCCTTGGAGAACCACGGCTCGGCCCCCGCGGCATCGCCACGCTGGAGCAGCAGGATGGCCAGCGCGTTGGCGGCCTCCCGGTGCCCGGCGTAGGCGGCCCGGCGGTACCACTGCTCGCCGCGCCCCTCCCGGCCCTGCTCGGCGCAGAGCAGCCCGATGTTGTAGGCGCCGTTGACGTCCCCGGCGTCCAGGGCGACGCGGTACCAGCGCTCGGCGGTCTGCAGCTCACCGCGGTCGGCGTGCAGCGCCCCGAGGGCATTGGCAGCGTTGCCATCGCCGTCCTGGGCGGCGCGCCGCCACCATTCCGCGGCGCTCTCCTCGTCCCCCGCGTCCCGCAGCAGGAAGCCCAGCGCACAAGCGGCGCGCGCCTCCCCGTCCTTGGCGGCGGACAGGTACCAGCGCCCCGCCTCCTGGACGTCACCGCGCTCCTCCAGCAGCGCGCCGAGTTGGAGCGCGGCCCGCCGGTGGCCGCGCGCGGCGGCCTGGCGGTACCACTGCTCGGCCTCCTCCTGCTGCTTCAGCTCCCCGTACGCGGGAACCGCGCGGTGGTCCGCGTCGCGCCCGTCCTCGATGAGCCGGGCCAGGCGGTACGCCGCCTCGCGGTGGCCCCGCTCGGCGGCCGTACGGAACCAGCGCTCGGCGCCGATGTCACCGCGGTGCTCCAGGAGGTCGGCGAGGGCGTAGGCGCCCAGGCAGTGGCCGGACTCGGCGGACTGACGCAGCCAGTACTCGGCGGCCGGCTCGTCGCCGCGCTCGCGGTAGTAACGCCCGAGGGCGTGCGCCGCGGCGGCGGAACCGGCCACGGCGGCGATCCGCCACCAGCCGGCCGCCTCGTCCCCGTAGCCCCGCTGGTGGAGCAGCACGCCCAGGTTGTTGGCCGCGGCGCGGTCCCCGGCGGCGGCCGCGGACCGCAGATGCGGCTCGGCGCCGTCGAGGTCACCGCGGCGCAGCAGCATCGCGCCGAGCGCGCTCATCGCGGCGGTGTCGCCCGCCTCGGCGGCCCGGCGGTGGCCGGACTCGGTCACGGCATCGGACGCCTCGGCTGCCTCGGCGGCCTCCATCGCGTCCATTTGCAGGTCGGATTCGCGCCCGTCGTCGGGCGCATGCACAAACCGGTCCGTCTCCAACAACCTTGCCTTGTCCCCCATAAGACCCATCGTCGCATCACCTGTAACCCGCGTACACCTGGTATACCGCAGCCAGTGAGGTCACTTCAGCGGTTTGTCGACTTCCCGACACGACGACTTGGCAAACTCAAGCACACAGCTTCCCCACATGGGTTGTACGACCCGGCCTTTGCCCAGGATCGACCGGAACACATGACGATCGGCCCGCACACATGACGAAGGCCCGGATCCTCAAGGATCCGGGCCTTCGTCTTTCAGTAGCGGGGACAGGATTTGAACCTGCGACCTCTGGGTTATGAGCCCAGCGAGCTACCGAGCTGCTCCACCCCGCGTCGTTGTGATCTCAAGGTATCACGGTGGCGGAGGGCCCCCGTACCAACGCGGCCCTGTGGCCACCGGTTCGCACCGGCGGCCACAGGGCCCGGGGAGACGGGCGGCCGGCTCAGCTGCCCGGCTTGCCGCCCTTCTCGGACGCCTTCGCCGCCCGGTCCAGCGCCGCCTTCAGCTTCTTCTGGGCCTCGCCGTAACCGGCCCAGTCGCCTCCGGCGCGCGCCTTCTCGCCCTCCTCGTAGGCCTTCTGCGCGTCGGCGAGGGCCTGCTGCACCGTCTGGTCGGACGGTGGCTGGCCGGTGTCGCCGCCGCCCGGCGGCTGCTCCGTGCCCGTACTGGGCGCCTTCTTGCCGAAGACCACGTCCAGCGCGTCCTTGAGGGAGTCCTCCAGGACGGGCTTGTTGTCGCCGTAGCTGACCAACACCTTCTTCAGAAGCGGGTAGTTGGTGTTGGCGCCGCGCAGATACACCGGTTCGACATAGAGCAGTCCGCCGTCCAGTGGCACGGTCAGCAGATTGCCGTACTCGATCTCCGAGTCGCCGAACTTCTTGAGGATGTTCAGCTCATTGGCGATGACCGGATCGGAGTTGAACTTCGACTGCACCAGCTGCGGGCCGGGTACCGGCGTCTCCGACGGCAGCTTCAGCAATCTGATCTTGCCGTATTCGCCGCTGGTCGCATTGGCGTCGACGGCCATGAAGGCACCGAGGTTGTCGCGCTTGTTGGGCGTGAAGGTCGTCGTCAGCGAGAACGCGCGGTTCTTCTGGTCCGGCATCTTCATGCTCAGGTAGTACGGCGGGACCGCGTTGCCCGACTTGGTCGTCGGGTCGTTCGGGATCTGCCAGCGCTCGGAGCCGGTGTAGAAGGTGCCGGGGTCCGTGACGTGGTACGTGGTCAGCAGCTGGCGCTGCACCTTGAAGAGGTCCTGCGGGTAGCGCAGATGCTCCTTGAGCGCCGGGCTTATGGCGCTCTTCTTCTCGACCGTGCCGGGGAAGGACTTCATCCAGGTCTTGAGGACCGGGTCCTTGTCGTCCCACTGGTAGAGCTTCACCGAACCGTCGTAGGCATCCACCGTCGCCTTGACGGAGTTGCGGATGTAGTTGACCTGGTTCTGCTGGGCCACCACCGCCCGCTGGCCGTCGGTGAGCGAATCGGCCGTGCTGTCGCCGAGCGTGGTGCGCGAGGCGTACGGATAGCCGTTGCTGGTGGTGTAGGCGTCCACGATCCACTTGATCCGGCCGTCGATGACCGCCGGGTAGGCGTCGCCGTCGATGGTCAGCCAGGGGGCGACGGATTCGACGCGCTCCTTGGGCGTGCGGTTGTACAGGATCCGCGAGCCGTCGCCGATCGCGCCGGAGTAGAGGATCTGCGGCTCCCCGAACGCCACCGCGTACGCGGCACGGTTGATCGGGTTCCCGAGGTTGACGCCGCTCTTGCCCCGGTAGCTGTAGCTCTTCTCGCCGCTGTCGTCGGAGTAGTCCAGTTCCTTCTGCGGACCGCCGACGATGGAGTACTGCGAGGTCTTCTCGCCGTAGTACACCCGCTGCTGGTACTTGCCGAGCTGCCCCTTGGCGGGCAGATCCGACTCCGTGTACTTCGGACCGCCGCCCTCGGAGGCCTCCGTCCCCTTGGCCGCGACCGCGCCGTAGCCGTGGGTGTACTTGAAGTGGTCGTTGATCCAGTTGCGCTCGGGGATACCGGCGATGTTCAGCTCACGCAGACCGATGACGGTGTCCTGCTCGGCGCCGTCCTTGTCCTTGTAGCGGTCGACGTCCAGGGTGGAGGGGAACTGGTAGTACCCCCGCACCTGCTGCTGTTGCTGGAAGGCCGGCGAGACCACGTTCGGGTCGAGCAGCCGCATGCTGGCCGTCGTGTCGGCGTTGTCGCGCAGCCGCTGGCTGTCCGCCTTGCCGGTGGGCTGGTAGTCGCCCTTGTACGGCGTGACCTCGGAATCCTGGATGTCGTACGCGTCCCGGGTCGCCTTGATGTTCTGCTTGATGTACGGCGCTTCCTTGGCCTGCTCGTTCGGCTGGACCTGGAACTTCTGCACGATGGCCGGATACAGCCCGCCGATGAGGACCGCCGAGAGCACCATCAGGCCGAAGCCGATCACCGGCAGCTGCCAGGTCCGCCGCCAGAGGGTGGCGAAGAACAGCACCGCGCAGATCGCCGCGATGAAGAACAGGATGGTCTTCGCCGGGAGATAGGCGTTGGCGTCGACATACCGCAGGCCCGTCCAGTTGTCGGCCGACTTCAGGCCGCTGGACTTCACCGCGAGGCCGTACCGGTCGAGCCAGTACGCGATCGCCTTGAGCGAGACGAAGATGCCCAGCAGCACCGACAGATGGCCGGTCGCCGCCGCCGTCGCCCGCGAACCGGGGCTGGTCAGCCGCAGCCCGCCGTAGAGGTAGTGCGTCAGCGCCGCGGCGACCAGACACAGCACCGCGCAGGCGAAGCCGAAGCTCAACAGGAAGCGGTACCAGGGCAGATCGAAGGCGTAGAACGCGACGTCCATCCCGAACTGCGGGTCCTTCTTGCCGAAGGGGACGCCGTTGACCCACTGCAGCCAGGTGCGCCACTCGCCGGAGGCGGAGGCACCGGCGATCAGCCCGATCACCGCCGTGATCGCGATCAGCGCCCACTTCTTGAACGGCGCGATGCTCATCCGGTAGCGGTCCAGGCTCTGCTGCTCCATGGACATCGCGCTCAGCGGCGGCCGCAGCCGGTGCGCCAGCCAGATGTTGACGCCGACGGCCGCGGCCATCACCACGCCGAAGGAGAAGAACAGACCGATCTTGGTCAGCAGGGTGGTCGTGAAGACCGAGGAGTACTTGACCGATCGATACCAGAGCCAATCCGTCCAAAACCCCGCAAACATCACGAAGAGCATGGCCAATACGGCCAGCACACCCAATGTCATGAGCAGGGTCCGGATCCGCCGCGATGGTCGGCCGACTCTGATCCGTGGCCCTGTCGGGCCTCCGCCGCGGTCCGGCATCTGGAAAGCCAAGGTGCGCACCTCGAAGTTCGCTGTCGTGTGGAGCAGGCCCGGCGATAGTAGGACCCACCGATGCAACTTACGAAGGCTTTACTCAGTTCCCGCTTTCCGGGGTACACAAGGCACGATGTTGAGCATGACCAACCTCCCCGTTGACGGCACCCCCCTCGCCGCCGACCCCCTGACCCGCGCGGTACTCGAGATCGACGAGTACAGCGCCGGGCTCGGCTGGGATCAGCCGGCCCGACTGTTCGCCCTCGTCGACACCGCCAAGCTGCGTGCGCAGGAGCCCTCGCTCGCCGCCCAGCTCGGTATCGACGACTCCACCACCACGTCCCTGACCCCCGTGGAGCAGGACGAGATCCCGGCGGGCGTCCCGCTGGACGAGTTCCTGGCCACCATCGCCTGGCCGGACGCCGTCACCGGCTGTGCGCTGACCGTCGAGCGGCTGATGCTGCCGCCGTCCGCCGAGGACTCCGAGCCCGCGGGCATGGACGAGGCGCAGCTCGCCAAGTGGGTCGCCAAGCACCCGGACCGCCAGGAGGTCCGCATGACGGTGGCCGTGCTCCGGGACGGCCGCCGCGAGTCGGCGCTGCGGCTGCGCGAGAAGGACTCCACGTCCGAGGTGCTCACCGGCTCGGCGCTGGTGCCGGGCCTGGCGGAAGCGCTGGCCACGACCTTCGAGGCCTGACCGCGGCGTTCCGGGCCCCTCCCCGGGCCGGATGTCTCGCGTCCGGCTCCCGGGGCCCGGGGCGGCTCTAGGCCCGCCCGGCCGGGCCGCAGCTCGGCAGGCCGGCGGTGTCGCCCTTGCGGATCTTCTCCAGCGCCTTGACGGCGTCGCCTATGGTGCCGACCTTGACCAGGGTCAGCCCCTTCGGGGTGTCCTTGGCCGCCGCGGCGCAGTTCTCCTTGGGCGTCAGGAAGAACTCCGCGCCCTTGTCGTGCGCGCCGACCGTCTTCATCGCGATGCCACCGATCGGGCCGACCTTGCCCTTGTCGTCGATGGTGCCCGTACCGGCCACGAATTTGCCGCCGGTCATGTCCCCGGGCGTGAGCTTGTCGACGATGCCGAGCGCGAACATCAGCCCGGCGCTCGGGCCGCCGACATCGGCCAGCTTGACGTCGATGGGGAACGGGAAGGTGTGATCCACACCGGCCTGGATGCCCACGATGGCGCGGCCGTCGTCCGCCTTCTGCGTGCGGATCGTGATCTGCTTCGCGCCGGCGGCGGCCTTCTTGCCCTGCTTCTCCGCCGCCGCGGCCTCCTTGGCGGGGATGATCGTGAAGACGACCTTCTCGCCCGGCTTGTGCCGGGTGACGAACTTGGCGACATCGCCGGTCTGCTTGACCTCCGTGCCGTCCACGGCCTTGATCACATCGCCCGCGTGCAGCCGGCCGTCGGCGGGCTTGTCCTTGACGACGGAGCCGACGACGGTCTGGGCGGCGACCGGGAGATGCAGCTGCTTGAGGGCGGCGGCCTTGGCGCTCTCCTGGGACTGGCTGAACTCCTCGGCGTTCTCCTGGTCGGCCTGCTCGGCCGTCTGCCCCTCGGGGTAGAGCGTCTTGTGCGGCACCACGGCGTTGTCGTGACCGAGCCAGCCGTACACCGCCTCGAAGAGGTTCATCCGGTAGTCGGGGCCGGTGACCCGGACGGTGGTCATGTTGAGATGACCCGTCGTCGGATAGGTCTTGTGCCGGGAGATCTGCAGCACCGGCTCACCGTCGTGATCACCAAGGGTGTTGACCGTCGGCCCCGGAGACATCTCGGCATACGGCACGGGGATCAGCACCCCTGCGCAGAGCAGCGCGATCAACATCAGGATCGAGGCGAGCAGCGTCGCGGTGCGGCGTGGCATGGAACGACAGTACGGGACGGGTATGACAACCGGCCCGCGGGGCCGTCCGTACGGGGCCGGGCACCCGCCCGCAGAAAAGCGCCACCCCGGAGAGTGGCGCTTTCATCCGCTGCTTCCAGAGAAACGGCGAAGGTTCAGACCGGATCCGAGGCGGGCTCGGAAACGGAATGCTCCTTTTCCATGGCATCCCGGAACCGGGCATAGCCCGCGAGTTCTGCCACATCCCCGGTCTTGCGATTCCGCATGGTCCAGCTGCTCCACACCGCGGCAATCAGCCCGGCGCCGACCGGAATCAGCAACCAGAGGAGCGCACCCATCAGCGACCTCCCAACCCCTTGTACAACCGCGATCGACGAATAAGCAGATTAACCATCTGCTGGGTCAACGCTTATGCCAGGGGGCGGGTTACGCAACCGGAACACACGGCACCGGTTCGGCCTCACGTTCGGAGCTCACCGTCCCGTGACTCCGGGCCAACGCCCCGCCCTGTCTGCTCTGTCGACTGCCCGGAGAACGCGCGATTACGCACCCGAAATCGGGCCACGCGCCGATCCTTCCGACCTTCCCCCCAGAAGACGGCGCTACGCGCCGACCCATTCCTCGGTCCCATCGGAAAACATCTGGTGCTTCCAGATCGGCACCTCGTGCTTGAGGTCGTCGATCAGTTTGCGGCAGGCCTCGAACGCCTCGCCCCGGTGCGGGCAGGAGACCGCGACGACCACGGCCAGATCACCGATGCGCAGATCGCCCACCCGGTGGACGGCGGCCAGCGCGCGGACCGGGAAGGCTGCGGTCACCTTTTCGGCGATCCGGCGCATCTCCACCTCGGCCGTGGGGTGCGCGGAGTAGCCCAGGCCGTCGACGTCGGCGCCGTTGTCGTGCGAGCGGACCGTGCCGACGAACAGGGCCGTGCCGCCCGCCGCTGTATCGCCCACGGCCGCGAACACCTCGTCCACGGAGAGCGGGGTGTCGCGGATCTCCAGGAGCCGGATCGGGTCCGCCGCGGCCCGCTCACCGGGGTGGTCGCGGCCGGGGGACGAAGGGGAGGGCATGCCAGACATGCCCCCATCGTGCCGCAACCGGGGGCGCCGCGGTAATGGCCGTTTCCGCCGGTCGTCCGGCCCGCCGTATGGAGACTCCTCCAGCCCGGCGGGCCCGGTACGGCTCAGATGCGGCGGCGGGCCTTACGGGCGCGCCGCACCAGTGCGGCGGTGCCCAGGAGGGCGACGGTGGCACCGGCGGCACCCGCGGCCGTGGCGTCCTTGCGGCCGAGCCGGCGGCCGGCGACGGTGTGCCGTCCGGCGACCTCTTCCAGGAGCTCGGCCAGCACCTCCTCGTTCGTCCACTGGGGCCGCCAGCCCGCATCGTGCAGCCGGCTGCCGCTGACCACCCACGGGTGCATCGTGTACGCGAGGTCCCCGGCGGGCGACGGCGTCAGGCCGATCCGGTGCAGCCGGGCCGCGGCGCCCAGGGCCACCGAGGACGGCAGCTCCATGCGGCGGATGCCGGACAGCTCCTCGACCTCCTCCTGCTCCAGCCAGCCGTCGCAGCCCACCGCCAGCTCGCCGTCGACCTTCTCCAGCGCGGCGTACTCCAGGGCGCTGACCAGGTCCTCGACATGGCAGAACTGCCAGGCGGGGCGGGATCCGGCGACGACCAGGAGGCGGGGCGATTCGAAGTAGCGGGTCAGCGCGGTGTCGGTGCCGCCCACCAGGACGGCGGGGCGCAGCACGGTCACGTTCAGGCCGGGGTGGGCGCGGGGCGCGCGGTGCGCCAGGTGCTCGATCTCCAGCAGGTCGCCGACGCCGGTGGCGTCCGCGGTGGCGCGCAGCTCGGCGTCCTCGGCCAGGGGCACGTCGTTGTCGGGCAGCGCCCCGTAGACCATGGCGGAGGTGCACAGCACCACCCGGTGGACGCCGGCGGCGGCGGCCGCGGTGAGCACGGTCTGGGTGCCGCGCACGTTGTAGGCGGTGCGCGCCGCGTCGTCGGTCTCCAGGTCGAGGTCGAGCGCCAGGTGCACGACGACGTCCGCGCCGCGCAGCTTGTCGGCGATGGCGGGGTCCCGGACGTCGAGGACATGCCAGTGTGCCTCGGCGACGTCGCCGCGCCGCTCGTCGATGGCCACCACCTCCTTGACCTCGTCGGACGCGACCAGGGCGCGGGTAAGCAGCGCCCCGACCCCGGACGCGGCTCCGGTGACGGCGACGACGGGCCGTCGCAGCGGCCGGTCCGTGGTGCCGTCTGCGCCATTGCCTGCCTTCTCGGTCTGGGCCGCAGCGTTTCGCGCTGCGCGAACGGTCGGATCTGGGGAACTCACCGGGCGTCTCCAGCGGTTGTCTTCAGTGCGAACGTGTGGTCATGCGTACGCACCAGGTGGCGTCCATCCTGCCGCAGCCACCGGGACAGCGAAGCACCGAGCCCCGAAGCGGTCCGGGTGTCTACGCTGGAGGTGATGTCGGGCAGCCGCCGTCGGCCACCTGGTCGGCGGCCCTACGAGCCGAGGAAACCCGTGAGTGACACCCCATTTGGATTCGGCCTTCCGCCGGAGGAGCCGGAGGACGGCGACAACGGCAAGAAGAAGGGCGGCCAGGGAGGTAGCCAGGGCCCCGCGGACCCGTTCGGGTTCGGCGGCGGGAGCGGCGGCGCGGACAATCCGTTCGCGGCGCTCTTCGGCGGCATGGGCGGCCCCGGTGGCGAGATGAACCCTGGAGACCTGGGAGCCGCCTTCCAGAAGCTCGGGCAGATGCTCTCCTACGAGGGCGGCCCGGTGAACTGGGACATGGCCAAGGACATCGCGCGACAGACCGTCGCGCAGGGCGCCGAGGACGGCAGCAAGGACGCGAGCCTGTCGCCGGGTGAGCGCAGCGCGGTCGAGGAGGCCGTGCGGCTGGCGGATCTGTGGCTGGACGGTGTGACGTCGCTGCCGTCGGGTTCCGGCTCGGTGGTGGCCTGGAGCCGCGCCGAGTGGGTCGAGGAGACCCTCCCGGTGTGGAAGGACCTGGTCAACCCGCTCGCCGAGCGCGTCGGGGCGGCCATGGGTGATGTGCTGCCCGGGGAGATGCAGGCCATGGCGGGCCCGCTGCTCGGGATGATGCGCTCCATGGGCGGCGCGATGTTCGGCACCCAGATCGGCCAGGCGCTGGGCGTACTGGCGGGCGAGGTCGTCGGTTCGACGGACATCGGGCTGCCGCTCGGCCCGGCCGGCAAGGCCGCGCTGCTGCCGGGGAACATCGCCACCTTCGGCGAGGGCCTGGGCGTCCCGGAGGAGGAGGTGCGGCTGTATCTGGCCCTGCGCGAGGCCGCCCACCAGCGGCTCTTCGCACATGTGCCGTGGCTGCGCTCGCATCTGTTCGGTGCCGTCGAGGGCTATGCGCGCGGGATCAAGGTCGACACGACCAAGCTGGAGGACGTGGTCGGCCAGATCGATCCGCAGCATCCCGAGGAGCTCCAGAACGCCCTTCAGCAGGGCATGTTCCAGCCCGAGGACACTCCGGAGCAGAAGGCGGCGCTGGCACGTCTGGAGACCGCGCTGGCGCTCGTCGAGGGCTGGGTGGACGCGGTGGTGCACGCCGCCGCCAAGCCGCATCTGCCGTCGGCGGACAAGCTCCGTGAGACGCTGCGGCGGCGCCGGGCGAGCGGTGGCCCCGCCGAGCAGACGTTCTCGACGCTGATCGGTCTCCAGCTGCGTCCGCGGCGGCTGCGGGACGCCTCGCGGCTGTGGGCGTCGCTGACGGACGCGCGGGGCCTGGAGGGCCGCGACGGCCTGTGGGAGCACCCGGACATGCTGCCGACGGCGGCCGATCTGGACGACCCGGACGGGTTCGTGCACCACGAGCAGCCGGACTTCTCCGAGCTCGACAAGATGCTCGGCGAGGCCGCGAGCGGCGGCAAGCCGGATCTGGGCAAGCCCGCCCGGGAGAGCGACGGCCCGGACGAGACCCCCGGCGAGAGCAAGGGCGACGGCGACAAGTGAGTCTGCACGAGGACGCGGCGCGGGTGCTCAAGGAGTGGCCCGCGCCGTCCCCCGACCAGGAACAGCTGCGGCTGACGTATCTGGATCATCTCGCCGCCCATCAGGACGGCATGTGGAAGCCCTGCAAGGACGGGCATCTCACGGCCAGTGCGCTGGTGATCGATCCGGCCGGCGGGCGGGTGCTGCTCACCCTGCACCGCAAGCTGAAGATGTGGCTCCAGATGGGCGGCCACTGTGAGCCGGAGGACGCCTCGCTGGCCGATGCGGCGCTGCGGGAGGCGCGTGAGGAGTCCGGGATCGCGCGGGGGCTGACGCTGCTGCCCGGCGGCCCGGTGCGGCTGGACCGTCATCACACGCCCTGCGCCTGGCATTTGGACGTGCAGTATGCGGCGCTGGCGCCCGCGGGCGCGGTGGCGGAGATCAGCGACGAGTCGCTTGACCTGCGGTGGTTCGCGTACGACGAGGTGCCCGGTGTCGCCGATGCGTCGGTGGCGCGCCTGGTGGAGCGCACCCGCGCGCTGCTCTAGACGGCAGCGGCCACACCTCCGGCGCCCGTCCCTTCCCGGGGCGGGCGCCGGAGGTGTGTCAGCGGTCGGCCGGCGGGTCAGTTGGTGAAGATGTTGCCCTGGTTCTGTCCCCGGGCGCCCTGCTGACCCATGCCGAACTGGGCGGCCGCACCGGAGCCGATGACGGCGTTCTGCGGCGGCAGCAGCTCGCTGGGCTGGACCAGTGCGTAGCCCTGGCCGAGGAAGCTCAGCTCCCAGCCCTCGCCGGTGTTGCCGCGCCGGCGGAACACTCCCGAGGAGTGCGTCTGCGCCTGCATCTGGACGCGCAGCGAAGCGGACCAGGCGACCACCGCGTCGGCGTCGGCGTTGACGTACTTGTCGGGCGTGACCTGCAACATCAGCGGCTGGCCGGAGGTCATCAGGGCGACCTTGCCCCGTCCGGAGATGTTGAGCTGGTACTTGCCGGTGCCGGAGATGCCGTACTGGCTGTCGACGGAGACGGCCTCCCAGTGGAGGCCGGAGTCCAGCGCGAGAACGTAGCTGCTGTCGACGGTCAGGCCGTCGTGGTCGACGTCGACGACATGGACGTACTGGGCGAGGTTGGCCAGATAGACCGTGCCCTGCCCGGAGACGCGCATCAGATCGAGGCCCTCACCGGAGCGCGCGCGGGTCCGGTGCTGGCCCGGTGTCTGGTAGTTGCCGTCGAATTCGAGCAGCCCCTGATAGGCGACCATCGTGCCCTTACGGGCGAGGACGTCTTCGTGGCCCTGGAGGGCGACGCGCAGCAGCTGGCTGTTCTGCAGGGCGTAGCGGTCCTGGGTCTGTGCCTCGGTGAAGGCGAAAAGCGGACTCTGCATGACGTGTTCGGTCCTCCCCCTCAGCCCCGGGCCCGGAGCCGGTCGGTGCTGTCCTCGCTGGGCTGGACGACGACGAACCCCTGGCCGGAGAAGCCCAGTTGGTACGCCTCGCCGCTGCCGCGCCCGATCATCGAGGACGCCTTGAAGCTGCGCTTGCCCTTCATCTTCAGATGGGTCGACCAGGCGACGAGGGCGTCCGGGTCCACATACGTCTCGTCCTCGCCGCGGCCGCAGTCGACGACGACGGGCGTGCCCCGGGAGGTCAGCGCGACCCAGCCGGTGCCCGAGATCTGGACGTTGAAGAGTCCCTGACCGGCGAACTTCGCCATGCCCTTGACGCGCTGCACGCCCCACTGGAGGTGGGCGTCGAGAGCGAGGAGATTGGTGCCGTTGACGGAGAGCGCGTCGTCGTTGAGGTTGATGCAGACGACATCGGCGCCGTAGTCGGCGAGGTAGAGCAGACCGTCGCCGGAGCACTTCATCAGGGGCGCGCCTTCGCCGGTGAGCCACTGGGAGGCCATCTGGCGGACGGCGGGCGGGTTCGGCTCGTACTGGACGAAGCCTTCGTAGGCGACCATCGAGCCGGTGCGTGCGAAGACGTCCTGGCCGCTCTGCATGGCGATCTTCACCATGGCGCTGCCGTGGTTCTCCATACGGGCGGCGGGCGGGGTCGGGACATAGCCCGACAGCTGCTGCTGGTTCATGACGTGCGGGCTCCCTCAGACCTCGTAGGGCTGGACGACGATGAAGTTGCCGGGCGCACCGCGGAACTGGAGGTTCACGGTCTCGCCGGAGTGGCCCGGGTAGGCGTGCCGGCGCACGCTCACCTGGCTGGAGATGATCACCTGCGAGGCGGCGGACCAGGCCACGATGGCGTTGGCGTCGGCGAACGTGGTCGGGGTGACCGGCAGGACGACCGGGGTGCCCTGGGTCTTGACGATGATGGTGCCGGTCCCCTGGAACTGCATGGTGAACAGGGCGCCACCGGGGATGCCGTGGCCCTCGATACGCCGGACCTCGTGCTGAAGCGACTCGTCGAAGGCGAGGACCGCCTCGGCGGACACGCAGATGGCGTCGCCCTGGAGCTCGATGGGGTGCACATGGGCGCTGTTCTCCGCGAAGAAGACCTGGCCCTGGCCGGTACAGCGCATCAGCTGCATCTCCTGGCCGGTGGCGTTGCCGACGATCCGGCCGCGGAAGCCGGCGCCCTTGTAGCCGAAGTCGACCTTGCCCTGGTAGAGCACCATGCTGCCCTGGCGGGCGAGCACCGGCTGGCCGTCGACGCCGAGGTCGACGCGGATCAACTTTTCGTTCTGCGGGGTCCAGCGCTGCCCGGTGGGGGCTTCCTTGTACTTGTCCAGTACGACGCCGAGGCCGGGGCCGCCGCCCTGGGGCACGGCCGGTGCCTGACCGCCCCCGTACGGGGCGCCCGGGGGCTGCTGTCCCGGCTGGCCGTACGGGGCGGACTGGCCCTGCGGGGCGCCGTATCCGCCGGGCGGCGGCGCGGGCTGCCCATAGGGAGGTGCCTGCGGGGCCGGCTGGCCGGGGTAGCCGCCGGGTGCCGGCTGCGGCGGGCCGTACGAGTCCTGACCGGGCGCCGGCTGACCGTACGGGGCCGGCGGCTGCTGTGCGGGCACTCCGGGCGGCGGGACCGGGCCGGGCGGAGCCAGTGGCGCGGCGAGCGTGGGCGCGCTGTGGACCTGCGGCGCGGTGGGCTGCGGGGACTGTGGTGCGGCCGGGGGTGCTTCCTGCGGCGCCCCCTGGGGCGGGCCGAACTCGGGCGCGGGCTGCTGGGCGGGCGGCGCGGCGGGCACCCCGAAGGACGGTGCGGGGGCGGCCGGCCCGGACGGCGGGGCGAAGCCCGGCACGTCCTGTGCCGTGGCGGTCGGCTCGGGCTGCGCCTCGGCCTCTTCGGCGACCTCGCCGCCGAAGTTCTTCAGCAGCGCCTCCAGGCCGCCGTCGAAGCCTTGGCCGACGGCGGCGAACCGCCACACGTCCTTGAGGTAGAAGTCGCCGAGCATGACGGCGCGTTCGGTGCTGAACTCGCTGCCGTTGAAGGAATAGCGGGCGACCTCTTCACCGCCGGCCACGATCCGGAGGTAACCGGGGCCGATCTGCGAGACCTGGCCGGCGCCGTCGAGCGCGGCGGTGAAGGAGAGCTTCTGGATGTGCGGCGGGATCTTGTCGAGGGTGACCCGGAAGGACTCGCTGTCACCGGCCTGCGCGCCGAGCAGCTGGATCGACTCCTCGGGCGACTTCGGCTGGTTGAAGAAGATGAAGTACCGGTCGTCGGAGAGCCGCTCGTCGGCGTCCAGGCCGAAGCAGCTGATGTCGAAGGAGAGACCGGATCCGGCGATCTGCACACCGACGTACAGATCCGTTCCCGCCGTCAGATCACTGATTTTGGCCTTGTGGCCCCGCTGGAATTCCCTGGCCATACGTAACGCCCGTCCCCCGCTCCCGCTGTGAGTTCCTCTGCGCGGCCAGGCTAACCGCTGGCGCCGACAGCGGGCGATGCCGGGGCGCGACGGATCTCGTCCGGCTGCGCGCCGTTATTCCTCGCGGGCGACGGGCAGATGGGGCAGCCGGTCGGCCGCGACCACCCCTTCGAGGTAGCCACGGGCCCGTTCCGTACGGGCGTAGGACTCCAGCAGGCTCCAGAACCGGGGGCCGTGGCCGGGGACGAGCAGATGGGCGAGTTCGTGCAGCAGGACGTAGTCGATGACGTACTCCGGCATGCCCTGGAGGCGGTGCGAAAGGCGGATGCTGCCCTCGGCCGGGGTGCACGATCCCCAGCGGGTGTTCTGGTTGGTCACCCAGCGCACCGAGGCGGGGCGGGCCCGGCCGTCCAGATACTGACCGGACAGCCGCTCGGCGCGCTCGGCCAGCTCGCCGTCGCCCAGCATCCGCTTGCTCTCCTGGGCGGCGAGCTTGTCCAGCATGACGGTGACCCAGCGCCGCTCCTCCGCCTCGGACATACGGGCCGGAATCAGGACAACCGTGCGGTCACCCTCGCGGTACGCGGACACCGTTCTGCGCCGTCGTGAACTGCGGCGCACCTCGACGGCGCTGGTGGCCGATCCGCGGGCCACGGGGCCGGGGGCGGCACCGCGCGAGGTATCGGCGGCGCGGCGCAGAGGGGTTTCCCCTGAGCCGTGGGCGGAAGGGTCGGCGGGCACGCGCCCGACGTTACCCGCTGGCGCGGCGGGAAGTCCCGCCCCGCGGACGGTTCGCCATCGAACCACTCCATGGCGTGCACCGCTTGTACGACCATTGCCCACCGCCTGTGGATAACTTCCGCGCCGATCCGTCGCGGGGCGCATGCTGAGGGCCGGACGACGAAAGAGATGGACGGGGGCGGAGATGAGGCATCCGATGCTCAAGCCCGCGCTGCGGCGCGGATGGCGGGACCGGGAGACGGTGCGGTTCGGGGTGGCGCCGGCGCACGCGATGGTGGTCGGCCCGGTCGATACGGCGACCGGCAGTTTCCTCACGCTGATCGACGGCACCCGCAGCATGCAGCAACTGGTCGAGGAGGCCGCGTTACTGGACCTCCCGCCCGAGCATGTGCGGGGTGTGGTGGACCGGCTCGGCGCCGCCGGACTGCTGGAATCCCCCACCGAGGGCGGCCCGGCGGCCGAGGCGGTCCGTGCGGACCACACCGCCTTCGAGCAGCTGCGGCCCGATCTGGCGTCCCTCTCGGTGCGGCATCCGGAACCGGCGGGCGCGCTGGGCCGGATGGGAGCGCGCCGGGCGGTCCGGGCGCGGGTCAAGGGGTCGGGGCGGGTCGGCGCCGCGATCGCGGCGCTGCTCTCGGCCTCGGGCATCGGCCGGGTGGAGGTGTTCGACGGCGGCACGGTCCAGCCGTGGGACATCCTGCCCGGCGGGCTGCCGGCCGAGCGGATCGGCGAGCGGCGGCGCTCGGCCGCGCAACGGCTGGTCCACCAGTCCTCCCCCTGGAGCCGTACCCCACGGCCGAGGGTCCCGGTCAGCGAATCGGGCGAACCCGGACTGTCGCTGGTGGTGCTGGCCCCGCGGGACGGGCTCGGCGCGTACGCCCCCGACCCCGTGTTGTCCGAGCCGTTGCTCATCGCCGGAATCCCACATCTTTACGCGGGGGTGATCGAGGGCACGGGTGTGGTGGGTCCGTTGGTGCTGCCCGGCGGTTCGGCCTGTGCCCGCTGCGACGAGCTGCGTCGTACGGACGCGGAGCAGGCTTGGCCGCGGTTGCTGGCGCAGTGGCGGTCGGGGCGTGCCGCACCCGCGGTCCCGGCCTGCGATGCCGCGTTGGCAACAACGGTCGCGGGGATCGCCGCCGTCCAGGCGCTGGCGTTCCTCGATGGCGAGCTGCCGCCGTGCACCGGAGCGCGGATGGAGCTCGCGGCGCCGTGTGCGAGCGTGCGCACGGTGCGGATCGAGCCGCATCCGGACTGCGGCTGTGGCGCTGCCGCTTCACCGGCTGCGGCAGGCGCCTCGGATCCGCAGCCCGAACACGCCACAATGACGGAGTAACCCCGGTAGGGGGACAGTGTGAGTTGGAGGGGCGCATGTCTGATCTTCCCCGCAAGGCGGTCACCCGCACCGCCAAGCTGGCCGCGCTGCCACTGGGGTTCGCCGGCCGCGCCACCTGGGGCCTGGGCAAGCGGATCGGCGGCAGATCCGCCGAGATCGTCGGCCGTGAGCTGCAACAGCGCACCGCGGAACAGCTCTTCAAGGTGCTCGGCGAGCTGAAGGGCGGGGCGATGAAGTTCGGGCAGGCGCTGTCCGTCTTCGAGTCGGCGCTGCCCGAGGAGATCGCCGGTCCGTACCGCGCCGCTCTGACGAAACTTCAGGAGGCGGCGCCGCCGATGCCGACGAGCACGGTGCACGCGGTGCTGGCCGAGCAGCTCGGCGAGGACTGGCAGGAGCTGTTCGAGGAGTTCGAGGACAAGCCGGCCGCGGCGGCCTCGATCGGGCAGGTGCACCGGGGGGTGTGGCACGACGGCCGCGAGGTGGCCGTCAAGGTGCAGTATCCGGGGGCCGGTCAGGCGCTGCTGTCGGATCTGTCGCAGCTGAGCCGGTTCGCCCGGCTGCTGGGTCCGCTGATCCCGGGCATGGACATCAAGCCGCTGATCACCGAGCTGCGCGACCGGGTGTCGGAGGAGCTGGACTACTCCCTGGAGGCGGAGGCCCAGCGGGCCCATGCCGCGGAGTTCGCCGACGACCCGGATGTGGTGGTGCCGGCCGTGGTCCACCAGTGCGACCAGGTGCTGGTGACGGAGTGGATGGCGGGGCTGCCGCTGTCCGAGGTGATCGCCGACGGCACCGACGCACAGCGGGACCGGGCCGGCCAGCTCCTGGCGCGCTTCCTCTTCTCCGGCCCCGCCCGTACGGGCCTGCTGCACGCCGACCCGCATCCGGGCAACTTCCGGCTGCTGGCCGGGGACCACCCGGACGGCCCGGTCGAGGAGTGGCGGCTGGGGGTGCTGGACTTCGGGACCGTCGACCGGCTCCCCGACGGGCTGCCGCCGACGATCGGTACGTCACTGCGGATGACGCTGGACGGCGAGGCGGACGCGGTCTACCAGCAGCTGTGCGAGGAGGGCTTCGTCAAGGAGTCCATCGAGCTGGACCCGGACGCGGTGCTGGAGTATCTGCTGCCGATCATCGAACCCGCGCAGGTGGACGAGTTCACCTTCACCCGCGGCTGGATGCGCCGGCAGGCGGCCCGGGTCGGTGACCCGCGCTCGCCCGCCCACCAGTTGGGCAAACAGCTCAACCTGCCGCCCGCGTACCTTCTGATCCACCGGGTGACCCTGAGCACGATCGGGGTGCTGTGCCAGTTGGGGGCGACGGTGCGGCTGCGGGACGAACTCGAGGCATGGATGCCCGGCTTTGTACCCGAGGAGGAGCCGGCCGGCTCGGAGCTCACCGGCCTCGACACGGTCATCGGCGCCGACACCAGCGAGGAGGCCGTCGAAGGGTCCACCGCCTGAGCCCCCCGCTGGGCCGCACCGCCCCGGCCGCCCGCTCCGCCGTCGGAGCGGGC
This sequence comes from Streptomyces sp. P9-2B-2, assembly GCF_030406865.1. Classification (NCBI taxonomy): domain Bacteria; kingdom Bacillati; phylum Actinomycetota; class Actinomycetes; order Kitasatosporales; family Streptomycetaceae; genus Streptomyces; species Streptomyces sp. P9-2B-2. The sequence goes on along the minus strand of NZ_CP129126.1, from coordinate 6,009,422 downwards.
ACGGCGTCCCGGGGCGTCGGCCTCGGCGCCGGCCTCCGCGTCGAAGGGCCTCACCACCAGGTCGAATCCAGGCGCCCCTCGATGGCCCGGAGGTTCTCCCGCGCGCACTCGTCGCAGAAGTAGCGGCGTTCACCGTTCTCGACGGAGCAGGTCCACGTCGGCGGGGTGCCCTCGGCGACCGCACCGCAGCCGGCGCACACCGTGTTCCCGTCGGCCAACTCCGCCTGTTCATGCGTCTTCTGGTCCACCGTCCGACGATATCCCCGCCAACCGCCGGAAGCGGGATATAACGCACCTACGGGGCCCGCCCTGTCGGACGGACCCCGTAGGTGGCGGTGTCAGCGCACCGCCGTTACTGCATCACGGCCATGGCCAGCGCACGACGGGCACGCAGCGACGCGCGCTCGGCGCGCCGCTGCATACGCCGCGCGGCCGCGAGCCGATGCGCCCTGCGTTCCGATTCGGCCTCCCGCAGCCGTTCGTGCATATGAGCACGAGCCAGGGCTTCTGGGATGAGTTGCATGGCGTGGTTCCTGTTCTGACGCGACTCGATCACGTCGGTGTTCACGGGGACGGGTGTGTCGGTGAAGGTGGGGTTCATCGTGTGGTCCTGCTTCTGGGGATCCCGGGTGAGGGGACGGTCGATCGTTCCTGTGCCGATGGTGTTCATGCCGCAACCGGGTTCTTGCGCGGACGGCCACGCGGCCGCTTCCGCGGCACGACAACGCCCTGGACGAAGAGCTCGCCGCCCCAGACGCCCCACGGCTCACGGCGGTCCTTGGCGCCGGCAAGGCAGGCCTCGCGGACGGGGCAGGTCTGGCACAGCGCCTTGGCGTACTCGACGTCGGCCGGGGACTCGGCGAAGAAGACCTCCGGGTCGTAGGTCCGGCACGGAACGGCAGCGCCGAGGCGGTCGATCTCGTCGTCGAGCTCGGTGAGGGGCAGCAAGGAGTTCTCCTGGGGGTCGGGCGGAGGGATCAGGTCGGTTGCTACGGACGGGGTGTGCGTCTGGAGTTGCACTGTGGTGTGTTCCTCGTCTGTTCGGCCCGGCTGGTGGCGGGGCGCTTGGGCAAACAAAAGGGCCGCGGATCCCGGTGTGGGTTCCGCGGCCCTGGAAGGTGCCGACCTGATCGTGCCGATCAGGCTGGATCTCTCCAGGGTTCGAGGCCGCGGTAGGCCCACATTTCATGCTTCGTCTGGTGCTGCTGCCGGGATTCGGCACCGTTGGCTGCCGCGAAGGCAAAGGCATTCGCCGATGCCGCCACTACTGCGGCCGCAGGTGCCTCGGTCGGTCGCGCGGTGCGCTCACTGCGCGTCAGCACAGTGAGGGACTCGGGGCGCGCGACCTCGGTACCGGACAGGCGGCCGAAGCCGGACAGACCGGTGCCAGGGAGCGAGGAGCCGAGCGTGCAGGTGGCGGCGACCGAGAGATCGGTCATTTTGTTGGTCTCGATGAAGCTGATCACTGGTCTCGCCTCCTCTCGGCGTCTCGGTGGACCGGGAATCCCGTTCCAGGGTGTTCAAGTACAGCACGGATCCATCGGATCTCGGAAAGAAACCGTTGTCTCCGTTGCTTCTGAAGGCTATGGGGCGGCGCTCCGCGGGCGCAAACTATTTTTTCGACGAGTTTTCCGCGGCGCCTTCGGGCCCCTCCTCAGAGACCCCCGCGAGCTCCTCGCCGGCACAGATCGCCAGCACCTCACTGCCGTAGCGGTCGAACTTCCGCCGCCCCACTCCTGAGATGACCGCAAGCTCCGATTCGGTTCCCGGAACGGCCTCCGCGATCGCCATCAGTGTCTTGTCGGTGAAGATGCAGTACGCGGGCTGCCGGGAGCGTGCGGCCTGCTCGGCCCGCCAGTCGGACAGTCGCTCGTAGAGCGCCTCGTCCAGCTCCGAAGGGCAGTCCTCACACCGCATCAGCTTCATCTCGCCCGGGTCCGTGAGCGTCCGGTTGCAGACCCGGCAGCGGGCCGGACTGCGGTGCTTGGTGCGCCGAGCCACCGGCGCCGCCCCGTCGCCGCGCTCGACGCCCCCTGAGACCGCGCCCGGTGTGCGGCGGCCCGCCACCGCCCCGGAGCCCGGCCGCAGGCCGCTCAGGAACCGGCTGGGGCGGCGGGAGGCCCGCCCGCCCGGAGAGCGCGCCAGCGACCAGGACAGCCCCAGATGGACGCGGGCGCGGGTGACGCCGACATACAGGAGCCGGCGCTCCTCCTCTATCTGCTCGTCGGTCTTGGCGTAGGTGATCGGCATCATGCCTTCGGTGAGACCGACCAGGAAGACGGCTTCCCACTCCAGGCCCTTGGCGGCGTGCAGGGACGCGAGGGTCACGCCTTCGACCGTCGGGGCGTGCTGCGCGTTGGCCCGCTCGTCCAGCTCGGCGACGAGGTCGGCGAGGGTGGCCGTGGGCCGGGCCCGGGCGAAGTCCTCGGCGAGTCGCACCAGAGCGGCCAGGGATTCCCAGCGGTCCCGCACCGCCCCGGAACCCGCCGGGGGCCGGCTGGTCCAGCCCATGTCGCTGAGCACCGCCCGCACCTCGGACGGCAGGTCCAGCGCGTCGTCGAGCAGCGCGTCGTTGCCCCCGAAGCGGGCGGCGCCCCGCAGCTTGACGCCCGCCTCGCGCACCTCCGGCCGTTCGAAGAACCGCTCGGCGCCCCGCAGCTGATACGGCACCCCGGCATCGGCCAGAGCCTGCTCATAGACCTCGGACTGCGCGTTGATACGGAAGAGGACGGCGATCTGCCCCGCCGACACCCCGGAGGCGATCAGGTCACGGATCCGGCGGGCGGTGCCCTCGGCCTCGGCGGGCTCGTCGGCGTACTCCGTGTAGACGGGCTCGGGGCCCGCGTCCCGCTGCGAGATCAGCTCCAGGCGGTGCTCGGCGGCCCGCCCCCGGGCCTGGGAGAGCAGGCCGTTGGCGAGGTGCACGACCTGGGGGCTGGAGCGGTAGTCGCGGACGAGCTTGACGACCGTGGCGTTCGGGTGGCGGGTGCGGAAGTTGAGGAGGTGGTCGGGGGTGGCGCCGGTGAAGCTGTAGATCGTCTGGCTGGCGTCGCCGACCACGCAGAGGTTGTCGCGGTCCCCCATCCACAGCTCCAGCAGCCGCTGCTGGAGCGGGCTGACGTCCTGGTACTCATCGACGACGAAGTGCTGATACTGCGTACGGACCTGCTCGGCGATGTCGTGCCGGTCCTGTAGGACGCCGACCGTGAGCAGCAGCACGTCCTCGAAGTCGATGGTGCCCCGGTCGCGCTTGAGCTGTTCGTACGTGCCGTAGATCTGCCCGACCTCGGCCGGATCGCGCGGGGCCTCCCGGCCGGCCTTGGCGACCGCCGCCGGATAGTCGGCCGGGACGGTCTGGGTGACCTTGGACCACTCGATCTCCGCCGTGACATCGCGCAGCTCATTGCGGTCGAGCCGGATGCGGCAGCGGGCGGCGGCCTCGGCGACGAGCTGGATCTTGCGCTCCAGCAGCCGCGGGACGTCCCCGCCGACGGCTTTCGGCCAGAAGAACTGGAGCTGCCGCAGCGCCGCGGAGTGGAACGTCCTGGCCTGGACCCCGCCCGCACCGAGCTGACGCAGCCGGCCGCGCATCTCGCCGGCCGCGCGGGCCGTGAACGTGACGGCGAGCACACTCGCGGGCTGGAGAATTCCGGCCCGCACCCCGTACGCGATCCGGTGGGTGATCGCGCGGGTCTTGCCCGTGCCGGCACCGGCCAGCACACACACCGGACCGTGCAGAGCCGTCGCGACCTCGCGCTGCTCGGGGTCGAGCCCGTCGAGCACCCCGTCGGCCGAGTCAGGCACCTGCGGGAAAAGAGAGGAGTCCGTTGCTGCTGTCACCCCGCCATGCTGCCAGGTCCGCCGGGACGCCCGGGACAGCTGTCCACAGCCCACGGGAGCCGGTCGTACGGGACCGGGCCGCTGTGGACAGCGGAGGGCGCGGGGAGCCGGCGGGTGCTTTGCTGGTCTCAGCGGTCGGAGGCGGCGGGCGGAGGCAGCGGGCGGCGAGCGGGGCTCGTGGATGGGGTGCGGGGCTGGGCTGGGCTGGGGGCTGCTTTGCGGGGCGGCTTTTGTCCGTGGGGGTTGGGGTGGGGAGGGGCGGGGGCGGGCCCCCCGGGGGGGGAACGATGCGGGGGGGCGACGCCGGGGGGGCGGCGCGGGGGACGACGCAGAGAGGGCGAGGCGGGGGGCGACGCAGGGGCAAGGCCCGTTCCGGAGACCGTTCCCGAGGCCATCCCGGAGTCCCTTCCCAGGACCGTTTCGGAGTCCTTCCCAAGGCCGTTTCGGTGGCCGGGAATGGCTGAGGGGGGATGTGCGTTGAGTTGCGTGGCCGCGTCGGGTACGGATGCGGTGGTATTGGATCAAGACTTAGTGAAGGAGCGCAGGACGCATGGCGGGCACTGTGACGATGTACAGCACGACCTGGTGTGGCTACTGCCGTCGGCTGAAGGGCCAGATGGACCGCGAGGGCATCGCCTACACCGAGATCAACATCGAGCACGACCCGGAGTCCGCGGCGTTCGTGGAGAAGGCGAACGGCGGCAACCAGACGGTGCCCACGGTTCGGGTGGTCCCCACCCAGGGAGACGCCGAGGTCGTCATGACCAACCCGAGCCTTGCTCAGGTGAAGCAGGCGCTCGGCGTCTGATCCGCAGAGGTCGCAGCCCTCGTCCGACGTTCTTCGGCGAGGGCCTCGCCTTTCTCTCGGCCGATCAGCAATAGGGCCGCTGGTCGGTGAGCGATGTCGCCACCCTCATGAAGAGGCCGAAGAGCCGGAAGAGCTGCGGTACGGCCTCCGTCACCTCGACGGTGCGTGAGTCTCGCAGCGTGACCCCGGGAATCACTTCGAGCTGAGCGGCCACGGTGGCCGATTGCCAGCGGACCGCCAGGGCTGAGGGGGCTTCCGTGAACGGCGGCCGGAGCCGGGGAGCACGGCGCGCACCCTCGGCGGCAGCCTCCTCGATCGCCTTACGGGCTTCCGTCGCGGGCCGCAGTCGGGCGCTGAACCGGTCCCGGGCGTATTTCACCGGGGCCGTGACGACCCGGGCATCCCAGGCGTTCATCTCGTCACACGCCACGTCGTCGCCGGAAAGCGTGACCACGGGCACTCCCATCGCGGCGGCGGTGGCCTGCGCGAACCCGATCTCGCCCATGGGGCGGTCGTCCAGCCACATGTCTTCGATCTCGTGGCCCATGTAGCTGTGGCTGAGCACGCCGAGAGCGCCGGCCCGCGCGTGGTACCCGATGCACATCACCGCGTCGAAGGCGCCGTCCAGCCCTTCGAGCATCCCCATCCGCTTGGGCTTGCCTCTGACCAGCTCGGCCTCGGGGTGCAGCTGATCTGCGAGCAGGTTCCGCATGGCACTGTGCGCGTCGTTGACCAGCACCCTGGTCGCACCGGCCGAGAGCGCTCCGCGTACGGCCGCGTTCACGTCCTCGGTCATCATGACGCGACCGTGCTCGTAGTCGTGCCCACCCAGCTGTACGTCATGGGCGTCCACCAGCCCGGTGACGCCTTCCATGTCCGCGCTGATGTACACCTGCACGTCCACGCCTCCGCTCCGGCCGTCGGGCCCCACTCCCGGCCCTGGCCCCGGCCAACCGATGATCACGACGTGGTCATCATGGTCGGGAGCGGTCACACGGGTCGAGCGGTTCTCGGACGAAAACGAGCCGCACGCAGACATGGCCGCCCCGGCTCACCCACGCGTCCCGGACGCAGCTCGGCTCGGACGCAGCTCGGCGGCCCGCTGTCAGATCACCAGGACGCCGCCGCATCCGGATACCAGGCCACCCCCGTCACGGCATCCCCGCATCAGGCGCGGCCGGCCCCGTACGACCCGGCCGCGCCCCCCGCTCACGGCTTCGGCAGGGGCTTGCCGTACCAGAGTTCGATGAGGCGGGCGGCGATGGAGATGCCGTAGGGCGGGAGGACCTCGCCGGATTCGAAGGCGGTGCGGAGGTCTTCGCGGGAGAACCAGCGGGCCTCTTCGATTTCCTCGCCGTCGACCTGGATCTCGGCGGAGGTGGCGCGGGCCATGAAGCCCAGCATCAGGCTGGAGGGGAAGGGCCAGGGCTGGCTGGCGATGTATTCGACCTCGCCGACGACGACGCCGGCCTCCTCGAAGACCTCGCGGGCCACCGACTGCTCGATGGATTCGCCCGGCTCGACGAAGCCCGCGAGGGTGGAGAAGCGGCCCTCGGGCCAGTGGACCTGGCGGCCCAGGAGGGCGCGGTCCTCCTCATCGGTGACGAGCATGATCACGGCCGGGTCGGTGCGCGGGTAGTGCTCGGCGCCGCAGGCCGGGCAGCGGCGGATGTGGCCGGCGGCGGCGATGACGGTGCGTTCGCCGCAGCGGGAGCAGAAGCGGTGCAGCCGCTGCCAGTTTTCGAGGGCGACGGCGTGTACGAGGAGGCCGGCGTCGCGGGGCGAGAGCAGCAGGCCGGCCTCGCGCAGGCCCGCCGGGCGCGCGGACTGGTCCATGCGGCCGGGCAGCGAGTCCTTCTGGAGGGCGAAGTAGCTGACGCCGTCGTCGCCGGTGCCGAGGTAGTAGCGGTGGGCCTCGGTCAGCGGCGCCTCGAAGGACGGCGTCATGATCAGCTCGGTGCGGCCGTCGGGGGTGTCGTCGATCAGCGCCTGGCCGCCGGACACCACGAAGACGCGCGTCGTCGGGTGGCTCCAGGCCGCCGCCAGCCAGGCCTCGTCGAGGCGGTGATGGGCGGAGCGGTCGATTCCGCTCGGTGCGCTGAAGGTGATCGGACGGTCGGCGCTGTGGTCGGTCCAGGTGGTCACTGGTGTTCCAACTCCCCCTATGGCGTGGGTGATTGCTGCGTACGGGCGCGGATCGGTACGACGGTGCGCGCGGTCAGGCGGTGGGCCAGGTCTCCGCCAGGTCACCCCAGAGGTGGGCGGCGGTCTCGACGCCCTTCATCAGCAGGTCGAGCTCGACCTTTTCGTTCGGTGCGTGCCAGCCGTCGGACGGGATGGAGATGCCGAGGAAGAGCACCGGGACGCCGAGGACGTCCTGGAGGTCGGCGGCCGGTCCGGAGCCGCCCTCGCGGGTGAAGCGGATCTTCTGGCCGAAGGCCCGGCCCATGGCGCGGACGACGGACTGGAGCGCGGGGTGGTCGAGCGGGGTGAGGCAGGGGCGGGTGGCGCCCCAGAAGGAGATCTCGTGGCGGATGCCGGCCGGGAGGCGCGCGGCGACCCAGTCGCGTACGGACTGCTGCACGGCGGCGGCGTTCTGGCCCGCGACCAGCCGGAAGGACAGCTTGAGCTGGGCACTGGCGGGCACGATGGTCTTGCCGCCGGGACCTTGGTAGCCGCCGCCGATGCCGTTGACCTCGGCGGTGGGGCGGGCCCAGATGCGTTCCAGGGTCGTGCTGCCGGCCTCGCCGAGGGTGGCGTGGGAGTGCGCGGTGCGCAGCCATTCCGCCTCGTCGAAGGGGAGCTCGGCGAAGAGTTCCCGTTCCTGGTCGGTGAGTTCGATCATGCCGTCGTAGAACCCGGGGACGGCGACCCGGCGGTCGGCGTCGTGCAGGGCGGCGGCCAGCCGGGCGGCCTCGGTGGCGGGGTTGGGGACGGCGCCGCCGAACGATCCGGAGTGGATGTCCTGGTCGGGGCCGTAGAGGTCGATCTGACAGTCCGTCAGGCCGCGCATGCCGGTGCACACCGTCGGGGTGTCCTTGGACCACATGCCGGTGTCGGAGACGATCACCGCGTCGCAGGCCAGGCGGTCGGCGTGCTTTTCGATCAGGGCCGGGAAGTTCGGTGAGCCGGACTCCTCCTCGCCCTCGATCAGCAGCTTGAGGTTGACGGCGGGGGCGGTGCGGCCGGTCGCGGCGAGGTGCGCGCGGACGCCCAGGGTGTGGAAGAACACCTGGCCCTTGTCGTCGGCGGCGCCCCGGGCGTAGAGCTTCCCGTCGATGGTCTGCGGGACGAAGGGGTCGGTGTGCCAGCCGTCCTCGCGGGCGGCGGGCTGGACGTCGTGGTGGCCGTAGACGAGCACGGTCGGCGCGGACGGGTCACCGGAGGGCCATTCGGCGAAGACCGCGGGCAGGCCGCCGGTCTCCCAGATCTCGGTGGTCGGGAAGCCGGTGTCGGTGAGCTTCGCGGCGAGCCATTCGGCACTGCGGCGGACTTCGCCGGCGCGCTCCGGGTCGGCGGACACGGAGGGGATGCGCAGCCATGCGGCGAGGTCTTCGAGGAAGGTCTCGCGGTGGAGGGTGAGGTACGCGCGGACGGCGCTGTCCGGGGTTGTGCTCATACGGCCGAGCCTATCGGCCTTCCGGGGGAGGCAGGTCGGCGGTCTCGCCGAGGAGGATGCGTTCGAGTCCGGCCCGGCCGGGGAGCCGGGCGGGTCTGACGACCTCGCCGGTGCGGACGTAGAGGAAGGCGGCGTCGACGGCGGATGGCGCCAGGCCGTGGCGCTCGGCCCAGGCGAGGCGGTAGATCGCCAGCTGGAGGGGGTCGGCGGTGTGGGCGCGGCCGGTTTTCCAGTCGACGATCTCGAAGCGGTCGCCGTCGGGTCCTGGCTCCTTGTAGACGGCGTCGATCCGGCCGCGGATCATCCGGCCCGCGAGGGTCAGCTGGAAGGGGGCCTCGACCCGGTAGGGGGTGCGGTGGGCGTACGGCGTACGGGCGAAGGCTTCCTTGAGGGCTTCGAGGTCGTGCTCGTCGACGATCTCGGTCTCCTCGCCCGGTTCGGCGCCGGGCAATTCGTCGGGGCCGAGCATCGGCAGCGTGAGTTCTTCGAAGCGGGATTCCACCCAGGCGTGGAAGCGGGTGCCGCGGCGGGCGCCGGGCTGGGGCGGGCGCGGCATGGGGCGGGCCAGTTCGCGGGCGAAGCCGTCCGGGTCGGCGGCCAGGCGGAGGAGCTGGGTGGCACTGAGCGCGGACGGCAGCGGGACGTCCCGGACGGTCGCGCGGGCGCGGCGCAGCTCGGCGGCGAGGGCGTCCAGATCGCGGTCCCAGGAGCCGACGATGCGGCGCTCTTCGGGGAGGAGGGGGTGGGGGGTGGTGTCGTGGGGGTGAGTCGTGTCGTCGGGGTGGGTGGCGTCGGCCCCGTGGGCCGGGTCGGGCAGGCCGGTGAGGTCGGGTTCGGTGGAGCGCTGGGCGACGATGCGGGGGCGGGGGGCGACCGGGTTCGCCGTGGGAGCGGGGGCGGTCCCGCTCTCGGCCTCGGCCTCGGCCTCCGCCTCCGCCTCCGCCTCCGCCTCCGCCTCCGGGGTGGCGTACGCCGGGTCCGCGTGCGCCGTGGCGTCCCCCAATGAGCTGGTGTCCTCGAACGGTCCGGCTTCAAGGTCATCAGCGTCGAAGGGATCGGCCTCGGCCGCCTCGTACGGCGCGGCGTCGTCGAAGCCGTACGGCGGGGCCTCGTCGAACGGCTCGGCTTCCGGGAGGTCGAACGGGTCGGCCTCGGGGGCCTCGTACGGGTCGCCGTCCCATGGGTCCTCCGGCGGGACCGGCGGCCAGTCGGGGTCGTGGGCGGACCGTGCGGGTGCGGCGGGTACGGAGGCGGCCGCTCCCGGGCCCGTCGTCCTGCGCTCCAGATGGGCGCGGACCGTGGCCGCGGCACGGCGGCGGCGGGCGGTGGCGGTGGGGTCGAGGGGCAGGGGCCAGGCCTGTTCCGTGGCGGCCTCGGAGAGGGCCGGGTTCTCGTCGCCGTCCTCGGGGGCCCCGGCCCAGTGCTCGATCTCGCCGTGGCCGGCTTCGCAGTGCTCGCGCAGGGCCTCCAGGAAGACGGACGGGCCGCGTGGCCGCTTCTGCTGGGGGCCCCACCAGTGGCCGGAGCCGAGGAGCAGGGAGCGGGGGCGGGTGAAGGTGACGTAGCCGAGGCGGAGTTCCTCGGTTTCCTGGTGGTGCTTCATCGCCTCCTTGAAGGATTTCAGGCCGCGGGCGGTCCATTCCTCGACGTCGGGGAGGGTCGCCGCGTCGCCGCGCAGGGCGTGCGGGAGGACCTTGGGACGGCTGGTCCAGGACTCGCGGGCCTGTTCGCTGGGGAATTGCTTGCCGACCAGGCCGGGGACGGCGACGACGTCCCATTCCAGGCCCTTGGACTTGTGGGCGGTGAGCACCTTGACGGTGTTGTCGCCTCCGGGGAGGGAGCTGTCGAGGCCCTTCTCGTACTGGACGGCGGTGCGCAGGAAGCCGAGGAAGGCGAGGAGGGTGGCGTCGCCGTCGAGGGATTCGCCGCCCTGTTTGGCGGCGAATCCGGCCGCGATGTCGAGGAAGGTGCCGAGGGTTTCGCGGCGGCGGGCGGCGAGGGCGTGCGGGGAGGCGGACAGTTCGACTTCCAGGCCGGTGGCGGCGAGCACCCGGTGGAGCACGTCCATGAGGGGGTCGCCCAGGGAGCGGCGCAGGTCGCGGAGTTCGGTGGCGAGGTAGGCGAAGCGCACCCGGGCGTCGGCGGAGAACGGGAGGCCGTCGTCGGGGCCGTCAGCTTCGAGGAAGGTGTCGAGGGCGTCGGCGAGCGAGATGGTTTCGGCGGGGTCGACGCCTTCGACGGCCTCGGCGAGCCGCTGTGCGGGGTCGTCGGACGGGCCGCCGTGGTGGACGAGGGTGCGGGCGCGGCGGCCGAGGAGCGCGAGGTCGCGGGGGCCGATCCGCCAGCGGGGGCCGATCAGCAGGCGGACCAGGGCGGCGTTGGCGGTGGGGTCCTGGAGCACTTCGCAGACGGCGACGAGGTCGGCGATCTCGGGCAGATGCAGCAGCCCGGAGAGGCCGACGACCTCCACGGGGATGTCCCGGGCGACCAGTTCGCCCTGGATGCGGGCGAAGTCGCCGGCGGTGCGGCAGAGCACGGCGATCTCCCCGGGCGGGGTGCCGGTGTGGACGAGGTGGGCTAGGGAGTCGGCGAGCCAGCTGAGTTCTTCGGCGTGGGTGGGCAGCAGGGCGCAGCGGACGAGGCCGTCGCGCTCGGCGCCGGGGGCGGGGCGCAGCGCTTCGACGCCTTCGTGCATCCGGCGGAGGGGGGCGGCGAGGCCGTTGGCGAGGTCCAGGAGGCGGCCGCCGCTGCGGCGGTTCTCGCTGAGGGCGTACCGGCGGGCGGGGGCGCCGTCCTCGAAGGGGAAGTGGTCGGGGAAGTCGTCCAAGTTGGCCACGGAGGCGCCGCGCCAGCCGTAGATGGCCTGACAGGGGTCGCCGACGGCAGTGACGGCGTGGCCGGTGCCGTTGCCGAAGAGGCCGGAGAGCAGCAGGCGTTGGGCGACGGAGGTGTCCTGGTACTCGTCGAGCAGGACGACGCGGAATTCGTCGCGCAGGATGCGGCCGACTTCCGGGCGGGTGGTGGCGAGGGTCGCGGAGTGGGCGATCTGGTCGCCGAAGTCGAGGAGGTCGCGGCGGCGCTTTTCGCTGCGGTAGGCCGTCACGAGGTCGAGGAGTTCCCGGCGGCCGCGGGCGGTTTCGGGGGCTTTGCGCAGGTCGGCGTTGGTGAGCTTGACGCCGTCGAGGGTGGCGAGGAGGTCACTGTCGTAGGCGCGGAGCGCGGCGGGGTCCACCAGGTGCTCGGCGAGCTCGGCGTCCAGGGCGAGGAGGTCCTCCACCAGGGAGGGCAGGGAGGTGGTGAGCGCCGGGTAGGGGCCGGGGGCGGCGCGCAGGGTACGGGCGGCGAGCTGGAAGCGGGTGGCGTCGGCGAGGAGCCGGGCGCCGGGCTCCAGGCCGATGCGCAGGCCGTGGTCCTTGAGGAGCTGGCCGGCGAAGGCGTGGTAGGTGGAGATCCGCGGCTCGCCGGGGGGCTGGTCGGGAGCGCCGTCGGCGGGCGGGAGGGCGTCGGGGTCGGTGACGCCGGCGGCCAGCAGCGCGGCCCGGACACGTTCGGCGAGTTCGCCGGCGGCCTTGTTCGTGAAGGTCAGCCCGAGGACCTGTTCGGGGGCGACCTGGCCGGTGCCGACCAGCCAGACCACGCGGGCGGCCATGACCGTGGTCTTGCCGGAACCGGCTCCGGCCACGATGACCTGCGGGGCGGGCGGGGCGGTGATGCACTCCGTCTGCTCCGGGGTGAACGGGATGCCGAGCAGCTCCTTGAGCTGATCGGGGTCGGTGAGGCGAGCTGACACGACAAAAACCGTAGCGGTCGCCACTGACAATCCGCTGCGCTGGGTCGGCTCTCCCACGTTTTCGGCTTTCCCGCCGTGGTGGTTTCTCGCCGTTGCGCCTGCGGCGGGCCGGGTGGCTGTCGCCTGCCCCTCCGGCCCGTCCCCTCCCGTTGGGGGAGTGAGTGACGGTGAGTGGGGGCGTGCCACTCGTAGCCAGTTCACTGCGACCGACAAGGCGCACCGGACCACCAACATGCGCCCCCACCGACCGTCTTCCCACCCTCCAACGGGAGGGGACGGGTCGGAGCGGGTGGGGGGTTCCGGACGTAAAGCGAAGCAGTCCGGAAACCCCCACCCGCGCAGACCCGTCACCGCACCCCGACAGCCCCGCGCAGCGGACCCGCCCGCCGCAGGCGCAACGGCGGGACAGCCGAAAACGTCGGCCGAAGCAAAGCGCAGCGAAACGGCGGGGGCACCGCGAAGCGGGCCACAAACGGCGAGGTCCCACACGGCGGGAAAGCCGAAAACGTGGGAAGGCAGCCCAGCGCAGCGGAACCTCACTCCACGATGTGCCGCCCCTCCGGCTGGGCGCTGCACGAGGCGCGGAAGGTGCAGTGGGTGCAGTGGGTGCCGGTGGTGGGCGTGAACCGCTCCTCCAGCACGCGGCCCGCCGCAGTGGCGAGCAGTTCCCCGATCCATTCGCCGTCCGGCGGCGGCTGCGCCTGTACGGCGGGCATCGTGTCGCCACCTTCCTTCTGCGGGGCGCCCAGCCGCAGATGGACCAGTTCGGCGCCGCCAGGTTCGGGGGTGCGGCCGTCGAAGGCCTCGTCGACGGCGCCTTCGCGGACCGCGAGCTGGTAGACAGCGAGCTGGGGGTGGCGGGCGACCTCGGGGCCGGTCGGTTTCTGTTTGCCGGTCTTGAAGTCGACGACATAGGCCCGGCCCTGCGCGTCCTGGGAGACGTGGTCCATGCTGCCGCGGATACGGACCTCATGGGCACCGGCCCGGAGGGTGAGGTCGAAGCCGTGCTCGGTGGCGACGGTGTCCCGGCCGCGGGTCTCGCGTTCCATGACGTGCCAGCGCAGGAAGCGCTCCAGGGCGGCGCGCGCCTGGTCCTTCTCCTGGCGTGACTTCCAGGGGGCGTCGAAGGCGAGGGCGTCCCATACGGAGTCCAGGCGCGCCATGAGGACGGTCAGATCGGCGGGGGTGCGGCCGGAAGCGACCTCGTCGGCGAGCACATGGACGACGTTGCCGAAGCCCTGGGCGGCGGTGGCGGGGGTGTCCGCCTTGACCTCGCGGCCCAGGAACCACTGGAGGGAGCAGGTGTTGGCGAGCTGGTCGAGGGCGCTGCCGGAGAGGACCACGGGGCGGTCGCGGTCGCGCAGCGGGACGCTGCTGTGGGTGGGCTCGTGCAGGCCCCACCAGTTGTCCGGGTGGGCGGCCGGTACCAGGGGGTAGTGGTCGTCGTCGTGCAGTGCCGCCAGTTTGGCGAGCCGCTGGGCGGCGGCCTCACGCAGCGCGGGGGTGGCGGCGGGGTCGACGGTGGTGGCACGCAGTTCGGCGACCAGCGCGGCCACCGCGAGGGGGCGGCGGGGGCGGCCGGTGATGTCCTGGGGGGTGACGCCCAGCTCGGTCAGGAAACGGGACGGCTGGTCACCGTCGTCGGCCGCGGCCTTCACGGCGGTGACGACCAGGCGGTCACGGGCGCGGGTGGCGGCCACATAGAACAGCCGGCGTTCCTCGGCGAGCAGGGCGCCCGGGGTGAGCGGTTCGGCCAGGCCGTCGCGGCCGATCCGGTCGGCCTCCAGGAGCGAGCCGCGCCGGCGCAGGTCGGGCCAGAGGCCTTCCTGGACGCCGGCGACGACGACGAGCCGCCATTCCAGGCCCTTGGCACGGTGGGCGGTCATCAGCCGTACGGCATCGGGGCGGACGGCGCGGCGGGTGAGGGTGTCGGCGGCGATGTCCTGGGCGTCGAGTTCCTCCAGGAAGTTGAGGGCGCCGCGGCCGCCGGTGCGCTCCTCGGCGCGGGCCGCGGTCTCGAACAGGGCGACGACGGCGTCCAGGTCGCGGTCGGCGTTGCGGCCGGCCGCGCCGCCGCGGTGGGCGGCCCGCTCCAGGCGCTGCGGCCAGGAGGTGCCGTCCCACAGCTCCCACAGCGCCTGCTCGGCGGTGCCGCCCCCGGCGAGCAGTTCGCGGGCCTTGCGCAGCAGCAGACCGAGCCGCTGGGCACCGCGCGCGTAGGCGGGGTCGTGGGCGACCAGGCGCTGGGGCTCGGCGAGCGCCCGGGCGATCAGCTCGTCGGAAGGCCGCGGCAGTAGTTGTCCGGCGGCCCGCTCCTCCTCCCGCAGGGCACGGCCCAGGCGGCGCAGGTCGGCGGAGTCCATCCCGCCCAGGGGGGAGGCCAGCAGATCGAGCGCGGTTTCGGCGTCGAGCCAGCGGGGGGCGGCGGGGGCCGGGGCGGTCCCGGTGGAGGCGTCCGCGGCGGGTTCCGTTTCGTCCGCGACGGGTTCCGTCTCGTCCGCGACGGCCTCCGTTTCGTCCCCACCGGACTCGTCCCCACCGGAGGCGCCTCCACCCGGCTCGTCCCCACCAGGCCAGGCGTCACCAGGGGCTCCGTCGCCAGCCGCACGATCAACACCCACACCATCAACCGCCTCCTGCCCCAGCGCCGCCCGTGCCGCCGCCCGGAGGGCCGTCAGCAGGGGGGCGACCGCGGGTTCGTGGCGCAGCGGCAGGTCGTCGCCGTCGATGTCGAGCGGTACCCCGGCGGAGGTGAGCGCACGGCGCACGGCGGGGAGCGAGCGCCCGCCGGCGCGGACGAGGACGGCCATCTCGCGCCAGGGCACCCCGTCCTCCAGGTGGGCGCGCCGCAGGATGTCGGCGATGTTGTCGAGTTCGGCGCCGGGCGTCGGGTATGTGTACACCTCGACGCGGCCGCCGTCCCGTACGGGCGCGGGCTCGCGGTGGGCGCGGACCTTCTGGGCGGGCAGGCGGGTGAGCGGCATCCGGCGGGTGAGCAGCCGGGTGGCGGCGAGCAGGGTGGCGCCGGAGCGCCGGGAGGTGCCGAGTACGGCCACCGGGGCGGGGGTGCCGTCGCCGCGCCGGAAGGTCTCGGGGAAGTCGAGGATGCCGTTGACGTCGGCGCCCCGGAAGGCGTAGATCGACTGGTCGGGGTCGCCGAAGGCGACGAGGGTGCGGCCCGGGGAGCCCGGAGTGCCGGTGGCTCCGTGGTTGCCGGCGAGCGCGTGCAGCAGCCGTACCTGGGCGACGTCGGTGTCCTGGTACTCGTCGACGTAGACCGCGTCATAGGCGGCGGCCAGCTGCGCCGCGACGTCGGACTGCCCGGCGAGCAGCACGGCGCGGTGCACCAGTTCGGCGTAGTCCAGGACGCCCTGGCCGTCCAGGACGTCGAGGTATTCGGCGAGGAAGGCGGCCGCGGCGCTCCAGTCGGGGCGGCCGGTGCGCCGGGCGAAGGCGCCGAGGGCCTCGGGGCCCAGGCCCAGTTCGCGGCTGCGGGCGAGGACCGCGCGGACCTCGTCGGCGAAGCCGCGGGTGGTCAGGCAGGCCCGCAGTTCGTCCGGCCAGCTCACCTGGGCGCGGCCGGCGCCGGCCAGCTCCGCCTGCCCTTCGAGGAGCTCGCGGACCACGAGGTCCTGCTCGGGTCCGGACAGCAGCCGCACGGGATCGGCGAAGAGGTCGGCGTCCTGGTGGGCGCGGACCAGGGCGTAGCAGAAGGAGTGGAAGGTCGTCGCCTGCGGGATGCCCGCCCGCCGGGCGCCGCCCGCCGTACCGGGCACCCCGTCGGACTGCCCCTCCAGAACGGCCAGCCGGGCCGCGAGCCGGTCACGGAGTTCGACGGCGGCCTTGCGGCTGAAGGTGAGGACGAGGATCCGCTCGGGGTCGGCACCGGCCCGTACCCGGCGGGCCACCGACTCCACCAGGGTGGTGGTCTTGCCGGTGCCCGGACCGGCCAGTACCAGCAGCGGCCCGTGCCGGTGGTCAACCACGGCTCGCTGGGCCGCGTCCAGGACAGGAGGAGCCACCCGCCCCGGCGGGGTGCGCACCAGGCGGTACGCGCCGGCGGCAGCCCGCCGCGCCGCCCGGTGGGGCTGCGTCGGCGGGGCGGCCGAGAAGGAGGAACTCACGTGGATCGCCGGTCCTGAGGAAGTGCTTGTCGTGGTGCAGGGGTGGTGCGAGGGGGGTCCCCCGGACGGTCTCCGGAGGAGCGCCGCGCCGCGGCCGCCGTCCTGGGGGACGGTCCGGCTGCGTGGTGCGCGGCGGGGCCGTCGCCGTGACGGCAGTGCCCGACGCTACGCCAGTCGGCGCCCGGGCCGCAGCGCGTCCCACGAGCCGTCGCGCACCGCCGCCGGTGCCGGGGGCGTCTCCGCACCACCCCGTCGTCCGCCCGGAGGGCGAGCCGGACGGGACGTGCGGACCCGCCCTAGCCGCCCGGCTGCCCGTCCCAGCGGGCCCGGCGCATGTCGAGCCGGGGTATGTGGTCGTCGGCCTCCCGCGCGGCGGTGCGCAGGGGGGTGTCTTCCTCCCGGTAGTGGGCCAGTGCGCGCAGTTCGCTGCCGGGCAGCAGCCGGCCGTCCGCGCGCACCACCCGCCACCAGGGCACCGCGCCGCCGTAGAGCGCCATCACCCGCCCGACTTGGCGGGGCCCGCCGGCGCCCGTCTCCGGGAGCCCGGCGGGCGGTTCCTCGTCCCGGAGCCACTCCACGACGTCCCCGTACGTCATCACCCGGCCCGCCGGGATCAGCTCGGCGACGGCGAGGACCCGCTCCGCGTAGGGCGGCAGCTCACCCGCCCCTGTCTCTCCGGTCCCACTCATTCGGTCCATCCTGCCGCACGGCACCGACAATGGGAGCGGACACACGGTCCCGTACCCCGCGGAGGTCGGCGGCAAGGCGTCGTCAGCCGTGGTGCGGGGGAGGATGTTCCGCTTCCCGCACCCCCGAAATGCACCCTGATGCCCTCCTCCACCGGTCGGTCGTGCCACCATCTTCCGGACGGTGACTGGTGATACGAGATCAAGAAGAGACGGCCGAGCAGCAGGGTGCGGCGCCTCCACGGGAGGCGGGCGCCCCTGAGGCGCTGGCCGTCGACGCCGCCCGCACCGCGCCCGGACCGGCCGCTGTGACCGAGCGGCCCGAGCGGCAGCAGGTGGCACCACAGGGGAAGCACCAACGGGAGCCGGTCACGGCCTCCGCTACCGAAAAGGCGAGCACGATCGAGAAGGCCGAACGACCCGGGGCGTCCCAGAGGCCGGAAGGGCCCAGGGAGCCCGAGCCAACCGAGGGGCAGGAGGAGGAGCGGGAGCACACGCAGCCCGCGGAGGAGCACGTCCGGCACGACCAGGGCGAGGAGCAGCCGTCCGGCGCGGCCCGGAGCAAGCCCCGTACGGGCTCGCACCGTGCCGATCTGAGCGCCGACGAGTACGGCGAGTTCCATGTCGACCGGGTCTCCGGCGACGAGCCGCTGCTGCCCGCGCGGGTGCACCGGCCCTCCGACCTGCTGCGGCTGCTGCTCGGCATCGCCGGGATCGCGCTCGTCCTCGGGCTCGCCACGTTCGCCCACGGCACCACCCAGGGCCTGGAGAACGACATCGGCAGCGGCGCGAAGGCGGCGCCCCCGCTGCTGATCAATCTGGCCGGGCTGACCTCCAGCGTCGCGGTGCTGATCGTGCCGGTGGCGTTCGCCGTCGAGCGGCTGATCAAGCGGGACGGGCTGCGGATCGCGGACGGGGTGCTCGCCGCCGTCCTCGCCCACGGGGTGTCGCTGGCCACCGACCTGTGGGTGGCCGAGGCCGCCCCGCCCTCCATCCGGGACGCGCTGACCCAGACCCTGGACAACGGCGCCCTCTCCGCTCCGGTGCACAGCTATCTGGCGCCGGTGATCGCCTATATGACGGCGGTGGGGATGTCCCGGCGGCCCCGTTGGCGGGTCGCGATGTGGTGCGTGCTGCTGCTGGACTCGTTCGCGGTGCTGGTCGGGCGGTACACCACCCCGTTCGCGATCGTCACGACCGTGCTGATCGGCTGGACCGTCGCCTACGGCACCCTCTACGCCGTCGGCTCCCCCAACGTCCGCCCCACCGGCCAGAACCTCCTCGCGGGGCTGCGCCGGGTCGGCTTCCACCCGGTCTCCGCCCTGCGCGCGGAGGACGCGGCCGGCGCGGAGCAGTCCGAGCACGCCGACCGCGGGCGCCGCTACCTCGTCACCCTGGAGGACGGCCCGCCGATCGATGTCACCGTCGTCGACCGCGAGCAGCAGGCGCAGGGCTTCTTCTACCGCGTGTGGCGGCGGCTGTCGCTGCGCGGCATCAATCAGCGCCGCAGTCTCCAGTCGCTGCGCCAGGCGCTGGAGCAGGAGGCGCTGCTGGCGTACGCGGCCATCGCGGCCGGGGCGCACGCCCCCAAGCTGATCGCCACCTCCGAGCTCGGCCCGGACGCGGTGATGCTGGTCTACGAGCACATCGGCGGCCGCAGCTTCGACTCGCTCGCCGACGAGGAGATCACCGACGCGCTGATGCACAGCGCCTGGCGGCAGGTCGAGGCGCTCCAGTCCCGGCGGATCGCGCACCGGCGGCTGGTCGGGGACGCGCTGCTGGTGGACCGCGCCGGCGACATCGTGCTGACCGAGCTGCGCGGCGGGGAGATCGCGGCCGGTGATCTGGTGCTGCGGATGGACATCGCGCAGCTGCTGGCCACCTGCGGGCTGCGGGTCGGTGCCGAGCGTGCGGTGGCCGCGGCCGTCGAGGTGCTGGGCCCGGACGCGGTCGCCGACAGTCTGCCGCTGCTCCAGCCGATCGCGCTGAGCCGCACCACCCGCGCGACGCTCCGCCAGCTGGCCCGGGAGCGGGCCGCGCGGGAGCGGGAGGCGGTGCTGGAGGCGTCGCAGGCCGCCAAGGAGGCGCGGGAGGCCCGGGACGCGGCGGGTACGAAGGACCGCAAGACGCTCCGGGCCGAGCGGCACGCGGAGAAGAACGCCGAGAAGCGGGCCCTGGACGAGGCGTCCGAGGAGGCCCGTGAGGAGGATCTGCTGGCGCAGATCCGGCGGCAGGTGCTGCTGATCCGCCCGGCGGCGGTGATCGAGCCGGCGAAGCTGGAGCGGCTCAGCCCGCGCATCCTGCTCAGCTGGATCGCCGGTGCGTTCGCGGTCTATCTGCTGCTGTCCCAGCTCACCCACTTCAACTTCAGCGATCTGATCAGCAAGGCCCAGTGGATGTGGGTGCTGGTCGCGGTGGGCTTCTCGGGGCTGACATATATCGCGGCGGCGATGAGCCTGCTGGGGTTCGTCACGGAGAAGGTGTCGTTCGTCAGGACGGTCATCGCGCAGATCGCGGGCAACTTCGTGAAGCTGGTGGCGCCCGCGGCGATCGGCGGGGTGGCGCTCAACACCCGCTTCCTCCAGCGCGCGGGGGTCCGTCCCGGCCTGGCGGTGGCGAGCGTCGGGGCCTCCCAGCTGTTCGGGCTGGGCAGCCACATCCTGCTGCTGCTCATCTTCGGCTATCTGACGGGCACCGAACGGACCCCGACGATCTCGCCGTCCCGTACGGTCATCGCCGGGCTGCTGACCGTGGCGGTGCTGGTGCTGGTCGTCACGGCGGTGCCGACGCTGCGGAAGTTCGTCTCGACGCGGGTGCGGTCGCTGTTCGCGGGGGTGGTCCCCCGGATGCTGGACATTCTCCAGCGACCGGGGAAGCTGGCCACCGGCATCGGCGGGATGCTGCTGCTGACGGCGGCGAACGTGATGTGTCTGGACGCCTCCATCCGGGCGTTCGGCGGCGGCGACACGATCAGCTACGCGAGTATCGCGGTGGCCTTCCTGGCCGGTAACGCGCTGGGGTCGGCCGCGCCGACACCGGGTGGTGTGGGTGCCGTCGAGGGCGCGCTGTTCGGTGCGCTGACCGTTGCCGGGCTCGCCGGTGATGTGGCGTTCCCGGCGGTGCTGCTGTTCCGGCTGATGGTGTTCTGGCTGCCGGTGCTGCCGGGCTGGGTGGCCTTCACGTATCTGACGCGCAAGGGCGAGATCTGAGCGCGGGCGCCGGGCACGGGCCGGCCTTACCTCCCGTACACCGCGCGAAGGCGCCGGTCCGCAGAACACGGACCGGCGCCCTTCGCATGGTGCGGGAAGCTCAGTAGACCGGCTTCTCCGGCTCGACGGTGTTGACCCAGCCGATGACACCGCCGCCGACGTGCACGGCGTCGGCGAAGCCCGCGGACTTCAGGACGGCCAGGACCTCGGCGGAGCGGACGCCCGTCTTGCAGTGCAGGACGATCTTCTTGTCCTGGGGGAGGTCCTGGAGGGCGGTGCCCATCAGGAACTCGTTCTTCGGGATCAGCCGGGCGCCGGGGATCGAGACGATCTCGAACTCGTTCGGCTCGCGGACGTCGATGATGTCGATCTTCTCGTCGGCGTCGATCCACTCCTTGAGCTGCTTGGGAGTGATCGTCGAGCCGACCGCCGCCTCCTGGGCCTCCTCGGACACGACGCCGCAGAAGGCCTCGTAGTCGATGAGCTCGGTGACGGTCGGGTTCTCGCCGCAGATCGCGCAGTCGGGGTCCTTGCGGACCTTGACCTGACGGTAGGTCATCTCCAGCGCGTCGTAGATCATCAGCCGGCCGACGAGCGGGTCGCCGATCCCGGCGAGCAGCTTGATGGCCTCGTTGACCTGGATGGAGCCGATGGAGGCGCACAGCACACCCAGGACGCCGCCCTCGGCGCAGGAGGGCACCATGCCGGGCGGCGGGGGCTCGGGGTAGAGGCAGCGGTAGCAGGGGCCGTGCTCGCTCCAGAACACCGAGGCCTGGCCGTCGAAGCGGTAGATCGAACCCCAGACGTACGGCTTGTTCAGCAGCACACAGGCGTCGTTGACCAGGTAGCGGGTGGCGAAGTTGTCGGTGCCGTCCACGATCAGGTCGTACTGCGCGAAGAGCTCCATGACGTTCGTGGAGTCCAGGCGCTCTTCGTGCAGGTTCACCGTGACGTACGGGTTGATGCCCAGCACCGTGTCCTTGGCGGACGCGGCCTTGGAGCGGCCGATGTCCGCCTGGCTGTGGATGATCTGGCGCTGGAGGTTCGACTCGTCGACCTCGTCGAACTCCACGATGCCGAGCGTGCCGACACCGGCCGCGGCCAGGTACATCAGCGCGGGCGAGCCCAGGCCACCGGCGCCCACGCAGAGCACCTTGGCGTTCTTCAGCCGCTTCTGCCCGTCCATCCCGACATCGGGGATGATCAGGTGGCGGGAGTACCTGCGGACCTCATCGACGGTGAGCTCGGAAGCGGGCTCGACCAGGGGTGGCAGCGACACGGGGACTCCGTTGGTCGGTCTTGATGGGGTTCCCCCCGCCCGAGCCGAGCCGGGAGTGGGGGAGCTTGCACTCCCGTAACACTGCCACGCCCTTCTTCATTCCGAGACACCTGTTCCGATGCGCGAGACGCATGCGTCCCAGTAGCCGGGCAGTGACACCCGGGCCGCTCCGGGGGCGCCGGCCGCGGGCGGCAGCGTCCGGTCCGCGGGGCAGCGGGCCGGGCCGGAAGCCGTCGGCCGTCCCAGCAGGCGGACACCGGTCTCACGCACCTACCCGGGTGAGCTGGGGGCAGACGGGCGAACGGGCCCGCCGATGCCGAGCGGCGGTGCCCCGGCCGGGGCGAGGGTGGCACCGGCCGGGGAGGTCAGATACGGCATGCGGCCTCCATCCAGATGTCGGCCAGGGACTCCTCCAGCCCGATCCGGGGGCGCCAGCCGAGCCGGTCGCGGGCGGTGCGCACATCCGCCTGCTGCCAGGTGCCGCAGCCGTCCGGGTACGGGTAGGTGGCGGGCGGCGAGCCGCCGCCCGGGTGCTCCGGGGACGGGCCGGGGATGACCAGCCGGGCGGGTGGGGAGTCGAGTTCGTGCAGGGCGCCGCCGAAGCCCGCGACCCGGGCGAGCACCGACGCGGCCTCCCGCAGCCGGATGGCGCGGCCGGTGCCGATGTTGACGACGCCCTGCGCGGCGGACAGTGAGGCGGCGTGCACCGCCCGCGCCACATCGCGCACATCGACGAAGTCCCGCTGCACCCCGAGCCCGCCGAGCTTGAGTTCGCTGTCGCCGGACTGCATGGCGCGGCGCATCGCCTCGGCGAGCCGGCCGAGCGGTGAGCCCGCCGGGGTACCGGGGCCGACCGGCGAGAAGATCCGCAGCACCACGGCGTCGAGCCCGGAGCCCAGGACCAGTTCGGTGGCGGCGAGTTTGCTGACGCCGTACGGGCCGCCGGGGCGCGGCACCGCGTCCTCGGCCGTGGAGGAGCCGGGCTGGGAGGGCCCGTACTCGGAGGCGCAGCCCAGGTGGACGAGCCGGGCGCCGCAGCTGCTGCGCCGCAGCGATTCGCAGATGGTGGCGACCGCGACGGTGTTGTGCCGGGTCAGCTCGCGGGCGCCGCCCCGGGTGGCACCGGCGCAGTTGACGACGACACCGGGGTGCACCGCGTCGAGGAAGCGGGTGAGCGCCCCGGGGCTGCCGGTGGCCAGGTCGAAGCGGACGTCGGCGTCGTCGCCCCGCCCGAGGGCGGTGAGCTGGACGGCGGGGTCGGCGAGCAGGCGGTCGGCGACATAGCGGCCCAGGTAGCCGTTGGCGCCGATGAGCAGCACCCTCATCGTGCGACCCCCCGGTCCGCGTGGCGTGTGGTCGGCTGGACGTTCATATGTCGTGCTCCTAAGGCGGATTGAGGGAAGCAGGTCGGCTTCGGCCGCGGGGTCGGCGTCCGCCCTGGGGGCGGGGGCCACGTGGGGGGTGCGGTCCGCGGTGCGGTGTCCGGAGCGGCCGTTTCGGGGTGCCGCTCCGGGGGTGGTGCGTGGTGGGGGTGCCCGTGTGGGGGTGCCGGGTATCGGGGGCCGGTGGTCGTCCGGAAGGTCACGGCCGGTGCGCCTCCGCCGGTCCGGAGGGGGCGGGCCAGTGGGCGCAGGCGCCGGTGAGCGCCCGCAGGCCGTGGACGAGGAGGCCGAGGGCGGCGGCGGTGCAGGCCACGGCGGGTACCGCGGCCGGTCCGACCGTGGTGGCCAGCGCCGCGACCGGGGCGTCGACCGGGGGCACGCCGGGGAGCCGGGCGATCAGCACCAGGGCCGGGGCGAGGGCTTCCAGGGCGGCGGCCGAGGCCAGGCCGGTCGCGGCCGCCTCGGGGAAGCCGTGGACGGCGAGCAGCCGGGCGAGGAAGAGCAGCACCCCCAGCGCGGCCGCCGCCCCCAGCGCGAGCGGGTCACCGCCGCCGAGGACCGCTGCCGCGCCGAGGAGCAGCGCCACCAGCGCGCCCAGGAAGAGCAGGGTGACGGCGAGCAGCAACGGGCGTACCCGGGCGGCGAGTTCTCCGAGTCCGCGGCTGGCGGCCAGGACCCGCCGTCCACGCACGGTGAACCAGTGGGCGCAGCAGGCCGCCGGGACGAGGGCGAAGGCGAGTGCCACGGCGGGGACGACGGCGGCCCGGGGCGCGGCGGGGGGCAGATCGGGGCCGCCGGCCAGCAGCTGTCCGAGCAGCCAGTCGCCGTACACCGCGTACCCGGCCGTCCAGCAGACCCACAGGCCGGCGGTGTGCGGCCCGGTGCCGTGCCGCAGCCGCAGCGGCCCGGACCGTACGCCCAGCCGGACGGCGAGGGCGAGCAGCACGAGGCCCGAGGCGCCGACGGCGGTGCGTACGGCGGGCGGTGCCGTGGTCACCGAGGCGAGGGCGGCGGCGGCCGCCACACAGACGGCGCCGGGGAGCAGGTGCAGGGCGCCGCACACGATGCGGGAGCGCCGGGCGGGGGCGGTCGTGTGCGGGGGCCCGGCCCCGGGCGCGGCGGCCGGGTCGGCGCGCGGCACCCGGGCGTAGAGCTCCTCGGCCAGCGAGAAGACGTCGCGGTGCCGGAAGCGTGCGGCCGTGCGGTCGGTGACGCCGTGCGCCTCCAGACCGGCGGCGATCTCCAGCGCGTCGACGGCGTGCGCGCACAGCTCCTGGTGGCGGTGCATCAGCATGCGTACGGGGTCGGCGGGGCCGCGGCGCGGGGGGCGGGCGGCGGCGTCCTTGCGCGGGGGCGCGGGACGGTCGGCGCGGGCCTCCCCCGGAGTCTCCACGGCACCGGTGGCGCCGCCTTCGGGTGTGGTCATGACCCGTTCCCCCTCCCCCACGTCGGCGCGCAGCCGTCCGGGCCGGGGCGGAGGTGCGCCGTACGGCGCCGGGGCGGGCGGCCGGGGCAGCCCGGGGCGCGGCGGGGGACGCGGACGGGGACGGCGGGGCGGCCGCTGTGTGCCACATCCGCCATGCCCGTCACCAGTGCCACACCCACGACACCCATCGCACACATCACGTCCAGCACACCGGTCACCATTGCTCTCTCCCTCGCACCGGCCACTCCTGGTGGCTCGCCGGGTCCTTACGTCTCACGGCCTGTCCCACGTCCCGGACAGCGCCCCCTCCCCCGGCCTCGCCCGGGGCGGCGGCCGGTACCGCGGCGGACCGCCCGGCCCCGGGCGCCGCCCAGCTCGGCGTCCGGCCGGCCGGCGCGGTGACCGCCCTGGTGGCGGTGCCGGTCGCGGCCCAGCGGCCGGGGACATGGGACTCCGCGGGGCGGGCGAACGGCCGCGGGACCCCGTGCGCGTCCTGTGTGCGGCAGGCGGCCGGGCCGGCCGGGGCGTGCGAGATCAGCTCCAGGTAGATGCCACGAAATGCCGCGATGTTCTGCTCGACGGTGAACAGTTCCAGCGCCCGGGCGCGGGCCGCCGCGCCCAGCCGGGCCCTGCGGCCGGGGTCGGCGAGCAGGGCCGTGCAGGCCGCGGCCAGCGCGCGGGGGTTGCGCGGCGGGACCACCAGACCGGTGCCGCCGATGACTTCGCAGACCGCGCCGGTGTCGGTCGACACCGTGGCACGGCCGCAGAACATCGCTTCCACCAGGGAGCGCGGAAAGCCCTCGATGACGCTGGAGAGCACCACCACCGCACCGGAGGCATAGGCGTCCGCCAGGACCGGCAGGTCGGGGCTGCCGATCTCCTCGAAGCTGACCGGGCTCTCCCCGACGGTGCGGGCGTCGGCCGCCTCGTCGGGGAAGAGCTGGGCGGCCAGCGCCCGGCAGTGCGCGAGATACCCGGGCGCCCGGGGGTCGCGGCCGGTCCCGCCGATGATCCGCAGCGTGGCCGCCGGCTCCGCCCTGCGGACCTCGGCGAACGCGTGCAGCAGCGCGATGAGGTCCTTGGCGGGCTCCACCGTGCCGACCCACACCAGCGTCGTGGAGTCGTCCGGGGCGGCGTCCGCGACCGCGGCGAACGGCGCGGCGTCCATGCCCGGGTAGACCGTGCGCAGCCGGGCGCGGTCGGCGCCGCAGCGCTCCTGCCAGCGCCGGGCGTGGGTGTTGCCGGGGGTGATCAGGGCGGCCTGGGAGTAGGTCTCGGCGGCCAGCGCGCCCTGGAAGGCGGCGAGCAGCGCGCGCACCGGCACGCTCAGCGGCGCGGCGGCGCGGGCCAGGTAGTGCTCGCGCAGCCGGACGCCGTACTCGGTGACCAGGAGCGGGGTGCCGAAGAAGCGCTTGGCCAGCAGTCCGGGGAGGGCGGCCGCGCCCCCGGAGGTGGCATGGCAGAGGTCCACTCCCCCCAGGCCGGGGGTGTGCCGGTCGCCGTACCAGTCCAGGGACAGCGGCCGGAGCGCGAGTGCGAGCCGGTCGGTGACCGCCAGCAGATCGTTGACCTGCGCGCCCTGGGCGGCGGGCAGCGCGCGGGGGCCGTGGCAGACGGCTTCCAGGATGCGTACGGCGGCTTCGGAGTGCAGCAGCGCGGGCAGTCCGCCCTGTTCCCGGGCGAGTTCGGCGAGCCCGTAGAGACCTGTGGCGAAACGGTCCGCCTTCCAGGTCGCGGACGTATCGGGGGCACTTGGCGGATCGCCTGCCGCCCCGCCCCCGTCGGGCACCGTGGCGAAGGCCGTCACGAGATCGCCGAACCGCTCGGCGAAGCGGCGCCGTTCGCGGCGGCCGGGGCCGCGGCCCTTGCGCTCCGCGGCGGCCCGGCGGTGCCCGGCGGGGAAGCTGCCCCACAGGGGGGCGCGGCGCACCAGGCGTACGTGTTCCGGCAGCGCGGTCCGGGGCCGGGCTTCCTGGCGGGGGTCCGTGCTCAGGGCGTAGACCTCGAAGTCATGGCCGGTGAGCCCGCGCACGAGCCGGTCGCACCACGCGTGCGACTCACCGGCCGCGTCCGGGTAGCCACCCTCGGTGAGTAGTCCAATGCGCATGAGTGCACCCCCGTCCTCCCCTGTCGGCGTCCTGGTGTGCCGGGCGGCACGGCCGCCACCGGCAGGAAGAAGCTATGCAAAGGGGCCGGTGGCGCGATGGACGGTTGTCCATCGCGCCACCGGAAGGGGTGAAAGCACGTGACTTTCCGCCCCTAAGGGCGTTCCTTCGCGCTATGCGAGTGCGGGCCCCTCCCCGGCGCCGGGCGCCGGGGTCCGGTCAGCGCTGGGTGGGGAACGGCCAGGCGTTGGGCCGGCAGGTCGCCCCGTCCGTCGTCAGGAACTTGGTCTGCTGCATCATCACCGGGGCCAGCCCGCCCTGCCGGGAGCAGAACTCATGGTTGTGGCCGAGGCGGTGGCCGACCTCGTGGTTGATCAGCATCTGCCGGTAGGCGTACATCTTGTCGTGGCCGTAGGTCCGGGCGCCCTGTGCCCACCGGTAGGCATTGATCATGACCCGCTCGGTCGCCGCGGAGTCACAGGAGACATTGCCCTCGCGGGTGTCGAGGTTCGACTTGGCGCACCACGTCGCGGTGGTCCCCGGGCTCGCCAGCGTGATCACGAAATCGGCGTCGCCGGACCCCACCCGCTGGAAGGCCATCTTCCCGCCGTGGGCCCAACTACGGCTGTCGTTGAGGGTCTTGTGCACCGCCTCGGCGAACAGCTCGCCGTCCAGCGACAGTCCCTCCTCGACGTCGACGCGATAGCGCAGCACCTTGCCCTGGCCGGGCGCCTTGGCCTCGCTGCCGACCGGCTTGAAGCGGCCGGTGGCCGTCAGCTTCGCGTCCAGCGGGAAGACCTGGTTCATCTTCTCGTCGTAACTGGCGGGCTTGGCGTCCTGGGTGGGCCTGGCGTGCGACCGGGAGGTCTCGTCGCCGACCCCGTCGGTACGGTCGTTGCCGCTGCGCGCCTGCGGGTCGGCGCTCTCCTTGTGCTGCTCGGCGACCTGGCCCGCGATGACCACGGCGAGCACGGTGGTCACCGCCGCGGCCGCCGCGCCGGTGAACGTCCGGCCCTTGCCGCCCTTCGTGGCGCCGTGCCGCGACTCATCGGCGTCGGATTCGTCGTCCAGGTCCTGGTCCCCGGGGCCGCCCGGCGCCGCGCCGTCCGCGCCGAAGCCCGCCTGCCGGTCCGGCTCGTCGCTCGCGTCGCGGTCGAAGACGACCGAACGTCCGGTGTACCGGCCGCCGGGGGCCACCCCGTCCGCGCCGGGCCCGTACGCCCCGGCCTGCGGAGCCGGCTTCCGGGGCGCGCCGGCCCGGAACACATCGTCGTCCGGGTCGCTCGCGGCTCCCGGCCCGCCCGGGAACGTCCGGGCGTCGAAGGCCTCCACATACTCACGCTTCGGCCCGGGCCCGCTGCCCGGTGCGGCGATCGCCTGCCCGCCGGACATCTCCGCACGCGGCCGGGGGATGCGGGGCCCGCCCTGGCCGGGTACGGCCGAGGAGGCCGGCGCCCCGGGGAACTCGCCCCAGCCGCCGCCCGGTTCCCGCTGCTCGGGATGTCCGCCGCGCACCGCGTCGCCCTCGAACGGCTCACGTCTGCGGCGCCCCCGGCCCGGTCCGGTCGGGGTGCCCCCCGAGGGGCCGTTACCGGGCGGACCGGCCGTCTCCGGGGTGTCCGTTGCGGTTTCCGGCCGGCCTCGACGGCTATGGCGTCCCACGGGGTGCGTCAGCTCCTGCTCGCGTCGGCGGTCACATCGGTCATGTCACTGTCGAGCAGTTCGCGGACGGCCCGCGCCACTGTCTCCGGGTACTCCATCATCGCCACATGACCCGCCTCCGGCAGCGTCAGCAGTCGCGAACCGCGGAACGCCGCGGCCGCCCGCCGCGCCATCCGGAAGGAGACCAGGCGGTCGCGCCCACCGTAGACGAGAAGGGTGGGGGCGAGCACTCTCTCTGCCTGACGCCACAAATTATGCTGCCCGCCCAGCGTGTACGCGTTCACCAGACCGCGCGCCGAACGCTCCATGACCTCCCAGAAGTAGGGAAGTTCCAGCCGTCGCGTGTATTCGTCGACCGCGGCGTTGAACCCTTCCGGACTGACCCGGCCGGGGTCGCCGTAGCAGAGCGCCAGCACCTCGCGGGTGCGGCGCTCGGGCGTCCAGTCATGGGTGAGCCGGCCGAAGAGTCCGGTGATGCCGGGCACCGCGAGCAGCGCCGTCGGGACCGCCGTCAGCTGCGGGCGCAGCTCGGGCAGCGCCGGGGAGATCAGCGTCAGGGTGCGGACGAGGTCGGGGCGCACGGCCGCGACGCGGGTGGCGGCGGCACCGCCCATGGAGTTGCCGATGAGGTGGACGGGGCCGCGCCCGGCCGCGTCCAGGTAGCGGATGACCGCGCGGGCCTGCGCGGAGACCGAGTAGTTGCCGTCGTCCGGTGGCGGGGAGTGCCCGAAACCGGGCAGGTCGATCGCCTCGCCGTGCACCCGGTCGGCGAGCAGCGGCATCAGGTCCGACCAGTTCTGTGAGGAGCCGCCGAGGCCGTGGACGTAGAGCGCGGGTTCGCGGTCCCGTCCGGCGCCGGTCTCCGCGCCGCCGTCCTGGGGGGCGGGCGATCCGACGGGTGCCCGTACGGTCAGCGTCAGGCCCGGCAGGGCCACGGTGTGCACCGTCTCCGCCGCGCCGTGCCGGCCGGGGCCGGCCGGGGGCACCGGGAGGGCGGCGGTCGCGGTGTCCGGCGACTCGGTCGAAGACATGCGTCGATGTTACGAGACGATCACGCCCCCGATCGTGTGTCCGCGGTCACACACCGCATCGCGCTGCCGCGGCCACTCTCCTACGCTCGTAGTCGAGGGCAGCCGCCCCGGCCCCTGTTGTCATGCCAGGCACCAGCCGTCGAAGCGAGCACGTGAGAAAGGGAGCCACCATGCGCGTCGACCCGACAGACCCGGATACTTTCGAGGACGAGAGCGACGCCACGGAGTTCGATGTCGAGGCACCGGAAGCGGACGCGGCGGAGCAGTACGCCGACGTCACTCCGCACCACGACGAGCCGCCGGTCACCGTCGACCCGGACTCCGCGAACGAGGCGGATCGCGCCGAACAGGCCCGCGTCGTGGAGCTCAACGAAGACGAATACCGATGACCTGGGGCGTTATGTCGGCTTCCGACGCCGGGGTCAGGCATAAATTCTGGGCCCGGACCGCGCACAGCCGGGTTACCCAAAAGTACGATGGCGGGCGCGGTGCACCATCTTGTACAGGCCGCATACGGAACGATTTCTGGGAGGCAGCGTGAGCGCCATCGAGCAGACCGAGGCGACGCGCCCGCGGGGCACACGCCTGCCACGTCGAGCCCGGCGCAACCAGCTTCTGGGCGCCGCCCAGGAAGTCTTTGTGGCGCAGGGCTACCACGCGGCCGCGATGGACGACATCGCCGAGCGGGCAGGCGTCAGCAAGCCGGTGCTCTACCAGCACTTCCCGGGCAAGCTGGAGCTCTACCTCGCTCTGCTCGACCAGCACTGCGAGTCCCTGCTCCAGTCGGTACGCGCGGCGCTCGCGTCGACGACCGACAACAAGCAGCGGGTCGCGGCGACGATGGACGCCTACTTCGCGTACGTGGAGGACCCGGGCGGCGCCTTCCGGCTGGTGTTCGAGTCGGACCTCACCAATGACCCGGCGGTCCGTGAGCGGGTGGACAAGGTGTCGCTGGAGTGCGCCGAGGCCATAAGCGCGGTGATCGCCGAGGACACCGGGCTGTCGCAGGACGAGTCGATGCTGCTGGCCGTGGGCCTGGGCGGGGTGTCGCAGGTGGTGGCGCGCTACTGGCTGTCGTCGGAGAGCAAGGTCCCGCGGGACACCGCGGTGCAGCTGCTGACGTCGCTCGCCTGGAAGGGCATCGCCGGCTTCCCGCTCCAGGGCACCGAGGCGCACTGACCCCGTTGCCGCACCGCCCCTGTTCGCTGCGGGCGTGGCCCATGGCGTCCTGTGCGTCCCCGTACCGGGCTAATGTGTGCTGCGTACGGCGCGGATCACCGCGCTTCCTCCCCCAGCTGAGGCTGGGGACCCCCAGACCGTCGGAGGGACAAAAGCCGTGGAGGTCAAGATCGGCGTGCAGCACGCGCCCCGCGAGATCATTCTGGAGAGCGGGCAGTCTGCCGAAGAGGTCGAGAGCGCCGTGTCCGACGCGCTGGGCGGCAAGTCACAGCTGCTGAGCCTGGTGGACGACCACGGTCGCAAGGTCCTGGTCCCGGCGGACCGGCTGGCCTACGTGGAGATCGGCGAGCCGACCGCCCGCAAGGTCGGTTTCGGCGCGCTCTGAGCACGGGGCGCCGACCGCGGCGCCCACAAGGTGACAAAGGTGGCGGCCCGGAGATTTCCTCTCCGGGCCGCCGCCTTTTCGCCTGTCGCCGCCGGGCTCGGCCCGCGCCCCGTTCCGGGCCCCCGGGCGCCGCATTTGCGCAGATCAGACCGTTCGAGTCGGTTCGGCTGGGCTGATCAGGCAGCGGACCGGCGCGGAGAGGGTTGCTGCCGGTGCCCCCTGGGTACGACCGCCTACGACCGATTTGTTCGTCCGGTCGGCGTTGTCACGCGGGAGGGAACAGCATGATCTGGGAAGCGCTCGGTGCCCTGCTCATCGGCTTTGTCATCGCACTGTCCGCGACGCGATGGCTGCCCGACCGCTTTCCCTCGCGCACCCTCACGCTCGCGACGGGCCCGGTCGCCGCACTGCTCGGCGCCATGCTGACCCGCGCGATCCTCGGCCCGGGGTATCCCGTCCTGGTGATGTTCGCGTCGGTCGCCGTGGGGGCGGCGCTGCTGTCGGTCCTGGTGCGCCCGCCGCACCGGCGCCTCAGGCGGCCGGCCCCGGCACTGAAAGGGCACCGGACGGCCTGAACCGCCCGGCACCCCGGCCCGGCGTCAGGCCGCGAGACCCAGCGCCGCCATCCGCTTGGTGTGTGCCTCGGTGATCCGCGAGAACATCCGGCCCACCTCGGCCAGGTCGAAGCCGTCGGCGACGCCGCCCACCAGCATCGTGGAGAGCGCGTCGCGGTCGGCAACCACCCGCTGCGCCTGCGAGAGCGCCTCGCCCATCAGCCGGCGCGCCCACAGGGCCAGCCGTCCGCCGACCCGCGGCTCGGCCTCGATGGCCGCGCGCACCTTCTCCACGGCGAACGTGGCGTGCCCGGTGTCGTCCAGTACGGCCAGCACCAGGCCACGGGTGTCGGTGTCCAGGCGGGCCGCGACCTCGCGGTAGAAGTCACTGGCGATCGAGTCGCCGACATAGGCCTTGACCAGGCCCTCCAGCCAGTCCGACGGCGCGGTCTGGCGGTGGAACTCGTCCAGGGCGGCGGCGAACGGCTCCATCGCCTCGTTCGGCTCCGCCTCGATCTGTGCGAGCCGCTCCCGCAGCCGCTCGAAGTGGTGGAACTCCGCCGAGGCCATCTTGGCCAGTTCGGCCTTGTCGTCCATCGTCGGGGCGAGCTTGGCGTCCTCCGCCAGGCGCTCGAAGGCGGACAGCTCGCCGTAGGCGAGCGCGCCGAGCAGATCGATCACGGCGGCCCGGTACTGCGGGTCGGCGGATGCCCGCGCCCAGTCCTGGGCGGCGATCCCGGTGTGTTCTTGCGCGTCAGCGGCGGCGTTGTCAGGCGTTCCCATGACCGGCACAATAGCCCGCTCGGCGGCTGGGGGAAGGGCCTGGTCAGCCACTGCCGTTCCCCCGTACGAACGACGGTCGTAGCGGGCGCTCGGGCGCCGGACCGGGCCGTGATGTATTCCTCACTCATACAAGCCTTCGGATGGGCGCGCCATATCCGGGGTACAGTGGTATTTGGACCTGCCGAGTATCGGTGGGTCGTTCCACGAAGCGGATGCCCGGTCGGTGGCCCGATCGGCTCCAAACCGACCGCCCTCTTTTGCGGCGCGTAGCAGGCATACGCACAGCAGGAGGGACACCGCTCGCGGCAGGAGTGCCTGAGCGTTGGCAGTGGTCCCGCCCCACCGGCCGCCTCAGGCCGGCCCGTACGAACCAGTACGAAGGTGCGGTACGACCCCCTTCGCCGCCTCACGCCGCGTCTCACAGAAGAGGCAAGATTCTGTCTACATTTCGAGACCTCGGAATTTTCCCCGAGACGGCCGAGGCGCTGGAAGCCGTCGGCATCATCTCCCCCTTTCCCATCCAGGAGCTGACGCTCCCCGTCGCCCTCTCCGGGAACGACGTCATCGGCCAGGCCAAGACCGGCACGGGCAAGACCCTGGGCTTCGGCCTGCCGCTCCTTGAGCGCGTCACGGTCCCCGCGGACGTCGAGGCGGGCCGCGCCAAGCCCGAGCAGCTCACCGAGGCCCCGCAGGCCCTGGTGGTCGTGCCCACCCGCGAGCTGTGCCAGCAGGTCACCAACGACCTGCTCACCGCCGGCAAGGTGCGCAATGTCCGGGTGCTGGCCATCTACGGCGGCCGTGCCTACGAGCCGCAGGTCGAGGCGCTGAAGAAGGGCGTCGACGTGGTCGTCGGCACGCCCGGCCGGCTGCTCGACCTCGCCGGTCAGCGCAAGCTCAACCTCTCCGAGGTCAAGAGCCTGGTGCTGGACGAGGCCGACGAGATGCTCGACCTGGGCTTCCTGCCCGACGTCGAGAAGATCATCCAGCTGCTGCCGGCCAAGCGGCAGACGATGCTGTTCTCCGCGACCATGCCCGGCCAGGTCATCTCGCTGGCCCGCCGCTACATGTCGCAGCCCACGCACATCCGCGCCACCGCGCCGGACGACGAGGGCCAGACCGTCCGCAACACCGCCCAGCACGTCTTCCGGGCCCACTCCATGGACAAGCCGGAGATGGTCTCCCGCATCCTCCAGGCCGAGGGCCGGGGCCTGGCGATGGTGTTCTGCCGTACGAAGCGGACCGCCGCCGATATCGCCGACCAGCTCGCGCGCCGCGGCTTCGCCTCCGGCGCGGTGCACGGCGACCTCGGCCAGGGCGCCCGTGAGCAGGCGCTGCGCGCCTTCCGCAACGGCAAGGTCGATGTCCTGGTCTGCACCGACGTCGCCGCCCGCGGCATCGACGTCGAGGGTGTGACCCATGTCATCAACTACCAGTCGCCCGAGGAGGAGAAGACCTACCTGCACCGCATCGGCCGTACCGGCCGGGCGGGCGCCAAGGGCACCGCGGTCACCCTCGTCGACTGGGACGACATCCCGCGCTGGAAGCTGATCAACAAGGCGCTGGACCTGGCGTTCGACGAGCCGGAGGAGACTTACTCCACCTCGCCGCACCTCTACGAGCAGCTGAACATCCCCGCCGGTACCAAGGGCGTGCTGCCGCGCAACGAGCGCACCCGGGCCGGGCTGGCCGCCGAAGAGGTCGAGGACCTGGGCGAGACCGGCGGCCGCGGCCGTGGTCCCCGTAAGGGCGCCGTCGTCGAGGAGGAGCGTCCGCCGCGCACCCGTACCCCGCGCCAGCGCCGCCGTACCCGTGGCGGCACCGGGCAGGACGGCCCGGCCGACGCCACGACGCAGACGACCGGGTCGCCCGCCGCCGCCGAGAGCACCGAGCGCTCCGAGGGCACGGACGCCGCCGGACCGCGGCAGCCGCGCCGGCGTCGCCGTACCCGCTCGACTCAGTCCGATGCCGTGACGGCGCCGGTCACCGTGGCCGCGGCCCCCGCCGCCGAGGTGACCAAGCCCGCCGCCGTGGTGACCGAGGCGCCCGCCGTGGCGACCAAGGCCGCCGCCAAGGCGACCAAGGCCCCGACCGTGGCGACCAAGGCTCCCGCCGTGGTGACCGAGGCTCCGGCCGAGGCCGCCGCGCCGCGCCGCCGCCGTAGCCGGGTCGTCCGTCCGGTGGAGACCGAGAGCTTCCAGACCGTCGAGACCGCCGCCCGGGCGCTCGCGGCGGAGCGCTCGGCGGCCGCCACGGCCGTGACGGAGCCCGTCGAGGCGCCGGCCAAGCCGCGCCGCCGTACCCGCAGCGCCGCCAAGGCCGCCGTGGAGACGGCGCCGGCAGTGGTGACGGAGACCGTCGCCGCGGAGACCGTGGTGGACGCGCCGGCCAAGCCGAAGCGCACCCGGAAGACCGCCGCCGCCAAGGCCGCCGAGGCCACGGTGGACACCGCCGAGGGCGCCGTGGAGGCTCCCGCCAAGCCGAAGCGGACGCGGAAGACCGCTGCCGCCAAGGCCGCCGAGGCCGCGGTGGACACCGCCGAGGGCACCGAGGCCGCACCGGCCAAGCCCAAGCGCACCCGGAAGACCGCTGCCGCCAAGGCCGCCGAGGCCACTGCGGACGCTCCGGTCGCCGAGGACGCCCCGGTCAAGCCGAAGCGGACGCGCAAGAGCGCCGCCGCCAAGCCGGCCGCGGACGCGGCGGAGGCCGCCGAGGCCAAGCCGGTGCGCCGCCGCACCCGCGCCAAGGCCACCGCTGCCGAGGCGACGCCCGAGGGCTGACCCACCCGCTCCACGCCGACGACCCGGACCCGCCCCGCGCGGGTGCCGGGTCGTCGGCGTCCCGGCCCCGTTTTGCCACCCGGCCCGGATAACCTCACCTCATGAGCAGGCCGCCCACCCTCACGCTGCCCCCGTGCGCCCGTGCGTACCGACTCGACACCGAGCGCGGCTCCTTCGCCGTACAGGACGCCCGGCCCGAGGCCGCGCCGATCGGCACCGCCCTGCTGGTGCCCGGATTCACCGGCAGCAAGGAAGACTTCCTCGCCCTGCTGGCACCGCTGGCCGCGGCCGGGTTCCGGGCGGTCGCGGTGGATGGCCGCGGCCAGCACGAATCCCCCGGGCCGCGCGAGGAACAGGCGTACGTGCAAAGGGAGTTGGCGCTCGATGTGCTGGCGCAGGCGCGGGCCGTGCGGGAGCCGGACGGCGGGCCGGTCCATCTGCTGGGGCACTCGCTGGGCGGGCTGATCACCCGGGCCGCGGTGCTGCTGGACGCGGCCCCGTTCCGTTCGCTGACCGTGCTCAGCTCCGGGCCCGCGGCCATCGAGGCGTCCCAGCAGGCCCGGGTGCGGATGCTGATCGACGCGCTCGCGCGGTTCGACATGGAGGGCGTCTGGCGGGCGATGCGCGAACTGGATCCCCCGGAGGCGGCGGACGCGGCGACGCCGCCGGAGATCGGCGCGTTCCTGCACCGCCGCTGGCTGAACACCGTGCCCGAGCAGCTGATCGCGACCGGCCGGCAGATGCTGGAGGAGCCCGACCGGGTGGCGGAGCTGGCCCGTACGGGAATGGCCACCCATGTCGTCTCCGGCGCCGTCGACTACGCCTGGCCGGTGGCGTGGATGGACGCGATGGCCGAGCGGCTGTCCGCCCGGCGCACCGTCATCGAGGGCGCCGAGCACTCCCCCAACGCCGAGCGGCCGGAGAAGACGGCCGAGGCGCTGACGGGGTTCTGGAGCGGGGTGGGCTGACGGCCTGTCGCCCGCACTGCCGCCGGTCCGGTGGGCCGAGCGGGCGGTGTCGCCAGGACAGCGCCCGGCGGTTCGGCGAGCATCGAGGAAGGCGGGCGGGCAGCGGCGCCCGGCCCGCACCGGCTTCGTACGAAGGGCTCCCCATGACCGAGAATCCGGCGTCACCGGCCGATGCCGAAGGCGGCCCGCACGGCATCGCGCTCACCCGGACCTTCGATGCCCGCCGTGAGCTGGTCTTCGAGGCGTGGACCAGGCCGGAGCACTTCGGGTACTGGTTCGGCGGGGAGCTGACGGTGCCGGCCGACCGGATGACGATGGATCCCCGGCCCGGTGGGGTCTGGAGTCTGGTGATGCAGACCCCGGACGGCGGTGAGCTGCCGTTCTCCGGTGTCTACCGTGAGGTCACGCCCCCGGAGCGGCTGGAGTTCACCCTCAAGGACGCGAGCGCGCCGGACGGCATCGAGGGCGAGATCGTCCGGGTCACCCTGACCGACCTCGGGGAGCGTACGGAGATGGCCTTCCGTCAGCTCGGCGGCAATCTCACCTCCGAGCAGTACCGCCAGGCGGAGGCGGGCTGGTCGGGCTTCTTCGACCGCCTCACGGAGCTGCTCTCGCGAGCCTGATCACGGCCTCTCCGGCCGGACGCCGTAGCGGACGCGCCTGCGGAACGCCCGCTAATACTGCCCCTGCACGTGATCCCAGAAGCCGTCGCGCAGGACCCGGCGCAGATCGGCGTGGCCGCGCAGGGAGTGCCGCAGCAGCGCCTCCGAGGCGGTCAGGAGTTCCTGGTCGACGGCGCCGGGCAGATACGGGTGACCGGGGAGCAGTCCGGCCACCCACTCGCGGCCGCGTTCCGACAGCCACTGGGCGGCGACCTGCGCGCCGACGAAGCGGACGTCCTCGCGGCTGGGCGCCGGCCCCTCGCCCACCGTCTGGTCACATTCGACGCCGGCCCGCCGGGTGACGTACGGCTTGCAGAACTCCAGGTCGAAGGTGCGGGTGCTGTCGACCTCCCACAGCAGCGGCTCGGCCTGATTGCGGCCGCCGGCGGCCTCGATGCCCCACAGGTGCACGCGTGCGCCGTAGCCCTGGGCCGCCTCGACCGCGGAGACCAGGTCCTCGTCGCCGCCGATCAGCACCGCGTCGCTGATCGCCCGGTGCCGGGCCAGCGACTCCAGGTCCGAGCGGATCAGGGAGTCGACGCCCTTCTGCTGGTTGTTGGCGTTGAGGTTGCCGAGCCGGACCTTCACGTCGGGCAGCTCGGCGATCCGCTGCTGCTCCTGGGTGTGGATCCGGCGGCGGGCGCCGTCGTACCAGTAGACGCGGAGCAGCCGGCTGTCCGGGAAGATCATCCGGGCCCGGTCGATGAAGGCATCGATGAGCCCTTCCGCGTCCAGATCGAAGGCCTTGCGGTCCTCCGTGCCGGCGACCAGCCGTCCCGCGGCGGCGTAGACATAGCCCGCGTCCACGAAGGCCGCGTGGGTGGACGGGGTGGTGGCGACCTCGGCGAGTACCCGGGTGAGCAGCTCGTTGGTGCGCTCGATCCCGGCGGCGAGTGCGGTGAGGTCGGTGGGGCCCGTGGGCTGGACGTCATTCATACCGGACCCATTGTCCGGGCGGTCACTCTGCGGGCACAACCGTTCTCGGCCAGGCGTACTTAGACCGTCGAAAATTTTCTTTAGCGTAGGGAATGATTGCACTGGGTAGGGCGTTCCCCTGTATGGAGCGCCCGGCAGTGACGCCGGGCAGCGCCGACCCAAGGAGTTCTCCGCAGGAGGATCAGACGAAGGGAGAAGCCGTATGCGCTTCGAGATCATGCGCCTGGACGATGTCGACGGCACCGCCGTGGACAGCACCGTCGTGGACGCCGCCTCCGTCAACCGGATCGTGCAGCAGGCCGCCTCAACCGGCCAGCGCATCTATATCCGCCCGGCCGACACCGCCGTCCGTTAGCACCCGTTCCGCCGCCCGGTAACGCGCCGGGCCGGCAGCCGGCCGCCGATCGGCCGCACCCGCACGAACGCCCCCGTACGCACTGGCCGTACGGGGGCGCCGCGCGTTCTGCGGCAGTGCGGGCGTCAGGCCGCCGCCTGGATCACCTGGAGAACGCCGTTGATGATCTGCTGCACGGCCAGCGCGGAGAGCATCATGCCCGCCAGCCGCGTGACCAGGACCACTCCGCCGTCCTTGATCACGCGGATGATCACCAGCGAGAACCGCATCACGACGTACAGCACCACATGGATCGCCGCGATGGCCGCCCAGACGGAGATCTGCGCGGCGACCCCGTGGGCGTGCTGCACCGCGAGGATCACCGACACGATCGCCCCGGGCCCGGCCAGCAGCGGCATCCCCAGCGGCACCAGCGCCACATTGACGTCCTTGGTCTGGGTCGGCTCCTCCGACTTCCCGGTCAGCAGATCCAGCGCGACCAGCAGGAGCAGCAGCCCGCCCGCGATCATCAGCGCGGGCGTGGAGATGTGCAGCCGCCCCAGGATCTGCCGCCCGAAGAGGCCGAAGAGGGCGATGACACAGAAGGCGACGGCGGCGGCCTGCCAGGCCATCCGGCGCTGCACCTTGGCCGGCCGGCCGGAGGTCAGGGCCAGGAAGATCGGAGTGATGCCCGGCGGATCCATGATCACGAACAGGGTGACGAACAGAGTACTGAAGACGGCGACGTCGAACACGGTGATGGCCTTGCGAGAGGTGGTACGGGAGCAACCACGGACCGGCGCGGTGGGCGCGGGCCCGTAAGGAGGGGGTGGTGGGGCGGCGGGCAGGCAGGGGCCTGCGCCTCGCCCGGACGGAGAACGGCCCGGTGTGGGGACGGTCCGGCGGACCGGGGCACATGGTGCGGCAGCGGCCGCGGCGGGGTCAGCCCCCGGTGCCGGGAACGGGGAAGGCGCCGGTCGCGCGGCGCACGATCTCGCCGTAGATCTCGGGGTCGGTGGTGTATTCGCCGAGGCGACAGGTCTTACGGCTGCCGTGGTAGTCACTGGAGCCGGTGGTCAGCAGGCCGAGGTCGGCGGCCATCCCGCGCAGCCGCGCGCGGGTCGGGGCGTCGTGGTCCATGTGGTCGACCTCGATGCCGTCGAGACCGGCCGCGGCCAGTTCGGCGATCGCGCTCTCCGGTACGCAGCTGCCGCGCTTGACGGCCAGGGGATGCGCGAAGACGGTGACCCCGCCCGCCGCCTTGACCAGCCGGATCGCGTCGAACGGATCGAGTTCGTGCTTCTCCACGTACGCCCGGCCGTCGTTGGCCAGCCAGTCGGCGCAGAACGCGTCGGAGACGGAGGGCACCACGCCCAGGTCGACGAGGGCGGTGGCGATATGCGGCCGTCCCACGGCGCCGTCCCCGGCGATCCGGGCGACCTGCTCCCAGGTGATGGGCACCCCGAGGTCCCGCAGCTTGGCGACCATGCCCTGGGCCCGCGGCACCCGGTCGTCCCGCACCAGT
The DNA here is from genome assembly GCF_030406865.1 of Streptomyces sp. P9-2B-2. Lineage (NCBI taxonomy): Bacteria > Bacillati > Actinomycetota > Actinomycetes > Kitasatosporales > Streptomycetaceae > Streptomyces > Streptomyces sp. P9-2B-2. Next base: position 5,970,358 of record NZ_CP129126.1, on the reverse strand, counting down.
TCCCGCTCGCGGGCGAGCTCGGGCTCCTCGGGGTCGAAGAGGTAGGCGAGCATGTGGAGGCTCACCCCGTCGAGCCGGCAGGAGAGTTCGGCGCCGGTGATCAGCGTCAGCCCCGCGGGCAGCGCCGCCCGCGCCTCGGCGTGGCCGCCGACGGTGTCGTGGTCGGTCAGCGCGACGACGTCCAGCCCGTCGGCCGCGGCGTTGCGCACCAGCTCGGCGGGGGTGTCCGTACCGTCGGAGGCCGTGGAGTGGGTGTGCAGATCGATACGCACGACGCGGACTCCAGACTGCTGCGGGACGGGCGGGGGACGGGGCCCGGGGAAACTCCGGGGACAGGTACACCGTAGGGGGACCTCAGAAGGATACCGGGCGGCCGGATGGCTCCCGGCCCCGGCGATGGCGCCCGGCCGTCAGCCCAGGATCCGCGGTGAGAGCGCCCCGCACGGCAGCAGATCCACCTCGGCGCCGGCCTCGCGCAGATCGGTCAGCACCAGCTCGTCGTACATCATCAGCCCCGACTGCTCGGGCCAGGCGATCGCCCAGAGCCACAGCCCGCGCGCCTCGCCCGCGAAGACCGCGCGGTCCGGGGGCGTGTCCTCGAGGTGCCACAGCGGGGTCGGGCGGCCGGCGGCGAGCACCTTGCCGTGCGGGTGCTTGTCGACGCAGAGGTGCGGGCCGGGGTCGGGGCCGTCGATACCGGCGTAGCGCGCGCCGAGTCCAACGCCCAGTTCCTCGGCGATCAGGAGCAGTTCGCCGGGGCCGCCGAGCGGGCCGGGGCCCGTGCAGGCCACCGCGGTCGCCCGGCCGCCGCTGCGGTCGTCACCGGCGCAGGCCACCCCGGTGAACAGCCAGCCGACCGGCAGCGGCCAGGGCATCCATACGGGCACCTGGGCGCGGCGCACGACAACGCCGAGCGCCTCGACGCTCGGCGGGACGACCGGCTGGAGCGGATGCACGGTGCCGTGCAGGGCGCACTGCCAGGTGTCGGAGAAGAGACCGGGCGCCCTTACCCGGCCTCCGCACTTCGGGCAACTGGGTTCGCCCCTCATAGGGACCAACGGTCCTCCAGCCCCGCCGCCACGTCAAGGACGATCACCCGACCGGTGTGCCCCGAATCACTTGCGCCGGCGCGCATTTGACCGCGCCCCGAGGTCCGTTCACCCCCGCCGAACAACTAGTTGCAGCTTGCATTCTTTAGATGGCCTAACTTATTGTGTGTAAACGTCAACGATCTCGGCGGCCGCACCGGCCGCCACGGACCAGGGATACGCAACCGGCAACAGGAAGGGGAACCGCAGCATGAGCGGCACGGTGAACGGCGGCCACGGCGGCGCGCACGATCCGTTCGAGGAGGGCGGCACCTCCCTGCTCCGCCAGCCGAAGGCCGTCTGGGCCACGGCGGGCGCCTCGGTCGTGGCCTTCATGGGCATCGGCCTCGTCGACCCGATCCTCCCCTCGATCGCCCGCGGCCTGCACGCCACCAACAGCCAGGTCTCCCTCCTCTTCACCTCCTACTTCCTGATCACCGCCGTCGCGATGCTGGTCACCGGCTTCGTCTCCAGCCGTATCGGCGGCCGCAAGACGCTGCTGGCCGGGCTGGCGCTCGTGGTGGTCTTCGCGGCGCTCTCCGGAATGTCCGGGTCGGTCGGCGAACTGGTCGGCTTCCGGGCGGGCTGGGGCCTGGGCAACGCCCTGTTCGTCTCGACGGCGCTGGCGGTCATCGTCGGCGCGGCGGCCGGCGGGAGCAGCGCGGCGATCCTGCTGTACGAGTCCGCGCTGGGGCTCGGGATGGCCTGCGGCCCGCTGCTGGGCGCGGTCCTCGGCGACCTGAAGTGGCGCTACCCGTTCTTCGGGACCGCCGTGCTGATGGCCGTCGGCTTCCTCGCCATCACGGTCTTCCTCAAGGAGCAGCCGAGGCCCGCCGCCAAGACCTCGCTGCTCGCCCCGGTCAAGGCGCTCGGCCACGGCGGGCTGGCCGCCACCGCCACCGCCGCCTTCTTCTACAACTACGCGTTCTTCACGGTGCTGGCCTTCACCCCGTTCGTGCTGAACATGTCCCCCTACGCATCGGGCGGCGTCTTCTTCGCCTGGGGTGTGCTGCTCGCGGTGTTCTCGGTGATCGTGGCGCCGCGGCTCCAGCACCGTTTCGGCTCACTGAAGGTGCTGTGCGCCTCGCTGCTGCTGCTCGCCGCCGATCTGGTCGTGCTGGGCTACGGCGACCACACCACCGCGGTCGTGTGCACCGTCCTGGCCGGCGCCTTCATCGGCCTGAACAACACCGTCTTCACGGAACTGGCGCTGGGCGTCTCGGACGCACCGCGCCCGGTGGCGAGCGCCGGCTACAACTTCGTGCGCTGGTTCGCGGCGGCGGCCGCGCCGTTCCTCGCGCCCAAGATCGAGGAGTGGACCGATATCCATCTCCCCTTCGTGGTCGCGGCCGTGGCCGCGGTGCTCGGCGCCGGCATCGTCGCCGTCCGGCGCCGCGCACTGACCATCCGGGCCGAGGAGCAGGCACCACGGCACGCGACGAAGGACGGGGTCACCGCCTTCGCGCGCTGAGGCACACCGGGGCCGCCCAGCCCCGCCCTGCTCCGCAAGCAAACTGACACCCCGTCGGCCCTCCCTCCCGGAGAGCCGACGGGGCGTACCGCTACCGGCAGCGCGCGGATCAGTCGAGCGGCACGCCCGTGCGCAGCGGATCGCGCAGATCCGTGCCGTGCTCCAGCCAGCGCTTCTCCAGCGCCTCGGCGCCGTGCACCCGCTTCCAGGCCGCCTCGTTGGGCGTCATCGGCAGCAGCGGCAGAAAACGGACCGGCTCCCGCGGCTCGTCCAGTTCGAGATCCTCGACGAGACCACCGGGTGCCGCGACCAGCACCGAGGTGAACGTCGCACCCGGCCACAGCGGTTCACCCACGTCCAGCGAGGCGCCGGGCGCCACGACCACCCCTTCGACCTGCGGGGACGCGGCGAGCACGGCGAGCGGCCGGAGCACCTTGTCGGTGTCGGCGAGGCCGCCCCTTACGGACAGCACGAGTTCGGCGCGCGGACCGCGGAGCGGATCGGCCACTACGGTCGTGGGGTCGGCCATGGGCTGCGCGGACATCCCGAGCGTGGCGTAACGGACCACCCCGCTGTCCACGAAGCGGAGGACCTCGATACGGTCGGTCCCGAGGAAAGTGACGGCGGCGCGCGCGTCCGGCTCGCCCAGGGTGGTCCGCAACCGGGCCTCGACCAGCTCAAGAACGTCAGACATGGCGCGAGCATACGGCCGGTCACCCGTTCGGCCGTCACCCCTCCATGTGCTGCTGTGCGGCGCGCCCGTTCTTCGTATGGAACCGGCAAAGCGGCACCGCAACGCATCAGGCGGCTGATAGCCTTGCCGTCTGGTCAGGGAATGACGTCGTCCCCCAACGGGGACCGGCCGGAGGAGGTGGGGCTGCGGTGGATCCGAGTCGACCGTGCAGTACCGATAGTTCTCCCGTCATTTCCCTCGCGCAGCGAATCTCCTGATCCGAGAGCTTCCGTACCCCGCCGCTCAGCGGCGAAACCAGGGAAGCACCTTTGCGCCGGAAGTAGATGCCGGAAGAGCGCCTTCGACTCTTTGTTCCGTGTTTTCTGCGAACTGCCGTCAGTGTCACCGCACGGAGCGCCGCCCGCTTTGCGGACGTACAGCCGATGACGCCTCGTACGTCCACGTTCCGGGCAGCGTTGCCCCCCCCCGCGCCCGCGCTGACGGCCGGCCCGTGAAGGAGCCTGCCATGTCGATGATCCGCGACCTGCGCGCCGCCGTCCGTCCGTCCCGGCGGCGCGATGACCGTCCGTACCCCTACGAGTCCGCCCCGGCCTGTGTGAACAGCGCCATCGTCGACTGCGGTGTCTACCGCGAGGGCCGCCGGGTGAGCGAGCACGTCACCCCGGCCGAGGCGATGACGAGTGTGCGCACCGAGGGCGGCTTCGCCTGGATCGGCCTGCATGAGCCGACCGAGGCCGAATTCGCCGGTATCGCCCAGGAGTTCGGGCTGCACCCGCTCGCCGTCGAGGACGCCGTGCACGCCCACCAGCGGCCCAAGCTGGAGCGTTACGACGAGACCCTGTTCACCGTCTTCAAGACGGTCCACTACGTCGAGCACACCGAGCTGACCGCGACCAGTGAGGTCGTGGAGACCGGTGAGGTGATGTGCTTCACCGGCCGGGACTTCATCGTGACGGTGCGGCACGGCGGCCAGGGTTCGCTGCGCGCGCTGCGGCACCGGCTCCAGGACGACCCGGAGTTGCTGGCCAAGGGGCCGTCCGCGGTGCTGCACGCCATCGCCGACCAGGTCGTCGACGGCTATATGGCGGTGGCCGGTGCGGTGCAGGACGACATCGATGAGGTGGAGATCGATGTGTTCAGCTCCGGCACCAACGGCAAGGGCTCCCCGAAGGGCGGCGACGCCGGGCGGATCTACCAACTCAAGCGTGAGGTGCTGGAGTTCAAGCGGGCGGTGTCGCCGCTGCTGCGGCCGATGCAGCTGCTGAGTGAGCGTCCGATGCGGCTGGTGGACTCCGACATCCAGAAGTACTTCCGGGATGTCGCCGACCACTTGGCGCGGGTCAATGAGCAGGTGCTGTCCTTCGACGATCTGCTCAACTCCATCCTTCAGGCCAATCTCGCGCAGGCCGCCGTCGCGCAGAACGAGGACATGCGCAAGATCACGGCCTGGGCGGCGATCTTCGCCGTACCGACGATGATCGCCGGGATCTACGGCATGAACTTCGACTACATGCCGGAGACGCACTGGGAGTACGGCTACCCGGCGGTGCTGCTGGTGACGGCCGCGATCTGTGTCGGCATCCACCGCGGGTTCAAGCGCAACGGGTGGCTGTGACCCCGGTGCCGGGCCACCGATCGGCGCCGCCCGCCGGTGCCGCCCGCGCGTTCGCGCATCTCAGCGCCTGGGCGGCCCCGGTCGCCCAGGGCAGGGGCGATTAGGCTGAGCCGTATGACGGAGACCGTGTCGCAGGCCCTGCACGATCGGGCGCTCATCGAAGAGGCCACGAAGAAGTCCGGCCTCGTCTGGGTACGGGGGACGGCCGGCCCGTCCCGTGCGCTGTGGCATCTGTGGCTCGACGGAGGCGCCTGCCTCATCGGGGACGGCGCCGGCGAGCAGCCGCTGGCCGACCTCGGGCTGACCGACGGCGGGACGGCGACGGTCACCGTCCGCAGCAAGGACAAGGGCGGCCGGCTGGTCGCCTGGCAGGCCCGGGTCGTCGAGCTGGCGCCGGAGAGCGATGCCTGGCGGGCCGCGGTCGACGAGCTCAAGGGCAAGCGGCTGAACGCGCCGGACGCGGACACCCTCACGGAGCGCTGGGCGCGCGAGTGCCGGGTGCTGCGGCTGGAGCCGACCGGGGAGACCACCCAGCGCCCCGGACAGATGCCGGACGAGTCGCATGCCGTACCGGCACTGGCGAGCCCCGCGATCACCCGGCGCCCCGCCCCGGCCGCGCTGCCGAAGCTGCTGCGACGGGGACGCAAGGGCTGAGCCCCGGGGCCCCGGCCCGTCCGTCGGCCGGGTGTGATCCGGTGAGCCGCGACGGGAGGCCTAGTGGCCCCCGCCGGAGATCCGGGTGCCGTAGTCCACGACCTGGTCCTTGTCCGGGGCCTTGAGGTCCACGCTCTTGCCCCAGTCCCCCATCCGCACCACGCCCGCGCCGCCGGCCCGGTGGAGCCGCAGCGGGTAGGGCGTGCCCTCCAGCGAGACATCGAGGGTGCCGCCGGAGCCCGCGCCGGCGGTGAGCCGGATGGTGCGGACCCCGTCGAGGTCACCGCGGTCACCGGCGGTCAGCTTGCCGTGCAGACCGAGCAGTCCGGCGAGCAGGGTGTCCTTGTCGGTGAAGCCGCTGAAGCGCTGGTAGACCGGGTCCTTGGCGGGCACCTTGACGTATTTGCCGCCGAGCTTCTGCGCCGCCGCCTGGTCGGGCGTGCCCGACCCGGCGCTCTTCTCGCCGGCCCAGAAGGCCGCGTCCGCCTTCAGATAGAGGGACTCGCCGACCCGCAGCAGCTGGAAGGCGGCCGCCTTGGTGGTCAGCTCGCCCTTGGCCCCGTCCTTCGCCAGGCTCATATCGAGCTTGTAGGTGCGGCCCTGGCTGACGACATTGCCGGACAGGTGCACCGTCTCGGCGCGCTGGGCCGCGGCCTTGGCCTTGGCCTCGACCTTCGCGGCGGGCAGCTTTCCCATGCCGTTGGTGCCGGCGTCCGGATCGGTCTCCCCGCCGCAGCCGGTCAGCGCCACGGCCAGTGCCGCGCAGACCGCCCCCGCGAGCGCAGCCCGTCCCGTACGACGGGTTCCGGGCAGGGGTCGGGGGCCGGACCCCGGGGGGATTGCGCTCACGTCGGCTCGGCCTCCTGATGCGGGTGATCTCGGCAGCAGTACGGCAGCGTACCTGGGCCGCGCCGGGTCGTCGGCGGGGTGCGTGGCGGTCACCCTACGGCCTCTCTCACCGGGGCGGCGCAGAGCCGGGCGCGTTAGCCTGAACCCGGATTGATGCCCTATTTCGGGCCGAACGGGAGAAGGGCGGCGCTCCGCATGGCAGTCGTGACGCCCCGGGTCTTCGTCTCCCACCTCGCCGGCAGCGCCGTCTTCGACCCCCACGGCGACCAGGTCGGCCGGCTGCGGGACCTCGTCGCGCTGCTCCGGGTCGGCGACCGTCCGCCGCGGCTGCTCGGCGTGGTCGTCGAGGTGATCAGCCGGCGCCGGATCTTCGTCCCCATGACGCGGGTGACCGGGGTGGACTCCGGCCAGATCGTCATCACCGGCGTGGTCAACATGCGGCGCTTCGAACAGCGGGCGTCCGAGACGCTGGTGCTCGGCGAGCTGCTCGACCGGCGGGTGCGGCTGGTGGAGACCGGTGAGGAGGTCACCGTCCTCGATATCGGCATCACCCAGCTGCCGGCCCGCCGCGACTGGGAGATCGACAAGGTCTTCGTACGGAAGGGGAAGGGCGGGGCGCTGCGCCGCAAGGGCGAGGCGCTGACCGTGGAGTGGTCGGCGGTGACCGGCTTCTCGCTGGAGGAGCACGGGCAGGGCGCGGAGAGCCTGCTCGCCACCTTCGAACAGCTGCGGCCTGCCGACCTGGCCGGGGTGCTGCACCATCTCTCCGCCAAGCGGCGGGCCGAGGTCGCCGCGGCCCTCGACGACGACCGGCTCGCCGACGTCCTGGAGGAGCTGCCGGAGGACGACCAGGTGGAGATCCTCGGCAAGCTGAAGGACGAGCGGGCCGCCGACGTCCTGGAGGCGATGGACCCGGACGACGCCGCCGATCTGCTCTCCGAGCTGCCGGAGGAGGAGAAGGAGCGGCTGCTGGCGCTGATGCGGCCGGAGGAGGCCGCGGATGTCCGGCGGCTGATGTCGTACGAGGAGCGGACCGCGGGCGGGCTGATGACCACCGAGCCGATCGTGCTGCGGCCGGACGCCACCGTCGCGGACGCGCTGGCCCGGGTCCGCGACCCGGACCTGTCCCCCGCCCTGGCCGCCCAGGTCTATGTCTGCCGGCCCCCGGACGAGACCCCCACCGGCAAGTACCTGGGCCTGGTGCACTTCCAACGGCTGCTGCGCGACCCGCCGTTCACCCTGGTCAGCTCGATCGCCGACACCGATCTGCCGGCCCTGCCGCCGGACACCCCGCTGCCGGAGGTGACCAGCTATCTGGCCGCGTACAACATGGTCGCCGCGCCGGTCGTGGACGAGAGCGGGGCCCTGCTGGGCGCGGTCACGGTCGACGACGTGCTGGACCATCTGCTGCCGGACGACTGGCGGGAAGACGGGCTGCACGGCTCGGCGACGGCCGGGCTGACCGGCAACGGCCGCCTCGGGAAGGCCGAGCATGGGCGCTGAGGAGCGGGACGGCGGCAGGGAGCGGTCGCGGGCGAACGGCGCCTCCGCGCTGCGCCGGGGCGCCGTGGACCGGCCGCGGGTGCGCCTCGACCTGCCGCGCGCCCCGCGCCGTACGTTCCTGCCGGAGTACGACCCGGAGGCCTTCGGGCGGCTCTCGGAGAAGATCGCCCGCTTCCTGGGGACCGGCCGCTTCATCGTCTGGATGACCGTCACCATCATCCTGTGGGTCATCTGGAACATCACCGCGCCCAGCGGGCTGCGCTTCGACACGTACCCGTTCATCTTTCTGACGCTGGCGCTGTCGCTCCAGGCCTCGTACGCCGCGCCGCTGATCCTGCTGGCGCAGAACCGCCAGGACGACCGCGACCGGGTCACCCACGAACAGGACCGCAAGCAGAACGAGCGCTCCATCGCCGACACCGAGTATCTGACCCGGGAGATCGCGGCGCTGCGGCTCGGGCTCGGCGAGGTCGCCACCCGCGACTGGATCCGCTCCGAGCTCCAGGACATGCTCCGGGACCTGGAGCTGCGGCAGCCCGCTGACGCGGAGAGTGACGAACGCGACCGCTGACGGCCTTTCCGGAGGCCGCCTCATGAGCCGTACCATCGGGTCATGGCTACCGACACGCCCCATGGCGCCACCCCGAGCGAGGACGCGGTCCGCGAAGCGCTCGCGACGGTGAACGACCCCGAGATCCACCGCCCCATCACCGAGCTGGGGATGGTCAAATCGGTGGACATCGCGGCGGACGGCGCGGTGGCGGTGGTGGTCTATCTGACCGTCTCCGGCTGCCCGATGCGCGAGACGATCACCAGCAATGTGCGCGAGGCCGTCGAGCGGGTCGAGGGCGTCACCTCCGTCGCCGTCGAGCTGGACGTGATGAGCGACGAGCAGCGCAAGGAGCTGGCGACGTCGCTGCGCGGCGGCACCGCCGAGCGTGAGGTGCCGTTCGCCCAGCCCGGCTCGCTGACCCGGGTCTACGCCGTCGCCTCCGGCAAGGGCGGCGTCGGCAAGTCGTCGGTGACGGTCAACCTCGCCGCGGCGATGGCGGCCGACGGCCTGAAGGTCGGTGTCGTGGACGCCGACATCTACGGCCACTCGGTGCCCCGCATGCTGGGCGCCTACGGCAAGCCCACCCAGGTCGAGAACATGATCATGCCGCCGTCGGCGAACGGCGTGAAGGTCATCTCGATCGGCATGTTCACCCCCGGCAACGCCCCCGTCGTCTGGCGCGGCCCGATGCTGCACCGCGCGCTCCAGCAGTTCCTCGCCGACGTCTACTGGGGCGACCTGGACGTCCTCCTCCTGGACCTGCCCCCGGGCACCGGCGACATCGCCATCTCGGTGGCCCAGCTCGTCCCGAACGCCGAGATCCTCGTCGTCACCACCCCGCAGCAGGCCGCCGCCGAGGTCGCCGAGCGGGCCGGTTCGATCGCCGTGCAGACCCACCAGAAGATCGTCGGCGTGGTCGAGAACATGTCCGGGCTGCCCTGCCCGCACTGCGACGAGATGGTCGATGTCTTCGGTACCGGCGGCGGCGAGCGGGTCGCCGAGGGCCTGACGAAGACGACCGGCACCCAGGTACCGGTGCTCGGCGCCATCCCGATCGATGTCCGGCTGCGCGAGGGCGGCGACGAGGGCAAGCCGGTCGTGCTGACCGACCCCGACTCCCCGGCCGGCTCGGCGATCCGCACCATCGCGGGCAAGCTGGGCGGCCGCCAGCGGGGCCTGTCCGGGATGTCGCTGGGGATCACCCCGCGCAACAAGTTCTGAGCCGGCGGGCGGCGCGGCGGCCTCCCGGCTGTCGGCTCCCGGCTGATGTGGAAAGGGGCGGGCCCTTACGGGTCCGCCCCTTTCGCTGCCTTGCTGCCGCGCGCGGCCGTCCGGCTCCCCGGTGCCGCCCGGCCTGCGCCCCGGCTCAGCCCTCGTACGCGGACAGGTCCTTGATCACCGAGAACCCCAGCCCGTACGCGCTCATCCCCCGCCCGTAGGCGCCGATGTGCACGTCCTCGGAGCCCTCGCCCGCCGAGCCGGCCAGCACCCAGCCGTACTCGGACTCGCGGTAGGCGAACGACGTGGGCACCCCGTCCACCGGCAGCATCAGCTCGCTCCAGCTTCCGCCGCCGAGATCGTCGGCCAGCTCCCAGGCGAGCATCGTCTGCTGGTCCAGCCAGTCCTGGCGCAGTGTCCGGTCCATCTGGGTCGGCCAGGTCTGCGCGAGCAGCCCCGACCCGGCGAGCCAGGCGGCCGTCGAGACCGAGGTCGCCTCCAGGACGCCGGTGCCGTCACCGCTGCGCCGCACGGGGCGGCTGGCGACCGTCACCACGACCGCGAACCGCTCGTCCTGCGGCGGCTCCACCTTGATGGTGGGCTCCTCGCCGTGGCCGGTGGCACCGTGCTCGACGGTGCCGTCCGCGGCCGCGCCGACCTGCATCAGCCAGCGCGGACCGGTGAACGCCTCGTCGAGGCCGTACCACGGGAACGCGGCCAGCAGATAGCCGTCGACCTTCCGGCCGACGCCGGCGGCCGCCTCATGTGTCGCTGACGGACTGGTCGTCTCCATCTGCGCGGAGCCTCCTTGTTGCCCTGCGTCGTGGGCGGCCCGCCCCCCTCAGGCGACCGAACCCCGGACACCCGGAGCATAGCCATAGGCTTCCACACAGACAGTCATACCGGTGTGTGTCAGGTGGCGTCGGCGTCGAACGGCGGACGCTCGTCCGGCTGAGCGGTCCTCTTGACCATGTCGGGGCGCCCGGCGGAGGCGGCCGGGGACTCCTTGGACAGGCTCGGACCCGAGCCGTTCGAGGGCGTGGCGGAGGAGGCGCTGTCGTCGCTGTGGACGGCGTCGGTGACCTCGGCCATCTCCTTCTTCAGGTCGAAGCCGTTACGGATCTCCTGAAGGTCCTTGAGGCCGTACTCGTCCTTCTCCAGGACGTGCTTGCGCACGAAGTTCTTGGGCTTGAGGTCCTCGAACTCGAAGTCCTTGAACTCCGGCCCCAGCTCGCTGCGGATGTCTTCCTTGGCGCTGTCCGAGAACGCCCGGACCTTGCGGACGAAGGACATCACGTCCTGGATGACCTTGGGGAGCTTGTCCGGACCGAAGATGAGCACGGCAAGGATCACGAGCGCCACCAGCTCGAGGGGTCCTATGTCGAAGAACACCTTGCAGCTCCTTGGGTTATCCGCGGCCTTCGGTGGCCTAGGGGCCAGGCCGCCTATCACGGTACCTGGCCCCACACGTCGGGCGGGAGTCGCCCGCCCCAACACCATGCAAACGATCAGCCCGTGCTGGAGGATCCGAGGCTGAGCCGGACGGACCGCTCCTTACCGCCCCTCTGGACGGTCAGCACCAGCGTGTCGCCGGGCCGGTGGCTGCGGATCTTGACGATCAGCTCCTCACCGCTGTGCACGGGGGCGCCGTCGACCTTGGTGATCACGTCGCCGGCCTTGATCCCGGCCTTGGCGCCGGGGCCGCCCGGCAGGACCGGCTGCCGGCCGTCCTTGCTGTGCTCACCGACCCGCGCGCCGTCGCCCGCGTACTCCATCTCCAGCGTGACGCCGATCACCGGGTGTGTCGCCCGGCCGGAGTTGATCAGCTCCTCGGCCACCCGCTTGGCCTGATTGATGGGTATGGCGAAACCCAGCCCTATGCTGCCGCCCTGGGCCTGGCTGTCGCCGTCCGGGCCGCCGCCGCTGTCGGCCGCGCGGATGGCGCTGTTGATGCCGATCACCCGTGCCTTGGCGTCCACCAGCGGACCGCCGGAGTTGCCGGGGTTGATGGGGGCATCGGTCTGCAGGGCGTCCACATAGGACACATCGCTGCCGTCGCCCTTCTTGCCGCCCGCGGTGATCGGGCGCTGCTTGGCGCTGATGATTCCGGACGTGACGGTGTTGGCGAGGTCGAACGGTGCGCCGATCGCCACCACCGGGTCGCCGACCCGCACCGAGTCGGAGTTGCCGAGGGTGAGCGGCCGGAGCCCCGCCACGCCCTCCACCTGGACGACGGCGAGGTCGTAGCCACCGTCCCGGCCGACGACCTTCGCCTTGGCCGTCTGGCCGCCGCTGAAGGTCACCGAGATCTCGCCGCCGCTGCCGGCCGGTTCGACCACGTGGTTGTTGGTGAGGATGTGCCCCTGGTGATCGAGGACGAAGCCGGTCCCGGTCCCCTGCTCGGCGCTCCCCCGCACGTGGATGGTGACCACCCCCGGCAAGGCGGTCTGCGCGATCCCGGCAACGCTGTCGGGCTTACGTCCCCCCTCATCGGCCCCCGACTGCGACAGCTGGATGTCACTGAGCCCGCCGTACCGCTCGACATACGCGCCGATGCCACCCCCGACGCCACCTGCCAGCAGAGCGAGCGCCACCGCCCCGGCGACCAGCGGTCCCCGGCGGGTGCGGCGGAGAGCCGGCGGCGGCACGGGCCCGCCGCCCTGCAAGGGCGCGCTCCAGGGGTCGTAGTGGTGCCAGGCGCCTTGGGGGGTGGGGTTGGGGGTGCCGGGGGCCTGGCCGGGGATGGGGGCGTGGGCGAGGGTCGGGCCGTGGTTGGTGGGGGCGGGGTGGGGGCCGGGGGCGTGGGGCGTGGGTGCCGAGGCCGGGTGGGGGACGGCGGGGGCGCCGGGGGCGGGTGCGTGGGGGCCGGGTGCGTGGGGCGCGGTCGGTGAGGTCGGGCCGTGGTCACCGGGTCCTGTCGTGCCGGGCTGCGGGCCGGATGCGTAGGGCGCGGTTGCCGAGGCCGGGCGGGGGCCGCCGTCGCCGGGGTGGGGGATGAAGGCGCCGTCCGTGCCCTCCTGCGGCGCGTCGGGTCCGGCGGCGGGCCCGGCCGGGGCATCCATGGGGGCGCTCTGTGAGCCGGTGGCCCCGGGGGCGGCTGTCTGCGCGGGGGCGGTGGCCTGCCCGGGGGCGGGCTGCGGCGGAAGCACCGTGCCCTGTGCGGGCGTCGCCATCGGCCGCTGCACGGGCGGCGCGGGCGCCCAGGGCCCGGGACCACCGTAAGGAGGGGTGCCGTAGGGGTCCTCGGCATGCAGGGGCTGCTGGGGCGCGGCGGCCGGGGGCTCGGTCGGGGCGGGGGCGGCGGACGGTGTCGGGGTGGCTTGGGCGGCGGGGACGGCAGCGGTGGCCGCCGTGGCGGGGGCGGCCGTGGTGGCCATCGTGGCCGTCGTGGCCTCGTCGCCCGGGGTGCGGGCAGGCAGAACGGCCTCATCCGGTAGGTCCGCACGCACCCGCCCGAGCGTCACGGTCCCCGGGTCCGGGCGCGTACCGCCGGTCCGGCCGTCCACGGCCGAGGCAGCCTCCTGGCTCGACCCGGCCCCGGCTGCCGTACCCGACGCCACCGTCAACTCATCGGCGGGCCCGGCCACTTCGGCCGTCTCGGAAGCTGCGGGCGACCCGGGCGCCCCCGCACCGTTCCGCGGCTCCGGCGGGCGCACGGTCCAGTCCTCTTCCTGCTGCCCGGCGGACGTGCCCGGCACGTGGGGCAGCCGGGCGGTCGGCGCCTCGGCGGCATCGGCCACCACGGCACCGGCCGGTGCGGACCCGTCCGGCGAACCTGCCGCTGCGCCCGGTGCGTCTCCCCGCTCGGGCGGACGCACGATCCAGTCCTCGCCGCTGTGGTGCACGTCGGACGTGCCGGAGCCCTCGGTCCGCGTTCCGCCCGACGGACTGTCGGCGGGCGGCGGGGTCTGCGGGCCGGCCTCGGCGGACGGTTCCGTGCCCGTGCTGCTCCCCGGACGGCTCCACCACTTCAGCTTCGACCCGGCGGCCTTACCGTCGTCCATGCTCTCCCCAGAGTTCGCCCGCGTCGTGCGCGGGCCACCACCACCTCGCGGACGCGCCCGCTCAGGGGTGCGCCGCCCCACAGGGATTCAACCAGTTCCGTGTGGGGCCGCGCAGGGGACGGTCAGCGCCGGGCGGAGGCTCCGCCCTCGGCGAAGGGGCCCGCCGCGGCCGCGGAGCCGATCAGCGGACGCTTGGGCTCCAGCGGCGGGAGCGCCGGCGGGTTCTTCCGCACCGGGGAGTTGCCGGTCGCGGTGGTCAGGGGCGCGAGGTGATACGGCGACGCCGGACCGCTCCCGGCTATCAGCGGGGAGAGGCCGAAGCGGCCGGCCGGCGCGGAGGGCGGTGCCGACGCCGTCGCATAGGGGGCGGGGGGTGCCGCACCGGGGCCGTACAGGGCCATGGCGCTGGGGGCCGGGGCCAGGGTCGGGCCGCCGGACGGCTGCCCGTCGGAGTTCTTGGCGGCGAACTCCGCGCCGCGGAGCAGGGAACCGCTGTCGGCGGCCGGGTTGACGCTCAGCGGGGTGACGGTCGTGCCGCCGCTGTCGACGCGTCCGCCGGGCAGGTCGACGGCCGCTTCCAGGGGGAGGGCGCCGCCCAGTGCGAAGGCCGCGAGGGAGACCGCGCCGGCCGCCGCGAAGGCGAACCGCCGCCGCTGTGCGGGACGGTCGACCTCGTGCACCCGGAAGCCGCGGCCGCGCGACTGGGTGGGAAGCGCCGCCATGGCATGGCCGGAGTGACCACCGGAGGGGACGTAGCGGAACGCGCTGCCGCCTCTGGCGAAGTCGCCGCGCCCGAAGTCGCCGCGTCCGAGCGCGCCGTTGCCGAGCCGGCTGCCGGGACCCTCGGGGTCGCCACCGGGCAGTTGCTGGAGACGTGCCAGCAGGCCCTCGGACGGCCCGGGCGGTGCCGCCTGGGCGAAGACATTTTTCAGCCGACGCTGGGCGTCGGCCTCGGCCTTGCATTTGCCGCAGGTCGCGAGATGCGCGAGCACCCGCTCGCGCGCGTCATGCCCCAACTCGCCATCGACCAGGGCCGCAAGGCGGTCGCCGAGATGCTGCTCGGCGGGGGACGGACCGCCGTTGCCGCTCACGCGATTCCGACCTCCTGCGAGGGCACCACGGCCAGCGAGCGCCGCTGCTCGCGCTCTTCGGCGCGGGTGGCCGGGGCCCGGTGCTTGAGGGACTTGCGCAGATGGGAGCGGCCGCGGTGGATCCGGCTGCGGACCGTGCCCAGCTTGACGCCGAGAGTCGCGGCGATCTCCTCGTAGGAGAGGCCCTCGATGTCGCACAGCACGACCGCGGCGCGGAACTCCGGCGCCAGGGTGTCCAGCGCCTGCTGCACATCGGCGTCGAAGTGGGTGTCGTTGAAGTGCTGCTGCGGGGAGGGCTCGCGGCTGGGGAGCCGCTCGGCCGCGTCGTCACCGAGCGCGTCGAAGCGAATACGCTGCCGGCGCCGGACCATGTCCAGGAAGAGGTTGGTCGTGATGCGGTGCAGCCAGCCCTCGAAGGTGCCGGGGGTGTACGTCGACAGCGAACGGAAGACGCGGACGAACACCTCCTGGGTGAGGTCCTCGGCGTCGTGTTGATTGCCGGTGAGGCGATAGGCGAGGCGGTAGACCCGTGCACTGTGGGTGCTGACGATCTCCTCCCAGCTGGGCGGAGTCCACGCCTGCGCATCCGCGTCTGCGGCAAAGGTCGCGGTGGTCGCGGAGTCGGCGGTGGAGGCCCTGCCCATGCCCTTCGGGCCATGGGGGCGGAAACGGTCAGCGGTGTTTGTCACGGATTTCGGCTCGGCGAACGACCTTTTCAAGCGCCTCAGCACCCCTCGGTCACCCGCCGCAGCCGCACCTCCCCTGGTGGCTCTGGTGGTGTCCAGTAGAGCCCCTACCATATCCACCTCGCCCGTTAGCTCCGGATAAGCAGTTTTGACCTGCATTTGGTCCTGCTTCTCGTCCTGGTTCGCGTCTCGCGCGGTCGTCACCGTGCCTCCCCCCGTCGTCCCGCCACCCCTTCTTAACGTCCAGTCCCATCTGCGGGTTCCCGCACGCAGCGGATACAGTCACGGTTGCGTCAACTACGGGGACAGGAGAGGGCCATTACCGGCAACCGGCAGACGAGCTTGGCATTCGCCGAGGCGTACGGCGCCGGGACCATCGACGACAGCGCCGAGGCCGCCCTGCACTGGTCCCGTGACCGCGCGCGGGAAGCCGGTATCCGCACGGTGACCACCGGCACCGGCTCGGCCCTCCGTCTGCTCGCCGCCGCCGTGGACGCCAAAGCGGTCGCCGAGATCGGCACCGGCACGGGCGTGTCGGGCATCTACCTCCTGCACGGCATGCGCCCCGACGGGGTGCTGACCACCGTGGACCTCGAACCCGAGCGGCAGGCGTTCGCCAAGCAGGCGTTCCGCGCGGCGGGCTTCGCCGGGAACCGCGCCCGCTTCATCCCTGGCCGCGCCCTGGACGTACTGCCCCGGCTCGCGGACGGCGGATACGACCTCGTGTACTGCGACGGCGACCTGATGGAGTGCTTGGAGTACCTCGCTGAATCGTTGCGGCTGCTGCGCCCCGGCGGCCTGGTCTGCTTCGAAGGGGTCTTCGCCGACGGCCGTACGGTCGATTCGGCGGTACAGCCCGCAGAGGTACTGCGGCTGCGGGAACTCCTGCGGACCGTAAGGGAGAGCACGACCCTCGTACCGTCCCTGTTGCCGGTCGGTGACGGACTGCTCTGCGCCGTCAAACGCGGTTGACCCACGCAGCACCGGATATGCGAAACGGCCCCGACACACGGCGCGCCTTCACTGCGCGCCCCATGCCGGGGCCGTCATACGGCTGGGGATACCGGGGTCAGCCCCGGGAAACCGCCGGTTGCGCCGCCCTTGTCAGACGGTGACCTTGTCCAGGGCCTCACCCAGCGCCTTGGCTTCGTCGGGGGTCAGCTCGACGACGAGCCGCCCGCCGCCTTCGAGCGGAACACGCATGACGATGCCCCGCCCCTCCTTGGTCACCTCGAGCGGGCCGTCGCCCGTCCGCGGCTTCATGGCCGCCATGCTCGTTCCCCTTCCTGAAACCAGCTCATCTCAGCCGACGGCCCGAATAGGCACGTGTCACCGGCATCGAACACATTGCTTCCAGGCCATTATCCCGCATCGAACGACCCGATGACCAACATCGGGCTGCATCCCTTCGGCAACGCGCTCCCGCAAACCCCCTCAATTCGGAGAGGCGGCTGCAATACTTCTCCGCCCGCCGACCCCCGGCGCGCCCGCAATCTTTGATGTACGTCACATGCCGAGGCCCGATGATCTCCGGCATCCTGAGCGCTGACTGCCGCTGCCGAGCAGTCCGAGCCGCGACGGAGGGGACTCCCACTATGGCCGACACCGTGCTCTATGACGTGACCGACGGACTCGCGACGATCACGCTCAACCGCCCCGACGCGATGAACGCGCTGAACATCGAGGCGAAGGTCCTGCTGCGGGACACGCTCCAGGAGGCCGCCGCCGACTCCGCCGTACGCGCCGTGCTGCTGACCGCCACCGGGCGCGCCTTCTGCGTCGGGCAGGACCTCAAGGAGCACATCGGCCTGCTGGCCGAGGACCGGGCCACCGGGTCCGGGAAGACCATGAACACCGTGCGTGAGCACTACAACCCGATCGTGACGGCGCTGACGGAGATGCCCAAGCCCGTGGTGGCGGGCGTCAACGGGGTCGCCGCGGGCGCCGGTGCGGGCTTCGCGATGGCCGCCGACTACCGCGTGGTCGCCGACTCCGCCTCCTTCAACACCTCCTTCGCGGGCGTCGCGCTGACCGCCGACTCCGGGATGTCCTGGACCCTGCCGCGGCTGATCGGCCAGGGCCGGGCCGCCGACCTGCTGCTCTTCCCGCGCAACGTCGGTGCCCAGGAGGCGTACGAGCTGGGGATCGCCAACAAGGTCGTACCGGCCGAGGAGCTGGCAGCGGAGGCCGCGGCCGTCGCCCGGCGGCTGGCCCAGGGCCCGACCGCCGCGTATGCCGCGCTCAAGGAGTCGCTGGCCTACGGGGCGGGGCACTCGCTCGTCGAGACCCTCGGCAAGGAGGACGAACTCCAGGGCCGGGCCGGGGCGTCGGAGGACCACCGGATCGCGGTCGAGGCGTTCGTGAAGAAGGAGAAGCCGGTCTTCCTGGGCCGCTGACCCGGCCCGGTCCCGGCGACGGCGGGCGGCCGGGTCAGCCGGCCGCCGCCTCCACGGCCGCCCGGACGTGGCACTCCGCCAGATGGTCGTTGACCAGGCCACACGCCTGCATCATCGCGTAGGCGGTGGTCGGGCCGACGAAGCGGAAGCCGCGCTTCTTGAGGTCCTTGGCGAGCGCCGTGGACTCCGGGGTCGTCGGCTGGAGATCGTCGACGGTGCGCGGCACCGGCCGGCCCGCCCGGGCGGGCGCGAAGGACCAGATCAGGTCGTCGAGCTCGCCGGGGGCCAGCTCGGCGGCGACCTTGGCGTTGTTGATCGTCGCGGCGATCTTGGCGCGGTTGCGGATGATGCCGGGGTCGGTGAGCAGCCGCTCGGCGTCCGCGTCCGTGAACCGCGCCACCTTCGCGATGTGGAAACCGGCGAACGCGGCGCGGAAGCCGGGGCGGCGGCGCAGGATCGTGATCCAGGAGAGCCCCGACTGGAACGCCTCCAGGCTCATCCGCTCGAAGAGGGCGTCGTCGCCATGGACCGGCAGGCCCCATTCGGTGTCGTGGTAGGCGCGGTAGTCGGCCATCCGCTCCGACTCCAGCCCCCACGGGCAGCGCGGGACGCCGTCCGGTTCCCTCACCACGCCGCTCATGCCCGCTCCTCGTCATCCGGCCGCGGTCCGGGCGCTTCGGGTGCGTCCGCGGATTTCCGGTCGCCGGGCCCCGGGGCCGGCCCCGTCTCCGGCACCGGCCCGAGCACCGGCGGGCCGTCCTGTATCAGCCCCGGGCCGCCCATGGCGGAGGCGTGCGCCCCGGCCAGCGCGGCCTCCAGCTCGGCGATCCGGGCGTCCCGCTCCGCGAGTTCGGCGCCCAGGCGGTCCAGGACGTCGTCGACGTCGTTCATGCGATAGCCACGGACGGTGACCGGGAGACGCACGGCGTCCACATCGGCGCGGGCCACCGGGCGGTCCTCCGGCAGCGGGTCGTGCAGCCGGTCCGGCTCGGAATCCCGCAGCCCACCGCCGTCACCACCGCCGACGACCACGAGCGTGACCGCGGCCACCACCACGACCATCGCGATCAGCAAGAACCAGAACACGACCAACTCCCCGGACTATGTGCCTGCACTGATCGTGCCATGCGGGTGTGACAGTTAGGGTCGCTCCCGGACCACGGAGAGGGAGTCAGGGAATGCTGCGGCTGGGGAATCGCGAGTTCGGCGCGCACGAGCCGGTGATCATGGCGATCGTCAACAGGACGCCGGACTCGTTCTACGACCAGGGCGCCACGTTCCGTGACGAGCCCGCCCTCGCCCGGGTGGAACAGGCGGTGGCCGACGGTGCCGCGATCATCGACATCGGCGGCGTCAAGGCCGGTCCCGGCGAGGAGGTGAGCGCCGAGGAGGAGGCCCGCCGCACGGTCGGGTTCGTCGCCGAGGTCCGCAAGCGCTTCCCCGATGTGGTGATCAGCGTCGACACCTGGCGGCACGAGGTCGGCGAGGCGGTGTGCGAGGCCGGCGCGGATCTGCTCAACGACGCCTGGGGCGGCGTCGATCCACGGCTCGCCGAGGTTGCCGCGCGCTATGACGTCGGCCTGGTGTGCACCCACGCGGGCGGCGCGGAGCCGCGGACCCGGCCGCACCGGGTGACGTACGACGACGTGATGGCGGACATCTTGCGGGTGACGCTCGGACTGGCCGAGCGGGCCGTGGAGTTGGGCGTCCGGCGGGACGCGATCATGATCGATCCGGGGCACGACTTCGGGAAGAACACCCGGCACAGCCTGGAGGCGACCCGCCGGCTCGGCGAGATGGCGGAGACGGGCTGGCCGGTGCTGGTGTCGCTGTCCAACAAGGACTTCGTCGGCGAGACGCTCGACCGGCCGGTCAAGGAGCGGGTGCTGGGCACCCTCGCGACCACCGCCGTCTCGGCCTGGCTGGGCGCCCAGGTCTACCGCGTGCACGAGGTCGCCGAGACCCGGCAGGTGCTGGACATGGTGGCCTCGATCGCCGGCCACCGGCCCCCGGCGGTCGCCCGCCGGGGACTGGCCTGAGGGCGGCGGCCCTTAGGGCTCGTACGAACAGATGCCGTAGGGGGTGGCCGGGCCCCCTTCGGGCCACAACGGGATGGGGGACGGCGGCATTCCCGACGGCACCAGCCAGCGGCCCCCGGGCCGCCCCCGCCCCTAGATCCCGACCTCCTTGGTCACCAGGGCGATTGCCTCGTCGACGTCGTCGCTGAGGTGGAAGAGTTCCAGATCGTGCATGGACGCCTTGCCCTGGGCGATCAGGGTGTCGCGCAGCCAGTCGACCAGGCCGCTCCAGTAGGCCGTGCCGAACAGCACGATCGGGAAGCGGGTGACCTTGCGGGTCTGGACGAGGGTGAGTGCCTCGAAGAACTCGTCGAGGGTACCGAGGCCGCCGGGGAGCACCACGAATCCCCGGGCGTACTTCACAAAGCACGTCTTGCGGACGAAGAAGTAGCGGAAGTCGACGCCGAGGTTCACGTACTCGTTCATGCCCTGCTCGAAGGGCAGCTCGATGCCCAGCCCGACGGAGGTGCCACCGGCCTCGTTGGCGCCCTTGTTGACGGCCTCCATGGCGCCGGGGCCACCGCCGGTGATCACCGCGAAACCGGCGTCGACCAGGGCCCGGCCGATCCGTACGCCGGCGTCGTACTCCTTGGAGTCACGCGGTGTACGAGCCGAGCCGAAGACGCTGACGGCCGGACCCAGCTCGGCCAGCGCGCCGAAGCCCTCCACGAACTCCGACTGGATGCGCATCACGCGCCAGGGGTCGGTGTGCACCCACTCGGAGGGGCCTTCGGAGTCCAGCAGCCGCTGGTCGGTGGTGCCGGCCTGCACCTGCTCCTGGCGGCGCAGTACGGGACCCAGCCGCTGCTCCTCCGGGACCGGTGCTCCCTCGGGACTGGCCATGTCGTGCTCCCTCCGCTGGCAGATCGTTTGCCTGTTCAGCGTAGATCCGACGACATGAAGTGCAGGGGAATTCGGCGGGGAGGCGAGCGGTCGGCGGCGGGCCCGGGGGACGTCAGGCCGTCAGCCAGGCACGCAGCCGTTCCTCGCAGTGCAGGATGCGGTCGATTTCCACCCGCTCGTCCTTCTTGTGCGCGAGCAGGGAGTAGCCGGGGCCGTAGTTGACGGCCGGGACGCCCAGGGAGCTGAAGCGCGAGACATCGGTCCAGCCGAACTTGGGCATCGCGGTGCCGCCGACGGACTCCATGAACGCCTTGGCCGCCGGGTGGGACAGTCCGGGCAGCGCGCCCGGGGAGTGGTCGTCGATCACGAACTCGTCCACCGGGCAGTCCGCGAAGACCTCGCGGACGTGGGCCACCGCCTCGTCGGGGGTGCGGTCCGGGGCGTAGCGGAAGTTCACGGTGACCGTGCAGGCGTCCGGGATGACGTTGTTGGCGACGCCGCCCTCGATGCGTACGGCGTTGAGGCCCTCGCGGTATTCGAGGCCGTCGATCACCGGGCGCCGCGGTTCGTACGCGGCGAGCTTCGCCAGGATCGGGGCGGTGGCGTGCAGCGCGTTGGCGCCCATCCAGCTGCGGGCGGAGTGGGCGCGCTCGCCGGTGGTGCGCAGCAGGACCCGGAGGGTGCCCTGGCAGCCGCCCTCCACCTGGCCGTCGGAGGGCTCCAGGAGGACGGCGAAGTCACCGGTGAGCCAGTCGGGGTGGGCGTCGGCGACATGGCCGAGGCCGTTGAGGTGCGCGGCGACCTCTTCGTTGTCGTAGAAGACGAAGGTCAGGTCGCGGTTGGGGGCCGGGACGGTGGCGGCCATCCGCAGCTGGACGGCGACGCCGGACTTCATGTCGCAGGTGCCGCAGCCCCACAGCACGCCGTTCTCGTCCAGCCGGGAGGGGACGTTGTCGGCGATCGGCACGGTGTCGAGGTGTCCGGCGAGCACCACCCGCTCGGCGCGGCCCAGGTTCGTGCGGGCCACGACGTTGTTGCCGTAGCGGTCGACGGTGAGGTGCGGGAGCGCGCGCAGCGCGTGCTCGACGGCGTCGGCGAGGTCCTTCTCGTTGCCGCTCTCGGAGGGGAAGTCGACGAGCTGCGCGGTGAGCGCGGCGGCGTCGAGCGAGAGGTCGAGGGCGGGGTGATCTGTGGAGCGCTCCATGGATCCGACCCTATCGGCAGCACTCCAGTACGGTGGGCCCGTGTCCGCACAGCCCTCCTCCCCCCGCCGCCGCGCCCGCCTGTGGCGTGCCGCCGCAGCCGTCGCCGTACTGATCGGACTGGCCGGCTATCTCGTGGTCCAGTACGTGACCGGTGGCCCCGGAGCACCACAGTGCACGGTGCGCGCCGAAGGGGACGCGAAGGAGTACGAGCTGTCCCCGGAGCAGGCCGCGAACGCCGCGACGATCTCGGCGGTGGCGTCCTCGCGGGGCCTGTCGGAGCGGGCGGTGACCATCGCGCTGGCGACCGCAATGCAGGAGTCGGGGCTGCGCAACATCGACTTCGGTGACCGGGATTCGGTCGGGCTCTTCCAGCAGCGGCCGTCGCAGGACTGGGGCACCGTGCAGCAGATCATGGACCCGGTCTATTCGGCCGGGGAGTTCTACCGGCATCTGGCGAAGGTGCCCGGCTACTCCCGGCTGCCGCTGACCGTCGCCGCGCAGAGGGTGCAGCGCAGCGGCTATCCGCAGGCCTACGCGAAGCACGAGGCGAACGCCGCACGGCTGACCGGCGCGCTCTCGGGCCGCGACCGGGACGCGATGACCTGCACGGAGAGCCGCCCGGTGGACGGGCAGGCGAGTGGCGCCACGGCGGTGCGGGAGCGGCTGGTGCGGGAGTTCGGCGCCGGGGTGCTGCCGCGGACGGGCGACGGCAAGGGCCGTGCCACGGGCGGCGGGAGCGGCGTGACGATACCGGTGCGGCAGTCCGGTGCGGTCGGCGCGGGCGATGCCGAACGGCGCGGCTGGGAGCTGGCCATGTGGGCGATGGCGCACTCCGCCGAGCTGCGCATCGAACAGATCTCTTATGCCGGCCGGATGTGGCAGGCGGACGATGCGGGGAAGGGCTGGCAGCGGAAGCCGGCCGATTCCGCGGTGGCCGCGCAGCATGTGCGGATCGTCACCGCGCAATAGTTTGCCGGGTCCCCCGGAAGGGTCACCGCCAGCAATTCCCTTTCGCGGAAGGCGAGTTGACCGTTTCTCGTGCGCGCTCTCGGTCAATTCCCTTGCACGCAAGGGGCTGTGACGTTTCCGCGGCGGCTCGGCGCGTGCGCATATTGCCCGTCTTTATCCAGGGCCGATTATGTGACGCGTTACCAACTCTTTACCGGAGTTCACCGCAACCTTCGGGGTTCTGACGCGGTAGTCAGTGCGTCCGCCAGCCGGACATGGCACATCTGTCAGAAGAACGAGTCCTTCTCCGTAAAAGGAGCACCATGCCCCTCCCCGTTACGCGTCGGATCGCCCGAGCCGCCCTGCTCGTTGCAGCGGGTGCCGCTCCCGTGGTCGCTGCGGCCGGCTCCGCGAGCGCCGCGGAGCTGCCCACCAAGGCACTCGGCGGACTGACGGCGCCCCTGGACTCCCAGAACACCAGCGAGACCCTTGACCACACCGCCCGCGACGGCGTCGGCCTGGTGAACGCGGCCGGCAGCAAGGCCGCCACGAAGCTCGCCCCGGCGCTCGTCGAGACCGCCGGCCCGATCGTGAAGAAGGCCATGCCGTTCACCCAGGCCGCCGTCGACAAGGCGGAGGGCGTGGCCCGCCCGATCGCCAAGAAGGGCGTCTCGACCAGCTCGCTGCCGCTCGACGCCGCCAAGGGGCTCGTCGGCTCGCCCAAGGGCCTGCTCGCGCCCGCCACCGGCCTGCTCGGCGGTCTGCCGCTCGGCGGCCGCTGACCGGCGGTCCGCCCGTACGACGCGCAGGGGCCCGGGGAGTTCGCTCTCCCCGGGCCCCTGCGCGTGGTCAGCCGCGGCTCACTGCGCCAGGCGGCGCACCGCCTCGTCCACCCGCTCGTCGGTGGCGGTGAAGGCGATCCGCACGAACCGCTCCCCCGCCGGGCCGTAGAACTCGCCGGGGGCGACGAGGATGCCGCGCTTGGCGAGGTCGCCGACGGTGTCCCAGCAGGGCTCGTCGCGGGTCGCCCAGAGGTAGAGCGCGGCCTCGCTGTGCTCGATACGGAAGCCGGCGGCCTCGAAGGCGCCGCGCAGCGCGGCGCGGCGGCGGGCGTAGCGGGCGCGCTGCTCGGCGACGTGGGCGGTGTCGCCCAGTGCCGCGACGGTGGCGGCCTGCACGGGCGCGGCGATCATCATGCCGCCGTGCTTGCGGATCTGCAGCAGATCGCCGAGGACCGCGGCGTCGCCGACGAGGAACGCGGAGCGGTAGCCGGCCAGGTTGGAGCGCTTGGAGAGCGAGTGGACGGCGACCAGGCCGTCGTGGGAGCCGCCGCAGATGTCCGGGTGCAGCACGGAGACCGGGTCGGCCTCCCAGCCCAGCTCCAGGTAGCACTCGTCGCTGAAGACCAGCACGCCGTGCTCGCGCGCCCAGGCGACGGTGCGGCGCAGTTCGTCGGCGCTCAGCACCCGGCCGGTGGGGTTGGACGGCGAGTTCAGCCAGAGCAGCTTCAGACCGCTGGGGTCGAGCTCGGTGGGGTCGTCGTAGACGACCGGCTCGGCGCCGGCCAGCCGGGCGCCGACCTCGTAGGTCGGGTAGGCCAGCCGGGGGTAGCCGACCTTGTCGCCGGGGCCGAGGCCCAGTTGGGTGGGAAGCCAGGCCACCAGCTCCTTGGAGCCGACGACCGGCAGCACGTTGGCGTGCTCCAGGCCCCGGGCGCCGAGCCGCTCGGCAGCCCAGCCGGTGAGCGCGTCCCGCAGCGCGGGCGTGCCCCACACCGTCGGGTAGCCGGGGCTGTCGGCCGCGTCGGTCAGCGCCTGCCGCACCAGCGCGGGGACCGGGTCCACCGGGGTGCCGACGGACAGGTCCACGATGCCGTCGGCGTGCGCGGCGGCCGTGGCCTTGTACGGCTCCAAGCGGTCCCACGGGAAGACGGGCAGCCGGTCGCGGAGCGATTCGGGCCGGGATGACGGTGCTGCGCCCACGGTGCTCTCTTTCTCGGGTGGTGCGGGGCCCTCGGCGGAAATGCTGCGGTCCCGTACGGCGGCAGGCCGTACGGGACCGGGGCGGCGCCGTCGACCTCCCGTGGCTGACGCTGGAGGTGCCCCCAACGACACGGGAGCAAGAGGGAGCGGGCAGGCTCCCCCTTGGCCCTCGGTCGTTACTGGTTCTGCGGCGGCAGGGCCGCGATGAAGGGGTGGTCCCGCTCGATCAGACCGAGCTTGCTGGCGCCACCGGGCGAGCCGAGCTCGTCGAAGAACTCCACATTCGCCTTGTAGTAGTCCTTCCACTCCTCCGGGGTGTCGTCCTCGTAGAAGATCGCCTCGACCGGGCAGACCGGTTCACAGGCACCACAGTCGACGCATTCGTCCGGGTGGATGTACAAGGACCGGGAGCCCTCGTAGATGCAGTCGACCGGGCACTCCTCGATGCACGCCTTGTCCTTGACGTCGACACAAGGCTGCGCGATGACGTAGGTCACGCTGTCGTTCCTCCTCGGTAGGGCCGGCGGACCGATTGGCAGTACCGCCGCTGGGCGCGCGGGAGCGCGGCGTCGTCGATGCCCGCCATCTAGTATCTCCGTTCCCGGGCGCGAGACGAACAAGAGGGGCGGTTTGAGCGATGGAATTCCTGGCCGGCGGGCGTGCGGAGGTCCGGATCACCCGTGCTGACGTGGGCAAAAGGGTATCCGTCCGGCGTCTGACCGGGGGCGGTGCGGGGGTTCCCCCGTTCACCGACGCGGTCGGCGTTCTCACATCCTGGGATCAAGGTGTGCTGAGCATCACACGGCGCAACGGCGAGACCGTGCGGATCGAGGAGTCCTCGCTGGTGGCTGCCAAGGTGGTGCCGGACCGTCCCGCCACCGCCCGGCCCGGGGCCGCGCGGCCGTCCTCGGGGGAACCGGCCCGGCGGCGCGGGCCCGCCGCCACCGCCCGTGAGCTCCAGACCGTCGCGGCCCGCGGCTGGCCCGCCGTCGAGACGGCGCCTCTCGGGGAGTGGACGCTGCGGGCCTCCGGAGGTTTCACCCGCCGCGCCAATTCCGTGCTGCCGCTCGGCGACCCCGGGGTCCCGCTGGAGGTGGCGCTGGAGCGGATCGGCCAGTGGTATGACGCGCGTGGTCTGCCGCCGGTGATCATGGTCGCCACCGGGCAGGCCGATACCGATGAACGGCTGGCCGCGAAGCTGGCGGAGCGCGGCTGGACCGGCGAGCGGCACACCACCGTCCGGATCGCGGCGCTGGCGCCGCTCGCCGACACCGACGCCGACACCACCCGCGTCACACTGTCCCGGGAGCCCGGCGCGGAGTGGCTGGCGCTGTACAACCGGACCGGTGAGGCCGCCGCGTCGGAGGAGGCCACCCGGATCGCCCGGCAGGTGCTGACCAGCGGGCCCTCGGTGTGGTTCGCGACGGTGACCGGCGCGGACGGCGAAACGGCGGCGATCGGCCGGCTGGTCGTCGACGGGCGCTGGGCGGGCTTCGCGGCGCTGGAGACGGCCCCGGCCGCACGGCGCCAGGGACTGGCCACGCTGGTGATGACGGCGCTCGCCGAGCGGGCCCTGGAAGAGGGCGCCTCGGCCGCATATCTCCAGGTCGAGGCCGACAACGCGGACGCGCTCGCGTTCTACGACCGGCTGGGCTTCACCGAGCACCACGGCTATCACTACCGGCGTGCCCGGCCCGGCGGCCGGCGCTGAAGGGGTCCCCCACCGACATGCCCCAGGAACCCGAGCCGGAGCGGGACGACGCCCGCGCCGCACGGCGGCAGCGGTTCGCCGAGGCCGCGCGGGCCGAGCGGCCCGATCTGGCGCTGCTGTGTCTGCTGATCGGTGCCGAGGCCGATCCCGCGCTGGACGAGGCGGGCTGTGACGCGGCGCAGATCGAACTGGACCGGCTGGCGGGGCTGCTCCCGTACGCCCCGGCCGGGGGTCCCGGGGCCTGGGCCCGCAACCTCGCCGAGCTGCTCGGCACCCGGTGCGGCTTCGGCGGCTCGCCCGCCGACTACCGGCGGCTGGAGTCCTCGCTGCTGCACGAGGTGCTGCGGCGGCGCCGGGGTCTGCCGATCCTGCTGTCGGTGGTGTGGATGGAGGTCGCCCGGCGGGCCGGGGCCCCGGTGTACGGGGTGGCGCTGCCGGGCCATTTCGTCGTCGGCTTCGGCGATCCGGCCGGCAGCCATGTGCTGGCCGATCCGTTCGCCGGCGGCCGGCCGCTCACCGGCGAGGACGCGGAGCTGCTGGTCGCGGGGGCGACCGGGGAGCCGCTGAGCGCGCAGATGATGACGCCCGCCGATCCGCTGGAGATCGTGCTGCGGATGCTCAACAACATCCGGGCCTGGGCGCAGGCCCGGCCGGAGCACAGTGCGGTGCAGCTGTGGGCGCTGGAGCTGTCGCTGCTGCTGCCGAGCCATCCGGCGCGGCTGCGCCATGAGCGGGCCCAACTGCTCGTCCAGCGCGGTGAGTTCCTGGCCGGGGCGGCCGAGCTGGAGGAGTACGCCCGGGTGGTGGAGGCCGTCGACGCGGCCGGGGCGCTCACGATACGGCGTCAGGCCGCGGCGGCGCGGGCCATGCTCAACTGAGTGGCGGCCGGGGTACGGCGGATGACCAGTGCGGTCGCGTCGTCCTTGAGGTCGCCGCCGGTGAAGCTCTCCAAATCGGCGCGGAGGGTACGGGCCAGCTCCGGGGGCTCCAGGTCCGTCCACCCGGCGAGCCGCTCGGCCAGCGGGTAGAACTCACCGTCCTTGCCGCGCGCCTCGGTCACCCCGTCCGTGCACAGCACGATCCAGTCGTCGGGATCGGGGTGGATCCGGACACTGTGCCGGGGCCCGTCGCCGAGCATGCCCAGGCCGAGCGGCAGTCCGCCCTCGCCGTCCCGGCGCTCGGAGACCTCGCCGTGGTGCACCAGGTAATACGGGATGTGGCCGCAGGACAGCACCCGCCCCTGCCGGACACCGGCCGCGCTGCGGATCTCCAGCAGCAGCGCCGTGACGAAGCGCTCGTCGGCGCCCTGCTCGACGGAGCGGGCGTTGTGCCGGATCAGTGCCTGCTCCATGCGCTCGGCCACCGACTCCAGCGACTCCAGGTACTGCGCGGCCTCCCGGAACGACGCCAGCACCTCGACGCCCGCCCCGATCGCCGGCATGCCCTTGCCCTGTACGTCGCCGATCATCAGCCGCAGTCCGTGCGGGGTGTCGATGGCCTCGTAGATGTCGCCGCCGACCCGGGCCCCCTCCTGGGCGGAGACGTAGAAGCCGTACGCCTCCAGCGTCCCGGCGCTGAGCGGCAGCTCGCGCAGCATCGTCCGCTGCACGGTGTCGGCGACCAGCCGCGTCCGGGCGTGCAGTGCCTCCCGCTCCAGACGGGTGCGGCACAGCACCAGGGAGAAGACGGCCACCAGGCAGGCGCCGAAGATCCCGACGACCCGGCTGGCCGGGCCCCAGTCGGGCACCGTGAAGAGGTCGATGTAGATCAGGCACACGAGGAAGACGGCCGCCACCAGGAGCGTCCGGCGGAACGAGCAGCGCAGCGCGGCGTACAGCGGGGCGATGCCCAGGAAGGCCGAGATGTGCAGCTCCGGGCCGGTCGTCGCGTCCAGCAGGGCGACCAGGAGGATCGCCAGGATGAGCAGCACGGGAGCCCAGTCGCCGCGCTCGGTGGATCGGTCGGCAGGCATAACACTTCAAGCCTGCAAGACTCCGCCGCAGACCGCACCGGGACGAAAGTCCCGACGCGCGCGGGACCGGCGCCGGGCCGTCGGGCTACAGCCAGCCCTTGTCGCGGGCCGTGCGGACCGCCTCGGCGCGGTTGCGGGCGCCCGTTTTCTGGATGGCGGTGGACAGGTAGTTGCGGACCGTGCCCGGGGACAGCTGGAGGGTGGCGGCGATCTCGGCGTTGGTGGCGCCGTCGGCGGCCGTCAGCAGCACCTCGCGCTCGCGCTCGGTCAGCGGGCTGGCGCCGTCGGCGAGCGCGGCCGCCGCGAGCGCCGGGTCGATCACCCGCTCGCCGCGCAGCACGCGCCGTATCGCGTCGGCGAGCCGGGCCGCCGGAGCGTCCTTGACCAGGAAGGCGTCGGCGCCGGCTTCCATGGCGCGGCGCAGATAGCCGGGGCGGCCGAAGGTGGTGAGGATGACGGTCCTGACCTCGGGCAGTGCGTCGCGCAGCGCGGCCGCGGCGTCCAGTCCGTTCAGCCCGGGCATCTCGATGTCCAGGAGGGCGACGTCCACCGCGTGCTCCCGTGCGGCGGGGAGGACTTCGTCGCCGCGCGCCGCCTGGGCGACGACCTCCAGATCGTCCTCCAGGGACAGCAGCGCGGCCAGCGCCTCGCGGACCATCGACTGGTCCTCCGCCAGCAGCACTCTGATCATGCGGGTCACCCTATGGGGTTCGGAGGGACGGCGCGGGCCCCGTGGTGGAGCCGCTCAGGGGGACGCGGGCGCGCAGCGCGAAGCCGCGGCCGCGTGGGGCGGGGCCGGTCTCCAGCCGGCCGTCGGCCAGGGCGAGGCGCTCGCGCAGACCGCTGAGGCCGTTGCCGTCGTGCTGGGCGCGGGGCGGGCCGGTGCCGTCGTCGAGCACCGTCAGGCACAGGCAACGGCGCTCGTCGGCCGCCCACTCCTCGGTGAGCAGCAGCTCGCAGCGGCGGGCACCGCTGTGGCGTATGACGTTGGTGACGGCCTCGCGCAGCGCCCAGGCGAGGGCGCCCTCCCCGTCGGCGGCGAGCCCGCGGTACTCGTCCTCCAGGGCCGGGTCGACGACGGCTGTGACGCCCGCGGTGCGCAGCGCGGCCCGCGCCCCGGCCAGTTCGACGGCGAGGCGGGGGCGGCGGTAGCCGGAGACCGCCTCCCGCACATCGAGCAGGGCCTGCCGGCTGACCTGTTCGATGTCGGCGACCTGCCGGGCGGCGTCGGCCGGCCGGTCGGGCAGCATCCGGCCGGCCAGCTCGCTCTTGAGCGTGATCAGGGAGAGGGAGTGGCCGAGGAGGTCGTGCAGATCACGGGAGAGCCGCAGCCGTTCGTCGTTGGCGGCGAGGCGGGCGACCTCCTCGCGGGCGGCGCGCAGTTCCCTGGACGTGTGGATCAGGTACTGCACGCCGACCATCATGAAACCGCAGCCCAGCGCGGGCAGCGCGTAGGCGAAGAGGTAGTAGCCGCGGATGTCCGGATCGCGGGCGCCGACGACGAGCAGCAGCACGGCGACCAGCGGAATGGACCAGCGCGACAGCTTCCAGGGCAGCACCACTCCACAGCCCACGCTGGTGAAGATGAACAGCACCAGCCAGGAGGAGTCCAGCGTCCAGGACAGCACCGTGGACAGCACCAGCAGCAGCGCCAGGGAGCCGTAGATCACCGAGCGGGTCCGCTCGCCCCATATGTGGCGGAAGACCAGGACGATGTAGCAGAGCACGAAGAGCGTGAGCCCGAGGCCGCCCCAGATCCGCTCGGCGGTGGGGACGCCGGGCCGCAGCAGGGCGCTCACCGGGCCGGCCAGATACAGCAGCCAGAGGGAGATCCACATCGTCTTGCCGAGTGCCTGGCGGCGGGTGCGGGGCGGCTGCCCGATCAGCACGGGGGTGTGGTCGGCCGGCTCACGCTTCCTCGTCGTGCGTCTCACGCCTGGTGGGTGTCCTTGCGGTACAGGCCGGCCGCACCGGCGGTGAAGACCAGCAGATAGCCGGCCAGGATGGCCACGTCCAGGTCGAGGTCGCAGACCGCGCGCACCGCGCCGTAACTCTTGCTGACCTGCCGGAAGCTGACCACGGGTGTCCGCTCCGCCGTCGCGGCGGTGCTGGTGTCGGCGGTGGTGGCCGCTGTGGTCGTCATGTCCTTCAGCATCCGGCCTGCGCACGCCGCGCGGCAGTGCCGGCTGTCAGCACTCCCCCATGACATCCGTCATGAGGGAGGCCCCCTAGGGGCCGTCCCGGCGTGACCGGGAAAGCGCCCTGCGGGGGCCTCTCACCTGCGATATCGCGTGGTACGGCGGTCAGTTGCCGTTGGTGGCGATGGTCTGGACCCGCTCGGTCGGGCTGGTGCCCTGGAGGGCCTTGCCGACCGCGCTCGCCACCTCCTCGACGCTGACCGGGTGCTTGGAGCCGTCGCCCTTGGTGACCATGACGCCGTTGAAGGTGTCGCCGTAGAGCTGCTTGAGCGCCGGCCGGTCGTAGTAGGGCACCAGAGCGCCGTTGATGATCTTGAACGACAGGAACTTCGGGATGGACTTCTGCGGGCTGAAGGAGACCGTGTGCGCCGTGTCCGTGCGGACCGTCACCAGACCGGACATCGCGGGCTCCGCGAACTGCTTCAGCGCCTTGTCCACCGCGGCCTTGCTGACCTGCGGCTGCTGGGTTCCGGCGGCCAGCACCACGGGGGCGTCGGTGCCGGTCGCGGCGCGCTTGCGGTAGGCGTCGGTGACCTTCTTCTTGGACGCGTCCACATCGATCGCCTTGTGGGGCGCGCCGTAGTGCGGCACCGCCTTGCCGTTCTCGAAGGTGATCCCGCCGTCCTCGGTGGCACCCCCGGGCCCGGTGGCGTTCTGCAGGGCGATCTGCAGCTTCTCGTCGTCGACGATCACCGCGGGCTCGGCGGTGCGGTGCACGCCGACCAGCGAGCCGATGACGGAGACCGGGTTGTAGTCCCGGCCGGCCGCCCTGCGCACGGTCGCCTGCGGGTCGATGTCCAGACCCGCCGTGGTGGGCCGGAGGGTCGCGGGCTTGCCGTCGACGGTGAGCTTGAGCGGCGCGGTACGGCTGTCCTTGAGCGCCGTCTCCAGCTTCTTGACGGCCTCTTCCTTGGTGGTGCCGCCGATGTCCACCCCGAGCACGGTGGTGCCGTTGGGCACATCGGCGTGGTCGAGCAGCAGCCCGGCGCCATAGGCGACACCGGCCAGCACCACGACGCCGACACCCACGAGAACGAGCTTGTTACGGCCCTTCTTGGGCGGGTTGATCGGCTCGGGGATCTTGGGCCGCGGCTTGGGGGCGGCGCTGTCGCCCTCACCGGCCGGGGCCTGCGCGAACGGTGACGGGGACGACGGCTTCTCGTCGCCGGGGATCTTCGGGATGCCGCTGACCAGCGTGTCGCCGGACACCCGGCCGCGGCCGCCGGGAGCGCCGCCCGGCCCGCCGCTCTGGGGGGCCTTCGGGCCGCGCTTGCCCTTGGGG
The DNA here is from genome assembly GCF_030406865.1 of Streptomyces sp. P9-2B-2. Taxonomy (NCBI): domain Bacteria; kingdom Bacillati; phylum Actinomycetota; class Actinomycetes; order Kitasatosporales; family Streptomycetaceae; genus Streptomyces; species Streptomyces sp. P9-2B-2. Next base: position 5,938,317 of record NZ_CP129126.1, on the reverse strand, counting down.
GCGGTGGGCAGTCCGCCGGTGACGCCGCCGCCGAGACCGCTGCCCGGCCCGGCGAGCGGCGCCGGCGGCTGCGGGGTGAGCTCCGCGGTGTCGTCGATCCGGGGCGTGCCGCCGGTGCCGGGGTCGCTGAAGCCGGGCGGGAGGTTGAGCGCCGCGTTGCCGCGCGCGGGCCCGGTCGTCGGGCCGCTCGGGCCGCCCGCCGGGGCGTCGAACGGGCTGTGGTCACGGGCGGGAGCGGCGGGGTCGTCGAACGGCGTACCGCCGCCGGGCGCCGCCCCGTCGAAGGGCGAGGCTGCGGCACCCGGGCCGCCGTCGAACGGCGAGCCGGTGCCCGGCCGGGCACCGCCGTCGAACGGCGAGGCGCCCTCCTGTGCCGCCGGGCTGTCCGAGAAGTACGGCAGGTCCGGGCGCTGCGGCGGCGTGCCGCCCGACGGGGCGCGCGGCGGCGTGGCACCGCCCGGCGCGGGTGGCGGCGTGGCACCGCCCGGGGTGGGCGGCACCGCGTGGGAGCCGGTGGACGAGGACGCACCGGCGCCGCCCTGCGGCTTGCGCGGGGCGAACCAGTCGCTGGTCTTCTCGGGCGGGCCGCCCGCGGGGGCCTCGTCCGCCGGAGCGTCGGGCCGGGGCGTGTTCGCCGTACGTTCCGCGTTCCGCTCGGCGGGGCGGGGCGTGCCGCGGGATCCGGCGGAACCGCCGGAACCAGCCGATCCGTTCATGCCGGCCTCCTCACCGACGGGCTTGCGCACAACGACCGGCGGGATGGGGCGTGACCCCGGAATGTTGATCTTGATCCGCGTCGTCAGCGTGGTCTCGGTCTTGGGCTCCTCCGGCTGCGCCGCGGCACCGGACGCCGGTGTGTCGCCGGCCTCTCCCCTGGGCGAGCCGTACGGCGGCGTCCCGGACGGGTACGCGGCTCCGCCACGGCCCTGGGGGCCGGAGGACGAACTGTCAGATTCACGACTCAAAGCAGGTTCTCCCGGTTGGCTCCGCCGCTCGTCAGAGATGATCCCCGGCCACAGGCCAGGAGGTGCCCCCAGGGCGGCGCGACGGCGCGCACCACCATACTGTCCGCCGCGGGCGGCCACCCGGGGAGCGTACGAACACCCCCGCCCCGGGCGAACCCCCGGGGCCCGGTTCGTTCACCCGGACCGGCACGGCATCCGTCCCGGTTTGGACCACGTCATCCGCCAACTCGGCCGGGCCGGAGGCCCGTCGGACACATCTGCTGGGCGGTGGCGCAGATCACAGCGACCACGATGCCGCCCAGCAGGAAGATGTACGAGCCGAGCCCCGCGCCGAAGAGAAAGTCGCCTTCCGGCCGGACGTTGCTGAGCAGCAGGAACACGGTCACCAGCCAGGCCGCGCCGGGCACCAGCACGCCCGCCGGGGTGCCGGTCGCCCGGCCGCCCCCGTAGAACAGGCCGCCGACACCGGCCAGGGCCAGCACCAAACCGCCGGGGAACCAGGCCGCTTGCACCAGCGTTCCGGCGCCGGCCACCAGCACGCCCGCGACCAGAAGCAGCACATATATGCCGACCCGTCCCACCGTCAGCGGCGCGCCCGGCACGGAACCGGACAGCGGCGCCACGGGGGCACCGGACGGCATACCGGACGTTCCGCCCGCCCGCGCCCGCTTCCCGTTGCCGGAAGCCGCGCCGCCGTTTCCCTCACCGGCGTTTCCGCCGCCCTTCGCCGTGCTCATTCCGCCGCCTCCTCAATCCAGGCACTCTCCTCCATACCCACCATTTCGCCGATACCCGCGAAGAGATCGTCCTCCCGGACCCCCGCCGCGGCGCCCGGGACGCCGTGCACCAGCTGATAGTGCTCCGTGCGGAACAGCGGCTGGCCCAAGTCGTTGGAGAGCGCGAAGAACGGCCCGTCCACGGCGATCTGGGTGTAGTGCGCCCGCATCGCCGCGGACTTCGCGGCCGCGTAGGCGGGGTCGCCGGTCAGGGACGCCGTGACCTCGGAGTCCGGCACCACGCCCGGCACATCGTCGACGGTGGCCACCCCGGGGAAGCTGTGGCCGGCCGCGCGCAGCCGCGCGAAACCCTCCTCGACCACCGACCGGGGGTTGCAGTTCCAGTAGATCTTGGCGATCTCATGGGCCCGGCCCAGCTCCGGCCGGAAGTCCGCCCGTGCGGCCAGCTCGGCACCGCGCATGGCGACGCGGTGCGCCTGGATGTGATCGGGGTGGCCGTATCCGCCGTTCGGGTCATAGGTGACCAGGACCTGCGGCCGGACCTCCCGGATCACGGCCACCAGTGCACCGGCCGCCTCGTCGAGCGGGGCCTGCCAGAAGGCGTCCGGCCGGTCGTTCTGGGGGGCGCCCATCATCCCGGAGTCCCGGTAGCGGCCCGGCCCGCCGAGGAAGCGGTGGTCCGTGACGCCCAGGGCCGCCATCGCGGCGGCCAGCTCACCGGCGCGGTACGGCCCGAGGGCGTCGTCGCGGTCCGGCGCGAGCGCGGCGAGCTCGGGCGGGATGACCTCGCCCTCCTCGCCGAGGGTGCAGGTCACCAGGGTGACCAGCGCGCCCTCGGCCGCGTACTTGGCCATGGTCAGGCCGTTGTTGATCGACTCGTCGTCGGGGTGCGCATGCACCAGCAGCAGCCGCCGGGAAAAGGCGGCGGGCGAGTCGCTCCCCTCGGCGGGTGGCTGCGGGGGACGGGCGGGCTGATCGGTCATGCCGACAGCCTACGAGCCACCCCGTCCGCCGCCCGCAGGCGATCCCGTCCCGCCACCCGGGTGCCGGGACGGCGGACGGGCCCCACTACGGGCGGGCCCGGCCGGGGGCGGCTCAGAACTTGATGTTCCCGAGCATCCCGGCGACGTTCGTCGTCAGCTGCTTGATCGTCGGGGCGATGGACGAGCTGGCCAGATAGAAGCCCAGCAGCATGCAGACCAGCGCATGCGGGGCCTTCAGTCCAGACTTCTTGACAAGCAAGAAGACGATGATCGCCAGCAGCACCACCGCCGAAATCGAGAGTGCCACGGCGGCTCACCTCCAAGTACTTACGGTCCGGACAGAGTTGAGGGTGCCCGGACCGACTTCACGACCCGCGCACCCGGGTATGCCAAGGGCTCTTTACCCCGTACCCACTACGCGCAAGGGATCATAACTTTCCGCGCTAGCGCATAAGTCGGAGCACGGAAGCAGAGCGGGGGCGCACACGATCTTCACGGGCGCGACCGGGGTGAGCCGGTCCGCCGTCGGGGCCGGACCCGGTTGCTCCGACCCGGCCCTGATCGGGAAGACACCCCCTAGGCTCGACACCATGACCGGACAGCCTTCGTTCCCGCGGCAGTACGCCCGTACGCAGCGCTTCACCCTGGGCGCCCCGCGCAGTTACGCCCTCTCCCCCGACGGCGCGCGCGTCGCCTTCCTCCGCTCCGGTGCGGGCACCGACCGCAGCCAGCAGTTGTGGGTACTCGACCTGGGAGAGGGACGGGAGTTCCCGGCCGCCGACCCGCAGGCCCTGCTGGCCGGTGCGGACGAGGACCTCCCCCCGCAGGAGCGGGCCCGCCGCGAGCGCAGCCGGGAGAGCTCGGCGGGCATCGTCGGCTATGCGACGGACTCCGCCGTGGAGTTGGCGGCGTTCACCCTCTCGGGGCGGCTGTTCGTCTCCGAGCTGCGCGCCGGCACCACCCGTGAACTTCCGGTCCAGGGGCCGGTGGTGGACCCCCGGCCGTCACCGGACGGCCGGCAGGTGGCTTTTGTGGCGGACGGGCGGCTGCGGGTGGTGCCGGTGGACGGCGCCGCGACGTCGGACGAGGGCGACGGCGGTGGCGCGGCGGACGGCGGGCGGGCGGACCGGGTGCTGGCCGAGCCCGACGGGCCCGAGGTGACCTGGGGGCTCGCGGAGTTCATCGCGGCCGAGGAGATGGGGCGTTACCGGGGTTTCTGGTGGTCACCGGAGAGCGATGCGGTGCTGGCCGCACGGGTCGACGAGGCGCCGGTGCGGCGCTGGTGGATCTCCGACCCGGCCCATCCGGACCGGGAGCCCACCCGGGTCGCCTACCCGGCGGCCGGTACCCGCAACGCCGGGGTCACCCTCACCCTGCTCGGCCTGGACGGCACCCGTACCGACATCGTCTGGGACACCGAGCGCTACCCCTATCTGGCGCGCGTCCACTGGTCAGCGGCCGGGCCGCCGCTGCTGCTCGTCCAGGCCCGCGACCAGCGCGACCAGCGCTATCTGACCGTCGACACCACGACCGGCGCGACCCGGACGGTGCACGAGGACGAGGACGAGGCCTGGGTCGAACCGTTCCCCGGGGTACCGGCCTGGACGCCGGACGGCCGGCTGGTGCGGATCGCGGACGAGGGCGGCGCGCGCAAGCTGTTCGTCGGCGACCGGCCGCTGACCGGGGCGCCGCTGCACGTCCGGGCCGTCCTGGACATCGGCGAGGACGATGTCCTGTTCTCCGCGAGCGGCACCGAGATGCACGACATCGGCGTCTACCGCGCCTGGTTCCGCGGCAGCGGTGACCAGGGCGGCTGGGAGCGGGTGGGCGAGCGCCCGTACGCGACGGTGTCCTCCGCGGTGCGCGGCGGGGCGCTGACCGTGCTGTCCCAGGCGTCGCTGGAGCGGCCCGGCACCCAGGTGGAGGTGGTGCGGCTGGACGCCGACGGCGGGGAGAAGGTGCTCGCCACGATCGGTTCGCACGCCGAGCAGCCGTCCCTGACCGCCCGGCCCCGTCTCGTCCTGGCCGGGGAACGGGGGATTCCGTGTGCCGTGCTGCTGCCGAGCGGCTATCAGGAGGGCGACGGTCCGCTGCCGGTGCTGCTGGACCCGTACGGCGGTCCGCACGGCCAGCGGGTGGTCGCCGCGCACCACGCCCATCTGACCTCGCAGTGGTTCGCCGACCAGGGCTTCGCGGTGATCGTCGCGGATGGCCGGGGCACCCCGGGCCGCTCCCCCGCATGGGAGAAGTCGGTCTCCCGGCGGCTCGCGGAGTACGCCCTGGACGACCAGGTCCATGCCCTCCAGGCGCTGGCCGGATCCTTTCCCCTCGACATGGAGCGGGTGGCCATCCGCGGCTGGTCGTTCGGCGGCTATCTCGCCGGGCTCGCCGCGCTGCGCCGGCCCGATGTCTTCCACGCGGCGGTGGTGGGCGCGCCGGTCACCGATCTCCGGCTGTACGACACCCACTACCAGGAGCGCTATCTCGGCCACCCGGACGAGGAACCGGCGGTCTATGCGGAGAACTCGCTGATCACGGACGAGGGGCTGTCCGGAGCCGTGGAGCCGCACCGTCCGATGCTGATCGTGCACGGCCTCGCGGACGACAACGTGGTGGTGGCCCATTCGCTGCGGCTGTCCTCAGCTTTGCTGGCGGCGGGCCGTCCGCACGAGGTGCTGCCGCTGTCCGGGGTGACGCATATGGCGGCGCAGGAGCAGGTGGCCGAAAACCTGCTGCTGCTCCAGGTCGACTTCCTCAAGCGGTCGCTGGGGATGCGGGACTGACCGCGGGAATACCCTCCGCCCCTGCCTCGTTGTGGCTCCGCAGGGGCCCCCGCACCCCCTACGGGATCTGTTCGCCCGCCCCCTAAGCCCTCCGCCCCCTTAAGTCCTCCGCCCCGGCCCGTCTCACCAGCCGGGCGGGAGTGTGGACGGCGGGGGCGGGGCGTGCGGCGGCCGCGTCTCGCCCGGCGCGGCGCCGTACGCCAGCGCCGCGTCCGTCTCCGGGACCGCCGCCGGGACGCCGGGCCGGGCCGCCGCGATCAGCACGGCCAGTCCGGCAGCCACCACGAAGCCCGCGGTGCCCAGCTCCAGCTGGGCCCGGACGGGCAGCACGGCGAAGCGGCCCAGCTTCCCGGTGTGCCCGGCGAAGGCGAGGGCCACGGCTCCGTGCACGCACAGCAGGGCCGCGGCGGTCAGCGCCGCCGGCCGGGACCAGACCGCCCGGCGCAGCGCGGCGGCCCCCACGCCCAGGGCCAGCAGCGCGAGCGCCACCGCCTGCCAGTGCACCGGCGGCTGGAGCAGCGTGCGGAAGACGGAGGCGTCACCGAACAGCCCCTTGGCGTAGATCTCCCCGCCGAGCTGCGCCCACCAGTGGATCTCCCAGCCGGTGACGGCGATTCCGGCGGCGCCCAGGAGGACGGCGACGGTGAGGGCCGGCCCCTTGAACGGGCTGCCGGGCGCCCCGGGGCCCGCCGCCAGCGGCACCGCACGGACCACTCCGTAGGCCGCGGACTCCGGTGCCGGCACGCCGTGCGGCCCGCGACCGCCGGTCCCGTCCCGCCGCCGCCCCGCCGCGCACACCGTGATCAGCGCGATCGCCAGGACGAGTTGGACCAGGGCGGTCAGCCGTGCCCGCGCCATGAGACCGCTGTCCAGCCCTTGGAGCCAGCCCGCGCCCAGCATCCACACCAGCGGGATCCGCAGCAGTGCGGTGGCTGCCGCCAGGGAGAGCAGAGCGCCGGTGACCAGGGTCGAGGCGACGGCGGTGCGCAGGGCGGCGACCGCGACGGCGAGCGCGCCGAGCACCAGCAGCGGGTCCAGCGCCGAGGTGGCCCAGGCGGTGAACTCCCCTGGTCGGGGCGCCTCCCCGAGCCACAACCGCCCGACGTCCGCGCCCTGCTGGGCGATGGTCAGATCGCGGATGATCCAGCCCACGCCGATCAGCGCGAGCAGCAGGCAGACCAGTGCGCCGAGGCCGCGCGCGCCGCGGGTGAGAACGCTGTCCCGCACTGTGGACACGGCTCGCCCCCCGTCCGTGTCGAAGTACCCGAGTCGTCCATGGCACCCCGCAGGGGAGGTGTCCCCGCAGGTCTACTCGAGTCCCGGCCCGGCGACAACAGAGCCGGCCGGGGCGATGGATGAAACCCGGACAAAGCAGCAACCGGCCGGGGCGCCTCTGACGTCCCGGCCGGTCTACGGCACCCGCACGGCCGTACGTTGTTCATCATGGCGCGTCCGTATATCGGTGTTGCGACAGTGAAGTTGCCTTCACGTTAAAGAAGTTGATGGTGATATGTCCCCCATGCCGCATATCCCGGACCTCTGTCAAGCACGCCCGGGCGTCGATCTGCGCAATCTTCGCTCAAGAAGTAGACGACCTGTTCACGAGCACACCCGATCCCCTTGACTCCGCCATAAATCACTTGCGAAAGTCCGCTCATCCAGCGGTGCGACCAGGTGCCGCTTCACGTTCCAAGAGAACTCGGCGCGGGGGCACTTCGCGATGACTAGTCCATCCCAGACCGCGGCAACCAAGTCCGATCCACCCGGACTTGATTCCAAGGGTCTGAAGAAGACGAAGGACGGCAAGGACGGTGAGCTCGTTGGCCGTTCCCCCGGCCAACTGATGTGGCGACGCTTCAAGCGCGACCGCACGGGCGTCATCTGCGCGGTCATTGTGCTGGCCTTCTTCGTCGTGGCCGCGCTGGCTCCGGTGATCGCCTCGCTGTACGGCAAGAACCCGTACACCTTCTACGGCAACGAGGACCCGAGCCTCTTCGACGAGTTCGGGTATCCGATGGGTGCCAACGGCGGCATCTCCGGGGACTTCTGGTTCGGCATCGAACCGGCCCTCGGCCGCGATCTGTTCACGTCCCTGATCTACGGCATGCGGACGTCCCTGGGCATCTCGGTGGCGGTGACCATCCTGGTGGTCATCACCGGCACCCTCCTGGGCATCACGGCCGGCTATGTGGGCGGCAGGACCGACTACTGGCTCGGCCGGATCATCGACTTCCTGCTCGCCTTCCCCAGCCAGCTGACCTTCGTGGCCTTCATGCCCGTGGTCGTGGCGTTCTTCATCCCGCCGGGCGACGAGACCCCGACCTATGTGCGTGTGGTCGCGCTCATCCTGGTGCAGTGGGCGCTGGGGTGGATGGGTCTGGCCCGGCTGCTGCGCGGCCAGGTGCTGTCCCTGCGTGAGCGGGAGTTCGTCGAGGCCGCGAAGATCACCGGCGCCTCTCCCTGGCGCATCATCCGCAAGGAACTGCTGCCCAACGTGGTCACGCCGATCCTGGTGCAGGCCACCTACATGCTCCCGCTGTTCGTCACGGCGGAGGCCGGCCTGTCCTTCCTGGGCGTCGGCATCATGGAACCGACCCCGGACTGGGGGCGGCTGTTCCACACGGCCGGCATGGTCTACGAGAACGACCCGACCTTCCTTGTCTTCCCCGGCGCCGCGATGGTGATCTTCGTGCTGTGCTTCAACCTGCTCGGGGACTCGGTCCGGGACGCCTTCGATCCCAAGTCCGGGCGCTGATCGTCCACATGAGGGGGGCGCTGTCACCCCCGGGCCGGGCTCGTACCGGTTGCGTCAGGCAGCACATCTGGACAACAACCGACAGGCAGGTGCTTGGAACCTCATGAACGCACTATCTACGCGCAGAGCACGCGCCGTGATCGTGGCCCTGGCGGCCGGTTCACTCGCGCTCACCGGATGCAGCAGCGGCGGCAGCAGCGGCAAGGACAAGTCCCAGACGGACAAGGACGCCGCCGCGCAGTCCAAGACCGTGGCGCTCGGCACGGCCGCCGACTCCACCGGCCCGGCCGCCGAGGTCAAGGGGTCCCGCAAGGGCGGCACCATGCGTGTCTTCCAGCGTGACAGCTTCAACCACCTGGACCCGGCGCAGATGTACGTCAGCGACCTGGGCGACCTGTCCAAGCTGATCTTCCGTGGTCTGACCACGTACAAGCAGGACGACGCGGGCAAGAAGACGGTCGTCGGTGACCTCGCCACCGACGCCGGCCAGATGTCCGACGGCGGCAAGACGTGGAAGTACACGCTCAAGGACGGCATAAAGTTCGAGGACGGCAAGCCGATCACCTCGAAGGACATCCGCCACACCATCGAGCGGATGTACGCCAAGTTCATCACCGACGGCCCCACGTACATGCAGACGTGGCTGTCGGGCGAGGGCACCACGTACCGCAAGGCACTGCCGGACGGTCCGTACAAGGGTGACCACCTGCCCAAGAACGTCCTGGACACCCCGGACGACAAGACCGTCATCTTCCACTTCAAGAAGCCGCAGTCGCAGGTGCCCTACGCGCTCGCCATCGCGGGCTACAGCGTGGTCCCCGAGGGCGCCAAGGACACCAAGGAGAACTACGACGTCAAGCCGGTCTGCGCCGGCCCGTACAAGTTCGCCTCCTTCAAGGAGGGCAAGTCCGCGAAGCTGGTGCGCAACACGAACTGGGACCCGAAGACGGACCCGGCGCGGCACCAGTACGTCGACGGCTTCGACATCACCTTCAACCACCAGTTCTCGGACTCCACCAAGCGCCTGATGGCCGACCAGGGTGAGGCCAAGAACGCGATCAGCTTCACCAACTCGGTGGAGCCGACGCAGACCAAGCAGGTGCTGGACAACCCCAGCGCCAGCAAGCGCCTGGTGCAGGGCTACCAGCCCTACGTCTGGCAGATGAACATGAACATGGACCGCATCAAGGACAAGAAGATCCGCGATGCGATCACCTACGCCATGCCGAACTCGCAGATCGTCCGCATCAACGGCGGCAGCTACGGCGGTGAGATCGCCGGCGGTCTGCTCGCCCCGACCGTGGCGGGCTACGAGAAGGGCTACGACCCCTACGGCAAGCTCACGCACCCCAACGGTGAGCCGGAGAAGGCCAAGAAACTCCTCAAGGAGGCCGGCAAGACGGGCATGAAGCTCGTCTACGCCTACTCCAACACCGAGATCCGCCAGAAGGAAGCCGCGGTCATCGAGGACGCCCTGAACAAGGCCGGCTTCGACGTCCAGAAGAAGGAGGTCGACGCGGCCTCCTGGTACCAGCAGATGGGCAAGGTCGACAACGGCTTCGACATCTACATGACCGGCTGGGGCCAGGACTGGGCGGACGCCTCCACCGTCATCCCGCCGTCGTACGACCCCCGGCAGATCCAGGACGGCGCGGCCAACTACTCGCACATCCGCGACAAGCACATCAGCTCCGAGATCGACCGCATCGAGAAGATCACGGACGCCAAGAAGCAGACGCCGGAGTGGCAGAAGCTGCACCAGTACATCGTGGAGAAGGTCAACCCGGCCGCCCCGGTCTTCTACACCAAGATTCTCCAGCTGCACGGCTCCAACGTGGGTGGTACCCGCTACAACAGCGACACCAACTACCTGGACCTGAACACGCTGTTCCTCAAGAAGTAAGACGCACACAGAAGCAAGCACCGGAAGGCGGTCCGGAGAGCGCGCGGCACGGCGGAGCGCGCGCTCTCCGGGGCCTTCCCCGCCACTCCGTCACTCCCCACAGCCGCCGCCGTCCTGAGAGCAGCGAACTGCCATGCTTCCCTTCCTATTCCGCCGGATTTTCGGCGCGGTCGTCATCCTTCTCCTGCTGAGCGCCTTCACGTTCTTCGTGTTCTTCTCCACGGGTGACCCGGCCATGATGGCGTGCGGCAAGAACTGCACCGCCGACAACGTGGCCCTGATCCATCAGAACCTCGGTCTCGACAAGCCCCTGCCGACGCAGTACTGGGACTTCCTGGTCGGCATCTTCGCGGGCCGCGACTACTCCGTCGGGCACTGCAGCGCCCCCTGCTTCGGCTACTCCTTCGCCACCAAGCAGGACGTCTGGGCGACGATGATGGACCGGCTGCCCACCACGGCGTCGCTGGCCGTCGGCGGCGCGATCGCGTTCCTGGTCATCGGCCTCGGTGCCGGTCTGCTCGCCGCCTGGAAGAAGGGCTCGGTGCTGGACAAGACGGTCACCGGCGCTTCCATGGTGCTCAGCTCGGTGCAGATCTACATCCTGGGCCCGATCGTCCTCGGCATCTTCGTCTACAGCGGCCTCATGGCCTCTCCCAAGTACGTGGAGCTCACCAGCAACCCGGGTGGCTGGTTCATGGGCCTGCTGCTGCCGTGGCTGGTGATGTCGACGATCTTCACCGCCCAGTACACCCGTATGGCGCGCTCGACGATGATCGAGCAGCTCCAGGAGGAGCACGTCCGCACCGCCAAGGCCAAGGGCATGCCCGCGCGTTACGTCTTCCTCCGCTACGCCTGGCGCGGTTCGCTGATCCCGATCGTCACGATCCTCGGCATCGACCTGAGTTCGCTGTTCGGCGGCGCCATGATCACCGAGTACACCTTCTCGCTGGCGGGCCTCGGCCGGCTGGCCATCAACTCCGTCATCACTCTCGATCTGCCCATGATCCTCGGCGTGCTGATCTTCAGCGCCGCCCTGATCCTGGTGTTCAACATCATCGTGGATGCGACGTACGCCCTCATCGACCCGCGCGTGCGCCTGTCCTAGGAGAACCCAAGTGACCACACTCACCAAGACCGAGGACGCGCCGGTCCCGGCCGGATCGGACCCCTTCCTCTCCGTCCGCGACCTGCATGTCCGGTTCTCCACCGAGGACGGCATCGTCAAGGCGGTCGACGGCCTCTCCTTCGACCTCGAACGCGGGCAGACGCTCGGCATCGTCGGCGAATCGGGATCCGGCAAGTCCGTCACCAACCTCGCCGTGCTGGGACTGCACAACCCCAAGAGCACCGAGATCACCGGCGAAATCACGCTGGACGGCCAGGAGTTGACCGGAGCCAGGGAGAAGACCCTGGAGAAGCTCCGCGGCAACAAGATGGCCATGATCTTCCAGGACGCGCTGACCGCCCTGTCGCCGTACTACACGGTCGGCCGGCAGATCGCGGAGCCGTTCATCAAGCACACCGGCGCCAGCAAGCGCGAGGGCCGGCAGCGCGCCATCGAGATGCTGACCAAGGTCGGTATCCCGCAGCCCAGTCTGCGGGTGGACGACTATCCGCACCAGTTCTCCGGCGGTATGCGCCAGCGCGCGATGATCGCCATGTCGCTGGTCTGCAACCCCCAGCTGCTGATCGCCGACGAGCCGACCACCGCCCTGGACGTCACCGTCCAGGCGCAGATCCTGGACCTCCTCAAGGACCTCCAGCAGGAGTTCGGCTCCGCGATCATCCTGATCACCCACGACCTCGGCGTGGTCGCCAACACCGCGGACGACCTGCTGGTGATGTACGCGGGCCGCGCCGTGGAGCGGGGCTCGGTCAAGGAGATCCTCAGCCGGCCGCAGCACCCGTACACCTGGGGCCTGCTGAGCTCGATGCCCCGGCTCAGCTCGGACGTCCACGAGGAGCTGCACCCGATCCCCGGGTCGCCGCCGAGCCTGCTCACCCCGCCCTCCGGCTGCGGGTTCCACCCGCGCTGCGGCTTCACCGGCGAGGTCGGCGGCGCCCGCTGCACCGACGAGCGGCCGCTGCTGGAGCTGGGGCGCGCCGCCGCGTGCCACTTGAGCGCCGAGCAGAAGCAGACCCTCTTCACCGAGCAGATCAAGCCCCGGCTGGGCTAGGGAGCTATCACCATGGCAGAGAACGTCACCCTCCCGGCGCCCCGTGACGCCGCGCCCACCCCGGGCGAGCCGCTGCTCACCGCCGAGGGCCTCACCAAGCACTTCCCGATCCACGGCGGCTTCCCGTTCAAGCGGAAGGTCGGCGCGGTCCAGGCGGTCGACGGCGTCGACCTGACCGTGCACGCCGGTGAGAGCTTCGGTCTGGTCGGTGAGTCGGGCTGCGGCAAGTCCACCACCGGACGGCTGCTCACCCGGCTCATGGAGCCGACCTCCGGCAAGATCACCTACGCGGGCCAGGACATCACCCACGCGGGCCGCAAGGAGCTGGCGCCGATCCGCTCCGAGATCCAGATGATCTTCCAGGACCCGTACGCCTCGCTGAACCCGCGGCAGACCGTCGGCACCATCATCGGCGGCCCGATGGAGATCAACGGGATCAACCCGCCCGGCGGCCGGGAGAAGCGGGTCCAGGAACTCCTGGAGACCGTCGGACTCAACCCGGAGCACTACAACCGCTTCCCGCACGAGTTCTCCGGCGGTCAGCGCCAGCGCATCGGGGTGGCCCGGGCGCTCGCCCTGGAGCCGAAGCTGATCGTCGCCGACGAGCCGGTCTCCGCGCTCGATGTCTCGATCCAGGCGCAGGTCGTCAACCTGCTCCAGAAGCTCCAGCGGGAACTGGGCATCGCGTTCCTGTTCATCGCCCATGACCTGGCGATCGTGCGGCACTTCAGCGAGCGGGTCGCGGTGATGTACCTCGGCAAGATCGTCGAGGTGGGAACGCGCGACGAGATCTACAACCGGCCGCGCCACCCCTACACCCACGCGCTGCTCTCGGCGGTGCCCGAGGCCAAGCTGGTGGAGAACGAGGAGGAGGACCGCGAGCGCATCCGTCTCGCCGGTGACGTCCCCTCCCCGGTCAACCCGCCCTCCGGCTGCCGGTTCCGTACGCGGTGCTGGAAGGCGCAGGACAAGTGCGCCACCGAGGAGCCGCCGCTCGTGCAGATCGGCGGGAACGGGGCCGGGCACCTCACCGCCTGCCACTTCCCCGAGGAGCCGACGACCGCGGCCCGCGGCGAGGACATCATCCTCGACCCGGCGCTGGCCGCGATAGAGGAGTCCGCGGCGGCCGAGGACACCGACACGGACGGGTGACCCTCCCTCCGGAGCCGGAGCCCGCTTCCCCTACGGGAGGCGGGCTCCTGGCGTTTCCGGGCGCCGCGCACGGCCGTCCGGCCCGTACGGCTACTCGCTCGGCACCACGTGCCGCTCCTCGGCGAAGTGACAGGCCGAGGCGTGCCCGGCCGGGCTCGCCGTCCCGCGGAACTCCCCGGGCACGTCCAGCGGCGGGACGACGTCGGCGCACAGCTGCCGGGCCTTCCAGCAGCGGGTGCGGAAGCGGCAGCCGGAGGGCGGGTTCGCGGGTGACGGGACATCGCCGGCCAGCAGGATGCGGTCCCGGTGGGTGCGGGCGTCCGGGTCGGGGACGGGCACGGCGGACAGCAGGGCCTGGGTGTACGGGTGCGTGGGGTGGTCGTAGATCTGCTCCTGGGTGCCGGTCTCGGCCAGCCGGCCCAGGTACATCACCGCGACGCGGTCGGAGATATGCCGTACGACGGACAGATCGTGGGCGATGAAGACGTACGACAGCGCGAACTCCCGCTGCAACTCCTCCAGCAGATTGACCACTTGGGCCTGGACCGAGACATCCAGCGCGGAGACCGGCTCATCGGCGACGATGATCTCCGGGCGCAGCGCCAGGCCGCGGGCGATCCCGATGCGCTGGCGCTGGCCGCCGGAGAACTGGTGCGGATAGCGGTGGATGAACTCGGGGTTGAGCCCCACCACTTCCAGGAGTTCCTGGACCTTTCTGCGGCGGTCCCGCTTAGGGGCCGCCTCGGGGTGGATCTCGTAGGGCTCACCGATGATGTCGCCGACGGTCATCCGGGGGTTCAGGGAGGTGTAGGGGTCCTGGAACACCATCTGGATGTTGCGGCGTACGGCCCGCAGGGCGCGGGCCGAGAGGGTGCTGATGTCCTCGCCCCGGTAACGGATCTGACCGGACGTCGGACGTTCGAGGCCGACCAGCAGCCTGGCGACGGTGGACTTGCCGCAGCCCGATTCGCCGACGATGCCGAGCGTCTCGCCCTGGTGGAGGTCGAAGGAGACCCCGTCGACGGCCTTGACCGCGCCGACCTGCTTCCGGAAGAGCACCCCCCGGGTGAGCGGGAAGTGTTTGACCAGGTCGCGGATCTCCAGGATCGGTTCGCCGGCCGCCCGCGCGGCGCCGTCCCGGAACTGCTGGAGCCGACCAGGCTCCACACCGGCCGCTGCGCGGCCACCAATACCGTGCTCCATCGAATGTCCTTGCCCGTGCTCGTCAGGTGAGGTCGGGATGTCTTCCTTCAATGGCCCTGACCTCGGCTTTCGGCATGGATCTGCTGTGTTGTCAGTGGTAGCCCGTAGGTTGAACGGGTGAGTGGAGGTGAACAACCGTGCGCCGTAGCTACAAGTTCTTGTTGAGGCCGACGGTGGGCCAGCAGAGCGCTCTGGTGGCGATGCTGGCGGATCATTGCGACCTCTACAACGCGGCGTTGCAGGAGCGGCGGGGCGCCTGGCGGCACTCCTCGAAGACGACGGTCCGGTACGGCGACCAGTCCGCACAGCTCAAGGGCATCCGCGCCTTCTCCCCCGAGCAGGCTCGCTGGTCGTTCTCCTCCCAGCAGGCGACGCTGCGCCGGTTGAACAAGGCGTTCGAGGCGTTCTTCCGCCGCGTAAAGTCCGGGGATACTCCGGGCTACCCCCGGTTTCGGTCCCGGGCACGGTTCGACACGGTGGAGTTTCCGAAGGACGGTGACGGTTGCCGCTGGGACTCCACCCCGCGCGACGGGACTACCCGCGTCCGCCTCCAGGGTGTCGGTCACGTTCGCGTCCACCAGCACCGGCCGGTCAGAGGCCAGGTCAAGACGGTGAGCGTCAAGCGTCAAGGCCGCAAGTGGTTCGTAGTGCTGTCGTGTGATGACGTGCCCCCTGAGCCCCTGCCCGCCACTGGGCGCGAGGTCGGCATCGACATGGGCACCACCCACTTCCTGACCACTACCGACGGCGTTCACATCGAGAACCCGCGCCTGCTCTCCAAGGCCGCTGCCGAACTGGCCGCCGCGCAGCGGAACCTCAGCCAGTTCCCGAAGCGGGGCAAGACGAAGACCCGTACGAAGAAGCACCGTCAGGCCGTAGAGCGGGTCGCGAAGCTGCACGCGAAGATCCGCCGCCAGCGTCTCGATCACGCTCACAAGGCCGCCAACTTTGTGGTACGTGACGCGGACGTGATCGCCCACGAACGCCTCGACATCGCGAACATGACGCGCCGTCCGAAGCCCAGGGCAGCGGATGACGGCACCTTCGAACCGAACGGAGCGGCCGCGAAAGCCGGCCTCAACAGAGCTATTTTCGATGCGGGTTGGGGGGTGTTCCTCGCCGTCTTGACCGCCAAGGCAGAGTGCGCCGGGCGTCAAATGATCGCGGTGAACCCCCGCAACACTTCCCGCACCTGCCCGCTGTGCAGACATGTGTCGGCGCAGAACCGCGACGGGGAAGGCTTTCAGTGCACCGCCTGCGGTTTCATCGAGCACGCGGACACGGTCGGTGCGCTCAACACAGCAATCAGGGCCGGGCTGGCCCTCTGCGTCGCGACATAGCCCCCGACGCAGGAAGCCCGCCGCTTCAGCGGTGGGTGGAGTCACCAAGGGTCTCCTTCCAGAAGTGGCAGGCGCTGGCCCGGCCGGGTCCGGCCTCGTACAGCGGCGGCGGGTCGGTCCGGCAGATGTCCTGGGCCAGCGGGCAGCGCGGGTGGAAGGGGCAACCGGGCGGAATGGCCGTCAGGCTGGGCGGCAGGCCCTTGATCGCGTACAGCCGCCGGCCCTTCCGGTCCAGCCGTGGGACGGAGTCCAGCAGGCCGCGGGTGTACGGGTGGGCGGGCGCCCGGTAGAGCTGGTGGACGGGGGCGGTCTCGACGATCCGGCCGGCGTACATCACCGCGATGGTGTCGGCGACATCGGCGACCACGCCCAGGTCGTGGGTGATCAGGATCAGCCCCATGGTCAGCTCGCGCTGGAGCTCGGCCAGCAGGTCCATCACCTGCGCCTGCACGGTGACGTCGAGTGCCGTGGTCGGCTCGTCCGCGATGATCAGGTCCGGGCCGAGGGCCAGCGCCATCGCGATCATGATGCGCTGACGCATCCCGCCGGAGAACTGGTGCGGATAGTCGCCCACCCGCTCCCTGGCCGCCGGGATGCCGACCCGCTCCATCAGTTCCACGGCTCTGCCGCGGGCGTCCTTACGGGACATCCCCTCGTGGACCTGGAACATCTCCCCGAGCTGGGCGCCGACGCTGAGGACCGGGTTCAGCGCGGACAGCGCGTCCTGGAAGATCATCGCCATCTTCGCGCCGCGGATCCTGCGCCGTTCGTCCTTGCGCAGGGTGAGCAGATCGCGCCCCTGGAAGACGACTTCGCCGCCGGTGACGCGTCCCGGGGGCGAGTCCAGGATGCCCATCACGGCCTGGGCGGTGACGGACTTGCCGGAGCCGGACTCGCCGAGCACCGCCAGCGTCTGGCCGGGCGCCACGCGGTAGCTGACGCCGTTGACGGCCTTGGCCACGCCGTCCCGGGTACGGAACTCGACCCGCAGGTCCCGCACGTCGAGCAGGGCCGTACCGGCGCCGGCGGACCGCGCGTCCTCGTTCGTCATCTTCCGGCTCCTCAGCGCAGCTTGGGGTCGAGGGCGTCGCGCACCGCGTCGCCGAGCAGGATGAACGCCAGCACCGTGATGCTCAGCGCCCCCGCGGGCCACAGCAGCATGTGCGGCGCGCTGCGGATGTAGGGGGAGGCCGTGGAGATATCGATGCCCCAGGAGACGGTGGGCGGCTTCAGGCCCGCGCCGAGGTACGAGAGCGTCGCCTCCAGCGCGATGAAGGTGCCGAGGGCGATGGTGGCGACGACGATGACCGGCGCGACGGCGTTCGGCGCGATATGCCGCAGCAGCAGCCGCCGGTTGCCCGCGCCCAGCGCCCGCGCGGCCTGGACGTAGTCGTTCTGTTTGGCGGTGACGACGGAGCCGCGGGCGATACGGGAGATCTGCGGCCAGCCCAGCAGCACGATGAAGCCGACCACCGGCCAGACGGTGGGGCTGGTGACCATGGAGAGGAAGACCAGACCGCCGAGGATCACCGGGATGCCGAAGAAGATGTCGGCGAGCCGGGAGAGCAGGGTGTCGCCCCAGCCGCCGAAGAACCCGGCCAGGCCGCCCAGCAGGCTGCCGAGCAGCGCCGCACCGGTCGTGGCGCAGACGCCGACGGTGATGGAGGCGCGGGCGCCGTAGACGACCCGGGTGTAGACGTCCCGGCCCTGGGTGTCGAAGCCGAAGGGGTGGCCGGGCTGGGAGCCCTGCTGCGCCTTGGCGAGGTCGGCGCGGTAGGGGTTGCCGGTGGCGATCAGCTGCGGCCAGATCGCGATGACCACCAGGAAGAGGATGACCAGCGCGGAGAGCACGAAGACCGGGTTGCGGCACAGGTCGTGCCAGGCGTCGCTCCACAGGCTGCGCGGTTTGCCGACGGGGGCCCCGGGTGGCCCGCCGCCGGGCGGGGCCGCGCCGGGCCGCCGTTCCAGCGACTCCGCCTCGCCGATGGCCAGTGCGGCGGACCCGCCGTCGCCGTGGCCCATGGCTTCCTTGGGGACGTAGGACTCAGGCATAGCGGATCCTCGGGTCGAGGACGGCGTACAGCAGGTCGACGAGGAGGTTCGCGAGCAGGAAGACCAGCACCAGGATCGTCACGAAGCCCACGACGGTCGGGGAGTTCTGCCGCAGGATGCCCTGGTAGAGCTGGTATCCGACGCCGTGGATGTTGAAGATGCGCTCGGTGACGATCGCGCCGCCCATCAGGGCGCCGATGTCCGTGCCGATGAAGGTGACGACCGGGATCAGCGAATTGCGCAGCAGATGACGGGTGATGACCCGGTGCCGGGGCAGGCCCTTGGCGAGGGCGGTGCGGACGTAGTCGGCGCGGGCGTTCTCCGCGATCGAGGTCCGGGTCAGCCGGGTGACGTAGGCGAGCGAGACCAGGGCCAGCACCAGCCCCGGCAGCAGGAGTTCGTTCAGCGGCGCCTCGGGGGCGACGGACGGCGCGGCCCAGGCCCACTGCACCCCGAACAGGAACTGGAGCAGATAGCCGCTGACGAAGGTCGGGATGGACACCACGACGAGGGTGAGGACCAGCACCGTGGTGTCGATGTCCCGGCCGCGCCGCAGCCCGCTGAACACCCCCAGCACGATGCCCACCAGCATCTCGATGACGACGGCGACCAGGGCCAGCCGCAGCGTGACGGGAAAGGCGGAGGCCATCAGCTCGGTGACCGGCTGGCCGTTGAAGGCGGTGCCGAAATTCCCCTGGAAGATCTGGCCCATGTAGTGCAGATACTGCTTCCACAGCGGTTCATCGAGGTAGAGCTCGCGGCGGATCTGCGCGGCGGTGGCGGGGTCGGGCGCCCGGTCGCCGAACATCGCGGCCACGGGGTCGCCCAGGGCGTACACCATGAAGAAGATGAGGAAGGTGCTGCCGATGAACACCGGGATCATCTGGAGCAGCCGGCGGATCACATAGCGGCCCATGACGCACCGGCCTCCCTCGCCGTACGGCCCGTGGGCACGGTCAGTTGACCTTGATCTCGTTGTAGACCGGCACGCTGAACGGATTCAGTGCGACATTGCTGATCCGGTCCGAATAGCCGCCGCTGCCGTTCTGGTACCAGAGCGGAATGGCCGGCATCTGGGTGGCGAGGATTTTCTCCGCGTCCTGGAATGTCGCGACGGCCTTCCTCTGGTCCGTTTCCGCGTTCGCCTGGTTCACCAGCTTGTCGAAGGAGGCATTGCTGAACTTGCCGTCGTTGGCGGAGGCGTTGGTGTAGTACAGCGGCTGGAGGAAGTTCTGGATCAGCGGATAGTCCATCTGCCAGCCGGCCCGGAACGGCCCGCTCATCCGCCGGGCGGTGAGCTTGTTGCGGAAGTCGGCGAAGGTTCCGACGGGGGCCCCGACACATGCCTGGTCCTCTCCCAGCGACTTGTTGATGCTGTTGCAGAGGGCATCGATCCAGTCCTTGTGGGAGCCCGTATCGGCGTTGTACGCGAGGGTGACCCTGCCGCCGGGGAGTCCGCCGCCCTCTTTGATCAGCTGTTTCGCCTTGGCCGCGTGGAACTCACAGGCCTCGCCGCACAGCCCGGGCTTGTAGCCGCCCTTCGGCCCGAGCACCGGTGAGGTCCAGTCCGTGGCGGGCGTCCGGGTCTTCTGGAAGATCTCCCGGGTGATCTGGTCCCGGTCGATCGCCATCGACAGGCCCCGGCGCACCTTCTCCGCGCCCGGCCGCCCCCACCGCTTGTCGTACATGGGAAAGGCGAGGGTCTGGATGATCCCGGCCGGCTGATTGATATAGCGGCCGCCCAGATCCGCCCGTACATTCTTCAGCTGTGCGGCCGGCACATCGTCGACCAGATCGAGATTGCCCGCCTGGAGATCGGTATAGGCCGTGTTGTTGTCCGTGTAGACCCGCAGATCGATACCGCCGTTACGCGCCGGATCGTCCCCCGGATACTTGCCCCACTTCCGCATCCGCATCACCGACCCCTTTTCGTAGGAGTCCACGGTGTACGGCCCGTTGCCGACCGGCTTCTCGATCCAGGCGTCGTGGTCCCGGAAGAACGCCTGCGGCAGCGGCATGAAGGCCGCGTAGCCCAGAGTGTCCGGCCAGGTGGAGAACTTCTGGTTGAGCTTGACGGTGAAGGTCCTGTCGTCCTTCACCGCCAGCCCCGACAGGGTCTTGGCCTGCGGGCTCCCGGTGTCCGGATGCACCTGGGCGAAGCCGTCGATGTACTGGAAGAACGGTGCGTTCTTCTGCTTGTTGCTCAGCAGCGCGCCATAATTCCAGGCGTCCACGAAGGACTTGGCGGTGACCTTTTCCCCATTGCTGAAGGTCCAGCCGTCCTTCAGCGTCACCGTGAAATTCTGCGAATCCGTCGTCTCGATCCGGTCCGCGATCACATTCTCCGCGGCGCCCGTCTTCGGGTTGTAGCGCTTGAGCCCGCGGAACAGCATTTCCAGGACCTTGCCGCCCTGGACCTCATTGGTGTTCGCCGGCTCCAGCGGATTCTGCGGATCCCCCCAGGAGGCGCTGACCACACCGGAACGGCTCGCCCCGCTCCCGCCCCCGCACGCCGTGGCCACGAGGGCGACGGCGACGGCGGATGCGCCCCACTTCGCGCACGTGGCTCTCCGCATGACGCCTCCTCAGTCCGGAGCATGCCTAGGGCCACATAAGATCGCAAAGCCGGACGTACCGCACTCCGGCGGCGTCCGCCACTGCTCCGGAAACCTGAGAAACCCCTCGGATGCCCGATCGGGGAGTGAGCCGGGGAGGACGCCGCCCTGGTCCTGGGCGACACAGCCGGCCACCCACGACGAAGGGCGCCCCTCACGCAGAGGGGCGCCCCATCGTTCAGGCCGGGATACCGGCGGCAGCCGTTACCGCTTGGCGCGGGAAGCGGTGCGGCCGCGCTCCTTCTGGTCCAGGACGACCTTGCGGATACGCACGGCCTCCGGGGTCACCTCGACGCACTCGTCGTCGCGGCAGAACTCCAGGGACTGCTCCAGCGACAGCTTGCGCGGCGGCACGATCGCCTCGAACGAGTCGGCCGAGGCGGAGCGCATGTTGGTGAGCTTCTTCTCCTTGGTGATGTTCACGTCCATGTCGTCGGCGCGGGAGTTCTCACCGACGATCATGCCCTCGTACACCTCGGTGCCGGGCTCGGTGAACAGCACACCGCGCTCCTGGAGGTTCGTCATCGCGAAGGCGGTGACGGCACCGGAGCGGTCGGCGACCAGCGAGCCGTTGTTACGGGTGGAGAGCTGGCCGAACCACGGCTCGTGACCCTCGTGGATCGAGTGCGCGATACCGGTGCCGCGGGTGTTGGTCAGGAACTCCGTACGGAAGCCGATCAGGCCGCGGGACGGGACGACGAACTCCAGGCGGACCCAGCCGGAGCCGTGGTTGGACATGTTGTCCATCCGGCCCTTGCGGACACCCATCAGCTGGGTGACGGCGCCCATGTGCTCCTCGGGCACGTCGATGGTCATGCGCTCGACGGGCTCGTACGTCTTGCCGTCGACCTGCCTGGTGACCACCTGCGGCTTGCCGATGGTCATCTCGAAGCCCTCCCGGCGCATCTGCTCGACCAGGATGGCCAGCGCCAGCTCACCGCGGCCCTGCACCTCCCAGGCGTCGGGGCGCTCGGTCTCCAGGACGCGCAGCGAGACGTTACCGATCAGCTCGCGCTCCAGGCGGTCCTTGACCTGGCGGGCGGTGACCTTGCGGTCCTTGACCGCGGCCTTGGCGTCCGCGCCCTTACCGGTGCCGCCCCGGCCGACCAGCGGCGAGGTGTTGGTACCGATGGTCATGGAGATCGCCGGCTCGTCGACCGTGATCAGCGGCAGCGCGATCGGGTTCTCCGGGTCGGCGAGGGTC
This sequence comes from Streptomyces sp. P9-2B-2, assembly GCF_030406865.1. Classification (NCBI taxonomy): domain Bacteria; kingdom Bacillati; phylum Actinomycetota; class Actinomycetes; order Kitasatosporales; family Streptomycetaceae; genus Streptomyces; species Streptomyces sp. P9-2B-2. The sequence goes on along the minus strand of NZ_CP129126.1, from coordinate 5,916,448 downwards.
TCGCCGATCATGATGTCGGGGATACCGGCGACCGCGCAGATGTCGCCCGGCCCGGCCTTCTCGGCGGGCTTGCGGGTGAGCGCCTCGGTCATCATCAGCTCGGTGATGCGGACGTTGGCGACGGTGCCGTCCCGCTTGATCCACGCGACGCTCTGGCCCTTGGCCAGCTCACCCTGCTCGACACGGAGCAGCGCGATACGGCCGAGGAAGTTGTCCGCGTCCAGGTTGGTGACGTGCGCCTGAAGGGGGGCGTCGGCGTCGTACTGCGGGGCCGGGACGGAGTCCAGGAGCGTGGTGAAGAACGGCTCCAGGTTGGTGCTGTCGGCCGGGACGGTGCCGTCCTCCGGCTTGGTCAGCGAGGCCACGCCGTCACGGGCGCAGGCGTAGACGATCGGGAACTCGATCTGGTCCTCGTCCGCGTCCAGGTCCAGGAACAGGTCGTAGGTCTCGTTGACGACCTCGTCGATCCGGGAGTCGGGGCGGTCGGTCTTGTTGATGCACAGGATGACCGGCATCCGGGCCGCGAGGGCCTTGCGGAGCACGAAGCGGGTCTGCGGCAGCGGACCCTCGGAGGCGTCGACCAGCAGGACGACCGCGTCGACCATCGACAGACCGCGCTCGACCTCGCCACCGAAGTCGGCGTGGCCGGGGGTGTCGATGATGTTGATCGTGATCGGGTCCCCGCCGTCCTTGGGGTGATACTTCACCGCCGTGTTCTTGGCGAGGATCGTGATGCCCTTCTCACGCTCCAGGTCGTTGGAGTCCATCATCCGGTCGTCGAGCTTCTCGGCGGCGTGTTCGGCGAACGAACCGGCCTGCTTGAGCATGGCGTCGACGAGGGTGGTCTTCCCGTGGTCGACGTGGGCGACGATGGCGACGTTACGAATGTCGTGGCGGGTGGGCATACTGGCGGCGCTTCTCCCGGAATCGTGGGTGGCGACGCGTCCATTCGGTACGCGCGCCCGCCGGGCATAACGAAGCCACGGCCTCACCCCATCGTACGGGGCCGCGGCAGCATTGGCCGCCGCGGCCCGTACATATGCGCTATGACCTGCGGGTTCTTACCATTTATTCGCCCTGACGCCACCCCTACTTCCGGTAGCCGATGTCCTGGAAGCGGGGTGTGGCGAAGCCGAAGGCACCGACGTTGGCAAGCGACTTCTTCGTCGCCACCAGCTCGGGCCGCTGGTAGAGCGGAATCGACCCGGCGGCCGCCCAGATCCGGGCGTCGGCCTGCGCCACCAGCGTGTGCGAGGCACCCTCGTCCAGCTCGGAGGCGGCCTGGTCGAAGAGCTGGTCGATGTGGTCGGTGCCGACCCGGGTGTAGTTCTGCTCGACGGTCAGCGAGCCGTCGGGCGCGGGCTGCGGCTTGGCGTAGATCGGGCGGGCGTCGGTCGCCGGGTAGGCGGAGCCGGGCCAGGAGTACAGCGCCAGGTCGTAGTCGCCGGAGGCGATGTGGTCCTGGAAGTAGCTGGCGTCGGAGACCCGCTGGAGGGACGTCTGGACGCCGATCTTGCCGAGCATCGAGGCGATCCGCCGTCCGACGGTGCGCAGCTGCTCGGAGCCGGCGCCGTCGGGGAGCACGAAGCGCAGGGTGAGCGGCTTGCCGTTCTTCTTGACGGCGGCGATCCGGGACGTCTTGCCGTCGGCTGGCTGCGGTGCGGCCGCCGCGTCGGCGGCACGCTCGACGGCGGCGTGCCGGGCACCCGGGTGCCCGCCGGACCCCGGCAGCGGCCCGGCCTGTCCGGTCTCGACCCGCTCGGCGGCACCGAGCGCCTCCGCCGCCCGCTTCTTGTACCGCTTGTACTTGGCGTACGCCGAGGACTCGGTGTCACCGTCCGCGTCGGCCTTCTCACTGGCGGCCGCCTGCTTGTAGAACGAGGCGCTCTGCCGCAGCAGCGCGGACTGCTGGACCTCCGAGCCGACCGCGCCGGTGAAGGACAGCGGGGCCTCGGCGGCGGCCGGCCGGTCGCCCCGGCCGGGCGCACCGGCGTGGCCGTCGCGGGCGCGGGCCGGGTTGCGGTCGTCGGTGCCGTCCGGCCCGTCCTCCGCGGAGTCGTCCCGGTACCCGTCCTCGGCGTACCGGTCGTCCGGCCGCCCGTCGCCGTCCTCGTAGGCGCGCCCGTCGGGTGCCGGTGCGCCGGGGTTCTCGCCGGCCTGCTGGTGGCCGGTGCCGTCGCTCTTCCAGCCGGCGTCCGCGAGCAGCGCCTTGGCCGCCCCGGAGTCCTCTTCGCCGAGCGCGGCACTGTGGTCCGCGTAGCCGTACTGCCCGGCCATCAGCAGATGGCTGCCGAGCGGCTTCGACGGCAGGTCGAGCGGCTTGAGGACGGTGTCCGCGAGCGCCTGCCGGTCCAGGGCCCGGGCCACCGCCCGGCGCACCCGGTCGTCGGCCAGCGGCCCGCTGCTGCCGTTGAGGGCGAGCTGGGTGTAGGCGGGCTCCAGCGCCTTGCGGATGGCGTAGCCGCGCAGGGCGGAGTTCTCCGCCGCGGCGGCCTTGGCGCCGGTACGGGCACCGGACCGGGCGCCGTCGGCCTGCGGGCCCGCGTGGCCGTCGGCGGGCGAGCCGGAGGCGGCCGGACGCCGGGCGGAGGCGACCCGCTTCGCGGCGATCTGGTCGACCGCGGCGACATCGACGCTGCCCTCGGCCAGCGCCGCGGCCCGCTTGTCGCCGGGTAGGGACTGCAGCACGATCCGCTTGAGCTTGGCGGGCTCGCCCCACCACCGCGGGTTGCGGGTGAGGATGACGCGCCCCTCCTTGGTGTCCCGCTTCTGGACGAGGAACGGGCCGGCGCCGGCCTTGAGCTGCTCCCGCGCGCCGTCGTTGAAGGCGTTGGCGCTGCCCATCACGCTGTTCGGGTAGAGCGGGGTGAACAGGGACCGCCAGTCGGCGTAGGGGCGGGCGAAGGTGACCTTGACCTCATGGGCGTTCGCGCCCTGCTGGACCTTGCCGATCCGGTCGTAGCCGGCGTTCCGGGCGGTCCAGTAGGCGTTGTTCTTGCCGCGCAGCGCGGTCCACTGGGCGACGAAGTCGGCGGCGGTGATCGCCCTGCCGTCGCTCCACCGCGCCTTGGGGTTGATCTTGTAGGTGACGACCTGCTTGGGGTCCCGGGTGCTGATGTCCGCGGCGTCGAGGAAGTCGGCGTTGCGCTGCGGTCTGCCGCTCGCGTCGATGGTGAACATGCTGGGCAGCACCGCACCGGCGATCCGCGCGGTGGTCGCGTCGGCGTCGGACTGGAAGGCGTTGAAAGTGCCGGGCATCGCGTCGACGGCCCAGCGCAGGGTGCCGCCGTTCTTCAGGTCGCCGCGGGGTGCCGGGGCGATGTCCTGGGACGCCGCGACGGACGCCTCCCGGTCGTCTTCGCTGCATCCGGTCAGTACCGGCAGCGGGAGCAGCACCCCCGCCGCGATGAGCGCGGCACAGCGGCGTCTGCGGCACACCGCGCGGCGGCCTGCAAGGTGATCGTGGTCGGTCATGACGGTTACCTCCGGGCTCGCCCGCGCCGCGCCGCGCACCGCCTGGGGTTGACCGGCGCACCACGTTCGGCCGATTTTGCGGCTCATCACATCTATGGCACCCCTACTGAATGCGACCGCGCCCGGACCGGCAGTCCGACACGGCGGCCGCCGCACCAAGGCCACCCGCCCGGCCCAACACAGGGCCCCCGGGGCGGGTCACGGCGGGGTTCGCGGGGGTGCGGGCCGCCGTCCGCCACCGCCCGTTCCCGTATCGGCGTTCGACCTACGCCGGGGCGCATGGTTACCGGAACGCACCGGTTCGAGTCGTAATCGCGCTGGACCCCTTCCCAACGCCTACTGTGACGCGCGACACTCTCGGGCGCATGAGATCGCCCACCACACCTTCAAAAAGTGAGGGCACGTTATATGTCCCTACAGGACGCAATGACGGCGGTTGAGCGCAGCCTGGACGACCTGATCCGGTCGGTGGGAAAACTGGAGACGCAGCTCGGCGCCGGCCTGGACATCCGCCGGGTCCGTACGGACACCGACCATCTGCGCGAGAGTCTCACCCTGCTGAAGCAGAGCGTGGCGGCCGCTCCTCCCGCCCACCGGCGCGCGCCCGACGTCGAGATGGTGCCGATCTCCGACGCCCCCTACAACTCCGCGCTGTGGACCGACGCCCAGGACGAGGGTCTCGGCTCCCGGAACGGCCACGCGCCCTAGGGGAAATCCCCTGGTGGAGGCCCCTTAGGGGGTGGCTTCGCCCCACTCAGCCCCTACCCCGTTGCCGCCCCGGTGGAAGCATTCCGGCCGGAGCGCCTTTCACGGAGACCGACGTTGGCCACTGGCACCGAACCCTCATCGCAAGCGGGCGCGACCGGCGTGCACACCGCCTCGCGCGCCGCCATCCCCGCCCGTCATCTGCGCACCGACCGCTGGTGGCTGGCGCCGGCGTGCACCGCCGCCGGGCTGCTCGCGTTCATCGTCTACTCGACCTGGCGGGCCTTCTCGAACGCCGACTACTACGCCGCGCCCTATGTCTCGCCGTTCTACTCGCCGTGCCTGGCGGAGAACTGCCACACCATGCGCGGCGGCCCCAACTGGGAGATCTTCGGCAGCTGGTGGGGCCTGTCCCCCGCCCTGCTGATCCTGATCTTCCCGCTGGGTTTCCGGCTGACCTGCTACTACTACCGCAAGGCCTACTACCGCGGCTTCTGGGCCTCGCCGCCGGCCTGCGCGGTCGCCGAACCGCACAAGAAGTACACCGGTGAGACCCGCTTCCCGCTGATCCTCCAGAACATCCACCGCTACTTCTTCTACTTCGCGGTGCTGGTGGCCTGCGTGCTGACCTACGACACCGCGCTGACCTTCCGTGACGCGCACTACGCCTGGGGCCACATGGGCCTGGGCACCCTCATCTTTCTCGTCAACATCGCGCTGATCTGGACGTACACCCTCTCCTGCCACTCCTGCCGGCACATCATCGGCGGCCGGCTGCGGCACTTCTCCAAGCACCCGGTGCGCTACCGGATGTGGGGCTGGGTCGGCAGGCTCAACGAGCGGCACATGCTGCTCGCCTGGTCCTCCCTGATCAGCGTGGCCGCCGCGGACTTCTATGTCTTCCTGCTGGCCAGCGGGGCGTTCGCGGACCCGCGCTTCTTCTGACGACAACATCTCCTAAGGAAAGGTGTGCCCCCTGATGGCGCATGTGGACCGGCAGGCATGGGACGTGGTCGTGGTGGGCGCCGGCGGCGCCGGACTGCGGGCCGCGATCGAGGCCCGCGAAGCCGGTATGCGGACGGCCGTGATCTGCAAGTCCCTGTTCGGCAAGGCCCATACGGTGATGGCCGAGGGCGGTATCGCGGCCAGCATGGGCAACGCCAACGAGCATGACAACTGGCAGGTCCACTTCCGGGACACCATGCGCGGCGGCAAATTCCTCAACCAGTGGCGGATGGCCGAGCTGCACGCCCGGGAGGCGCCCGACCGGGTGTGGGAGCTGGAGACCTGGGGCGCGCTCTTCGACCGCACCGCCGACGGCCGGATCTCCCAGCGCAACTTCGGCGGCCACGAGTACCCGCGGCTGGCGCATGTCGGCGACCGTACGGGCCTGGAGCTGATCCGCACCCTCCAGCAGAAGATCGTCTCGCTCCAGCAGGAGGACGAGAAGGAATTCGGCGCGCACGACGCCCGGTTGAAGGTCTTCCAGGAGTGCACGGTCACCCGCGTCCTCAAGACAGACGGCCGGGTGTCCGGCGCGTTCTGCTACGAGCGGGAGTCCGGCCGCTTCTTCGTGCTGGAGGCCCCGGCGGTGGTGCTGGCCACCGGCGGTATCGGCAAGTCCTTCAAGGTGACCTCGAACTCCTGGGAGTACACCGGCGACGGCCACGCGCTGGCGCTGCTGGCCGGGGCGCCGCTGATCAACATGGAGTTCGTGCAGTTCCACCCGACCGGCATGGTCTGGCCGCCGTCGGTGAAGGGCATCCTCGTCACCGAGTCCGTCCGCGGCGACGGCGGGGTGCTGCGCAACAGCGAGGGCAAGCGCTTCATGTTCGACTACGTCCCGGACGTCTTCAAGGAGAAGTACGCGGAGACCGAGGACGAGGGCGACCGCTGGTACGAGGACCCCGAGCACAACCGCCGCCCGCCCGAGCTGCTGCCCCGCGACGAGGTGGCGCGGGCCATCAACTCCGAGGTCAAGGCGGGCCGCGGCTCCCCGCACGGCGGCGTCTATCTGGATGTCTCCACCCGGATGCCGGCCGAGGTGATCAAACGCCGGCTGCCGTCCATGCACCACCAGTTCAAGGAACTGGCGGATGTGGACATCACCGCCGAACCGATGGAGGTCGGCCCGACCTGTCACTACGTGATGGGCGGGGTGGACGTCGATCCGGACACCGCGGCGGCGACCGGGGTGCCGGGGCTGTTCGCGGCCGGTGAGGTGGCCGGCGGGATGCACGGCTCCAACCGGCTGGGCGGCAACTCGCTGTCCGATCTGCTGGTCTTCGGCCGCCGGGCCGGGCTGCACGCGGCCGAGTACGCGGCGTCGCAGGCCGACCGGCCGGTGCCCGACCCCCTCCAGATCGACGCGGCGGAGGCGGAGGCGCTGCGCCCGTTCAGCGCCGAGGACACCGGGGACGGCGCGGACGCCGGCCGGGTCCCGGCGGAGAACCCGTACACCCTGCACCAGGAGCTCCAGCAGGCGATGAACGACCTGGTCGGCATCATCCGCAAGGAGAGCGAGATGTTCGAGGCGCTCAAGCGGCTGGCCGATCTGCGGGTACGGGCCCGGCGGGCCGGCGTCGAGGGGCACCGGCAGTACAACCCGGGCTGGCATCTGTCGCTCGATCTGCGGAACATGCTGCTGGTCAGCGAGTGTGTGGCGCGGGCGGCGCTGGAGCGCGAGGAGAGCCGGGGCGGGCACACCCGCGACGACCATCCGGCGATGGACCGGCTCTGGCGCCAGATCAACCTGGTCTGTGAACTCGCCGATCCGCAGGGCGATTCCCGGGCCGCCGACCCGGCGCTGGGCCAGATCCGGCTGTCCCGCCGGGAGAACCCGCCGATCCGCCGCGATCTGCTGGAACTGTTCGAGAAGGACGAGCTGGCGAAGTATCTGACCGACGAGGAGCTGAGCCGGTGAGCCAGGCGCAGACAGAGCAGCAGTCCGGGACCTACCAGGCGCACTTCCGGGTGTGGCGGGGCGACGCGGACGCCGGGGAGCTGGCGGATTTCACCGTCGAGGTGCACGAGGGCGAGGTGGTGCTGGACATCGTGCACCGGCTCCAGGCGACCCAGGCGCCGGATCTCGCGGTGCGCTGGAACTGCAAGGCGGGCAAGTGCGGTTCGTGCAGCGCGGAGATCAACGGGCGGCCGCGGCTGATGTGTATGACCCGGATGTCGGTCTTCGCGCGTACGGAGACCCTCACGATCACCCCGCTGCGGGCCTTCCCGGTCGTGCGTGACCTGGTCACCGATGTGTCCTTCAACTACGCCAAGGCCCGGGAGATCCCGTCGTTCGTGCCGCCTCCGGAGCTGGCGCCCGGTGAGTACCGCATGCAGCAGGAGGACGTCGGCCGCTCCCAGGAGTTCCGTAAGTGCATCGAGTGCTTCCTGTGCCAGGACACCTGCCATGTGGTGCGGGACCACGAGGAGAACAAGGCGGCGTTCGCCGGTCCGCGCTTCCTGATGCGGATCGCCGAGCTCGATATGCATCCGCTGGACGCGGCGCCGGAGGCGGGGCTCGACCGCAAGGCCACCGCGCAGGACGAGCACGGGCTGGGCTACTGCAACATCACCAAGTGCTGTACCGAGGTCTGCCCCGAGAACATCAAGATCACCGACAATGCGCTGATCCCGCTGAAGGAGCGCGCCGCGGACCGTAAGTACGACCCGCTGGTGTGGCTCGGGAACAAGATCCGGCGCCGTAGCGAATGATCCGGTGACGGACGTGGCGCGGGGGCCGGGTGTCATACCCGGCCCCCGCGCCGCGTCCGCCGCCCGTTGCTCAGAACAGGCTCAGCAGGGCCTCCGCCGGATCCACCGCCGCCGACTCCCCGTCGGGCAGGGCGAGTTCGAACCACACGGTCTTGCCGCGCGGGGTGCGGCGGCTGCCCCAGCCCTCGCTCAGCAGACCGACCAGCTGGAGTCCGCGGCCGCCCTCGTCGGTGTCGCGGGCCCGGCGGCGGCGCGGCTGGGCGAGATCGGCGTCCCAGACCTCGCAGACCAGCGAGCGGTCCAGCAGCAGCCGCAGCCGGATCTCGCCGTGGCCGTGCCGCAGTGCGTTGGTCACCAGCTCGCTGACCAGCAGCTCCGTGGTGTCGACCAGGTCCTGAAGGCCCCAGTCCACGAGCTGCTCGCGGGCCAGTTCCCGGGCGCGGGCCACCGAACGGGCCTCCGGCGCCAGATTCCAGTCGCCCACCGCGTCCTTGGGCAGCCCCTGCACCCGCGCCATCAGCAGTGCGATGTCGTCCTCGCCGTGCGAGGTGTCCAGGGCGTTCAGGACGTGGTCGCAGGCGTCCTCCAGCGGGCGGTCGGCGCCCGAGAGGGCCGTACGGAACGCCCGCAGCCCCTCGTCCAGCGGATGGTGGCGGGACTCCACGAGGCCGTCGGTGTAGAGCGCCAGCAGCGCGCCGTCCGGCAGCTCGACCTCGATCTCCTCGAACGGTTCTCCTCCGACGCCCAGCGGCATCCCCGGGGGGACGTCGAGCAGCAGCGCGTCCTCCCCGTCCTCGACCAGGACCGGCGGCAGATGCCCGGCGTTGGCGAACGTACAGCGCCGGGTGACCGGGTCGTAGACGGCGTAGACACAGGTGGCGAGGTAGACCTCGGAGAGGTCGGCGGTACGGGCCGAGCGCCCCGTCTCCGGCGCGGCGTCGGCGGTTCCGGACCGGCCGCGGGCGGACCGGGACTGGGACCGGCCGTCGCCGTCGCCGCCGAGCCCGCGGGCGATCTCGTCCAGTGCCGAGAGCACCTCGGCCGGTTCCAGGTCCAGCAGCGCCAGCGTGCGGACGGCGGTGCGCAGTTCGCCCATGGCCACGGCGGCGCGCAGTCCGCGCCCCATGACGTCGCCGACGACCAGGGCCGTGCGGTGGCCGGGGAGTTCGATGACATCGAACCAGTCGCCGCCGACCTCGGTGGCGGTGGTGCCGGGCAGATAGCGGCAGGCGATGTCCAGGCCGGCCGCCTCCGGGTCGCCGGGCGGCAGCAGACTGCGCTGCAATATCAGCGCGCGTTCGTGCTCCCGGCGGTAGAGGCGGGCGTTGTCGATACAGACCGCGGCGCGCGCGGCCAGCTCGACGGCGAGCGCGGTGTCACGCTCCCCGAACGGCTCGCTGCCCTTCGTACGGGAGAACTGCACCAGCCCGACGACGGTGTCCCTGGCGACCATCGGCACGGCGAGGGTGGAGTGCACCACCGCGCCCAGCTCGGGGCCTTCGTCGCTCTCCCGGGCCGGGATGATCTGTGCCTGGGCGGTACGCAGGGCGCCCGCGCAGGGGGAGTTGAAGGGGTAGCGGTGGACCGCGCCGACCGCGACCGGGCCGGGTGTGTCGCCGAGGACACCGGGGGCGGTGGCGAGCGGGGCGTCCGAGACGGCGCTGGCGAAGGCGACCCGGCGCAGCTCGGCGCTGCCGTCGCTGGTGCCGGGCGGGGCCTCGTCACCGGCCAGCAGGCCCTGATAGAGGTCCACCGAGGCCAGATCGCAGAACTGCGGGACGGCGACGTCCAGCAGTGTGCGGGCGGTGGTCTCCAGGTCGAGGGAGTTGCCTATCCGGGCGCCGGCCTCGTTGAGCAGGGCGAGGTTGCGGCGGGCGTTGGCGGCATCGCGCTCGGCCCGGCGCCGGCCGGTGACATCGGCGGCGAGCGCCGCGACCCCGATGGGGCGGCCGCTGGCGCCGTGCAGGCGGTAGAGCGACACCGACCAGCGGCGGTGCTCCTCGTCGTTGGACGGCAGGCCGACCAGCTGCATCTCGGCGACCGGCTCGCCGGTGTCCAGGACGCGGTGCAGCGCGGCGGTCATCCGCTCGGCCTCGGACCGCGGCAGGAAGTCGTGCGGCCCGCAGCCGCGGTACTTGCTGGCGGGGCCGCCGAAGACCGAGGCGAACCGCTCGTTGACCCGCAGCAGCTTCAGGTCCGTGCCGAACAGGGTGAAGCCCATGGGAGATTGACCGAAAACGGCCTGCGAGGCGGCGAGGTCGGTTTCGATGCCGCGCAGCGCCCGGACATCGACGACCAGACAGACCGCGGCGCGTTCACCGTCCTCGTTGCGGGACGGCATCACATAGATCTCGGCGAGGCCGTCGGCCGTGCCGTTCACTTCCCTGCGGTAGGGCACCAGGCCGGTCCACTCCCGGCCGTCGAGTATCTCGGACACCTTGCGGTGCCCGGTCTCCCGCAACTCCCGGGGGACGAACGCCTCGACGGGGTCCTTGCCGAGCGCGTAACGGGCGGGGATGCCGAGCATCTGCTCCGCGCGCTCGCTCCACTGCTCGATCCGCCCGTCGGGGCCGAGCGAGAAGGAGGCCACCCGGATGTAGTCGTAGATCGATCCGGGCCGGCTGCTCTGCCATACGGGCGGACCTTGCAGTGCGCGCAGGGGCGGACGGCCACCTGGGTCGCCGGGGCTGTCCGCACCGCCCTGACCTTCGGCCTGCGCGGGTTCTGCCCCGCCAGATGACATGTTGCTCACGAGCCCCGTCCCCTCCAGCTCATCGTGCCCGGACCGGACCAGCTCGAGTATCCAATACCCCGGCTATCCGGAACACGGTCTTCACGATCACAGCACAGTCTCGATCGCAGCCCGTCGACAAAATGTCGATGGAATGGCAACGATCAGGACTTTCATCTGTCTCCTAACCAGCCACCGACAGCTCGAACCACACTGTCTTACCGCTCTTTCCGCGCCGGGTCCCCCACCGTCGCGAACTGCACGCGACCAGCTGCAATCCACGGCCTCCCTCGTCGTCGGGAGCGGCGTCACGCTCCAGCGGCGGGTCGGGCAGCGGATCGGAGACCTCGACCAGCAGCCCGTCGGAGCTGAGCAGCACCATACGGACCCCGATCGGCCCGCTGGCATGGCGCAGGGAGTTGGTGACGAGCTCGCTGACGAGTAGTACGGCCATATCGGCGGCGCCGTTCAGGCCCCAGTCGTCCATGACCCGCCGGACGGCCGTGCGGGCGGTGCGCACCGCACCGGGGTCGGCCGGAAAGCTCCATTCAGCGGTGGCGGAACCGGCGGCCTTGGTGCGCCTGCGAGCGCTGCCGGAGCCGGGCTCAGGGACCCCTGCCGCTGCGCTGTCGCTCACGCCGATCACATCCCAGCACGATGACTCCCCGTCGTCTTGTCTGCGTCGATGGGGTCAATCTGGACATACCCGGTATCCCGCCCCGCATATCGCCTACGGCGGTGCACTGTGGCACAAATGAAACATATTGCGGCGGGGGGCTGGTGGTTCTGGGTGCGGGGAGGCCGGATACGGGCAGGGCCGGGTGCGCGCGGGCAGGACGCAGGCAGGCGTGGGCGGGACGCGGGCGCGTTCGGGCAGGGTGCGGCCGACTGGGGCTCGTTACCGCCGTACGCCGGTCGCGCCGGCCGGGGCCGCCAGTCGGCGCATCGCCTCGGCGACCGCCGGGCGGTCCTGGTCCAGCCAGTCGACCTGGTTCTCCTCGCCGGGCAGCAGCCAGCGCAGCTCGTCATGGTCCTGGAGCGGCCGCGGCTCCCCGGACAGCAGCCGGGCCGTCCACACCTGAAGGACATAGCCGGGGCGCAGTATCCACTCGCCCGGAATCCGCTCCAGGGCCGCGGCCTCGACACCCAGCTCCTCGCGCAGCTCACGCTCCAGCGCCTGCTCGGGTGTCTCGTCGTCCTCCACCTTGCCGCCGGGCAGCTCCCAGCGGCCGGCCAGCGCGGGCGGTGCGCTGCGCCGGGCGGCCAGCAGCCGCCCGCGCTCGCACACCGCTCCGCCCACCACTACGCGCACGGTCGTCATGCGCGGCAGCCTACGTGCCCCGCTCTGGTCCCGCTTCCCGCCCGTCGCCTCTCAGGTCGCCGCGCGGTCGGCCTTCTCGACCACGTAGAGCTGCTGGCGGCCGCGCGTCTCGAGCCGGTCGGCCACCCGCTCCGCCTCCGCCCGGGTGGCATACCGCCCTACGCGATAGCGGTTGCCCCCTTCGTCCTGGCGGATGACGAGCCAGGGGAGCACGGCTCCACCCTCAGTCATTGCGCCCCTCCGTCCGCCGGATAGCGCGCCGTCACGCGCTCCTGGTCTGCTGATGCCGAAATCGCAATCCGCATATGCCCGAGCCTACGCCCGACCTTCACTCAGCGGATATGGATTTACACAAAGAGGTACCGAACCGGCCACCCGCGGGCCCCGGCGAACCGGAAGCGGCCTGCGAGTGGCCGGTGGGGCCCGAGTGACTCGGGCAGACGTATCGGCGCCGACGGCGCGGGAGCGGGGCTCAGGCCCCGACGGAGGCCTTGACCCCTTCGGTCTCCTCGGCCGCTTCGGCCTCTTCCGCCGCCTGGATCTCGGCCTCGGCCTGGATCAGCGTCGGGTTGCGCCAGGAGCTGCGCACGCCCCAGTAGTAGAAGGCGAGTCCGATCAGGGCGACCAGGACGAGGTCCCAGCCCTCGGGCAGATAGCCCTTACCGCCGAACTCCTTGCCGCCCATGTACGAGACGGCGGCCATGACCAGCAGATACGCCACCATCCAGGCGCCGGCCTTCAGATGCGGGCGCAGTGCGGCCCACGGCTTGCGGCCCTGGGTCAGCGGCTTGCCGATCTCGTACCAGGCCCAGACCGGGAGTCCGACGGCCATGATCAGGATGACCTTGCCGGTGAGCGGCCAGCGGCCCCAGTAGAGGACCAACGAGCCGAAGATCATCGCGATCGGCGCGATCACCGGCATCGCCTTCAGCTTCACCGGGCGCTTGAGGTCCGGCGAGACGCGGCGCAGCGACATCACCGCGACCGGGCCGGTGATGTACGAGATGACCGTGGCCACCGAGACGATCTCGGCGAGCGAGCCCCAGCCGCGGAAGACGGCGAGGAACAGGAAGGCGATCACGAGGTTGAGCAGCAGCGCGGGGCGCGGCACACCGGTCTTCTTGTCCACCTTGCCGAAGATGCCCGGCAGATGACCGTTCTCCTGCACACCGTGGATCATGCGCGAGGTGGTGGCCGCGTAGATCATGCCGGTGCCGGACGGCGAGACAAAGGCGTCCGCGTACAGCAGCAGCGCCAGCCAGTTCAGGCCCCAGGCGATGGCGAGGTCGGCGAGCGGCGAGTTGAAGCCGAGTCCGGCCCAGCCGCCGCCGGCGGTCAGCTTGTCGCCGGGTACCGCCATCAGGAACGCGACCTGGAGCGCGACATAGATGACCAGCGCGATCACGATCGACCAGATCACGGCCTTGGGCAGCGACCGGCCGGGGTTACGGGCCTCGGCGGCGAGGTTCAGCGGGGACTGGAAGCCGTTGTAGGCCCAGACGATGCCGGAGACGGCGACGGCGGTGAAGACCGAGCTCCAGCCGTTGGGCGTGAAGCCACCGTGGTGAACGATGTTGCCGGTGTCGAAGTGCGCCAGCATCAGCGCGCCCGCGGTCATGGCCGGGACGACGACCTTGAAGACCGTGATCGCGGTGTTGGTCTTCGCGAACAGCGAGATCGCGAACCAGTTGAGGAAGAAGTAGAAGATCAGCAGCACGCTGGCGAGCCCGACACCGGTGCCGGTCAGCTCCTTGCCGTCGTACAGCGCCTGCGCCCAGCCGAAGTCCCAGGAACTCATGTACTGGACCGAGGCGGTGGCCTCACCCGGGATGACCGAGACGATCGCGATCCAGTTGGCCCAGGCCGCGAGGTAGCCGGCGAGTGAGCCGTGGGAGTACTGGCCGTAGCGGACCATGCCGCCGGCCTTGGGGAACATCGAGCCGAGCTCGGTGTAGGTGAGGGCGATCGTCAGAGCGACCACCGCTCCGATGATCCAGGCGAGGATCGCGGCAGGGCCGGCGATGGCGGCGGCCCGCTCGGCTCCGAAGAGCCAGCCGGAACCGATGATGGACCCGAGACCAGTGGCGGTCAGGGCGATGGTCCCGAGGGACCGACGGTAGTTCGAGTGCGCGCCCTGCTCCGCACTCGGGGTCTTCGTCGTGCTCACGTGCTGGTCTCCTGGTCTTCCCCCGTGCCGTGCACAAACTTCGCCATCGTAAGAGCGAATCGCAGGGTCGACTTCCCCCACCCGGGCAAAAATCCCGCCCAGTTGAGCGTCTGTGGGGTATCCCACACCGGGTTGGGGGCGACATTTACCAACAAAGTGGTCAAAATGGGTCACCAACCTGAGAACCAAAGGCGCGCTGTGGGCGTCTAGGCGACACACACAGGGCACCGAACCAACACACCATCTACTTCACAGGCAAGTGATAGGCGACCCGATAGCGGTCCGCGAGGGTGACCACATCGGCCGTCTCGACCGGCCGGCCCCCCGCGAAATACGTCCGCGAGACGACCAGCACCGCATGCCCCGGGACCCCGCCCAGCGTCATCGCCTCCTCCGCCAGCGACGGCCGCGCACCGACCTCCTCGACGACGTTGTCCACCACCACATCGATGGCCGCCATCCGTTCGACCACCCCGCGGCCCGCCAGCGGCCCCTCCTCCGGCAGCATCACCGGCGTCCGCCCGGTCACCTCCAGGGGCTCCCACGAGGTCGAGAGCATCGACGGCTCGCCCTCCGCCCGGAAGACATAGCGGGTGCGCATCACCTTGGCCCCGTGCGGGATGCGCAGCCGGGCCGCGACCACCGAACCGGCCGCCTCCTGCTCGCTGCTGGACTCCCAGGTGCCGCGCACCCGCTCGTCCGTCTGCTCCTGCCGGAAGGGCGTACAGCCACCCGCCGATTGGAAGCCGACGCGGGCGATCCGGCGCGGGACGGGCTGTTCGCGCACATAGGTCCCCGACCCCGAGCGGCCCTCGACCAGCCCCTCGGCCATCAGAACCTTGCGCGCCTCCAGGGCGACGGTGTCCGAGACCCCGTACTCCTCGCGGATGCGCGCCTGGGAGGGAAGACGGGTGTGCGGTGGCAGCACCCCATCGACGATCTTCTGGCGCAGGTCGCCGGCGACGCGGAGGTACGCGGGCTGCTCACCGAAAGGCACATGCCCCTCCCAACAGCTTGACAGTCAGCAACAGCGTGGCAACCGCGTGTCGCCGACCGCAACCTTGGGCCAGATGTTCACCTGATGTGATGAAACCCAGCTCAGCACGTGTATGAGGCGAGATCAGCGTCCACCGGGCCCCGGATCCCCACCCCGCGCCACCCCACGGGTTCTTTCCACCCGGGTGGACGTCACCCATAGATGTCACGATCGAAACGGGACCACGTTCGAAGGACACGTCCGAAACGGCATACCGAACACGGCACGGCCCGGCACGAAGACGCCGCACCGGGAACGCGGAACGCGGCCTCAGGACGGGAAGGAAGGGACCTCATGCCCGCCGAACCCCACCTCTCCCCCATGCCCCGGGACTGGCAGCGGGCGCTCGCCGTCGTCGCCCACCCGGACGACCTCGAATACGGCGCCGCGGCCGCCATCGCCGAATGGACCGACGCCGGGCGGCAGGTCAGCTACCTCCTGGTCACCCGCGGCGAGGCCGGTATCGACGGGCTCGCACCCGCCGAGTGCGCCGCGGTCCGCGAGACCGAGCAGCGGGCCGGTGCCACGCTCGTCGGCGTCCACACCGTCGAGTTCCTCGACCGCCACCACGACGGGGTCATCGAGGCCGGCCCGGCGCTGCGCCGCGATCTGGCCGCGGCCATCCGCCGCCACCGCCCGGAGCTCCTGGTCACCCTCAACCACCACGACACCTGGGGCGGCGTCCAGTGGAACAGCGCGGACCACCGGGTGGTGGGGCGCGCCGTCCTGGACGCGGCGGGCGACGCCGGCAACCGCTGGATCTTCCCCGAGCTCACCGGCGACCAGGGCCTGGCGCCCTGGAACGGCGTGCGCTGGGTGGCCGTGGCGGGCTCCCCGCACCCCACGCACGCCGCCGAGGTCGGCCCCGGCATCGACCGCGCGGTCGACTCGCTGGCGGCCCACAGCACCTACATCAGGGGCCTGGGCGGCTCCCAGCAGGACCCCCGCGCGTACGCCCGCAGCTTCATCGAACAGACGCTGCGCAACGGCGGCGAACGCTACCGGGGCCGCCCCGCCACCCTCTTCCAGGTCTTCCCCCGCTGAGTTTCA
Organism: Streptomyces sp. P9-2B-2; assembly: GCF_030406865.1. Classification (NCBI taxonomy): domain Bacteria; kingdom Bacillati; phylum Actinomycetota; class Actinomycetes; order Kitasatosporales; family Streptomycetaceae; genus Streptomyces; species Streptomyces sp. P9-2B-2. Next base: position 5,900,247 of record NZ_CP129126.1, on the reverse strand, counting down.
CGGCCTCCCGGGAAGCCCGCCCACGAACCCGGACACCAGCCCCGCGACCTCCTCTGGCCGTTCCAGCAGCATCGCGTGCGTGCCGTCCACACCGGCGACGGTCACCTGCGGCCGGGTCCGCGCCAGTTCGGCCAGGTCGCGGGCCAGCCCCCGCACATAGGCCGCCATCAACTCGTCGACCCACGGCGGCATGCCCGGCACCGACGGGTTGGAGCGCAGCGAACGGGCGATCAGCAGCGGCCGGGTCACCCTCCGGTACAGCGCGAACAGATCGATGCCGGCCATCGCCTCCTGCGTCTCCAGCGCCCGCTGCCGCCCCGGCCGCAGGAAGAGCTGCCCGTCCGCCGTCTCCCCCAGGGACCGCCGTACGCTCGCGGCCATAAGCTCCGCCGGAATCCCCAACTCCGCGGCCATGTCGCTCTGATAGCCGAGGACCGCATCCAACGCCTCAGGAGGAAAGGGCCGTCCGCCGGCCTCATCCGCGAACTTCCTTGCCTCCCCGAGCCGTTCCCGCACATAGGCGGCGTCCAGTCCCACGTACTGCTCAGGACGCCCCATCCCGTGCCCGTCGAGGTTCACCGCCGCCGGCACGCCCCGGTCCCGCTCCAGGCAGCGTGCGGCGATCATCCCGCCCAGCGAATGCCCCACCACTACGGCGCCCGGCGCCCCGCACGCCGCCAGCACCGCCGTCACATCGTCGGCGGCCACCTCGAAGGTCCACGGCACCGCGCCGTCCCCCGACCGCCCGTGCCCCCGCAGATCCATCGCCCACACCCGGTGCCGCTCGGCCAGCAGCGGGGCCACCCGCGCCCAGTCCGCCAGCGTCCGCCCCGCACCGTGCAGCAACAGCACCGGGGCGCCGTCCCCACCGTGATCCCGCACGGCCAGCTCCACGCCGTCGGCCGCCACACACACCAGATCCTCGCCCGCGCTCGTCGTCATGCCCTCACGCTAGGGCCGCAAAGAAGCTCCAAGATCATCCGCAAAAAGGATGCGCCGGCCGCCCGATCCGGGTCAGAATGAATCAACCCCCTTTTGCCACCGGCCCGTTGCCAGCCGTCCGCTCACCGCCCCTTCCGGGCCACGTAGTAGACGTTCAGGATGTCGCCCGGCACCTCCCGCGTCCCGACCTCGCCGAAGCCCGCCTCGCGCAGCATTCGCAGCGCGGTCTGCCGGCCCCAGACGGTCCCGAGTCCGGCGCCGCCCTCCGCGAGGGACACGGTCATGCAGTAGAAGACCGACAGGGCGTAGAGGGTGGGGCCCAGTGGATGGCCGACGTTCTCGGACAGGTCGCTGGAGGCCGCGATATCGCCCATCAGGAAGACCCCGTCGGCCCGCAGCCCGTTCGCGACGGCCGTGAGGGTGCGCGCCGGACGGGCCAGGTCATGGATCACGTCGAAGGCGGTGATCAGGTCGTAGGAGCCGGTCAGTTCGGCCGTATCGGCCACCTCGAAGCGGGCGTTGTCCAGTTCCCAGCGTGCCGCCTCCGCGCAGGCTTCGCCGATGCCCGCCTCGGAGATGTCCATCCCCACGAACCGGCTGCGGGGGAAGGCGCGGGCCAGCAGATTGACGGCGTGGCCCTGGCCGGTGCCGATGTCCAGGGCGTCGATGCCGTCGCGCAGCCGCTCGGTGAGGCCCGGTACCAGCGGCACGATGGTGTCGACCAGCGAGGCGTCGTACACCCGCGCCGTCTCCTCGGCCTGGAGGTCCTGGAAGTGCGGATAGGACGCGTACGGCACCCCGCCGCCGGCCCGGAACGCCGCCAAGATCTCGTCCTCGACCTCGCCCATCATCGCCAAGTACTGCGTGAAGGCGGCCATGTTGTCCGGGCCCGCGTCCCTGGTCAGCGCGGCCGCATGCGCGGGCGGGAGCCGGTAGCCGCCGTCCTCGGGGGCGTACTCGACGATGCCGCCGACCGTCATCCCGCCCAGCCACTCCCGGACATAGCGTTCGTCGAGCCCGGCCGCCTCAGCGATCCGCGCACTGGTCGCCGGCGGCAGACCGGCCATCACATCGAACAGCCCGGCCCGGTGGCCGAGACTGCACAGATGCCCCAGACAGGCGTCGTTGAGCAGCCGGAGCATGCGCGCCGCGAACTCCTCCTGCCGCACCGGGTCCTGAGACCGTTCCGTCATCGCCCTCTCCTCCCGGCGCCCGGAGAACGGCCCGACGCGGCCCCTCGCACCACCACCGGCCACCCGCCGGGTTCGTTCGCTTTATCTCCCCTTTGCCTATTTTTCGATGCTACGCCGGGAGGCCGGTCGCCACCTCGGGAGACCGGCCGGGCCGCCGCCGACCGGGCCCGTTCTGTGGGCCGTCGGTGGCACAGCGGGCCACACCCGCTTGCGCCTCCCGCCGAGCGCCCCCACCGCCCTGAACAATCGCGCCTGACCAGGACGTATGCATGCGTCTCAGCGGACTGAGGGGAACGACCGATGGACGGAGCGAGACAGCCGGACCGCAGAGCCCTGCTGGCCGGCGGACTGTTCGCCGCCACGGCGGCACTCACGGGGTGCTCCTCGAAGAGCACCGCCCCGGCAGCGGGAGGCGCCTCGCCACAGGCGCGGCCCACCATGCAGCCCACCACCCGGCCCACCACCCCGGAAGCGGCCTTCACCCGCCTGATGGAAGGCAACCAGCGCTGGGTGAACGGCGACCTCCAGCACCCCGACCGGGACCCGGACCGCCGCCAGTTCGTGGCCCAGAAGCAGAAGCCCTTCGGGTCGGTCCTCGCGTGCATCGACTCCCGGGTGCCGCCGGAGCTCCTCTTCGACACCGGACTGGGCGACCTCTATGTGATGCGCACCGGCGGCGAGGCGGTCGGCCCGGTGGTCACGGGTTCCGTCGAGTACGGGCCGATGACCAGCGGAACCCCCCTCATCGTGGTCCTCGGCCACCAGCGCTGCGGCGCCGTCGAGGCCTCGTACACCTCACTCAAGGAGGGCGAGCCGCTGCCCGGCAACCTGGAGGCGATCGCCCGCGCGCTGCGCCCCGCGTACGAACAGACGGTCCGGGAGGGCGGCGGCAGCGACCCCGTCGACACCATGGCCCGCAACCAAGTCACCCTGACCGCCGCCAACCTGCGCACCAACCAGGACCTGGCCCCCCTCGTACAGAAGGGCACTCTCGCCGTGGTCGGCGCCTACTACTCCCTCGACAGCGGCAAGGTGGAGGTGCTGTCGGGGGCGCCGTCCTGACCTGCCGCACGGGACTGCCGGGGCCCGCCGGTTCAGGCCGCGAGGAGCTCCGCCCACCAGGTGATGCCGCCCGGGTGGACCCGTGTGCCGCACTCGTCCGCCAGGGCGGTGACGATGTCGAGCCCGCGGCCGTGCTCGCCCGGGCAGGGGTCGGCGACCGGCCGCCCGTCCGCCGCCGCGGGCCCCGCGTCGGTCACCTCGACGCGCAGGGCACTGCGCCCGCCGGTCCCGACCCGTGACAGTCGCAGCACCGCCGGCGGCAGGGCGTGGACGACCGCGTTGGTGATCAGCTCCGAGATCACGAGAAGCGCGTCCTCGGCGAGGTCCGGGGCCAGGTTCCAGTCGGCCAGGACCGTACGCACCCTTCGGCGTACGACCGCGACGGCCTCGGGGATGTGCGGCAGCGGACAGACATGTGCGTCCGCCTCCGGAACCACCACGTCAAGCTGTGCCGTCATGCCTCCACCTCCGAGGCCCCTGCCGGCTGGCCGCCGGGCTTGAGAAGGACGCTATGGCGGACGGTGGAGGCGGTCAATGAACGGTGGTCGGCATTACCGAACGCCAGACGCCGAGGGGTTATCCCGCCCGGCAGATGCCGACCGCGGGACTACGATTGCCTCATGGCCGGCCCGGTCCAGTCGATCGAACGGGCGGCGGCGATTCTGCGTCTGCTCGCCAGTGGGCCCCGTCGGCTCGGACTGGGTGAAGTAGCCGCGTCGCTCGGGCTGGCGAAGGGCACCACCCACGGCATTCTGCGCACCCTCCAGAACGTCGACTTCGTCGAGCAGGACGCGGCGACCGGGAAGTACCACCTCGGGGCCGCACTCCTGCACCTGGGCACCAGCTACCTCGACGTCAACGAGCTGCGGTCGCGCTCCATCAACTGGGCCGACGCCCTGGCCGCCCGCAGCGGGGAGGCCGTCCGGCTGGGCGCGCCCCTGGAGGGCCGGGTGCTCATCGTCCACCACGTCTTCCGCCCCGACGACACCCTCCAGACCCTGGATGTGGGCGCGCTGCTGCCCCTGCACGCCTCCTCGCTCGGCAAGGTGCTGCTGGCTTTCGGCAGCGTGCCGCTGGAACCGGCCGTGGAAGCCGGGCTGGAGACGTACACCCGGCACACCCTGGTCGCCCCGGAGGGCCTCACCCGGGCGCTCACCGAGGTCCGGGAGCTCGGGTGGGCCGCCGAAGTACAGGAGATGACCATGGGCGAGGCCGGTATCGCCGCGCCGATCCGGGGCCACGGCGGCCTCGTGGTCGGCGCCATCGGCGCGTCCGGCACCGTCGAGCGGATCTGCGACGCCAAAGGGGTCCCGCAGCCGGCCCTGGTCAGCCAGGTCCGCCACGCCGCCCAGGCGATCTCCCGAGACCTGGGGGCCGCCCGCTGGTAGACCCCGACGCCCGCATGCCCCGCAACGGAAGGCTGATCATGGTTGAGCGGTATGTGATGTCCATCGACCAGGGCACCACCTCCACCCGGTGCATCCTGTTCGACCACCAGGGGCGGCTGGTGTCGGTCGCCCAGCGGGAGCACCAGCAGCACTTCCCCCGGCCCGGGTGGGTCGAGCACGACGCCGTCGAGATCTGGCACACGCTGCGGCGCGTGGTGCCGCAGGCGCTCTCCGACGCCGAGGTCGGCCCCGATGAGGTCGCCGCCATCGGGATCGCCAACCAGCGCGAGACGACCGTGCTGTGGGACCGGCGTACGGGCACCCCGCTGGGCAGGGCGATCGTCTGGCAGGACACCCGTACGGCCCCGCTGGTCGAGGACCTCAGAAGCCGGCCCGGGGACGACTTCTTCCTCCGGCGCTGCGGCCTGTCCCCTTCCACGTACTTCTCCGCCCCCCGGATCCGCTGGCTGTTCGACCACGCCGACGGGCTGCGGCAGCGCGCCGAGGACGGCGAGGTGCTGTTCGGCACGATGGAGAGCTGGCTGATCTGGAACCTCACCGGCGGGCCGGACGGCGGTCTGCACCTCACCGACGTGACCAACGCCAGCCGCACCATGCTCATGAACATCAGCACGCTCGACTGGGACGAGGAGTTGCTGGAGTTCTTCGGGGTCCCCCGCCCGATGCTCCCGGAGATCCGCTCCTCGGCCGAGACCTACGGAGTCGCCCGTTCCGTGCTCCCGGGTGTCCGTATCACCGCGGCACTCGGTGACCAGCAGGCGGCGCTGTTCGGACAGACCTGCTTCGCTCCCGGCGAGGCGAAGTGCACCTACGGAACCGGCAGCTTCCTGCTGCTCAACACCGGCACCGACCTCGTACGGTCCCGGCACGGACTGCTCACCACCGTCGCCTACAAGATCGAGGACCAGCCCGCGGTCTACGCACTCGAAGGCCCGATCGCCGTCACCGGCGCGCTGGTCCAGTGGTTCCGCGACCGGCTGGGGCTGATCAGCACCGCCCCCGAGATCGAGACGCTCGCGCGCGCCGTCGAGGACAACGGCGGCTGCTACATCGTCCCGGCGTTCTCCGGGCTGTACGCGCCGCACTGGCGCAGCGACGCCCGCGGGGTCATCGTCGGCCTCACCTCGTACATCACCAAGGAGCACCTGGCCCGGGCCGTACTGGAGGCCACCGGCTGGCAGACCCGGGAGGTGGTCGACGCCATGAACGCCGACTCCTCACTCGCCCTGAAAGTGCTCAAGGTGGACGGCGGCATGACGTCCGACAACCTCCTCATGCAGTTCCTGGCCGACGTGCTCGACGTGCCCGTGGTGCGGCCCATGGCCGTCGAGACGGTCTCCCTGGGCGCCGCGTACGCCGCAGGACTCGCCGCCGGCTACTGGCCCGACCTGGAGGTCCTGCGCCGCAACTGGCACCGGGCCGCCCAGTGGCTGCCGGACATGGACCCCCAGCGGCGGGAGTCGGAGTACGAGAACTGGCAGCGGGCGGTCGAGCGCGCGCTCGGCTGGATCCGGTCACCGGACCCGCCCTGACGTCTCGTCACCAGGAAGCCTCGCCACGCTGAGTGGCCGCCCCGGCACAGCCGGCCGACGTCCCTGTTCCGTAAGGAGGCGATCCATTCCACGGCGCCCTTACGGCGGCTGTGATGGGAGGCATGAAATCGCGTCTCTCTCCGCCGGTGTTCAAGGGCAGACTCCATGACGCCCGCACGGCGACCTCGATCGGCCGGTGGCTGGGGTCGGCGTTCGCCGTGTGCTTCCTCACCGGACTGGTCAGCCACTTCATGCAGCATCCGCCGGACTGGCTGGCCCACCACATCCCGAGCCGCCCGTCGTGGGGATACCGGCTCACCCAGGGCCTGCACGTCGCCTCCGGCATCGCGGCCATCCCGTTGCTGCCGGCCAAGCTGTGGGCCGTATATCCACGGCTGTTCGCCTGGCCGCCACTGCGGTCGGTCAAGCACGCCCTGGAGCGGCTGTCGATCGCGGTGCTGGTGGCCGGATCCGTCTTCGAGCTGGCGACGGGACTGCTGAACACGGCCCAGTGGTACCCGTGGCCGTTCTCGTTCGTGCCGGTGCACTACGCCGTGGCGTGGCTGGTCGCCGGGGCGCTGGTGCTGCATCTCGCGGTCAAGGCCCCGGAGATCCGGGCGCACTGGAGCCGGCGGTCGCCCGGGACGCTCGCCCTGCCCGTACAAGACGGGCCCGACCGGCGGTCCCTGCTGGCCGCGGTGGGCGCCGCGGTCGGGGCCGTCACGCTGACCACCGTGGGCCAGTCCTTCACCCCGCTGAAGGACCTCATCCTGTTCGCACCGCGCCACCCGGACCAGGGCCCACAGGCCCTGCCCGTCAACCGGACGGCTGCCGCGGCCGGCGTCGGCCGGATCGCCGACGAGGAGTACCGCCTGGTGGTGGACGGTCCGCAGCGGTACACCCTGACGCTGGACGAACTCCGCGCCCTGCCGCAGCACGAGGTGGAGCTGCCGATCGCCTGTGTGGAGGGCTGGAGCAAGTCGGCGCACTGGACGGGGGTGCGGGTCGTGGACCTGCTGGAGCGGGCGGGCGCGCCGCCGCACGCGCGGGTGCGGGTGACGTCGTTGCAGCTGCGCGGCGGCTACCGGGTGTCAGAGATGGGCCAGGAGCACGCCCGCGACCCGCTGACCTTGCTCGCCCTGCGCCTCAACGGCGCGGAACTCGACCCCGACCACGGCTACCCGGCACGGCTCATCGCCCCGAACCGCCCCGGCGTACTCCAGACCAAGTGGGTCGGGCGACTGGAGGTCCTGGCATGAAGCTGACACGTGCCCTCGCGGGCCTGGCCGGATTGGCGCTCATGGGCGTCGGGGCCTCCTTGCTGCTGGACGTCCGTGAAGTAACCGGCGTGCTCCTCTGGTTGGGCGGAGCGGTGGTGCTGCACGACGGGTTGCTCGCGCCGCTGGTGCTGCTGGTCGGAGTGGTGCTGGTGCGCGGCCGTGTGCGCGGTGGTGTGCGCGGGCCGGTTCGTGGCGCGCTGATGGTCGCGGGCGCGCTGACCATCGTGGCCCTGCCGGTGCTGCTCCGCCCGGGGCCGAGGGCCAACTCCTCGGTGCTGCCGCTGGATTACTGGGGCAACTGGCTGCTCGCGATGGTGACCGTGGCGACGGTGACGGCACTCGTCATGGCCGGTCGGTGGTTCAGGCGCGGGCGGCGGGGGGCGTCGTAGGGCAGGCGCCGGGGCCGCGCCCGGTCCGATCGACGACTCCAGTAGACACCAGTCGAACAAGCGCACCTGCGCACCACCGTCCCGTATCGATGTCGCCCACCGCAGACAGGCGACCGTCGCTTCAGCCGGCTCGCCGTACGCCGAGCCCCATCAGCGTTTTCGACCCCGGGGTACGCACGATCTGGCCGACGTCGACGAGTTGTTCGTGCCGGTGTCGGAGTTCTCAACGCTGCGCCGTCATTGTCAGTGGTTGCCTCTACGGTCTCGCCGCTCTTCTCGACCGCCACTCGCGAAACCCAATGCACCTCGCCGAGCTGCGGGACGCCTTCTCCCGCATCGACACATTCAACGAGGATCTGGACGAGCGATACCAGGCGTTGGAGTGACGCTCACTGCTGATGCGCAGGGTCATCGACCTGGCCTCCCAGGAAGCCGTGGACGGAGTCAGCGACGCGCTGGGAGCCTCAACGACGGCGTCAAGCCCTTTGCGGGCCGGAGGCAAACACCTGCTCTCCTCGCCTGGGCTTGGCGGACCAGCCCTTACCAGGGTTCAAGCCCAGGGGCAGCGAACCACCCGCTCCCGGATGACGCACTCGCCGCGGTGGGGCCCGCAGCACGGACCGCCCAGCGTCTAGTAGTGATAGCGCGCAGCGAGGATGACGATCTCCTTGTCCGTGACAAGGTAGACGAGGCGGTGCTCATCGTCGATCCGCCTCGACCACGCTCCGGGCAAGTGGTATTTGAGCGGCTCAGGTTTGCCGATTCCTGTGAAGGGGTCACGCTTGACGTCCGCGATGAGCTTGTTGATCCGAGCGAGCATCTTGCGGTCGTTCTTGAGCCAGGACGTGTAGTCCTCCCAGCCCTGATCTTCGAAGACAAGCCTCACGCAGCACCCGCAGCAGGATCCACTGTGTCCGGATCGATCAGCTCGCGCTCCGACACGTTGATGTTGCCCAGGGCGTTCTCGTACGCCTTGAGCAGACGCCGTGCGTTCGCAGGCGAGCGCAGCAGGTAGGAGCCCTCGCGCAGTGCCGCGTAGTCCTCGGCCGAGACGAGCACGGCGTTGCCGTGCTTGGAGACGATCTCGATGGCCTCGTGATCGTCATTGACCTTCTTGATCAGCGGAAAGAGAGCCTTGCGGGCTTCGCTCGCGGTTATGGACATGACCTGACCCCTTCCATCAAGTGGTACCCAATAACGTACCACTCGCGACCCCCTCCGGAGAGGCCATACGACTGATGAAGGCGGAGGTTTCCCAGCCCCCTCCCAGCACAGGAAACAGGAAGGGGCCGGCTCCCAGAAGAGCCGACCCCCATCTGACCTGCATGTTTACTAGGTCGCCAACGTGGTGTTACTTCATCCGCTCAGACGTTGAACCGGAACTCCACCACATCCCCGTCCTGCATCACATAGTCCTTGCCCTCCATGCGGGCCTTGCCGGCGGCGCGGGCTTCGGCTACGGAGCCGGTTTCTACGAGGTCGGCGAAGGAGATGACCTCGGCCTTGATGAAGCCCTTCTGGAAGTCGGTGTGGATGACGCCGGCCGCCTCAGGGGCCGAGGCGCCCTTCCTGATGGTCCAGGCGCGGGTTTCCTTGGGGCCGGCCGTCAGGTAGGTCTGGAGGCCGAGGGTGTTGAAGCCGACGTGGGCGAGGGTGGCGAGGCCGGGCTCTTCCTGGCCGACGGACTGGAGGAGTTCCAGGGCCTCGTCCTCGTCGAGCTCGGCGAGGTCGGACTCCAGCTTGGCGTTCAGGAAGATCGCTTCGGCGGGGGCGACCAGGGCGCGCTGCTCGTTCTTGAAGTCCTCGTCGGTCAGCTCGTCCTCGTCGACGTTGAAGACGTAGAGGAAGGGCTTGGTGGTGAGGAGGTGGAGGTCGTGGAGGAGCTCCTCCTTGCCGGAGCCCTGGACGATGCCCTGGGAGAAGAGGGTGTCGCCCTTCTCCAGGATCTCCTTGGCCGCCTCGACCGCCGCGACCTTCGGGGCCACGTCCTTCTTGATCCGGGACTCCTTGACCAGGCGCGGCAGCACCTTCTCGATGGTCTGGAGGTCGGCGAGGATCAGCTCGGTGTTGATGGTCTCGATGTCGTCCTTGGGCGAGACCTTGCCGTCGACGTGGACGACGTTCTCGTCCTTGAAGGCGCGGATGACCTGGCAGATCGCATCGGACTCGCGGATGTTCGCGAGGAACTTGTTGCCCAGGCCCTCGCCCTCGGAGGCGCCGCGGACGATGCCCGCGATGTCGACGAAGTCGACGGTGGCCGGAAGGATCTTCTGGGAGGCGAAGATCTCCGCCAGCTTGGCCAGCCGCGGGTCGGGGACGCCTACGACGCCGACGTTCGGCTCGATGGTGGCGAACGGGTAGTTGGCCGCCAGCACGTCGTTCTTGGTCAGGGCATTGAACATGGTCGACTTGCCGACATTCGGCAGACCGACGATTCCGATCGTGAGCGACACGTGGCGACTCGACTTCCGAGCGAGGTGGTGGGGTGGGCACGGCCCCGGGAGGGCCGATCCACCAGTCTACGGGGCGGTGGGGACCGAGCGGCCGCCACCGGGAGCGCCCGGCCGCCGGCCCGTAGCGAACTCGGCCGCAAGCTCGGCGAAAGCGCGTGTCCCGTGACCGGTTAATACCACTTAGCGGCCTACCGTGGCCGGGTGGAGCAACACGAAGCGCGCACGCCCCAGCACAGTCCGCCGCGGTCCGGACGGCCGCCCGCGGGCCAGGACGCCCGGCTCCCGCGCCCCGCGGAGGCCGTGACCCCCGATCCCGACGACGCCTTTCTCTCCGCGATGCGGGCCTCCGGGTTCGCGTCCGTACCGGCCTCCTCGACGGCCGCCGTGCACGCCCCGCCGCGCGGCCCCGCGCCCGCCGGGGCCCTCCGGGCGCCCGCCCGTCCGGCGGCCGCCGCGGCCCCCGGGCCCGCCGCGGCCCCACCGGCGGGCGCGGAATCCGCCGCCGTCTACCGGGCCGGGCACCGCCCCCCGGCCGCCGCCGCGCCGGACGGCCCGCGGCGCCGGATGCCGGCCGCCAAGCTGACCGGTCTCGGCTGCTGGCTGCTGGCGACGCTGGCGCTGCTGGCGTTCGCCTTCGTGGACCGGCTGCTGTTCGGCGGCGCACCGACCGCGTACGGCGTCTGCTACCTGCTGGTGGGCATCGGCGCGGCGCTGTGGATCAGGCCGTACGACCTGATCTGTGCGCCGGTCACCCTGCCGATCGCCTTCGCGCTCGGCGCGCTGCCGATCCAGCACGGCGGGGACGGGTTCGAGGGGCTGCTGATGGGCCTCTTCACCGTCCTCGCGCTGAACGCGGGCTGGCTCTACGCGGGCACGCTGGTCTGCGCGCTGCTCGCGATCCTCCGGCGGGCGCTGCTCATCGCCCGGCGTCGGGCCAGCCGACCGGTGAGTCGACCGCAGAGCGGACCGCGCGGGCAGCGGAACCGGCCGCCGTCGCGGGCTGCCGACCGGCCCCGGCCGCGGCCCGGGACCCGTCCACGGCAGGTGGCTCGCCAGCCCGAGCGGCGTGCGCAGCCATCGCGGCCCCCACAATCCCCGCATTGTTCTGAAGCTGAGCCGGCACGATCTCGGCCCTGATGTCCTCGATCAGCGGCAGGAACTTCTCCGCCTTACGGCTCACCCCGCCGCCGATCACGAACAGCTCGGGCGAGAAGAGCATCTCCACATGGGCGAGGTACTTCTGGACCCGGTGCGCCCAGTGGTGCCAGCTCAGTCCCTCGTCCTCCTTGGCCTTGGTGGAGGCGCGCTTCTCGGCGTCATGGCCGTGCAGCTCCAGATGGCCGAGCTCGGTGTTGGGCACGAGGCGGCCGTCGATGAAGACCGCGCTGCCGATGCCGGTGCCGAGGGTGAGCACGATGACGGTGCCGGACCGGTCGCGGCCCGCGCCGTAGCGCATCTCGGCCAGGCCGGCCGCGTCCGCGTCGTTGAGCAGGGTGACCGGGCGGCCGGCGGACTCGCCGCCCAGCCGGCCGGTGAGCAGGGCGTCGGCGTCGAGGCCGATCCAGCCCTCGTCGACATTGGCGGCGGTACGGGTCGTGCCGTCGGTGACCACCCCGGGGAAGGTCGCACCGACCGGCCCCGTCCACCCGAAGTGGTCCACGACCTCCTTGACGCAGTCCGCGACCCCTTCCGGGGTGGCCGGGTGCGGGGTAAGTACCTTGTGGCGCTCCTCGGCGAGATCGCCGCGCGCCAGATCCACCGGGGCACCCTTGATGCCCGATCCACCGATGTCCACACCGAAGACCTTCATGGGAAAAGGCTAGGCGCGGACGGGGCGGCTCGCCCCCGGGATGAGACGACTCAGGGCCCGGATGGCGAACCGGCCGGCGGCGGGGTCAGTCCTCGGTGGCCGCCTTGGCCTCGGCGCGCAGGTCGCGGCGCAGCTCCTTGGGCAGCGAGAAGTGGATGGACTCCTCGGCGGCCGTGAGGGTCTCGACGTCCTCGTAGCCGCGCGCGGCGAGCCAGTCCAGGACACCGTGGACGAGGATGTCGGGGACGGAGGCGCCGGAGGTGACGCCGACCGTGCCGACGCCCTCCAGCCAGGCCTCGTCGATCTCCTCGGCGTAGTCGACCAGGTGGGCGTCGCGGGCGCCGGCACCCAGCGCGACCTCGACGAGGCGTACGGAGTTCGAGGAGTTCTTGGAGCCGACGACGATGACCAGATCGGCCTCGGCGCCCATCTGCTTCACCGCGATCTGACGGTTCTGGGTGGCGTAGCAGATGTCGTCGCTGGGCGGCGAGAGGAGGTTGGGGTAGCGGCCCTTGAGGGCGTCCACCGTCTCCATGGTCTCGTCGACCGAGAGGGTGGTCTGGGAGAGCCAGACGACCTTGTCCGGGTCGCGGACCTCGACGTTCTCGACGTCCTTCGGGCCGTCGACGAGGGTGATGTGCTCGGGGGCCTCACCGCTGGTGCCGATGACCTCTTCGTGGCCCTCGTGGCCGATCAGGAGGATGTCGTAGTCCTCGTTGGCGTAGCGGACCGCTTCCTTGTGGACCTTGGTGACCAGCGGGCAGGTCGCGTCGATGGTGGCGAGCTTGCCGCGCTTGGCCTCGTCGTGGACGACCGGGGCGACGCCGTGCGCCGAGAAGATGACGATGTTGCCCTCGGGCACCTCTTCCGTCTCCTCGACGAAGATGGCGCCCTTCTTCTCAAGGGTCTTCACGACGTACTTGTTGTGCACGATCTCGTGGCGTACGTAGACGGGCGCGCCGTACTGCTCGATGGCCTTCTCGACGGCGATGACGGCGCGGTCCACGCCCGCGCAGTAGCCACGCGGGGCGGCGAGCAGGACCCGGCGGCGCGAAGCGGCTTCGCCCGGGGTGGTGGCGGGAGTCGGGCTGGGCGAGGAAGTCATGCGTCCCATCGTAAGGGCGTGCCCCCGGCCCCGAAGATCGGCCGCTGGCCCAGACTGAGGGCGGCAGGCGGCGAGGAGGCACGGATGCCGGGCACGAGCGGTAGGGGGGCGGGTGGCGCGGCGGACGGTGCCGCCGGTGGGGGCGCGGGCGCCGGTGCTCCCGGTGGGCTGCGGCGGACGCTGACGTTCCGGGATCTGCTCGTCTACGGTCTGCTGTTCATCGCCCCGATGGCGCCGGTCGGGATTTTCGGCACCCTCCAGGCCAGGTCGCACGGTGCGGTGACGGTCGTCTACCTGGTCGCGACCGTCGCGATGGCGTGCACCGCCTCCTCGTACGCCCAAATGGTGCGGGTGGCCCCACGGGCCGGGTCGGTCTACGCGTACGCCCGGGCGGGGCTGGGCGAGGGTGCGGGGTTCGTCGCCGGATGGATGGCGATGCTGGACTATCTGCTGATTCCGGCGGTGGCGTATCTGTTCTCCGGGATCGCGCTGCACGCACTGGTGCCGGCCGTGCACCCGTGGGTGTGGACGGCGCTGGCGGTGGTGGTGACGACACTGCTGAATCTGGCGGGCGTGCGGACCGCGGCCCGGGTCGGGTTCGCGGTGCTGGCGATGGAGATCGTGGTGCTCGCGGTGTTCGTGGTGTCGGCGGTCGTGGTGCTGGCCTCGCACGGGGCGCAGCGCGGGTGGGCCGCGCCGCTGACCGGGGAGGGCGGTTTCTCGGCGGGGGCGGTGCTGTCGGCGGTGTCGGTGGCGGTGCTGTCCTATCTGGGCTTCGACGCGATCGCCTCGTTCGCGGAGGAGGCCGGGGGCGGGGCGGACCGGGTGGCGCGGGCGCTGCTCACCTGCCTGGTGGTGGCGGGGGTGCTGTTCGCGGTGCAGACGTATCTGGCGGCGCTGCTGATGCCGATGAGCGCGGCGGATCTCGCGGCCCGGCCCGTGGAACAGGGCACGGCGTTCTACGTCACGGTCGACTCGGCGGTGGGCCGGTGGCTGCGCGATCTGGTCGCGGTGAGCAAGGCGGTCGGCGCGGCGTTCGCGGCGCTGGCGGGGCAGGCCGCGGCCGGGCGGCTGCTGTTCGCAATGGCCCGGGACCGGCGGCTGCCGGGGGCGATGTCGAAGGTGGACGCGGCCAGCGGGGCGCCGCGCCGGGCGCTGCTGGGGGCGGCCCTGGTGACGCTGGTGGCGGCGGTGGGCGCGGCCCGCCGGGACGACGGGCTGGACCAGCTGTCGTCGATCGTGAACGTGGGCGCGCTGACGGCGTTCGGGCTGCTGCACGCCTCGGTGCTCGGCTGGTTCTGGATCCGGGGACGGGGGACGGACCGCCTGCCGGGGCGGAGCGGGGCGCCCGGCGACGGGGCGCCGAGCGTGCTGTGGCATGCGGTGGTGCCGTTGCTGGGGCTGGCGGTGGTGATCGCGGTGGTCGTCGAGGCGTCCGCCACGGCGCAGCTCGTGGGCGGGGTCTGGCTGGTGACGGGGCTCGTGGTGCTGGCGGTGCAGTACGGGGGGCGGGCGCGGGGCTAGGTGGCGAGCCCGGCGCCGAGCCGGGTGGCGGCCGGTTGCCGGGCCTGCTCGCACGGCCCCGGGCACCCTCCCGCCCGGCCACGGACCGCGCGGCCGCCGCCACTGTCAGTGCCCACCGATACTCTCGCTCGTATGGCTGTTTCTACGTCCCCGGAAACGCCGATCCCGGTCGGCGAGGTGTCCCGGCTCATCGGCGGCTGGATCGAGCGGCTCGGCGCGGTGTGGGTCGAGGGGCAGATCACCCAGCTCTCTCGGCGTCCCGGTGCGGGGGTGGTGTTTCTGACGCTGCGTGACCCGTCGTACGACATCTCGGTGAGCGTGACGTGCTACCGCCAGGTCTTCGACAAGGTCGCCGAGGTGGTCAGCGAGGGCGCCCGGGTGGTGGTGCACGCGAAACCGGAGTGGTACGCCCCGCGCGGCCAGCTGTCGCTGCGGGCCGCCGAGATCAAGCCGGTCGGCGTCGGTGAACTCCTCGCCCGGCTGGAGCAGTTGAAGAAGTCGCTGGCGGCGGAGGGCCTGTTCGCGGCGGACCGCAAGAAGCCGCTGCCGTTCCTGCCGCAGCTGATCGGCCTGGTCTGCGGCCGGGCGAGCGCCGCGGAGCGGGACGTATTGGAGAACGCCCGGCATCGCTGGCCGGCCGTCCGCTTCGCGGTGCGCAATGTGCCGGTGCAGGGGGTGCATGCGGTCCCGCAGGTGGTCGCGGCGGTCCAGGAGCTGGACGCCCTGCCCGAGGTGGACGTGATCATCGTGGCCCGGGGCGGCGGCAGCGTGGAGGATCTGCTGCCGTTCTCCGACGAGCAGCTCGTACGGGCCGTGGGCGCGGCCGTGACCCCCGTGGTCTCGGCGATCGGCCATGAGCCGGACAGTCCGCTGCTGGATCTGGTCGCCGACCTGCGCGCTTCGACTCCGACGGACGCCGCGAAGAAGGTGGTACCCGACGTCGGCGAGGAGCTGGCCCGGGTCCAGCAGCTGAGGGAGCGGGCGCGGCGGGCGGTCGACGGTTTCGTGCAGCGGGAGGAGCGGGGGCTGGCGGCGGCGCTGCACCGGCCGTGCATACAGCGCCCGCAGCGGATGGTCGAGGACCGCGAGGAGCAGGTCACGGCCATGCTGGAGCGCGGCCGGCGGACCCTGGGGCATCTGCTGGACCGCGCCGACTCGGAGCTGACGCACACCCTGGCGCGGGTGGTCGCGCTCTCCCCGAAGGCGACGCTGGAGCGCGGCTACGCGGTCCTCCAGAGGCCGGACGGGACGGCGGTGCGCTCGCCGCAGGAGGTCGGGCCGGACGACGCCTTGCGGGCCCGGGTGGCCGAGGGCGAGTTCCGGGTGCGGGTGGACGGCGCCCCGGGCGCCGCCACGGCCGCCGAATAGTGCACGGACGGACTCTTAGGGTGGGAGACATGGCGAAGGCGAAGACGGACGACGCGGCGGACGCGGAGCAGGGTGCGGCGGCCAGGACGGCGCAGGTGCCCCCGGTGGACTCCACGCTCGGCTATGAGCAGGCGCGGGACGAGCTGATCGAGGTCGTCCGCAGCCTGGAGGCGGGCGGCACGACGCTGGAGGAGTCGCTCGCGCTGTGGGAGCGCGGCGAGGCGCTGGCGAAGGTCTGCCGCCGCTGGCTGGACGGTGCCCGGGCGCGGCTGGACGCGGCGCTGGCGGAGCCGTCGGACGAGGGCGGAGCCGAGCGCGCCTGAGGGGCGCCCCCGAACCCGGTCAACGGCCCCGCCCTGTGAGCCCACTCACAGTGATCCAATTTTAGTTGAAACTTAACCTATCCCGTTTACTGTGGTTTCCACAGCAGTCTGTGGCGGCGCCGCAGCCACCGGCGCCCGCAGAACCGCCCAACCTGAACCCCCCACCCGACTCACCGAGGTGCCTTTTATGTCTCTCGCCCTTGACGCCGCCGCTCAGGACCTCCTGTTCCGTGAGGCCCAGACCGCCAACACGTTCACGGACGAGCCGGTGACGGACGAGCAGATCCAGGCCGTCTACGACCTGGTGAAGTACGGTCCGACCGCCTTTAACCAGACGCCGCTGCGGATCACCCTGGTCCGTTCCCAGGAGGCCCGTCAGCGCCTGGTCCAGCACGCCATGGGCGCCAACGGCCCCAAGACGCTGAGCGCGCCGCTGACCGCCATCCTCTCCGTGGACCTGGACTTCCACGAGAAGCTGCCGACGCTCTTCCCCGCCGCCCCGGGCATCAAGGACGCGTTCTTCTCCGAGGCCGCGTCCCGCGAGGTGGCCGGCACCCAGAACGCCACCCTCCAGGCCGGCTACTTCATCGTCGGCATCCGCGCCGCCGGTCTGGCCGCCGGCCCGATGACCGGCTACCACTTCTCCGGCATCGACAAGGAGTTCTTCGGCGACGGCAAGCAGAAGTCCTTCCTCGTCATCAACATCGGCAAGCCGGGCGCCGACGCCTTCTCCCCGCGCTCGCCGCGGCTGGCCTTCGACGAGGCCGTCACCGCCGTCTGAGTCCGCCCCGGGGGGGGCACGCCGCCCCGGACCTCCCGCGAGGGAGTCACTCCACGCAAGAGGCCGCCGCATCCCTCACGGGTGCGGCGGCCTCAGCGGTATCGCGGCTGCTCAGCCCTTCTTCGCCACCAGCGCGGCGGCCAGATCGGCGAGCCGCCCGTACGGCGCGGTGCCGGTGACGACCGTGGTCACCCCGGACTCCTCACGGACCAGCGCCCGGTACTTCTCGCCCTGGTAGCGGTCCCACTTCTTGCTGCCGACGGCCTGCTTGCCCTCGGCCTTGGTCGCGCCGAGGGTGACGTCCTTGATGAACTTCTGCGGCACGCCATCGCTCTGCTCGACGGCCGCGTACTCCTGCTCCGGGTCGAGCATGCCCAGATGCCAGGCGCCGCCCTTGCCGTCGTCGCTCGCCTTGTACGAGACGGAGGTGGCGCGCCAGGTCTTGGGCAGCCCCTCCGGCGCGGCGACCGCGTACGGTGCCGTCCGCCGGGCCGTGATCAGTTCGACGCGGTAGTCGACCCGCTTGACCGCGCTCCGCGCCGCGTCCGCGCCCTCGTCGTGCGGGATGAAGATATAGATCGCCCCGACGAGGATGCCGATCACCGCCAGCGACAGGACCATGTCCCGCACCGTTTGCCTGCCTCGCATACCTGCCACGTCCCTATGGTCCCCTATGGCCGCCGCGGACCCGACAGGCCCCCCGGTCAGGGCCGTGAGCTGCACAAACACGTCGATGCCCGGTTCCCCCCGCGGTGCTCATGCGTGGGGCCCTCTGCTCATTTTGGCGAGGTACGGATAAGGTCGGTATCACCCTCATCCTTCACGGCCGTCGCCGTACAGAAAGGTGCGCTCGATGACCGAGCATCATCTCCCCTCCCCACTCGAGGTCAGCCCCGAGGCCCCGGACCGCAACCTCGCCCTGGAACTCGTCCGGGTGACCGAGGCCGGTGCCATGGCGTCGGGCCGCTGGGTGGGCCGGGGTGACAAGAACGGCGCGGACGGCGCGGCGGTCAAGGCCATGCGCTCCCTGATCCACACCGTGTCGATGAACGGCGTCGTGGTCATCGGAGAGGGCGAGAAGGACAACGCCCCGATGCTCTACAACGGCGAGCACGTCGGCGACGGGACCGGCCCGGAGTGCGACGTGGCCGTGGACCCGGTGGACGGGACGACGCTGACCGCCAAGGGCATGGCGAACGCCGTCTCCGTGCTGGCGGTGGCCGAGCGCGGCTCGATGTTCGACCCGTCCGCGGTCTTCTACATGGACAAGCTCGCCACCGGCCCGGAGGCCGCCGACTTCGTCGACATCACGGCCCCGGTGGCGGTGAACATCAAGCGGATCGCCAAGGCGAAGAAGTCCGCGGTCGAGGACGTCACGGTGGTCATCCTGGACCGTCCCCGCCACGAGGGCCTGGTCAAGGAGGTCCGGGAAGCCGGGGCCCGGATCAAGTTCATCGCGGACGGCGATGTCGCCGGCGCGATCATGGCGGCCCGTGAGGGCACCGGCGTGGACCTGCTGCTGGGCATCGGCGGGACGCCCGAGGGCATCATCGCGGCCTGTGCGCTGAAGTGTCTGGGCGGCGCCTTCCAGGGCAAGCTGTGGCCCAAGGACGACGAGGAGCGCCAGCGCGCGCTGGACGCCGGGCACGACCTGGACAAGGTGCTGGAGATCGACGACCTGGTCCGCGGCGACAACGTCTTCTTCGTCGCCACCGGCATCACCGACGGCGAGCTGCTGCGCGGCGTCCGCTACCGCGCCGAGAACGCCTACACCCAGTCCCTGGTGATGCGTTCCAAGTCCGGCACCATCCGCCAGATCGACTCCCAGCACCGGCTGTCGAAGCTGCGCGCCTACAGCTCGGTGGACTTCGAGCGCCCCAGCTAGCGGCGCCCGGCGGGCCCGTCCGGCCCGCGCCCGTACACACACGTCGCCCCCGTCGGAGAGTCTCCGGCGGGGGCGAAGTGAGCCCTGCGTTCGGTGTGCGCCGTACGGGCCGAAGCCGGTGCCGCGGCGGTCAGCCCGCCGCGGGCATATGGGCCGCGCGCTGGAGTTCGCTCTCCCGGCGCCGGCGGCGGGTCAGCACGACCCGGCGCTCGGCCGCGGTCAGACCTCCCCAGACGCCGTACGGCTCGGGCTGGAGCAGCGCATGCTCCCGGCACTCGACCATCACCGGGCAGCGGGCACAGACCCGCTTCGCGGCCTCTTCTCTGGCCAGCCGGGCGGCGGTGGGCTCCTTGGACGGGGCGAAGAACAGCCCGGCTTCGTCCCGGCGGCACACCGCCTCCGAATGCCAGGGGCCGGCCTCGTCGCGAGCAGGCAGTTGCTGGGACGGAACGACAGCGGCATCCTGCAGGGGCTGTTGCGGTAGCAGCACGGTCTACTCCTGACGACGGCTTCGGCGCGAGAATCACCCTTGCCCGTCTCGCTGCGCACGGCCTTTTTCCGCACCCCGCAGCCGTACGAGAGACGATGCACCAGCCCTACCCGCTGTACGCACGCTTATGCACACCGTGGCGATCGTGCGACAACGAGAAAAGCGTCAGCGGACGAACCCTCCGGGAACACCGGCCGCCGCCCTCCCGGAACGCCGGCCGGCCCCAACTCCCTGGCCCCCGCGGCCCGTCCGCCGCCGCCGTCAGCCGTCAGCCGTCAAAGCCCTTACGGAACCGGTCCCGGCGCTCACGCCGTTCCGCGCGGTGCCGCTCGTGCCAGTCCCGCTGCTCCTGCCGCAGCTGCTGGTGGTCCTCCCACACCTGCCGGCGCAGCTCCCGGTGCCCCTCGCGCAGCCGGTCGCGCAGATCGCGTATCCAGGCGCCGCGCTTGGGCTTGGCCTCCACACTGCCCAGCACGGCATAGCCGTTGACGTGGACCTGCGGGGCGTCGGCGTCGCCCGCCTCATGGGTCTCGACCTCGAAGCTGCCGAGGATGCCGGAGCCGCTGCTGCGCAGCGTGATGTTCTCCGGGACCCGGATCTCCACGCTGCCGAAGATGGCCGTGACGTTGATCTGGATCTGCTGCTGCGGGAAGACCGCCTCGGTCAGATCGATCTCGACGCTGCCGAAGATCGCCACGGCGTTGATCCGCGCCGGGGCCTGCCAGCGGCCCTTGCGGATGGCAGCGCTGAAGATCGCGACGAGGTTCTGGTCCGGAGCCGGGGCGGCGGACCCGTGTGCGGACCCGCCCTGGTCCGGCTGGGGGCGGCTGCCGCCCGCCGCGGGCAGATCCCGTACGACGGGCTCCAGTTCGCCCATGGTCTTGGCGCGGTAGACCGCGTCGATCCGCTCGGCGTGCTCCTCCGGGTCCAGCCGGCCCTCCGCCAGCGCCTCGCGGAGGATCTCGGCGATCCGGTCGCGGTCCGCGTCGGACGCCCGGATATCGCGCTCGGCCACCGCGGGCGGGGCCGGCGCACGGGCCGCCGGCTTGGTCATGTTCAGCGGTTTCCGCTCCTGGAGCCGGTCCTGCTCCTGAAGCGGTCCGGGCGGGGTCTCAGGGCCCGGACGTCCCCCGTTGTCTGCATCCACCGGCCCAGCGTACCGAAACGCGATAGATCGCGACCAGAGTCCACAGGACCGGCCCCGGGAACCGCACAGATCCGGCCGCACGCCGACTGAGCCCTACCTCACAGCGGCGTCCGCGCGCCAGGGTTCTACGCTGTGGAGGCGCTGCCGTAGATGCCAGCCGGACCTCTCCGAGTAAGGAATGACCTTCGATGCCGGAATTCGCCTACACCGACCTGCTCCCCGTAGGTGAGGACAACACCCCGTACCGCCTCGTCACTTCGGAGGGCGTGAGCACCTTCGAGGCCGATGGCCGGACGTTCCTCAAGGTCGAGCCGGAGGCGCTGCGCAAGCTGGCCGCCGAGGCGATGCACGACATTTCGCACTATCTGCGCCCGGAGCACCTCGCCCAGCTCCGCAAGATCCTGGACGACCCCGAGGCCAGCGCCAACGACCGCTTCGTCGCGCTCGACCTGCTGAAGAACGCCAACATCGCCGCCGCGGGCGTCCTCCCCATGTGCCAGGACACCGGCACCGCGATCGTCATGGGCAAGCGCGGGCAGAACGTGCTGACCGAGGGCGGCGACGAGGAGGCCCTCTCCCGCGGCATCTACGACGCCTACACCCAGCTGAACCTGCGCTACTCGCAGATGGCTCCGCTGACGATGTGGGACGAGAGGAACACCGGCTCCAACCTCCCGGCCCAGATCGAGCTGTACGCGACCGACGGCGGCGCCTACAAGTTCCTCTTCATGGCCAAGGGCGGCGGCAGCGCCAACAAGTCCTTCCTCTTCCAGGAGACCAAGGCGGTCCTCAACGAGGGCTCCATGATGAAGTTCCTGGAGCAGAAGATCCGCTCGCTCGGCACGGCCGCCTGCCCGCCGTACCACCTCGCGATCGTCGTCGGCGGCACCTCTGCCGAGTACGCGATGAAGACCGCCAAGTACGCCTCCGCGCACTACCTGGACGAGCTGCCCGCCGAGGGCTCCCCCACGGGCCACGGCTTCCGTGACAAGGAGCTGGAGGAGAAGGTCTTCGAGCTGACGCAGAAGATCGGCATCGGCGCCCAGTTCGGCGGAAAGTACTTCTGCCACGACGTCCGCGTCGTCCGCCTGCCCCGCCACGGCGCGTCCTGCCCGGTCGCCATCGCCGTCTCCTGCTCCGCCGACCGCCAGGCCGTCGCGAAGATCACCGCCGAGGGCGTCTTCCTGGAGCAGCTGGAGACCGACCCGGCCCGCTTCCTCCCGGAGACCACGGACGAGGAGCTGACCGAGGGCGCCGGCCCGGACCTCGACGCGGTCGCCATCGACCTCAACCGCCCCATGGACGAGGTCCTGGCCGAGCTGACCAAGCACCCCGTCAAGACCCGGCTCTCCCTCACCGGCACCCTGGTCGTCGCCCGCGACATCGCGCACGCGAAGATCAAGGAGCGGCTGGACGCCGGCGAGGAGATGCCGGAGTACCTGAAGAACCACCCCGTCTACTACGCGGGCCCGGCCAAGACCCCCGAGGGCTACGCCTCCGGCTCCTTCGGCCCGACCACCGCGGGCCGGATGGACGCCTACGTCGAACAGTTCCAGGCGGCCGGCGGCTCCAAGATCATGCTCGCCAAGGGCAACCGCTCCCAGCAGGTCACCGACGCCTGCGGCACCCACGGCGGCTTCTACCTCGGCTCCATCGGCGGCCCCGCGGCCCGCCTCGCCCAGGACTGCATCAAGAAGGTCGAGGTCCTCGAATACGAGGAGCTCGGCATGGAAGCCGTCTGGAAGATCGAGGTCGAGGACTTCCCCGCCTTCATCGTCGTCGACGACAAGGGCAACGACTTCTTCCAGGACCCGGCCCCGGCGCCTACGTTCACGAGCATTCCGGTGCGCTCGGGGAGCTGACGCCTCGGCCCCGTAACGGAGGATTCCGCAGAGCCCCTGACGCTTGTCAGGGGCTCTGTTGTTGCTGCGCTCATGCCCCGGCGCGCGGACCGCCCTGCGCCCGCCGCCCCGCACTCCGCCGCAGCCGGGCGCGTACGGCCCGCTGGGCGACCGGGCCCAGATCCTCCAGGACGCCGAGGAGGCCGGAGAGTTGTTCCAGTGCGTCCAGGGCCGCCATGGCGCCCTCCTGGTCGACGCCCTCGTAGAGTTCCAGGCCGACGAAGGACGCGGCGAGGGCCCGGGAGAGGCCGGGGACATCGACGAAGGCGGCGATGGGGGTGCCGGCGAGGACGCGTGCCAGTACCTGTTCGAGCTCGTCGATCCACAGGGTGAGCCCGGCGGCGGTCGCGGCGGCGAGGCGGGGCTGGGTCTGGGACCCGGCCAACAGTTGGGCGAGGACAGCTACCTGACCGCCGGCGCGTTCCTCGGTGTGCAGGTCCCGTCCCAGTTCCAGGAGTTCGACGAGGCTGTCCACCCGGGCGAGGCGTTCGCGGTAGCGCGCGACGTTCTGCTCCGCGCCGTAGCGGCAGGCGGCGGCGAGGAGTTCGTCGACGCTGCCGAAGTGGTAGAAGACCAGGCCCTGGTTGACGCCCGCGGCGGCGGCGATGGTGCGGGCCGAGGTCTTGGCGATGCCCTGCTCGGTGACCGTGCGCAGGGCTCCTTCGAGCAGTTTCGTACGGGTGTCGGCGCTCACGTGCGCGCCTCCTCGCGCACCGGCCGCAGTCCGGCGCGCACTCCGCGCTCGGCCACGTTCACGAACTCGGCGTCGAAGGACCCCTCGTAGCCGAAGAGCGGCCCGAACCGCCGGTTGCCGACCCGCACCTGGATACGGAAGCGCCCGGCCGCCTCGTCGTACGACTCGCGCACCACGGCGTCGCCCCCGATCAGGTCCGGCACCCGGACGTCGACCGGCCCCTCCCGGAAGCGGTGTTCACCGGAGCGAATGACCAGGGCGCCGGTGTCGTCGACGGTGAAGTGCAGGTCGGTGGCGAGGTGCTGGTGGGTGCCCAGGTAGTCGACGATGCAGCCGCGCTCGGGGCTGTAGACCATGGTGGCGTCGAAGCGGCGGGGACGGCGCGGGCCGTGCGGGCTGTGCGAGCGGCGCGGGAAGGCGAAGGTCCGGACGAAGGTGACGGTCTCGCGGCCGAAGGAGTCCCGGTACGGGACGTTCTCGATGACGAAGGGGATGTCCTGGCCGGTCTGCGGGACGAGGATGTTGCGGCTGCCGCCGAGGGCCAGGAACGGCCGGACGAAGCTGCGGCCGTGCCAGATCCGGTCCATCGTGCCGCGCCCGACGCACGCCTCACCGTTGTCCAGCCCGACGGAGAAGCGCCGCTGGATCTGCGGGTGGAGCCGGTCGAAGTCGGCGCCCAGGACGCGCTGGAATATCGAGGTCATGACTGCTCCAGGGTGGCGAGGAGGGCGGTGGGGGCGGCGGCGCTCCCGCCACGTCCGGCGGCCCGCTCGGGCGGGCGGCGCAGACAGCGGCGGGCCGCGGGGGTGGTGGGCAGGGGCGGCAGCAGCAGCGCGGCGGCCGCCACGGCGGGTACGGTCGCGGCGAGCAGGGCGACCGGGGCGACGGGGGCCACAGGGGCCAGGGCCGCGGTGGCGACGACGGCGGCGATACGGACGAACAGCTCCGCGAGGGCGTGGCGCAGCGACCGTTCGGGGGTGATCCCGCGCTCGCACCACAGCCGCAGCCGGTCGAAGGACCAGGCGGTGGCCCAGCCCATCAGCGGCCGGAAGACGAGCCGGTCGGCGAACCTGCCGAAGCGCCCCCAGCGCGGCCGGTAGTCGTATCCGGTGAGGAACCGCAGCTCCTCGCCGTCCGGGACGTACCGCCAGTACCCGCGGCCCTCCTCGATGAGCGACAGCGGGTGCGCGGAGGAGAAGCGGAGGGCGGAAGTCCGGGTGCCGTCGGGCCGGTTCCGTTCACCGGCCGAGACGCCGGTGCCGTGGACCGTGAGCAACGGCAGGACGCGGGTGGCGTAACGGAAGCGCTGCGGCTCCCCCGGCTCGCACGGCAGATAGTCGATCTCACTGAACCTCAGATCCCAGCGCTGATGCCGGTCCGGCAGCTGGCTCCGGTCCCACACCTCGTCGATCCCGGCGCGGATACGCGCCTCTACGTACAACCCCATGCGACTACCTCCGCCCCAGATGTTTGAGCGACTGCTCAAAACGCAGCGTAGAGCGTTTTGAGCAGTCGCTCAAGGCGGTGGTCCGGGCCGGAGGTTGCTCCGGCCGGGGAATCGGGTGCGGGCCGGGGTTCGCCAGGGTGGAGTGTCGCGGGCCCCTCCCAGGGGCCGCGGGCACAGCGGCGCGGGCCGTCCATGCCCCGGTTTATGCGACAACGCGCATAGTCGCGAGAGTGCATGGACGCGCTGGCGTGACCCTCGTACCGTCTTCTTCAATGGCTCAAGTGGGGCCATGAATCAGGGGGTTTCGCATGTCTGAGCGTGCCGGGCTGACCCGAGTTACCGGCAACGGAAACGGGGAGTGCGGTGCGGACGACTGCCCCAACGTCTACAAGACGGAGAGCGGATCGTTCGTAGTTCAGGGCGAGGTGTTCAGCGGCTTCACTCCACCCCAGGGCGAAGGCCTTGTAGAGATCCCGGAAAGCGTTCTGCGGGAGGCATTCCGTGTTCTTGGATGGTGAGGAGTGGCGGGCCAAATTCCGCAACTTCCAGGCGGAAGCATGGAGACTGGAGACCCTGCCGCAGTACCTCGTTCCCCAGGAAGCCGAGGAGATCGAAGCATTCCGGGCAGGGAATCGCATCGATCCGCAGACGTTCTCCTGTAATTACACCGAACGCCTCGAAAGGCAGAGACGGGAAGGTAGGCGACAGGGCCGCGTACACGTAGTGACGCGGCCTCTCTCCGAGTATCTGGAATTCGAGTTCTCTCGGTACTACCGGCCACACGGAAGAGCCGGCGAGGAAATCCGAATTCTTGACGTGACCAACCGAGATAATCCGCTGCCCGAAGTCCAGGACTTCTGGATGTTCGATCGGTCCACCGTCGTCCTCATGCACTACGAACCGGACGGCACACAGATCAGCCGCGAAGTGTACGAGGGGGACCCAACCTCGTTCATCGAGTATCAGCGGATCGCGGTAGCCGAGTCTGTTCCCTTCCTGGAGTACGTGAAGGAGTGACGTTCGAGCCAGAGCAGCTGAACCGGTCAACTCAGGTTCTGGCAGCCAAACTGAAAGAACTACGCACGGGGGCCGGTCTCTCAGGAGACCGGCTCGCTGCGCGTTGCAACATCTCCCAGTCCAAGGTGAGCCGCATCGAGAACGCGAAGGTGCGCCCTTCCCTTGTCGATATCGAGCAGATTCTCAAAGCCCTGGACGCTTCCCCGGAAGTGGTCGCAGAAGTGGCCAGGTTGGCCAGGATCGCCAATACAGAATGGCGCAATCTCCGCGAACTGCGCCGTAAGGGCCTGGGCACCCGGCAAGCAGAGCTGAAGGCACTTGAAGCATCGAGCACCAGCATGCGCTACTTCCTGCTCTCCATGGTGACTGGACTGCTGGCCACCCCCGAATACGCGAGAGCGAGTTTGGCCAACTCGCCCGTGGACACCAGCAAGGCAGTGGCCGGGAAACTGGAGCGACAGGCGATCCTCTATGACCAGTCGAAGCGCTTCACATTCCTGCTGACCGAGCAGGCTGTTCGATGGCCCGTGGTCCCCCCACTTGCCCTGGCCGAGCAGATCGACCGACTTGGCTCGCTCACTCATTTGCCAAACGTGCACCTGGGCGTAATTCCCGTCGGCTCTCCTACGCATACCACCACCCCCATGAATACCTTCACTGTCTATGACTCTTCACTGGCCACGGTCGAGACGATCACCGGGAGCCTGGTTCTACGCGATAGCCGTGACGTAAAAAGCTATCTGGACGCTTTCGCGGCCTACGAGGAATGTGCACTGTTCGGAGACCGAGCGAGGGAGAAGCTCGCCCATTGGGCGGCCATCTGCCGCTCATGATCTTTAGTCCACAACACGACTGATCTGCACAAATGAGTAAGCCCCGGCAGATCATGGCTTGTCACCGAGCAACCGAGCCGGAGAGGCAATGCGATGAGCGACCCAAGTACGACGATGACACCGCCCGTGCACCTGTCGTCTCCGCCCGCCTCTCCAACTCCAGCCGAAGGTTGCGGCGTCTGTGCGGCGCTGGCCAAGCAGCGCGCAGCGGCTGCGGCCAAGGGCGACCTTTCGCGGGCCACGGATTGCAATATCGAACTGCGTAACCACCCGCACCGCAGGCGCGATTGACCGGAAACACCCATGACCACCGCCAGGGCACCCCGCAAGCAAGCCAGTCAACCAATACAGCGAAAACACCGTCCGAAAGCCGGACCGAAGGTACCCCGCGCGCCCGAGCCGACGACTTACTGCGGAACCTGCACGGGCCAGAAGCACATGTGGTGCCCGGACTGTTGCGGCTTCGCTGGCTGCGATACCTGCAAATTCACGCGAAAAGTGGCGTGCCCTCAATGCTCGGGCGGCACGTGGGAACCGATCAGATGGTGACGTTTCCCGGCCGCCCTGCTCTCTCCGTCCCTGCCGGACGTAGTCGAACCAGGGGCTCCCCCGTGCCCCGTTCGGAATCCCGGTAGGGGCGGCGCTACGCCCGCCCCGGCGGCGGAAACCTGGACAGTCGAGCAGCCGGGGCGGGGGACCCCATCGCGGAGGAATCCCTCTGCGGTCCACGGGCCATGCCATCGACGGTAAGGCGGCACGGCCCTTCACGAAAGAGGAGGTTGGTAGATGAGCGTTGCGGCTGTCGATAGGTACGAGACGCGCAGGGCCGATGCCGAAGGATGGCGCGGAGTCCCGTTCCGGCACCCCCGGGACATGGCGGTAGCCGCACAGGGCGACGAAGGCAAGCACGACGGAGGGCCGATGCCTCCGGAAGCCCCCCGAGAGCCCGCCCCGCAGGGCGGCGACGGCAAGTAACGGGCGCCGCGGTCAACGCACGCAACGGGCGCCGGGGCTGATGCCCCGGCGCCCGTCGGCTTTTGTGGAACTCAGTGTGAGTTCGTCCGGCGGAAGCGGACCCACGTCACGACCGTCAGGCACACAGTGGTCCACATCAAGACGCTGGCGGTGGCCACGGACTCGACGTACTGCTCGTAACCGTCTGTCGTGCCCTACCGGTCACGATGACGTGGACAGGCGCAGGGCGGCCACGCCTGACTCAGCCCGTACGGATCGGGCCGGTCACCGGCCACCACATGGACCGGCGCCCGCTCCTCCGTCACGATGCCGTCGCGGGTCGCGGCGTAGACCCGCAGGGTCATCAGCGACTGCCTGGGCGGCGGGCCCGGTGGCGTGCCGTCGCGGCTCACCAGACCACCTCGGCGGGCTGCGGCTGCCGCTCGTACGCGGCGTAGTACGGGCGGACGAGGGCGGACGCGTCGCCGTCCAGCGGGCGTTCGGCGGGGCGGTGGCGGCGGGGCGCCGTACCGGGGAGCGGGGGCGGGCTCCACGGCAGCACGAGGACCGTACGGATGGTCACCGGGCGGGCGAGCGGAGCGGGGGCGGCCGTCCGGTGCCGGCCCGCCGCCCGCGGGATCAGTAAAGCCCGCACCCAGGCGAGGCAACGGGCAATAGGCTGAACCATGTTGACGCTCCTGTGCTTTCGTAGCGTTGGCCATGCCCCGGGGCCGTTCGCGCGGCCGCCGGGGTAATTACCTTCTGCGCCCTCATGGTTGCTCTGCGCTGGCTACGATCGACAGAGGGTTGCTGTCCCGGATCGTGTTCGGGACAGGGAGGGACAGGCCAATGACCTTCGAAGCGCGAGAACTCACACCGGATCGCTCCGCGCGTGACCTCTTCGGCGCGGAGCTGCGCCGCCACCGGGAGACGGCAGGCATGTCACTGAGACGGCTTTCGGAGGTGGTGAATTACAGCAAGTCCCAACTCGCCCGGATCGAGGCAGCCGAGTCACTGCCGTACGACGACCTGCCGACGAAGCTGGACGTGTGCTTCGGCACCGGCGAGCTCTTCGCCCGATTGCACGCCGTCGCAAAGAAGGAGCCCTTCCCCGGCAAGTACCGCCGAGTCATCAGCGAGATCGAGAGCCGGGCAACGGTCATCGAGGAATACGCAAGCGCCACCATCCCCGGCCTTCTCCAGACCCGGGAGCTCGCCCAGGAGTCATTGCGCTTCGGCAACCCATACGCCTCGGATGCCGAGGTGGAGAGCTTGGTACAGGCCCGAATGGATCGGCAGGCTCTGCTGGAAAGGCCCAAGCCGCCCCGCTGCTGGTTCATTCTCGACGAAGCGGTGTTGCGTCGCCCCGTCGGCGAACGAAAGGTGATGCGCCAACAGCTGGCGTACCTGACCAAGGCGGGGGCGAGGCCGCATCTCACCCTCCAGGTACTGCCGTTCGCAGCAGGCGGGCACGCCGAGGCCGGTGGCTCGCTCATGCTCTACACGCTGCCTCGCCAGCCACTGACAGCTTATGAAGAAGGCAGCCACTCCGGCACCGTCATCGAAAACCAGAGCGACGTGGCAGCCCGCCGGGAGAACTACGATCTGCTCAGGGCCATGGCCCTCTCGCCCCGCGACTCCGAGGCGATGATCCAAGTGGCAATGGAGGACTGGACCCCATGCGAGCCGCCCCAGACCTGAGCACAGTCGCCTGGCGCAAGAGCAGCTACAGCAACAACGAGGGAGGCGTATGCGTCGAGGTCGCCGACCACATCCCCGGCCTCGTCCCCGTCCGTGACTCCAAGAACCCCCACGGCCCCGCCCTCCTCATCCCCGATGAGGCATGGGGCGCATTCATAGGGAGCCTGAAGGGCGAGTGCCCCGCAGCCAGGTGACATCTGCCGGTGCCCGGGAACAGATCGCCCTTCCCGGGCACTGACATAGACATGAGTGACAACAGCGCATTCGGCGACTCCGACGGCTTCCGGACCGAGCACGACTCCATGGGTGAGGTGCGGGTCCCGGCGCATGCCAAATGGCGGGCGCAGACGCAGCGGGCGGTGGAGAACTTCCCGATTTCCGGGCAGCGGCTGGAGCGGGCGCACATCGCGGCGCTGGCCCGGATCAAGGGGGCGGCCGCCCTGGTCAACGGCGAGCTGGGGGTGCTGGACAAGGAGATCGCGGAGGCCGTCCAGGAGGCCGCCGCCGCGGTCGCCGAGGGGCGGTGGGACGAGCACTTCCCCATCGATGTGTTCCAGACGGGGTCCGGCACGTCGTCGAACATGAACACCAATGAGGTCATCGCGACGCTGGCGGGTGAGCGGCTGGGCCGGGAGGTGCATCCGAACGACCATGTCAATGCGAGCCAGTCGTCCAATGATGTCTTTCCGTCGTCGATCCACATCGCGGCGACCTCGGCGGTCCTCAACGACCTGATTCCGGCGCTGGAGCATCTGGCGGAGGCGCTGGAGCGGAAGGCGGAGGAGTTCGCGGAGGTCGTGAAGTCGGGGCGGACGCATCTGATGGATGCGACGCCGGTGACGCTGGGTCAGGAGTTCGGCGGCTATGCCGCCCAGGTGCGGTACGGCGTCGAGCGGCTGCGGGCCTCCATGCCGCGGCTGGCGGAACTCCCGCTGGGCGGTACGGCGGTGGGGACCGGGATCAACACTCCGCCCGGGTTCTCGGCCGCGGTGATCGCCGAGGTGGCGCGGGTGACCGGGCTGCCGCTGACCGAGGCGCGCAACCACTTCGAGGCGCAGGGGGCGCGGGACGCGATCGTCGAGACCAGCGGGCAGCTGCGGACGATCGGGGTCGGGCTGACGAAGATCGCCAACGATCTTCGGTGGATGGCCTCGGGGCCGCGGACCGGGCTCGCCGAGATCGCGCTGCCTGATCTCCAGCCGGGTTCGTCGATCATGCCGGGGAAGGTCAACCCGGTGATCCCGGAGGCGGTGCTGATGGTGGCGGCGCAGGTCACCGGCAATGACGCGACGGTGGCGGCGGCCGGGGCGGCCGGCAACTTCGAGCTGAATGTGATGCTGCCGGTGATCGCGAAGAATGTGCTGGAGTCGGTGCGGCTGCTCGCCAATGTCTCGCGGCTGCTGGCGGACCGTACGGTCGACGGGATCACCGCGAACGTGGAGCGGGCCCGGGAGTACGCCGAGTCGTCGCCCTCGGTCGTCACCCCGCTCAACAAGTACCTCGGCTACGAGGAGGCGGCGAAGGTCGCCAAGAAGTCGCTCGCCGAACGGAAGACCATTCGTGAAGTGGTCCTGGACGGCGGCTATGTCGAGCGGGGGCTGCTGACCGAGGAGCAGCTGGACGAGGCGCTGGATGTGCTGCGGATGACGCAACCGTAAAGCGGCGCGGCGCAGGATAGCGCGTTCGTTACGCCCGGTGCGGCTCACGTCACGGCGCGCTGCGGGCCGCGCCTCTAAGATCTGCGCATGACAGCGGACATGGTGGACACGACGGAAGGCGAGGCGGCCGGCGGTCGCAGGGCGGCCGGGGCGAAGCGGGCGGCGGACGGGGCGCGCTGGGCGCCGGGGGACCAGGTCCTGTGGCGATATCGCGACAACGCCGACGCCGGGCGGTTCCACATCTCCCGGCCGGTGACCGTCGTCCAGGACACCGATGAGCTGCTGGCGGTGTGGCTGGCGCCCGGCACCGCCTGCATCAAGCCGGTGCTCGCCGACGGCACACCGGTGCACCGCGAGCCGCTGTCCACCCGCTACACCAAACCGCGCCGCACCGCCCGGGACCACTGGTTCGGCACCGGGGTGCTGAAGCTGGCCCGGCCCGGCGACCCGTGGTCGGTGTGGCTGTTCTGGGAGCGCGGCTGGCAGTTCAAGAACTGGTACGTCAATCTGGAGGAGCCGCGCCGCCGTTGGGCGGGTGGCATTGACTCCGAGGACCACTTTCTCGACATCTGTGTCTTTCCGGACCGGCATTGGGAGTGGCGGGACGAGGACGAGTTCGCCCAGGCGCAGCGGGACGGGCTGATGACGGCCGCTCAGGCCGCCGGGGTCCGGTCGGCGGGGCGGGCCGCGATCGCACAGATCTCGGCCTGGCGCGCACCGTACGCCGACGGCTGGGAGGACTGGCGGCCCGACCCGGCCTGGGGCGTTCCCCGGCTCCCGGCGGACTGGGACCGCGCACCGGAGCGTTTGCGGTCGTGAGGGAGTGAAGGGAAACGACGGGAGTGAAGAGGGCGAACCGTGGAAAGGTGCGCCTATGGGCAAAGCTGTTTCCCGCGGGGCGGGAGGCGGGGCCGAGCCCCCTTGCTGCGCCCCCGGCCTTCAAACGTAGGATCGTCCTCCGCAAGACTGCACAGGCGCAACTCCAGAACTGGAAAATGAACTTGACCGCGGTCGCAGGAGGGGCGAGGTCGTGAGCGCGACTAGCTACGACGGATATGAGGGGCTGAACCGGTTAGCACTGGACCGGGCCGGCCAGGCAGAGGCGTTCGACGCGATCGGTGACCGCTATGACGACGCCTTTCCACACAAGGAGGGCCAACTCGCTTCGGGCGCCTGGCTGGCCGACAACCTGCCGGCCGGCTCGCGCGTCCTGGACCTCGGATGCGGTACGGGACTGCCGAGCGCCCATCAGCTCGCGGACGCCGGGCATCGTGTGGTGGGTATCGATCTCTCCCCCTCGATGATCAAACTGGCCCGGCAGCACGTCCCCGCTGCCGACTTCCACCGGCTGGACATCGCCGATCTGCGCGGCGGCCGGCTCGGCGGCCCCGGCTCCTTCGACGGTATTGCCGCTTTTTTCTCCCTTCTGATGCTGCCCCGTGCCGAAATCCCTTACGCATTGGGCATGCTCCATGATCTGCTACGTCCTGAGGGGCTGCTCGCCCTGTCGATGGTCGAGGCGGATGTGGACGACTTCACGATTCCGTTCCTGGGCAACTCGATCCGGGTATCGGGTTACCTGCGGGACGACCTGCGCCGGGTCGTGCACGACGCGGGTTTCGACGTCGTCGGGGAAGATGCCTACGCATACGCCCCGTCAAGTACGGACGTACCACCCGAGATCCAGCTCTTTCTGCACCTGCGACGCGCTTGAGACGCAGCGCGTCGGGCGCGGCCGCACGGACGGCGCGCTCGGAACGCGGCGCGTCGGGCGCGCAGCCCCGGACGGATGGAATCCCACGCGTGACGGAGCACCCCACCTCCCACGAATCGCGGCAGTCGGCACCGACCGCCGCGTCCTCGCTGTCCCCTGCCCGGGGGCCGGCCGGGACGGCGCCGCTCGGCGCGGTCCCCGACCCGCGCAGCGCCCTCCAGCAGCCCGGCACGGCCGGCTGTGTGCCGGTGCCCGGCACCGGCTTCGCGGTGCGCGGCGGTGACGACATAGGTTTCGCCGGTGTCACCATCACGGCCTCGGCGGGCTCGCCGGCCGGCCGTGACGACGGCGAGCCGGCCGCGGACCACGGCGCGGCGCGGCGGGACCCGTCGGCGGACGCGGACAGCGCCGCCGCCGGGCATTCCGGCGGGCGTGCCACCGAGCACTCCGCCGCGCACCGCGGCGGCCATTCCGCCGCACGCGACGCCTCGGTCCCGTATGGGGAGGCGTACGGCGACTCGTACGGGGAGGTGTCCATGCCTGCGAGCGGACGGCCGGAGGGGGCGGACCGGGAGACGGCCCGTGCCGGACGGCGGGTGGCGCAGGGCGCGGTGGGCCGCGCCGAGGCGCCCGAGCCCGGTGAGGAGCCGCGCCACGGGCAGCTCCCGCAGCACGGCGGTGACGGCGTGGGGCGGCCGCGGGAGGGCGGCGGTCCGTCCGGCGCCGGGCGGTCGCGGCCGCGCGGCGGTGAGCCGGGCGGGTCGGTGCCGGAGCAGGCGCCGCACGGCGGACGGTCGGCGGCCTCGGGTGCCCCGCACGGTGAGGTGTCGCGGCCGGCGGCCGGGGAGGCCGCCGGGGAGCAGGTGCCGGCACCGGCCGGCCCGCTGCCCACTCCCCCGGCCCGCTCGGCACATCCGGGCGAGAGCGGCGAGGTGGCCGCGGCCCGGCAGGCGGGCGGCGACCGGCTGCGCTTCATCGGGGCGGCGACGCGGCGGATCGCCCGCGGGATCGACCTCGACGAGATCGTGCTCGGGCTGTGCCGGGCGACGGTGCCGACGTTCGCCGACGCGATCCTGGTCTATCTGCGGGATCCGCTGCCGGTGGGCGATGAGCGGCCGACCGGTCCGGTGGTGCTGCGGCTGCGCCGTACCGACCGGATTCCGGAGGAGCCGGACACCAACGGCGGCCGGCTGCCGATGCTGCCCGCGCAGCCCGATCTGGGCCCGGCGATGGGCGGCAGCGCGGCGGAGCTGGCCGAGGTGGAGCCCGGCGGTCCGCTGGCCGAGGTGCTGCGGGGCGTACGGCCGCTGTTCGGTGAGGCGCAGGCGGCGCGGACGGCGCTGCCCGAGCTGCTGGGGCCGGATCCGCGGCTGCCCAGTGGCCACCGGGTGATCCTGGCGCCGCTGCGCGGCCGCCGCCGGGTGATCGGTGCGGCGGTGTTCCTGCGCCGCCCGGACCGCCCGGCGTTCGAGCCGGACGATCTGCTGGTGGCGGCGCAGCTGGCGACGCACACCGCGCTGGGTGTGGACAAGGCGGTGCTCTACGGCCGCGAGGCGTATATCGCCGATGCGCTCCAGCGCACGATGCTGCCGGACTCGCTGCCGCAGCCGACCGGCGTCCGGCTGGCCAGCCGCTATCTGCCGGCCGCCGAGACGGCCCGGGTGGGCGGCGACTGGTACGACGCGATCCCGCTGCCGGGCAGCCGGGTGGCGCTGGTCGTCGGCGATGTCATGGGGCACTCGATGACCTCGGCCGCGATCATGGGCCAGTTGCGGACCACGGCCCAGACGCTGGCCGGGCTGGATCTGCCGCCGCAGGAGGTGCTGCACCATCTCGACGAGCAGGCCCAGCGGCTGGGCACAGACCGGATGGCGACCTGCATGTACGCGGTCTACGACCCGGTCGCGCACCGGATCACCATCGCCAACGCGGGCCATCCGCCGCCGGTGATGCTGCACCGCGGCGGGCGCGCCGAGGTGCTGCGGGTGCCGTCGGGTGCGCCGATCGGCGTCGGCGGGGTGGACTTCGAGGCGGTGGAGCTGGACGCCCCGGCGGGCGCCACGCTGGTGCTGTACACGGACGGTCTGGTCGAGTCGCGGATCCGGGACGTGTGGACCGGGATCGAGCAGCTGCGGGAGCGGCTGGCCGAGACGGCCCGGCTGACGGGTCCCAATCCGCCGCCGCTGGAGCCGATGTGCGACGAGGTGCTGGACATGCTGGGCCCCGGCGACCGCGATGACGACATCGCGCTGCTGGCGGCCCGGTTCGACGGGATCGCGCCCAGCGATGTCGCGTACTGGTATCTGGATCCGAAGGCGCAGACGGCCGGTCAGGCCCGGCGGCTGGCCCGGCGGGCGCTGGCGCGCTGGGGCCTGGAGGAGCTGACCGACCAGTTGGAGCTGCTGGTCAGCGAGGTGGTGACGAACGCGGTGCGGTATGCGGAGCGGCCGATCACGCTGCGGTTGCTGCGCACGGACGTGCTGCGCTGCGAGGTCGGTGACGATGTTCCGCAGCTGCCGCGGCTGCGGCAGGCCCGGCCGTCGGACGAGGGCGGGCGGGGTCTCTACCTCGTGAACCGGATGGCGCGGCGCTGGGGCGCGACCCGTCTGAGCATGGGCAAGGTCGTCTGGTTCGAGCTGTCGATGCCGCCGGGGACGCCGCGCCGCTGAGGTCTGCCGGGTGCCCGGCACCCGTCCCACATATTGGACCCCGTCTGAGACCGGACGGGGTCCAACTCTTGCCGACAGGCCGTCGGGAGAGTTGACTGCTTGGTGGACGTAAGGGACCAACTGCCCCAATTCGGGCCGTGCCGCCCCGGCTCCCCGCTGTCGAGACAGGAGGCGTTCCTCCATGACCAGCACGCACCACGACCCGCGCACCACGAACAACGCCGGCATCCCGGTGGAGAGCGACGAGCACTCACTGACCGTGAGTCCCGACGGCCCCATCCTGCTCCAGGATCACTACCTCATCGAGAAGATGGCCCAGTTCAACCGCGAACGGGTCCCCGAGCGGGTGGTGCACGCCAAGGGCGCCGGTGCGTACGGCTTCTTCCAGGTCACCAACGACGTCAGCCAGTTCACGAAGGCGGATCTCTTCCAGCCGGGCAAGACCACCGAGATGCTGGCCCGCTTCTCGACCGTCGCGGGGGAGCAGGGGTCCCCCGACACCTGGCGCGACCCCCGCGGTTTCGCGCTGAAGTTCTACACCCAGGACGGCAACTACGACCTGGTCGGGAACAACACCCCGGTCTTCTTCGTCCGCGACACGATCAAGTTCCAGGACTTCATCCGCTCGCAGAAGCGCCGCCCGGACAACGGGATGCGCGACAACGACATGCAGTGGGACTTCTGGACGCTCTCGCCGGAGTCGGCGCACCAGGTGACCTGGCTGATGGGCGACCGCGGTATCCCCAAGAGCTACCGCCATATGAACGGCTACGGCTCGCACACCTATATGTGGGTCAACGGCGGCGGCGAGCGGTTCTGGATCAAGTACCACTTCAAGACCGACCAGGGCATCGACTTCCTCACCCAGGAGGACGCGGACCGGATCGCCGGTGAGGACGGCGACTACCACCGGCGCGACCTCTTCGAGGCCATCGACGGCGGGAACGTCCCGTCGTGGACGCTGTATGTGCAGGTCATGCCGTTCGCGGATGCCCCGGACTACCGGTTCAACCCGTTCGATCTGACCAAGGTGTGGCCGCACGGCGACTACCCGCTGATCGAGGTCGGGCGGATGACGCTCAACAAGAACCCCGAGGACTACTTCGTCCACATCGAGCAGGCCGCGTTCGAGCCGTCCAACATGGTGCCCGGGGTCGGCCCCTCGCCGGACAAGATGCTGCTGGGCCGGCTGTTCTCCTACGCGGACACCCACCGGTACCGCATCGGCCCGAACTACGCCCAGCTGCCGCCCAACCGGCCGCGGGTGCCCGTCCACTCGTACGCGAAGGACGGCCCGATGCGGTACGAGCCGTCCCGCGCGGCCCGGCCGTACGCCCCCAACAGCTACGGCGGCCCGACGGCGGACACCCGGCGCTACGGGGAGCCCGCGGGCTGGGAGACCGGCGGTGAGATGGTCCGCGAGGCGTACACGCTGCGCCGGGACGACGACGACTTCGGCCAGCCGGGCACGATGGTCCGCCAGGTCCTCGACGACGCCGCCCGCGACCGGCTGGTCAGCAATGTCTCCGGTCATCTCCGCAACGGCGTCAGCCGTCCGGTGCTGGACCGCGCGGTCCAGTACTGGCGCAACATCGACAAGAACGTGGGCGACCGGATCGCTCACAAGGTGAACGGGGGCTGAGGCGGCGCCTCCCCGCGCAAAAGACCGCGGCCCCCACCGGATGAGGTGGGGGCCGCGATGCGGTGTGCCGGGACCGGCGTCAGTTGAAGCCGGGCAGGCTGTTGGTGCTCTTGCCGCCGTCGGCGTTCCCGCCGGTCGGCCTGCCGCCGGTGTCGCCGCCGTCCTCGCCGCCGGGCGGCGGGGAGGAGCCGGGGTCGGTCGGCGTGGCCGGGTCCGACGGCTTGCCGCTCCCGGACTGCGACGGCGACGTGCTCGGGCTCGACGGGGTCTGCGACGGGCTCTTGCTCGGCGTCTCGGACGGGGACGGCGAGGTCGACGGGGTGTCGCTCGGCGTCGGGGTGGGGGTCGGCGGGACGCCGGCACCGAGGTCGGTGTCGAGGTCGAACTCCGCGCCGGTGCTGCCGCCCAGCGCCGACTCCGTGTAATCGGCCCACACCCGGGCCGGGTAGCCGCCGCCGTTGACCCGGCCGCCGCCACCGGCGCCCTTCAGGGTGACCTGGGTGCCGCCCTTGGGGGACTCGCCGAACATGCCGACCGCGGTGACCAGTTTGGGCGTGTAACCGACGAACCACGCCGACTTGTTGTCGTCGGAGGTACCGGTCTTGCCGGCCGCCTCGTACGCGGTGTTCTTCACGGACTCCGTGGCGGTGCCGTCACTGACCACACCGGTCAGCACCGAGGTGAGGGTGTCGGCGGTCCGGCGGCTGAGGACCTGGTCGCCGATCGGGTCCTTGAGCGGGACCTCGGTCTGGAC
Source organism: Streptomyces sp. P9-2B-2 (assembly GCF_030406865.1). Taxonomy (NCBI): domain Bacteria; kingdom Bacillati; phylum Actinomycetota; class Actinomycetes; order Kitasatosporales; family Streptomycetaceae; genus Streptomyces; species Streptomyces sp. P9-2B-2. The sequence continues at coordinate 5,862,570 of NZ_CP129126.1, read as the reverse complement.
GCCGTTGACGGGGTGCACGGCCTTCTTGACCAGGGTCGGGGTGACCTTCTTGCCGTGGTTGTCGAGCGTGGCGTAGGCCCCGGCCATCTGGAGCGGGCTGGCGCCCATGGTGCCCAGGGTCATCGCGGGCTTGGCGTCGATCTTGGAACCGTCCATGCCCAGGTCGACCGCGGTCTTCTTGATCTTCTCCAGGCCGACGTCCGCGCCCATCTGCGCGAAGACCGCGTTGACGGAATTGTTGGTCGCCGTCTGGACGCTGATCTTCCCGTAGGTGTGCTCGTCCTCGTTGGGCGGCGCGAAGGCGATGTTCCCGCCGACGACCGGGCGGCGGTTACGGCCGTCGTAGATCGTGTTCGGGGTGATCGGGACGCCGTCCTGGGTGACCGCGTTGTTCTCCATCGCCGACGCCAGGATCAGCGGCTTGAAGGTGGAGGCGGGCTGGTAGTCGGAGCGCGTGGCGTTGTTCGTGTAGTGCTTGGGGTAGCCCGCGCCGCCGTACATCGCCACGATGTGGCCGGTCTTGGGGTCCACCGAGGTGGCACCGAGCTGGGCGTCCCCGTCGACCTTGCGCTTCTTGGGGTCGAGGTCGTCGGTGAGCTTGCGCTTGACGGACCGCTCCAGCGCCTTCTGCTTGTTCTTGTCGATGCCGAGGGTGACGGTCCAGCCGCCGGCCTCGAACTCGCTCTCGTCGACGCCCTGGGCGAAGAGCTCCTGCTTGGCCTGCTTGACCAGGTAGCTGGTCTGCGGGCTCACACCGCGCAGCGGCTTGGGCGCCTGGGGCTTGTCGAAGGTCTGCTTGGCGCGGTCGGACGCCGGGAGCCACTTCATCTCGACCATGTTGTCGAGGGTGTACGCCCAGCGCTCCTTGACCCGCTTCTGGCCGGCCTTGGTCGCGCTGGTCCAGTCGTACTGGCTCGGTGCCTGGAGCAGCGAGGCGAGGTAGGCGCCCTGCGAGACGGTGAGCTTCTCGACGTCCACGCCGTAGTAGGCCTGGGCCGCGGCCTGGATGCCGTAGGCGCCGCGGCCGTAGTAGCTGGTGTTGATGTAGCCGGCGAGGATGTCATTCTTCGAGAACTTGTTGTCCACCTTGAGCGAGATGACGATCTCCTGGAGCTTGCGGGAAACCGTCTGCTCCTGGCTCAGGTAGTAGTTCTTGACGTACTGCTGGGTGATCGTCGAGCCACCCTGCTTGCCCTGGCCCCGCAGGGTGTTCAGGACGCCGCGCAGGGTGCCCTTCAGGTCGACGCCGGAGTCGTCGTAGAAGGTCTTGTTCTCCGCGGCGACGAAGGCGTGCTGGACGTCCTTGGGTATTCGGGTGATCGGGACGCTCTCGCGGTTGAGTTCGCCGACCCGCGCCATGACCTTGCCGTCGGAGTACTTGTAGACATTGCTCTGCAGCTTGGCAGCGCTGTTGCCATTGGGGATGTCCACGTACAGATACAGGCCGATGAAACCGAGGATGCCCAGCAGGCACGCCCCGAGGAAGGCTCCGAGGAGCTTCTTCCAGGTGAAGAAGCGGCGTATGCCGGACTTCTTCCCTTCCTGCCTGGTCCGGCGAGCGCTTCCTTCTCGCGCTCGTCTCGCGTCCGCTCGGCCCATCGCTTCAGCAACTCCAGTCGTTCCGCCCCCAGCAAACTCAGCTGTTGAAGCTAACACCGCATCTGTAAACAAATACTCATCGATCAAGGCTTTTCCTGACGTGACAAACAGCACCTGTCGCGGCGGAACCACGGGGTGGGTATTGCGCGTCGCCCCGCCCTCACCTGGGGACTTGTCGCCGGAGAGACCCCGCACAGCACTGGACGCCGCGGCTCGCTCAGCGTTAAAGTGATAACACTTTGCTAGACCAGCGACATCACCAAATGCGGCGGACATCACCCGCCACACCTGGAGAAACGGGGACCCCATGACCGACCAGACACCGGCCGACCGCACCGGCGGCTCCGGCGCCGACCTCACCGCCGACGCGCCCGAGATGCCCAGACCGCAGGTCCGCGAGGTCCCGGCACACAGCATCGGGGGCGGGCTGGCCCTGCTGCTGACCGTGCTCGGGGTCGCGGTGGGCATCGCCCTGCTGGTCGTCGGCGGCATACTCGGCGACGGCGGCAACGGCGCCGTCGGCGTACCGATGATCATCGTCGGCATCCCGATACTGCTCGCCTCTTTCTTCTGCATGACCGGCGTGAAGATGGTCGCGCCCGGCGAGGCCCGCGTCATCCAGCTCTTCGGGCGCTACGTCGGCACCATCCGCACCGACGGACTGCGCTGGGTCAACCCGCTCACCAGCGCACGGAAGATCTCCACCCGGGTGCGCAACCACGAGACCGCGGTACTGAAGGTCAACGACGCCTACGGCAACCCCATCGAGCTGGCCTCGATCGTGGTCTGGCAGGTCGAGGACACCGCCCAGGCGCTCTTCGAGGTCGATGACTTCCTGGAGTTCGTCGCCACCCAGACCGAGGCGGCCGTCCGGCACATCGCGATCGAGTACCCCTATGACGCCCACGACGAGGACGCCCTGTCGCTGCGCGGCAACGCCGAGGAGATCACCGAGAAGCTGGCCCAGGAGCTGACCGCCCGGGTCCAGGCCGCCGGCGTACGGATCATCGAGTCCCGCTTCAGCCACCTCGCCTACGCCCCCGAGATCGCCTCCGCGATGCTCCAGCGCCAGCAGGCCGGCGCGGTGGTCGCGGCCCGCCAGCAGATCGTCGAGGGCGCCGTCGGCATGGTCGAGCAGGCACTGGCACGGATCAACGAACAGGGCATCGTCGAGCTGGACGAGGAGCGCAAGGCCGCCATGGTGAGCAATCTGATGGTCGTGCTGTGCGGCGACCGGGCCGCCCAACCGGTCCTGAACACGGGCTCGCTCTACCAGTGAGTGCCGACACCTCCGAGGGGGCCGGCGCCGAGAGCGAGCGGCCCCCCGCGCGACGGCCGCAGCAGCGCAAGCAGGTGCTGCTGCGGCTGGACCCGCTGATCCATGACGCGCTGGCCCGCTGGGCCGGTGACGAACTCCGCAGTGCCAACGCCCAGATCGAGTTCCTGCTCCGCAAGGCCCTGTCGGATGCGGGCCGCCTGCCGAAGGGGGCCGGGGCGATACCGCGACGGGGGCGGCCGCCCAAGGAGCCGGGCGGGGACTGAAGCGCACTACGGAGCTCACTCTATACACCGCGTGTATAGCGCTGGTGTAGAGTGTGCGGCGCGCCCCTGCCCCACGCGGCCCACAGGGCACCCGGGGCCCGTCCCCCGCCCGCACTCCCGGAGGTCCGCCCATGAGCGCTCTCCTCGCCGCCTGGGCCCGCGACCTCGCGCGGGGCGCCCGCTTCGCCGTCGGCGGCGGGCGGGAGGGCCGGGCCCGTACGCTCCTGACCGCCGTCGGCGTGGGGCTCGGGGTGATGCTGCTGCTCGGCGCCGCCTCGGTCCCGCACCTCATGGAGAGTCACCAGGAACGCCGCGAGGCCCGGCTCATCGACGCGAACACGGAGCAGGGGACCCGGCCCGGCGCCGGCACCCTGCTGTACACGGACCGGGACACGGTCTTCCGCGGCGCCGGTGTCCACGGCGTCCTGCTGCGGCCCGACGGCCCCGACCCCGTCCGCCCGCCGGGTGTACGCACCCTGCCGCGGCCGGGCGAGATGGTGGTCTCCCCCGCGCTCAGGGCACTGCTGGCCACACCGGGCGGCGCACTGCTGCGGGCACGGCTCGGCCGTACGGTCGTGGGCACCATCGCCGCGCCGGGACTCGTCGGGCCCGGCGAACTGACCTACTACGCGGGCGAGAACACGCTCACCGCCTCCGCCCGGGTCCCCCGCATCAGCCACTTCGGCGGCGAGCTGCCCACCTCGCCGATGAACCCCCGGCTCACCGTGATCGTCATCGTGGCCTGTGTGGTGCTGCTGATGCCGGTGGCCGTCTTCATCGCCACCGCCGTGCGCTTCGGCGGCGAGCGCCGCGACCGCCGGATGGCCGCCCTGCGGCTGGTGGGCGCGGACCGCCGGATGACCCGCCGGATGGCGGCCGGGGAAGCGCTGTGCGGGGCGCTGTGCGGACTGGTGCTGGGGGCGGGCCTGTTCCTGCTCGCCCGCCGGTTCAGCGGGCGGATCACCCTCTGGGACGTCAACGCCTTCCCCTCCGACGTGGTCCCGGACCCCGCGCTCGCCGCGCTGATCGCCCTCGTCGTGCCGCTCTGCGCGGTCGTCGTCACCCTGGTCGCGCTCCGCGGGGTCACCGTCGAACCGCTGGGCGTCGTACGCCATCACACGCTCCGGCGCCGGCGGGTGTGGTGGCGGCTGCCGCTGCCGGTCCTCGGCGCGGTGGTGCTGTTACTGCCCCGCAAGTCCGGCCCGGCCGCGGCGGATGACCGGATCGATCCCTACCTGCTCGCGGGCGGCGCGCTGCTGGTGCTCTCGGGGATCGCCGTGCTGCTGCCGTGGCTGGTGGAAGCGGTGGTGGCCAGGCTGCGTGGCGGCGGTCCGGTTTCCTGGCAACTCGCCGTCCGCAGGCTTCAGTTGAGCAGCGGCTCGGCGGCCCGCGCGGTCAGCGGCATCACCGTCGCGGTGGCCGGCGCCATCGCGCTGCAGATGCTGTTCGCCGCCGTCCAGGACGACTTCACGACGGTGACGGAGCAGGACACCTCGCGGGACCGGCTCACCGCCGCGGTACCGGCCCGGGGCGCCACCACCCACCGGACGGTGCTCGACGCGTTCCGCGCGACCAAGGGGGTCAGCGGCGTCACCGCCGTCCTGTATTCCACCGTGTCGCGCCCCGGAGGCCCTGCCCCCGGCTCCGCCACCCCGCTGACCGTCGGCGACTGCCGCAGCCTCCGGGAGCTGGCGCGCCTCGGCCCCTGCCGGGACGGCGATGTCTTCGTCGTCCGGGACGGCAGCGGAGTGGTCGGCGACGGCACGCTCGCGCGCACCGCCCGGCCGGGCGCCGAGGTGCTGCTCCACGGCGGGCCGGACGCACCGCGGCACACGGGGCGGGCGCGGATGTGGACCGTCCCGGAGAAGGCCAGGACCATCACCTCGCGCACCGGCCCCGCGGGCACCGTGGCCTTCGGGATCTTCGCCACCCCCTCGGCGGTCCCGGTGCCGGACCTCGCCGCCCCCGTGGCCGAGGCGACGCTCACGCTCGACCCCCGCGTCCCGGACGCGGCCGAGTACGCCCGCAACACCGCGGCCCGCCTCGATCCGGCCGCGGACGTCCGGACGCTGCGGAACACCGAGCGGGACCAGGAGTTCGCCACGGTGCGTACCGGACTGCTGGTCGCCTCGACGGTGACGCTGGCGCTGATCGCGGCGAGCCTGCTGGTCAGCACGCTGGAACAGCTGCGGGAGCGCCGCCGGTTGCTGTCGGTCCTGGTGGCCTTCGGCGCCAAGCGGGCCCAGCTGGGCTGGTCGGTCCTGTGGCAGACCGCCGTCCCGGTGGCGCTCGGGCTGGCCCTCGCCGTCGTGGGCGGCTGCGGGCTGGGGCTCACCCTGCTCCGCCTGGTCGGCGAGTCCTCCCCCGACTGGTCGGTGATCTGGCCGATGGCGGGCGCCGGCGCCGCCCTGGTCGTCCTCGTCACGCTGCTGAGCCTGCCGGCACTGTGGCGGATGATGCGCCCCGAAGGGCTGCGCACGGAGTGACCACCCCTCCGCCGCCCGCCCGCACCCTTCCCCTATACGCCACGCGTATACACCGCCGACACACCCCCGAGTAAGGTGTTCGCCATGTCAATCGGTCATACGCTGCTGGGCCTTCTGGAGTCCGGTCCGCGCCATGGGTACGACCTCAAGCGGACCTTCGACGAACACTTCGGGCAGGACCGTCCGCTGCACTACGGGCAGGTCTACTCCACGATGTCCCGGCTGCTGAAGAACGGCCTGGTCGAGGTGGACGCCGTGGAGGCCGGGGCCGGACCGGAGCGGAAGCGGTATGCGATCACCGACGCCGGGGTCACCGATGTCGCGCAGTGGCTGGCCCGGCCGGAGAAGCCCGAACCGTATCTCCAGTCGACGCTCTACACGAAGATCGTCCTGGCGCTGATGACCGGCCGGAACGCCGCCGAGCTGCTGGACAGCCAGCGCGCCGAGCATCTGCGGCTGATGCGCGGGCTGACCGAGCGCAAGCGCACCGGCGACCTCGCCGACCAGCTGATCTGTGACCATGCGCTCTTCCACCTCGAAGCCGATCTGCGCTGGCTGGAGCTGACCGCCGCACGCCTGGACAAACTGGCGGAAGCGGTCCGCCCATGACGCCGGAGGGGTCCCTGCTCGCGGCGGAGGGGCTGCACAAGTCCTACGGGGCGACGCCGGCGCTGGACGGCGTGGAGTTCTCCATCCACCCCGGCGAGGTCGTCGCCGTCATGGGGCCGTCCGGCTCCGGCAAATCGACCCTGCTGCACTGTCTGGCCGGGATCATCAGCCCGGACGCCGGTACGGTCCGCTACGGGCCGCACACCCTGACCGGCCTCAGCGACGCCCGGCGCAGCGCCCTGCGCCGTACCGACTTCGGCTTCGTCTTCCAATTCGGCCAGCTGGTACCGGAGTTGACCGCGCTGGAGAATGTGGCGCTGCCGCTGCGGCTGAACGGCACCAAGCGCAAGGAAGCCGAGCGGCAGGCCCGCGAGTGGCTGGAGCGGCTGGAGGTCGAGTCCGTCCACGACCGGCGCCCCGGGGAGATATCCGGCGGCCAGGGCCAGCGGATCGCGGTCGCCCGCGCCCTCGTCACCCGGCCGCGGGTCGTCTTCGCGGACGAGCCCACCGGCGCGCTGGACTCGCTCAACGGCGAACGCGTGCTGAACCTGCTGACCGACGCCGCCCGGGAGAGCAGCGCCGCGGTGGTCCTGGTCACCCATGAGGCCCGGGTCGCCGCGTACTCCGACCGGGAGATCGTCGTCCGCGACGGCAAAGTGAAGGACATGCTGGCGGGCTTGATATGAGCCCGCTGCGCCCGCGGGCCGGGCGCGGGGGCGGGCCCAGCGACGGCGGGCCCGGCGACGACCGCGGGCACCACGACGACCGCGCGCCCCGCCCGCCCGCGTCCCCGCCTACCGGCGCCTGGGCCCGGGACCTCGCGATGGGGATGCGGCTCGCGGCCGGCGGCGGCCGCGAGGGCTGGATCCGTACGGCGCTGACGGCCGCCGGTGTCGCCCTGGGCGTGGCCGTCCTGCTGCTCGGCTCGTCCGTGCCGACCCTGATGGACGCCTGGCACGGCCGGGAGAAGGCCCGCGAGAACATGGGCCAGGCGCACCAGCCGCCGCCCGCCGACGACACCGTGCGCTACACCTCGACCGACACCGTCTTCCACGGGGTTTCGATCCGTGGCCGCCTGGTGCGCCCGGACGGCGCGCATCCGCCGGTGCCGCCCGGCGTCCGCCAACTCCCCGGCCCCGGCCGGATGCTGGTCTCCCCCGCGCTCAAGGAACTGCTGGACTCACCCGACGGCGCGCTGCTGCGCGAGCGGCTGGACTACCGGGTGGCCGGGACCATCGGCGACGAGGGGCTGCTCGGCCCGCGGGAACTCACCTACCTCGCGCAGAGCACCACCCCCCTCACCGCGCCGGACAGCTATCGCATCGACCACTTCGGCAAGGACTGGCAGGCGCCGCCGATGCGGGCGCCCGCCGTGGTCCTGCTGATCATGACGTGTGTGGCGCTGATGACGCCGGTGCTGGTCTTCCTCGGCACCTCCGTACGGTTCGGCAACGAGCGCCGGGAGCGCCGGCTGGCCGCGCTCCGGCTGGTGGGCGCCGACGTCCCGACGACCCGCCGGATCGCCTCGGGGGAGGCGCTGTTCGGCTCGCTGCTGGGGCTGGTGGCGGGCGGGGCGCTGTTCCTGGGCGGCCGGCAGTGCGCTTCGGTGGTCACGCTGTGGGGCATCAATGTCTTTCCCTCGGACGTGGTCCCGGGCCCGCTCGCCGTGGCGCTGATCGCCGTGCTGGTGCCGACGGCGGCGGTGGCGGTGACGCTGTTCGCACAGCGCGGGGTCACCGTCGAGCCGCTGGGCATCGTCCGCCACCGCCCGCCGGTCCGCCGCCGGCTGTGGTGGCGTCTGGCGCTGCCCGTCGTGGGCGCCCTGCTGCTGGTGCCGCTGGCCCGGGAATCCCCGTGGCGGGACACCCCGTTCAACACCGTCCGGCTCGCGGCCGGTGCGATGCTGCTGCTGCTCGGGGTCGCCGCGCTGCTGCCCTGGCTGGTCGACGCGGTGGTCGGCCGGCTGCACGGCGGGCCGGTCTCCTGGCAACTGGCCATTCGCAGACTCCAGTTGAACAGCGGCTCGGCCACCCGCGCGGTCAGCGGCATCACCGTCGCGGTGGCCGGTGCCATCGCCATCCATACGCTGCTGACCGGTATGCAGGCCGGTTTCGCCCAGGCGTACGCCGAGTCCGGCAAGCTGCCGCGGATCGGCCTGTGGGGCAACGCCCATGACTGGCCGCAGGTCCAGCGGGCGCTCACCGCGCTGCGCGCCACCCCCGGGGTGACGGCGGCCCGCGGCACGATCGACGCCGGCCTGTCGCACACCACCGGGCGGCCCGGGTCCACCGGCCGCTTGGCGACGATCGCCATCGGCAGCTGCGCCGAGCTGCGCACCCTGGCCCGGATGGACTCCTGCCGGGACGGCGACATCTTCCTCACCGGTGCCCGCGACCACACCCTCACGCCCGGCGCGACCGTCGACCTCAACCCCCGGTACTCCGAGCACGATCCGGTGCGGCCGCGCCCCTGGAAGATCCCCACGGCGGCCCGCGACGCCCGGCTGCGCCACCCCGGGCGCGCCCCCGGCCGCGTCCACTACGACCTGCTGGCCACCCCCGCCGCTGTCGACCTCGGCCGCTTCGGATACCCCACCGCGGAGTACCAGATCGACTTCGACCGTGACACCCCGGACGCGGTGGAGCACATCCGCACCACCGCGGCCCATATCGACCCGACGATGAACGAGTTTTCCGCGGTCGACAATCCGCATGACGCGCAGTACTCCAGCGTCCGCAACGGCCTGTTCGCCGGCGCCGTCATCACCCTGCTGCTGATCGGCTCGGGCCTGATCATCTCCACCGTCGAACAGCTCCACGAGCGCCGCCGCCTGCTGTCCACCCTCGACGCCTACGGCACCCGCCGCAGCACCCTGGGCTGGTCGGTGCTCTGGCAGACCGCCCTCCCGGTCGTCCTCGGCCTGGGCCTGGCACTGGGCTGCGGCCTGGCGCTGGGCACCCTGCTGCTGACCATGCTCGACACCGCGGTGACGGTGGACCTCCCGGTGGTGGCGGGGATGACCGGCATCGGCGGCGGCGTCATCCTCTTCGTGACGGCGCTGAGCCTGCCGCCGCTGTGGCGGATGATGCGGCCCGACGGGCTGCGGACGGAGTGAGCGCGGCGATGCCCCACCCCTCCCGCCCGGACCGCACCCGGGCGCGGACGGCCCGCCGCTGGTGCGCCGACTTCGCCATGGGCGCCCGGTTCGCCGTCACCGGCGGCCGCGAGGGCTGGATCCGTACGGCTCTGTCGGCGCTCGGCGTCGGCCTGGGCGTCGTGGTCCTGCTGCTGGCGTCCGCCGTCCCCAACGCGCTGAACGCCGCCATGAGCCGGCAGTCGGCCCGCACCGTCGTGCCCGTGGCGCACGGCACCGGCCCCTCGGACCGCTCGCTGCTGACCGTCTCCTCCTACAGCGACTACCGCGAACTGCCGCTGTACGGCCGGATCCTGGCGGCCGAGGGGCCGCACCCGCCCGTCCCGCCGGGCCTGTCCCGGCTGCCGGGCCCCGGCGAGCTGGCCGTCTCCCCCGCTCTCGCGGACCTGCTGTCCTCGCCCGAGGGCGCGCTGCTCAAGGGCCGCTTCGCGCAGCTGCGGATCACCGCCACCATCGGCGACGAGGGCCTCACCCACCCCGGTGAACTCTTGTTCTACCAAGGCAGCGCCGCCGTGCCGCGGCCCGGGCCCGAGCCCGGCAACGGGGTCGAGCGGATCACCGCGTTCGGGGGGCACGACACACCGTTCCGGGCCGGTCCCCTCGTGGTGCTGAGCATCCTCGTGTGCTGTGTCGCGCTGCTCACCCCGGTCACCGTCTTCATCGCGACCGCGGTGCGGTTCGGCGGGGAGCGCCGCGACCGGCGGCTCGCCGCGCTCCGGCTGGTGGGCGCGGACCGGGCCACCACCCGGCGGATCGCCGCGGGCGAGGCGCTGGCCGGTGCGCTGTTCGGTCTGCTCACCGGCGGCGCGCTGTTCCTGGCCGTCCGGGTCCCCCTCGCCGGTCTCTCGCTCTTCGACCTCGGCGTCTTCCCCGCCGACCTGGTGCCCGACCCCGCGCTCGTCTGCTGCGTCGCGTCGGCCGTCCCGTTCTGCTCGGTCGGCGTCACCCTGTTCGCCCTGCGGCGGGTCGCCATGGAGCCGCTGGGCGTCAGCCGTACGGCACCGCCGCTGCGCCGCCGGCTGTGGTGGCGGGTGCTGCTGCCGGTCGCCGGGGTGGCGCTGCTGCTGCCGCAAGTGATCGGCGGGCAGGGCTCCGGCGACGCCGCCAACGCCCAGGTGATCGTCGGGATGTCGCTGCTTCTGCTGGGGGTGGCGGCGCTGCTGCCCTGGCTGCTGGACGCGGTGGTGGGCCGCCTGGGCCGTGCGGGCTTCAGCGGCCCGTCCTGGCACCTTGCCGTACGGCGGCTCCAGTTGAGCGGCGCCACGACCAGCCGCTCGGTCAGCGGGATCACCGTGGCGGTGGCCGGCGCGGTCGCCGTGCAGGTGCTGCTGAACGGCACCTGGAGCCCCGACGAGCAGACCCCCCGGCCTGCCTGGACCGAGGTCGACGCGTACGCCGGTACGGTGCCCGCCGCCCGCGCCCCCCAGATGTCCGCCCGGCTGCGCGCCACCCCCGGTGTCCGCGAGGCGCACCTCCTGATCTCCGGCTACGCGGACTCCGTCCGCCACCACCGAGCCCTGGCACACACCGAACCCGAGGACCGCGGGGACCCCGAGCCGTATCCGGTGACCGTCGCCGACTGCGGCATGCTGCGCCAACTCGCCCACCTCGGCACCTGTTCGGCCGGCGACGTCTTCCTCGTCAAGGGCCCCGAAGGCTCCGGCCCGCTCCCGGCCCCCGGCACCCGGCTGGTCCTCGACCCGGTCGGCAGCCGGGACGCCCATCGGGCGCCCGCCCTCTGGACCGTCCCGCGAAACGCCCGCCACGCCACCTCCGTGCGCCACGACCGCCTCCCCGCCTTCGCCGGTCCCGGGGTGTACGCCACCCCCGAGGCGCTGGACGCGACCCTGCTGCGCCGCCCCGGGATCGCCGTCCTGCTGCGGCTCGACCCGCACACCCCCGACGCGATCGAGTACGTCCGCAACACGGCCGCCCGGATCTCCGTGCGCACCGACGTGGTGTCCTCCCGCGACGGCACCGAGGAAGCCGGCACGCTCTTCCGTCTCGGTCTGACCGCGAGCGCCGCCGCCGTACTGCTGCTGATCGGCTGCGGTCTGCTGATCAGCACCCTGGAGCAACTCCGCGACCGCGCCCGGATGTTGTCGGCGCTGGCGGCGCTCGGCACACCGCGCGCCGTCCTGGGCCGCTCGGTCCTGTGGCAGACCGCCGTCCCGGTGGCCCTCGGTCTGGCCCTGGCCGTCGGCTGCGGGCTGTCCCTCGGCACCCTGCTCCTCCACATCGCCGACCGCCCGCTCCGGCTCGACTGGTGGGGCATCCTCACCCTCACCGGCACCGCGACGGCCGTCGTCCTGGGCATCACCGCGCTCTCCCTGCCGCCGCTGTGGCGGATGATGCGGCCGGACGGCCTGCGGACGGAGTGAATCTGCGAGATCATTCCGGCGCAGCAGTGCATATCAACTGCCCAAGGGGGGCCCTCCATGCGTCGACTCGTCTACTGCATCGCTTCCACTCTCGACGGCTTCATCGCGGGCACTGACGGCGCGGACCCCACCGGTCCGGACGGCTTCTGGCCGATCGCCGACGACTACCTCAAGCATCTGGCCGCCGAACTCCCCGAGGTGCTGCCCGCGCAGGCCCGGTCGGCGTTCGGCATCACCGGCGAGGGCACCCGCTTCGACACCGTCCTGGAGGGCCGCCGCACCTACGCACTCGGCCTCCGGGCCGGGATCACCGACGCCTACCCCCATCTGCGGCATCTGGTCTTCTCCCGGACCCTGACACAGAGCCCGGACCCGGCCGTGGAGCTGATCGCCACCGACCCGGTCGCGAAGGTACGCGAGCTGAAGGACTCGGACGGCAAGGACATCTGGCTGCTGGGCGGCAGTACACTCGCCGGCGCCCTCTACCCGGAGATCGACCAGCTGCTCGTCAAACTCAGCCCCCTCACCCTCGGCACCGGCCTCCCCCTCTTCTCCCCGGACACCCCCTTCGACCCCCGCACCTGGGAACTGACCGAACACACCGTCCTCCAGAGCGGCGCGGCCTTCCTGACGTATACGCGGGCGGGCGCGGCGTAGAGGCTGCGACGACGCTCTCGAACGGGTGAACATCGTGGTGCGGGACGTTGAGGCCTGCCCGGCCTACGATGATGCTCTCGATACCAGCCACGAGGAGGCGCCATGTCTGCCGCAGCGGTCGAGCACCCCTGTGACGGCGAATCCGCACTGCGCACAGAAGCGGCGCGGCTCGCCGAGAAGCTTCCCGGCTACCGCATCGAGATCATCGGGGGAGAGCTCACCGTGACGCCACCGCCGGACGGCCCGCACGGGGATGCACTGTCCGATCTCTTCGTGACCTTCGCGTCCCTGCACGGCAGGGAGTCGAGAGTCATCCAGGGCATCGGCGTACGGCTTCCCGACGGCCCCGACGACTTCGCCGTACCGGACCTCGCCATCGTCGACGCGGACTACCGTGAGCACCTGATGGAAGAGGGCTGCTACGACCCGGCCGTCTTCCGCCTGGTGCTCGAAGTCACGTCGTCCAACTACGCCACCGACCTCAAGAAGAAGGTCGCCGCCTACGCGATCGCCCAGATCCCGGTCTACGTGGTCATCGACCGTAAGAAGGACCGCGTTCACGTCCTGACGGACCCCTTCGCCAACGAGTACCGCTGCCACCGGGTCCACGCCCCCGGACAGCACGTCGTCCTCCCCGATTCCCTCGGCGCCGAGATCACCCTCGACGTCGAGGCGATCCTCGCCGTCGGCCGCCCCTGACCCTCACTCCTTCACGATCCGCACCGGCAGCCCCCGCAGTGCCCCGCGCAGTGCCGTCGCGAACTCCTGGAATTCCTGGTGGCGGGCGGTGCCGGTGCGCATGGCCAGGGCGATTCTCCGGGAGGGGGCCGGGTCCGCGAAGTAGCCGGTGGTGAGCTGGTCGTTGCGGCCGGTCTCAACCCGGAGGGCGGTGCGGGGCAGGAGGGTGACGCCGAGTCCGCCGGCGACCAGCTGGACGAGGGTGGACAGGCCCGCGGCGCTGGTCGTCACGGGGGTGTTCTCGTCGCGGCCGGCCTCGCGGCAGATGTCCAGGGCCTGGTCCCGCAGGCAGTGGCCCTCGTCGAGCAGCAGCAGGTCCAGTTCCTGGAGGGCCTGGCGCGGGATGTCGCCGCGGCCGCCGAGCCAGTGCTCCTTGGGGGCGACCAGGACGAAGTCCTCGTCGAAGAGCGGGAGTTCGGCGACCTGGGGGACGCCGAGGGGGACCGCGAGCAACAGCAGGTCGAGGCGGCCATGGGCCAGGCCGTCCAGGAGGGAGGCGGTCTGTTCCTCGTGTACCTGGAGGTCCAGGTCGGGATAGGTCTCATGGACCAGCCGCAGCACGGCCGGCAGGAGGTAGGGCGCGACGGTGGGAATGACGCCCAGGCGCAGCACCCCGGTGAAGGGCGCGCGGGCCGCCTCCGCCTCCTCCATCAGATCGCCGACCGCCTCCAGGACCGCACGGGCCCGCGCGGCCACCCGCTCCCCCGCGGGCGACAGCAGCACCTTGCGCGTCGTACGCTCCAGCAGCTGCACTCCGAGGGTCTCCTCCAGCGCGGAGACCGCCCCGGACAGCGCGGGCTGGCTCATCCCGATCTCGGCCGCCGCCTCGCGGAAATGCAGATGCTCGGCCACCGCCGCGAACGCGCGCAGCTGGGCCAGGCTGGGCTGCCGGGGCCGGCCGCCCAGGTTTGCCGGTGACGCCACTGATAACCACCTCCGATCAACAGCAACCAGTCTAGCTATTTCCCTGATCAATGGCCGCTGTGCCACTGTGTAAGCCGTCCAAGCCTCAAGGAAAGTCCTCAAAAGGGACTTTCTGCGCAACAAGGAGAGTACGTGCTCACTGTCGGTGACAAGTTCCCCGAGTTCGACCTGACCGCCTGCGTTTCGCTGGAAGCGGGCCAGGAGTTCGAGCAGATCAACCACAAGACCTACGAGGGCAAGTGGAAGATCGTCTTTGCGTGGCCCAAGGACTTCACCTTCGTGTGCCCGACCGAGATCGCCGCCTTCGGCAAGCTGAACGACGAGTTCGCCGACCGTGACGCCCAGGTTCTCGGCTTCTCCGGCGACTCCGAGTTCGTGCACCACGCCTGGCGCAAGGACCACCCGGACCTGACCGACCTGCCCTTCCCGATGCTCGCCGACTCGAAGCACGAGCTCATGCGCGACCTGGGCATCGAGGGCGAGGACGGCTTCGCGCAGCGCGCCGTCTTCATCGTCGACCAGAACAACGAGATCCAGTTCACCATGGTGACCGCCGGTTCCGTCGGCCGTAACCCCAAGGAGGTCCTGCGGGTCCTCGACGCCCTCCAGACCGACGAGCTGTGCCCGTGCAACTGGTCCAAGGGCGAGGACACCCTCGACCCGGTCGCGCTGCTCTCGGGCGAGTGACACTCCGCTAGCGAACTGGAGGCAGATCTGACATGGCTCTCGACGAACTGAAGTCCGCGGTACCGGACTACGCCAAGGACCTCAAGCTGAACCTCGGTTCGGTCATCGGCAACAGCGACCTGCCGCAGCAGCAGCTGTGGGGCACCGTACTGGCCTGCGCGATCGCCTCGCGCTCGCCGAAGGTGCTGCGCGAGCTGGAGCCGGAGGCCAAGGCCAACCTCTCCGCCGAGGCGTACAGCGCCGCCAAGTCGGCCGCGGCCATCATGGCGATGAACAACGTCTTCTACCGGACCCGGCACCTGCTGTCGGACCCGGAGTACGGCAACCTGCGCGCCGGTCTGCGGATGAACGTCATCGGCAACCCGGGCGTGGACAAGGTCGACTTCGAGCTGTGGTCGCTGGCCGTCTCGGCCATCAACGGCTGCGGTATGTGCCTGGACTCGCACGAGCAGGTGCTCCGCAAGGCCGGTGTGGACCGCGAGACGATCCAGGAGGCCGTCAAGATCGCGTCCGTCCTCCAGGCCGTCGGCGCCACGCTGGACGCCGAGGCCGCGCTCGCCGAGTAATTCCGGCCGCGCGGACACCCGCACCCAAGAACCCCCGCAGACCTGGTGTCTGCGGGGGTTCTGTGCGTCCGGCGGGCAGCGCGCCTACTCCCAGGGCTCCTCGGACGGGCGTGGTGTCGGGGGCGGCGTCGGTGCCACCCCGAGCGCCGTGGCACCGCGTGGGGCCACCGACATCCGCAGCGCCTGTTCCCTGGAGTAGGAACGGAGATAGCCGACCACCGCGTTGGTGACCGCCACCAGCGGGACCGCGACGACCGCACCGCCGATGCCCGCGATCAGCCCGCCCGCGGCCACCGAGAGGATCACCGCCAGCGGATGGACCCGCACCGCCCGGCCCAGGATGAACGGCTGGAGGACATGGCCCTCGATCTGCTGGACGGCCAGCACCACCGCCAGCACCATCAGCGCGGTGAACACCCCGTTGGCGACCAGCGCGATGACACAGGCCAGCGCGCCCGAGACCACCGCGCCGACCAGCGGGATGAACGCGAACAGGAAGATGAAGACGGCGAGCGGGACGGCCAGCGGCACATTGAGGAAGTAGAGCCCGATACCGATGAAGATGGCGTCAATCAGGGCGACGACGACCGTGCCGCGCACATAGGCGGTCAGGGTGCGCCAGGCCCGCGGCCCGGCCCCGGCCACGCCCTCGCGGGCCGCGCTCGGGACCAGCTTGAGCAGCCAGTTCCAGATCCGCCGGCCGTCGTAGAGCAGGAAGAGCGTGGTGAACATCGCGAGCAGAATGCCGGTGAACACCTCCAGGATGACGGTGACGCCCTCCAGACCCGCCGAGGTGATCGCCTCGGTGTTGGCGCCGACCGCGTCCTGGAGATTCTTCGCGATGTGGTTGATCTGACTCTCGGTCACATGGAACGGGCTCTTCAGCAGCCAGCCCTTGAGCTCGGTGATGCCCTCCTGGATACGGCTGGAGACCGAGTCGATGTTGTCCTGCACTTGCCACACGACGAACCAGCCGACCAGGCCCATGATCACGAACCCGCTGATGAAGGTCAGCGCGGTGGCCGGCCCACGCGGCAGCCCGCGCGCACGCAGCCAGCCCACGGTGGGCTGGAGCAGCGCGGTGATCAGCGTGGCCGCGATGAAGGCCAGTACGACCAGTTCGATGGTGGTGATGACGCGCGCCAGCACCCACAGGGTGGCGGCCAGCACCAGCAGCCGCCAGCCCGCCTCGGCGGCGACGCGTACGCCCCACGGCACCGCGTCGACCGGATCGGCGCGGGCCGCGACGGCCGGGGCGTAGGAGGGCGGGGCGGGCACGGACTCCGGCGGACGGCCCGCGGCCGGCTCGGACTCGGGCTCCTGCTCCGACCCGGGCCCCGGCACGCCGTCCACCGCCGTGGGCAGCTGCGTACGGGGGACGGTGAGCGTGCCCACCGAACGGCCGCCCGCTGAACGGTCACCCGCGGGGCCGTCACCGGCCGGGCCGTCGACCGCCGAGCTCTCGGCCGCGGAGGCGTCCGCGTGCTCGGCACGCCTCAGCTCATCCGGGTCGTCGGCCGCCTCCCCCGAGGAGTCCGACAGGCTCCCTCCAGGAGGGACCCCCATCCCGGCTTCCGCGCGGCGGCGCTGTTCCTCCAGCCGCTGCGAGAGCCGCGTCAGACCGGCGCCGAGGCCACCGACCCACTGAGGCAATCTGGACATGTCCTTCCTCTTCCCCTCCCACGCGCCACAAGCTGACGGCACGACGTTACCTGTGCGGCACGCGCGAAACCCCCGACGCGGACGCGTTCGGGGGTTTCGGAAGTGCGATGGTGCGGCTTACGGCCTAGTACCAGCTGTTCGCCTGCCAGAACGACCAGGCACCACAGGGGCTGCCGTAGCGGTCGTTCATGTAGTTCAGGCCCCACTTGATCTGGGTGGCCGGGTTCGTCTGCCAGTCGGCACCGGCCGAGGCCATCTTGGAGCCGGGCAGCGCCTGGACGAGCCCGTAGGCACCCGAGCCGGCATTCGTGGCCTTGTAGTTCCAGGTGGACTCGTGGTCCACGATGTTGCTGAAGCACTGGAACTGGTCGCTCGCCATCATCTGGCGCGCCATGGCCTGCGTCTCGGCGACCGTGTACGAGCCCTTGGAGACGAAGTCGCTCGCGTCGCGCGTGGCGGAACGGGAAGCGGCCAGCGTCTTCTCGTGCTTTTCGGCGGCCTTCTTCGCCTTCGCCTCGTCCGCGGCGTCCTTCTTGCTCTTCGCGGTCTCAGCTGCAGCCTTGCGTGCCGACTCCTGGGCGGACTTCAGGGCTGCCGTGTCCGCCTGGGTGGACTGGTCGTCCGCCTGCTGCGTCAGGGAAGCCGTCTGCACCTGGGCCTGTGCGCCCGCGGGAATGTCGGCGATCGTCGCATCGGCAGCGGCGGCCTCGGTGTTATCGACCGAGGGGAGCGCATTACCCGAAGCGGCACCGGCAATGGCGCCGACGGCGGTGACCGCGGTGGCGGATGCCACGGCGAGTCCCCGGACCGAGATCCGGCTCACACGTTTTCCTTCCAGCATCGTCCGCATAGGTGACCTCGCGGACGCAATCGTGCCCCTGGCGCTGGTCTCCCCTTGTTCCGGGCCCGGTTGAACGATGGGTCCGGCTGGTCACGGGAGGCACTGGCCCGGTACGTCCCCCTCGGGGTCCGCGTGGTGCTCGGGCGGCATACGGCGTTCGCTATGAAGTTCGTGTTCGTTCCACACCTCCCCCAGTCTCACCTTCGTTCGACCGGGGGCACCCCCATGGGGTGTTAATGCTGCCGTATGCGGGGCCTGACAGGACCCAGACTCTGCCCGACCGGGATGCCGGGAGGCAATTCCCCACTGGGTGTGAAAGCTCACACCTCGTTTACGGCAAATGATTTTCGGATATCCACGCGCAGCACAACGCAGCCCGGCTAAGCTCCTTCGCTTCGCCGGGCGGCGTCGTCTTCACAGTCGGTCAGATCCGGCCTTCCTCCAGCATTTCGGTCACCAGCGCCGCGATCGGCGAGCGCTCCGAGCGGTTCAGCGTGACGTGCGCGAACAGCGGGTGGCCCTTCAGCTTCTCGACGACCGCGACCACGCCGTCGTACCGCCCGACCCGGAGGTTGTCGCGCTGCGCGACATCATGGGTCAGCACGACGCGGGAGTTGGCGCCGATACGGGACAGAACCGTCAAAAGGACGTTCCGTTCCAGTGACTGGGCCTCGTCCACGATGACGAACGCGTCATGCAGCGACCGCCCGCGGATATGGGTCAGCGGCAGGACCTCCAACATGCCGCGCCCCACCACCTCTTCGATGACCTCCTTGCTGGTCACCGCGGACAGCGTGTCGAAGACGGCCTGCGCCCAGGGGCTCATCTTCTCCGCCTCGCTGCCCGGCAGATAGCCCAGCTCCTGCCCGCCGACGGCGTACAGCGGCCGGAACACCATCACCTTGCGGTGCTGGCGGCGCTCCAACACGGCCTCCAGACCCGCGCACAGCGCCAGCGCCGACTTGCCCGTGCCGGCCCGCCCGCCCATCGAGACGATGCCGACGTCCGGGTCCAGCAGCAGATCCAGGGCGATCCGCTGCTCGGCGCTGCGGCCGTGGATCCCGAAGGCCTCCCGGTCGCCCCGCACCAGCCGGACCGCACCGTCCGAGGTGACCCGGCCGAGCGCCTTGCCGCGCTCGGACTGCAGCACAAGTCCGGTATGTACCGGAAGTTCGGCCACCTCCGGGACATGGGTGCTCTCGGCGGCGAACAGCTCGTCGACCTGTTCGGCGGAGATGGTCAGCTCGGCCATCCCCGTCCAGCCGGAGTCGGTGATCGCCAGCTCGGCGCGGTACTCCTCGGCCAGCAGCCCGACCGAGGACGCCTTGATGCGCAGCGGCAGATCCTTGGAGACGACCGTGACGTCATAGCCCTCGGCCTGGAGATTGCGCGCCACCGCGAGGATCCGCGAGTCGTTGTCGCCGAGCCGGAAACCCGCGGGCAGTATCCCCGGGTCGGAGTGGTTCAGCTCGACCCGGAGCGACCCGCCCAGATCCCCGATGGGGATCGGCGAGTCCAGCCGCCCGAACTGCACCCGGTACTCGTCCAGCAGACGCAGCGCCTGCCGTGCGAAGTAGCCGAGCTCGGGGTGGTGCCTCTTGGCCTCCAGCTCGGTGACCACGACGACCGGCAGCACGACCTCGTGCTCGTCGAAGCGGGCCATGGCGCCTGGGTCTGCCAGCAGGACACTGGTGTCGAGGACATAAGTGCGCCGGTCGATTTCACGGCGCTGCTTGATGTTCACCACGGATGGACGAACCCCCTCGGATGAGGTTGGGGTGCGACGGCGTCGCGGGGCGGTGTTCTCCCGGGGTCACCGCTTGGAGGCGGCGTCCTCGGGACCCCCGGCCATCTAGTGACCGGACCGGGCTCGGGCCACGATGCGCGGGCCGAGCGCCGGCCCTCCGCGTCGACCGTGCTGTGCGCACGGACCTCCGTGATGTGCAAAGGGCCTCCCGGGCGGACGGCCCCATGCCGCCCGCTGAGATGCGGCGCCTGATGGCTTGTTCCTGACGCCGACCTGGAAGGGATATTCCCTCGAACCCTCGTCGCCATGCCACGGCATATGACGCACAGCCGATGAACCTTGGGTGACGCATGATCACCGAGCGGCGGAGCCATTCGGGTGGGCCGCGAGGGGATGGTGCGTCAGAAAAGGCCCCGCCGGAGGTGCATGGGGCCGGCGGGGCCTGGTGACGTACCGTGACAATCAGGAGTGTCCGGGACGTAAGGGTTGTATGGGGCGTAACGCTCCTGGCGGAAGGGGAGCGGCCCAGCGGGGCTCGCTCTAGAAGCCGTAGCGCCGGTGCCGGGCCGCGTAGTCGCGCAGGGCGCGCAGGAAGTCGACCTTCCGGAACGCCGGCCAGAAGACCTCGCAGAAGTAGTACTCCGAATGGGCGCTCTGCCACAGCATGAAGCCCGACAGCCGCTGCTCGCCGCTCGTCCGGATCACCAGGTCCGGGTCGGGCTGGCCGCGGGTGTAGAGGTGCTCGGAGATCAGGTCGATGTCGACGATCTCGGCGAGATCCTCGAAGGAGGTGCCGCGCTCGGCGTGTTCCAGCAGCAGCGAGCGCACCGCGTCGGCGATCTCCTGCCGGCCGCCGTAGCCGATCGCCACGTTCACCAGCACGCCGGTGTTGTCGCGGGTGGCCTGTTCGGAGTCCTTGAGCACCTTCTGGGTGCCGGTGGGCAGCAGATCGCGGTTGCCCACGTGGTGCACCCGCCAGCGGCCGTCGGCGGCCAGGTCCCGGACGGTGTTCTCGATGATGCCGAGCAGCGGCTTCAGCTCGTCCTCGGGCCGGTCGAGGTTGTCGGTCGACAGCAGCCACAGCGTGACCACCTCGACATCTGTCTCCTCGCACCAGCCGAGCAGCTCACTGATCTTGAGCGCACCGGCCTGGTGGCCCTGCTCGGTGGTCCGCCCGTCGGCCCGCGCCCAGCGCCGGTTGCCGTCCAGGATGACGCCGATGTGCTTGGGCACCTGGGTGTGATCCAGGCGACCCTCCACCCTGCGCGCGTACAGCCGATAGACCAGATTGCGCAGTGCAGGCGGATACGGGATGCGCACCCCGGAAGATCGCAGCATGTGTGGTTAGCCCCTCCGTGCCAATGGCGGTCGCCCCGTCGCCTCAAGTGGGCAACTTTACTTCTCGGCTGTCTCGACAGCCCAATCAGGTAGGTCACAAGTACGTGATAGGGAGATGAGCATGACTGGCACCGACTACCGCGCGGCGGAATCCCGCTACGACTCGATGAAGTACCGGCGAACGGGTCGCAGTGGACTCAAACTCCCCGCTATCTCCCTTGGACTCTGGCACAACTTCGGGGACGACCGCACCCTGAGCTCCCAGCGCGCCATCCTGCGCCGCGCCTTCGACCTGGGCGTCACCCACTTCGATCTGGCCAACAACTACGGTCCGCCACCCGGGTCCGCCGAGCTCAACTTCGGAAAGATCTTTGCACAGGACTTCCGCGGCTACCGCGACGAGATGATTCTGTCGACGAAGGCCGGATATCTGATGCACCCCGGCCCGTACGGCGAATGGGGTTCACGGAAATATCTCCTCTCCTCGCTGGATGCCTCACTGAAGCGGATGGGCGTCGATTACGTCGATATCTTCTACTCGCACCGCTTCGACCCCGACACCCCGCTGGAGGAGACGATGGGCGCGCTGGCGTCCGCCGTCCAGCAGGGCAAGGCCCTGTATGTCGGGATTTCCTCGTACAACGCGGAGCAGACCCGGGACGCGGCCGGGATCCTGCGCGCGATGGGCGTACCGGCGCTGATCCACCAGCCCTCGTACTCGATGATCAACCGCTGGACCGAGGACGATCTGCTGCTGGACACCCTTGAAGCGGAGGGCATGGGCTGCATCTCTTTTGCGCCACTCGCGCAGGGCATGCTGACCGATAAATATCTGCACGGCGTCCCCGAGGGCTCGCGCGCCGCCCAGGGCAAGTCGCTGGACCCGAATCTGCTGTCCGACGACGTCGTGCGCCGGCTCCGGGGCCTCAATGAGATCGCCGCCCGCCGTGGCCAGTCGCTGGCGCAGCTCGCCCTGGGCTGGGTGCTGCGCGACGAGCGGATGACCTCCGCCCTGATCGGCGCCAGCAGCGTCGCCCAGCTGGAGGCCAATATCGCGGCCCTCGACGCCCCCGCGATCACCGGGAGCGAGCTGGCGGAGATCGATGAGTTCGCCAGGACCACGGACGGCGTGAACATCTGGGCCCGCCGCTGAGCGCTCCGGGCGCCTGCGCCGCGGGGAGCCGTCGTACGGCCGCGGCCTGATCGCGGCTGGTCACGGGGTTCCCCGCGCCCCGGACAAAAAGCGGGCCGGTCCGTGGGGGGGATACGGACCGGCCCGAGGGGGGGTTTCCACCATAACCCCGACGGAGGGGTGCTGCGTGCACCGGCGTGGCCACGGCGGGTCGGGCGCTCCCGGAGGCGCCGTTCCGGGGTGGGTCAGGCCGCCGCCGCGGCGCCCGGGAGCAGCCCGCAGAACGCCCCGATGATCATGAAGGGCCCCAGCGGCATGGCTGCATTCCGCGCCTCGCGCCGTACGAGCAGCAGCCCCGCGCCGTAGAGCGCACCGAGCAGCACCCCCGCGGCGCCGCCCGTGACGAGGGTGCGCCAGCCGTACCACCCCAGGGCGATCCCCAGCCCGACCGCGAGCTTGACGTCGCCCAGCCCGATGCCCCGCGGGTTCACGAGATAGAGGACGAGGTACCAGGCGCCGAGGAGCAGGCCGCCCAGCAGGGCCCGCCGCCACGCCGCGGTCTCCCCCGTGAGCCAGCCGACGGACCCCAGCAGTGCCGCGCCGGCCACCGCGAGCGGCAGCGTCAGCACGTCCGGGAGGCGCCGGGCCCGCCAGTCGACGGCGGCCAGCAGCACCGCGACCGGCGTCATCACCAGCCAGGCGACGAGTTCCGGCCGGGGCCCGGTGGCCGCCGCCAGGGCCGCGGAGGCCGCCGCGGTGGCCGCCGCCGTGGGCAGCGGGCCCGGCCCGTACGCCCCGCAGTCCGGACAGCGCCCGCGCCCCAGCCAGCCCCGGGCCGGCCCGGTGATCGGATGCCCCCCGGGACAGACCGCGCGCCACTCCTCCTCGGGCTCGACGGCCATCCGGTGGACGGGCCGCGGTATCAGCAGCCCGGCCGCGGCGCCGTAGACGGCGGCGAGAAACATCAGCATCACGGACACGCGTCGACCCTAGAGGCGCCCGGTGGCGGCCCGCCGGGAAAGTGCGGGAGTGCCGGACTGCCGGACTGCGGGAGTGCGGGAGTGCGGGAGGGCCGGAGCTGATAGAACGCTGCGCATGGCGCGTTGGGAGAATGGTCCGGGAGTTCTGTACGGGGCGGAGAGCAGTGTTCCGGTGGAGATCGCGGCGTCCTACCGGGCCCGGTCCCGCGGGCTGTTGGGGCGGGACGGGATCGAGGGGGCGCTGTTGCTCACCCCGGCGAGCGGGGTGCACACCTTCCGGATGCGGTTCGCGATCGATGTCGCCTATCTGAGCCGGGACTTCACCGTGCTCGCCGTCCGCACCATGCGCCCGGGGCTGCTGGGACTCCCCCGCCTCCGCGCCCGGCACGTCCTGGAGGCGGAGGCCGGTGCGATGGCGCGCTGGGGGCTGCGGCCCGGACTGCGCCTGGGGGTTGAACCCGGCCGGGGCCCGCTTATGAGGCGCGCGGGAAGCTGACCTCGACCCGGCGGTTCTTCTTGCGGCCTTCCTCGGTGCCGTTGTCGGCGATCGGGTACTGCTCGCCGTAGCCGCGGATCTGGAAACCGACGGACGAGCCGAGGTCCTTGGCCAGTTCCTGCTGGACGGCGGTGGCGCGCTTCTTGGACAGCACCAGGCCGTGGCCCGCCGAGCCGAGGTTGTCGGTGAAGCCGAAGACCCGCAGGCTGGTGGCGTTCTGCTTCTTGATCTCGGCCGCGATGGTGCCGATCCGGGACAGCGCGTCCGACGACAGTTCGGCGCTGTCCTTGCCGAAGAGGACCTCGGCCTGGAGCGCGAAGGTCACATTGTCGTTGGTGTCCTGGCGGCGCTCGGAGCCGTCGTCCGCCTCGACGATCGACTTGATGTTGAGGACCTTGGACGGCGCGAGCTTGGCGCCCTGGACCATCCGCAGGTCGGGGTCGCCGGTGTCGATGCGCACCGGCGGGCTGGAGTCCTCGGTCACGCCCGGCGGATCGGCATGGGCGACGGGGGCCGTCAGCGCCACGGTGAGCAGCAGCGCGACGGCGGCGGTGGCGGCGCTCCGGGGCGCTCGGCGCACCCGGTGTCCTCGGGGCATCTGGGTCGCGGTCATCGGTGCCCGCTCAGTCCGTGATCCGCACGCTGGCCGGCGGCAGGGTCGGCAGCTGGAAATCGACCTCGGTGACCTTGGCCGGCGGCGCCGGGAACTGCGCGAAGATCGGGCGGCTGGCCCCCGGCATCAGCCCGCTGAGGCCGGTCGTGCACAGGCATTCGCCGTTGGTGTCGCGCAGCACCAGATAGCGCTTCTTGCCCGCCTTGTCGACGAGGGTCGCCCCGGAGATCGAGGAACGGGACCGCAGCTCGGTCTCGTTGGAGCGCCAGTCGATGGCGTTGAAGGCGCGGGTGCCGCGGTTGGTGACCGTGCCGTTGACGGTGACGAAGCCGCCGGAGTCCCGGACCACGGAATGCAGGGTGACCACCACGCCGTCCGGCCCCTTCATCTCGCCGATCACCTTGTCGGAGTCGGCCGCCGGGGCCCCGGGGCCGCTGTCCTTGGGGGCGGTGCTGCGGGCCGGTGGCTTGTCGCCGTCCGACGCCTTCGCACCGCCGCTGTCACCACCGCAGCCGGCCACGACGAGCGCGAGGCCGACAGCGCTCGCCATGGCGACCGCTCCCCTGGCGGCCTTCGTGGTGCGCCGAATGCTCATGGGATGCGATTCCTTTGATCGTCGTCTGGTCGTCTCGAGGGGGGTGGTCGGGTGCGGGCGGTCAATGGGCGAGGCGTACGGAGAACAGGTCGGCGGCGTCGGGCAGTTCCTGGAGGTGGCGGGGGTCGAGCGTCCAGCGTTTTCCGTCGCAGGTGATCTCGACGGGGGCGGGGGCGTCGTCGTCCTTGCCGCTCTTGCCGTCCTTGCCTCCCTTGTCGTCCGCACCGTCCCCGCTGTCCTCGCCGTCCCCGCCGTCCGTCCCGCCGGTGTCGTCCTGGGCGGGGTCGAGGGTGCAGCGGGGACCGACGACGGACTTCGCCGCGGCGGACGCATGCTCGTTGCTGGTCGCCGGGATGACGGAATCCCCCACGGGGTTGCGGGTGGTGACCTCGACGGCGAACGAGGTGGGCCAGGAGTCCGGGGTGCAGCGGGGGCCGGAGAGACGGGCGCCGTTGCGTCCGGCGAACCAGGCCGCGCTCTCGCAGGCCGCCGGGGACAGGACGCCGCGCCCGTTCAGCAGCTCTTTCCAGGCCGTCGGGTCGGTCCGGTAGCTGCCGTCGCGGAGGCCGTCGAGCACGCTCTCGCGCAGCAGTTCGCGGTACTTCTGGCCGGCGGCGAGCGCGGCCGCGTCGGCGGCGGTCTGCGCACCGTTGCGGCTGGCCGCCGCCTGCCCGACGGCGAAGAAAGCGAGCGCGAGGAAGAGCAGGCCCCCGACCGCGACGATGTAGAGCGGGAAGGCCTGCCCTTCGTCGCGCCGGCGGTGGGGTGGGGTGGTGGCCGGCACGGCGGTGGCGGTGCGGGCTAAATGCCGACGACGTCGGAGATCTTGTTGGCGATGGCGTTCGCGATCTGGCTGCCGAAGTCCGTGGTCGACAGGACCAGGACGATCGCCACGACCACCGCGATGATGCCGAGGTACTCGATCGAGGTCTGTCCCCGGTCGTTCCCCAAAATCCGCTTCGCCATCGTCTTCCCCTCCATGGGCGGCCGTACCGCTCTGGTCCGGCTGGTCTGTCCCCGTGGTGCCGGCGCGGTCGGCCGCGCTCACGACACCAGAAAAGTACGCCGGAACCGCATGCCCGGAACAGGGAATCCGTATCCCATCCTCTTTCGGGAACCCGGATGACAGGCACAACGTCGTCTTTCGGCCACTCAGTCGCACCCTACCCACCCCCGCTCCCCCTCCGGGACCGTGCCCCGTTCCGTTACCCATGCAGACCGGACGGTCCTTCCGCACCATAGTGCGAGTGCAACCGTCCGCCCACCCACTGTGACACAACTCGTTGCTGTTGCGAAGGAGTTGAGGGGAAGCCGGGCCCGTAACGCACTCATCCGGCCGAGTACAGGCCGCCGTCGGCCGGACGGGCCCGAATGTGCAACCGCAAGGGCAGGCCGGAGCGGCGGCCGTCGTGGCGGGTGGCGGCACAGCAGGTCACCAGGGGCCGGACGGGCGGCGCGCCGGGGGCCGCCGGGTCGGGTCCGCCGAGCCCGGTCCCGTGGCGCCGGACGGCCGCGGGCGGGTCCGGTGCCGGGCCGAGTGAGACAGGTCACCTGTCCATCAGCGAGCCGAAGTTGGTGCCCGAGCCCAGGAAGAAACCGGCGATGAGCAGGATCATCGTGGCCGGAACCATAAAGGTGGTGACGACCATGGTGGCCTTGGGGACCGCGCGGGCGGCCCGGCGCCGGGCGTTCTGGGCGTCGGTCCGGCGCATGTCGTCGGCGATCTGGATCAGCGTCTCGACGATCGGCGAGCCCAGCTCCTCGCCCTGCTGGAGGGCGGTGACGAACTGTGCGACCTGTTCGGAGTCATTGCGTTTGCGCAGTTCCTCGAAGGCGGCCCGGCGGCTGACGCCCATGTCCATCTGCCGCAGGGTGATCCGGAGTTCATCCGCCCATGGCCCCTCGTACTTCTCCGCGACCCGGTCCAGGGCCTGACGGAAGCCCAGACCGGCGCTGACCACGACGGCCAGCACATCCAGAAAGTCCGGAAGAGTGCGCTCGATGGTGTCCTTGCGCTGACGGATGGCGGCCCAGATGCCGACCTCGGTCCAGAAGAGGCCGAACAGCACCATCAGCACGCCGAGCAGCGGCTGGCCGCGCAGAAACATCACCAGGGCGCCGAAGAGGCCGAGGGCCCCGTAGACGGCGCGGCGGGCGGCGTACCGGTCGACGGTCAGCCCGCCCGGATTGCCCGCCAGGTCGATCCGCCGGCGGATCCGGGCGGTGCGCTTGCCGCCCATCAGCCGCAGCACCAGCGGCGCGTAGCGCATCCCGGCGCGGTCCACCGCCGACCCGACGGCCGTGGTGCGGGTCGCGCCGACCTCCAGGGACAGCGCCAGGTCGGGCGGCAGCCGGGCCTCGCGCCGGTAGAGCGCGATACCGCAGCAGATACCGGCGACCGAGAGGGCGAAGGCGAGGGCCAGCAGGATTCCGAGTGCCATGGCGATACCTAGACGTCGATCTTGGACAGACGGCGGATGAAGAAGAACCCGAGCCCGTAGAGGGCGAAGGCCACCACGACCGCGAGCTGGCCGAGGAAGGAGGCGGTCATCCGGTCGATGGCGCCCGGGGCGATCCGGTTCATCAGCAGCAGGGTGCCGATACCGAGCAGCGGGACGACATAGGCGGTGACCACCACCTGGGAGAGCTGGGTGCGGACCTCCCGGCGGGTCTCCTTACGCTCCTCCAGGGTCTTGGTGAGGTTGCGCAGCGAGCCGACGACGGTGCCGCCGGCGCGGTTGGCCAGCACCAGCGTGGTGACGAGCACGACGAGTTCCCGGGACGGCAGGCGTTCGGCCAGCTCGCCGAGCGCCTCGTCGATGGAGTGGCCGACGGCGAGCTTGTCGGAGACCTTGGCCAGCTCCTCACCGGCCGGGGCCTCCAGTTCCTCGGCCGCCATGCCCAGCGCCGTCCGCAGCGCGAGTCCGGCCTGGGTGGCGTTGGCGAGGATCCGGGAGAGTTCGGGCAGCTGGTTGATGAACTTCTCGATGCGCTTCTGCCGCTGCCAGTTGAGGAAGGCGAACGCCGCCCAGATGGCGACCAGCGCGGCGATCGGGCCGAAGAACGGGGCGAGGGTGGCCTGGGCGACGAGCCACAGCGCGAGGACCGCGCCGAGCAGGTAGACGACGAACTCGCCGGGGGTGACGTCCAGGCCGGTGGCGGTCAGCCGCAGTTCGAGGCGGCGGCCGAAGCGGGTGCCGCGCAGCGCCCGGTCGACGGACGGGAAGCGGCGCCGCCCGGTCACCGGCAGCCCGCGCTCGTCGGCCAGCCGGTCGACGATGGCCTGTCGCTGGGCGCGCCCGGCCGCGTACGTCCGGGCGCCGGCGATCGCGAGCAGCCCGCACAGCAGCGTGGCGCCGATGGCGAGCAGGGCGAGGTCGTTCCCGCCGGTCATGAGTGGGCCTTCCGGGTGGCGAGTTGGGCGTCGTGGGTGGCGATGCCGAAGGCGGGCGGGGTGGGCTCGCTGGCCATGAAGAGGCGTTCGGCGACCCGGCGGGGCAGCGGGAAGTAGCGGAACCGGCCGTGCACGATGCGGTCGGCGCCCATCGGTTCGGCGTCGAAGCGGCAGACCGTGGCGATCCGGTAGTCCTCGTGGCCGCGTGAGTCGAGGATGGCGATCTCGCTGATCCGGCGGGAGCCGTCGGCGTGCCGGGTGAGCTGGACGAGGCAGTCGACGGCGCTGTTGATCTGGTCCCGCAGCGCCTCGAAGGGGATCTTGACGTCGGACATCGACGCCAGGGTCTGGAGCCGCATCAGGGCGTCCTCGGCGCTGTTGGCGTGCACGGTGGCCAGCGAGCCGTCGTGGCCGGTCGACATCGCCTGGAGCATGTCGAGGGTCTCGCCGCCGCGCACCTCGCCGACGATGATGCGGTCGGGGCGCATCCGCAGGGAGTTGCGGACCAGGTCGCGGATGGTGATCCGGCCCTTGCCCTCGACGTTGGGCGGGCGGGACTCCAGCCGGATGACATGGCTCTGCTGGAGCTGGAGTTCGGCGGCGTCCTCGACGGTGATGATCCGCTCGCCGTCCGGGATCAGCCCGGACAGCGCGTTGAGGAGGGTGGTCTTGCCCGCACCCGTGGCCCCGGAGACCACCACATTGAACTTGGCCCGCACCAGCCCCGCCAGCAGCATCAGCATCTGCTCGTCGAGGGTGCCCATGCCGATGAGTTCGGCGAGGGTGTAGGCGCGGGGGAAGCGGCGGATGGTGAGGGTGGCGCCGTTCAGCGCGAGCGGCGGGATGATCACGTTGACGCGTTCGCCGGACGGCAGCCGGGCGTCGACCATCGGATTGGACTCGTCGACCCGGCGGTTGACGGTGGAGACGATCCGTTCGATGGTCTGCATCAGCTGCTCGTGCGAGGCGAAGCGGACGGGCAGCAGCTCGACCCGGCCGGCCCGCTCGACGTACACCTGGTCCGGGCCGTTGACCATGATCTCGGTGATCGAGGCGTCCTCCAGCAGCGGCTCCAGCACCCCCAGGCCCAGCGCCTCGTCCACCACCCGGCGGATGAGCTGGGCGCGTTCGGCGGTGGAGAGCACCGGGCCCTCGCGGCTGATGATGTGGCCCAGCACCCGCTCCAGCCGTGAGCGGCGCTCGGCCGCGGCCAGCGAGGACATCTCGGCGAGGTCGATCTCTTCGAGCAGCTTGGCGCGGTAGACGGCGACCAGATGGCTGTCCTCGCGCGCCTCACCGGCCGGTTCGGGTGCGACGATCCGGGCTTTCAGGCTCATCGCGGGGGTGCTCCTTCGTACGTGTCCGCGGCGCGCGGGCCCAGCGCGCCGGGTTCCTGCGGGCGGGGCATGGTGGCGGTGCGGCTGGCCGTACCGAGGCTGTCGACGCCGGGGATGACCGAGGGGATCGCCACCCGCACCGTCGCGCTGACCTCGGCGCCCCCGCCGCCCACCGAGATCGTCGCGCCGTCGGCGACCCAGTCGCTCATCGCGGCCCGTCCGGCGGCCTGCGGGCCGGTCTCCCGGTCGGCCTCGTCCATCGAGGCGGTACGGGCCGCGGCGCGCGCCCCGGTCCCGGCCTGCTGGACGGTGTAGGCGGCCAGGCCGAGCTGGACCACGGCGAGCCCGACGACCAGCAGGATCGGCAGAAAGCCGAGGAACTCGATGGAGGCCTGGCCCCGGTCGCGGCCGTGACCGCGGAGCCGGGCGGGAAGGCGTACGGCGCTCACCCGGTGCCCTCCTTCGCGGCGCCGGCCGAGCCGGTGACCTTCCACGGATAGCTGCCGGCGCCGGGGAAGAGCACCGGGACCTCGATCCGTACGGTGGCCTTCCACAGGCCCGACTCCGTTCCGCAGGAGGTCGAGGCGCCCGCGCGCCAGGAACTGGGCAGTTCGTCCTCGGCGGCGGCGCGGCAGGCGCCCTCGCCGCCGCCCTCGGTGGCGGTGGCGGCCCGTGCGCCGCGGTCGGCGGAGTGCGCGGCGAGCGAGTAGGTGTACCCGACCAGCACCAACTGCCAGAGCAGGGCGAGGACCAGCAGGATCAGCGGGAGCAGCCCCATGAATTCCACGGCCACCTGCCCCCGGTCGTCGCCGCCCAGCGGGCGCCGCACCGCTCAGCCCTCCTCGTACGGGCCGGACGGATCGAACGGCCCCGGGCCGGCCGCCGCCGCGGATCCCCGCCGCACCCCGAACCGGGGACCGGTGCCGGGGCCCGCCCCGGAGGCCGTCCCCGACGCCTGACCCGGAATTCCCCCGGAAGCGGGAGCCGCCCCCGGCGTTATGGCCTTGCGCTTGCGCCCGGTCAGCGTGGGGCGGGCCCGGTGGCTGCCGCGGCCCTGCCGTACGGACGGCGAGTCGCCCAGGCCGAGTTCACCGGCCAGCGCGCACAGCGCCTGCTTGACCGTGGACCGGCTGTCCAGATCCTGCATCCGGCCCGCGTCGACACAGGGCTGGAGCTCCTTGAAGGCGGCCGGCACATGGGTCCGGGCGACCTGGGTGCCGGTGGCCTTGGCGACCAGCGGCGGCTGGATCTCGGTGTTCCGGGTGAGGCGGTTGACCACCGTCGTGGTGTCCTCCGCCTTACGGATCTGGAGCCGGTCCCACAGCCGGACCTGCCGTTTGGCGGCCCGTACGGCCACCACGTCCGGGGTGGTCACCAGCAGTGCCAGATCGGCGAGTTCGACGGCCGCGGCGTTGGCGGACTGCATCTGGGAGCCGCAGTCGACCAGCACGACTTCGTAGCGGGAGCGCAGCGCGCCGATGATCTGCCGGGCCGCCCGGTCGTCGACCTCCTCACCGCGTTCGCCCTCCTCGGGCGCCAGCAGCAGGCCCAGACCGGTGTGGTGGTCGTGCACGGCGTCCTGGAGAACCCGTACGGAGATGTCCTGAATGCCCGCCAGATCGACGACCGAGCGGCGGAACTGGACGTCCAGATAGGAGGCCACGTCACCGGACTGGAGATCCAGGTCCACCAGCGCGACGCTGCGGCCCGCGGCCCGCGCCGCCAGCGCCAGCTGCACCGCGGTGACGGTGGTGCCGACCCCGCCCTTGGCACCCGTCACGGTCACCAGCGTCCCGGCCGGGCCGGAAACCGCCTCCGGGCTGCCCCCTAGGTGGACCCGGACGCCCGCCGACCACTGCGCGGCGGCCTGCACCCGGGCGGCCAGCTCGTCGTAGCCGAGCGGCATCCCGACGATGCCCCGGGCCCCGGCGTCCATCGCCGCGGAGAACAGCGCGGGCCCGGCATCCGTGGTGATCAGTACGACGCCGACGGCGGGGAAGCGCAGCGCCACCTCACGGATCAGCTCCAGCGCCGGTGTCGGCCCGATCCGCTCGTGGACGAGCACGACCTCGGGGAGCGCCTCCACGGCGGACGGCTGGCCCGCGGCGGACGGGCCACCCGCGGCCGCCGCACCGGCCCCCTGGGCGGCGGCACCGGCCAGCGCGTGGAGCAGCGCGGCGGAGTCCCCGACGGTGGGCGCGGGTTCGGCGTCCGGCAGCTGGTGGAGCAGCGAGGACACGGCGCGGGCGGCGTCGGGGTCACCGATGGCCGGGAGGATGCGGATGGTCACCTGAGGCTCCGGGTCACTTGTCGCCGTCGAGGGTGTAGCTGCGCTGGGCGGGCGGTATGGCGTTCTCGTTGCCGGGGGCGAGCAGGGCGAGCCGTACATGGGAGGCGAAGGACTCGGCGTACGCGACCCGTTGGGCGTCCGGCGTGTTCAGCGCGAAGGTGATCGGGACGGCCTCACCGGCCTGGCGGCTGTTGGCGGTGGTGCTGTCGCCCGGGTCCTTGGCCTCCAGGGGCGTCAGCTTGCCGACGTCGATGACCTGGGCGCCCGCGACGATGACCTTGGAGACCGGCTTGTCCTCGGGGCGCTTGCCCTCGAACGTGGCGTAGATGTTCACCCGGGCACCGGGGTTGATCTTGCCGGCCACACCGGTGGCGGCGTCGATCATGATGGCGATCTCCTGCTGCCCGGACTTCAGTGCGGGCCGCTCGACGATCATGTCGTCCTGGAGCAGCGACCCCTTCTTCAGCGGGGTCACCGCGATCTTGCCGCTGACCTGGTCCAGGTCGGTCACGGCGGTGGGCGGCAGCCACCGCTGCGGCATCTGCACCTTTTCGAACTGCCCCGGATTCAGCTCTTTATAGGCCGCGACATCGCTCTTCAGCCGGTACGCCGTCTTCTCGGGGCCGACCTTGGACTCGACGTTCTTGATCACCGACAGTACGCCGACGAACGCGCCGACCGCACAGAGAACCGACAGGAGCAGCAGGATCACTCCGCGGCGCTGGCGTGAGTTCATGGGGGAGGGACCTCGATCGGGACGGGGAGAAAGGGCGGGCGGGGGACGGGTTCGGGCGGTCGCCGGGCGGGAACCCGGCGGGCGGCCGGGGGGACCGGCCGGAGGGGCGGGGCCACGGCGGCCCGGTCGGACTCAGCGCACGCGGGCCACCGTTCGCGGGGTGCCGGGGACGTCCGGGCGGCCGGAGAGATCCGGCTGCCCGGGGTGAGCGGGGTGACCGACCGAGTCAGGGTGACCGGCGAAGTCGGGGTGGCCGGGCAGATCCCACTGGCCGGGGGCGCGGGGGGTGTCGGACGCGTAGGGGTTGCCCGGCACCGGACGGCCGGACCCGTACGGGTTCCCCGGTACGGCCGGACCACCCGATGTGAGATCCGGTCCTCGTACGTCCAGTTGCCCGGGTTCATCACGACCGCCGGGGCGGCCGCCCCATACGCCCAGCACACCGGGTGCGGCAGGTACACCGGGCCCACCCGACGGGGCCAGCGGCGAGAGCGCGCGGTCCTCCCGCGCCGGGGCCTGGGCCGGGGCGGGCATCGGGCCGGGCATCGGGGCGGCAGCCTGGTCCCGGGGCTGGGGCCGGTCCTGGGCGGGAGCTGATGCGGGCGGGCCGGGAGTCGGTGCGGCCGGGCCGGGAGCCGGTGCGGGCGCGGCCGCTGCCCCGCCACCCGGTGATGACGCGGCGGCCGAAGCCGGAGGAACGGGCGCGGCAGGAGGAAGGGGCGAGGCCGGGGGAACGGGCGAGGCCGGAGCCGGAGCAGCGGCAGAAGAGGCCCCAGGAGCCACAGCCGTAGCCGGAGCCACAGTCGGAGCCACAGCCCCGCCCCCCACCCGCCCGGATGCCGTCCCGCCTATGGCCGCCGGCCCCTGGCCCGAGCCGCCACCCCCCGTCGCCCGTTCCCGCGCCAGCGGGGCCGCGCAGAACGCACAGCGGTCGCCGAGGAGTTCCAGACCGCACCAGCGGCACTCCTCGCGGCGTACGGAGGCCACCAGCTGATGGAGGACCGACACATCCGGTATGGCCGACGCGAATTCGATCAGCTTCGGCGTGCCCCACCACCGGGCGGACTCGGCGGGCAGCCGGGTCTCGTAGACCCCCTGCACCTGCCAGGCCGGGGCGAGCGCGCCGGTGACCCACTCCGAGGTGAGCTGGCCGCGGGCGACCGCGAGCTGGGTGGCGAACTTGGGCCCCGGCAGTCCGGCCTCGGTGCTGTGCCGGTCCAGGTGCAGCAACTGCGGTTCGGGATGGGCCAGTACCGCGAAGTGCGCGCCGGGCAGCCAGGACTTCATATGGGCCCGCAGATCGACCTCGACCCGGTCCAGCCCGCTGACGCTGCCCAGCAGGGCGCCGGCGTGAATGTAGTGGGCCAGCAGCCGGGCCGCGCTGGCCAGCACCCCGGGGCTGACGTCGCACAACGACAACTGCCGCAGCTGCCGGGCCAGTAAGGCGACCCCCAGCGGCGGCAGGGACAGCGGCACGATGGCGATCCGGTCGCTCTCCAGGACGGCGCGCAGGGTGTGCAGCCGGCGGATGTGTTCCGGCGGGCAGACGGAGGAGTACAGCGCGACGAGATGGCCGTGGTGTTCCAGCACCGCGCTGGTCTCCGTCAGGGCGTCGTCCAGCGGCTGGAGATGCGGGGCCTGGAGGACGACGGCGGCGGGGGTCTGCCGGTCGGTCGCCGGCAGCGCGAGGTCAGGGCTGGTGACTGCAATCGCGGTCGGCACGTCGCTCCCCCACTCCCTCCGGCCGCCGGGGGTCCCGGGACCGCGGATCGGCACAGCTCTGCGCCATCGGCGCCATTCGCTCAGCACTTTATCCACAGAGATACGTCCCAGAGAACACGTTCTGGGCTACTCGTCATCACCATCACCCCGCAGGGAAATGGCGGATACCGGCCAAGCGTCCCGCACGGGAACATCCGTCTCCGCGCGGACTCTTGACAGAGTGATTGGTCTGGACCACGTTGTACGGCACACGCAGGGGCCCCTGAACACGCATCCGCACTCTCCCCAACTTCCCCCCACACGGAGGCAGTCGTGGTTCGCGCACGCTCAGGAAGACCGAAGACCGGGCCGGGGAACAGGCCGAACACCGGGCCGAATGCAGGGCCGGGGAACGGACCGTCGACCGGACTGCCCGCGAGGCTGCTGGCCGGACTCACCGCCGCGGTGCTGACCACGGCCGCCCTCGTCGGGGCGAGCACCGCCCAGGCGGCCGGGACGCACCGCCCGGCTCCCTCCGCCGCGGCCGCCACCACCGCCGCAGCCGTCCCCCGGCACGCGGTCACCGGCTACTGGCAGAACTTCGACAACGGCGCCACGGTGCAGAAACTCAAGGATGTCGACGGCGCCTACGACATCATCGCGGTCTCGTTCGCCGAGGCGACCGGGCAGCCCGGCGCGGTCACCTTCCAGCTCGACCCGGCCGTCGGCTATGGCTCCACCGACGAATTCAAGGCAGATATCAAGGCGAAGCAGGCGGCCGGCACGTCGGTGATCCTCTCCGTCGGCGGTGAGCGGGGCGCGGTGTCCGTCAGCGACGACGCCTCCGCGCAGAACTTCACCGACTCCGTCAGCGGCCTGATGGACACCTACGGCTTCGACGGCGTCGACATCGACCTGGAGAACGGCCTCCACGCGACCTATATGACACAGGCGCTCAAGGCCCTGCACGACCGGCACGGCGATGTCGTGGTCACCATGGCCCCGCAGACCATCGATATGCAGTCACCGCAGAACGAGTACTTCAAGACGGCGCTCGGGATCAAGGACTTCCTGACGGCGGTCAATATGCAGTACTACAACAGCGGTTCGATGAACGGCTGCGACGGCAAGGTCTACGCCCAGGGCACGGTCGACTTCCTGACCGCGCTCGCCTGTATCCAGCTGGAGGGCGGGCTCGACCCGTCCCAGGTCGGCATCGGGGTGCCGGCCTCGGCCCGCGCGGCCGGCGGCGGCTACGTCGCCCCGTCCGTCATCAACGCCGCGCTGGACTGCCTCACCCGGGGCAGCAACTGCGGCTCGTTCAAGCCCTCCAGGACCTACCCGGGGCTCCGTGGCGCGATGACGTGGTCCACCAACTGGGACGCGGCCAACGGCAACGCCTTCGCGGCCCAGGTGGGCGCGCACGTCCACGGCCTCCCGTAACACCGCCCCGCCCGCACCACGTGGCCCCGCCCCGGGACCCGCGCACCTCGTGCACGGGACCCGGGGCGGGTCTCCTGCTTCAGCTCACCGGCGCGCGGCCTTCGGCTTCGGCAGCACACAGCCCTCGGCGTTCAGGTCCAGCTTGTTGCCGTCGCCGAAGCACTTCGGTATCTGGTACGTCTCCTGGGCGTAGCCGATGCCCTTGTGCACCGTCTTCTTGCCGTTCTCGTCCACCTCACAGGGGTTGTTGAGGGTGCACTCCTCGCCGCTCTCGTTGCTGGTGTTGTTGATGGCCGTGACCTTGCCGGTCGCGGTGTCGACCACCGGCGAGCCGGACGTGCCGCCGATGATCTGGCACTCCGGGGTGTAGCGGACCGAGTCCTTCCAGGTCCACTCGCCCTCCTTGAGGGTGGGGGCGAACCCGTCGATACCGCAGGAGTAGATCTTCTTCCAGTAGCCGGAGACGATGCTGATCTTCGCGTCCTTGGCCGGGTGCTCGGTGGCCATCTCCAGCGGCTTGATCTTGAACTTCTTCTCGATCTCGGCGTAGGTCGACCCGGTCTCGTAGAACGAGACATCGGTGTCGGTCATCGTGGCGTAGGCGACCTTGGTGGCCTTGATGGTGCCCAGCTTGCCGGCCGACTTGTCCAGCAGGGTGAAGCTGCGGCTGGACGGCTTGTCGACGACGACCTCACCGGCGCCGGGCATATCGCCTTCCAGGCAGTGGCCGTTGGACATCACCAGCGCCGGGTCCGCCGGCTTCGAGCCGGGCATCCGGACGACCGAGCCGGAGCAGTTGCTCAGCGCGACACTGCCGGCGAAGTCCACCGCCTTGGTCTTCTTCTGCTGCGTGGGGTGCTGGCCACCGTCCTGCGGCGCGGCGTGCGCCGTTCCGACGGTGCCCAGCAGGGTTGCGGCGCCCAGTGCGGCCGTGGCCAGGGTGCCGACGAGAGGTCGATTCATGTGGGGGTCCTCTCAGCGTCTGTCACCGAAGCCCTTGCGGGGAACTTCGGTTTTGTCGTGCGCATTGTTGGCGACTCGGCACCGCCTGGCAATCAATTTCCGCCCGTCAGCAGCAAGTTGAGGGATTCGCCACTTTCCGGTGGCCGATTCTCACGGGCCCAGAATTGACCGTCAGACGTCTTGTCACGGCCATGACATCGTCCAAAACTGGCGCCGTCGCTTCGCCTCACACCCCACAGGAGACCGCATGCGACCACGTATCCGCGGCGGACGCACCACCGTCCTCGCCGCACTCCTCTCCCTCGCGCTCGCCGCCCCTATCGCCGCCGCCCAGGCACAGGACGCGCCACGCCCTGGCCCCGCCGCCGACGCCGCCCGGATCGCCGAAGTCCCGCGCCAGTACGAGGTGACCGGCCCCGCCACCCGTACGGAGCGCACCGCCCTGGTCGCGACCGGAGTCAGCATCGACGAGGTGCACGCCCGCGCGGTCGTCATCACCGCGACCCGCGCCCAGGCCACCGCGGTCCGCCAACTCGGCCACAAGGTCCGTCAGTTGCCTGCCCCGCCGACCGCCGCCCCCTCGCCCCACAAGCCCCGCGCCAAGGACTTCCCAGCCGGCTACACGAAGTACCACACCTACGACGAGGCCACGAAGGAGATCGACGCCCTCGTCGCCAGGCACCCGGACATCCTGAGCAAGCAGGTCATCGGCACCTCCCATGAGGGCCGCAACCTCCTCGCCCTCAAACTCAGCAAGAACGTCACCAAGGACGAGCAGGAGCCCGAGGTCCTGTTCACCGCCCACCAGCACGCCCGGGAACACCTCACGGTCGAGATGTCCCTCTACCTCCTCAACGAGTTCACCTCGAAGTACGGCAGCGACTCCCGCGTCACCAAGATGCTCGACTCCCGCGAGATCTGGATCATCCCCGACCTGAACCCCGACGGCGGCGAGTACGACATCGCCTCCGGCGACTTCCGCAGCTGGCGCAAGAACCGCCAGCCCAACGCCGGGACCAGCGAGGTCGGCACCGACCTCAACCGCAACTGGGACTTCAAGTGGGGCTGCTGCGACGGCTCTTCGACCGACCCGGGCGACGAGACCTATCGCGGTGCCTCCGCCGCATCCGCCCCCGAGGTCCAGGTCGTCTCGAAGTTCGTCCACGGCCGCAACGTGGGCGGCAAACAGCAGATCACGGCCGCCATCGACTTCCACACCTACAGCGAACTGGTCCTCTGGCCCTTCGGCTTCACCAACGACGACACCGGCGACGGCATGACCAAGGACGAACACGACACCTTCGCCACCCTCGGCAAAAACATGGCCGCCACCAACGGCTACACCCCCGAGCAGTCCAGCGACCTGTACATCACGGACGGGGCGATCGATGACTGGTTGTGGGGCGACCAGAAGGTCTTCGCGTTTACGTTCGAGATGTACCCGTCCTCGTTCGGCTCCGGTGGCTTCTACCCGAAGGACTCGGTGATCCCGAAGGAGACCGCAAGGAACCGGGAGGCGGTGCTGCAAATGCTGGAGACCGCCGACTGTGTCTATCGCGTGATCGGCAAGGAGGGGCAGTACTGCAAGGGCAGGTGAGCCTTCTGCCGCCGCAATGAGGGTGCCCGGCACCGGGTGTGAGCCCGGTGCCGGGCACTCGTTCCTCCAGGAATGTCAGAGCAGGTGGTCGGCCTTGCCGGCCTTGATGTCGAGGACGAGGGCGCGGAGCGCTTCACGGGAGTCGGACACGTAGGCGTCTTCGGCGCCCGCCACGGCGATGTAAGCGTTTCCCTGATCATCGGTGCCTATGCGGAAGCATGCCGAGCCCTCGGCGCAGAAAGGCTCTTCCCAGTCGATGTCCTGCATGGCGGCCTCCCCGGAGTGAGCGTATGGGTTTCGATCGAGGTCGGAGACACTAAAGCAGGTGGTCGGCCTTACCCGCCTTAATGTCGACGATGAGCGCCCGGAGCGCTGCACGGGAGTCCGACACGTATGCCTCTTCGGCACCCGCAACCGCGATATAGGCATTGCCCTGGTCGTCAGTACCTATGCGAAAGCAGTTGTTGCCCTCCGCGCAAAAGGGATCTTCCCAAGAGATCTCAGCCATGTGACCTTCCTCAGAGCTGACGGACGATGTGGTGAATAAAATCGCGGGACTCGCGCATCCCGAGCGTATGGGCGTGCATCCAGTCCATGTGCTCCCGGTACTTGGCGAGTTGCGCATCGGCATGAGTGAACTCGGGACCGTGAGCCGAGTCCAGCTGGACGGTGCCCAATTGCGGCACCGTACCTTTGGCGTACAGGACGGCATGCCCGGCGCCTGGGAAGGCACCTGCCTCAACCGGAAGTACCCGCACCTCGACGTTCACCAGCTCGGATACCTCGCAGAGATGCCGGAGTTGCTCGCGGGCCACAGCGCGTCCACCGAACTGCATGCGCAGCGCGGACTCATGGATGTATGCCACATAGTCAACGGGGTTGTCGCGTTCCAGAATCTGCTGGCGGTGCAGCCGGAGAATGACGCGTAGCTCCACCTCCGATCTGGACAGAGGGGGCAGCGCGGCGTCGAAGATGGCGCGTGCGTACGTGCCTACTTGAAGCGGGCCGGGCAGGTGCACGGTCTGTTCGGACCGCAGCCGCGTAGCGTGCCACTCCAGCTCTGCGACATCCAGCAGCCCTTGCGGGAGGCTTCCCCTGAACTGTTCCCACCATCCACGCGTGCGGGAGTTGGCCAGCTCGACCAGAGCGTCGACGTATCGCTGGTCCGAGCAGTCGTAGTTACTGGCGAGCACCCGTACGCGTTCAGGCGAAGTGGAGCGGATGCCCAGCTCCATATTGGAGACCTTCGTACGGTCCAAACCAAGTAGACCGGCCGCGTATTCGGTGGTTCGACCCGCTGCGAGGCGCATCTTGCGCAGCTCGGCACCCAGGCGCTTCTGGCGCTCTGTGGGCGTGGCCCTGGTGGGCATCGGCGCCCTCCCTCCCCACTCGGTGACGTCAGTCTGCCCGTCGCACGTGACGTCGGTCCACTGCACGGGAGGCAATGTGCGGGAGTAGGTGGCACATGAGCCACCCATCCCCCCACAGTCAGTAACGCAACGTTTACGCTCGACGCAGTCGGAAGCGCATCGCGCGAGCCTGCCCGCATCCTCCTGCCCTGGGAGGGGCGGGCCCGCGCCAGGGAGACAGGCCACCGGCTGCCGTGCCATCAACCAACCCTCTGCAACAGGGAGTTGCCATGTCCGCAGCCGTGACCGTCTGCCCGCACCCCGTCGACGCCCGCACACCTCGCGTGCCGGAAAACCTGGCCTACAGCCTCACTCTTCCCGCCGCGCTCGCCAGTCCGGCCGTCGCGCGCTCTGCCGCCCGTACGATCCTGGAAGCGCACGGCCTGTACGACGTGACCGCCGCCGCGGTCCAGGTGATCGGTGAACTTGCCGCTTGTGCCTGCCTGTTCACGCCCACTGACAGCGTCTATCTGTCCCTGCGCTATCGCGACGACGCGCTGCGCATCAGCCTCTACGACGGGCACCCGCGCCACACCCACCGCCGTCTCGCGGCGGCCTGCGACGGCAGGCGGCGGTCCCTGCTCCTGCTGCTGGCCTGTGTGATGCACGCCTGCGACGGTGAGTGGGGGTTCGGGGAGTCGCCGGAGGCCGGGGACGGGACGCGCTTGTGGGCCGTGCTGCCGCGCGAAGGGGCGCGGGCGTACGGGCACGTGGCGTGACAGCCGATGGGGCGGCCGGTGCCGGGCGCCCCATCGGCGTGCGCGGACGGGACGTCGCCGCTCCGGGGACCTGAACGGCTACACCACCAGGCTCACCAGAGCCGCCACCCCGAACCCCGCCACCGACAGCACCGATTCCAGCACCGTCCACGACTTCAGGGTGTCCCGCTCCGAGATCCCGAAGTACTTGCTCACCATCCAGAACCCCCCGTCATTCACATGCGAGGCGAAGATCGACCCCGCCGAGATCGCCATGATGATCAGCGCCAGATGGGCCTGGGACATGCCCTGGCCCTCGACCAGGGGGACGACGATGCCGGCCGTGGTGACGATGGCGACCGTGGCGGAGCCCTGGGCTACGCGGAGGACGAGGGAGAGGAGGTAGGCGAGGACGATGACCGGCAGGCCGACATGGTGGAAGGTGTCGGAAAGGGCGGTGGCGACGCCGCTGGCCTTGAGGACGGCGCCGAAGATACCGCCGGCGCCCACGACCAGGATGATGTTGCCGACCGGCTTGAGCGAGGCGGTGGAGACCGTCTCCAGGGACGTGCGGGACCAGCCGCGGCGGATGCCCAGCAGGTAGTACGCGAGCAGCAGGGCGAGCGTCAGGGCCACGAAGGGGTGGCCGAAGAACTCGATCACCGAGCGGCCGGGCGAGGGGGCCAGGGCGATGGAGGAGAAGGTCGCCAGGAGGATGAGCAGGAGCGGGGTGCCGATGATGGTGAGGACGGTGGGCAGGGGGACCGGCTCCTCGTGGGCGGGGACGCCGGCCGCCGCCTTCTCCGCGGTGACGGCCGCCCTGGCCTCCTCGGCGGCCTCGACCATGTCCTGCGGGACGGGGACGAAGAGGCGCTTGCCGATCCAGGCCGCGTAGCCCCAGGCGGCGAGCACCGCCGGGAGGCCGCAGACCAGGCCCATCAGGATGACCCAGCCCAGGTCGACCTTGAAGAGACCGGCGGCGGCGACCGGGCCGGGGTGCGGCGGCAGGAACGCGTGCGTCATGGAGAGGCCGGCGAGGAGTGGCATGCAGTAGAGGAGAATCGACTTGCCGGACCTCTTGGCGGCCGCGTAGACGATCGGGGCCAGGACGAAGATGCCGACGTCGAAGAAGACCGGGATGCCGAAGATCAGGCCGGTCAGGCCCATCGCGAGGGGGGCGCGCCGCTCGCCGAAGAGGTGGAGCAGCCGGGCGCTCAACACCTCGGCGCCGCCGGAGACTTCGAGGATCGCGCCGAGCATGGTGCCCAGGCCGATGATGATCGCGACATGCCCGAGGATGCCGCCCATGCCGGTCTCGATCAGCGAGACGGCGTCGGACTTCTGGACCGTGCCGAAGAGTTCGGTGACGGAGAGCCCGGCGGCCAGGCCCACCGCGATGGAGACGGCCAGCAGCGCGACGAACGGCTGGAGCCGGACCTTGATGATCAGTACGAGGAGCAGGGCGATGCCCAGGGCGGCGACCGTCAGGAGGCCCGCGGTGCCCGGTATCAGGGCGAGCAGTCCACCGGTGTGGGGTGGTGGTGGAGGGGTGGCCGGGGTGGCGGTCGCGGCGGCGAGGTGCATGAGGGAACTCCGTTGGCAGACAGGGGCTTTCCGGGTAGGGGGGACCGCGGCAGGGCGCCCCGTCGGTGCGGGGTGCCCTGCCGTGCGGCGGATGGTGCGGACGTACGACTAACGGCACAGCGGACGACTCAGCTCAGGAGGGGATGGCTCAGCTCAGGACGGCGAGGGCGTCGATCTCGATGAGGAGCCCCTTGGGCAGCCCGACGTAGACGGTGGTGCGGGCGGCGGGGGCCTCCTTGAGGCCCTGCTCCTCGAAGTAGGCGTTGTAGATCTCGTTCATCTCGGCGAAGTGCGCCACGTCGGTGAGGTAGACGCGGATCATCATCGCGTCGTCCCAACTGGCGCCGCCCTCTTCGAGGATGGCCTTGACGTTGGCGAGGGTCTGGAGGGTCTGCTCGCGCAGGGTGGGGCCGGCCGGGGTGGGCGCCTGGCCCTCGACGGCGGGGAGGAAGCCCACCTGACCCGCGACCTGGAGGACATTGCCCTTCCTGACGCCGTGGGAGAACTTCGCGGGCGGGGTGGTGTGGGTGGCCGGGGTGAGCGCGGTCTTCTCGGTCATGGGGTGCGGGCTTCCTCTGCGGGGTCGGTGGCTGACGGGGGGACGGCGGTTCCGGAGTACTCCCGGCTGATGGCGTCGGCGGTGCGGCGGACCAGCGGGAGCAGTCCGAGGAGTTCCCCGGCGCTGACGACGACATTCGGCGCGGAGACCGACATGGCGGCGACCAGGCGGCCGTCGGCGCCGCGGACGGGGGCCGCGACGCAGTTGATGGACTCCTCGTGGCCACCGAGGTCGGTGGCCCAGCCCTGTTCGCGGACCGTGGCCAGTTCGGCGAGGAACGCCGTGGCGTCATGGGTCGAACGGGACGTGTAGCGGGGGTAGTCGAGCTTCTCGGCGAGGGCGCGGCGCTCGGGCTCGGGGAGGTCGGCGAGGAGCAGCTTGGCGACCGCGGCGACCGTGATCGCGACGGGTTTGCCGATCCGGGAGTACATCCGGACGGGGTAGCGGCTCTCCACCTTGTCGATGTAGAGGACCTCGTTCTCCTCGTGGACCGCGAGGTGGACGGTGTGTCCGCACTTCTCGTTGAGTGCGACGAGGTGGGGGTGGGCGATCTCGCGTACGTCGAGGTTCTCGACGGCCTGCTGGGCGAGCGCGAAGAGCCGGGCGCCGAGGCGGTAGCGCTGGTCGGACTGCCGGTAGACGAAGCCGTGTTCGTGGAGGGTGCGCAGCAGCCGGAGGGCCGTGGACTTGTGGACGCCGAGCCGGTCGGCGACCTGGCCCAGGTCGGCGGGCCCCTCGGCGAGCAGCGGCAGAATGCTCAGCGCCCGGTCGACGGTCTGGCTCATCGCCGCACCTCGCTTCGCCCGGTCCGCCCGGCGCCCCGGCCCGCCCGCCCGTTACCCGGGGCGCACCGCTCGATGGCTCTCGCTCGTGGCTCGTTCACTGGGTGGGTACCTCCTCGTCGGCCCGGGGGCCGGGTGCGTCGGCGTCGGTCCAGCCGGGAGCGAGGCGCAGGCTCGCCCAGGCCGGGCCGTCGAGGGCGGCCAGCCGGTCGGCGTACGGCCGGCTCGGCGGGGTGGCGAGATCGCCAGGGACGGTGAGGGCGGCGGCGGCCCACAGATGGCCGTGCCGGAGGCGGGCGCGGTCCGGCAGGCCGCGGAGGGTGGCGGAGAGGAAGCCGGCGGCGAAGGCGTCCCCGGCGCCGGTGGCCGCCACGAGGTCGACGTCCAGGGCGGGGACGAAGGTGGCGGTGCCGGTGGCGTCGTCGGTGCCGGTGACCTCGTCGGCACCGGTGGCGTCGTCGCGGCGGCCGCCCGGCTCCCGCGTCCGCCGGAACACGGTGGCTCCGGTCTTGCCCTGCTTGACGACCAGGGTGTGCGGTTCGGGCAGCGCCTGGCGGATGGCCCGGGGGCCGTGCAGGCCCCAGGCGTCCCGGGCCTCGTCGTCGCCCACGAAGACGAGGTCGGCGCCGCGTGCGAGGTCGAGCAGTACCCGTGCCCGTGCGGTGTCCCGCCACAGCCCCGGCCGGTAGTTGACGTCGAAGGAGAGGAGCGGGCG
The DNA here is from genome assembly GCF_030406865.1 of Streptomyces sp. P9-2B-2. Classification (NCBI taxonomy): domain Bacteria; kingdom Bacillati; phylum Actinomycetota; class Actinomycetes; order Kitasatosporales; family Streptomycetaceae; genus Streptomyces; species Streptomyces sp. P9-2B-2. The sequence continues at coordinate 5,818,615 of NZ_CP129126.1, read as the reverse complement.
CCCGGGGCGGCGGGTGGTCAGCTCCGTCAGCAGGGCGAGGCAGTCCGCGGACAGCGCCGCCGTGATGCCGGACAGGTGCAGGATCCGGCCGCCGTACAGGGCGGCCGGGTCCAGGTCGGCCGCCGTCATGGCGGAGGCGGCGGAACCGGCGCGGTAGTAGGCGACTTCGTGGGTGCCGGTGGCGCGGTCGCCGGCGGTGCGGAAGTAGACGCCGGTGGGGCGCAGCGGGTCGCGCCGGACGTGCCGGACGTCGACGCCGCAGTCGGCGATGGCGGCCAGCAGATGGTCGCCGAAGCCGTCGGTGCCGACCCGGGAGATCCAGCGGGTGGGGTGGCCGGTGCGGGCGAGGGTGCAGGCGACATTGGATTCGGCACCGCCGATGGCGCGGTCGAAGGAGGGGACATCGGCGAGCCGCCCGGGCCGGCGGGGCAGGAAGGTGACCATGGACTCGCCGAGGCAGACGACATCGATGTCCGGGACGGGTGCGCCGTCCGGGGCCTGACCGTCGCCGGCGTTCGAGGACCTGGTCACGAGCGGATGTGCTCCTTCGCTGTACGGCTCACCCGGGCGCGGCCGGTGCGGCGGTTCGGGTGTCGTCCGGGGCGGTCTCCAGGGCCCGTTCCGGCCCGTCCCCCGCCATGCTTCTCACCATTGACCGTGCGATGGCCCGGATGTTAGACAGCGGTACGCGATATGCGCAATGAGTGTTGCAGAGAGTGCAACAGGAACTTGGAGGAGGCCCCATGGCCGGCGAGCGGCTCGCGCAGGGACTCAAGGGACTCGCGGACGAACGGGTCGATCACCGCTTCAAGGCGCTCCCGCCGGACGCCGAAGGGCTCACCGTCGGGGAGCTGGCCGCCGAGCGCCGCAACCTCTTCGACGGTGGCTTCACCACCCCCGTCCTCGCCCTCTCCGCCGAGTCGGTCGAGCACAACCTCGCCCTGATGGAGACCTACGCCGACCGGCACGGCCTCGCCTTCGCCCCGCACGGCAAGACCTGTATGGCCCCGCAGCTCTTCGCCCGGCAGCTGGAGCACGGCGCCTGGGGCATCACCGCCGCCGTCCCCCACCAGGTCCGCGTCTACCGCGCCTTCGGCATCCAGAAGATCTTCCTCGCCAACCAGGTGGTGGACCCGGCCGCGCTGCGCTGGCTCGCCGCCGAGCTGGCGGACGACCCCGGCTTCCACCTGATCTGCTACGTCGACTCGCTGCGCGGTATCGAGCTGATGGACCGCACGCTGCGGGAGGCCGGCGCCACCCGCCCGGTGGATGTGGTCGTCGAGCTGTGCGCCGGCGAGGGCGCGCGTACCGGCGTGCGCACCGAGACCGAGTGCCTGGAACTCGCCGACGCCATCGCGGGGGTGGACACCCTGCGCCTGGTGGGCGTGGCCGGCTACGAGGGCGAGGTGCCGGAGGCCACCCCGGAGCGGGTGACCGCCTACCTGCGCCGACTGGTGGCACTGGCCGAGGCGTTCGACAAGGCGGGCCGGTTCGCCGACCTGGACCAGATCGTGGTCAGCGCGGGCGGCAGCGCCTGGTTCGACGCGGTCGCCGAGGTCTTCGCGGACCTCCCCGCGCTGTCGGCGCCGGTCCTCAAGCTGCTGCGCTCGGGCGCGTATGTCTCGCACGACGACGCCCACTACCGCCGGCTCACCCCCTTCAACCGCGTCCCGGACGAGGGCGCCCTGCACCCCGCCTTCCGGCTGTGGGCCCAGGTCGTCTCCCGTCCCACGACCGAGCAGGCGTTCCTCAACGCGGGCAAGCGCGATGCGGCGTACGACCTGGATCTGCCGCAGGCCCAGGTCGTCCGGTCCGGACGGGACGGCACCGAACGCCCGGCGGACGGCCTCACCGTCCGCAAGCTGTCCGACCAGCACGCCTGGGTCGACACCGAGCGGGCCGGCGATGTGGAGGTCGGCGACTGGGTCGCCCTCGGGCTGTCGCACCCCTGCACCATCTTCGACAAGTGGCAGCTGATCCCCCTCGTCGAACAGGACGGCACGGTCACGGACTTCATCCGGACCTTCTTCTAGGACCCGCCCGGCAGGGCCGTCCATGGCCCTGCCGGCTTCCCGGGCCGGAGCTTCCGCTCCCGCCCCCGGACGCCGGCGGTGCGCGCCGATCCCCCGCGGTGCGCGCCGCCGGCCCCGGACCCCGCGACCGTACGTCCCCCGGTCGCCGACGCTCCGGGGCGCCGAGAGAGGCAGGACCGGCCATGGACACCGTGTTCCGCGACGTACGCGTCCTCGACGGGTCCGGCGGTCCGTCCTACCGCGCCGATGTCGCCCTGTCCGACGGCCGGATCGCCGCCATCCACCGCGAGTCGGACGGCGGCCCGCGGCCGGGCGCCGCCCGCGTGGTCGAGGGCCAGGGCCTCGCCCTCTCCCCCGGCTTCATCGATATGCACGCACACAGCGACCTGGCGCTCCTGCGGGACCCCGGGCACGAGGCGAAGGTGGCCCAGGGGGTCACCCTCGAAGTCCTCGGCCAGGACGGCCTGTCGTACGCACCGGTCGACGACCGCACCCTCGCCGAGGTCCGCGCCCAGATCACCGGCTGGAACGGCGGGGCACCCGGGGACACCTCCGTCGACTTCAGCTGGCGCACCGTCGGCGGCTACCTCGACCGCCTCGACCACGGCTTCGACGGCCGGGGCATCGCCGTCAACGCCGCCTATCTCGTGCCGCAGGGCACCGTACGGATGCTCGCCGTCGGCTGGGACGACCGCGCGGCCACCGCCGACGAGCTGGACCGGATGCGGCAGCTGGTCGCCGAGGGCCTGGAACAGGGCGCGGTCGGGATGTCCTCCGGTCTGACCTACACCCCCGGCATGTACGCCTCGGACGCCGAACTGACCGAACTGTGCCGGGTGGTGGCCCGCTACGACGGCTACTACTGCCCGCACCACCGCTCCTACGGCGCCGGTGCCCTCCAGGCGTACGAGGAGATGGTGGCCCTCACCCGCGAGGCCGGCTGTGCGCTGCATCTGGCGCACGCCACCATGAACTTCGGCGTCAACGAGGGCCGCGCGCCCGAGCTGCTCGCGCTCCTGGACGACGCGCTGGACGCCGGCGCCGACCTCACCCTGGACACCTATCCGTACACCCCCGGCTGTACGACCCTGGTCGCCATGCTGCCGAGCTGGGCGAGCGAGGGCGGTCCGGAGGCGATTCTGGCCCGCCTCCGGAACGAGACGACGGCCGCCCGCATCCGGCACGCCATGGAGGTGACGGGCGCCGACGGCTGTCACGGGGTGCCCATCGACTGGGACACCATCGAGATCTCCGGGGTGTCGGATCCCACGCTGGCGGACCACGTCGGCAAGACCCTGGCCCGCAGCGCCGCCGAGCGCGGCGAGGAGCCGTGGCGGACCGCCCGCCGACTGCTGATCGACGACCGCCTGGGCCCGACGATCCTGCAACACGTCGGCCACGAGGACAACGTCCGCCGGATCATGCGCCACCGGGTGCACACCGGCGGCAGCGACGGCATCCTCCAGGGCGCCAAACCGCATCCGCGGGCGTACGGCACCTTCCCCCAGTACCTCGGCACCTACGTCCGCGAGCTGGGGGTGCTCTCACTGGAGGAGTGCGTCGCCCATCTGACGGGCCGTCCGGCCGCCCGGCTGCGGCTCCCCGACCGCGGCCTGGTCCGCGAGGGCTACCGCGCCGACCTGGTCCTCTTCGACCCGGACACGGTCGCCGCCGGAGCCACCTTCGACGCCCCGCGCACACTCCCCACCGGCATCCCGCATGTCCTGATCGACGGCCGTTTCGTGATGGAGGACGGACGGCGGACGGACGTCCTGGCGGGCCGGACGGTACGGCGGACGGCGCGGGGGCGGGGCTGAGGTCAGGCGGGCGCCGCCGGGCCGGCGCTGAGGTCAGGCGGGCGGCGGCAGCTCCCCCGCGGCCGCGCGCAGGACCAGTCGTTCGATCTCGGTTCCGCTGCTCGTCAGATGGGCCCGCAACTGCCGGGTCAGGGTGGTCCGTTCCGGAGTGACCCGGCCCGCGTAGAAGACGACCGGGCCGGTGTAGCGGTCCTCCTGCCGCAGCCGCCCGATGTGCTCCAGGCCCTCCCGCGGATTGCCTCCCCGGTCGATATCGGAAACGATCATCGTCGGCCGCTCGACGGCGAGGGCGGCGTCCGCGGCGGCCGAGTCCTCGGCGATCCGCACCACCGCGCCCGCCGCCCGGAAGGCTCGGAGCGCGGCAGCGCCACCAGACCGTCGATCAGCGAGGTGAACCCCTGGTCGGTCACCATCTCCGGGAATCCGCTGGGGAGTTGGCGCTTCAGCCGGCTCAGCGTCTCGGCCCCGGTAGCCGTGGCCTGTTCCGGCAGGTCGTGTTCGTGGAGGAAGCGGTTGACGCGGGGCAGCTCGGCGTCGGGGACCGGCCCCGGGGCCCGCAGCAGCCGGCGCACCTGCTGGTAGGTGCGGAACTCGGCGATCACATCACCGGCGCCGGGCCCCCCGCCGCCGGCCACCATCCGGTAGAAGTCGGCGTAGAAGTACTGGAGCAGCAGCGTCCTGACCACCGCCTCGGGTGGGAAGTCCTCCCACATCGGATTGAGCGTCGCCTCCAGCACGAAGCCGTTCACCAGGCGCTTGATGCGGCGCGGATTACGGGCCGAGCGCTCCGCGAGCAGGGTGGTCAGCCGCTCGTCCAGGAGCCGGTCGATGCCGACGGCGCGGGCGCACCGGTCGATGTACTCCCGGACGTCCTGCTGGTCGGCGACCGGGATGCGGTAGCTGGTGTGGAAGATCCGCTCCATGAACGCCGAGGCCGCGGGTGACGGGTCACGTAACAGCCCGTTGGGTGCCAGCGCCGCACGGTCGCAGCCGATGACGAACGCCAGCCCCGGCACGTCCAGATAGACCTTCACCGCCTCGCAGACGGCGAGCACCGTCTCCTCCGAGCAGCGGTCGAGGTCGTCGATGAAGACGACCAGCAGGCGGCGCGGCCGGAACTCGGCGGTCTCCGACCACTCCTGCACCAGCGCGCCGATCGCCTCGCGCATCTCGTTGCGGGCCTGGGAGTTGACGGACAGCCCGCGCCACAGCTCGTCGACCAGACCGGCCACCCCGAGCGGCCCGGCGGCGACTGTCGTCACGGCCCGTACGGCCCGCAGCAGCGCGCGCCGCTCGGAGATCCGCTGGAGTCCGCGCCGCAGCACCCGCCGGTCGAACCGCAGCAGTACGGATTTGATCAGCCCTTCCAGCGCGTCGTCGCCGGTCGAGGTCCAGGCGTTGTACCAGACGGTGTGCACCTCGGGGGCGTCCGCCAGCTCCGCGTCGACCAGCCGCATCAGGCTGCTCTTCCCCATGCCCCAGCCGGCGTCGACGGCGAGGGTGAACGGGGTGGTGGCGCGGGAGGCGACCAGGAGACCGGCGAGCCTGCGGGCGGCGCGGCCGGCGCCGAGCAGATCCGCGCCGGACTCGGCCACCGGCTCGTCGTTGAGCAGCGCGAACGGGCCGCGGTGCGCTGGATCGCGGCGGGTGCGGGCGAGGCCGGTGCGGCGGGTGCGTACGGGGGTAACGGTGCTGAGGCGGGCATGTGCCGGAGCGTAGTAGCGCGCGCATCCGCCCGTGGGGGCCTCCGCGGAATCCGCGCCCCCGGAATCGTCACCTGGCGTGAGGAACTCCACACCGTCCGGTGATCAACGTGGGGAAAAACACCGGGCGGCCGCCGATACGCGCCCGTAAGGTGGCGGACATGCAGGTGATCCAGTCAACGAAGCTCGCCAACGTCTGCTACGAGATCCGTGGCCCGGTGCTCGAGGAGGCGATGCGGCTGGAGGCTGCCGGTCACCGGATCCTCAAGCTCAACACCGGTAACCCGGCGGCGTTCGGCTTCGAGTGCCCGCCGGAGATCCTGGAGGACATCCTCCGCACGGTCGGCACGGCGCACGGCTACGGGGACGCCAAGGGCCTGCTCTCCGCCCGCCGCGCGGTGATGCAGCACTACCAGACGCAGGGCATCGACCTCTCCGTCGACGACATCTACCTGGGCAACGGCGTCTCCGAGCTGATCCAGATGTCGATGCAGGCGCTGCTGGACGACGGCGACGAGGTGCTGGTCCCGGCCCCGGACTACCCGCTGTGGACGGCGTCCGTCTCACTCTCCGGCGGCACGGCCGTGCACTACCGCTGCGATGAGCAGGCGGACTGGATGCCGGACCTGGCCGACATCGAGCGCAAGGTCACCGACCGCACCAAGGCCATCGTCGTCATCAACCCCAACAACCCCACGGGTGCCGTCTACGACGACGAGCTGCTGCGCGGTATCGCGGAGATCGCCCGCCGGCACAACCTCATCGTCTGCGCCGACGAGATCTACGACAAGATCCTCTACGACGGCGTCACCCACACCCCCTTCGCCTCGCTCGCCCCCGACCTGCTGACCCTGACCTTCAACGGGCTGTCCAAGTCGTACCGGGTGGCGGGCTACCGCAGCGGCTGGATGGCGGTCTGCGGCCCGAAGGCGCATGCCACCTCGTACATCGAGGGGCTGACGATCCTCGCCAATATGCGGCTGTGCGCCAACATGCCGGCCCAGCACGCGGTCGCCACCGCCCTCGGCGGCCGGCAGTCGATCAACGAGCTGGTGCTGCCCGGCGGCCGGCTGCTGGAGCAGCGCGACACCGCGTATGAGCTGCTGACCCAGATCCCCGGCGTCAGCTGCGTCAAGCCGAAGGGCGCGCTGTACGCCTTCCCGCGGCTGGATCCCAAGGTCTACAAGGTCAAGGACGACCGGCAGATGGTGCTGGATCTGCTGCGCGCCGAGAAGATCATGATCGTGCACGGCACCGGCTTCAACTGGCCGGAGCCCGATCACTTCCGCCTGGTCACGCTGCCCAGCAAGGACGATCTGGCCGATGCCGTCACCCGGATCGGCTCCTTCCTCGACGGTTACGGACAGTACTGATCCGGGGTAATTTTCTGTACGAGCCACAACTTTAGACAGCGTCTAAGCTAGGCTGGTCTCCTGAACGTTCTCAGGAGGCCGTCCCATGTACGAACCGATCCGCACCAAGTCGGTCCACACCATGGCCGCCGCCCCGGAGATCCCGCACCGCTCGCGCGAGCAGGAACTGGACATCCGGCTCGCCGGACAGCTGACCGCGCTGCTCACCGTCACCGATGAGCTGCATGCGCTGGCGACGCGGACGGACGGCGGTGCGGACCAGGAGTCCGGGCCGGACGCCGGGCTGGACGGCGCCGAGCTGGCCACCGCCGCCGAGCGCATCGCCGAGCAGGTGGCGCGGCTGAGCGGCGGCCACTATCCGCTGCGCGCCGAGCCCACCGACGGCGCCACCCCGGCCCGGATCGAGGCCCTCCAGCAGCGCGCCCACACCCTCGCCGGGAACGCCCTGGCGGTCGCCACCACCCGCGACGACGCGGCGGCGCGGGAGCTGGCCGCCGAGCGGATGGCGGCGCACGCCGCACCGCGCCGGGATCTCGCCACGGCCTGAGCCCGGGCGCCGGGTCCGTCCCGGCCCCGCCTCACCCGACCGGCCCAGCAGGTCCGCGTCACGTCAGCTCACCCACAGCTACGAGCCGGGGCCCCGCACGTCCTGTGCGGGGCCCCGGCCGGTGTGCGGTACGGGTGATCAGCCGAGCCGCTGAACCAGCGCGCGGTACTCGTCCCACAGCTCCTTCGGCGTGTGATCACCAAAGGTGTTGAGGTGCTCGGGGATCAGCGCCGCCTCCTCGCGCCACACGTCCTTGTCGACGGTGAGCAGGAAGTCGAGGTCGGCGTCGTCGAGGTCGAGACCCGCGGTGTCCAGCGACTCCTTGGTGGGCAGCACGCCGATGGGGGTCTCCACACCCTCGGCCTTGCCGTCCAGCCGCTCGACGATCCACTTGAGCACCCGGCCGTTCTCGCCGAAGCCCGGCCACACGAAGCGGCCCTTGTCGTCCTTGCGGAACCAGTTGACGTAGTAGATCTTCGGCAGCTTGGCCTGGTCCTTGTCGGCACCGACCTTGACCCAGTGGCCCATGTAGTCGCCCATGTTGTAGCCGCAGAACGGCAGCATGGCGAACGGGTCCCGGCGCAGCTCGCCGACCTTGCCCTCGGCCGCGGCGGTCTTCTCGCTGGCGACGTTGGCGCCGAGGAAGACGCCGTGCTGCCAGGTCAGCGACTCGGTCACCAGCGGCACGGCGCTGGCGCGGCGGCCACCGAAGAGGATCGCCGAGATCGGCACACCCTTGGGGTCCTCCCACTCGGGCGCGATGATCGGGCACTGGCCGGCCGGGACGGTGAAGCGGGCGTTGGGGTGGGCGGCCGGGGTCCCGGACTCCGGGGTCCAGTCGTTGCCCTTCCAGTCGGTCAGATGGGCGGGCTTCTCCTCGGTCATGCCCTCCCACCACACATCGCCGTCGTCGGTGAGCGCGACATTGGTGAAGACGGAGTTGCCCCACATCGTCTTCATGGCGTTGGCGTTGGTGTGCTCGCCGGTACCGGGCGCGACACCGAAGAAGCCGGCCTCGGGGTTGATCGCGTAGAGGCGGCCGTCCTCACCGAAGCGCATCCAGGCGATGTCGTCGCCGATGGTCTCGACGGTCCAGCCGGAGATCGTGGGCTCCAGCATCGCGAGGTTGGTCTTGCCACAGGCGCTCGGGAAGGCGGCGGCGACGTACTTGGACTCGCCCTGCGGCGGGGTGAGTTTGAGGATCAGCATGTGCTCGGCGAGCCAGCCCTCGTCGCGCGCCATGACGGAGGCGATGCGCAGCGCGTAGCACTTCTTGCCGAGCAGGGCGTTGCCGCCGTAGCCGGAGCCGTAGGACCAGATCTCCCGGTCCTCGGGGAAGTGCGAGATGTACTTGGTGGTGTTGCACGGCCACGGCACGTCGGCCTCGCCCTCGGCCAGCGGGGCGCCGAGGGTGTGCACCGCCTTGACGAAGAAGCCGTCCGTACCGAGCTCGTCGAGCACCGGCTGCCCCATGCGCGTCATGGTGCGCATCGAGACCGCGACATAGGCGGAGTCGGTGATCTCCACGCCGATCGCGGAGAGCGGGGAGCCCAGCGGGCCCATGCAGAACGGGACGACGTACATCGTGCGGCCGCGCATCGAACCGCGGAAGATGCCCTGCTCACCTGCGAAGATCTCCCGCATTTCGGCGGGGTTCTTCCAGTGGTTCGTGGGGCCGGCGTCCTCCTCCTTCTCGGAGCAGATGAAGGTGCGGTCCTCGACGCGCGCCACGTCCGAGGGGTCGGAGGCCGCGTAGTACGAGTTGGGGCGCTTGATCGGGTCGAGCTTCTTGAACGTGCCCTTGTCGACGAGCTCCTCGCACAGACGCTCGTACTCCGCCTCCGAGCCGTCACACCAGACGACCCGGTCGGGCTGGGTGATCGCTGCGATCTCGTCGACCCAGGAGATGAGTTCCTGGTGACGGGTCGGATGGGCAGAGGGAGCCGCGTTGTCGCGCGCCACGATCGCTCCTAGATGAGGGTATGGACAGATTTATGCCCGGTTTGACCGGGAAAATCCGCTTCTTTAGATGTCTGCCCCTTGGGGGCCGCGACCCGGATGCTTCGTGACCGCTCATCCGGTGCCGACCGCACTCATTTGATCATCCGACCGTTGTGGTGTTCTGTCCAGAGGGCGACTTCGTGACCGTCACCACTCCGCCACCAATCTGTAACTTACGGTCGCGTAGGTAGCATTGCGCCATGACATCCGCGCCCGACGCCGCCGAGAGCCAGCCCCCCTCCGCGCCGCCCGCGATCGCGGCGGTCGCCGCCGCGACCGCGCCCCCCAAGCCCAAACTCCGCGGCTGGCTGCACGCCGGGATGTTCCCCGCCGCCCTCCTCTCCGGCGTCCTGCTCACGGCCCTCGCCGACAGCCCCCGCGGCCGTCTGGCCTGCGCCATTTACACGCTGACCGCCTGCCTGCTCTTCGGGGTCAGCGCCCTTTACCACCGCGGCAATTGGGGCCCGCGGGCCGATGGCGTCCTGCGCCGGCTCGACCACGCCAACATCTTTCTGATCATCGCGGGCACCTATACGCCGCTGACGATGCTGCTGATGCCCGGCTCCCGCGGAGAAGCCCTGCTCTGGGCGGTCTGGGCGGCCGCCCTGGCCGGAATCCTCTTCCGGGTCTTCTGGGTCGGCGCCCCACGCTGGCTCTACACCCCGTGCTACATCGCCATGGGCTGGGCCGCCGTCTTCTTCCTGCCCGACTTCCTGCGCACCGGCGGCGTCGCCGTCCTCGTCCTCGTCATCGTCGGCGGGCTGCTCTACAGCGCCGGCGGCGTGATCTACGGCCTCAAGCGCCCCAACCCCTCACCCCGGTGGTTCGGCTTCCACGAGGTCTTCCACTCCTTCACCCTGGCGGCCTTCGTCGTGCACTACGTCGGCATCTCCCTGGTGGCATATACGCACCCCTGAGGCCGCCGCGCGGCCCCCGGCCCCGGGCAGCCGACCGCCCGATATCCCCGCGCCTCCATGGCCGCGGCCTTCCTGGCTGCGGCCATGCGCCGTATTGAGACCTTCGCTGAGCATGCCCCACCCCGCGCTCATCACTCACGGTAACCATTCCTACGCCCCAGCGTGACACACCCCGCTGACAGGGCTGACGGGGTTGACGGGGTCGGCAGGGCTGGCAGGGCTGCGGGCGCGGGGAGTACTGAGCACAGTGACCGCACCGAGCGCCCTGACCGCCGAAGCCGTGCTCCGGGGCGCCGTCTGCGCACGGGCCGGGGCGTGGCCTCGCGGGCGCCCGATGCCCGACAATGCTGCGCATGGTTTCCGCACGTACCCCTGCCACCGCGCCGCCCGGAACACCGAAGATCGGGCTGCGGGAGCGGAAGAAGATCCAGACGCGGGAGGCGATCCGGCGGGCCGCTTACCGGCTCTTCGAGGCGCAGGGGTACGAGGCGACCCCCATCGACCAGATCGCCGAGGCCGCCGATGTCTCGCCGAGCACGGTCTTCCGCTACTTCCCGACCAAGGAAGACATCCTGCTCACGGACGAGTACGACACCGTGTTGGAGGCCGGGCTGCGGGCCCGTCCCACGGACGAGCCGATGGTCGAATCGATGCGGCGGGTCACGACCGAGGCGCTGCGCGAGCTCACCGCCGCGGACCGCGGCGAACTCGTCCAGCGCATCCGGCTGGTCCGCGACGTACCCGCCATCCGGGGCCGTACGGCGGAGAACATCGCCCGGGACACCGCCTTGATCAGCGCGGTGCTGGCGGAGCGCACCGGCCGCCCGGCCGACGATCTGGAGCTGCGGGTGATCAGCGCCGCGATCCTGGCCGCACTCCAGGAGGCGATGCTGAGCTGGGTCGCGGGCGGTCAGCGCACCGAACTGGAGGCGCTGATCCACCGGACGATGGAGGTGCTGGCGCGGGGCCTCACGCTCTGAGGGCGCGCCCGTCCGGGGCGGGCCCGGTCTCCAGCCGGAAGAGCGGGCCGCTGTCCGCCCCGGCACGTCCCGTGCCAATCGACTCGGCCGGCTCCGTCACCTCGGCCTCCGGTTCCCCCAGGCGTGCCGCCGGTTCGCCCAGGCGTGCCGCGAGCCGTGCCCGTAAGAGGGACAGCCGCGCTATACGGGCGTCCAGGTCCGCGAGCCGGCGCCGGGCCACCGCCTCCGCGGCCGAACAGGCCCCCGAGCCGAGTGCTTGCGGGAGGAGATCCGGCACCCCGTCGGCCGGCACCGTGCGCAGCAGATGGGCGAAGGCCCGCACATCACCGACCGTCAGCCCGACATCCCGCAATTCGCGCACCACCCGCAGCCGGCGGATGTCCTCCTCGTCGTACACCCGGTGCCCGGACGGCGTCCTCCGGGCCGTCACCAGCCCCCGCTGCTCGTAGTAGCGCAGCGCCCGCGGCGTCATCCCGGCAGCCGCCGCGGCGTCCCCGATCCGCATCTCCCCCTCCTTCGCCGCTCTGCTCAGCCCGCCCGCACCGGGCCGTTCCCCGCGCCCGAGTTGAGTACGTCCTGGTGCCGCGCCTCCCCGTTGAGTACCTGCTCGATTCCTGCCGCCCCATGGAGCAGTTCTTCGTCCGTGCCGGATCCGCCGATGAGTTGGAGTCCGAGCGGCAGCCCGTTGGCGGCGCGCCCGGAGGGCAGGCTGATCGACGGCAGTCCGGCGTTGCTCCACGGCAGGCACATGATCGAGGTGCCGGTGGTGGTGAGGTCGGCGGGCGCGGGGCCGGTGGCCGACGGGGCGATCCACAGGTCGACGCCGGCCGCGGCGCGGTCCGCCGCGAGCCGGGCACGGAAGGCGCGCCGCCGTACCCGGGCCGCCTCATAGGCGGCGTCCCCGATCGGCCGGCCTTCCTCGATGGCCGCCGTGGTCTGCCGGCGGTAGCGGTCGCCGAAGCGGGCGAACCAGTCCCGGTGCGCACGGGCGACTTCGTAGCGGTTCATCGTGAACAGCTGCTCGACGATCTGCTCGAAGTCGTCCATCACCGGCACCTCGTGGACGGTGTACCCGGCGGACCGCAGCAGCTCCTGCTGCTCCTCGAAGGCACGCAGCGCCGCGCCGTCGGCGCGCTCCAGGTAGGGACCGGTCGGCACGCCCAGTACCGGGCGCGGCCCGGGCCCCGCCGCGGCCTCCGGTCGCCATCCGTCGACCAGCACCGACGCCGCCAGGGCGACACCGGCCACATCCGTGGCGTAGCAGCCGAGCGTGTCGAAGCTCGCGGCGTTGGGGATCACCCCGTCGACCGGTATCCGCCCATAGCCCGGCTTGAAGCCGACCACTCCGCAGTACGCGGCGGGCCGGATCATCGAACCGACGGTCTGTGTCCCGATGGCCAGCGGCACCATCCCGGCGGCGACCGCGGCCGCCGAACCACTGCTCGAACCGCCGGGTGTATGCGCGAGGTGGTGCGGATTGCGGGTCGGGCCCGGGGCGGTGACCGCGAACTCCGCGGTCACGGTCTTGCCCGCGATCAGCGCCCCGGCGGCACACAGCCGGTCGACGACGGTGGCCTGCGGGCCGCCGAGCACCTCGGGCGGCAGCGCCGAGCCCGCGCGGGTGGGCAGCCCGTCGACCCGCACGATGTCCTTGATGCCCACGGGGACGCCATGGAGGGCGGGCCGGCAGGCAGGGTCCCGCGCACCGGCGGCCGCCCGCCGCGCCGCCTCCAGGAGCCGCGTACGCCGCCCCTCCTCCGGCACGAAGGCCCGCACCTCCGGATCGACCGCGTCGATGCGGTCGCAGGTGCGGTGGACCGCGTCGACGAGGTCGTCCGTGCCGGCCCGTAGCGCCGCGGCTTCCTGGACGAGGGATCGCTTCCCGAGCAAGTTCGTCACTCTGCGAGGCTACAACCGGCCGCTGACAGTGGCGGGTTGGCTCGGTTCCGCCACGGCGCCCCGGGGCCGCGCCTCACAACTCCACGAGGACGGCGCCCAGATTGCGCCCCTCGGTCAGCTCGCGCAGGGCCCGCGGCGCCTGCTCGATACCGTGCAGCCGGGTGTGCGGGAAGGTGAGGGTGCCGTCGCGCAGCCCCTCGCCGAACCGCTGGTTCCACTCCGGGATCAGGTCCAGGTGGTCGTACAGGGCGACACCGCGCAGGGTGATGCTGCGGGCGAGCAGCGCGAGGGTGTCGATCTCGACGGTGTGGGCCGCACTGTCGTCGGACAGCTGGCTGGACAGCGCGCCTACGAGGGCGAGCCTGGCACCCCGGTTGGCGACGGCGATGGCGGCCCGCAACTGCTCCCCGCCCACATTGTCGAAGAGCGCGTCGATGCCCTCCGGGGCCGCCGCACGCAGTTGCTCCTCGATGGGTCCGGCGCCGCGGAGCACCACCGCGTCATAGCCGAATTCCTTGATCAGCCGGTCCGCCTTCGCCTGCGATCCGGTGCTGCCGATGACCCGGGCGGCGCCGCGCAGCCGGGCGATCTGACCGGCCAGGGAGCCCACGCCGCCCGCCGCACCGGTGACGAAGACGGTGTCCCCGGGGCGTACTTCGGCGCCGTGCACCACGCCCATCCAGGCGGTGGGCCCCTGGGAGAGGTAGGCGGCCGGGTCGGGCATCAGGGCGGGGTCGCGCCGGTGTACCCGGTCGGCGTCCAGCAGGGCGTATTCGCGCCAGCCGAGGTGGTGTTCCACCAGGTCACCGGGCGCGAGGCCGGTCCCCGGGGCGGCGACCACCTCGCCGAGGGCGGGTCCGTTCAGCGGCTCGCCGATCCCGAAGGGCGGCATCGGCACGACGCTGGTCTCGTCCATCAGCGTGCGCATCACGGCGGCGACGCCCATGACGGTGTTGCGTACCAGCACCTGGCCGGGCCCGGGTTCCGGGACCGGCACCTCCACGAGCTCGAAGAGGTCATCGGTGACCGGCCCCTGGGGGCGGGCGGTCAGGCGGACTTCGCGGTGTGTTCGCTGTGTCATGCGGCGAGGCTAGAACTTGACGCGCACGTCAGGCGCAATTCCGTCGCGGGTCCCAGGACGCGGCGACGGCCGGCGGCCCCTGGGACGGCCGCTGTGCCGTACGTCCCAGGGGGCCGCCGCCGAAGCGCCGGTGAACCATGCGCCGGGCCGGTCCCGTTCACCGGCGGATGCTCACCCCCGGAGGCGCTCCGTCAGCTCCTCCGGGTCGGTGGTCGGCCGCTCGCAGGTGAAGTGGCGGCAGACGTAGGCGGCCGGTTGGCCGTCCACCAGGGGGCGGTCCTGGAGGAGCGGTACCTCGTCGGCTTCGGGGGCGCCCAGCGCGACGACCGCTCCCGGGGCGGTGCCGAGCAGCGCGGCGCGGTGCAGCGCGACGGTGGCCGGGTCGCCCTGCGGGCCGACGACCGCGACCTCGCGCGGCCCGTCCAGTGCGGCCTCGGCGACGGCCAGGCCCCAGCCGATGAAGCGCGGGGCCCGCCCGGCGAGCGCGGTGACGATGCCCAGGGCCCGCTCCGCGGCGTCCCGGTGGAGACCGCTGCCGGTGAGCGCCGCATACGAGAACAGGGCCCCGGCCGCCGCGGTCCACCCGGAGGGCGTCGCGTTGTCGGTCGGGTCCTGGGGGCGTCGGATCAGCGCCTCGGCGTCGGCCGCGGTGTCGTAGAGCGCACCGTCCTCGGCGGTGAACTGGAGCAGCACGGTGTCCAGGAAGAACCCGGCGAACTCCACCCAGACACCTTCCCCGGTGACCGAGGCCAGGGTGAGGAAGCCCTCCGCGACATCGGCGTAGTCCTCCAAGACGCCGGAGTTGGCCCCGGGGGTGCCGTCGCGGGAGGTGCGGTGCAACCGGGCGTGCCAGTCCATGTGGACGCGGACCAGCAGGTCGGCGGCGTCGGTGGCGGCCTGGATGAGGTCCGGCCGGTCGAAGTAGGCACCGGTTTCGGCGAGCGCGGCGATGGCCAGACCGTTCCAGGAGGCGACGACCTTGTCATCACGCCCCGGGCGCGGCCGCTCCTCCCGCGCCGCGAGCAGCCGCCGTTTGACGGAGGCCATCCGTTCGGCGTCCACCAGGCCCTCGGGGTCCGGGAGTTGGAGGACCGAGGCGCCCTCCTCGAAGGTGCCCTCCTCGGTGACGCCGAAGCAGGTGGCGGCGAACTCCGCGTCTTCGTCGCCCAGTACGGCGCGCAGCTGCTCGGGCGTCCAGACGTAGTAGGCGCCCTCGACGTGCTTGCCGGTGCCGTCATCGCTGTCCGCGTCCAGTGCGGAGGCGAAGCCGCCCTGGTCGGTACGGAGTTCGCGGACCATGAAGTCGGCGGTCTCGACGGCGATCCGGCGGGCCAGGTCCGAGCCGGTTGCCCGCCACAGATGGGCGTAGGTCCGGCACAGCAGGGCGTTGTCGTAGAGCATCTTCTCGAAGTGCGGCACGGTCCAGGTGGCGTCCACCGCATAGCGCGCGAAACCGCCGCCGAGCTGGTCGTAGATGCCACCGCGGGCCATCGCCGCGCCGGTCGCCTGCACCATTTCCAGGGCCCCGGCGGACCCGGTGCGCGCGTAGTGCCGGAGCAGGAATTCCAGCACCATGGACGGCGGGAACTTGGGCGCGCCGCCGAACCCCCCGTGCACCGCGTCGAATTCACGTGTCAGCCCCATCAGGGCACCGTGCAGCTCCTCGGTCCCCGGAGGCCGCCGGTCCGCGGGCAGCGCCCCGGTCAGCGAGCGTCCGGCCAGGTCGGCGACGATCCGGCTGGCGACCTCACCGACCTCGTCACGCCGGTCGGCCCAGGCAGTGCGCACCCCGTCGAGGATCTGCCCGAAGGACGGCATGCCATGGCGGGGCTCGGGCGGGAAGTACGTACCGAAGTAGAACGGCTCGGCGTCGGGCGTGAGGAAGACGGTCATGGGCCAGCCACCCTGGCCGGTGGCGGCCTGCACGGCCTCCATATAGACGGCGTCGACGTCCGGCCGCTCCTCACGGTCCACCTTGACGGCCACGAAGTGCTCGTTGAGCAGCTCGGCGGTGGCCGCGTCCTCGAAGCTCTCGTGCGCCATCACATGGCACCAGTGACACGAGCTGTACCCCACGCTGAGCAGCACCGGGACACCGCGCCGCCGGGCCTCCTCGAACGCGGCGGCGGACCAGGGCCACCAGTCGACCGGGTTGTCGGCGTGCTGGAGCAGATACGGGGAAGTCTCATGGGCCAGGCGGTTCGGCATGGGTCCATCCTCTCCCAAGGGGGGCCGGTGAGCCGGGAGCGGAGGGAGTTGTCCACAGCCCTGCCGGAATCGGTGCGGACGCGGAACACTGTGCGTGCGGCGACGATCACCGCTGGAGACTGCTGGAACTGCTGGAGGGGGATGGCATGCCGGGCTCACTGGCTGTGCTGCGCGACGGCCACCGGGCGGAAGCGGAAGCGCTGTTGACCAGGGCGGTCGAGGAAGAGGTACGGCGCTCGGGCGGGCGGCTCGACGGGGACACGCTGCTCAGCAGGGCTCGCTCGGCGCTGGAGGAGCTCGCGGGCAGCGCCGCCGAGGAGTACGCCGCGTATGTGCGGGCCTTGGACGAGGCGGCCGCCGGTCAGCCCTCGCTGGGCCGGCGGCTGACCCGCAAGGAGCTGGGGACCCCCGCGGTGGCGACGGCCGTGGCGGCGGTGGCGGCGTTCAGCACGGACCTCGCGTACGGCACGGGCACGGGTCCGGCGCTGGCCGTGGGGGCCTCCGTGGTGCTGGCGGGCGCGACGGCCACGGTCCTGAAGTTGACCGCCGCCCACCTGCCGGCGGCCCACCAGGAGGCGGGGAAGCGCGGCCAGCCGGGCGGCGCCCAGCAGCTGCGGCTCCAGTGGCTGACAGCGCTGGAGGTGCGGGGCATCCGTCCGTTCCTGGACCAGCAGCGGATGCTGACGGCGGCGGCCCGCGGCGGCGGCACGGCGTCCCAGCCGGCCGCCTCGACCTCCTCCCGTGGGCCGCAGTTGCGCGGCGCGGACCGCAGCGCGGCGGCCCGCCAGCGGTCCGTACTGGAGCATTCGTTCGCCCAACTTCCGCGTGCGGACGGCCCGTTCGCCGGGCGGCGGGCGGAGCTGACGCAGATCGCCCAGTGGGTGCAGGCGGCCCGGGCGAGCACGGAAACCAAGCCGACCGTGGTGGTGCTGCACGGCGAGCCGGGCTCGGGCCGGACGGCGCTGGCGGTGCGGGCCACCCACCAGCTGCGCGATCAGTTCCGTGGCGCGTGTGTGGTGGATCTGCGCAGTGACACTCCCGGTGAGGTGCCGCTGCCCACCCGGGACGCGCTGCTGCATCTGCTCAACCGGCTGGGCGCGCCGCGCGAGCAGCTGCTGTTCCGCGAGCGGCCGTCCCAGGAACAGCAGGTCAAGCGGCTCGCCGAGCTGTATCACCACCATCTGACCGGCCTGCCCGTGACGGTGCTGCTGGATGACGCCGCGGATCCGGAGCAGGTGCGCACGCTGGTGCCGGAGCGGTCCGACAGCCTGGTGCTGGTCACCTCCCGTACGCCGCTGGAGCTGCCCGAGGACCTCCAGGCGTGGGTGCATCAGCTGCCGGTGGGACCGCTGGACACCCCGGGCACCGAGGAACTGCTGCGGGCCACGGCCGCGGGTGGCGGCGAGGCCCCTGACCCGGCGGGCCCGTACGACTCGCGGGCGATCGAGGAGATCTCCGGGCTGTGCGCCGGACTGCCGCTGGCGCTGCGGGTGGCGGGCTCCTCGCTCGGTACGCGCACCCCCGCCGCGCTGGCCACGGATCTCGCGGCCCATGGGGAGCGGTCGCCGGTGGAGCGGGCCCTGTGGCTGCGCTACTCCGACCAGTCGGAGACGGCCCGGCGGCTGCTGCGCCGGCTGGCGCTGGTGGGCCGGGCGAGCCTGGGGGCGGCGGCCTCGGCGGCGCTGCTGGGCGTCGAACAGGCCGAGGCGGCCCGGCAGCTGACGACGCTGGCCCGTGCGGGGCTGATCGAGCATGTCCGCGGCGAGCGCTACCGCCTGCACGCCCTGGTGCACAGCTTCGCGCACGACCGGCTGCTGGACGAGGAGGAGCCGGGCGAGCGCGGCGCGGCCCAGGAGCGGCTGATCCGGGGCTATGCGGAGCTGGCCGACTCGGTCATCCGGCTGGTCGACGGCCGTACGTCCACCCGTGCCGACCGCTTCGGATCGCACGGCTTCACCTCCCTGGACGCGGCCCTCCAGTGGCTGGACGACGAGAGCAGCTTCATCACCTCCGCGCTGCGCCATGCCGATCACGGCGTGGACCAGGCGGCGGTCTCGCATCTGCTGGGCGCGCTGGCCGACTACTGCCTGCTGCGCGGCGATCTCTACCGGCTGGGCGAGCTGAGCGAGCTGACCCGGGCCGTCGGGCAGGGGCTGCTGGTCCGCTCGGTGCAGTGGCGCACAGGTGTGGCGGCCCGGCAGCTCGGCGAGCTGGACAAGGCGCGGACGACCCTGTCGTCGGTGGTGGATCTGTATTTCGAGGCGCAGCATCCGGCGGGCGCCGCCCGTGCGCTGCGCGATCTGGGCATCACGCTCCAGCAGCAGGGCCATCTCACCGACGCGTCGGCCAAGCTCCGGGAGGCGCTGGAGCTCCAGTCCGGCGCGGACATGCACGGCGACCGGGCGTGGACGCTGCACGCCCTGGCGGCGGTGGAGCGGGACCGCGCGCGGCTCGCGGACGCCGTCGCCATGCTGCGCGAGGCGCTGGAGCTCCACGAGGAGAGCGAGAGCGTGCACGGTCAGGCCTGGGCTCACTTCCAGCTCGGTCAGGTGCATCTGCGCAGGGGCGATGTACCGGCCGCTGAGCAGGCCCTCCAGGCCGCGATGGAGCTCTACGGCCGGACGCACGACGAGCGCGGTGAGGCCTGGGCGATGACGCAGCTGGCCCGCGCCCGGCTGGTGGACGGCGATCCGGGGCCCGCGGTGGACCAGCTGCGGCAGGCGCTGCCGCTGCACCACCAGCACGAGGACGCCCGCGGTGAGGCCTGGACGATGTACTACCTGGGCCAGGCGCTGGAGGAGCGCGGCGAACGCGATGCGGCGCTGCGGCAGCTGGAGCGGTCCCGGACGATGTTCAGCCGGATGCAGGACGGCTACGGACTCGCCTGCGCCCGGCATCATTCGGGCCGGGTCACCCGCGATCTGCGGGCCGAGCAGACCGGCTCGCTGCGCAACAGCGGCTTCGCCCGGCAGCTGCTCCAGGACGCCCGTAAGGACTTCCAGCGGATCGGGGTGCCCCACGGGGAGGCGTGGTCCTGCCTGGAGTTGCTGATCATCGACGCCGGCAACGGCCGGGCGGCGCAGGCCCTGGAGCTGGCCGACGAGGCGGCGCGGCTCTTCACCGGCTACGGCGACCGGCGCGGTGAGGACTGGGCGCGGTTCCTGCGCTGCACGCTGCTGCCACTCGCCTCGCCGGGCGGCTCCGTGGTGGGCACGGCCGTCGCGCAGGAGGAGCTGGCGCAGCTGGTCCGGGAGAAGCATGCGACCCGCGACGCCAGGCTGGAGGACTGCGCGGAGGCGTTCGCGCTGCTGCTGGAGCGCGGGGTGGAGCCGGAGTCGGGCTGGCAGGCCTG
The DNA here is from genome assembly GCF_030406865.1 of Streptomyces sp. P9-2B-2. Classification (NCBI taxonomy): domain Bacteria; kingdom Bacillati; phylum Actinomycetota; class Actinomycetes; order Kitasatosporales; family Streptomycetaceae; genus Streptomyces; species Streptomyces sp. P9-2B-2. The sequence continues at coordinate 5,798,704 of NZ_CP129126.1, read as the reverse complement.
GCGGCTGGGCATGGTGCCGAACCGCCATGCGCGCGAGGTCATGGGCGTGCTGATCGCCCCGGCCGACGCGGAGTGACGGCCGGGCGGGCCGAGAGCGATGCCGGGTGCGCAGGGGACGATGCCGGGCAGGCCGGGAGCGATGCCCGGTGCGCCGGGAGCGCCGCGGGGTACGCCGAGGCGCGCCGCCGCGGCCGTGCGCGGTGACGCTTCGACGGCGCGCGGGCCCGGCCCGTCGGCCGCTCGGACCGACGAGCCGCCGGGCCGGTCAGCCGGCCGTGTCCATCGGCCGGCCGTCGACCGCCACCCGGTCTCTGCGGACCACCGGGGCTCCACGGAGCGGCCGGTCCGCACGGAGCGGCCGGCCCGTGGGCCGAGGGGTCCTCGCTGCGGGCGGGCCGGCGGGCCCCGCCCTCAGCTGGTCTTCGGCTCGGCCGCCGGGGCGGCGGCGGAGGCGGTGGTGCCTGCCTCGCCGCCCTCCGGCTGCTCCTCGAAGTCCACCTTCTTCATGTGCTTGTTCATGGACTTCATCAGCAGCCACACGGCGCCGCCGATGACCGCGAAGACGATGAAGCCGAGGACGCCGGGGGTCACCTTGTTCTTGTCGAAGCTGTCGGCAAGGGTGACGAAGTGCGTCAGGGCGAGGGTGCTGGTCGCGCTCATCATGGGGTCAATTGTTGCGGATGCCCGCGAAGAGGTCGTCCTCGGGGAGGGAAGTGTCCACGCGCGACTTCGCGAGCTCGTACTCCTCCGTCGGCCAGACCTCGCGCTGGATGTCCATCGGCACCCGGAACCACCCGCCGTCGGGGTCGATCTGGGTGGCGTGGGCGATCAGCGCCTTGTCACGGATCTCGAAGAACTCATCGCACGGAACATAAGTGGTCAGCGTCCGCTCACGCTGCTCGAACTGCTTCCAGCGCTCCAGCCACTCGCCGTAGGGCGAGTCCATCCCGCGCGCCAGCAGCGCCTCGTGCAGCGCGATCGTGCGCGGCTTGTTGAAGCCCTGGTTGTAGTAGAGCTTCTGGGGCTGCCAGGGCTCACCGGCCTCCGGGTACTTCTCCGGGTCGCCGGCCGCCTCGAAGGCCACCATCGTGATCTTGTGGGTCATGATGTGGTCCGGGTGCGGATAGCCGCCGTTCTCGTCGTAGGTCGTGATGACCTGCGGCTTGAACTTCCGGATCAACCGGACGAGGGGCTCGGCCGCCGCCTCGACGTCCTGCAAGGCGAAGCAGCCGTCGGGCAGCGGCGGCAGCGGGTCGCCCTCGGGCAGCCCGGAGTCGACAAAGCCCAGCCACTCCTGCTTGACGCCCAGGATCTCCCGGGCCTCGTCCATTTCCTTCTTCCGTACCTCGTGGATGTTCTCCTCGATAAACGGATCGCCCTGGAGTTTGGGGTTGAGGATGGATCCCCGCTCACCGCCTGTGCAGGTGGCGACCAGCACGTCCACCCCCTCGGACACGTACTTGGCCATGGTGGCCGCACCCTTGCTCGACTCGTCGTCGGGGTGGGCGTGAACCGCCATCAATCGCAGCTGCTCAGTCAAGACTCGATCCTCAATGAAGGGCCGGAGAAGATGCCTCCTATAGTGACCGAAGCGAGGGGCGCTGTATTCCCAGGGGCGAGGACCCCCCGGGGGTTCGTGACTGAGGCCCCCGCATCCAGGAGGAGTTGATCATGACCGCGGTGCGCGACGGGCTCCCCGACGGACGCTACGGCCGTTCCGCGGATCAGCGCGCGGACCGCAAGCTCAAGATCATCGGCGCGGTGCTCGGCGCCGCGCTGCTGGGCGTGATCGGCTGGTCCGGTATCTCCTACATCACGGGGCAGGACCTCAGCGGCCGCGTGATCGCCTGGGACGCGGTCTCCGACCACGCCGTCAAGGTGCATCTCGAGGTCGTCAAGGACACCGGCGCCAAGGGTGTGTGCACGATCCGCTCGCAGGCCGAGGACGGTTCCGAGGTCGGCCGTAAGGACGTCACCGTCGCCCAGCGCACGGGCCAGGTGGACACCGAGGTCACCCTGCGGACGACCAAGCGGGCCACCAACGCCGTACTCGTCGGCTGCACGGCGTCCGGTACGGGCTGACCCCACCGCCGACCGCGCCCAGCCCCACGAGTCACCACCGCTGCCCGCCTCAAGCGCCACCGCACACCCCCCGCCGACCCACCCGCCCCACGCCCACCGGCCGCGTCAACCGCACCGCCCGCCCCACCGGGGCCACGGCCGGCACGGGGCGTGTCGTGACCGCCTCTGAGCAGGGATGATGCGCTGCTGTGCGGTCGCTGTGAATTTCCTCTTCCCCGTTTTGTGCCGGAATTGTTAGGCTCGTGGTTTCGCCCACCTGTGAAGGCGCAAACCTTCCTGGTAGGGCGTTTGATTTATCCCCAGTACCGACGAGGAGCACCTGTGACCCAGACCAGCGAGAACGTCACCTGGCTTACCCAGGAGGCGTATGACCAGCTCAAGGCCGAGCTGGAGCACCTGTCTGGTCCCGCACGCGCCGAGATCACCGAAAAGATCGCGGCCGCCCGCGAGGAAGGTGACCTGAAGGAGAACGCCGGGTACCACGCGGCCAAGGAAGAGCAGGGCAAGCAGGAGCTGCGCGTCCGCCAGCTCACCCAGCTGCTCCAGACCGCGAAGGTCGGCGAGGCGCCTGCCGAGACCGGCGTCGTCGCGCCCGGCATGGTCGTCACCATCGCGTTCGACGGGGACCCGGACGACACGCTGGCGTTCCTTCTGGCCTCCCGGGAGTACGCGAGCTCGGACATCGAGACCTACTCCCCCCAGTCGCCGCTGGGCACCGGCGTGAACGGCAAGAAGGTCGGCGCCGAGGCGAATTACGAGCTCCCCAACGGCAAGAAGGCGACCGTGAAGATCCTCGACGCCAAGCCGTACACGGGCTGAGGCCGAGACACCGCAGACATCGAAGCGGCCCGGAGCGTGATGCTCCGGGCCGCTTCGCCGTTCCGCTCAGGCCGCGGCCGACCGGTATTTGCGGACGGCCAGCGTCCGGAAGACCGCGATGATCACCAGGGACCAGATCACCGAGGCCACCACCGGGTGCTCCATCGGCCAGGCACCGGTGACCGACTTCGGCGCCGTGGCGATGGTGTTGCCGAACAGCTCCCGGGCTGCGGCCACCGTCGCACTGAACGGATTCCACTCCGCGACATGCTGGAGAAACGCCGGCATGCCGTCGACCGGCACGAACGCGTTCGAGATGAAGGTCAGCGGGAAGAGCCAGATCAGCCCGCCGGAGGTGGCCGCCTCGGGCGTGCGCACCGAGAGGCCGATGAGCGCGCCGATCCACGAGAAGGCGTAGCCGAGCAGGAGCAGCAGCGCGAAGCCGGCCAGCACCTCGGCGAGGCTCTCGTGGGTGCGCCAGCCGATCAGCAGCGCGACGACGGCCAGCACCACCAGCGTCAGCGCGGTCTGCACGAGGTCGGCGAGGGTGCGGCCGGTGAGCACCGCGCCCCGGGACATCGGCAGCGACCGGAACCGGTCGATGAGGCCCTTGTGCATGTCATCGGCGATGCCCGCGCCGGCGCCCGCCGTGGCGAAGGTGACCGTCTGCGCGAAGATCCCGGCCATCAGGAACTCGTGATACGCCTGGGCGTCGCCCACGGGGGCGCCGGGGATGTTGATGGAACCGCCGAAGACGTACGTGAACAGCACCACGAACATGATCGGCTGGATCAGCCCGAAGATCACCACCTCGGGAATGCGCAGCATCCGTATCAGATTGCGCTTGGCGACCACCAGGGAGTCGCGTACGGACCGGCTGAAGCCGCCGCGGGGCCGCGGGGGCCTGAGGGGGGCGGTGTCGGCCGCTTCGGTCACCGTGGTCACTTCACGCCCTCCTTGTCGGTCTTCACGTCCGCGTCCGGGGCGTCGGCCGCCGCTCCGGCCTTGCCGCGCTTCTTCTGCTTCCCGACGGAGCCCGCGTCGCCCGGACCCGCATCGGCGGCGCCCGCGCCGTTGCCGTTGGCGTCCGCGGTCTCGGCGGCGTGGCCGGTCAGCGAGATGAACACATCGTCGAGGGTCGGACGGCGCAGCCCGATGTCATCTATCTCCACGCCGCGGAGGTCCAGTTCGCGGATGACCTCGGCGAGCAGCTTGGCGCCGCCCGTCACCGGGATCGTGAGCTTGCGGGTGTGCGGTTCGACGGTGCCCTCGCCCTTGCCGAAGCCGCGCAGGACCTCGTCGGCGACGGTGAGGTGCTCGGGGGCGTGCACGACGACCTCGACGCGCTCGCCGCCGGTACGCGCCTTGAGCTGGTCGGAGGTGCCGCGGGCGATGACCTTGCCGTGGTCGACGACGCAGATGTCGTGGGCGAGGCGGTCGGCCTCCTCCAGATACTGCGTGGTGAGCAGCAGGGTCGTGCCGCCGGCGACCAGTTCCTGGATGACGTCCCACAGGCCCTGGCGGTTACGAGGGTCGAGGCCGGTGGTCGGCTCGTCCATGAACATCACGGGCGGGCTGACGACCAATGCGGCCGCGAGGTCGAGCCGGCGGCGCATACCGCCGGAGTAGGTCTTGGCGGTGCGGTCCGCTGCGTCGCCGAGATGGAAGCGTTCCAGCAGTTCAGTGGCTCGCCGCTTCGCGTCGCGCCCGCTCATCTGGTAGAGCTGGCCGACCATGATCAGGTTCTCGCGGCCGGTCAAGTACTCGTCGACGGCGGCGAATTGGCCGGACAGACCTATGGAGCGCCGCACTTTGTCGGGGTGGGCCAGCACATCGATCCCGGCGACGACCGCCTTGCCCCGGTCGGGCTGGAGCAGGGTCGTCAGGACCCGTACGGCGGTGGTCTTGCCGGCACCGTTGGGGCCGAGCATTCCGAGGACGGTTCCTTCGGGGACGTCGAGGTCGACGCCGTCCAGTGCCCTCACGTCGCCGAAGGTCTTGACCAGCCCTTCGGCGTAAATGGCGCCTGGCATAGGGGTACTCCCATGGCTTGGGTCAGTTCCAGGTCGAATATTACGGTTGGCGGTCTATGCCTGCTCTGTGGGCGTTTGTCCGCAACGGAACGCCATGACGCACCGGCACCCAGCAGCCGCGATACTACGGTCAGACGCGATACATCGCGATACAGTTTCCAGATTTCGCGCGCGGCGGTGGAGGCAAGCGGAGGGAAACAGACGTTCGCCGACGCGTGTGGGGCGTCACCGTATACCCGTGACGCCCCCTGGTCCCATCCCTTTTGCCGCATCCGTCGCAGCGGCCTCACTCCGTGACGAAGTACCCCGCCTCGCGCAGCGCCGCCCGCAGTTCGCCGCAGTGCGCCGGCCCCTTGGTCTCCAGATGCAGCTCCACCTCGACCTCGGTCAGACCGAGCCGCGGATCCGTCCGCACATGGCCCACATCGAGGACGTTCGCATCGGCCACGGACAGCACCCCCAGCAGCGTCGCCAGCGCCCCCGGCCGGTCCGTCAGCCGCAGCCGCAGCGAGAGATAGCGCCCGCCGGCGGCCATCCCGTGCCGCAGGATGCGCTGCATCAGCAGCGGGTCGACATTGCCGCCGGACAGCACCGCGACCACCGGCCCCTCGAAGGACTCCGGGTCGGCGAGCAGCGCCGCCACCGGGCTCGCCCCGGCCGGCTCCACCACCAGCTTGGCCCGCTCCAGACACAGCAGCAGCGCACTGGAGAGCTGGTCCTCGGTGACCGTACGGACCTCGTCCACCAGCTCCTCGACCATCCCGAAGGTCACCTCGCCGGGCCGCCCGACCTTGATGCCGTCGGCCATCGTCGACAGCCCCTCGATCGCCACCGGACGCCCGGCCGCCAGCGACGGCGGATAGCAGGCCGCGCCCGCCGCCTGCACCCCGACGACCCGCACATCCGGCCGCAGCTCCTTCACCGCGAGCGCGATCCCGGCCACCAGCCCGCCGCCGCCGACCCCGACGACGATGGTCCGTACCTCCGGGCACTGTTCGAGGATCTCCAGCCCGACCGTGCCCTGCCCGGCGATGATGTCGTGGTGGTCGAAGGGGTGGATGAAGACCGCACCGGTCGCGCGCGCGTGCTCCTGGGCGGCGGCCAGCGTCTCGTCCACCACATGGCCCTGGAGCCGTACCTCCGCCCCGTATTCACGGGTCGCGGCCACCTTCGGCAACGGGGCGCCGACCGGCATGAACACCGTCGAGCGCACCCCCAGCAGGGACGCCGCCAGCGCCACCCCCTGGGCGTGATTGCCGGCGCTCGCGGCCACCACACCGGCCGCCCGCTCCTGCGCCGAGAGCCCGGCGATCCGTACGTACGCGCCACGGATCTTGAAGGAGCCGGTGCGCTGGAGGTTCTCGCACTTCAGGTGCACGGGCGCGCCGACCAGCCCGGACAGATAGCGGCTGCCCTCCATCGCGGTGGCCCGGGAGACACCGGAGAGCATCTTGTGCGCCGCCCGGATGTCATCGACCGTGATCGCGGCCGCCGGACCCTGCGCGGGCAGCGCGGCGGCGGCGGTCTCAGGCGGCGTACGCGGCGTGTGGTCGGCCATGTCGCCAGTCTCGCAGTTCGCCCACGGGAGGGCCTTTTCTGCCCGAATGGTGATCAGGCGCGCGGCGGGCGGGGCAGGATGGCGTCCCGTACGACCGCCCGGGGTTACGGGGCGTTATCGGAAGGGGCAGCACAGGTACGCTCCGCGCGGGGTCCGCGTACGCTGTCCTCTCATCCATACGCACTTCCACCGAAGCGAGCTTCCGGCCATGCCCACCTCTTCGGACATGACGACCCACACCGACCCCGCTCTCCTCGACGCGCTACAGCACCAAGTGGCCGTCTTCGCCCGCCGTGCAGAACAGAGCCGGCTCGGCGGCGTCGGACAGGCGCGCAACTCCATGGACCGCGCCGCGTATCTGCTGCTCAACCGCCTGGACCAGGAAGGCCCGATGGGCGTCAAGGCCCTCGCCGCCGGTATGGGCATCGACTCCTCGACAGTCACCCGGCAGGTCGCCCCGCTGGTCGACTCCGGCCTGGTCAGCCGCGCCACCCACCCCGAGGACGGCCGCGCCGTGGTGCTCCAGCTGTCCGAGCGCGGGCACGCCCGTCTGGACGAGGTGCGCACCTCGCGCCGTGCGCTGATGGCCCTGGTGACGGAGCAGTGGTCCGAGGAGGAGCGCACCGCCTTCACCACACTCCTGACGCGCTTCAACGCCTCCCTCTGCGACATCACCGCGGCCTTGCCGCCGACGGGCCCGACGTCCTGACGCCCGCGCACACCGGCTGACCTGACACGGGCCCGGATCTCGCGCCGCGGGCCCGTCCCGCCTCTTGACCGGCCGACCGTACTGGCGTGCTATAGGAGCCCAGGAGGTCGTGCGTCCGTCATCCGGGAGGCGCGGTGCGAGAGCGGCGGTCGGAGCAGGAGCGCCGCCACGCCCGGGAGTTCGAGCGGTTCGTGGCGGGCGCGGCGGGCCGGCTGCTGCACACCGCCACCCTGCTGACCGGCGAGCCCGCCGCCCGGCCCGCCCCGGCCGCCGAGGAGTTGCTGCTCCGGGCGCTGTCGCGGACGTACGCCGACTGGGACCGGCTGCGCGGCGACGATCCGTACGCGCACACCCGCCAGGAGCTGGCCGCCCTCTTCACACACACCGCCCGGCGCCACCGCCGGCCGCGCGGCGGGCTGCTGGACCGGCTGTCCCCGCAGGAGCGGCTGGTCCTCGTGCTGCGGTTTCACGAGGACGTGGCCGAGGAGCAGACCGCGGCCCAACTGGGCCTGCCCTCCGAGCGGGTGCACACGCTGTGTCTGCACGCCCTCGGGGAGCTGCGCAGCCGCCGCCCCGGACCGGCCCCGTTCCCGGCAGCGGACTCCGCACCGCCAACGGAAACGGGAACGGGAACGGGAACCACACCGGACCTCACGGCCCCATGAGTCCCGCCGACCGCAAGGAGACCGAGGTACGGCGGATGCTGGCCGGGCCGCATCCGCTCGTCCCCACCGATCTGGCCGCGCGCGCCACCGCCCGCGGCCGCCGCCTGATGATCCACCGCAGGCGGGCGCGGCACCTCGGCCGGCTGCTCGCGCTCCTGGTGCTGGCGGCCCTGGTCTGGGCGGCCGCGGCCCAGCCGTGGCTGCCCTCGCCGGCCCACACCACCCCTCGCGTGGAGGGGTGGTGAACGGCGGAGCCGGCGGGTGTCCCGTCAGCCCAGCGCCTGCGTGAGGTCGGCCAGCAGGTCGTCGACGGACTCGATGCCGACCGAGAGGCGCACGAGGTCGGCGGGGACCTCCAGGAGCGACCCGGCCGTCGAGGCGTGCGTCATCCGCCCCGGGTGCTCGATCAGCGACTCGACGCCGCCCAGCGACTCACCGAGGGTGAACAGCTTGGCCCGGTTGCAGACCTCCACGGCTTCCTGCTCGCCGCCCGCGACCCGGAACGACACCATGCCGCCGTAGGACCGCATCTGCTTGGTGGCCACGTCGTGGCCCGGGTGCTCGGCCAGCCCGGGGTAGTAGACCTGGGTCACCTTGTTGTGGCTGCTCAGCAGCTCCGCGATGCGCTCCGCGTTGGCGCTGTGCCGGTCCATACGGACGGCGAGCGTCTTGATGCCGCGCATCACCAGCCAGGCGTCGAACGGGCCGGAGACCGCGCCCATCGCGTTCTGGTGGTAGGCGAGTTCCTCACCGAGGGTGTCGTCGCCGACGACCAGGGCGCCGCCGACGACGTCCGAGTGCCCGCCCATGTACTTGGTCGTGGAGTAGACCACCACATCGGCGCCGAGGGCGAGCGGCTGCTGGAGGTAGGGGCTCGCGAAGGTGTTGTCGACGACGAGCTTGACCCCGGCGTCCCGGGCGACGGCGGCGAGCGCCGCGATGTCGGTGATGCCCAGCAGCGGGTTGCTGGGCGTCTCCACCCAGATCGCCTTCGTACGGGGCCGCAGTGCGGCGCGCACGGCCTGCGGGTCGGAGGTGTCGGCCACCGACCACTCCACGCCCCAGCGCTCGACGACCTTGGAGATGAGACGGAACGTGCCGCCGTAGGCGTCATTGGGGATGACGACATGGTCGCCGGGGGTCAGCAGGGTCCGCAGCAGGCAGTCCTCGGCGGCGAGGCCGGAGGCGAAGGCGAGGCCGCGGCGGCCGCCGTCCAGGGCTGCGAGGTTCTCTTCAAGGGCGGTACGGGTCGGGTTGGCGCTGCGGCTGTACTCGTAGCCGCCGCGGAGCCCGCCCACGCCGTCCTGCTTGTACGTGGATACCTGGTAGATGGGAGGTACTACCGCACCGGTCACCTCGTCAGGCTCCTGACCTGCGTGGATGGCACGGGTTTCGAAATGCTGGTGGCGCTCTTCGCGCTGATCGCTCATGCCTGCCGAGGGTAGTCGTCCGCGCAACCGAACTTTCCGGAACTTTCTGGTTGGCTGGATAGTGGATACATACGAGGATCCGCACAGCGGTTCCCCCGCCGCCCGCCGCACACCGCCCCTCGCACCCGTCGCCCACGCCTCCGCCGCACCGCAGGTCCCAGGCAGCCGTTACAAGAATTTCAGGTACAGGACACCCCACATGGACGCTCTGCTGGTTCTCTTCGCCGCGCTCGCGCTCGGCGGCCTCGTCTTCCTGCCCTGGATGCGGCGCCGACGGGCCGTGCAGCACACCCGGCAGGGCCTGGTGGTGGCCTCCGACCCGATGGCGGGCTACGGCTTCGTACCGCTGGAGGAACTCGACGTCCGCCTGCCCGGCCCGGACCAGGAACTGGCCGACGCGCTCGCCGAGATGCGCCGCACGCACGACTGGCGCCCGGCCGCCGAGCTGCTGAAGTCCACCGGCGACGACTGGGAGCGCCGCTGGCAGCGGGTGCAGACGCTGGCCGGTGCCGCGGCCTTCGAGCTGGCCGCCGAGGAGGCCTCGGAGCAGCAGCTGCGCGGTGCGGGCCCGGGGTACGGCGACGGCGGCCGGACCGGCGGGATCTGGCTGCGCACCTGGCGCTCGGAAGCCCCCAAGGACCCCGGCGGCGCTCAGACGCACGCCCAGTTCCTCGTCGTCCAGGCGCTGCGCGACCCGGGCTCCCAGGACTTCCGGATGATTCTGGAAGAGGCCCGTACGGTCTGCCGGGAAGCGGCGCTGCTGGCCCCCGGCAGCCCGATCCCGTACATCACCGAGCTGGCGATCGCCCGCGGACTGCACGACCGCCCCGCCGACTACGAGGAGCTCTGGTCCAAGGTCGCCCAGCGCGCCCCGCAGCACATGGGCGCCCACCTCGCCGCGCTCCCCTACTGGTCGCAGAAGTGGCACGGCTCCCGCGAACAGGCCGAGTCCTTCGCCGAGCGCGCCGCGTCCGCCGCCCCCAAGGGGACCCTCCTCCCGGCCCTCCCCCTCTTCGCGGTCTACGAGCACCTCCCCGAGGCCAACATGGTCCGCAGCCTCTATCAGAGCGCGGTCGTCGAGCGCGCCATCGAGGGCGCCCACTTCGCCCTCCGCGAGGCCCCCACCGACCACCCCATGGCCCCCCACGTCCGCCATCTCCTGGTCTGGTTCCTGGTACGCGCCGAGCGCTACGCCGAAGCCATGGAACAGCTCCGCCTCGTCGACGGCCACGTAGGCGCCGTCCCCTGGTCCTACGGCCACAGCCCCGCCGCCGAATACGCCGCCTACCGCGCCCTGGCCATCGCCGGCTGGGAACAGCTCGGGGGGACCTCTGCGGGGTTTCCGCCATCCGGGAGCTGAGTTCGGACACCCGGGAACTGAGTTCGGAGGCCGGAATGCCTATTGCCCTGCGGGCGTTCCTCCCAGTGCAGCCGTACGCACACCGCCCCCGCCCCAGCGCCCGCCAGGTCGCCCCCCTTCCCTTCCTCACCCTCAGGAGCTGATCCCCGTGCTGTTCTCCCGCTTCAAGAACCAGCTCCCCACCCCGGAGGAGGCGCTGGAAGGCCGCCCCGAGCGGGCCTTCGCCGTCCCCGACCGGCACACCGTCCTCGGCAACCCGCTGCTCGGCCCGTACCCGGACGGCCTGGAGATCGCCGACTTCGGGCTGGGCTGCTTCTGGGGCGCCGAGCGGAAGTTCTGGCAGACCGAGGGCGTCTGGACCACCCTGGTCGGCTACCAGGGCGGCCACACCCCGAACCCCACCTACGAAGAGGTCTGTAGCGGCCACACCGGCCACACCGAGGCCGTCCGCGTCGTCTACGACCCCAAGGTCGTCCCGTACACGACCCTCCTGAAGCTCTTCTGGGAGTCCCACGACCCCACCCAGGGCTTCCGCCAGGGCAACGACGTAGGCACCCAATACCGCTCCGCCATCTACACCCACTCCCCCGCCCAGCAACAGGCCGCCGAAGCCTCCCGCGACGCCTACCGCACCGTCCTGCGCAACGCCGGCCACGGCGACATCACCACCGAAATCCTCCCCGCCACCGGCCGCCCGTTCTACCCGGCGGAGGGCTACCACCAGCAGTACTTGGACAAGAACCCGGCCGGGTACTGCGGCGTCGGCGGGACGGGCGTCTCTTGCCCGATCGGCGTGGCAAGGGCGGATGGCTGAGCAACTGTCGCCGGAAGCCACGGCGACGCTGCAGGCGCTGCTGGCCGGCTCGGATCCGGTGAGCAACGCCCTGCTGGCCCAGCTTCCCCACACACGGGTGGTGGGCAGGTGTGGCTGCGGCTGCGTGACGGTCGATCTGGAAGTGGACCGTACGGCGGCGGCTCCTGCGCCGTCGCATGACAATCCGGCCGTGGATGCCTGGTACGACGCCCCGTACTCGGCCGGCGTCATGGTCTGCACCGAGGGCGGCTACCTTTCCGCCCTGGAGATCTACTCAGTCGCCGACCAACCGATCACCGCATGGACGGACCCCCGCTTCATCGAACGATGAGCAAGTGAGGGCACGCACCAGCAGTATCTTTCTGAAGGCGGCTGGGGCCCGTGTCCGACGGGGTCGCGCCCGTCGAGGACTGGCCTTGGGAATCTCGGCCGGAACAGGGCGTACGGACTAACGCCCCGCTTGGCACGGATGACATAGCCAGGCAAATCCCGCAACCAGCACGCATCCGCCTACCTGCGCCGCTTTCTAGCCAAGGAGGGGCAGCACCGTACAGACGGCGGGAGCAGACCCACCAAAATGCAGGCTATGGCAACCTCGGGGGCAGCAGGAAAAGGGCTTGGTGGTCTGGGCAAGTGGTGGGGGGTCCTAAGTGGCCTTCTGCTGATCGCCGCGTGGATCAACCATGCGGCAGGACCAGTCGTGGTGATCGTGCTCTCAGCAGTCACTACCGCGTGGTGCTTCTTCCGAGCCCCTGTTACGTGTGGTGCTCCGGTCCGAGGGAGAGATGACGGCTGCCGGAACAATGCTTCGGGACTTCTCATGGGATGTCCGCAGGTCGGCCAGCACCGCTGGGAGAAACTCAAGGTGTTGGTCCTCCGACGCCAGCTACGCGCCTTCTGCTCGGGCCTGTTCTCGGACGGCAAGGCCATCATCGTCACGCTCGCAGGCGTAGGGAGCTTTGTCTCCGGCCTCGCCGCCCTTGTCCCAGGCGTCGTCATCCACTGACCGGGCGAGCCAATCACGGGCCAACACAACCCGTTAGGGACGAGCGTGAGCTGCCAGGTGGGCATGGCTCCGGCCAGGGACTGACCTCGGAGTCGTCACCCCAGGTAGGGGCGCTCCCGACGCTCCAGGAAGTGTCGAATACGCAGCTCCTGCGTGTGGTGCATCGGGAGATCGCCGATCTCATCGGGGTGGATGAACCGCAGCTCCGTCGACTCATCCGAGATGGCAAGCTGCCCCCCGACGACACGCGCGGTAAAGCACACGTTGAACTGCCGCCGCACCTCCCCGTCGGTATAGGCGATCACATGACGGGGATCGGTGTACGTCCCCACCAGCCCCGTGATCTCCACATCCAGCCCGGTCTCCTCCTTGACCTCCCGGACCGCGGTGCCGGGAAGGGAGTCGGTCATCTCCATGCCGCCGCCGGGCAGGGCCCAGAGGTCGTTGTCCCGGCGCCGCTGGAGCAGGATGCGGCCCTCGTCGTCGGGCACCACGGCTGAAGCGGCAACGACGAGACTGTTGGGCTCGGGGGCATCGGGATCGTCGTAATACTCGGTGCGCGACAGGGTTCACTCCTCGGGTACAGGCTTCGCCGTCGTCCAGACCGCGTCGAAGCTCTGGGCATAGGTGTCGAAGATGCCACCATCCCCGTTGCGACGAAGGTGCCATACCGGTGCTCCATAGGCGTTCACGCCCCAGACATGGGCATTGGCCAGGAGCTGATCGTCCGCCCGGTAGATGGAGTTGTACAGCGTGGTTCCGTGGGTCCGGATCTCGACTCCGGGTACCCCGAGGAGCGGCCGGTAGTGCATGAGGGCCAGCCGGCAACGCGATTCGATGCCGTGCCCGAACCGTTCCTCCTCGCCGCGCTGCCGCACGTTTTCGCTCTCCGCATCACCCAACGCGATGCGGACAGAGCACCCTTCGGCGGCGCGCTCGCGGAGCAGATCGTTCAGGCGGGGAAACCCCTCGTGCAGGAAGACCGCCGCGTAGACGAGTACGTCGATGTTCTCGCGGCCCTCCGCCAGCATGTCCGTGAACGTGGAAACGGGAACGTCCGCGCGCTGGTCGTACAACGCGACCAGCTCGGAGCTGACAGCGCGGGCAGAGCGTGCTTGCCTGAGCGCCGGCCAAAGTGCATGCACGTCTTCTCCTAACGTCTCAGCCGCCAGCAGGGCCGTCGCCCGTCGCGGGGTCCGACCCAAGTTGACCCACCGCTCAACGGACTTGGGGTCCACCTGGGCCCTGGCTGCGAGGGTGGCATGGGTCCACCCTCCGGCTGCCATGGCGGCTCGAAGCCTCTCGTTCGGCATCCGCAGTCTCTCCCTGGAAGTTGGGACGTTGCTAGGGACGTTCTACCTCCTCTGGGACGTCCCAAAATGGGTTTTGGGCGAGGTTCCTACGTCCTGGGCGTCGCCGTGATCCTCCTTGCATGAGCGACAAGAAAGCCCCTGCGGTGGGCACTTTGACGCTGGACACCAGGAGCGGCCGGGTCGGCCGGGTCATGGACGTCATGTGGTCGCACGTACAACTGCGTCCGCCCCAAGGCGGGATCGAATGGGACGCACGTCCGCAGGACCTACGCGCACTCGGTTCCCGTGACGATCTGAGCTCACGAGTGGCAGAACTCAACGCTCACAGCAGGAGTGGACTGTGACCAGGTCCGTCTTCCGCTACCTCAGATGGACGATGGGACCGGAGACCGCTCCGGAAGCCCCGGAGATGGTGCACGAGTTGGAGTGCATGTCCTGCGACGCCGCAGCAGATCCCTCGGAAGAATTCAAGACCGCACGAGACTGGGCCTTCTCGCATACCGGCCAACACCCCTCGCACCGCGGGTACCGCGAGACCGTCACGCGGTTCTGGCGCGTGACGCCAACGGGCGGTGAGTGCCTGTGAGACAGCGACTATTCAGCGTTCTGGTCGTGGCCTTCTGGGCGGCGACAGTCGTGCCGCTTGTCGTCATCAGCACCCCTGACAACGGCTGACCCAAGTGCAACTGCGATGCCGGCCTCAGAGAGGGCCCTTCCGTATCTACGCAGTGCGGGGCTCAATCAGCTTTTCGCCCCTCGGGACCGCCCTCTCCCGGGAGGGAGAGATCCCGGGCGGTCTCGGTACGCGTGCGTTCGTATTCCGCCGGGTCGAGAATCTCCCATGCCGCCTGGCCGATGGCCAGAACCCCACGGGCCGGCAGGGGCACGTCACCGATGCGCGGGTTCTCCGTCAGCTGGACCGGGCGCCCGAGGTCGACGCCCTCGAATGTGGCACTCGAATCGTCGACGAAGTACATCCGCTGTGGCATGAGCGTTCCGGTGTGACCGCTCGGCATCGTGCCGGAGAGCTGAAGGTCCCCCATTCCCAGCGCACGAGCCAGGCGCTCGCGGGCCCGCACCAGGAGTCGAGAGCGCCAAGTGGCGAGCGGCAGCGCCCCACTGATGCCGTTGAGGAGGCCAAGGAATCGTGTCGCGGAGGCAGTGAGGGTCCAGTCCAGGGAGGGGGAATCCATCGTCACCCGCAAGGTGGCAGGGCCCGTCCACGTGAGCCCGATCCGGGCATACCCGGTGTGGGCGCAGGCAGCGCCGTAATACCTGGGGCATGCGGTGTCCAGTCGTGGCCCGTCGACGTAAATCGACCAACTGCCGTTCGGGTCGCGATGCCACAGCGTGCGGTAGGGACTGAAGCAGTTCTCCGGAAAGACGCGCAGGGCGAGGACGTGACCGGATGCGAAAGGCAGTCCGAAGACACCCCAACCCTTGACGTATTCGTGATGGGGCCATGGCGCCTGGCCCCGTAGAGGCGGGACATCGGACAGCGCGGAGGAAAGGTCGAGCATCTCCATCACCCGGCGAGGTTGACCTGTGCCCCACGTCAAGGGTAAGGGGCCACGACTGGATTCGCTCGGGTTGCCGCCGGCACCGCAGCGTCAGAGCAGCCGTGTTTCCGGCCGGACCGCACGGGCCCGACGCACGCCCTGTGGGTGGCAGGGGGCCGCGGGCCTGGTAGGTCCCGGACCACAACATCGACACGCAGCCGCCGCCACCAGCAGTACCTCGACCAAAACCCGGCGAGGTACTGAGGGATCGGAGGGACGGGCGTCAAGCTGAGTACCCCGTTCGGGACGTACCGGGGGCCTCATGCCCCACAGGGCTCGCCCGGCACCGACCGGGGAATGACAGGTCGTGCGCCCTGACACGCTTGGGCGACGGCCGACGGGTCCTACGGAATGAACAAGTCCGCCAGATAGGTCGGTTTGGCCTCTATCTCCGCATAGCGCCCGGTCTCCTTCGACCAAGCGACGTTCCCGGCGGTGAGCGCGTGGAAGTCCCTGACACAGCGGAGCGCGTCGGCGATGACGTCGTCGGCAAGGCCGGAACGCTCCAGCCGCGCGGGCAGGACCCGTTCAAGATCGAGGATGCGCTGGACGTATCCGGCCTGCATCACGGCCACGCGCTCCACCGCCTCCTGGAGGCTGCACCGGTGATGGTGGCAGATCACCGTGACGGCGTTGAACGCATAGTCATGGGCGAGTTCTTTGGGCAGCGAGTAGAGATCGTTGATGCAGGCATTCGCATAGATCACTGCCTCTCGCATGTCCGCGAAGGCCGGGTTCGCATGCAGTTGGTCGGGCAGGTCCACACCGGTACCGATTTCCATCAGGTCCAGGACGGCGTCGAATGCGAATGAGGCGCGGCGGTGGGCGAGATATTGCTGGAGGCCGGGTATTCGCCCTTCCTCCCGATGAATCATATCGGCCCGGTAGCTTTCGAAATACCACAACAGGTGCGGGATGAATCTGCGCTGCCATGCGGAAGAACGGACAGCCGTCGTGCGGCGCCACAGATCGGCCAAGGAACGCGCCAGTGGCCCAGCCGTAACGTTTCCGTCGAATACGGCGAACAACGGCCCGAACGCCTCCCGCCACTGCTCGGGCCGGTAACCGCGCACCGGGTCGTCGTCGAACTGGTCGTCCAACTGGAACAGCCACCCGTTCCACTGGGTGATCAGCGTCAGCGCCTCCCGTGAGGCGTTCGGGCACAGCCACGCGGTGAGCCGGTCCACACGAGTGCGCTGCACATGCCGACGCGCCTCCTCGGTCGGCACCAGACCGAACTCGTCCAACCACGCCTCAGCGGCCGCCGTGACCTCCTGGAGTTCCGGATTGAGCGCTGCCGGTACGGGTACGTAAAGGGCCGGGATCCGGAAATTTTCCATACGTCAGCTCACTTTTCGATAATTCTCTGCCGTTCGCGACATCCAGCGACATTGCCGATGCAGCACGCCAAGGCCCGCATGGAGCATGACCAGGCAATCCCAACCACCGATGTAAATTACCCTGCCCGTCAATGATCTTTGACCGGGGCCTGGTTTCTTTGGTGCTCTTTGCCTTGCGCCGGGCAGCACCACAGACCGGGAAATTCGGTTGGTCGTGGAGACAAGTACCCGGCGATCCAAGCTGGTTGAGGACAGGCCAGGTCAGGCCCGGGTCAGTTGCGGCGACCGGGCCTGTTCAGACGAGCCAGGAGCACAGCGACGTCGTCGCCCAGGCCGTGAGCCTTCTGCGTACCGGCAAGGAGGTTGTCGACAACAGTCTCCAGGTCCGCCGTGGGAGCCCCTCGCAGACCCTGGAGAAACCTCTCGAAGCCCTGGTCGATGTCCTTGTTCACGGCCTCGAGCAGGCCGTCGGTGGTCAGCGCGAGCACACTGCCCGGAGCGATGCGCAGGCGGGTGGTCGGGTACCGCTGCTCCCGGTCGATCCCCAGAGGGAGGCCGCCGGGGACCTCCAGGAGGCGCGGCGGCTTGCGGGGCGTGATCAGCGCTGGGGGCGGATGGCCCGCCCGGCACACCCGGAGCGTTCCGTCGGACGGGGTGAGTGCGAGGTAGCAGCACGTGGCGAACAGGGCCCGGTCCGGGTCGGTGTTCAGCTCGGTCAGCAGGCGGTTGGTGCGTTCCAGGACGGCCGCGGGCGGGTGTCCTTCGTTCGCGTAGGCGTGCACGGCGGTGCGCAGCCGCCCCATGAGGGACGCGGCGTGCACGCTGTGTCCCTGCACATCTCCGATGACCAGCGCCACGCCGCCGTCGGGCAGGCTGATGGCGTCGTACCAGTCGCCACCGATCCACATGCCGGAGGTGGCGGCCTGGTAGCGGGCGGCGATGGTGACACCCGGCACCGTGAGCGGCCCGCGCGGCAGCATGCCACGTTGGAGCTCGGTCGCGAGCGCGTGTTCCGACTCGTACATGCCGGCTCGCTCCAGTGACTGGGCGAGCAGTCCCATGGCGGCGACCAGGAGGGCCCGCTCCTCGAGCAGGAATTCCTGCGGCTCGGGGAAACTGACGAGGCAGGAACTGACGCGGCCGCGCGAGTCCGTGAGCGGCAGTGCCGCCCACGCCTGCCGGGCCGACGGCGCGAGCGGTGCCAGGTGCGGATAGCTGGTGCGCAGCGCGTCCTCGGAGCCGATGAGGACGGGCGCCCTACGGTCGAGTGACTCCTTCACGAGCGTGCGGGCCGTGGCGTCGAGGACTCCTATGGAGTCCTCGCCCTGCTCGTCGTCGGCGCACGAGGCGACGACGGTCAACCGGTCCTCCTCCGGGGCGATCACCGCCAGCGCATCCGCTCCGAAGGTACGCAGTCCCGCCTGTGCAGCGGTCATGATGTCCTTGACCGTCACTGCGGCGGCCAGAGCCGCAGTCAGCTCCTGCATCCAGCGGTCACGGCTCGCGCGCTCGTACAGCCGCCGCCTCTCCGCCTCGTGGCGCTCATGGACGGCCGTGGTGTCCATGACCACTCCGACCATGCGGGCCGGCAGCCCGTCAGCGCCGGGCAGGACGCGGCCCCGGGCTTCCAGGGACCGGTGCCGGCCGTCGTCGGAGGTGACGCGGTACTCGATCTGGTAGTTGCCGCAGGATTCCGATATCAGCCCCAAGGCATCCCGCACATCGGCCAGATCGGACTCGTGCACTGAGGCCAGGAAGCTCGAGATGCCCGACGGGCCGCTCTCGGGCATGCCATGCAGCGCGAGGGTGAGCGGATCGCAGCTCACCTCGCCAGTGGCGATCTCCCAGCAGAAGAAACCCGCCTGCACGATGCTCGCACTGGCCTGGAAGTCGCCAGGATTGGGCTCATCCTCCCGGTATACGACAGTACGCACCGACCCGACGTCTTTCACTGGATCTCCCTGCCGCGGTGCGAACCACTCCCCCTTGAGGAGCCGACCGTGCTCAACAGGACGGGCCACGCAGTGTAGTGGGCGGCCGATGGAAACCAGCCAGTGAGACGACTCGAGAACCTGCGGGACTGCGACACCGTTCCCTCCCAGATGTGAACGGAGCTCTTGCAGCGGAGTGTGTTCCCGCCCTTCCAGGGAAGATCGTCGGACCGACCCGGCGGTGGCCTGATCGTGCGCATGGTAGTAACTTTCCGGATCTTCCGCTAGACGCCCCACCCGGCAGACCGCGCCGGCCGGGCAAGCGAAGGCGGTCCTCCGCTCGGCCCACGCCGGTCACTGAACGCGCGGCACAGGCGGGTCCCGGCAGAGCCTTCGCCGCTTCCTCTCTGGCGCGGGTGGCGACCAGGCTTCCGGCCCAGGATCTGGAGCGGTTACGGCGGTTCCACTCCGAGCGGCTCGGGCTGGAGCCGTTCGATGAACGGCCCGGCGAGCACCCCACGAGGCACGTACCGGAAACATATTGCACGAGACGTTTCGTCTCGCCTACCGTGTGGCCATGACGAACCCGGAACGCAAAAAACCTGCCCACATCGCCATGTTCTCCATCGCCGCCCATGGGCACGTGAACCCGAGCCTCGAAGTGATCCGCGAGCTCGTTGCCCGTGGGCACCGCGTCACGTACGCGATCCCGCACCTTTTCGAGGAAAAGGTTGCCGAGACCGGTGCCGAGCCTGTCCTGTACCGCACTACGCTGCCCTCGCCCGACGACGACCCGTCAGCGTGGGGGACCACGCTTCTCGACAACGTCGAGCCGTTTCTCGACGACGCGATCCAGGTGCTGCCGCAGCTCATCGAGGCCTATCGAGGTGATGAGCCGGATCTCGTGCTGCATGACATCACCTCGTACCCGGCGCGTGTGCTCGCCCATCGCTGGGGGGTGCCGGCGGTCTCGCTCTCGCCGAACCTCGTGGCGTGGGAGGGGTATGAGGAGGAGGTCGCCGAGCCGATGTGGGCGGAGCCGAGGGCGACCGAGCGGGGGCGGGCGTACTACGAGAAGTTCGCCAATTGGCTGATGGAGAACGGGATTTCGCAGCATCCCGATCCGTTCGTCGGGCGGCCCGGGCGTTCGATCGTGCTCATCCCGAAGGCGCTGCAGCCGCATGCCGAGCGGGTGGATGGGAAGGTCCACTCCTTTGTTGGCGCCTGCCAGGGAGAGCGGGCGGCGCAGGGGGACTGGGAGCGGCCCGTGGGTGCCGAGCGGGTGTTGCTGGTTTCGCTCGGCTCGTCCTTCACCAAGCAGCCCGGTTTTTACCGCGAGTGTGTCAAGGCGTTCGGTGATCTGCCGGGCTGGCATGTTGTGCTTCAGGTGGGCAAGCATGTCGCGGCCGAGGAGCTGGGGGAGATTCCTGGGAACGTGGAAGTGCGGGCGTGGGTGCCTCAGTTGGCGATCCTGAGGAAGGCCGATGCGTTCATTACGCATGCCGGGGCGGGGGGCAGCCAGGAGGGTCTGGCAACCGGCACGCCCATGGTGGCCGTTCCGCAGGCCGTCGACCAGTTCGGTAACGCGGACATGCTTCAGGGGCTCGGGGTGGCACGCCATGTGCCGATGGACGAGGCGGATGCCGACACCTTGCGGGAGGCGGTGCTCGCGCTTGTCGACGACCCGGAGGTGGCGCGGCGTCTTGCGGCCATCCAGCGGGAGATGGCCGATGAGGGCGGCACCCAGCGGGCGGCCGACCTCATCGAGGCCGAGCTGACCGTGGAGTGCGGAAACCCGCCCGTGGAGTGAGGAAACCGCCCGTGGAGTGAGTCACCGGCTGGCGGAGCAGGCCGAACGGTCGGCGGCGTAGCGGCATCGGCCAACCGCGTCAGTTGACGGGGCCCGCGCGGTGCCCATTCCCGGCATGTCGAGGGCGCGCGAAGGCTTAGCATCCCTGGAGACCGCGTGTGGGGAGCATCGTTGTGAACGAGACTGAACTGCGGTACCTGCGCCGCTGCGTGGAGCTGGCGACCGAGGCGCTGGAGGCGGGCGACGAACCGTTCGGCTCCGTGCTCGTCGGCGGGGACGGGAGCGTTCTCGCCGAGGACCACAACCGGGTGGCTTCGGGCGACCGGACCCGTCACCCGGAATTCGAGCTGGCGCGCTGGGCCGCGGCGAACCTGTCCCCCGAGGAACGGACGGCGGCGACCGTCTACACCTCCGGTGAGCACTGCCCGATGTGCGCCGCCGCGCACGGCTGGGTCGGACTGGGGCGCATCGTGTACGTGAGCTCTTCCCAGCAACTGACGTCCTGGCGCGACGAGTTGGACGTTCCGGCCCCTCCCGTGCGCGCCCTCCCGATCCGGGACGTCGTTCCCGACCTCGTGGTGGAGGGCCCGGTTCCCGGCCTGGCGGAGCAGGTGCGGGAACTGCACCGCCGCTTTCACCGCGCGTCCTGACACGCCACGGTCTCAACTCCCCGGCACCGGCTGCCCGGATGCCGTCGCCGCATCGACGTAGACCACCAGGGTCTGGTCCGGTTGTTCGGCCAGGTGGAAGGCCGTGTAGGCGTATGCGACCGGGCCGTGTTGGGGGTGGTGTAGGCGTTTGTGGCCGCTGTGGCGGGGCTGGATCTCGTAGTGGGGCCACCAGGCGCGTGCTTCGGGGCTGTGGGTGGTCAGCTCGTCGATGAGGCGGGGGTAGCGCGGGTCGGCGGGGTGGCGTTCGGACTGGGTGCGGAGGCGGGCGAGGAGGGCGCGGGCCTCCGGTTCCCAGTCGAGCACGATGTCGCGCGCCACCGGTTCGAGGAACGTCCAGCGGAGGAGGTTGGGCGGGCGCTGTGCCGTGTTGTCGATGAGGCGGGGGAAGAGCGCTTCGGCCGCCTGGTTGTGGCTGAGGACGTCGTAGGTGCCGTCGATGAGGTACGTGGGGTGCGGCTGGAGCAGGAGCGGTACGGCTGCGGCCTCGGGAGTGAGCGGTTCGCGGTCCTCGGGTGCGTCCGCGGGAGCGTGGCCGGCCAGTTGGAGCAGGTGGGCGTGCTCGTGGCGGTCGAGCCGTAGTGCGGTGGACAGGGCGGTCAGCACCTGTTCGGAGACGCGGATCTCGCGTCCTTGCTCCAGGTACGTGTACCAGGTGGCGCTGATGCCGGCCAGCAGCGCCAGCTCCTCCCGGCGCAGGCCCGGCGTCCGGCGACGGGCGGTCTGCGGCAGGCCGACCTCGGCCGGAGTGAGGCGTTCCCGGCGGCTGCGCAGGAACGCACCCAGTTGGTGGCGTTGGTCCGATGGCGGGGGCGGTGGCATAGCAGCCTCAGTTCCAGAATAAGTACGTTCTGGATACCAGGCTAAGGGTGGTGGAGGGTGGTGGTGGGCGAAGGCCGGACGGCGACTGACGGCGACTGGACGGATGGCGGCGTGACACGGCTCCGGCGGTCGGCCGCGGCGTGCCACGGGCTGCGGCGCCCCTCCCGGCCCCCTCTCCCCCCGAGAAGGAAGGAAATTCCCCATGTCTGGAATCGCTGGAATCGCTGGAATTGAAGGAAAAGTGGTGGCTGTTACGGGAGCCGGCAGCGGTATCGGTGCGGCGACCGCGTTGTTGCTCGCGGAGCGGGGTGCGCGGCTGGTTCTCGGTGGGCGGCGGTCCGAGCGGCTGGCGGAGGTGGTGGAGCGGATCGAGCGGGCGGGTGGCGCGGCGGTGCAGCTCCGTACCGATGTGACCCGGCGGGAGGATCTTGAGGCGCTGGTCGCGCTGGCCGGTGAGCGTTTCGGGCGGCTCGATGTCCTGGTCAGCAACGCCGGAGTGGGCACGATCTCGCCGCTCGATGATCTGCGCGTCGAGGAGTGGGACCGGATGGTCGACGTCAATGTGAAGGGCGTGCTGCACGGCATCGCCGCCGCGCTGCCGGTCTTCCGTGCGCAGGGCACCGGGCACTTCGTCACCGTCGCCTCCACGGCCGCCTTTCGTGTCGTCCCCGCCATGGCGGTCTACGCCGGTACCAAGTTCGCGGTCCGGGCGATCTGTGAAGGGCTGCGCCAGGAGGCCGGCGATGCGCTGCGGGTGACCACCGTCTCGCCGGGGGTGACCGCCACCGACTTCGCCGAAGCGTCCAGCAACAGCCGGGTCCGGGCGGAGATCACGAAGATGCGGGACGACATCGCCATACCGCCCGACGCGATCGCCCGCGCCATCGCGTTCGCCATCGAGCAGCCCGCCGCGGTCGATGTGAACGAGGTCGTCGTCCGGCCGGTCGCGCAGAGCTGACGGCCGGCCGAATTCCCGTACGGCGTGCGGTGTGTGAGAGGAGGGGTGATTGGATGGCGCCAGGAGTGAGGAGAGGTTGCCGTGCCCCGTACAGGCTCGTCCGGCCGTAGTGCCGGTGTGGATCCCGAGCAGCTCTGGTCGCAGGCCGAACGCCCGCGGCGGGGGCGGCCGCCCGCCCACAGCCGCGCCGCCATCACCACCGCGGCCATTGCCCTCGCCGATGCCGAAGGGCTCGCCGCGGTCACCATGCGTGCGGTCGCGGCCCGGATCGGGGCGGGCACGATGTCGCTCTACAGCTACGTCCCCACCAAGGAGACGCTGCTGGAGCTGATGATCGACCAGGTGAGCGGCGAGCACGGGCTGCCGGCTGCGCCGTCCGGCAACTGGCGGGCCGACCTGCGGCAGTTCGCGCAGGAGCAGCGCATGATCATGCGGCGCCATCCGTGGCTCCCCGGGGCGCTCTCGGCCCGGCAGACGCTCGGCCCGAACGCGCTCGCCGCCCTGGAGTACGCCCTCGCCGTCCTCGCCCCCGTAGGGCTGGAGGCGCCGGCCCTACTGGAGACGTTCAGCCTGCTCACCGGCTTCGTGGCCAGCCACGTTTCCTATGAACTCGCCCAGGAGCGGGCGGTGGAAGCCGGTGGGCCCGCCTCCGGTGAACTCCTGGACGCGCAGGACCGCTACCTCCGGTCCGTTGCCGCCGGGGGCAGCTATCCCCACCTCGCGCAGGCCCTGGCGGTGCCGGGTCATGACTCGGCACCGCAGGCCGTGTTCGACCGCCTTCTCGACCGCATGATCAATGGGCTGACGGCCTGACGGCTGAGGTGTGCGGGCGAGCCCCGACGTGCCGCCGGGCCGGATTACAGGTCGAGTTCGGCGACGACGGCAGCGTGGTCGGATGCCTGGTCGCCGGGGCCGGTCACGGTGTCGAACGGGGTGCCGAACTCGAAGATCCCGCGCCGCTCCACCTCGACCGTGTCCACCTTGGCGAACAGCTGCGGCGAGAACATCAGGTAGTCGATCTTGTCGTTGCGGCTCGTGCACTTCCCGTGGGTGCCGGGCGGTCCCTCGTAACTGTCGTGGGTCATCGCGTCCTTCAGGCTGGTGGCCTCCAGGAACGTGAGCGGTGGGCTGCCCGGGGTGTCGTTGAGGTCCCCGGCGACCACGACATGGGCCGAGCGCTTGAGTGCGGCCCGGTAGAGCTGGGCGACGCGCTCGCCCTGGAGCTTGCGCTTGTCCGCGCCTCCGCCGCCGAGCTTGCTCTTGAAGTGGTTCCCTAGGAGCCAGAGCGGTTCGCCATCGATATCGATCTCGAATTCCGGGCAGTCCCGGCTGAAGATTTCCCGGGAATCCTTCATGTCGAAGATGTGCGAGCGTACGGAGGTGATCGGGTGCCGGCTGAACAGCCCCACGTCGATACCGCGAATGTCATTGCCATCGATCAGCATGTTGAACGGATAGGGTTCCGCGTCGAATTGGCCCGCCAGCACCTGTCGGTTGAAGCGGTGCAGGGTGAGCCGGTCCTCGACTTCGACCGTCAGCAGGATGTCGGCGTTCACCTCGGCAATCACCCTGGCGGTGTTCTTGACGGCGTCCCAGCTGAGGTCGCCCTTGACCAGTTCGGCCCAGCCGACCCAGGCGGACCGTCCCGTGACCTCGGCCCTGACCTCGATGTTCCTGCCGTCGCCCTTGAGCAGCCGGGCCTGTCCGCGCGGCTCGTTCAGCAGGATCGTCTGGGTGGAGATTTCCTGGGAGACATCGACGCTGTGCTTCTTGAGAAGGTCGATGATCTTTGTCTTGTCGTCGGCCGTATACGTGTGGTGATCGAGGATGCCGACGAGTTTTCTGAAGTCCTCCAGCACGGCGTTGTGCACCGAGTCGTTCCCGGCGCTGAAAACGATGGGCCGCCGGAAGAGGTTTTCGCAGTTGAAAGTGGCTATGCGGATAGTCATGGCCTGCCCCTCCTCACCTCTCCAATTCTCCGGCGGTGTGCCATGGCTGTCGAACGGAGCAGGGCCGCTCCCGGGGGGGGGGGAGCGGCCCTGGGCGTCAGGCGCGGAGCGGGGCCTCGCGGAGGTGGTGCGCCGACTCTGCTGTCAGTGTTCCGACCGCTCCGGCGTCCCTCCCTTCGTCTCTCCCGGCCGGGGGCCGAAAGCGGTCAGGAAGCGGTCGCGGAAGGTGTCCATCCGCCAAACCGGGGTCTTCGGGCCGGGCTTCAGGCCGTTCTGCCAGTTCCAGCCGGAGACCCGGTCCAGCACGGCGGGGTCGTGGGCGACGAGGGCGACCGGCACATCGCGGCTGGCGTTCTCGCCGGTGACGGTCGGCACGGGCTGGTGGTCGCCGAGGAAGACCAGCACGGTGTTCTTGTTGCCGTACTTCTCCATGTACGAGATGAGGCTGTGCAGCGAGTACTGGATCGCGCGGCGGTACTCGTTCCGTACCTGTGCGGGGTCCTTCCACACCTCCTTGGGGTCCTTACCCGCCTTCTTGATGGCGTCGTAGACGGAACCGTCGCCGAGTTCGTCCCAGCCGATCATCTTGGGGATGGGCGCCCAGGGGTTGTGGCTGGAGACGAGGATGATCTCCGACATCAGCGGCTTGTCATGGCGCTTGCCGTGCTCCAGGCGTTCAAAGGCCGACAGGCTGTATTGGTCGGGCACCCGCGACCAGCTGAACTGCGGGCCCTTGTAGCCGAGATGGTGGGTGTCGTAGACGTGGTCGAGGCCGTAGAACTTGCCCTCCGGCCAGGAGCGGGTGACGCCCGGCATGATGCCGGCGGTGCGCCAGGCGCCGGAGCGCTTGAAGGCGTCGGTGAGGGGCATCCGGTCGCTGGAGGTGACGGTGCGGTAGCGCTGCTGGTTCTTGATCCAGAGGCCGGACATGAAGGTGGAGTGGGCAAGCCAGCTGCCGCCGCCCGCCGTCGGTGAGGTGAGCCACGCACTCCGGGAGGCGAACCCGGCCTTGCGCAGCCGCTTGGTCCCGTCCTTGAGCACCTCGTCGACCTGCGAGGCCATCGCCGGATCCGCGATCGCGCTGCGGCCGTAGCTCTCGATGAAGGTGAAGATGACGTCCTTGCCGCGCAGTCCGGTCAGCAGCTGGTCGGGCGGGGTGTCGCGGAAGGCGTCGACGTGCGCCTCCTTGGCGAACACCTGCTGGTCGGCCAGACTCGCGCGCAGCCGCTCCGCGCTGTCCTGGACGAGGTCGGCGGTGTTGGCTGCGGCGACCGGGACACCGGCGAGCTGTACGCCGAGCGCCGCGCAGGTGATCCAGGCGGTTCCGAGGACGAGGGTGGTACGGGTCGCCACGGCGCTGTGCCGCACCAGGAGGCGGGTGAGCCGGACGACCGCCAGCGTCATGAGGACGAGCAGGGCGAGCACGAGGAGCACGACGCCGAGTACGGCACCGATCGCGCCCGCCTGACCTATCGAGTCCTTGAGGAACGACTCGGCGTCGTCGAACAGGATCCAGTCGAGCACCGGGTCGAAGGGCCGGGCGAGCACCGAATAGAAGCCCATGTCCAGGCAGTTCAGGAGGGTCCGCAGGCCGAGGCCGACGCCGGCGACCACGGCCGCCACCCGCCGCGCCTTCGGCGGCAGGAGCAGCAGCAGGGCCGCACCGAAGATGCCCTCCACCGGGATGCGCAGGAACTCGCCGGGGGTGAGCCGGGTGAGCTGGTTCGGCAGCAGGAGCGCGGAGAGCACCAGTACGGCGGCCAGCGCGGTGACCGTTCGCCCCGCGGCCCGCGCCACGGCCGGATTCCGGTCCCGCCAGCCGACGGCCGCGTCGTCCCCGGTCGAGCCGACGGCCGTGTCGTCCCCGGTCGAGCCGCTGGTCTCGGACGTCGTGTCGACAGCGGCCTCGTCGGCAGCGCTCTCGTCGACATCGGCCCCGTCGACAGCGCTCTTGTCGGCAGCGGCCTCGTCGACCTCGGCCCCGTCCGGCACCCGCTCCGGAGGGCCGTCCGGCGGCGGAGCCTCCGTCGTGGTTGCCTTCTTCGTGTTCGGCGGCTGGCTGAGGCGCGTGGAGTGCGGCAACCCGAAGGTCCTTCCGTGCGGGGCCGGTGGTGGCACGGCGGACCGGAACCCGGGATTCGGCCGCCGTGATCTGTACGTGCGGCCGGCGGCCTCCGTTCAATCTTGGTCCATCGTCGAGGTCCGCGAAGCGGATGTGCCCGGGTTGTCCCCGAGCACATCCGCTTCGCATGCGGCGCAGGAATATCGCGGGGCGCCCCTCAGACCGCCGCCGGCTGCTCTTGCTTCCCGGCCGGTTCCGCGGGCGAAAGGCGAATGCGGCGGCGCTTGGCCACCAGCACCGCGGTGCGGGTGAGAACCATGGCAAGGGACATGAAGACAAAGGCGTTGGAGTAGACGTCCGGACCGCTGAGCTCATTTTCGATGCTGAAGCGGATCAGGCCCTCGGCGAACCAGTGCTCGGCGCCATAGGCGAAAAGGACGCGGGCGCTGGAAAGGACGATCCAGACCAGGGCGTAGCCGAATCCGCCGAGGGTGTAGATCTGCCCGTCGGCGCCGCGGTGGGCGGGGAGCAGGGCGCCGGCGACCAGACCGCAGATCACGCCCACGCCGACGCCGATGAGCTGGAAGGACGGGGCGTTCCCCGAGGTCGGGAAGGAGTGCACGAAGATCGCGATGATGACGGCGACGGCGAGTACGGAGCGCAGCATCCGCATATTGGTGACCCGGCGGCGGCCCAGGTCGGTCGCCAGGATGAGGGTGAGAATGGAGGCGCTGGCAATCAGCGCGATAACGAATTGACTCAGGTGGTTCATGGAAATCCGGGGCCTTTCCGCAATGCTGCGAGGTCTGTTGCTCCGGCGGTTTCTGCGCTGTCCGCCGACCGCCGTCAACGACGTTATGGCGACACCGTGTTGCGGGGGTACGACCGGCCGGTGGATTCAGCTGTCCACCGGTCGGTGGACAGTGCGGACGAGGCCGAAGCAGGGTGATAGGACTGGGGCCGCGGTGGCGCGATGGCGCCCGCGCCCCGGTGCTGGGGCCGTTCGGATGCAGGGGGATGGACACGGTGACGTGTGAGGCGCGGTGCACGCCCGACGCACGGATGCGTTGGTTCGGGCTGTGGGACAGCTACTTCGTGATCTGCTATCTGGTCACCACGGGGCTGGTGTTCACCTCCGCCGTACCGCAGACCGGCCGGTTGATCGCCATCGGTGCGCTGACGCTGGTCGTGCCCTGGTACGCGGGGATCGGGCGGCCGTTGATGCTGCGCCATGAGCGGGACCGGCGGAACGTGGTCTTCGCCGGTGGGCTCTTCGGGCTGTTCGGGCTCGCCACCGCGGTGGATCTGACGAGTGCGTTCGCGCTGTTCGCGCTGGTCCCGATGCTGATGATGAGCCTGGAGACCCGGCCGGCCGCCGTGGCCGGTGTGGTCAGCAATCTCGTCCCCGTCACGATGCTGTGGCTCCAGGGCGGCGCTCCCGCCCCGCTGATGCTGTTCGTGCTGCTGGCGTCGCTGCTCGGGATCGCGCTGTCCGTGCTGCTCGGGCTGTGGATCAAGCGGGTGGTACGGCAGAACAGGGAGCACGCCGAACTCATCGAGGAGCTGCGGCAGAACCGCGAGCAGGTGGCCCGGCTGTCGCACCAGGCGGGGATCTCCGCCGAGCGCGAGCGGCTGGCGCGGGAGATCCACGACACCCTGGCGCAGAGCCTGACCAGCATCATCAGCCTGGTGGAGGTCGCCGATGCGGAGGTGGAGGGTGCCCCCGCCGTCGCCCGGAAGCACCTGGCGCTGGTCGGGCGGATGGCCAAGGAGAGCCTGGCGGAGGCCCGTTCCTTCGTCGCCGACCGGACGCCCGCTTCGCTGCGGGAGAGTTCGCTGGCGCAGGCGCTGCGGCGGCAGGCGGACGGGCTGGCCGCGCAGACCGGGCTGGTGGCGCGGTTCGCGGTCGAGGGGGACGAGCGGCCGCTGCCGATGGCGGTCAATGTCGTCCTGCTGCGGGCCGCGCAGGAGGCCGGTACCAATGTGCGCAAGCATGCCGATGCCCATGCGGTGGACCTGGTGCTGCGGTACGACGAGAGCCACGTCGGGCTCCACGTCACCGATGACGGCCGTGGGTTCGACGCGGCGGAGGCGGAGGCGGACCGTGGTGCGGCGGAGGGCGGTCAGGACGGGCCCGGCGGCGGGGGCGAGGACAGCGGGTTCGGGCTGCGGGGCATGGCGGCCCGGCTGGCGGAGATCGGTGGGGCGATGAGCGTGGTGAGCGCGCCGGGAGCGGGCACCGTCGTCGAGGTGACGGTGCCCTTGGACGGGGCGGCGGCGGGGCGGCCGGACGGGCCGTCGGGCCCGCGGTCCGAAGTGGCGGAACGGCGGACGGAGGCGGCACATGAGGGGCGTTGAGGACCCGGCCGTGGTGCGGGTGCTGCTCGCGGACGATCATCCCGTCGTCCGCGAGGGCCTGTGCGCCATGCTCGAATCCGACCCGGGCATCGAGGTCGTGGGACAGGCGGGCTCCGGTGAGGAGGCCGTGACGCTGGCGGAGCGGCTGGTCCCGGACCTGGTGCTGCTGGATCTGCGGATGGGCGCGATGGACGGGGTGGCCGCCACCGGCCACATCCTGCGCCGGTCGCCGCGCACCAAGGTCGTCATCGTCACCACCTACGAGGACGACGCCGACATCCTGCGCGCCGTGGAGGCGGGCGCGGCCGGTTATCTCCTCAAGGGGAGTTCACGCGCCGAGCTGATCGACGCGGTGCACGGTGCGGCGCGCGGGGCGACCGTGCTGACGCCTTCGCTGGCCCCGAAGCTGTTCCGGGCGCGGGCGGTGGAGGCGCCGCTGCTGTCCGGCCGGGAGTGCGAGGTGCTGCGGCTGGTCAGTCAGGGGCTGACCAATGCCGAGATCGGCCGGCAGCTGTTCATCGGGGAGGCGACGGTCAAGACCCATCTGCTGCGGGCGTTCAAGAAGTTGGAGGTGTCGGACCGGACCGCGGCCGTGATCACGGCGCTGGAGCGCGGGTTGCTGGGGTAGGCCGGTCCGGCCCTGGTCGGTCAGAAAGGCCGCCCTGAGTCCAGCCATCACCCCCGCCCGCTCACGGACGAACGGCCCGGAAGCGGAAGTTGTCGCTTCTGAGGCTGATCTCGGGGGTGGCGAAACCGGCGGCGCGCAGCCGGTCCGGGAGGGTCCGGGGCGACACCGGGACATAGGTGTCCCGGAGGTGGATGAGGCGGAAGCCGCGGCCGGCCCGGCCGTCGCAGCCCGCGAAGACGCCGCCCGGCCGCAGCACCCGGAACGCCTCCGCGAAGAGCTGGTCCTGCTGCCGCGGCGACGGCACATGATGCAGCATCGTGAAGCAGAGGACGGCGTCGAAGCGGCCGTCCGGCAACGGCATCGCGCAGCCGTCACCGTGCACGACCTCGACCCGGTCGCCGTACTCCGCACGCAGTCGCTCCGCCGCTCCCCCGTCGACTTCGAGGACGCTCAGCCGGCCGCCGGTCCGACGGGCCAGCACCCGCGTCGTGGCACCGTAACCTGGCCCGATCTCCAGGGTGTCGGCGCCGAGTTGGACGTCTTCGAGCGCCCAGGGCAGCAGGTCCTTCTCCACCGCGCGGGCCCACATCCGGGAGTTGCACAACCACTGGTGATAGCGATTCATGGAGGTCATGCGGCGAGCGTAGGGAGCGGCCGCGGTGACCACCACGCGACAGGGGGACATGTTGTATCGCAGGACGGACAGCGGTGAACGGCCGGACGGGAGCGCGGGGTCGGGCGGGGTGGCGCAGCCGGCCGAACGCGAGGCGGCGGACGGCCAGGTGGCGCCGCCGGGACCGCCCGCGGGGGCGGCGGTCGTCGTCGGGAGCTTCGCGATGGACCGGGGGCAGTGGTTCGCCCGCCATCGCCATGACCACCATCAACTGGCCTGGGCGCGGCGGGGAGTGCTGGCCGTACGGGCCACCGGCAACACCTGGGTGCTGCCGCCGTCCATGGCGCTGTGGATTCCGGCCGGGACCCCGCACGCCACCGGCGCCGCGGGCCAGGCGCTCTTCCGGAGCCTGTATTTCCTGCCGGACCGCTGCCCGGTCGGCTGGTCCGCGCCCACCGTCGTCGGCGTCGCACCGCTGCTGCGCGAGCTGATCTCGTATCTCTCGGACGGCACGCTGGACCCGGCGCCGCGCGAACGGGCCGAGGCCGTGGTCCTCGATCAGCTGCGGCCGGTGTCGGTGGCCACGGTGCAGGCGCCGATGCCGCGCGACCCCCGGGCGCGCCGGGTCGCCGAGGCGCTGCGTGCCGATCCGTCC
The DNA here is from genome assembly GCF_030406865.1 of Streptomyces sp. P9-2B-2. NCBI lineage: Bacteria > Bacillati > Actinomycetota > Actinomycetes > Kitasatosporales > Streptomycetaceae > Streptomyces > Streptomyces sp. P9-2B-2. The sequence continues at coordinate 5,767,562 of NZ_CP129126.1, read as the reverse complement.
GACGGGCGGACGCTGGCGGAGTGGGGCCCCCGGGTGGGTGCGAGCGGGCGGACGCTGGCGCGGGCGTTCGTGGCGGACACCGGTATGCCGTACGGGCAGTGGCGCACCCGGATCCGGCTCCAGGCGGCGATGCCGCTGCTGGCCGGGGGCGCGACGGTGGCGGCGGTGGCGGCGCGGGTGGGCTATGCCTCCCCGAGCGCCTTCGTCGCGGCCTTCCGGCGGGCGGTCGGGGTGCCGCCGGGCGCGTACTTCGCCCCGTGACGGCGGACGACGCGGCGCGTACCCGCCGTCGCCCGTGAGGTCACCCCTCCCCCAGCCTGGCCCGGTCGGCCGCCGCTCTGCCCTGGTGCCAGCCGTCGGCGTCACGGACGCCGCGGAGGCGGACCGGGGCGGTGTCGGGGAAGAGGGCGCCGGTGGTCTCCTCGACGGCGAGGGCGCGGGCGGCGAGGACCGGGAGGAGGTCGGGGGCGGTGGGGGCGGACTCGGCGGTGGCGGCGGCCGTGGCGTCAGCGGTGGCCGCCGCGAGCCGGTCGCGGATGCGGTCGGCGTAGGCGACGAGGAAGCTCTGGCGGAAGTCCCGGGTGCGGCGGGAGCGGCCGCGGGCGTGGACGGCGTCGCCCGCGCGGTTCATCGCGGCGGTGGCCTGGAGCAGCAGCGAGGTGTAGAGCATCTCGGCCGCCTCCAGGTCGGAGGCGAAGCCGATGAGGGTGGAGAAGCCGACGTCGGCGGCCCAGACGGCCTGGCAGCGGTTGGCGGCCGCGACCGCGTCGAGCAGCAGCGCCTTGGCCTGCTCGTAGGGGCCCTCGATGCCGATACGGACCGCTGACGGGCCGTCGGTCCGGCCGCCCGGGGCGCCGTCCGCGCGGTCGAGGAGCGCCTCGTCGATGCTGTGCCGGGCCATCAGCTCCTGCGCCTTGGCGGACAGCGCCTCGGCCTCCTCGGCGTAGTCGGTCGCCTCCGCCTTGGCGAGCAGACCGCGGATCCGCCCGAGGGCCCGTGCCGCGGCGTCACCGGCGGGCCCGCTCCTGGTGCCGGGCTGCGGCGGGGCCGGCAGCGGGGTGATCCGGGGCAGCCGGGCGAGGAGGCGCAGCGCGGCCAGCACGTCGTACGCGGTCTCGAAGCGGGAGGCGCGGCGGCGGGTGGCCAGCGCGTCGAGGTAGCCGGTGTCGGCGGGCCACCAGACCTCGGCGCCGAGGTGCCGCAGCTGCTCGGACCGGCGCGGGTCCGGAGCCGGGCGGGCGGCCGCCCGGCCCGCCTCGGCCGCGATGGCGTCCACGACCAGCGCCACGAGGGCGGTGTCGGCGGCCTCGCGCCGTACGATCCGCGCCAGGTCGGCGGGGTGCCAGCCGCCCGCCCAGCACTGCCGTACGCCCGCCACGGCGGCCTCGACCACCGCCGCGCTCACCGCCGCCCAGCCGGCCTCGGCCGATGCCAGCATCGAGGCACCCGCCTCGATGGCGTCCTCGGCCCGCTCGCCTTCCGGCGCGTAACGGACGCTGCCGAGCACCTGCCCGACCAGTTCACCGGCCGACGGCGACGGCCCGCCGCGCCCTTTTCCTCCGCGCTCACTCACCCGTTCACTGTACGGAGGGCCCGTCGGCGCCCTGCCGGGAGGCGGGCGCGCCGGGCCCCGGCTTCAGAGCCGGACTTGGTAGAGGCCGGGGTGGGCAACATGAGTTCGGTGTAGCCGGCCACCGCACCGTCGGCCTCCGCGAGGACCGCCACGGTCAGCAGCACCCCGCCACGGTCCAGGACGACCCGGGCCGCGGCCCGTATCCGCTCGGCGTCCCAGGGGTCGTGCTGTTCGTCCAGGTCGCCGGACGGGGCGTCCTCCATGGCGTCATGGGCGCGGGCGTGGGCGGCGGCATGGGCGTCCGGGACGACGCCGCTCCAGGCGGCGAAGCGGTAGCCGGCGGGCAGCGGGACGCCGGTGGCCGGGAGGGGCGCCGTCCGCACGTCCTGTACGTAGGCCACCAGCGGCAGCGCGCCACTCCGCGCCCCGGGCGACGGCGAACCGCTCGCCCGCGCCGCCCTGCTCCACCAGGGTGCTCACCGACGTACGGCCCTCGGCGGCGAGCCGCCCGCACACCGTCTCCCACAGGGCGCGGCCCACCCCGCGGCCGCGTCGGGCGGGGTGGACCGTCAGGGTGTCGAGGAAGGCGTTGCCGGCGTTCTCCTCGGTGTCGTGGAGGCGGAGCAGGGCGACGCCCGCGTAGCCGGTGGCGCCTTCGGGGGCCGGCAGCGTGACGGGGACGGCGCGGCTGTGCAGGGCGGGGATCCGCAGCCGGCCGGTCTCGGCGGCCCGTTCGAGGGCGGGGCCGTCCGGCCGGTCGTGGGCACGGGCGGCGGCGAGCACGGCGAACCAGGCGTCGGTGTCGATCTTCATACGCGGACCGTACGCAGCGACGATGCCCGGCGCGCCGTATTTTCGGCGCCGCCGGGCATCGGTCACGTGGGGCGGAGACGGGTCAGGGCGCCGGGCGCCGCCGTCTCATCGGGGCGTCACTGCACCGCGCTGCCGGACACCCACTGCGACCAGTCCATGTTCCAGCCGTTCAGGCCGTTGTCCGGCTTGACGCTCTTGTCGGGGGAGTTGACGACATCGACCACGTCACCGGTCTGCGAGTGGTCGAAGAACCAGGCGCCGTCCGTCTTGGAGTCCTTGGCGCCCTTGGCGTCCTCCAGGCCGATGCAGCCATGGCTGGTGTTGGCCTTGCCGAAGATGCCCTTGCCCCAGTAGTTGCCGTGGATGAAGGTGCCGGAGCTGGTCAGGCGCATGGCGTGCGGCACATCGGGGATGTCGTACTCGCCCTTGCCGTTGTGCTTCTTGAAGCCGACCGTCGAACCGTTCATCCGGGTCTGCTTGAACCGCTCGGAGATGACCATCTTGCCGTTGTAGGTGGCGTTCTCGTCGCTGCCGGCCGAGATCGGAATGGTCTTGAGGGTCCGGCCGTCCCGCACCACGGTCATCTCGTGCGCCTTGGTGTCGACGGTGCTGACCTGCGAGTGGCCGACGTGGAAGCTGACGGTCTTGTTCTGGATGCCCTTGACGCCCGGCGACGCCTCGACGCCGTCCAGGCCGAGCTCCATGGTGACCTCGGAGTTCGCCTGCCAGTACGTCTGGGGACGGAAGTCCAGCCGCTTGTCGTTGAACCAGTGGCCGACGACCTTCTGGTTGCTGCTCGACGCGACCTTGATCGCGGACTCCACATCCGCCTTGTTCTTGACCGGCTTGTCGAAGTTGATCGACACCGGCATGCCGACGCCGACGGTCGAGCCGTCCTCCGGCGTGAAGTTTCCGATGAAGCTGTCCGTCGGGGCGACCGTGGTGAAGCTGGAGTTCTCCACCGCCTTGCGGCCCTGGGTGTCGACCGCATGCGCGGTGACCTTGTACTTCGTGGAGCGGCTCAGCGGCTGGTCCGGCTTCCAGGAGCTGCCGTCGGCGGACAGCGTGCCCTCGACCGGCTGCTTGGTCTCGACCGAGGTCATGGTGACATCGGTGAGTTTTCCGTCGCTGACCGTGACACCGGCGTCACTGTTGAGACCCGTGTCGGTGGCGCCGTCCTCCGGGAGGATCGTGATCTTGGCGTCGGAGGCGTCCCTGGCCGCCGCCTCGTCCACCTGGCGGCTGTTCTCGTGCCGGGTGGTCTCAGCACCACCGTCATGACCTCGGTCAGCCGCACTGCTGCCACCACACGCCGCAAGCGTGAGTACGCCCCCGAGCAGCGTGGCGCTGGCTATAAGGCCCTTCCGGCGCTTGCTGTCCGTCATCACACGCATCTCCATTACTGCCGGTTTCGCACGTTTCCCCGAGCGAGCAGCCAACTGAACGCCGGCTCATGTGGACGGCGGCATTCCGGCCGACGCCATTTGAACGCCTTTTCCGTTTCGCCCGTTCCATGCCTCCACAAAGTGTGGGGAAGGCCACTTATGGCCTGGACCGGTCAAACGGGGCTCATCCGGCATGGTCGCACCGCCACGTAGTCGGCCCCCGTACGGCGGCGAGCCGTACGGGGGCCGTGGCCATCGGAGGTGCCGGTCAGCCCTCCCCGTCCGCGTCATCCGCCAGATCCCACTCCGCCGCGTCCCACTCGGCGTCCGGGTCGTAGTCGGTCAGCTCCTCGCTGCTCCAGGAGGCCTGTGCGAGTTCGGCGCCCGGCACCTTGGTGACGAGGTCGAACGGGTCGATCAGGTGGGCCAGCGCCTCCGCCGGGTCCTCCCGGACCGTCTCCAGCGACTGTCTGCGCTCCTCGCCGGGCAGCGAGGGGTCCGCGTCGATGTGGTCGACGGCGGCACCGGTCAGCCGGCCCGCGTCGGTGACCTCCATGATCAATTCGACATGAAGGCGCACAAACCGTGATGTCTCACCATTGCTCATAGCACGGAGGTTAGGCATGGACGACTCCCGACTTCCGCGCGACCCGCGGCGGTCATTAACATCTGAGGTCAACGGCCAATTTGCCGAACCCACAAGGGGGATCGCTTCCGTGACCGCACGACGACCACTGTTGACCGCCACGGCCGCGGGATCGGTGCTGTTCGCCCTGTGGTTCGTACCGTCCGCCAATGCCACGGCGGAAGGTGACGGTGCGTCGGGTTCCACGCTGCGGGTGGCGTCCGCACCGGACGGTCCCGGCCTGGCCGACCGCGCGGTCAGCGGGGCGCGGGAGACCGTCAGCGGGTCCACGACGGCCACCTCGGACGGCAGCGGAACCGGCAGCGGAACCGGCGGCGGCCGGACCGCCGGCCGCCCGCACTTCCTCGCCGACACCGGCAGCCCGGACACCACGCCGTATGTGATCGGCGGCGCCGCCTGTCTCGCGCTCGGCGCCGGCCTGGTCAGCTACTCCGTCCGCCGCACCCACGGCGGGACCGGCTGAGAGACGGGGCCGGCGCGGTCCGCCGGCCCCCGGCCGTCGTCAGGCCAGCGTGCCCGTGACCGACTCCACGGCCGCCACCAGCTTCCCGCCCCGTACGAACGCATAGGCGCTCTCCAGGTCCGGCGCCAGGAAGCGGTCCCCGCCCGGCCCCTGGACGCCCGCTCCGCGCACCGCGTCCAGTACGGCGCGGGTGGCGGGGGCCGGCGTCAGGCCCTCCCGCATCTCGATGGCACGGGTCGCCGCATAGAGCTCGACGGCGATGATCCGGGTCAGGTTGTCGACCGCAGTACGCAGCTTGCGCGCCGCCGACCAGCCCATCGAGACATGGTCCTCCTGCATCGCGGAGGACGGGATGGAGTCCACCGAAGCGGGCGCGGCCAGCCGCTTCAGCTCGCTGACCAGCGCGGCCTGGGTGTACTGGGCGATCATCAGCCCGGAGTCGACACCCGGGTCACCGGCCAGGAAGGCGGGCAGCCCGTGCGAACGGTTCTTGTCCAGGAGCCGGTCGGTGCGGCGCTCGGCGATCGAGCCGAGGTCGGCGGCGGCGATGGCCAGGAAGTCGAGGACGTAGGCGACCGGGGCGCCGTGGAAGTTGCCGTTGGACTCGACCCGGCCGTCCGGGAGGACGACGGGGTTGTCGACGGCGGCGGCCAGCTCGCGGTCGGCGACCAGGCGGGCGTGGTCGAGGGTGTCCCGGCCGGCGCCGGCGACCTGCGGGGCGCAGCGGATGGAGTAGGCGTCCTGGACGCGCGGGGCGTCGTCCTGGTGGTGACCGGTGAACTCCGAACCGGCCAGCACCTTGGCCATGTTGGCGGCCGCGGCGGCCTGCCCGGGGTGCGGGCGGATGGCGTGCAGCTCGGGCGCGAGGACCTTGTCCGTGCCGAGCAGTGCCTCCAGGGAGAGCGCCGCGGTGATGTCCGCCGAGGTGAACAGCCGGGCGAGATCGGCGCAGGCCATCACGAGCATGCCGAGCATGCCGTCGGTGCCGTTGAGGAGGGCCAGGCCCTCCTTCTCGCGCAGTTCGACGGGCTCGATGCCGTGCGCGGCGAGCAGCTCGGCGGCCGGCCGTACGACGCCGTCGGGGCCTTCCGCGTCGCCCTCGCCCATCAGCGCCAGCGCACAATGCGAGAGCGGCGCCAGGTCGCCGGAGCAGCCGAGCGAGCCGTATTCGTGGACGACGGGCGTGATGCCGGCGTTGAGGAGGGCGGCCATCGTCTCGACGACCAGCGGGCGGACGCCGGTGTGCCCGGAGGCGAGCGTCTTGAGCCGCAGGAACATCAGCGCGCGGACGACCTCCCGCTCGACCCGCGGGCCCATCCCGGCCGCGTGGGAACGCACGATGTTGCGCTGGAGCTGAACCCGCAGCTCGGGGCTGATGTGGCGGACGGCGAGGGCACCGAAGCCGGTGGAGACGCCGTAGACGGGGTCGGGCTTGGCGGCGAGTTCGTCGATGAAGGCGCGGGAGGTGGCGACGGCCGCGAGGGCTTCCTCGGACAGCTCGATCCGGGCCGCGCCGCGGGCCACCGCGATGACGTCCTGTGCGGTCGTGCCGGACGTCCCCAGCACCACAGTGTGCATATCCATATTCAGGCACCCTAGAGACTGAATCGCCGGATGTCACCACCGGATTTCGGGATCACCCCTTACCGATCTCCGCGACGGACCGGTGGTCCCGCGCGGGCAGACCTCCTCATCTCCGGAAGCGCCGGCGCTCCGGCCCCGTCCGCCGGTCCGGGGCGTCCGCGAGCCGGACGACCGGGTCATCCTTGCCCCCGTGCCGCCCGGCGATCACCGGCTCGCCGGACAGCGCCGCCTTGGCCTTGTACTGCGCGGCGTCCGCGAGCCGGAAGAGCCGGCGGGCGCTGCGCACCGGGCCGATCGGGTCCCCGGTCGAGGCGACCCCGACCGCGACCCCCTCACCGAGGTCCAACTCCCCCGCCCGGTCGCACAGTTCACCGGCCACCTTGACCACCTCGTCGGCCGGCGGCCCCACCGCGAGCAGACAGAACTCGTCACCGCCGAGCCGGGCGACGAGGGTGCCCGGCAGCATCGCGCCGCACAGCGACAGCACCGAGCCGAAGCGCTCCAGCAGACGGTCGCCGACCGCATGGCCGCGGGAGTCGTTCACCCGCTTCAGCCCGTTGAGGTCGCACACCACCAGGCTGACCACCACCTCGTCCCGGCGGTGCAGCTCCAGCGCCTCATCCAGCCGCATATCGACGGCACGGCGGTTGGCGAGGCCGGTCAGCGCGTCAGTGAAGGCCAGCCGGCGGGCCTCCGCCAGCCGCTCGGTCTGCGCGATCCCGGCGGCCGTCACCGCGGCCAGCACACTCGCGAAGTCGGCGTCCGCCCGGCCGAAGACCGGCTCCCCCGTTCGCCGCGCGACATACAGCTCACCCCAGGCCCGGCCGTGCAGCACGATCGGCGCGACCACACAGCAGCCCCGGCCGCGGCGGCGCAGTGCGGCCATCCGCTGGCGGTTGCCGCCACCGCCCCCGGCCGGCCCCTCCTCCGCCAACCGGGGCGCCGGCGCTGGCGCCCCCTCGGCGGTCTCCACCCAGGCGCTGGGCTCGCCGCCGCCCGCCCACTGCTCGTGCAGAAAGCCGACGATCTCCGGGAATTCATGGACGGGATAGCTCTCGTCGTCCGGGAACTCCTCCTCGCCCTCGGCGAGTTCGCCGGTATTGACCAGCACCCGCAGCTTTCCCAGCTCGCGCTCCCATTTCGAGATCGCCGCGAAGGAGCCGCCCAGGGCCTGGCGCACCCCCAGCGCCGCGGCGTGCGCCGATTCGCGCGGCGTGTGCGCGGCCGCCATCGCCTGCGCCAGCTCCACCACTGCCCGCAGCCTCGCATCGCCCTCGCCCGTCACCGGATCCTCGCATTCCGTCACCGTGAGCACGCTCTGTACTACAGCGTAGGAATGTTTAACCCCTTTCGCCCCTTTCCGTGCGCGATCGACACCCGGGCGTTATGCGCGTCATTCCTGGTCGGAGGTCGGGAAGGGGTGCGGGAGGGGCGCGAGTGACTCCATTACGGTGAGTAACTACGGTCAAACCTTCCGGAATGGCCGGCACTCGCACGACGGCACACCCTCCCCCGCCTCACTCCCCGGGCCACTCCGGGTCCCGCTTCTCATTGAAGGCCGCCACGCCCTCCGCCCGGTCCCCGGAGAAGGCCACACTGCGCCAGGCGCCGTCCTCCAGGTCCAGACCGGCCCGCAGGTCCAGCCCGTGCCCCAGCCGCATGGCGCGCTTGGCGGCCCGCAGTCCGACCGGCGAGTTGCGGGCGATCCGGGCCGCCAGCTCCAGCGCCTCGGCCCGGTCCTGCCCGTCCGCCGCCAGCTGGTCGACCAGGCCCAGCTCCACGGCCTCGGACGCCGGCACCCGCCGCGCGGTGAACACCAGCTCGGCCGCCCGCGCCGCGCCCACCCGGCGCGGCAGCAGCTGGGTCCCGCCGCCGCCCGGGATGACGCCCACCGACACCTCCGGCAGCCCGACCACGGCCGTCCCGTCGGCGACGATCAGATCGCAGGCCAGCGCCAGCTCGAAGCCGCCGCCGAGCGCGAAGCCGTGCACCGCGGCGATGGTCGGGACGGGCAGTTCCAGCACGCCCGTGTAGGCGGCGCGGGTGTGCGGGCGCTGGCGCATCAGGTCGGCGTCCGTGAAGGAGTTGCGCTCCTTGAGGTCGGCGCCCACGCAGAACGCCCGCTCATGGGTGGAGGTGAGGACCACCGCCCGTACGGAGCGGTCCGCGGCCAGCTCGGCGCAGGCCTGCGCCAGGCTGTCGGCCATGGCCGTCGAGACGGCGTTCATGGCCTTGGGGCGGTCCATGACCAGCTCCGCCACGAAGCCGTGCCGCTCGACGGCGACCCAGCCCTCCGCACCGAACAGCTGCCGTTCCCGTTGCATACAGCCCTCCCTGTTAACGGTCGTTGACCTGACAGGGGGATCATGTCAGCCGGCGGCCCGGAGGAACAGGACAGGCTTTCGCCTGTGGATAACCGCGGCTGTGGACAACCGGGGCGCGGCGCGGTCACCGGACCCGGGACCGGCCGCATGACGCGGTCCCGGCCCGGGGCCCGGTGACCGGGCGCCAGGTCAGTCGCGGCGGTTCAGCAGCCAGGGCTCGACGACGCCCAGACCGCGCACCGGGCGCTGCCACATCGGCTGGAGGGCGAAGCGGTAGGTCGGGGGCGGGGCTCCGGTGCCCTCCTCGGCCGCCTTCTCCGCCGCCGCGGCATCGGCCTCGGAGACCGGGGCGTCACCGATCCGGCCCAGCTCCTCGGCGAACGCCTGGTCCACCAGCACGGTGTCCTTCGGCGCTATCGACGTCAGACGGCTGGCGAGGTTGACGGTCGTCCCGAACACATCGCCCATCCGGGTCGTGACCGTGCCGAACGCGATACCGACCCGCAGCTCCGGCATCGTCTCGTCATGGGCCATCGTCTCGATCAGCCGCAGCCCGATCTCGGCGGCGATACCGGCGTCGTCGGCGGCGAAGAGGACCTCGTCGCCGAGGGTCTTGATGAGCCGGCCGCCGTGCGCGGCCACCAGGTCGGAGCAGGTGGTCTCGAACGCCTCCACCAGCTCGCCCAGTTCCTCGTCCTCCAGGCGGCGGGTCAGCCGGGTGAAGCCCACCAGGTCGGCGAAGCCGACGGCCAGGCGGCGGTCGACCATCTCGACGTCGTCCTGGGCCCGTACGACCCGGCCGGTGGCGGCGGCGAGCTGACGCCGCCAGACATAGACCAGGAACTCCTCCAGCTCGGGGAGCAGCAGCTCGACCAGCGGATAGGTGATCTCCGTACGGGTCAGGCCGGAGTCCTGGGGCTCGGTGAGGCCTTCCAGGAAGGAGTCGATCTGCCAGTCGGCCAGTCGGGCGGTGGTCTGGCCCGTGGACCGGGCGACCTGGATGGCCATGGCCTCACTGAGCAGTCCGGCCTCGACCAGACCGGCGAGGCGGCGCAGGGCCAGCACATCGGCCTCGGTCAGGGCCTTGACCTGGCCGATGTCGGCGAAGCCCATGGCGCGCCAGAAGCGGGCCGCGAGGTCCATCGAGACGCCGGCGCCGCGGGCCGCCTGGAACGGCGTGTAGCGGCGGTCGGCGCCGAGGATGAGTTGTTCGAGGCGGACGGCGATGTTGTTCTCGTCGCCCTCGTCCCCGGCCCCTGGGGGGTCGTCGACGGGGATGTTGCTCACTGCCTCGTCCTCGGTGTCCGTGTCGCGCGAGGCGGCGCCCGAGTCGTCGGCGGTCACCGGCCGCTCCCTGTCCGATCCCTGCGCACTGCCCTTCCGATCACTGCTCGCCGGTGGTCCGCTCCCTGGCGGACCGCCTCAACGATACGGCAGGTGTGCTCTGGCTCACTCTCACATGTCGGCTCTGACCAAGGAAGAGGCGGGCCCTCGTCGGCGCGGCGGGCGGCGTGATACAGGGGGCCGGTGGCGCGGGGCGCGGCCGGGCTCACGGTTCCGGGGAGTCGTCGCCTCCGGGCCGCCGGGACGCCGTGGCACGCAGATGGATGATGTCGCCGGCGCCCACCGGGTGCCGTACGCCGTTCGCGGTGGCCAGGACCAGGCGGCCGTCGGCGTCGATGGCCACGGCCTCGCCGGTCAGGGCGGTGTCGCCGGGGAGTTCGGCGCGTACGGAGCGGCCCAGGGTGGCGCAGCCCGCCGTGTAGGTCTCCTGGAGGCGGCTGGCGCCGGGGTCACCGACGGCGGACTGCCAGGTGGCGTACCACTCCTCCAGCGAGCGGAGCACGGCGCGCAGCAGCGGGTCGCGGTCGGTGGTGGCGGCGCCCGCCAGGGCCAGGGAGCCGGCGGTGGGCACCGGGAGTTCGTCGGCGGTGAGGGACACGTTCAGGCCGATGCCGATGACGACGCCGGAGCCGGCCCGCTCGGCGAGGATGCCGCCCACCTTGCGCTCGCCGGTGCCGGGGGTCCCGTCCGGGCCCGCGGCACCGTCGTCCCCGGGGCAGCTGACCAGGATGTCGTTGGGCCACTTGAGGGCCGTGTCGATACCGGCCGTCCGGGACAGCGCGGCGGCGGTGGCGACTCCGGTGAGCAGCGGGAGCCAGCCCCAGCGCGGCACGGGGACCCGGGGCGTGAGGTAGACGGAGAAGAACAGGCCGGAGCGCGGGGGCGCCGACCAGCTGCGGTTGAGCCGCCCTCGGCCGGCGGACTGCTCCTCGGCCACCAGGACGGCGCCCTCTGCCACCTCTCCCGCGGCCGCGCGGGCCGCCAGGTCGGAGTTGGTGGAGCCGGTCGCGGGGACGACGTCCAGGGCGGTCCAGAGCGCACCGGGGCGCACCAGGGCGCGGCGCAACGCCGTGGCGTTCAGCGGCGGGCGGCCCAGATCGCTCCAGCGGCCGGCATCTTTGTCCCGGTTTTCCGGTGGTTGAGGCGTCATGGGAACAGCCTAGGTGTGGTCAACGACGCAGTGCCGCTGAGCAGTCCCGCCGATACGCTACGGATCGGTAGCCAAACCCGTACCACCCTCAGTACGAGCACCAGTCCAGGACGAGCAGGAGCCGCATCCCGATGTCCGAGCCGGAAGCAAACATCCACACCACCGCGGGCAAGTTGGCGGATCTGCAACGGCGGGTCGAAGAAGCCACCCATGCCGGTTCCGCCCGTGCCGTGGAGAAGCAGCACGCAAAGGGGAAGTTGACGGCGCGTGAGCGCATCGATCTGCTGCTGGACGAGGGCTCGTTCGTCGAGCTGGACGAGTTCGCGCGGCACCGGTCGACCAATTTCGGACTGGACCGGACCCGCCCCTACGGCGACGGTGTGGTGTCCGGCTACGGCACGGTCGACGGCCGTCCGGTGGCCGTCTTCTCCCAGGACTTCACGGTCTTCGGCGGGGCGCTGGGCGAGGTCTTCGGCGAGAAGATCGTCAAGGTGATGGACTTCGCGCTCAAGACCGGCTGCCCGGTCATCGGCATCAACGACTCCGGTGGCGCGCGCATCCAGGAGGGCGTGGCCTCGCTGGGCATGTACGGCGAGATCTTCCGCCGCAACACCCATGCCTCGGGCGTGATTCCGCAGATCAGCCTGATCGTCGGCCCGTGTGCGGGCGGTGCGGTCTACTCCCCCGCCATCACCGACTTCACGGTCATGGTGGACCAGACCTCGCACATGTTCATCACCGGTCCCGATGTCATCAAGACGGTGACCGGCGAGGACGTCGGCTTCGAGGAGCTGGGCGGCGCCCGTACGCACAACACCACCTCGGGCGTGGCGCACCACATGGCGGGTGACGAGAAGGACGCCATCGAGTACGTCAAGGGGCTGCTGTCCTACCTGCCGTCCAACAACCTCTCCGAGGCGCCCGCCTTCCCGGAGGAGGCGGACCTGGAGACCTCGGACACCGACCGCGAGCTGGACGCGCTGATCCCGGATTCGGCCAATCAGCCGTACGACATGCATGTCGCGATCGAGCATGTCCTGGACGACCACGAATTCCTGGAGACCCAGGCACTGTTCGCGCCGAACATCCTGACCGGCTTCGGGCGGGTCGAGGGCCATGCGGTCGGTGTGGTCGCCAACCAGCCGATGCAGTTCGCGGGCATCCTGGACATCAAGGCCTCGGAGAAGGCCGCGCGGTTCGTGCGGACCTGCGACGCGTTCAACGTCCCGGTGATCACCTTCGTGGACGTGCCCGGCTTCCTGCCCGGCACCGACCAGGAGTACGACGGGATCATCCGGCGCGGCGCCAAGCTGATCTACGCGTACGCGGAGGCCACGGTCCCGCTGATCACGGTCATCACCCGCAAGGCGTTCGGTGGCGCGTATGACGTCATGGGCTCCAAGCACCTGGGCGCGGACCTCAACCTGGCCTGGCCGACCGCGCAGATCGCCGTGATGGGCGCACAGGGCGCGGTCAACATCCTGCACCGCCGCACGCTGGCCGCGATCGAGGACCCGGCGGCGCAGGACGAGCGGCGCCAGGAGCTGATCCAGGAGTACGAGGACGCCCTGCTCAACCCGTACGTCGCGGCCGAGCGCGGGTACGTCGACGCGGTGATCATGCCGTCCGAGACGCGCCGGCACATCGTCCGCGGGCTGCGCACCCTGCGGAACAAGCGCGAGGCGCTGCCGCCGAAGAAGCACGGCAACATCCCGCTCTGACCGGGCAGAACCAGCGGAACCAGCCGAACCAGCGGAACCGGCGAAGGGAGCCGTTCTCGATGATCAAGGTCGTACGGGGCAATCCGACCCCTGAGGAGCTGGCCGCCGCACTGGCGGTGGTTCAGGCCCGCGCGGCGGCCGCCGCTGCCGTCGCGCCCGGAAAGACGGACCGCGGCACCGAGTGGTCGGACCCCGCGTCCACGGTTCCTGCGCGGGCCCGTATGCCGCATCCGGGGCCGCGGGCCTGGCGGACGAGTTACTGGCCGCATTGACCGGATGACACCGGGTGGCCGTCGGGCCACCCGGTCGGTGCATAGTGCATTGACTAGTCCCTTTACCCCGTGGCGCCTGAGTACGCGTACTCAGGCGCCACGCGCGTCATGGGCACAGGATCGATACATGCTGTGGTCAGATCCGCCCGATGAGCCTCCTGAGGAGCTGCGCGATGTGCAGGCCAAGCTCCGCCGGATGGGCATCGTGCTGGCTGTGGTCGCGGTGGTGCTGATGGCCCTGCTCACGGGCTGGTAGCCGCCCCCGTACGCGGGGCACCTCGCTGTTCCCGCCACCGGAGAGGCAACACTCACAGTTCCCTTCTGCAACCGCTTCCCCCGATTTCGCTTCTTTCTCTCTTGACAGCGCAATTCGGGCTTTCGGTCGCCCGGACGGCAGCCGGACAGAAGTGGGAGAGCGATGAACAGGCCGCTGAGGCATATAGCCGTCTTCTGCGGGGTGCTGGTGCTGGCCCTGCTGGCGCGTGTGACATGGGTCCAGTTCGTCCAGGCCGACGAGCTCGCCAACGACCCGCACAACCGCCGCGTCAAGATCGAGGCGTTCTCCTACCCGCGCGGCAACATCATCGTCGGCGGCCAGCCGGTCACCGGGTCGGTGGCGACCTCCGGTGACTTCAAGTACAAGCGGACGTACAAGGACGGCCCGATGTACGCGCCGGTCACCGGCTTCGCCTCCCAGGCCCAGGGGACGACCTTCCTCGAAGGCATCTACAACAAGGTGCTCAGCGGCAAGGACGACCGGCTCGCCCTGAAGAACGCCAAGGACATCCTCACCGGCGAGAAGCCGCGCGGCGGCGATGTGATCACCACCATCGACCCCAAGGCGCAGAAGGCCGCGTACAAGGGCCTGACCGACCTCAACGCCAAGGGCGCGGTGGTCGCGCTCGACCCGCGCAACGGCAGGGTCCTCGCCCTCGCCTCCACCCCCTCCTACGACCCGTCGGTCTTCACCGGCATCTCCAACGCCGAGGGCCGGAAGTTCAAGGCGCTGGACGCCCAGAAGTCCAAGCCGCTGAACAACCGGGCGCTGCGCGAGACCTACGCCCCCGGCTCCACCTTCAAGATCCTCACCGCGGCGGCGGCCCTGGAACACGGCGTGGTCTCCGACATCAACGCGTCCTCGGGCGCATCGGCCCCGTACCAGCTGCCGCAGAGCACCACGAAGGTCGGGAACGATGTCGCGGGCGCGCCCTGCGACAAGGCCTCGCTCAAGACCGGTATGCAGTGGTCCTGCAACAACGTCTTCCTCGACGCCGCGCTCAAGGTCGGCAAGGACAAGATGCGCGAGACCGCCCAGAAGTTCGGCTTCAACGAGAACGTCTACGACGAGGACCTCGGCGACCTGCTGGCCACCAAGAGCCTCTACCCGAAGCAGCTCGACCGGCCGCAGACCGCGCTGACCGGTATGGGCCAGGGCAGCCTCACCAGCACGCCGATGCAGATGGCGATGGTGGCCGCCGGTCTCGCCAACGACGGCAAGGTGATGATGCCGCACCTGGTCGACGAGGTGCGCGGCTCCGACCTGTCGACGCTGGAGAAGGCCGAGCCGAAGCTGATGTCCCAGGCCGTCTCCGCCGACACCGCGAAGAAGGTGCAGGAGATGATGGAGTACACCGTCAACGAAGGCACCGCCGAGAAGGCCGCTATCGACGGGGTGACCGTCGGCGGCAAGACCGGCACCGCCCAGCATGGCGCGAACGTCAACGACGAGCGGCCCTACGCCTGGTTCGTCTCCTACGCCAAGCAGAGCGACGGCAGCTCCCCGGTCGCGGTCGCCGTCTTCGTCGACCCCAAGGACATGGACATTCCCCGGGAGCAGATCGCCGGCGGCAAGCTGGGCGGACCGATCGCGAAGTCGGTCATGGAGGCGGTGCTCAAGAAGTAGTCCGGGGGCCCGCGCGGCGGCGGGGGCTCCGTACGATGGCGGGCATGACCGAAGAGTCCCGCCCCCGCCGTCTCGTCCTCGCCTCCCAGTCCCCCGCCCGGCTGGCCCTGCTGCACCAGGCCGGGCTGGCCCCCGAGGTCATCGTCAGCGGCGTCGATGAGGACGCGCTCACCGCGCCCACGCCCGGTGAGCTGGCCCGCGTACTGGCCGAGGCCAAGGCCGAGGCGGTGGCCGGCCGTCCGGAGGCCGCCGGCGCCCTGGTCGTCGGCTGTGACTCGGTCCTGGAGCTGGACGGGCGGGCGCTCGGCAAGCCCGCCGACGCCGAGGACGCCACCGCCCGCTGGAAGTCCATGCGCGGCCGCTCCGGCGTCCTTCAGACCGGCCACTGCGTGATCGACACCGCGACCGGCCGCCGGGTCTCCGCCACCGCCTCGACCACGGTCCGTTTCGGCGAGCCGACCGACGAGGAGATCGCCGCCTACGTGGAAAGCGGCGAACCGCTGTTCGTCGCCGGCGCCTTCACCCTCGACGGCCGCTCCGCCCCCTTCATCGACGGCATCGACGGCGACCACGGCAATGTCATCGGCCTCTCCCTGCCGCTGCTGCGCCGGCTGCTCGCCGACCTGGACGTCGCGATCACGGAGCTGTGGACCTGAGCCTCCCGCCTCCGCCGGCCGTCCTGCCGAGGGTCGAGAAGCGGCCACAGACGGCAAAGGCGGCCACGGGCAGGCTCCCGGTACCTACGCTGCCCGTATGGCAACCGTTGTCGAACTGATCAGCTACCCCGTCAAGGGCTGCGCCGGTGCCCCGGCGACCGAGGCGGAATTGACCCCGGCCGGCCTCGCCCACGACCGCAGCTTCCTGGTCGTCGGCCCCGGCGGCGTCTTCCGCAGCCAGCGCACGGACCCCCGGCTGGCGGTGATCCGCCCGGCGGTCGAGGCCGGCGGGGCGCACCTCACCCTGCACGCGCCGGGCTGCGACCCCCTCCACCTGGACGTCGACACCGGCGTCGGCTCGGCGGCGCGGTCCGAGGTCGAGATGTTCGGGACGCCGTACCGCGCGGTCGACCAGGGGGACCGGGTGGCCCGCTGGCTGTCCGAAGTCCTGGGCGCGGAGAGCCGGCTGGTGCGGGTACCGCCGGAGCACGGCCGGGTGACCGACGGGCTCACCCCCGGCACCTCCGGCTTCGCCGACAGCAGCGCCGTGCATGTCCTCTCCCGGGCGACCCTTGACGACCTCAACCGCCGGATCGCCGCCGCCGGCCGCACCCCGGTCCCGATGGACCGTTTTCGCCCCAACTTCGTGGTGGACGGCTGGCAAGCGCCGCAGACCGAGGACCGGGTGCGCCGGGTCACCGTCGGCGGCGGGGTGCTGGGGTTCACCAAGCTGGCCATCCGCTGCGCGGTCACCCTCGTCAACCAGCAGACGGGCGGCAGGGCCGGGCCCGAACCGCTGCGCACGCTCGCCGCGTACCGGCGGGTGCCCGAGGGCGGGGTGGCGTTCGGATCGAAGTTCGCGGTGGTGGGGACCGGAAAGGTGACGGTGGGCGACGCATTCGAGGTCACCGAGTGGGGAACCGATTGACCCGAAACGACTCGATCGCCCCGGTCGGGTCCGTCATGAGGAGTCCGCACCATGCCGAAGATCCTGCTCATCGCCGGTGACGCCACCGAGGACCTGGAGTTCTTCTACCCCTACCAGCGGCTGCTGGAGGAGGGCTACGAGCCCACGATCGCGGCCCTCACCCGCAAGAAGCTCCAGTTCGTCGTCCATGACTTCGTCGACAACTTCGACACCTACGTCGAACGCGAGGGCCACTCCTGGCCGGCCGACCTCGCACTGTCCGAAGTCGATCCGGCCGACTACGCGGCGCTGGTGCTCCCCGGCGGCCGGGCACCCGAGTACCTCCGCAACGACCCCGACTACCGCCGCGTCGTCACCCACTTCTTCGACGCCGACAAGCCCGTCGCCCACATCTGCCACGCGGCCCTCTCACTGGCCCCGCTCGGCGTCCTCAAGGGCCGCCGCACTTCCGCCTACCCGGCCTGCGCACCGGACGTGGAGATGGGCGGCGGCACCTTCGTCGACGGCGCCGCGGTGGTCGACGGCAAGGTCGTCTCGGCCCGCGCCTGGCCCGACCACCCCGAGTGGATGCGGGCGTTCCTGGAGGTGCTGCGGGAGCACGCGCCGGTGAAGTAGCGGCCGGGCCGATCCGCCCCGGGACAGGGGGAGTTCGCGCCTGACCGGGGCTGCCCGGCCCCGTCGCCGGACGGGAAGCGAGGGGTCAGGCGGAGGTGGGGGCCACCGGCGGTGCGCCGTTCGGGGTGTTTTCCGCGTTTCCGTGCGCGTCCCCCGAAGAGCCCTCGCCGTACGCCATCAGCGTCAGCACCAGCAGCGCCAGCACGACCATCATCGCGAGGAAGGCGACCCAGCCGACCAGGCCGACGGCGAAGGCGCCGAGCATGCCGTGCACCACCGCACAGCTGATGAGGGCGATCCGGGTGAAACCGCCGGGGGCGCGGTCGCGCAGGGCGCAGCGGAGCAGAACCACGGCACAGAACAGCAGGTAGAGGCCGAAGAGAATGCCCCCCACCCAGGAGCCGGTGGACATCGCGCGGGGCTGGAGCCCGGCCAGCGACATCTGCTGGCGGTCCACGACGATACTCAGAATCCAGTTCAGCAGCACGATCCCGAACGCCTCCAGGATCAGTACCACCGCCGCGGCCAAGGCCACCGGCCGTCGTGCCACCCGCACCCCGTCCACCCACTTCCACCGTTCGCCCGCCCGATGCGCCATGTGGGCGCCTGTTGCCGCCGTCACTCCGGTTACCCATCGGTACCGGAAGACATCGGGCACGCTACTGGGGGTCCCCCCTGCTCGTGAAGAGCTTGGGGGAGGGTAATAGCTGGGGCAAGGGTTGTGCACGGGTCGGTGTGGACGACTGCGGGCAAGAGGGCGACGGCGCGCCGACGGACGGAGCCGACCGCAAAGTTTCCTTCGCCCATTCGTAGGGACTCCACAAAGAATTGACGATCCGCTGGACGCCCGAAGTTCGAGACCTAGGCCACACCAGGCCCCGGGCCGGAGCCCAGGAATCCGGGCCTACCCTGGGATACCAGGGGACTTAGGTTCCTCACTGGCGCCCCGAACACACTCCGTGTGGGCAAGCTCACCCCAGGGAACGGGTCGGCACGCGGTGTCGCCAGTCCCTAAAATCGCGGCATCCAATAGATGCGGCGAAGCGCCAAGGAAGGACCCATCGTGCGCAAGGTGCTCATCGCCAACCGTGGCGAAATCGCTGTTCGCGTTGCCCGTGCTTGCCGGGACGCGGGGATCGGCAGCGTAGCCGTCTACGCCGACCCCGACCGGGACGCGCTGCACGTACGCGCGGCAGACGAGGCATACGCCTTGGGCGGTGACACTCCTGCCACCAGTTACCTGGACATCGCCAAGGTCCTGGCTGCCGCTGCCGATTCGGGCGCGGACGCCATCCACCCCGGGTACGGCTTCCTGTCGGAGAACGCCGAGTTCGCGCAGGCCGTCCTGGACGCCGGGCTGACGTGGATCGGCCCGCCCCCGCAGGCCATCCGTGACCTCGGCGACAAGGTCGCCGCCCGGCACATCGCCCAGCGCGCCGGTGCGCCGCTGGTCGCCGGCACGCCCGACCCGGTCTCCGGCTCGGACGAGGTCGTGGCCTTCGCCAAGGAGCACGGCCTGCCCATCGCGATCAAGGCGGCCTTCGGTGGCGGCGGCCGCGGTCTGAAGGTGGCCCGGACGCTCGAAGAGGTTCCGGAGCTGTATGACTCCGCGGTGCGCGAGGCGGTGGCCGCGTTCGGCCGCGGCGAGTGCTTCGTCGAGCGCTACCTGGACCGTCCGCGGCATGTCGAGACCCAGTGCCTGGCCGACAAGCACGGCAATGTGGTCGTGGTCTCGACCCGTGACTGTTCGCTCCAGCGCCGCCACCAGAAGCTGGTGGAGGAGGCCCCGGCCCCGTTCCTGACGGAGGAGCAGAACGCCGAGCTGTACCGCGCGTCCAAGGCCATCCTCAAGGAGGCCAACTACGAGGGCGCCGGCACCTGCGAGTTCCTCGTCGGCCAGGACGGCACGATCTCCTTCCTGGAGGTCAACACCCGGCTCCAGGTCGAGCACCCGGTCACCGAGGAGGTCACCGGCCTGGACCTGGTCCGGGAGATGTTCCGGATCGCCGACGGCGAGAAGCTCGGCTACGACGACCCGGCGGTCCGCGGCCACTCCTTCGAGTTCCGGATCAACGGCGAGGACCCGGGCCGCAACTTCCTCCCGGCCCCCGGCTCGGTCACGCGGTTCGACGCGCCGTCCGGCCCCGGTGTCCGTCTGGACGCGGGCGTGGAGTCCGGCAGCGTCATCGGCCCGGCCTGGGACTCGCTGCTGGCCAAGCTGATCGTCACCGGCGCCACGCGTCAGCAGGCCCTCCAGCGCGCCGCGCGGGCGCTGGCGGAGTTCACCGTCGAGGGCATGGCCACCGCCATCCCCTTCCACCGCACGGTCGTCCAGGACCTGGCGTTCGCCCCCGAACTCACCGGCTCCAGCGACCCGTTCACGGTCCACACCCGCTGGATCGAGACCGAGTTCGTCAACGAGATCCCCCCGTTCGCCGCACCCGGCGCGGACGAGGGCGAGGCCGACAGCCGCGAGACGGTCGTCGTCGAGGTCGGCGGCAAGCGCCTGGAGGTCTCGCTGCCGTCCTCGCTGGGCATGCCGCTGGCCCGGGCCGCGGTCGCGGGCGGTGCCAAGCCGAAGCGGAAGGCCGCCAAGAAGTCCGGCAGCGCCGCCTCCGGCGACGCGCTCGCCTCCCCGATGCAGGGCACCATCGTCAAGGTCGCCGTCGAGGAGGGCCAGCAGGTCACCGAGGGTGAGCTGGTGGTCGTCCTGGAGGCCATGAAGATGGAGCAGCCGCTCAACGCGCACCGCTCCGGCACCATCAAGGGCCTGACCGCCGAGGTCGGCGCTGCGCTCACGTCCGGCGCGGTGATCTGCGAGATCAAGGACTGACCCGACGGCGTTCCGCCAGACGGACGAGGGGCTCCCGGCAACTGCCGCCGGGAGCCCCTCGTGTCCGTTCCGGAGCGCCTACGAGTTCCCCACCACGTCCTCCGGGAAGGTCAGCGACCGGTCCATCCAGTTCAGCGCCTCGGGCAGTTCACGCCGCCAGGTGGCGAAGTTGTGGCTGCCGTGCGGGAGGACGACGGAGGTCGCCGTCATCGGCGGCTTGACCGCGGCGAGGAACGCCTGGGCCGCCGGGTAGTTCTTCTCGCCGCTGCGGCTGGTGCCCACCAGGACGTCCACCCGCGGCACGGGCAGATGCCGCAGCCGCCACATCAGATCGTGCTCCTGGCGGCGGCGCACCCGGTCCCGCCCCTCGCCGAAGAGGTTGCCGGTCGTGGGGTCGTTGCTGACCTTGTAGTCGGGCGACAGGGCGGCCGCCGCGGAGTACGTACGGTCGTGCCGCATGGCGAGCTGGAGGGCGCAGCTGCCGCCCGAGGAGTAGCCCAGCAGGCCCCAGGCGCCGGGGTCGTGGCCGACGCGGTAGTGCGACCGGAGCGCGTCCGGCACATCGCGGGCGATGAACGTCTCGGCCTGCGGTCCGCCCGGCACATCGACGCACTGGGTGTCGCGGGGCGGGGCGATGGTGGGCCGCAGCATCACGATGACGGTCGGCTTCATCCGCCCGGCCCGGATCAGCCGCCCGGCGGTCTGCGGCAGCCGCAGATGCTGGCCGAGCAGGAAGGTGCCGCCGGGGTAGCCGCTGAGCGCGACGACGACGGGGAACCGCTGACGGTCGTACTGCGGCTGGAAGTACTGCGGCGGCAGATAGACATACGCCGGATTCACCACCCGGGTCCGCTTCCCGACGATCCGTACGGTCTCGACCTTCCCGGCCTGCTCCGGCGCCCCCTTCGGCAGACCGTGCACCTTGTCCAGCCCCTCCGGCCCCGAGGGCTGCACCAGGCCCTTCGACGGGTCGCCGACGGGCCCGGCCGCCCCCTGGTCGCCCCATTTGCCGACGGCGGCCGGGGCGTCGTCGTAGAGGCCGAGCAGCTCGTGCCACGACCCGTAGAACTGGAAGTTGGCGTTCACCACGAGGCCGAGCGCCGCCACGATGGCCAGCTGGGTCGCGAAGATCGAGCCGAGCCGCCCCAGCAGCGCCCGCGGCCCGCGCCCAGCGAACCGCGGCCACAGCCAGAGCGTGAGGCCCACACAGACCACGGCGACCGCGGCCACGGCGTACAACAGCGATCGGCTGGTCAGTCCCATGACGTCTTCCCCAGATGTCCCGCGCCGCGCCCGCTTCCCCGGCGGCCCCCACGGCGTCCTCCCCGGTCCTCCGGAAGACCCCGGAAGACCTCATTGCGCCTGGTTTGATGGCGCTTGCCGCCCCGGCGTTGCGGGGCCGCCGAGGTGTTCGGCCGCGTGCCCACCGGGGGATGCCGGGACTTCATCCCCGGTCTGCCGTACGGCCACCGGACGGGGGCGGCGGAGGCGTTCCGGCCATACGGAGGGGCAGTCCGGAAAGCCGTGCCCACCGCACCGGGACAGCGGCCGACGACGCAATGGCATCCTGGACCCACCGGGCCGCACATGGCCGGGTCGAGGGAGGACGGCGATGGCGACCGAGACGGCAGGGCAGCCGCAGACGACGGACCCGGCGGCGACCGCACCGGCGCGGACGCCTGAGGTACGCCCCATGCGGGCCGATGCCCGCCGCAATTACGAGCGGCTGCTGACCGAGGCCCGTACGGCCTTCACCGAGCACGGCACGGACACCTCACTGGAGGACATCGCCCGCCGCGCCGGCGTCGGCATCGGCACCCTCTACCGCCACTTCCCCAACCGGACCGCCCTGATGGGCGCGGTCTTCCAGGGCGAGGTGGACGCCCTGCTGACGCACGCCAGGGCACTGGCCGACGCGCCGCAGCCGTGCGCCGCGCTGGTCGAATGGCTGCGCGCGATCATCACCCACGCCACCACCTACCGCGGGCTGTCCCGCGCGCTGATGACGGCATCGGCCGACGACAGCTCGGGCATGGCCCGGTGCAGCGTGCCGATGCGGGAGGCCGGCGGTGCACTGCTGACGCGGGCCCAGCAGGCCGGGGCCGTACGCCCGGATGTGAGCATCAGCGATCTGATGCAGCTGACCAACGGCATCGCGCTGGCCGTCGAGGAATCCCCGGCCGACCCCAAGCTCGCCGACCGGCTGCTGACGCTCACGCTGCGCGGGCTGAAGGGGGACCACCACTGAGCTGCGGTCCCCGGCGCCGGGGAGGCGCGCCACGGTGGCGCGCCCCCGACGTCTGCGGACAGCTCAGCGCCGCCGTGGTGCCAGATCGGCGACCCGGCCGCCGGAGGCCTCACTCAGGGACGGGGCCGAGCGGAGCTGTGGACCACCGGCCCCGCCGCCCGGCGCATGGCTGCGCCGCTGGCCCGGGAGCGGGACGTCCCGCCGGGGTCCTCTGCGGTCCCCCGGCGCACCGTCCCGCCCTGGCTGCCCCGGCCCGTGACCCACGCCCGAGCCGTTGGCGACGGCGATCTGGACGCCCTGATCGGCCAGCGCCTGGAGTTCCGTGGCGGCGCGGTCGTCATGGCCCGGCGGCTCGTCCGTGACCAGCCGTGTGATCACATCCGTGGGCACGGTCTGGAACATGGTGTCGGAGCCGAGCTTGGTGTGGTCGGCGAGCACCACCACCTCCCCCGCCGCCTGCACCAGCGCCCGGTCGACGCTGGCGGAGAGCATGTTGGACGTGGACAGACCGCGCTCGGCGGTCAGCCCGCTGCCCGACAGGAAGGCGCGGGAGACCCGCAGGCCCTGGAGGGACTGTTCGGCACCGCTGCCGACCAGCGCGTAGTTGGAGCCGCGCAGGGTGCCGCCGGTCATCACGACCTCGACGCGGTTGGCATGGGCCAACGCCTGGGCGACCAGCAGGGAGTTGGTGACGACGGTCAGGCCGGGGACCCGCGCGAGCCGGCGGGCCAGCTCCTGCGTGGTCGTTCCCGCGCCGACGACGATGGCCTCGCCCTCTTCGACGAAGCCGGCCGCGAGATCGGCGATGGCCGTCTTCTCCGCGGTCGCTAGATGGGACTTCTGTGGGAATCCTGATTCGCGGGTAAAGCCTCCCGGCAGGACCGCACCGCCGTGCCGGCGGTCGAGCAGTCCCTCTGCCTCCAGCGCCCGCACGTCCCGCCGTACGGTTACTTCGGAGGTCTGGACGACGCGGGCGAGCTCCCGGAGCGATACGGCTCCATTGGCGCGCACCATTTCAAGGATCAATTGGCGACGTTCTGCAGCGAACACGAAACTGACAGTAACGCCAACGACCGTCTGTTTTCAGCAGGTTGCACCAATTAACGGAAGTTGTGCGCACCGCGGAGCGTGACGTGGTATGCGGTATGCATATGTCGTGCGGATGTCGAACTGCCGGGCGGGACGAGGCGCTTGACCCCTGGTCAGTCGCCTTGCCGGGGCCCGCGGCGGCCGGGACCGGAGCGGCCCGGTCCCGGTCCGATGCAGGGACGTTTCATTCCCAGTACGCACGGCGGGCACGAACATTCGAATCGGCCGCCGCCCGTCCGGCACCCCCGGTTACTCGCTGGCGGCCTTGCGCGTGTGCAGCTGGCGGGCGACCTCGGCGATCGATCCGGACAGCGACGGGTAGACCGTGAAGGCGTTGGCGATCTGCTCGACGGTCAGATTGTTGTCGACCGCGATCGAGATGGGATGGATCAGCTCACTGGCGCGCGGGGAGACGACCACACCGCCCACGACGATGCCGGTGCCGGGGCGGCAGAACAGCTTCACGAAGCCGTCGCGGATGCCCTGCATCTTGGCGCGCGGGTTGCGCAGCAGCGGCAGCTTGACGACCCGGGCGTCGATCCGGCCGCTGTCGACGTCGGCCTGGGAGTAACCGACAGTGGCGATCTCCGGGTCGGTGAAGACGTTGGCGGAGACCGTCTTGAGGTTCAGCGGGGTGACCGCGTCACCGAGGAAGTGGTACATCGCGATCCGGCCCTGCATCGCGGCGACGGACGCCAGCGCGAAGACGCCGGTGCAGTCACCGGCCGCATACACGCCCTGGGCGCTGGTGCGGGAGACCTTGTCGGTCCAGATGTGGCCGGAGTCCGTGAGCTTGACGCCGGCCGCTTCCAGGCCGATGCCGTCGCTGTTGGGGATGGAGCCGACCGCCATCAGGCAGTGCGTACCGGAGATCATGCGGCCGTCGGCCAGGGTGACCTCGACGCGGTCGCCGACCCGTTTGGCGGACTGGGCCCGGGAGCGCGACATGACGTTCATGCCGCGGCGGCGGAAGACGTCCTCCAGGACGGCGGCGGCGTCCGGGTCCTCGCCCGGCAGCACGCGGTCACGGGAGGAGACGAGGGTGACGCGGGAGCCGAGCGCCTGGTAGGCACCGGCGAACTCGGCGCCGGTCACACCGGAGCCGACCACGATCAGCTCTTCGGGCAGCTCGTCGAGGTCGTAGACCTGCGTCCAGTTCAGGATCCGCTCGCCGTCGGGGAGCGCGTCCGGGATCTCGCGGGGGTGCGCGCCGGTGGCGATCAGCACCGCGTCCGCGATCAGGCCCTCCGAGGTACCGTCGGCGGCGGTGACCGTCACCTTGCGGGAACCGTCCGGCGCCTGGCCCGGCTCCAGCCGGCCGCGGCCGCGCATGACCCGGCCGCCGGCACGGGTCACGGACGCGGTGATGTCATGCGACTGGGCGAGCGCGAGCCGCTTGACGCGTCGGTTGACCTTGCCGAGGTCGACGCCGACGACCCGGGCGGGCCGGTCCACGTGCGGAGTGTCGTCCTCGACGATGATGCCGAGCTCCTCGTAGGAGGAGTCGAAGGTGGTCATCACCTCGGCCGTGGCGATCAGAGTCTTCGACGGCACGCAGTCGGTCAGCACCGACGCCCCGCCCAGACCGTCGCAGTCGACGACGGTCACCTCCGCGCCGAGAGAAGCCGCCACCAGGGCCGCTTCGTAGCCGCCGGGCCCACCACCGATGATCACGATCCGAGTCACGTACTCCATTGTCCCGCACGCCCGTACGTCACTCTCGCCCGGGGGCGCCCTCCGCCTCTGACGAGCACCGGAGCGGGCCGCACCGGGTCTCCCGTCCGGACCTCGGGTACCACGAGCCCGACGGGCAACCTCCCGTACCCTCGGAACCATGTCGCTCTACGCCGCGTACGCCGGCAACCTCGACGCGCGGCTGATGTCCCGCCGCGCACCGCACTCGCCGCTGCGCGGCACCGGCTGGCTCAGCGGCTGGCGGCTCACCTTCGGCGGCGAGCAGATGGGCTGGGAGGGCGCGCTGGCGACGGTCGTCGAATCCCCCGGCTCCCAGCTCTTCGTCGCGCTCTACGACATCGCGCCCATGGACGAGGAGTCCATGGACCGCTGGGAGGGCGTCGGCATGGACATCTACCGCCGGATGCGGGTGCGGGTGCACACCCTCGAAGGCGACGAGGCGGCGTGGATCTTTGTCCTCAACGGCTATGAGGGCGGTCTGCCGTCGGCCCGCTATCTGGGCGAGATCGCGGACGCCGCGGAGTCGGCGGGCGCGCCGCACGACTATGTGATGGAGCTGCGCAAGCGGCCCTGCTGACGGGCGGCACCGCGCCGGCCGGGGCGGGCACGCCGCCGTACGGGTGCCGCGACGCGCCCGGGAACCTGCTTTTGGCAGATGCCACAACGATCCGATCCCAGCACCGTGAGCAGCGACATCTACGCGCGTAGGGCATTACCGGCTACCCTCGTCCGCGTGAACGCATCTGTTACTCCGGACATCGCGCGCGACCCCCAGGGTGCCGCCGCCGACGCCGCCGCCCGTCTGCGTGAGCTGACCGGCGCCGAGACCCATGACGTCGCCCTCGTGATGGGCTCCGGCTGGGCCCCGGCCGCCGAGGCCCTGGGCGCGCCCGAGCACGAATTCCCCGTCACCGAGCTGCCCGGCTTCCCGGCACCGGCCGTCGCCGGGCACGGCGGCAAGATCCGCTCGTACCAGGTCGGCGCGAAGCGGGCGCTGGTCTTCCTGGGCCGTACCCACTACTACGAAGGCCGCGGGGTCGCCGCGGTCGCGCACGGCGTCCGCACCGCCGCCGCGGCCGGCTGCAAGACCATCGTGCTCACCAACGGGTGCGGCGGTCTGCGCGAGGGCATGCGCCCCGGCCAGCCGGTCCTCATCAGCGACCACCTCAACCTGACCGCCACCTCCCCGATCGTCGGCGCGAACTTCGTCGACCTGACGGACCTGTACTCGCCGCGGCTGCGCGCGCTGTGCAAGGAGGTCGACCCGAGCCTGGAGGAGGGCGTCTACGCCCAGTTCCCCGGCCCGCACTACGAGACCCCGGCCGAGATCAAGATGATCCGGACCCTGGGCGCCGACCTGGTCGGGATGTCCACCGTCCTGGAGGCCATCGCGGCGCGCGAGGCCGGCGCCGAGGTGCTCGGGCTGTCGCTGGTGACGAACCTCGCCGCCGGCATGACGGGCGAGCCGCTCAACCACGAAGAGGTGCTGCAGGCCGGCCGCGACTCCGCGACCCGGATGGGCAGCCTGCTCGCCCAGGTGCTCGGCAAGCTCTGAGCCACCGCGGCGCCACGGCGCCGCACCGGACGACGACGGCTGACGGCCACGGCGGGTGCCCCACCCGCCGGGCCGCCCCGTCGGCACCGCACCGGGCCCGCCGCCTGCCCGCCGGTCCACCCCACCGCGCGGCGCGGCCCTCCCCCGCGCGCTGCCATCCAGTGGCAATGGCCGGTTTCGCGGCTCCCCGTACCCGCGTACCGGGTATGCGTGACGAGCCGAGAGGGCCCTGCCTCCTCAGCTGTCCTCAGCGCGCCCCCACCCGCATCCACCGTCAGGAGCATCACGTGGCTACCGATCCCGCGGA
Source organism: Streptomyces sp. P9-2B-2 (assembly GCF_030406865.1). Taxonomy (NCBI): domain Bacteria; kingdom Bacillati; phylum Actinomycetota; class Actinomycetes; order Kitasatosporales; family Streptomycetaceae; genus Streptomyces; species Streptomyces sp. P9-2B-2. The sequence continues at coordinate 5,740,458 of NZ_CP129126.1, read as the reverse complement.
GCTGACCCACCGGGCCCAGGCATGGCTGGCCGAGGACCCCGACCCGGAGACCCGGGACGAGCTCGCCAAGCTCATCGCAGCCGAGGACACCGACGAGCTGGCCGCCCGGTTCGCCGGCACCCTCCAGTTCGGCACCGCCGGGCTGCGCGGTGAACTGGGCGCGGGCCCGATGCGGATGAACCGCTCCGTGGTCATCCGGGCCGCGGCCGGCCTCGCCGCGTACCTCAAGGCGCAGGGCGACGGCTCGGGCCTGGTGGTCATCGGCTACGACGCCCGCCACAAGAGCGCCGACTTCGCCCGTGACACGGCGGCCGTGATGGTCGGCGCGGGCCTGCGCGCGGCGGTGCTGCCGCGCCCGCTGCCCACCCCGGTCCTGGCCTTCGCGATAAGGCACCTGGGCGCGGTGGCCGGGGTCGAGGTCACCGCCAGCCACAACCCGCCGCGCGACAACGGCTACAAGGTCTACCTGGGCGACGGCTCCCAGATCGTGCCGCCCGCGGACGGCGAGATCGCCGCCGAGATCGCCGCGGTCCGCGCGCTCGCCGACGTCCCGCGCCCGGAGGCCGGCTGGGAAACCCTCGACGAGACGGTCCTGGCCGCCTATCTGGCGCGTACGGACGCGGTGCTGACACCCGGCTCCCCCCGGGACACGAAGGTCGTCTACACGCCCATGCACGGCGTCGGCCGGGACACCCTCGTCGCCGCCTTCGCACGGGCCGGATTCCCGGCGCCGACGGTCGTCGCGGAACAGGCCGAGCCGGACCCGGACTTCCCGACGGTCGCCTTCCCCAACCCGGAGGAGCCGGGCGCGATGGACCTCGCGTTCGCCACCGCCCGGGCGGCGGGCGCGGACATCGACATCGTGATCGCCAACGACCCCGACGCGGACCGCTGCGCCGTCGCCGTCCCCGACCCGGGCACGCCGGACGGCTGGCGGATGCTGCGCGGCGACGAGGTCGGCGCGCTGCTCGCCGCCCACCTGGTGCGCAAGCGGGCGGCCGGCACGTTCGCGACGACCATCGTCTCCTCCCAGCTGCTGTCCCGTATCGCGGCCGCCGCCTCGCTCCCGTACGAGGAGACGCTGACCGGCTTCAAGTGGCTGGCCCGGGTGGACGGTCTGCGGTACGCCTTCGAGGAGGCGCTCGGCTACTGCGTCGACCCGGCGGGCGTCCGCGACAAGGACGGCATCACCGCGGCCCTGCTGATCACCGAGCTGGCCGCGGAACTCAAGCAGTCCGGGCGCACCCTCGGCGACCTGCTCGACGACCTCGCGCTGGAACACGGGCTGCACGCCACCGACCAGCTCTCGGTCCGCGTCGAGGACCTGTCGCTGATCGCCGACGCCATGCGCAGGCTGCGCGAGCAGCCGCCGACCGCGCTGGCGGGCCTGACCGTGACCCGCGCCGACGACCTGGCGCAGGGCACGGAGACGCTGCCGCCGACCGACGGGCTGCGCTACTACCTGTCCGGTTCACCGGCGGCCGGCATCGAGGCCGCCCGCGTGGTGGTCCGCCCCAGCGGCACCGAGCCCAAGCTCAAGTGCTACCTGGAGGTCGTGGTCCCGGTGTCCGCACCCCAGGCGCTGCCCGAGGCCCGCACGAAGGCCGTCACGGCGCTGGAGTCGATCAAGCGAGATCTGGCGGAGGCGGCGGGGATCTGAGGGGGTGGGGGGCGCCTTACGGCCCTGGGGCCGTTCGTCCGGGGGCGGGCGTGGATTGCCTCTCCTGGACCGCCCCGCCTGAAGGGGCCTGGTGCACCCTCCCGTACCCGCCACCCCCAGCGGGCCCTGAACCACCACTCCCGTACCCGCCCACCCCCCGAAGGGGGGTGGGCGGCGGGGAAACAACAACACCGGGGTGGGCGGCGGGGAAACAACCCTGGGGCGCGCCCCCGAACCCCGCCCCCCTGGACCCGAGGCAGTTCGCCCCCTGGGCCCACAGCAACTACAGCCCCACCACTACAGCCAGGCCCCGGGCCGTAACAGCCCAGCGCTACGGCGCGACCCCGGCGGCGCAGCTACACCGCCACCATCACCACCAGCCCCACCGCCCCCACCACCAGCGGGGCGAGGACCGCGTACGACCAGCGCACCGCCGGTTCGCCCTGGGCGTTCTCGCGGTGGGTGGCGCGCTCCTTGATCTCGCGCAGCTCGTCGAGGGTCTGGTCGGCCATGGCGCGCGGCACCGGACCGGCGTCGGCGTCGAGCCCGAACCGGGGGCGGGGCGCGGAGCCCCGGGCCGCCTGGCGGCTGACCTTCTTGCGCTGCCGCAGCGAGACCGGGATGGCCCACAGCTGGTACTTGCCGCCGCTGGTGAACACCTCGGCGGAGAACGCCGCCCGCAGGTCCTCCACCGCGCCCCACGGCAGCGTGATCGTACGGAACGGGTTACGCACCGTCAGCCGGTCCTCGCCCGCCCTGACCAGCGGCCGCAGGGTGAAGGCGACCACCAGCGGCACCCCGAGGAGCAGCGCGAACAGCGCCGTCAGCTTGGTGCGCAGGTCGCCCCGCAGCAGGGCGTCGCCGCCGAGCCAGAGTCCGAGCAGGAGGAGCAGCGCGCCGCCGACGAGGGCCGCGGGCGAGCGGTAGCTGCGCTCCGCGTACTGCTGTTGGGGCGGGGAGGTCCGGTCCTGGCTCGTCATGGGGCCGATTCTGCCCGACCGTCCGGATGCCGGACATTGCGTTACGGCATCATTCGGGCGCGGGGTGCGGCCACCTCCGGGCCCCGGTGGCGGCCTCCTGCGCCGCCCGTCACCGGGCACGTTGCCGGAATCGGCGCGGCCCGGCCCGGCCGGATTCGGTCGGCTGAGGGGGATGACATGGTGCTACGCGCGTAGATATGCTCCCCTCGTGACCATGCCCATCACTGTTCCCGCATACGGCAAGGAAGCCGCGGGGCGTCTGGCGTCAATGGCGGACGTGACCGCCGACGACGGTGCGCTGCGCCGCTTCCTCCACGGCCTCCCCGGCGTCGACGCGGTCGGCCTCGAAGCCCGCGCCGCCGGCCTCGGCACCCGCTCGATCAAGACGACGGCGAAGGCGTACGCCATCGATCTCGCCATCTCGATGATCGACCTGACGACCCTCGAAGGCGCGGACACCCCGGGCAAGGTCCGGGCGCTGTGCGCCAAGGGCGTCCACCCCGACCCCACCGACCGCACCAGCCCCAAGGTCGCGGCGATCTGTGTCTACCCGGACATGGTCGCGACGGCCAAGGAGGCGCTCGGCGACTCCGGCATCCATGTCGCGTCCGTCGCCACCGCCTTCCCCGCGGGCCGCGCCGCGCTGCCGGTCAAGCTCGCCGACACCCGTGACGCGGTCGCGGCCGGCGCCGACGAGATCGACATGGTGATCGACCGGGGCGCCTTCCTCTCCGGCCGGTATATGGACGTCTTCGAGGAGATCAAGGCCGTCAAGGAGGCGTGCGTCCGGCCGGACGGCACAGCGGCGCACCTCAAGGTCATCTTCGAGACCGGTGAGCTCCAGACGTACGACAACGTGCGCCGGGTCTCCTGGCTGGCGATGCTCGCGGGCGCCGACTTCATCAAGACCTCGACCGGCAAGGTCGCCGTCAACGCCACCCCGCCGGTCACCCTCCTGATGCTGGAGGCGGTCCGGGACTTCCACGCCGCGACCGGCGTGCAGGTCGGGGTGAAGCCGGCCGGCGGCATCCGGACGACCAAGGACGCGATCAAGTACCTGGTCATGGTCAACGAGACGCTCGGCGAGCCCTGGCTGACCGCCGACTGGTTCCGCTTCGGCGCCTCCAGCCTCCTGAACGACCTGCTGATGCAGCGCCAGAAGCTCAGCACCGGCCGCTACTCCGGCCCCGACTACGTCACGGTGGACTGAGGCTCCCATGACCTTCGATTACGCACCCGCACCCGAGTCCCGCTCCGTCGTCGACATCGCGCCGTCCTACGGCCTGTTCATCGACGGCGAGTTCGCCCCGGCCTCCGACGGCAAGGTCTTCAAGACCGTCTCCCCGTCGTCGGAGGAGGTCCTCTCCGAGGTCGCCCAGGCCACCGGCGACGACGTCGACCGCGCCGTGACGGCCGCCCGTAAGGCCTTCGAGAAGTGGTCCGCGCTGCCCGGCGCCGAGCGCGCCAAGTACCTCTTCCGGATCGCCCGGCTCATCCAGGAGCGCTCGCGCGAGCTGGCCGTGCTGGAGTCGCTGGACAACGGCAAGCCGATCCGGGAGTCCCGGGACGCCGATCTGCCGCTGGTCGCCGCGCACTTCTTCTACTACGCGGGCTGGGCCGACAAGCTCGACCACGCGGGCTACGGCGCGAACCCCCGCCCCCTGGGCGTCGCCGGCCAGGTCATCCCGTGGAACTTCCCGCTGCTGATGCTCGCCTGGAAGATCGCCCCGGCGCTGGCGACCGGCAACACGGTCGTCCTCAAGCCCGCCGAGACGACCCCGCTGTCCGCCCTGTTCTTCGCGGACATCTGCCGCCAGGCGGGCCTGCCGAAGGGTGTCGTCAACATCCTGACGGGAGACGGTTCCACGGGCGCCGCGCTGGTCGCGCACCCGGACGTCAACAAGGTCGCCTTCACCGGCTCCACCGACGTCGGCAAGGCCATCGCCCGTACGGTCGCCGGCACCGACAAGAAGGTGACCCTGGAGCTGGGCGGCAAGGCGGCGAACATCGTCTTCGACGACGCCCCGCTCGACCAGGCCGTCGAGGGCATCGTCAACGGCATCTTCTTCAACCAGGGCCACGTCTGCTGCGCGGGCTCCCGTCTGCTGGTCCAGGAGTCCGTCCAGGACGAGCTGCTGGACGCCCTCAAGCGCCGGATGCGGACCCTGCGGGTGGGCGACCCGCTCGACAAGAACACCGACATCGGCGCCATCAACTCCGCCGAGCAGCTGGCCCGGATCACGTCGCTGGCCGACGCGGGCGAGGCTGAAGGCGCCGAGCGCTGGTCGCCGTCCTGTGAACTCCCCACCTCGGGCTACTGGTTCGCCCCGACGCTGTTCACCGGCGTCACCCAGGCGCACCGCATCGCCCGCGAGGAGATCTTCGGCCCGGTGCTGTCCGTGCTGACCTTCCGCACCCCGGCCGAGGCCGTGGAGAAGGCCAACAACACCCCCTACGGGCTCTCCGCCGGCATCTGGACGGAGAAGGGCTCGCGGATGCTGTGGATGGCGAACAAGCTCCGCGCGGGCATCATCTGGTCCAACACGTTCAACAAGTTCGACCCGGCGTCGCCCTTCGGCGGCTACCAGGAGTCGGGCTACGGCCGCGAGGGCGGCCGGCACGGTCTGGAGGCGTACCTCAATGTCTGAGCTGACTGGCCGACTCTCCGTCTTCAAGACCTACAAGCTGTACGTCGGGGGCAAGTTCCCCCGGTCCGAGAGCGGGCGGGTGTACGAGGTGACCGACTCCAAGGGCACATGGCTCGCCAACGCGCCCCTGGCCTCCCGTAAGGACGCCCGGGACGCGGTGGTCGCCGCCCGTAAGGCGTTCGGCGGCTGGTCCGGCGCCACGGCCTACAACCGCGGCCAGATCCTCTACCGCGTCGCCGAGATGCTGGAGGGCCGCCGCGACCAGTTCACCGCCGAGGTCGCCGCGGCCGAGGGGCTGTCGAAGGCGAAGGCCGCGGCGCAGGTGGACGCGGCGATCGACCGCTGGGTCTGGTACGCGGGCTGGTCCGACAAGGTCGCCCAGATCGCCGGCGGCACCAACCCGGTGGCGGGCCCGTACTTCAACGTCTCCGCCCCGGAGCCGACCGGTGTGGTCGCGGTCCTGGCCCCGCAGGAGTCGTCGTTCCTCGGCCTGGTCTCGGTGATCGCCCCGGCGATCGTCACCGGCAACACGGTGGTCGTGGCGGCCGCCGAGAACGCCCCGCTGCCCGCCCTCTCCCTGGCCGAGGTGCTCGCCACCTCCGACCTCCCGGGCGGCGTGGTCAACATCCTCTCCGGCCGCACCGCGGAACTGTCCGCCCCGCTCGCCGCCCACCAGGACGTCAACGCCCTCGACCTGGCGGGCGCAAACGACGAGCTGGCGAAGGACCTGGAGACGGCCGCGGCCGACAACCTCAAGCGCGTCCTGCGCCCGGCCCCGGTCAACTGGACCGCCGACCCCGGCACCGGCCGCCTGCTGGCCTTCCTGGAGACGAAGACGGTCTGGCATCCCATGGGGGTGTAGGGCTGCTGCGGCGCCCGGACGGCGTCACGGAACGACGGTGCGGGGCCTCGCCTATGTGGCGGGGCCCCGCACTGTTGTGGTGTACCGGACCGCGGCCCGGCCGCGTCCGTTCACCCCGGCAGCACCCTCGTCACCGTCCCCACCAGCGGCAGGTCCTTGAGCGCGGCGCCGTTCGAGAGGGCGCCGGTCAGCAGAGTGGTGCCCACCGGCTTGAAGTCGGCGATCTGGGTGCTCACCGCATTGGCGAGCGGGTCGACGGAGGTGTTGGCCAGCGGGTCCAGCTTCAGGTTCTTGACCGGGCCGAGGCCGCCGGCCGCGGAGTGCAGCAGTGCGCCGGTCAGTCCCGAGGCCGCGGCGCCGGTGTCGGTGGCGAGGTCCGAGGCGGCGGGGGCCGCGCTCGCCGTCGCCGCACCGCCCGCCGCGAGCGCCGCACCGGCGGCGGAAATCACCAGTCCCGCCCGCAGCAGAGCACGCGGAACACGACTGGGCTTGGGACGCGCGTGGGAGGGCATGTGCCACCTGCCTGTGGATCGAAGGGGTTCGAAGTGCTGTGCGAGACAGCGCATTCGGGTAATCAATTGACTGCGTAGCGTAGTTGAGGGGCGGGAGCCGATCCACCTCGCGCGCCAGGGGTACCCCACACGGCGCAATACGCGACAATGGGTGCCCGTGAGCTCCCACACCGCCACCCGGCCGCCCGCCACCAAGCGCCCTGCGGCCCGGGTCGTTCTGCTGACCGGCCCCTCGGGTTCCGGCAAGACGTCCCTGGCCGCCCGCAGCGGCCTCCCCGTCCTCAACCTCGACGACTTCTACAAGGAGGGGACGGACCCGACACTGCCGCAACTGCCCGACGGCGGCGGCGCCGACTGGGACGCGCCGCTGTCCTGGGACGCCGGCGCCGCCCTCGCGGCCATCGACGCACTGTGCCGTACGGGGCGTGCCGACGTTCCGGTGTACGACATCGCGACCAGCGCCCGGGTCGGCGCGTCGGGGCTCGACCTCGGCGGCGCCCCGCTGTTCATCGCGGAGGGCATCTTCGCGGCCGAGGCCATCGCGGACTGCCGGGCCGCGGGGCTGCTGGCCGACGCGCTGTGTCTGCGCGGCCGCCCCACCACCACCTTCCGCCGGCGGCTGGCGCGGGATCTGCGCGAGGGCCGCAAGTCCGCCCCGTATCTCGTCCGTCGGGGCCTGCGGCTGCTGCGCGCCGAGCGGTCGGTCGTCGCCCGGCACACCGCTCTGGGCGCGCACCCCTGTGCCAAGCCGGAGGCGCTGGCCCGGATATCGGCCGCGGGGGCACCGGACGCGGTCGGCGCGGCCGTCCCTTCCTGACGGGACGATTCGGCACCGGACGGGACGGGACCGGACGGGACGGGGCGGGGCCGCGACGGCGCCCGCACGGCACGACGCGCAGACGCGAAGAAGCGGGCTCGGACAGACCCCCCGGCCGTCCGAACCCGCCTTTTCTTCCCCCTGCTCCCCGTGCTTCCCCCGTATCCCCCGATACGCCCGGCCGCCGTGGATCACTCCGCTTCGGCCGGTTCCCCCGTATCCCCGTTTCCCCCCTCGGGCGTTCCCCCTGCCCCCCGGGCTTCCCCCGGTCCTCAGGCCACCAGCTCGCCGAAGGACTCCTCCTCGTCACGGCCGAAGCTGAGGACCTCGTCCTCACGCAGCCGGCGCAGGGCGCGCCAGATGCTCGACTTCACCGTGCCGACACTGATGTTGAGAATGTCCGCGATCTCCGGGTCCGTACGGCCCTCGTAGTAGCGCAGCACCAGCATCGTGCGCTGCGTCTCGGGCAGCCGGACCAGTGCCTGCCACAGCACGGCGCGGAGTTCGGTGCCGCGCATCGCGTCCGCGTCGGCCGCCGTCTCCGGCAGTTCCTCGGTCGGGTACTCGTTGAGCTTGCGCCGGCGCCAGGCGCTGATGTGCAGATTGGTCATGGTGCGGCGCAGATAGCCGCCGAGCGCCGCCTTGTCACTGATCCGGTCCCACGCCCGGAAGGTCGAGAACAGCGCGCTCTGGAGCAGGTCCTCGGCCTCGTAGCGGTCGCCGGTCAGGTGGTAGGCGGTGGCGTACAGGGAGGCGCGGCGCTCCTGGACGTAGGCGGTGAAGGCCGCTTCGGCCTCGGCCGCCTCCGACGCGGAACGCCGTTCCCCCGTGGCCTCCCCGTACTCCGCTCCCCCGGTGGTTCCCCCGTTTTCTCCCCTGTGGGCGGCCTTGCCCCCGTGCCCCGGGTCGATTTCCACCGTCATCGCGTCGATGGCCACCATGAAGGGCGGCCGCTGACGCCCGGTGCTGCGGGTGCAGCCCCGTACGGCACCGGACTTCTCGCCGGACCGGACGACATCGTGGAGTCGCGTGATAACTGCGCTGGAAGTGCTGCCGTGCAGTGTGTTCATCTCGCGCCCCCCGTCGTAGAGCCAGCTCGTTCGGTGTGTTCCGGGTTGTTGATCTCTCCCGGTGACCAAAAGACTGCCAAGCCAGTTTCATCGCGTTGTCCGTCGACTGTCACAGGCCTGTCACAGGCGTCTGGGCGGCGCGTCGCGGGGGCCTCACGCGGTGGGCCTTGTGTACGAGAGCGCCACTTGTCGATGTCCCGGCGTCCCATGGGCCAGAATGGCTGAGTGCCTTTCCTGTTGCTGATCGAGGACGACGACGCCATCCGCACGGCCCTCGAACTCTCGCTGTCGCGCCAGGGTCACCGTGTGGTGACCGCGGCGACGGGCGAGGACGGCCTGAAGCTGCTGCGTGAGCAGCGCCCGGACCTGATCGTGCTGGATGTGATGCTGCCGGGCATCGACGGCTTCGAGGTGTGCCGGCGGATCAGGCGTACGGACCAGCTGCCCATCATCCTGCTCACCGCGCGTAACGACGACATCGACGTCGTGGTGGGGCTGGAGTCCGGCGCCGACGACTATGTCGTCAAACCGGTCCAGGGGCGGGTGCTGGACGCCCGGATCCGGGCCGTGCTGCGCCGCGGCGAGCGGGAGTCCAGTGATTCGGCGACGTTCGGCTCGCTGGTGATCGACCGGTCGGCGATGACGGTCACCAAGAACGGCGAGGATCTGCAACTGACGCCGACCGAACTGCGGTTGCTGCTGGAGCTGAGCCGCCGTCCCGGCCAGGCGCTGTCCCGCCAGCAACTGCTGCGGCTGGTGTGGGAGCACGACTACCTGGGCGACTCGCGCCTGGTGGACGCGTGTGTGCAGCGGCTGCGGGCGAAGGTGGAGGACGTGCCGTCCTCGCCGACCCTGATCCGTACGGTCCGCGGCGTCGGCTACCGGCTGGATTCGCCGCAGTGAGGGAACGTTCCGCGGGCGATACGACGGGCGACAGCGCGGACGCCGGAGCCGGGGACGCGTCCGGGCCCGCGGCGGGACAAGGGATGCAGCGGGTGCTGCGGGGGCTGCGCCGGGCCTCGGGGCTGCTGCGCTGGACCAGTCTGCGGCTGCGGCTGGTCGTGGTCTTCGGGCTGGTGGCGCTGACCGCGGCGGTCTCGGCGTCGGGCATCGCGTACTGGCTCAACCGCAACACCGTTCTGGAGCGCACCCAGAACGCCGTCCTCAACGACTTCCGCAAGTCGCTGGAGGACAGTACGCGGTCGCTGCCGCTGCGGCCGCGGTGTGCCGAACTCCAGGACGCGGCACGGCAGATGGCGGCCGGGCCGCAGGACTACGCGGTGCTGCTGATCGGGGCCGACCGCGAGGGCAAGGCCTGCGCGGCCACCACGAACAAGAATCTGCTGACGCTCGACAGCGTGCCCCTGTCACTGCGTACCGCGGTCGACGAGGTGCGCCCGGTCGACGAGTCCAACCGCTACGCGCACCACCTGTACTGGCAGCGCAAGGAGGTCGGGGACGCCCCCTACCTCGTCGCCGGGGCGAAGGTGATCGGCGGCGGGCCCACCGGCTACATGATCAAGTCGCTGGCCACCGAGCGGCAGGACCTCAACTCGCTGGCCTGGTCGCTGGGGATCGCGACCGCGCTCGCGCTGGTCGGCTCGGCGCTGCTGGCGCAGGCCGCGGCGACGACCGTGCTGCGGCCCGTACAGCGGCTGGGGCATGCCGCGCGGCAGCTGGGCGAGGGTCGGCTGGACACCCGGCTGCGGGTGACCGGCACGGACGAACTGGCCGATCTGTCCCGGACGTTCAACCGTACGGCGGAGCGTCTGGAGCACCGGGTCGAGGAGCTGAGCGGGCGCGAGGCGGCGTCCCGGCGGTTCGTCGCCGATATGTCGCACGAGCTGCGGACGCCGCTGACCGCGATCACCGCGGTCTCCGAGGTGCTGGAGGAGGAGGCGGACTCCCTCGACCCGATGATCGCGCCGGCCGTGCAGCTGGTGGTCAGCGAGACCCGGCGGCTGAACGACCTCGTGGAGAACCTGATGGAGGTCACCCGCTTCGACGCGGGGACGGCCCGGCTGGTGCTGGACGACGTCGATGTCGCGGACCAGGTGACCGCCTGTGTGGACGCCAGGGCCTGGCTGGACGCGGTCGAGCTGGACGCGGACCGCGGCATCGTGGCCCGTCTGGACCCGCGGCGGCTCGATGTGATCCTGGCGAATCTGATCGGCAACGCCCTCAAGCACGGCGGCTCGCCGGTGCGGGTCTCGGTGCACACCGAGGAGGTGCCGGGGGACGGTGCGGGCGGCAAGACGGGCAGCACGGCGGTCACCGGCGGCCCGGCCGCGCCCCACCCGTCCGGCGGCCCGGAAGCCGGTACGGAGCAGGAGGTTCCGGAGCGGTCCGGGGAGGAGCCGGACGCGGGGCCCGGGGGCGGCGAGCTGGTGATCCGCGTACGGGATCACGGCCCCGGCATCCCGGAAGAAGTCCTTCCGCATGTCTTCGACCGCTTCTACAAGGCGAGCGCCTCCCGGCCACGGTCGGAGGGCAGCGGTCTGGGCCTGTCGATCGCGCTGGAGAACGCACATATCCACGGCGGGGAGATCACCGCGGCCAACCTCCCCGAGGGCGGCGCGGTCTTCACCCTGCGGCTGCCGATGGACGCCACACCGCTGACGGACGGCGACCGCAGGGACCGCGGCACGGCCCGCGCGGCCGACGAGGGCACGGAGGACGGGCGATGACGCCGATCAGGCGGACGGGGCGGCGCACCGCCGCCGTGGCGGCGCTCGCGCTCGCCGCCGCGGGCTGCGGCATCCGGGGCACGTCGGTGCCGGTCGACGCGGGTGGCGCGCCCTCGCGGGTGAGCTGCAAGGCCCCGGCGAGCGAGCCGGCCCCGAACCCGCCCGGCAGGTCCCAGGCCACCGTCTATCTGGTGTGCGGTTCGGCGCTGGCCCAGGTGGAGCGGGCGGTGTCGCTGCCCAAGGGCTCGGCGGACACCGATCCGCGGCTGCCGGCCGCCCGTGCGCTGTTGAAGGAGCTCCAGCGGCGGCCGTCGGCCGACGAGGACCGGGCCGGCTTCAGCACCGCGCTCCCCCAGGACCTGAAGGTCACGGCGCCGCGCGCGGGCGATGCCGCGGACACCCTGCGGCTGAGCATCCGGCCGGAGGATCTGCCGTCGTTCGCGCTGGCGCAGCTGGTGTGCACCTACGGCGCGAGCCCGGCGCTGGGCAAGCAGCACGCGGCGGTGCTCGGCGGACCGGGCGACGCCACCGCGCACCGCTACGACTGCTCGGCGGATGTGCTGGCCAATCCCGACATAGCGGAGAACGCCGGGTGGGGCGACCCGTTGGCGGAAGAGGACTGACCCGGCGGAGCAAGGCGGGCGCAATTGGGCGGAACCGCGGCCACCGCCGGTCGCGTCCTGGCCTGTGTGCAGCGTCATGGCCCCGGCACCACCGCCGTTCCCCGTATGCGCGTCACCGGACTTCTCCTCCTTGTGGCGCATCTGTCGATCGTCGCCTGGCTGACGTTGCGTCCCCGCACGGTGCCCTGGGTGTCCGCGACGAATCTCGAACCGCTGGCGACGATCCGGGCCGAGCTGGCGCACGGACCGTCGTGGGAGGTCGTACAGCATCTGGGCGGCTCGGTGCTGCTGCTGGCGCCGCTGGGCGTGCTGCTGCCGCTCTCGGCCGGCCGGCTGAACGTTTCGCCGCTGGTGTCGCTGACCCGCACGGTGTTCGCCGGCGCGATGATCTCGCTGGCCATCGAGCTGCTCCAGTCAGGGGTGCCCGGCCGGGTCCCGGACATCGATTCGGTGCTGCTCGCCTCCCTCGGCGTGGCCCTGGCGCACCTGGCGGTCGTCCCCGGGGCGCGGCGCCGGCTGCGTCGGCGGTACGGGGATCTCGGGGAGGTAACCCCGAGGATCCCCAGGGTTGAACTGGCCCCGCAGGCTGATGTCCTCTCCGGCAGCCGGACCTACCTTTGAGACATCGGGCAAACGCCCACCGAGTCGCAAAGGAGCCGCCGTCATGACCGCCGCACTGGTCCGCCCCAGCAACAACCGAATGATCGCCGGAGTGTGCGCGGGCCTGGCCCGTCGCTTCGGAACGACGCCGAAGACGATGCGTGTGCTGTTCGTGGTGTCGTGTCTGCTGCCCGGCCCGCAGTTCCTGATCTACCTGGCGCTGTGGATACTCCTCCCCTCGGAGGACAAGGCCGCCACCGGCGCCGCCGCCTGGTGACCCGGCCGGCCGCCGGACCGTCCGCCCGGCCCGGGCCCGGACCGGCGCCCCGCCGCCCGGTTCCCTGACGGCACATGACGATGCCCCGACCGTACGCACGAGGGCGTTCGGCCGGGGCACGGCGCAGAAGGTGTCCCTAGGGGACGAGCCGCGTGGCGGGATCAGCCACCCAGGGGGAGGGTCTTGGTGACGGCGCTGGTCGGCAGGCCGCCCAGCAGCTTGTTGCCCTGGGAGTTGAGCTTGGTCTTGACGTCGTTGCCGGCCGGCTTGGCCTTGGTGAGCCCGGAGACGGTCTTGGTGGCGTCCTTCACCGGCAGGCTCTTCAGCACCCCGGCGGTGTCGACCGACGGGGCCGCGCTGGCGACGCCCGCGGCGGTGACGACAAAAGCGGCACCGAGCGCGACGGTACCGAGAGTCTTGATGGTTCCCTGCTTCATCGAATTACGTCCTCGTGATGGGGGCTTGACCGGCAAATCAACCTACTGAGGCGGCAACCGGCGCCGCAAACAGCCACGACGAAAGAAAAAACGGCCGGTGGACATTCCACCGGCCGTTGCGCTATAGGCTCGCCTGAGCCCTTACGCAGGGTCAGAAGCGCTGTTCGCAGGGGGCGTTGTGACCGCCGGACGGAACAGCCATTCGGCCCGGAGTTCCGCGTAACCGGGCTTGATGACGTCATTGATCATGGCCAGACGTTCATCGAAAGGAATGAACGCTGATTTCATCGCATTGACTGTAAACCACTGCATGTCATCGAGCGTGTATCGAAATGTCTTGACCAGGTGATCGAATTCCTCGGACATGCTGGTGTGGCTCATCAGCCGGTTGTCGGTGTTGACCGTGAGCCGGAACTGCAGGCGGCGCAGCAGGCCGATGGGGTGCTCGGCGTAGGAGGGGGCGGCGCCGGTCTGGAGGTTGGAGGTCGGGCACATCTCCAGCGGGATGCGCTTGTCCCGCACGTACGAGGCGAGCCGGCCGAGCTTGACCGAGCCGTCGTCGGCGACCTCGATGTCGTCGATGATCCGGACCCCGTGGCCGAGGCGGTCGGCGCCGCACCACTGGAGGGCCTGCCAGATCGACGGCAGGCCGAAGGCCTCACCGGCGTGGATGGTGAAGTGGTTGTTCTCCCGCTTGAGGTACTCGAACGCGTCGAGGTGGCGGGTGGGCGGGTAGCCGGCTTCGGCGCCCGCGATGTCGAAGCCGACGACGCCGGTGTCCCGGTAGCGGTTGGCGAGTTCGGCGATCTCCAGGGCGCGGGCGGCGTGCCGCATGGCGGTCAGCAGCGCGCCGACGCGGATGCGGTGCCCCTTCTCGCGGGCCCGCCGCTCGCCCTCGCGGAAGCCCTCGTTGACCGCCTCGACGACCTCTTCGAGGGTCAGGCCCTGCTCCAGGTGCTGCTCGGGCGCGTACCTGACCTCGGCGTAGACCACACCGTCGGCGGCCAGGTCCTCGGCGCATTCGGCGGCCACCCGGGCCAGTGCGTCGCGGGTCTGCATGACGGCGCAGGTGTGGGCGAAGGTCTCCAGGTAGCGCTCCAGCGAGCCGGAGTCCGACGCCTCGCGGAACCAGACCCCGAGCTTCTCCGGGTCGGTCTCGGGCAGTCCCTCGTAGCCGTTCTCGCGGGCCAGCTCGACGATGGTGGCCGGGCGCAGGCCGCCGTCGAGGTGATCGTGGAGCAGCACCTTGGGGGCGCGGCGGATCTGTTCACTGGTCGGCAGGGTGGTGGTCTCGCTCGTCATTTCGGCACTCTAGCCCCTACGCGCGTAGATCTCATCGAACGATACATAACAGTGACCCGTCCGCGGGATGGCCTGCAGGCCTCCTTCTGCCATCGTTCTGCTCATGGCTCAGCAAGCACTTCCGGTGCGTGAGGCCCGGCTGGGAAAACCGCTGGGAACGGCCGGCAAGGAGGGGGCGCGCGAAGCGCTCCGGTGGAAGGGCGGCAGGCGGGGCACCGGCCGGGAGGTGAGCGGTGTCGCGCTTTTACTGCCCGGCGGCGGACCGACCGGGGTACGGCGCCCGTCGCCGGTGGCGGCGCTGGCGGTGCGCCCGCTGGCGGTCCGGCTGGCGAAGGCGGGACGCCCTGAGGGCCTGACGGCCCATGTCGTGCGCTATCGCTGTCACGGCTGGAACGGGGCCGCGGCCCATCCGGCGCGGGACGCGGAATGGGCGCTGGAGGAGGTGGTCCGCCGCTACGGCGATGTCCCGGTCTGCCTCGTCGGTACGGGCATGGGCGCCCGCGCCGCCCTGCACGCCGCGGGCCATCCGGCCGTCAACTCCGTACTGGCGATCGCCCCTTGGCTGCCCGACCCGCACCGGGACAGCGAGCACCCCGATCCGGTGAAACAGCTCATCGGCCGCCAGGTCCTGCTCGTCCACGGCACCAACGACGAACGCACCGACCCCGATCTCTCCTACCGCTACGCCGAGCGCGCCAAGAAGGTCAACCGCGACATCTGCCGCTTCGAGGTGCACTCCGACGGCCACTCGCTGCATCAGCACCGTGCCGAAGTCCTGGCCCTGGCAACGGACTTCGTGCTCGGCTCGCTGTTCGCCCGGGGCTACGCCCGCCCGGTGAAGGACGCGCTGGCCGCGCCGCCGCCACTGGGTCTGCGGATGCCGCTGGCGGCGGGGTTCGGGGCGTCGTTGCGGCAGTGAGGGCCGGGAGCCCGGCCGGTGCACCCGGCATCCGGCACCCGTCGCCCGGCACCCGGCGGTGGGCTGGTCGGGCCGCCGCCGGGTCTGCGGAGGCAACTGGCGGCCACGCCCCTCACCTGGGCAGCAACCGCCCCCGTCGGCTCAGCAGGAACTTCTTGAACTCGGCCACCGGTGGGGTGTCCGGGTGGCCGTCGAGCCAGGCGACGCCGATCTCGCGGACCGCGCGCGGTGCCGTCACGGTCAGCTCGGCGACGCCGGGGCGGGGGACGGGCGGCGGCGGGAGCAGGGCCACGCCCAGCCCGGCCGCGACCAGGCCGCGCAGCGTCTCGGCCTCCTCCCCCTCGAACGCGACCCGCGGCGTGAAGCCCGCCTCGGCGCAGAGCGCGTCGGTGATCCGGCGCAGCCCGTAGCCCGGTTCGAGGGTCACGAACAGCTCCCCGGCGGCCTCCGCGAGCCGGATCCGCTTACGGGCGGCCAGCGGATGATCGTCCGGGACGACCAGGCGCAGCTTCTGCTCATCGAGCCGGCGGGCGACCAGGTCCGGGTAGTCGGGCACCGGCGAGGTCAGACACAGATCGAGGTCGCCGGCCCGCAGCCGCTCGATCATGGCCTCGCCGTAGTTCTGGACGAGCTGGAAGCGGACGCGCGGATGGTCGGCGCGGAAGCTGCGGATCAGGCCGGGCACGGTCTCCGGTCCGAGGGTGTGCAGAAAGCCGAACGCCACCTTCCCGGCCGCCGGATCGACATCGGCCCGTACGGACTCCGTCGCCCGCTCCAGGTCCGTCAACGCCCGCTCGGTGGCGGCGAGAAAGGCGCGGCCGGCCGGAGTGAGGGAGAGGGTGCGGCCGTGCCGGGCGAAGAGGGCGACGCCGAGGTCCTCCTCCAGCCGGACGATGGCCCGGCTGAGCGTCGGCTGCGGCATGCCGAGCTCCTGCGCGGCGCGGGTGACGTGCTCGTGCCGGGCGACGGCGGTGAATTGGGCGAGCCGCGGGGCGAGTGTCACCGCCCACGAGTCGGCGCCCAGCTCGGCCACCTCGCCCGCGTCCGCCCCGGCGCGACCCGAATCAGCGATGTCTTTTCTGTTGCGACCTTGCAACAGAGGCCCTTGCGACCTGGGATCATGTGCCACAGCATCGATTATGCCGTTTCCATGCATTGGACGCATGAAACACAGAGGCCTACTTTCGAAACATGCCTCCCGCTGATACCGGGGCGTCCGTCATCGACCGTGCGGCCGCCTCTCCCCAGTCCTCCCCTGACTCCTCTCCCGCCGCCGCGCCCGACCCCGAAGCGGGCAAGCTGCGGCCGGGCGGCCCCGGCTATCGCCGGATGAGCTTCGCCCTCTTCGCCGCCGGAGTGGCGACCTTCGCCCTCCTCTACTCCACGCAGGCGCTGCTGCCCGCGATCTCCGCCGACCTCGGGGTGAGCCCGGACCAGGCGAGCTGGACCGTGTCCGCGGCGACCTTCGGCCTGGCGCTCGGTGTGATCCCGCTGAGCGCGGTCTCCGAGCGCTTCGGCCGGCGCACGCTGATGATGTGGTCCCTCGCGGTGGCCGCGCTGCTCGCGATGCTGGTGCCGTTCGCCCCGTCGCTCGGTGCGCTGATCGCGCTGCGCGGCCTTCAGGGCGTCGCCCTGGCCGGACTGCCGGCCTCGGCGATGGCGTTCCTGGCGGAGGAGGTACGCGCGAAGGCGCTGGTGGCGGCCATCGGACTGTTCGTGGCGGGCAACAGCATCGGCGGGATGTCCGGCCGGATCGTGACCGGCTGGGTCGCCCAGGCGTGGGGCTGGCGGGCGGCGCTCGCCGCGGTGGGTGTGCTGGCCGTGGTGTGCGCGGTGGCCTTCCGGCTGCTGGTGCCCAAGGCCCGGCACTTCGTGTCCCGTTCGGTGGGCCCGCGGGCGCTGGCCCGTACGCTCGGCAGCCACCTCGCCGACCCGCTGCTGCGCCGTCTCTACGCCATCGGCGGGCTGTTCATGACGGTCTTCGGCGCGGTCTACACGGTCATCGGCTACCGCCTGGTCTCCGAACCGTTCAACCTCCCGCAGGGCATCGTCGGTTCGATCTTCGTGGTCTATCTGGTCGGTACGGTCTCCTCGGCCGCGGCCGGCAAGCTGGTCGCCCGGGTGGGCCGCCGGGGCGCCCTGTACCTGGCCGTCGGTACGACCTCGACGGGTCTGCTGCTGACGCTCTCCGACTCGGTGGGCGCGGTGCTGGCGGGCCTGATCCTGATCACCGCCGGTTTCTTCGCGGGCCATGCGGTGGCCTCGTCCTCGGTCAGCCGCACCGCCAAGACGGCGCGCGCCCAGGCCTCGGCGCTGTACCAGTGCGCGTACTACGTCGGCAGCAGCCTGGGCGGCGCGCTCGGCGCCGCCGCCTTCCACGCCGTCGGCTGGGAGGGCACCGTCCTCCTCGGCCTCGCCGCGATGCTCGGCGCCGCCTCGATCACCCTCTACGCCACCCGCAAGGCCGTCGCCGAACGCCGCCTCCTCCACCTGGAGAAGGCCGCGTAACGCCCACGCCCCGCAGTCCGAAGGGCCCGTCCCTCCACCTGTCCTGGTGGGGCGGGCTCTTCGTCGTCAACTGACGCGAAAGAGCGACGTGTCGATGGTCATGTCGAACGGCTCGGGGAGGTGGAGCCGCTCACCGAGGCGTGCGGAGCGCTGGTTGCGGTAGCGCGTGTGATCCGGCTCGCCATGGAGAGTGGCGGTCGGGCCGTCGGGCGACCAGAGGTCGATGAGCAGGTAGAGCGGTACGCCTGCGGAGGCGTATCCGGCGGGTTTATGGAGCCGGTCGTGGACCGCAGAGGTCATTGAGGTGATCTCGACGACCAGTTCGGCAGCCGCGGCAGGGATGAAGCGCCCTGGGCCCCGAACCACGGAATCGGGGGCCACAACGAGGTTGGGGACGTAGAGGCCCTTGCGGGCGGGAACAGCCAGGGCGAGTTTCTGGTAGGCGCCTCGGTTCTCAGGGAGCGCCTGCTGGTACAGGGCGCGGCTGAGCTCGGCGACGATCACGTTCTGCCGGACATCGCGCGGCGGGGCGACGGTGACGATGCCGTCCACGATCTCCACCATGCAGCCCTCAGGCGCCTCGGTGTCCTCCCAGATGCGGACCAGGGCGTCCCAGACGCGGCCCTCCTCTGGGAAATGCTCGGCGGTGAGTGCGATCACTGCGGGCTCCTCGGCTTCGACACGTACAGCCGACTCCACCACGCCGAACGGGACCCGCGGCTGTCCGCAGATCCCGTTCACTCGTACGAGCCCCGTCAACAACAGCCTCCGGCCGGAAAACCCCAGGTCAGGCAATACGCTCCAGCACCACCGGAGTGGTGGCGAAGGCCGCGTCCTCGGGGCCGATGAGCACGCCGCCGTCGAGGGCCTCCAGGGCGTAGGCGAACTTCTCCGGGGTGTCGGTGTGCAGGGTCAGCAGGGGCTGGCCGGCGGTGACGGTGTCGCCGGGCTTGGCGTGGAGTTCGATACCCGCGCCGGCCTGGACCGGGTCCTCCCTGCGGGCGCGGCCGGCGCCCAGGCGCCAGGCGGCGAGGCCGACGGCGTAGGCGTCGAGGGTGGTGAGTGTGCCGGAGGAGGCTGCGGTGACGACATGCTGTTCGCGGGCCACGGGGAGGGCCGCGTCGGGGTCGCCGCCCTGGGCCGCGATCATGCGGCGCCAGTGGTCCATGGCGGACCCGTCGGCCAGTGCCTTGGCCGGGTCGGCGTCCTTGAGCCCGGCCGCGTCGAGCATTTCGCGGGCGAGGGCGAGGGTCAGCTCGACGACGTCCTGGGGGCCGCCGCCGGCCAGCACCTCGACAGATTCCCGGACTTCCAGGGCGTTGCCTGCGGTGAGACCGAGCGGGGTGGCCATGTCGGTGAGCAGGGCGACCGTCCGCACGCCGTGGTCGGTACCCAACTCGACCATCGTGGAGGCCAGTTCGCGGGCGTTGTCGAGGTCCTTCATGAACGCGCCGGAGCCGACCTTGACGTCCAGGACGAGGGAGCCGGTGCCCTCGGCGATCTTCTTGGACATGATCGAGGACGCGATGAGCGGGATGGACTCGACGGTGCCGGTGACATCGCGGAGCGCGTAGAGCTTCTTGTCGGCGGGCGCGAGGCCGTCACCCGCGGCACAGATGACGGAGCCGACGTCGCGGAGGACGTTCAGCATCTCGTCGTTGGAGAGCGTCGCGCGCCAGCCGGGGATGGCTTCGAGCTTGTCGAGGGTGCCGCCGGTGTGGCCGAGGCCCCGGCCGGAGAGCTGCGGGACGGCGGCACCGCAGGCGGCCACGAGCGGGGCGAGCGGCAGCGTGATCTTGTCACCGACGCCACCGGTGGAGTGCTTGTCGGCGGTGGGCCGCGGCAGGGAGGAGAAGTCCATCCGCTCGCCGGAGGCGATCATGGCAGCGGTCCAGCGGGCGATCTCCGTGCGGTTCATACCGTTGAGGAAAATGGCCATCGCCAGCGACGACATCTGCTCATGAGCGACCTCGCCGCGGGTGTAGGCGTCGATGACCCAGTCGATCTGCTCGGGGGTCAGCTCACCGCGGTCGCGCTTGGTGCGGATGACGGAGATGGCGTCCATGGACGGTTCCTTTCGAACGGGTAGGTACGTTCTACACGCATAGATGCCGGGGTGGCCAGGGAGGGCGGGGAGTGGTCCTGAGGACCGGTCCCCGATGAGCCGCCGGTGTTGCCGCGCAGGTCCACGACCCAGCCCTTCGGGTGGTGACGGTCCAGGTCGCGCACGGCGGCCGCCCCTTCTCGTATGTACCGCCTCTCCGCCTCCGTGCCCCCGTCGGCCTCCGGGACGGTGAGGTGCGCGAAACCCCCGTCGATCAGGCGCCCGGTGGGCACGGGCTCGGCCGGCGCGGCCTCCTGGTCGTGAGTCTCCTCGGCGTCCTGAGGGCGGAGGAAGAAGGTGTGCGGATCCCCCAGCAGGTCGATCACGGCGTCGATGACCCCGTAGGTCTGTTCCGTCGCGGTCGCGTCCGCGATCTGCGCCTCCGCTTCCCGCCGTACCCGCGCCCAGTCCATCCGGTCGCGGTTGAGCGCGTGTTCCTCCAGCAGGTCCAGGACCGCCTCCAGGTAGTCGCGTACCGGTGACGTTCCGCCGGACGGAGCCGCTACGGACATTTCGCCAGCACCCCTGTTTCGGACAAGATCCCTCCCGAGGTCTTCGACGCGTCGAAGCTCAGCGCGTTTCCAGAAGTTCTGTCGGTAATTGGGCGGGAACCAGGGGGCGCTCAGGGGGTGTTGACCGCCTCAGTCGGCTCCTCAGCTCGGCGACAGGCCGGCCGCGGTGCGGCCTTGACGCTGACGCAGCGGCAACTTGGACGATGACGCCGTACGGCAGACACAGTCACCCCACTGGAGGCATTCGTCATGTTGCGCGGCAAGGGCATCCATTACGACACCGGCACCTTTCCCAACGGCGACACGTCGCGCCCCGTCTTCGACGCCCGGGACGCCGAACGGGACATGCGCGTCATCGCGGAGGATCTGCACTGCACCGCTGTCCGTATCACCGGGGGCGATCCGGACCGGATCGAGACCACGGCGCGGTCCGCGGCGGAGGCGGGCCTGGAGGTCTGGTTCTCGCCGTTTCCCTGCGAGCTGTCGAACGCCGAGATGCTGCCGTTGTTCACCGACTGCGCCGAGCGGGCGGAGCGACTGCGGCGCGACGGCGCCGAGGTCGTCCTCGTCACCGGCTGCGAACTCAGCGTGTTCGCCCGTGGCTACCTGCCCGGGGACACCCTGAACGAGCGCATTCCGGTCCTGGCGGGCCCCGGCCGCGAAGCCGCGCTCCAGGGCATCCCCGACAAGGTCAACGCCTTCCTGGGGGAGGTCGTCGACGCCGTGCGGCCCCTCTTCGGCGGCGGCGTGAGCTACGCCTCCTGCCCTCTGGACGGCGTGGACTGGGCCCCGTTCGACATCGTCGGCCTGGACGCCTTCCGTAGCCTGCGCAACGCGGCCACCTACCGCACCGACCTGCGCAAGGAATGCGGCCACGGCAAGCCCGTCGCCATCATGGAGGCCGGCTGCTGCACCTACCGGGGAGCGGGAGAGCACGGCGGCGCCGGCTGGTACATGGCGAGGGAGGCCGACGGCGTCACCCTCAAACCCGGCCTGGTGCGCGACGAGGGCGAGCAGGTCCGCTACCTCGACGATCTCATGACCGTCTTCGAGGAGCAGGGCGTCGATTCCGTCTTCTGGTTCAGCTTCGCCGGTTTCAGCACACCCCACCGGACATCCGGACCGGATGAGGACCTCGTCTCCTACGGCATCGTCAAAGTCCTGGACGAGCACAGCGGCTATCCCGCCGACAAGCGCGCCTACCCCGACATGCCCTGGGAACCGAAGCAAGCGTTCCACGCGCTCGCCACCCGCTACAGGGCCCACTGAGCTTCTTCTCAGTGGTCACCGATCGGGCTCGTGACACGGGCCCGTGACGAGCGAGGCCCCCGGCCGGCCGGCGGTCATCTGCTCAGGAAACTTCGGGCGGGTCGGGCGACGGTAGTAAACGGAGCGGACCGACGCGAGGTCAAGGGTGCGACGGTCGTTGTTCCACGTGCCGTGCCAGCGGTTCCCGCTGAGGCTCGCGGCAAGCGTGAGCCTCAGCGGGAACTCGGCCATATCGGCCCGGAAGACGGGCACGGCGCGCCGGTTCAACTCCTCAACCACCAGATCGCAGGTCGGGTCGAAGCAACCCGCCAGGATGAGAACGTGCCCGGCGCCTTTCCTCAGTCGTCGCTCGGTCCGGGGCCGTCCGGCGCGTCCATCTGACCCGTGGGCGCCGTCGGCCCGTACGTCTTCGGCGGGTTCTTGGTCATGTAGACGCCCGGCGGCAGATCCTCGTAGACGCCGGTCTGGGACTCCTCGTCGTACTCGACCTCACTCGGCGGAATGCCGCCCGTGGCCGGGACGGGCGTGAGGAACCGGAACGCGAAGGGAGCCGGCCCCTCGTGGTCCGACAGCTCCGGCGGGCCGTCATCGTCCGGCACGGGCAGGCGCGCACCCCGGCTCTCCGCGACCCGGCGTACGTTGGCGAGGGAGCTGGCCAATTCCAGGGCCAGCAAGTGGATTTCGCCCGGTGTCCACGCCCGGCCCGCGAGGATGCGGTGCGCCTCTTCGCCGAGTTCGGCTGCGGAGTCGAGCTGCGCCTCCTCCATCTCGTCGGCGAGCCGGGACACGTAGCCGTTCCCGTCGCCTGCGAGAAAGCACGGCTTCCCGTCGAGGCTCGACCAGGGCAGGAGCCGGGGGGTGTCGGTTGGACTCATCAGCCTGCCGCCTCCTGGCCGTGCATGCAGTGCTGAGCGGCTCTGGTGCCGTACGCCGCGGGCAACGAGCCGGCCGACCGATGGCGTCCTCGCGAGGGCAGTAACAGCCGCAACAGCGACGCGACCGCTCTCACGGTGGTTTGGGGCATGTCGTCAACCTCCCAGGGGTTGGTGGCCACGACCCCGACGTACGCCCATTCCTGCGGCGTCGCGGGGGTTGTGCTCTCACGCCCACACTTCCGCGCCTGGTGGCGCGTTCCTACTCCGCTCCACGACCGTTAGACACGGAGAAGACCTACCGTGTGAAGCGTGCCTAACGTCCCAAGGGGTACTTGTGAACGAAGCACTACGCCGCGCCCTGCTACGGGCACACCTGACTGATCGCCAATTAGCCGAGAGGTGTGGCGTCGACATCAAGACCGTAGGCCGATGGATCACCGAGACCGGACGGGTTCCCCATGCTCGACACCGGTGGTCCGTCTGTGAGGCGCTCGGAGAGGACGAGGCGGTGTTGTGGCCAACAGCTGCAAAGAAAGCGATAAAGGTTGGTCCGGACCGCGAGGTCGTTTCCGTCTATCCGTACCGGTCCGGTTGCCCCGCCTCCTTGTGGCGCTCACTGATCACCAAGGCGGAGCGAGAGCTGACCTTCGCGGGATACACCAACTACTTCCTATGGCTCGAACAAGCAAGGTTCGGTACAGCCCTACAGCGGAAGGCTGCCCGGGGGTGCCGGGTTCGGTTTCTTCTCGGCGATCCTGACAGTTGCCTCACACACTCGCGCGAGCGCGATGAAGATGTCGCACTCACCTTGTCGACGCGTATTCGCGTGACCCTCGCCGAGCTGGAGAAGATCAAAAAGCAGCCAGGAATTGATGCGAGGTTCAGTGAGGGGCATGCATATCTCTCCGTGTTCCGCTTCGATGACGACATGATCGTTACGCCGTTGCTGACGCACAGTGTCGGGCACGATGCACCCACCCTGCATCTGCGTCGTCAGCAGGACGACGGCATGTTTGACCGCTTCGCCTCACACGTAGAAGAACTGTGGAGCAGGGGAACTCCGGTGTGGGAAGGCGGCGGCGATGAGTAGGCGCGACTACGAGAACGACCCTCATGCCCCTGCCGCGAACAGCTTGGTTCCGGCGGCATCTGCGGTCGTGGTCGACGACTCCGGGCGCGTGCTGCTTCAGCGTCGGCGCGACAATGACATGTGGGCACTTCCCGGTGGCGTCATGAATATTGGCGAGTCACTGCCGGACTGCGCCGTTCGGGAGACCCGCGAAGAGACCGGGTTCCATGTCGCGATCGTGGGCATCGTCGGCACCTACACCAACCCCCATCACGTCTTCGCCTACGACGATGGCGAAGTGCGGCAAGAGTTCTCCATCTGCTTCCTGGCGAGACCGTTGGGTGGGCAGCTGGCGGTGTCCGAAGAATCAACGGACGTCCGATGGTTTGAGCCCGGAGAAATTAATGCGCTTCCGATGGTGCCCAGCATCCGAAAGCGTCTGAACGACTGGCGCGACGGCAATATGCCCGCCACTCGCTGAAACCCGCCCCTGCGCCGACTCTCACACCGCGAACTGCCCCGCAGTGGCCGAGGTACTGGAACTGGCCCGGGCGTGAGGTCAGTCCGGTGCCGTGGTCGTTTCCAGCCAGTGCAGGTAGCCATTCACCCCGGCAACGATCGGAACTGCGGCAACTTCCGGGTTCTGCCAGGGGTGATGCTTCAGCAGATGCGCCTCGACCTCGTCGTGCCGATCGGCGCGGACCTTGAGGACGAGTGGCCATTCCTCGCCCGAGCCGAGCTCGCCCTGATGCCAGAACACCGACCCCACCGGGCCGACGATCTGCGCCCCGGCTGCGAGCCGTGCCGAGACGACCGACTGCGCCGGCTTCATCGCCGCTTCACGTTCTCCGTGTCGGAGAGCCACCGCGCTGGAGCCGGGACCGGATGCCTTCGACGGGCCCTACAGAACATGTCCATGTCACAACATACATGGCCAAACCACCCCATTCGGCGCCAGTCGCTCCCTTTCGATGCCCGCATTGGGTGTCAATGGATGGATTAGCAGTGATTTGCCGAGATGTGAATACGGATGAATTCGAAACGTGAATGAGGCAATTCAGGTAGTGATGTGGATCACTTGACACATTCACCGGTTAGGTCTTCACTTTCCGCAGCAGTTGAAATGAATGCCGGGAATTCTGACCGGTATCGGCATCTTCTGCCGTCGAATAAGTGTCTCGTTCACCGCACAAATGGAGGTGCTCATGAAACTCGTTCGCATCGTCAAGAAGTTCCGTCCGGAAAAGAGCCTCAAGGCGTACGCCTGGTACGGCTGGATTTAATTAGACAGCTTCCCTGCCGGACTCGCGTCGGTCAGGAATCCTGGCCGACGCGAGCTGCCTACCCACGGAGTTCATCCATGCCTATGCACCGCGTCGGCGGGAGCGGTCGGGTCATCGAGTTCGCACCGAGAATCGATGAACTGTTAAGTCGTTATCGTGGTGCGTCGCTTTTCCGTCTGGAGCCCGACACGATCGGTATATCCGGCGCCGATCTGATGGACAGCTTGCTCCATAGCAGGCCGGCCAACGCGGAGGAGAGGCCCACCTTCAAACCCGTCCAGGGGCGGCTCGTCGCCCGTACCGATGCGTCCACCTTTATGCAAGCCGTGGGCTCGGACGTGCGAAACGCGCTGCAACGTCCCCTCGATGAGGCGGTCGACCTGACCGGCCGGTGGCCGCATGTGGCGCATGTTTACCTGCGGAATCTCGTTTTCGGAAACGAACGTCTGCGATTCCGGGTTCTGGTCGACCGCAGGCTGGAGTTGACACCGAAACTGACCTGGTCGGCCGTCGCCTCCGGTGCCGCTTTGTTGGGCAAGCCCGGGCAGGGCGTGCCGCTGTCAAAACTGGCCGCTCTCGTGCTCGATTCCAAGACCTACAGTGACCGGCGCTATGCCATGTACCTGTATCGGCGGGTGGCAGCACCGGTGTGCTTCACCGTATCCGCGCTGGTCACCAACGCCCTGTGGCTCGGGGCTCCGTTCAGCGATGACGTATCGAATCGGAACATCCTCCTTGAGGCACTCCGACTGCTTCCCCCCTCATGGAACATCTTGCGAATGGCTTCTCCGGAGTTCTCGGACGTGGACGCACGGATCGGCCCGAAAGACGATGTCCTGTTGCTTCCCCTGCTGAGCCACCGCGACCCCAAGCTCTGGGACGAACCCGACGCGTTTCATCCCGACCGCTGGGAAGAGCTGGACGGAGACACCCACCCCGGATATCTCCCCTTCGGCCACGTAAGCGAACGATGCTGGGGCCGGCATATGGTCCTGCCCCTGGCCGAACGGCTCCTGGACATCGTGCGCCGGGACGGACTGGTGGTGAGTCCGAGCCAGACCAGGGGGAAGGTCGAACTCGACGGATTGCTCGAAGTGTCCGAAGTGCAGATGACTCGACCGATGGCTCGACCGTGACGGCCTGACCATCCGTCCCACCTGAACGGCCGCGACGACACGAGTTCGACCTCAGTAGCCCCTGTGCCCGCCCGGCCCCTTCATGCGGCTGCCACAGACGTTCGGCGGCGTGGCAAACGGAGTTGACGTGCGGAAGGGACTCGGGTCTTCTGCTGCGATGTCTGATCTTCGTATTCAGCGGCCGGATGGCGACGACGCCCTCAAGGACTGGCAGCACGTCCACAACACGATCATTCCCACCCACCTCCTTTCGCTGGAGGAGGTGCGGGAGCGGGCACAGCGTCACCACTTGGAGGTCGCGTATGCCGGTGACGAACTCATCGGATGCAGCACGGTGCGCCCGCCTGCCGATGACACGCTGACGGTGACCGTGATCGCCCGCGTGCTGGAAGCTCATCGTGGTCAGGGGTTCGGGGAGGAGCTCTATGCGCGCGGGCTCAGCCGGGCGCGGGAGTTAGGTGCCGAAGTGATCGAGACCGTGGTCCTGTCCTCCAACGAGGACGGGCTGCGATTCGCGCGGAAGCTCGGGTTTGTCGAGACCGAGCGCTATCTGTTGCCGGGGGACAGCATTCCCTGGATCGACCTGCGTCTTGCCCGGTCCTGACGCCTCTGAAGCGTTCGGGCCTCTCAGCAGGGCGACGGTCGAGCTGGTGGTGCCGGGTGCGGTGGGTGCCGGGGGTGGGTGGCGTACCGCAGACCCCCATCAGCCCACCGCTCCCGTCACCCCCTCAGATGCCCCGGCCCGAACGCATCCGGCAGCAGCTCCGAGAGCGGGCGAATACCCGCCGCCGTGTCCACCAGGAGGTCGGCGCCGCCGTGTTCCCACAGCAGTTGGCGGCAGCGGCCGCAGGGAACGAGCAAGTCGCCCGCCCCGTCCACGCAGGTGAAGGCGGTCAGGCGGGGGGCGGGGCCGCCGTTGTCGGACCGACCCGCGAACAGTTCTGAGACCAGGCCGCATTCGGCGCAGAGAGCGAGGCCGTATGAGGCGTTTTCGACGTTGCAGCCGGTGATGGTGCGGCCGTCGTCCACTAGGGCGGCGGCGCCTACGGGGTAGCCGGAATACGGGGCGTAGGCCCGGGACATGGCGTCCCGGGCCTGCGCGCGCAGTGCGGTCCAGTCGACCGGCACCGGTGGTGTCATGTGCCTTGTCCTCGGCGGTAGGGCTTGCCGTTCGCCTTCGGCGGCCGAAGCCGCTGGGAGAAGAGGGCGAGTACCAGCAGGGTGGCGATGTACGGGCTCGCCTCGACCAGTTCGAGCGGAACGGTGTCGGCCAGGAAGTACCAGATGACCAGGACGGCGGCGGCTATCCCGGCGACCACACCCTGGGTGCGCTTGGCGGCACGCAGCCGGAGCAGGGCGAGCACCGCGAGGAGCGCGGCCAGGCCCAGCAGCAGGGCGTGGACGGTCGGGCCGCCGCTGCGCAGCTGCATGGCGTCCATGAAGCCGAACAGGCCCGCGCCCATCGCGACGCCGCCCGGCCGCCAGTTGCCAAAGATCATCGTGGCGAGACCGATGTAGCCACGGCCGCCGGTCTGGCCGTCCTGGAAGAAGTGCACCCCGATGGAGAGGAAGGCACCGCCGAGGCCGGCCAGGGCGCCGGAGACCAGCACCGCCGCGTACTTGTACGAGTAGACGTTGACACCCAGGGTCTCGGCCGAGATCGGGGCCTCGCCGCAGGAGCGCAGCCGGAGCCCGAACGAGGAGCGCCACAGCACGAAGAAGGTGCCGATGAACAGGCCGATGGTGAGCAGGGTCAGCCAGGAGACGTTGGTGACCGCGGCGCCGAGGATGCCGGCGACGTCGGAGACCAGGAACCAGTGGTGGCCCTCCAGGGTGTTCAGCGCGTCCGACAGACCGGGCACGGTGAACGTCGGCATGTCGGGCATCGGCGGCGACTGCTTGTCGTTGCCGCCGGCCAGCATGGCCGCGCTGCCCTCCTGGCCGAACCACAGCGTGGCCAGGTACTGGGTGGCGCCGAGCGCCAGGATGTTGACCGCGACACCGGAGACGATGTGGTCGACGCCGAAAGTGACGGTGGCGATGGCGTGGATGAGGCCGCCGAGCGCGCCGCCGAGGATGCCGGCCGCGGCCGCCGCCCAGGGACCGTGCTGCCAGCCGACCCAGCCGGCCGCGAACGAGCCGAGCATCATCATGCCTTCGAGGCCGATGTTGACCACGCCGGCCCGCTCGGACCACAGTCCGCCCAGACCCGCCAGGCCGATGGGCACGGCGGCGCTCAGGGCGGCGCCGAACTGGCCGGTGGAGGTGAGGTCACCGGCGCCGGTGACGGCCCGGAGGACGGAGACGGCGACCAGCCCGACGGCGATGATCAGCAGGATCCACGGGTAGGTCAGCTTGCGCCGGCCACCCTTCCCGGGGACCGCGAGCTTCGTCGCGGTCTTGAGGTCCGTACTCACGCCGACACCTCCGGGTTGTCGCTCTTGTCAGACTTGTCGGTGTTGTTCGTACGGGACAGGGCGGCCAGCTCCTCGCCGACCTTGCGCTGCTGAAGGCTCAGCCCGTAGCGGCGCACGATCTCGTAGGCGATGACCACGCAGAGGACGATGACGCCCTGCATGACGCCGACGATCTCCTGGGCGTAGCCCTCGAACTCCAGCCGGGAGCCGGTGCGGTCGAGGAACGCCCACAGCAGGGCACCGAAGGCCATGCCGACGGGGTGGTTGCGGCCGAGCAGCGCGATGGCGATACCGGTGAAGCCGATACCGGCCGGGAAGTCCGTGCCGTACTGGAAGGACTCGCCGAGCAGGGTGGGCATACCGACCAGACCGGCCGCGGCGCCCGACAGCAGCATGCTGCACAGGACCATCCGCTTGACGCTGACCCCGCTGGCCTCGGCGGCCGGCTCGGAGGCGCCCACGGCGCGCAGGTCGAAGCCGAAGCGGGTGCGGTTGATCCCGAACCAGTACAGCGCACCGGCCAGGATCGCGATCACCACGAAGCCGAGGACCGGCTTGGGGTGGGTCGGGAAGGTGAAGAAGTGGCTCGATTCCGGCAGGAACTTCGTGTGCAGGAGGTTGCCGTCCTTGATGGCGAGGCGGCCGTCCTGGAGGAAGTAGCCGATGATCGACGCGGCGATGGCGTTCAGCATGATCGTGGTGATCACCTCGCTGACGCCGCGGGTGGTCTTCAGCAGACCCGCGATGCCCGACCAGATCGCGCCCACCAGCATCGCGATGACGATGAGCAGGATGATCTGGAGCGCGCCGGGGAGGGCGATGGCCCCGCCGACGGCGGCGGCCGCGAAGGCCGCCAGTCGGTACTGGCCGTCGACGCCGATGTTGAAGAGGTTCATGCGGAAGCCGATGGCGACCGCCAGCGCCGAAAGGTAGTACGGCACCGCCTTGTTGATGATCCAGACCTGGCTGTCGCTGTAGTGGCCGTAGTCGGCCATGATCCCGTAGGCCCGGAAGGGGTTCTCACCGGAGGCGAGGAACACCAGGGACGAGATCACTATCGCGGCGACGATGGCCAGGACGGGCGCGGCGATCGCGAGGATCACCTTGTCGCGGGTGGCGCTCTTGGCGATGGCGTCCACGGCGGGGTTCTTGGTGGAGGTGCTCACTGCTCGTCGCCCTCCTGCTCACCGGCGTCCTGCGACGCACCGTCTGCCGGTGCGCCGTCGTCCGGCGCACCGTCCTCCGACGCGCTGAGGTGGCCTCTGGCGGCACCGGTCATGGCGGAGCCCAACTCCTCCGGGGTGATGACGGCGGGGTCCGCGTCCGCGACCAGCCGGCCCCGGTACATCACCCGCAGGGTGTCGGACAGCCCGATCAGCTCGTCCAGGTCGGCAGAGATCAGCAGTACCGCCAGGCCCTCGCGGCGCGCCTCGCGGATCTGTTCCCAGATCTGCGCCTGCGCGCCGACGTCGACCCCGCGGGTGGGGTGGGCGGCGATCAGCAGCTTGGGGTGGTGGCTCATCTCGCGGCCGACGATCAGCTTCTGCTGGTTGCCGCCGGAGAGCGAGGACGCGGTGACCTCGATGCCGGGGGTGCGCACGTCGTACTGCTCGACGATGCGCTCGGTGTCCTTACGGGCGCCGGGGATGTCGAGGAGCTTGCCCTTGCTGTTGGGGCGCTCGGTGACATGGCCCAGGATGCGGTTCTCCCACAGCGGGGCCTCCAGCAGCAGGCCGTGGCGGTGGCGGTCCTCGGGGATGTAGCCGATGCCGCCCTCGCGCCGGGCGCGGGTGGAGGCGCCGGACAGGTCCGTGCCGTCCAGGGTGATCGTGCCGTGGTCGGGGCGGCGGGTGCCCATGACGGCCTCGACCAGCTCGGCCTGGCCGTTGCCCTCGACACCGGCGACGCCCAGCACCTCGCCCTTGTGGATGGTGAAGGAGATGCCGTCCAGAACGGTGCGGACCACGCCGTCGGAGTCGGTCGCGGACAGGTGCACGTCGCTGACGCGGAGCATCTCCTCGTCCGTGACGGTCGACTCGCGGGTCTCCGGCGACGGCAGTTCGCTGCCGACCATCAGCTCGGCGAGCTGCTTGGGGGTGGTCCCGGACGGCTCGACCGAGGCCACGGTGGTGCCGCGGCGTATGACGGTGATGTCGTCGGCGACCGAGAGCACCTCACCCAGCTTGTGCGAGATGAAGATGACGGTCAGGCCCTCGGACTTGAGCTCGCGCAGGTTGTCGAAGAGCGCGTCGACCTCCTGCGGGACCAGGACGGCGGTCGGCTCGTCGAGGATCAGCGTGCGGGCGCCGCGGTAGAGGACCTTGAGGATCTCCACCCGCTGGCGGTCGGCGACACCGAGGTCCTCGACCAGCACGTCGGGGCGGATGTTCAGCCCGTACGCGTCGGAGAGTTCCTTTATCTTCGCGCGGGCGCCGGCGCCGATGCCGTGCAGCTTTTCCGCGCCGAGAACGGTGTTCTCCAGGACGGTGAGGTTGTCGGCGAGCATGAAGTGCTGGTGCACCATGCCGATGCCGCGTGCGATGGCGTCGCCCGGGGTGTGCAGGGTGACCTGCTCGCCGCCCAGCGCGATGGTGCCCTCGTCCGGCTTCTGCATGCCGTAGAGGATCTTCATCAGGGTGGACTTGCCGGCACCGTTCTCGCCGCACAGGGCGTGGACGGTGCCGCGGCGCACGGTGAGATGGATGTCGTGGTTGGCCACGACGCCGGGGAACCTTTTGGTGATTCCGCGGAGTTCTACAGCGGGGGCGTCCGGGACGGCGGGGCCGCTGCTCGTGGATGCTGCGTTGATGGCGCACTCCCCTCAGGGATGAAGGAGCGGAAAGGACGGAAAGTCAGGGACCGGAAGGTCACAAGGGGGACGGTGGCTCGCCCCCGGGGTCCGGCGCTGCGGCGACCCGGGGCGGCGGCGGTCCCGGGCTACGGCGTCTCCTTGACCTTCACCTTGCCCTCGATGATCTTCTTCCGGGCCGCATCGATCTGCGGCTGGATGTCCTTGATGAACCCGCCCGAGGTGGCGAGCGACACCCCGCTGTGCTTGAGGTCGTAGGAGTGGATGCCGGTCAGCGGCTTACCGTCCTCGGCGCTCTTGATCAGGTCGAACACGGCCACATCGACGTTCTTCACGACCGAGGTGAGGATCCGGTTCTTGTAGCGGGCCAGACCCGGCTGCTGGTACTGGTCCGAGTCCACGCCGATCGCCCAGGCGCCCTTGACCTTGCTGATCGCCTCGATGGTCCCGGCGCCCGACTGCCCGGCCGCCGTGTAGATCACGTCGATCCCGCTGTCGAGCATGCCGCCGGCCTTGGCCTTGGCGGCCGCCGGGTCGTTGAACCCCTTGTCGTTGTTGGGGTACAGGTACTGCGAGGTGACCTTGGTCTTCGGGTCGGTGTCGCGGACCCCCTGCTCGAAGCCGGCCTGGAACTTCTGGATCAGCGCGTTGTTCACGCCGCCGATGAAGCCCACCTTGTGGTTCTTGCTCTTCAGCGCGGCCGCGACCCCGGCCAGATACGAGCCCTCGTGCTCGGCGAAGACCATCGCATCGACGTTCTTGCCCTCGGGCACGGCGTCCACGACACCGAAGGTGGTGGCGGGGAAGTCCTTGGCCACGTTCTGCACGGCCTGGCTGTAGGCGAAGCCGACGCCGATGACCGGGTTGTAGCCGGCCTCGGCGAAGGAGGTGAGCCGCTGCTCGCGGTCCGCCTCGGTCTCGCCGTTCTTGGCGGTGAGCATCTTGGCGTTGACGCCCAGCTTCTTGGTCGCGTTGTCCGCACCGCGGGCGGCCGCTTCATTGAACGAGTGGTCGTCCCGGCCGCCGATGTCGAAGGCCACCCCGACCCCCGCGTGTTTGGCGCGGTTGGCCTCGGCAAAGCTCTGACCGCACGCGGTGGCGGTGAGCGCGAGGCCCGCGGTGGCGGTGGCCGCGGCGGCAATCCTGATGACCCGACGCACGGGGCCTTCCCTTCGCTCGAAGCGCCCCCATTGGCGCTGGCTTGTCGGGAGATTAACGCGCGTAGACCTGGCGCAAAACCCTCCACTGCGTGGACGTTATCGATTCGAGGCGTAGGGCACCCGAAACGCAACACAGGCGGGCATGCCGCGCGGCCCGTCCCGGCAAGCTGCCGGAACGGGCCGTTATGGAGTCATTTCGGGCAGTGTCCCGCTATAGGGGCCCGGCCGGCACGGCGGGTGCGCGCGCTCAGTCCGCGAGGTCCCCGTCGAGGAGGGCCGCGCCGGTGAAGAGTTCGACGCCAACCTTGATCGCCTGCTCGTCCACATCGAAATCGCCGC
This sequence comes from Streptomyces sp. P9-2B-2, assembly GCF_030406865.1. NCBI lineage: Bacteria > Bacillati > Actinomycetota > Actinomycetes > Kitasatosporales > Streptomycetaceae > Streptomyces > Streptomyces sp. P9-2B-2. Next base: position 5,707,583 of record NZ_CP129126.1, on the reverse strand, counting down.
GGTGCAGGTCCCGGTACGTGGGGTCGGCGGGCGGGTGGACGCCGAGGCGGGCCATGGCACCGGGGACGTGTTCGAGGTACCAGGAGAAGTCCTCGCCGCCGAGGGACTGCTCGGTGTCCTCGATGGCGCCCTCGCCTCGGCGGGCGGCCATCGCGGAGTGCAGCAGCTGGACGGTGACCGGCTCGTTGACCACCGGCGGCACCCCGCGGACGTAGGTGATCTGGGACTTCGCACCGTGCAGCGCGGCGACCTCGTCGATCGCCGCATGGACCAGGTCCGGGGCCTGCCGCCAGGCGTCGAGATCAAGACAGCGGACGGTGCCGGAGAGTTCGGCGTGCTCCGGGATGACGTTGCAGGCGTGCCCGGACGCCAGCCGCCCCCAGGTGACGGCCAGACCGGCGCGGGCGTCGACCCGGCGGGCCAGCAGCGCCGGTACGTCCACGGCGACCCGGGAGGCGGCGGTGACCATGTCGGTGGTCAGGTGCGGGCGGGCGGTGTGGCCGCCGGGTCCGTCCAGCTCGACCTCCAGCCGGTCGCAGGCCGAGGTGATCGCTCCCGTACGGAGCCCGATCCGGCCGGCGTCGACGCGCGGGTCGCAGTGGACGGCGAGGATCCGGCCGACGCCCTCCAGGGCGCCGGACTCGATCGCGTCGGGGGCGCCGCCGGGCAGCACCTCCTCGGCGGGCTGGAAGAGCAGGCGCACGGGGCGCGGCAGGGCGCCGGTGCGGGCCAGCTCGGCCAGGACCAGACCGGCGCCGAGGACGACGACGGTGTGCACGTCATGGCCGCAGGCATGGGCGCGGCCTGCGACCGTCGAGGCGTAGTCGACGTTCTTGGTGTCCGGGATGGGCAGCGCGTCGATGTCCGCCCGCAGCGCCAGCAGGGGGCGGTCGGGGGCGGTCGCGGCCGCCTGCCCGTCGGCCATGGCGTCCCGGGTGCCGATGTCGCAGATCAGGCCGGTGCCGGTGGCCAGTACCCGGGGCCGCAGACCGGCCCGCTCCAGCCGTTCCTTGATCGCCGCGGTGGTCCGGAACTCCTGGTTGCCGAGTTCCGGGTGCCGGTGCAAGTCGCGCCGGAAGGCGCTGAGTTCGGCACGCAGTGCCTCGGGAAGGGCGCCGGGGAGCTGATCACCGGCGGGGGTACGGGCGGCGCTGACCTCTCGGGACTTCACGTGGTTCACCCGTGGAAGGTTACGGGCCCTAAGGGGGCAACTGTCCTTCGATCAACAAAAGTTCAGCCCGTTAGGGGAAGAAAATCAGGCCGCTCGGCGCATGGATGGTTTATGCGACGGGTATGCAGTAAGGCTTCCCGCGCTCCTTCATCCGGCGGCCATCGGCTGGGTGAAGGGCAGTCGCTGCACGTCGCGGGCGGTGCCGGTGACCCCGTCGAGGAACCCCTGGGCCCGCGGTGAGGCGTTGGCCGTCAGCCACTCCGGATCGATGTCGCAGACCGCGACCTTGACCTCCGTCCCCCGCAGCGCCAGCGGCAGGGTGTGCACCACGGTGGAGGGGAAGCTGACGATCAGCCGTCCGATGGGCCCGCGCCGGGCGATCAGTTCGAGCGGCAGATCGGGCCGGACGATCTCCAGCCCGGTCTCGACCACGAGCCGGCGCAGCTTCTCGGTGCTCTCCTTGCGGTGCGCGAAGTAGCGGGTGGCGCCGTGCGTACGGGCCAGGCTGCCGACCGCCGCCAGATAGCGCTCGGTGTCCACGACCCCGGTCTCCACCAGCGAGGTGCCGACGATGTCGGCGGCGCGGGTGAGCCGGGGCGGGCCGAAGCGGCCCCGGGTCCAGGCGAACTCGTTGGTGGTGACCTCGACGCCCGGGGGCGCCTCGACGGGCATCGAGCTGAACAGGCCGACGGTGCGCCGCCCGCCCTCGGGAGCCGGGGTGAGCCGGCGCCGGGCGGTGGCGGAGAACGGGGCGAAGATCAGGTCCCGCGCGCCGCGGCCGCTGCCGCTGCGGTGCCAGCGCACCAGCTTTTCCCCGCGGGCGAGTTGGGAGATGAACTCCATGGTGGCGGTGCCGTCGTCGACCACGACCAGATCGCGCGCCCTGGCGAGGGAGAGCAGCAGCTGGACGTAGCGGGAGAACGGGTCGCCGATGACGACGCGGCGGGCGCGGCGCAGCAGCGGGGTGAGGCCGCCGATGGTGCGCATCGGCGCGGTCGGGCCGCCGCGGGCCTCCTCCCAGCGCACCGTATGGCCTTCGTCGCGGGCGAGTTCGGCCATGCGCCGCAGCTGGCCGCGGGTCATGGGGTCGTGCGGGGAGAGCACGACGACGGTGAGCCCGGTGGCCTGTGCCGTGTGCGCCCACTCCAGGACGTTCAGCAGCTGCACCGGGCTCTCGACGAACGCGAGGGTGCCGGTGTCCCGGGCGCCCGTACGCGGCTCACCGGAGCGTGCGGTCCGGTGACGCTGCCGCGGCACCCCCCGGAGACGACGGGCGGGAGGATCCGTCGTCTCCGGGGGCGGAACCTCGGCGCCGGGCGTGCCGGGCACGGCGCGGGTCCCTTCGGGTGTGGTCACCTTGGCTCCCGTCGGTTCGTCGGCCGGGCGGTCAGACGGCGGCCGGCTCGGCGGCCTCGGCCTCGGCGACCACGCCGGTGACGCGGCGCAGCTTCTTCATCGGGCCGAGCTCGCTCTCGTAGACCTTCTTGACGCCGTCACCGAGGGACTCCTCGATGGTGCGGATGTCGCGGACCAGGCGGGTCAGGCCGCCGGGCTCGACGGAGGCGGCCTGGTCGGAGCCCCACATGGCGCGGTCGAGGGTGATGTGGCGCTCGACGAAGGTGGCGCCGAGGGCGACCGCGGCGAGGGTGGTCTGGAGACCGGTCTCGTGGCCGCTGTAGCCGATCGGGACGTTCGGGTACTCGTCCTGGAGGGTGTTGATCATGCGGAGGTTGAGCTCCTCGGCCTTGGCCGGGTAGGTGCTCGTGGCGTGGCAGAGCAGGATGTTCTCGCTGCCCAGGACCTCGACGGCGTGCCGGATCTGCTTGGGGGTGGACATGCCCGTCGAGAGGATGACGGTGCGGCCGGTGGCGCGCATGGCGCGCAGCAGCTCGTCGTCGGTGAGCGAGGCGGAGGCGACCTTGTAGCAGGGCACGTCGAACTTCTCCAGGAAGGCGACGGACTCGACGTCCCACGGGGAGGCGAACCAGGCGATGCCGCGCTTCTTGCAGTACTCGTCGATGGCGCGGTAGCCGTCCTCGTCGAACTCCACGCGGTGGCGGTAGTCGATGTAGGTCATCCGGCCCCAGGGGGTGTCGCGCTCGATCTCCCACTGGTCACGCGGGGTGCAGACCTCGGGGGTCCGCTTCTGGAACTTCACCGCGTCACAGCCGGCGTCGGCGGCGGCGTCGATCAGCGCGAACGCGTTCTCCAGGTCGCCGTTGTGGTTGATGCCGATCTCACCGGTGACGTAGACGGGGCGGCCGGGGCCGGCCTCGCGGTTGCCGAGGTTGCGGAGGCGGGAGTTGGTGCTCATGGGGAGGTTCCTTCGCGTTGATAAGGGGGTGTGTGGAGGTGGGGTCTGGGTGGGTTACAGGGACGGGCCCAGGAGCCAGGCCGCGATCTCTCGGATCGCGCCGCTGCCTCCGGGCGTCGCGGTGACAGCGCGGGCCGCGCCGCGCACCACGTCGTGTGCGTTCGCGACCGCCACGGGCCAGCCGACGAGGTCGAAGCACGGGAGGTCGTTGACGTCGTTGCCGACGTAGAGCACGCGCTCGGGCGCGATGCCCGCTTCCTCGCACCACTGCTTGAGGGCGAGGTCCTTGCGGTCGATGCCGTGCAGGACGGGGACCTGGAGCTTGCGGGCCCGTGCGGCGACGACCGGGTTGGTCTCCGAGGACAGGATCAGCAGCTTCAGCTCCGCCTTGCGCAGCGCGGCGATGCCGAGGCCGTCGCCGCGGTGCACCGCGACGATCTCCCGTCCGTCGGCGTCGATCAGCACCCGGTCGTCCGTCTGGGTGCCGTCGAAGTCGAGGACGACGGCGTCGATGTCGTCGAGGGTCGGCAGGGCGCCGGGCCGCGGGGCGTCCAGCAGGGGTGCCAGGGCGCGGGCGCGGGCCAGGTCGTGCGGGTCGTCGATCTCCAGCACCCGGGCCGGGTCGGTGCGCACGAGTTCGGTGCGGCCGAAGAACCGGTGGCCGGCGGCGCGGAAGCCGGCCGCGTCCATGCCGTAGGCGGCGCCGGTCTCCAGCAGGTCCTGGGGGCGGTCCTGGCGGCGCGGCCGGAAGGACTTGTCGTGGTTGACGCCGTGGCCGCCGGCGGCCGTGGCATCCGCCCCGGCGACCTCCGCCTCGGTGTCCCGCCACACGAAGCCGTGGAACGGGGCCACGGTCAGCGCGCTGTCGGCGCCGCCCTCGACGACCGCGGCGGCCACCCCGTCGATGTCCTCGCGGACGATGAACGGGCTGGTGCACTGGACCAGCAGCACCGCGTCGACCGACGCGCCCTGCTCGGCCTCGTAGGCGTCCATGGCGTGCAGGACGGCGGCCTCGCTGGTGGCGGTGTCCCCCGCGATGTCGCCGGGGCGCCGTACGACGACCGCTCCGGCGCCGCGGGCCGCGGCCGCGATCCCGGCGTCGTCGGTGGAGACCACGACATCGGTGACCAGGCGGGCGGCACGGCATTCCCGGACCGCGCGGGCCACCAGGGGCACTCCCCCGACGGCGGCGAGGTTCTTGGCGGGCACGCCCTTGGATCCGCCGCGGGCGGGTATGACGGCCACCACGGTCGGGGGGCTGCTCTGCGGTTTCGGCGGCATTTCGGGCTCCTTCCGGGAGCTGACCGGGGTGGTCACAGCTGTCCCCAGCGGCGGATGGCGGGGGCGACGCGCTGGACGCCGTGGCGATAGGCGCCGCGGGCGGCCTCGCGGACCGTCTCGCGGGCGACCCGGCGCAGTCCGCCGGTCTCCTCGGGGGCGTCCGCGTGGCCGGCGATCGGTTCGCCGTGCGGGTCCAGGCCGTGCCGGGCGAGGATGCCGGGGAGGTAGCCGGGGGCGGTGCGGGGTGTGTAGTACGGGGTGATCGCCGGGAGTCGGTCGGCGGTGCGCAGATCGGTGACCCGGGCGCGGGCCGCGTCGAAGGCCTGCTCGTAGTCCCCGTCCGCGGCGACGCCCTGGCGGGCCAGCCACCGCGGGTCCGGCTCCGGGCGGTGTCCGGCGTCCAGCTCGTCCCAGGAGGCCAGGCAGCCGGAGCCGAGGAAGTGGTGGTTGCCGAGGATCTCGCGGACGCCGAGGTCGGTGAGGACGGCGGTGGGGATGCCGCGGTGCAGCGACTCCAGGGCGGCGGTCGAGCTGACCGTCACCAGCAGGTCGGTGCGGTCCAGGACCTCGCCCATGTTGCCGTACACCAGGCGGCAGTTGGCGGGGAGTCCGCCGGGTGCCTTGGCGGCGAGCTTCTGGTAGGGCAGTTCCTCGATGTGGGTGGTGTGCTCGCCCGGCTTGCTGCGGAGCTTGATCAGCACCTCCCGGTCCGGGTGCCGGCGGGCGTGCTCGACCGCTCTGCGCAGCAGGTAGGTGCGGTCGGCGCGGCTCTCCGGGACGGACGGCTGGGCGGCGAACACCACGGTGTAGGGGGTGTGCGCGCCGGTGTAGCGCGCGCCGCCGAGGAACGGCAGGGCGCATTCGACGACACCGCTGTCATCGGCGCCGACCCCGCGGTACACCTCGCGGAACCGGTCCGCGTCGTGCCGGGAGTTGGCGAGGACGACATCCGCGCCGTGCCGCAGCAGCAGCCCGTCGGCGAGCTTCTCGTAGACGACACCGACATAGCCGGTGACGACGACGGGACGGGTGTCCGCGTCTCGCCAGGCGTGGGCGAGGCCGTGCAGCATCGCCTGCACCGCTCCGCCGACGCAGGCCAGCACGATGACGTCGTAGCGCGTACGGTCGATGGACCGCACGAAGTCGACGCCCCTGATTTCGCGCAGCGAGTCCGCACGGGCGCCGACCTCGTCGAGCTGGCGGACCGTGGGAGTGGCGCGGCCGCGGAGGAGGTAACCGTCGAGCCGGATGTCCGATTGGATTCGGTACGCTGTCAAAGCGCCCCATTTCCACCGGGTATCCGAGTCGGCGAGTACGGCGACCCGCGGCGAAGAGTTGGTACGTGATGGCACGTCCAAGACGCTAGGAAGGCATTTCGTTGGACGGGCCAACTGGGCCGCAACAAAGGGTTAACAGCGGGTCGACGAATGGCGAACCGGCCCGATAGTCGGCCTGGTTAACCATCCCGCCATTCTTCGTTCACCTTGAGGTCCGCACCCGGTAAAGACGAATGCCGCCTCCGCCCCTAACGTCACCAGGGTGGTTAAGCTCTCCGTCATCGTGCCGTTCTACAACGTGCAGACATACGCGCCCGACACCCTGAAAAGCCTGGCGGCCAATGCCCGCGAGGACTTTGAATTCCTGCTCGTCGACGACTGTTCCCGCGACGAGACCCCGGAGATTCTCGCGCGCGCCGAGCGCGAGCTGCCGGGTGCCAGACTGCTGCGGCACGAACAGAACGGCGGCCTGGCCACCGCCCGGAACACCGGCCTGGACGAGGCCCGCGGCGAATACATCGCGTTCCTCGACGGCGACGACTGGCTCGCGCCCGGCTACTACCCCGAACTCCTCTCCACCATCGAGGAGTTGGGATGTGACTTCGTCCGTACCGACCATGTCCAGTGCACCGCCCGAGCGCGCACCGTGCACCGGGTCCCGCACGGCCGGCGCGGGGTGGTGATGGACCCGCGCGAGGTGATCCTGCCCGCCGACCGCTCCACCTCGGTCGACTACGCGTACGCCTGGGCCGGGATGTACCACCGGCGGCTGCTGGACGACGGGGTACTGCATTTCAAGGACGGGCTGCGCACCGCGGAGGACCGCCCGTGGATCTGGCGGCTGCACCGCGAGGCGACGTCCATGGCGGTGGTCGGACTGCTCGGTGTTTTCTACCGGCGCGGTGTGGCCTCTTCCCTGACCCAGATCGGTGACGTGCGGCAATTGGACTTCATTCGCGCCTTCGATCAGGTGATCGAAGAAACGGCGCAGGACCGCGATGCGGATCTTCTGCTGCCGAAAGCGGTGCGCACCTATTGCGCGATCATTTCCCACCACCTCGGTTCGATCGAACGCTTCGAACCGCAGGTCGCCCGTAAATTGCGCACGATGAGCGCCGCGGCCATGAAACGCATGCCGCAGGACGTACTGAAGGAAGCCCTGGATTCGATGGATGTGCAGCGCGCGTCCCGGCTGCGGCGACTGCGCCGTCGCCCTGTCCCGGCGGAGGTCGCCGCCTGATGTCCACCCGACCGCGTACCCAGATCTTCATGGCGTCCACGCTCTACGGCGCGGCGACCCTCGCCGCGGCGCTGGACGCCGACTGCTTCGCCCCGGCCGAGCGCCGGCTGCTGCTGCTCAGCAACAACGCGACGACCCCGGAGACCACCGCGTCGCTGGACACCATGCCCGGCTTCGCGCAGCTGCGCGGCCGCTTCGACCGGGTGCTGTCGTGGAACGAGACGATCAGCCCGTTCCACCCCGGCGGCTGGTCGCCGCGCGCGGACGACGTCCCGCTGTGGGAGCGGCATCTGCGGCTGCTGTGGGGCCTGGGCGACGACCGCGTCGAGCTGGTCGTGGAGTCCATCCAGGTCAACCCGGCGCTGGCGCTCGCCCAGCTGTTCCCGGACGCGCCGATCGATGTCTACGCCGACGGCCTGATGAGCTACGGCCCGACCCGTAACAAGCTCGATCCGCTGATCGGCACCCGGATCAGCCGGCTGCTGCATCTGGACCTGGTGCCGGGCCTGACACCGCTGCTGCTCACCGAGTTCGACGTCGCGCCGCAGACCGTGCCGACCGACGCCTTCACCAAGGTGCTGGCCGAACTCTCGGACGCCAGTGGCGAGGTGGCCGTCCCGGAGGGCGGCGCGCTGCTGCTCGGTCAGTACCTCTCCGCGCTGGGCATCCTCACTCCCGAGGAGGAAGAGGAGCTGCATGTGCGGATGGTGCGCGGCGCCGCCGAGCGCGGCCACCGCGAGATCGTCTTCAAGCCGCACCCGTCCGCGCCGGCCCGCTGGTCGCGGCTGCTGGAGCGGGAGGCCGAGAAGCTGGACATCGCGCTGACCGTGCTGGACAGCCCGGTGCTGGCCGAGGTGCTCTACCAGCGGATGCGGCCCGCGCTGGTCGTCGGCTGCTTCTCCACCGCGCTGCTGACGGCCGCCACCTTCTACGGGCTGCCGACGGCGCGGACCGGCACCGGGCTGCTGCTGGAGCGGCTGTCGCCGTATCAGAACAGCAACCGGATGCCGGTCACGATCGTGGACGCGCTGGTGCCGGACCTGGACGACCGCAGCGAGCGCCCGCGGGCGTATGCCACCGCCGAGAGCATCGAGGGCCTGGTCACCGCGGTCGGCTATGCGATGCAGCACCAGATCTATCCGCAGCTGCGGCCGTCCGCCGAGCGTTATCTCGCGACCCAGCTCGACACGGTCACCCGGCGCTACTTCAAGCGCCGCCGGCTGACCGCGCTGGCGCTGCCCGGGGCGATCCCGTCGCAGCTGTCGTTCATTCCGCGCAATGCCACCGTCCGCCGGGTCGCGCGCCGGGCGCGTGCGGTGCAGCGGCGGCTGAAGAAGCGGGCCGCGTTCGGATGACCGCCGCCCCCCAGCTGACGGCCGGTGCGCCGCACGCCGCGCCGGACCTCGCCACCGAGGCACCACAGCCCGTCATACGAGGGCGCAGCCGCGGTCCATCGCGGCTGCGCGCCCTCGACGGGCTGCGGCTGCTCGCCGCCCTGATGGTCGCCGGCTACCACCTCGGGGGGCGCGGCGGCGAGATAGGGCAGGCCTGGGGCGGTTCGCCCGCCCACCAATTCCCCACCGCCGCCCCGCTGTTCGCCTATGGCTGTCTGGGCGTCCAGATCTTCTTCGTGATCAGCGGCTTCGTGATCTGCCTCAGCGGCTGGGGACGCACCCTCCGGGCCTTCATCGCCTCCCGGGTTTCCCGTCTCTATCCCGCCTACTGGGCCGCGATCCTGCTGATCACCGCGGTCTTCGCGCTCCCCTGGGTCGCCTACAAGGCGCTGCCGCCCAGTGAGGTGCTGACCAACCTGACCATGCTCCAGCAGCCGCTGGGCGTGGACCGGGTGCTGGGGGTGTGCTGGACCCTCTGGGCGGAGATGCGTTTCTACGCGCTCTTCGCGCTCTGTGTCGTCCTGCCCGGCGCCACCCGCGGCCGGGTGGTGCTCTTCTGCGCGGGCTGGACGCTGGCCGCCGCTGTCGCCCAGGCCGCCCACGAGCCCTTCCTCGACACCGTCCTGATGCCCGAGTACGCCCCGTTCTTCATCGGCGGCATCGGGCTGTATCTGCTGCACCGCTACGGCGCCCGCGATCCGATCGCCTGGGCGATAGTGCTGGTCAGCTGGCTGATCGGCCAGCACTACGCGGTCGCCGGACTGTGGCACGCGCCGTCGGCCACCGCGTTCTCCTACCGCTCGACGGCGGTCATCATCGCCGTCGTCACCCTCGGGTTCACCCTGGTCGCCGCCGTCGCCCTGGGCAAGCTGCACTGGGCGAACTGGCGCTGGCTGACCGTCGCGGGCGCGCTGACCTACCCCTTCTACCTCGTGCACGAACATCTGGGCTGGGTCGTGGTGCGGGCGCTGCACCAGGGCGCCGGGCTGCCCTCCTACGCGACGCTGCCGCTGACCGTGGGGCTGATGCTGCTGCTCGCCTGGGTGCTGCACCGTTTCATAGAGCGCCCGCTCACGCCGGTGCTGAAGCGGTCGATCGACCCGCGCCGCTGACCGTCCCCCGGCTCAACTCCGCGGTTCCGTACGGGCTGTCGCCTCGATTCCGGCGATGATGAGGCGCAGCCCGGCCTCGAAGTTCCGCTCGATGTCGCCGAACATCTCCTCGCCGACCGCCTTCGTCAGCGGATAGCCCGCGCCGATCCACTCCGCGCGCAGTTCCGCGTCGTAGGCCGGATCGCGGTGCTGCGGCGCATCGGGGTCCGGGTGGACCGACTGCTCCTCGATCACCAGGCCCATGGTGAAGTTGTAGACCGTCCACCACGCCTGCGCCGCCTGTCGCAGCGTGAAGCCCGCGCCGGTGAGCAGGCCGAGGATATTCTCCAGCGGCCCGGAAAAGCTCGTGTCGGTCATCCGGGTGCCGCCGAAGACCTTGCCGCCGTCGCGGTAGCCGAGGAGTTCGCGGCGCATGCCCCGGCAGGCGTCGCGGAGGGTCTCCTGCCAGGTCCGGCCGGCACCGGCCGCCTCGTCCTCCCCCGTCAGCGACGCGGTCATCCGCCGGAACATCTCGGTGGCCATCTCGTCGAGCAGTTCCTGCTTGTTCTTGAAATGCCAGTAGAGCGCGGGTGCCTGGACGTTCAGCTCCTTGGCGATGCGCCGCAGGGTGAGCCCGTCGAGGCCGACCTCGTTCAGCAGCCGCAGAGCGGTGTCGACAACCTGTCGCCGGTCGATGCGCGAAACCATGTTGACAACTTAACACCGTTAAAGCCATCCTCGGAAACATGGAACTTAACAACGTTAAGGAGCCGGTCGGTGTTACGGGCGACCTCCCCACGACCGTCGACGTACTGATCGCCGGAGCCGGCCCGACCGGCCTCGCCCTCGCCATCGACCTCACCCGGCGCGGTCTGCGCGCCCTGCTCGTCGAGCGGCAGGACCGCCTCTCGCCCGGCGCCCGCGGCACCGGATCGCAGCCGCGCACCCTGGAGGTCTACGACGACCTCGGGGTGCTGGACGCGATCCGCGCGGTCGGCGGGCTCTACCCGACGGTGGGCTTCTGGGAGAACGGCCGGATCGCCCGGACGACCGAGATGATCGAGCGGGTCGACCCGACACCCGCCAGGCCGTACTCGAACGCCCTGATGGTGCCGCAGTTCCGCACCCAGGAGGTGCTGCACGCACGGCTGCGGGAGCTCGGCGGCACGGTGCTCCTCGGCACCGAACTCACCGCGTTCACCCAGGACGCGGAGGGGGTGACGGCCGCTCTGCGCGGCGCCGGCGGGGTGGAGCGCAGCGTGCGCGCCGCCTATCTGGTCGCCGCCGACGGCGGGCGCAGCACCGTACGCCGGGCGCTGGGCATCGGGATGAGCGGACCGTCGCTGCCCCCGGGCGCCGCGGTGCTCGCCGATGTCCGGGTGGACGGCCTGGACCGGGACCACTGGCACCGCTGGGTCCGGCCGGACCACCGGTTCGTCGCCCTGCTCCCGCTCGCCGGCACCGACTACTTCCAGACCCTCATGCTGACCAATACGACGGACACCTCGCCCGAGGCGGTCCGCGCCGAACTCGCGGCCCACACCGACCTCGACGCCGGGCAGATCCGCGAGGTCCTGTGGACCTCCCTCTACCGCCCCAAGGCGGGCCTGGCCGACACCTACCGCGACGGCCGGGTCTTCCTGGCCGGCGATGCCGCGCACATCCACTCCCCGGCGGGCGGCCAGGGCCTGAACACCAGCGTCCAGGACGCCTACAACCTCGGCTGGAAGCTCGGCCAGGTGCTGCGGTACGGCGCCCCCGACACCCTCCTCGACAGCTACGAGGCCGAACGCCGGCCGATCGCCGAGGGCATCCTCGACACCAGCACCCGGCTGCACCGCTCCGGCTCGCTGCGCCGCGGCCGCGATCTGCACCAGCTCGACATCGGCTACCCCGACAGCCCGCTGACCCGGGAGCTGCGCACGGCCGTCCCCGAGGGCGTGCCCCACGCGGGCGACCGGGCCCCCGACGCCCCGTGCACCACGGCCGACGGCACCCCCACCCGGCTCTTCGACGCCTTCCGGGGCCCGCACTTCACCCTGCTCACCCTCGGTGCGACCGACCTCGACACCAGTGCGCTGCCGGCCGATCCGGCACTGCTGCGCCTCGTCCGCGTCGGCGGCCCGGCCCCCGATCTGCTCGACACCGACGGCCATGTCCGCGACGCCTACGGCAGCGACCCGGCCGTCCTCCTCATCCGCCCCGACGGCTATCTCGCCCTCGCCGCACCGGCCGAGGACGCGACGGCGCAGGTGGCCGCGGCCCTCGCGGCCTGCGTCGGCACCGCCGTCCCGCAGCCGGCCGGCTGACCACATGCGCACGAGGCCGTACCAGCGGATCTCCGCTCGTACGGCCTCGTGCCGGGGACAGGCGCCCGTGGGGGGTGGGGCGCCCGGGGCGGTGATCCGCCCGGAAAGAACAGCGGTCCGACGTACCGGGCCCTAAAGGAGAGAAACTCCCTAAAGGACCAGCGACAGCAGCAGGACGCAGACGATCCCGACCACCGAGATCAGCGTCTCCATCACCGACCAGGTCTTCAGCGTCTGGCCGACGTCCATCCCGAAGTACTCCTTGACCAGCCAGAATCCGGCGTCGTTGACATGGCTGAAGAACAGCGACCCGGAGCCGATGGCCAGCACCAGCAGCGCGGCGTGCGGGGTGCTCATCTCCGCGGCGAGCGGGGCGACCAGCCCGGCGGCGGAGATGGTGGCGACGGTCGCGGAGCCGGTCGCGAGCCGGATGGTGACCGCGATCAGCCAGGCCAGCAGCAGCGCGGAGAGGTGCCAGCCCTGGGAGACGTCCATGATCATCTGGCCGACACCGGCATCCACCAGCGTCTGCTTGAAGCCGCCGCCCGCACCGACGATCAGCAGCACCCCGGCGATCGGGCCCAGCGACTTCTCGACGGTGGCGGCGATCCGGCCCCGGGTGAATCCGGCCGCCCGGCCGAGCGTGAACATCGCGACGATGACGGCGGTGAGCAGGGCGATCAGCGGCGAGCCGATGACGTCGAAGACCTTCTGAACATGATGCTCGGGGTTGTCGACGACGATGTCCACCAGAGCCTTGGCGAGCATCATCACCACCGGCAGCAGCACGGTCGCGACGGTGATCCCGAAGCCGGGCCGCTTCGCCAGGTCGTCGGAGGCGCGCTCGGGCACCAGGTTCTCCGGCGGCTGGATGTCGACCCAGCGGGCCGCGTATCGGGAGAAGACCGGACCGGCGATGATCGCGGTCGGAATGGCGACGACCACACCGAGCGCGAGCGTCACCCCGAGGTTCGCGCCGACCGCGTCGATCGCCACGAGCGGCCCGGGGTGCGGGGGTATCAGCCCGTGCATGACGGACAGTCCGGCCAGCGCCGGGATGCCGATCCGCATCAGCGAGAAGTTGCCGCGCTTGGCGACCAGCAGCACCACCGGGATCAGCAGCACGATGCCGACCTCGAAGAAGATCGGCAGCCCGACGATCCCGGCGATCAGCACCATCGCCCAGGGCATCGCCTTCCGGCCCGCCCGTCGCCCGCCACCACCCTTCGCCGGAAGGGCCTGCGGCCCTGCTCCTCCAAATTTCGCCAGGATCGTGTCGACGACCTGGTCCGCACCGCCGGAGTCAGCGAGCAGCCGCCCCAGCACCGCACCGAGCGCGATCAGTACGCCGGTGCCCGCGACCGTCGTGCCCAGACCCGCCGAGAAGCTGGTGACGGTCTTGTCGAGCGGTGCACCGGCCACCGCGCCGAGCACCAGCGAGCCGATGATCAGCGACAGAAAGGCATGCAGCTTGAACTTGGTGATGAGCAGAACGATGACGGCGATACCGGCCAGGACGGCGATGCCCAGCTGCGCGTGACCGGCCGTGGTGATCGGCTCGGCCGCGTCCGCTGCGAGCATCTCGACGCTGAGATGTGTCACGGCGATTCCCTTGGTTCGACGGAGGGGGAAGGGGGTGCTGCGTTACCTGTGGGGGGGGGAGTTGGGGTGAGGGGGCGTCCTAGTCGTCCGCCGCGTCCCTCGCGCGCAGTGCAGCCACCGCCCGCCCGGCGATCTCCTGCGGGGAGCCGGACACCTCGACGAGGACACCGGCCTCGTCGGGCCCGAGCGGTTCGAGCGTGGCGAACTGGGAGTCCAGCAGCGCGGCCGGCATGAAGTGGCCCGTGCGCCCGGCCATCCGCTCCTCGATCAGCGCGCGCTCGCCGGTGAGGTGCAGAAAGACGAGGCCGGGGGCGGCGGCACGCAGCCGGTCCCGATAGACGCGCTTGAGCGCGGAGCTGCTGACCACCCCGCCGCGCCCGGCCCGTTCGCGCGCCCAGGCTCCTATGGCGTCCAGCCAGGGACCCCGGTCGGCGTCGTCCAGCGGGCGGCCGGCCGACATCTTGGCGATGTTGGCCGGCGGGTGGAAGTCGTCACCCTCGGCGTACGGGACGCCCAGTGCGTCGGCGACCAGCGGGCCGATCGTGGTCTTGCCGGTGCCGGCCACGCCCATCACGACGATCACGTCGGGGGTGCTCATCCCGTGGTACCTCGCTGTCTTCATCGACCTCGTGCGGCCCCCACTGAAACCCATTAGGTACGACGTATTCAAGAGCCTGTGATGCAAACGTCATACTTAATTCGCCGAGCCCGGGAACGTAGGCTTGCCCCATGGAAAACGAGGGGAAGGGACTGCACGCCCGCGTGCTGGAGTCCCTCGGTCCCGCGATCACCGCGGGCGACTACCCTCCGGGCACGATCCTGCGCACGGACGAGCTGGAGCAGCGCTTCGACGTCTCACGCACGGTCATCCGCGAGGCGATCCGGGTACTGGAATCCATGCAACTGGTCGCCTCCCGGCGCCGGGTGGGGGTGACCGTCCGCCCCACCGAGGAGTGGAACGTCTACGACCCGCGGGTGATCGGCTGGCGGCTGGCCGGCCGGGACCGCCCCCGCCAGCTGCGCTCCCTCACCGTGCTGCGCTCGGCGATCGAACCGGTCGCCGCGGGCCTGGCCGCCCGGCACGCCACCCCCCAGCAGTGCGCCGAACTCACCGAGCAGGCCATGGGCATGGTCGCCACCTCACGCGGCCAGCAGCTCGACGCCTACCTCGTCCACGACACGGCCTTCCACCGCGTCGTCCTGACCGCCTCCGGCAACGAGATGTTCGCCCGCCTCGGCGATGTGGTCGCCGCCGTCCTGACCGGCCGCACCCAGCACCATGTGATGTTCACCGACCCCGACCCCGCCGCGGTCACCCTCCATGTGCAGGTCGCAGAGGCCGTACGAACCGGCGACGCGGCACGGGCGGAATCCCTGACCCGCGAGATCACCGCGGGTGCGATGGCCGAACTGGACGTCCTGGCACCGTAGTTGGTCGCCGGGCAGACGACGTAGCAGCGGCGCCGCGTCCACGTCCCCGCACCGCCATCGGCCGTGCGCCCGCCGCGCGCCTCAGAACAACGGCTGCTGCCCCGGGATCGGCGGCTCCTCCGGGTCGAACAGCTTCTCCGCGGGCGCCATCATCGGCGCCATCCTGCGCGACCCCGGGCAGGAGATCAGTTCCAGCACCGTCCGCCTCCCGGGCGGGTCATGGCGGGCGAAGCGGCCGCCGACAACGGCGATCTCTCGGGTGCAGATGGGGCACGCGCGGCGGGGTGACGACATAGGACCAGTGTGACGCAGGTGGGCTCGCCGGTCACAAGCTCCCGCCCCGGCCACCCGGCCCGCCCGTCGGCAACGCTTTTCCACCCCACCCGCCATCAGCCCCAACTCTCCCCTCAGAACGCATCCGTCGGCACATAAGTCCCCCACACCCCCCGCAGCGCCTCGCACACCTCCCCGACCGTTGCCCGGGCGCGCAGGGCCTCGCGCATGGGGTAGAGGACGTTGTCGGTGCCCTCGGCGGCCTTGCGGAGATCGCCGAGGGTCGCGGAGACCGTGCGCTGGTTGCGGCGGGCCCGCAGAGTGGCGAGGCGTTCGACCTGCTGGGCCTCGATGGCGGGGTCGACGCGCAGCGGCTCGTAGGGCTCCTCCTCGTCCAGCTGGAAGCGGTTGACGCCGACCACGACGCGCTCGCCGGCATCCGTCTCCTGTGCGATGCGGTAGGCGTTGCGCTCGATCTCGTCCTTCTGGAAGCCCCGCTCGATGGCGGCCACCGCGCCGCCCATGTCCTCCACCCGCCGCATCAGCGCCACGGCGGCCTCCTCCACGTCGTCGGTCATCGACTCGACGGCGTAGGACCCGGCGAACGGGTCGACGGTGGCGGTCACATCGGTCTCGTACGCGAGCACCTGCTGGGTCCGCAGCGCGAGCCGGGCCGACTTGTCCGTGGGCAGCGCGATGGCCTCGTCGAAGGAGTTGGTGTGCAGCGACTGGGTGCCGCCGAGCACGGCGGCGAGCCCCTGGACGGTGACCCGGGCGAGGTTCACCTCCGGCTGCTGGGCGGTGAGCTGCACGCCCGCGGTCTGGGTGTGGAAGCGCAGCATCATCGACTTGGGGTTCGTGGCCCCGAACTCCTCCCGCATCACCCGGGCCCAGATCCGGCGCGCGGCACGGAACTTGGCGACCTCTTCGAGCAGCGTGGTGCGCGAGACGAAGAAGAACGACAGCCGGGGCGCGAAGTCGTCCACGTCCATGCCGGCGGCAACGGCCGTGCGTACATAGGCGATGCCGTTGGCGAGGGTGAAGGCGATCTCCTGCGCGGGCGAGGCACCCGCCTCGGCCATGTGGTAGCCGGAGATGGAGATGGTGTTCCACCGGGGGATCTCGGCCCGGCAGTACTGGAAGATGTCCGCGGTCAGCCGCAGGGACGGCTGCGGCGGGAAGATATAGGTGCCCCGTGCGATGTACTCCTTGAGCACATCGTTCTGGATGGTCCCGTTCAGCTGACCGGCCGCCACCCCTTCCTCCTCCCCCACCAGTTGGTAGAGGAGCAGCAGCAGCGCGGCGGGGGCATTGATCGTCATCGACGTCGACACCTTGTCCAGCGGGATGCCGCCGAGCAGCACCCGCATGTCCTCGACGGAGTCGATGGCCACCCCGACCTTGCCGACCTCTCCGGAGGCGATCGGGGTGTCCGAGTCGTGCCCCATCTGCGTCGGCAGGTCGAAGGCGACCGACAGCCCCGTCGTGCCGTGGGCGATCAGCTGCCGGTAGCGGGCGTTGGATTCGCGCGCGGTGCCGAAGCCGGCGTACTGCCGCATCGTCCAGGGCCGCCCGGTGTACATCGACGGATAGACCCCCCGGGTGAAGGGGTAGGCGCCGGGCGCGCCGAGCCGGCGCTCCGGGTCCCAGCCGTCCAGCGCCGACGGCCCGTACACAGGCTCGATGGGCAGACCGCTCTCGTTGTGCCGCACACTGCCCGACTCGTGCGCCATGGGGGTACGCCTCCCAGTGGGTGACCGGTTCGTCCGGGTTTACGCCTTGCTCACAGCATGCCCGCAGGTTCGCCGCCGCGCAGCACTGGGAAGAGTCACCGATGGCCGGTCGGGCCGCCGAGATCCGGGGGTTGCGCATGCAGCGGAGCAGGGGAAGACGTACGGCGCCGGCGGTGGCCGCGGTGCTGGTGGTGGCGGCGTTCGCGGTGGGCTGCCGCCCGGTGACGATCACCGGGGCCGGTTCCCCGGACAGCAAGGGCGTCCGCTACGCCCCCACCACTCCCGCTCCCCCACCCCTAGGCCGTCACACGCCACCCGCCCCCGCCCGGCACGCCACCAAGCCGCGCCCCGCCCGCACCCCGCACCCCGCAACAACCCCCAGACCGCTGATGGCACCGGGCTCGCGCGGTGCGCAGGTCCGCGAACTCCAGGCGCGGCTGGCCCAGCTGGGCCTGTTCGGCCGCACCCCGACGGGCTATTACGGCTCGGTCACCACCACCGCGGTCCGCGCCTTCCAGCGGCGGCAGGGCCTGCCCCGTACGGGCACCGTGCAGCCCGCGGCCTGGCGCGCCCTGCGCCAACAGACCCACCGGCCGTCACGGACACAGCTCCGCCCGCCCACGGCACAGCCGATCGGCGTCCCCGATCCGCGCTGTATGAGGGGCAGGGTGATCTGCATCAGCAAGCGGAGCAACACGCTCGCCTGGGTGGTCGACGGCCGGGTCGTCTCGGCGATGGATGTCCGCTTCGGCTCGCAGTACACCCCCACCCGCGAGGGCACCTTCCACATCACCTTCAAGAGCCGCCATCACATCTCGACGCTCTACCACACGGCCATGCCCTACGCGATGTTCTTCAGCGGCGGCCAGGCCGTCCACTACTCCGCGGATTTCGCCGCCCACGGCTACCGCGGCGCCTCCCACGGCTGCGTCAACGTCCGCAACAAGAAAGCCCTGGCCCCCCTGTTCCAGACGGTGCACCCGGGCACCAAGGTGGTCATCTACCACTAGCCGAAACCCTGCCAGGAGAAGCGGCAGCATTCTCTGACCGAAGCGAAAATTGCTCCACCCCCACCCCGCGCAACCACATCCGCGAGAGCGGCGCCGGCTTAGGCGCAAAAGAGGGCGCCGGCTTAGGCGCAAAGAAGAGGGAGCGGCGCGGGCAGGGCCGGGGGAACGTGCCCCGCCCGCGCCAGTTGCGCTGAGCCGTGGGTACGGGGGGAACCCCGGCTCTTCGCGCAGCCGATGACCAGTCGGCTCATTCAGTACTGCGTCACCGGTTCAAAAAACGTCACACCTACGGGGTGGCGGTGTCACTCGGGACGGCGTCACCGGGGTCCGTGGTGGTCGCCGAGGGCGCCGGGGCCGGGGTGGACGTGCCGGAGCCGGGGGTGCTGCCGGGTGTCTGCGAGGGGTGGGCGTCGTCGTCCTCGTCGCTGCCCGAGCCGCCGCTCTGTCCGGTGCCGCCGCCGAAGCCGTCGTCGCTGCCGGAGCCGCCGGAGCTGCCGCCGTTCTGGTAGCGCGCCAGGTAGGTGCGGCAGAAGAGGTGCACCTTGTCGGCGCCGCCGGCCTGGCGTTCGAGGCGGCGCAGCGTGTCGCGGTCCATGCCGTCCCGTTTGCCGGACTCATAGGCCTGGCAGACGGCGAGCAGCACGTTCTTCCGGTCGCCGCTGCCGGGAAGCCCGGTGCTCTTGTGGCCGGGTCTCTCGTCGCGTCCGGTGCCGCCGCCGGGGGTGCCGCGGCCGGGCTGCTTGGTGGCGCCGGAACTGCTGCCGGGTGCGGGGGTGTCGGTGGGTCCGGCGGACTTGCCGCCGGGGGTGGGGTCGGGGGTGTGCCCCGTGGTGCCGTCGGTCTGGGCGCCGGGGTGGCGGGTGTCGAGCGGCCCGGGGCTCTTGGCGGCGGAGACGCTGGAGGCCGGGTCGGGTTCGGCGCCGCGGAAGGGGCTGGGCAGCACGCCGGTGCCGGCTCCGACGGCGACGCCGCCGATGGCGCAGGCGGCGAGGGCCACGGCGAAGCCGCGCCGGAAGGGGCGGCCGAGGCGGGTGCGTTCGACGGAGCCGGTGGCGCGGGCGGTGCGGCCGTTCGGGAGCGGTTCGGCGGCGGCGCGGTGGTGGGCGCCGCGGCGGGCGGCCTGCCGGAACGCGGCGACGGCGGCCTCTTCGCCGGGGAGTTCGGCGGTGCCGGGCGTCTTGGCACCGACCGCGGCGGCGGCCTTGAGGAGCTGTTCGAGTTCGCCTGCGTCGTCACCGTGCCGGGCACTGACCTGTTCACCGCGCAGCAATCGCTCCGCGGTGTCCTTGTCGAGCCAGTTGTACCGGTCGTCGGCCATCACATGTCCTTCTGCGTTCGTGCGGCCGTTTCCGTCACACCTGGTACGTACGATTCCGCCATGCCGTCGCGGCGCCTTCTGCCCTGTACGGGCACCCCACTCACCGTTCCACCACCTCGGCGCGGGCCCGCCGCGGGCCGGCCGGTGGGGGCGTCTTCCTGCTGGCCGGCGCCGCCTTCGCCGCCGTCCTGACCGCTGTCCTGCCGGGTGTCCCGGCCGCCGCCCGGTTCCTCGCCGAGGAGTTCGGCGAGCCGTCGCAGTCCGCGGTGTGCGGCGGTGCGTACCGCCCCGGCCCGTTTACCGAGCACCTCCGCGGCGCTCTTGGCGTCGAGCCCGACCACCACCCGGAGCACCACGGCCTCGGCCTGGTCCTGCGGCAGCCGGGATATCAGCCGCATGGTGCGGCCGGTGCCCAGGGCTTCGAGTGCCTCGCCGGCGGTGTCGGACGCGCCGGGGGTGTCGGCGAGTTCGCTCTCGTCGCCGCCGATCGCGGGGCGGCGGCCGCGCATCCGGATGTGGTCGAGGGCGCGGTTGCGGGCGATACGGGCGGCCCAGCCGCGGAAGCGGTCGGCGTCGCCGCTGAAGCGGGCGAGGTCACGGGTGATCTGGAGCCAGGCTTCGGAGGTGACGTCCTCTACGTCCGGTTCGCCCACCAAGGTCCGTACATATCCCAGAAGCCGGGGATGTACGGCGCGGTAGACGGTACGGAACGCCGCCTCGTCGCCGTCCTGCGCCGCCTGCACGGCCACCGTCAGCCGACGGTCGTCCGGCTGAATGTCGTCCCCTCGCACGGGTCCATCCTGTCGCACGCGGAATGTCCGCCGCCCGGTCCTTGCTGCTTTCTCGCTTACCCGGCCACGTCACCGGCCCGGCTCCGCCTGGGCGCCGGAGCTGTGCCGGCTGTCGCCTGCCGTCGGCCACGGTCGGCCGGAAACCCCCGGTAACCCGGTTGTTCCTGCTGACCGTAACGCGTGCGCCGCCGCGCTCCGCACCCGGGAGGGGCGCACCGTCCGCTCCGGCGGGGCCGGGAACGCGGGCGCGCACGGCTTCGCCGGTGCCCCGGCGACCTGCGTGCACGGATCCATCGGGCACTCCCGGAGAGGACGGCTTCCCGGGCCGCGGAAAGCGGCCCGAACAGTGCGCCTACCAGCGCGGATCCGCACGTTACGGGCCTGTCCGGGCCCGCGTCCAGACCACTGGCCGTACCCCTGCCCGTACCCCGTGTGACGCTTTCGCGCCGTCTGGCGCTGTATCGAATAGGGGGCCGTCAGCGGCCCTTCGCGAACGACGGCCGGGGCCTCTCCTGTGGGGGGTGGCGGCCCCGGCCGTCCTTTCGCTCCTAGCGCTCCGACCTGGGACGTTGCGCGGAGTCGGTGACCAACGTGGCCAACGCGTAACCAACCGCCTGAGCCACGCAGAGCTGGTCAGAGCGGCGGAGGCGACGGGATCCAGTCGTCACCCTGCGAGCCCTGGAACCGCCAATTGCGACACATTCTGTGGCATATGAGCGTTCACCGCGCGACGAACAGGCAGAGCCGCCTCCCCAAAATGAGATGACCCGGTCGCGGGACCCCCCATGGACAGGAAGGTGCCGCGACCGGGCCGATAGAACTTCGGCGACTCAGGGACGTTGGCGTCCCATCTTCGCCGACTTCCGATTATGCCCCTTAGTGTCCCACCATTCCTCCAGCAATGTACGCACGATGTGCACAAGTTGCTGAAGTCGTTCGGGGTCCGGGGAGGGCGAGGTGAGCACATCCAGAAAGGACTTGTCGTCCCAAGGAAGAGCGAATTCCCAATGCTCTTCCTTGAACCCTTGCCTTTCCACAGTGAGCCAGTACGTCAAGGTCACGCTTCGGTCCGGTCGATGATCGACCGAAAGTTCAGTGACATTGAACCTGACTTCCCCATCACCGGTGGTGTAAGAACAGGCCAGAGCCTGCTCAGCTGGCGTTTGGGCCGTCATACGGAGTGCCCCTGTATGCAGTGAGAAGGTCATTGTTACCGGCAGGAGTGCTGATGATGGTACGGAACCTCTCCCCGGCAGTAGTTCCACACGACGTAATTGCGACTGTGGTACTTGCACGTTGCGTCGACGCTGTTGACAGCGACCTCGCTCACGTGGATCGAAGGCGTTGCAGCCGTCGCGGAGTTTGCCATCGGAATTACGAGCGCTGATGTGGCGACGGCGCTTTTCACCACGGCAGTCACTGCCGCGGTCCGGACCTGTTCTGGCCTCGCGACCTCGCCGGGGCGTTGACGGCGCTTATCACTGCCCCCGTCCTGCATGCCGTACTCCTCGGCCTCCATGCGGGCTGTCGCACCAGCTAGATATCCACTTCTGGCGCGACAGCCCGCAAAGGCCAGCCCGACGGTTGGCACGTGGCCAACGCGTGACCAACAGCGGCCGTCCTCGTTCTCTCACCCTTTTCTTACCGGGTCGGCGTGCTCACACCCGGTCGGCCAGCGCCTTGAAGCCCGTCCAGGACAGGGCGGGCGTCCGCGGGTCCCAGGTCTTCTGTGCCAGTGCCGCCAGCGGCAGCCGGATTCCGGCGGCCACCTGTGCCTGGGTCTGCGCCTGCGCCCGGTCGCTCCAGATCGCGAAGCGCGCGCCGGGAATCCGGTCCGGGCCGGTCATGCTCGCGGGCACCGACACCGGCTGGGTACCGCGGATCACCAGCGGGGTCCAGCTCTCGTAGATCCGCTGGCCGGTCGGGTAGACGAACTGGTTGGGCTCGCCGAGGACGTAGTAGAGGTACTCGTCGTTGAAGTTCATGACGTTGCGGCCCTCGCGCAGGAAGGACGAGGGGTCGCGGTGTCCGCCCTCCTTGCCGGTCCAGTAGTCGACCATCCGGTTCTTGTCCGGGGACACCCGCGGGCTGGAGAAGAAGCCGTCGTTCCAGGCCTCGATCCGGTTCTTGCCCTTCGCCTCCACGGTCTTCTGCCGGCCGTTGAGCCAGCCGGTCGTCAGGTCCTTGAGGGTGCCGTTGGGCCCGTACTTCTGCCGCGCGGCCCGGGTGAGCTGCGGATATGTGGTCGACGGGGTGGACGACAGCAGGGCCTGGTACTCATCACCGCCCAGGTGCCAGTAGGCGGGCGCGCCCTCCGGGTTGGTGAACAGCTCGCTCATTTCCTTCAGCAGCGAGTCGATCAGCGGGGCCGCCTTGGGGTTGGAGATATCGATCGAACCGGGGACCACGCTGCCCGATGCGCGATGCAGCAGCAGGTCGGGGTGGTGCTCCAGCACGGCGCCCAGGTGGCCGGGCGAGTCGAGTTCCGGGACGACGGAGATGTGCAGGCTGCCGGCGAGCGCGACGATCTGGCGGATCTGGGCCTTGGTGAGATGGTCGGCGGAGACGATCTCGGGGTGGGTGTCGCTCTGGATGCGGAAGCCCTGGTCGTCGGAGAAGTGCAGCTGGAACTGGTTGAGCTTGAGATCGGCGATCTCCCGGATCCGGGCCTCGATCCAGTCCTGGGTGTACGGCTTGCGGGCGTTGTCCAGTGACATGCCGCGCTGCGGACGGCCCGGCCGGTCCTGGATGGTGCCCTCGGGAAGGCCACCGGCCGCGCGGACGGCCTGTTTGACGGTGCGGGTGCCGTAGAAAATTCCGGCGTCGGTGGGGGCCGTGAGAGTGAGCCGGGTGCCGTCGGCGGTGAGGGTGTAGGCCTCGTCGGCGGCGCCCTGGACGGGCACATTGTTCGCCTGCGCACCGCTCTTGCCCGTGATCTTCACTTCGATGTCGCCCGGCTGCACGGTCTGGTCGCCGTAGACGACGGTCAGCCCGAGGTCCCGGGCCATCCGCTGGGCCTCGTCGGCGACATTGCTCTTCTCACCGGCCGGTACGACCACCCGGGCCCCCTTGGAGGGCCGCCAGCCCCGGCCGTCGGCCCGGCGGAAGTCCCGGACGGCGGGGATGACCTGCGGCGTCCCGGTCACCGGCGCCCAGGTCGGGGTGGCCCGGGCGGAGGTGGGGTTGACCTTGGCGCTGGTGCTCCCGGGCGGCTCGGTGTCCGCGGTGCCGGAGCAGCCGGCGAGCAGCAGGGCGGCGGTGAGCGCCGCGGCCGGAAGCGCGGACCGGGCCGCCGGGCCCGTGCGCCTCGTCGGCGTCGTCGCGGGGCGCAGGGAGGCCGAGGGCCGCGGGGCGCGCGGCGGCCGCATCGGGTTCGACATCGTGCAATCCTCACTTTTCGGGGCGAAGGCATTGCCAGGTGTGCGGAGCGGGTCGTCCATGGAACGCGCGAAAGCTCTCCCATCCGGGTGAAATTCGCGCATCCGTCGGACAGTGGTCGCCAAGCGTCGTTAGCGTGGCGTCGCCGTTCGTCACCCCCTTCACAGGGCTCTCCCGGGTCCGCCGGATACCGCCGGGGGGACGTCGCACACGCACCACCGCCCTACCCGCCGCCGCTTGGTACGCATCCCGGCTTCGGTCCGCTCCTCCCCCAGCTTCCTTCAGTCACCCGTCCCGCACCTGTCGAACCGACCTATTCGCATCCGTCCGAGGAGGCCCACGCTGTCCGGTGACATCCCGGCCGCCCGGCCGACGACGCTGCGCCCGCCGCAGCCCGCGCGGCGCGGCATATCTTCACGGGTCGGCGGCGCAGCGCTGCCGCACCCCCGCACCGAGGGCATCGGGCTCCTCCGCTTCAACACCCTGCCCCGCGAGGACGCCCTGGCCACGCTCCTGAGCTGCTGCGGCAGCCGCCGCTGGGCCGAGCGGGTCGCCGCGCACCGCCCGTATCCGGATCCGGAGTCCCTCCTCGCCGCGGCCGACGAGGCCTGTTACGACCTGACGGCGGCCGAGCTGGACGAGGCGCTCGCCGAGGAGTCGCTCTCACCGCAGCCGCTGGTCGGCGCCCGTGGCCCCGGCACGCTGGCCGCCCACACCGCACTGCGCGCCGCGCACGCCGAGTACGAGCGGCGCTTTCGCCATGTCTTCGTCATCTGCCTGGACGGCTACCGCGACGATGAGCTGCTCGACCAGGTGCTGTCGGGGATCCGCACCCGGCTGGGCAACGAGCCGGACGAGGAGCGGGCGGTCGCCGCGGACGAACTGCGCCGGCTGACCCGCGGGCGGCTGGCCCGGCTCACCGCCTCCGGCCCGTGACGGATCGCGGCTTGTGGCCGGGAACCTTACGGTTCGTGCTTGTGTGATAGCCCGTTGGTGCCTGTTTGATCACACCTAAGGACCCCGGCGCGAGGAACCGACAACTCGTCGATACGATGACGAGCGGCCGGTGGACCGTACCCGGCCGGGCCCGACCGACACAGAAGCCGGCGCGGCCCTAATCCCCGCTCCCGGAGGGTTCTTCCGTGCCGGCTGGAACGCTGTACCGCGGCCGGGAAGGCATGTGGTCCTGGGTGGCTCATCGAGTCACTGGCGTCCTCATCTTCTTCTTCCTGTTCGTTCACGTCCTCGACACCGCACTCGTCCGCGTCTCCCCCGAGGCGTATGACGACGTCGTAGCGACCTACAAGACGCCGATCGTCAACGTGATGGAGTACGGCCTGGTGGCCGCCATCCTCTTCCACGCGCTCAACGGCCTGCGTGTCATCGCCGTGGACTTCTGGGCCAAGGGCCCGAAGTACCAGAAGCAGATGCTGTGGACCGTCGTCGGTGTCTGGGTCGTGCTGATGGCCGGTGCCTTCTACCCCGTGCTGCAGCACACCCTGCGCACGCTGTTCGGGAGCTGACGCCAGATGTCTGCTGAAACCACCTCCGCAGGTGCCACCGCGACCGACGGCGTCTCGCTCTACGACGTGGACAACCCCGCTCCGGTCATCGAGGCGCCGCGCAAGCGCACGAAGAAGACCGGAAGCGCGTCCCGGGGCAACTTCGAGATGCAGGCCTGGCTGTTCATGCGGCTGTCCGGCATCGTCCTGGTCGTCCTGGTCCTGGGCCACCTGCTGATCCAGCTGGTCCTCGACGGCGGCGTCTCCAAGATCGGCTTCGCCTTCGTGGCCGGCCGCTGGGCCTCGCCGTTCTGGCAGGTCTGGGACCTGCTGATGCTCTGGCTGGCCATGCTGCACGGCGCCAACGGCCTGCGTACGGTCATCAACGACTACGCACAGCGGGACAACACCCGCTTCTGGCTGAAGATGCTGCTGTACACCGCGACGGTGTTCACCGTCCTTCTGGGCACGCTGGTGATCTTCACCTTCGACCCGAACATCTCCTGAAGCCGGGGCTGACTGGAACCATGAAGATCCACAAGTACGACACCGTCATCGTCGGCGCCGGCGGCGCGGGCATGCGCGCGGCCATCGAGTCCACGAAGCGCAGCCGCACCGCGGTCCTGACGAAGCTCTACCCGACCCGCTCCCACACCGGCGCCGCCCAGGGCGGTATGGCCGCGGCCCTCGCGAACGTCGAGGAAGACAACTGGGAGTGGCACACCTTCGACACGATCAAGGGTGGCGACTACCTGGTCGACCAGGACGCCGCCGAGATCCTCGCGAAGGAGGCCATCGACTCGGTCCTCGACCTGGAGAAGATGGGCCTGCCGTTCAACCGCACGCCGGACGGCACGATCGACCAGCGCCGCTTCGGCGGTCACTCCCGTAACCACGGTGAGGCCCCGGTCCGCCGGTCCTGCTACGCCTCGGACCGCACCGGCCACATGATCCTCCAGACGCTGTACCAGAACTGCGTCAAGGAGGGCGTGGAGTTCTTCAACGAGTTCTACGTGCTCGACCTGCTGCTCCAGGACGTCGACGGCGTCAAGAAGTCCGCGGGCGTCGTCGCGTACGAGCTGGCCACCGGCGAGATCCACGTCTTCCAGGCGAAGGCGATCATCTTCGCGTCCGGCGGCACCGGCAAGTTCTTCAAGGTGACCTCCAACGCGCACACCCTGACCGGTGACGGCCAGGCCGCGGCCTACCGCCGCGGGCTGCCGCTGGAGGACATGGAGTTCTTCCAGTTCCACCCGACGGGCATCTGGCGCATGGGCATCCTCCTGACCGAGGGTGCGCGCGGCGAGGGCGGCATCCTTCGCAACAAGGACGGCGAGCGCTTCATGGAGAAGTACGCGCCCGTCATGAAGGACCTCGCCTCGCGTGACGTCGTCTCGCGCTCCATCTACACGGAGATCCGCGAGGGCCGCGGCTGCGGTCCCGAGGGCGACCACGTCTACCTGGACCTGACCCACCTGCCGCCGGAGCAGCTGGACGCCAAGCTCCCGGACATCACCGAGTTCGCGCGGACCTACCTCGGTATCGAGCCCTACACGGACCCGATCCCGATCCAGCCGACCGCGCACTACGCCATGGGCGGCATCCCGACGAACGTCGAGGGTGAGGTGCTGGCCGACAACACCACCGTCGTGCCGGGCCTGTACGCCGCGGGCGAGGTGGCCTGTGTCTCCGTGCACGGCGCCAACCGCCTGGGCACGAACTCGCTGCTGGACATCAACGTCTTCGGGCGCCGGGCCGGTATCTCGGCGGCGGAGTACTCGGCCACGGCCGAGTACGTCGAGCTGCCCGAGGACCCGGCGCAGAAGGTCGCCGACCAGGTCGAGCGGCTGCGCAACTCCACGGGCAGCGAGCGGGTCACCGAGATCCGCAAGGAGCTCCAGGAGACCATGGACGCCAATGTGATGGTGTTCCGCACCGAGCAGACGATCAAGTCCGCGGTCGAGAAGATCGGCGAGCTGCGCGAGCGCTACCTGAACGTGTCCATCCAGGACAAGGGCAAGCGGTTCAACACCGACCTGCTGGAGGCCATCGAGCTGGGCAACCTCCTCGACCTGGCCGAGGTCATGGCGGTGTCCGCGCTGGCCCGCAAGGAGTCCCGCGGCGGTCACTACCGCGAGGACTACCCCAACCGCGACGACGTCAACTTCATGCGGCACACCATGGCGTACCGCGAGGTGGGCGCAGACGGCGTCGAGTCGATCCGCCTCGACTACAAGCCGGTCGTGCAGACCCGCTACCAGCCGATGGAGCGTAAGTACTGATGAGCACCCCGACTCTCGATGAGCACTCCGCGGCACTGGACGCGGCCGAGGACGGCGCTTCGCATCTGATCACGGTCACCTTCCGGATCCGCCGGTTCAACCCGGAGGTCTCGGAGGACGCCAGCTGGGAGGACTTCCAGCTGGAGATCGACCCCAAGGAGCGCGTCCTGGACGCTCTCCACAAGATCAAGTGGGAGCTGGACGGGTCGCTGACCTTCCGTCGTTCCTGCGCCCACGGCATCTGCGGCTCCGACGCCATGCGCATCAACGGCCGCAACCGTCTCGCCTGCAAGACGCTGATCAAGGACATCAACCCGGAGAAGCCGATCACCGTCGAGGCCATCAAGGGCCTCACGGTGCTGAAGGACCTTGTCGTCGACATGGAGCCCTTCTTCCAGGCGTACCGCGATGTGATGCCGTTCCTGATCACGACCGGCAACGAGCCGACCCGTGAGCGCCGGCAGTCCGCCGAGGACCGCGAGCGCTTCGACGACACGACGAAGTGCATCCTCTGCGCCGCCTGCACCAGCTCCTGCCCGGTGTTCTGGAACGACGGCCAGTACTTCGGCCCGGCGGCGATCGTCAACGCGCACCGCTTCATCTTCGACTCGCGTGACGAGGGCGGCGAGCAGCGCCTGGAGATCCTCAACGACAAGGACGGCGTCTGGCGCTGCCGGACGACCTTCAACTGCACGGACGCCTGCCCGCGCGGTATCGAGGTCACCAAGGCCATCCAGGAAGTCAAGCGGGCGCTGATCACCCGCCGCTTCTGAGCCCTGCGGCGATCCGGGTCCCGACCCGGCCGCCCAGCAGCGCCGGCACCTCCCGAAGGGCCTCGCCCCCGTATCCCCGGGGGCGGGGCCCTTCGGCATGCCCGCTCTCCCGCTCCTTCGCCGGATACACGAGCACCGGCGGCAGCGCCTCGTCCACCAGCGCCACCGGCACATCGCGGCAGAAATACGACGGGACAAAGACCAGCCCCCGCCCTTCCAGGAACAGGTCCCGCTCCACCGGATAGCCGGCCTCCAGCACCGGCGGCCGCCAGCGCATCACCGGCCCGAAGGTCCGCAGCATCGCCTCCGCCCCGGACTGCGCCAGCGCATGCCTGCGCAACGCCCGGTCCGCGCCGACCCGTTCGGCGATCCGCGGCCAGCTCGGCGCCACCGCCCGGTGGTGGTACGTCCGCAGACTGCGCGCGAGATGGCGCAGCGCGGCCGGCTCCCCGTCCGCGATCCCGCGCGCCCAGCCCGGCAGCGCCCGGTGCCCCGACAGCAGCACCAGCTCGGACCGCAGCCGCTCCCGCGGGGTGCTCATCACGGCCTCCAGCCCCGGCTCGACCCCGTCCAGCCCCGCGAACGGGGTGAGGAAGTCCGGGAAGTAGCCGTGCCGCGGCACCAGCGGCAGCAAGGTCCGCAGCGGCCCCGGACCGTGCCGTACGGCATGGTGCCGCCAGGCGGCCAGCGCCGGTTCGGTCCGGCTCTCCCGTAGGGCATGCAGGCTCAGCACCGTCTCCCATAACGGGTCGGCCCCTTCGGCCACACGCGTACGCGCCAGATCCTGCGCGGTGAAGTGCACTCGCAGCACGTTCGTCCCCCTGGTTCCACGCCGCCTCCCCTGCGACGTGCACCGAGGATCTGTCGACGGCGGACCGGCCGCAACCGGAACTGGTGGGTAGGGTGGGGGATTTGGTGCTGAGGATCTTGGTGGGGCTTCAGGGTGGGGGCAACGGGGCGGGCGGCTTCGGGGCGGGAGGGCTTGGCGCAGGCGCCACGGCGGTGGCGGGCGCGCCGCTCACTCACTCCCCCTCAAGAACCTTGTCCAGGAAGGCATCCAGGTTCCGCACGGTACGAGCGATCCGCTCCTCCAGCGGCAGCGTCTCCTCATGCCGCCCGGCAAGCTGGGACCGCTTGCGCCCCCGCACGTAGAGCGAGCACGCGAGGTCGGCGCACAAATACGTCCCGACGGTGTTCCCCTGCCGCCCCAACGGCCCGGCCCGCCGCGCGGCGAGCAGACTGACGCCGGACCCGGGATGCCCGGTCACACACACCGAACACACCGTCGTCTTGGTGAAACTCCGCCGCACCCCCTGCGGCCGCCGCAGCGTCACCCCGATGATCCCGTCACCCCGCGGCGCCACCAGATAACTCCGGTCCGGCGCCCCCGGATCCCGCCACCCCAGGAAGTCCAGCTCCCCCCAAGGGAGTTCAGCCAGCCCCACGGGCAAATTCATCCGGCTCGCCTCCCCCTTCGAGCAATTGACGAAGGAGGAGCGTATTTCTTTTTCACCTACGGGTTCCATGATGCCCGAAACTAACAGCGGGCCCTGGGAGCCGTCGCCCGATTTATCTCCGGGCGGGGCGGGACGGGAAGCGCACTGTCCAGGCGGCGGCCCCGGTCCGGCCTCGGTGCCGCCTCATGCCCCGATCCTCATCATCCACGACCGGTTGGTCATCTGGTGCAGCCCGGCCTGCTGGGCCCTTGCGAGCCGCTGCGCGCCGGCCTCCTCCCGTTTCCGCGCGGTCTTGTCCCAATCCGCGGGCTTCAGGAACAGCAGGGCATTACTCCCCGGCACCACCAGGACACCGCCGAAGGGCAGGTCACCCGCCAACCACGCGCCTTCTTCCGCCTCTTCCGGCCAACGCCGACGCCCCGCCGCATTGATCGCCAGCATCAGCGGCGCCCCGTGCTGCCCTCGCGTCGTCACGCGGATCTGGTGGACATCGCCGTACTCAGTCCACTTCGCACGCTTCATGAGCACCCGGGGATGGAATTCCAGCGGGTAGTGACGGAGCACTTTCGCGCACTGGAAGACACGGATTCCGTAAACGGCGCGCCACACCGTCATGATGAGTACGCCCGCACCGACAGGAATGGGCAGAGCAAGGAAGAACGAGTTCACCCCCGTCACACGGGATATCACCACCGGAACTGCCACCAGAAGGCCGGCGATCAGCAAACGCACCGCCATGAGCCGGGCCAGGGCAAGCCGATTGACTCGCAGTATCTGCGCCACGTCCGGTGCCTCAGGTGGCGCCGAAGTCTGCGAGCCGTGGGCCACGGCCTTCTCCTTCTGACTCTCTCCGAGTCGGCCACGACCGGCCGCACGGGGTCTTCGCGGTGGGGCTGCGGAGGGCGGCTCAGCCCCAGGTCTGACCGCTGGCGCTCTTGCGGCGACGGGACACCAGGACGATGGCGATGACGGCCCCGATGACCACCAGAGCGCCGACGCCGATGCCGCCGTAGAGCAGGGCCCTGTTCATCATCTCCTTGCCGCCCATCGGCGGGTCGGCGTCCTGCGCGCCGGCATCCAGCTGTGAGGACGCCTTGCCCTTCGGCATCGGCAGCGGGCCCTCCTTGGCGCCCGCGGGGATGTCCTTCCGCAGGGCGGGGCCGGGCTGGATGAAGCCGTAGCCGTAGTGCGCGTCCGGGAGCTTGAGGCCCTTCTGATCCTGGGGCAGACCGGCCGTCTTCACCAGACGGTTGGCGATCTGGCCGGGAGTGAGGTTGGGGTACTTCTCCTTGAGGAGGGCGGCTGCGGCGGAGACGTAGGCGGTCGAGCCCGAGTTGCCGTTTTCCGTGTGGTAGCTCGTGTCGTTCTTCCCCGTCGCGGCAGGGATTTTGACGCCAGGCGCGAGCAGATCCATGTCGGAGTTGTAGTTGTTGAACTCAGCCGACTTGCCGTACTCATCGACCGCACCGACACCGATCACACCCGGGCAGCCCACCGGATAGTTTTTGTCGGTCACAGATTCGTTGCCCATACCGGCTACCACCACGGCGCCCTTTGAAATGGCGTAGTGGATGGATTCGCAGGTGTCCGCCGAACGACCTTCGGTGTAGGACATATTGATGACGTCAGCGCCATGGTCCGCGGCCCAGCGAGTGGCCAACCCGGAGTTCTTGTACTCCGGCACGGGAAGGATCTTGGCATCGGGCGCCAGCCCCTTGACACCCTCGGAGCCCCCCGGGCCGTGGCCGTGGCCCGCGATGATCGCCGCCATGCCGGTCCCGTGGTCGAGGATGTTCTCACCCGGCTCGAGGTCTTGGGCGCCTTCCTCCTGAGTCGCCTTCCCGAAATCCGGCCCGGGAAGGAACTGGCCCTTCAGATCTTGATGGGTCTGCCGAAAGCCGGTGTCGAGCACGGCCACCGTCACGCCCTTACCGGTGGCCTCCTTCCACAGCTGCTCGGCCCCGAACGCTTCCAACGGCCACAGATCCTTGCGCGTCTGATCCGCGGAGGCGGTACCGCTCGCGGTGATGAGCAGCGCGCCGGTCAGCGCGGCACCCACCGTCGCACGCAGTGTTCGGGTGACCCTCATGCTTGGCTCCTTCTCGCTGTGCTGTCCGGCGGCAGTGTTCCATCAGAAGAGAAGGCCCCGCACCCTCGGGCGCGGGGCCACTCCTTACCAGCCGCCGTATGACGGCGCCGGCGTCCTACTCGATGACGCGGGGCGCCACATTACGTTCCGGCGTCCACGTCTCTTCGTCCTCGACCAGGTAGTCGGGGCGCTGACCAGTGGTGCGCTCCTTCTCCTTCTTGTCCTTGCCCTTGGCTCCGGCGGCTCCCATGCCGGCCTGCTGGCCGCCACGACTGCGGTGCAGGCCCGCGCCGCCCTGCTTGGCACCGCCCGCGGGACCGCCCGGCTTGCCGACCATGCCGCCACGCGTACGCGCCTGCGCACCACCGCGTCCGGCCACTCCGGCCTTGCCGCCCTTGGCGCCGCCTGCCGCACCCGCGCCCGGCATACCTCCGCGCATACCTCCGGCACCAGGCGCACCGCGACCACCACCAGGCCGCAGGGCACCCCCCGGTACACCCATGGGACCCGGCGGCATCGCGCCGCCCGGGCCTCCGCCGGGACCACCGACCACCCCATGTCCGCCACCGGAGGGGACACCGTGATGCCCACCGGAAAGCGAGGGCGGGGTCATGGTGCCGCCCTGCACGCTGTCGAGCCCGGTCTGGACCGGGAGGTCCGGACGGCTGAGCTTGGGACCGTCGAAGCCGGACGGGACCGCTCCACCGCCCGCGCCGTTGGGCTGGTGCGGGGTGACCGACGACGGGTCCGGGTGGTACCTGTCGGCCGTGTCAGGCATCCGAACCGATGGCGGATGCGGGGTGTTCGAGGGCTCCTTCGGCCAGTCGCCGTGGAGGCCGTCGTCGCCGTCCTCGATCCAGATCTTGGTGCGTCCCTTGTAATGGTCCGCCAGCTCATCCATCACAACGACCGCCTCGACCTGGCGCTCCTTGCTCAGGGACAGCTTGTCCCGGTTGAGCTCCAGCGCCTGGCGGGCGTCCATCTTCGGGTTGGCCATGTCCCGGTGGAACTGGGCGTCGTCGCCGCTGTCGTCCGTAAAGCTGTCCCAGTCGCCCGGGTCATGGATCTTCGACATGGCGGTCACCGCCTGGCGGAGATTGTGGGCGAGGCCGACGTGCGGGCCCGACTCACGCGAGCCGATCAACGACGCCTCGGCCTTCCGGGCATGCTGGTAGGTCTTGTCGATCTTGCCGAGTACCTTGATGGCTTCCTTGCGGAACGCGTCGGCCGCCGAGCCCTCCCAGTGCGCCGTCGCGTGATCGACGGCATCCATGAACTTCTTGCGGACCCCGCCGTGTCCGTCGTGCCCGCCGAGCAGATCGGCGGACTTACGCCAGTGGTCGCCAGCCGTCTCAAGCGTCTCCGGCTTGGCGTTCTCGATCATCTTGCGGAGCGCATTGATACCGTGGTGGTGGAAGTCGGAAGGAGAATGCGGGGTCAAGCGCTCGCCCTTGAAGGACTTCACCTTGTTGTCCCGCTCATGCGCGTCGCGCTCCGCCGCCTCCTTCTGCATCCTCTCGCTGGCCTGTCGGCTGTCGTTAGCTTCCATGGGACTAACCACGGCGGCCCCCGTTCATCTTCATCCCTCTCGTCCTCATCCCTGCGTCGCCGTGGAAGGTCAGCCGTTCATCGAGGCCTTGGTCTCGTGATCCTGGTCCTCGTAAGCACCACGGCTCGATTCCGTCTTCTCGCCGAACTTGTGGGTGAGGTCCTGGAGTGCTTTGACGACGTCCTTCAGATACGTCTGCATGCGGTCATGGGCGTGGGAGACTTCCTCCGCTTCGCCGAAGTTGATCCCGAATGCCGACTTCGGAACGTTGGTGCCGTACTCGACGTTCTGGCCGGTTTCGCTCATGTCGTGCTGAAGATGCCGAAGCTGGCGCACGACGCCGTCCAGCTCGTCCAGATCAACCTTGAAGTGCTTGCCCATGACGCTCTCCCCGTTCCCCGCTCGTCCCCCTCGTGCGCCCGCAGAGCCGGCACGGTAAGGACAACGTAAAGTCAATAAATACTAGGGAGTTACGCCCCTGTGTTGCAAGATCGAAAGTCGGGATCTGTCCGATTTAGCGCAGGATTGCGCTGCACTTTGTAGAGGGGTTGTTACCTTCGCGGCGCAACCCCTGCGCGCGGTGATCAGCGTAGCGATCTAAGCGCGCAGGGAGGCGAGTTCGACCACCGTGATGTCGGGCGGCGCGCCAAGGCGTACCGGCGGCCCCCAGGTGCCCGCGCCGCGGGAGACGTAGAGCTGGGTGTCGCCGTAGCGTTCCAGGCCGGCGATGGTGGGGTTGGTGGCGTCGGCGATGTAGGTGAAGGGCCACATCTGGCCGCCGTGGGTGTGGCCGGAGAGCTGGAGGTCGACGCCGTACCGGACGGTGTCGTGGATGGTGACCGGCTGGTGCGCCATCAGGACCACGGCGCGGGCGGGGTCACGGTCGCCGAGGGCCTGGTCGTAGTCGGGGCCGGCGCGTTCGGTCTGGCCCGCGACGTCGTTGATGCCGGCGAGGTCGAAGCCGGGGAGTTCGATGCGGGCGTTCTCCAGCGGGTGGATGCCCAACTCGCGTACGTGGTCGACCCATTGGTCGGCGCCTGAGTAGTACTCGTGGTTTCCCGTGACGAAGAAGGCGCCGTGCCGGGACCGCAGTTCGCGCAGTGGCTCGGCGGCCGGGGCGAGGTCGGTGACGTTGCCGTCGACCAGGTCGCCGACGATGGCCACCAGGTCGGGGTGGGTGCGGTTGATGGTCTCGACGACGCGCCGGGTGTGGGCGCGGCCGAGGATCGGGCCCAGGTGGATATCGCTGACGACGGCGATCCGGAAGCCGTGGGCTTTGCGCGGCAGTTTGGCCAGCGGGATGGTGACGCGCTTGACCACCGGGCCGCGGAGGGTGGTGTAGGTGCCGTAGCCGACGGCTGCGGTGGCAGCCAGGGAGGCGCCTGCGGCGACCGCCCGCGCGAGGAAGAGGCGGCGGGGCGGGGTGGCCACCGGCGGCAGGGCGGGCGTACGGGGCGGGAGGAGTGTGGGGGAAGAGCCAGAGGATGGGGTGGGGGACGGCGTGGGGGACGGCGTGGGAGACGGCGTGGGAGACGGCGTGGGGGGAAGTTCCGGGGAAGGGTTCGGGGAAGAGTCAGGGGGCGGGTCGGGGGAACGGTCGGGCGGCGGTGGCGGGGACTGGGGGCCGGTCCCACGTGCCGGGCCGGTGGGTGACGGGGTGCGTTCCGGGGGCTCACGGTCGGGCAGGGCCCGTAGACAGATGGCGCGGACCACTTCTCCCACCAGCAGCGCCAGTGTGAGATAGAGCACCAGGGCCAGCCAGAGATAGCCGGGCCAGGCCAGGGCCTGCTGGAGGGGGAAGGGGGCGCCGGCGCGGGCGGCCAGCAGGGTGGCGAGGGTGGTCAGGGGGAGGACGAAGGCGGCGACGGTGCCCGTGCGGCGGGGCCGGCTGCCGGGGGTGGTGGTGTCACGGACGAGTCGGCACCACAGGTAGCGGTGCACGCCGAAGAACAGTCCGAGGACCGGGACCACGATCAGCGCGAAGATCACGGCGTCTCCCCGTGCCTGTGATTCAGGAGGCGGACGAGGAGGAGGAAGGCGGTTCGGGCGTGTGGGTCGCGGCTTCGCGGCGCAAGGCCCGTACACCACGGAACCCGATCACCCCGATCACCGTCCCCAAAAGAAAGGACGCCACCGCGAGCAGCAGATGGACCCAGAAGTAGGCGGTCGGGTCACCCGCATCGTCGAAGGCGAGACCGCTCCCGTCCTGCCAGAGGTTTTTGACGAAAGTGATCCAGATGAACCAGCTCCACACCCCGAAGGCGAGCAGGAACCAGGACACGGGGCGCGAGAGCTTCATACGTCCCAGTATGGGCAGCGGCTCCATCCGGCGGTCGGCAGGGGCACTCTTCCGTGGGGTGCTGTCGGCGTCCCGGGCAAAGGCGGGTACGTTCACCGACGTGCCGACGACCTTCAGTGCTTCCACGGCTTCCACCGACCCGACCGCCCCGAACGCCTCGGCCACGACCGGCAACGCCGGACGTGCGGCGCGACACGGCTTCCCCCTGCGCACCGTCGCCGCACTGGCCTCCTCCGGACTGCTGGCCACCCCTCTTCTGGCCGGCACGGCCCATGCCGACCCCAAGGAGCCGAAGGCCCCCAAGCCGCCGGCGAAGATGTCGCAGATCGGCGGGGACCGGCTGGGTACCCCCGGCGTCCAGGTGGCCCAGACGCCGGGCGCGCCGAAGCTGCCGGGCCCGGATATCCTCACCGCCCGTTCGTGGATCGTGTCCGACGCCGAGTCCGGCAAGGTGCTGGCCGCCAAGAACGCCCACTGGCAGCTGGCGCCGGCCAGCACACTGAAGATGCTGTTCGCCGACACGGTGCTGCCGAAGTTCCCCAAGGACCAGAAGCACACGGTCAAGCCCGCCGACCTCGCGGGGATGGGCGCCGGCAGCAGCCTCGTCGGGATAAGGGAGAACCTGAGCTATTCGGTCCACGACCTGTGGCTGGGGGTCTTCCTGCGGTCCGGCAACGACGCGGTGCACACCCTGTCGGCGATGAACGGCGGGACCGCGGCCACCGTCAAGCAGATGCAGCGGCACGCGAAGGAGCTCAACGCCCGCGACACGCATGTGGTGACCCCGGACGGCTATGACGCGCCGGGCCAGGTCTCCAGCGCGTACGACCTGAGCCTGTTCGCCCGGTCGGGGCTCCAGAACCCCGACTTCCGGGAGTACTGCTCGACGGCCAGTGCGCAGTTCCCCGGTGACAAGGGCAAGAACGGCAAGCGGGCCTCGTTCGGCATCCAGAACACCAACCGGCTGCTGAGCGGCGATTACGACATCAAGCCGTATCCCGGCATCGCGGGGGTGAAGAACGGCTCGACGACGAACGCGGGGTCGACCTTCACCGGCGTCGCCCAGCGCGGCGACCGCAAGCTCCTGGTCACCGTCATGAACCCGGAGAAGAAGGAGCACAACGAGGGCTACCGGGAGGCCGCCAAGCTGCTCGACTGGGGCTTCGCGGCGGCCGACAAGGTGGAGCCGGTCGGCCGGCTCGTCGGCCCCCTGAGCGAGGACGACGGCAGCGGCGCGGAGAACGCCAAGGACAAGGGCAAGAACGCGGACCGGAGCACCCAGGCCGCGCTGGACGGCGCCGGCGCCAAGAGCGGCGCCTGGACGGCTCTGGGGCTCACCACCGGGGCGCTGGCGCTGCTCGGCGTCGTGGCATTCGCCGTGCACCGCCGCTGGCCGCTGCCGGAGCTGGTGCGGGGGCGTCGGCCCCGTAAGTGAGCCCGTAAGGGAGCCCGTAAGTGAGCGACGGCGGGCGGGAGATGGGAGCGCGCGGCAGGGGACGCGTAGCCGGGGTTACGGCTACGGCTACGCCGCCCGGGGGTGCTCCCGCCCCTCGGGCCCGTCCGGCCTCCCGGCCCCGGACTGCCCCTCCGGCCCGTTCAGCCGCTCCTGCCCCTCTCCCCCGCCCGGCCCCTCCGGGACCTTGAGCTCCTCGCTCTCCCCGTGCCGTTCCCCGTCCGTGGCCGTCCAGGAAGCGCAGTAGACCAGCAGCTTCGCGGTGAAGTTGATCCACAGCAGCAGGGCGACCGGGGTGCCGAAGGCGCCGTACATGCTGCGCGAGGCGACACCCTGGAGATAGCCGCTGAGCAGCAGCTTCAGCAGCTCGAAGCCGATCGCGCCGAGCAGGCCCGCGACGATGACGGCACGCCGCGGCGGATGGACGCCGGGCAGCCTGGTCAGTATGTAGGCGAGCAGCAGGAAGTCCGCGAGGACGGCGATGACGAATCCGGCGACGGAGAGCAGCACGCTGCCGATGCCGCCCTCCGGGAGGCCGATCGCCTCCGCCACCTTGCCCACCGCGGCGGACGCGAACGTCGAACAGGCCAGGGACAGCACCGCGACGCCGCCCACGCCGAGCAGCAGTGCGCCGTCCCGGAGCTTGCCGAGGAAGAAGTTGATGTCCTCGTCGGGCTTCTCCCATACGGCGCGCAGGCAGTCGCGCAGCGATTCGACCCAGCCGATGCCGGTCAGCAGCAGCGCGGCACCGGCCACCAGGCCGACGGTGGCCGCGTGGTCGACGAGTCCGGCGATGTCGAGCCGGTCCGAGAGGCCGGGGAGCTGCTCGGCGAGCTTGTTCTCCAGCGTGTGCAGCCGGGCGTCGCTGAGGAGCGCGGCGCCGATCGCGGCGGCGACGGTGAGCAGCGGGAAGAGCGCGACGAAGCTGGTGAAGGTGATCGCGGCGGCGAGCCTGGTCCAGTGCACCCGGAGCATGCGTTCGTAGGCGCGCCAGAGGTGCGTGGTCATCAGCCGGCGGACGGCCGGTCCGATCACCGGGAGTGTGCTCAACCAGTTCATGGCAGTCCCCTCGTGCCCGGTCGGCCGCCGGGTCGGGCAGGGGTGGCGGCCGGCGCTCCGGGCGTTCCGGCAAGTTCCGGCGGTTCCGGAACACTAGCGTCCGGGTACCCCGGAAACGCGCACACTCATACGTGCCGTGCGGCCATCACGGGCCGGGGCGGGGGGTGCGGCCGTCAGCAGGAGGGCGCCGGCGGGCGGGCGAGATCGGCGGCCTGGCGGGGGACGGCGGCCGTCTGGGGTCCGAAGGGGTACTCCCGCTCCAGGCGCCACACCTCGTCCGCGCCCTGCTCGTAGAGGGCGAAGCCGCCGATGGTCCAGGTCGCGGTGAAGTCCCGGAGCCCGGTCTGGGCGCGGTCCATGTCCTCTTCGGCGATGCCGTGGGCGATGGTCACATGCGGGTGGTACGGGAACAGGAGCTCACGGGCGCAGGGGCCGGAAGCGGCGCGGATCCGGGCCTGGAGGGCGGTGCAGCCCGCGACCCCGTCGGTGACCTTGACGTAGACGACCGGGGAGAGCGGGCGGAAGGTCCCGGTGCCTTCCAGGCGGAGCGGGAACGGGCGGCAGCCGGCGGCGACCTCGGCGAGGTGGCGTTCGATGGCGGGCAGCGCCTCGGTCCGTACCTCCGTCGGCGGGAGGAGGGTGATATGCGTGGGGATGCCGGGTGCGGCAGGGTCCCCGAAGCTCTCGCGCTTCCGCTGGAGGAAGCTGCCGTAAGGCTCCGGGACCGCGATCGAAACGCCCAGCGTTACGGTCCCCACTGCGTTCTCCCTCCTGACGTGTGTGCGGCGCGCTCGCGCACCCTCTTAGTGTGCCGGGTGCGCGCCCTTATCGGGGAGCGTCCTCGGTCCTGTTGCGAGCGGACAAGGGGCCCACGGGCGGGGCCCCCTGGCTCGGCGGGGTCCGCGCGGCCGGCCGTGGCCCGCCGCGCGAGGGGGTGGCGTCAGTGCTTGGCCGGCAGGAATCCGAGCCGGTCATAGGTGGTGGCGAGGGTCTCGGCGGCTACCGCGCGGGCCTTCTCCGCACCCTTGGCCAGGATGGCGTCCAGCGTCTCCGGGTCGTCCAGGTATTCCTGCGTACGGTCCCGGAACGGTGTGACGAAATCGACCATCACCTCGGCGAGATCGGTCTTGAGCGCGCCGTACATCTTGCCCTCGTACTTCTGCTCCAGCTCCGGGATCGAGGTGCCGGTGAGGGTGGAGTAGATGGTGAGGAGGTTGGAGACGCCGGGCTTGTTCTCGGCGTCGTAACGGATCACCGTGTCGGTGTCCGTGACCGCGCTCTTGACCTTCTTCGCGGAGACCTTCGGCTCGTCGAGGAGGTTGATCAGGCCCTTGGGGCTGGCGGCCGACTTGCTCATCTTGGCCGACGGGTCCTGGAGATCGTAGATCTTCGCCGTCTCCTTGAGGATGTACGGCGCCGGCATCGTGAAGGTGTCGCCGTAGCGGCTGTTGAAGCGCTCGGCGAGGTCGCGGGTCAGCTCGATGTGCTGGCGCTGGTCCTCGCCGACCGGGACCTGGTGGGCCTGGTAGAGCAGGATGTCGGCGATCTGGAGGATCGGGTACGTGAACAGGCCGACGGAGGTGCGGTCGGCGCCCTGCTTGGCGGCCTTGTCCTTGAACTGGGTCATACGGGACGCCTCGCCGAAGCCGGTGAGGCAGTTCATGACCCAGCCGAGCTGGGCGTGCTCGGGCACATGGCTCTGGATGAAGAGCGTGCAGCGCTCCGGGTCGAGACCGGCGGCCAGCAGCTGGGCGGCCGCGATCCGGGTGTTGCTGCGCAGTTCCGCGGGGTCCTGCGGAACGGTGATCGCATGCAGGTCGACCACCATGTAGAAGGCGTCGTGGGACTCCTGGAGCGCCACCCACTGGCGTACCGCACCGAGGTAATTACCGAGGTGGAAGGAGCCGGCCGTGGGCTGGATGCCGGAGAGCACACGCGGACGTTGCTGCATGGCGGAGCCATTCCCCTGGGGGTGGTGGTGGGCGACGGGCGGGCGATCGAGAGCCATGCCATTGATTGTCTCAGGTCGGCAAGGGAGGCCCGGCCTGTGGTGGCGTATGCGGCGACGGGACCGGCGGCCGTCGGCGCCGCGTCGCCGGTTCGCGGCGCTCTGTTCGGGGCGGGCGGCAGCTGGAATCGTGGGTCGGATGACCGACGGACAGCCGATCTCCGAGGAAGCCCGCCGCCCCGCCTCCGCGAGCCGCCGACCGCCCGACGCCGACGGCCCCGCGCCCTTACCCCCGCCCGGCGCCGCCACCTGCCCCGCGCACGCCGCCGAGGGGGCGCCGCACCGGCTCGCTCCCGGCGGTGCCGGCCGGGCCGCGGCCGATGCGCTGCTGCGGGAGGCCGGGGCGGTGGTCCCCGTCGTCCTGCCGGGGGAGGTGCCCGCGGTCGCCGTGACCCACCACGCGGTGCTGCGGGAGGTCCTCGCGCACCCCGAAGTCGCCAAGAGCGCCTGCCATTTCACGGCCCTGCACGACGGCACCGTGCCGCCCGGCTGGCCGCTCACCACCTTCGCCACCGTCGACGGGATGACCACGGCCGACGGCGCGGACCACCGGCGGCTGCGCGGCCTGGTGACCAAGGTGTTCACCGGGCGGCGGGTGGCGGCCCTGCGGCCCCGGATCGTGGAGCTGACGGCCGGGCTGCTGGACGGGCTGCCGGGCGCCGCCGGGGCCGACGGGACGGTGGAGCTGCGCCGGCACTTCGCCTATCCGCTGCCGATGAGCGTGATCTGCGAACTGCTGGGCGTGGACGCCGCGTTACGCGACCGGCTGCACGAGCTGTCCCATCTGATCGTGGGCACGTCCGGCACGGCCGCCGAGGTGCAGGCGGCCAACCGGGAGATCACCGCCGTCCTCGGGCAGGTCGCCGAGGCCCGGCGGGCGGACCCCGGCGACGATCTGACCAGCGCGCTGATCGCCGCCCAGGAGGAGGACGGCGACCGGCTGAGCGCACGCGAGCTGGTCGGCACCCTGCTGCTGATGATCATCGCCGGGCACGAGACCACGCTGAATCTGATCACCAACGCGGTGCGGGCGCTGTGCACCGACCGCGCCCAGCTGGAGCTGGTCCGGGCCGGGCGGGCGACCTGGGACGACGTGGTCGAGGAGACGCTGCGGCACGACAGTCCGGTCGCCCACTTCCCGTTCCGCTATCCGGTCCGGGACCTGGAGCTCGGCGGCACGGTCGTACCGCGTGGCACCCCGATGCTGGCCTCCTACTCGGCGGCCGGCCGGGACCCGGAGGCGTACGGGCCCGACGCGGACCGGTTCGAGGTCACCCGGCGGCCCGCCACCCGGCATCTCTCCTTCGGCCACGGGCCGCACTACTGCCTGGGCGCGCCACTGGCCCGGCTGGAGGCGACCGTGGCCCTGGAGGCGCTCTTCACCCGCTACCCGGCACTGGACCTCGCCGTCCCGGACGCGGAGCTGCCGCCGCACCAGAGCTTCATCGGCAACAGCACCGAGATCCTGCCGGTCCGGCTCACCGGCTCACGGCTCACCGGCTGACGGCTCACCGGCTCACGGCTCACCGGCTGAGCACGGCCGGTGAGCCGGGCGGGGTGCCGGTGCGCCGGGAGGGCGGGGACCCGCTGCCGGTGCGCCGGACCGGCAGGGGCACGGAGCCGCCCCGCCGGACGCACCCCGCCGCGCCGCCCGTTCAGGCCGTCGGCAGCCCCGGCGCCGGGTAGGCGGCCATCAGCTCCGCGACCTCACCGCGGATCACCGTCAGCGCGTCCTCGTCGCCCTTCGCCGCCGCCTGGACGCTGCGGTCGATCCACTCGGCGACCAGCGGCATCCGGTCCGTGCCCAGCCCGCGGGAGGTGAGGGACGGGGTGCCGATGCGGATGCCGGAGGGGTCGAAGGGCTTACGGGGGTCGAAGGGGACGGTGTTGTAGTTGACGACGATCCCGGCGCGGTCCAGCGCCTTGGCGGCGACCTTGCCGGAGACCTCCTTCGACGTGAGGTCGATCAGCACCAGGTGGTTGTCGGTGCCGCCGGAGACCAGGTCGTAGCCGCGGGCCAGCAGCGCCTCGGCGAGCGCCTTGGCGTTGGCGACGACGGCGTGCGCGTAGTCGCGGAAGGACGGGGCGGCCGCCTCGCGCAGCGCGACCGCGATGGCGGCGGTGGTGTGGTTGTGCGGGCCGCCCTGGAGGCCGGGGAAGACGGCCTTGTCGACGGCCTTGGCGTGGCTCGCCCGGGACATCAGCATCGCGCCGCGCGGGCCGCGCAGGGTCTTGTGGGTGGTGGTGGAGATGACGTCCGCGTGCGGCACGGGCGAGGGGTGGGCGCCGCCCGCGATCAGGCCCGCGATATGGGCGATGTCGGCGACGAGGACGGCGTCGACCTCGCGGGCGATCTCGCCGAAGGCGGCGAAGTCGATGGTGCGGGGGACGGCGGTGCCGCCACAGAAGATGATCTTCGGGCGTTCCTTGCGGGCCAGGTCGCGCACCTCGTCGAAGTCGATCAGCGCGCTGTCCGGGCGGACGCCGTACTGGACGCCGCGGAACCACGTACCGGTCGCCGAGACGCCCCAGCCGTGCGTGAGGTGGCCGCCCATCGGCAGCGCCATGCCCAGCACGGTGTCGCCGGGCTCGGCGAAGGCGAGGTAGGCGGCGAGGTTCGCGGGCGAGCCGGAGTACGGCTGGACGTTGGCGTGCTCCACGCCGAAGACGGCCTTGGCGCGCTCGACGGCCAGCGTCTCGACCTGGTCGATGTTCTGCTGGCCTTCGTAGTAGCGACGGCCCGCGTACCCCTCGCTGTACTTGTTCTGAAGGACGGTGCCGGTGGCTTCCAGGACGGCGGCGGAGACGTAGTTCTCGCTGGGGATCAGTCGCAGCGTGTCGGCCTGGAGCTGCTCCTCGGCGCCGACCAGTGCGGCCAGTTCGGGGTCGGCGGCGCTCAGCGCGGGATGCGAAAGGGGCTGGGACATGCGGGGCTGTGACATGGCGTCCTCCGGGGCGGTCGATCGGTGTTTCCGGTCGTGGTCCCGGGGTGCCCAGGCGGGGCGGCACCTCGTGATGGTTGCCGCACACCGCTTCCTCGAGGTTGCTTCCCCGTACGCCAGTCGCGGTGCGCATCGCAGAGTCTAAGACACCCCCGGGGCCCTGTCCGGCGGATCTTCGCAGGCCGGGCGGTCCGGGCGGGCGCAACAATGGAGAGGGACGCGGCAGTGCCCGCGCCCGCACGGCCTACCGAACGGAGTCACCGGTGACGTCCACGGAACGCGGCATCGCCGCCGCCGAAGCCCACAGCGCGCACAACTACCACCCGCTGCCCGTCGTCGTGGCCACCGCCGAGGGCGCCTGGGTGACGGATGTCGAGGGCCGCCGCTACCTGGACATGCTCGCCGGGTACTCCGCACTGAACTTCGGGCACGGCAACCGCCGGCTGCTCGACGCGGCCAAGGCGCAGCTGGAGCGGGTCACGCTCACCTCGCGCGCCTTCCATCACGACCGGTTCGCCGACTTCTGCACCCAGCTGGCGGAGCTGTGCGGGATGGAGCTGGTGCTCCCGATGAACACCGGCGCCGAGGCCGTCGAGACGGCGGTGAAGACGGCCCGTAAATGGGGCTACAAGGTCAAGGGCGTCCCGGACGGCCGGGCGAAGATCATCGTGGCGGACAACAACTTCCACGGCCGGACGACCACCATCGTCTCCTTCTCCACCGACCCCGAGGCGCGCGCCGACTTCGGCCCGTACACCCCCGGCTTCGAGATCGTCCCGTACGGCGACCTGGCCGCGCTGGAGGCGGCCGTCGACGCCAACACCGTCGCCGTCCTCCTGGAGCCGATCCAGGGCGAGGCCGGCGTGCTGGTACCGCCGCCGGGCTATCTGGCGGGCGTACGGGAGCTGACCCGCAGCCGGAACGTGCTGTTCATCGCCGACGAGATCCAGTCCGGGCTGGGCCGCACCGGCCGGACC
This sequence comes from Streptomyces sp. P9-2B-2, assembly GCF_030406865.1. Classification (NCBI taxonomy): domain Bacteria; kingdom Bacillati; phylum Actinomycetota; class Actinomycetes; order Kitasatosporales; family Streptomycetaceae; genus Streptomyces; species Streptomyces sp. P9-2B-2. Next base: position 5,663,580 of record NZ_CP129126.1, on the reverse strand, counting down.
TTCGCCTGTGAGCACGAGGGCGTGGTTCCCGACATGTACGTGCTCGGCAAGGCGCTGGGCGGCGGCGTGGTGCCGGTGTCGGCGGTGGTCTCCTCCCGCGAGGTGCTGGGCGTCTTCGCCCCCGGCGAGCACGGCTCGACGTTCGGCGGGAACCCGCTCGCCTGCGCGGTGGCCCTGGAGGTCGTCGCGATGCTGCGGACCGGCGAATTCCAGCAGCGGGCGGCGGAGTTGGGCGAGCATCTGCACAGCGAGCTGGCGCAGCTGGCGGCCGGCGGCGCGGTGACCGCGGTGCGCGGCCGCGGACTCTGGGCCGGCGTGGACATCAACCCGTCGCACGGCACGGGCCGGGAGATCTCCGAACAGCTGATGACCCGCGGCGTGCTGGTCAAGGACACCCATGGCTCGACGATCCGGATCGCGCCCCCGCTGGTGATCAGCAAGGAGGACCTGGACTGGGGGCTCGACCAGCTGCGGGGCGTGCTGGAGGGGTGAGACGGGGCCGGACGCGGGCTGCGGGATGCAGGAAGTCGCCGCCGTCTGACTTTGCTCACCGGCCGGTGGCGTCAGGCGCGTTCCCGTTCGTTCGTCTCCGCGATGGCTGCGGCCCGGGTGCGACGGCGGCCCAGCAAGGTGCTTCCCACAACCACCAGGCCGATGGCGATGACCTTCGCGGCGCCGTAGTAGCCGGACGCCGGCTCCTCTGGCGTGCCGGGCAGCCGGAAAAAGACCCATACCGCCACGAGGCTCCCGAGGACGATCGCTGCGACAGCCCCCCACGTCCCGAGGTCCGCCCACCAGGGCCCCGGGCCGTATCCCCGCTCGTCGGTCTGCTCAACGTCCTTGTCGGCCATGGTCTGTTCTCCTGGGCATGTGGTGGGGGTCGCGGGGGGAGACGCGGGCCCGGCGCGGAAGGTTCACCGGGCCAAAGGTTCCCTGCTGGAGCCGACATCCTGGCAGCGGCGAAATCCCCCTGTGCCGGACCCCGGGATACGCGCGGACCGCTGCTCAGCAGTTACGGGACAGCCTCAGGCAGAGAGTGCAGCCGGGGTGACGAGCCGGGCACGTTCGTGGAGTTCGCGGGCGGCGTGGTTGTTGAGGTGGGGGCGGATGAGCTGGAACATCTTCCCCATGCGCCGGTCGACCCTCCCGCTTTGCACCAGGGGATATTCGTCCAGCGCTTCATTCCAGGTCGCACAAGCCGCTTCCAGGTGCCCCACCTCAAGTTGGAACTCGGCAAGTGTGGCCCGTTCCTTCACCCGGGACCGGCGGTAGATGTCGTAGCACAACCTGTCCGATTCCCGCATCGCCGTCACGGCTCCGGGAAGGTCTCCGAGCTCGTGGCGAACGTGGCTGACGTGGTAGTGCAGAGCTGACGGGTCATAGGACCCGAAGACTTTCGCCCGCGCCTCGGCCTTTTCCATGGAAATTTCGGCCTCTTTGAGATGCGCCAGTGCCTTGTGGCGGTCTCCTGTTTGCGCAGCGGCGTGTGCCTGCTGCCCCGCAAGGAAGGCGAGCATACGCGGGCCCGCTTGCGGAGAGGCGGCGGCAGCGGCATCGGCCAGTCGCAGGGCTTCACGGCCGTGCCCCAGGTCAACTGCCTGCACACTCATACCCCGCAGCGTCGTGCAATACGTGAGGTGGTCCTCAGAGGCGCCGGCCAGTTCCAGTGCCTTCAGGTAATACTTCTGCCCCAGCCCCTCCACCCCCTCATCCACCGCCATATATCCGGTGAGATAGCACAGATCGGAGGCTGCCGACAGCATTGCCTTGCGTACCGATTCCGGCGCATCAGCCCGTAGATATGGCGCGACCGTGTTGACGAGAAATGCCGCAGCCATGGGGCGGGCGTGGCGTCCACCGAATTGGTCATCGAGTTCTGAGATCCGTTCGGTCATGGCGATGACCGTGTCAACTTCGGGCATGCCGATGCGCGGAGTCCGGCCGGTTTGAACGGCTTCCATCCGCCCCACCACATCCGGCCAATTGGGCACCGTCAGCGCAACGGAAAAGAGCCCTATACCGAGAACGCTGCGGCGTGAGGGGTCCATATCTCCCCTACCGAGATCGATCAGCCCTTCCACTGCGCTCGGAGGGGCGGCCGAGCTACCGGCAGGGGGCGGGAATCCCACCTCCGCATGCGTAACCGGACGTCCCAGCTTCCGCGCCAGGGCCTCCACGATCAGTGGTCTGGCCTGCTCCTTCGGCAGGTGCCCCTGACACCATTGATGGGCCGACGGCTCGCGGTACTTGAGCGGGGTTCCTCGCTCGGTGCCGATGCGGTTCACGGCCTGGACGAACTGCCGCAGCGTCCAGCCGGTCTGCCGGTAGAGCCGTTCAAGGTGCCGGTTCGGTTCCCGAGTGCCCACTAGCCGTCAACTCCCCGGTGTGCACGAGCGCTTAAAGCTCTTAAAAGCCGCTTCCCTTGCCACCGTACCGCTGGGTGTAGCGGAGCGGTTGCCTAGAGCGAGGAAGGCCCTCCTCGCGAGACGAAGAGGACCCCCGCGACCGTGGTGGACGGCCCGGGGGCGTGGCCCTCAACTACAAGGGAGTTGACGACATGCCCAACGCTACAGCGAGGGTCTTCGTCCGGCTGCTGCCGTGGACCAGCCCGGACGGCAAACCGTGCTTTCTGGCAGGCGACGGGACCGGATATGTCTCCCGCGTCGCCGACCGGATCGAGGAGGAGCAGCTCAGCTCGGCCGACGATCTCATCGACGAGGCCCGCCAAGTGCTTGCCGCACGGGCGTGGACGCCCGGGGAACTGCACCTGCTGGCCGTTGAATTGACCGCAACCCTTGCCGATGTGCGCCGGGTGGCCAAGAGCCGGGGCGGGCGTTTGACCGCTCTCGGGCCGGCATCGCTCAATACGTAGAAGTTCGTGCAAGTCGCTGGCGCGCCGCGGCGGCTCAGGCCCAGGCTCGGACATGTTGATCGTCACCCGAGGCAACGGAGGACACCATGGCTTTGCACCGCCTGGGCAAGGACCCCGAGAGTCCGAACAACGGCTCCCCGACTGTGTACCTGGACGATGAGAGCGGAAACTACGTCCTGCAAGGGTGGCGGGTCACGGACCCTGAGCGCCTGGCGCAGATGGACGTTCCCAGCCATGAGACCGTGATCGAGTTCCCGAAGCGCATGATGCAGTTCTTCCCGGAGGTGAGCGGTGGCGACGGCGGAGCCGACATTTGAGGAGCTGTTCCGGTCGGCCCAGCACAGCGCGTGGCACTACGAGGCCAGGGACGCCTACGCGCTGGACGAGGCGTACCAGGAGTGGATCGCCGGCGACCACTTCGACCCCGCCGAGCGATGGCCGTGGTGGATCGATCTTGTCTCGGCTTCGGTGGCCCGTGGCGTGGATGTGCGCCGAGCGCGGGTCGTCTCGGAACCCGTATCCGCCTATATCCGGTACGAGCACGCGCTCACCGGTGGACACAACGTCAAGGCCGGAGAGTCGGTGCGCTGGCTCCCCCGTCGGCAAGCCTCTTCGTTGCTGTTGCCGGGCAACGACTGCTGGGTCTTCGACCGTTCGTCGGTGCTGTTCAACCACTTCAACGGTGACGGGGAGATGACCGGTGAAGAGCTGGTGACCGACCCCGGTGTGGTCCGCGCCTGCGTATCCGCGTTTGAAGCGATCTGGGAACAGGCGACTCCTCACGAGGAGTACCGGCCGGGCTGACCGTACGCACTCGGAACACTCGAACATGACGTCGTCGTCCAGCGTCCGGCAGGCCCGAGAGGCCCTTGGCAAGCGCCTGCGTGAAATGCGCAAGGATTCGGGTCTGACAGCACGGGAGTTGGCTGCCCGAGTCGGCTGGCATGAGAGCAAGTGCAGCCGCATCGAGAACGGCCGCACCGGGCCGTCTGACGATGACCTGCGGGTGTGGGCGCTGCACTGTGGAGCGGAGGGGCAGACGGCCGACCTGATCGCCACCGCCCGCAATATTGATGGTGCTTATGTCGAGTGGCGGCGCATGGAACGCTCCGGACTGCGCCGTGCGCAGGAGTCGGTTCTCCCGCTGTGGGAACGAACGCGACACTTCCGCGCCTACTCGTCGTGGCTGATCCCGGGGCCCTTCCAGACGCGTGCCTACATTGAGGCACTCCTCCGGGCGATTCGGGATCGGCGGGGGCTTCCCGACGACCTGGAGGAAGCTGTCCAAGTCCGCGTGGACAAGCAGCGCATCCTGTACGAAGGTCCGCGCCGCTTCGCTGTGATCTTGGAGGAGAGCGCACTTCGCCACCAGATCGGGGGCGCTGCGACGATGGCAGGTCAGCTTGGACACCTGTTGTCTCTGGCTGCGCTGCCCCACGTCAGCCTCGGGGTGATCCCGCTACACGCGGACCGTACCGCGCTGTGGCCGGTGGAGGACTTCTGGATCTTCGATGAAGCCCAGGTCAGCGTCGAGCTGGTGGCTGCCCTTCTCACCATCACGCAGCCGCACGAGATCAGCATGTACGCCCACACCTTCGCGGGCCTGGCCGAATTGGCTGTCTACGGGGCCCCGGCCCGGACTCTGCTCACAGCAGCGATCGATTCCCTCGGATGAGCGCGCGCAAGTTCGCGCAAGGTCGTTGAGGCCAACTCTTCAGCATCCCTAGCTTGTCGCTATCAAGACTCCCGCCCCGGCTGCGGAATACCCGGACAGGTCGAGCGGCCGGGGCGGGTGAGCACCGCGGGGAATCCCCTGCGGGCCTACTGGCCATGCCTTGACGGTACGGCGGCATGGCCCCTCATGGAAGAGGAGGTTGGTAGATGAGCGTCGCAGCCGTTGAGACGTACGAGACGCGCACGCCCGACACCGAAGGATGGCACGGAGTCCCATTCCGGCACCCGGCCGGCATGGAGGCGGACGGCGGCAAGCACGACGGCGGGCCCATGCCCCCGGAGGCGCCCCGCGACCCGCAGCCCAGTGGTGGGGACAGCGACAACAAGTAGTCGCGAATGCCGAAGGCTCTCCCCCTTACGGGCCGGCTTCGCAGGCCCCGTCCGGTGCACCGGACGGGGCTTCCTGCTGTATCCCCGCAGGGGCGCCCGAGCGGGACCCCCGGCGGGTTCAGCGGATCACATGCGGCAGGAACCGCGCGTACTCATCGGTGACCGGCCCCGCCGACTCCCGGATGCCGAGGCCCGCCGACTCGTCCTCGACGACCCAGGCGCCGAGGACGACGCGGTTGCCGTCGAAGTCCGGGAGGGGGGCCAGCTCCTGGTAGCAGCAGGGGTCGTCGGGGCCGCGCAGGACCGGGTCGGCGCCGGGCTCGTGCAGGGTGACCCCGGCGCCCTCCCGGCCGAGCAGTGGCTTGGCGACGTAACCACGGGTGTGTGCCAGCTCGCGCGGCCCGTCGAGGTAGGCGGGCAGCAGATTCGGATGCCCCGGATACAGCTCCCACAGGATCGCCAGCAGCGCCTTGTTGGAGAGCAGCATTTTCCAGGCGGGTTCGATCCAGAGGGTGGAGCCGGTGCCGCCGCCGTTGTCGAGGGTGTCCAGGACGTGCGGGCCGAAGTCGTCGGTGGCCAGCCACTCCCACGGGTAGAGCTTGAAGCAGGCGCGGATGAAGCGCAGGCGCTGGTCGACGAAGCGGCCGGACAGCTGGTCCCAGCCGATGTCCTCCATGGAGATCGTGACGGTCTCCAGGCCCGCCTGCTGGGCCGTCTCCTCCAGGTAGGCGACGGTCATCAGGTCCTCGCCGAGCTCGTCGCCCGCGGAGTGCGCGAAGTGCAGCGGTGCGCCGGGCGGCAGCAGCGGGGCCTGCCGCTTCCAGGCCGCCACCAGCCGCTCGTGCAGCGAGTTCCACTGGTCGGCGCCGGGAAAGCGCTCCTCCATCCAGAACCACTGCGGGCTGGCGGCCTCGACCAGCGAGGTCGGGGTGTCGGCGTTGTACTCCAGCATCTTGGCCGGGCCACTGCCGTCGTAGTGCAGGTCGAACCGCCCGTAGAGGGAGGGGAGTTCGTCGCGGCGGCGCCAGGACTCGGCGATCAGCTCGGCCAGTCGCGGGTCCTCGATGCCGAGGTCGGCGAAGCGGTCCCGGTCGACGATGTGCGCGGCCGCGACCAGGCACATGCCGTGCAGCTCCTCGACGACCTCTTCCAGGGCCTCGACCTCGGGGAGGGTGAAGGAGTAGTACGCGCTCTCGTCCCAGTAGGGGCGCAGCGAATCGTCCGGGTAGCGGGTCAGCGGGTAGATCAGGCCCTGCGCCTCGACGGTCTGCTGCCAGCCGGGGCGGGGCTCGATGGTGTGGCGTTCCATGCCGTGCCGGGTCCGCTCAGCCGCCGAAGGAGCCGTGCCGGCCGCCGCCGCCGCTGTGCGAGCCCGAGCAGCCGAAGCCGCCGCGGTTGACGGCCGTGCTCTTGCTGAACGTGCCGCTGTCGGCGTACGAGCCGCCCTTGTTGCTCGGGTCGTAATACCACTGGCCGTCGACCCGCTGCTTGCCGCGGCCGGAGCTGCCGTATCCGCCGCTGCCGGTCCCGCTGCTTCCGGAGGACGAACTGCCGCTCGCCGAGCAGTTCTTGGAGTCGACGACGCGGTAGCCCTTGAGCGTGTCGTAGCTGTTGCGGTCGACGCAGCGCTTGTCGGGCTCGGAACCGCAGGACGTCAGGGCGGCGGCGAGCGCGCCCATGCCTCCCAGGATCACCGTGCTGGACCGCAGCCGTCGGCGTGCCTTCTCAGCCATTTCTTGCCTTCCCCCGTTGGACATCTGTTTGAGCGGGGCCAGCGTAGACGGCATCCAGGGGCCCGCCGCAAACGAGGTGCCGCCCGGCGCCGGTACAAACGGGCCGGGCGCCGACAGACCGGGAGCAGACAGGCGTCGGGCCGCCCTCGTGAGGACGGCCCGACGGTGTTGCGCGTGCGGTAGAAGGGGCGGTTGGTCAGATGACGGTCTGGGTGTCGGTGTCGCTGGAGCCGGTGAAGTTGGTGTCACCGGAGTAGACCCCGGTGATGGTGTAGTTGCCCGTGGGCAACGGAGTGCTGACGGCGGCCACACCGCTGCCGTCGACCGTTCCGGTCAGGGTCACCGTGGTCACGCCATCGGTGACGGTGAAGGTGACCGTCCCGGTCGGGACGCCGCTGCCCGGAGGCTGCGCCACCACGAACGCGAAGATCGTGACCGCATTGCCGGAGATGGACGGGTCGGGGAACGAGCTGACGGTGGTGAGGGTGGATGCCTGGTTGACGGTCTGGGTGTCGGTGCCGCTGGAGGTGCTGAAGTTGGTGTCACCGTTGTAGGTCGCGGTGACGTTGTGCAGCCCCGCGTCGAGGGTGCTGGTGGTGACGGTGGCCACGCCTCCGGCGACGGTGCCGGTCAGCGTGCCGCCCCCGCCACCGTCGATGACGAAGGTGACCGTGCCGGTCGGGACGCCCGCACCCGGTGAGACCGGGGCGACGGTGGCCGTGAAGGTCACCAGCTGCCCGAACACCGACGGGTCCGGCAACGAGGAGACCGCGGTGGTCGTGGACGCCTGGGCCACGGTCTGGGTGTCGCTGCCGCTGGAGCCGGTGAAGTTCAGGTCACCGCTGTAGGTCGCGGTCACCGGGAAGGTGCCGACTCCGAGTGCGTTGGTCGAGACGGTGGCCGTGCCCCCGGAGAGGGTGCCGGCCAGCGTCGGGCCGCCGGTGATCACGAAGGTGACCACCCCGGTCGGGGTACCTGCCCCCGGCGCGACCGGCGCGACGGTGGCCGTGAAGGTCACCGGCTGCCCGACCACGGACGGGTCCGGCGACGAACTCAGCGCCGTCGTCGTCGATGCCTGGGTCACGGTCTGGGTGTCCGCACCGGTGGATCCGGTGAAGTCGGCGTCACCGCTGTAGGTCGCGGTGACGACGTACACGCCCGCTGTCACCAGCCCGTTGGTGGTGACACTGGTGGTGCCGCCACTGAGCGTGCCGGTCAGCGTCACCGTGGTGACACCGTCGGTCGCGACGAACGTCACCGTCCCGGTCGGAGTGCCCGCACCGGGCGCGACCGGCGCCACGGTGGCCGAGAACGTCACCGACTGGCCCACCACGGACGGGTCCGGTGTCGTGCTCACCGCGGTGGTCGTCGACGCCAGGTTCACCGTCTGGGTGTCGGTGCCGCTCGATGTCGTGAAGTTGGAGTCACCGCTGTACGTCGCCGTGACCGTGTGCGTACCGGCGCTCAAGGCGCTGGTGGTGACGCTCGCCGTACCGCCCGAGAGCGTCGCGGTGAGCGTGGGACCGCCTGTGATCACGAAGGTGACCGTGCCGGTGGGGGTACCGGCCCCCGGCGCGACCGGGGAGACGGTGGCCGTGAAGGTCACCGGCTGCCCGACCACGGACGGGTCCGGCGACGAACTCACCGCGGTGGTGGTCGACGCCTGGCCCACCGTCTGGGTGTCCGTACCGGCCGAACCGGTGAAGTCGGCGTCACCGCTGTAGGTCGCGGTGACGAGGTAACTGCCCGCCGTCACCAGGCCGTTGGTGGTGACACTGGTGGTGCCGCCGACGAGGGTGCCGGTCAGCACCACCGTGGTGACCCCGTCGGTGGCGACGAACGTCACCGTCCCGGTCGGCGTGCCCGCACCCGGCGCGACCGGCGCCACGGTGGCCGAGAACGTCACCGACTGGCCCACCACGGACGGGTCCGGCGACGAACTCACCGCGGTGGTCGTCGACGCCAGGTTCACCGTCTGGGTGTCCGTACCGACGGAACCGGTGAAGTTGAGGTCACCGCTGTAGGTCGCCGTAGCGGTGTGGGTGCCGGCGCCCAGCGCACTGGTGGTGACGCTCGCCGTACCGCCCGAGAGCGTCCCGACGAGAGTGGGACCGCCGGTGATCACGAAGGTGACCACCCCGGTGGGGGTACCGGCCCCCGGCGCGACCGGCGTGACGGTGGCCGTGAAGGTCACCGGCTGCCCGACCACGGACGGGTCCGGCGACGAACTCAGCGCCGTCGTCGTCAAGGCCTGGCCCACGGTCTGGGTGTCCGCACCGGCCGAACCGGTGAAGTTGGCGTCGCCGCTGTAGGTCGCCGTGACGGCGTAAGTGCCGGCCGTCACCAGGCCGTTGGTGGTGACACTGGTGGTGCCGCCGACGAGGGTGCCGGTCAGCACCACCGTGGTGACCCCATCGGTGGCGACGAACGTCACGGTGCCGGTCGGGGTGCCCGCGCCTGGCGAGACCGGGGCGACGGTGGCGGTGAAGGTCACCGGCTGCCCGACCACGGACGGGTCCGGGGACGAGGTGACCGCGGTGGTCGTCGCCGCCAGGATCACCGTCTGGGTGTCCGTACCGACGGAACCGGTGAAGTTGGGGTCACCGCTGTAGGTCGCGGTGACCGAGTGCGTGCCCACGGCCAACGCGCTGGTGGTGACGCTCGCCGTACCGCCCGAGAGCGTCCCGGTGAGCGTGGGACCACCGGAAATCACGAACGTGACCGTCCCGGTCGGCGTGCCCGCACCCGGCGCGACCGGCGCCACCGTCGCCGTGAAGGTCACCGGCTGGCCGAAGACCGACGGGTCCGGCGACGAGGAGACCGAGGTGGTGGTCGAGGCCTGGCCCACCGTCTGAGTGTCCGTACCGACCGATCCGGTAAAACTGGCGTCGCCGCTGTAGGTGGCGGTGACGGTGTAGACGCCCGTCATCACCAGCCCGTTGGTGGTGACGCTGGTGGTGCCGCCGACGAGGGTGCCGGTCAGCGTCACCGTGATGACACCGTTGTTCGCGACGAACGTCACGGTGCCCGTCGGGGTGCCCGCGCCCGGCGAGACCGGGGCGACGGTGGCGGTGAAGGTCACCGGCTGGCCCACCACGGACGGGTCAGGTGTCGTGCTCACCGCGGTGGTCGTCGCCGCCTGGTTCACCGTCTGGGTGTCCGTACCGACGGAACCGGTGAAGTTGGGGTCACCGCTGTAGGTCGCGGTGACCGTGTGGCTGCCGACGCTCAAGGCGCTGGTGGTGACGCTCGCCGTGCCGCCGGAGAGCGTGCCCACCAGCGTCGGGCCGCCACTGATGGCGAAGGTGACCGTGCCGGTCGGGGTACCCGCACCCGGCGCGACCGGCGCCACCGTGGCCGTGAAGGTCACCGGCTGGCCGAACACCGACGGGTCCGGCGACGAGCTGACCGAGGTGGTCGTGGCCGCCTGGCCCACCGTCTGGGTGTCCGTACCGACCGATCCGGTGAAGTTACCGTCACCGGCGTAGGTCGCCGTGACGACGTAAGTGCCCGCTGTCACCAGACCGTTGGTGGTGACACTGGTGGTGCCGCCACTGAGCGTGCCGGTCAGCGTCACCGTGGTGACACCGTCGGTCGCGACGAAGGTCACCGTCCCGGTCGGAGTGCCCGCACCGGGCGCGACCGGCGCCACGGTGGCCGAGAACGTCACCGACTGGCCCACCACGGACGGGTCCGGTGTCGTGCTCACCGCGGTGGTCGTCGCCGCCAGGGCCACGGTCTGGGTGTCCGTACCGACGGAACCGGTGAAGCTGCCGTCGCCGCTGTAGGTCGCGGTGACCGTGTGCGCGCCGACACTCAACGCGCTGGTGGTGACGCTCGCCGTACCGCCCGAGAGCGTCCCGGTGAGCGTGGGACCACCGGAAATCACGAAGGTGACCGTGCCGGTCGGGGTGCCCGCACCCGGCAGGACCGGGGTGACGGTGGCCGTGAAGGTCACCGGCTGACCGAAGACCGACGGGTCCGGCGACGAGGTGACCGAGGTGGTTGTGGCCGCCTGGCCCACCGTCTGGGTGTCCGTACCGACCGAGCTCGTGAAGCCGGCGTCGCCGCTGTAGGTGGCGGTGACGGTGTAAGTGCCCGCCGTCACCAGGCCGGTGGTGACCACACTGGTGGTGCCGCCGACCAGGGTGCCGGTCAGCGTCACCGTGGTGACACCGTCGGTCGCGACGAACGTCACCGTCCCGGTCGGGATACCCGCGCCCGGCGAGACCGGCGCGACGTTGGCCGTGAACGTCACCGGCTGACCGACCACCGACGGATCCGGCGCGGAGATGACGGTGGTGGTCGTCGACGCCTGGTTGACGGTCTGGGTGTCCGTACCGACCGAGCCGGTGAAGCCGGCGTCACCGCTGTAGGTCGCGGTCACCGTGTGCGTACCGGCACCCAGCACGCTGGTGCTGACGCTCGCCGTCCCTCCGGAGAGCGTGCCGACCAGCGTCGGGCCCCCGCTGATGACGAACGTCACCGTCCCCGTGGGCGTACCAGCCCCCGGCGCCACGGGCGCGACCGTGGCCGTGAAGGTCACCGACTGACCGACCACCGACGGGTCCGGCGACGAGCTGACCGTGGTGGTCGTCGACGCCTGGTTGACGGTCTGGGTGTCCGTACCGACCGAGCCGGTGAAGTTGGCGTCCCCGCTGTAGGTCGCCGTGACCGTGTGCGCACCGGGGCCCAGCGCACTGGTTGTGACGCTCGCCGTACCCCCGGAAAGGGTGCCGGTCAGCGTCGGGCCACCACTGATGACGAACGTGACGGTGCCGGTCGGCGTCCCCGCTCCCGGCGCGGCCGGCGTGACCGTGGCGGTGAAGGTCACCGGCTGCCCGACCACCGACGGATCCGGCGACGACGTCACCACGGTGTTCGTCGATGCCGGGTTCACGGTCTGGGTGTCGGTGTCACTGGAGCCGGTGTAGTTCGCGTCTCCGCTGTAGGTCGCGGTGACGGTGTAAGTGCCCGCCGTGACCAGCCCGTTGGTGCTGACGGTCGTGACGCCGGCGCCGTCGAGGGTGCCGCTGAGGGACACCGTGGTGACCCCGTTGGTGATGACGAAGCCGACGGTTCCGGTCGGGACTCCGCCACCGGGGAACACCGGTCCCACAAAGGCGGTGAAGTTGACCGTCTGGCCCGTCACGGACGGGTCGGGGAACGAGGTGACCGTGGTGGTGGTCGAGGCCTGGTTGACGGTCTGGGTGTCCGTACCGACCGACGACGTGAAGTTCGCGTCACCGCTGTAGGTCGCCGTGACCGTATGAGTACCGGCGCTCAAGGCGCTGGTGCTGACGCTTGCCGTACCCCCGGAAAGGGTGCCGGTCAGCGTCGGGCCACCACTGATCACGAAGGTGACCGTGCCGGTCGGGGTGCCCGCGCCCGGCGCCACCGGGGTGACCGTGGCCGTGAAGGTCACCGACTGCCCGACCACCGACGGATCCGGCGACGACGTGACCGTCGTGGTCGTCGAGGCCTGGTTCACCGTCTGGGTGTCGGTGCCGGTGGAGGTGGCGAAGTTCGCGTCACCGTTGTAGGTCGCCGTGACCGTGTGCGTACCGGCGCCCAGCGCACTGGTGCTGACGCTCGCCGTACCCCCGGAAAGGGTGCCGGTCAAGGTCGGACCACCACTGATGACGAAAGTGACCGTGCCGGTCGGGGTGCCCGCACCCGGCGCCACCGGGGCGACCGTGGCCGTGAACGTCACCGACTGGCCCACCACGGACGGGTCCGGCGACGACGTGACCGTCGTGGTCGTCGACGCCTGGCCCACCGTGTGAGTGTCCGTGCCCACGGAGGAGTTGAAGTTGGCATCTCCGCCATAGGTCGCGGTGACCGTATGGGGACCGGCGGCAAGGGCACTGGTACTGACGCTCGCCGTGCCCCCGGAAAGGGTGCCGGTCAGCGTCGGACCACCACTGATGACGAAGGTGACCGTCCCGGTCGGGGTGCCCGCGCCCGGCGCCACCGGGGCGACCGTGGCGGTGAAGGTCACCGACTGACCGACCACCGACGGATCCGGCGCCGAGGTGACCGTGGTGGTCGTCGACGCCTTGTTGACCGTCTGGGTGTCCGTACCGCTCGACGCCGCAAAGGTGCCGCTACCGCTGTAGGTCGCGGTAACGGTGTGGGGGCCCACACCGAGGCTGCTGGTGGTCACGCTCGCCGTACCGCCGACGAGCGGGGCGGTCAGCGTGCCGCCCCCGGCACCGCTGATGACGAAGGTGACCGTGCCGGTCGGGGTGCCCGAGCCGGGCGGGACGGGTGCGACGGTGGCCGTGAAGGTCACCGGCTGCCCGAAGACCGAGGGGTCGGGGGACGAGGTGACCGTGGTGGTCGTCGGCGTCAGGACCTGCTGCACCGTCTGCGTATCGGTCCCGGACGACGCGTTGAATTGTGCATTGCCGCCATATGTCGCGGTGATGAGATGGGTGCCCGGGGTGAGACTGCTGGTGTTGACGGTCGCCGTACCGCCGACGAGCGGGGCGGTCAGCGTGCCGCCTCCGCCGCCGCCGATGACGAAGGTGACCGTGCCGGTCGGGGTGCCCGCACCAGGCGCGACCGGCGCGACGGTGGCGGTGATGGCGACCGACTGTCCGAAGTTCGACGGGTCCGGCGCGGAGGTCACCACGGTGGAGGTCGACGCCTTGTTGATCGTCACGGACCCGGAGCCGCTTGACGGCGAGAATTGGGGGCTGCCGTTGTAGTTCGCAGTGAAGGTATGAAAACCGATGGGGATACCGGTCGTGGTGACGGTCGCGGTGCCACCGACGAGCGGGGCGGTCAGGGTGGGTCCGCCGGCAACGACGAAGGTCACGGTGCCGGTGGGTGTTCCCAGACCTAGCGGGATGACTGTGGCGGTCAAGGTGACCGGCTGTCCGAAGACAGCCGGATTTGGCGCTGCAGACGCCAAAGTAAAGGTGGGTGCCATGCGATGGCCCTCCGGTTGCTGGGTGTTGGCGGGCCGTTCAGCTCCCCGCGGAGCTTGTGGTTCTGCGGGAAGTGGGCATCAACCTGGGAAGCAGGCTCGGTAATGACAGCCGACGGAGATTCGCATCTGCATACCAATGTCCTCCGCCAGGTAGGCAACCCGCCGGTCGATAGCATCAGTAGGCGCGCCGATCATGCCGCCACGCCATAGGCCTCACGCGCATTTACCCTGAATGGCGCAGCGCGAGGTGGCGCTCAGGGCGCAGCGGGGCGCGCGCCACCGGGCGTGCATGTGACACGCGTCGGCACTGGTGACGTGCGGTCAGTACGGGACGTCGCCGGGCGCGGCATTGGCACCACCCTCAACGCCGTTGCACAACCGTGCAGTTGGAGGCGAGGCGTACGCGGGGTGGGCCACTTTCGGTCATTCGCTTGATTTGCCAGCGCAACGCACCCACACGGTCAGGCGAACGGGGCAGCGGCTCCCTCCTTTGTCACCTCAACCAGCCCTCAGGGCAAGACAGTTGGCCGGGCGAGAAGCGACTTTTCGCCAGTCGCCCGGAACGGCCGCCCTCTACGCTGGCCCATGGATCGGGGCAAGATCCCGTTCACCCCGGAGGACGGAGGCGCCAGACCATGACCGAGCACGCCCGAGTGCTGGAACAGCTGCCCGGACAGCTGACGTTGCGCCGCCCGGTTCCCGCGGATCACGCCCGGCTCCAGCAGGCCCTCGCCGACTGGTGGGACGGCCTGGGCGGCGAGGCGGGCGCGCTACAGCGCCGGCTGCTCGTACCGCGCCTCTGGCTTCAGTACTTCGCCGACACCAGCTTCCTGGTCGAGCGGCCGGACCGAACCCTGCACGCCTTTCTGATCGGCTTCCTGTCCCAGACGGACCCCAGGACCGCGTATATCCACTTCGCGGGCGTGTGCCCGGAGGGCCAGGGGAAGGGCATGGGCAGCACCCTCTATGACCGTTTCTTCACCCTGTCCCGCGCGGCCGGCCGTCGCCAGGTCCGCTGCATCACCAGCCCCAACAACCGCAACTCCATCGCGTACCACACCCGTATGGGCTTCCGGCTGGAGCCGGGCGACCGGATCGACCACGACGGTGTCCCGGTGCACGGCGACTACGACGGGCCGGGGCTGGACCGGGTGTGCTTCGTACGGGAGTTGTGAGGCGGAGCGGGTCGGCGGCGCGGACCGGAGCCCGCGCCGCCTCCGGACCGGCGCATCGCGTCCGCGAACAGGCGCCGGCGCGTCGCGGCGGCGGCGCACACCGGCCCGCCTGCTCCCCCCTACTCGCCCGGTTCCCCCGGCGGCAGCGCGCGGAGCAGGGCGTCCAGGGCGTGGGTGAAGGAGTGGTCGGGCGGGGTGCCGTAGGCCACCACCAGGGCGTCGCGGGAGGCCGGTGGGGCGGAGGGGTCGTGGAAGCGGCTCAGGCCCTCCAGGGCGAGGCCCTGCCAGCGGGCGCCCTGGACGATGGACTGCTCGGTGCCGGGCGGGAGTTCCAGCACGGCGTGCAGACCGGCGGCGATGCCCGAGACATGGACATGGGGCGCGTGGTCGGCCAGGGCGGCCACCAGCTGATCGCGGCGCCGCCGGTAGCACAGCCGCATACCGCGCAGATGACGGTCGTAGGCGCCGGAGGACAGGAACTCGGCGAGGGTGAGCTGGTCCAGCGAGCCGGACTGCCATTCGCCGGTGCCCTTGAGCGCCAGCACCGGGTCGACCAGGCGGTCCGGCAGCACCATCCAGGACAGCCGCAGCGCGGGGGCGAGGCTCTTGCTGGCGGTGCCCAGGTAGACGACGTGGTCGGCGTCGAGTCCCTGGAGGGCGCCGACCGGCTGGCGGTCGTAGCGGAACTCGCCGTCGTAGTCGTCCTCCAGGATGAAACCCCCGGTGGACCGCGCCCAGTTGACGGCGGCGGCGCGGCGGTCGGGGTGCAGCGGTACGCCGGTGGGGAACTGATGGGCGGGGGTGAGCAGCGCCGCCCGTACGCCGTCGAGCCCGGCCAGCTCCTCCGTACGGGCGCCGCGTTCGTCCACGGTGAGCGGGACGGTGCCCAGACCGGCGCGGGTGATGACGGCGCGGTGGAAGTCCAGGCCGTACGACTCGACGGCCAGCCGCCCGGTGCCCAGCGCCCGGCTGAGCAGTCCCAGCCCCTGCATGAAACCGGCGCAGATGACGATGCGGTCGGGGTCGGCGCGTACCCCGCGGGCGCGGGCGAGGTAGTCGGCGAGGACGGTGCGGAGTTCGGGGCGGCCGCGCGGAGTGCCGTAGCCGAACGCCTCGCTGGGGGCGGCGGTCAGGGCGCGGCGGGCGGCGGCGAGCCAGGCGGTGCGGGGGAAGGCGGAGACATCGGGGGTGCCCGGGGTGAGGTCGAAGCGCGGCCGGTCGGCGTGGCCGGACGGGCCCGGGGTGCGCCGTGCGGCGGGGGTGGCGCGCGGCAGCACCCTGGCCGCGACGCGGGTGCCGGAGCCCTGCCGGGCGCTGAGCCAGCCCTCGGCGACGAGTTCGGCGTAGGCGTCGGCAACGGTGTTACGGGCGATGCCGAGGTCGGCGGCGAGCGAGCGGGAGGACGGCAGCCGGGTGCCGGGTGCCAGCCGTCCTGACCGTACGGCGTCCCGGAGGGCGCGCAGCAGGGCGGCCCGCAGTCCGCCGGGACCCGTGAGGTCGAGGTGCAGATCGCGACCGAAAGTGGCCCAGGAATTCCCCATGGAAGTGGACCATACAGTTGTGCCATTGCCGCCGTAGCGTCGTAGGCATGACGACCACACCGACAGCACAGACGACGACACCGGCCACGGCCTCCGGGACGGCGGCGGGCGCGGCGCACCGCCACGGCCCCCGGCTGCACTGGGCGAAGCTCGCACCGGACGTCTACAAGGCCATGATCGCGCTGGACGCGGCGGCGAAGCAGGGCCTCGACCCGACGCTGGTCGAGCTGGTCAAGATCCGTGCCTCGCAGCTCAACCACTGCGCCTTCTGCATCGATATGCACATCAAGGACGCCCGCAAGGCCGGCGAGACCGAGCAGCGCGTCTACCTCCTCAACGCCTGGGAGGAGGCCGCCGGCCACTACACCGACAAGGAACAGGCCGCCCTCGCCCTCACCGAGGCGATCACCCTCCTCACCGACGGCTTCGTCCCGGACGCCGTCTACGACCGCGCCGCGGGCCACTTCGGCGACACCGAACTCGCCCAGCTCATCGCCCTGATCACCACCATCAACGCCTGGAACCGCTTCGGCGTCGCCACCCGCATGACCCCGGGGCACGCATGACCACGACCGAGACGCCGCGGCTGCCCTTCTACCGGCTGGCGCCCGGTATCCACGGCCCGCTGCTGGCACTGACCCGGGCCGCCAAGACGGACCTCGACCCGACCCTGGTCGAACTCCTCCTCATCCGGGCCTCGCAGCTCAACCACTGCGCCTTCTGCCTCGATATGCATGTCACGGATGCCCGCAAGGGCGGGGAGACCGACGAGCGGATCGCCCTTCTCGGCGCCTGGGAGGAAGCCACCGGTCTCTACTCCCCCAAGGAGCAGGCGGCCCTCGCCCTCACCGAGGCGGTGACCCTGCTGCCCCAGGGCGGCGTCCCGGATGAGGTCTACGACCGGGCGGCGGCCCACTTCGAGGACACCGAAATCGTCCGCCTCCTCGCCCTGATCACGGCCATCAACTCCTGGAACCGGATCAATGTCGCGGCCCGTATCCCGGTGGGGGCGAGCCTGTCCCCGGCCGAAGCGGCGCGCACCCCAGCCGGAGGTGCGTCATGACGGCCGCCGTACTTCGTGCCCTGCACCACGGCCCCGATCTCCCGCTGGTCCTTCCCGGTCCGTGGGACGCGGCGAGTGCCCGGGTGTTCGCCGACGCCGGGTTCCCGGCGCTGGCCACGCCCAGTGCGGGTGTCGCGGCCTCCCTCGGTTACGAGGACGGCGCGACCCCGCCCGACGAGATGTTCGCCGCCGTGCGCCGTATCGTCCGCGCCGTCGGCATCCCGGTCTCGGCGGATGTGGAAGCCGGATACGGCCTGTCCGCCCGGGAGTTGGTCGGCCGGCTCGCGGACGCCGGGGCGGTGGGCTGCAACCTGGAGGACACCGACCACGCCACCGGCGCACTGCGGGACGCGCACCAGCAGGCCGACTGGCTGGCCGAGGTACGCGCCGAGGCGGGCGACGCCCTGGTGATCAACGCCCGGATCGACACCTACCTGTGCGGCGTCCCGGACCGGGACGAGACGGTCCACCGCGGCCGCCTCTACGCCGAGGCCGGCGCCGACTGCGTCTACCCGATCCTCGCCCCGCCGCCCCTGCTGGCCGACCTGGCCGCCGCCATCGGCCTCCCGGTCAATGCCGTGGTGACCCCCGACGGCCCCGCACCCCGCGAACTCGGCACCCTGGGCGCGGCCCGGGTCACCTTCGGCCCCGGGCTCCAGCACCGGGCGATGGCGGCCCTGGCGGGGATGGCGGAGCGGCTGCGGGAGGAGCTGGGAGGGGGGATGGCGGCGGGCAGTTGAGGCCCTGAGGGCCTTTGGGAGGGAGGTCGGGCCGGAGCCCACGCCGTGCCCGGCCCCGCCCCTCCTACCGCTCGTCCGTCCCCGCCACCTTCCCCGTGCTGAGGGCGAGCCGGTTCCAGGTGTTGATGGTGAAGATCAGGGCCAGCAGGCGGGCCAGTTCGGGCTCGTCGAAGTGGGCGGCGGCGCGCCGGTAGACCTCGTCCGGGACGCCCCCCTGCGCGACCAGGGTCACGGCCTCGGTGAGGGCGAGGGCCGCCCGCTCCTTGGGAGTGAAGAAGTGCGCGGCCTCCTCCCAGACGGCGACCATGTGCAGGCGCTCCTCGCTCTCACCGGCCTTGCGGGCGTCGTTGGTGTGCATGTGCAGGCAGTACGCGCACTTGTTGAGCTGCGAGGACCGAATCTGGACCAGTTCCACCAGGGCCGGGTCGAGCCCTTCACGGGCCGCAGCGTCAAAGCCGATCAGGGCCTTGAAGGCCTTCGGTGCGGCCTTCGCGAAATTGACCCGGGGGCTGCGGCCCGCGATCTCGTCCGTCATGTTCGCCTCGTCGATCCGAGCGGTGATCTGTGCGGTGCTGAGCTGCGCTTCGTTCGTCATGCCTTAAATCTAGAAGAGCAGGCGACCGGCTGTAGGGTGCATTTCCATGCCGGAATCATGGGTCAATCTTGCCGAGAGCCTGGGCGCCGATCTGCATCTGGAGCTGACCGGGCCGGGCAGCCGCCGCGCCGTCCTCATCCGGGCGCTGCGGGACGCGGTACGGTCCGGACGGCTCGCCCCCGGTACGCGGCTGCCGCCCTACCGCTCGCTCGCCGTCGACCTCGGCATCGCCCGTAACACCGTCGCCGACACCTACGCCGAACTCGTCGCCGAGGGCTGGCTCAGCGCCCGGCAGGGCTCCGGCACCCGCGTCGCCCACCGCGCGCAGCCGCTGACGCCCACCCGGGCCCCGGCCCACCGCGCCCCGGTGAGCCGCCCCACGCACAACCTCCTCCAGGGCCAGCCGGACGCCGCGTCCTTTCCGCGCACCGCCTGGCTCGCCGCCGCGCGCCGTGCGCTGACCGCCGCCCCGCACGACGCGTTCGGCCCCGGCGACCCGCGCGGCCGCCCCGAACTGCGCCGCGCCCTCGCCGACTACCTGGCGCGCACCCGTGGCGTACGTACCGACCCCGAACGCATCGTGATCTGCTCCGGCTTCGCCCACGCGCTGCGGCTGCTGCTGCCCGCCGTACTCCCCGGACCGCTCGCCGTCGAGTCCTACGGCCTGCCGTTCCACCGCCATCTCCTGGCCACCGCCGGCCTCCGCACCCACCCCCTCGGCATCGACGAACACGGCGCCGTGAGCGCGGAGTTGGGGGCGGCGAAGGGTGTGGAGGCGGTGCTGCTCACCCCGGCGCACCAATTCCCGCTCGGCGTGCCGCTGCACCCGGACCGCCGGGCCGCGGTCATCAACTGGGCGAGGGAGAGCGGAAGATACGTTCTCGAAGACGACTACGACGGTGAATTCCGCTACGACCGCAAGCCCGTCGGCGCCCTCCAGGGCCTGGATCCGGAGCGCGTCCTCCATATCGGCTCGGTCAGCAAGAGCCTCTCCCCCGCGGTGCGGCTGGGCTGGATGGTGCTTCCCGACCGGCTCGTCGACGCCGTACTGGAGGCCAAGGGCGAGCGCGAGGCCTGGGCGGGCGTCACCGATCAGCTCACCCTGGCCGAGTTCCTCGCCCACGGCGCCTACGACCGGCACATCCGCCGGATGCGCCAGCGCTACCGCCGGCGCCGCGACCAGCTGATCGACGCGGTGGCCGGCCATGCCCCGCACCTCACCGTCACCGGCATCGCGGCCGGTCTGCACGCCGCACTCCAACTCCCCGACGGCGCGGGCGAGTCGGACGAACAAGCGGCCCTGCGCGCCGCCCGCTGGCAGGGCCTGGCCCTCGACGGCCTGTCCGGCTACCGCCACCCCGAGGCCACCATGACGCCCCACCACGGTCTGGTCGTCGGCTATGCGGCCCCCAGCGACAGCGCCTTCCCCGCGGCCCTGGAGGCACTGTGCCGGGCGCTGCCGCCTCTGGGGTAGCGGCCGTGGACGTAGCGGCGGAGCGGCCCGGCGCCGCCTCCGCCTCCCCGTCGTCCCCTACTGGTTCGCGAACTTCCGGCTGATGTCGGCGAAGACCCGCTGGGCCTCCGGGCCCAGGTGGGGGCCGGCCAGCCAGGTGTGGGCGTTGGAGCTGATCGAGGTGTTGGACACCAGGGTCAGCTTGCCGCCGCGGTTGACGAACCAGCCGCCGCCGGAGGTGCCGCCGGTCATGGTGCAGCCGATGCGGTTCATGGCGGGCGTGCCCTGCTGCATGACGAGGCGGCCGGGGCGGGCCGGGCAGTTCATCATGCGCGCGCCGTCGTAGGGGGGAGCCGCCGGGTAGCCGAAGGCGTCCAGCGAGCCGATCTGGTTGGCGGCGGGGGCGTCGAACCAGACGCGGGCGGCGTTGCCGACGGTCTCCTGGAGGGACTTGCCGCTGCCGTTCTCCGGCTTCACGTGCAGCACGGCGAAGTCGTAGGCGGAGCCGCCGTTGCCGGACTTCTCGCTGCCCATGTTGATCCACTCACCGGAGGTGGTGATCCAGTCGGCCCAGAACCGGCCGTAGGGCGTGACCTGCTGGGCGGGCGTGCTGTTGACCTGGCTCATCGGCACGCCGTTGTCGTTGTAGGACGGCACGAAGACGATGTTGCGCATCCAGCCGCCCTGCTTGCCGGAGTGCACACAGTGGCCCGCGGTCCACACCAGGTTGGACTTCCCGGGGTGTGCCGGGTCCTCGACGATCGTGCCGGAGCAGACCATCGGGCCCTTGGGGCTGTCGAAGAAGATCTTCCCGACCGGAGCCATGTGCTGGTGGTACGGCCGCGCGACCTGCTCGGCGGTGACCGGCTGCGGTTCGGCATCGGTCCCCTCGAACTCGCTCCCCGTGCCGGTGGCCTTGACGCCGATCTCCGGCGAGGTCTTCGCCTTGGCAAGCCGGTCGGACTTCCAGTGGTCCTTGATGACCGGGTTGGCGAAGTCCTTCGCGTCGCGGGCCCACTTGTCCCAGTCCTGCCAGCCGCCGTCCTTCCACTTCTTCAGGTCGTCCAGGCTGGTCGGCGCGCCACTGGGAAGCTTGAAGCCCCCGTCGGCCCGGTCCTTCTGGTCGGCGGCCGCACCGCCGACGGCCTCGTCGGGGCCGCAGGCGGTGACGGTGCCCGCGAACAGTGCGACGAGTGCCGCGGCCGCGGCGGTGGAGCGGCGGATGGATGGCATGGAGCGGGAGTCCCCCTGGTACGGGGCGGCGCCGAGCGCAACAGCGCACCGTTGCCACCGTTAATTGTCATGTCCCTCATCGGGCTGCGCCCTACTATGCCGTCACGCCGGGCCCACCGGGCAACCAGGTCCCGGCCGTTCGTCACCCGCGGGGGACGGGACGTACCGCAATGTCACCTTCGCCGTAATGCTCCGGACGGAGCGGCTCGCCGAGCGCCGATTCGCCGCGGACGGCGCGGAGTTGGTGGTCGCGCTCAGCGGACGCGCAGACCGCCGGCAGTGGAGCCGGTGCGGTCGCGCAGGAGGGAGCGCAGGGTGGTGGCGTGTTCGTAGCCGACCTTGCGGGCGATGGCCTCCAGGGAGAGGTCCGCGGTCCGCAGCAGATGCGTGGCCTGTTCGACCCGCAGGTCCTGGACGAACCGGACCGGCGTGGTGTTCAGGACCCGGCGGACGGTGCGCTGGAGGGTGCGCTCGCTGACGCCGTGGACCCGGGCCGCCTCGGACAGCGGGTTCGGCGCGCCGAGGTGCAGGCGTGCCCAGCGCTCGAACGCGGTGATCAGGGGGTCGCGCTGGGCGAGGGCGCCCGCTCGGACGGGCAGCCGGCACCGCGAACCGGTGAGCATGGCGGAGCCGTGGTCGATGCCCCCCGAAAGCCCGCCTACCGGCGGGCCGCCCGCGGGTCCCGGTGGGTCGCGGCGGGCCGGCTCGCTCCGTAGCGGAAGTCCTGGAGCTGTTCTGCCGTGGGGTACCACTGCTTGCGGCAACGGCAGCACCACCAGCGCCAGTTGTCCCAGTCGGTGCTGGTGTGCGCGGTGTCCTTCCACAGCCGGTCGTCGCAGTCGGGCGTGGGGCAGGTCGGCGGCAGCGGCATGACGGGCCTTTCGTCGGTGACGGCTGCCCAGCCTTCTGGGCCGGGCGCCGCGCCGTGCGGTGGTTCGCCACCCGCCACCCGAACGGGTAGGGCAGGTGTGCAAAGGCCCCGGAACACGCGCGCGGGCAGCCGCACACATCGTGCGACTGCCCGCGGGGTTCCGCGCTTCCCGTGTGGCTACTTCTTGGTCAGCCACTTCTTCCAGACGTCCGGGTGCTTTTCCACCCAGCGCTTCGCCGCCTCGTCGGCGGACAGACCGCCCGAGGCGATGGACTCGGAGACCTCGTTCTGGTCGTCCTTGGTCCACTGGAAGTGCTTCAGGAACGCCGCGGCACTGCCGCCCTTCTTGGCGAATTCCGTGTTGAAGTACTTCTGGAGGGGCGTGGTCGGATAGGCGCAGTCGATGGACTGCGGGTCCTTGGTGCCCTTCTCCGCACAGGCGTCGGTGTACTTGGGGAGCTTGACCTCCACCATCGGCACCTGGTTGAAGAGCCACTGCGGCTCGTACCAGTACGTCAGGAAGGGCTTCTTCTGCTTGGCGAACTGCTGGATCTGGGTGATCTGCGCCGCCTCGGAGCCCGCGAAGACGACCTCGTAGTCGAGCTTGAGGTTCTTCACCAGCGCCTTGTCATTGGTGACGTAGGACGGCGAACCGTCCATCAGCTGGCCCTTGTTGCCGCTCTCCGAGGTACGGAGCTGCTTGGCGAACTTGTTGAGGTTCTTCCAGTTGGTGACCTCGGGGTGCTTGTCCGCCCAGTACTTGGGGACATACCAGCCGATGTGGCCGGTGACGCCGTTGCCGCCACCCGCCGTGATCGTCTTCTTGTCCTTGACGTACCGCTGTTCCTGCTCGGGGTGGCCCCAGTCCTCCAGGATGGCGTCGACCCGGCCCTGGCTGAGGGCGTCCCAGGCGGGGATCTCGTCCACCTGGACGGTGTCGACGTGGTAGCCCATCTTGTGTTCGAGAAGGTACTTGGCGACCGCGACATTGGACTGGGCGCCGACCCAGGTCTGCACCGACAGGGTGACCGACTTGGAGCCCTTGGCCGCCGCGAACGGCGAGGCCTGCTTGGTCATGTCGGCCTTGCCACAGGAGGACAGGGAGAGGGAGAGGACCGCCGTGCCGGCCAGCGCGGCCGTCCCGATGATCATGGTGCGCTTACGGGACATGGTCAGACTCCCTTCCCCGTGGTGCGGCGTTCCGTGGGCTGAGTGACCCGGTCCAGCATCAGGCCCAGGCACACGATGGCCACACCCGCGACCAGGCCGAGGCCCAGGTCTCCGGTGGCGAGGCCGGTGACGACGTCGTAGCCGAGGGCACCGCCGCCGACCAGACCGCCGATGATGACGACGGCGAGGACCAGGACCACGCCCTGGTTGACGGCGAGCAGCAGCGCGGGCCGGGCCAGCGGGAGCTGGACCTGGCGCAGGATCTGCCAGCGGGTGGCGCCCAGCGAGCGGGCGGCCTCCATGGCGCCCGGGTCGACCTGGCGCAGGCCCTGGGTGGTGATGCGGATGACGGCGGGCAGCGCGTAGACGACCGCGGCGGCGGCCGCCGGGGCGCGGCCCACGGCGAACAGCGCGACCACCGGGATGAGGTAGACGAACTGCGGCATGGTCTGCATGACGTCCAGGACCGGCCGCAGGATCGCCTCCAGGCGCTTGCTGCCGGCGGCGAGGATGCCGACGCCGAAGCCCAGCACCAGGGTCACCACCAGCGCGGCGAGCACCTGGGACAGGGTGTTCATCGACGGCTTCCACACGCCCAGCACACCGATGGCGGCCATCGCGAGGACGGCGGTCAGCGCGGTGCGCCAGGTCCCGATGAGCCAGGCCAGCGCGGCGACGACGAGCAGCGTGCCGTACCAGGGCAGCGCGGTCAGGCCGTCCCGCAGCGGGTTGAGCACCCAGTTGGTGAAGTGCGCGGCCCAGTCGGCGGTGCCGCCGATGACCGGGACTCCGGAGTAGAGGTGATCGACCATCCACTCCTTGAAGTCGTTGACGGGGCGGGCGAGGTCCACGGCCCAGGCACCCGGCCACACCAGCGAACCGCTCAGCCGGCCCACCAGCGCGAGCCCGGCGGTGACCACGGCGATACCGGTCCAGGCCTGCCAGCCACGCAGCCACGCCGGGCCGGGGGCGGAGGTACCGGCGCCGAGCCGCTCACCGGCCGCGGCCGTGGTGCGGTCCATGACGATGGCCAGCAGCACGATCGGAATGGCGGCGGCGAGCGCGGCACCGACGTCGACCGAGGCGAGCGCCTGGTAGACGCGGTCACCGAGACCGGCGGCGCCGATCATCGAGGCGATCACGACCATGCCCAGCGCCATCATGATCGACTGGTTGACGCCGAGGAGGAGTTCCTTACGGGCCAGCGGCAGGCGAGCGGTCAGCAGCCGCTGCCGTCCGGTGGCGCCGAGCGAGGAGACCGCCTCCAGGACGCCCGGGTCGGCGCCACGCAGACCCAGCGCGGTGAGCCGCGCCATCGGCGGAGCCGCGTAGATGACGGTGGCCAGCAGCGCGGCGGGGACGCCGATGCCGAAGACCAGCACCACGGGCAGGAGATAGGCGAAGGCGGGCAGCACCTGCATGGTGTCCAGGACCGGGCGCAGGATGCGGAACAGCCGCTCGGACAGGCCGCCGGCCAGGCCCAGCAGGGCGCCGACGACGACCGAGAAGACCACCGCGACGACCATCAGGGCGAGGGTCTGCATGGTCGGGACCCACATCCCCAGCAGGCCGCTGACCAGGAAGGAGATCAGAGAGATGGCGGCGATACGGAGACCGGCGACGCGCCAGGCGATCAGCGTGACACCGGCGGTCACACCGGTCCAGCCGAGCGCGAGCAGCAGCATGTAGACCGCGCGTACCGAGATCACCACGGCGTTGCTGAGGTGACCGAGGAAGTAGACGAACAGCCAGTGGCTGTCGCGGTTGTCGATGATCCAGTCGCTGGTCTTGCCGAGCGGGCCGGAGACATCGACGGTCAGCGAGGACGGCCAGGCGGCGCCGTACTTGGTGGCCAGCAGCGGCACCAGGACCGCCGCGGCGAGCACGAGCAGCAGGAGCTTGCTCAGGCCGGGGAACTGCCGCACCGCCCGCAGGGGGCCGGGCCGTTCGGCATCGCTCAGCGGGCGCGTCGCGAGGGGAGGCGTGGAGAAGATGCTCATGCGCGCCCCCGCTTCACGGTGCCCGTGGGGATGTTCAGGGCGGCGCAGCGCTGGGCCTCGCGCCAGTGGCGCAGGAGGGTGGCGCGCAGCCGGGCCCGCGGCGTGGCCGCGGGAGCTCTGGAACCGACGGCGCGCACGGCGCCGCGGTGGGTGGTGGCGGCGTACATCAGGCAGCCACCTCGCCGTGCTGCGGGCTGTCGAGCCGGGCGACCACGTTCAGCAGGCAGGCGTGGTCGACGATGCCCAGGCAGCGCTCGCCGTCGACGACCCGGGCCGCGCCGCCGGAGCGGGCGACGGCCTCGATGGCGTCGGAGATCAGGGCGTCGGGGCTCAGCGCGGGGCCCTCGTCGGCCTCGCCGTCCTCGGCCGGGCGCATCGCGCGACGCACGGTCAGCACCTGCTCGCGCGGGACGTCCCGGACGAAGTCGCGGACGTAGTCGTCGGCCGGGGAGCCGACGATCTCCTCGGGGGTGCCGAGCTGGACGATCTTGCCGTCGCGCATCAGGGCGATCCGGTCACCGATCCGCAGCGCCTCGGCGAGGTCGTGGGTGATGAAGACCATGGTGCGGCCCTCTTCACGGTGCAGGCGGACGACCTCTTCCTGCATATCGCGGCGGATGAGGGGGTCCAGGGCACTGAACGGCTCGTCGAAGAGCAGGACCTCGGGGTCGACGGCGAGCGCGCGGGCCAGGCCGACGCGCTGCTGCTGGCCGCCGGAGAGCTGCCCGGGGCGGCGCTTCTCCATCCCGGCCAGGCCGACCTTGTCGACCATCTCGTTGGCCTTCGTGCGGCGCTCCGTCTTGCCCATGCCCTGGATCTCCAGGCCGTAGGCGACGTTGTCGACGACGGTGCGGTGCGGCAGCAGGCCGAAGTGCTGGAAGACCATGGCGGCGCGGCGGCGGCGCAGTTCACGCAGCGCGGTGCGGTCCATGGCGCGGACGTCCTCGCCATCCATCTCCAGCTCACCGCTGGTCGGCTCGATCAGCCGGGTCAGGCAGCGCACGAGGGTGGACTTGCCGGAGCCGGACAGGCCCATGACGACGAAGACCTCGCCCTTGTGGACGTCGAAGGAGACATCGCGGACGGCGGCCACACAGCCGGTCTGCTCGCGCAGCTCCTGGGCGCTCAGCTCCGTCACGGAGGAGTCGCCGGGGATGCGGTCGGCTTTGGGGCCGAAGACCTTCCAGAGGTTGCGGACGGAGAAGACGACCTCACGTCCGTCGGACGCCTCGGTGGCGGCGGCGTCCTTGGACGTACGGGCGTTGGGTATCTCGGATGCGCCGGCGGAGGTGGTAGCCATCACGCATCACCTCCTTGGGTCGGAGCCTTATGGAGCAGTTCAGCGCACTTCTCCCCCACCATGAGCACGCCCAGCATCGGGTTGACCGCGGGCATCGTCGGGAAGACGGAGGCGTCGGCGATCCGGATGCCGGACAGCCCGCGGATCTTCAACTCGGGGTCGACGACGGCGAGTTGGTCATCGGCGGCGCCCATCTTGCAGGTGCCGGCCGGGTGGTAGACGGTGTGGGCCGCCTTCCGCACCAGCTCACTGATCTCCGCGTCGTCGGTGACCTCGGGGCCGGGGAAGACCTCCCGCTTGAGCCACTTGGCGAACGGCTCGGCCTGGGCGATCTTGCGGGCCAGCTTGACGCCGTCGACGAGGGTCCGGCCGTCGTAGTCGTCCTCGTCCTCGAAGTAGCGGAAGTCGAGGGCCGGCTTGGCCTCGGGGTCCGCGGAGGTGAGGTAGAGGCGGCCGCGGGAGCGGGACTTGGGGATGTTCGGGGTCATCGACACGCCGTGCTCGGGGCGCTCGTAGCCCAGCCGCTCGGGGTTGTCGGTGAAGGGAATTTGGTAGAAGTGGAACATCAGGTCGGGGCCCTTGTGCTCCGGGTCCCGCTTGACGAAGAGGCCCGCGTCGGAGTCCATCGCGGAGTTGCCCGGGATCGGTCCCTCGGTCTCCCAGACGATCACCGACTCGGGGTGGTCGATGAGGTTCTCCCCGACACCCGGCAGGTCGAGCACGCACGGCAGACCGAGCGCTTCCAGGTCCTTCTTCGGCCCGATACCGGAGTGCATCAGCAGCCGCGGGGTGTCGACGGCGCCGGCGCAGACCAGCACCTCGCGGGCGGCCTCGACGTAGACCTCCGCGCCGTCCTTCGTCCGGACGTGGACGCCCTTGGCGGTGGTGCCGTCCAGCTCCAGCTTGTGCGCCCAGGTCTCCAGCATCAGCGTGAGGTTCGGGCGGTCGCCGGCCTCGATGTGCGGGTGAAGGTAGGCGACCGAAGCGGAGGAGCGCTTGTTGTTCTCCGGGTGGTAGGAGAGGTCGAAGAAGCCGACGCCCTCGTCGAAGGGCTGGTCGTTGAAGCCGACGACCTCGGGGACGCCGAGGGCCGTCTTGGTGGCCTCGATCCAGTCGGTGGCGATCTGGTTCTGGTCCTTCTTCGCCACCCGCACGATGTTGTTGCGCAGCTTGCCGAAGTACGGGTCCATCTCCGCGGCGTTCCAGCCGGTGGCGCCCGCCTCCTCCCACTCGTCCCAGTCGGACGGCAGCGGCTTGAAGGAGATCAGCGTGTTGTGTGAGGAGCACCCGCCGAGCACCTTGGCGCGGCTGTGCAGGATGTGCGAGTTGCCGCGCGGCTGCTCGGTCGTCGTGTACTCGTAGTCCAGCTCGCCGCCGAGCAGGCCGAGCCACTTGCGCAGCGTCAGCACGTCCTCGCGGTCGATGTCGGACGGGCCACCCTCGATGACGGCGACGGTGACGTCCGGGTCCTCGGTGAGGCGGGAGGCGATGACGGAACCGGCGGTGCCGCCGCCGACTACGACATAGTCATACACAGGCATTGGGGGTGCTCCTTCTTACAACGTGCGTGGTGCGGGTGGTGCCAGGGAGGGCGGGGTCAGCCCGCGAACCAGCGCACCGGCTCCGGCCGGAGGTTTTCGTAAATGTGCTTGCTCTCGCGGTACTCGTCCAGACCCGCGGGACCCAATTCCCGTCCGATGCCGGACTTGCCGAAGCCGCCCCACTCCGCCTGCGGGAGGTAGGGGTGGTAGTCGTTGATCCAGACCGTGCCGTGCCGCAGCCGCGCGGCGACCCGGCGGGCGCGCGCGGTGTCGGCCGAGAAGACCGCACCGGCCAGGCCGTACTCGGTGTCGTTGGCGAGCGCCACGGCCTCGTCCTCGGTGGTGAAGGTCTCCACCGTCAGGATCGGGCCGAAGGTCTCCTCACGGACCACCTTCATCTCGCGGTGGCAGCCGTCGAGCACGGTCGGCGCGTAGAAGTAGCCGGTGGCCGGGCGGACGGCCGACGGCTCGGGCCGGGCACCGCCGCAGCGCAGCTGGGCACCCTCGGCGAGCGCGGAGGCGACGTACGCCTCGACCTTGTCGAGCTGCTGCTGGGAGACCAGCGGACCGCACTCGACACCGTCCTCGGTGCCCCGGCCGAGCTTGATCTTCTCGGCGCGGCGGGCGAGCTCGGAGACGAAGCGGTCGCGCACCGACTCCTCGATGATCAGCCGGGCACCGGCCGAGCAGACCTGGCCGCTGTGGATGAAGGCGGCGTTCAGCGCCTGGTCGACAGCGGTGTCAAAGCCTTCTTCGGTGGCGCAGGAGTCCGCGAACACCACATTCGGGTTCTTACCGCCCAGCTCCAGGGCGATCTTCTTGGCACCGGAGACCGCGGCCGCGCCCGCCTTCGTGCCGCTGACCAGGCCACCGGTGAAGGAGAACAGGTCGACGTCCGGGTGCTCGGCGAGCCGCTGGCCCACGGGCAGGCCCGCGCCGGTGACGATGTTGGCGACCCCGGCCGGCAGCCCGGCCTCGACCAGCAGCTTGACCAGGTGCACGGTCGACAGCGGGGTGACCTCGCTGGGCTTGATCACAAAAGTGTTGCCGGCCGCGAGGGCCGGCGCGATCTTCCAGCTTGCCTGGAGCAGGGGGTAGTTCCACGGCGTGATGAGCGCACACACACCGACCGGCTCGTGCACGACCACGCTGTGCACGTCGGGCGAACCGGCGTCGACGACCCGGCCGCCGCTCTCGTTCATCACCAGGTCGGCGAAGTACCGGAAGGCGTTGGTGACGTCATCGACGTCGACCCGGCCCTCCTCCAGCGTCTTGCCGGTGTCCCGGCTCTCGATGAGGGCGATCTCCTCGCGGTCGCGCTGGAGCAGGTCGGCGACCCGGCGGAGCAGCGCGGAGCGCTCGGCGACGGCGGTACGGGGCCAGTCGCCCGCGTCGAAGGCCCGGCGGGCGGCCGCGACCGCGGCGTCGGTGTCCTCGGCACCACCCTCGGCCACCAGCTGGAGCGTCGTCGCGTCGGCGGGGTCGAGGACCTCCCGCGTTTCGCCGGCTGCGGCGGCCTGCCACACCCCGTCTACGTGAATGGTCTCGATTGACGACACGTCGTTCTGCCTTCCGGTTACCGATCTCGTACCCACTGGTGCAACCACTGGCGTCACCAGCAACGTGGACCCCTCCCCCCAAGCTGCGGACCTATGCCCAAACATTCATGGAAAGTGACTCGACTCACTGAACGTGCGGCCGAATATCCCGGAACGTACCCTGAATAGCCGTATGTCCCAGGCTGCATTTCCCCTCGGGACCGGAGGTACCCAGATGACCAGCAGACGGCGTGCCGCCACCGCCACCGCGGCCCTGACCTGCGGGGTGGCCCTGATCGCCGGGGCCACCTGCACCAGCGCCGCGGCGGCCGAGGATCCGGACGGCGGCGAGGGCGACCTCGCCAACAAATCGGCCCAGCAGATCTCCGACGATTCCCTCCACCAACTGGTCGCCGCGCAATCACTGCGGTTGCGCACCCAGACCAGTGCTGATCCCACCAAACTCGACCTCACCCTCGACCGCGCCGGCAATTGCACCGGTGCCATCAGCAAGGGCTCACTCGGCCGCGTCGAACTCGTCAAACGCGGAAACCAGGTCTGGATGAAGCCGGACGCCGCCTTCTGGAAGAGCCAGCTGCCCGGGAACGAGGGCCGCGACGCCGCCGAGAAATACAAGGACACATTCCTGCACGGCACCACCAAGAACGCCTTCCTCGGCAACCTCTCCGCGGCCTGCGACCTCAGGGCGTTCCAGAAGTCCGCCATACCCCCCGAGAACCCGCCCTCCGGCGCCCCCTCCCCCTCGGCCACCCCCACCCTCACCAAGGGCCGCCCGACCACCCACGAGGGCACCCGCGTCCTCCCCGTCGTCAAGAAGGCCCAGGGCGCCGTCCAGACCCTCTACGTAGCCATCGACGGCAAGCACTACCCGCTGAAACTCACCGCCGAGGTCGACCACCAGACCGGCACCATCCTGCTCAGCAATTACGACACCCCGGTCTCCAGCAAGACCCCGGCCCCCGGCGACACGGCCGACATCTCGGTGCTGGAGGACCGCCTCCAGGGCACCGAGGGCTCCCAGAGCGCCTGACTCCTGCTCGTCGCGGTACGTAACCGTTCGTACATACGTATCGTTGAATCGTGCGGCTGCCCGCGGCGCGCGGGCGGCGGGGAGGAGCGGCACGGTGGCCGACGGCCGGTGCGACGAGCTGGGTCGGGATGCGCTGTTGCAGCAACTGGAGCAGATGCCCGCCCCCGAGGGTTACAAGGCAGAGATCGTCGAGGGGGCCGTGTTCATGACGCCGCAGTGCGACGTCCATTGGCAGACCATCCGCCGGATCGTGCGGGCGCTGGACGACCATTTCGGAATGGACGCCCTGGTGACCTCGGACGTGCGCATCGCCTTTCCCGGCGAGCGGAACCGCTTCGCCCCGGACGTCGCCAAGATTTCCGACGGCGCCGAGGAGGACGAGTTCGGACGCTGGCGCCACCAGGACGTCGAGTTCATCGCCGAAGTCATCTCCAAGGGCACCGCGCCGAACGACTACGGCCCCAAGAAGACGGCCTACGCCCTCGCCGAGGTCCCGGTTTACCTGATCGCCGATCCGTACACCGGCCGCTGCCGCGTCTTCACCGAACCGCAGGACGGTGACTACAAGGTCGACCTCACCGTCGCCTACGGCCTGCCCATCGACCTCACCCACACGGTCGCCGGAATCACCCTCGCCACTGACGAGTTCCCCAGGGACTGACCCACGGGGCCGCTGCCGCCCCGTACAGGGCGGCAGCGAGGCGCGTGAAGACCCCGTGAACGGTGTGACGCTTTTGCGCCCGCAGACGCTTGTTCCTATGTGAGTTCGAATCCTCGGGCTCACGTTCATCGAGGCCGCCCGGCCTCGTCACGGAAGGAGCGTACGTGCGGATTTCACGCACTGCGTTGTCTATCGTTCTTGCCGCCGCGGTGAGCCTGCCCCTCATGGGCAGTGCGTCCGCGGCAGCCCCCCTCACCTCGGACGGCTCCGGCAGCCTGGGTGAGACCCGGCTCCTGGTGTCCGAGCGGGCCGGCGACCAGCGCCGGACCGTCGAAATGGACCCCGCCGACGGAGCGGTCACCCACACCGTCGCGAACGGCCTGGACGGCGTCTACTCCCCCAGCGGCTCCCAGATCGCCTACATCCGCTACGGCGACACCTGCGTTCCGCAGGCCGAGGGCTGCACCTACCGCCCCGACCTGGTGACGGCCACGGCGAGCGGCGCCAACCAGCGGGTACTGGCCCCGGGCGTCGAAAGCGAGACCGGGGAGGTGTACATCGCCAATCCGGACTGGGCTCCGAACGGCAAGCGGGTCGTCTTCGACACCCCCCGCGGCATCGAGTCGGTCAACACCGACGGAACCGGGCGCGAGACGCTGACCACCTCGGGACTCCGCGCCACCTTCTCGCCGGACGGCAGCCGTATCGCCTACCTCCGCGCCACCTCGTACGAGGGCCCCGAAGGCACCGAGTACGGCACGGATGTGTACGTCATGGACCTCGCCACCCGGGAGAGCCGGCAGGTCACCACCGACCACCAGGCCGTGTCGACCCCGCCCGACTGGTCCCCCGACGGCCGGCACCTCGTCTTCAGCGGAACGTCCGGCCTGAAGGCCGTCGACACGGTGACCGGCGAGCAGTCGGACCTCTACGACTCCGCCACCTGGGCCACCTCCGTCACGGACGTCCGGACGCCGGTGTACTCCCCCGACGGCACCCGCATCGCCTTCTCCGGCTGGGACGACACCAGCGCGACCCGCCGCCTGTATCTGGTCGACGCGGACGGCACCCATCTCCGGGCCGTCGCCGACACCGGCGGGACCCTGACCGACTGGATCGGCAAGTAGCCGACCGGATCGGCAAGTAGCGCTCCATGACACCGCGGCCGGCCCGGTGGGACACGCGTCCCGCCGGGCCGGCCGTTCGCCGGGCCGCCGAGCACCGTCGGCGGACCGTCACCCGCGCTGCCGAACCGGACGGGCCGCGCACAGCCGCCCGGACGACAATGCAGGCATGGCTGACACAGCGGCGAAAGCAGTGCTCGAAGGCGGCCCCGAGGAGCTTCCGGAGCGGATCGTGCCGATCGATCCGCCCGGGACCGAGCTGAAGATCCCGTTCCGTAACGGCTACGAACACTTCCGGGCCACCGGCCGGCAGCAGAACACCTCCGAGGGCGCGCTGCCCGTCTACGAGTGGTGGGAGCGCACGGAGCTGCCCGGGTAGCCGGACCCCGCGCGCAGGGTGCACCGCCAAGGGCTGTCCCGTAGGGGTCAGGTGTGGGGGACGAAGGTCCGCAGTGCGATCTCCTGGGTCTGTTCCTGCTGCGGCCAGTCGTCCTCGGCGCCCAGGACGAGGACGGCGAACTGGCGGCCGTCGGTCGCGGTGAAAGCACAGTCGACGACCTTGACGCGGGTGTGGAGCTGCTTGTTGTCATAGGCATAGACCAGTTGGTTGGCGTCTATGCCCGGCCCCGGGAAACCCAGCGGTTCGAGGCTGATCTCCTCGTAGCCGGGCTTGGCGGACCGCTCCTGGGAGGCCTGCTGGAGCGCCTCGCGCGGGGTGATTTCGGGGTCCGTGATCTCGAAGATCTGCACCAGGCCGCGGTCGTCCGGGGCGGTGTAGAACACCCCGTTCTTGCGCTCGCTGCGCGTCCAGGTGCCGGGCACCGCGAGGGTGAAGTTCTTCTTGTCGTGGGCGAGGCGGAAGCCGTCCGGCAGCTCGGAGAGGGTGGGGGCGGGCGTGGGGCTGTCCGGGGCGCCGGTGGACGGGCCGGTGGCCGTACGGGACGGGGCGGAGGACTGGGTGCGGGCCGCCGGGCGGGCGGCGGCCGGATCGTCGTCGTGGCTCCAGAGCAGATAGCCCCCGCCGACGGCCGCCACGATCACGGCCACCGCCGCCCCGGCGACCAGCCCCGTCCGATGCCGGGCACCGGGGGCGTGGGCGGCGCCTGCCTCGGGGGTGCGGTACGGGTCGGCGGCGGGGCCCGGTAAGCCATCGGTGTACGCGCTGGGGTGCGGGTAGGGGTACGTGCTGCGTGGCGCGGCGGCCGGGGGCGGGTCGGCCGGAGGTGCGGCGGACGGGGGCACGTCGGCCCCGCCGTCCCCGGCCCCGCCGCCCTCGGGCCCGCCCACCGACGGCGTGAACGACGGCCGGGGCGGCATCGGGCCCGTGTAGGGCGCGGGCGGTGGGGTGCCGTCCTCCCAGCGCTGGGTCTCGTTGTTCCAGCGGGCCTGGCCTCCCCGCGTCATGGTCAGCCTCCCGCCAGGGCCGCGACCGCCTGGCTCACCGCGGTACCGGAAGCCAGCAGGCCCACCACGGCACCGGCGTCGGCGAGCGCCGTACGGAGCCGGGCCAGCCGGCCGGAACCCGCCGCGCCGCGGTCGGCGATCTCCGCCTCGGTCTCGGTGAGTTCCCCGCTCAGCGCCGTGATCTGCGGGCTCTCCACCGCCCGGGACAGATCGTCGCGCAGCGCCCGGACGGCGCGCAGCAGCTCCTCCTGCGCCGGGTCCGCGGGGGCGGCCCCGCCCTCGTAATGAGTCACGGTGTTGTGGTCGCCGATGGCGAAGGCACCCCGGACGCTGCCGATGTGGATGCCGTTGCCGCGCTCGTCAGCCGTTGCCACGCTGGGTACTTCCCTTCTAATCGGAGCCGCGATGGGGGGTGTTGTGGGTGATCGTGTTGTGGTCGCCGACGCCGACGGCGCCCTGTGCGGACTCGATGTAGACGCCGCCCTCGGCCACATGCACCACCCGCTGCTCGAACTCGGCGGTCTGATAGCCCGCCTCGCGCAGCGCCGTGGTCACCCCGGCCACCACCCGCTGCTGAACGGTCCCCAGATAGCGGGCGACGTCCATGTCCTGGAAGAGCGACGACTCACCGAACGAACCCAGCTCGCGTACGGAGGTGCCGGGGCCTTCGGGGAGCGCCGCGCCATGTCCCGCGGTGCCCAGCTGCCAGCTCGGCAGCAGGCCGCGCAGCAGCGTGAGGAGGGCATTTCCGGCGGAGCGCGGGGTGTGGGACAGCGCCCACACCGCCTTGCCGAAGCGGTCGTGGTGCCGGTACTGGTGGGCGAGCCGGTCGGCGTCCTGGAAGAGCTGCCGCAGCGGCAACAGCACATGCGGTGCCACCTCCAGCATCAGCATCCCGCCCTGCGTGTGCACCCGTACGAAGAGCGTGGTGACGATGCCCTCGTCCCAGCCGCCGATCCGGATGCGCAGGAAGTGCCGGCGGGTCTCGCCGCCCTCCTCCACCGCCGCCGCGCGGTGCCCCTCGAACTCCGCCGGTGCGTACGGCGCCGCGGCGCGGGTCGGCAGCCCCTCGGCCGGCAGGAAGACGCACTCGTCGATCTCCAGCGCGCGCAGCCGGTCGCGCACCGCTGCCGCCCCCCGCGAACCGTGCGGTGACGGCACCCGCAGCGCCGCCACCAGCGGGATGATCCGGGCCAGGATGGCGCCGTTGTCCAGCGGTTCGGGATCGCGGTCCGCCCGGGGGTTCAGCTCCACCGCCAGCGACCAGGTCTTGTACGGGTATCCGGCGCCGCAGAACGGGTGGGCGGCCCGGTACATCACCAGCGGCCCGTGCTGCTCGATCCGCACTCGCTCCCGCAGCCGCCGGGAGCGGTGACCCTGGGACCGTTCGGCAGGGTCGGACATGACGTCGGGGAAGCGTTCCCTGGACAGTTCGCGCGCCAGCGCACGGGCGAACTGGCCGCGTTGCAGCGCGACCATGACGGCCAGCGCCAGCGGCAGCAGCAGCGCGATCCACACCGGCGGCAGGATGTTTACCCCAATGCCGCCCCCGAGTGCGGAGACACCCGTTCCCAAGCTGGGGGCACCCTCCGACGACGAGTTGCCGTACGAGTCGTAGCCGTCCGGGCCGCTCGTCAGGAGGTTGAGGGCGTCCAGGAGGGGCGCGAACATCCAGTCCACGCTCACGTTGGCCCCGCCGCACGCCACCACCAGCAGCGACAAGCAGTAGAGCGTCAGCGACAGCCGTCCGTACCAGCTCAGCACGAAGGCGCACAGCGCGGCCAGCCAGCGCGGAATCGGTGCCCGGCGGACGGCGCGGCCGAGTGCCATCAGGACGATGGGGAACAGGTAGAGCACCACGAGGCCCGCGGACAACGGGATGGCCACGATCCATAACAGCAGGATCGCTGCCGCCCAGCTCAGGTCCAGCCGCCGGGCGCGCAGCGCATGGGCCAGGACCCGGGCGGCGTCGATGCCCAGGGAGGGCGCGGCGAACCGCTCCTCGTGGACGTACAGCTCGTCGATGACGGCGTCGCGGAAGGTGTCGTCCAGGTAGGTGCCGGCGCACAGCAGCCGGGTGGCCTCGCTGGCGCCCGGCGGGGTCGGGGGAAGCGGCGGAGGCCCGGCGCCCTCCGGTGTCCGGCCCGACCGCCGGGGTCCGTCGGGCTCTCCTTGCTGCTGGGGCACATCCGTACGAGCCATCGTCCTCCCCCGGAACACCAACTGGCCGCCCCGGTGGCCTGGTTGGCGGGCGAGCTGCCGGGGCCGGGCGCGGGGCAGTGCGGAGCCGCAGCATAAGGGAGCGGAGCGCTCCGTGTCAGCGCGATGACGCAAGGTTGTCGCGTGGCCTGCGGGGCGCCTTCCCTGCGCGGGTCAGACGGCCGCGGGGAACTCGCCGTTCTTGAGGGCGGCGACGAAGGACGACCAGCCGCGCGTCGGGAAGATCAGCACGGGGCCGTCAGGGTCCTTGCTGTCACGGACGGGGACGGCGTCGGGGATACCGGGGGCTACTTCGATGCAGTTGCCGCCGTTGTCGTCGCTGTAGCTGCTCTTCATCCATATCGCTGTGCTCAGCTGGTGCTTGTTCATGGTCCCCGTACCCTTCCATGAAGTCGCCGATCAGAGCGGCGGATTCGGGGGCTGACAGAGCATCCGCCCTGAGCACATCATAGGTCTGGGTGTGGCGGGCATAGACGGCCGGATCATTGTTGAAATGGCCGCGGTCCAGCGACTCCGAGTACACCCACCGCTCGTCGGCCAGTTCGATCAGCGACATGGAGCCTCGGGGGCGGGCGAGTCCGAAGCGACCTGCCGGGGCCACCTGGATACGGACGTTGGTGCGCTCTCCGACGCTCAGCAGATGCGCGCACTGGTCACGCATGACCTCCGGGCTTCCCACCGCGTTGCGCAGGCAGCTCTCGTCCAGCACAGCTAGGTACAGCGGCCCGCCATCGGCCAGAAAGCGTTGCTGTCGGCTCAGTCGAGCCCGGACACGCGACTCGATCTCATCAGCGTTCTTGCTGCGGCGGCTGAAGAGCGCGTGCGCGTAGTCCGGTGTCTGCAATAGTCCCGGGAAGACCCGCTCTTGATATTCCCGCAGGCCCACCGCCACCGCATCCATCTCCGCCCGCCGCTCGAACCAGTCCGGATGCTGCACCTCCGGATACCAGTCGATCCGCCCCCACAACCGCAGCAGCACTCCCCCCGTCCCCAGCAGTTCGTCGCACTGCTTGGCGAACGTGTCCTGCGGTACGCGCGTGCCCGCCTCGATGCGGGCCACGTGCGAGCGGTCGCATGGGATCTTCTTCGACAGCCCCTCCTGCGTGAAGCCCGCCGCCTCCCGGAAGTGCCTCAGCACCTCCCCGAACACGGCGGCGTTGGTGGCTGCCGGTCCACTCTCTGCATTGCGTCGTCGTCGGCTCACCGCATCCCCCTTGGTGCCAGATGGTGAGTGTCACGCGTCTGACGTTGCGACCCGGACTACGGGGCGCAACGCTTAACACACCCAACGTAACGGGTCGTTCGGCCGACTGCGCCGCCTTCTTCCGCAACCAACTTCTGGGAGTCAATGAGCATGAGTTACGACCGGGATGCCGTCCCCGCGCCCGTGCCGGGGCTGCGTCTGCTGCCGTGGGAGAGTGAGGGCGGGAAGCCCTGCTTCTTGTCGGCGGACGGGGCCGGGGGTGTGCTGTCGCGGTTGGCCGACGAGATCGAGGCGGAGCAGTTGTGTGACGGTGCCGATGTGCTCAAGGGCGCGGTGGCCGTACTGGACGACGGCAAGGCCGGGGAGCACGCGTTACGGCGGGCGCTGCGGGCGACCACACAGTCCTTCGGCGATGTGCTGCGCGTCGCCGACAGCCGGGGCGCGCGCCTGCCCGTGGCGGCGCACGGTGACCACGAGGCCGACGACAGGGAGCTGCGGGCCGAGACCACATGACCGGGCTGTGCTCGCCCCTGGGGTCTGCCGTTTGGATCATTGAGCGGTTCCCAGTGCCTCGCTATCGGCACCAGTGCACAGTGGCGCTCCGGCCGGGCGCTCTTCACATGAGGACGTGGCCAACACTCGGCCGGAGCAAAGTGCATTAGACAGTCGCGGCCAGCCAGCCGATGGTTTCGGTGGTGTGCTTGCCGTCGCTCTTGGTGGCGCCGGCGTACACCTCGTTCAGGCGGATGAGGAAGCCCGTGTTGGTGACGTCATGGATTCGGATGCCCGGCGTCTCCGGCCCGTTGAAGGTCTGGGTCAGTGGGAGGACAACGACGCTGGAACCAGGCGGGAACGGGCTGGGGAAAGTGACCCGTGTGAAGGTCGAGGTGTTACCCCCGCTCGTCTCGATCGCGTTGTCGGACTTCAGATCGATCTTGCCGGTCTGAACGAAGCTCATCGTCGACTTCCTCCGTCTTTGATCTGGACTGCTTGGCCGTCCTCGACGGCCGACGGAAGACTTGTCACGAGTTCGCCCCGGCATGCCGAAGTCCTTCAAACGAGTGATCGCCTTTTGGACAACGGGACACCGTGCACATTCCTGCTGGCCAACGACACATCCGCATCGACGACGAACTGATTCAAACGAAAGCGCCTAGGGATCACCCTGCCGGCACGAATACGCCTGCATCGCGGAGGCCACGCCGTGAGTGAATGGAGGGCATGCTCTTCGACTTCACGCACGACCACGACGGTGAACGGCTCAGCGGTGTGTACGGCGGTGGCCCTTCCGGGGTCACCGCCGTGGTGATGCACGGCGCAGGCACCAGCAGCTCGGAGCGGCTGCTTCCGCTGGTACGGGAGTTCGTGGCCCACGGTTGCCGAGGGATCGGCTTCGACTTCTCCGGGCACGGCGAAAGCACCGGAAAGCTCGGCGAGTTGAGCCTGCGGCGACGGTTCGAGCAGGCCGTCGCGGTGATCGACGCGTACGCGGGGGCGGACGGGCCGCTGGCCCTGGTGGGGTTCAGCATGAGCGGCCAGACGGTGGCCGATCTCGTGGCGCACTACGGGGAGCAGGTCGCGGCGCTGGGGCTGTGCGCGCCCGCCGTGTACGCCGCCGAGGCGTGGGACGTGCCCTTCAAGGACGGGAACGGCCGGTTCAGCGGGATCATCCGGCAGCCGGACAGCTGGCGGGAGGCACCCGCGCTTGGGGTGCTGCGGGCCTACGAGGGCCGGGCAGTGCTCGGCGTGCCGGGCACCGACGCGGTGATCCCGTCCGCGGTGACCGAGTCCGTACAGGACGCGCTGGCCGCGCGTGCCCGGTACACGCGGTTCGACCTTCCGGACGCACAGCACCAGCTGGGAATGTGGTTCCGCGATCATGCCGACGACCGGCGGGAGTTCGTGGCGGCGGTGCTGACCGGCCTCGACGGCCACGGCCGGTCGGCCACGCGTGCGTGAGTGGCCAAGCAGCTCGTTCACGGCCGCCCGGTGACCGGCCGACATGACCGAGCCCGCACGGCCGTTGCGGACCGTACGGGCTCGTGGGGCTGCGGTGCCGCCCGGGTGGGGCGGCCGCGGCGGTGGGTCAGCCGAGGAGGCCGAGACCGCGGACGGCCTCGCGCTCCTCCTCCAGCTCCTTCACCGACGCGTCGATGCGCTCGCGGGAGAAGTCGTTGATCTCCAGGCCCTGGACGATCTCGTACTTGCCGTCCTTGGTGGTGACGGGGAAGGAGGAGATCAGGCCCTCCGGGACGCCGTAGGAGCCGTCCGAGGGGATACCCATCGAGGTCCAGTCGCCGGCGGCGGTGCCGTTGACCCAGGTGTGGACGTGGTCGATGGCGGCGTTGGCGGCGGACGCGGCGGAGGACGCGCCACGGGCCTCGATGATCGCCGCACCGCGCTTGGCGACGGTCGGGATGAAGTCCTCGGCCAGCCACTTCTGGTCGTTGACCACCTCGGCGGCGTTCTTGCCGGCGACCTCGGCGTGGAAGATGTCCGGGTACTGGGTGGCGGAGTGGTTGCCCCAGATCGTGAGCTTGCGGAGCTCGGAGACCGGGGTGCCGGTCTTCTTCGCGAGCTGCGAGAGCGCACGGTTGTGGTCCAGGCGGGTCATCGCGGTGAAGCGCTCACGCGGGACGTCCGGCGCGGCGGCCTGGGCGATCAGCGCGTTGGTGTTGGCGGGGTTACCGACGACCAGGACCTTGATGTCGTCCGCGGCGTGGTCGTTGATGGCCTTGCCCTGCGGCTTGAAGATGCCGCCGTTGGCCTCCAGGAGGTCGCCGCGCTCCATGCCCTTGGTACGGGGGCGGGCGCCGACCAGCAGCGCGACGTTCGCGCCGTCGAAGGCCACGTTCGGGTCGTCGGAGATGTCGATGCCCTGGAGCAGCGGGAAGGCGCAGTCGTCGAGCTCCATGGCGGTGCCCTCGGCGGCCTTCAGACCCTGGGGGATCTCCAGGAGGCGCAGCTTGACCGGCACGTCGGCGCCGAGCAGATGACCGGAAGCGATGCGGAAGAGCAGTGCGTAACCGATCTGGCCGGCTGCACCGGTGACGGTGACATTGACGGGAGTGCGGGTCATGGCGATCTCCTGCGCGGTGTTTTCCGGGGGCAAGCCCCTGGACCACCATGGTTGGCGGTGGGTGTCCCTGCCCGGCTATCGAGGTCTCTTGGTATCGAGAGACCCGGTCGTCAGGCTATCGGACCCCTGCCGGGGGGAAGCGACGGGCCGGTGTGGAACACCTCACCGGGTGCCTCGGGGACGTCCGTACGGCCGTCGGAACCTGCCGTGGGGGGATCGGCGTGCGCTCCGCGCGGCCCCCGTGGACAAGTGGCTGGCGGCCGCCCGCTCAAGGAGGGGGGGAAGCAGGCGGCCGCCGAGTTGTGCCACACCCGTGGGGGGGTATTCGTTCGCCTGCCCGGGATCGCGGTGGGCATGCCCCCTGTCTTTCGGACATCCTCCGCGGGCGGTGATACCGGGCCCGTGGGCGCTCCGGGCGGCCCCCCGATCCGGGTGAGGACCGCCCGTGCCAGGGACGTCGGCTAGCGGACCGGCGTGCCGGCCGACGGGGTGGGTGCTCCGGCCGACGGGGTGGGTGCTCCGGCCGACGGGGCGGGTGCTCCGGCGGGCGTGGCCGGAACCGGACGGGAGCAGCCCTTCACGCCCGCCACGGTCGTCCCGCAGGCGGCGACCTTCGCCGGATCGCCGGTCACCTCGACCATCGGGGTGTAGGCGGCGCCGTTCCGCTCGGCCTGTGCCGTGGCGCTGTGGCCGCCGGCGCTGAGGGTGGCCTGGTCGCCCGGTGCCGCCCGGCTGATCCGGGCCCAGGCCGTGTGGCAGACCTTGCTGTAGCGGACCTCTATCACCGCCCGGCCGGCGCGGCCGCGGGACGGGGTGATGGCGTGTGCGCCGCCGCAGCCCATCGCCTCCGGGTCCTTGCCCACACAGCCGGCGCCGGTGCAGCGCACCCCGGCCGGCAGGACCTGCTTCGCGCTCGGCGCGGCCGCGGGCCGGGAGGCCGCCGCCTTCTTGGCCGTGTCGGTGCCGGGGTTGAGCAGGAGGAAGGCGGCGCCGCCCAGCAGCGCCACACCGGCCGCACCGGCGGCGATCATGAGGGTCCGGCCGCGGCGGGTGCGCCGGACCGGGCTCTGGGGCGCGGGCGCCGCCGGGGACGGGGCCGCGGCCGCCGCCCATTCGGGAAAGTCCGCGGCCGACGGACTGTCCGTGCGCCGCTGTTGGGGCACCGAGGGCAACGGTGTCGCGCCGGGCGCCGCCGCGGCCTTCGTCCCCTTGGTGAATCTCGCGCTCTTCGCCGGGGGTTCGGCCTGGTCGGCGTCCCACCCGAGCGCGGCGCGCGCCTGGGCCACGCTGATCGCTTCCATGGTGACGTCCTGCCGCATCTCGTCGCGGCTCCAGGCCCGTTCGGCCAGCTCCCACAGCGTGGTGAGGTGAGCGGGATGGGCACCGGTCGCCTCGGCGAGCGCGACCACGGCACGCTGCGGTGGCAGCAGCCGCCCGTTGAGATAGCGCTCCCAGGACGTTTTGCTGTAGCCCGTGGCGTCCGCGAGGGCGGCCACACTCAGACCGCTGCGGTCCACGAGCCTGCGCAGCTGACCGGCGAACTCCCGCACCTGCGGGTCCAGTTCCTCCGGCAGCGCCTTCCAGCGAGGCATTGCCTCCCCCTATCCCCCCGCGTACGTGCCGAGCGCGGCCCCCCGGTCCGCCCTCCTTGCTCCCCGTGGGACGCCCCCGGTCAGGACGGCGTTTCCCTTCACGGGCACACGGGAACATGCGGGCATACTTCACCCGTTCGTGCGCCCCGTGACCCCAGCAGTGTGGCATTTCCGACGGAGTCCGGACGACTTCCGTACGTATCCTGACAAGAACCGGCCAAGATGGCATCAATATCGGCCGCGGTCAGGCATCATGCCGAGAAGCATTCCCGGGCCCCGCCGCCCGCCGGATAGAGGCACAGCCGGACGCCCTCGGGCCCGCGGGCCGCCGCCATCGGCGTGACCAGCGAGTCCTCGGCGTCGAACCGGTCCATCACCCGCACCGAGCGCGGTGCCACCCCCGGCGCCACCACCTCGACCCGGTCCCCGATCCGGCCGTCCCGGAGCCGCCCCCAGGCAGCGCCGCAGACCGTGCCGTAACGGAGCTGCACCCGCTCGCCCCCGGCCGCGGTGCGCTCCAGGG
The DNA here is from genome assembly GCF_030406865.1 of Streptomyces sp. P9-2B-2. NCBI lineage: Bacteria > Bacillati > Actinomycetota > Actinomycetes > Kitasatosporales > Streptomycetaceae > Streptomyces > Streptomyces sp. P9-2B-2. The sequence goes on along the minus strand of NZ_CP129126.1, from coordinate 5,620,896 downwards.
GCGTCCGCACCAGATCCGGCAGATCACAGCGCATCGACTCCGGGTCCTTGCCGTCGCACGCCCGCGCCCGGCAGCCGGTCATCTCGGGGGCCTCGGGCACGGCGCCCGTCACCAGGCCACCCGCGCCCGCTGCCGCCCAGAGGGCCAGCGCCGCGGCGAGCGCCACCCCGCCGGCCCCGGCACCGGCCGCCAGGCCCGCCAGGCCCGCCAGTCGCCGAGTCGGCCGCGGCGTGGCTTCGCCGTCCGCGGGGGCCCGGCCGCCGCAACCACGGCCGTACCCGGCGCAGTTGCCCGCTCCGGCCCGTCGTCCGCCGCGCTCCGCCCGCCCCGGGCCTGCGCCGCGCCGGACCGGCCCCGGCCGCTCCAGGCCGCGTCCGCCAGCTCCCACAGCGCCACCAGCCGGCCGACCGGCTCCCCCGCCAGTCGGCACAGCGCCTCGACCGCGTCCCGGGGCGGCAGCTTCTTCCCGTTGAGATAGCGCTCCCACGACGACTTGCTGTACGGGGTGCGGGCGGCGAGCGCGGCCAGGCTCAGCCCGGTGTGGTCCTTCAACCGCCTCAGCTGTACGACCAGTTGCCGCATCCGCTGGTCCAGCGATGCGGGCAGCCCGCTCCAACGCGACATGTCCCACCCCATACGCGTTCGTTCTCCCCCGAGGCCATGGCCCCCTTTGTCGCCGATGATGGCGCGGACGCCCCCTCCGTTTCCGCCCTTTGCCGTTCCGTATGCCGTACGGACCGCCGTCCGGGCCGCCGTCCGGCCCCTCCCCGTCCCACCGAAGCCTCCGGGGCGGTGACGTCCCCGCAGGTCAGCGGGTGGGACATCCCACGGCGTCCCCACCGGGGCGGTTGCCGTGGCCGGGCAACGGCGGGTGGGCGCACAGTCGGTGGCGCAATCAGCGGGCGGCGCGGCCGACGCGCCTCCGCCGTATACGGGGAGGAACCCACACCATGAACGTCCGCAAGCGCATCGCCCTCGCCGCGGCCGCCGCGGCGCTCACCGGCGGCCTGGCACTGGCCCCCGCCGCGGGCGCGTCCGCCGCCCCCGCACCGGTCAAGCACGGCTCGGTCACCGTCCAGCGGGCGCCGGCCAACTGCCCCCGCACCTATCTGTGCGTCTACCCGAAGACGAACTTCCGGGGCACCCCGAAGAAGGTCAGGTCGAACAACCGGAACCTCAAGCCCTACGGCGGCGCCTTCCGGTACCCGCTGTCCGCGTACAACAACGGCAGCCAGTGCAGCGTGACCGTCTACGAGAAGCCCAACTACCGGGGCGGGCACGCGAAGCTGAACCGTGGCACCGGCTGGCGGTTCATCGGCAGCAACCTCATGACCATCTACTCCAACAAGTGGTGCGTGCGCTGACCCGCCCGGCCGGGTAAGACACGTCACAGAACGGCGGCGGCCCGCCTTCTCCCGAGGGGAGGAGGCGGGCCGCCGTCATCGCCAGGGGCGGGAGCCGGTGCGGACGAGCGCTAGCGCACCGTGAAGTGCACGATGTCGTCCAGGAACGGGATGTGGATCCACGGCTTGGGCTGCACCATCAGCGACAGCATCACGATCACGAAGCCGAGCAGACCGTAGATCGTCATGTCCGTGAAGCGGGAGCGGACGGCCAGCATGCCCACCGACGGCAGCGCCCGCCGCAGCACCGCGCCGGCCAGGAGAGCGAGCCCGATCACCAGCACGCCGATACGGAACGCGTCGAGCGCCACCAGCAGCAGTCCGACCGCGACCCCGCCCATGACGCTGAGCAGCGGCCACTGCCGGGCGGGCGCCGGGTAGCCGCCCGCGGCGGCGCGGCCGCCGCCTTCCGGGCGGGCCGTGTCGCGGGTCAGCGTCGGAAAGCGGCGCGAGGAGCGCTGCGGCTCGGAGGCTCCATCCGAATGCGTATCGCCACCCATGGCAGGCAGTCCCTTCCGGTCTCCGGATATGTCTGGCACAGACAAGGGTCTCAGGTCCGGCCGCGCTCAGCCGGCCGCGCGCTCGGCGGCCTCGACGACATTGACCAGCAGCTGGGCGCGGGTCATCGGGCCGACACCGCCCGGGTTGGGGGCGACCCAGCCGGCCACCTCGGCCACGCCGGGGTGCACATCGCCGACGATCTTGCCGGCCTCGTCACGGCTGACACCGACGTCCAGGACGGCCGCGCCGGGCTTGATGTCCTCGGGCTTGATGATGTGCGGCACACCGGCCGCGGCGACGACGATGTCGGCCTGCTTGAGGTGCGACGACAGATCCCGGGTGCCGGTGTGGCACTGGGTCACCGTGGCGTTCTCGGACTTGCGGGTGAGCACCAGCGGCATCGGGCGGCCGATGGTGATACCGCGGCCGACGACGACCACGTGCGCGCCCTTGATCTCGACCTCGTGCCGCCGCAGCAGCTGGACGATCCCGTACGGGGTGCAGGGCAGCGGGCCCTCGATGCCGAGCACCAGCCGGCCCAGGCTCATCGGGTGCAGCCCGTCGGCGTCCTTGGCCGGATCCATCAGTTCCAGGACGCGGTGGGCGTCGATGCCCTTGGGGAGCGGAAGTTGGACGATGTAGCCGGTGCAGGCCGGGTCCTCGTTCAGCTCCCGTACGACGGCCTCGATCTCTTCCTGGGTGGCGGTCTCCGGCAGTTCGCGCTGGATCGAGGCGATGCCGACCTGGGCGCAGTCGCGGTGCTTGCCGTTGACGTACCAGCGGCTTCCCGGGTCGTCGCCCACCAGGAGGGTGCCCAGACCGGGCTGTACGCCCTTGGCCTTCAGGGCCTCGACGCGGGTGGTGAGCTCGGACTTGATAGCGGCTGCGGTGGCCTTGCCATCCAGGATCTGGGCAGTCATACCCCCCATCTTCCCGGATGAGGGCGGTCACGTTCCAATCAGGGCAGGCGGGTCCCCGATGGCCGGAATTGATCATTGCACTTGGACAACGGTGAGACCCCTTGACTGGACAGAGTGAATGCGCAACTAGAAGGATTGACGCCGCAGTGCCGCAGGCTTCGTCGGGGGGTGGCCAGTGAATCCTGTTTTTCCTCCGCGTCACGCCTTGTGTCCCCCAGCTGACCCAACGGAGGAAAACAGCAGATGAGCTTTGGTGACCCGAACAACCCGTACGGGCAGCAGCCGCCGCAGGCGCCGCAGGGCCCGTACGGCCAGCAGCCGCCGGTCCCGCCGCAGCAGGGCCAGCCCGGCTACGGCTACCCCCAGCAGCCCCCGCAGCAGCAGCAGTACGGCTACCCCCAGCAGCAGGCCGTCCCGCCGCAGCAGCAGGCCTACGGCGCCTACCCGCAGCAGGCGGCGATGCCTTACGGCCAGCCGATGCCGGGCATGCCCATGGGGTACGCGAGCTGGGGTTCCCGGCTGGGCGCCTTCCTGCTCGACGGCCTGATCATCGCCGCGGTGCCGATCATCCTGTACATCGTCAGCATCGTCATGGCGGCCGGCTCCGCCGTCACCCCGGACTACTCCGGCTGCTCGACGGGCGACTACACCTGCATGCAGAACGCGGCCAACGACGCCGCGTCGAGCAGCACGCCGGTCGGCGCCATCATCCTGTCGATCCTCGCGTGGCTGCTCATGATCGGCGGGACCTTCTTCCTCATCGCCAAGGAAGGCGCCTCCGGCCAGACCCCGGGCAAGAAGGTGATGGGCGTCAAGGTCATCAAGGAGGCCACCGGCCAGCCGCTCGGCTTCGGTATGACCTTCGTGCGCTACCTCTGCCGCTACCTGAACGGCCTGCTGTGCGGCCTCGGCTGGCTGTGGCCGCTGTGGGACGACAAGAGCCAGACCTGGGCGGACAAGCTCGCCGGCACCGTGGTCGTGAGCGTCAAGTAAGCCCGCTCTGGGCTGCACGGACACCCTGAACAGCCCCCGAAGGCCCCCTCGCCACCGCGAACGGGGCCTTCGCGGCGCTCGCCGATACCGCCTCAAGTCGCCCGAAGGACACCGCTCGTGAGCTACCCCAACCAGAATCCCTACGGTCAGCAGCCGGGACAGCAGCCCAACTACGGCTACCCCCAGCAGCCCCCGCAGCCGCAGCAGCCGATGGCCCCGTACGGCGGCTACCCGGGCGGTCCCACGCCCGGGATGCAGCCGCAGTACCCCATGGTGATGCCCGGTGGCGTCAAGGCCGCCCGGGTGCTGCTGTTCGTGCTGTCCGGCCTGAACCTCATCGGCCTGGTCCTCGCGGTGATGGGACTGGGCGGCGTCAGCAAGGCCTCGCACGAAGCCACGCTGGACACCGCCGCGGACGACATCACGGCGATGAACGTCGGCAAGGGCCTGCTGATCGCGGTGATCGTGATCATCGTGATCTTCACCGCTACCGCGATCACGCTGGCCCTCCAGTTCGCCAACGGCGGCGGCGGGGTCCGGGTCGGCACCATCGTCTTCGGTGTCGCCAACATCATCCTGAGCCTGTGCACGTTCCCGATCGGCCTGGTGCACACGGTCCTCGGCGTTCTGGTGCTGGTCTTCGTCTCCAAGGACGAGGGCAACGCCTGGTTCAACCGGCCGCGTTACTGAGCGCGGCGGACGCGAGCGACCGAGGGCCGCACCCCACGCGGGGGTGCGGCCCTCGGGGCGTTTGTGCGGCTCAGTGGAAGAAGTGCCGGGTGCCCGTGAAGTACATCGTCACGCCGGCCTTCCGCGCGGCCTCGACGACCTGCTCGTCGCGGACCGAACCACCGGGCTGGGCCACGGCCTTGACGCCGGCCTCGGCCAGCACCTCGAAGCCGTCCGGGAACGGGAAGAAGGCGTCGGAGGCGGCGTAGGAGCCCCGCGCCCGCTCCTCGCCCGCACGCTGCACCGCGAGCTTCGCGGAGTCGACGCGGTTGACCTGACCCATGCCGACGCCGACCGTGGCGCCGTCCTTGGCGAGCAGGATCGCGTTGGACTTGACGGCACGGCAGGCCCGCCAGGCGAAGGCCAGCTCGGCCAGTTCCGCGGCGGGCAGCGCGTCGCCGCTGGCCAGCGTCCAGTTCGCCGGATCGTCGCCCTCGGCCTGGAGGCGGTCGGTGACCTGGAGCAGCGCACCGCCGTCAACCGGCTTGACCTCTACGGGGTTCGACGGCGCCTCGGGGCAGCGCAGCACCCGGATGTTCTTCTTGCGGGCGAGGATCTCGACCGCGCCGTCCTCGTAGCCGGGGGCCACGATGACCTCGGTGAAGATCTCGGCGACCTGCTCGGCCATCGCCACGGTGACCGGGCGGTTGACGGCGATGACGCCGCCGAAGGCGGACAGCGGGTCACAGGCGTGCGCGTTGCGGTGCGCCTCGGCGACATCCGCGGCGACCGCGATACCGCACGGGTTGGCGTGCTTGATGATCGCGACGCAGGGCTCGCTGTGGTCGTACGCGGCCCGGCGCGCGGCGTCGGTGTCCGTGTAGTTGTTGTACGACATCTCCTTGCCGTGCAGCTGCTCGGCCTCCGCGAGCCCGCCGCTGCCGTCCACGTACAGCGCGGCGCCCTGGTGCGGGTTCTCGCCGTAGCGCAGGACGTTCTTGCGGGAGTAGGTGGCGCCGAGGAACTCGGGGAACGTCGCGTCATCCGCGTAGCCGTCGAGGAACCAGGAGGCGACCGCCACGTCGTAGGCCGCGGTGTGCTGGAAGGCCTCCGCCGCCAGCCGCTTGCGCCCGTCCAGCGCGAAGCCGCCGTCGGCGACGGCCTTGAGGACCTCGCCGTAGTGGGCGGGGTTGACGACGACGGCGACCGACGGGTGGTTCTTGGCGGCGGCGCGGACCATGGAGGGGCCGCCGATGTCGATCTGCTCCACACACTCGTCGGGGGTGGCGCCGGAGGCCACGGTCTCCCGGAACGGGTAGAGGTTGACGATGACCAGGTCGAACGGCTCGACGCCGAGCCCGGCCAGCTGCTGACGGTGGTCCTCCAGGCGGAGGTCGGCCAGGATGCCGGCGTGCACCTTCGGGTGCAGGGTCTTGACCCGGCCGTCGAGGCACTCGGGGAAGCCCGTCAGCTCCTCGACCTTGGTGACCGGCACCCCGGCCGCAGCGATCTTCGCGGCCGTCGATCCGGTGGAGACCAGCTGGACGCCCGCCGCGTGCAGGCCCTGCGCCAGCTCCTCCAGCCCGGACTTGTCGTAGACGCTGACCAGCGCGCGGCGGATGGGCCGCTTCGTGCCTTCGGTGACGGTCACGAGATACGTACCTTTCGTCCCTCAATGCGGTAGCCGTGCCGGGCCAGTTGCCCCACGACCTCGACGAGCAGCGATCGCTCGACTTCCTTGATGCGCTCATGCAGCGCGGATTCGTCGTCCTCGTCCCGGATCCCGACCACGCCCTGGGCGATGATCGGGCCGGTGTCGACACCGTCGTCGACGAAGTGGACGGTGCAGCCGGTGACCTTCGCGCCGTACGCGAGTGCGTCGCGCACGCCGTGGGCACCGGGAAAGCTCGGCAGCAGCGCCGGGTGGGTGTTGACCGTGCGGCCGCCGAAGCGGGCGAGGAACTCCTTGCCCAGGATCTTCATGAAGCCGGCCGAGACCACCAGGTCGGGCTCGTACGCGGCGGTCGCCTCGGTGAGCGCCGCATCCCAGCCCGCACGGCTGTCGTAGTCCTTGACCCGGCACACGAACGTCGGGAGCCCGGCGGCCGCGGCACGCTCCAGACCCGCGATGGCACCCCGGTCGGCGCCGACGGCCACGATCTCGGCCCCGTACACCTCCGGACCCTGCTCGGCGATGGCGTCCAGCAGCGCCTGAAGGTTCGTCCCGGAACCGGAGACGAGCGCGACGATGCGGGCCGGGCGGCCGGGTCGGGCGGGCTGGACGGGGGGTGGGGAGGAAGCCACGGCGGGGCTCTTTTCCGATCTCGCGTGCTTTGTGTGGTCGTACAAGACTGCGGGTACCGCAGATCCGGGGAACCCTACGAAGGCGCCGACCGTCAGCAACGATACCGGCACACCGCGCGGCCCCCACGGGACGGGGGCGGGCACGGGAGGTAGCGTCAGGCGTAAGACTGCATGCAGTTCGTGGTAACCGTGCGCCGGCCGCCGAGGCCCGCGCACGGACGAGACAAGGGGAAGACACACCTCAGATGACGGACCGACGCCGCCGCGCGGCCCTCCTGCTCCTGCTGCCCGCCACCGCCCCCGGGGCGGTGCTGCTGCCGCGGGAGCGCAAGTCGCCGTCCTCGTCGTCGGACCCCACCACCCCGGACTCCCCGGACACCGAACGGGACAACCCCTTCGCCCCGCCGCCGGCCGACGCCCCCGACCAGGCCTGGCGCCCGCGCCACCCCGCCCCGCACCGCTCCGGCCAGGACGGCGACGGCGACGAGGAGCAGCCGCAGGACGAGTCGACGCCGAGCTGGGGCAGCCAGTGGAGCCCCCGGCAGCCGGGGCGGCAGAACGGCGGCTTCGGCACCCGGCCCGGCGGGCGCAACGGTCAGCAGGGCGGCCCCGGTGGCGCCGGCGGTCCCGGCGGCCCCGGCGGACTGCGCTGGGACCCCACCGACCCGGCCCAGCGCCGGGCCCGTTACGCACTCCTCGCCGGTATGTGGTCGTTCTTCTTCGTGCTGTTCAGCCTGCCCGAGGTCGCGCTGCTGCTGGGTGCGCTGGCGATCTACTGGGGCATCAGCGCGCTGCGTGCCAAGCCGAGCCCCGCGAAGGCCTCCGCCGCGGCGACCACCGCCGCCATGGAGGGCCGCCCCGCGCCCGCCGCCGAGCAGCCCGACCGCGCCGACCGGCCCGGCGCCCCGTCCGCACCCGGCTCCACCCGGCCGCAGGTCACCTCCGCGATCGCGGGCCTGGTGACCGCGTCGCTGGCGCTGATGATGGTGGCCGCGACCTTCACCGTGCAGATCGTCTACCGCGACTACTTCACCTGCGTCAATGACGCCCTGACGCAGTCGGCCGGCAAGTCCTGCGAGAACCTGCTCCCCAAGGAGCTGCGGCCGCTGCTGAGCACGCGGGAGTAGGGGGGCGCTCCGCGGAGGCCCCCCGGGGGGCCGGTTCGGTGTCGTCGATGCCGTCAGTCGTCTGCGGGTGCGTCGGGGCCGGTCGCGCAGTTCCCCGCGCCCCTGAGGGGGGCGGGCGTGCCGCATTGGACTGCGGCCAGGGCGCTGCCGGGCGGGGCCTCGCCGTCGCTGTCGTGCTGGGTGCCACTGTCGGGCTCGGCGTCGCTGTCGTTCCCGCTGTCGCTGTCGACCTTCGCGGTGCCGTCTCCGGCGTCTGTCGTGGCGCCGCCTTCGTCCTTCGTGCTCGACGGCTCCTGCCGGGCCGGTTCGTTTCGCTGCGCTTCGGCCTCCCCTCGTGGGGCGCGCAGCCACCAGACCCGTAGGGCGAGCGCGGTCGGGATGCCGGTCAGGGCGGTCCAGGCCGCTGCCGCCAGGCCCGTGAGCCACCAGCTCGGGCCGAAGGCGGCGAGCGCGCCGGTGCCGAGTGCGCCGCCGGCGAGGGCCGCGAGCGCGGCCATGACCACGCCGCAGACGCCTGCCCCCAGGGCCGCCACACAGGCCGTCGGCCACCAGGACCAGGGCGCGCCCGGGGAGTTCGGCGTGGTGGCGGAGCGGGCCACTTCACGGGCGAGCAGCACCCCCGCCGCCACGGGCACGACGGCCACCGCCCAGGTCAGCGGGTTTCCGGGGCCGGCGTCGGGCAGCCCGCTGAGCAGGGGCAGCTGCGGCAGCACGGGATGTGCCGAGGTCCCCAGTGGGGCGACCGTGCTGCCCGCGCCGACGGTGAACCCGGGCCCCAGGCCGTATGCGGCGCCCCAGACGGCCGCGTTCGGGAGCAGGGCCAGGCACAGCAGCAGCACCGTGGCGCGGCCCGCCCAGTCGGGCGCCAGCTGGAGGAGGTCGTGGCGTACCCGGCCCGCGTGCAGGCCGAGCGAGAGCAGGGTGAGCAGACCGCCGGCCGCCAGCAGGGCGCCGAGGGCGGCACCGGCGGACCGGCACACGGTGCCCCGGCGGGCGGCGGCGACCCGGGAGCCGCCGAGGAACGCCCGCAGCCGACGCGGCGCCCTGGACCTGAGCCGCAGGACCTTGGCGGGCAGCAGCTCGGTGCCGGGGTGGCGGAGGAGGCGCCAGGCCGTGCCGCCGAGGATGGCGGCCGTGGTGGCCGGTACGCACAGCAGCACGCTGAGCGGCTCGGCCCGCAGCCGTCCGCTTGAGGCGTAGATCAGCGCACCGGCCACGATCAGCAGATATCCGGTGAGCAGGGCGCCGAGCAGGGTGCGCGGCGGGACCCGGTGGGCGACGTCCGCAGCGGGACCGGTGGATGGGGCGGCACCGGTGGACGGGGCGGGGCCGGGCGGGCCGTCGGCCGAGGTGGCCAGGGCGTGGCGGGCGGCCCGGTGGAGCAGCCAGAACGGGAGGACGGCGAGCAGCAGCGGGGTCACGGCGACCGGGGCGGCGGAGTGGGCGGCGGTGCGGACGAGGTCGCCGCCGTGCGCCAGCAGCCACAGGTCGGCGGCGAGATGCAGGGCCCGGGAGGGGTCGCTGTCGGGGTAGGGGGAGGCGACCCAGAGCAGCAGCACGGCGACCGTCAGCGCACCGAGGCCGAGACCGGCGGCCGTCACCCCGCCGAGGAAGGCCGCGCCGATCGCGGAGGAGCGCTGGGCGGCGGTCCGGCCGTGCGAGGACAACGTGGGGCCGCGCTCGATCAACTGGCTCACGCCGCCATGCTGCCAACAAGACACCTTTTCGCCATGTACTGGCGAAATGCCCGACGTGTCGCACCGCACCGGTGCGGCGGGTTTTCCACACTGCTGTGTATGACCCAGCGCGAGCAGGCCGCCACCGCCTTCGACGATCTCCACACCCGGCACGCCGCGGCGCTGGCCCAGCAGGCGTATCTGCTCACCGGGCGGCCGTGGCTCGCCCGGCGGGCCGTGGAGCGGGGGTTCCGGCTGGCCTGGCAGCGCTGGCCGGAGGTCGCGGTGGATCCGGATCCGGCGGGGTGGGTGCGGGCGGCGGTGTACGAGTACGCGCTGACGCCGTGGCACCAGTACTGTCCCGGGCTGCGGACCGCTCGCGGCCTGCGGAACACGTCGGCCGCCGAGCCGTCGGCCGCCGAGCCGTCGGCCGCCGAGCCGGACCACGCGCTGTCGGCGGCCCTGCTGAGCCTGCCCGCCCCGTACCGGCGGGTGCTGCTGCTGCACGACGTGCTCGGGCTCGGGCCGGAGGAGACCGCGGCCGAGATCGAGGCGAGCGTCCCGGCCACGACGGCGCGGCTGGCGCACGCACGCGAGCGGCTCGCCGAGCTGCTGCCGGGGCTGGGGCTCGGCGGGCAGCCGCCGGTACGGCAGGGCGAGATCCTGCGGGCCCGGATCACCGCACTGCCGGACGTGGCGCCGACGGCCCCGCTCACCGCGGAAGACGTACGGAGCGGCAGCGCGCGCAGCGCCCGGCGGATCACCCGGGCGGCGTTCGGCGGAACCGGGCTGTTCGCGCTGGTGACGCTGGTGATGATGGCCCTCACCCCGGCCCCCTACACGCCGCCGGAGCGGCACCGGGCGACCGCTGCGCACACCCGGACGGCACCGGCCCGGGACCGGGGCGCGGAGGCCCGGGACCACCGGAACGCGGCACGCGACCGGAAGGCCGCACGGGAGCGGCGGAACGCGGCCAGGGAGCAGGGGAACGCGGCCGTACGGAAGAAGATCCGGCAGGCCCGGCTGGCCCCCGAGCTCCGCTGATCCGTACGGTCCCGCCCCCGGGAACGGGCGCGGGCCCGCACCCCGAGGGGTACGGGCCCGTGTCCGGGTCACTGCGCCGCAGGACGGGTCCGGCGGCGCGGGAACGCCAGTCAGCCGCCGAGGATCTCGCGGGCCAGACGGGCGGTCTCCGAAGGGGTCTTGCCGACCTTGACGCCGGCGGCCTCCAGGGCCTCCTTCTTCGCCTGGGCGGTGCCGGAGGAGCCGGAGACGATGGCGCCGGCGTGGCCCATGGTCTTGCCCTCGGGCGCGGTGAAGCCCGCGACGTAGCCGACGACCGGCTTGGAGACGTTGGCCTTGATGAAGTCGGCCGCACGCTCCTCGGCGTCGCCGCCGATCTCACCGATCATCACGATCAGGTCGGTGTCGGGGTCCGCCTCGAACGCCTCCAGGGCGTCGATGTGCGTGGTGCCGATGACCGGGTCGCCACCGATGCCGACGGCCGAGGAGAAGCCGATGTCACGGAGCTCGTACATCATCTGGTAGGTCAGCGTGCCGGACTTGGACACGAGACCGATGCGGCCGGGCTTGGTGATGTCGCCCGGGATGATGCCGGCGTTGGACTGGCCGGGGGTGATCAGGCCGGGGCAGTTCGGGCCGATGATCCGGGTCTTGTTGCCCTTGGCCTTGGCGTAGGCCCAGAAGGCGGCGGAGTCGTGCACCGCGATGCCCTCGGTGATCACGACGGCCAGCGGGATCTCGGCGTCGATCGCCTCGACGACGGCGGCCTTGGCGAAGGCCGGCGGCACGAAGAGCACGGACACGTCGGCGCCGGTCTTCTCCATCGCCTCGGCGACGGAGCCGAAGACGGGTACCTCGGTACCGTCGAAGTCGACGCTGGTGCCGGCCTTGCGCGGGTTCACACCGCCGACGATGTTGGTGCCGTCACCGAGCATCAGCTTGGTGTGCTTCATGCCAGTGGCACCGGTCATGCCCTGGACGATGACCTTGCTTTCCTTGGTCAGGAAGATAGCCATGGTTGTTGTGTCCTCGTCCTTTACTTAGCAGCCAGCTCGGCGGCCTTGTCGGCCGCGCCGTCCATGGTGTCCACGCGCTGCACCAGCGGGTGGTTGGCCTTCGACAGGATCTCGCGACCGAGCTCCGCGTTGTTGCCGTCGAGGCGCACGACCAGGGGCTTGTTGACGTCCTCGCCCTTGGACTTGAGCAGCTCCAGGGCCTGGACGATGCCGTTGGCGACCTCGTCACAGGCGGTGATGCCACCGAAGACGTTGACGAAGACGGACTTGACGTCCGGGTCGCCGAGGATGATCTCCAGGCCGTTCGCCATGACCTCGGCGGAGGCGCCGCCACCGATGTCGAGGAAGTTGGCGGGCTTGACGTTGTTGTGCGCCTCGCCGGCGTAGGCGACGACGTCCAGGGTGCTCATGACGAGACCCGCGCCGTTGCCGATGATGCCGACCTGGCCGTCGAGCTTGACGTAGTTCAGACCCTTGGCCTTGGCCGCAGCCTCGAGCGGGTTGGCTGCGTCCTTGTCCTCCAGCGCCTCGTGCTCCGGCTGGCGGAACTCGGCGTTCTCGTCCAGGGACACCTTGCCGTCGAGGGCGATGACCTCGCCGCTGGCGACCTTGGCGAGCGGGTTGACCTCGACGAGGAGCGCGTCCTCGGCGACGAAGGTCTTCCACAGCGTCACCATGACGTCGGCGACCTTCTCGGCAACCTCGGCCGGGAACTTCGCCTGGGCGACGATCTCGCGGGCCTTCTCGATCGAGACGCCCTCGTTGGCGTCGACCGGGACCTTCGCGAGCTCGTCGGGCCGGGTGGCCGCGACCTCTTCGATGTCCATGCCGCCCGCGACGGAGGCCATGGCCAGGAAGGTGCGGTTGGTGCGGTCGAGGAGGTACGAGACGTAGTACTCCTCGGCGATCTCCGGAGCGGTCTCGGCGATCATCACCTTGTGGACCGTGTGGCCCTTGATGTCCATGCCCAGGATCTGACCGGCCTTCTCGACCGCGTCGTCCTCACTGGTGGCCAGCTTCACGCCGCCGGCCTTGCCGCGGCCACCGACCTTCACCTGCGCCTTGACGACCGACTTGCCGCCCAGTCGCTGGGTCGCCTCGCGCGCCGCCTCAGGCGTGTCGATGACTTCACCGGCCAGCACCGGTACACCGTGCTTGGCGAAGAGGTCCCTCGCCTGGTACTCGAACAGGTCCACGCGCGTCCGTCCCTTGTCTTCTCAGAATCGCCGTAGTGATCGCGGTTCGTTCGTCTGCGATGGGCGTGCCGCGAAGGGCAACGTGACGGCGCTGTCACTGAGGGAGGCGTACACGGTGACCGGATACGCGGCATGTCCGTCCGGCAGGTTATCGCCGCAGGCGCTGAGGCCCTAAATCGCAGATCACACTCCGGCGGTGATTACCATCACAGATCTTTTGGCCAAGTTGCGCCTCCCTGAGATTTCCGCATGTTGTCGGGTGGATTTCCTCCGTCCCGAACGCATATGTGGCGGAGAGGTGATCCGCGGCGGCCGGCCGCCGGCTCCGTTGTCACGCACCGTGCGCTCCCGCGTTGCGCACGGTTCGCGATCTCCTCCCGATACGCCCCTGTGCGCCCCGTCTCAGGCGATTCCGGTTCCGGTGCCGCGGGAATCCAGTTGGGAAGAAGTGGCGACTCCCGCGCACAGGACCTCCGCAGGCGGTGTCCGGAATGGCCTCTTGACCCTCCAACTCCCGCTTACGGACACTGTGTTGAGCACATACGCATACTTACGCATCAGAAGCCCCCCCCCCGGCCCCGCCCGCCGTCCCCATTCCCGATTTCCCGGTGTCCTCGCACTCGGCGCCCGAAGGGATTGGCGGGGAATGCCGACACCAACGCCCTCTCCCCTGTTTATGCGGAAGAGCTTCCCCGCCGCATCCGCGGCATCACCACCGTCACCCCATCCGTCACCCCGTCCGTCACCCGGCCCGGGACCGCTGCCGCCGGCGCACCCGGCGCGCACCGCTCCACCGGCCGATACGGATCACCGGCTGCGCCACCCCGGCCGCAGCCGCGGTCGACGAGGAAGGAATCGCCTGATGGCCACCCCGCTGACCGCGAGCCGGCTGCTGAAGGCACTGCGCGACGAGGGCCTGGTGGTCCATGAGGTCCGCAGCTGGCGTACGCACAACCGGAACGCGAAGGGTCCCTGGGGCCCGACGCACGGCGTGATGATCCACCACACCGCCACCGAGGGCACCGACACCTCGGTGGACCTCTGCTACGACGGGCGCTCCGATCTGCCGGGCCCACTGTGTCTGGGCGTGATCGACAAAAAGGGCGAGGTCCATCTCGTCGGCAACGGCCGCGCCAACCACGCCGGGCTCGGCGACGGTGACGTACTGCGCGCGGTGATCAACGAGGACCCGGACCTGCCGACGGACAACGAGGCGGACACCGACGGCAACCGTCACTTCTACGGCTTCGAGTGCATCAACCTCGGGGACGGCAAGGACCCGTGGCCCGAGGAACAGCGGGTCGCCATGGAGAAGGCGACGGCCGCGATCTGCCGGGCGCACGGCTGGAACGAACACTCGGTGATCGGCCACAAGGAGTGGCAGCCCGGGAAGGTCGATCCGCGCGGTATCGCGATGGACGACCTGCGCGGCCGGGTCAAGAAGCGGCTGGCGAAGGCGGCGGAGGGCGCGCCGGAAACGGACGGTACGGAGCCGGACGGCTCGGGGCCGCGGTACGAACCGTTCCCGGGCCGGGACTTCTTCCGGTCGGGGACCAGCAGCCCGGTGATCACGGCGATGGGTGAACGGCTGGTCGCCGAAGGGTGCGACCGCTACGAAGAGGGCCCCGGACCGGAGTGGACCGAGGCGGACCGCGGGTCGTACGCGGCCTGGCAGCGCAAGCTCGGCTTCCGCGGCAAGGACGCGGACGGAGTGCCGGGCAGGGTCAGCTGGGAACGGCTGCGGGTTCCCAACTCGTAGTGGACAGCGGCTCGTTGCCGCGCAGATACACCAAGGCCGGGCGGCCCTCCCCCACAGAGGTCCGCCCGGCTGTTCTTGGGTGTTCCGGCATCGGTCACCGCCGTGACCGGGAGCCGGTGGTGCCGGCTGTGGCTCAGACGGCCTGAACCGGGAGGGCCGGCAGCGCCGGGATGTTGGCGGCGTTGGTCAGGTCGGCCAGGTCAGCGGGCACGGCCGGGACGGCAACGGCGTCAGTCAGGTTGGCGGGGACGGCAGGCACGGCCGGGACGGCAACGGCGTCAGTCAGGTTGGCCGGGACCGCGGGCACGGCCGGGGTGGCCGGGAGGGCGTCGGTCACGTTGGCCGGGACGGCGGGCACGGACGGAACCGCGGGCACGGACGGCACGGACGGAACGGCGGGCACGGACGGGACGGCCGGGACAGCCTTCGCCGGGGTCAGGCTCCGGGCGCCGGTCACGGCCTGGCCGGCGGTGTCCTGCGCGTCGGTCGCGACGACGGTGGCCAGACCCTGCGCGAACGGAACGGCGTCAGCAGCCGCACCCTGCGCGAAGGCCACCGTGTCGGTCGCCTTGCCCTGCGCGAACGGGGCCGCCTTGCCGGCCTCATCCTGCGCGAACGGCACCGCGTCGGTGGCCACGCCCTGGGCGAACGGCACCGCGTCGCCCGCGGCACCCTGCGCGAACAGCTGCGCCTGGCCGCCGACGACGGTCACGAACGGGGTGGCCTGTCCGGCCGCGTCACCGGCGAGCTGACCGGCACCGCCGACCGCACCCTGGGCGACCGGCACGACCTTGATGACGACCCGGCGGGCGACCGGCGGCAGCGCGTCGGCGGCGGCCTGGTCGACGACCGGACGCGCGGTGGCCAGCGCACCCTGGGCCTGCTTCGCCAGCTGCTCGGGACGGACGCCGGCACCGGCGAGACCGGCCAGCAGGTTGTCGGCCGAGCCGGGGGCCTTGGGCAGCGCGGGAGCCTTGGGCAGCGCCGGGGTGCCGGGCAGGGACGGAACGCCCGGGGTGGCGGGCAGCTTCGGAACGGCGGGCAGCGTGCCGTCCGTGAGGCGGCCGGCCTGGCCGAGGTCGGCGCCCTTGGCGGCCTTCTTGACGGTCTTGACGGCCTTCTTGGCCTGCTTCAGCCCGGCGGCCTTGCGCACCTCACCGGTGTCCGGCAGACCGGCACCATTGGCCTGCTTCTGCACGCCGTCGGCCGCACCGGACACGTCACCGGCCTGCGGCAGCTTGCCGGTGGGCAGGTTCGGGGCCGACACGCCGCCGAGGGCGCCGGTGGCCTTGTCCGCCACCTGACCGACCGTCTTCTTGGCGGTCTCGGCGGTCTTGGTCGCGGTGCCGGCCAGATCGCCGGTGGGCAGCTGCTTGGCGGCGCCGGTGACGGTGCCGGTGGCCGGCAGGTCCGAACCGACGGGCAGCTCGGCGGCGTTGGCGGCCGCGGAGCCCAGGGCCCACAGACCGGTGGCGGCAGCGGCAACGACGATGGAACGGCGAATGTTCGAGCGCATGGAGGTGATGTCCTTCGAATTCAGGAGGGGTGTAAGGGCAGACCTGTCCCGCCCCCGCGCGGCAGGTCCAGTTACAGACGCGGAGCGGTCTGCCCTAGCCCGGGAATTCGAGGATTTCTTCGGCACGCCGACGCGTCGGAGCGCCATCGGCCGTGCGGACGCCACCGGGCAGCAGCCGGAAGCGCGTGGGGTCCGCCGGAGCGGCGGCGTGCTGGTCCCCGCCACGGGGGCCGTGGCCGTCACCGGCGGTGTGCGAGGCGGGCGCCACCGGGCCCTGCGGGTGCTGCCCCGGAAGGCCGTCGTGGCCCGGGTCCCGCTGCTCGTGAACGGTGGCCGAGGAGCCCTCGGAGACCGGCTGGTGCAGATCGTCGAGGAGCTGAACCGCCTCGGCGGCGGCAGCGCGGCCGGCCGTGTCAGCGGTCCGCGAACCGGCCGACGGTGCCGTGCCCGGCGTACGGCCGTGCCCGTGCGGGCCGCCGTCTCCGGGGTGTTCGGTGTGCTCACCGGACGGGAGGTGCACGGGCAGCGCGGCACCGGCCGAGTCCCCGATCTCCCGTACGACGCGGCCCACCGGCTCGGTGACCGGTGCGGTCCGCTCGACGGCGGGCCGGACGGCCTGCGCCACCGCGTCGGACGCGGCATGGGTGCGCTCGGCGAACCGCGCGCCGGACTCCGCGCCCCGGTCGGTGACCGCGGCCCGGGAACCGGACAGCCGGCTCGCCCCGTCCCGGGTGGCGGCCCGGTCCGGGGTCGGCACCTCGGCGGCGGGCCGCGCCGGGGCCGTGGCCCCGGGCAGCTCCGCGCTCTGCGCGCGGTCGTCGGCATGGGCGCCGGGACCGAAGGCGAAGCCGAGGGCGACGAAGCCCACCAGGAAGAACCCGGCCAGCAGCGCACGCCGCACGGCCACCGTGCGCGGCAGGCGCACAGTGGCAGGCAGGGCGAACACAGCAGACAAGGAGGGACCTTCCCCTACGGACGGGGACGCCCGGGAGACATACCCCGGGGTCACACACGTCGCGGGCGATCGAGCGATGAGCTGATACTTGCATGGGCAACCAGGTGCCGCGCAAGTCCCCCCGGGCTACCTGTCACCGTTGCTCCGCCATGTCCGGTATGGGCAGCGGCCGTTTCTCGATCGCGGCCGCCATCACGTCCGGGAAGAGATCCGGCGTGCAGGCGAACGCCGGTGCGCCCAGGGCCGCGAGGGCTGCCGCGTGGTCCCGGTCGTAGGCGGGCGCCCCCTCGTCCGACAGCGCGAGCAGCGTCACGAACTGCACACCGGACGCCTTCATCGCGGCCACCCGCTTGAGCATCTCGTCCCGGATACCGCCCTCGTAGAGGTCGCTGATGAGGACGACGACGGTGTCGGCGGGGCGGGTGATGCGGGACTGGCAGTAGGCGAGCGCGCGGTTGATGTCCGTGCCGCCGCCGAGCTGGGTGCCGAAGAGGACATCGACCGGGTCGTCGAGTTGGTCCGTCAGATCGACCACCGAGGTGTCGAAGACGACCAGCCGGGTGTCGAGGGTCCGCATGGAGGCCAGCACCGCGCCGAACACCGAGGCGTAGACGACCGAGGCGGCCATCGAACCGGACTGGTCGATGCAGAGCACCACATCCTTCTTCACCGACTGCGCGGCGCGGCCGTAGCCGATCAGCCGCTCCGGCACGACCGTGCGGTACTCGGGGAGGTAGTTCTTGAGGTTCGCCCGGATCGTGCGGTCCCAGTCGATGTCGCGATGGCGCGGCCGGCTGATACGGGCGGAGCGGTCCAGGGCGCCGGTGAGGGTGGCGCGGGTGCGCTGCGCCAGCTTCATCTCCAGCTGTTCGACGACCTTGCGGACGACGGCGCGGGCGGTCTCCTTGGTCGTCTCCGGCATGACCTTGTTGAGCGACAGCAGGGTGCCCACGAGATGCACATCCGCCTCGACGGCCTCCAGCATCTCCGGCTCCAGCAGCAGCGCGGACAGCCCCAGCCGGTCGATGGCGTCCCGCTGCATCACCTGCACCACGGACGACGGGAAGTACGTCCGGATGTCGCCGAGCCAGCGGGCCACCCCGGGCGCCGAGGCCCCGAGCCCCGCCGAACGCCGGCCGCCGTCGGCCGTCTTGGCGCGGCCCTTCTCCCGCCCGTAGAGCGAGGCCAGCGCGCCGTCCATCGCGGCGTCCCGGCCACTGAGCGCACACCCCGTCCCGTCCGCCCCGCCACCACCG
Organism: Streptomyces sp. P9-2B-2; assembly: GCF_030406865.1. Taxonomy (NCBI): domain Bacteria; kingdom Bacillati; phylum Actinomycetota; class Actinomycetes; order Kitasatosporales; family Streptomycetaceae; genus Streptomyces; species Streptomyces sp. P9-2B-2. Next base: position 5,602,582 of record NZ_CP129126.1, on the reverse strand, counting down.
AGCACCAGCCGCCAGCGGCGCAGCCGTTCGGCCTCGGGGGTGGGGACGGGGGGCGTGGTCGGGGTCGGGGTCGGGGTCGGGGTCGTTGCTGGGGTGGCGGTCGTGGTCGTGGCCGGGGCAGGGGTGGTGGTCGTAGTGGTGGCCGTCGGGTCCGGTGTCGTGTGGGTCATGTCCGTGCCCCCGTGAGGTCGTCGGCCGGGCGGGAGGGGTCGGCCCATTGGGAGGGGTCGGCCGGTCGGGATGGGTCCGGCTGTTCGTCGTCGAAGCCGTGCTGTCCGATGCCCAGCAGCATGCGGAGCGTGGGGAGGACGGCCGCGGCACGGTCGCGGTCCAGGCCGGGGCCGAAGCCGGGCACGGCCGCGTCCGGGGCGTCGCCGGCCGGGTGGCGGGGTGCCGTCGCGGGACCGCGGCGGACCAGTTCGCCGAGGGTGCGCCGCGCTCCGGTCTCGTACTCGGCGAACGTGCGGCGCAGCAGCGGGAGGACGTCGGTGAACGCGGCGTCCGGCACACCCGCCAGCCAGCCGTCGACCAGCGCCAGCAGACGGGCGTCATGGACCAGCAGCATGCCGCCGTCCCCACCGCCGACGAACCCCTCGATCCAGCCCGCGGCCTCGGTGGGCGGGGTGCCCTGCGACAGGGCGAGTCCCATCAGCCGCTCCGCTTCCCCGTCGCCCAACTCGCCGTCGTCCAGCAGGAGCCGGGCCGCCCGGCCGCGGAGCAGACCGGGCACGGCGTCCCGTTCGCTGACCGCCCGCAGCACTCCGGCCCAACGGGCCCGCAGCTGCTTCCCTTCAGCCTGCAGCTCGCGCTCCGGCTGACCGAGCAGGCCGACGGCCTGGTGGGTGGCGTCGAGATGGCCGCGCATCTCGGCCGCGCCGTCGGCGTCCAGCCCGAGGCAGGCCGGTGGCAGTCCGACGAAGACCCGCTCGGCCAGGCCCGTGGCCACCTCGCGGAGCGCGGCGGCGTCCGTGCCGCGCACATCGCCGTAGCGCACAGACCGTACGAGGGCGGGCAGCGCCTGGGCGAGGTGCCCCACATCCGCGTCCAGCGCCGCGCGGTCCGACAGCGCCTGCATCACCATGGGGAGGGCGTCGGGGAGTTCGGCGAGCAGACAGCGCTCGGCGAGCGCCGTGACCTCGGCGAGGCCGGTCGCCCCGGCCGCCTCGGACGCGGCCTTGGCGGTGGCGGCCGAGAGCACGGTCGTACCCCAGATGCCGGCCTCCGCGACCCGTACGGAGAGCTCCGGCTCCCAGCGCAGCCGCCAGGTCTCCCGGAAGGTGCCCGTGCTGCCGCGGGAGCGGGTGGGCTCGCCCCAGGGGATGCCGAGCAGCCGCAGCCGGTGCAGCAGCCGGCTGCGCCCGGCGTCGGTCTCCTTGCGCAGGTCCAGCTCCAGTTCCCGTTCCAGAGCCTCGGGTTTGAGCCGCAGCGTGCGGCGGCTGCGGTCGATGTCCTGTTGCAGCGGCACCGCGGGGGCGTCCTCCGGGACCTCGCCCAGCACCTCGCCGACCACCAGCCGGTCGTGGATCAGCGAGGACGGGGCGTCGGTGCCGTCGCCCATGACGGCGCGCACCGCGTCGTCCAGCTCCGTCAGCCCGGCGAGCGGGCGGCCGCGGACCGTGGCCAGCCCCTCGGCGAGCCGTACCGCTTCGATGACATGCGCCGAGGAGACCGCGTAGTCCTCCGCGCGGAGCAGCCCGGCGACCTTGGTCAGCCAGCGTTCCACCGGGCGGTCGGGGGCGCTGAAGAGATGGCCGTACCAGCCGGGGGAGGCGATTCCGGCGCCGTAGCCGCTGCGACGGGAGAGCCGGCGGTGTGTCCAGGGCACCCAGGTCACCGCCGTCTTCACCTTCGGCAGGCCCTTGAGCAGCTGCCGGTCGGCGGTCAGCGTGGTGCGCCGCGCCAGGGCCGGGACGTGCCAGGCGCCGCACACCACGGCGAGGTCGTCCCCGAACTCCCGTCGCGCGGCCCGCAGCCGGAGCCGCATATGGGCCTCCCGCACCGGGTCGCGGTCATGGCCCCCGTCGCCGTAGGTCTCCCGCAGTGCGCCCATCGCCTCGGCGAGCGCGGCGAACGGCGCCAGCGCGTCCGCGCCGGCTCCCCCGCTCCCGCGGTGCTCGATCACGTCCTCCCACCAGCGCTCGGGGTCGTCGTACCCGGCCGCCTCGGCCAGCACCCCGATCGGGTCGATCCGCACCTCGGCGCCGGAGCGGGCCTCCTGCCCGCCGGTCGCCTCGTCCGCCCTCTCCTGATCGTCCGCCGACTCCTGATCGTCCGCCGTCGCCTCGTCGTCCCCCCGCGCCAGGGAGTGCGCCGCGGGCAGATCGATGAAGCGGACGGGGACGCCGTGTGCCAGCGCCCAGCGCATCGCCACCCACTCCGGGGAGAACTCGGCCAGCGGCCAGAACGCGGCGCGGCCGGGGTCGTCCTGCGCATGGGCGAGCAGCGCGACGGGTGGCCGCATCCCCTCCTGGGCGGCCAGCGGCACCAGTGCGTCCGCCTCCGGCGGCCCCTCGATCAGGACCGCGGCCGGCCTGCACTGCTCCAGGGCGGCCCGCACCGCCCGCGCCGACCCGGGGCCGTGATGGCGCACCCCGAGCAGCACCGGCCCGCCGCCCCTGTTGGCCGTTCGCTCGCTGCGCTCGCTCATGCGCTCACCTCACGGCAGGCGCGGTAGAAGTCCTTCCAGCCGTCGCGCTCGCGCACCACGGTCTCCAGATACTCCTGCCAGACGACACGGTCGGCCGCGGGGTCGCGCACCACGGCGCCCAGGATTCCCGCGGCCACGTCGCCGGAGCGCAGCACACCGTCCCCGAAGTGGGTGGCCAGCGCCAGCCCGTTCGTCACCACCGAGATGGCCTCGGCCGTGGAGAGGGTGCCGGACGGCGACTTGAGCTTGGTCCGGCCGTCGGTGGTGAGGCCGGAGCGCAGTTCGCGGAAGACCGTGACGACCCGGCGGATCTCGTCCAGACCCTCCGGTCCGGCCGGGAGGTCCAGCGAACGCCCGATCTGCTCGACCCGGCGGGAGACGATGTCCACCTCCTCGTCCGGGGTGGCGGGCAGCGGCAGCACGACGGTGTTGAAGCGGCGGCGCAGCGCACTGGAGAGCTCGTTGACGCCGCGGTCGCGGTCATTGGCGGTGGCGATCAGGTTGAAGCCGCGGACCGCCTGCACCTCCTGCCCCAACTCCGGGATGGGCAGCGTCTTCTCCGACAGGACGGTGATGAGGGTGTCCTGTACGTCGGCGGGGATACGGGTCAGCTCCTCGACCCGCGCGGTCATGCCCTGCGCCATCGCGCGCATCACCGGGCTGGGCACCAGCGCCTCGCGGCTGGGGCCGTGCGCGAGCAGCCGGGCGTAGTTCCAGCCGTAGCGGATCGCCTCTTCGGGGGTGCCTGCGGTGCCCTGCACCAGGAGGGTGGAATCGCCGCTGACGGCCGCCGCCAGATGCTCGGACACCCAGGTCTTCGCGGTGCCGGGCACGCCCAGCAGGAGCAGGGCGCGGTCCGTCGCGAGGGTGGTCACGGCGACCTCCACGATCCGGCGCGGGCCGACGTACTTGGGGGTGATGACCGTGCCGTCGGCGAGGGTGCCGCCGAGGAGGTAGGTCGCGACCGCCCACGGCGAGAGCCGCCAGCGCTCCGGCCGCGGCCGGTCGTCGGCCGCCGCGAGGGCCCGCAGCTCGCCCGCGAAACTGTCCTCGGCATGCGGCCGCAGCGCCTCGCCGCCCGCGGCATCCGGCGCCGCCCCCGCGGTCTGCCGGCTCGTGTCGTCGGTCGTCCCGAAGCTGTTCGCGGACATGGTTCCCCCTCGTCGCACGTGTGCGGCCGGAGCCCGAAATCGTGGCGGCCGCTTGCGGAATCAACCCTGCACCACGCCACTGACAATCACCCGAAAAAGCAGCGCTGGCCTGCAAGTTCGTGGCGGCGCACGGCGATTGTCAGTGGGGCGCCGTAGCGTCGGAGACATGAATCCGCAGGGGGAACGCTGGACGACGGATCAGGTGCTCGCACTGACACCTGACGAGGCATCACGCAGAGCGGGCGGCAAGCTCGCGGCGCCCGGGCCGTGGTCGGAAACGGGCGCGGACGGGGGCGCGGTGTGGGGGCAGTGCAAGGGCAGCAGCAAGAAGCCGTATCAGAGCGTCGTGGACCTCAACGGTCCCGCCTTCAAGTGCAGTTGCCCGAGCCGCAAGTTTCCCTGCAAGCACGCCCTGGGGCTGCTGCTGCTCTGGGCGGGCGGCGGCGGAGAGGTGGCGGCCGGGAAGCCGTCCCCCTGGGCGGACGAATGGCTGGCCGGACGCCGGGAGCGGGCCGAACGCGCCACGGCCGCTCCCTCGGGCGCGGACGCCCCCTCGCGCGCCCCCGCGGACCCGGAGGCCGCCCGGCGGCGGGCGGAGCGCCGGATGCAGCGGATCGGCGCCGGCGCCACGGAGCTGGAACAGCGGCTGGAGGATCTGCTCCAGTCCGGACTGGCCGCGGACGGGAACGGGGGCGGCTCCTGGGACGAGACGGCGGCCCGCATGGTCGACGCCCAGGCCCCCGGACTCGCCGCGCGCGTACGGGAGTTGTCGTCGGTGGTGGCGTCCGGACCGGACTGGCCGGCCCGGCTGCTGGAGGAGTGCGCTCTGCTGCACCTCCTCGACCAGGGATTCCTCGGTATCGAGCGGCTGCCGGGCCCGCTCGCGGCGACGGTCCGCGCACGCGTCGGGCTGACCACGGAAGCGGCGGATCTGCTGACCGGCCCCGATGCGGCGACGGTCCGGGACCGCTGGCTGGTGCTCGCCCAACAGGACAGCGACGACGGCATGCTGCTCACCCGCAGAATCTTTCTGCGCGGCGAGCGCACCGGCCGGATGGCACTGCATCTCTCCTTCGGCGGCTCCACCGGCCGCCCCCTGGACCTGGCGCTGCCGCCCGGCCTGGTGCTCGACGCGGACCTGGCCTACTACCCGGGCGCCCGCCCGCTGCGTGCCACTTTCGGTGAGCGGCACGCTCCGGTGACCCACGGGCCGGTACCCCCCGGCGGTGGTATCGACGCCGCCCTGGCCGCGTACGGCGACGCGCTGCGCGACGACCCGTGGCTGGATTCCTGGCCGGTGGTGCTCAGCGAGGTCACCCCGATACCGAGCCGCGACGGGGCGGGCTGGCAACTGGCCGACGCGGACGGCGAGTCGGCGCTCCCACTGGACCCGCGCTGCGTCGGCCGGACGAGCCTGTGGCAGCTCGTCGCCCTGTCGGGCGGGGCCCCGATCACGGTCTTCGGCGAATGCGGCCATCGCGGCTTCCTGCCGCTGACCGCCTGGGACCCCACCCCGGTGCCCCTGTGACCCGCGCCCCGGCCGTGACACCCCGGCCCACCCGGACGCCGTCCACCCCCGATGCCTGGAGGAAGGGCATGACGCGCACCACCCCGACAGCCGCACCCACCCCCACCACTTCACCCGCCCCCTCCACTTCGCCCCTCCCCGCCACTTCACCCGCATCCTCCGCCGTGGCCACCCCGGACGCCCCCGCCCCCTGGTCCGAGCTCGTGAGCGCCGCGCTGCTGGGGACCGAGCGGCGGACACCGCCGGTGGCGGCGCGGCCGGGGCAGGGCGCCGCGGCCGCGCTGCTGGACGCGGCCGCGGTGAGCACGGTGCGCCGCCGGGCCGCGCTGCGCCCCGCGTTGGCCGGTGAGCGGCCCGCTCCGGCCCCGGCCGACCCGCGGCCCCCGCTGCCGCCCGCGGCCCGCCGCCGGCTGTCCCTGCTGCTCGCCGACCGCGGCGCCGGCGCGGGCGGCAGCCGCCGTGGCACGGCCCCCGACCTCACCGAACTGCTGCCCCAGTGGCTGTCCGCCGCCGTCGACCACGGCTACCGCGCCCCGGAGGTCCTGCTGCCCGCGCTGCTCGACGCGGCCCGCGCCCGTACGGATCTGCGGCCCGCCGCGCTCGCCCTGGCGGGGCCGCGGGCCCTGTGGCTGGCCCGGCTCAACGCCGAATGGAAGTTCGCACTCCGGGGCACCGGCAGCCGGGCCGGGCTCCCCGGCGACGGTGACCCCGCGGCAATACGGCGCACATGGGAGGAGGGCCTGTTCGCGGAGCGGGTCGCCCTGCTGACCGCCCTGCGCCGCCAGGACCCGTCCGCGGGCCTGGCGCTGCTGACCACGACCTGGTCCACGGAACGGGCGGAGGACCGTCTGATGTTCCTCGACTCGCTGCGCGAGGACCTCTCGGCGGCCGATGAGCCCTTCCTCGAACAGGCCCTGTCCGACCGCAGCCGCAACGTCCGCGCCACGGCCGCCGAACTGCTCTCCACGCTCCCCGGCTCCGCCCTCGCGGCCCGTATGGCGCAGCGGGCGCACACCTGCATCGGCCTGGACCGTACGGCCGGCACACCGGTGATCGCGGTGGAGGCGCCCCATGAGTGCGATCCGGGGATGCAACGGGACGGCGTGGCCGCCAAACCGCCCTCCGGTAGGGGCGAACGGTCCTGGTGGCTGAGCCAGTTGGTGGAGGCCACACCACTGGACGGCTGGCACGCACGCTTCGGGGGCCGGGGCGCGGCGGCGATCATCGCGCTGCCGGTGGGCGACGACTGGCGGACGGAGCTGCACGATGCCTGGTGCCGCGCCGCCGTGCGCCAGCGGAACACCGACTGGGCACGGGCGCTGCTGGGCGCCCCGGCCGCACCGTCCCAGGCCGCCGAGGTCGCCCCGGCCGGCTCGTCACGGGACCTGACGAAGCTGCTGACCGTACTTCCCGGGGACGAACGGGCCCGGTGGGTGGCGGAGTTCATCGCGGCGCACGGCCTGTCCGAGGCCTTCCGGATGCTCGGGGTGTGTGCGGTCCCGTGGGCCGAGCCGCTCGGCGGAGCGGTGGTCGACGCCCTGGACATCGCCCGGGACGCGGGCAGCTACCCCTGGAGCTTCAGCGGGGTGATGGGCCTGGCCGAGCGCTGCCTGGACCCGGCCGCCGCGGACCGTCTCGACATGCTCACGGCCGTCACGGACGAGCCGGAGGGCGCCTCGCCCGGCTCCGGCGGCTACTGGTCCGAGGCCTTCCAGCGCCTCGTCGGCACCCTGCGCCTGCGCGCCACGATGCGTACGGAACTCACCCCGCCGCCTAACGGGGACGACGCCGGTGCCGGTCCCGGTCCCGCGCCCACCAACGCCGACGGAGCCACGCCAGGCCCCCGCGTACCAGAACCCCGCGTGCCATGACCGCGCCCACCAGGCCCGCCGCCCCGGGCCCCACAACGGCCCGGCCGCCGGGGGGCCGGGCCGCCGCAACAGGGGCCGCTCCAGCCCCCCGGTGTCTCAGACCGCCAGCGAGCGGACGTTCGCGTGGACCCACTCCACGATCGAGGCGGTCGTGGCGCCCGGCGTGAAGATCTCCGCGACGCCCTGGGCCTTGAGCGGGGCGATGTCCGCCTCGGGGATGATGCCGCCGCCGAAGACCTTGATATCCGCCGCGTCCCGCTCCTCCAGGAGGGCGATGACCTTCGCGAAGAGGGTGTTGTGCGCCCCGGAGAGGATGGACAGCCCGATCGCGTCGGCGTCCTCCTGGATCGCGGTGTCGACGATCTGCTCGGGGGTCTGGTGCAGCCCGGTGTAGATCACCTCCATACCGGCGTCGCGCAGCGCCCGCGCGATGACCTTGGCGCCCCGGTCGTGCCCGTCCAGGCCCGGCTTGGCCACGACCACACGGATCGGCCCCGACCTGCCCGCCGCGCCCTGGCTCCCCGCTTGCGCTCCGTCATGCCGAGCCACACTCATCACTGCCTCCAAGCCATGCACGGCACTGTGGTGCCGCCGAGCCGACAATCGATCGCGCGACCGCGATCCGGCGGCCACGAGCGTGAACGAACGTTATCGCCAGCATCCCGTACCCAGCCGTTTCGTGACATCCGGGGAGGGGGAAATCACACATGGGACACGTTCGCTACGCGCCGCGTCCCGCGTGTCGTGCCGCCGGAGCCGGGCGGCGCAGGGCGCGGGCCGGGCGCACGGGGAGCCACCGCCGGGCCACCGAGCCGCCGGGCACGCATCAGCGCGATCAGCCGCCTGCCCGTCATCGCCGCCCAGGGCTTCCCACGAGGGCATACGGGGGTCGACGCCGCCTTCCGCGTGCCGTTCGGGAGGTCGGCCATGCAGGCCCTGCCCTTTCTCTCCGCACCTCTGCTGATCGCGCGCCTGGTTTCCACACCGTTCCGGTGCGCGCGCCTGCTCCCCAACCGCGCCTCTTCGCTTCTCCTGCGCAGCGCGGTCGTGGACCTGGCGATCCTCGCCGGCCATCTCCTGCTCTATCCGACCGGCATCTCCCAGGAACGCCCCCTGCCACTGCCCGCACCCCACCCCGCGGCCGGGCCCCCGGAAGGGCTCCTGGAGCCGGGGATTCCGCAGCCCGCCCCCGGCGCGCCCACGATGCTGCCGACCGAGGGCCGGGCCCATCCGCCGGTCCTCCTGCTCCACGGCTTCATCGACAACCGCTCCGTCTTCCTGCTGCTGCGCCGCTCACTGCACCGGCACGGCTGGCGCCATGTCGAGGCGCTCAACTACTCCCCGCTGACCTGCGATCTCCGTAAGGCCGCCGAATTGCTCGGCCGCCATGTGGAGGAGGTCTGCGCCCGGACCGGCCATCGCCGGGTGGATCTCGTGGGCCACAGCCTCGGCGGGCTCATCGCCCGCTATTACGTACAGCGGCTGGGCGGCGACATCCGCGTCCGTACGGTGGTCACGCTCGGCACCCCGCACTCCGGTACCCGTATCGCGCCCCTGCTGTCGGCGCACCCCCTCGTCCGCCAGATGCGCCCCGATTCCGAGGTGATAGCGGAGTTGGCGCGCCCGGCGCCGAATTGCCGCACGCAATTCGTGGCTTTCTGGAGTGCGGAGGATCAGGTGATGGTTCCGGCCACAACAGCGAAAATCAGTCACCCTGATTTGCTCGCGTACAACGTGCATGTCGCCGGTGTCGGACATCTCGCCCTGCCGGTCAATGGCACCGTCGCCGCCGGAATACGAGAAGCGCTGACCGCGGCGGAAACGGCGGAAGGAGCCGCGGACACCATTTCGGTGGCCTGACCGGCCGGCCGCGACGACCTGCCAGGCGTCCGCGGAAGGCCGTCACGACGCCGCATCGAGGCCGCATCGACGACATGATCTTGACGTGGAGTCGAACAAACATCGAACGAGGCGCCAAGAGCTCGCATGGGGACTGCCGAAAGGCGGCCAAATGCCCGATCTGGCCTAGCCCAAAACCAGTTGAAGATTGTCGCCGTCGCGTACCGCCGGGTACAGTCGCCGCTAATTCTCCTGCTGCCGAGGCGAAAGAGAAGTTGGTGAACGACCGTCACCCCTCGGAGGCCCAGCCTCCGACCGGCTCTCCTGCCGACGCCTCGTATGCGCATTACCCGGCTTACGACTCCTATGCACAGCAGGCCCCGGCCGGCGTCGCCGAATACGGCAACGGCGACCCCCTCTTCGGCTCGCTCCCCGGCTCGTACGAGACCGGTATGTACGACACCGGCACCTATGACACCGGGATGTACGACACCGGTACGCACGCGGCGGGCGCCTACGGCATGAGCGTCTACGGCACCGGCAGCCACGGCGCCGACACCTATGACACGGGGACGTACCCGGCGGGCGGCGGCTACGCCACCGGCGCGTACGACACCGGCGGCTACGCCTCACCCCAGTGGGACACCGGCGCATGGGAGACCGGCGGGTGGGGCACCGGCGTCTATGCCGCCGTCGACCCGCAGGTGTCCGACGCGGGCTACGACCCGTACGCGCACACCACCTACGACGCCTCGGCGCACGACGCGACCGCGTACGCCCCGTCCGGGCACGAGACAGCCGGTTATGACGCCACCGCGTACGGTCACGGCGGCTACGACACCGGGAGCTACGCCACCGGCACGTATGACACCGGCAGTTACGCCACCGGCGCGTACGAGGCCGCCGACGCGTTCGACGCCTTCGACCGGCAGGCCAGCGCGCTCCAGGAGACCGCGAGCTACGAGGCCACCGCGATCTGGTCGACCACGGACCAGGACCTGATCGCCAATATCCCGGCGCAGGCCGGACCGCCCCCGACCGACACCCTCCAGTGGGACCGCGCCACTTGGGACGAGGCCGGGCACTTCAGCAACGGCGGCCCCGACAGCGACCGGCCCGCGCACGACCCGTACGACACCGGCCGGACCGAGGCCGACGAGCACTCCCCCGGCGACGCCGAGGGCTACAGCGAGGCCGCGGCCGTGGCGGACGCCATGACGCAGGCCATGCCGATCACCCCCGCGGCCCCCGCCCCGGCCGGCCGGCGGGTCGCCGGGCCGGACGCCGGGAAGGCCGTCCGCGGCCGGGGCCGGCGGCGTACGGCGAAGCGGTCGGCGCTGCTGACCGTCGCGGTGCCCTCGGTCGCCGCCATGGGCGTGTGCGCCGCGGCCGCCGCTGCCGTCACCGATTTCGGCGGCGCCGACAAGGACGAGGCGACCACCCAGGCCGCGCCCGACGCCGGGGCCGTCAAACCGGCCGCGGCCAACAACAAGCTCGACACCCAGCTCGCCGGACTCAGCGCCAGCGCCGACGACTTCCGCGACCGGGCCAGCCGTACGCAGGAGCGGATCGACCTCAAGGAGCGCCAGGCGCAGGAGCGCAAGCGCAAGGTGGAGGAGGCTGCCCGCAAGGAGGCGGCGCGGCCCAAGTTCCTGCTGCCGGTCAAGCAGCACGGGCTGAGCGCCCAGTTCGGCCAGGCCGGGGTGAACTGGATGTCGCTGCACACCGGTATCGACTTCCCGGTCAGCTACGGCACCCCGGTCATGTCCGCCACCGACGGCACCGTGCGCACCCAGTGGAACTCCGCCTACGGCAACATGGCGATCGTGACGGCGCCCGACGGCACCGAGACGTGGTACTGCCACCTCAGCAGCACCAAGATCCGCTCCGGGTCGGTCAAGGCCGGTGACCAGATTGCCTATTCGGGCAACTCCGGCAATTCCACCGGACCGCATCTGCACTTCGAGGTGCGTCCCGGCGGCGGCGCGGCGGTCGACCCGCTGCCGTGGCTGCGCGACCACGGCCTCGACCCGAACTGACCTCCGACGGCTCCGTCGAAGCCCCCGAGGTATGTCCCCGGGGGCTTCCGGCTTTCGTTACAGCTTCTCCACCGGCGCATACCGCAGCAGCAGCCGCTTGGGCTTCTCGCCGCCGAAGTCGATCGTCGCCTCGGCGTTGTCGCCGCTGCCCTTGACGCCGACGACCGTGCCGAGGCCGAAGCTGTCGTGCGTGACGCGGTCGCCGATGGCCAGCGAGGCCGCCGGGCGGTCCTGGGAGCGGCGGGTCGCGAAGCCGCTGGGGCCCTTGGCGCGCGACGACGAGAAGGAGGAGCCGAAGCCGCCTCCGCCGCCCGCCGACAGGCCGCCCATGGAGGCGGAGGGCGTCGCCGGGCCCGTCCGCTTCCACTCCACGTAGTCGACCGGGATCTCCTCCAGGAACCGGGAGGGCGGGTTGTACGAGGGCTGGCCCCAGGCGCTGCGCATCGTCGAGCGGGTGACGTAGAGCCGCTCGCGGGCGCGGGTGATGCCGACATAGGCCAGCCGGCGCTCCTCCTCCAGCTCCTTGGTCTGGCCCAGCGAGCGCATGTGCGGGAAGACGCCGTCCTCCATGCCGGTCAGGAAGACGGTCGGGAATTCCAGGCCCTTGGCGGTGTGCAGCGTCATGAGGGTGATGACGCCGCTGCCTTCCTCGTCCTCGTCCGGGATCTGGTCGGAGTCGGCGACCAGCGCGACCTGCTCCAGGAAGTCCGAGAGGGTGCCGGGACCCGGGGCGGCAGCCCCCTCTGTCGCGGCCTCGCCGCGGTCCTGCTCGAACTCCAGGGCCACGGCGGCGAGTTCCTGGAGGTTCTCGATCCGGGTCTCGTCCTGGGGGTCGGTGGAGGCCTGGAGCTCGGCGAGGTAGCCCGTACGCTCCAGGACCGCTTCCAGGATGGTGGCGGGGCCGGCGCCGGACTCGACGATGGTCCGCAGCTCCTCCATGAGGACGTTGAAGCGCTTGACGGCGTTGGCGGACCGGGCCGCCATGCCGTATGCCTCGTCGACCCGGCGCAGTGCCTGCGGGAAGGTGATCTTCTCGCGCCCCGACAGGGCGTCGATCATCGCCTCGGCGCGGTCGCCGATGCCGCGCTTGGGCACGTTCAGGATGCGGCGCAGCGGGACGGTGTCCTCGGGGTTGCTGAGCACCCGCAGATAGGCGAGCACATCGCGGACCTCCTTGCGCTCGTAGAAGCGCACCCCGCCGACGACCTTGTAGGGCAGCCCGACCCGGATGAAGATCTCTTCGAAGACCCGGGACTGGGCGTTGGTGCGGTAGAAGACGGCGACATCGCCGGCCTTGGCGTCCTTGGCGTCCGTCAGCCGGTCGATCTCGTCGGCGACGAACTGGGCCTCGTCGTGCTCGGTGTCGGCGACATAGCCGGTGATCTTGGGGCCGGCGCCGGCGTCCGTCCAGAGGTTCTTGGGGCGGCGGTTCTCGTTGCGCTCGATGACGGCGTTGGCGGCGGACAGGATCGTCTGCGAGGAGCGGTAGTTCTGCTCCAGCAGGATCGTGGTCGCGTCCGGGTAGTCCTCCTCGAACTGGAGGATGTTGCGGATCGTGGCGCCGCGGAAGGCGTAGATCGACTGGTCGGCGTCACCGACGACGCACAGCTCGGCGGCGGTTTCCGCGGGGCCGACCAGTTCGCGCACGAGGGTGTACTGGGCGTGGTTGGTGTCCTGGTACTCGTCGACGAGGACATGGCGGAAGCGGCGGCGGTAGTGCTCGGCGACGTCCGGGAAGGCCTGGAGCAGATTGACCGTGGTCATGATGATGTCGTCGAAGTCCAGGGCGTTGGCCTCGCGCAGCCGTGCCTGGTATATCGCGTACGCCTCGGCGAGCGTCTTCTCAAAACCATCGGCAGCGGTGCCGGCGAAGGTCTCCTCGTCGATGAGCTCGTTCTTGAGGTTGGAGATCTTCGCGCTGAAGGACTTGGGCGGGTAGCGCTTGGGGTCCAGATCCAGATCGCGGCAGACCAGGGCCATCAGGCGCTTGGAGTCGGCGGCGTCGTAGATCGAGAAGGACGAGGTGAAGCCCAGCTTCTTGGACTCGCGGCGCAGGATGCGGACGCAGGCGCTGTGGAAGGTGGAGACCCACATGGCGTTCGCGCGCGGGCCGACCAGCTCCTCGACGCGCTCCTTCATCTCACCGGCGGCCTTGTTGGTGAACGTGATCGCGAGGATCTGGCCGGGGTGTACATGGCGCTCGGCGAGCAGATGCGCGATGCGGTGGGTCAGCACCCGGGTCTTGCCGGAGCCGGCACCGGCGACGATCAGCAGCGGACCGCCCGTGTGCACCACGGCGGCCTTCTGCTCGTCGTTGAGCCCCTCCAGCAGCGCCGCCGGGTCGATGGCGGGGCGGGCGGCGCCGTCGCGGTAGTACGGCTCCCTGGGCGCGGGCGCGTCGAACCTCCCGCCGAAGAGGTCGGCGGGGATCTCCTCCGGGGCCGGGCCGTGCTCGTCCTCCGGGGCCGGGCCGTGCTCGTCCTCGGGGGGCGGGGGGTGCTCCTCCTCGCCCTTGTGGCCGAGGTCCGCCAGGAAGCTGTCGTCAAAGAGGCTGCTCATCGCCCACCGAGTCTAGGCCGCCGCACTGACAGTCCGCCGCGGAGTGGCGGATTGCGCGCCACCACCGGGCGGCCCCCCGCGCAGCGCCAGGTCAGGAGGCCGGCGGCCGGGCGCCGGGCGGGCGGCGCTTCGTCTACCCGAATCCGACATCTGCCACAACAACCCCCGCATCGCGTTCAGGTCACGAAAAGGTTTCGGGCATATCGAACATCAGCCTTCACAGAAGCCACACGAGTTGGCTAACGTCCTCGCTCAGGCAGCCCGCCTCCCCGCGAACGACAGGTTCGCACGGGCCGCCGACGCCGAGTCCGGCCCTGCCCTCAGGCACCCGGAGCCGGGGACCCACCAGCACCACCGGGGTGAATCGATCCGTACGGCCGTCGCCAGTGGACGTCCGGACCGTAGGGCAAGCCTTCCGTCAGCGACACCGCCCGAACCCGACAGCTAACCCGGTAGGCGGTCCACGGAAGGAGTTGCCGGCCTTGGCGTCGCATCGCAAGCCGCGCACCAGCGTTCTCGCCTCACCCACAGGCCGCCGTACGGCGGCCGGCCTCACCACCGCCGCCCTCGCCTCGGTCACCCTGCTCTCGCAGTCCGCCGAAGCGGCCCCCAGGGCGCCCAAGCCCACCGTCGAAGAGGTCAAACAGAAGGTCGACGACCTCTACCACCAGGCCGAAGTGGCCACCCAGAAATACAACGCCGCCAAGGAGCGCGCCGACGGCCAGCGCCACACCGTGGACAGTCTGCTCGACGCCTCCGCCAAGCGCGCCGAGAAGATGAACGAGTCCCGGCGCCTGTTGGGCACCTTTGCCTCGGCGCAGTACCGGACCGGCGGCATGAACCCGACGGCGCAGCTGATGCTCGCCAAGGACCCGCAGCAGTTCGTCGACCGCAACCACCTCATGGAGCGGCTGACCGGCCGGCAGAAGCAGGCCGTCACCGACTACCAGGAGCAGCAGGCGGCGGCCACCAAGCAGCGCGCCCAGGCGACCCGCAGCCTGGAGCGGTTGCAGGAGTCGCAGGCCTCCCTCAAGGAGTCCAAGCGCTCCGTCCAGGACAAGCTGGCCGAGGCCCGGCAGCTGCTGTCCCGGCTGACCGCGCAGGAGAAGGCGCGGCTGGCGGAGCTGGAGCGCCAGAAGGAGGCGGCGGCCAAGCGCCGGGCCGCGGAGGAGGCGCGCAAGCAGCAGGAGCGGGAGCGCCAGCGGCAGCAGGACGGCGGCGGCTCGACGGGCGGCTCCACCGGTAGTGGCTCCACGGGCGGGTCCACGGGCGGCTCCACGGGCGACTCCACCACCAGCAAGGGCGCCAAGGCGCTCGCCTTCGCCCGCGCCCAGATCGGCAAGCCGTATGTCTGGGGCGCGACCGGACCCACGTCCTACGACTGCTCGGGGCTGACCCAGGCGGCGTGGAAGGCGGCGGGTGTCGATCTGCCGCGGACGACCTGGGACCAGGTCAAGGTGGGCCAGCGGGTGGCCACCAAGGATCTTCAGCCCGGCGACCTGGTCTTCTTCTATAACGACATCAGCCATGTCGGCATGTACCTGGGCGACGGGAAGATGGTCCACGCTCCGAAGCCGGGCGCCAGCGTCCGGGAGGAGTCGATCTACTACATGCCGATATACGGGAGCGTCCGCCCGGGCTGACCCCGGCCCGCTCCCCCACCAGACCACCCCCCACGGTCAACCCCCCACACGCCACCGCGCGGCCGTCGCCTCCGGATTCGAAGGCGAGGACCGCGCGGTGTGCCGTAGTGGGGCGCTCGTCAGGTCCAGAGCACCGCGATGAAGATGTTGGCCACGGTCAGGCCGCCGACCGCGCCGAAGAGCGCCTTGTCGACCGTCTCGTCGTCCCGCTTGACGTAGACCAGCGCCAGGATCACCACCAGGACGGCCATCTTGATGCCGAGCTTGATGTTGTTGAGCGGGTGATCCTGGGCCTGGTTGAGGCCGACCAGCACGATGCCGGTGACCAGCATCGTCAGCGCGCCGTGCAGCATGGCCGGCACGAAGCGGGCGGTGCCCGCGCTCATCGCCTTCATCTGGGTCAGAAAGCCGCCCAGCAGGGAGGCGATGCCGATGATGTGCAGGCCGACGAAGATATTGGTTACTACGTCCATAGTGCTGGATCGTAGCCGCCGTATAGCACGGCCCTTCGGGCAGGGCGCCCACTATCGCCGCTTCGGTCAGGCCAGGCCGGTCCCGGCCGTACGGCCATGGCGCCGCGGTCACCCGCGTACCCGCCGCGGTCGAAAGCGGACAATGCCGGGCAAGCACACTCACTGCCGCGACACCCAGGCTTAGCGTCCTCCTCCAGGCGGCCGACTCCCCGCCTCGCCGGTCTCCCACCGGCGTTCCGTCGGCCGCCCCCGCCGAGAGGTGCGGCGGCGGTCCGTTGCCCCCGTGACGGACCGCCGCCGGACCCGCGGCTCGAAGGGAAGGAAGTGACGGCCACCGTGGCCTCGCACCGCAAGCCCCGGCAGCATCCGCTCGCCTCCCTCACCGGTGGCGGCTCGCGCAGCGCGCGCACCGCCCGTACGGCCGCCACCCTGGCGCTGGCCGGCGCCGCCCCCACGTTCGGCCTCGCACAGGCCGCAGCCGCCCCCCTCACCCCCGACTTCGACGCCGCCGGCCACGCCGCACACCGGCTCACCCCCGCCCAGGTAAAGAACCGGGTCGACGCGCTGTACCAGGAGGCAGAGGTGGCCACGCAGAGCTACAACGGTGCGAAGGATTCCGCCGACACGGCACGGGAGGAGCTGAGCAGGCTCCAGGACGAGGCCGCCCGCAGGACCGGGAAGCTGAACGCCGCCCGCGCCGAACTGGGCGCGATGGCCGCCGGCCAGTACCGTTCCGGCGGCATCGACCCGACCGTACGGCTGCTGCTGTCCGCGGACCCGCAGCGCTATCTGGACGGCGCCGCGGTGCTGGAGCGTACGGGCAGCCATCAGGCGACCGCCGTGGCCGGTTACGCGCGCCGGCTCGGCAGCGTCCGGCAGGTCCGGCAGCGGGCCGAGGACACCGTGGAGCGGCTGGCGGACACCGAGGCGCAGCTGAAGAAGCACCGGGTCACCGTCGTACACAAGCTGGACGCCGCCGAGCAGTTGCTGTCCCGGCTGACCGCGGAGCAGCGGCAGCGGATGACGGCCCGGGACGGCGCACGGAGCGGGCCCGGCCAGGGCCGTACAGGCCAGGAGGACGGCCACGGGGGCGGCACGCTCAGCCGGCTTCCCGGCGCGGTGGGGGCCGCCGCGGCGCAGGCGCCCAACCCCCGCGCCGCCCGCGCCGTCTCCTTCGCCTACAGCGCCCTCGGCAAGCCGTACGTCTGGGGCGCGACGGGGCCCGCCGGCTACGACTGCTCGGGGCTGACCCAGGCCGCCTGGAAGGCCGGCGGGGTCGCCCTGCCCCGTACGACCTACACCCAGATCAGCTCCGGGCCGCGGGTCGCCCGCTCCCAACTCGCCCCCGGTGATCTGGTGTTCTTCTACTCGGGCATCAGCCATGTGGGGATCTACGTCGGGGACGGCCGGATGATCCACGCGCCACACCCGGGAGCGCCTGTACGGATCGCGCCGATCGACCAGATGCCGTTCGCGGCGGCGACCCGGCCCGCGTAACGGGGAGGGAGTGCGCGGCGGGAGTGCCGGACTGCCGGGCGCGGAAAGGGATTCGGGCCTTGGCGGCCCCGGTGGCGATCTTGCCGGTGGCGTCCCCGGCCCGGTCCCGGGTGCGGTCCCGGTTGCGGCGAGGGCCCGGGGCCGTCCCCGTGTGGTCACGCCCTGAGCTGTGTCCCCAGCCAGCGGAAGATCTGCGGGACCTGGTGCTCCCAGACCGCCGTGGTGTGGCCGCCCGCGTTCGCCGGGATCAGCTGCACCGTCACCGTCGTCGGGAGCTGCGCGAACTGCCGCAGGGCGAGGCCGGACTGGTAGCCGTCGCGGGCCGCGCCCGACACATACAGCGCGGTACGCGGCGGCTTGCCGGCCGCGTTGGCCGACTGCAGGATGTGCAGCGGGTTGGACTCGGTGCGCAGCTTGGGGTCCTTGCCGGCCAGCGAGTCGCGCTCCAGCGCCGGGTCGTTGTAGCCGGACATGGCGACCGCGGCACGGTAACGGTCGGGGTGGGCCAGCGCGAGCTTGGTGGCGCAGTGCGCACCGGCCGAATACCCGGCCAGGGCCCAGGAGTCGGGCTTGTCGCCGGCCCGGAAGTTGTCAATGATCATCTTGCGGACGTCGACGGTCAGCCAGCTGTCGGCGTTGACCTTGCCGGGGAGGTTGACGCATCCGGTGTCCACACCGGGGAGCAGGTTGGTCCGGGGCGCCACCAGGATGGCCGGCTTGACCGCACCGCTCTGCATCAGCGGCATCAGCTGCTCGGCCGCGTGCAGCGAGCCCAGCCAGGACTTCGCCGAGCCGGGGTAGCCGGGCAGCAGCTGGACCACCGGGAACTTCTTGGTCCGGTAGGCGGGGTCGTTGTACTGCGGCGGCAGCCAGACGTACACCTCGCCCCGCACCCCCGAGATCTTGCCCTGGAGGTCGGTCATCTGGACACCGGCGCCCACCTTGGGGTCGTCCGCCGGGCGGAAGCGCTGGAGCTGCTTGGGCTCATGCGCGACCTGCCGGCCGCCCATGCCGTCGGGGCCGAGGTCGCGGGCCGCCTCGACATGGCTGTCGGTGCCGAGCAGATCACCCCAGGTGTCGTAGAGGCTGTTGGCGTTGTTGACCAGGACGAAGACCACGGTGATGGCCGTGACCTGGGCGAACAGCAGCATCAGCAGCCGGGCGGCACCGCGCACCAGAGGCGGCCCGGCTATTCGGCCCCAGAGGGCGAAGGGCAGCACGACCGCGACGATCAGCAGCATGAGCGAGGTGAGGAAGAAGGGCGTGCCCGTCAGGCTCATCGGGATCTCGCTTCCAGGACAAACTACGCGAAGGACGTGGGGATGGTTCCGGCCCCGCCTTCGGCAGTGAGCCTCTCCGCGCCTTTAGATGCTGATCCGCGGGATCCTGGTTGCCCTTCTATGGCGCTTTGTTACCCCCTCGTCATGAAGCGGTGCGCGCGCCCGCCCCGTACTGCTTCCGCAGGTCAGACCAGCCGCCGGGCCGCGGCCCACCGGGTCAGCTCATGGCGGTTGGAGAGCTGGAGCTTGCGCAGCACCGCGGAGACATGGGACTCGACGGTCTTCACGGAGATGAACAGCTGCTTGGCGATCTCCTTGTAGGCATAGCCGCGGGCGATCAGCCGCAGGACCTCCCGCTCGCGCTGGGTGAGGCGGTCGAGGTCCTCGTCGATCGGCGGGGCGTCCGACGAGGCGAAGGCGTCCAGGACGAAGCCGGCCAGCCGCGGGGAGAAGACCGCGTCGCCATCGGCGACCCGGAAGATCGCGTCGACCAGGTCCGTGCCAGTGATCGTCTTGGTGACATAGCCGCGGGCGCCGCCCCGGATGACGCCGATGACGTCCTCGGCCGCGTCGGAGACGGAGAGCGCCAGGAAGCGGACCGGGCGCTCGGCGTCGGTCATCATCGCGGCGCTGCGGCGCAGCACCTCGACGCCGCCGCCCCCGGGGAGGTGGACGTCCAGGAGGACGACCTCGGGGCGGGTGGCCGTGATGACCGTGAGCGCCTGGTCGACGTCGGCCGCCTCGCCGACGACCTCGACGCCGGTGCGCCCGGTCTCGCCGATCTCGGCCTGGACGCCCGTACGGAACATCCGGTGGTCGTCGACCAGCACGACCCGAACGGTCCGGCCCTCGGCCGCCCCGCCGGTCCCGTCCTGCTGTGCGTCCTCGCTGCTCATCTCTTCCGCCCGTCCCTCGGTGTCTGCCCCGTCATCATCCCGTGCCCCGGCGCGCGCTGTCGCCTCCGGCCGCCCCTCGCCCGGCCCGGTCATATCTCGCGCTCCGCCGCCGCGCGCTCGATTTCCAGCTCGACGACCGTGCCGCCCTCGGGGGCGGACCGGAGCCGGGCGGTGCCGCCGTGGCGTTCCATACGGCCGATGATGGACTCCCGTACGCCCATCCGGTCCTCAGGGACCGCGTCCAGGTCGAATCCGGGGCCGCGGTCGCGCACCGAGACGAAGACCGTACGGCCCTCCACTTCGGCGAACACCTGCACCGCGCCGCCCTCGCCGCCGTATTTCGCGGCGTTGACCATCGCCTCGCGGGCGGCCTGCATCTGGGCGCCCAGCGGCTCGTCCAGCGGGCAGTCGCCGACGACCACGACCTCGATGGGGACTCCGTGGTGGTCCTCCACCTCGGCGGCGGACTTGCGGACCGCCTCCGCCAGGGTGGCCGGCTCCTCGTCCTCCTCCTTGCCGCGGCCCTCGGGCTTGTAGAGCCAGGCGCGCAGCTCACGCTCCTGCGCGCGGGCCAGCCGCGCCACCTCCCGGGGGTCGTCGGCATTGCGCTGGATCAGGGTGAGGGTGTGCAGGACCGAGTCATGGACATGGGCGGCCACTTCGGCGCGCTCCTGGGCGCGGATGCGCATCAGCCGCTCCTCGGAGAGGTCCTGGGCCATCCGCACGAGGTAGGGGCCCGCCAGCAGCGCTATGCCGACGACGACGGCGAGCGCGGCCTGCAGCACCGAACCGAGATGGCGCACCGAGCCCTGAAGCACGACGATGCCCGTCACCCCGACGCCCACCAGCAGCACTCCGGCCGCACCGCGCACCATCGGCAGCAGGCCCTTGCGGCGGCCGAGCTCCAGCCACTGGGCGCGGCGGGAGTTGTCCGCCTGCCGCCACACCAGGGCGACACCGGCGCCGATCAGCAGCACCGGCCAGAGATAGCCGTCGGCCCGGCCCAGCTGGAAGCGGGAGGCGACGATCGAGGCTCCGATGAGCAGCGTGATCAGCGCGAAGACCTGGCCCTTGTCGGGCCGGTGGCGCAGCAGGCGGCGCCTGCCGTCGGCCGGGGCGGGCTGCCGGTGCTCCACGCCTCCGACGCCCAGCGGGACGAAGAACCAGAACGCGGCATACAGCAGGGCGCCCATCCCGTCGGCCATGAACAGGGCCACGAACACGATCCGCACCCAGGAGACCGGCAGTCCGAGATGCCCCGCGAGCCCCCGCGCGACGCCACCGAGCAGCCGCCCGTCGGCGCTGCGGTAGAGCTTGCGCACAGGCGGGTCGTCAGGGTCCGGCGCCGGGGCGTAGCCCGTCTCGGCGCGGGGTGGGGCGCTGGTCATGTCCCCGATCGTCACACGGTTCCCGGACCCGGGGCATCAGGGTCGTCCCTGAACCTGTCCCTGAGGTTTCCGGGGAGAGGTCAGGGCCGGGGCCGTCGACTGCTCGCGCGGCACCGGGCGGCCCGGCACCTCAACTCAGCGGGCCGGTCCTGCGGAAGCCGTCCTTCACCGTCGAGAACACCTTCTCGTACCTCGCCCAGTCGGCCTCCGGTGCGGACACGTAGATCGCGTACTCCTTGCCGCCCTCGCGGCCGAAGCCCAGGTCGATCCCCCGGAAGGTACGGGCCCGGCCGCCAAAGGTGAACTCCCAGATCGCGGCCGGATCGTCCTGGAAGACCGTGGGCTGCAAGCGCAGATTCCGGTACACGGGGTACTTCCGCTTGAAGGCCTTCTCCACCTCCTTGAAGTGCTGCACCTGGTCCCCCGAGGAGAAGTCCAGGACGCTGACGGTGAGCTGCGCGAGCTCCGAGGTGTAGACGATCTGGCGACCGCCGTCCTGGGGCTTGCGCGTCCAACCGTCGGGGAGCGGGAAGGTGACGCCAAGAGCGGTCTCCTTGACGCTGTGGTAACCGTCGGGAAGGGGCGGCGGCGGCCCGATGGTGTGGGCGGGGGCCTTGGGGAGCTCGGGGGTGGTGCTCTTGTTCGCCGTCGCCTTGCTGGAGCCACCGGATTCGGTGGGGTGCATCAGGTACCAGGTCGTGCCCGCGCCGCCGCCGGCGACCAGCACCCCGATGACGCTCCAGACCACGATCCGGGCGTGCTTCTTACGGGGCGCCGTGCTGCCGGGCAACACGTCGGCGCGGTCGGTGGACCGTCCGGCGCCGGTCACGTCCGGAACGGCGACCGGGCCGGTCAGGGCCTCGCCCCCGGTGACCGGAACAGCGCCGGCCCCCACACCCGTTACCGCGCCCGTACGCGCCCCGTTGCCGGTGCCGCGGTCCGAAGTGGCCGCCACCTCGCCCGTATCGTGCACGGGGCGGGTGGGCGCCTCCGACTCGCCGTCCGGGGTGGCCCGCTCGGGGCGGCGGCCCCGTCCGACCGTCCCCAGGGTCATCGTCGACCAGCCCATCAGCGCGGTCTCCGCGTCGGCTTCGGCCGCGCGCAGCGCCAGCTCGACGACCTCGGCCGTCGGCCGTTCGGCCGGCTCCTTGGCGAGCAGCGCCTCGATCAGCGGGGCCAGCGTCCCGGCGTTGCGGGGCGCCACCAGGGGGTCCATGGCGATCGCGTACGCCGTCTCGACCGCGGTGGGCTTCCGGAACGGCGAGCGTCCCTCGACCGCCTGATAGAGCGTCGCCCCCAGCGCCCACAGGTCGGAGGCGGGGCCCGGGGTGCCGCCCTTGACGCGCTCGGGCGCCAAGTAGTCGATGGAGCCCACCAGCTCGCCCGTCTTGGTGAGCGTGGAGGCGCCGGTGGCGACCGCGATACCGAAGTCGGTGAGGACGACGCGGCCGTCCTCACCGAGCAGCACATTGCCCGGCTTGACGTCACGGTGCAGCACACCGGCGGAGTGTGCGGCCCGCAGCGCCGCCACCATGCCGCGTCCGATCCGGGCGGCCTCGCGCGGCTCCACCGAACTGTCGATCCGCGCGGCCTCCTTGATGGCGTCGCCGAGCGTTGTGGAGGGGACGTACTCCATGACGATGCAGGGCATCCCGGCGTCGTCCACGACGTCGTGGACGCTCACCACATTGGGGTGATTGATGCGCGCAGCTGCCTGGGCCTCACGGGTGGTGCGCTCATAGCGCGTTGCCAGTTCGTCCTCGTCCAGCTGCGGTGAGACATGCAGACGCTTCACCGCGACCTGACGGCCGAGCAGTTCGTCCCGGGCCCGCCAGACGGTACCCATACCGCCCTGGCCTATCCGCTCAACCAGGCGATACCGCCCGGCGACCAGTCGCCCCTCGTCCACCGACGCCGCCTCCGTCACCGCACGCCCCTCCGGAAACCCGTACGTATCCAGGGCGCAACGATAGTCGCCGATGCGGCCGGACAGCCCCCCGGCCACCACCCGTCCACATCTGTTCTTCCCCCCGGGCACGGGCGCAGGGGCATATGCGCGCGCGCGAGGGGTTTCGGGACCCCCCTGGGGCATCTCAGGGCCGCCCTCACCGGATCTCAGGGATGTGCCAGGGTTTCCACGGATGTCGCGGCGCTGCCGCCCTTGTCACCATGGCCTCATGAACGATGCAGCCCACATCGAGGAGTCGGCGCCCGCCGGCCCCGCCTCGCATCCGCCGCTGCGCCGCAGCCGGCGGCACAAAGTGATCGGCGGAGTCTGCGCCGGGCTGGGCCGGCAGTGGGATCTCGACCCGGTGATCTTCCGGGTCGTGCTCGCCGTGCTCTCCGTCGGCGGCCTCGGGCTGATCGCCTATGGCTTCGCCTGGCTGCTCATCCCGCTCGACGGCGAGGACCAGAACGAGGGCCGCCGGCTGCTCTCCGGCCGGGTGGAAGGCGCCGCGCTGACGGCCCTGCTCTTCGCGCTGGTCGGCTGCGGACTGTTCCTGACGACCCTCGCCAAGGGCAGCATGATGTCGTTCGCCATCATGCTGACGCTGGCGGTGGCCGGTTCCGCCTATTGGTCGCGCCGGCGGCGGCTGGTGGAGGCCGAGGGCCCAGAGGCGATGGACACCGCCACGGCCCAGGCGGTGGCCGACGCCCCGCCCGAGACCAAGGCGCCGCCGGTGCCCGCCAGTCCCTCCTGGTGGCGCGCCCAGCGCTTCGGGGAGGCTGCGGGCCCGAGCTATCTGTGGGGGCCCGACAACACCCCGCTGCCCCTCGACCTCAGTTACCGGGGCGAGCACGGCACGGCCACGGCCCCGTACGGGCACGACGGCCGGTCCGACGCGGGCCGTCCGCCCGCGCCGCCGACCTGTGCGCCGCGGGCCCCGCGCCGGGGCCGCCGCGTCGGACGCCCGATCGGGGGCTGGACGTTCCTGCTCGCGCTGTTCGCCGGTGGCGGCACCGCGGTCGCCGTCTCCCGCCATGACGGCCTGGTGCCGTCCCTCCAGGCGGGCCTGGCGTGCGCACTGGTCGTCTTCGGCCTCGGCCTGGTGCTCAGCGCCTGGTACGGACGCACGGGCGGCGGCACGGTCTTCATGGTGGTGCTGACGGCCCTGCTGCTGGCGGGCTCGACGACGCTGCCCGACACCATCACCACCCACTGGCAGAAGCTCACCTGGGCCCCCACCACGCTCAGCGCCGTCCGGCCGCAGTATGAGCTCGGTTCGGGAGAGGGGGAGTTGGACCTCACCGGCCTGCCCCTCAAGGCGGGCCGCACGGTCCACACCGGCGCGGAAGTGGGCGCCGGCCGCCTTCAAGTGACCTTGCCGCACGGGGTCACCGCCCGGCTCCATGTCTCGCTCGGCCTCGGCGACATCCAGCTGCCCGGCGAATCGCCGCACGACGTGGACCTCATGGCCGGACGGCGGACGGTGGACCTCCCCGCCGACGGCCTCAAGAAGGGCGAGAAGCCGCGCGGCTCGGTGGAGCTGAACGTCGATCTCGGTGCCGGCCAGGTCGCCGTCACCCGCGCCGAACCGGCCCCCGCACCACCGGCACCCGCCCCGCAGGCCCCCGCCGCGCCGACCGCCCCGACCCCTGAGGGAGCCCACCGGTGAAGCGCCACCCCTTCGAACCGGCCCGCCTGATCTCGGGCCTCACCGCCCTCACCCTCGGCACGGCCTACGGCCTCGACGCCCTCGGCCTCTGGCACGCCCCCGGCCCATGGCTCTTCCTCACCCTCCCGGCCGGCCTGCTGCTCTCCGGCATCACCGCAGCCGTCTGGACCAGGGCCCGCCGCCCGCACCACCCGCACCACCCGCACACCGACCGCACCTCCTCGAAAGGCGCGTGACACGACTACCGACGGCACCACCACCGCGCCCCGGCACCACCGCCCTCGCCCCGGCCCTCCCGCACCGCCCCAGCCGCCTGCGGGACAGCCCTCAGCCGAACAACTGCGCCCCGTGCCGCTTGCGGCGGTTCGCCAGGGCGGCGTCCAGGGAGAACCTCGGCGTACCGGCCAGCAGGAGCGGGACCCAGGCCACCAGGTAGGCGAGGTCGTTGCCGTAGTAGTAGGGCGTGGTCGCCCAGCTCACGGTGAGCCACAACGTCAGCGAGATCAGCGCACCGCCGAACGCCGCCAGCCGCCCCAGCAGCCCCACCAGAGTCCCGAGTCCCACCGCCAGTTCTCCGGCCGCGATGGCATAGCCGAAGCCCACCGGACTCTTCTGTGCGATCTCCACGAGCTGCGGCAGCGCCGCCGCGTCGTGGACCTGGCGCAGCATCTCGCCGAGCGAACCCGCGCCACCGGCCGCCAGGAACGCCGGATCCGTCAGCTTGTCGATGCCCGCATAGAGGAAGGTCGCCCCCAGAAAGAGCCGCAAGGGGAGCAGGGCATGGCGCGCCAGCTGCGCCCGCAATCCGGCGCCGGCACCCTCGACGCCCGCCCCTCCCAAGTCGGCACCGATCGTACGATTCGCGTGCACCATGACGTCCGCCTCTCCGTTGCCACCGGGCGCAGACGATTGTGCCCGCGCCCGCGCCTCCTGGGGAGATACGTACGGACGTGCGCGAGAGGTTCAACGGACCGATGCACTTCAGGCCACTGCGCCACACAGAATCGTCACGCAACGGCGCTCCGGCAGCACCGGGCGGCATCGACCGCCCATGATCCGCGGGTCCCGCCCGCCATCCGCAGGGCCCGCCCATGATCCACCGGCCACGCCACACACTCCGGCACCACCGAACCGCCGAACCCGCCATCCCCGCCAACCCCACCGAACCGGCCCACCACCGCCTACTCCACGACGTCGATCACATACCCCTTCGTCTCCACGCCCGCCGCCGTGACCACGCGGACCTCCACCCGGCCGGGCTCGACGTCGACCGGTACCGGGACCGTGAGGACGCCGTCCGTCGGGTTGGTGAAGCCGCCGGCCACCGGGACCAGCGGGACGGGGACGTGTACGTCGCCGATGCGTACGACGGTCCGGGCGAGCCGGTCGGGGGTCCCGGCGCCCGGCGGGACGAAACCGGCGCCGCGGATCTCGATGTCGTCGCCGGTACGGACCGGCGCGGCGAGATCGCCCAGCTCACGGGAGCGGACGACCGAGAGGATCACCGGCCGCCCGCCCGCCACCGCCTTCCCCCACAGATAGGTCGCCCCGGAGAGCGCGAGGAGCACCACCAGGCCCCAGGGGAGCTGCGGCAATTGCGCCGGGTGCCTGGCCAGCCGTACCAGCGCGCACCCCAGCACGGCCGCGTTCACCAGGACGTACTGCACGTCCAGGAGGCTGCCCCGGCCCGCGTCGTCCGTCAGCAGATCGGCGGCCCGCGGCCGCTCCGCGGGCACCTTCTGGAGCCGGCCCGACCGCACCCGCGAGGCCACCAGCCCGTAGGCCAGCACGGCCACCGCGCACCCGAGGGCGAGCGCCACCAGCAGTGCGCCGGAGGGTGCGAGCGCCACGCCCTGGAGCAGCGGGCGCCGCTCGTCCGGGCCCGCGGCCGTCCCCTGCTGCACGACCACCGCCAGGACGGCGTACAGCACCGCGGCCGCCCAGCCCGCCGCGACCGTCCGTGAGGTGGACAGCCGCCCGTCCTCGCCGATCAGCGGCGCCAGCGCCCCGCCGTGCGCCCGGTGCCACCAGGCCGCCGCGGTCAGCCCCAGCGCCAGTACGAGGGCCGCGGCCAGCCCCGCCGTACGGGCCGCCGTCCAGCCGGTGCCGAGGGCGGTCAGCGCCTGTCCGAGCAGCAGTGCCACCGCCGCGCTCCAGACGGCGAGCAGGGTGCGCCACCGTACGGCCGCCAGCCAGGCGGTCTTCCCGGCCGCGCGCCGCAGGGCGACCTCCCGCGCGGACAGCGTGAGTTCGTCGGAGACCCACTGCCGGGCCGCACCGGCGGAGCGCGCCAGTCCGGCCGGCACCCCGCGCCCGGCGGCGAAGTCCTCGCGGAGCGCGACAAACGCGGCAACCGCCTGCTGGTGCCCCGCCCGGGCGCCGTGCGGGCACCGTCCGCACCGGCACTCGCCGCCGGCGGCGCGCTCCGCGCCCTCCCCCGGCTCGCCCGTTCCGGCCATCCCGCCCGCCGCTTCCACCGACACGTCCGTTACCGCCCGCCACCGCTGATCATCAACTTGAGTTCTCCGAAGGCGAATTGTGCCGCACCCCGCAGGAGGCGCCTCAAACGTCCAGTTGGTGGCGGGTGGCGGGCGCAGCGCTGTGTTGACGCCCGCCCGCAAACGGGCTCAGCCCCCGCGCCCGCCGCCCACACAGCGGAGCCCGGCACCTCCCCAACGTCACCTCCACACCAGCAGCTGAGCGACGGCACCCACGCACCGAGCAACCCGCGCCCCGCACAGGGGAATTCGCGGCTCCCGTACACCTGACCGGCGCACCGGCTGGGGAACCAGGACATGTCCCCCATTCGGGCGAACCGAGCCACCGCGAAGGCTGAGCGGCGGGCGCGTGGCGCAAGCTCTCGCCGTGCGTCAAATAAACGGAGTTCACGGATCGCACAGCCGCGATGACCTGGACGGACCGCCTGCGCCGCGACGGCCGGACGGACCGCGCCCCGGCGGTCCCGGGCTGCGGACCGCCGCCGCGTTCCTTCTGCTGGCCGGGATCGCCGCGCTGCTCGCCGTCGCGCCCGCGGCCACCGCGCTCGACCGGCCCGACCGCCCGGTCACCGGCGACAATTGCGCCTACGCCGGAACGGCGCCGCCGGTGGACGTACCGACCGACTTCCCCATGCCGCGCGGCTGGCACTTCCCCTGCAGCCGGGCCAAGCCCCCGCCGACGCCCTCCCACCGGCCGGCCCCGCGCCCCCACATCCCCAGGCCCGCACCCCCACCGCCCCGGGCCCATACCCCCCGTCCGGCACCTCCCCCGCCACCACCGCCACCGCCACCGCCCCCGCCGCCCACTCCGCGCGCCCGTCCCTCGGCGCCGCCGCCCCCGCCGAAGCCGAAGCCGAAGCCCCCGCCCGTCGTCCGCCGCCCCGCGTCACCGCCGCCCGTCCTGCCCCGCAGCTACGCACGGCCGTCCCACCGGCCGCGCGAAGGGCGCTCCATGGTGACCACGACCCTGCTGCTCACCGCCCCGGCCGTGCTGGCCGGCGCCGCCCTCCGTCCCCGTTCGAGCTCCTCGTCCGGTTCCGCCGGGCGCCGTTCCTCGTAGGAGGTCTCCATGTCGCAATGGCTGGTGCTGACCCTCGCCATGGCCGCTGCCTGCGGCGTCGTCCTGACCATCACGGTGCTCAAGGAGCGCCGGATCACCGAGGACGACGACCCGTCCGAAACGCCCGATGTGATCGAGTATCTGACGATGATGGTGGGGGTGGTGTACGCGATCGTGCTGGGGCTGGCGATCGCCGGTGTGTGGGAGGCCAGAAGCGCGGCCGAGGACACCGTACGGACCGAGGCGCAGGCGCTGCACGAGGTCAGTGCGCGGGCCCGGGCCTACCCCGCGCCGGTGCGGGACCGTATCCGCGCGGATGTCGATGCGTATGTGAGCCATGTGGTGCACAAGGAGTGGCCCGTGATGGCCGAGAAGGGGGAGCTGACCGGGCGCGGTACCGAGCTGCTGACGAAGGTCCGGGCGGATGTCACCGACTACCGTCCGCGCAATGACTTCGAGGGGCAGTCGTACCAGCCCCTCGTCGACCAGGTCGCGGTCGCCGACGGGGCCCGCACCGCGCGGGCGAACGCGGCCGAGTCGACGCTGCCGGGGGTGGTGTGGTTCGGGCTGATCATCGGGGGCGCCATCTCGATCGGCGTCATGTTCACCCTGCAAATCCGGCGCTCGGGGCGGGAGTTGCTGATGGCGGGCCTCTTCAGCGCGCTGATCGCCTTTCTGCTGTTCCTGGTCTGGGATTTCGACGCCCCGTTCAGCCGCGGCATCTCGGCGACGGCCTCCCCGTTCTTCGACCTGTTCCCGCATCCGTGAGGCGGGGTGCCCTGCGGGACCGCCGTACGCCCCGCACGGCACCCACCCTCGGCCGCCGGGCCGCCCGGCCACCCGGCCGCCCGGCCACCCGCGAGCGCCTTAGTCGAAGAGGTCCGACTCACTCCGCACGATCTGCTGGTACAGCGGCTGGTAGTTGATCCAGGCGACCAGGTCGTTGCCCAGCTGCTCGCGTGTGTGGACGGCGTTGTGGTGGTCGATCAGCACCGGCTTGCCGGCGGCCTTGGCGGTCAGCTGGACCTGGCAGGACCGCTCCATCGTGAGGAACCACCACGCCGCCGCGTCCACCGAGTCGCCGACCGTCAGCAGCCCGTGGTTGCGCAGGATCACCGCCTTGTGGGGCCCGAGGGCGGCCGCGATGCGCCGTCCTTCCCCCTCGTCGACCACCACGCCCGTGTAGTCGTCGAAGAGTGCGTGGTCCTCATAGAACGCGCAGACGTCCTGGGTGATCGGCTCCAGCAGCTCGCCCAGTGAGGACAGTGCCCGGCCGTAGGTGGAGTGGCTGTGCGCCGCCGCGATGACGTCGGGGCGGGCCTGGTGGACCTGGGAGTGGATGGCGAACGCCGCCTGGTTGACGTGGTAGCGGCCGTCGACGACCTTTCCCTCCGCGTTCACCATGATCAGATCGCTGACCCTGAGGTGCCGGAAGGACATCCCGAAGGGATTGACCCAGAAGCAGTGCGGGAACTCCGGGTCGCGCACGGTGATATGGCCCGCGACGCCCTCCTCGAAGCCATGGCGCCCGAAGAGACGCAGCGCCGCGACCAGGCGCTCCTTGCGGTAGCGCCGCTCGCCCTCGACGGTCGCATGCGTCGGCGGCATCGCGAAGTGCAGCTGATCGGTGGGTATGGGCGTCGGCTCGGGCATCGCAGCCCTCCTCTGGCACGTACGGCGTGATGCTCGATGCGGAAGGTACCTTCCGCTACGGCAGGTAAACAGGGCCGCGACCGGCGCACTTCCCACTGCCTGCATGATGAGGGCACCAGGACCGGCAGCAGAGGGGCACACCATGAGGGCCATATCGGTCAGCAGGGACATCGTCGCCACACCGCGGGAGCTCTTCGACGTGCTCCGGGACCCGGCCCGGCACGCCGAGCTGGACGGCTCGGGAATGCTGCGCGGCCGCCCGCAGGGGCCGTCGCCGCTGGGTCCCGGCGACCGGTTCAGCATGGGGATGGCACAGGGCCGGATCGCGTACCGGTCGGTGAATGTCGTGGTGGAGTACGAGAAGGACCGGCTGATCGCCTGGGAGACCTGGGGCGAATTCCGCGGCCGGCGGCTGGTCGGCGGCCAGCGCTGGCGCTACGAACTGACGCCCGTGAACGGCGCGGACGGCACGGACGGCGCCGGGGACGGGAGCGCGGGCACCACCCGGGTCACCCACACCTTCGACTGGTCGCGCGCCCGGCTCCCCCGTCTCATCGTCGAACTCCCCGGCTACCCACGACGGATGGGCCCGGCGATGACCACGACGCTGGAGCGGCTGGCCTCGGCCGTACGGGGCTGAGCACACGGCTCCGCCGCACCGCCGTCCCCGCGCGGGCCACTACGGAGGACAGGGCCGTGGCACGGCCAGGGGCCCGGCTCCCGGGCGTTCACTCCCGGAGCCGGCCGAGGACGGCCGAGGCGAGCGCCGCGTCGAGCGCTCCGACACCGGTGAGGTCGGCGACCGTGATGGCGGTGTCCGGCCGGTCGACGGGCGCCTTGAGCAGCAGGCCGGCCGCGATGGCGCCGTCCTCGGCGGCGGCCCCGGCGCGGACCGCGTGGCCGAAGTCGCCGTGGTCGAGGCACTGGGCATGGTCGTCGGTGGCGATCAGCTGTGCGCGGTGGAAGAGCGCGGGCGGCAGCTCGTTCTTGTGCGGCATGTCCGTGCCGATGCCGGTCACATGGGCACCCGCGCGTACCTGGTCGGCATCCAGAACGGGGGACCGGGCCGGCGTCGCGGTGATGATCATGTCGGCCCGGGCCGCCTCCGCCGCTCCGGCGGGCCGGGCGGCCAGGCCGTGCGCACCGAGTGTGTCGCACAGGGCTTGGGCCTTGTGCGCAGTGCGGCCGTGGACCAGCACCAGGCCCACCGGCCGGAGTTCGGCCAGCCAGAGGGCCTGGAGGCGGGCCTGTTCGCCGGTGCCGAAGACGGCCAGCGTGCCGGCGGCGGGGCGGGCCATGGCGTGGGTGATCAGCGCGCCCGCGGCGGCGGTGCGCCAGGCGGTCAGCAGACCGCCGTCATCGAGGAGCGCGCGCGGCTGTCCGGTGCGGGCGCTGACGACGCAGACCAGACCGTGGTTGGCGGAGAGACCGCGCGCCGGGTTGCCGTAGAAGCCGGTCGCGATCTTGACGGTGAAGTCGGCGGCGCCGGTGATCCAGCCGGCTTTGACGTGGCAGTCCCCGTCGGCCTCGGGGAAGTCCAGATGCAGCGGCGGCGGCACCTGGGTACGGCCTTCCGCATGTGCGATGAGCGCGTCACGGATGGTGTCGAGGACCAGCCGCGAGGTGGTGGCCCGTTCGATGGCCGCCGCGTCGAAGACGGCGAGCGTCATCGGCGCGCCCGCATCCAGTCGGCGAAGGCCGCCAGGCCCTCTTCCGCGTTGCGGCGGCCGATGCCGATGCGGAAACGGTCGGCGGGAGTGGCGGTGAGTTCGGAGCGGTAGATGCTCGCGGGCAACAACAGGACGCCGGCTTCCTCCACCAGGCGGGTGCAGAAGTCCTCCACTCCGTCGGCGCCGAGGTAGCGGGGGTAGGCGACGCATCCGCCGTCCGGCCGCTGCCATGCGAAGTCGTCCGCGAACTCGGCGAAGAAGGCCTCGAAAGCCGGCAGATTGGCCGCGATCAGGGCCCGGTTGCGGTGCAGGATCGTCTCGCGGGCCTTCAGCGCGATACGGGCCAGGACCTCGCTGGGCGCGGAGTTGCAGATGGTGGTGTAGTGCTTGGCCCGCTCCAAACGGGCGCGCAGCGCGCGGTCGCGGCAGGTGATCCAGCCGATGCGCAGCCCGGGAAGCCCCAGGGACTTCGAGGTCACGTTCAACGACAGTGCGCGCTCCGACACATCGGCGGCGTGCGGCAGGATGCGGGCCGGGTCACGTTCCAGGCCGCGGTAGACCTCGTCGCTGAACAGGTGGATGCCGCGCTCGTCGCACAGGCGGGCCAGGGCGAGGAAGTCAGCCGTGCCGAGGATCTTGCCGGTCGGGTTGTTGGGGAAGTTCACCGAGACGACCCGGGTATTGGGCCGGATCGCGGCCGCCACCTCGTCGAGGTCCAGGGCCCAGTCCCGGTCAGCGTCGAGAGCCACGCCGGTGACCTCGCACAGCGCGAGCGGCACGGTCTCGGCTGCCTGGTAGTTCGGGGTCACCACCACCGCATGGTCACCGGCGCCGAGCAGCACATTCATCGCCAGATACAGGGCTTCCTCGGCGCCCGCGAAACAGATGACGTCGTCCGCGTCGGCCTGCTCGTGGGTCTGGGCGATCACCTCGCGCAGGGCCGGGTCGCCGAAGGTCTCGGTGTAGCCCAGGGACAGGTTCTCGAAGGCTTCCCGGTCCGTGTCGTCGGCCAGCCCGAGCAGCTCGCCGAGCGTCATGGTCTGGACGTCGGAGGCGGTCAGGTGGTGGCGGGCGGTGAACTCCCAGCGGGAGAAGTACGTTTCGAGGCGGAAGTCGGGCAGCCGGGTCATGGCGGTCAGTCCTTTGTGCTGGAGGCTCGGAGTTCGGCCAGCAGGCCGTAGACGGTGGACCGGGACACCCGCAGGGCCCCGGCGACGACCGGCGCGGCACGGCGCACGGCGAACACCCGGGCCTCGTCCAGCAGGCCGAGGACGGCCAGGCGGTCCTGGCGGGTCATGCGCTCGACGGGACGGCCCGTTTCGCGGACGTGGCTGCCGATGATGTGCTGGATGCGCTCGGCCCAGTCCTGCTCGAACAGCGGCTCGGGGCGCTGCACGGTGGGCGCGCCGAAGGCGGACAGGACCGCCGCGGCCTGTTCCAGCGGGGTGCGGTCCAGATTGATGCACAGCACGGCCGACGGCCGCTCGTGCGCATCCCGCAGGACCGCGCTCACCGACGACAGCCGGCGGCCGTCCGCGAGCAGCTTCTCGTACGGGCCGTAGACGCCCTGCGGCGACGGGTCGAGCTCGTCCAGTTCGCCGAGCAGGGACGGGTCCCCCGGGCCGCGGGAGCCCATGGGGTTCCAGATCTCCAGGACCCGGTCGGTGTCCGGATCGTGCAGCACCACCTCGGCGTACGGACCGAGCAAGCGCGCGACGGCCTGGCACACGGGCGCCCACATCCGCACCCGGGGGTCCTGGGCCTCTTCTGTATCTCCCATGCTTGGACTGTACGTCCAGACTGGACAGAAAGTCCACGGGCGGCGCCGCCCCCGCCAACGACAACGCCGCCGCTCAGCAGGCTGAGCGGCGGCGTCATCAAGCGACCGGCGGGATCACCCCGGCCCCATGGGTGGGATCACTCCCACTCGATGGTGCCCGGGGGCTTGCTGGTGACATCGAGGACGACGCGGTTGACGTCGGCGACCTCGTTGGTGATGCGGGTGGAGATCCGGGCCAGGACCTCGTACGGCATCCGCGTCCAGTCCGCGGTCATGGCGTCCTCGGAGGACACCGGGCGCAGCACGATCGGGTGGCCGTACGTCCGGCCGTCGCCCTGGACGCCGACCGAGCGGACATCGGCGAGCAGGACCACCGGGCACTGCCAGATCTCGCGGTCCAGACCGGCCGCGGTCAGCTCCTCGCGGGCGATGGCGTCGGCCTCGCGCAGCAGGTCCAGGCGCTCCTTGGTGACCTCGCCGACGATGCGGATGCCCAGGCCGGGGCCGGGGAACGGCTGGCGGTGGACGATCTCGTCCGGCAGGCCGAGCTCCGAGCCGACCATCCGGACCTCGTCCTTGAACAGCTGGCGCAGCGGCTCGACGAGCTGGAACTCGATGTCGTCGGGGAGCCCGCCGACGTTGTGGTGCGACTTGATGTTGGCGGTGCCCGTGCCGCCGCCGGACTCGACGATGTCCGGGTAGAGCGTGCCCTGGACCAGGAAGGCGACTTCCTCGCCCTCGGCGCCGGCCTCGGCGACCAGCTCGGCCTGGGCCTGCTCGAAGACCCGGATGAACTCCCGGCCGATGATCTTCCGCTTCTGCTCGGGGTCGCTGACCCCGGCCAGCGCGGCCAGGAAGCGCTCCTCGGCGTCGACGACCTTCAGCTGGACGCCGGTGGCGGCCACGAAGTCCTTCTCGACCTGCTCCGACTCGCCCTTGCGTTGAAGGCCGTGGTCGACGTAGACGCAGGTCAGCTGCTCACCGATGGCCTTCTGCACGATCGCGGCGGCCACCGAGGAGTCCACGCCGCCGGACAGCGCGCAGATGGCGCGCTTGGTGCCGACCTGGGCGCGGATCGCGGCGACCTGCTCCTCGACCACGCTGGTGGTGGTCCAGCTCGGCTCGATGCCCGCGCCGCGGTAGAGGAAGTGCTCCAGCACCTGCTGGCCGTGCGTGGAGTGCATGACCTCGGGGTGGTACTGGACGCCGTAGAGCTTCTTCTCGTCGTTCTCGAAGGCGGCGACCGGGACCACGTCGGTGGACGCGGTGACCGTGAAGCCCTCGGGGGCGGCGGAGCAGGCGTCACCGTGCGACATCCACACCGGCTGTTCGGCGGGCGTGCCCTCGAACAGGGTGGAGCCGGGGCGGGAGACGGTCAGCGGGGTACGGCCGTACTCACGGGCGCCGGTGTTGTCGACGGTGCCACCGAGGGTGGTGGCCATGAGCTGGAAGCCGTAGCACATGCCGAAGACCGGGACACCGGCTTCGAACAGCGAACGGTCGAGGCTGGGGGCGTCTTCGGCGTAGACCGACGAGGGACCGCCGGAGAGGATGATCGCCTTCGGGTTCTTGGCGAGCATCTCCGCCACCGGCATGGTGGACGGCACGATCTCGCTGTAGACCCGGGCCTCTCGGACCCGGCGGGCGATGAGCTGGGCGTACTGTGCGCCGAAGTCGACTACGAGGACGACGTCCGGGGCAGCGGCAGGGGGCGCTGATGGCACTTCGGCGGCCTTCCGGCGGTGTGGAGCAGGGGTTGGACTTTCGATTCTAACGGGCTCATACTGAGCCCCATGAACAAGCAGCTGACCTTCGTCTTTACCTATGGCACCGGCCCAACCGGCTGCCATGGTCGTGCTGCTTGATCCACTGACGAGCAACTTCCCAGGCGCCCCGGGCCGAAAGGTCCGGGGCGCCTGCGTCTGTCCGGACCCCCCTCGGCTCCGGGGCCACCCGCCCCCAGGAGATGACGGACATGAGCACCCCCACCAGCACCGCCCCCGACACCGGCGCCCGCTCCCCCGAGGCCGCCGGGATCATCACCGACGCCCGGCAGCGGATCGACGATCTCGACGGCCGGATCATCGGCCTCGTCCAGGAACGGATGGCCGTCTCGGCCGTCATCCAGCACGAGCGCGTCACCTCCGGCGGACGGCGGGTGAATCTCGCCCGCGAGATGGAGATCCTCGCCCACTACAGCGACCAGCTCGGCAAGCCGGGCACCGCACTGGCGATGACCCTGCTGGAGCTTTCCCGGGGCCAGATCTGAGGCGGCCCCCGGGACAGCAGCGTGGCCGGTTTTGGCTGGTGTGCGGTCGGTTTCGGGGCCGGGCGGGCGCGTGAAAGCACGCACGCGCCCCGGCGCAGCTGCCGGATCTGAGTTCGGTTGCCGACTCACCCATACGGCGCGTGACCGGCCGCCGCGAGGCTTCGTTGTTCCCGGTGCCACGCCAGCCAGGCGCGGCCTGCACGACTACGCGTAGACGCCGCCCCACGGGCGGAAACCCGGAGCGATGAGACGCCGGCCGCCAGCCGCGGTCCGCGTCGTGGGACCTCGCTCCGTGCCGTGGCCGGTCAGCAGGGGACAGCAGCCCGGTCACATCCGATGGGGTGGTCGGTCCTGGGGACGCCCGGGACCGACCGCATCCGGTCGAAACGGTTGCGCCAGGTGAGGCGTATCCAGGACGATGCTTGACGAACGACGCACCGCGTCCGGTAGGGACCGTGGACTGCCATGGGTCCGACCGCCGCGGGCTCCGCACCATCGCGCACCACCCCGAAAGCCAGCGGCGCTACCCCCCCCCCCAGCGCCGCCCCTCGGTGCCGGCGCTGCCCTGACGCCGGCACCGAAAGCCAAGGGCCCCGTGGCCGTCCGCAACCCCCCTCGCGGATGGCGTCCGGGGCCCTTCGCTGTGCCCGGGGTGCGCCCGGCGCACGCCCGCCGCCGGGCGAATGCTGTGCACTGCCTGTGCGAAGCCTGTGAGACTGCTGTGACAGGCGTGACCGGCATCACGACGGCTTTTCTGGTTGAGTGGACAACCTTTTTTGGCCATGGCCGGTCATGTACCTGCAATCGCACGGCCATCCCGCGCCCCACCGCGACGGCCCGCAACCACTTGTGCCGGAAACCGGCACTTTGGACCCGAGAGGTCTTCTCGATGAAGCTTCGCCGTGCCCTGACGGCTGCCGCCGCGACGGCCGTCATAGCCCCCGCCGCCCTGCTGGCGGCCCCTGCCGCGTACGCGACCGGCCCCGAGACCGAGGCCGGCGCGAGCGCCGAGCCCACGCCGGGCACCCCTGGCTCGGAGCAGACCGACGCGCCCACCACGCAGCCGGAGACCCCGGCCGCCGGTGACGAGAACGCGACGGACGACACCACGCCGGGTGACACCACCCCCGGCGACGACACCAAGCCCGGCGAGGAGACCGGCGGCGGTGACGGCACCGAGCCGACCACCCCGGCCACCCCCGGCGGCGACACCAAGCCCAGTGACTCGCCCAAGCCCTCCACCTCGGCCAAGCCCACCGAGCCGAGCGAGCCCGGTGACGAGGACGAGTGCACGGTCGATGACGCCGCCATCAAGGTGACCGTCGCCCATCTGCCCTCCA
The DNA here is from genome assembly GCF_030406865.1 of Streptomyces sp. P9-2B-2. NCBI lineage: Bacteria > Bacillati > Actinomycetota > Actinomycetes > Kitasatosporales > Streptomycetaceae > Streptomyces > Streptomyces sp. P9-2B-2. The sequence goes on along the minus strand of NZ_CP129126.1, from coordinate 5,565,884 downwards.
AGCTCGTCGCGGGCGGCGGCTGGAAGGGCTTCAGCGTGCAGCTGGCCAACACCACGGACCAGACGCTGGACGAGGTCTACCCCGTCATCTACGCGGTGCCGACCGGCGACATCGACCACCCCAAGTCGCAGCTCGACCTGGAGTACCAGAACCCGGACACCGGCAAGTGGACCTCGTTCGACGAGTGGACCGACGGGGAGTACTTCGGCTGGTTCCAGCTCGACGCGCACCAGACCGCCGAGCTGAAGATGCGGATCCGTGCCGACAGGGGCGCCACGGCCGGTGACGGCTTCGCGCTGGTGGCGGGCGACTACCAGAACCAGGACGGCTCCTGCGGCTGGTCCGAGGAGCAGTGGTACGACTTCACCGTCCTGTCGGCCGGCAGCAACCCGGGCGAGATCCCGCCGGCCAAGCCCGGTAAGCCCGGCAACAAGCCCGGTACGCAGGGCGGCGGGAAGCCGGTCGGCACCGGTAAGCCGAAGGACGGTATGGACAAGCTGCCGGTGACCGGCAACCTGGCCGAGACCGGTGCCTCCTCCGCGCTGCCGACCCTCGGCCTCGTGGGCGGGGTCGCCATGGTCGTGGGCGCGGGCGCGATCTTCGTCGTCCGCCGCCGCAAGACGGACGGCGCCGCCGCGTAACGGCAGGCGCAGAGAAGGAGGGCCGCACCCGGCGGGGTGCGGCCCTCCGTCGTCCGTACGGAGAAGACGTCCTAGGTGAGCGACTTCTTCGGCGGGACCGGTGGGACGGCCAGGAAGGGCAGGTTCAGCGCGCCGAACGCCTTCTGGGGGACGGCGGGGCGGACCGGCTCGACCGGGGCCAGTCGGCGGTACGCCCGGCCCGGGGCGGGGCGGGGGTCGGCCTCGCCCTTGTTGGGCCACAGCGACATCGCGCGCTCGGCCTGCGCGGTGATCGTCAGGGACGGGTTGACGCCCAGGTTGGCGGAGACCGCGGCACCGTCGACCACCGAGATGCCCGGGTGGCCGTAGAGGCGGTGGTAGGGGTCGATGACCCCATGGTCGGCGTCGGCGCCGATCGGACAGCCGCCCAGGAAGTGCGCGGTCAGCGGCGTCCCCATCAGCTCACCGACATTGCTGCCCGCGAAGCCGTTGATCTCCTGCGCGAGCAGGGTGGCCGCCTCGGTGGCCTCGGGGATCTGCTCGGGGTTCGGTGCGCCGTGGCCCTGGCGGGCGGTGAGCAGGCCCTTGCCGAGGCCGTCCGGTTTGCAATAGGTCGTCAGGGAGTTGTCCAGCGACTGCATCACCAGGCCGATGATGGTGCGCTCCGACCAGCGGCGGTTGGAGAGCGACCGGAGCAGCAGCAGCGGATGCCGAAGACAGTTCGCGGCCCAGCGGGTGGCCCGGGAGCCGCGGCCGTCGACGGGCACCTGGAGGATGGACATCGCGCCCATCGCGTTGGAGCCCTTGCCGTAGCGGACCGGCTCGATATGGGTGTGCGCGTCGGGGTGGATGGACGAGGTGATCGCGACCCCGCGGGTGAAGTCGGCCTTGGTGCCGTGCCGTTTGCGGTAGCGGCGGTTGTCGGTCTGCGCGCCCACCAGCGCCTCGGAGTTCGTCCGGGTCAGCTCGCCCAGCCTGCCGGAGATGCCGGGCAGCAGTCCGCTGTCCTTCATCTTGTGCAGCAGGGTCTGGGTGCCGTAGGTGCCGGCGGCGAGGACGACCCGGCGGGCGGTGAAGGTGCGGCCCCGGCCCTTGCGCTTGTTGTCGGTGGGGAGGGTGGCGACGGCGAAACCGCCGCGGGAGTCCTCGGTGACGGTGACGACGGAGGTCATCGGGTGGATCACGGCACCGGCCCGCTCGGCGAGGTGGAGGTAGTTCTCGTTGAGGGTGTTCTTGGCGCCGTGCCGGCATCCGGTCATGCACTCGCCGCACTCCGTACAGGCCTTACGGGCCGGGCCCTGACCGCCGAAGTAGGGGTCGGGGACCTCCACGCCCGGTGCCGCCTTCGACGTCCCGTCCGCGTCCTCACCGTCCCCGAAGAAGACCCCCACCGGCGCCAGATGGAAGGAGTCGCCGACGCCCATCTTGTCGGCGGCCTCCTTGAGGTGGACGTCGGAGGGCGTCATCGTCGGGTTGAGGCGGACCCCCAGCATCCGCTTGGCCTGGTCGTAGTAGGGGGCCAACTCCTCCTGCCAGTCGGTGATATCGCCCCACTGCCGGTCCTCGAAGAACGGCTTCGGCGGGACGTAGAGGGTGTTGGCGTAGTTGAGCGAGCCGCCGCCGACGCCCGCCCCGGCCAGCACCATGACGTTGCCGAGCAGATGCACCCGCTGGATGCCGTAGCAGCCGAGCGCCGGGGCCCACAGGTAGTTGCGGATGTCCCAGGAGTTCTTCGGCAGGGTCTGCCGGGTGAAGCGGCGGCCGGCTTCGAGGACGCCGACGCGGTAGCCCTTCTCGGTCAGCCGCAGTGCGGAGACCGAGCCGCCGAAGCCGGAGCCGACGACGAGCACGTCGTAGTCGTAGCCGTCGGCGCTCCGGGGGTCCTGGGCGCCGCCGGTGTCCTGGGCGTCCCGGCCACCGTTCGCGTCCTGGTTCCGGGCAGAGTTCTCCTGGGGCACTGGCTCTCCCTGCTGTGGTTAGGGGGTGTCGTTCGGATCAGGGCGGGCTCGCGGGGTCTGGCACGCGCACCTGCGGCGTTGTCGTCACTCGCCGACGCTCCGCGTCGACTCCCTCCTCCGCCTTGCAGCTGCACGCACCAGACCCCGCTCCCTGATCCGCCCTGATCCGACCGACACCCCCTAGCGGAGTCGGAACGCCTTCATCGCGCGCAGGCTGCGGCTCATGAACTGTGCGTACTTCTCGTCGGTCATGCCGAAGGACGGGGCGAGCGGCATCAGCCGCTGGTGGGCGACGGTCTGTGCCTCGGTGTACTTGAGGATGCCCTCGGAGCCGTGCCGGCGGCCCAGCCCCGAGTCGCCCATACCGCCCATGGGTGCCTGCACGCTGGCGTAGCCGGCGGCGTAGGACTCGTTGACGTTGACGGTGCCGGTCCGCAGCCGGGCGGCGACCGCACGGCCGCGGCGGCCGTCCTTGGTCCAGACGCTGGAATTGAGTCCGTACGGGGTGGCGTTGGCGAGCGCCACCGCCTCGTCCTCGTCGCGGAAGCGGTAGATCGAGACGACCGGGCCGAAGGTCTCCTCGTCGCAGACCGCCATCGGGGCCTGGACGCCGTCGAGGATGGTCGGCTCGTAGAACAGCGGGCCGATGTCGGGACGGGGGCGGCCGCCGGCCACCAGCTCGGCGCCCTTGGCGACGGCCTCCTCGACATGGCGGGTGACGGTCTCCAGCTGGCGCTCGCCGACCAGGGAGCCCATGTCGGCGCCGTAGGCGAGGGCGTTGCCCAGCCGCATCGCCTTCGTCCGGGCGGCGAAGCGCTGGAGGAAGTCGTCGGCGATGGACTCGTGGACGTAGAGCCGCTCGATGGAGATGCACAGCTGTCCGGCGGAGGCGAAGCAGCCGCGGACGGCGCCCGCGGCGGCCTTCTCCACGTCGGCGTCCTGGAGCACCAACATGGCGTTCTTGCCGCCGAGTTCGAGGGAGACGCCGACCAGCCGGGCGGCGGCGCCCTGGGCGACCTCGCGGCCCGTACGGGTCGAGCCGGTGAAGGAGACGTAGTCGGCGTGCGCGACGACGGCGGGGCCGACGACCGGGCCCTCACCGATCACGACCTGCCAGACGTCCTCCGGCAGCCCGGCCTCGATCAGCTGCTCACGGGCCCACAGCGCGGTCAGCGCGGTCTCCGTGTCGGGCTTCATGACGACGGCGTTGCCCGCGACGAAGGCCGGCAGGGCATCGCCGACGGACAGCTCGAAGGGGTAGTTCCAGGGGGCTATCTGCCCGACGACGCCCCGGGGCTGGCGGAGTTCGGTGACCTTGGTGAGGGTCGGTACGACGCCGGTGCGGGCCTTGGGCTTGAGGTAGGCGTGCGCCTTGCGGCCGTAGTGGCGGGCGGTGACGGCGACCGCCTGGAGCTCCTCGTGGGCGTGCAGCCGTGCCTTGCCGGTCTCCAGCTGGATCAGGTCGAGCACCTCGGCCTGGCGGCGCAGCACCAGGTCGTGGAAGCGGAGCAGGACCGCGGCACGCTGCTTGGCCGGGACCTTCGCCCAGCGCTCCTGGGCGGCGCGGGCGCGCTCGAAGGCGGTGGCGACGTCCTCGGGGGTGGACTCCGGCAGGTCGGCCAGCTTCTCCCCGGTGAAGGGGGTGTGGTTGGCGGTACGGCCACTGCCCACCACACCGCGCGTGAGCCGGGCGGCGATCTCGGGGGTGACCACCTCCGCCGCGGTGCGGGCGCCCGCGGGGGTGGGGGCGACCGGGTTGCCTGCGGCGGGGGCCACGTCGGGCGCGGTGGCCACGGCGGCCGCGGGGGCGTCCGTGGGGGCCTCGGCGGGGGCCTCCGCGGCGGAGGCGGCTGTTCCGGTGTCCTGCGAGTCCGTCATGCGGGCGAGCGTATTCCTCCCCCGGCGCTTTGTGTACCCGGCAGTAATGAGTTTTCACGCGGCACGCACAATCGCGCCAGTGTCCGCTGGCCGCAAGGGCGCTGGTCTGGGACGACCGGAAGGCCCGCGGTCACGTCCCGGGCAGCCGGAACGCGTCGACCGCGGTGTCGAAGTGCCGCTTGGCCTCGGTGCGTGAGGCGAGCGGGGAGGAGATCCACACATCGATCATCCGGCCGCCCTCGTCCCAGCTGAGGTCGTAGGTGTACCGCGCGCCGCCGTCCTGGGCGCTGCCGTCCCAGACGAACTCCCAGAGTCCGGCCTGGAGCCCGTTGTGGGTGGTCTCGGTGACCTGCCCCTGGCGGTAACCGCGGTAATCGGCGGGGCCCTTGGCATGCGCCGCGCGCATCGCGCCCAGCGGTCCCTCCGGCACCTGCCGCTGAAGCTGGATGCCGATCCGGAACCGCTTGCCCTGGGAGTAGTAGTAGACCCGGTCGTTCTCGTAGGAGCGGGTGAAGCCCTCGGGGACGGCGAGTGCGAAACCGGCCGGGTCGTGGACGAGGCGGTAGCCGGTCGGGATCTTGCCTGCGCCCCCGGAGGCCGGTGGTGCGGTGACGGTGGGTTCCGCGGTGCCGGAGTCGCCGCCCTTCGCGGGCCCGCTGTCCGAGGCCTGCTGGGACCGGCTGGGCTTGCCGCCCGTGCCGGTGCCGCCGTCGGCTCCGCCCTGGTTCATCAGCAGTACGGCGATGCCCGCACCGGCGCCGCCGATCACCACCGCCGCGAGCGCGACCAGCAGGGCGGTGCGGGCGCGGCCGGTGTGCGGGCGGGCGGCCGCGGCCAGGGCCCGGTCGTCGAGCGCGTCCCGGATCGGCATGCCCGGGGTGCGGCCGCCCGTACGGCCGCCGGGTCTTCCGGCGCCCCCTAGGGCACGGCCTTGAGCGGCCGGGCCCGGGGGCGGCGTACCCGCGACCGGCGGGTCCTCGCTGGACGGGTGCTCGCCGGGCGGGGGCTCACCGTGCAGACCGCCGCCGGGATCATCGTGCAGGGGGGCGTGGACGTCGGGCCCGTGGTAGCGCGGGGTGTTCGGGCCCCCGGGGAGCGGGCCGCCCGCCACGGCCTCGGCGGCAAGGCCCGCGGCACCGGCTCCGTGACCGCCGTGACCGCCGTGATCTCCGTGACCGACGTGGCTGCCGTGCCCGCCGTGCCCGCGCCCGGACCCGTGCCCCGGCGGCCCGCCCGCCCCTCGTTCCGGGGCGCGGCCCGACTGGAGATAGCCGCGCAGCAGCCGCTCCGTCTCCGCGACGCCCAGCCGCCGCTCCGGCTCCCGGTCCAGCAGGCCGTCGACGACGGCGTGCAACGGGCGGGCGGATTCCGGGAGTTCGATCTCGTCGTACACCACCGCGTGCAGCACCCCGGCCATCGAGTCGCGGCGGAACGGCGAGGCACCGCTGAGCGCCGCACACAGGAGCACCCCGAGCGACCAGAGGTCGGCCTCGGGGCCGGTGCCGTGCCCGGCCATCCGCTCCGGCGCGGTGTATTCGGGCGAGCCGACGAAGCCGCCAGCGTCGGTCAGCGTCGTGACGCCGGGCACCTGGGCGATACCGAAGTCGGTGAGCACGACCCGGCCGCTGCCCGACTCCATCAGGACGTTGGCGGGCTTGATGTCACGGTGCAGCACCCCGCGGGTGTGCGCGGCGCGCAGCGCGCCCAGCAGCGCGACGCCGATCCGGGCCGCCTCGCGCGGCGCGACGGGTCCGCCGCTCTGGAGCCGGTCGGCCAGCGACGGGCCCTCCACCAGCTCCATCACGATCCACGGCCGGCCGTCCTGCTCGACGACGTCATGCACGACGATCACATTGGGATGCTTGATCTGCGCGACGGTCCGCGCCTCCCGCATCGCCCGTTCCCGCTGCACCAGCGCCTCGGGTTCGGCCGTTCCCTCGTCCAAGTGCAGTTCTTTCACCGCTACTTGACGCCCCAGCACTTCGTCGGTGGCCCGCCAGACCGTTCCCATTCCGCCGCGGCCCAGCCGTATTCCCAGGCGGTACCGGCCACCGATCAGTCGGCCCTCGCCCCCGAAGATCCCCATGGCCCCATCTTGCCGCACGGGCGCCCTTCCGGCAGGGGCGGCACCCCTCGTCCGGCCATGGTCACGCACACCCTGCCGCTGACCTGGTCCGCTGTGATCCACCGCCCTCATGGAGGCAGTTGCGGCAAGCGTCGTGGCCGTCTTGGGCAGCCTGCCGGGTTCCGGAATCAGCCCAAGAGGCCATGTTCCGGGGCCAGATGGTGACCGATGACCGGGTATACCTGACCGCAGGGAACGGGTTTCCCTCACGGGCACGGCGCGGCAGGTGCACTGATCAACCGGGCGGGAGCCGGACGACACGGGGTGGAACCTCCACCGGCTCTCCCGCCGTCCTTGACACAGTGAGGCTGTTGTACGGGAACTGCCGGTACGGCGGCCACGAGAGGTAGATCGGGGGTCGGTCATGGTGATGCAGGACGGTGGAACGGTGGATGTCCGCCCGGGTCCCGATCCGCGCCGGGCCGCCCCGGAGCACAGCGGCGCCTATCTCGCGACCGGGCTGTGCCTGACGCTGTACGCCGGGGTGCTGGGCGCCTGGACGGTCTTCGGCATCACCCAAGGGGACGGCAGCACCTGGGACTTCGTCGAGGGCCTGTTCAATCCGGGCGCCTCCCCCACGACCCAGATCCTCGGCCCGTACGAATGGGCCTTCACCGCCGCGTTCCTGGTGATCGCCGTCCTCATGCTGGCCCAGCGGCGGGTGGCACGCTCCGCGGCGCTGCTGTCCGGTTTCGTACTGCTCGCCCTCTCGCTGCGCGAGGGCGTGGGCCTGCTCCATGCCGCCTACCGCCACCAGTACACCAACGACCCGCTGGGCAGCTGGGCGCTCGCCACCCGCGGGCTGGGGGTGGTGGTGGCGCTGGTCGTGCTGTTCTCGCTGTTCCCGGCCACCGAGCGGCAGCCGGACGCCGGGCCGCCCGCGGCCGGTCCCGATGCCCAGTGGCGCCGTCTGTCCCGGATCTGCGGGGTGCTGTTCCTGGTCATGGCGCTGGCCGAACTCGGCTGGGCGGTCCGCGACATGACGGCCACCGGGACGGACACCGGCCGCTATCTGCGCGGGGTGGTCGACGGTTCGGTGCTCGGCGCCCTCGATCTCGCGGCGTCCGCCGAGTTCACCACCGTCGGCTCGGTGCTCGTCCTGCTGATCCTCGGGGTGCTGGCCCTCCGGGGGCGCCGGGAAGTCCGGGGCGCGCTGCTGGTGTTCGCGGCGCTGGAGCTGTACATGACCGTACGGACGGTGGTCTGGCTGACCGTCTCCGACTTCTTCAACCGCTCCTTCGAGACCACCGAGGGCGCCCTCTCGATGGCCACGACGGCCTACGGCCTGGCCGCCATGACCTCGGTCGTCGTCCTGGCCACCGGCCGCGGCTTCGGCCCGTACGACGGCATCCGCCCGGAGGGCATCCGGGCGGCGGCGGTGGGACGGGAAGGGTGGCTGTGAGGGGCGTACGGGCCGTCGGGCTGCCTGCGCGCCGGTGTGCGGAGCCCTGGGGGCCGAGCTCCGCACCCCGCCCTCATGACCCGATGGGCTGCTCCGTGGCGCTGTCGTGCTCCGGGGCCTCGGTGGCGGCGATCCGGCGCGGCAGTTTCGCGGCCACGAGGATCGTCACGACGGTGAGGCCGGCGGCGACGGCGAAGGCCAGCTGCATCCCGCTCAGCGCCGCGGGCGCGGCGGCCACGCCGTCGGCGACCAGCTGACCGCTGCGCGCGGACATCACGGTCACCACCAGCGCGGTCCCGAACGCCGCGGCGACCTGCTGCAACGTCCCGAGCATCGAGCTGCCGTGGGAGTACAGATGCGGCGGCAGCGCGCCCATGCCCAGCGTGAAGACGGGGGTGAAGGTCGCCGCCAGGCTCACCATCAGCAGCGTGTGCAGTCCCAGCACCTGCCAGTACGGCATCGTCATCGAGACCTGGGTGAAGCCGCCGAGGGAGAGCACCATGCCGATCGAGCCGGGCAGCACCAGCGGCCGGCTCCCGAACCGGTCGAACAGCTTCCCCACCGTCGGTCCGAGCACTCCCATGGCCAGCCCGCCCGGCATGACCAGCAGGCCGGTCTCCAGCGGGCTGAGTCCGCGCATGTTCTGGAGGTACAGCGGCAGCAGGATCATCGACCCGAGCATCGCCAGGAAGCCGACGGAGATGAGGGCCAGGGAGAGGCCGAAGGTGCGGTGCTTGAGGGTGCGCAGGTCCATCAGCGGCACACCGGTGCGTTGCAGCTTGAGCTGGCGGATGACGAAGACCGCGATGGCCGCGACCCCGGCGACGACGATCCCGGCGCCGAGCCCGACCCGGTCGCCGCTTTCGCCGAGGAGGCTCAGGCCGTACACCAGGCCGCCGAAGCCGAACGCGGCCACGGAGACGCTGAGCCAGTCGATGGAGCTCACCTGCGGCTCACCGATGTTGTCCATCTTGCGCAGCCCGAACACGGTCACCAGCGCCGCGATCGGCAGAACGACCACGAACAGCATGCGCCAGGAGCCGAGCTGGAGAACCAGCCCGGACACGGCGGGTCCGAGCGCGGGCGCCACCGAGATCGCCAGGGTGACGTTGCCCATCACCCGGCCACGGTCGTGCTCGGGGACCACGATCATCAACGTGGTCATCAGCAGCGGCATCATCACGGCGGTGCCCGCGGCCTGCACGATCCGGCCCATCAGCAGCACCTCGAAGGAGGGCGCGACGGCGGACAGCGCGGTCCCCGCGAGGAACACGCCCATCGCGATGGCGTAGGCCTGGCGGGTGGTGACCCGCTGGAGGAACCAGCCGGTCACCGGAATCACCGCGGCCATGGTCAGCATGAACGCGGTGGAGACCCACTGCGCCGACTGCTCGGTGATGTGCAGCGAGTCCATCAGCCGCGGGATGGCGTTGACCAGGATCGTCTCGTTCAGGATCACCACGAACGTGGCGAGCACCAGCAGCCGCACCACGGTCGGGATGCGGCCCGCCTTCTCGGCTGGTCGTTCTTGAATTGCAGCTGTCACGGCAGCACCTCGCTGGGGTTCCTGATCACAGTCGCCTCGCAGCCAGGGGCTGTCGGCACGAATATGGGCGGTGGATTGTCGGTAGAGACCGCTACGCCTGGCAGAACTCATCGGTCGGCCCGAGTCTTCCGCACCCTCGCGCCGATTTCATCCGATTTTATGCCTGCCCACGAGGACATCCATCGACGGCACCATGGCCGGTGGCCCACGTTTCGGCGACGCCCCACCACGCCGGGAACCCGCTTCACCAGCGGCTTTGAGGGCGGGACAGACCGCACTTCGGCGGTGCGGGGGAGATCCCCCTCCGGAACGCCCCCGCACGCCAAAGGCGGCCGCCGCGTGTGGGGGTCGCGGCGGCCGCCGATGTGAACTGCACCGCGTCCTGGGCTCGGGGCCTCTTCAGTGGTGCAGCATGAGAACCACTCTGCCCGTGGGGGACCCCCCGCGGCATCCTCCAGAGGTCGCGGGCTCACCCCCGCCGCTCGGCGGGGGTGCGGGTCCGTCGCAGGGCGGGCCCGGGTGACAGGGGAACGGAATCGCGCAGCGCCGGGTGGTTCCGCGAATGCGGGTGGGTGCGAAGGAGAAAGGGGCGGCCGGTGATCCGTGTCGCTGTGGTGGACGACGAGCGGCTGGTCAGATCGGGACTGCGGATGATTCTGGGGACCGCCCCGGACATCGAGATGGTCGCGGACTGCGGCGGCGCCGAGGCCGTGGAGACCGTGCTGCGCTGTGCGGCCGATGTCGTGCTGCTGGACATCCGTATGCCGGACGTGGACGGGCTGACCGTATTGCGCGGGCTGCGCGCCGCCCCGGAGCCGCCCGCGGTGGCGATGCTGACCACCTTCGACGCCCAGGAGTATCTGACCGCGGCGCTGCGCGAGGGCGCGGCCGGGTTCCTGCTGAAGGACTCCGATCCGGAGCAACTCGTACGGGCCGTACGGACGCTGGCGGAGGGCGGGAGCGTGCTCGATCCGGGCGTCACACGGGCGGTGATCGGCGGCTATCTGACCGCCGAGGACCAGGCGTCGGCGGCGCGGGCGGTCAGCGGGCTGACGCCGCGGGAGTCGGAGGTGCTCGCCCTGCTCGGCGAGGGCCTGGCCAACGCCCAGATAGCCGGGCGGATGGGGCTCGCCCCCAGTACGGTCAAGGACCATGTGCGGGCCCTGCTGGGGAAGTTGGGCGGGATCAACCGCATCCAGGCGGCCATCGTCGCCGACCGCGCCGGACTGGTGACGGGCGATCCCCGGGGGGCATGGTGAGGGCCCGGGGCGGGCGGAGCCGGCTGCGGGCCCGCGCGGAGCGGGCGGTGGCCCGCGGGGAGGCGAAGGGGCGGGCGCTGGGGCGCGGGGCACCGGTGCGGCGGCTGCGCGCGCTGGTTCCCGTGGTGGTCCCGGTGCTGCTGGCGATCGCCGACGCGATGCTGGTCAACGGCCTCGAACTCGACCTGGAGGTCGGTGTCTCGATGCTGGCCGCGGCGGCCCTGTTGGTGCGCCGCCGCTTCCCGCTGCTGGTGTTCCTCTTCACGCTCCCCGGGCTCTACATCGGCTACATCTGGTTCGCGCCGATGATCGGGCTCTACACCCTGGCCGTCCGGCGGCCCGGCCGGGCGCGGCTCGGCATCTGTGCGGTGCTGCTGATCGCCGCGCACTTCTTCCCGTATCCGATCACCGATTTCGAGCTCACCGTCTACCGCGAGAACACCCTGGTGCTGATCGACGCCTGCGTCACCTCGGCCGCGCCGATCGCCCTGGGCCTGCTGGTGCGCACCCGCCAGGAACTCGCCTCCCGTGTCGAGGACCTGACCCGCAGCCTGCGCCGGGAGGACCGGCTGCTCGCGGACCGGGTCAAGACCACCGAACGGGCCCGGCTGGCCCGTGAGATGCATGACGTGGTGGCCCATCAGGTCAGCCTGATCAGCCTCCAGGCGGGGGCGGTGCAGGTCAGCACGGAGGACCCGGAGGCGCGCGCGGGTGCCAGGACGATCCGGGAGCTGTCCGTGCGGACGCTGGAGGAGCTGCGGCACATGGTGGGCGTACTACGGGCGGACGGCGGTGAGGCGGCGGAGGCGCACCGCCTGGCGCCGCAGCCGGACTTGACGGAGCTGCCGCGGCTGATCGAGATGAGCGCGCTGGATGTGACGTACGAGGGCGGGGTGGTGGCCGGGCCGAGCGGCACCAAGACGGTGGAGCGGGCGGCGTTCCGTACGGTCCAGGAGGCGCTCACCAACATCCGCAAGCACGCACCGGGGGCGCGGGTCCGCGTACGGGTGGATCCGGTGGACGCGGTGCTGAGCGAGGGTTCCAAACGGGCCGCGGGTTCCGGACGGTCAGGTGGTTCCGGACGGTCAGGTGGTTCCGGACGGTCAGGTGGTTCCGGACGTGCCGAGGGGGCCGGGGAGAGCCGTGCGGCGCACGGGCTGCGGGTGGAGATCCGCAACGGGCCGCCGGACGCGGCGGCGACGGTTCCCGCGCTTCCCGGGGGCGGGCACGGGCTGGTGGGGCTGCGCGAGCGCGCGCAGAGCCTCGGGGGGACGCTGGAGGCGCGTCATACCTCCGACGGCGGCTTCGTCGTACGGGCGGAATTTCCGTACGGAGCGGGGTGAATCAGGCAGGGGTGGGCGTACGGGGACGGAAGGCGTGCCCGGACGCGGTCAGGCGGAGAGCGGTGCGGCGGCCTCGTCGACGGCGGTGTGCAGGTCCGGGTAGACCTCGAAGAGTCGGCGCACACCCAGGGCGGCCAGCACCCGGTTGACGTGCGAGCCGTCCACGGCGCCCTGCGCGGGGAGGATCAGCCGCAGCCGCCCCTGACAGGAGCGCATCAGCCGACGGGCGGCGATCAGCACACCGACCCCGCTGGAATCGCAGAAGCGCACCTCGGAGAGGTCGAGGACGACCGATCTCCGGCCGTCCGCCACCGCGTCGTGCACATGCTGGCGCACCGCGGGTGAGGTGACCAGGTCCATCTCCCCCGACACCTGGAGTACGGCCCACGGGCCCTGTTCGTCCTCTGCCACCTTCAACGACACGCGCTCGAAGCCTTTCGCTCGCTTTCGGACCGGATGGGCCCGGCTGCATCCGGAACTCATCCTTCCCCGCCTCGACTGCCCGGCCTCTCTCCCCTGAAACTCTTCCGAATCCTTGGCGCAACAGGCAGTCGGCCTAAGGCTATGCCCCAGCGGCCGCACCCTTTCGCCAGCATCCGGTCACACACGGATAACACATCACCGTATGTGGACACGAACGATCGGCATCGATCGGCTGTGATCGGGCAGTATCGCCACAAAGCGAGGCCATCCGCCGGGAGGTCCTTACCATCCCCGTCCCCGCCGGGCTCGGTTTGCCGCAAAGGAGCGTGCGTTGTCAGACCCGCGCATTACATTCGGTGGCACGGTGGTTTCTGTGATCGTGCGCACAGCTCCGGGCGTGCGTGCGGGTGCGGAAGTGACGGCTGAGGAGTGAGCCCGGAGGCGACGGGCAGGGATGGGGTTCCAATGGGACACGACGCGCCACCGCGCTGGGACAGGCGGATGCAACAGCGGCTCGCCCACGGCGAGGCCGCGGCGCTGGGCGAGCTCTACGACCGCTTCGCCTCGCTCGTGCACAGCCTCGCCCACCGTGTCCTGGACGACGAGGACGCCGCCGACCGCCTCACCCGCGAGGTGTTCACCTACATCTGGGAACACCCCGATTCCTACGACCCCAAGCAGGGCCCGCTGCGCTCCTGGATCGCCGGTGTCACCCGCCATCAGGCCGTCCAGCGGCTGCGTCAGACCGAGGCGGCCTCGGCGCGCGACTGCGGAGACGGTGCCCCGGCGCCCGCCGAGATAGAGCAGAAGATCCGCGAGGCCTCCACCGCTGCCCGCGCCGACTACATCGTCACGTCCATGCCCGCGCCCCTGCGCGCCGCACTGGAACTGGCCTACTTCCAGCGCCGGGACTACCGCCAGACCGCCGCCGACCTCGGCGTCACCGAGGACGAGGCCCGCCGCCGGCTCCGGCTGGGCCTGCAACTGCTCTCCACCGCCCATCACCACCACGCCCTGCCGCCCGGCCACCGCGCCTCGTACACCGCCCGCGGCACACGCCCCTCCCCCGCGGCGCCCACCGCGCCACCGGGGCCGCACGCTCCCCGCGGCCCTTTGCCGTCGCACTCCCAGCACACCGGCCCGGGATCCTCCGCACCACCCGGCCCTGGCCATGGACGGTCGCGGTGACGGGCCCCGACGAGTGGGACGGCCGCGAGCTGCCCGGCAGCCCCGGTGAGCGGCCGCGGATACCCTCCCCGCGCTCCGCAGCCGAGGACCACGGCCCCCTTCCGGACACCCCGCCGGTGCCCGTCCGCGACCCGGCGGGCGACACCGCCGCGCCCCTCCCGGACGCCGGGCCCGGGTCCGAGCCGCCCGCGCTCCAGCCGCTCCCGGACCCGGATCCCGCCCCGCCGCACCGGGTCCTCAAGTCGCTGCTCGGCGCCTGGGCGCTGGCGGCCTGCTCCGCCGACGAGACGGCCGCCGTCGAGGCGCATCTGACCGACTGCGCCTCCTGTGCGGACGAGGCGCTGCGGCTGCGCGATGCCGTCGGGCTGCTGCACCCCGCCGACAGCCTCGACCTCGATCCGCTGCTGCGCTCCCGCGTACTGGAGGGCGCCCTGGGCCGGCGGCCGGCCCGTATCCCGGTGCCGGACTGGGCGACGCCGTACGACGCGGAGACCGCGAAGCTGGATGCGCTGCTGCATGACATGGGCGAGGCGGAGTGGCGCGCTCCGGTGCGGCTGCGGTGGTTCGAGGGCGACCGCCCGGTCGAGCGGGAGAGCACCGTCGCCGGTGTCATGGGTCATCTGATGGCGGTGGACGGCCTGGTCGCGACGGCCCTCGGGCTGACCGACCCGCTCGGCACCGCCGCCCCGCCCGGCACCCCGGACCCTCTCATCCGTACGGAAACGTTCTGGCGCGCGGCGGATGAGACCCGGCGTCCGCTGACCGTCCACGCCCCGTGGCGCGACCAGAGCTACGCCCTGATGCGGCAGGTGTCGTTCGCCGGCAGCAGGGTCGCCGAACTCGCCGTCCCGTATGGCGACTTCCGGCTCGCGCTGCGCGACTCGTTCCTGGACCGCGCCTTCGAGTGCTGGGTGCATGCCGGCGATATCGCGGAGGCGGTGGACTACCCGTATGTGCCCCCGGCCGCCGCGCATCTCCACCAGATGGTCGACCTCGCCGCCCGGCTGCTGCCCAGTGCGCTGGCCGACCGCCGCCGGGCCGGGCTCGCCGCGCCGCCGCAGCGGCTGGTCGAGGCGGGCGCCCCGGGCCGTACGCTCCATCTGGAGGTCGAGGGCAACGGCGGCGGCCACTGGTACATAGCGCTGGACTCACCGGCCGCCCTGGGTACCCCGGAGCGCACGGTCGCGCATATCGCCCTGGACAGCGCCGAGTTCTGCCAGCTGGCCGCGGGCCATATCTCCCCCGAGGAGGCCGCCGCGGGCCAGAACGGCGAACGCGACGCGATCCGCGAGGTCCTCTTCGCGACGGCGTCGCTGTCCCGGCTGTAGCTGTCGCGTTGGTGGCTGTCCTGTTGGTGGCTGGCCGCTGTCCCGCTTGTAGGGGGCTTCCACCAAGGGGGCGTCGAACGGTTCCCTTAGGGGGGTCCGAGCGCCCCCTCGGGGCCCACAACGGGACGGGGGTGGAGGGTATTCCCAGGTGACGGGCATTCCCGGATGGAGGGTGTCCAGGCGGCAGCGAGCCGCGCTCAGGCGAAGACGACCGTGCGGCTGCCGTTCAGCAGTACGCGGCGTTCGCTGTGCCACTTCACGGCGCGGGCGAGGGCCTGGCACTCCACGTCGCGGCCGATCGCCACGAGCTGGTCCGGCGTGACCTCGTGGCCGACCCGCTCGACCTCCTGCTCGATGATCGGGCCCTCGTCGAGATCGGCGGTCACATAGTGCGCGGTGGCACCGATGAGCTTCACCCCGCGGGCGTGCGCCTGGTGGTACGGCTTGGCGCCCTTGAAGCTCGGGAGGAAGGAGTGGTGGATGTTGATGATCCGGCCGGACAGCGCCTTGCACAGATCGTCGGAGAGCACCTGCATATAGCGGGCGAGGACCACCAGCTCGACGTTCTCCGCCGCCACCAGCTCCAGCAGCTGCGCCTCGGCCTGCGCCTTGGTGTCGCGGGTGACCGGAATGTGGTGGAACGGGATGTCGTACGAGGCGACCAGCTCGGCGAAGTCCGTGTGGTTGGAGACCACGGCCGCGATCTCCACCGGCAGCGCGCCGATCCGGGAGCGGAACAGCAGGTCGTTGAGGCAGTGCCCGAACTTGGACACCATCAGGACGACCCGCATCTTGTCGTCGGCCCGGTGGATCTGCCAGTCCATGCCGAAGGAGTCGCCCACCGCCGCGAAGCTGGCCCGCAGCTTGTCGACGCTCACCGAGGCGTCGGCGCTGAAGTGGACCCGCATGAAGAACAGCCCGGTGTCGTGGTCGCCGAACTGCTGGCTGTCCTCGATGTTGCAGCCGGTGATGAAGAGGTAGCTGGACACGGCGTGCACGATGCCCTGCTTGTCGGGGCAGGACAGGGTGAGGACGTACTGATCGTTCCGACCGTGCTGTCCGGACTGGGTGGGCTGCGACTCGCTCATGACCTCATAGGGTCGCACACCTGCCGAGCAGGTCAGGCCGGGGCATCCGCCTGACCGGTCATGATGGCCAGCACCTCCAGCGAGCGCGGCGCGGCATCGGGGTCCTCGCCGTCCGCCGTCGCCAGCTGCACATGGGCCTCACGGGCCGCCCGTACGGCCTCCGGCCAGCCCTGGTGCGCCATGTACGCGGTGACCGGGGCGTCCGCACCGACCTGGTGCATGATCCGCAGCACCCGCAGCACGGCGGCATCGACGAGCTGCGCCTCCTGGGCGTCCCGGAAGATCGTGCCGACGTACTTCTCGGCGGACCAGTTGTCCAGCCAGGTGTCCTCGACGAGCCGGTAGACGGCGTCGGTGACGTCTCCGTACCCGGGGCGGCCGGCCAGCCAGGTCTCCTGCTGGAAGGCGGGGTCGGAGAGCATGTGCAGCGCGGAACGCACATTGCTGCGCCAGCGCCACCACGGCATGTCGTTGAGTGGCATGCCGCCCATGGTGGTCGAGCGGCGGCCGCGACGGGAAGACTTCTCCGAACCTTGCACAGTATTGGATCGTACGTTCCGTGCGGATGATCTCAAGCGGGCCCCCGGAGTTCACCTTCACGTCACCATCCGTTGCCTTGCCGTCACTCGACCGTTCCTGGCGGGACGGAAGGCTGCGGTGTCATGACCGGACGGCGACGCTCCTCCCCCCGCCTTTCTTCTCACGCCCCCGCGGTCGGTTCGGCGGTGGCATTAACGGCGGTCATCGCGTCGCTGCTCTCGGGCTGCGGCTCCCTCCCCGGAGCCTTGGGGGATTCCGGGGAGAAGGACCCGGTCACGGTCATGACCTGGGCCCCCGAGGACACCAAGGCGACCAATATGCCGGGTATGCCCGCCATGGCGCAGGCCTACGCCCGCTGGGTCAATTCCCGGGGCGGCATCAGGGGGCATCACCTACGGGTGCTGACCTGCAACGAGCGCAATGACTCGGTGTCCGCCGCGCAGTGCGCCCAGCGCGCCGTGGACCGCGGCGCGGTCGCCGTGGTCGGCTCCTACAGCCAGTTCGGCCGCTCGTTCATGTCGCCGCTGGAGGTCAAGGGCGTCCCCTTCATCGGCGGCTACGGCGCCTCGGACGAGGAGTTCGAGAGCCCGCTGTCCTACCCCGTCAACGGCGGGCAGGCCTCCCTGCTCGCCGGGAACGGCCGCCAGTTGGCGCGCGACTGCCGGCGCGTCGCGCTGGTCCGCCCGGACACCATCCAGGGCGACCAGATGCCGTCCCTGCTCAACTCCGGCCTGGAGAACGGCAGTCGGAACCCGGCCAAGGACATCAAGGCACCCGAGGACGGTACCGACTACTCGTCCGCGGTGAACCGCGCCCTGGACGGCGTGGGCGCCGACCCGGCCGTCTACGGCAAATCGAAGGCCGGCGGTAAAGCGGACGGCTCCTGTGTGACCGCCTCGCTCGGCGATCACACCGATGCGTTCTTCGACTCGTTCCGGCGGCTCCAGGAGGACAGCCCCCGGGTGCGGGTCGCCTCCGTGCTCGGCAGCGTCGGCCAGGCGCTGGTGAACCGTACGGGCGGCAGGTCCGGGCCGCTGGAAGGCGCCGAGATCACCGGCTGGTATCCGGCCGCCGGAGACTCCCGCTGGGCGCCGATGCGCAAGGTCATCAACGACTTCGCGTTCAACGACAACCGCATCGACCCCGCCGACCAGGGCGCGCAGACGACCTGGATCGCCTACACGGTGCTGCGGTCGATGATCGAGCAGCTCGATGACCGGGGCGTCGAGGACATCACCCCGCACGACCTCCAGACCGCGCTGGACCGCGGTGACCGCGCCGTCGACACCGGCGGGCTGACCCCGAAGCTGCGCTGGCGCGAGGACGACATGCTCGCCGTCCAGGACTTCCCCCGCATCGTGAACGGGACAGTGACCTACCAGGTCGTGCGGGACGGCGAGTTGGTGTCCGCCCAGCACGGCTTTGTGAACGTCACCAAGACGCTGGAACGGCGGCGCGCGGACAGCTGAGCGGGACGGGCCGCCCGGCGGCGCCCGCCCCGGCCCGGCTCAGAGCTGCTCGGGACGGCGCTCCGTCAGCCCGTACTTCTGGGCGAGCGGGTTCCAGATCTCCGCCGCCTGCTTCTTGGCGAGGGTGGCCTGCCCGCTGGCCGTATTGCCCTGGGCGGTCTGCCGGGTGACCCGGGCCTTGCCCTTGTGGCAGCCCTTCTTGCCGCCGACCTGGCCGGCCCAGGCCGCGTAGTGGTTGTCCGCGGACGCCGAGGACTGCCAGGCCTTGGTCAGCGCGGCGGTCAGCCGGTCATGGTTCGGGATCTTGTCGACGGGCAGCTGCTGGAGCCGCTTCACCAGGTCGTTGCGCTGCCCGGCCGCGGCCCGCAGGTCCTTGGCCGCGCCGCCGAGGTCGTGGCAGGTCCTGATGCCGTTGACGGCATTGATCACCGAGGAGCGGCTGTTGTTGCTGTCGCCCAGCAGCGCGTCCAGCCCCTTGGCCTGGGCCTGGGCCGGGTCGGGGGCCGGCTTCTGCTTCTCCGGCTCCTTGGCTGCCTTGGTCGTGTCGGCCCCGGAGTCCTTCTTCTTGGTGGTGTCCTCGCTGCTGCCGCCGCTCAGCGCCCAGCCGAGGCCGAGGCCGGCGCCCGCGAGCGCCACGATGATGATGCCGACGATCGCGGCCGGGGCGAGCCGGCGGCGTCCGCTGCCGCCGTCGTCGTCGTACGAGGCGGGCTGGTCGTAGCCGCCGCCGGGCGGGAACTGCTGTCCGTAGCCCTGACCCTGCTGCCCGTACGGGGGACGGCCCGGGTCCTCGAAGCGCGGCAGCTGCGCGGTGGAGTCGGGGGCTGCGGCCGGTCCGGCCTGGCCCGGTGCGCCCGGCCCGTCGCGGAACAGGCCGTCGAACTCGGAAGGGGTGGGGCGGTCGCCGGGCGCGCCGGGGCGCACGCCGTACGGCGCGCCGGGCGGCGGGGGCGGACCACCGGCGCCCACCGGGGCGATGAGCTGGGTGGCCTCGGCGTCGCCCGCGCCCTGGGCGCCGGGCATCGGCTGGGACTGCGGCATCGGCCGGCCCTGGGGGCCGCCCTGGTTGGGCTTGATCGCGCGCAGCATGGTCGTGGACTCGTCGGGCGTCTCGGGGCGCGAGGCCGCCTCGGGCGGCAGCGGTGCGCTGCCGGGGGCGCCGACGGGCGGAATCAGCGCGGTGGCCTCCGCGTCGCCCGAGGCGGGCGGCAGCGGCGCACCGGTCTGCTGGGTCGCCCGCACCAGCTCGCCGGACGGGCCCAGGGGCTGCTGCCCGTAGTGCTGTTGAGGCTGCTGGGCCTGCGGCGGCTGCTGGCCGTACGGCTGCTGGGCCTGCTGACCGTATTGCTGCTGCGGGATCTGCTGGCCGTACGACTGCGGGCCTTCGGGCGGCAGCGCGCCGGGCGCACCCTGGCCGGGCTGTGCGCCGGGCGGCAGCAGCGCCGTCGCCTCGGCGTCGAAGCCGGGCTGCGGCTGCTGCTGGGGCGCCTGCTGCGGTGCCGAGGGCGGCATGGCCGGGTGCTGCTGCCCCTGGGGCGGCGCCGGGAAACCCTGGCCGCCCTGCGGCTGCTGCGGCTGCGGGGCCTGCGCCGGGGCGTAGTCCTGCTGCGGTCCTTGCCCGTAACCCTGCTGCGGGCCCTGGCCATACCCCTGCTGCGGGGCGGGCTGGCCCTGGGCGGACGCCTCGCCGTACGGCTGCGGGGCGGCGGCCTGCTGGCCGGGTCCCCAGGGCTGGCCCCACGGCTGGCCGGCCGGCGGCGCGGCCTGCTGGTCGGGCACCCACGGCTCACCGTTGGCGGGCAGCACAATGCCCTCTCGCGCGGGACCGGCCGCAGAATTCTGCGGGTCGTGACCCTGTCCGCTCTGCGTCACCGTGACTCCTACCAACGTGCAGACCTACGGAATCGTCGGCTGCACGCTACCGGGTCGCAGCAACGTTCGACCACGTCGCCTGGTCACCGCCCCTGCCCGCCCCCGGAACCCCGGGGCAGGCCCCGCTGCCTGGGCTTTCCGTCGCGCCACGACAAAACCCGACGTCGCACGACATAGCAGTCGTCACCCCTGTGGTGAGGCGCTGATCACGCCGCCGTGGCCCGCAATTCCAGCCGCGCGCTGAACTCCCGCACCACCGGTTCGTCCCGATATGGCTCCAAACGCAGCTGAAAGTCCTCCAGATACTCCGCGCCACGGTCCGAACGCAGTCCGCTCAGCAGGTCCACCGCCTGGGTGCCCGTATGGCAGGCCTGTTCCACCTCGCGCTGCTGCACCTGCGCGCCGGCCAGCAACAGCAGACCGATGGCCCGGCGCCGGGCCCGGCCGGCCGGATGCCCGTCCAGCGCCTCCTGCGCCCGCTGCGCGGCGGGCGCCGGCTGCCCCAAGTCGCGGTGGCAGTGGGCGAGTTCATCGGCCAGGTAGGCCGGGTCGAAATGGGAGATCCAGATCGGATCGTCACCCGCGTCGGCGGCCGCCTCGGCGCGCTCCAGGGCGGCGACCGCCCGTCCGGCCACCACCTCGAAGGCCCGCCCGTCGCCCATCAGCGCGTGTCCGCGCGCCTCCGCGGCGCAGAACATCGCCTCCGCGCGGGGTGTGACATGCCCGCGGGCGCCCTCCTGTGCGGCGCGCGCGAGCTGGGCGATCTCCCGTGGATTGCCGAGCGAGGCGGCGAGATGGCTCATGCTCGCGGCGAGGACATAGCCGCCGTAGCCGCGGTCCCCGGCCGCCTGCGCGAGCCGCAGCGCCTGGATGTAGTAGCGCTGGGCGAGGCCGGGCTGACCGGTGTCGACGGCCATGTAGCCGCCCAGTTCGGTCAACCGCGCGACGGCGGCGAAGAGTTCGCGGCCGACGGACTCCCGGTACGAACCGGCCAGCAGCCCGGAGACCACGCTGTTGAGGTAGTGCACGACGACCGGCCTGACATGTCCGGCGCCGAAACGGTGGTCGAGCTCGCTGAGCGCCGTGGTCATCGCGCGGACCGCCTCGACGTCCGAGATCCCGACCCGGGCACCGGCGTTCCGGGCGACCTGGGTGTCCGCCCCGGTGATCAGCCAGTCGCGGCTGGGCTCCACCAGGGCGGACGCCGCGACCGTGGAGCCACTGAGGAAGTCGCGCCGGCCGACATCGCTGCGCCACAGCTCACAGACCTGCTCGATCGCCCCGAGGACGGTCGGCGAGAACTGCAACCCCACCCCGGACGCGAGGTTCTTGCCGTCGGCCATCCCGATCTCGTCGATGGTGACCGTGCGCGCGAGCTTGCGGCCCAGCGCCTCCGCGATGACGGCCGGGGCGCGGCCCCGTGGTTGCTGGCCGCGTAGCCATCTGGCCACGGAGGTCTTGTCGTAGCGGAGGTCGAGACCGTGTTCCGCACCGCACATGTTGACGCGGCGGGCGAGGCCCGCGTTGGAACAGGCGGCTTCCTGGATCAGCGTCTGGAGCCGTTCGTTGGGCTGCCGTGCGACGAGTGGCCTGGCGGCCATGCTTGTACCCCCTGAGTACCGCTGTGCGTTCACCGCCGAACGCCGTTACCCGTGATCGATTCCCCAGGTATATGCCGGATATCCGAGAGATCCTGAATATGCGCGATAGGTGGGATCGTTGTGATATGCGCTGTACCGAGGATGCTCGGTCCTGAGCGCTTTTGCGCCAGGTCCGGTGCCTCCTCGGTGCCAAGCGCCGTTCACGGGTGGGAAGGCTGCGCGGTGTCGTGCACAGATCGCGGCGCCGCCGTGCCGGGCTCCCCCCGGGTGCACCGCGGACTGCCGCCGGGCGGTCCCTCCGCCCGTCACGCAGGTGGCTACCCGCTCCTCGGGCCCCGCCCGCATACGCGCCCCCACCGGTGCACCCATGCGCCCCACGTGCGAGAACGATGCGCCCTGAGGTCCACCCCTGAGCCGTAACCCTTGGTGACGACGGAAGTTGTCCTCAGCGTGGAAAAAACCATCGGAGTCACACAAGCCCCACACATTCCCCTACAGCGCGGCGAGCAGCTGATAGACACTGCGGTGCGTTACGCGGAAGAACGGCACTGGGACGTGTTCCCCGGCGCATGGCTGGAGCACGACGGTGAGACCCCGCGCTGTTCGTGCGACGCCGCCGACTGTGCCGTACCCGGCGCGCACCCCACCGGGCCCGGCTGGGCCGGACAGGCCAGCGGCAGCGCGACCGCCGTCCGCCGGATGTGGAGCAAGCAGCCGCGCGCCTCGATCCTGCTGCCCACGGGCCGGACGTTCGAGGCGCTCGACGTGCCCGAGACCGCGGGCTGTCTGGCGCTGGCCCGTATGGAGCGGATGGGACTGGCCCTCGGCCCGGTCACCCGTACCCCCGCCCGCCGGATGCTCTTCCTCGTGCTCCCCGGCGCCTCGGTGAAGGTGCCCGCCCTCGTACGCACCCTGGGCTGGGCGCCGGCCGCGCTCGATCTGATCTGCCGCGGCGAGGGCGAGTACATCGCCGCACCGCCGACCCGGGTGGGCGCGCACGGCATGGTGCAGTGGGCGCGCCGCCCCACGCCCGCCAACCGCTGGCTGCCGGACGCGGAGGACCTGATCAGCCCGCTCGCCTATGCCTGCGCACGGGACGCGGCCGCCCTCCGGGCACGCTGATCCCGGACCGGTCCGCTCCCCTTGTCCCCAGGTTGTCCACAGTCCCGCCCCGTCCCGGAATCCGCCCGTATCGTGGGATGCCGGACGGGGGCCGGGACCGGCCCCTGCGGGGACGTCGAAGGGCAGGACCGGTGGCGAACGAGCCGGAACACATCGAGGAGCGGGGCGCGGCGGCACCGCCGCAGCGCACCACGGCCACTTCTCCAGGCGGGCCGGCCGCGGCCCCCGGGGGCGGTGCGGCCGGTCCGCCCGCCGTCCGCATCCAGGGCCTGTGGAAGAAGTTCGGCGAGCAGATCGCCGTCAACGGCATCGATCTGACGCTGCCCGCCGGCCGCTTCATCGGACTGGTCGGCCCCAACGGCGCGGGCAAGACCACCACCCTCTCCATGGTGACGGGCCTGCTGCGGCCGGACTCCGGGGTGGTCGAGATCGTCGGGCACGACGTCTGGCAGGACCCGGTGTCCGTCAAGTCCCGGATCGGGGTGCTGCCCGAGGGGCTACGGCTCTTCGAGCGGCTGTCGGGCCGTGAACTCCTCGGCTACATAGGGCGGTTGCGCGGTCTGCCGGGCGACGAGGTCGACAAGCGGGCCGCTCAGCTGCTGGACGTGCTCGATCTGGCCGGCTCGCAGCACAAGCTGGTGGTGGACTACTCCACCGGTATGCGCAAGAAGATCGGGCTGGCCGCGGCGCTGCTGCACAACCCCGAGGTGCTCTTCCTCGACGAGCCCTTCGAAGGCGTCGACCCGGTGTCGGCGCAGACGATCCGCGGCGTACTGGAGCGCTACACCACCTCCGGTGCGACGGTGATCTTCTCCAGCCATGTGATGGAGCTGGTCGAGTCGCTCTGTGACTGGGTCGCGGTGATCGCCGCCGGGCAGATCCGGGCGGACGGCCCGCTCGCGGAGGTGCGCGGCGCGGCCCCCTCCCTCCAGGACGCGTTCCTCGAACTCGTCGGCGCGGGCGACCGGGGCGCGGGAGCGAACCTGGACTGGCTGGGCGGTGGCGGCGCCCGATGAGCACCGAATCCGCCGCGGCGGCCGTACGACCGGCCGCCGCGCCGTCCCTGACCGCCGTCTTCGTACGGCTGAAGCTGACGCTGCTGCGCAACGGGCTGCGCCAGTCGACCGGGCGCACGCTGGCGTATGTCTCCTCCGTCCTGGTGGGCCTGCTGTTCGCCGCGGGTGTGGTGACGGGGCTGATCGCGCTGCGCGGCAACGCCCATGTCGGCGCGCTGGTCGTACTGCTGACCGGGATGCTCACCCTGGGCTGGGCGGCGATGCCGCTGTTCTTCCCGGCGAGTGACGAGACCCTCGATCCGACCCGGCTGGTCATGCTGCCGCTGCGGCCACGGTCGCTGATCGTCTCGCTGCTGGTGACCTCGCTCGTGGGCATCGGCCCGGTCGTCACCCTCGCGCTGGTGACCGGCTCGGTGATCGCCGTGGCCGACGGGGCGGCCGCCGCGGCCGTCGGCGTGGTGGCCGTGGTCCTGGTGGTGCTGGTGTGTGTGTCGCTGGCGCGGGCCGTCGCCACCGCCTCGGTACGGCTGCTGACCAGTCGGCGGGGCCGCGATCTCGCCGTGCTGAGCGGTCTGTTCATCGCCCTGGGCGCCCAGGGCGTCAACATCGCCGCCCAGAAGCTGGGGCGGCCGGACGGTCTGGCCGTACTGGAGCCGCTGGGCGACATCCTGCGCTGGGTGCCGCCGGTCTCGGCGGTGGCCGCCGTCGACGACGCCGGGCACGGGGCGTACGGGCGGGCGCTGACCGGCCTGGGGCTGACGGTGCTGGCGCTGGTCCTGCTGCTGTGGTGGTGGCAGCGCACCCTGACCACCCTGATGACATCCCCGGACTCCTCCACCCTCCAGGCGGTGGAGAAGGACAGCGCACGGCGGGCCGACGGCGGGGAGCGGGGCCTGGCGCGGCTGCTGTCGCGCGGGCGCACCGGCACGGTCATCCTCCGTACGCTGCGCTACGGCTGGCGCGACCCCAAGTCGAAGATGGCATGGTCGACCGCGCTCGCCGCCGGACTGCTGGTGCCGGTCATCTCGTCCCTCCAGGGCAACGGCAGCATCTACACCGCGTTCTCGGCCGCCACGCTGCTCGGCATGCAGATGTACAACCAGTTCGGGCAGGACACCTCGGCGTTCTGGATGGTCGCCTCGACGATCTCGACCCCGCGCGACGCCTACCAGGAGCTGCGGGCCCGCGCACTGGCGCTGGCGCTGGTGGCCGTCCCGTACGTCACGCTGGTCGTCGTCGGCAGCGCGGCGCTCATCGGGCCGTGGTCGGCCTTCCTGGAGGTGTACGGGCTCTCGCTGGCGGTGCTGGGCGCGCTGCTGGCCACCGGGGCGCTGTCGTCGGTGTTCTTCCCGTACTCGATCCCCTCGGAGGGCAGCAAGAACGTCGCACCGGGACAGGGCGCGATCGCCTGGTTCAGCCTCTTCGGCGGGGTCGTGGTGGGTGCCGTGCTGTGCGCACCGCTGCTGGCGCTGACGATCTGGCTCCATGTCGCCGGTCTGCACCACCTGTTGTGGGTGCTGCTGCCGGTCGGCGCGGTCTACGGCGTGGGCATCGCGGAGCTGGGGCTGCGGGTGATGGCGCCGCGGGCCGCCCGGCGGCTGCCGGAGATTCTGGCGGCCGTCAGCAAGGGCTGAGCGCGCGCCGGCCGGTCGGCGGTAGCCCCGCCGGGGAGTTATCCACAGGCCGCACCGGCCGGCGCGCGGTGGCGGTAGCGTCATCCACGACCTGGACGAGGGGTGGTGGGGGCGGTGCGGCGCACCGGATGGGTGCTGGCGACGGGCTGGTTGGCGGTGCTGTTCTGCGCCGGGGCGGTGCAGGCGGCGCCGGCCGGCCCGCACGCGTCCGGCGACCCGACGCAGTACGCGTACCTCGCCGCGCAGCTCCGCGAGAGCCCGGTCTATGTCAGCGACCAGATCCCGCGCGAGGTCCCCCGCTCGACCGCGCCCGCCTTCGCCCGCGAGGCCCGGCGGCTGGGCGTTCCGGCGTACGTCATGGTCCTGCCGCAGTCCTCCTACGGCGCCGACGCGGACGGCCTGCTCGCCGGTGTCCACGACCGGCTGGGGCGCCGGGGCCTGTATGTCGCCCTGAGCGACTCGGGCCTGGACGCGGCGCAGACCTACGGCGTGGACCTGCCCGGCACGGCGGACGCCGTCTCCGAATCGGTGTACGCGATGCCGTACGACGCCACTCCCCGCGAGGTGTTCCGGCACTTCGTCGAGGTGGTCACCTCCGGGCAGGCACATCAGCGCGCCGAGGAGGCCCGCGCCGCACACGAGGACGAGGGGCTGGACGACGGCCCCGGTCTGCACACCGACACCACCGAGCGCGAGAACCAGAGCTTTGTGACCGGCATCGCCGTTCTCGGCATTCCGCTGTCCGTGCTGCTGGTGACGGTCCATACCCTCCAGCGGCGCCGGGTGCGGCGGGCCGCGGCGGCGGGCGGAGGGGTGCGCGTACCGACGGCGCGCGGCGGTACCCAGGGCGGTGGCAAGAAGGCCGGTGGGGGCAAGAAGGCCGGCAAGGCGGCGGGGAGCGCCCGGCAGCGGCCGGTCGCCGGTCCCGGTCCGTTCCCCCGCGCGCGGCTGCTGCCCCTGATGGCGGGTGCCGCCGTGCTGGGCGGGCTGATCGCCTTCACCGCGTCCCAGGTCTTCGACGACACGACCAGCGGCGACGGCTCCCGTCCCACGGCCGCCGATACGCGGGCCCGGATCGACCGGGTGTCCGCCGGGCTGCGCCGCGACCCGCTCTACCTCGACCCGGAGAGCCGCTCCACGCTGGACGGCGCCGAGCGCGACCGGCTCCGCAAACGGCTGCGGGAGCTCGACGTTCCGGTGCTGATCGCCGCCCTGCCCACCCCGCCGGACGACGAGTCCGGGGGCAGCACGGAGCTGCTGGCCAAGCAGGTGCACGACCGGCTGCACCGCGATGCCCTGATGGTGTTCGCCGACCCGGCGACCGGCGGCATCGAACTCGTCAACTACAGCCCCCGCGTCGATGACAGCTACCTCGTCGACCGCCCGCGCGACCTCACCTACACCGGGCCCGCCGAGGAGCAGCTGGGCCGTCATCTGGACGAGCTGCTCACGTATGTCGGCAAGGCCCCGCGGGCCAAGACGGGCGGCAGTCCCTATGAGCCGCCGCCCGCCGACGACCCGGTCGAGGAGAAGGCGCTGCCCGGTCTGTTCACCGGGGACTTCGAACCCGGCATGGTGATCGGCATGTTCGCCGCGGGTCTGCTCTTCGGGCTGGTGGCGGCGGCCCGTGCCGTCGTCCGCCGGCTGGTCCGGCGCAGGAGACCGACGGCCCCGGGAGCGGGCGGTGCCGCGGCCCCCGCGGCGCCGGACCGGCCCACCCTGGCCTGGCTGCGTCGCACCGCCCGGCAGGATCTCGACGCCCTCACCGCCGTGTTGGAGGCTTCGGCCACGCCGCCCGAGGAGGCCCGGCGCCGGGCCTGGGAGTGCCTGGACGCCGCGGCGCTGCTGATCGACGGCGACAGCGACGGCCGGATCGACGCCGACGCCGGCCCCGTCGGCCTGGCCTGTGCCGTGGTGCTGGCCCGCGCCGGACGGAACGCGCTCGGGGAACCGGCCGCCGCGCGGCAGGTCTGCCACCGCAACCCGCTGCACGGCGCGGCCCGCCGACGCGCGACGGCCCGGCCCGCCGACGGCGGCGCGGCGCGGTCACTGCCGGTGTGCGAGGCATGCCGGGTGACGCCCGGCCCGGTGTTGCGGCTGCGCTCCCCGGGGAGCGGCGGACGCGGCGGATACGTCCCGTACGCCACCCTGCCCGGACCGCTGGCCGCGCTCGGCGACGGCGCCGGAATCGATCAACTCACCCGCGATGTACGGGAGTACTTCGGTGTGCACTGACCTCCTCCACCCTGCAGGCCCGCAGCGGGCCGCCGCCACCGCCCGGCGGCTGCGCAGGGCCCTCGCCGCCGGCGCCGCGTCCGTCGCGCTGCTGTGCTGCACCGCGGCGCCCGCCACGGCCGCCGAGAGCCCGGGGCAGAAGATCGCCGACGCGCTGCGCCGCTCCCCCGTCCATGTCGACCCGTCCCTCACCTCGGCCGTCGACGCGGAACAGCAGCGGGAGCTGGTCGCGCGGATCCGGCGGACCCATCTGCCGATCCGGGTCGCGCTGGTGCCGCTGGTCGAGGGCGACAGCTGGGGCGGCAAACCGGAGCAGCTCGCCGAGGTGGTCCATGACCGGATGGGCGGCGGCCCGGCCATCCTCATCACCCTCGGGGAACAGCCCGGGGACATCTCCGCCCGCGAATGGCCTTCGGACGCGCATCAGTCGTTCCACGCCGCCGCCGCGGTCTACTTCCAGAAGGACATGAAGGGCGCGGGCCCGGCGAAGCGGGTCGCCCGCGCGATCGACATCATCGAGGCCGGCAACGGCGATGCGGTGTACGAGCGGGCCACCGCCGATCTCGGCGCGCCGGCGCCGACGCGGACCACGGCGGACGGCGCGGGCGCGAAGGCCGCGTCCGGGCACGGCTCCTCTCTCGTACGGCTCCTGTCCCTCGCCGTCGGGCCGGTGCTGTTGCTGGCCGCGGTGGGGCTGTTGCTGCGGCGCCGGTCGCGGCTGCGGGACCTCTCGACGCCGTTCGCGCTGCCGCGCTCGGTCTTCGCCGCCGCCCGGCAGGCGGACGAGGCGGGACTGCGGGACCGGGCCGCCGAGGAGGTCGTCCGGCTGGGCGAGGAGGCGCGCACCGCACAGGGCGCCCCGGCAGCGGTCGAGCGGGCACTCGACGCGTATGCCGCGGCCGGGACGGTCCTGGACCGGGCGCGGGGAGTCCCGGATCTGGCAGGGGTGTTCGCGCTGGTCGCCGAGGGCCGGGCGGCCCTCTCCGGGGCCGCGGAGGCGCTCCCGCTGTGCTTCTTCCATCCCCTGCACGGCCCGGCCGTCCGCCGCATACCCTGGCGGCCGCTGGGCCGGCGCGAACAACTGCGGGTGGCCGCCTGCGAGACCTGTCTGCGCGCGATACGCACCCGGCGTGCCCCGGAGGTGCTGACCGACCGGCAAGACGGCCGCCCGGTGCCGTACTTCGAGGTCCCCGCCGAGGACAGCCTCTGGGCGGCCACCGGCTACGGCTCCCTGCTGAGCGGCGTCGACGACTCCCTCGCCGGGCGGGTCCAGCGCGGCGACTTCGCCCGCACCCGGGACTGACCGGGGCACGGCTCCGGGCCTCTCGGTCACCCACGCCGTCGACACGGCGCACAGACAACACCAACCGCCCCGTGCCAACCCGCGCTGACCGCAACCCACCGCCCGCCACCGCCCGTCGGCCCGTGCCCCCACGCCGCACACGGCCCGCAGCCCGCAGCCCGCCAACATCCCGCCGCCGAAAGCCGACAGCCGGAACCGGAATCCCCACCCCCGCACCCCCACACCCCCGCCCACACCCCCGCTTTCGAAGATTTCTCCGGCAATTGATGCCACATATCAATCGCGTTGAATTCGCCGCCAATTGGACAAACGCTCGGCAGAACACCCCAGCCTTTTCGGGAATTTCACGCGAATCACCGGTGACGGTCACGGGCCCCGCGCACGGCAATGCTTCGACAAATCCGAAAGCCCCCTCCTATGCTCCGCTGACACAGCCGTTCGCACACCCATGCGGCCGTTCACACGCCCATGGAACCGAGTGGTGCGACGGGGGAAATGTCTGTCAGGAGAATGCTGTGCTGCACAAGAAGACCGCTTTGCTGCGCGCCGCCGCGCCCGTCGCCGTACTGGCGCTGGCACTGACCGCCTGCGGCGGCAACAAGAAGAGCACCGCCACCGACGACGCACCCAAGACCAAGACGGAAAAGGGATCGTCGGCCCCGGCGGACAGCGGTGAACTGAAGGCCGGTCAGGGCGGTACGGGGAAGTTCAAGGAAGACAGCGGGACCATCACTTACGAGGTCGCCGCGCAGAAGGTGCATGTGAGCACCGAGGCCGAGACCAAGAAGCTGGTCTCGGACCCGAAGCGGGCCAAGGGCCTGGTGACGGCCACCGCGTGGGTGAAGTACACGAACAAGGGCGGCGGCGTCGTCAAGGAATCGCCCGATGTGGCCGACGAGTCCGAGATCTACGCGGACGGCCAGCGCGGCGGTCTGCTGATCGGTGCCGCCGAGGACGGTCCGGGCTGTGAGGACACCCTCGACATCGAGAACTGGAAGGCGGGGCAGAGCCACACCATCTGCCAGACCTACATGATCCCCAAGGGCGCGAAGTCCGTGGAGGTCCACTGGGCGGGTGAGGGCCAGAGCGGCTCGCCGCTGATCTGGAAGTTCGACAACGCCGGCTGAGCCGACGGAGCCGACCACAGGCCGGATGCCGTGCGCCACGCCCTCGGGGCCGTGGCGCACGGCAGAGGGCTGTTACGCCGGCATCGTGGCGGCGTGGAGAAACGGTTCGATGGCGGCGCACCAGGCGTCGGGCTGTTCCCACGGGAGCAGATGTCCGGCGTCGGGGATCTCGGCATAGGCGCCGCGGGGCAGCACCCGGACCATCTCCTGGGCCTCGGCGCGGCCGAGTTCGGCATCGAGGCCGCGGACCACGAGGGCCGGGCAAGGCACCTGGGCGAGCTCCTCCCAGTGGGCGTCATGCACCCAGGTCTCCCGGGCGCTGAGCATCTGCCGGCGGGAGAAGACGGGCCGCCAGCCGTCGGCGCGCTCGGCCATCACCTCGGCGAAGAACTCCCCACGGGCGGGTCTGGGCCGCTCCAGGGTCGGATCGTCCTCGCCGAACCACTTACGGACATCAGCAAGGGTGGCGAACGGCACCGGCCAGGACCGGAACCACTCGGTCCATTCGCGCTGCGAGGCCGCGCCGAGCGCCGATGCCCGCATATCGCAGATGACCAGCGCACTGACCAGATCCGGGCGCCGGGCCGCTAACTGCCAGGCCGTCAGGGCACCCATGGCATGCCCGACCAGGGCGACCGGGGCGAGGCCGAGCTGCTCGATGGCAGCGATGGCGTCATCGACATACGCCTCGCGGTCGAACGGCCCCTCGGCGGGCTTCTCGCTGCGGCCGTGGCCCCGCTGATCCAGCGCGACCGGGCGGTGACGGGCACTCAGGCGGCGTGCGGTGTCCGCCCAGTGCGAGGCGCGCCCCATCAGGCCATGAAGCAGCAGCACGCCCGGCCGCTGCTCGCCCTCCTCCAGCCCGCCGCCGATCTTGGGCGGGTCGGTGAACTCCCAGGCGGCGAGTCGCACGCCGCCGGCCCCTGCTACATCGATGCGCCGCACCATGTGCCCTGGCACCCCCAATCGTCCCTTGAGCAGCTTCACACTATCGAACCCCCATTCGAACGCACCGTTCCGACGCGGAACACCCCTCGTTCGAGTGACCTCGCTCAAGGATTGGCCGCGCCCGCCACGGGGAGACATCTGCCGGGAGGCGGGCCCTACCGGGAAGGGGGCCCGTGGGGACAGACCCTGGGAGCTCGGGGCTCCGGGTCTGGGGTGGGGGACATGGGGAGGCAGGGCCCCGGCTGCTCGCAGCGCCGGGGCCCTGACTGTCTCCCGCACAGGTGGATGCATCCGAGCCCCCTCCCTGGCCAGGACAGGCCGATGCATGGCCATGCGTCAGGGTGGCACGAGACCGGCGGTATCGCACGGATTCGCACAAGTCCGTTCAGCGGGCAGGAACGGGCCGAGCCCGCCGAACGGCGCGTCGGCGCAGCTCAGCGGGCTCGTGGGCGAGATATGGGCGGACGTGCGAAAAGGAAACCAGCCGAAACCGAGTCAGCGCTTGGCGACAAACACATGCGAGGCGATCTCGGAGTCCAGCTCGGCGGCCTCGCCGCTGCTGCCGACCAGCACCCCGGCCGGCGACTCCGTCACGCTCACCACGGCGCCCGGCTGCACACCGGCCCGCCGCAGCGTGTACATCAGCTGGGCGTCCGCCTGGATCGGCTCGCCGATCCGGCGCACCACTGCGGTCTTCCCGTCGGCCCCGGCGTCCAGGTCCATCAGGCTCACCATGCCGGCGTCCAGGAACGGGTCGCCCCCGGTCTTCTCGCCCAGCTCCTCCAGCCCCGGGATGGGGTTGCCGTACGGGGACTCCGTGGGATGGCGCAGGAGTTCCACGACGCGGCGCTCGACCGCCTCGCTCATCACATGCTCCCAGCGGCACGCCTCGGCGTGCACCTGCTCCCATTCGAGCCCGATGACGTCGACGAGCAGGCACTCGGCGAGGCGGTGCTTGCGCATCACCCGCGTCGCCAGCCGGCGGCCCTCCTCCGTCAGCTCCAGATGCCGGTCGCCCGCGACCTGAAGCAGGCCGTCTCGCTCCATGCGCGCCACCGTCTGGCTCACCGTCGGGCCGCTCTGTTCGAGCCGCTCCGCGATGCGGGCGCGCATGGGCACCACACCCTCCTCTTCCAGCTCGAGGATGGTGCGGAGATACATCTCCGTGGTGTCGATCAGTCCGGACATGCGTGCCCCTCGATGTGTGGTGCGGTGGCCCTGGACTCAATTCTGACGCATCCCACTGACAACGGTGCCGCCTCGTCCACGCACCGGGCCTTCACGGCCGTATTGACAGGGCACTGGTCCAGACCGCAACGTGATCCGCGCCACTGATCAAATACGCCGAGATCCGACGAGAGGGGCCCGCGGCAATGGCTGAGAGCGACCGGAGCGACCGGCTGGCCGGGAAGTACTTCGACGCCGCGATCGACCTGCTGCGGCGGGTCCGCGACGAGGAGGGCGACCGGATCACCGCCGCCGGAACGCTGATCGCGGACACCGTCGCGGCGGGCGGCCGGGTCTTCTCCTTCGGTGCCGGGCACTCCTCGCTCCCTGCCCAGGACACCGTCTACCGCGCGGGCGGCCTGGCGATCATGAATCTGCTGTCCGTCCCGGGCGTGGTCGGCGTGGACGTGCGGCCGGCGACCCTCGGCAGCGCGCTGGAACGGGTCGACGGGCTGGCCGGGGCCGTATTGGACACCAGCCCGCTGAAGCCGGGCGATGTGCTGGTGATCATCTCGCTCTCCGGACGCAACGCGCTGCCCGTCGAGATGGCGCGGTACGCCCGCGCCCTCGGCATCAAGGTCATCGGCGTGACGTCGATGGCGTACGCGGAGGCCACCACGTCCCGGCACGCCTCCGGGGACTTCCTCAAGGACCACTGCGATCTCGTACTGGACAGCCGGATCCCGGTCGGTGACGCGGAGCTGACCCTGACGGGCATCGACGCGCCGTTCGCCCCCGCCTCCACGGTCGTCACCAGCGCGATCATGCAGGCCGTGGTGGCGACGGCCGCGGGCACCCTCGCCGAACGGGGCATCGAGCCGCCGCTGCTGCGCTCCGGGAATGTCGACGGCGGGCACGACTGGAACGCCGGGGTGATGAGCGCCTACGCGGACCGGATCTTCTACCGGCAGTGAGCGGCCCGCGCGCTCAGCTGGAGGCCGCACCCGCGAGATCCAGGGCCGCCGCGATCCGGGCCGCGACCTCCTCGGCGTAGTCCGCGTCCGCGCGGTCGAACGGGCGGCGCGCGGGCGCCCGCAGAAAGGTCGCGACGCCGAGCCGGCGGCCGCGGCTGCACAGCACCACGCACAGCCCGTGCACGGTGCCGTCCGGCCAACGACGGGCCGCCGCCCAGCCCTCGGGCGCGGCGGGCCCGGCGCTGGTACGCACCGAACCGCGCCGCTCGTACGCCTGGAGCGCCGGATGGCCCGGCACATACGGCACCGGAAGGCCGGTCGCCGCCGGTGACCCCGACGGGCCGGGCGAACCGGCCGGGGACGCCAGCGCCCGCACCAGCCGGGGCGTGCCCACCGGCGTACGGGGCCCGGCCTCCGCGCCGGTGGCAGCGGTCTCCCCGGCCCCGGCCCCGGCTCCGGCCCTGGACTCCGGCTCGGCACCACCCGCCACACCGGCCACACCCGCCGCGCCCTCCGTCTCGTATGCATCGAGCGCATCGCCCTCGGCGACCGCCCCGAACGGTGCGGGCGCGGGTGTCGAAGCGAGATCGACCAGGCCGTGGTCGGCGAAGCCCGCCAGGGCGAAATCGAGGTGGACCGCGGCGGCGTCGGCCGGGTCCGGGCAGTCCGCGGCCGCCCGGCCGGCGCGGTGGAGCTGCTGGGCGCGGAAGCGCAGCAGGGAGTTCTCCTGCTCGGCGCGCTTGGTGGCCGTGACGTCCTGGAAGAGCCAGGCCACGCCCAGCGGTACCGGCTCCTCCGCCAGCGGGGAGGCCAGCCGGACGAAGCCGCTGCGCCAGCACCGGCGCGGCACCTCGGCCTCCTCGGTACGCAGCGTCACCCACAGCTCGCTGACGGCCGGCGGCGCGCCCTCGGCGAGGACGTGCTGAAGGGCGCACTCCAGCTCCTCGACGCCCTGCGCCAGCAGCTCGCCCAGGGGGCGGCCCAGCAGGGCCGTACGCCCCACGCCCAGGGCACGGGCGGCGTGCGCGTTGACGACCGCGGGCCGCAGATCGGCGTCTATCAGCACCACGCCCCACGACGCGTCCTCGAACAGCGCCTCGCTGAGCGCGATGGACCGCTCCAGATCCAGCTGGGTGTGCACCTCGCTGAAGGCGCAGTACACCCCCGCGACCCGGCCTCCGGGGGCACGGACCGCGGAGGACTGGGTGCGGACGAGCACGCGGTGGCCGTCCTTGGTGAGCAGGGCGAACTCATGGACCTGGCGGCCCGGGGAGCGCATCGCGGCCGCCAGTGCGGCCTCGATCCCGTCGGCGTCCTCCTTGCGGACCGCCCAGCCGGTCAGGCCCGTACGGCCGACGGCCTCGGCGGTGGTCCAGCCCAGAATGCGCTCGGCCTCGTGGTTCCAGTGGGTGACCGTGCCGTCCGCGGCGAACGAGACCAGGGCGGCGTCCATCCCGTCCAGCAGCGCGGCGAGCAGACCCGAGTCCTCGGTCTCGTCGGCGGCGCAGCGCGCCGAGGCCGACGCGGCGGAAGAAGCTGACGAAGCAGTCACTGGCACCCCTCACGAACGCGGCCACACATGCTCCACCTGGGAACATTCAACTGGAACGTGACACAGCACACACGGGATTCGCGGAAATCGTTGCCAAGGGGAAATTCCCTTGTGTGCGGCCGGACGGCTTCCTACTGTGTTGAGCACACGAGAAGGGAGGTGGTTCGGCAGATGATTTCGCACCGGACGCGTGAGGTGGCTGCGGGCTAGCGGCCCGTCGCTTCACCGCAGTGCAGCGCCGGACCAGCGCATCCTTGAGATGCGCAGCCGGCCAATCCCAAGCAGTCACCCGACCCGCGGGCTGCCGGTTCGTCCGACCGGCCCTTCGCGCCACCGAGCGCGGAGGAACGAGCCCGCGGGTCGTCTGCGTCTGTGTCCGTGTCTGTGCCCGCGCGACACGACAGGCGCACGCCCGGCGGGCATCCCGGCGGCGCCCGCCCACCCTCAGGGCGCCAGGCGCTCCACGCTCCAGCCGGCGCCCGCCCGCACGTACCGCAGCCGGTCGTGCAGCCGGTTGAGCCGGCCCTGCCAGAACTCGATCGTCTCGGCGGCGATCCGGTAGCCGCCCCAGTGCGGCGGCGCCGGCACCTGCTCGCCCTCCGGATAGCGGGCCGCCAATTCCTCGTAGGCGCGCTCCAGTTCGTCGCGCGAGGCGACCCGGGCGGACTGGTCACTGGCCCAGGCGCCCAGCTGGGAGCCGTGCGGGCGGGTGCGGAAGTAGGCGGCGGTCTCGTCCCGGCCGATGCGCTCCGCGGTGCCGGTCACCACGACCTGGCGGGCGAGCGGGTGCCAGGGGAAAAGCAGCGAGATGGCCGGATTTTCGGCCAGTTCCCGCCCCTTCCGGCTGTTGTAGTTCGTGAAGAACACGAAGCCGCGGTCGTCGAACGCCTTCAGCAGGACGGTCCGTGAACTCGGCCGGCCCGCCGGGTCCACGGTCGAGACGACCATCGCGTTCGGCTCGTGCAGACCGGCCACCGTCGCGTCCTTGAACCAGCGCGCGAACTGGTCGTACGGGCTGGCGGCGAGGTCGGACTCGACGAGTCCCTCGGCGCGGTAGTGGGCACGCATCGAGGAGGGGTCGGGGGTCTCGGCATGAGGCGCGTCGGCGGGGTGCACGGCCTCATCTTGCAACACCCGGTCCGACACGGTCAGCCGGGAGGGGCGGAAGTCTGCCCCTCGTCGACCGGCCGTAACCCTCCCGACAGCAGATCGACCGGTGCGCGGGTCGCACCCCTCCGCGCAGGTGAGGGACCCGCCACAATCAGGGGCAGGCCCCCTGTGGCCCCCGGGCGCGGAGAGCTATCGTGTCCGTCCGGCCTGACGGGGCGCACCACCGCACCTGCCCGCCCGCGGCCCGACCACTGCGGGCACGACCGTCGCGTGACCCACGCCCTGGCAGGGCATCACCGGGGTGACCGGTACGGACCGCGAGCTGCCGGCGCAGCCGCGGAACCGCACCGGCACCGCACACCAGAGACTCGACCGCACGGCAGCTGGTCACGGACCGTTTGCCGTCCCCATCTTGAGGAGCTGCCTGATGTCCGACTTCGTACCCGGGCTCGAAGGAATCATCGCGTTCGAGACGGAGATCGCCGAGCCGGATAAGGAAGGCGGTTCGCTCCGCTACCGCGGTGTGGACATCGAAGATCTCGTCGGCAAGGTGTCCTTCGGAAACGTCTGGGGGCTGCTGGTCGACGGGGCGTTCAACCCCGGACTGCCGCCCGCGGAGCCCTTCCCCATCCCGGTGCACTCCGGTGACATCCGGGTCGATGTGCAGTCGGCGCTCGCCATGCTCGCCCCCGTATGGGGCCTCAAACCGCTGCTGGACATCGACGAGCGGACGGCCCGGGACGACCTCGCCCGCGCCGCGGTGATGGCGCTGTCGTACGTGGCCCAGTCGGCACGCGGGCCGGGCCTGCCGATGGTGCCGCAGAAGGAGATCGACAAGGCGGAGACCATCGTGGAGCGCTTCATGCGGCGCTGGCGCGGTGAGCCGGACCCGCAGCACGTCAAGGCCGTCGACGCCTACTGGACCTCGGCCGCCGAGCACGGCATGAACCCCTCCACCTTCACCGCCCGCTCCATCGCCTCCACCGGCGCGGATGTCGCGGCCGCGCTGTCCGGTGCCGTCGGCGCGATGTCCGGCCCGCTGCACGGCGGTGCGCCCTCCCGTGTCCTCGGCATGATCGAGGACGTCGAGCGGACCGGCGACGCGTCGGCCTACGTCCGGCAGGCGCTGGACAAGGGCGGCCGGCTGATGGGCTTCGGCCACCGCGTCTACCGCGCCGAGGACCCCCGCGCGCGGGTGCTGCGGCGCACCGCGCAAGAGCTGGGCGCCCCCCGCTTCGAGGTCGCCGAGGCACTGGAGAAGGCCGCCCTCGCGGAGCTCCGCAGCCGCCGCCCCGACCGGGTGCTGGCCACCAACGTCGAGTTCTGGGCCGCCATCGTCCTCGACTTCGCCGAGGTCCCCGCGCACATGTTCACCTCCATGTTCACCTGCGCCCGCACGGCGGGGTGGAGCGCGCACATCCTGGAACAGAAGCGGACGGGCCGACTGGTGCGGCCGTCGGCCCGATACGTGGGGCCCAATGCGCGTAGCCCTCGCGAGATCTCGGGCTACGAGGACATTGCGCCTCGGTAGGTCTTTTGGCTGACCCGCCGCGGGTCGTCCCGCCGTTGCGCCTGCGGCGGGCGGGTGGTTGTCGGGTGCGGTGACGGGCCTCCGGGGCCGGTGTGTGGGACTGCTTCGCTTTACGTCCCACACACCGGCCCCTCCGGCCCGTCCCCTCCCGTTGAGGGAGTGAGTGACGGTGGGTGGGGGCGTGCCACTCGTAGCCAGTTCACTGCGACCGACAAGGCGCACCGGACCACCAACATGCGCCCCCACCGACCGTCTTCCCACCCCTCAACGGGAGGGGACGGGTCGGAGCGGGTGGGGGTTTCCGGACGTAAAGCGAAGCAGTCCGGAAACCCCCACCCGCGCAGACCCGTCACCGCACCCGACAGCCCCGCGCAGCGGACCCCGCCCGCCGCCAGGCGCAACGGCGAGGTCCCACACGGCGGGAAAGCCAAAAACGTCGACCGAGGCAAAGCGCAGCGGAACGGCGGGACAGCCGAAAACGTGGGGAGGCCCCCCTACCGCCCAAGGACATCGTCGATGATCTTCGCCCACTCCTCGACAACCTTGGCCCGACGTGCGGAGTCATCCGTCAGGAGATTGGCGAGGCCCAGGCCCCGGGCCATGTCGAGCAGGCCCTGGACGGTCTCCCGCACGCCGGGGGCCGATTCGTCGGCGTCCAGGAGCGCCACCGCCGTCCGGTGAGCCTCCCGGCCGACCCGAGCCTCCAATGCGGTGACGCGGTCACGCAAAGGCTCTTCGTCGGAGGCGGCCACCCACAGATGCAACGCCGCGCGGAACAGCGGCCCCGTGTAGAGGCCGACGAGCTCCTCGACGACGACCCAGGTACGGGCGACGGACCCCGCCGGAGGCAGCTTGTGCGCGACCGCCGCGACCGCGGACTGCCGCTTCTCGGCGACGTGTTCGACGGCCGCCGTGAAGAGGTCCTCGCGGGTGCGGAAATGGTGCTGGGCGGCGCCGCGGGAGACGCCGGCCCGCTCGGCGACCACCGCGACCGTGCTGCCGCTCCAGCCGCGTTCCGCCAGGCAGGAGACGGCGGCCTCCAGGAGTTTGAGGCGGGTGGCGCGGCTGCGTTCCTGCTGGGGCTGCTTGGGGCCGCGGGCGGGGGTCAGCGCGCCCATGCGGGGGCCCGCCGTTCCAGGAAGGCGGTCATGCCCTCGCGGGCCTCGGCGGAGCCGAAGAGCTGGGCGGACTGTTCGGCGAGCGCGTCGGTGTCGCGGTCGAAGGTTTCCAGCACCTGGGCGGTGACCAGCTTCTTCGATGCGGCCAGGCCCTGTGGGGAGCCCTTGCGCAGGCCGTCCAGCAGGGGGGCGAGGCCGGTGTCGACGTCGTCCGCAGCGAGGGTGACCAGGCCGATCCGGGCCGCCTCGGCCGCGTCGAACTTCTCGCCGGTCAGGTAGTAGCGGCCGGCCGCACGGGGGTCCAGCCGCGGCAGCAGCGGCAGCGAGATCACGGCGGGGGCGAGGCCGAGGCGGGCCTCGGTGAAGGCGAAGGTGGCGTCGGGTCCGGCCACGGAGATGTCGCAGGCGCCGAGCAGGCCGAGGCCGCCGGCCCGGACGTGTCCGGTGACCCGGGCGACGACCGGTTTGGGCAGCGCCACGATCGCGCGCAGCAGCCGGGCCAGGCCCAGCGGGCCGTCCTTCGCGGTGCCCGAGGTGGCCTCGGAGAGGTCCGCGCCGGCGCAGAACGTGCCGCCGGTGTGGGTGAGGACGACGGCGCGGGTGCCGTCGTCGGCCGCGGCGTCCGTGAGCGCCTGGTGCAGTTCGGCGACCAGGCGGGTGGAGAGAGCGTTGCGGTTGTGCGGGGAGTCCAGGGTGAGGGTGGTGATGCCGCGCTCGTGGGAGCGCGGGACCAGGGGTGCCGCGGGGGCGTCGGGCGTCGGGGCGTCCGTCTTCGGCGCGTCGGTCATCGGGGCGTCGGGCTCCTTTCCCTGGCGCGGAGTTCGCGCCGCAGGATCTTTCCGGTGGTGGCGCGCGGCACGCTGGCCAGGAATTCCACGCGGCGCACTTTTTTGTACGGGGCGACTCGTCCGGCAACTTGGCGTCCTCCTCGCCATGGGTGGCGGGGATTCCCCTTCTCAGGGGTTTCGGCCGGTCGCCCGGCTTACAGGTTCCTGCTTCGGGGACCGGCTGGTGCCGAGGTCTCCACAGGCTGGAAACGCGAGCCCCGCGTCCCTTTGATTCTTGGCCGCGTTCACATCAGCGTGGTCCCGGTGTCCGCAGGCGGTGCACTCGAAGGCCGCTTGGCTCTTGCGGCTCTTCGCATCCACATGCCCGCACCGGTTACACGTCTGCGAGGTGTAGGCGGCGTTGACGAGAAGAATCTGGCTGCCCGTGTGGCGAGCGGCGTTGCGTAAGGCTCGTTCGAACTTGTGCCAGCCCTTGTCGAGGATCGCTCGGTTGAGTCCGGCTTTCTGCCGGACGTTACGGCCCGGCTGGTCAAGTGATCCCGACGCGCTAGCGGTCATGTTCCGGGTACGCAGGTCTTCGAGGACCACAAGAGCCTTGCGGGCTGTGATGCGATTCGCGGTGTAGGCGCAAAAGTCAGTGCGCCGATCGGCAGCCCTGCCCGCGATCCGGCCCAACGCCGCAACAGTCTTGCGACGGTTCGTAGAACCCTTCTTCTGCCGCGCCAGCTTCTGCTGCAACCTGCGGTATCGCACCGTCTCGCCAGGAGCGATGAACTGCCGGTCGTGGAAGGTTCCATCGCTGGTGACGGCCGCCACCGTCACGCCCCGATCGATGCCGACAGCGGTGTCCGGCAGCGCATGCTTCTGCGGCGCCTCGCGCCCTTCGTCCACGAGAAAGGACACAAACCACTGTCCGCCCTTCCGGCTGACAGTCGCCGAACGGATCTCACCGCCAAGAGGACGAGACCAGCGGAACCGGACCCAGCCCAGCTTGAGAAGCTTGACACGCCCCCACTTGCGGCCCAGCCGTTCCACCGCAATGCTCTTCCCGGCCGGGAACCGGAAAGACGGAGACCACCGCATCTTCGAACGCCACCGGACACTGAACGTGCCGTGTTCACGGCACGCACGGTCCAAGTCCCGGAGAGTCTGCTGGAGCACTTGTGCAGGCGCGGTCTTCAACCACGGATGGTCGAGCTTGGCCTCAGCGAGTTCAGCAGTCTGCGGTACATAGTCCATCCACACGCCGCGCCGACGGTACTCCCTGCGCTGTTCGAGGCCGGTGTTCCACACGGCGCGACAGATGTCACCGAACTCTTGGCACTGCTTGGACTGTTCAGCCGTCAGTTCAAGCCGGTACCTGCGGCCCGACAGCATGGAAAGACCTCCTCCCACAATGATGCGACCACGCTAGCGCGAACCACTGACAACGCAGCAGGCTCCGCAAACGACTCCGCTTCCTTGACAAGCGCAGTCCCGCCCTCAGTACGACTTGGGCAGCCCCAGGGACTGGTGCGAGACAAAGTTGAGGATCATCTCGCGGCTGACCGGCGCGATCCGCGCCACCCGGGCGGCGGTGATCATCGAGCCGAGGCCGTACTCCTTGGTGAGGCCGTTGCCGCCGAGAGTGTGGACGGCCTGGTCGACGGCGTGCACCGCGGCCTCGGCCGCCGCGTACTTGGCCATGTTGGCGGCCTCGCCCGCGGCCAGATCGTCGCCCGCGTCATAGAGATGGGCCGCCTTCTGCATCATCAGCCGGGCCAGCTCCAGCTCGATATGGGCCTGCGCGAGCGGGTGGGCGACGGCCTGGTGGGCGCCGATGGGCTCCTTCCACACCTGGCGGGTACCGGCGTAGTCGACGGCCCGGCCCAGCGCGTAGCGGCCCATGCCGAGGGCGAAGGCGGCGGTCATGATCCGCTCCGGGTTGAGCCCGGCGAACAGCTGGAGCAGTCCGGCGTCCTCGTCGCCGACCAGCGCGTCCGCGGGCAGCCGCACCTCGTCCAGGGTCAGCTCGAACTGCTTCTCCGGGGCGGACAGTTCCATCGCGATCGGGCTGCGGCCGAAACCGGGGGTGTCGCGCGGCACGATGAACAGGCAGGGCTTGAGGCGGCCGGTCCGGGCGTCCTCGGTGCGGCCGACGATCAGGGTCGCGTCGGCGATGTCGACGCCCGAGATGAAGACCTTGCGGCCGTTGAGGACCCAGTCCTCGCCGTCCTTGCGGGCGGTGGTCGTGATGCGGTGCGAGTTGGAGCCGGCGTCGGGTTCGGTGATGCCGAAGGCCATCTTGCGGGAGCCGTCGGCGAGGCCCGGGAGCCAGGTCCGCTTCTGCTTCTCGGTGCCGAAGCGGGCGATGACCGTGCCGCAGATGGCGGGCGAGACGACCATCATGAGCAGGGGGCAGCCCGCGGCGCCCAACTCCTCCAGGACTATGGAGAGTTCGACGATGCCGCCGCCTCCGCCGCCGTGCTCCTCGGGGAGGTTGACGCCGAGGTAGCCGAGCCGTGCGGCCTCCGACCAGAGGTCGTCGGTGTGCGCGCCCTCCGCCACGACGCGGGCGAAGTACTCCCGGCCGTAGCGGCTGCCGAGGGCGGCGACCGCTTTGCGCAGGGTGCGGTGTTCCTCGGACTCGATCGTGGGGGTGCCCATGGGGTCTCCTCGTGTCGTCGGTTGCGGTGCGTTGTCTTGTGCGGCGCCGTTTCCCGCCTTCGGCGGTGGGGGGGCTTTGGGGTGGGGCCCGGGTGTGTGGGGGCGGGCGGTGTCGTGGCGGGCTCCACCTCGGTGGGGGGAGGGGTGACAAAACCGGGTCCGTTGTGGTCAGTCCGTGACGACGGCCAGGAGGGTGCCCAGCTCTACCTGTTGGCCTGGGGTGATGGGGAGGGTGGTGAGGGTGCCGGGGGCGGGGGCGGTGATTTTGTGTTCCATCTTCATGGCCTCCAGCCACAGCAGGGGCTGGCCGGCCTGCACCCGGTCGCCCTCGGTGAGGCCCTCGGCGATCCGTACGACGGTGCCGGGCATGGGGGCCAGGAGGGAGCCGGGTTCGGTGCGGGCGGTGGGGTCGGGGAAGCGGGGCAGGGCGGTGAAGGTGTGGGAGGTGGGGGCGGTGGGTGCGCCCGGGGCGGGTGGGGCGTCGACATGGATGCGGTCGCCGTAGCGGGAGACCGTGAACTGGCGGCGTAGACCGTCGACTTCGAGGACCACCTCGTCGGGGCCGAGGGTGAGCAGCCGTACGCCGGGGAAGTCCTCGGCCCGCAGGCCGTCGCGGCCGAGGCGGTAGCGGATGGTGTGCTCGGTGCCCGCGCCGGTGTAGGTCTTGGTCTGGGGGCCGGAGGGGACGTTGCGGAAGCCGCCGAAGCGGGAGCGGCCGTGGGAGTCGGCGAGGGCCGCGGCGAGGGCGAAGACCGGGGCGCCGTCGGCGTCGTGCGTGGTGAGTTCGGTGAGGTGGCGGTCGTAGAAGCCGGTGTCCAGGGTGCCGGGGTCGGTGAACTCCGGGTGGCGCAGGGAGCGTACGAGCAGGTCGCGGTTGGTGACGGGGCCGTGGATGCGGGCCCGTTCCAGGGCGCCCGCCAGCTTGCGTACGGCCTCGTCGCGGCTCGGTGCCCAGGCGATGGCCTTGGCCAGCATCGGGTCGTAGTGGACGCCGATGGTGTCGCCGTCGGTCACGCCGGAGTCCAGCCGGACGCCGTCGGGCAGCGCCAGCCGGTGCAGGGTGCCGGTCTGCGGCTGCCAGCCGGCCGACGGGTCCTCCGCGTAGAGCCGCGCTTCCACGGCGTGCCCGTGTGGGTGGGGCGGGGCGGCTTCGAGGGGGCGGCCCTCGGCGATGCTCAGCTGGAGGGCGACCAGGTCGAGGCGGTAGACGGCCTCGGTGACGGGGTGTTCGACCTGGAGGCGGGTGTTCATCTCCAGGAAGTACGCCCGGCCGGTGCGGTCCACCAGGAACTCGACGGTGCCCGCGCCCCGGTACCCGATGGCGCGGGCGGCGCGCTCGGCGGCGTCGTGCAGGGTTGTCCGCAGCTCCTCGGACAGGCCGGGGGCCGGGGCCTCTTCGATGACCTTCTGGTGGCGGCGCTGGAGGGAGCAGTCGCGGGTGCCGAGGGTCCAGACCGTGCCGTGGCCGTCGGCGAGGATCTGCACCTCGACGTGGCGGCCGCCGACGACATAGGGCTCGACGAAGACCTCGCCGTCCCCGAAGGCGGCTGCCGCCTCGGCCGCGGCAGCCTTCAACTCGCCTTCCAGGGCGTCCAGTTCGGTGACGACGCGCATTCCGCGGCCGCCGCCGCCCGCCGCCGCCTTCACCAGCAGCGGCAGCTCGGCCGCGGTGACCTGGCCGGGGTCGACGGGGGCCAGCAGCGGCACCCCGGCGTCGGCCATCAGTTCCTTGGCCCGGGTCTTGGAGGCCATGGCCTCGATGGCGGCGGGGGGCGGCCCGATCCAGGCCAGGCCCGCGTCGGTCACCGCGGTGGCGAAGCCGGCGTTCTCGGAGAGGAAGCCGTAGCCGGGGTGGATGGCGTCGGCGCCCGCGGCCTGTGCGGCCCGCACCAGCAGGTCGGCGCGCAGGTAGGTGTCGGCCGGGGCGTCACCGGGGAGCCGTACGGCGGTGTCCGCCTCCCGGACGTGCGGGGCGCCGGCGTCCGCGTCGGAGTGCACGGCGATGGTGGAGATGCCCAGCTCACGGCAGGTGCGGAAGACCCGCCGGGCTATTTCGCCGCGGTTGGCGACGAGTACGGAACGGATCACTTCTGCCTCACATCCGGAAGACGCCGAAGCCGCCCCGTGCGCCCTCGACCGGGGCGGTGTGGAGGGCGGACAGGCACAGGCCGAGGACGGTTCGGGTGTCGCGTGGGTCGATGACGCCGTCGTCGTAGAGCCGCCCGGACAGGAACATCGGCAGCGACTCCGACTCGATCTGCTGCTCGACCATCGCGCGCAGCCCGGCGTCCGCCTCGTCGTCGTACGGCTGCCCCTTGGCGGCGGCCGACGCGCGGGCGACGATCGAGAGCACCCCGGCGAGCTGCTGCGGTCCCATGACGGCGGACTTGGCGCTCGGCCAGGCGAAGAGGAAGCGGGGGTCGTAGGCGCGGCCGCACATGCCGTAGTGGCCGGCGCCGTAGGAGGCGCCCATCAGGACGGAGAGATGTGGGACCTTCGAGTTCGATACCGCGTTGATCATCATCGCGCCGTGTTTGATGATGCCGCCCTGCTCGTACTCCTTGCCGACCATGTAGCCGGTGG
Source organism: Streptomyces sp. P9-2B-2 (assembly GCF_030406865.1). Classification (NCBI taxonomy): domain Bacteria; kingdom Bacillati; phylum Actinomycetota; class Actinomycetes; order Kitasatosporales; family Streptomycetaceae; genus Streptomyces; species Streptomyces sp. P9-2B-2. The sequence continues at coordinate 5,521,390 of NZ_CP129126.1, read as the reverse complement.
TGTTGTGGAGGAAGAGGAGGGGGATGTCGCGCTGGTTCGCCAACTGGATGAACTGGGCGGCCTTCTGGGACTCCTCGCTGAAGAGCACGCCCTGGGCGTTGGCGAGGATGCCGACGGGGTAGCCGTGCAGCGCGGCCCAGCCGGTGGTCAGGCTCGGCCCGTAGAGCGGCTTGAACTCGTCGAAGTCCGAGCCGTCCACGATCCGCGCGATGACCTCGCGGGGGTCGAACGGGGCCTTGAGGTCGCCGGGCACGATGCCGAGCAGCTCGTCCTCGTCGTACTTGGGCGGGGCGGCCGGGCCCGGGTCGGGGTGCGCCTTGCGGTGGTTGAGGCGGGCGACCACCCGCCGGGCCTGGCGCAGCGCGTCCGGCTCGTCGACCGCGAAGTGGTCCGCGAGCCCGGAGGTGCGGGCGTGCATCTCGGCGCCGCCCAGCGACTCGTCGTCGCTCTCCTCGCCGGTCGCCATCTTCACCAGCGGCGGGCCGCCCAGGAACACCTTGGCGCGCTCCTTGACCATGATCACGTGGTCGGACATGCCGGGGACGTACGCACCGCCCGCGGTCGAGTTGCCGAACACCACGGCGACGGTCGGGATGCCGGCCGCGGACAGCCGGGTGAGGTCCTTGAACAGCGCCCCGCCCGGGATGAAGATCTCCTTCTGGCTGGGCAGATCGGCGCCGCCGGACTCCACCAGCGAGATCACCGGGAGGCGGTTGGCGAAGGCGATCTCGTGAGCCCGCAGAGACTTCTTCAGCGTCCAGGGGTTGCTGGCGCCGCCGCGCACCGTCGGGTCGTTGGCGGTGATCAGGCACTCCACGCCCTCGACGGTCCCGATACCGGTGACCAGCGAGGCGCCGACCTGGTAGTCGCTGCCCCAGGCCGCGAGCGGCGACAGCTCCAGGAACGGGGTGTCGGGGTCGAGGAGCAGCTCGATCCGCTCCCGGGCGAGCAGTTTGCCGCGCTTGCGGTGCCGGGCGACGTACTTCTCCCCGCCGCCCTCGGTCGCCTTGGCGTGCGCCTCCTCGATCTCCGCCAGCTTCGCGAGCATCGCCGTACGACGCTCCGCGTACTCGGCGCCCGACGGGTCGAGCCCGGTTCCGAGCACGGTCACCTGATTTCTCCCAGGGGGCTCGGTGCTTCAGGGCGGGGAAGGGCGGGGCCTTGCGCCGGGGCCGGGCAGCGGCGGAGTTCTCTGCACATGTGTTCTGACCTGCACTTCCTTTGATTGTCAGTGGGCGGGGTTAAGGTCTCGATCATGGCGACGGCACAGGGATGGGCTGAGGGGTCCGGGCACGCCCGGTACACCTTCCGCTTGCGTGTGTCGTCCACGGCCCGTACCGGTCTCGAAGCGGAGTGGGCGCGGTGCCGATGGGTGTGGAACGAGTGCGTGGCGATGTCCCGCAAGGTCCATGCCCGCAACAAGGCCACGGGCGAGAAGGCGGGGTGCGGCCCGGCGCAGCTCGACAAGATGCTGACGGAGGCCCGGCAGTCGATGGCGTGGCTGCGTGAAGGCGCTTCGGTTTCTCAGCAACAGGTCATACGGGACTTCGCGAAGTCCCGTGCCAAGGCGCTGAAGGACATCAAGGCCCGGTTGCCCATCCGGCAGCGGGCCGGGATGCCCCGCATCAAGCGGAAGCGGGACGCGCTGGCGACGCTGAACTACACGCGGCGCGGGTTCCGCCTCAAGGACGGTCGCCTGCACCTGGCCAGCGGCATTGTGCTGACCGTGGTGTGGTCCCGCGATCTGCCGTCCGACCCCACCTCGGTCCGCGTGTACCGCGACAGCCTGGGCCACTGGCACGCCTCCTTCGTGGCGACCGTGCCCGCCGAGCTGCTGCCCCAGGCCGGTGCGGTGATCGGCGTGGACTGGGGCGTGAGGGAAACCGCCACCACCACCAGTGACCACCACGACCTCCCGCACGCCCAGCACGGGAAGACGGCTGCCGCGAAGCTGGCCCGCTACCAGCGGATGATGGCCCGCAGGAGTACCCCGAAGAACCAGCCCGACACCGCCGGGTATCGCAAGGCTCGCAAGGCGGCGGCGAAGGTGTCCAAGAAGATCGCCCGGCAGCGGCAGGACACGGGACGCAAGTGGGCCAAGACGATCGTCCGCGACTTCGACCACATCGCGGTGGAGGACTTCCGCCCGAAGTTCCTCGCCAAGACCACGATGGCCCGTAAGGCAGCTGACGCCGCGATCGGCGCGACGAAGGCGGCGCTGATCGAGATGGGCCGCAAGCACGGCCGTGCCGTGCACCTGGTCCACCCCGCGCACACCACCATGGACTGCGCACGGTGCGGAGCGAGAGCCAAGCACGCACTCCCCCTCTCCGAGAGAACGTATACGTGCACCGCGTGCGGAGCGGTGTCCCCCAGGGACAAGAACTCCGCCTGCGTGATGCTCGTCCGGGCTGGCCTCAACCCGGCTAGTGCCGATCTTGTAAGCCCTGCCACCTGCTAGGTATCAGGCGAAGTGAGCTAGGAATCCCCCTCGTTTACTAGGGGGAGGAGTCAACACAACACCTCCGGTATCTCCATGTGCCGCGAACGCAGCCACTCCCCCACGGCCTTGGCCTGGGGATCGAACCGGGACTGCGCGGCGACGCCCTCGCCGAGCAGCCCGTCGACGACGAAGTTGAGCGCGCGCAGATTCGGCAGTACGTGCCGGTCGACCGGCAGGTCGGCGGTCTCGGGGAGCAGCTCCCGGAACCGCTCGACGGTCAGCTCGTGTGCCAGCCAGCGCCAGGCCCGGTCGGTGCGGGCCCACACCCCGACGTTCGCCGAGCCGCCCTTGTCACCACTACGGGCTCCGGCTACCAGGCCGAGCGGCCCGCGCCGGGTGGCCCCGGCGGGCAGCGGCTCGGGGAGCGGCGGGTCGGGCAGCCGCACCAACTCCTGTGTGACGGGCGCCGGTTGGGCGCTGATGCGGGTGCCGTCCGGCAGCACGGCGCGATGCGGCACCTCGGCCGCGTCCACCGCCACCGCCTCGAAGACCCCGTACGGGGTGCCCTTACCGGGTGGCGCGGTGACATGGAAGCCGGGGTAGCTGGCCAGCGCCAGCTCGACCGCGGCGCCGCTGACCGCCCGCCCGACGGCGTCCTGGTCGGGGTCCCGCACCACCAGGCGCAGCAGTGCGCTCGCCTCCTCCTGGACCGCCGCGTCGTCCCGGTCGGTGCGGGCCAGCGTCCAGCGCACCTCGGCCGGGCGGTGCTCCGCCGCGTCGAGGGCCGCCTCCATCTGCCGGCGGACCAGCGCGGCCTTCATCGGAACGTCCAGCCCGGTCAGGACGAAGGTGACCTCGTTGCGCCAGCCGCCGAGGCGGGTCAGCCCGGTCTTGAGGGTCGGCGGCGGCGCCTCGCCCCGCACCCCGTCGATCCGGACCCGGTCCGGCGCCTCCTCCGTCAGCCGTACGGTGTCCAGCCGGGCCGTCACGTCCGGCCCGGCGTAGCGGGCCCCGGCCGTCTCGTACAGCAGCTGGGCGGTGACGGTGCCGGGGGTGACCGCGCCGCCGGTGCCGGGGTGTTTGGTGATCACCGCGCTGCCGTCGGCGGCGATCTCGGCGAGCGGGAAGCCGGGCCGCAGCAGGTCATGGGCGTCGAAGAAGGAGTAGTTGCCGCCAGTGGCCTGGGTGCCGCATTCCAGGACGTGTCCGGCGGCCACCGCCCCGGCCAGCTGGTCCAGATCCTGCGGCCGCCAGCCGAAGTGCGCCTGGGCCGCGCCGCTGACCAGCGCGGCGTCGGTGACCCGCCCGGTCACCACCACGTCGGCACCGGCCCGCAGACAGGCGGCGATCCCCCCGCCGCCCAGGTAGGCGTTGGCGGTCAGCACCCCCTCGCCCCACCCCCCGCGCGCCAGCAGATCATCGCCTTCCACATGCGCCACCCGTACGGGCACCCCCACCTTGTCCGCCAGCTCCCGTACGGCGTCGGCGAGTCCGGCCGGGTTCAGCCCGCCCGCGTTGGCGACGATCCGCACCCCGCGCTCGACGGCCAGCCCGAGCCCGTCCTCCAGCTGCCGCAGAAAGGTCCTGGCATAGCCGCGGGTGGGGTCCTTCAGCCGGTCCCGGCCGAGGATCAGCATGGTCAGCTCGGCGAGATAGTCGCCGGTCAGTACGTCCAGCGGGCCGCCGGTGAGCATCTCGCGCAGTGCGTCGAAGCGGTCGCCGTAGAAGCCGGATGCGTTGCCGACGCGGAGGACGGCGGGGTCGGCGCCTATGGGGCGTATCGCGCCGCCGTCGCTCATGAGGTGGCGGCTTTCCCGGAGGGCTCCCGCCCCTTGCCCGGCGGGCCCGCGAAGGCCTGCGCGATCTCCAGCCAGCGCGCCGCGTCCGCCCCCTCGGCCCGTACGGACGGCAGATCGGCGCGGTGCGCCCGCTGGGTCACCAGCAGGCAGAATTCCAGCGCCGTACCGGTCACCCGCTGGGCGGCCTCCGGCGGTCCGTACTCCCACACCGTGCCGTCGGGTGCCCGCAGCTCGACGCGGAACTCCTCCTCGGGTGGGGTGAGTTGATGCGTCGCATAGGCGAAGTTGCGGGTCCGTACCCCGATCCGGGCGATATGCCGCAGCCGGGCGGTGGGCGGCCGGACGGCACCCAGCGCGTCGGCGATGTCCTGTCCGTGCGCCCAGGTTTCCATCAGCCGCGCGGTGGCCATCGAGGCCATGCTCATCGGCGGGCCGTACCAGGGCAGTTTCTCCCCGGCCGGCCGCTCCCTGAGCGCCCGCAGCAGCTCCTCACGGCCGGTCCGCCAGTCCGCGAGCAGCTCCGCCGGAGGCGTCCGCGCCCCGGCCTCGGCGGCCTCGTCGACGAAGGTCAGCGGCGAGGCGAGGGCTTCCTGCGCGGCGCGCACGAACCCCTCCGGGTCGGTGGCCGAGAGCAGCGCCTGCCGGTCGGTCCAGGCCAGGTGAGCGATCTGGTGGGCGACCGTCCAGCCCTCGGCGGGCGTCGGGGCCGCCCAGGCGTCGGCCGACAGTCCCGCGACCAGCGCGTCCAGCTCCTCACTCTCCGCCCTGAGATCGGCCAGTACGGCGCCGGGATCGGACACGCGGCACTCCCCTCATCGGCCCCATGTGGCCTACGGCCAGGGCGGGTTGACAGGCGTTGGTGCGGTACGGGTCCGAGCGTGGCAGCGCCGACAGAAACAATCAAGCACGCCTGCATGATTTTTTCCTGCGAGGGCGCGAACTGCGCGAGGGTGGCCGGCTGCCATCGGCTGAAGGGTCCTGACGGTGCACATGACCCCGAAGCGGCGCGCGGGAGGCGTGCGGCAGGGGGCGGGGCGGCGGCCCAAGGGGCCGCCGCGGGCCGCCCCCTGGTTCAGCTGTGAGCCCCCGCGTTCCGAACGGCCCCCACGCTCGCCAGCACGACCAGCCCGATCGCCAGCACCTCGGCCCAGCCCAGGGCCTGGTGCAGGACGAGGAATCCGGCGGTGGCCGCGGCGGCCGGCTCCAGGCTCATCATCACCGCGAAACCGGCGGCCGGCAGCTTGCGCAGGGCGAGCAGTTCCAGGGTGTAGGGCAGGACGGACGACATCAGGGCGACCGCGGCACCCAGCCCCAGGGTGACCGGGTCGATCAGGGCGGAGCCCGCGCTGACGATGCCGAACGGCAGGCTGAGCAGCGCCGCGACCGTCATCGCCAGGGCCAGGCCGTCGGCCTGCGGGAAGCGCTGTCCCGTACGGGCGGAGAGCAGGATGTAGGCGGCCCACAGCCCGCCGGCCGCCAGCGCGAACGCCGCCCCGGTGAGGTTGAGCCCGTCGAGCCCCTCGCGTCCCAGCAGCACCACGCCGCCCAGGGCTAGCGCCGCCCACACCAGGCTCAGCAGCCTGCGGGAGGTCGCCACCGACAGGATCAGCGGTCCGAGGAACTCCAGGGTGACCGCAGCGCCCAGCGGAATGCGGTCGATGGCCTGGTAGAAGAGCGAGTTCATCCCGGCCAGTGCGACGCCGAAGGCCAGCACCGTGGCCCAGTCGCCCCGCGCATGACCGCGCAGTTTGGGACGGCAGACGATCAGCAGCACCAGTGCGGCGACCACCAGCCGCAGGGTGACCACGCCCAGCGCACCGGCCCGCGGGAAGAGCAGCACCGCCACCGACGAGCCGAACTGAAGCGAGACGATCCCGCCGATGACCAGCGCCACCGACCCGATCCGCCCGCGCGCCCCGGCCCCGCCGGCTCTCCCGGCCTGCGCCTCCGCCGTCAGCACCTCGGGCGAGGGCGGTATCGGGTACGCAAGCCCCCCGTCACGGGCGGGGGCGGTGTCGACGGGAGGGGCGGGGGTGGCGGGCGTACCGCCATCGGGGGTCTCGGGCGAAGCATTCACGCCACCACGCTACGGCCCGCCGTTCCGGTCCGTGAAATGCCTTTTCCCCTGTTGTTATGCTCCGCGCGCATGAGCATCGAGCTGCGTCATTTCCGCTGCTTTCTCGCCATCGCCGACACCCTGAGCATCACCCGCGCCGCCGAGCGGCTGCATCTGACCCAGCCCGTCGTCTCCCGCACCCTGCGCCAGCTGGAACAGGCCCTCGGCGTCCATCTCGTCGACCGCTCCACCCATCACCTCGCGCTCACCCCCGACGGGCTGTCCTTCCGCGACCGGGCCGCGGTCGCGGTGGCCGCCTTCGACCGGGCGCTCGGCTACGCCCACCACACCGCCTGGCCGCTGCGGCTGGGCCACGCCTGGTCGGCCGCCGGTACGGACACCACCGCGCTGCTGCGCCGCTGGCACGAGGAGCACCCGGCGACCCCGCTCGAACTCCTCCGGATCGACGACCGCACGGCCGGTCTCGCCCGTGGCGAGGTGGACGCGGCCCTGCTGCGCGGCGAGGTCCGCGCGCCGGGCCTGGTCACCGAGCGGCTGACCACCGAGCCGAGAGTGGCCGGTCTGCCCGCCGACGACCCGCTGGCCGGCCGCACCGCCCTCTCCCTCGCGGATCTGGCCGACCGCACCATCGCCGTCAACACCGTCTCCGGTGTCACCTCTCTCGACCTGTGGCCCCCGTCGGCCCGCCCCGCCGCCACGATCACCATCGGCAACACCGACGACTGGCTGGCCGCCATCACCGGCGGCCGCGCCGTCGGCGTCACCACCTCCGCCACCGCCGAGATGTACCCCCACCCCGCCATGGCCTACGTCCCCCTCACCGACGCCCCGCCCGTCCCCGTCGTCATCGCCTGGCGCGACGGACCGGGGCATCCGCGGATCCCGGACCTGATCCGGCTGGCGCATGAGGTGATGGGGCGGCACGGCGGGGTGCTGTGAGGGGCCGCGTTGCGGGCGGGGCGGAGGCGGCGCCTCGGAACCGCCGCGCCTCGGAACCGCGGTGCCTCAGAACCGCGGCGCCTCAGAACCTCCGGGCCGACTCCTCCGCGTGGGCCATCCGCCGCAGGCTCAGCAGCACCGGCTCGTACAGCACCGTCAGCGCGACGGCCGCCTCGATCTGGCCGGTCGGGGTCGGCTGCTCCTCGACCATGTCCAGGTCGGTGACGGCCAGTTGCGCCGCCAGCCGCGCGTACGGCAGCAACTGCTCGGCGTCGCAGGGGTAGCCGAGCCGGACCAGCGCGGCGACCGAGTCGATGAGCCGCCGGTGGGCGGGGTTGCGCAGGTCCGGGCCGCGGCCGGCGGACCAGCCCAGCCGCTCCAGCAGCGCCGCCACCGACCGGCGGGCGGTCTCCACCGCCGGGTCGTCCTCGGCGGGCCGCTCGAGGCAGGGCAGCGCCCGGGTCGCCGCGCCCAGCCGCAGGTGGTGGTCCAGCGACTCGTCCTCCGCGGCAGCGATCACGTCGCGCGCGGCGGCCACCGGAACCCCGCCGATCTGGATCAGCGCCCGCACCAGACGCAGCCGCCGCAGGTGGTCCTCCCCGTACTCGGCCTGGGTGGCGGAGACCCGGCGCCCGGGCTGGAGCAGCCCTTCGCGCAGGTAGTACTTGATCGTGGCGGTGGACACACCGCTGCGCTCACTCAGCTCCGCCAGCCGCATGCTCTTGCACCCTTCATTGGATAGTAGCCCTATCCAAGCATGGAGGGCGTCGCCGTCCAAGAGGGGACGGGGCATCTCATGGGCAGGGCACCGATGCACCGGGCGGTGTGGGGCGCCGACCCCCGCCCCGTGCCTGGGTGTGCGGCACCCGGCCTCGGCCCGCCCTGGAGAAGTGGCCGCCGGCGGCCCAGAGTTGCCGCATCCCCCACCTCCGAGGAGCCCCCATGGCCACCACCCCCGCCCACGACGACACCCTCGCCCGGCGCCTGCAGCGCCTGGAGGACAAGGAATCCCTGCGTGCGCTGATGATCCACGGCTGGCGGGCGCTGGACCGCAAGGACTGGCGCACCTGGATCGAGTGCTGGGCCGAGGACGCGGTGCTGGAGTTCGGCCCGTGGGACCACATTCACGGCCGCGAGGCGATCCTGGCCAAGGTCATCGAGGCCGAGGCGCCGTACGCCACCATGCAGCACCACATCCTCAACATGGACTTCGAGGTGCGAGGCGACCGGGCGACCGGCGTCGGCTACATGTGGTTCGTAGCCGTCACCGGTCCCGGAACGGCCGCCTCGCCCTACGCCATGGGCGGCCCCTACGCCTGGGAGTACGCCCGCCACACCGACGGCTGGCGCCTGACCCGCCAGCGGCTCGGCGTCTGGTGGACCACCGGCGAGGACACCCTCCATGCCTTCACCACGGCCGACTAACTGCACTGTTCACGGTCGTCCCCCTCCGACACCCCGGCCGGGGACCGCCCGTCAGCCGGAACGGGCGCCTGAGCGCCGACCGCGCCGGACGTGGGCTTCTCCCGGCGCTTACGCGCCAGCTCCTCGGCCCGCCGATCCGAATCCAGCCGCATTTCCGCCTCAGCCTTGAGATCAAAACTCCGCACCACAGCCCCCATAACCTCACGACGCCCCGGCTCCACCACGACGCCCGGACGCCTTGCCCTCGCCCTCCCGCACCGCCCGCCCAGGCCCGCCGATTGACTTCTCCCCCGCACTGTCAGTGTTCCCGCCCCACCTGCCCCCACCCCGTCGACGGCGCCCCGGCATCCACCGCCGGATGCACATCACCCTGCCGCTAACGAGCCCACACACACCGGTGCACACACCCCGGCGCGCACCGCTCCTGCCACAACCGGCCCTCCGGCTTGTGCCCAGCGCAGTGCGGCTCAGCTCGGAACCGGGCTACCGCAGCGGACACGCGAGATCCCGTCGCGCCCGGTGCGGGCTACAGGCGATCAGGTTCAGCGAGAGGAACCGCCCGCCGCTCACCCACCAGCCCCCGACCCGGATCGCCTGGACTCCTGGACAGCGGTCGTCACGTATAGCCCTGTACGCGCGGTCCGGCTCATGGGCGCGGATGCACGGACAATGGCTTCCGGTCTTCCCTCGGGTGAGCGACAGCGCGTGCTGGCTGAGCTGGGCAGTCAGGGGCAGGTAGGGGCCATGGCAGCGCTTCAGCGAGGCGAGCCGTGTGGTCTGGCCCTCAAGTGCGGTGGGGCGTGGGTGGAATGGGCGGCCAAGCCGGTGTGGCTGCTGCCCCTCATCGGTGGACCGCAGGGGGCTCCTGGACCGTGCAGGGGCGAGCGTTCGGCCGGGTTCGGGACGCCGCCATGACGCCGACGGGCTGTCCCCCGTAGACGAACCGGGGGGGGCGGCAGGCGTGCCCGCCCCACGCCCAGCCCCTACTCCCGCCGCACGTGCGGCCCCTCCGGCCCTGCCCCCTCCCCCAGCGCCTCCGCCAGCACCTCCGCCAGATGCCGCCCCCGCCGGTCGCCGAGCTGGTCCAGTTGGGTGCGGCAGGAGAAGCCGTCGGCCAGGATCTCGGTGTTGGCGGTGGATTGCCGGACGGCGGGGAGAAGTTGGTCCTCAGCACACGCCACCGACACGTCGAAGTGGCCGCGTTCGAAGCCGAAGTTGCCGGCCAGGCCGCAGCAGCCGCCGGTCAGTTGGCCGGTGAGGCCGGCACGGGCGCGGAGGCGGCGGTCGGCGGCGTCGCCCAGGACTGCGTGCTGGTGGCAGTGGGTCTGGCCGGCGATGGGGCGGTCGATGCGTGGGGGTTGCCAGTCGGGGGCCAGTTCCTCCAAGGCTTGGGCGAAGGTCCGTACGGAGCGGGCCAGGCGGGCCGCCCGGGGGTCGTCGGGGAGGAGCTCGGGCAGGTCCGTGCGGAGGGCGGCGGCGCAGCTCGGTTCGAGGACGACCAGCGGGCGGCCGTCCCGGAGCAGGGGGCTCAGGACCTCGACCGTGCGGCGCATGACGGTGCGGGCGCGGTCGAGTTGGCCGGTGGAGACGTAGGTCAGGCCGCAGCACAGGGGTGGGCGGTGGAGGCGGGGCAGGCTGGGCTGGGGGAAGGCTCCGCCGGGCTGGCGCAGGGGGGCGGTCGGGGGCAGGAGCGGGCGCAGTCCGGCCGCTTCCAGGACGCGGACGGCGGCGCGGCCGACCTCCGGGGAGAGGTGGTTGGTGAAGGTGTCGGGCCAGAGGATGACCGTTCGGGCGTCCGTCGGGGTCGGTGTGGCGGACGTCCTCCTCCTCCGCCACCACCAGCGGGTGAAGGTTTCGGTGGCCAGTGAGGGAATCGGCCGCTCAGGAGCGATGCCGCCCAGGCGTTTGGCGACGGCGGCCAGCGGGGTACGGGCCAGCGCGTTGAGGGCGGGGGCCAGGGGGGCGGCGGTGTGCAGCCATTGGGGGAGGCGGCCCATGGAGTAGTGGGCGGCGGGGCGTAGGCGGCCTTCGTAGTGGTGGTGGAGGAATTCCGCCTTGTAGGTGGCCATGTCGACGCCGACCGGGCAGTCGCTGCGGCAGCCCTTGCAGGAGAGGCAGAGGTCGAGGGCGTCGCGCACCTCGGGCGACTGCCAGCCGTCCGTGATGACCTCGCCGGCCAGCATCTCGTGCAGCAGGCGGGCCCGGCCGCGGGTGGAGTGCTGCTCCTCGCCGGTCGCGCGGAAGGACGGGCACATGACGTCCGCCGAGCCCGGCCCCGTAGTGGTGTTGCGGCATTTGGCGACGCCGACGCAGCGCCGTACGGCCGCGGAGAAGTCGCCGTGGTCGTGCGGATAGCCGAACTCGACCGGGACCGGGCCCTTGGGCAGCGGCGCGAAGCGGAGGTTCTCGTCGAGGCGGGCGGGGTGGATCAGCATGCCGGGGTTGAGGCCGGTGGCCGGGTCCCAGAGGGCTTTGAACTGCTCGAAAACGCCGACGAGTTCGGGGCCGTACATCTTCGGGAGCAGTTCGGCGCGGGCCTGGCCGTCGCCGTGTTCGCCGGAGAGCGAGCCGCCGTGGGCGACGACCAGGTCGCCCAGGTCGTGGGAGAAGTCCCGGAAGCGGCGGATGCCGGGCGGGGTCAGCAGGTCGAAGTCGATACGGATGTGGATGCAGCCGTCGCCGAAGTGGCCGTAGGGGGTGCCGCGCAGGCCGTGCTGGGCGAGCAGGGCGCGGAAGTCGCGGAGGTACGGGCCGAGTTGGGCGGGCGGGACGGCACAGTCCTCCCAGCCGGGCCAGGCCTCCGAGCCGTCGGGCATCCGGGTGGCGGTGCCGGAGGCGTCCTCGCGGATGCGCCAGAGGGCGCGCTGGCCGGCCGGGTCGGTGACGACGGTGTGGTCGGTGCTGCCGTCGGCGGCGGCCGCCCGGCAGAGCGCCTCGGCGCGGGCCGCCGCCTCGCCGGGGCTCGCGCCGCCCATCTCGACGAACAGCCAGGCGCCGCCCTTGGGCAGCCCGGCCGCGTCGCCCACCAAATCGGCGGCCATCCCCTCGACGGTCATCGGCCGGTGCGGGAGGAGGGTGTGCGCGGCCTCGGCGGCGGCGCTCTCGTCCGGGTAGGCGAGGACGGCGAGGACCCGGGCGGCCGGGGTCTCCACGAGGCGTACGGTCGCCTCGGTCAGCACCCCAAGGGTGCCCTCGCTGCCGGTGAGGGCGCGGGCCAGGTCGGTGCCGTTCTCCGGGAGCAGCGCGTCCAGGGCGTAGCCGGAGATCCGGCGGGGGAGGTCGGGGTAGCCGGTGCGCAGGAGCGCCAACTCTGCGTCGACCAGGGCTTTCACACCGTCCCTGAGGCGCGGGGGCAGTCCGGAGGGGGCGCCGGTGGGGCCGGTGCCGCGGCCGGCCCGTACCCGCTCGCCGCCGTACGTCAGCAGCTCCAGCTCGTGGACGCTGTCGGCGGTGGTGCCCCAGACCACCGAGTGCGAGCCGCAGGAGTTGTTGCCGATCATGCCGCCGAGGGTGCAGCGGCTGTGGGTGGAGGGGTCGGGGCCGAAGGTCAGACCGTGCTTTCCGGCCGCCGCCCGCAGGTCGTCCAGGATGACGCCGGGCTGGACGACGGCGGTGCGGGCGGCGGGGTCGAGAGAGACGATGCGCCGCATGTGGCGGGTGAAGTCCAGCACCACGCCGACGCCGGTCGCCTGCCCGGCGATGCTGGTCCCGGCGCCGCGCGGCACCACCGGCACCCCGTGCTCCCGGCACACCCGCAGCGCCGCGGCGACATCCTCGGCGTCCAGGGGCGCGACCACCGCTCTGGGCACCCGCCGGTAATTGGACGCGTCCATCGTCATCAGTGCCCGGTCGGCCGCGGCGAACGAGACCTCCCCCCGTACCGCGGCCGCCAACTCCTTCGCCAGATTCCGCTTCTCCGTCTCCGTACGATCAGCCATGTCTCCAGCCTGCCCACTGGGGCGGGTTCATGGGGGTCGGCAGGCCCGATCGCCGGGAGAGTTTCCATGCCGTCAGACGGGAACGGCGGCCGGGGCCGGTGCGGCGGCGGGGTGGAAGCGGAAGAGGTTCGCCGGGTCGTGGCAGGCCTTGAGGCCGGTCAGGCGGTGGTGCGCGTCGGTGTCATGGACGCTGCGCGCCACGTCGGCGGCGTCCGGGCGGTCCCCGTGGGGGCCGAAGAGGAAGTTCACGCTCCGGCCGAGCCGCCAGGGCGCGACGGCCGCCAGCGCCTCGGCGTGCAGTGCCCGGACGGGCGCCAGGGCGGTGTCGTCGCTGCCGGAGCCGTCCTCCGTGGTGGCGAGCGGCGACAGCACGCGCAGTGCGTATCGGGCGTCCCGGTGGCCTACGGTGCCGGCCGTGGCGCCGCCGGTGGCCAGCGCGCCGCCGAGATGGTTGAGCTGGACCACGCACATGGTGGGGGCTGCCGGTCCGGTCAGCGCCGCCACCCGGCGCAGCGCGGCCGCGTCCAGCCCGCTGAGCAGCGCGTTGTCACCGTCGTAGGCGTGCGGATCGCTCGGGTCGCGGTGAATGGTGTGCGACTCGGCGTACGGCATCTCGCGCAGGTCGTCGCTCACCCGCGGCCCCACCGCCCGCAGCGGCGCCACCAGGCGCTCGCCCTCCTCGGCGCTCCCGGTATAGGCGATCCGGATCTGCGCCAGGTAGCGGCCGCGCAGCGGCTCGGGCAGCTGGGGGAGGTCCGGGTAGGCGATCAGGGCGAGCGAGGAGGTCAGCTCGTCGGGCACGGTTTCGGTCCAGCGCAGGTACGCGGCCACCGCCTCGTCGAGCTGCTCGCCGCCGAAGACCAGCTGTCCGCCGTAGAGCCGGGCCACCGGCACCAGCCCGAACTCCATCGCGGTCACCACGCCCAGGCCGTGGCCGCCGCCGAGCAGCGCCCGGAACAGCTCGGGGTCGGCGTCCGCGGTGACCTGCCGCAGCCGGGCGTCGGCGGTGACCAGGTCGACGGACCGCACCAGGTCGGCGGCGAAGCCATACGTCCGGGCCAGCACCCCGACGCCGCCGCCGAGGGTGTACGAGATGACGCCGACGCCCGGGGAGGAGCCGTTGAGCGGGGCGAGTCCGTGCGGGGCCGCCGCCTCGACGACCTGGCCCCAGACCACGCCCGCCTCGACCCGCGCGGTACCGGCCGCCGCGTCCACCCGGACCCCGGCCATCCGCCGCGTACTGATCAGCAGCCCGCCCTCGGTGGCCGCGGACAGCCCGTGCCCGGTGGCCTGCACCGCGACCGGCAGGCCCTGGTCCCGGGCGAAGCGCACCGCGGCGACCACGTCCTCGGCGCACCGGGCACCGACGATCACGGCAGGCCGGTGCCGACGGGCCAGCTGGAAGCCGGACCGCTCGGCGTCGTAGCCGTCGTCACCGGGGAGCAGGACCGGGCCCCGGACATGGGCCATGAGCGCGGCGAGGGCGGCGGGGTCGAGTGCGGGGGCGGACGGCTGGGCGAGGTCGTTGATCTCCATGTCCGGCACTCTGCCGCGATAACTTGACACCGGCCGTCATATATAAATCCAGGTGTGAAGTCGGCCCGTCTGCTCTCGATCGTCCTGCTCCTCCAGACCCGCGGCCGGGTGCCGGCCGCGGAACTCGCCGAGCGGCTGGAGGTCTCGGCCCGGACCGTCTACCGCGATGTCGAGGCGCTGTCGGCGGCCGGGGTGCCGGTCTACGCCGAGCGCGGGCGGCACGGCGGGATCGCGCTGCTGCCCGGCTTCCGTACGGATGTCACGGGGATGACCACCGACGAGGCGCGCGCCCTGTTCATCCTGGCCGCGCAGGGCGCCCACTCCGCGCTCGGTCTGGACGACGCGCTGCGCTCGGCGCTGCGCAAGGTGATGGCGGCGCTGCCCGCACCGCACCGCCCGGCCGCGGAGCTGACCGGCCGCCGCATCCTGGTCGACCCGGACAAGTGGACGCCCCGCCCGTCCTCCGCCACCGCCGCCCCGGACGGCGCGCCTTCCGGCCGCGGCCCCGCGGAGGACCTCGATGTGCTGCACTCGGCCGTCTTCACCGATCTGCGGCTGCGGATCCGCTACCGCCACAGCGGCGAGACCCGGCCGCGGACCTACAAGGTCGACCCGTACGGGCTGGTCGCCAAGGCCGGCACCTGGTACCTCGTCGCGGACCGGCGCGGCAGGCCGCAGCTCTTCCGGGCCGACCGGGTGGTGTCCGCGACCCTCACCGAGGTCCCCGTACGGCGCCGTGCGGGCGTCGAGCTGGCCGCGGTCTGGCAGCAGTTGCGGCGCCAGGTGGAGGACCGGCCCGCGGAGGTACGGGTGACCGCCCGGATCCGCCGCGAGCGGCTGGATCTGGCGGTGCGGATCCTGGGTGGGGCCCTGACCGGGCCGCCCCGTACGGGTAATGGCGAGGGGGCGGGGGACGGAGACGGGACCAGCGACGGGTCAGGAGACGGCGGCTGGGCCACCCTCGACCTCGCCTTCCCCGTCCTCCCCGCGGTCCGTCAGCTGCTCCAGTTCGGCGATTCCCTCGAAGTGCTCGCGCCGCCGGCGGCCCGCCGGGTGATGGCCGAGGCCGCGGCCGCACTCACCGCCGTCTACGCCGCGGACACCCCGCCCTAGCCCGTCCGGAGGGCCCGCCGCCCGGCCGTCCACCGTATGGGCGGGCCGCATCTCACCCGCTGGACGCGCCGCCGAAGCCCGCAGCGCGACGGATTAGGCTTCGGGCGTGGCTGATATCCAGATTCCCGCTGACATCAAGCCCGCCGACGGACGCTTCGGCGCGGGCCCCTCCAAGGTGCGTACGGAGGCGCTCGGCGCCCTCGCCGCCACCGGTAGCTCCCTTCTCGGCACGTCCCACCGCCAGGCCCCGGTCAAGAACCTGGTCGGCAAGGTGCGCGACGGCGTACGTGACCTCTTCCAGCTCCCCGAGGGCTACGAGGTCGTCCTCGGCAACGGCGGCTCCACCGCCTTCTGGGACATCGCGACGCACGGTCTGATCGAGCGCAAGTCCCAGCACCTCAGCTTCGGTGAGTTCTCCTCGAAGTTCGCCAAGGCCGCCAAGCTGGCGCCGTGGCTGGAGGAGCCCACCGTCGTCTCCGCCGACCCGGGCGACCACCCGGACCCGGTCGCCGAGCAGGGCGTGGACGTCTACGGCTTCACCCACAACGAGACCTCGACCGGTGTCGCCGCGCCCATCAAGCGCGTCGCGGGCGCGGACGAGGGCGCGCTGGTCCTGGTCGACGCGACCTCCGGCGCCGGCGGCCTGCCCGTGGACATCAGCGAGACCGATGTCTACTACTTCGCCCCGCAGAAGTCGTTCGCCTCGGACGGCGGTCTGTGGCTGGCGGCCTTCTCCCCCGCCGCCCTGGAGCGCGCCCGCGCCATCCACGCCTCCGGCCGGCACATCCCGGAGTTCTTCTCGCTGCCCACGGCGATCGACAACTCCCTGAAGAACCAGACGTACAACACCCCGGCGCTGTCCACCCTCTTCCTGCTCAACGAGCAGCTGGAGTGGATGAACGGCCAGGGCGGCCTGGACTGGGCGGTCGGCCGCACCGCCGCCTCCTCGCGCACCCTCTACGGCTGGGCCGAGGACGCCAAGTACGCCACCCCGTTCGTCACCGACCCGGCCAAGCGCTCGCAGGTCATCGGCACCATCGACTTCGATGACGACATCGACGCCGCGGCCGTCGCCAAGGCCCTGCGCGCCAACGGCATCGTCGACACCGAGCCCTACCGCAAGCTCGGCCGCAACCAGCTGCGGATCGCGATGTTCCCGGCGATCGACCCGGCGGACGTCGAGGCCCTGACGGCCTGCATCGACCACGTCATCGGCAAGCTGTAACCAGCGCCTTCGCGCAGCACGGGCCCCGGCGGACGACCGCCGGGGCCCGTGCGCTGTGGCGGGTACGGTCCGGCTCAGCGACTCCGTGCCTCAGCGGCTCTGTGCCTCAGCGGCTCAGCCGCTGGAAGCGCCGTACCGCCAGCGGCAGGAAGACCGCGGTGAGGGCGACCGGCCAGAGCACCGCCATCAGCACCGCATGCTGTTCCACCCAACTGCCGCCCGTGGTGGCCGGGTTGCCGAAGAGTTCCCGGATGGCGCCGGCCGTCGAGGAGACCGGGTTCCACAGGGCGATGGCGCCCAGCCAGTCCGGCATCATCGACGGCGGGGTGAAGACGCTGGAGATCATGCCGAACGGCATGGCGACGGCGTAGAGGCCGCCGGCCGTTTCCTGACCGGGCACCAGCAGGCCGAGATAGACACCGATCCAGATGAGGGCGAAGCGCAGAAGCAGCAGCAGTCCGAAGGCGGCGAGGGTGGCGGCCGGGCTGCCGTGGGAGCGCCAGCCGACGATCACGGCGATCACGGCCAGCGCCACGAGATCGACGCTCGCGCCGATGAGATCGGAGACCCCGCGCCCGCTGACCACGGCCGACGGTGCCATCGGCAGGGAACGGAAGCGGTCGGTGACACCGCGGTCCCGGTCGACGACGACGGCCATCGCGGTGTTCATGAAGCCGAAGGAGATCGTCATCGCGAAGATGCCGGGCATCGCGAACGTCGGGTAGTCCACCCCGCCGCCGACGTTCATCGCACTGCCGAAGACATAGACGAAGAGCACCACGGAGACGATCGGGAAGCCCAGCTGCCAGGCGATGATGACGGGCTGCCGGACGAGATGGGTCAGATCCCGGCGGACGATGGTCAGGCAGTCCGCGACGGCCCAGTAGAGGCGGCGCGCGGGGCCGTCGTCCGGGCCGGCCGGGCCGTCCGCGCCGGGGCGGCCGTCGTGCGGGATGTGCAGCACGGTTCCCGCGCTCATGCGGCCGCCTCCTCGCCGGTGCCGGCCGCCGGGCGGCCGGTGAGCCGCAGAAAGACCTCGTCGAGCGTCGGGCGGCGCAGCCCGAGGTCCTCGACGCCGACGCCCGCGTCCTGGAGGGTGCGCGCGACCTCGGTCAGCGCCGCCACGCCCGTCGTCACCGGGGCACCGACCCGCCGCTCCGCCTCGTCCGCCGTGGGCCGTACGCCGTCCGCGGCGACCCGCGCCACGGCCCGTACCGCGTGCGGGAGGTCGGACGGGTCGTGCAGCACCACATGCAGGCTCTCCCCGCCGACCTGCCGTTTCAGTGCGGCGGGTGTGCCGTCGGCGATCGTCCGGCCGTGCTCGATGACGGAGATCCGGTCGGCCAGCCGGTCCGCCTCGTCGAGGTATTGGGTGGTCAGCAGCACGGTGGTGCCGGCCGCGGCGAGCCGGCGGACCGCCTCCCAGACCTCGTTGCGGCTGCGG
The DNA here is from genome assembly GCF_030406865.1 of Streptomyces sp. P9-2B-2. Taxonomy (NCBI): domain Bacteria; kingdom Bacillati; phylum Actinomycetota; class Actinomycetes; order Kitasatosporales; family Streptomycetaceae; genus Streptomyces; species Streptomyces sp. P9-2B-2. Next base: position 5,503,451 of record NZ_CP129126.1, on the reverse strand, counting down.
GGGTCGAGGCCGGTGGTCGGCTCGTCCAGGAACAGCACCTCGGGGGCGAGGATCAGGCTCGCGGCGAGGTCGAGGCGGCGGCGCATCCCGCCGCTGTAGCCCTTGACGGATTTCCCGGCCGCGTCGCCCAGACCGAACTGTTCCAGCAGCTCGGTGGCCCGGGACCGGGACCGGCGTGCCCCGAGGTGGAAGAGCCTGCCGAACATCTCCAGGTTCTGCCGTCCGGTCAAGATCCCGTCCACGGCGGCGTATTGGCCCGCCAGACCGATCCTGGCGCGTACCCGGTCCGGCTCCCGCGTCACCTCGTGCCCGGCGACCGCCGCCCGGCCACCGTCCGGGCGCAGCAGGGTGGCCAGGATGCGGACGACCGTGGTCTTGCCCGCACCGTTCGGTCCGAGCAGGCCGTGCACCGTGCCGCGGCGGACGGTGAGGTCGAGGCCGTCCAGCGCCCGCTTGTCGCCGTACCGCTTCTCCAGCCCCTCCGCGAGCACCGCCACATCGGGCGGCATCCGCCCGGCCGGCCCTGTCTCTCTCCGTGTCCCGCGCTCTGTTCCGCTCATGCTGACGGCCATCGCCGCTCCCCTCCGGATCGGAAACTGAGTACACCGTACCCGATTGCGCGTACGCCGTACTCAGTTTTTGCCCGGCGGCATAGGATGACCGCACGATGACGACGACAGAACACAGCGGCAGCGGCGATGTCTCGCGCAGCCTGGAGCTGCTCTGGGGCCTCGGTGACCGGCCCAGCCGCGGACCCAAGCCGGGCCTCACCCTCGACCGCATCGTCACCACGGCGGTGGCGGTCGCCGACGCCGACGGGCTCGGTGCGCTGTCCATGCGGCGGGTCGCCACCGACCTCGGCGTCGGCACCATGTCCCTCTACCGCTACGTCCCGGGCAAGGCCGAACTCCTCGACCTGATGCTCGACAAGGTCGCGGAGTTCGACGCCGACGCCCATCCCGACCCGGCCGCCGGCTGGCGCCCCGCGATGGAGGCCCTGGCCCACGCCAGCCGGCGCCAGTACCACCGGCACCCCTGGCTGCTCCAGGTCGACCAGGCCCGCCCACTGCTCGGCCCGAACGCCCTGGACTCCCTGGAGCACTCGGTGCGCGCCCTGGCCGGTACCGGTCTGACCGACCGCGAGAAGATCCACGTCCTGGTGTCCTTCGGCGGCTTCCTCGCCGGCATCGCCCGCACCGAGCTGCACTCCGCGCTCGCCGAGAAGCGCACCGGCATCAGCGATGCGGACTTCTGGCAGTCACAGGAACCGGTGCTGTCCAAGGCGATGCTGAGCGGCCGCTACCCCGCCCTCGCCGCCCTGGACGAGAACACCTTCGCCGGTGACGACTCCCCCGTCTTCGAGCTGGGGCTGTCCGCGCTCCTGGACGGATTCGCGGCCCTCATCGCCGCCCGTACCGCCCGAACGGACGCACCATGAGGTGACGAAACCGGACGGATGTGCCTGTATGGGAGCCATGACGAATCCCCCGAGCCCCGGCCTCGCCCCCTTCGAGCGGCAGGGGGCGATTCTGCTGACCTCGTACAAGCGGGACGGCACCGGCGTCGGCACCCCGATGAATATCGCCGTCGACGGCGACCACGCCTACTTCCGCACGTACGGCGACGCCTGGAAGACCAAGCGGATGCGCAACTTCCCGGAGGTGGAGATCTGCCCGTCCACCTGGCGGGGGCGGCCCACCGGACCCGCCGTCAAGGCGCGGGTGCGGCTGCTGGACCCGCAGACCCGGGAGTACCGGCGGGCCGAACGCTCACTGACCCGGAAATATCCGCTGCTCCACGGGCTGGTGGTGCCGCTGGTACACCGGCTGAAGAAGCAGCGGACGCTCCATTACGAGCTGCGGCTGACGGAGGCGAACGGCCCGACGGGAGCCTGACGGGGGCCCAGGGGCGCCCCGGTGGACCGGCCCACGCCGCCGGACGGGGCCTACCGCCGCCGCAACAGCCTGCGGAGCGCGACGACCAGCCCCGTGGCCAGGGCGAGGACCATGGCCCCCTTGATGAAACCGGGGTCCAGCTCCGTCGCCGAACTCCCCTTCCCGCCCTTCCCGTTGGCGCCGTCCCCGTTCGCCGGATCGTCCTTGGCCGTGTCCGGCAGCTGCTCATCGCTCAGCCCGACCGGCTCGACCGCACTGTCGGCGCCCTCGGAGCCGTACATCAGGGTGCGGCCGTCCGCGGTGAAGGTGACCGCCTCGCCCTGCTGCTGCACCGGTACGCCCACGCTGCCGAGGTCCTTCGGGCGGCCGTCCTGCCAGCGGTAGATCCGGGCGCCGAAGTAGCTGCGCAGCACCAGCCGGGTGCCGTCGGGGGAGAACGCGCCGTCGGTCACCCACAGATCGACCGGGTCGACCTTGCGGAAGGTGTTGACGCCGGAGGTGGTGAGCCGCCGCGGGCCCGCGTAGAGCGCGCCACCGCCGCCCTGCTTCTTGCTGGCGATATAGACCCGGCCGGTCTTGGGATGCACCATCAGCGCCTCGGCGTCCCGCGGCCCGTCGGCGTACTTCACATCGAACTGGGTGGCGGTGACGGTGGCATCGCGCAGCCGCTTCGGCTCGGGGAAGCGGTAGATCCACACGTGGTTCCAGCTGCCGCCGAGGTTGTCGCCGATGTCGCCGACGTAGAGGTCACCGTCCGGGCCGACCGAGATCGCCTCGACATCGCGCGGCGTGCCGATGCCGCGCAGCGTGATCCGGGCGACCGTACGGCCGGACTTGCCGTCGACGGCGTAGATGTACGGGCCGTCGTCGCTGTCGTTGTGGGTCCAGTAGATCCCGGGGTGCGTACGGCTGGCGGCCAGGCCGCTGGCCTCGGTGATCCGCGGATCGCCGATGGTGAAGCCGTCGGGCTCGTCGGCGGCCGCGGGCACGACGGCCGCCGACCACAGGATTCCCGCGGCACCGGCCGCGCACAGAAGCGAACGCATGGGCACAGACTGCCATCCCGGGCCGCGGCGCGGGGGCGCGGCGGCCGCCCGGTCCCCGGCGCTCCGTGGTGGGCGCGCGCGGCGTGTCCAGCGTCACGTACCGGCGGGTAAGGGTTCTCGGCCATCATGTCCGGATGAGGATCATGTTCGTCGGCGACTCCATGACGATCGGCGCCACCGGCGACTTCACCTGGCGTTACCGCATGTGGCAGCACCTGAACGCGACCTGCGCCGGGCCGTACCGCATCGTCGGACCGCGCCACACGCTCCATGACCCCACCGAGGGCACCGCCGCCTCCACCGCCTACGCCGACCCCGGCTTCCCCGACGAGGCCCGCCGTCATCTCGCGGGCTGGGGCGAGGGCTGGCTGCACATGGCCCCGCTGATCGGCGACGCGGTACGCGGCCACCGGGCCGACACTCTGCTCGTCTCACTCGGCCTGATAGACCTCGGTTTCTACACGAACGCCGAGCAGACCGCGGAGAACGTACGGCACTTCGTGGCACAGGCACGCCAGGCGGCGCCGCACATACGGGCGGTGCTGATGCCGGTGATCCCCAACGTCCGGGCGTCGGCGGACCCCGCCTTCGGCGCCGAATGCACCCGCTTCAACGAACTCCTGGCCAAGACCGTCGCCGATCTCTCCACCCCCGCCTCCCCGTTGCTGCTGACCTCCGAACCGGACAGCTGGGAAACCAGCCGCGCCACCTACGACGGAACCCACCCCTCGGAACACGGCGAACACTTGCTGGCGGGCGCGTTCGCCCAGGCGATGCATCAGGCGTGGGGCGTCGGCGGGCCGTACCGCGCCGAGGTGGCGTCGGGGGCCGCCGGACGCACCCTGACGGCCGAACGGTCCCTTGCTTAGAGCACGCTTCAAGGCGTTGGCTGGACCACCATGAAGTACACGCAGCTCGGACGCACCGGACTCAAGGTCAGCCGACTCGTCCTCGGGACGATGAACTTCGGGCCTCAGACGGACGAGGCCGACAGTCACACCATCATGGACGCGGCGCAGCAGGCCGGCATCAACTTCTTCGACACCGCCAATGTCTATGGCTGGGGTGCCAACAAGGGCCGTACGGAAGAGATCGTCGGCTCGTGGTTCGCCAAGGGCGGCGGCCGGCGGGACAAGACCGTGCTGGCCACCAAGTTGTACGCCAACATGGCGACGGACGACGGCAAGGTCTGGCCCAACCACGACAAGCTCTCCGCGCTCAACATCCGGCGGTCGGTGGACGCCAGCCTCAAGCGGCTGGGCACCGACCACATCGACCTCTACCAGTTCCACCACGTCGACCGGGACACGCCCTGGGACGAGATCTGGCAGGCCATGGACGTGCTCGTCCAGCAGGGCAAGATCCTCTACGTCGGCTCGTCCAATCACGCCGGGTGGCATATCGCCCACGCCAACGAGACCGCCGCCCGCCGCGGCTCGTACGGCCTGGTCAGCGAGCAGTGCCTCTACAACCTCGCCGAGCGGCGCGCCGAGATGGAGGTCATCCCGGCCGCCGAGGGCTACGGCCTGGGCGTCATCCCGTGGTCCCCGCTGCACGGCGGGCTGCTGGGCGGTGCCCTGCGCAAGGAGCGCGAGGGCGGAGCGGCCCGCTCGGGCGCCGGCCGCTCGGCCGACGCGCTCGCCAACTCCACGATCCGCGCCCAGATCCAGTCGTACGAGGATCTGCTCGACAAGCACGGTCTGGAGCCCGGCGAGGTGGCCCTGGCCTGGCTGCTCACCCGGCCCGGGGTCACCGGCCCGATCGTCGGCCCGCGCACCGCGGACCAGCTCGCCTCCGCACTGCGGGCCGTCGAACTGACCCTCCCGGACGAGCTGCTCACCGCACTCGACGAGATCTTCCCCGGCCCCGGGCCGACCCCGGAGGCCTTCGCCTGGTGAACGCACCGGGCGCCCGGCGACCGGTTCCGACCGAGCCGCCGGGCGCCCCCACGGGGCCCGTGGCAGCCATCAGCGCAGCGCCGCCGCCACGATCACAACGACAAGCAGCACGGCAAGCAGACCGGACATGATCCGGTTACGGGTTTTGGGATCCACCCTCTGAGCGTAACCGGGGCGGCCCGGAACACTTCAGGGGGCCGGGAACGGGCGGCCACGGGCCCTCAGTGCCCCAGCGCCCACGACCCCACCGTTTCGTACCGCGGCTGTTTGCCCGCCACGCCCGCGACGGGGGGATGGCTGCACACCAGGGCGAGGGACTCGACCGTCCAGGCGGTGCCGGTGAAGTCCTTGAGGGCGGTCGCGTACGGGCGGAGGTCGAGGCCGGGGACGCGGTTGCGGGCGAGGGTGAGGTGGGGGGTGTAGGGGCGGTGCTCGTCGTCCATGGCGAGGCCGGCCCGGCGGCCCGCCGCGGAGGACGCGTCGGCCAGATGGCGCATGGCGGGGCGGTCGCCGTCGGCCCCGGCCCACACCACCCGGTCCGTGAAGCGGCCGCCGCCGGCGATCCGCAGCTCGTAGGGGTCGCGGCGGTGGGCGGCCCGGGCCAGCCGCTCGGCCAGGTCGGGGACGGTCTCCTCGGGTACCTCCCCGTAGAAGGCGAGGGTGAAGTGCCAGCTCTCCCGGCCGGCCCAGCGCAGCCGGTCGGCGGCCGGGAGCTTCTTCAACTGCGCCACCTCGGCGGCCAGTTCCTCGATCGCGGGAGCGGGGGGCAGGACGGCGGTGAAGAGTCTCATGCGGCCAGTGTGGCCCAGCACACCGGCCGCCCGGCGGGAGCCGACATGCCACGGCCCGGCCCCGCGGCGGGGCCGGGCCGTGGTGCGTGCGCTACGCCGCCGGTGTCAGATTCCGCTCCGCGGAGTGAGCGTCCGGGGCCGCCCGGGGCACGAAGGCGAGATGCCGATGGCCGCGGCGCAGGTCGACCTTGAGGCGCAGACCGCCCACCCTGGCGAGGATCAGGCCGATGAGGAGGGCGGCCGCCAGCGAGACCACGCCGCCCGCCATGAAGCCGATCCGCGGGCCGAAGCTGTCGGTGATCCAGCCGACCAGTGGTGCGCCGAGCGGGGTGCCGCCCACGAAGACCATCATGAACAGGCTCATCACCCGGCCGCGCATGGCTGGATCGGTGGCCATCTGGATGCTCGAATTGGCCGTGACATTGATCGTCAGGCCGACCGTGCCGATCAGGACCAGCAGCGCCGCGAAGATCCAGAACGACGGGGCGAGCGCGGCCGCGATCTCCAGGGCGCCGAAGAGCATCGCCGCTCCCACCACCAGCCGCAGCCGGGAGCTCGCGCGGCGGGCCGCGAGCAGCGCGCCGATCAGCGAACCGGCCGCCATCAGCCCGTTGAACAGGGAGTACGTCCCCGCACCCTGGTGGTAGACGTGGTGCACGAACGCGGTCAGCCAGATCGGGAAGTTGAAGCCGAAGGTCCCGATGAAGCCGACCAGGACGATGGGCCAGATCAGGTCGGGGCGGCCGGACACATACCGCAGGCCCTCCCGTAGCTGGCCCTTGCTGCGCGGGACGCGGACGGCCTTGTGGAGTTCGGCGGTGCGCATCATCAGCAGGCCCGTGAGCGGGGCGATGAACGAGAGACCGTTGAGCAGAAAGGCCCAGCCGCTGCCGAAGGCGGTGATCAGGACACCGGCGACGGCGGGTCCGATCAGCCGCGCGGACTGGAAGTTGGCGGAGTTGAGGCTGACGGCGTTGCGCAGCTCGTCCTGGCCGACCATTTCGGAGACGAAGGCCTGCCGGGCGGGGTTGTCGAGGACGGTGACCAGGCCGAGCACGAAGGCGGTCAGGTAGACGTGCCAGACCTGCACCTGCCCGCTCAGCGTGAGCGCGGCGAGGGCCAGGCCGGTGACTCCCATGGCGGTCTGGGTGAAGAGCAGCAGCTTCCGCTTGGCGAAGCGGTCGGCGATGACGCCGCCGTAGAGGCCGAAGAGCAGCATCGGCAGGAATTGCAGCGCGGTGGTGATACCGACCGCGGTGGACGAGCCGGTGAGGCTCAGCACCAGCCAGTCCTGGGCGATGCGCTGCATCCAGGTGCCCGTGTTGGACACCATCTGGCCGGTGGCGAAGAGGCGGTAGTTGCGTATGCGTAGGGAGCTGAACGTGCCCGTGCGCGGTGTGGCGGCGGGGCCGGCGGCGACAGCCGGGGCGGTGCCCGGCACGGTCGCGGTCGCGTCGTCGGAAACCGTGTCGTCGTGGGAGTTCGGTGCGGGGGCGGAGTCTGCTCCGGATCCCGTACTCAAAGTCGGTTCGCCTCCTCGGCCTCGGGTTCTACAGCTGTGCGAGCTTCTCCAGCACGGGCGCGGCGGCCCGCACCTTCGCCCACTCGTCCTCGTCCAGCCCGGAGGCCAGCTCGGCGAGCCAGGCGTTGCGCTTACGGCGGCTCTCTTCGAGCATCGCCTCGGCCTGCTCGGTCTGCGTGACAACCTTCTGGCGGCGATCGTCGGGGTGCGGTTCGAGCCGGACCAGTCCCTTGGCCTCCAGCATGGCCACGATGCGGGTCATCGACGGCGGCTGCACATGCTCCTTGCGGGCCAGCTCGCCGGGGGTGGCATGGCCGCACCGGGCGAGAGTGCCGAGCACCGACATCTCGGTGGGGCTCAGCGATTCGTCGACCCGCTGGTGCTTGAGTCGGCGCGACAGGCGCATCACGGCGGACCGCAGGGCGTTCACCGCGGCCGCGTCGTCAGGGGGCACCTCCGGCCCGTCGGGCTGAAGGGAGGACAGTTCCGGCATGGTCTTTAGCATAACTCATTACCCTTTCTAAGGAAAGCCAAGGGAGGTCGTCCGCCAGGAGTCACCCATATGAGTGAGGACGCCGCCGAAAGTGACCCGCCTGACCGTGTACGGACGGGACCGTGTCCGGATGGGATCGAAGGTGCTCAGCCTGCGTGTGGACGGGGAACTGCTGGACCGCATTCGGCAGCACGCCGCAAAACGCGGAATGAGCGTCCAGGACTATGTGGTCCGGACGCTCATCCGCGAAGACTTCGACGAGCGGTTCCAGTCCTCCGTCGACGAGACGGAAAAGCTGGGAGTCCGCTGGCCTGCTACGTGACCCCCGGCTACTTGACCCCGAGGGCCTGCTCGATCGGGTCGAGCAGGAAGTAGACCAGGAAGCAGAGGCCGACCGCGTTCAGCAGCCAGGGGATCTCCTTGACCCGGCCGGTCGCCGCGCGCAGCAGGATGAAGGCCAGCACGCCGATGCCGATGCCGTTGGTGATGCTGTAGGTGAACGGCATCGAGACGAGCGTCAGGAACGCCGGGATGCCGATGGTGAAGTCGCCCCAGTCGATGTCCCGGACGTTCGAGGCCATGATCAGGAAGCCGACGACCACCAGCGCGGGCGTCGCGGCCTGTGCGGGGACGACGGTCGCCAGCGGCGTGAAGATCAGTGCGAGCAGGAAGAGGCCGCCGGTCATCAGGTTCGCAAGACCGGTGCGGGCGCCCTCGCCGACCCCGGCGGTGGACTCCACGAAGCAGGTGTTGGCGGAGGCGGAGCCGAAGCCGCCGCCCGCGACCGCGATGCCGTCGACCATCAGGATCCGGCCCATGTTCGGCAGGTTGCCGGTCTCGTTGTCCAGCAGCCCGGCCTCCTCGCCGACGCCGATGATGGTGCCCATCGCGTCGAAGAAGCCGGAGAGCAGCACGGTGAAGACGAACAGGCAGCCGGTCAGGATGCCGACTTCCTTGAAGCCGCCGAAGAGGCTGATCTGACCGATCAGACCGAAGTCCGGGGTGTCGACGATCTTTTCCGGCACGTTGGGGACCGCCAGGCCCCAGGCCGCGTCCGGGATCTTGACCAGGGCGTTGATGCCGATCGCGAGCAGGGCCATCGAGACCATGCCGATCAGGATCGCGCCCCGGACCTTGCGCACGATCAGCACGAACATCAGCGCCAGCCCGATGACGAAGACCAGCACCGGCCAGCCCTTGAGCTGTCCGCCCTGGCCCAGGCCCATCGGGACGGTGGTGTGCGCGGCGTCCGGGTTACGGGTCACGAAGCCCGCGTCGACCAGGCCGATCAGCGAGATGAACAGGCCAATGCCGATGGCGATGGCCCGCCGCAGCCCGTTGGGGATCGCGTCCATCACGCGCTGCCGCAGTCCCGAGGCGACCAGCAGCATCAGCACCAGACCGGCGAGCACGACCATGCCCATCGCGTCCGGCCAGCTCATCTTGGGGGCGAGCTGGAGCGCCACCACGGCGTTGATGCCGAGGCCGGCGGCGATGGCGATCGGGACATTGCCGATGACGCCCATCAGGACCGTGCTCAGTCCGGCCATCAGCGCGGTGGCGGTGACCAGCTGGGCGTTGTCGAGATGGTGGCCGAACTTATCGACTCCGGAACCGAGAATGATCGGGTTCAGCACGATGATGTAGGCCATCGCGAAGAACGTCGCCAGCCCGCCGCGCAGTTCGCGGCCGACCGTCGACCCCCGCTCGGAGATCTTGAAGAAGGCGTCGAAGCCGTTCTTGGGAGGCTTCGGAGCCGGGTTCTTGAGGGTGTCGACCGGCGGGGTGGCCGAGGGGGGCATGCGGGACCTCAGTCGTACGGGCCTGGGGCAGGCGTGGGGGCCCGAGGGCCCGGAACACGAACAGAATCGGAATCAACTGGCTCGCATTGGAGGAACAGACGAACGAAACCAGCCGTATCCAGAAAGGTTCAGTATGAATAAACAATGCGTTGATCGCTATCTCCGCGCGTAGACCCTTGCGGCACATGGCCCTGGCCCCGCACCCCTCGCCATCGGCACCATCGCGCACGGCCACCGGCCCCCTGCCCACCGCCGCCCGCGGAGCCGTCACGCGCTCCCCGTAAGCTGAGCACCATGTGGAAGAAGTCCGAACTGCGCGAGGCCCCTGCGCCTCTCGAAGGTCCCGTCGTCGGCACGGTCATCGGCGGCACCGTCATCTGGTTCGTCCTCTTCCTCGGCCAGCTCCCTTTCTACGGCTGGTTCGCCGACAACGGCCACGCCTGGTGGGTGTGGACCTGTCTGGCCGGCGGCGGCCTGGGCCTGATCGGCATCTGGTACGTCCGCGGACGGGATGCCGCGCTCAAGCGCGCCGCGGCGGCCGACCACTCCTGACCCGCGGCGCCCTTCCCGGCAGCCGACGGCTCCTGAACACCGCGGCGCCCTCCCGGCAGCCGCCCCCTCGTCACCTCCGCCCGGTCAGCGGGTGAAGTGCGCATTCCGCCCGTAACGTCGAGGGCATGACGGAGCGGGCGAGGACCGACGTCGAGCAGTCCGGGCCGGGTGGCGAGCCCGCCCGACGGACCGCGGGGGAACCGGTCAACCCCGGACTGACCGCCGCCGAGGTCGCGGAGCGGGTCGCCCGGGGCGAGGTCAACGACGTCCCCGTACGGTCCTCCCGCTCGGTCGCCGAGATCGTCCGGGCCAATGTCTTCACCCGCTTCAACGCCATCATCGGCGTGCTCTTCGTGATCATCCTGATCGTCGGCCCGATCCAGGACGGCCTGTTCGGCTTCGTGATCGTCGCCAACACCGGCATCGGCATCGTCCAGGAGCTGCGCGCCAAGAAGACCCTGGACAAGCTCGCGGTCATCGGCGAGGCCCGGCCGGCCGTCCGGCGCGACGGGGTCACCGAGGAGATCCCCACCTCCGCTGTGGTGCTCGACGACGTCCTCGAACTCGGGCCCGGCGACAAGGTCATCGTCGACGGCGAGGTGCTGGAGAGCGACAGCCTGGAGATCGATGAGTCGCTGCTGACCGGCGAGGCCGACCCGGTCGTCAAGAAGCCCGGCGAGCAGGTGATGTCCGGCAGCTTCGTGGTCGCGGGCGGCGGCGCCTTCACCGCGACCAAGGTCGGCCGGCAGGCGTACGCGGCCCAGCTCGCCGAGGAGGCCAGCCGCTTCACCCTGGTCCACTCCGAACTGCGGACCGGCATCAGCCAGATCCTCAAGTACGTGACCTGGATGATGATCCCGACCGCGATCGGCCTGATCCTCAGCCATCTGCTCACCCTCGGGCTGCCGGGCGACGAGGCGATCCGCCGGATGGTCGCCGGGATCGTGCCGATGATCCCGGAGGGCCTGGTACTGCTCACCTCCGTCGCCTTCGCGATCGGCGTCATCCGGCTCGGCCACAAGAAGTGCCTGGTCCAGGAGCTGCCCGCGATCGAGGGCCTGGCCCGGGTCGATGTGGTCTGCCTGGACAAGACCGGCACGCTCACCGAGGGCGGCATGGACGTCCAGGGGCTGCGGACGCTGGACGGCGACGAGGACTACCTCCGGCAGGTGCTGGGCGCGCTCGGCGAGTCCGACCCCCGGCCCAACACCTCCCTCCAGGCGGTCATCGAGGCGTATCCGGCGGAGGGCGGCTGGCGCTGCGTCCAGTCACTGCCGTTCTCCTCCGCCCGCAAATACAGCGGCGCGTCCTTCAACGGCCCGGACGGCGAGAGCAGCACCTGGCTGCTGGGCGCCCCGGACGTGCTGCTGCCGGCCGGTGACCAGCGGCTCGCCGAGACCGACGCGCTCAACGCGCAGGGCCTCCGCGTCCTGCTGCTGGCCCGCGCCGCACGGGAGCTGGACGACCCCGACGTCACCCGGGACGTACGGCCCGCCGCGCTGGTCGTCCTGGAGCAGCGGCTGCGCCCGGACGCCCCCGACACCCTGCGCTACTTCGAGGACCAGGGCGTCCGGGCCAAGGTGCTCTCCGGTGACAACGCGGTGTCGGTGGGCGCGGTGGCCGGCAAGCTGGGGCTGCCGGGCGCGGACGCCCCGGTGGACGCGCGGGCACTGCCCGGCGAACGGGACGCGATGGCGGCCGAGATCGAGGCGGGCGCGGTGTTCGGCCGGGTCACCCCGCAGCAGAAGCGGGACATGGTCGGCGCGCTCCAGGCACGCCATCACACCGTCGCGATGACCGGCGACGGCGTCAATGACGTGCTGGCCCTCAAGGACGCCGACATCGGCGTCGCGATGGGCTCCGGCTCCGAGGCGACCCGCGCCGTCGCCCAGATCGTCCTGCTCAACAACAGCTTCGCGGCCCTGCCGTCGGTCGTCGCCGAGGGCCGCCGGGTCATCGGCAACATCACCCGCGTCGCCACCCTCTTCCTCACCAAGACCGTCTACTCCGTCCTCCTCGCGATCCTGGTCGCCTGCTGGCAGATCCCCTATCCCTATCTGCCCCGCCATCTGACCCTGCTCTCCACCCTCACCATCGGCATCCCCGCGTTCTTCCTCGCCCTGGCCCCCAACAAGGAACGCGCCCGCCCGCACTTCGTCCGCCGGGTGATGCGCTACGCGATCCCGTCCGGCCTCATCGCCGGCGCCGCCGCCTTCGCCACCTACCTGCTCGCCCGCGGCTACTACACCGGCCCCGACGCCCTGCCCGCCGAGACCAGCGCCGCGACCCTGACCCTCTTCCTCACCGCGATCTGGGTTCTGGCGATCATCGCCCGCCCCTACTCCTGGTGGCGGATCGCCCTGGTCCTGGCCATGGGCCTGGCCTTCCTCATCGTGCTGGCCACCCCCCGGCTCCAGACCTTCTTCGCACTGCGCCTGGTCGGCACGACGATGCCCTGGGTGGCCGTCGCCATCGCCGTACTGGCGGCCGTCCTGCTGGAGCTCACCTGGCGCTGGGTGGGCCGGCGCTTCCCCGCCTGAACGGGTGACCACCGCCCCGGCGTCGTATCGTCCCGGTCACAGAACCCGTGCCGGGATGGCCACACCCCTCGCCCGCCGCCTACCCTCCGCCCCATGACCTTCCACCCGGCCGACCTCACCTACGAGGTCCTGGCCCGCACCCATCACTCCCACCACTACCACTCCGGCGGCGACGGCGTCATCGACTGGTGGGAGTGGCTGATCCTGGTCGTCGGCGCGGTCGCGGTGATCTGGTCCCTGGTGAAGAAGTTCAGCTCGGACTGAGGGGCGGCGACGGGTGGTCGCTACTGGGGCAGAACATTCGCGTTGTCCTCGAAGAGTTCCTGGGTACGGCGCAGCAGGGCTTGCCGTACCGCCTCCGGTGACAGGACTCGCAGAGGGGTGGCCAGGCTGAGGAGGTACCTGGCGAGCCCGTCTGCGTCGGGACCGCCGATGTCGACGATCGTGGCGTCGGGGCCTTCGGGACGGTGGGTGCCGACTGTCGACGGGATCAGCCGCAGTGCTTGGTCCATGGACACCGGCAGGCGGATGGTCACAGAGAGCGAGTAGGGGCCGGTCGCGACGGAGCGGGAGACGAGCAGCGCCGGGTCGGGCGGGTCGATGAGTTCCACCGGGTGCCCGGTTGGCTGTAGTCGGTCGACCCTGTCGGCCCGAAAGGTCCGCCATTGACCCTGCGCCACATCTCGGGCGACGAAGTACCACCGGCGTCCGGTGTGGACGAGGCGGTACGGGTCAACGTCCCGGACCGTGGCCCTTCCTTCCCAGTCGCGGTACGACAGGCGGGTGCGCTCACCCTGGCGGCATGCGGCGGCCAGTTCCAGCAGCATGCCGGGCGTGATCTGCGGCTCGTCGGGTCTGGGGGTGTGCACGAAGGTGGCGTCCATCTCGCCCAGCCGGTCCGAGATCCGCTGCGGCAGAACCTGCCGTAGTTTCAGCAGCGCCGACAGTGCGGCTTGGTCGCCGCCGAGAGCGCCGCTCAGCGCCGCCTCGCGCAGCCCGACAGCCACGGCGAGCGCTTCTTCGTCATCGAGGATCAGCGGCGGCACCCGGGAACCGGCACGGAGGCGATAACCGCCCCATGGCCCAGGCTCGGACTCGACGGCGTAGCCGAGTTCCCGGAGTTTGGCGATGTCCCGCCGCACCGTGCGCTCGGTGACCGCCATCCGGTCGGCCAGCTCACCGCAGGTCCACAACGGCCGGGCGACCAGCAAGGAGACCAATCGCAGCAGGCGGGCGGATGCGCTGATCACATGTTGAAGTGTTCCACATGACCAGGACCGAATCTGTCCTGGTCCCGCCGTAGCGTCTTCTCCATGAACACGGCAAACACCTCCGCACCCACGTTCCGCTACTCGGCCGTCACCTTCGATTGCCCGGACCCCGCCGAACTGGCCCGCTTCTACGGCGAGGCCCTCGGCCTGCCCACCGTCTTCTCCACTGACCACTTTGTCCTGCTCGGCCAGGAGGGCGCGGCTGGACTGGGATTCAACCGGCTGTCCGACTACCGCCGTCCCACCTGGCCGGACCCTTCCCAGGAAAAGCAGGCCCACATCGAACTGGGCGTCGATGACTTGGATGCCGCCCAAGCCCGGCTGCTCGCCCTGGGGGCCGTCAAGCCCGCATTCCAGCCGGACCCCGACCGGTGGCGGGTCCTGCTGGACCCCGCAGGCCACCCGTTCTGCATCTCCACCCTGGTCTGAGCACGAGCCGCAAACCAATGACGACGATCGCGCACCCAGGCGGGCGCAGCGACCGCGCCCACGCTGGCGGGAGTGCGGCGGGGCCGCCCCAGGCCCAACCGAGGGAGTAGCTGGTTGATGAGGCCGGTGGCGATGGCTGTCACGGTCCCGGGAAAAGATCGAGATGTGCCTGATACCTGACCTCAGGACGATCGAAACACGTGCCGCTTAGCGTGCGGGATGCGTACGTCTTCGGCACCGGAAACGGCTCCGCTCAGCCAGATGTCACGCGCATTCGGGGGCCATGGGGCGAGGAAGCGAGCGGCAGCGTGAAGAAGGCCAAGAGGCAGCGTGGCTTCTGGAAAGAGCTGCCGATTCTCGTCGGTATCGCTCTTCTCCTCGCCCTGCTGATCAAGACCTTCCTGGTGCAGGCGTTCTTGATCCCGTCCGACTCGATGCAGGACACCCTCCAGCGCGGGGACCGGGTCCTGGTGGACAAACTGACGCCATGGTTCGGCTCCGAGCCGGAGCGCGGCGAGGTCGTGGTCTTCCACGACCCGGGCGGCTGGCTCGACGAGACGCCGTCCCCTGAGCCCAACGCGGTCCAGCGGTTCCTCAGCTTCATCGGCCTGATGCCGTCAGCGGAGGAGAAGGACCTGATCAAGCGGGTGATCGCGGTCGGCGGCGACACGGTCGAGTGCCACGGCACCGGCCCGGTCAAGGTCAACGGCAAGGCGCTGAAGGAGGATTCGTACCTCTTCCCCGGCAACACCCCCTGCGGTGACAAGGCATTCGGGCCGGTCAAGGTTCCCAAGGGAAGCATCTGGGTCATGGGTGACCACCGCCAGAAGTCCCAGGACTCCCGCTACCACACGAACCTCAAGGGCAACGGCACCGTCGAGACCAAGCAGGTCGTGGGACGTGCCTTCACGATCGCATGGCCGATCAACCGCTGGTCGTGGCTGCCCGTGCCGGACACCTTCGACCAGCCCGCGCTCAACAAGGCCGTCGCGGCAACTCCGGCGGCGCTGGGCCTCGCGGGCGCGCTGCCGATCACCCTCTGGCGCCGCCGCAGGCGAACCGCGCGAGCGGCGGAGCCCAAGAACCCTGCTTCGAACCGAGCGGACGGCCGGACCGCGTAGTTGGTGCCCTACGCCTCCTTCCCACCCTCATTCCCGCCCTCGTCGGCCGGCGAGCGGTCAACGGAACGCAGCCGTGCACCCTGGCTCTCCGCGACGCGCCGTACATCCCGCAGACAGTCGGTCAGCCCCCGGGCCAGAAACCGCAGCTCGCGGTTGGTGACCTGACGACCGGTCAGCATGTCCTCCGCGTGACCGAGAATGTCGTCGGCCATGCCGAGTTGTACGCACTCGATGTCGTCAGCAACCTGGGAGACGTACCCGGTGCCCTCACCCACGAGGTAGCACGGCTTACCGTCGGGACTCGACCAGGGCAGGAGCCGCAGGGGGGCGGGGTGTTCCTCCGTCACGCCGCGGCCTCCAGCCCGTGGGCGCGCTCGTACGCGACGAGGTAGGGGCGGACGAGGCGAGTGTCCTCACCCCGGACCATGCGTACGGACACGGCGCGCGCGGGCCGCACAACACGGGTGGCTCCTGGACGCTCCACGGCGACGACAGCACGAGCAGTGGCCCTACGGCACCCCGAAGGCGGTAACAGAATGCGCATCAGGCGCTCGACAATGCGGACGGTACGTGGGAACACGTCATCAACCTCCGTGGGGTTGGCAGCCGTCCCCGGGTCCGTGGCAGCGGTCGCGGGGGCAGGCTTTCGTTGGTCAGTTACCGCTTGAAGACCGGCCGTCGCCTTCACGAGCGATGCAGCGCGATCTGTAATAGTCAACGACGGAAAGCGACGGTGAATGTGCACAGGAAGTGCACAACGGCGGCGCGTGGGTATGGGCCCCTGTGAACATGTAGTCCAAACGAACCAGACGAACTCGACTGGGAAGAACGGCGCATGAGTGCAGAGGCCATCACTCCTGGACCGGGCGCGAACGTCAAGGTACTGCGCCTGGAGCGAGGCTGGCTGCAAGACCATCTGGCAGGCCGGGCCGGAATGTCGACGTCGATGCTCGGCAAGATCGAGCGGGGCGAACGGCCACTCACTCAGAGTATGGGCGCAGTCCTCGCCAGCGCCTTCGGCGTCACCCTGGACGAATTGCTGGGGCAGGCTCCCGTGAAAGCCGGGGACGGTGACCGGCTGACGGAGTTGCGGGCCGCGATGCGGCGCTTTGACCTGCCGAACGGCGAGCCGGCTCGGGAAGACCGGCTCGCGTACGAGCTCGCCGAGCTGTTTCGGCTGCGCGGCGACGCCGACCTCTCGTCCGTCACCCACCAACTCCCAGGGCTGCTACGGCGAGTACAGAGCCATGCGCACGCCACCGGTCTGCCCGAGGACTGGTCGAAGGTCGCTGACGTTTACAGCGCGGTCTACTGGCTGGCAGCCCGCCACCGCTGGATGACGCTGGCAGAGCTTGCCGTCATCAAGCAGAGGCAGGCGGCAGAGCGTTCGAACCCCTTGGCGCTCGCTGTGGCTGCCCGGGACGAGGCCGGGACGTTCCTCAACGGAGGTGACTTCGCCGGGGGGTTGGCCGTGGTGGATCGGGCCGTCGTTCAGGCCGAATCGGATATGCAGGGGAGGACTCGCCACCTCGCTTTGGGCCTGCTCCACCTCCGAGGAATGACGCTGGCGGGTCGACTGCGGGACAAGAAGACCGTCGAGCGGCATATCAAGGGCGCTCGGAAATCTGCTGCGGTCATCGACTCCGACATCAACGTGCACGGAGTGCATTTCGGCCCGGAGAACACCATCACCCACATCCTCGCGACCCAGGTTGATCTCAAGAAAAACGCCGAGGCACTTGAGGTGGGCGAGAGGTATCTGCGGGACGGACATACCCTACCGGCCACTCGCATCGGGCCCCTGCACATGAATATCGCCAGGGCCAAACTGGCCTTGAAGGACCGGGACGGGGCGGTGGATTCACTGACCGAGGCATGGGACATCGCACCACAGATGGCGAAGGTCCACCCCACAAGCCTG
Source organism: Streptomyces sp. P9-2B-2 (assembly GCF_030406865.1). Taxonomy (NCBI): domain Bacteria; kingdom Bacillati; phylum Actinomycetota; class Actinomycetes; order Kitasatosporales; family Streptomycetaceae; genus Streptomyces; species Streptomyces sp. P9-2B-2. The sequence goes on along the minus strand of NZ_CP129126.1, from coordinate 5,486,170 downwards.
GAGTTGAGCCGAGTCCTCGTTTCCCTGCACAAGCGGAGCAATCCAAGGGTGACTGCTCTCGCCAAGAGGGCGGGGATCAAGCTCTGAGCAGCAGTGATCCACAGATATCTGAGGGAGTACGAGAATGAAGGCGATTCCTGGCACCTCCGCACTGTTCGGCTGGCGCAAGTCCAGCTACAGCAACGGCCAGGGAGCCGAGTGCATCGAGGTCGCCGACGGGCTTCCTGGCGCCGTCCCCGTCCGTGACTCCAAGAATCCGCACGGCCCCGCGCTGGTCTTCCCGGCTGACGGCTGGTCGTCGTTCCTCGCCGCCGTCAAGGGCGGCGAGTTCGGCAACTGAACCACCGCGCAGAACACCACGAGAGGTCGGCCCCCGCCGGGTCATGGCGAAGTGAAGGCGGGGGCTTCCTTCGTTCGTTCGGGTCTACCGCTTACCGATGACGTTACGCGGGTCATCCAGCCACACCCGCTGTCCGTCGCGGTCAACGGTCACGCCGAACCGGGACCGTTCCGGCTTCCCCATGTCATGCCAGCAAAGGAAGGCTTCCCGCACCTCATCCCACAGCGCACGTGGCCCGTACTGTTCCACCTCGTACGCCTCCGCGTCCGGGACGTATTCCACGGTCGCCCACGACTTCCGATCGTCGGCGAAGAACCACAGGGTGGCTTCCCCGCTGCCGTCGTCCGCGTCGCACCATCGGTAACACGCGTCGGTGACACGCAGTCCGGTGAAGAATGCGGGGGCGGCCTGGATGACGTTCTGCGGGGGGATGTCGGTGGTGCTCGTCTCTCCCTTCTCCTCGTGGTACATGTCCGCGATGCGCCCGGCCCCGGCTCGGTGGGTGCGGTCCCACATGAAGTCCGGGTAGCCGGAGAACGTCCCTTGAGCCCTCCCGTCCAACACGTCCAGCGTGGCGTACGACCCGTTGAAGAAGCTGCTGCCCCATGGGGTGACGATGCGCCCGCCGGGGCACTGCTCCAGCCACGCCTGCGGCACATCGCGCATGGTGCAGGTGCAGATCACGCGGTCGTACGGTGCGCCCCGGGGGTGCCCTTCACGCCCGTTCCCGAGAATCGTCGTCGGGTGGAATCCCGCCCGTTTCAGGTTCTCCACCGCCGTGGACAACACCGCCTCGTCGACCTCCACCGTGGTCACGTTGTTCGCGCCAAGCCGGTGGGACAGCCACGCTGCGTGGTAACCGGTGCCGGTACCGATCTCCAGCACCCGTTGGCCTTCATGCACATCGAGAAGGTCCAGCATTTCGAGCATGATCGACGGCATGGACGAGGACGACGTGGAGAGCCTGAACTCACCATCGGACATCGGTTTTCCATCGTTGACCTGTGTCACGACAGGCGCGTCCGTGTAGACGGCCCTCCGCCAGCCCTCGGGATCCGCAGCGAAGTCATGCCCCTCGAACACCTCGGGGACGAACAGCGCACGATCCACAAAAGCCACGGTGTCCTGCCACGCCGGCGGCAACGCACCCGTGCTGCTCAGCGCCTCGACGAGCTGCTGTTGTGTCGTCATCCGGCCTCACTTCTTCGGCGGCTCGTACGGCTTGGTCGGGCCCGGCGGCCTGTCGCGGTGACCGTCGCTGCCTGACGTATCGGGCTTGCCGGAGTGGTCTCCGCCCTTCTTGCCCATGGTCCCCTCGCTTCCTGCTGTGTGGGAGATGAGGTAACGGATCTGCTGCCGCCCAGCGACATGGCCGAGACGGCCCCCTCTGGGTCCGGAGGGGGCCTCCGTCAAGCATTCATCCACTCAGGTCGTGTACTCCAGCTCCGTCAAGGCGTCCTTGATGACGGTCGGAGCGACCTCAGACAGGTCAAGACCTTCCACATGCTTGACCAGCGCGTCACGCGCCTCGCTGAGCTGTTCCATCAGGCCCTCCCCGCCCAACTGGCGGGGGAGGACAATGCGACGGAACTCCTCCTGTGCGATGGCACCGGCGAGCAGCCTTTCGGCGAGCCACAGTTGCGTGCGTTCCCGGATCGCGAAGGTCAGGTGGATACTGTGCTCGTCGGAATCGACCACGTGAGGGTTGTGGACCCACCCTCGCGGGAGCAAGAGTGACTGGCCTGCCTTGAGGTCGACCTCTACGTCCGGCCCGGCCGCCTCCCACATGGGAATGAAGTGGTCCTGCCATACGCGGAAGCTCTCGTTGTACTCGCGCATAGGCGCTGCGACCGGTGGCCGCCAGAGCTGCCACCGCTTCGTACCCGCAATCTGGACGATCACAGCCATCTGCTGATCCCAGTGGTGCCGGAGCCCTTGATTGTCGGGTGGGGTCAGGAAGGCATGGATGTAATTCGAGTAGCCGGTTTCCGTCTGGATCGCTTCAGAGATCTGCGACAGGGCCGGGACGACACGCTGAAGGTTGCCGAGGCGGATGGTGTAGCCACGCTCGTACAGCCGGGCGAGCTTCGCACGGTCTGTCCTGCCGTTCGTCATGTACGCGTTCTGACTCAACGACGGGTTGGGGGCCCTGATGGCCGCGATCTCGTTGGCCGGAACGCACCCCGTGTAGAAGTAGCCACGGATGGACTCCGCGGTGACTGACTCGTCGAGGGCCGGCTTGCCACGCTCGTAGACGCGAGGCTCATCCGGCCACGAGACCAGCAGTTCGGTTACGCCTTCCTCAGGCAGTAAGAGGCGCAGCGACATGGCATCGACTCCTTACGACGACTGGAGCGGGCAGGGGATCTGCGGGTGGAACCGGTTCGGGCAGCACACGACGGAGAACGAGATCAGGCTCTTCGACGGCGTGTAGTACACCCAGCTCACGTCGACACCGCGGGGCAGCACGTCGGTGGCGTACTCCAGCTTGGTGTCGAGACCGCTGTACGCCTGGAGGTCGTCCGAACGTTCGAACGGCGTGTTCACCTCGTACTGCTTCATCAGCCAGGCCAACGCGACAGTCAAATCAGCCCAGGTGCGGTCGGCCGAAACCTGACTCTTCTTCATCAGCCAGTAGCCGGTCATCGTGGGCGGCACGTTGCCCGTCTGGAACTCCGCGGCGGCCTCGCGGTACCGGTCAAGGACTGCCTGCTGCCTCTTGTCCTCGGAATCCAGCACCGAGGGTGGACCGTTGGGATGTGGGGCCCGACGGCCTCCCTCCTTGCCGTACACCGCCGATGGTCCGATCCACGGTCCGTACCCGTGCCAGTGCCCTGACCAGCTCATCTGTGCCCTTCTGGAAGTGCGGGGCCGCCCCGCCAGAGCAGGGCGGCCCGTTTTGTCCTGGATGGGGAAGCGCCAGACTAGAGCGCCAGACCCCGCTTCTTGGCCCAGCCGATGACGAAGTCGTCCACCTCGCTCGCGGTGGCGCGCAACTCCTGGCCGAGCCCCTCGGGCTTCGAGTCACGGAGCGCGAACGACTCCTCGGCGCCGGGGATGGCTGCCACGCCGATGCACGACTCGTGCTCGCCGTTGAGGTTGCCGCCGCAGAAGTTCTCAAACGCGCCGTCATCGACGGCAGGGAGGGTGTAGAGGTTCTGCACGGGTAGTCCTCCTTGCACATGTACTGTGCGGAGATTCGTTCTCCGCGCCGTGGTGCACTTGTCACCCGCCCCGGCCCGACCTGTCCTTCTTCGGGGTACTGGCTTGCCTGGGTGGGATTTGAGTTCCGCCCCGCGAAGGCAAGGGCCGTACGGGGGGTCGGCGGAGGTCACCTCGGGGACGGAAGATCATCAGTTCACGAACCAGAGCGCGATGCCCACGGGCGAAACCGCAAGGGTTATGAGGCCCTGGAAGACCCACAGAGTTTTTCAGTCACCGTGGACACCACGCGTCTCCCCTCGGTACCGCATGGCTTGCGGCTTCCTTGGCTGCTCGGTCGGAATGAACGTAGAGCGGTCGACAGCCAACTCCCAAGTAGATTGCGCGAGTTTGCAGCAAGTCCTTTGACGAGCTCGAATGCCTCCTCGACCATCGGTGTGTCGCGCAATTTTGTGCAAGGCGGACGACAGGAGAACGGCCATGAAGCTACGGTTCCTTGGTAAGAACTCCCAAGTGGGCGACTGCCCGACCCTCTACGCCACCGACCGTGACACCTACCTCGTACAGGGGTGGAAGATCTTCGCGAACGACCTGCTGAGGCAACTCACCCTTTCCGAGGGCGAGACGGCCGTGGAGGTCCCCACCGAACTGTTCGAACACCTGGAGAAGGACAGCCTCCCCTCTGGCGAGTTCAAGCGCTGTGAGGACCCCCTGATGGTCCTCACACCCGGCGGTACGTACGTTGTCCAGGGCCGGGCGGTGACCGACCCCGAGACCCTGGCCCAGATGTCGATTCCGGACTACGAGACCGTGGTCGAGGTCTCCAAGGCCGCGATCACCGCCCTACTGGAGGAACCACGTGGAGCTGATCTCCAGCGCCGAGCGCAACCAGCTCTTTGAGAGCTTCGCGCACGACGCCTTCCACCTGGAACTGAGGGACGACTACTCAGTCCCAGCAGAAGACGGCCCGTACGAGAGTTGGCTCCGAGGGACAGTCGACAACTCGTTCATGGTGCCGTGGACACAGCTCATGAAGCGCGTCACCGACTCCGGGAAGACCGTGCGCCGTGTGCGGGTCGTCACCGAGCCCCATAGCTCCTACATCCAGTGGGAGTACGCGACTGCCCACGTCAACGTGGAGGCGGGCGAGTCCATCCGCTGGCTACCGCGCCACAAGCTGCACGAGGATCTGGTCTTCCCTGTAGAGGGCAATGACTGGTGGCTCTTCGATGACAAGCTCCTGGCCGTGGGGCACTTCGACGACTCAGGGAGGGTTCTCGGGTCCGAAGTGACCGATGATCCCGAGACGGTCGCCGCCTGTGTCCGCGTGCGGGATCTGCTCTGGGCCTCCGCCATCCCGCACTCCGAGTACACGCCCTGACAGTTCCGTGAGCGACCAAGCACAAGCGACACGCGAGGCGCTGGGTGCCCGGCTGCGTGGATTCCGCAAGGACGCGGGGTACAGCAGCGGCCGGGCCTTCGCCGCTGCCACAGGATGGCAGGAATCCAAGGTCTCTCGTATCGAGAACGGGAAGCAGAACGCGAGCGAGGAGGACATCCGCGTCTGGTGCCACTCGACGGGACACAAGACCGACTTCCCCGACCTGGTGGCCACAGTTCGCCACATCGACGAGATGTGGATGGAGTGGCGCCGGCAGCTCCAGGACGGGGCCGCGAACCGTCAGAGGAAGTCTCTGCCGCTCTACCAGAAGACCAAGGTGTTCAGGATCTGGGAGCCCAATGTCATCTGGGGCACCATTCAGACCGCCGACTACGCCAAGGCCATCTTCGAGGAGGTATCGAACTTCCACGAGAGCCCGGCCGACACGGAGCCAGCAGTGGCGAAGCGCCTCGAACGGCAGAAGTACCTCTACGAGGGAAACCGGATCTTCAACGTTCTCCTCGGCGAGCAGGCCCTCTACTCAAACCACGGCGGCTCCGAGGTCATGAGGGCACAACTGGATCGGCTTCTGGCCGTGATGGCGCTTCCACGGCTCAGCCTGGGCATCGTCCCACGGTCCGCCCGCCTCGCCCTCTGGCTCGGGCACGGCTTCTCGATGTTCGACGAGCTCGTCATGGTGGAGGCGCTCTCCGCAGAGATGTCCGTGACACAGCCGAGGGAAATCGAGCTGTACCGCAAGGCATTTGCACTTCACCGGCAGTCCGCCGTCTATGGCCAGGCTGCCAGGGACCTCATCCTGACTTCCATCGATCACTTCGACCGCCGGCGAAGGGAAAATCGTGACTGAAATACAGGATTGGCACACCAGCACCTACACCAAGTCCGATAACTGCGTCGAAGTCGCCGATAGCGACCCAGCCGAGGTCAAGGTCCGGGACTCTAAGCGCCGGGGAGGCGTAATCCTGACCTTCCCCCAGTTTTCCTGGGGCCAATTCATGGATTTCATAAAGCTCTGAGCTGCTCATGCTGCTCGCGGTTTGACCGGCGGGTACCGGCCCCCGCCGCAACGCGGCGGGGGCCGGTACCCATGACCGTCCTCGGTCAGTCGAACCACCGCGCCCGCGCCAGCTCATCCCCCCGCTCCGGGTCCTCCAGCAGGGCGGCGACCTCGAAGCGGCGCGGCCACTGGCCCGCTGCCCAGGCCAGGCCTGCCGCCACGCCCTCCAGGGTGGCGGCGTGGAGGGTGCCGTCGGGGGTGTAGCGCCAGTCCAGTTCGGCGGTGGCGTCGGGGCCGTCGCCGACGAGGAGTTCCTCATGCTCGTAGTACGCGTGGGGGGTGGCCGGGCCGAGCAGGGCGCGGACGGCCTCGGGGACCTCGTGCTGCACGCCCTCGGAGCGCACCTCGGCGCTGACCGCCTCGCTCAGGCGCCGTACCTGGAGCAGTTCGGCCAGGGCGGCGGCGCGGGCCGGGCGTACCGGGAGCAGGGCGTGGCCGGCGGCCAGTGGCACCAGGTCCGGGGCGTCGGCGACCACGGCGTCGGCCGCGTCTACCACCTGGACTTCCTGGTCGCGCACGGTCCGCAGCTCGTCCGGGAGGGTCACCTGGTCGGGGTCCAGGTCCGCCAGCAGGCCGTAGAGGGCGTGCAGTTGGGCGGCGCCGACGGTCAGGTCCGGGTCGGCGAGCCGGGCCAGCAGTTCGGCCGCGCCGCCCGGCTCGTCGAGGAGGGCGGCGACGGAGGTGCGGACGCCGAGGGCCCGGAGCACCTGGGCGTCGACGTCGCCCGCGTCGGCGGACTCGTACAGCCCGGCGAGCAGCGCGTCGCCGCCCGCCGACCGCAGACCGGCGGGCCGGCGCCCGTCCAGCACCGGGTGTCCGCGCAGCCACCAGGCGGTGTACGGGCGGACGGATTCGGTGGTGCCGTCGGGGAGCAGGACCCGTACGGGCGCGGTCAGGGCGTCGCGCAGCGGGGGCTGGGACAGCATCGCCAGCACCTGCGGCCAGGCGTCGTCGTCGACCAGGTCGAGGTCGCGGACCGCGACCAGTTCGGTCACCACCGGGGGGACGGGGGTCTCCGGCAGCGCGTCGAGGATGTCCTCGCACCAGACGTCCACCGCGTCCAGCAGTCCGACGTCGTCCGGCTCGGCGAAGTCGCCCTCCCGGGGCTCCATCTCGTCCGGGTCGAGCACCACATCGGTGGCCCGGACCAGCGCGAAGGCGGCCATGACGCCCACGGCCGTCAGCGGCTGCTCGCCCCAGCGTTCGGCCAACTCCGCGTCACAGGCCGCGATTTCGCCCTCCCGGATGACGCGCTCGAAGGCGCTGCCCGGGTAGACCAGCTCGCCCGCCGGTGCCAGTTCGCCGTCCTCGTCGGGCAGCGCGAGCGCCCCGAGCCAGGGCTCGTCGCCCGGCGTGAGGTTGGCGTCCCGGACCAGGCCGAGCACCGTCTCCGCCAGCTCCTCGGCGCCCAGCGGGGCCCCCGGCCCGTCGCCCAGCTCGTCGGCGAAGACGTCGTACGCGTCCTCGTCGGCCTCCAGGGAGTTCGCCACCGCCGCCCGCACCTGGGGCGTGGTCAGTACGGCGCGCGGGGCGGCCGGGGTGGCGCCCAGCTTCTCCAGCAGCGGGTGCACCGCGTCGGGGTGGGCGACCTTCAGGCCGAGCCGGGCGAGCGTACGGTGCCGGGCAGCGGCGTCCTCGTCGGGGCCGCCGCCGGGCAGCGGCAGGAGCACCTGACGCGGCCCGATCGTGGTCCGTACGCCGCCCTGCGCGCCGCCGGGTGCCTGGCCGGCCGTGCCCGCGAGCGGGACCGGCAGCCCGCTGAGCCGGTCCGGGTCGGTACCGGCCAGCGCGTCGTAGAGCCGCCACCACCAGCCGGGCGAGCGTTCGACACCGGCCAGCCGGTCGATCATCTCGCCGAGCGGCACCCGGGCCACGCCCAACGCCCGCAGCTCCGGACGGCGTTCGAGCCCGGCCGGCAGCAGGCTGGGGAACAGCTCCGCCAATACGCCCACGGCCGCCGCGCCCGCGCCCTCCACCAACTCTGCGTCCACCGGGCGCAGGACATACCGGTCCACCCCGCCGTCGCCCTCGTCCCACTCGTCCGCCGGCGCCGCCTCGGGCTCGGCCGTACGCCCGCCGGCCGGCGCGCCCGCGCTCGGCAGGAACCGCACCCGCGGCAGCAGTTCCAGCACCTGGCGGCGCAGCTCCCCGTCCAGCCCGCCCTTGCCCAGCGGGCCCGGCACCAGATCGAGGGTGCCGACGGACACCGGCTGCCAGTCGCCCAGCAGCGCCGCATACGTCGCGGCCACCCGCTCCACCAGGAAGTCCGTCAGCGCGCCCGGCGCGACATGGCGCCGGGTCGGCTCCAGCGGGAACGAGGCGATCAGCAGCGCGGGCAGCCCCAGCGGCTCGTCCGTCGGCGTCGGGGCGTGCACCACCGCCGCCGTCCCCGGCCGCACCGGCGCGCCCTCGCCGTCCACCGGAACCGCCCAGGTCACCGACCAGACCGGCCGCAGTCGCTCCTCGACCGGCCGGTCCGCCAGCAGCGCCGGATCCAGCGACCCGCCGTCGCTCGCCACCCGCCACCGGGTCGCGCCCCGCTCGCTGTCCTCGATCAGGACGTACGGGCCGTCCTGGCTGCGCCGCAACTCCCGTACGCCCTCCGGGGTCTCGACCACGACCTCGGCCAGCCCCGGCAGCGTCAGCAGCAGCGCCGCATCGATCCCGGTCAGCAGCCGCTCGGCGAGATCCTGCGCCGCGACATCCCGCAGCGGCAGCACGACGGCGGTGTCATACCCCTCGGGCGCGCCGCCCTCCGCGGGCAGCGGCAGCCGCAGCAGCGGGACATGCCCGTCCCGGCGGCGCAACTCACCACCCAGTCCGGGGCTGTGCGCCGCCACCTCCTCGGCCATCGCCCGCGCCTCGGCCAGCGACCAGCGGACGCCGCCGGTCCGGCCCACCAGTGCCGGCTCATCACTCACCGACAGCACCGCGGCGAAGCCCACACCGAACCGGCCGACCGCACCGGCCGCCACACTGGGCTCCCGCTTCGCGGACGCCCGCAGCGTCGACAGCGACTCCACCCCGGTGGCGTCCAGCGGGGCACCGGTGTTGGACGCCACGAGTACGGCGGGCGCGTCGCCGTTGGCCGCGTGCAGGGTCAGCCGGAGCCGGCCGGGCACCCCGGACCGGGCAGCCGCGTCCGCCGCGTTCTGCGCCAGCTCCACGGCCAGCCGGTCGCGGTAGCCGCCGAGCGCCAGGTCCTCCTCGGCGTTCGCGTCCTCCCGGAACCGGGCCGGCGAGGCGGCCCAGGCATCCAGCACACCACGCCGCAGTCGGGCCGTCCCGAACGGGTCTCCGGCTGCGCCTCGCACCCACGACGTAGCTGTCACTGTCGGTCTCCCTTTAAGCGTGTGTCGGTGGGCCGACGGTATCGCCCCACGTTGCGGGTGGCGCCGCCGTACCTCGTCTGTTGTTTCGCCTGTCGGCGGGAGGGGGTGTTTTGGGGTGGGGCCCCGGTGTGTGGTGGGTGCCGGGTGTGCGGCCTCCGGGGTGGGTGTTCGGACTGCTTCGCTTTACGTCCGAACACCCACCCCTCCGGCCCCACACCCTCCCGTAAGCAGAAGGGACCCCACCCCTGTGAGAAGGATTGTCAAAGACCAGTAGTGCGGCCGCATCGTGACGCGGCAGAACTACTGGTCTTTGACATTCCCCCCACCGGACGGAGGCCGCCATCCGTACGGGAGGGGGCGGCCCGGAGGGGTCTGTGTTGTGGACGTAAAGCGAAGCAGTCCACAACACAGGCCCCGGAGGGCCGCCACCGGCACCCACCAGCAATAACCGCGGCCCCCGCCCAAACACCCACCCCGCCGGAGGCGACACGGCGTCGCAGACGACAACGTGGGGCCAGGGGCCCAGCCCCTAGCTGTGGCCGAGCTCCTCGGCCGGCCCGGTCTCCTCGACCGACCCCCCGTCTCGCTCGGGACGCAACGACAACGGCTCGACAACGGTCTCGTCGACAACCGGCGCGGCAGGCCGCGGCGGTTTAGGCATGACGGCGGCCTCGGAATGCGCCCCGCACCCGTAGGCGAGGGAGACGACCCGGCCGTCCGCCGGGGAGAACTCGTTGGCGCAGACGCCGAACGCCTGGCCCAGGGAGCCGGGCAGGGTGGTGAGGAAGCCGCAGGTCACGCAGGTGGCGGGGGCCGCCTGGGCCATGGGGGTGCGGGCGCCGTAGGCCTCTTCCCAGCGGTCGGCGGCGGTGTGCAGGCCGTAGCGGGAGAGCACCCGGGCGCGGCGCATGCCCAGTTCCTCGGCGACGGCCGCGATGCTGCCGCGCTGGGGGGCGGGCTGGACGGCGGGTGAGCCCGGGAGGACGTCCGCCTCCTCGGTGTCGGCGACGTCGGCGGCCATGCCCTCGGCGACCGGGGAGTTCGGGGGCGGGACGTCCTCGCCGGTGAAGCCGGGCTCCAGGCGCAGGTCGTCGGCCTCAGTGGGCAGCAGATCGCCTGGGCCCATGTCGCCGGGGCGCAGCCGCTCACTCCACGGCACCCACTCGGGTGCCAGCAGGGCGTCGGGGCCGGGCAGCAGGGCCACCTCGTCGAGCGTGACGCTCTTGGCGCGGGAGGCCCGGGCAACCGTCGCGGCCCAGCGCCAGCCCCGGTAGCCGGGCTCGTCGCAGGCGAAGAGGTGGGTGACGACGCGGTCTCCGTCGGCAACGGCCTCGAGGTACTCCCCGACCATGCCGGGCAGTGCGGCTTCCTCCGCCGCCGCCCTCGCAAGGTCAACCGCCTCGGCGCACAGGCGGTCGGGGGTACGGCTTCGCATCGCAGCACTCACAAGAATCGATTCTCTCTTCCACGCCGTCTCACGAGTGCGCCAGCCGGAGCTGTCCTTGTCCTGTCCGGACGACCGGCGGTGCCGGGGCGGGCGGAGCGGACCTGGGGACCGCGTCGACGTCCGCGCCCGGTCGTTTCGGTCGAGCGCACCTCTTACGTCCCATTCTGCGGGATCGCGCGGAGGCACGCGGCCAAGAACGACCGCCGGTGGCGCGCTACACACGCTACCCCTTCAACGGTGGACGACCCCTCGGTGGGAGCGGCAAATGTCCACAGCCACGACCGCGGACGGGTACGCCTCGCGCGCCAGGACGGAGAAAGTGCCCCCTCCTGGGCGAGTTGGGGCACTATGACCGGATGGCTGCCGTACGGGCGTCGAAGGTGTCTCAGGTGTCGAGGACAGCAGGGAAATCGTCACGGGTCTCGCGCGCCTCGACGCGCGGCGGGGACGGACGCAATCGGGTCCGCCGGGCGGGCCGGGCCGTCGGCCGTGCGCTGCACCGCCCGTTCACCGGCGCGGCGCGCGGGGTGCGGCGCGCCACGCATGCGCACGGCGCCGGGGAGTCGGGCCTGGGCAAACTGATCGAGCTGCACGCGGTGAACTCCGCCGGCGACATGCTGATCACCGTGGCGCTGGCTTCGACGGTGTTCTTCTCGGTGCCGACGGATGAGGCGCGGGGCCGGGTGGCGCTGTATCTGGCGGTCACGCTGGCGCCGTTCGCCCTGCTCGCACCGGTGGTCGGGCCGCTGCTGGACCGGGTGCCGCACGGCCGCCGGGCGGCGATGGCGGGCGCGATGCTGGCGCGGGCCGTGCTGGCGCTGACGATGTCCGGCGCGGTCACCACCGGGGGGCTGGAGCTGTATCCGGCGGCGCTGGGCGTGCTGGTGTCTTCGAAGGCGTACGGGGTGGTCCGCAGCGCGGTGGTGCCGCGGCTGCTGCCCCCGCGGATTTCGCTGGTCAGGGCCAATTCCCGGGTGACGCTCGCGGGGCTGCTGGCGACGGGGGCGGCGGCCCCGGCGGCGGCCGGGCTGCATCTGATCGGGCCGAGCTGGCCGCTGTACGGGGCGTGTGTGGTGTTCGTGGCCGGGACGGTCCTGTCGTTCTCGCTGCCGCACAAGGTCGATTCGGCGAAGGGCGAGCGCCGGGCCCGGCTGGCGTCCCGGGACGCGGCGGCGCGCCCGGCGGGCGGCGGGCGCAAGCCCGGACTGCGCACGGTCGGCCCGTCGGTGCTGCACGGTCTTCAGGCCAATGCCTGTCTGCGGGCGCTCTCCGGATTCCTGACGTTCTTCCTGGCCTTCCTGCTGCGGGAGCATCCGCTGGACGGGCTGGGCCCGGCGGCCTCGCTCGGGCTGGTGGTGGTGGCGGCCGGTGCCGGCAATGCGCTGGGGACGGCGGTGGGCGCCTGGCTGAAGGCCCGCGGGCCGGAGCGGATCATCGCCGCGATGCTGGGGCTGGCGCTCTGCGCGACGGTGCTCGCGGCGGTGTTCTACCAGGCGGTGGCGGTGGTCGTGGTGACCGCCGCGGCGGCGGCCGCGGGGCTGTGCCAGGCGCTGGCGAAGCTGTCGTTGGACGCGATGATCCAGCGCGATGTGCCGGAGGAGGTGCGTACCTCCGCGTTCGCCCGGTCCGAGACGGCGCTCCAGATGTCGTGGGTGGTGGGCGGCGCGATCGGGATCTCGCTGCCGCTGATCGGCACGCTGGGGATGGCGGTGGCCGCGGGGCTGGTGGCGCTGGGCGTGGTGCTGGCCGTACGGGGACTGCTGAGCGCGGCCCGGCGGGGCGGTGCGCGCAGCGCCCGGGTGGCCTGACCGGCGACGGACGGCGCGGCACGCCGCACCCGGGCGTGGCGTGAGCTGAGGCGCCAGATAGCCTGCCCGTATGACCGCTGCGTTGATCTCCTGGGGCAAGGGCCGCCGTGCCGCTGCCGCCATCGGTGCCGTGTCCCTGGGTCTCATCACCCTCTCCGCCTGCGAGAAGCCGACCGCGCTCGCGACCGTGACCGTCGGTTCGTCGACCGTGACGGCCGAGGCCACCCCCGGCTGCGACGGTGACGGCAAGGTCCTGTCCAAGAAGGACGTCTCGGCCTGCCTGACCAAGAAGGGCGGCAAGACGATCACCGTGCACCCCGGTGAGAAGGTGCGCGTCGGCGTCGACCCCGAGGTCGCCAAGTCCGGCTGGATCGTCATCGGTGCCGGCCCGGTCATGCGCGAGCCCAGCAAGCAGACGTACCGCAGCTTCGACGCGGACACGCTCTTCATGCAGCAGAACCCGCAGACCGGCCAGACCACGTACTCCAAGGACGTCACCCTCCAGGTCGCCGAGCTGGGCGCGGGCGAGGGCCCCAAGACGATGTGGCACTTCACGCTGAAGCAGGAGAACTAGGCGCACGGGCCGGATGATGCGGGTCCTGGTCGTCACGGCGGTGGCCGCCGAGCGTGACGCGGTGTGTGCCGTGGCGGGGTCCTGCGCGGCGGTGACGCTGCCCGGCGGGCAGGAGCTGCGGCGGGCCGCCGGGCTTCCGGTGGCGCTCGACGCGCTGGCCGCCGGTGTCGGTCCGGCCGCCGCGGCCGCCGGCACGGCCACCGCGCTGACCGCCGCCGCCCTCGCCGGGCAGCCGTACGACCTGGTGGTCTCGGCCGGTATCGGCGGCGGCTTTCCCCCCGCCGCGCCGCTGGGGTCGGTGGTGGTCGCGGACGCGATCGTCGCGGCCGACCTCGGCGCGGAGACCCCCGACGGCTTCCTCCCGGTCACCGAACTAGGCTTCGGGACGGTCGTGCACCGCCCCGACCCGGCGCTGGTGCGGACCGTCGCGGCGGCGGCCGGCGCGGTGTCCGGCCCGGTCGTCACGGTCTCGACGGTCACCGGCAGCGCGGCCCGCGCCGCCGAGCTGGCGGCACGTCACCCGGGGGTGCTGGCCGAGGCGATGGAGGGCTTCGGGGTCGCCGAGGCGGCCGCCGCCCACGGGGTGCCGGTGCTGGAGATCCGCGCGGTCTCCAATGCCGTCGGCCCCCGCGACCGCGCCGCCTGGCGCATCGGGGACGCCCTCGCCGCGCTGACCGGCGCCTTCCGTACGCTCCCCGGAGCCCTCACGGCCGCCACCGGACCGGCTCCGGAACCTCTCCACCACGTCCCTGAGGAGACCCCGTGACCCGGCCGCTGAACATCGCGTACTCGCCGTGCCCGAACGACACCTTCGTCTTCGACGCGCTGGCGCACGGCCGCGTCCCGGACGCGCCGGAGCTGGCGGTCACCTTCGCCGATATCGACCTCACCAACGGCATGGCCGAGCGCGGTGAGTTCGATGTGCTGAAGGTGTCGTACGCGGTGCTGCCGTGGGTGCTCCAGGACTATGCGCTGCTGCCCTGCGGCGGGGCGCTGGGGCGCGGCTGCGGGCCGCTGGTGCTGACCCGGGAGCAGGGCGCGGCGGCGGATCTGGCGGGCAAGACGGTCGCGGTGCCCAGTGAGCGGTCCACCGCGTATCTGCTGTTCCGGCTGTGGGCGGCGGCCGAGGTGCCGGGCGGGGTCGGGGAGATCGTGGTGCTGCCGTTCCACGAGATCATGCCGGCCGTGCGCGACGGCAAGGTCGATGCGGGCCTGGTCATCCACGAGGCGCGCTTCACGTACCAGAACTACGGCCTGTCCTGCCTGGCCGACATGGGCGAGCACTGGGAGCACACCACCGGACTGCCGATCCCGCTCGGCGCGATCATCGCCAAGCGGTCGCTGGGCGAAGGGGCGTTGCGCGATCTCGCGGCGGCGATCCGCAGTTCGGTCCTGATGGCCTGGGACGATCCGGCGGCCTCCCGGCCGTATGTCCTGGAGCACGCACAGGAGATGGACCCGAAGGTCGCCGACCAGCACATCGGGCTGTACGTCAATGAGTTCACCGCCGACCTCGGCGAGGACGGCTATGCCGCGGTGCGCGGGCTGCTCACCCGCGCCGCGGCCGAGGGGCTCGTTCCGCCCCTCGGCCGCGATGCGCTGAGCTTTGTGTGAGAGCTGCCGGGTGTGACGGCCGCGGTGCGGGCGGGGTGCGCCGGTCCGCGGCCGGGTGCGTCAGACGTCCATCTGGTCGGCGACGGCGCGCAGCATGCCGGCGATCTTGGCGCCGTGCACCTTGTCCGGGTAACGGCCCCGTTCGAGCTGCTGGGTGACGTTCTCCAGAAGCGTGGTGAGGTCCTGGACGATCGAGGCGAGTTCATCGGGCTTGCGGCGCTGGGCCGCGGCCACCGATGGGGCGGGGTCGAGCAGTGTCACGGTCAGCGCCTGGTCGCCGCGCTGGCCCGCGACCACGCCGAATTCGACGCGCTGGCCAGGCTTGAGTGCGGCTACGCCGTCGGGCAGCACCGACGAGTGCACGAAGACGTCACCGCCGTCATCGCGGGAGAGAAAGCCGAAGCCCTTCTCACTGTTGAACCACTTGACCTTGCCGGTAGGCACGTCTGTCCTCGTCCTCGTACTCGTTGGAAAATAACTGGGCCGGGTCTACTGCGGAATCTGCGGGCTGGCTTCCTCTCCGCCCGGGCGAGGCCGGGCTGAAGAGGTCTGGAGAGCAATGCAGCGGGCCGCAGGACCCGCCACCCCAAGGCTAATGGTCCCAAGGCCGGTGACAAGACGCCGCCGGGTGGATACTCCGTGCTTCTGGCCCGGACTTACCCTGGTCAGGTGTCTGACGAAACGCCCCTTGCCGGGGATCTGCTGGTCCGAATCGGCGCGATCATGTTCCTAGTTGGCGCAGCGGCCACTCTCGCCACCGTGGCCCCGCTGTTCCTGGGAACCGATCCGCTGCCGTCCGTCTTCTACGGCGTGTGCATGCTGATGGGCGCCGGTTTTGTGGTCGCGGCGGCCGGAGTGATCCGTTCCGCGCTCGCGCAGCGCCGTCAGATGGCGGCGGCTTCGCCCCCGTCCGCCCCCTCCGCCACATAGCGCGCCAGCCAGGACGGAAACTCCGTCAGGTCGCCGAGCACCACCTCGGCGCCGGCCGCGCGCAGTTCCGTGGCGTCGCACGGGCCGGTGGCGACCGCGACGGACAACGCGCCGGCGGTGTGCGCCCCGACGACGTCACCGATGTGATCGCCGACGTAGACCTGCGCCTGGTGCTTGTCGAGCGCCTCGGCCTTACCCGCCGCCCACAGGGAGCCGTAGAGGGCGTCCACGTCGAGCCCGAGGTGTGCCAGGTGCAGCTTGGCGTTGGGTTCGTACTTGGCGGTCACCACGATCGCCTGGCCGCCCGCCCGGTGCACCGCGTCGATGGCCTCCCGGGCGCCGGGCAGGGCGGGCGTCGCCGCGATCCCGTACTCCGGGTACAGCGACCGGTAGAGGCCGGCGATCTCCGCCACCCGCTCCGCGGGGAACCACCGGCGGATCTCCTCCTCCAGCGGAGGCCCCAGCCGGCTCACGGCGAGGTCGGCGTCGACGAAGGTGCCGGTGCGGGCGGACAGCTCGTGATAGGCGGCCCTGATGCCGGGGCGGGAGTCGATCAGCGTCATATCGAGGTCGAAGCCGACCGTCAGGGTGTGTGCAGCCATGCCTGCCATTGTGCCCGCGGCGCCGCGCCGGTCACCCGGCCCGGTTCGCCGCGCCCGTTCACCGCGGGATCCGCCGCATCCGCCACACCAGGAACAGCGCCGAGGCGACGGCCGCCACCCGCGCCATCACCGGCAGCCCGGCCAGCGTTTCCGCCCCCAGCCGGCCCTGGGCGAGGGGCTCGCCCCACCGCCCGTCGAACCGGCCCCACAGCCACACCACCAGGCCGCCGACGACGGTGCCCGGCACCCCGAGCGCCGCGAACTTGGCCTCCGCGCGGGTCAGCCGCCGGGAGACGTAGGCGAGCCCCCAGCCGCCCGCCAGCGCGAGCCACGACCCCAGGGCCGCACCGGCCACCAGCAGCAGCACCGCCAGCGTCAGAACGGGGCTGAGCGGGGCCCGCGCCGCCACCGCCACGACCTCTTCGCCGGCCTCGGCCTCGACCGGGGGCGCGGGAGCGGCGCGCCCACGGCCCAGCGCGCGCCGCAGCATCCGGGGCAGCGGGCGCTCCGCCGGTCCGCCCTCGTCCGCGGCCTGCCCGTCGGCCCCGGCGGCTTTGTCCGTGCCGTCCTTGGTCAGTGACAGCGGGCGCTCGTCCTCGGGCCGGTCCCACATCTCCGGGATCTCGATCCCGCCGACGAATCCGGGCACCGTCTCCCCCGGCCCGAACGGCGCGGGCTCGACCCGCCACCAGTCCGGTGCGTCCTCGGTGTCACCCAGCTCGTCGGCGCCGGCCAGATGCGGGGGCAGGCCGACCGTCGGCGCGGGGCCCGGCGCCCCGTCGCGCGGTGCGGGGACCGAGCCGCCCGTGGCCGCCCCACCGCTCCCGGCCGCCTTGCCCGTCAGCCCGCTGCGCGCGGCCAGGCCGGTGAGCTTGTCGCGGGCGCCGCTCCACCGCCGGGGCGACTCGGCGGGCCTCGGGCCGAGCGGTACGGCAGGCCCGTCGGCGGTCCCGGTGCCCGGCTCCTGCCGCGTCGCGCCGCTCCAGGCGGCTCCCGGCACCCGGTCGTCCGCGCTCCCCGCGGCCGCGACCACCGCCTCCGGCGTCCCCAGCCGGGCCAGCAGCCGCTTCACCCCGGGCACCGAATCGGCCTGCTCGCCGTCGATCTCGGCCCGGAGCCCGGTCACCAGCCGCATCCGGGTGGCGGCGGGCAGCCCCCGCTGCTGGGCCAGGTCGCCCACCCGGCTCAGATAGTCAAAGACGAGCTGATCACTCTCGATCCCCACGAAATCCCCTGCGGCGTCCGCTGGTTGCTGCCCCGACGGTACCCCTTCGGCCGGCGGCCGGGCCGGAGGCGGCCCGGGGGCGGCGCAGCGGGTGTCTCACGGATCGGGGCGGACCGGGGCGGCGCCGTGCGGCCGCGCGCTCCCCCCTCTTCCCCGGCCCCGCTAACGTAGGACGAATGACCGGTACACCCCGCACCCTCGCCGAGGAGCTCAGGACCCGCACCGACCGCGGGCTCGTCGGGCTGCTGCGGGCACGTCCCGACCTGCTCAATCCGGTGCCGGGCGATGTCACCCAGCTCGCGACCCGGGCCGGGACGCGGGCGTCGGTGGTCCGCGCGGTGGAGCGGCTCGACCGGTTCGTGCTCCAGACCGCGGAGGCGCTGGCGGTGGCGCCCGACCCGTGCCCGTACGACACGCTGGGCGCGCTGATGGCCGGGGACGCCGGGGACCCGGCGGTCGCCGCCGAGCTGCCCCGGGCGGTGGCGGAGCTGCGGGCGCAGGCGCTGGTGTGGGGCCCGGACGACCGGCTGCGGCTGGTGCGGACGGCCCGTGAGCTGCTCACGCCGAGCCCCGCGCACCCGTCGCCGACCGGCCTGGGCCCGACCGTCGCCGAAGCCATGGCGGGGATGTCGCCGGGGCGGCTCCAGGAGATCATCGCCGCGGCCGGGCTGCCCACCACCCACGACCCGGTCACCGCGGTCGGCGCGCTCACCACGCTGTTCGCCGACCGGGTCCGGATGGCGGCGCTGCTGGACACCGCGCCCGCCGAGTCCGTCGCCGTCCTCGACAAGCTGCTGTGGGGCCCGCCCTACGGCGCGGTCACCGACCGCCCGGCCCCGCATCTGCAGTGGCTGCTGGACCGGGGCCTGCTGATCCCGGCGGGCGCCCGGAACGTCGTGCTGCCGCGGGAGGCGGCGCTGCATCTGCGCGGCGGCCGCGCGCATCACGCCGCCGAGCCGGTCCCGCCCGCGCTCGCGCCCGCCACGGAACGCGATCCACAGCTTGTGGACAACGCCGCCGCGAGCCAGGCGTTCACCGCGCTCGCGACCGTCGAGGAGCTGCTCAAGGAGTGGGACCTGGGCGGACCGGCCGTCCTGCGGGCCGGCGGGATGAGCGTCCGCGACCTCAAGCGGACCGCCACCGCCCTGGACACCACCGAGCAGCTCGCCGCCTTCTGGCTCGAACTCGCCTACGCGGCCGGGCTGATCGCCTCCGACGGCGAGGCCGGCGAGCGGTTCGCGGCCACCCCGGCTGCCGAGGAGTGGCTCCAGCTGCCCGACCACGCGCGCTGGGCGGAGCTGGCGGCCGGCTGGCTCGCCGCGACCCGCGCCCCCGGGATCGTCGGCACCGCCGACGCCAAGGGCCGCGCGCTCGCCGTGCTCGGCCCGCACCTCGACCGCTCCCCCGCCCCCGAGGTCCGCCGCCGCGCCCTCGCCCTGCTCGCCGCGCTGCCGCCGGGCACCGCCGTCCCGGCGACGGCCGTACTGGCCCGGCTGCGGTGGGAGCGGCCGCTACGCGGCGGCGCACCGGCCACGGGACAGCTGCCGGCCGACGGCGCCACCGCCGCTCCCGGACCCGCCGACGACCTCCGCTCGCGCCTGGCCCAATGGACGCTGGCCGAGGCCGAGTTGCTCGGCGTGACCGGACGCGGCGCGCTCGCCACCCACGGCCGCATCCTGATCGACAGCCCGTCGGACAGCACCGCGCCCACCCCCGCCGAAACCACCGCCGCCGCGACCCGCGCCGCCGCCCTGCTCGCCCCGCTCCTCCCCGAGCCCGTCGACCATGTGCTCCTCCAGGCGGACCTGACCGCGGTCGCGCCCGGCCCGCTGCGCCGCCCGCTCGCCGAGGCGCTCGGCGTGCTCGCCGACATCGAGTCCAAGGGCGGTGCGACGGTCTACCGCTTCACCCCCGGGTCCGTACGCCGCGCCCTGGACGCCGGCCGGTCCGCCGCCGAACTCCAGGAATTCCTCGCCGCCCACTCCCGCACCCCGGTCCCCCAGCCGCTCGCCTACCTCGTCGACGACGTGGCCCGTAAGCACGGGCAGCTGCGGATCGGCGCGGCCGCCGCCTATGTCCGCTGTGACGACGACGCGCTGCTCTCCGAGATCCTCGCGGACCGCCGCGCCGCCACCCTCCGGCTGCGCCGCCTCGCCCCGACCGTGCTCGCCGCCCAGACCTCCCCCGACCAACTCCTCGACGGCCTCCGGGCAATGGGCTATGCCCCGGCCGCCGAGTCGGCCGCCGGTGACGTCCTGATCGCCCGCGCCGACTCCTACCGGACCCCGCCGCGCACCGCCCCCGCCCCGGTCCCCGACGGCCCGCCGTCCCCGGACCCCACCCTGCTCGCGGCGGCGGTCCGCGCCATCCGCGCCGGCGACCTCGCGGCGACCGCGGAACGCAAACCGGTCCAGGCGCCCGCCCCGGCCCCCGGCGGCTTCCCCCGCACCACCTCCGCCGAGACCCTCGCCACGATGCAGGCCGCGGTGCTGGCCAACTCCGCGCTTTGGATCGGCTATGTCAACGCCGACGGCGCCGCCAGCCAGCGTGTCATCGCGCCCGTACGCGTCGAGGGCGGCTTTGTGACGGCGTACGACCACACCTCCGACGAGGTGCGGACGTACCCGCTGCACCGCATCACGGGCGTGGCGGAACTGGCGGACGACTCGGTCTGAGCGGACGGCTGAGGGGCGTGCCGGTGCCGGCCGCCCTTTCCGGACGGCCGGGCACCGGCGGGGATCCGTCGGGCCGCGGCGTGATCAGCGGGGCCAGCCGCAGTGGACGTGGGTGGCGTGTCCGGCGCTCCCCGGCCCGAGGACCTCGGTGGCGCCGAGCTTCCGGCAGGCGGCCATCAGGTTGCGGTGCGGGGCGCCGCTGCCGACATGGCGGCCGTTGATGTAGTTGATGTCGAAGGCGAGCCCGGCGTAGTGGCGGGAGCGGCTGCTGTGGTCACCGCCGACGATCTCGGAGACGGCGATCCGGTAGCCGTACCGGGTCCGCAGCTTCAGCATCCCGTCGAGCATCCGGGCGTCCAGGGCGACCCGGCGGTTCGGCCGGTCGCCCCAGCGGCTGGTGAGCGCGCCCTTGCCGTGGGCGGTGTCGACGAGGTTCTGCCGGGCGGTGGATGCGGCGTGCTGACCGCCGACGTGGCCGGTGGCCGGTGCGATCCCCTTCGTGGCCAGGATCTGCTGCGCGAGTGCGGCCCGGCCGGGGGCGGCGGTGGCGGTGGCCGCGGTGCCCATGAGGGCGGCGAGGGCGGCGGCACCGGCGATCAGGCGCGGGGCGAGGGTGCGTACGGACATGGGTGACTCCTTGTCAGGTGTGGTGGTTGCTGTCGGCGCGGCCGTCGCCAGGGCGGCGGGCGCGGGCCCGGCCGTGGGACAGCGGTCCTGGCCGCGGTACCGGCCACGCTTCCGGCAAGGGCGGTACCTCCCCGAAAGGGTGATGTCAGCGGCATAGTCGTCTCCCTCGTTTTCCTTGCTGCACCGATGCGTTGAGCCCCTCCGCTCCCGGATTCGCGCAGGCCGGCGCACCCCTGGGCCAGGGGTGGGAACGGAGCGGAGGGTGCGCGGCCCGACCGGCGGCGCCCTTCCACGATGCAGCACCGGCGGGGGACTTCACTACGCTCTGCCGGGCTCCGGCTCATGCATCGATGCAGCTCCTCGATGCACGCTGCTGACCTGCGCTTATGCAGCGGTGAGCGGCCGAGCGCGACAGCTGAGGACATTCGAACGCCCCGGGGGAAGCATGACGGGACCCACCGCAGCGGACCGGGACGCGGTCCGCGCGCTGGCGGAACTGCTCAGGACGTGGTGGGAGTTGTCGGCGCGGGAGGGCCGGCCGAAGCCCACCCAGCAGTCACTGGCCGGACGTCTGAGCATCGACCAGACCACCCTCTCCCGCTATCTCAACCCCCGGCACCCCTCCACCGCGCCGCTCAGAACCGTCGAACTCCTCCATACCGTGCTGCGCGCACCGGCCGCCGACCTTCCCCGGGCCCGCGCCCTGGCCGAGGCGGCGGCGGCCGGAGCGGCCCGTAAGTCACCCCGCCCGTGCGGCACCGTCCCGGCGGACGGTTCGGTCGACCCCGCCCCGGTCCCGGCGGCCCGCGTCACCCGCCGCACAGCCGCCGCCCGCGCCGCCCTCGCGTTCCTGGGCGTACTCACGCTCGGCGGCGGTATCGGCCTCGGCTGGGGCGTGCTCGCCCACCGCGCCGGCCCGGACGGGCCGCCGGTCGCCGCCGTGGCCGCCTCGGCGGGGCCCACGGCCGCCGGCTGGCCGCTGGCGCGCAAGGGCGATCTGCTGTGGAAGGCCCGTGCCGTCCAGTACCTGCTCCGGGCCCACGGCCATGACATCGAGGCCGATGGCGATTTCGGGGTGCGGACGGCGGCCGCGGTGAAGAAGTTCCAGGCCGCCCACGGGCTGCTGGCGGACGGCAAGGTCGGCGCGCGGACCTGGTCGCATCTGATCATCCGGATCGATTCCCAGCACGCCCCGCAGCAGGCGGTCGTGGCCCTCCAGTACCTGCTCGACAACAGCGGCACCGCCACCGACATCACCGGCCTCTTCACCCCCTCCACCACCCGCTCCCTGGAAACCTTCCAGCGCGACCGGGCCCTCCCCGTGACCGGCGTCGCCGACCGCGACACCTGGCGGGCCCTCCTCACCGCACAAGGGCCCGGCATCCATCGCTGACGGCCGCCGCGGCGATGCGGCACACTGGACGTTTGGCCGTATCTGCGGTCGATGTCCACGGTCGTGATCAACGGCCTGGGGCTGCGGCCGGTCCCGGCGGCCGACGGCCGGAAGCGAAAGGCGAGGCCTGTGAACGGACCCCTCATCGTCCAGAGCGACAAGACGCTGCTGCTGGAGGTGGACCATGAGCTGGCGGACGCCTGCCGGCGGGCCATCGCGCCCTTCGCCGAGCTGGAGCGGGCGCCCGAGCACATCCATACGTACCGGGTGACGCCGCTGGGACTGTGGAACGCGCGGGCCGCCGGGCACGACGCCGAGCAGGTCGTGGACGCGCTGGTGCAGTTCTCGCGGTATCCGGTGCCGCACGCACTGCTCGTCGACATCGCCGAGACGATGTCCCGCTACGGGCGGCTGACGCTGGTCAAGGACCCCGCGCACGGTCTGATGCTGACCACCACCGACCGCCCGGTGCTGGAGGAGATCCTGCGGTCGAAGAAGGTGCAGCCGCTGGTCGGGGCGCGGCTGGACCCGGACTCGGTCGTGGTGCACCCGTCGGAGCGCGGGCAGATCAAGCAGACGCTGCTCAAGCTGGGCTGGCCGGCCGAGGACCTGGCCGGTTACGTCGACGGTGAGGCGCACCCGATCGAGCTGGACGAGAACGGCTGGGCGCTGCGGCCGTACCAGCAGCAGGCCGTGGAGGGTTTCTGGCACGGCGGCTCGGGTGTGGTCGTGCTGCCCTGCGGTGCGGGCAAGACGCTGGTCGGGGCGGGCGCGATGGCGCAGGCCAAGGCGACCACGCTGATCCTGGTGACGAACACGGTCTCGGCCCGGCAGTGGAAGCACGAGCTGGTGAAGCGGACCTCGCTGACCGAGGAGGAGATCGGCGAGTACAGCGGCGCGCGCAAGGAGATCCGGCCGGTCACCATCGCCACGTACCAGGTGCTGACGACCAAGCGGAAGGGCGTCTACCCGCATCTGGAGCTCTTCGACTCCCGGGACTGGGGCCTGATCGTCTACGACGAGGTGCATCTGCTGCCCGCCCCGGTCTTCAAGTTCACCGCCGATCTTCAGGCCCGGCGGCGGCTGGGGCTGACCGCGACGCTGGTCCGCGAGGACGGCCGGGAGTCGGATGTCTTCTCCCTCATCGGGCCCAAGCGGTTCGACGCCCCGTGGAAGGAGATCGAGGCCCAGGGCTATATCGCCCCCGCGGACTGTGTCGAGGTCCGGGTCAATCTGACCGAGTCGGAGCGGCTGGCGTATGCCACGGCCGAGACCGAGGAGAAGTACCGCTTCTGCGCCACCACGGCCAGCAAGCAGTACGTGACCGAGGCGCTGGTCCGCCGGCACCAGGGCGAGCAGACGCTGGTCATCGGCCAGTACATCGACCAGCTGGACGAGCTGGGCGAGCATCTGGACGCACCGGTGATCAAGGGCGAGACCACCAACGCCCAGCGCGAGAAGCTCTTCGACGCCTTCCGTCAGGGCGAGATCTCGGTGCTCGTGGTCTCCAAGGTCGCGAACTTCTCCGTCGACCTCCCGGAGGCGACGGTCGCGATCCAGGTGTCCGGCACCTTCGGCTCCCGCCAGGAGGAGGCCCAGCGGCTGGGCCGGGTGCTGCGCCCCAAGGCGGACGGGCACGAGGCGCGGTTCTACTCGGTCGTCGCGCGCGACACCATCGACCAGGACTTCGCGGCCCACCGCCAGCGCTTCCTGGCCGAGCAGGGGTACGCGTACCGGATCGTGGACGCGGACGAGCTGCTGGCGGCCGACGAGGACGTCTGAGCCGGACGGCCGCCGGGCTCAGACCGCCGGGGACCGGCTGGCCGCCGGCTCCGGTGCGGTGCGCGGCGACGGGAGGCCACCGCCGTCCGGAGCCACCGGCGGCCGCCGGGTCCACCAGAACACCGCCGCCAGCAGCGCCAGCCCGAGCAGCGGATACAGCGACGCGAACGGCTGCTGCCACCAGGGGATCCACAGATCGAGGTCGCCGGTGTGCGGGACGATCCACATCGTGCGGGCGGTGAAGGCGAGGGTGACGGCGGCCAGCAGCGCCCTGCGCCACGGGTCGCGACGGGTGCGGGCGGCGAGCGCGACGAGCAGCGGCACACACCAGACCCAGTGGTGGGACCAGCTGATCGGCGAGACCAGCAGCGCCGTGACGGCCGTGCACAGCACGCCCCAGCCGTCCAGGCCGCGGCGCAGACAGATCCGGCGGGCGGCCCAGAGCCCGGCGGCCGTGGCGAGCAGCGCGGGCACCGCCCACAGGAGGCCGGGCTCCGGCTCGTGCAGCACCCGGGTGATCAGGCCCTGGAGGGACTGGTTGTCGACGATCCAGACCTTGCCGACCCGGCCGGTCTCGAACATCCGCCGGGTCCAGAACTCGACGCTGGCATCGGGCAGCACCAGCCAGCCCACCAGCACCGAGCACAGGAACCCGGCGAGGGCGGTGCAGGCGGCCTTCACCCGGCCGGTGACGAGCAGGTAGACGGCGAAGAGCGCGGGGGTGAGTTTGATACCGGCCGCGACACCGGTGGCGAACCCCTTGAAGCGCGCGCCGTCCGGACGGGCGAGGTCCCACAGGACCAGGCAGGTCAGCGCGAGGTTGACCTGCCCGAAGACGAAGGTCTGGAAGACCGGCTCCAGCCAGAGGCCGAGCGCGGTGGCGGCCAACAGGACGGGCGTGGTGTGGGCGGCCCTGCGCAACCCCGCGGCCTTGCAGGAGAGGTGGATGAGCAGCGCGAGCAGGGCCGCGTTGACGAGCACGCAGACGACCTTGAGCGTGCCGAGCGAGAGCCAGGTGGTCGGTATGAAGAGCAGGGCGGCGAAGGGCGGGTAGGTGGCCGGAAGGTGCCACTTGGTGACCGTGAAGCCGTAGAGATCACCGCCGGTGGCGGCGGCCGCACCCTCGGCCCGGTAGACCGCTATATCGGACATCGGCAGCGGCTGGACCTGGTAGAGCACCCAGAGTCCGGCGAAGGACACCAGGAGCAGCGCTGCGGCGAGCGCCAGGCGGCCGGGATGGGCGGTGCTCCGCGCCCAGGTGCGTCTCCACGTCCTTGTCCCCTCGGCGGCAGACACCCGCTGACCCCTCCCCATCGCCCTGAGCGCGCCTACCGCGGTGACGCTAGTGGATCGAGGCCGGTCGTCCGTTACGGTTTCCGGTCATCCGGATGTCGACGCGGGGGCCGGCTTCGCGCGCCCGATCGCGCGTGTGGTGTGCATGATCTGTACGTGCCTGGGCGGCACGCGTCAGATGCGGCTTCTTGCCCGTATTGTGCGCCGTGCGGGCGGACGGGGCGGCCGGGGCACGCGCTCAGCTTCATGCGGTGGGGCTCAAGCTCCATGTGGCGGGGCTCAGCTCCATGTGACGGGCCGCGGCATCAGTCGTTCGCGTACTCGCCCATGACGACGACGCTGAAGGCGGCCGAGGCGAAGACCTTGATCGCGCGGAGGGCGTTGCCCACGACATAGCGGTGCTCATGGGCGGTCGCCGGATCGCGCCCGGGGTCGACGAGGGCGGTGGCGCCCTTGGCCGGGTGAAGGGAGACGGGGTGGACAGGGCCTGGGGGAATCGCTGCGCTGCTCATGACTCCATGATGGAATTCACGCGATTGCAGCACATCGGTCCATAGGTCCATCCCTAAGGGCCGGATGTCCGTCTTCAGGCCCACCCGGCCCCCTACGGGAGATCGAGGCCGCCGTCGCGCCGGAGACCGCCGCGGCCGGTCAAAAACCCGTTGGCGCCCTCATGAACCGCTGACTACAATCGCGCGTCTGCCTGCCTCCCGTCGAGGAGTGCCGCCGTCCGGTCGGAAACCGGGCGGCCTTCGCTTCGCCGCTGACCCGCACACGCAGGATCCGCGCTGTGCACCGACACCGGCCCGCCGCGCCCGCGCTACCGGCGCGCGCCCGCCGACGTAACCGCCACGGAGGCAACGCCGTGCCCTCGCACGCCCCCCACCCGACCACGGAGCCGCGCACCGACCGCCCCCGGCCGTCATCCGACGACCCGCTCCTGCGCGAAAAGTCCCACCTCGCCGCCTCCCGCTCCGCCCTGCGCGCGATGCGGGCCGACGCCGAGGCGCTGAACATCGCCGATGTCACCGCGAACTGGGTCAACGCCGAGGTCCTCCAGGGCGAGATCGACGCCCGGATCAAGGCGCTCGCCGACCTCTCGCACACCCCGCTCTTCTTCGGCCGCCTCGACTACCTCCACGCCCCCGGCCTCGAACTCGCCGAGGGCGCCGAAGGAGAGAACTTCTACATCGGCCGTCGGCACGTCCACGACGCCGATGGCAACCCCATGGTCATCGACTGGCGCGCACCCGTCTCCCAGCCGTTCTACCGGGCCTCCACGAAGGACCCGATGGACCTCAAGCTGCGCCGCCGCTTCGGCTACACGGGCGGTGAGCTGACCGCGTACGAGGACGAGCACCTCACCGACCCGGCCGAGGCCACCCGGACCAGCGCCCTGCTCCAGTCGGAGATCGAGCGGCCGCGCGTCGGCCCCATGCGGGACATCGTCGCCACCATCCAGCCGGAGCAGGACGAGATCGTGCGGGCCGGTATCGGCGGCTCGGTCTGCGTCCAGGGCGCGCCGGGCACCGGAAAGACAGCGGTCGGCCTGCACCGGGTCGCCTATCTGCTCTATGCGCACCGCGAGCGGCTGGCCCGCTCCGGCACCCTCGTCATCGGCCCGAACCGCTCCTTCCTGCACTACATCGAGCAGGTGCTGCCGGCCCTCGGCGAGCTGGAGGTCAAGCAGGCCACCGTCGACGACCTGGTCGGGCATGTGGAGGTGCGCGGCACGGACGAGGCGGCCGCCGCGACGGTCAAGGGCGACGCCCGGATGGCGGAGGTGCTGCGGCGCGCGGTCCGCTCACACATCACAATGCCGCAGGAGCCCTGTGTGGTCGTCCGCGGCTCCCGCCACTGGCGCGTACCCGCCTATGAACTCGAAGAGATCGTCCAGGAGTTGCGGGACCGCGAGATCCGCTACGGCGCCGCCCGGGAGGCCCTGCCGCAGCGGATCGCCCATGCCGTGCTGGTGCGGATGGAACAGGCGGGCGAGGCCCCGGACGACCGGGTGCAGGACGCGGTGGCCCGTAACACCGCCGTGAAAGCCACGGTCAAGACGGTCTGGCCGCCGGTCGATCCGGCGAAGCTGGTCCTGCGGCTGCTGGGCGACGCCGACTTCCTCGCCGAGCAGGCCGAGGGGGTTCTGACCACTGAGGAGCAGAAGACGATCCTGTGGACCAAACCGGCCCGCAGCGTGAAGAGCGCCAAGTGGTCCGCCGC
The DNA here is from genome assembly GCF_030406865.1 of Streptomyces sp. P9-2B-2. Lineage (NCBI taxonomy): Bacteria > Bacillati > Actinomycetota > Actinomycetes > Kitasatosporales > Streptomycetaceae > Streptomyces > Streptomyces sp. P9-2B-2. The sequence continues at coordinate 5,458,684 of NZ_CP129126.1, read as the reverse complement.
GGACGCGGTGTTGATCGACGAGGCGACGGACCTGATCGCGCGCACCCCGTCGCTGGGCCATGTGGTCCTCGACGAGGCCCAGGACCTCTCCCCCATGCAGTACCGCGCGGTCGGCCGCCGCTGCACGACCGGCTCCGCGACCATCCTCGGCGATATCGCCCAGGGCACCACCCCCTGGGCGACCAACACCTGGGAGGAGGCGCTGACCCACCTCGGCAAGCCCGGTTCGGCCGTCGAGGAACTCACCCAGGGCTTCCGCGTGCCGCGCGAGGTCATCGCCTACGCCTCCCGGCTGCTGCCCGCCATCGCCCCCGACCTGACGGAGGCCACCTCGATCCGTGAGTCGGCGGGCGACTTCGCGATCCGTCCCGTCGACGCGGCCGCCCTGACCGCCGCCACCCTCACGGCCTGCGACGACGCACTGGCGAAGGAGGGCTCGATCGGCCTGATCGCCGCGGAGGCCCGGATCCCGGAGCTGCGTACGGCCCTGGAGGCAGCGGGCGTGACCTGCCTGGCGCCCGGCGAGGAGACCTCGGCCGAGGCCCGGCTGACGCTGGTACCCGCCACCCTCGCCAAGGGCCTGGAGTACGACTACGTGGTCCTGGACGAGCCCGCCGCGATCGTCGACGGCGAACCCGACGAACGGACCGGCCTGCGCCGCCTGTACGTCTGCCTGACCCGTGCGGTCTCCGGTCTGACGGTGGTCCATGCGGCGGCCCTGCCGGAGCAACTGGCCGACCGCTGAGGGCCCCTGCGGGCAGCCCGCCGGGGGCACGGCGCCTGACGCGGCGGCGTCAGGCGACCTTGGCGCAGATCATGGTCGTGCCGTCGTAGACGTTCCAGGAGTAGCGGTAGCGGCCCGGCTCCCCCGGGCAGGCGCCGGTCCCCGCCGAAGCCCGCATGACGGCCGTGACCTGCATGATGTAGTCGAACTCCCGGGGCACCCGGTCGGCGCTGCAATTCCACGCGGTGAGCAGGTTCGCCGGCCCGGGGCGACCGCCCCGGGCCTTGGCCAGGAAGCACTGCCCCATGCGGAACTGCCGCTCCACACACAGGTTGGTGGACGAGGACCCCGTCCCGCTGTGCCACCAGCCACCCCGGCCACCGCCGGACGGACAGCTCCCGGCCCCGGCCACCCGCAGCACCCGCAGATACGCACTGGCGGCCCCGCAGCCGACCCGCACCGGCGCCGAACGGCTCCAGTTGCCGTAGCCGTCCTGGTAGGCGTCGAGACAGTCGCCGCTCCGTACGGCCGCGAAGGCCGCGTCGACCGGGCTGGGGGTACGGGACGCGGCGGCCGTCGGCCGCGAACCGGTCCCGCCGCTGGTGGACGTACCGCTGGAGGTACCGCTCGACGAACCGGAGGTGTCCGTGGCTTCCCAGGGTTTCCAGAGGAAGACCACGAAGGCGATGCACAGGAGCACCGGCCAGAAACAGCCGCTGCCGGACGAGGAGTTGGCGGTCTGCGGGGTGGGCGACGTCTTGGCCGAGCCGGACACGGCGGCCTTCGACGAGGCCGATGCGGTCGCCGAGGTCCGGGCCCGCTTCTGCCGCAGCGCCTCCTGGGCGCGCTGCTGCCGCTCCGCCCGCTCCTCCTGGTTCCGGCGGGCGGCCCGCTCCTCGGTGTAGACGCGGGTGGGGCCCGGTGGCGGGACCTGTTGCGTCCCCTCGTCGGCGGCGGGGGGCTGCGCGCCCGTGGTCTCGCGCAGATAGAAGAGCGTCGCGCCCAGCAAGTACACGTCGGACGCCGTGGTGGACTGCTCGGCACGGGCCTGCTCCGGCGAGGTGAAGGCGACGGTACCCAGCGTCAGCGTCGTCCGGGTGATGTCGTTGGCGTGCGAGATGCCGAAGTCGATGAGCCGGGGACCGGCCAGCGGCAGCAGGATGTTCTGGGGTTTGACGTCCCGGTGGACGATGCCCTCGTCATGCAGGATCACCAGGGCCTGCGCGGTACCCGCCGCGATCCAGCGCACCGCGGAGCCGGGCAGCCGTCTCGCGCTGCGGACGAGCTCGGAGAGCGCGGGCGCCGGTATGTACTCGATGGCCATCCAGGGCAGTTCGGCGTCCGGATCGGCCTCGCGCACCCGGGCCGTATAGGCGCTGTCGATCCGCCGGGCCAGCGTCACCTCGCGGGCGAACCGCCGCCGGTCGGTGTCGCTGACGACGCCCTCGGCGAGCAGCGTCTTGACGGCGGCCAGCGACCCGTCGACCGTGGACCGCGCCAGATAGATCCGCCCCATACCGCCGGAGCCGAGCCGCCCCAGCATCCGGTAGCCGCCGAGCCACCGCGGGTCGTCACCACCGAGCGGCTTGACTCCCATACCCGTCATGCCGTGTCACCCTCCCCCTGGTCCCCCCACCGTGACACTCGTCAAACGGTCCCATGCCAAAGGGAGTTGAGGAAGCGGGCGGGGCGGGGGGCGGGTGGGCCCGATGGAGCCGTTTCCCTGGGGAGGCGGCGCCTTTCGGCGCCGTCTGATGCTCGGCTCTCTCGGCGCCGTCGAATGCTCGGCCTTCTGGGATGGCTTGGCCGTCTTGGCCGGGTCGGGCTGCCTCGGCCGTCTCTGGCTACCTCGGCTACCTCTGGCTGCCTTGGCCGGGTCGGGCTACCTCGGCCGTCTCGGCTGCCTCGGACCCCTCAGACCCGCTGGGCGACGGGCAGATCCAGTGCCTCGCGCCACTCCCGTACCGCCGCCGCCTCCACCGGGGCCGACCATCCGGCGGGGCGGGCGGCGCCCCCGATGTGGAACGCGTCGAGACCAGCCGCCCGCAGCGCCGGCAGATGGCCGAGCCCGAGTCCGCCGCCTACCAGGATCCGCGGCGCGTACCCGGGCTCGCCCGCCGCCGTACGCGCCTGCTCGGCCAGCAGCGTCGGCAGCCCCCGGTCGACGCCCTCCGCGGACCCGGCCGTCAGATAGGTGTCGAGCCCCGCGGCTCCGGCCGCCCCGGCCAGCTCCCTGCGCAGCGCGTCCCGGTCGGCGGCCCGGTCGATGGCCCGGTGGAAGGTCCACCGGCAGCCGTCGATCACCTCGGCCAGCGCCGTCACCGCCGCCAGATCCGGCCGCCCGTCCGGCGTGAGAAATCCGAGGACGAACTCCTCGGCACCCTCCGCCCGCAGCGCCGCGGCCTCCTCGCACAGCGCCGCCACATCGCCCGCCGCGAAGCCGTCGGCGGCCCGCAGCATGACCCGTAGGGGGAGACCGACGGCCGCCCGGATCGCCGCGAACGTGGCCCGCGGCGGGGTGAGACCGTCGGCCGCCATGTCCGTCACCAGCTCCAGCCGGTCGGCCCCGCCGGCCTCGGCGGCGACCGCGTCCTGCGGGCCGAGCGCGATCACCTCCAGCAGCGCGCGCTTGCTCATATGACCCAATCCTCCGCTGACGACATGACGGGACGGACCCCTAACAGGTCTAGTCCAATATCCCAGAGTACGGGCCACCCGGCCCTCCGGACACCAGCCCCTCACCGGCACGCCCGGAAACCGCCCATACGCCTTACCCACGCCGCCACCCGCACGACCGCCCGGCGGCCGCCGGCCGCCGCCTTGTGCCAAGGGCGATCGCCACCCTCTCCTGCCGCTGCCGTCCGCAGACCTGACCGGGCCTCACCCTCCGCCCCAGATTTCGCCGGGTGCGAGGCACAATGGCTGGCATGAATCCCGTGCCCCGTACGGCAGACACCACCGACCCGGCGCCGGAGCTGCGGCAGCGCTGGGCCGACACCGTCACCGCGGCCCGCGGCACCAAGAACCCCACGGCCCCCGACCCGGCCCCGTACGCGGACAACCTCCTGTCCCGTTGGCGCGAACCGCAGCGGCGCTACCACACCGTCGACCATCTGGCCGCGGTCCTGCTGCGCATCGACGAACTGGCCGAGCACGCGGATGACTTGCCCACCGTCCAGTTGGCGGCCTGGTTCCACGACGCGGTCTACCGCCCGGAGCGCTCCGAGAACGAGGAGCGCAGCGCGGCCCTCGCCAAGCGGGCACTGCCCGAGCTGGGCATCGGCGCGGCCCGCACGGCCGAGGTCGCCCGCCTGGTGCGGCTCACCGTCACCCATGACCCGGCGCCCGACGACCCCGACGGCGAGGTGCTCTGCGACGCGGATCTCGCGGTGCTCGCCGGGTCCCCCGACCAGTACGCCGCCTACGCCGCTGCGGTCCGCGACGAGTACGCCTTCGTTCCCGACCCCGACTTCACGGCCGGCCGCTCCGCCGTTCTGACCCAACTCCTCTCCCTCCCACGCCTCTTCCGCACCCCTCGCGGCTACGACCTCTGGGAACACACTGCTCGCCGCAACCTCGCTACGGAGCTGGATTTGTTGCGGGGGGCGTAGGGGGCTTGGGGCTTGGGGCCCGCGCTTTGTCTGCGGGTGGCGTGGTGGCTGGGCACGCAGTTCCCCGCGCCCCTGTGGGGGTGACCGCGGCCTTTTGCTGCGGCTGCGTATGGGCTGGCGCCGTTGCGGAGTACGTGGTTGCCGCGGGGGCCGGAGGGGACGCACCGGGACCCTCCCCCAGCCTCCGGCCGGGAGGTGCCCCCACGGCGCGGGCGACGCGGCTACCTGCGATTGAGCACCCCGGTGTTTGCTCCGGTCCTGCGGGCGGGCCCCGGTACATCCCCTCCGACCGTCCCCCGTTGCCGATTGCCGGCCGGTGACACCGCCCGTCACCACCCACCTCAACCCGCGCCCCACCTGCGGGCGGCCGGACCAGAAGCCTCCCAAGGGGCGCAGCATGGCCTCGCGAACCAGGTGCCTGCCAAGGGATGCCGCTGCCTTGCCGTAACGGTCATCCGTACGGCGGGACAGCCGCGCACAGACGGAGGGCGGAGGGGATGCCCGGTGAGCCGCCCGCAGGACCCGGAGCAAACAACGGGGCGAAGAACCTCTGAGACCAGGGCCGCCCGCGCCGAGGACGGCTTACCGGGCGTCCCCTCCGACCCCACCACCCACCAAGCCATAGGCGCACCGGCCCCAGCCCACGGCAAACCCGCACCCACGCCCAGCCGGGAATGTAAGGCGTCCTATCGCTGTTAGTAGCTGACATGCCTGCTCAGTCCGACCGCGTCCGCCTGCCCATTGCCGTGTATGTGCTCGGCCTGTCCGTCTTTGCGCTCGGGACGTCCGAGTTCATGCTGTCCGGCATCCTCCAGCCGCTGGCCCGCGACCTGGACGTTTCTATTCCGCAGGCCGGGTTGCTGGTCTCCGCCTTCGCGGTCGGCATGGTGGTCGGCGCCCCGGTGCTGGCCGCCGCAACGCTGCGGCTCCCACGGCGGACGACACTGATCGCGCTGCTCGCGGTGTTCGGACTCGGCCAGGTGGCGGGCGCGCTGGCCCCCTCCTACGGCGTGCTGTTCATCTCGCGCATCCTGAGCGCCCTGGCCTGCGCCGGCTTCTGGGCGGTCGGCGCGGCGGTAGCGGTCTCGCTGGTGCCGGTGACCGCGCGGGCCCGCGCGATGGCCGTGATGGTCGGCGGCCTCAGCATCGCCAACATCGCGGGCGTCCCGGCAGGCGCCCTGCTCGGCCAGCATGCCGGCTGGCGCGCCGCCTTCTGGGCCGTGGCCGGTCTGGCCGCGATCGGCCTGCTCGGCGTGATCGCGCTGGTGCCGCGTACGGCCGTGCCCACCGGCGAGGACCGTCCGCAGCTGCGCCGTGAGCTGACCATCTACAAGGACAAGCAGGTGTGGCTGGCCCTGACCGCGACGGCCCTGAACGGCGCCGCGGTCTTCGCGCTCTTCTCGTACCTCTCGCCGCTGCTGACCGACACCGCCGGCCTCGCCGAGAGCTGGGTGCCGACGGTGCTCGCCCTCTTCGGCGTCGGCGCGCTGACGGGTACGTTCATCGGCGGCCGGATCGCCGACGCGCACCTCTTCGGGACGCTCTTCGGCGGCATCGCCGCGTCCACCGCCGTGCTGGCTCTCCTGGCGCTGACCGCGCACAGCCCGGTCGCCGCCGTCGCGCTCGCCCTGATGCTCGGGGTGACCGCGTTCACCACGGCCCCGGCGCTCAACGCCCGGATGTTCAACGTGGCGAACGCCGCGCCGACGCTGGCCGGCGCGACCACCACCGCCGCGTTCAACATCGGCAACACCCTCGGCCCCTGGCTCGGCGGGCTGGCCATCGGCGCGGGCTGGGGCTACCCGTCCGTGGCCTGGACCGGCGCCGCGCTGGCGGCGGGGGCCGTGGTCACCACGGCCTTCGCGTTCCGGCTGCACCGCGCGACGCACCAGTCCCGGCTGATCACCTCGTCGGCCGGCGCCACGCCCGCCACGCCTGCTGCACAGGCCGGGGCAGCGCAGCCGGTGGATTTCGCCAAGGCAACGGGGGCGGCGGGGCACCGCTGAACCTGTGGGAAGGGCGCCGCGCCCGGTCGTTCAGGCCCCGCCGTCGAACGTCCACCGCGTCTGGCTGTAGGTCTCGCCCCGGCCGAACCCGAAGGCCGTGACCGGCTCGACCCGGAAGACCACGGCCCGGTTGCCCTCCCCGTAGAACGCGCCGTCGCGGACGTCGAAGTGCCAGTCGCTGCCGTACTTCTCGCCGTACAGATCGGCCAAGCGGCGCAGTGTGGGCTCGTCGCGCACCGCCACCGCCTCGCCTTCGACGACCACATCGAGCCCGGCGTGCAGGTCGTTGCCGCCGGCCGTCGATGTCGTCAGCACACAGTGCGCGTTGGTGGCGAGGTTCTTGGCCTTGCGTTCCTCGGGGCCGGTGCAGAAGTGCAGCGCATCGTCCGACCAGACGGCGAGCAGCGGGGTGACATGCGGGCGGCCGTCCGGCCGGACGGTGGTGAGCCAGAAGATCTCGGCCTCGGTCATTCCGCCGACGGCCGCGGGCCAGGCGGTCGCCGTGGCGTCCGCGCTGCTGTAGTTCGGGTCGAGGTCGGTGGCCGGTTGTCCGCCTTCGCTGGCTGACATAGCTGTCCCCTTTCGGTGCGGCGCACGGTCAGGCCCATCGTGCGGGGGTCCGCCGCCGCGCCGCCGCTACGACGCGCCGCGGCGGGCCGTACGGGGTGCCGGCCGGTGCTTGGGGCGGCGCAGACCGGCCGCGGTCAGCCGGCGCACCAGCTCCTTGGAGCCGATCTCCAGCGCCCCGGCGCGCACCGCGTCGCCGTACCGCTCCGACGGCAGGTCGTAGTGGTCGCGTTCGAACGCCCGCCGGGGCGCGCCGAGCCGCGCCGCGAAGGCGTGCAGTTCGTCGAAGGAGTGGTCGCTGACCAGATGCGACCACATCCGCCCGTGGCCCGGCCAGGTGGGCGGATCTATATAGATCGCCACCTCAGCGCTCCGGCCGGATCGCCACGTCAGCCCGCCGCACCATCAACCACCTCAGCCTTCCATCGGGGTGCCGAGCCGGCCGACCCGGGCCACGGCGACAGCTGTCTTGGGGCAGACCCAGTGCGGATCGGTGCCCAACTCCGGTTCGACATCGAGCGCATGGGGATCCCCCGACTCCGTGCACACGGGGCACAGCGGCCAGCGGCCGTAGCGGTCCAGGAGGGCGTCCTGGACGTCCTGCGCTATGAGTCCTGCGACGAATGCCGCGCCTTCAGGCCATTGCTCCACCCACCACCGGCGGTGGACGACCGCATCCTCCACGAGCGAGACGATGTCGGCGTCGGCCACCTTGTCCGCCATCAGGTCGGCGAGCACCAGCGCCCGCGCGGCGTGCAATGCCTGTTCCATCTCCATGCCCCCCATTGTCTCCCGGCCGCCGACCGCCGAGCGGGTTGTCCACAGCCCCGCCGCGACCTCTCCGCTCTGTCCACAGCACTCACAGAGGGTATTGACGCCGAGCGTCGATGAAATTACTTTTCAAGCGTGAGCAGTAGCGTGAAGGAAACTTTCAAGGATGTGGCCGTCGAGACCCGACCGGCCCCGGCCCCACCCGCCCCCGCGGCGCTGGCCGCCAAGGTCCGCACCCTCGCGCCGACGATGACCCGCTCCATGCAGCGGGTCGCCGAGACCGTCGCGAGCGACCCGGCCGGCTGCGCCGCCCTCACCGTCACCGGCCTCGCGGAGCGCACGGGCACCAGCGAGGCCACCGTCGTGCGGACCTCCCGGCTGCTCGGCTACCCGGGCTATCGCGATCTGCGCCTCGCGCTCGCCGCGCTCGCCGCGCAGCAGGCGGCCGGCGGCGCACCCGCGGTGACCGCGGACATAGCGGTCGACGACTCCCTCGTCGATGTCGTCGCGAAGCTGGCGCAGGAGGAGCAGCAGTGTCTGGCCGACACGGCCGCCGCGCTGGATGTCACCCAGCTCGAAGCCGCCGTCGCCGCGCTCGCCGGTGCCCGCCGTATCGATGTGTACGGCATAGGGGCCTCCAACCTCGTCGGCCAGGACCTCGTCCAGAAGCTGCTGCGCATCGGCCTGATCGCCCATGCGCACGCGGACCCGCATCTGGCCGTGACGAACGCCGTGCAGATGCGCACCGGCGATGTCGCCATCGCCATCACGCACTCCGGGCGGACCACCGATGTCATAGAGCCCCTGCGGGTGGCCTTCGACCACGGTGCGACGACGATCGCCATCACCGGCCGCCCGGACGGCGACATCGCCTCGTACGCCGACCACATCCTGACCACGTCCACGGCCCGCGAGAGCGAGCTGCGCCCGGCCGCGATGTCGTCCCGGACGAGTCAGCTGCTGGTCGTGGACTGCCTGTTCATAGGCGTCGCGCAGCGTACGTACGAGACCGCGGCCCCCGCGCTGTCCGCCTCGTACGAGGCACTCGCCCACCGCCACTCGCCGCGCAACAACCAGCGCTGACCTCGCACCGCCCCGCCGTTGTGGGCCTCCGCACCATCGGGAGGCACGGGTGGACACGACGGCACCGGGCGGCGGGGCAGCCGAAGAACCACGGCCCCCCACGAGCCCGACCGAAGAGAGTCGCCACGCCATGACCTCCACCGCCGACCACGACCCTCTGCGCGCCCAGTTGGACACCCTCACCACCGAGGCGTACCGGCCCGAACTCGCCGAGATCGACCGCCGCCCCACCCTGGACATCGCCCGCACGATGAACGACGAGGACGCCACCGTCCCCGCCGCCGTCGCCCGGCGGCTCCCGGAGATCGCCGCCGCCATCGACGCCACCGCCGCGCGGATGGCCCGCGGCGGCCGGCTCATCTACGCCGGCGCCGGCACGGCCGGCCGTCTCGGGGTGCTGGACGCCAGCGAGTGCCCGCCGACCTTCAACACCGACCCGTCCCAGGTGGTCGGGCTGATCGCGGGCGGCCCGTCCGCGATGGTCACCGCTGTCGAGGGCGCCGAGGACAGCAAGAAGTTCGCGATCGAGGATCTGAGCGCGATCGGCCTGACCGACCTGGACACCGTCGTCGGCATCTCGGCCTCCGGCCGTACGCCCTACGCGATCGGGGCCGTCGAGCATGCCCGCGCCCTCGGCGCGCTGACCATCGGCCTGTCCTGCAACGCCGATTCGGCGCTGGCCGCGGCCGCCGAGCACGGCATCGAGGTCGTGGTCGGCCCCGAGCTGCTGACCGGCTCCACCCGGCTCAAGGCGGGCACCGCCCAGAAGCTGGTGCTCAATATGCTCTCGACCCTCACCATGATCCGGCTGGGCAAGACCTACGGGAATCTGATGGTCGACGTCCGCGCCTCCAACGAGAAGCTGCGGGCCCGCTCGCGCCGAATCGTCGCGCTCGCCACCGGTGCTTCCGACCAGGAGATCGAGACCGCACTCCGCAGCACGGACGGCGAGGTGAAGAACGCCATCCTCACCCTCCTCGGCGGAGTCGACGCCCCCACCGCCGCCCGCCTCCTCGACGCCGCCGACGGCCACCTCCGCGCCGCCCTCCAGGCCGCCGAAGAGCACTGAGCCCCACCACAGCCCGCCACACCCTGTACGGCCCGACCCCCTCGCCTCGTTCGACCGCACAGCAAGGCACCGCACATGCCCGAAGACAAGAACCGCGCCATCGCTGCCGCGCTCCTCCCTCTCGTCGGCGGCGCCGGAAACCTCACCTCCATCGCCCACTGCATGACCCGGCTCCGCCTCGGCATCCAGGACCGTTCCCTGGTCCAGGACGAGGCCCTCAAGGCGCTGCCGGCGGTCATGGGCGTGGTCGAGGACGACACGTACCAGATCGTGCTGGGCCCCGGGACGGTCGCCCGGGTCACCCCGGAATTCCAGCGCCTGGTGGCGCAGTCCCGCGACACCCCACCGGCCACGGAAGCGGAGTCAGCCGCACCCACACCGACGACGGCCCCTGCCGGGGCGCCCCCGGCACCGGCCCTGGTCCCGACACCACCCACGACCGTCGGCACCCCCGCCTCCGACGCTCCCGCCACCGCCACCGCCGACGACCTGGCCGCCCAAGGCGCCGCCCTCAAGGCCCGGCAGAAGTCGCGGAACGCCACGCCCGTGAAGCTGTTCCTCCGCCGGATCGCCAATATCTTCGTCCCGCTGATCCCGGCCCTGATCGGCTGCGGCATCATCGCCGGCATCAACGGCCTGCTGACCAACCTCGGTCAGCTGCCGTCCGTCGCCCCCGCCCTCGCGGCCATGGCCTCCGGCTTCATGTCCCTCATCGCCGTCTTCGTCGGCTACAACACCGCCAGGGAATTCGGCGGCACCCCGATCCTCGGCGGCGCGGTCGCCGCCGTCATCGTCTTCCCCGGCGTCACCCACATCACCGCCTACGGCCAGCACCTCTCCCCCGGCCAGGGCGGGGTGCTCGGCGCACTGGCCGCGGCGCTGCTCGCCGTCCAGGTGGAGAAGTGGTGCCGCAAGACCGTCCCCGAGGCACTGGACGTCCTGGTCACCCCCACCGTTACGGTCCTGGTCACGGGCCTGGTCACGCTCTTCGGCCTGATGTACGTCGCGGGCGAGGTCGCCACCGCGATCGGCACGGGCGCCAACTGGCTGCTGGCCCACGGCGGCGCGTTCGCCGGTCTCGTCCTGGGCGGCCTCTTCCTCCCCCTCGTCATGCTGGGCCTCCACCAGGCCCTCATCCCGCTGCACACCACCCTCATCGAGCAGCAGGGCTACACGGTCCTGCTCCCGATCCTCGCCATGGCCGGCGCGGGCCAGGTCGGCGCCGCGATCGCCGTCTACTTCCGTCTCCCCCGCAACCCCTCGATCCGCCGAACCATCAAGTCCGCCCTCCCCGCAGGCTTCCTGGGCGTCGGCGAACCACTGATCTACGGCGTCTCGCTCCCCCTGGGCCGCCCCTTCATCACCGCCTGCCTGGGCGGCGCAGCCGGTGGCGCGTTCGTCGGCCTCTTCAACCAACTCGGCGACGCCGTCGGCTCCACCGCCATCGGCCCCTCCGGCTGGGCCCTGTTCCCCCTGGTCAAGGGCAACCAGCCGCTCGCCACCACCCTCGCCGTCTACGCCCTGGGCCTGGCCGTCGGCTACCTCGTCGGCTTCCTCGCCACCTACTTCTTCGGCTTCAGCAGACACACACGGACGGAGCTGAACAGCGACCCGGACGGTGCGGGCGGCCCGGGCAGCGTCCCGGCGGCCGGTGCGTCGCCGGCCGCCTCCGCACCGCCCACAGTGACCTCGGCGTCATGAGGTCATGGCATCCGGCTCTGCCAGTTCAGCTCTCGCACGCGGGCGGCCAGTACGGCGGACGGCGGGGCGGCACGCAGTTCATACGGCGGGCAGTTCCACACCGTGCCACCCCCGGGCGGCCGGAGCTGCACGAACGGCCCGTCGCAGCCCATGACCCGGCCGACGCGCCCGTCCCGCCCGTCCACCGCATAGCTTCCGGGCGGCGGGATCACGGCCGTCGCTCCTCCGGACCGTGTTCGGCTGCGACGGTCCTGGCGTAGTCCGCCAGCACACCGGCGAGCCGCCGGGCGGTGTCCAGATTGCAGCGCCCCAGCTCGACCAGGGGCGCCATGAAACCGCCGGCACACGACACCGGGTCGACGCCGAGGGACGGCAGGGTGATCCCGGCCTTCTGAAGTGCGGTGCGCAGCTCCGCCGTCACATCCTCGGCCTGCTGCACCCGCTCACACGCCGTCATCGTCGTCATCATCACCTTCCACGCTGAGTGTTCCCGTTGCGCACACAGCGTGGTGGTTGCGGGTCTAGCCTGCATAGAGGCGCAGACCCAACAACCGATCGTGTGTAACAGGGAGTTGCTGCGATGCCCGGACCGAAACCCCTCGACCCCTCCTCGTCACCCCGCGCCATGCTCGGCGCCGAGTTACGGCACAAGCGCGAAGAGGCGGGACTCACCCAGGAAGAACTCGGCCGTCCCCTCTTCGTCAGCGGGTCGTTCATCGGCCAACTGGAGGCCGGGACGCGGCGGATGCAGATGGAGTACGCCGTGAAGATCGACGAGATCCTCGGCACGGACGGCTACTTCACCCGCAACTGCGAGGCCGCGACGAAGTCGAAGTATCCGGACCATTTCGCGGAGGCGGCGGAGGCGGAAGCCGTCGCCGCCACCATCAAGGAGTACGCGCCGCAGCTGATTCCGGGGCTGCTGCAGACGGAGGCGTATGCGTGGGCGGTTTGCCGCGCGTACCAGCCGACGGCACCGGAGGCCGAGATCGGCGAGACGGTCACGGCACGACTCGAACGCGCGCTCCTTCTCGACCATCCAACAACTCCGATGTTGTGGGTGGTGCTGGACGAGGCCGTACTGCGCCGCAAGACCGGCGGTCCGGCGGTGATGGCGAAGGCCCTGCGGCATGTGGCGGAGCTGATCCGGAGGCATCGGGTGATCGTGCAGGTGTTGCCGTTTTCGGCGGGGGACCATGCGTCGATGAACGGCTCGGTCAAGCTGATGACCTTCAAGGACGCGCCTCCGGTCGCCTACCTTCAAAGCTTGGGAACTGGCTGTCTGCAGGACGAACCGGCTACGGTCGCCCGCCACGAACTGACTTACGATTTGATCGGGGCCAGCGCACTATCCCCCCAAGATTCCCTGGCCCTGATCGAATCAGTGGCGGAGGATTACGCGCATGAAGATCAGCGCTGAGTACGACCTGAGTGCAGCCGTCTGGCGTAAGTCCAGCTACAGCGGCGGCGACGGCGGCGACTGCCTAGAAGTCTCCGACGACCACCCCGGCATCGTGCCCGTCCGGGACTCCAAGGACCCGGACGGCCCGGCGCTCGCGTTCCGGGCACCGGCATGGGCTGCGTTCATCGAGGGCATCAAGTCCAGTTCCCTGTAGGGCGCCTGACGACACCCGGGGTCCGGGGCTCAAGCCGCGGACCCCGAGCCCTCTTTCCAAGGAACGGGTGGACGGAAGTAACCCACCCGCCCTCCCCCGGTTCCGCCAACTCCCGCTCACACCAGCGTGGATGACATTCCGTGACCGGCTTGCGACACCCTGCTGCGCCGGTCTAGCGTGCGCAGCAACAAACAACCCCGGCAGGTGCTACCAACACCGACCGGGGTCTGACCATCAAGATCGGAAAGAGCGATCTCATGGCTGGTGAAAACCTTAACCCTGCCCCGTGCGCGTCCGCACGCCCCCACCCCTCCGCCCGCCCCGGCTACGGCAAACGCGCCGCGCCCGACCAACGGGCATCCCGCCCCGGCGACTTCGCACATCTCCCCCGCCGCGAGGCATCCATCGCCGCCTACCTCGACCGGCTGCCCGAGGGTGCCGACATCTCCGTGAAGACGCTGGCCAAGGTGTTGCCGGACTACGGGCAGTGCGCCCTGCGGACCGCGCTCCGCCGCCTCTCGGAGGCCGGTCATCTGCGGCGGGTCACCGAGACACACACGAGTGACGGCGGCAGCCCGCTCTGGGTGACGCGTACGTACTTCTCGCGTACGGCCCGGGACGACTCCTGGTGGATGGCCTTATGCGCCGGGAACGTTCCGATGACCGACGACGACAGTGACGGCGGCGGCGACAGTGACGCCCCACCTCCCACCTCCGGGCCACCGCGCCCGCAGGCTCCACACGTCGACGTCGACGTCGACGCCCACGTCCGCACCCGCCAACCGCGGTCCCCCGGCTACGCCGCCCTCGCCGCCCTCGGCCGCGCCGAACCCCGTATGACGCTGTCCGCTGACGACTGCGCGTCCCTCGAAGCATTCGCGGAGGAATGGCTGGCGCGCGGCGCGACCCGCGACCAGCTGCTGTCCGCCCTGACCTCCGGGCTGCCCCCGCACATCCACCACCCGGGACGGCTCGCCCGCTCCCGGCTGCTCGCCAAGATGCCGCCCGAAGCCGCTGGGCCGGGAGCGGGCGGCCCGGCCCGAGGGCCGTCGTCCGGCCCCCTCCGGATCATGGAGTGCACCGTCTGCCGCGCCCCGGGTCGGCCCGAGGCGCTTCCCGGGGGTGTCTGCGGCCCCTGCCGGGGCGAGGCACCACCGGACCGGCGGCGGAATCCGGCGGACCCGACGGCCGCCCAAGTCCGCGCCCGCGTGGAGCGTTTGCGCGCGGCCGCACGGCCACCGGCACCCAGCCGTACGGCCGCCGCCGGCCGACCGTGATCCTGCCGCACCGCGGCGCGGCAGTAAGTAGGGTCGGCGCCATGCTGATCCGATTACGCCGCCCCTGGCGCGCCAGGCTGATCGTGGCGCTCACCGCGCTCGTGCTGACCGCCGGCGGGGTGGCACTGATCCTGTGGGGCGAGACACCGCCCCCGTTCCCGCCGCTGCCCAAGCTGCCCGCGGCGCACGGCAATGTCGTGATCCAGGTCGCCGTCGAAACCACCCTCGACCGCGACGCCCCGCCCGCACCGGCTACCCTCTGCGGCGCCGTGCTGCTGTCCGTGGCCGGGGCGCTGTGCCTCGCGGGCTGCCTCATCGGCCGCCGGCGATAGCCCGCCCGACGGCGCCCGGCCCCGCCCCGAAAACGCCGCCGGGGCGGCACCCCCCTGGAAGGAGGGTGCCGCCCCGACGTACGTCTGGACGTGTTGATCCGGGAGGATCAGCGTTCCGATCCGCGAGGATCAGAAGTCCATGTCACCGCCCGGCATGCCGCCGCCGGCCGGGGCAGCGCCCGCCTTCTCCGGCTTGTCGGCGATGACGGCCTCGGTGGTGAGGAAGAGCGCCGCGATGGAGGCGGCGTTCTGGAGCGCGGAGCGCGTGACCTTGGCGGGGTCGATGATGCCCTCGGCGATCATGTCGACGTACTCACCGGTCGCGGCGTTGAGGCCGTGGCCGATGGGCAGGTTGCGCACCTTCTCCACCACAACGCCGCCCTCAAGGCCGCCGTTGACGGAGATCTGCTTGAGCGGGGCCTCCAGGGCGAGCTTCACGGCGTTGGCGCCGGTCGCCTCGTCACCCTCGAGCTCCAGCTTCTCGAAGACCTGGGAGGCCTGGAGCAGGGCGACGCCACCGCCGGCGACGATGCCCTCCTCGACGGCCGCCTTCGCGTTGCGAACGGCGTCCTCGATGCGGTGCTTGCGCTCCTTGAGCTCGACCTCGGTGGCGGCACCGGCCTTGATGACGGCCACGCCGCCGGCCAGCTTCGCCAGACGCTCCTGGAGCTTCTCGCGGTCGTAGTCCGAGTCGCTGTTCTCGATCTCGGCGCGGATCTGGTTGACCCGGCCCTGGACCTGCTCGCTGTCACCGGCACCGTCGACGATGGTGGTCTCGTCCTTGGTGATGACGACCTTGCGGGCGCGGCCGAGCAGCTCGACGCCGGCGTTCTCCAGCTTGAGGCCGACCTCCTCGGAGATGACGGTGCCACCGGTGAGGATGGCGATGTCGCCGAGCATGGCCTTGCGGCGGTCACCGAAGCCCGGGGCCTTGACGGCAACGGACTTGAAGGTGCCACGGATCTTGTTGACGACCAGGGTCGACAGGGCCTCGCCCTCGACGTCCTCGGCGATGATCAGCAGCGGCTTGCCGGACTGCATGACCTTCTCCAGGAGCGGCAGCAGGTCCTTCACGCTGCCGATCTTGGAGTTGACGATGAGGATGTACGGGTCGTCGAGCGACGCCTCCATACGCTCCATGTCGGTGGCGAAGTACGCCGAGATGTAGCCCTTGTCGAAGCGCATACCCTCGGTGAGTTCCAGCTCCAGACCGAAGGTCTGGGACTCCTCGACGGTGATGACGCCTTCCTTGCCGACCTTGTCCATGGCCTCGGCGATCAGCTCGCCGATCTGGGTGTCAGCGGCGGAGATGGAGGCGGTCGAAGCGATCTGCTCCTTGGTCTCCACGTCCTTGGCCTGCTCCAGCAGGGCGGCGGAGACGGCCTCGACGGCACGCTCGATACCGCGCTTGAGGGCCATCGGGTTGGCGCCGGCGGCCACGTTGCGCAGGCCCTCGCGGACCAGAGCCTGGGCCAGGACGGTCGCGGTCGTCGTGCCGTCACCGGCGACGTCGTCCGTCTTCTTCGCGACCTCCTTGACCAGCTCGGCGCCGATCTTCTCGTACGGGTCCTCGAGCTCGATCTCCTTGGCGATGGAAACACCATCGTTGGTGATCGTGGGGGCGCCCCACTTCTTCTCGAGGACGACGTTACGGCCCTTGGGGCCGAGGGTGACCTTGACGGCGTCGGCGAGCTGGTTCATCCCGCGCTCGAGACCGCGCCGTGCCTCCTCGTCGAACGCGATGATCTTGGCCATGTGAAGTGGTCCTCCCGGACTGGGGTGGATTGCTCCGGACCGCGCTGGCGCCCGCGACGGACGACCTGCAGACCTGTGTGGTTCCTTGCCCCACCGATCCGCGGGCCTCGCCGACCCGGTCCTTCTTTGTCACTCTCACTGGGAGAGTGCTAACGCAATGATTAGCACTCGGGGTAGGAGAGTGCAAGCCGCCCGGAGGGCGTCGTTGAGGGGTGGCGGTCGGGCGACGGGTGGGCGCAAGCCGCCCGGAGGGCGTCGTTGAGGGGTGGTGGCCGGGCGACGGGTGGGCGCAAGCCGCCCGGAGGGCGCGGTTGGGCAGCGGGCGGGCGCGAGGCTGCCGTGAAGGCGCCCTCCCCTAGGGGGACAAGTGGGCCGCACGCACCCCGCCCCCGCGCGACCCACCCACCCCGCAGCCCCCCCACTCCCCACCCCGCAGACAGCCGAAGGCCCGTACCCCCCTCAGGGGTACGGGCCTTCCTCACGCAGCAGTCGGTCGGCGCCTCAGCCGGCCACCCGGACCATGTCCGCCTGCGGCCCCTTCTGGCCCTGCGAGATCTCGAACTCGACCCGCTGACCCTCCTCAAGGGTGCGGTAACCGTCCATCTGGATCGCGCTGTAGTGGACGAAAACATCCGCACCACCGTCGACCGCGATGAAGCCGTACCCCTTCTCCGCGTTGAACCACTTGACGGTGCCCTGAGCCATGCCTAACTCCCCTATTACTGGCCCTTGCGCAGGACCGCACTCCGCGGACCCGGGTCAGACCTCACCCCGCGAAAGGCCCGTGGGGTGTGCGCCGGAACGCGTCGACCGCCGCTGAATGTATCTGCACAGATGCCCAGAGCAACAGGTCAATCGGACGAGAATTCCGGGGCCGGAGAATCGGCTATATGCGGCGAAATCCCGTTTCTCCAGGGCAAGTCAGGCCGGGCATAGGGCACCTAGGCGACAAATACCGCCCACACTTTGGCCACAACTGATCGCGAACACATATGCGTTCGGCACGCGCACGGTGATATCCGGAGGGGGATCACCCCAATGGTATCTCCTTTCACAACATGGAATTGCCCCGTCCGCTTTCTGGCGGACGGGGCAATTCCGGTCATGCAGGAGAAGAGTTGGCGCAAATCAGCAGCCGCCGGCCACCGCCGGGATGATCGAGATGCCCGCACCGTCCGGGGTGGGCGTCTCCAGGCCCTGCTCGAAGCGCACATCGTCATCGTTGACGTACACGTTCACGAAGCGGCGCAGCTTGCCGGCGTCGTCCAGCACCCGGGCCGCGATGCCCTGGTGGTTCTGCTCCAGGTCGGCGATCACCTCGGAGAGGGTCGCGCCCTCGGCGGGGACCTCGGCCTGGCCACCGGTGTACGTGCGGAGGATGGTGGGGATGCGGACCTTGACGCTCATGGTTCTGCCTTCCAGGGGTACGGAGTGCGAGTTCGGGGGCTGGGCGCGGCCCCGTCCGCCGGATGCCGGACGGGCCGTCGGCCTCAGCGGGCCAGGCCGGCCGAGCGGAACGCGTCCAGGTTCGGACGGATCGTCGCCGTGGGCCCGGAGGTGGGGGCGACCGCGTCGAGTGTCTTGAGGCCGTCACCCGTGTTCAGTACGACGGTGGTCAGGGACGGGTCGAGCACGCCGTCCTCGATCAGCTTCTTGGTCACGCCGACGGTCACGCCGCCCGCGGTCTCCGCGAAGATGCCTTCCGTCCTGGCCAGCAGCTTGATCGCGTCCACGACCTGCGCGTCGTTGACATCCTCGACGGCACCGCCCGTACGGCGCGCGATGTCGAGCACATACGGCCCGTCGGCGGGGTTGCCGATCGCCAGCGACTTGGCGATGGTGTTCGGCTTCTGCGGGCGGACGACATCGTGGCCGGCCTTGAACGCCGTGGACACCGGCGAGCAGCCCTCCGCCTGGGCGCCGAAGATCTTGTACGGCTTGTCCTCGACCAGGCCGAGGGCGATCAGCTCCTTGAGCCCCTTGTCGATCTTCGTGAGCTGCGAGCCGGACGCGATCGGGATGACGATCTGGTCCGGGAGCTGCCAGCCCAGCTGCTCACAGATCTCGTACGCGAGCGTCTTGGAACCCTCGCCGTAGTAGGGGCGCAGATTGACGTTGACGAAACCCCAGCCCTCACCCAGCGGGTCACCGATGAGCTCGGAGCAGAAGCGGTTGACGTCGTCGTAGTTGCCCTCGATGCCGACCAGGTCACCGCCGTAGACCGCGGCCATCACGACCTTGCCGGCCTCCAGGTCGTGCGGGATGAACACACAGGACTCGAATCCGGCCCGGCGCGCCGCGGCGCCGACCGCACCGGCGAGGTTCCCGGTGGAGGAGCAGGAGAGGGTGGTGAAACCGAAGGCGCGGGCGGCCTCGACGGCGATCGCCACGACGCGGTCCTTGAAGGAGTGCGTCGGGTTGCCGGAGTCGTCCTTGACGTACAGACCGCCGGTGACGCCCAGCTCGGCGGCGAGCCGGTCGGCCTTGACGAGCTTGGTGAAACCGGGGTTCAGGTTGGGCTTGTCGGCCACGTCGGCGGGGACGGGCAGCAGCGGGGCGTAGCGCCAGATGTTGTCCGGACCGGCCTCGATCTGCTTCCGCAGGCTCTCGGGGTCGCCGCTCGGCAGGTCGTAGGCGACTTCGAGCGGCCCGAAACATTCCTGGCACGCGAAGATCGGGCCGAGCGGGAAGCGCTGTCCGCACTCGCGGCAGGACAGAGCTGCGGCGGGGCCCAGAGCGACGGTGGGGGTGTTTTCGGTGACTTGCACAGCCATGGAGGCGAGGCCCTTTCTCCTCATCTTCCTCGCAGCGAATCTCGCCACGAGACGGATTTGGCACCTTCCCTAGCCGGGAGCCTCACGCGCGCGGGACGTCAGCGTCCTGGCGGCAAGACCGGCTGGAGGGTTGCCGGGGCTTCAACGGGCCGTATCCCTCTGCCCCTCTGGATGAGCGGTATGGCGCTGGGACTGAACCCAGGCATTTGTGGCGCGGGGACCCCGACATGCGACGGTCATCCGCGTTGTTCAAGACTGTAACCGAAGGCACTGACAGTTGAGATAGTCGTCCGAACCGCGAGATGGATCACACAGGCCGCCGATCGGGCGGCGACCGAGGAGTAGTAGACGTGCTGGAAGAGGTCGAGAGCTGGCTGACCAGCCACTCCTGGTCCGCCGCTGACCGTCCGCTGGGGCAGCTTCTGGAGGCCAAGCGCCAGACGGGCCGTACGGTCAGTGTCGTGCTGCCCGCGCTCGACGAGGAGGCCACGGTCGGGGCGATCGTGGCGGTGATCCGTGCCGAGCTGATGACCGAGACCGTTCCCCTCGTCGACGAGCTGGTGGTGCTGGACTCCGGCTCCACCGACCGCACCGCCGAGGTCGCCGCGGCGGCCGGCGCCCGGGTCGTCCCCCGCGACAGCGTCCTGCCACGGCTGCCCGCGCTGCCCGGCAAGGGCGAGGTGCTCTGGCGCTCCCTCCTGGCCACCACCGGCGACATCATCTGCTTCATCGACGCCGACCTGCGCGAATTCTCCGCCGCCTTCGTCTCCGGGATCATCGGCCCGCTGCTGACCGACCCGGACATCCAGTTCGTGAAGGCGATGTACGACCGTCCGCTGGAGACCGGCGACGAGGGTGCCGGGGCCGGCCAGGGCGGCCGGGTCACCGAGCTGGTCGCCCGCCCGCTCCTCAACCTCCACTGGCCCCAGCTGGCCGGCTTCGTCCAGCCCCTCGGCGGCGAGTACGCGGCCCGCCGCTCCCTCCTGGAACGCCTCCCCTTCCCCGTCGGCTACGGCGTGGAACTCGGCCTGCTCGTCGACTCCCTGCACACCGTCGGCCTCGACGCCCTCGCCCAGGTGGACGTCGGCGTACGCAAACACCGCCACCAGGACGGCCAGGCCCTCGGCCGGATGGCCGCCGCGATCTACCGCACCGCCCAACTACGCCTGACCCGCGGCCACTTGGTCCGCCCCCGCCTCACCCAGTTCGACCGCGGCAACGAGGGCTTCGTCCCCCGCACCACAGACGTCGACACCGAGGAACGCCCCCCGATGACCGAAATCCCGGAGTACGCGGCCCGCCGGGCGGCGTGAGCGCTCAGGCGTCGAAGTCGTACTCCAGTACGTAGGCGGACGCGTCGAGGATCATCTCGTTGACCTCGACCGTGCGCCCGTCCTCGGTGCGGGCCATCCGGCTGATGAGGATGACGGGCGTACCCGCCGGAAGGCGCAGCCGGTCGGCCTCCTCCGGCGCCGGCATACGTGACCGCACCTCCTCCCTGAAGCGGACAGGCCCCGCACCGAGCTCGGCAAGCCGGGCATAGGTGCCGCCCGCCCCGGTATCCGGCTGAGTGATCGCCGATCCGGCGACAAGAGCAGCCGGGAGGTAGGAGGTGGACAGCAACACCGGCTTTCCGTCGAGCACGAACCTGCGGCGCCGCACGATCACAGCGTCTCCAGGCGCTATGCCCAGCTGCGCCGCGACGGTTTCCGCCGCCGGTTCCTCGTCCACGGTGACTTCGTCGACCGCCAGGTCACGGTCCGGGACATCGGCCGACCAGACCGACCGCCCCTCGCCCCAATGCTCCCGAGCCAGGCGCGGGACACCGCGTCGCCGGATCGGCTGGAACGCCCGCACGAAGACCCCGGCACCCTTGCGGGCCTCGGCGAGCCCCTCCGAAGTGAGCACCCCGAGCGCCTGACGTGCCGTCATCCGCGCCACGCCGTGCCGGTCCATCAGCTCGTTCTCCCCGGGCAGCCGGTCACCGGGCTGGAACTCCCCCGCCGCGATCGCCCGCTTCAGCGCGTCGGCAATCCGGCGGCACTTGGGCGACGAGCTCTCCTGTGCGGCCATGGCGACGCATCCCTCCTGACGATCTCTAGACATCCTAGAGATCTGTTCGAGTGCCACGGGGTCACCATCCGCTCCAGGGCTTGCCCGGTTACAAGGCAGGCGGACGCCGTTGAACGGACCCAGCTCGTATCCGGTGAGATCCTCTCGGGGTGCACCCGTGCCCTTCTTCGCGGGGACGGGACCATCACCCCCGAACTGCGCTTTCCGGCCTGTTGTTTGACGTGCGCGCTCGGCGACACGCTCCGTATCTCCAGCAGCCGGGGCGACCGTCTCGGCTGCCGACACCCGGAACCCGCCGAGGCGGAGTCACCATGCCCCTCCCCGCCTTCCGGCCGGGCGGCGGCTGAGGAGTAGCCGCCCGCCCCACCCCTTGACCGCTTCCGTACGTTTGCGCGGATCTGTGGCGGGTTACTTTCGCGACATGGTCTCCGAGCGCAGTGCGGTGCAAGCAGGTGCTGAGGTTCTTGTCGCGTCCAATCGCGGGCCGGTGTCCTATGGCCTGGAGGAGGGCGGGGCGCTGACCGCCAAGCGGGGTGGTGGTGGGCTGGTGTCGGGGCTGTCGGCGATCGGGCCCGAGACGGATGCGGTGTGGGTGTGTGCCGCGCTCGGGGACGGGGACCGGGAGGCCGTGCGGCGGACGGGTGGTGTGCTGGAGCCGGGGGATACGGGTGGACAGCGTGTCCGGATGCTGGACATTCCGGCCGAGGTGTATGCCGCCGCCTACAACAGCATCGCGAATTCGGTGCTGTGGTTCGTGCACCACATGCTCTATCAGACACCGCTGGAGCCGGTCTTCGGCGCGGAGTTCCGGGCGCAGTGGGCGGCCTACGAGACGTACAACGCGGCCTTCGCCGACGCGCTGGCCGAGGGTGCGGCGCCCGGTGCGGCCGTCCTCGTGCAGGACTACCACCTGGCGCTGGTGCCCGGCATGCTCCGCGAGCGCCGCCCCGACCTGCGTATCGCGCACTTCTCCCACACGCCGTGGGCCCCCGCCGAGTACTTCGCGATGCTGCCGGACGACATCCAGCGGAAGCTGGCGCTGGGCATTCTCGGTGCCGACCGGGCGAACTTCCTCACCCGGCGGTGGGCCGAGAACTTCGTGGCCTGCGCGGAAACCGGGCTCGACGGACAGTGCGAGCGCGTCCGGCCGGGGGACGGGGCGCCCGGCATCGTCGCGCTCGTCCCGGAGCGCAAGGCGCGCACGACCTGGATCGGTGTGCACGGCCTCGGCGCCGACGCCGACTTCCTGCGTGAGCGCGCGCACCGCCCCGACGTCGAGGAGCGGATGGCGGCGCTGCGTACCGAGATCGGCGGGCCGGGGCGCCGGACCATCGTCCGTGTGGACCGCACCGAACTCTCCAAAAACATCGTGCGGGGCCTGCTCGCCTACCGGCAGTTGCTCACCGACCACCCCGAATGGCGCGAGCGAGTGGTGCACCTCGCCTTCGCCTATCCCTCACGCCAGGATCTCGCCGTCTACCGCGACTACACCGCCGAGGTCCAGCGGGTGGCCGAGGCCATCAACGCCGAATACGGCACGGCGGGTTGGCAGCCGATCCTGCTGCACGTCAAGGACGATTTCGCCCGCTCCCTGGCCGCCTACCGGCTCGCGGACGTGGCACTGGTCAACCCGATCAGGGACGGTATGAACCTGGTCGCCAAGGAGATCCCGGTGGTGTCGGACGCCGGCTGCGCGCTGGTGCTGTCGCGGGAGGCGGGCGCGCACGAGGAGCTCGGCGCGGATGCCCTCACCGTCAATCCGTACGACGTCGTCGGCACCGCCGAGGCGCTGCACGAGGCACTGTCGATGGACGACGGCGAGCGCGCGGCACGCACCGAGCGGCTGGCCGCGGCGGCCACCGCGCTGCCGCCCGCGCGGTGGTTCCTGGACCAGCTGCACGAGCTGCGGGGCGAGGACGCTCAGGAGGGTGCGCGGCCCGCCTGAGCCGCCCCCGCCTACGCCCCGTGCGCCTCGTTCTCGTCCAGCCGGGCCGCCAGGGCGCCGAGCAGGCCGACGACGCCTCCCGGGCCGTCGACCACCAGGTCGGCGCGCTCGGCGAGTTCGGCGACCTCGGCGCTGCCGCTGCATACCAGGAGGCCGGTCAGGCCGTCGGAGCGGAGTTTTTCGACGGCGGCGAAGGCGGCCAGGTCGCCGAGGTCGTCGCCGGCGTAGAGGACGGTGGCGGCGCCGGTCTCGCGGACCCATTCGGCGAGGGCGACGCCCTTGTCCATACCGGGCGGGCGGAGTTCCAGGACGAGGCGGCCCGGTTCGACGATCAGGCCGTGGCGTTCGGCGAGCGCGGTGAGCGGGCCGCGCAGCTGGTCGAAGGCGCCCTGGGGGTCGGTGGCGCGGCGGGTGTGCACGGCGATGGCGCGGCCGCCCTTGCGCTCGATGGCGGTCTCGATCCAGGTGCCGTGCCAGACCCCGGAGGCGTCCAGGACGCCGGGGAGTTCGGCCTGTATGGCGGCGACACCGGGGTGCGGGGCGGGGGCGTGGACGGTGCCGGTGGCGGCCTCCCAGCGTTCGGCGCCGTAGTGGCCGAGGACGGTGAGGTGGTCCAGGCCGGGGACGTCCGCGAAGCCGCCGAGGCGGACCGCGACGGTGGCCGGGCGGCCGGTGATCACCGCGGCGGCGCGCAGCCGGGGCACCAGACGGCCGAGGGCGGCGACGGCGCCTCCATGGGCGCGGGCCTTCTCCGGGTCGGGGACGATCTCGGCGAGGGTGCCGTCGAAGTCGAGGGCGACGACGGTGCGTTCCGGGTGTGCCAGCAGTGCGGCGAGGCCGTCGCGGCCGGCGGGGGTGTGCGGGGTCGGCACGGGTCCGGGTGTCGGCCGGTCCGCCGACGCGGCGTTCGGGGGGCTGCCCATGGCGCCGACCCTACCGGCGCGCGGCGGGCGCCGGGGGTAGCTCTCCGGTGACAGTCGGGGTGTACGGGCGCACGGGGACGGCGGCCGGGGCGCCCGGGTCAGCGGCGGGCGCGGCGGGCGTCCCGTATGCGGCGCAGGCGGTTGACGGTGACGGGGTCATGGGCGAGCGCGCGGGGGTCGTCCAGCAGGGCGTTGAGGAGTTGGTAGTAGCGGGTCGGGGAGATGCCGAGCTGTTCGCGGATGGCGCGCTCCTTGGGGCCGGGGCCCGGCCAGGAGCGGCGCTCGACGGCGAGCACCGCCTCGTCCCGGGCGGAGAGCTCCGCGGCGCGCTCGACGGCCCCGGGCTCGCCGCCCGGACCGCCCGCACCCGCCGTCCCGTCCGTCATCACGCTTCCACGATAAGCGCACGGTCGGACAACGCCCGGCCGGTCGCCCCGGCGGCGGCCCGGCTCCGGGAGGCCCGCCCGTGCCCCGGCCGCACCGAGCCGACGCGCCTGCCCGTATGCCCGCCCGTATCGCTCCGGGACGCCGTCGCGTCCGCCCGCCCGCACCGCGTCATTCGGCCGCGCTGTCCGCGGTGTCCGCGGTGTTCTGGATGTCGGTGAGCACTCCGGACGGGTTGCCCCGCGGGCCGACCGCGGCGCCCATCTTGGCCTTGACGGTCTTGGAGATCAGCGGCCAGGAGGTCTTGTTCGCCGGGTAGAACTCGGCGCCGGCGAGCTGCTTGAGGAAGCCGTGGAACTTGGCGTACTTGTCGTCGGCCAGCATCGCCTGGGAGGCGGCGCTGGTGACCGGCAGCAGGCCGTACTCGCCGGAGAACTTCTCGACGTTCTTCTTGCTGTAGACGAAGTCGAGGAACTTGCCGGCCTGGGCGCGGTGGCCCCCCTGCTTGAAGGCCATCATCCAGTCGGCGACGCCCATGGTGGCCTTGGCCTTGCCGTGGGCACCGGGCAGCTCGACGGTGCCGTAGTCGATGCCCTTGGCCGCGGCCTGCTTCATCAGCGCGGGGTGGCCGTTGAGCATGCCGACCTCGCCGTCGGCGAAGCCCTCGAAGGCGTCCTCGCGGTTGAGCTTGGCGGGGTCGGCCCCGGTCAGGCCCTTGCCGACGAGGTCCTCCTTCAGCCACTTGAAGGCCTTGACGTTCTCCGGCGAGTCGATCGTGTACTTGCCGATGCTGTCGGTGTAGCCGCCGCCACCGCTGAGCATCCACTGCATCGTCTCGGCCTGGGTCTCCTCCGGGCCGAGCGGCAGCGCGAAGGGCATCTTGACGCCCCGTGCCTTCAGCAGCTGGGCGTCGTGGGCGATGTCGTCCCAGCTGGCCGGCGGGCTGGTGATGCCGGCCTGGCTGAACAGCTTCTTGTTGTAGAAGAGCCGCCGGGTGCTGGCGCCGAACGGCATGCCGTACTGGACCCGCTTGTATTCGCCGGCCTCCGCGAGGGAGGGGGTGAAGTCGGCCTGGGTGGGGATGGAGAGCAGCTGGTCGGCGCTGTAGAGCTGGTCCTTGGCCGCGTAGTCGGCGTAGGCGCCTATCTGCGCGAGGTCCGGGGCGTGGCCGTCCTTGACCAGGTCCTCGACCTTCTTGTCGACGTCGGTCCAGCTGTAGACCTCGACATCGACCTTGATGCCGGCGTTCTTCTCCTCGAAGGCGCGGGCGAGCTCGTCCCAGTAGTGCTGGGAGCCGTTGGCACGGCTGTCGCCGTAGTCCGCCGCGATCAGTTTGAGAGTGACGTCGTCGCTGCCGGAACCGCTGCCGCAGCCGGTAAGAGTCACTGTCATGGTGGTGGCGATTGCCGCCGCCAGGCTCACGTACCGCCGCTGCACTGCTGTTCCCGCCCTTTGTCCTGAAAATCCGTGCTTGTCGGGAATTACCCCGGCCGCCTCAGGGATCGCCCTCGAACGGCATGAACGGCAAGTCTCCCCCGCGTTCTTCATAAGGTCTACACCACCCCCCTCCCCCTCCGGCGCCACCTTCCGGCCGCCCGTCCGGCCCGATCACTACGGCGAGTGGACTAGACCTTTCCGGCCGGATCGCGCGAAACTGTTCCCGTGAGACACGTCATCGCCCTGGATGTGGGCGGCACCGGGATGAAAGCCGCCCTCGTGGGGGTGGACACCGCGTCCTCCGAGGGCACGCCCCCCGTGCTGCTGTACGAGGCGCGGCGCCCCACCGGCCGCGAGCGCGGCCCCGAGGCGGTCGTCGAGGCCATCCTCGGCTTCGCCGCGGAGCTCCGCGAGCTCGGCACGGCCCGCTACGGCGCCCCCGCCGCGGCGGCCGGTGTCGCGGTCCCCGGCATCGTCGACGAGCGGTCCGGCACCGCCGTCTACGCCGCGAACCTCGGCTGGCGGGACGTACCGATGCGGGCGCTGCTGTCCGAGCGGCTGGGCGGGGTGCCGGTCGCCCTCGGCCACGACGTGCGCACCGGCGGCCTGGCCGAGGGCCGGATCGGCGCGGGCCGGGGCGCCGACCGGTTCCTGTTCGTCCCCCTGGGCACCGGGATCGCGGGCGCCATCGGCATCGGCGGCCGGATCGAGTCCGGTGCGCACGGCAGCGCGGGCGAGATCGGCCACATCGTCGTACGGCCCGGCGGGCGGGAGTGCGGCTGCGGGCAGCGCGGCTGCCTGGAGACGCTGGCCTCGGCCGCCGCGGTCGGCCGTGACTGGGCGGCGGCCTGCGGCGATCCGCAGGCCGGGGCGGCGGACGCGGCCAAGGCCGTGGCGTCCGGCGACCCGCGGGCGCACACCGTGTGGCAGCGCGCCGTGGACGCCCTCGCCGACGGGCTGGTCACCGGCCTCACCCTGCTCGACCCGCAGACGCTGATCATCGGCGGCGGGCTCGCCGAGGCGGGCGACACGCTCTTCACACCTCTGCGGGAAGCGGTCCGCCGGCGCGTTACGTTCCAGCGGCTCCCCTCGATCGTTCCGGCGGCCCTCGGGGACGCCGCCGGGTGCCTGGGCGCAGGACTGCTCGCCCGGGATCTTCTCTCCACGGAGGTAACCCCCTGATGGCACAGCAACAGTCCGCGCAGCGGCCCTCGGACCCTCCGCGCACCATCCTGGCCGGGGCCCGGATCGCCCGGCCGTCCGGCGTGGTCGAGCGCGGCCGGATCGCCGTCGAGGGCGGCCGGATCGGCGATGTCCACAGCCGGGACCTCGATCTGGCCGAGGGGGTGGCCGGCAGCGTCGTGGACCTCTCGGGCCACCTCATCGTCCCCGGCTTCGTCGATATGCATGTCCATGGCGGAGGCGGTGGCTCGTTCTCGTCCGCCGACCCCGAGGAGTGCATGACGGCGGTCGAGACCCACCGCCGGCACGGCACCACCTCGATGGTCGCCTCCACCGTCACCGGTGAGCTGGCCGATCTCGCCCGGCAGGCCGCGGTGCTCGCCGAGCTGGTGCAGCAGGGCGAGCTGGCCGGCATCCACTTCGAGGGCCCGTTCATCTCCCCGCACCGCTGCGGCGCCCACCAGCCGGAGCTGCTGCGCGATCCGGACCCGGCCGATGTCCGCAAGCTCCTCGACGCCGCGCACGGCACCGCGTCGATGATGACCGTCGCGCCCGAACTGCCCGGCGGCCTGGAGTCCGTACGGCTGCTCGCCGACGCCGGGGTGATCGCCGCCATCGGCCACACCGACTCCTCCTACGACGCCACCCGCGAGGCCATCGACGCGGGCGCCACCGTCGCCACCCACCTCTTCAACGCGATGCCCGCGCTGGGCCACCGCGCGCCCGGCCCGGTCGCCGCGCTCCTGGAGGACGAGCGGATCACCGTCGAGCTCATCAACGACGGCACCCATCTGCACCCCGCGGTCCTCCAACTGGCGGTCCGCGAGGCCGGGGACGGGCGGGTCGCGTTCATCACCGACGCGATGGGCGCCGCCGGTATGAACGACGGCAGGTATCCGCTCGGCCCGATGCAGGTCGAGGTCAGGGACGGTGTCGCGCGCATCAGCGAAGGCCCCACGGCCGGTTCGATCGCCGGCTCCACCCTCACCCTGGACCGCGCCTTCCAACGCGCCGTCACCGTCGACGGCCTGACGGTCGACCAGGCCGTACAGGCACTTTCGGCCACTCCGGCCCGCCTCCTGGGCATCGACGACCGGGCCGGCGCCTTGCAGACCGGCAAGGACGCCGACCTGGTGGTACTGGACGCGGCCTACGACGTGGTGGGCGTCATGCGCAGGGGCGAGTGGCTGGTGCGCCCGCCGGGCGCCTGAGGCCCCGCCCGCGCGCCGGGCCCTCTCCCCCGGGCCGTGGCCCCTCACGGCGGCCGGGACGGGTCTGGGCCAACCACCACCGACGATGGCATGATCGCTCGCGCACTTGTCCGCATGCCACCGCCGTACGCGGTTGCCCGACGCCCGGCCGCCCGGCCATGACTGCCCGGAGGGGCGACCATGATCCTTACGGTCACGCTGAACGCCGCCCTGGACATCACCTACCGCGTCCCCCGGCTCCACCCGCACACCACGAACCGGATCACCGAGGTGTCCGAACGCCCCGGCGGCAAGGGCCTGAACGTCGCCCGGGTACTGGCCGCGCTCGGCCACCGTACGGTCGCCACGGGCTTCGCGGGCGGCGGCACCGGCGAGGCGCTGCGCGCGCTGCTCGCGGAGACCGAGGTCACCGACGCGCTGGTCCCGGTCGGCGGCGCCACCCGCCGCACCGTCGCCGTCGTCGACGCGGCCACCGGAGACACCACCCAGCTCAACGAGCCGGGCCCGGTCGTCTCCCCCGCCGAGTGGGACACCTTCCTCGGCACCTACCGCGAACTCCTGGGCGAGGCACGGGCGGTGGCCCTGTGCGGCAGCCTGCCGCCCGGCGTCCCGGTCGATGTCTACGCCCGGCTGACCCGGGCCGCGCGCAGCGCCGGCGTCCCGGTCCTCCTCGACACCAGCGGCGAACCGCTGCGCCGCGGGCTGGCCGCCCGCCCCGACCTCGCCAAGCCCAACGCCGATGAACTCGCCGCCCTCACCGGCAGCACCGAGCCCCTGCGCGCCGCCCGCGACGCCCGCCGCCGCGGCGCCCACGCGGTCGCCGCCTCCCTGGGCCCGGACGGCATGCTCGCGGTCACCGCCGACGGCATTTGGCAGGCCGCCCCACCCCACCGGATCACCGGCAACCCGACCGGCGCCGGCGATTCAGCCGTAGCCGGCCTGCTCTCCGGCCTGGTCGAAAACCTGCCCTGGCCGGACCGCCTCACCCGCGCGGTAGCCCTCTCCGCAGCAACCGTACGGGCCCCGGCAGCGGGCGAGTTCGATGCGGCGACGTATGAAGAGCTGCTGCCGCGCGTGACGGTGACGGATCACCGGGCGGTGGGATAAGGGGGACGGCGGGGCGGTCCCTCAGGGCCTGGCCAGCCACACCTTGTCGAGGTTCACGTCGCACTGATTCCCGCTCTCGCAGGACAGCTTGATGGTGTTGGTGCCCTTGTTGAGCTGCACATACGACCAGGACCTGGTCCAGCCCTTGTCCCAGGCGCCCTCCGGGGCGTGGGCGAAGTTCTTCAGTCTGATCGGCCGACCGTCCGCCGCGCCGTTCACGTTCAGTGTGAGGTTGGCGTCCGTGCCGGGCACGCCGTAACCGACCCAGAGCTTGTACTTGCCGGCAGCTTCGACATCGAGCGACCAAGTGGCCGCCGCGCCCTGGGTGTTCATACCTGCCACATAGGCCCCGCCGGGCGAGCGCGCACCCGGCACGTCCTTGGCCGTGGTCGCCCCGCCCTCGAGACGCAGGCTGCCCGCGTCCTGCTTGGGCAGTTCGCCGGGAGCGGGCTTGGAGGTGGGCTTGTCGTTGGGCTCGACCTTGTCCCCGGCCGTCGGCCCCGGCTTGCCCGCGGCGTCGTCCTTGGAGTCGTTGCCGTTGGTGAGCATCGCGACGCCGATGCCTATGCAGACCACCGCGACCACGGAGACGGCGCCGATCAGCAGGCCGTTGCGGCCGCGGCGCGGCTCCTGGCCGCCGTTTGCCGGGGCGGGGCGGGTGCGGTCGCCGCCGGGCAGGGTTTCGGGGGCGGCGTAGTGGGCGTTCTGCTGCCCGTACGTCACCTGCTGCGGGGCCTGCTGGCCGTACTGGCGCTGGCCGACCGCGCGGACCTGGTTGTAGGACGTCCGCGGAACGCCCGGCTGCCGCGCTGCCGCACCGTCGCCCGCCGAGCCCTGGGCGCCACCTTCGCCGCCTTCCGAGCGGTAGAGGTAGGCGAACGGGTCGTCGTTCTCCGGCGTGTCCGCGCCGTTGTTGCCGGCCGTCATTCCGTGTCACTCCCAAGCGATCTGTGCGCGTCTGTACGCGTCTCTACGCGTCCGCAGGCTTCATTGCGCGAACTGTCTTTCGGGCCCCCGGCGGCGCCGCGCCGCATCGGCGCAGCCTACCCCGTCGCGGCCTGCGCACACCGTGCCCGGAGGGCCACAAGATCGCTACGGAACGGTGAACTGCTGGTGTGCGGGCCGATGCGGGGCCGGTGTGAGATACGCGGCATCGCGCCCGGCCGCCGCGGCGGGCCCGCCGGCCGCTCAGCCCGCCCGCCGGTTCGCCTTCGAGCGGGAGCGCTTCTCGACGTACATCCGCTGGTCGGCCGACTCCAGCACCTCCTCGGCGGACATTCCGCAGCTCGCCCAGCCGATGCCGAAGCTGGCGCCGACCCGGACCGCACGGCCCTCCACCCGGATCGGCGGGATGATCGCGTTCCGCAGCCGGACGGCCAGATCCTGGGCGTCGGCGGTGCCGAGGCCGTCGGCGAGCACCACGAACTCGTCACCGCCGAGCCGGGCGACCGTGTCGCCGTCCCGGACGCCGCTGGTCAGCCGGCGGGCGACCTCTATCAGCACGGCGTCGCCGGTGTTGTGCCCGAAGCGGTCGTTGATCGACTTGAAGCCGTCGAGGTCGCAGAAGAGGACCGCGAGCCCCTTGGAGCCGTCGTCGGCCGGCCCGTCCGCGGGGGCGACGAGATGCACATGGTGGTCGAACGGGGGCGGGGGCCCGCCCTCGAAGCCTTCGAGCCCGTCGAAGGGCTCCTTCGCGTCCGCCCGGAAGCCGCGCGGTCCGCGGGGGTCGGTGCTGAGGGTGGCCGAGGAGGCGTAGGCGTCCGCCATCGAGCCGGCCGGGCGGGAGCACAGCCGGGCGCCGAGCCGGGCCCGCAGCTCGGCGCTGTTGGGCAGCCCGGTCAGCGAATCGTGGCTGGCGCGGTGGGCGAGCTGGAGCTCGTGCCGCTTGCGCTCCTCGATGTCCTCGACGTGGGTGAGCAGGAAGCGCGGGCCGTCGGTGGTGTCGGCGACGACGGAGTTGCGCAGGGAGACCCACACATAGGTGCCGTCCCGGCGGGCCAGCCGCAGCTCGGCACGGCCGCCCTCGGCGGAGGTGCGCAGCAGCGTGCCGATGTCCTCGGGGTGGACGAGGTCGGAGAAGGAGTAGCGGCGCATCCCGGAGGCCGGGCGGCCCAGCAGCCGGCACAGCGCATCGTTGGTGCGGAGCAGCCGTCCATGCTGGTCACCGCCCATTTCGGCGACGGCCATCCCGCTCGGCGCGTACTCGAACGCCTGCCGGAAGCTCTCCTCGCTGGCGCGCAGCGCCTGCTGCTCGCGCTCCAGCCGGACCAGGGCGCGCTGCATGTTGGCCCGCAGCCGGGCATTGCTGATCGCGATGGCGGACTGGAAGGCGTACATCTGGAGCGCTTCCTGGCCCCAGGGGCCGGGCCGCCGGCCGTTGCGCGGCCGGTCGACGGAGATCACTCCGAGCAGCTCGCCGCCCCCGTTGGCCGCGGTGTACATGGGCGCGAAGAGGCGGTCCATGGGGTGCCACTCGTCGGGGAACCGGGGCGCGGGGCCGGCCGTGTGCCACTGCGGTACGTCGTCGTCATCGAGGACCCAGCCCTCGGTGTGCGAGATGAAGTGCAGATCGCCCCAGCGCTCGCCCATGGACAGCCGGCGCTCCCAGGAGGCGCGGGAGCCGACCCGTCCGGCCATGAGCGCCTCGGCGCCCGCACTGCCGGCGACCGCGGCGACGACGAGATCGCCGTCGGGCCGCACCAGATTGACCGC
This sequence comes from Streptomyces sp. P9-2B-2, assembly GCF_030406865.1. Taxonomy (NCBI): domain Bacteria; kingdom Bacillati; phylum Actinomycetota; class Actinomycetes; order Kitasatosporales; family Streptomycetaceae; genus Streptomyces; species Streptomyces sp. P9-2B-2. Next base: position 5,426,424 of record NZ_CP129126.1, on the reverse strand, counting down.
GGACAGCTCGTAGCCGAGCCCGGTGATCACGCCGTCAGCGACGGTCTGCAAGGTGTCCGCAAGGCTACGTGCGGTATTCAGCTCGGCGACCACTTGGTGCAGCTGCCGCAGGGTCGCAAGACGGACGTATGGCTCCGACTCGGTCTCCATCGCTCGCTCTCCCTGAGACCTCGACAGCAAACTCCACGATTTCTTGTCGTCCGATTCCCCGCTCACTGAATCACAGTGAGCTGTTCACTCGGTACACAGGGTCAACAATTAGCGCCTGCTGTGACTCAAGTCACAAACAATGAACGACGGTTGGCGATCTTCCATAAAACCGCCACGGGAGCGCGCCTTCACTCTTTCTACACTTACTGAACGCAAATTCCGAGCGATTCGGGAACTCCGCCGTCAGACCTAGGACGCGAGTGGTCCCGAGGCCCGATGCGCGCCGCGGCCGGCCGAAGTTAGCGTTTATGGCGTGTTCACGAAGACTCCTGCCGATGCGGCGCCCGCCGGGCCCGCCGCCCACCCCGAACCCGCCGTCGCCCTCGCCTCCGTGCCGGGCGGCGCGCCGATCCCGCATTCTGTGGGGGTGAGTGACGACGAGTTCCGTACCGCCCTGTCCCGCCTGGCCGCCGGCGTGGTGCTGATCACCGCCCACGACCCGGACGGCGGGCCGCACGGCGAGGACGTCGGCATGACCGCCACGGCGTTCCTCTCCGTTTCCCTCGACCCGCCGCTGGTGATGGTGAGCGTTCGCAACGACTCACGCATGGACGACCTGCTGGCGGTGCAGCCCTACTGGGCCGTCTCGGTGCTGTCGGGACATCAGCGGCAGGTCGCCGGACGATTCGCCATGAAGGGCCGCATCAGCGACCGGCTGCTCTTCGAGGACATCGCGCATGTACGGGGCGAAGCGTCCGGCGCGCCCCTCATCGGGGGCGCCCTGGCGACCCTGGAGTGCCGAACCGAGCAGCGGGTGGTGGCCGGGGATCACACGCTGGTCATCGCACGTGTCCTGGCCACGACGCTGCCGAACGAGGAGGACGGGCCGCTGACGTACTTCCGGGGGAAGTACCGGCAGTTGGGGTGAGCCCCGGGGCGGCCGGGGCGGACGGGACCGCTGGGGCGGTCAGCCCCAGTCGCGGCCCGAGCGTCCGCGCTTGGTATCGCCGCGCTGCTTCTTCTCGCGCAGTCGCCGCTCATTGATGCCCCGTGGGATCCGCGACTTACGGCGCGGCTTGGGCGGCGGGGCGGTCGCCTCGGCGAGCAGTGCGGCCAGCCGGACGGCGGCGGTCTCGCGGTTGCGCCACTGCGAGCGGTGCTCTGAGGCCCGTACGGACAGCACGCCGTCCGCCAGCCGGCCCGCCAGCCGCTCCAGGGCGCGCTCTTTCCACACCGGCGGCAGTGCCTGTGTTTTACCGAGGTCGAAACGCAGCTCGACCTGACTGTCGCTGGTGTTGACGTGCTGGCCGCCCGGACCTGAGGAACGCGAGAAACGCCAGACGAGCTCGGCCTCTGGAAGGACGACCGCACCGCGGATGACATAGGGCCCGGACATGAGTCCTATGATCTCGCGCCGCGCGCGGCTCCGTCACCCGCTTTTCGGGGCCCGTGCAGAGCGTTCACATCAGAATTCGGCAAAGAGAGTAAAGAGTCCTGGAACCTGGCGGTCCCCTCATGGCGTTGTGGTGGGTAACGGTAGCTTCGTGCGCAGTGCGAAGCCCGACGCTTCGACGAGTCGACAAGGAAAGGGACTTCCCATGGCTGTAAGCCTGTCCAAGGGCGGCAACGTCTCCCTCACCAAGGAGGCACCGGGCCTGACCGCCGTCACGGTGGGCCTCGGCTGGGACGTCCGCACCACCACCGGCACGGACTTCGACCTCGACGCCAGCGCGATCGCGGTCAACCCGAGCGGCAAGGTCTTCTCCGACCAGCACTTCGTCTTCTTCAACAACAAGGCGACGCCCGACCAGTCGATCGTGCACACCGGTGACAACGTGACCGGTCAGGGCGAGGGCGACGACGAGCAGATCAACGTCAACCTCGCGGCGCTGCCGGCCGACATCGAGAAGATCGTCTTCCCGGTCTCGATCTACGACGCCGAGAACCGCAGCCAGAACTTCGGCCAGGTGCGGAACGCCTTCATCCGCATCATCAACCAGGCCGGCGGCACCGAGATCGCCCGTTATGACCTCAGCGAGGACGCCGCCACCGAGACCGCCATGGTCTTCGGTGAGCTGTACCGCAACGGCGCCGAGTGGAAGTTCCGCGCCGTCGGCCAGGGCTACGCCTCGGGCCTCGTCGGCATCGCGCAGGACTTCGGCGTCAACGTCTGAGCAGCATCTGCGTCAGCTCTGTGCGGTGACTGCGTCGTGACGTAGCCACCGCACGAGGAGGGCCGGTTCCCCATCGGGGGGCCGGCCCTCGGCGCGTTTTGGGGGGGGGCCGGGGGGAGTTCAGGCGACCGCGTCCGCGACCGTTTCAGGGGGCGCGGACAGCTGCGCCACCTCGTCCAGTGACAGGCCGAGGGCGCCGGACAGCGCGGCGATCGTGAAGAACGCCGGGGTCGGGGCCCGGCCTGTCTCGATCTTCCGCAGCGTCTCGGCGGACAGCCCGGCCGCCGCCGCGACCTCGACCATGCTCCGCTCGCCGCGCGCCGCCCGCAGCAGGGCGCCGAGCCGCTCGCCGCGTTCACGTTCCTGAGGGGTCAGGGGAGTTCGCACCATGCCCGTGATACTAATACCGGTAAATAAATACCGGTAAACAAATACCGCCCGCGCCGCTGCTGTGACGCGGTACGGGCGGCGGTGAGCAGGAGGTCGGGCAGATGGTGGAGATCAAGACGGACGCGGCGATGGACGCGATGCGGGTGGCCGGACAGGTCGTCGGCAAGGCGCTGGAGGCGGTGCGGGCGGCGGCGGCCCCGGGTATGCGACTGCTGGACCTGGACGAGGTCGCCCGTGCGGTCCTGAATGAGGCCGGTGCCGACTCGCCGTTCCTCGGCTACCGCCCGAGCTTCGCCCCCACCCCGTTCCCCGCCGTACTCTGCGTCTCCGTCAATGACGCGATCGTGCACGGCGTCCCGGACGGGACCCGGCTGCGCGACGGCGACCTGGTGAGCATCGACTGCGGCGCCCTCGTGGACGGCTGGGCCGGCGACGCGGCCCTCAGCTTCACGGTCGGCACCGCCCGCCCCGAGGACCAGCGGCTCATGGACACCACCCGGCAGGCCCTGGAGGCGGGCATCGCGGCGGCCGTGGTCGGCGCCCGGATCGGCGATATCTCCCATGCGATCGGCAGCATCGGGCGCGCCGCCGGCTACGGCATCCCCGAGGACTTCGGCGGACACGGCATCGGCCGGCAGATGCACGAGGACCCGGCGGTCCCCAACGACGGCCGCCCGCGCCGCGGCATGCGCCTCCGCCACGGCCTGGTCCTCGCCATCGAGCCGATGTTCCTGGCCGGCGGCAGGAACGACTACTACGCGGCCGCCGACGGCTGGACCCTGCGCACCACGGACGCCTCCCGCGCCGCCCACTTCGAGCACACGGTGGCGGTGACGGACGAGGGGCCGCGGGTGCTGACGTTGCCGTGACGGGCGGCGGCCGTTGCCGGAACGGCGCGCTCCTCGCCAGGGACAGTGCCTTGTCCGGTCCGTGCGCGGCGCCGCCCGTAGCCGGAAGCGGCGCCCCGCTCATTGCCGGAAGCGGCGGCTACTCGCTCAGCGCGTCCGCTCCCGCCTGGGCGAACTGCTCGTCGAGGGCTCCGCTCGGTGCGCCCCCGACTCCGATCCCGGCGACCGGCGCGCCCTCGGCCCGGACCGGGACCCCGCCCGCCAGGAAGAGCGTGCCGGGGACGTCCTTGAGCGTGGGCGCGTCACTCAGCCGCCCCACCAGCTCCGAGGTCGGCGTGCCCCAGGAGACCGCGGTGTACGCCTTGCGCGCGGCCGACTCGTACGACTGCGGCCCGGTGCCGTCGCCCCGCAGCTGGACGAGGGTGTTGCCGTTGCGGTCCACGACGGCGACCGAGACGCTGCGGCCCGCCTTCTTCGCGGCGTCCAGGGTGGCTTGTGCGGCCTTGGTGGCGGCGGCGAGGGTCAGGTGCTGGGTGGTGCGCGTCAGGCCCTTGCCGACGGTGACCGGCTCGGCGGGAGCCGACGCGGCGGAAGCGTCCGAGGGGGCGGCGGTCGCGGAGACGGCTCCGATCGTGGCCGCGCCGAGCAGAGCGGCGGCCAGGGCGCCGCCGACGACACGGCGCCGGCGCGAGCGCTTGGCCGTCACCGGGGCGGCAGAGTGGTCCTGAGCGTTGATCTGCGGGTTGACCTGCGGGTTCATGGCGTGGGCTCTCTTCGGGGCGGGGGTGGGCCGGTGTCCCCATCCTCGAAGAACCGTGGTGCCGCCCGGGTCGCCGTACCGGCCGGGATCCCCGTGCATGATGGGGGATATCGGTGTCGTCCGATCGGTTGATGCGGACCGCTCCCCGCCCGGGCTACATATACGCGGTCGACGTGTACGCGATCCCCGTACACGTGGTCCCCGCGCACCCGTTTCCGCACCGGGGACCGGCGCACCACCGGCGCCCGGCCGTCCCGTCCGGGGCGCCCCCGACGAGGAGATCCACGTGCACACCACCCCGCAGCCGCCGACGGCGGACCCGTCGCCCGGGACCGGCCTGCCACGCGAGGCCGACCCCGACGCCCGGTGGCTGGGACCCGTCTTCCACGTCGCGTTCTTCCTGCTGCTCGGCGCCTCGCTCGTGCGCTTCCTGCTCCGGCATCCCGGCGAGCCCCGCACTCCGTGGATCATCACCCTCAGCCTCGTCCTGGCCCTCCTCTACGTCCTGGGGCCGTCGCTGGGCTCCCGGCCGCACCAGGCGCGGCGGCCCACCGCCCGCCGACTGCTCTGGCTGGGCGCGGTCGTGGCGGTCTGGGTCGTCCTCGTGCTGCTCGCGCCGAGCTTCGCGTGGTGTGCGGTGCCGCTGTTCTACACGGGCCTGCGGACGCTGCCGGCCGGTGCGGCGTCGCTGCTCGTGGGCGTGCTCACGGTGTTCGTCGTGGTCGCGCAACTACGGCTGTCGGACGGCTTCGACCCCAATCTGCTGCTCGCCCCACCGGCCGTCGCCGCGCTCGCCACCGCCGTGTTCGTCCATATGGAGCGGCAGGACGTACGCCAGCGGGCGCTCATCGACGATCTGATCCGCACCCGCCGCGAACTGGCCGCCACCGAGCGGCGCGAGGGCACGCTCGCCGAGCGGCAGCGGCTCTCGATGGAGATCCACGACACCCTTGCCCAGGGGCTGTCCAGCCAGCAGATGCTGTTGCAGGCCGCCGCCCGTACCTGGGACTCCGAACCGGCCACCGCCCGCGGTCACATCCGTACGGCCACCGAGATCACCGCCCGCAACCTCGCAGAGGCGCGCCGCTTCGTCCATGACCTCGCGCCCGCCGACCTCGCCGACGGCACCTCGCTCCCCGAGGCGCTGCGCGAACTGGCCGCACGCACAACACAGTCGGAGCTGCCTGCCGACCTGCCTCCGGCGCCAACGGACCAGGCCACCGTGCGGCCGGGGCCGGCCGCCGGGCAACCGGCCGTTCAGCAACCGACAGCGCAGTCCGACCCCGGCCCCGGTCCCCACGGCGGCCCGGTCAGCGTCCGCTTCCACGAGGACGGCACGCCCGTGCCGCTCCCGGACCGGGTGGCCTCCGCTCTGCTGCGGATCGCCCAGGGGGCGCTGGCCAATGTCCGCGAGCACGCCGCCGCGACCACCGTCACCCTGGCCCTGAGCTACCTCGACGACCAGGTCGTCCTGGACATCGCCGACGACGGCCGGGGCTTCACCCCGCCACCGGCCCCGTACGCCCCCTCCGCCCTGGCCGCCCCAGCCGTCCCGGCCACTGCCGCCGGTCGGGTCCGGGGCCACGGTCTGCCCGCCATGTACGCCCGGATGCGGCAGCTCGGTGGCACCCTCACCATTGAATCCACGCCGGGCGAGGGCACCGTCCTGTCCGCCGCTGTCCCTCTGGAGCACACCCCATGACACCGTCCACCGGCGAACCGGCGCACACCCCCGTACGGGTCCTGCTCTGCGACGACCACGCCGTCGTCCGCGCCGGGCTGCTCGCCCTGCTCAGCAGCGCCCCCGGCATCGAGGTGATCGGCGAGGCCGAGGACGGCGAGGAGGCCGTGGCGATGGCCGCCGCACTCCGCCCCGACGTCGTACTGATGGACCTCCAGCTCGGCTCCGGCATCGACGGCATCGAGGCCACCCGGCGCATCGCCGGCCCGGGCGACCGGCCCACCCCTCCGCCCGCTCCGCCCACCCCCCACGTGCTCGTGCTGACCACCTACGACACCGACGCCGACATCACCCGCGCCATCGAGGCCGGCGCCACCGGCTACCTCCTCAAGGCCGAGCGGCCGGAGGAGCTGTTCTCCGCGATCCGGGCGGCCGCCGCGGGCCGCACCACGCTCTCGGCGCCGGTCGCCCACCGCGTCCTCGCCCAGATGCGCAGCCCCCGCCCCACCCTCACCGTCCGGGAACGGGACATCCTCGGCCAGCTCGCCCGCGGACTGAGCAACCGCGAGATCGCCCGCGCCCTCTTCATCAGCGAAGCCACGGTCAAGACGCACCTGGGCCGCATCTACGACAAGCTCGGGGTGGACACCCGCGCGGGCGCCGTCTCCGTTGCCAAGGAACAGCGCCTCCTCCCCTAGGGCGTGTCCGCACACCGCCCCTCCGCATGAGCGGTTCCGCCGGGGAGCGGTGCCGACCGGAAGCGGTCCGCCCGTATCCGGTTCCGTCGGGAACGGGTGCCGCCCGTGACGGGCAGGCCCCGAGGGGCTGCCCCCGACGGGGCGCCCGCACCGGCGTGACACCATCAAGACGTGATCGACCTCGGCTACTCCCTCTCCCGCCGCTTCCCGGATCCGCCACAGATGGACTACCGGACCGCGGACGTGCGCACGCTGCGGCATGACCTCTTCTGCGGTGACGTCTACCTCGCCGATACGAAGACGGACCGCGAGCTGTCCACGGCCTGGGGCTGGGTGCCGGTCCTCGACTTCGCCTGGGCGCTGTGCGACATCGTCGAGCAGCTCGACACCGACCCCCGGGGCAACCGCTCCGCCCGCCCGATCCACGCCGAGCTGGACTTCACCGAGTCCGCCGACCGGATCTTCTTCGAGCGCCGTTTCGGGTGGGTGGACGTCGACGCCGACTGGATGGCGGCCGACGAGGACCCGCTCACCTTCAACCACTCCGCGCTGCGCCGCGAGGCCCGCGACTTTCTGCACGATCTGATCGCCGACCTCACGGATATGCACGACGGCCTCGGCGACAACCCCGCCATCTGGGACCTCCAGGCCCGTTTCCCCCGCCTCTGACCGGGGGCAGGGGACGCCCGCGCTTCGGCCGTACGCCGGGCAAGGAGCCGGACGCGGGGCGGGGCGCCGGACGCCGGGCAGGGCGCGCCGTACGCCGGGCAGGGCGCCATACGCCGAACGTCCCGCCCACCGCCCTCACTCCACCCGCACCCCTATCTGTGCCGCGAACACCGGGGCCAGATCGAGCAGTTGGGCCGGGCTGATCACCGCGCCCGACAGGCGGTCGATTCCCCGGGCGATGTCCAGCGCGGCGGCGCCCCGCAGATCGACGTCCTTCATCCGTGCTTCGGAGAAGTCCACCCGGGTCAGGGTGCAGTCGTCGAACGTCACCCGCTCCAGCACCGCGCCCGCGAAGTCCGCCTCGACCAGCACGCAGCCCTCGAAGGCGACATCCCGCAGCTTCGCCTGGCGCAGATTCGGGAAGTCGATCTTCCCGCCGCGCACCACGACCCGCTCCAGCACCGCCCCGTGCAGCTGCGTCCCGCCGAGCCGGGCGTCGGACACCTCCACATCGCGCAGCGACGCCTGGGACAGGTCCGTGCCGACCCCGCGGATGCCGCTCAGCACGCTGTCGATGATCCGGGCCCGGCCGAGCTCGGTCTCGTCCAGCGCGCAGCGTCGTACGGCGCAGTCCATGAAGCGGGCGCCGCGCGCGGACTGACCGGCCCAGTCGGCGTCCGCGAACTCCAGCCCGTCGTAGTCCCCTTCGGGCTCCAGCTCGCCGCCGTCGTACGCCGTCAGCTCCGGCAGCCGCACCTGCGGCCGCCGCACCGCCCGCACCGTCTCCTTGCCGCGCCCTGCCACGCGATCACCGCCTTCCCTGCCGTCCGTGACGTTTCGCACCTGCCCACCCATCGTGAACCACGCCACTGACAACAAGCCCTGACCTGCACAAACACCCGGAGGCCGGTCGCCGCGCGGCGGCTCCCGCCACCCCGCCTACCGCACCACCGCCATCTCGCGCGCCGTCTGGTTCAGTCGGCGGCCGCCGGACTCCGTGCACGTCACGATGTCCTCGATCCGCACCCCGAAGCGGCCCGGCAGATAGATTCCCGGCTCGATCGAGAAGCACATCCCGGGTACCAGCGGCAGATGCTCGCCCTCGACCATGTACGGCGGCTCATGGGTGGTCACCCCGATGCCGTGCCCGGTCCGGTGGATGAAGTACTCGCCGTAGCCCGCGGCCTTGATCGCCTTCCTGGCCACCCGGTCGACGTCCTGGCACGCGACGCCGGGCCGCACCGCCTCGAACGCCGCCTGCTGCGCCTCCCGCACGATGTCGTGCACCTTGCGCTCCTCGGCGCCGGGCTCCCCGACGTGCACGGTCCGCGTGGTGTCCGACCCGTAGCCGTCCTTGAGGCCGCCGAAGTCGAGCACGACCATGTCGCCGTCCTCGATGACCCGGTCCCCGGCCTCGTGGTGCGGATTGGCGCCGTTGGGGCCCGACCCCACGATCGTGAAGTCGACCTGGCTGTGCCCGTGCTCGGTCAGCAGCCTCACCAGGTCCGCCGCCACCTCGGACTCCCGCCGCCCGCCGAAACGGACGGTCAGGATCTCCTCATAGGTCGCGTCGGCGGCGGCCCCGGCCGCGGCCAGCAGCTCCACCTCGTGGGCGTCCTTGACGGCGCGCAGCATCGGCAGCACCTCGGTCAGCGCGGCATACGCACTCCCCAGCACCGAGCGCTGGAGTCCCAGCAGATGCAGCGCCCAGGTCGAGTCGGACATCCCGTAACGGCCCTGGGGGGCCATCCACTTGGCGACCTCGGCATACGGGTCCGAACCGTCGGTCCAGCCCGACACCTCCATCGCCCAGGCCCCCGGGGAGTACTCCGCGTCCGGGTACTCCAATACGGGCACCAGCAGCCGCGGGCGCCGCTCCGGCTCGATCACCAGGGCGGTCAGCCGTTCGGTGACCGCGGTCGGCCGGTAGCCGCACAGCCATGTCAGATCCGGTCCCGGCGTCACGATCAGCCCGGCCAGCCCGGCATCGGCGGCGGCCCGGCCCGCCCGCGCCATCCGCTGCCCGTAGTCCACCTGCGTCTTCGAAGTCACCATGACGGCGAACTTACGCCGGTCCGGCCCCTTCGGCCCGCCGAATTCCCACCCCCATGGGCCTCTTCACTCCTCCAGTTCACGCCTGCCCCGGGGCACGCCTCCCGTCCCTGTCGCCGGGGCGCGCTCCGGGGCTCTCCCTCTCGTGCCCGTGGGGGCCGGCTCGGCTGACAGCGGCCCCACGGGGACCGAGTCAGGCCGGGCCGGCGCCCTGACCGGTCGTCACCGCACCGGTCGTGCCGATGCGGGCGCGGTATTGGCGCAGGGCGCGGGCGCTGTTCCAGCCGAGCGCGCCGACCACCCGGCCGTGGAGGTGGTAGAGCGCGACGAAGCGGCGGGCCTCTGGGTCGCCGTCGACGCATTCCACGCGGGCCTCGGCGGGGCAGCGGCCATGGAACTGGATCTTGGCGTCGTACTGATCGGTCCAGCCGAACGGGACCGGTGTGTAGGGCACGGCGTCCCCGGGGTCGGCGAGGAGGTTCCGTACGGCGGCGCGGGCTTGCTCGGTGGCGTTCATGCGCTGTTCGAGACGGATGCGGCCGCCGGTGGCCGCATCCTGCCAGTTGGCCACGTCACCCGCCGCGTACACCCCGGGCGCGGCCCGGCAGTGGCTGTCGCAGCGCACCCCGTCGCCCAGGGGGAGGCCGGAGCCGGCCAGCCAGTCGACGGCCGGGACCGAGCCGATCGCGACCACCACCACATCGGCGGGGAGCCGGGTGCCGTCGTCGAGGTCCACGGCGGTGACCTTGCCGTGCTCCCCGGTCACGCCGGTGACACCGCGCCCCAGGTGCAGCCGGACCCCGTGGTCGCGGTGCAGGTCCGCCACCAGCGAGCCCACCCAGGTGCCGACCTGCCGGGCCAGCGGAGTGGGCTCGGTGTCGACGAGGGCGACGTCCAGGCCCAGACTTCGTGCGGTGGCGGCGATCTCGCTGCCGAGGAATCCGGCGCCGATCACCACGACCCGGGGGCCGGCGCACAGTTGCGTCCGCAGCGTCAGGGCGTCGTCGAGGGTGCGCAGCACATGCACCCCGGCCAGGTCATGGCCGAAGGGCAGCCGGCGGGGCCGCAGTCCGGTGGCCAGGAGCAGGCCGTCGTAGCGCAGCCGGTCCCCGTCGGCCAGGGTGACGGTGCGCGCCGCCGGGTCCAGCCCGGTTGCCCGGCAGCCCAGCCGGAGGTCCAGGTTCAGACCCCGGATGCCGTCCTCCTGGCGCAGCACGGTCCGTTCCGGTTCCCAGGCCCCGGCCAGCACCTGTTTGGACAGCGGGGGCCGGTCGTACGGGGCCCACAGTTCCTCCCCGACCAGCGTCAGCGATCCGGTGTAGCCCTCGCGCCGCAGGGCGTCGGCCGCGGTGAGCCCCGCGGCCGACGCTCCCACCAGGACGATCCGGTCCATGGCAGGCACTACGGCAGCACCTCGATGGCCAGCGCGGGGCAGCGGGCGGCGGCCTCCTCGACCGGGGCACGCCGGTCGTCCGGCGGTGCGGCGTCGAGCAGGACGACGATGCCGTCCTCGTCCCGCTGGTCGAAGACCTCGGCGGCGGACAGGACGCACTGCCCCGCACCGACGCACTTGTCCTCATCGATGATGACCTTCATCTCAATTCCCTTTCTCCGGTGGCTTGGTGACGTGCGGCAGGCGGTCCGGCTACCAGGTCACGGGCAGCTTGTGGACGCCGTAGATGAGCATGTCGTCGCGCATCGGCACCTGGTCCGCCGGTACCGCCAGCCGCAGGTCCGGGAACCGCTCGAACAGGGCGGACAGCGCGGCCTTCATCTCCACCCGGGCCAGCTGCTGCCCGATGCACTGATGGACGCCGTGCCCGAACGCGAGGTGCGGGCGGTAGGGGCGGTGCACGTCCAGCGTCTCGGGGTCGCCGGAGAAGTGCGTCGCGTCCCGGTTCCCCGCGGGCAGGGCGGCGACCACCACAGAGCCGGCCTCGATGCGCTGCCCGCCCAGCTCCACGTCCTCCAACGCCGTGCGTCGCAGCCCGAACTGGATGATCGTCAGGTAGCGCAGCAGCTCCTCGACGGCGTTGTCCATCAGCTCCGGGTCAGCGCGCAACGCCGCCAACTGGCCGGGGTTGTTCAGCAGGCACATGGTGCCCAACGCGATCATGTTCGCGGTGGTCTCGTGCCCGGCGAGCAGCAGCAGCGCCCCGACACCGCCCAGTTCTTCGTCGGTGAGCACGCCGGACTGCGCCAGGCCGCCGAGGATGTCGTCGGTGGGGTGGGCACGCTTGGCGGCGGCCAGTTCCCGGATGTACTGGTTCATCGCCTGGTTGGCCTGCTGGACCTCCTCGCGGCTCGCGTCGAGGCGGAGCACCTGTGCGGAGTCCCGCTGGAAATCCTCCCGGTCCTCGTACGGCACCCCCAGCAGCTCACAGATCACCAGTGAGGGAATGGGCAGGGCATACGACTGGACGAGGTCGACGGGCCCTTCGGCGGACGCCATCTCCGCCAGCCGCTCGGCAACGATCTGCTCCACCGCGGGAACCAGCTTCTGCATCCGGCGCACCGTGAACTGGCCGGTGAGCAGCCGCCGGAACCGGGTGTGCTCCGGGGCGTCCATCATGATGAACATGCCCGGCGCGGGCGGCGGCAGCGCTTCATCGGCCGTTACGGGGTCACCGGGCCGCAACAGGCGGCGGTTGGAGCTGAACCGCGGGTCGGCGAGCATCGCCCGTACGTCCTCGTAACCGGTGACCAGCCAGCCCTTCGCGCCGTCCGGGAAGGTCGCGGGCGTGACGGGGGCCTCTTCCCGGATCGTCCGGTACTCCTCCGGCGGGTCGAAGGGGCAGGCCCGCTCCGTGGGCTGGGACCTGGTGGTGGGCTGCGTACTGGTCATCGAACGGTCCTTTCCAAAGGGGGCGACAGATCAGGGCTCGGGCCAACGGGGGCGTCGCAGCGGTGCGTACCGACGGAGCGCCGGTAGACCCGCCACCCCAGGAGTGCGCCGAGCGCGAAGACGAGGGGCGCGAAGACATCGACCGTGCCGAGGGCGACGGCCTGGCCGGACAGGAACAACGGGAGCTGGACCGACAGCATCAGGAGATTGCCGGCGTAGAGGACCAGATGGCCTCTGACGAAGGCCCGGCGGCGCACCGTGCAGCGGCGCCAGCCGGTCCCCTCCCCCGTGACCAGCCCCACCAGCACGCCCAGCGGCGGCCAGCCGAGCCACAGCAGCACCGGCGTGACCACGGATATCGTTCCGTGCAGCACGAGGTGCGGAAGGAAGAAGTCGATGGCGTCCCCGCTGCGTGCGGCCAACGCGCCCTGGACACAGACGAACCCGAGGAAGAAGAGCGCCTGCCGTACGGGTTCCCTGCGCACCAGCCGGAGCAGGAAGGCCCCGGCGCCGATGGACAGAGCGAGCGTCAGCGCGACGCCCAGCTGGTGGGTGACGGCGAAGGTCAGGGTGAACCCGAAGACGGGCGTCACATCGATCAGGGTGCTGCGCAGCCGTTTCCGGACGGCGGTACGGACGGCGTCCGCACCGCCGGGTGCAAGGTCTGCGGCAGGGTCCACGGGGTCTCCAGACGTCGCGTCGGACGGTGGTCGGTCCGGTGTCGTGACTCCAGAGAAACGGGCCCCGTTGACCGGTCCCGGTCGGCAACCTGACCATTGCCTGACAGCCGGAGCCGGGGTGCTCCCGCGCCGCTCGGACCGCCGGGGGAACCAAGCGGACGCGTGCGCGCGTTGTCCCCGCAGACTCCATGACGTGATGGGTGACCGCCATGCTTTCCGCCTCGCCGACGAGCGACGCACCGCTGCCCCGAGGAAGCGGGCAGCGGCTGCTCGTCGTGGATGACGACCCGCGGATGACGGAGCTGCTCCAGACCACGCTGAGCCTGGCGGGGTACGTGGTCGCGACCGCCGGCTGCGGCGGTGCGGCCCTGCGTGCCTACGCGGACCTGCCCCCGGATCTGCTGGTGCTGGACGTCCAACTGCCGGACCTGGACGGATTCACGGTCTGCCGGCGGCTGGTGGCCGACGGGGCGCGGCTGCCGGTGCTGTTCCTGACCGCGCGGGACTCCGTCGAGGACCGGGTGACGGGCTTCGCGATGGGCGCGGACGACTACCTGACCAAGCCGTTCAGCCTGCCCGAACTCCTCGCCCGGGTACACGCGTTGCTGCGGCGGGCCGGGCGGTCCGCGGAGGCCGGCCCGCTGCTGTGTTTCGCCGACCTGACCGTGGACGAGCGCAGCCGGCGGGTCCGTCGCGGGGACCGGCTGATCGCGCTGTCACCGACCGAGTACAAGCTGCTGCGCTACTTGCTGATCAACGCCGACCAGGTGATGTCGAAGGAACAGATCATGGACCACGTATGGCAGCACCACTTCGGCGAGGGCGTCGTCGAGAAGCTGGTCTCCCGCCTCCGCGCGAAGGTGGACGCCCACACGCCCGCCCTGATCCACACCATGCGCGGCTTCGGCTACAGCCTGCGGCTCCCCGAAGGCGGCTGAGATGACGGGCGCCTGGCGCGGCTCCCTGCGGGCCCGCCTGATGGTGGGCGTCGTGCTGCTGGCGGCCGTGGGCATGGTGGCCGTCAACGCGGTGTCGCTGATCGGACTGCGGCTCAACCTCGTCGATGTCGCCGATGCCACCCTCACCAACGCCCGGACGACCGTGCAGCACCGGGTGCACGGCCCGCGCTCCCCGATCGACGAGAACAACCTCAACTCCCTGATACCCGACGGCACCTACGTCGCGCTGCTCGACGACCGGGGCCGGGTGGTCGCCCAGACGCCCGCCCGGGACCCCGACGGGCGGGCCGGCTCCCGTCCCGAGCTGCCCGACCCGGTCCCCGACGGCTTCGCCGAGCACCTCGTCACCCTCTCCGCCGAGGGGACGCCCGTTCCCCGCTACCGCGCCCTGAGCTTCCCCTACGGCCACTCCGCCACGGTCCGGCACACCCCCGGCTCACCGCCCCAGCGGTTCAGCAGGGTGGTCGTCGCCAAGAGCCTCCAGCCGGGCGAAGACGTCGTGTACTGGCTGGTCGGCGCCGACTCCGCCGCCACGCTGGCCGTGCTCGGGGGCATCGTGCTGCTCAGCCGCGGGGTGCTGGACGTCGGCCTGCGGCCGCTGCGGAAGATGGCCGCCACCGCGACCGCGATCGCCGACGGCGACCTCGACCAGCGCATCGACGTCGCCGGGCGGCACTCCGAGGTGGGCGAGGTGGGCACCGCCCTCAACCGGGCCTTCGACGAACGGCAGCGGTCCGAGGAGCGGCTCCGGCAGTTCGTGGCCAACGCCTCCCATGAACTGCGCACCCCGCTGACCACGATCCGGGGCTGGGCCCAGCTCCATCTGCACGGCCTGGCCCAGGACCCGGCGCTCATCGAGCGCGCGATGCTGCGTATCGAGGGCGAGGCCGCCCGGATGCACACCATGGTCGAGGAGTTGCTGCTGCTCGCCCGGCTCGACCAGGGCCGCCCGATCACGCACGCACCGGTGGACCTCGGCACCCTCGCCGACGACGCCGTCACCGATGCCCGTGTCGTCGACCCCGGCCGGCCGCTGACCGTCGAGGTGCCCGGCGAGGTGTTCGCCCGTGGCGACGAGGACCGGCTGCGCCAGGTGCTCCAGAACCTCCTGAGCAACGCGCTGCGCCACACCCCGCCGGACACCCCGGTCTCCGTGACGGCGCGCGCACTGCCCGACGGCACCGCGCAGCTGGCGGTCACCGACCAGGGCCCCGGGATGCCCCCCGCGACGGCCGAGCGGATCTTCGAGCGCTTCTACCGCGGCGACGCGTCCCGCAACCCGACCAGCGGCGGCACCGGCCTCGGCCTGAGCATCGTCCGCTCCATCGCCGAGGCCCACGACGGCACCGCCACCGTCCGCACCGCCCCCGGCGAGGGCAGCACCTTCACGATCACGCTGCCTGCCGCACACTGACCGCGCGCAGGCGCCGGGCGGGGCGGGCTGGGCAGGCGGGCAGGCGGGGCGGGCATCCCGCGGACGGCGAACTACGCGGCTTCCGGCGGACGGGCGAACTACACGGCTTCCGGCCCCTCTTGACGGTGCTGACGGTATTCCTCGGGTATCTCCTGCTCGAACCAGACCACCTTGCCGGTGCTCAGCATCGTCGCTCCCCAGCGCAGCGCGAGCTGGTCGACCAGGAACAGGCCACGTCCACCCTCGTCACCCGCCTGCGCGCGCCGCATCCGGGGCACCTGCGGCGAATCGTCGCCCACCTCGCACCGGAGCACATCGGTGCGCAGCAGCCGCAGGGCGATCGGCCGGGAGGCGTAGCGCACCGCGTTCGTCACCACCTCGCTGACCATGAGCTCGGCCGCATCGAGCATCGAGCCCAGGCCCCAGCGGTGCAGCGCCCGGCGGGTCAGCTGCCGTGCCCGGCCGGCCGTTTGCGGCTGGGGGCTGAGGAACCAGTACGCGACATTGAGCGGCGCGAAACCGTCGAACCGGGCGGCCAGCAGCGCCACATCGTCATCCCGGGCATCCGGATCCGCGAGAGTCAGCACCGCGTCGCAGAGCATGTCCAGCGGCGGCGGGGCGACCCGCGCGGCCACCGCCTCCAGGCGGCCACGCAGCAGCTCCATGCCCGTCAAGACGTCCCTGTTACGCGACTCGACGAGCCCGTCGGTGTACAGGAGCAGCGTCCCTCCGGTGGGCGCGGGCAGCTCCCAGGTCTCGAAGGGGACGCCGCCCACTCCTATCGGCGCGCCGGGCGGGACCTGAAGCACCTCCCCCGAGCCGTCCGGGTGCAGCAGTACCGGAGGCGGATGTCCCGCGTCGGCCACCAGCAGCCGCTGCGATATCGGGTCGTAGATGGCGTACAGGCAGGTCGCCATGTGCTCGCTGCCGAGGCGCTGGGCCTGCTCGTCCAGGTGGTACAGAACCTCCTCCGGCGGCAGGTCGAGCCGGGCCAGGGTCTGCACCGTGGTGCGCAGCTGGCCCATCATCGCGGCGGAGGTCATGGAGTGGCCCATGACGTCCCCCACCACCAGCGCGACCCGGTTACCGGGCAGCGGGATCGCGTCGTACCAGTCACCGCCCCCCTGGGAGGTCTCGGCGGCCGGCAGATACCGGCTCGCCAGCCGGACCCCGGTGGTCTCGGGAAGCGACGACGGCAGCATCCTGAGCTGGAGGGCATCCGCGGCCGAGGCCTCCTGCCCCGAGGGCACCGACGCCTCGACGCCAAGGGCGGTGTGCGTGGCGAGCTGGGCGGCCACGAGCAGGTCATCCGCCACGAAGACGGGCCGCCCGGCCGCACGCACCAGAGCGACGGTGCCCAGCAGATGGCGCCGCCCGTACAACGGGACAATGATCAGCCGCCGCCCCGGTGCTCCTGTCTCCGACACACCCGCCACCGGCTCCAGCAGCTCACTCACCACAGCCTCGATCTCCGGCACCTCCCCGAACACGGGCCGCCGGCCCAGCAACAACTCGGCAAACGCCCCGCTGACCGTCGGCCGCACAGGCCCGGCGCCCCCCGCAGACGCCGCGCTGACCACGCCCTCCGGCCCCTGAGCAAAGCTGTGCAGCCGCAGCACCAGAGGCTCGGCCGGCCGCCCCTCTCCGGCCGCCAGCGGCTCCCGCAGATGCACGAGCACCGCGTCGGCGAACGCGGGAACCGCCGCGTCGTAGAGCCCCCGCAACGTCTCGTCAAGATCAACCCCCTGGGCGATCCGCCGCGCCGCAAGATCGAGAAACCGAAGCCGGTCCGACTGCACCTCGGGGACACGCTCCGCCTCATTGCGACCGACCTCCGCCTTGCCGCGGTCCGAAAGCGTCAGCCCCTCCGGTGCTCCACCGGTCGCCTCGCCGGAACGGCCACTTCCGGGCGACGACGGCCGGGACGGCGGTGTCCGCGGCGCCACCTCGCCCGGCTCCGGCGCCGCCTCGCCCGGCTGCGGGGCCGGCGGGGCGGTGTGCGTATCGGCTCGGGGGTGCGGCTCCATCGCTTGTCTCATCCGTCCGGAGGTGCCCGGGACCGCGCGGGGCGTTCTCAGCCGCTTCGCACGCAGTGGAGAAAGATCTGCTCCTCGGGCGGCACGTCCGAGATCTCCGGCGCGTAGGTGTACGAGGACTCCTCGACGACCGCGAAGCCCGCCTGCTCAACGACCTCGCGCAGATCGTCCCGCAGGTATCCGGACACCCGGATGGCATTGCCGAGGAACGGGATCGTGAAGTAGTCCACGTCGGCCTCCACCATCGAGAGCGCGAAAAGGCCACCCGGTACCAGCAGGTCGTGGACCATCCGCAGCACGACGGGAATCTCCCCCCGCGGCAGCATCAGCAGCGAGAAAAAGGCCGCGACGGCATCGAACCGCCCCAGGTCATGAGGACCGCCGGGCTCGAGGTCGGCAATATCCAGCCGCCGAAACGTCGCCCCGGGCACATACTCCCGGGCAAGCTCCACCATCCTGCGGGACAGGTCGACGCCCACCACCTCGAACCCCGCGTCCACCAGCTGCCGCGCAGTCGGCAGCCCGGTGCCACACCCCAGATCCAGCACCCGCGCCCCACCGGCCAGCGCCCCGATCAGCCACTCAGCCGCGGCCAGCTGCCCCTTCTTATAGGGAAATGCCTCGTCATAGCGGTCACCGATCGCGTCAAACGCCTCGGCCTGCCCCTCACGGTCGAGCCGCCGCATGCCCTCAGCACCGGCCTCGCCGCTCGCACATTCCGCCGCAACGAATCCCTTACTCACCAATTGCACCTCTTCATGTGCATTCACTCGATTATATCCGCGATACCCACCTTTCATCAGCGACAACCGACCTCGAACCACCCCGCCGAGCAACCACGATCGCCACACCAACCACCACCGGAGAATCCACCACAGCACCGGAGTTCACACCCCCGCCCGCCCACACACCCCTCACCCACAAACGGCCCTGGACACAAAGCCCGGAGCCAAAAAGAACGCGCTGCGTAGCCACACCACAACCCACCGCATTCACACCGAAAGCCCCATGCCGGATCCAAACCGACGACCTTCGCTTTACAAGTGGGGCCGAATCCTTGCCGGGGGGTGTTGGACGGCGTGGACGCACGGGCGACCTGTCGATCGGGGCCGCACGTGGCCAGGTGCTGGTCCGGGCGACGCCGCGGGTGGCCTCGGTGGGGTACGCGGCGGCGAGCGCCAGGGCACGGCAGAGCGCCGGATCGTCGGCATGGACGGTGTGGCGCTGGAAGGCCAGGACCGAGTCGACCGACGAAGGCGGACGGGGAGGGTCGGCAGAACGCCAGTCGCGCCGGCCTGCCTGAGTCACTGCCCAGGGTCTCGCAGTTTGACGATCCATAAGGGCATCAAGGCCGTTGAGTCCTTCTATAGCAGCGTCATCCTCAAAGGCACTGATTCTGTCCGGAATTTGACGACAACTCACAGATACGACGCACGCACGGCCTGGCATAGATTTCGGTGGCTCTCAACGCAGTCAAATCCTGAATAACGAAGAAAATCGTGGCCAATTGGCCGCCATGAAAGCTCGATACCCGTGGCGGGAACCGCACCGGCTGTAGGCATGAACCGATATGCGGAACTTCGAGGCGTTGTGCGATTGGCTCACTCCAAAGAGTGGTGGGTAAGGTAGCGGAACCCTCCACTCCGCCACTCCTCCTCAAACATTTGGCAGTTGCCTGTGATGTCTGTGTATACGGCTGGTCGAGAGGACTCTGATGTCTGAACCTCCTGCTTACTCGGTGCGCCCGGAGCCCGGCGAATTCGCGTCCCCGGCACATACTGGGACGAGGCGCAATAGGCAGTCCACACACCAAGTGCCCGTCAACGGGGCACTTCAGAGGCGAATGATCCTGCTGCCGGTGCTCCCGGCTCTGCTCGTCGCAGTCGCCGCGGCCGTCGCCATCGTGTTCGTCCTGCTGTCGCAAAAGGGCAGCCCGGATGCTGTGGCGTGGAGCATCCTCATCGGCGCCGCCGTATTCGGCTGCGGCGTCCTGCTGGCCTCTGCTGCCGTCGGCGACGCCGAAGCGCGCAGCCTGGCCCGGCGGTTCACGGCTCTGAGTCGCTCCGGTAACCGCGGGCAGGCGGAATTGCAGGACCTGCTGCACCGGATCGCTCAGGGCGAGCGAATCGAGCCCCCTCAGGCCGCCCCGCTGCCCGAGCCTGCCGGTGACGCCATCGATCTGCTGGCCCACGAGCTGACGGTGGCCCAGCGGCAGGCCGAGGCGGCCGTGGTGCAGGCAGCACAGCTTGCCCGCGGCAACAGGTCCGGCAGCGAGGACAAGGTCGAGGTCTTCGCCAACCTCTCCCGGCGGCTACAGTCCCTGGTCCACAGGTCGATCCAGCTCCTCGACGAGCTGGAGAACAATGTGGAGGACCCGGACCTGCTCAAGGGGCTGTTCCAGGTCGACCACCTGGCCACCCGCATCCGCCGGCACGCGGAGAACCTGGCGGTCCTCGGCGGGGCCGTCTCCCGCCGCCAGTGGACCCGTCCGGTGACCATGACCGAGGTACTCCGCTCGGCGATCGCGGAAGTCGAACGGTACTCCCGCGTCAAGCTCGCCCCGCCGATCGAGGGCAGGCTGCACGGCCACGCCGTGGCGGACGTCATCCACCTCCTCGCCGAACTCATCGAGAACGCCACGGTCTTCTCCTCCCCTCAGACACAGGTGGTCCTGCGTGCCCAGAAGGTCACCTCAGGGCTGGCCGTCGAGGTGGAGGACCGAGGGCTCGGCATACCGCGTGAAGAGCAGATACGGATGAACGCCCTGCTCGCCGACCCAGAGCACATCGACGTCGGGGAGCTGCTGAAGGACGGCCGCATCGGACTTTTTGTCGTCTCCACGCTGGCCCGTCGGCACGGCATCGCCGTACAGCTCCAGAGCAACATCTACGGCGGCATCCAGGCCGTACTCGTTGTGCCGGAGGGCCTGCTCGGTGACGAACCGGAGCCCAGCCGGCCCGAGACCGCCGCCCCCACGCCTGTCGAGGCACCCGTGCCGCAGCACTCCCGCGCCGTGGAGCCGGAGCCTGCCGCCGTGCGAGCCATGCCCCCGGCCATGGGCACCGCCAACGGGGCAGGGGCCACGGGAGTTTCCATGCCACTGCCGGCCGCAACACCCCAGGCGCCGAGCCCAACGGCCCATGCTCCGCAGGCGACGGTCCACACCCCCGTTCCCACGGCACAGCCCCCGTCCCCCGTCCCTGCGTACCCGGCATCCGCAAAGCCGGCGGACGACATGGGGCAGCGACCGGAGCTGCCACGCCGCCGCCGGCAGGAGCACCTGGTTCCCCAGCTGAGGGAGGCACCTGTCGACCGCCGTGGCGGAGTCGAGCAGGAACGGGAGCACGACCCGGGGCTGATGGCGGCATTCCAGCGCGGATTCAGCCTTGCCGAGACACCTGACGCGCCGGCACCCGCCCCCGCATCGGCACCCGCACCCGCACCCGCACCCGCACCCGCACCCGCACCTGACGAGACTCCCGCGGACAGGGACCGCTAGTCCACTGCTTCGGACCTCACCCTCAAGGAGAAGACGCAATCATGGTGAGCGATATGCGCACCGGCCAGTCGCAGGACCTGTCCTGGTTGCTGACTGGCCTCGTCCAGCGCGTGCCCCACACCCGTAATGCGCTGCTGCTGTCGTCCGACGGCCTGGTCAAGGCGGTCCACGGCCTGGACACCGACGCGGCGGACCACATGGCGGCCCTCGCCTCCGGCCTGTACTCCCTCGGCCGCAGTGCCGGGATGCGGTTCGGCGACGGCGACGAGGTCCGGCAGGTCGTGGTGGAACTGGACACCACCCTGCTGTTTGTCTCGACCGCCGGGTCCGGCGCCTACCTGGCCGTGATGGCGGGGCGCGAGGCGGACGCTGCCGTGCTGGGCTACGAGATGGCCATGCTGGTCAAGAGCGTCCGGCCCTACCTGGCCACACCCGCCCGCCGGCCGGCGGACAACCCGCACACCGCCACTCCGCATGCGAGGTATTGAGGATGGTGGACGCCCAGGACGGGATGTGGCTGGATGATGCGGCGGGGCGGCTGATCCGCCCGTACACGGTCAGCAATGGGCGTACCCGTCCCACGGCCCACCTCGACCTCCTCACGATGGTGATGGCCACGGGCTCCGGGCCACGGGGCGACGTCGGTCCCGACCATGCCCAGGTCCTCGGACTGTGCGAGGGCCCCAGGTCGGTTGCCGAGCTCGCCGCCCACCTACGGCTGCCTGCGGTGGTCACGAAAGTCCTGCTCTCCGACCTCGTGGACTGCGGTGCTCTCACCACGAGAGCGCCGCGCCCGATGTCGCCCTCTCCCAACGACCGAGACCTCCTGGAGGCGGTGCTGCATGGTCTACGCAAACGACTGTGATCCGTTCCCCACCGCATTGAAGATCCTGATAGCCGGTGGCTTCGGGGTGGGCAAGACCACCTTCGTCGGTGCCGTCAGCGAGATCGAACCGTTGAGCACCGAAGAGCTCCTCACCGCGGTGAGTGCCCGCACGGACAGCCTGGCGGGCGTCGAGGACAAGACGACCACCACCGTGGCCATGGACTTCGGCCGCATCACCCTGGACCAGAGCTATACGCTCTACCTGTTCGGCACCCCCGGCCAGGAGCGGTTCTGGTTCATGTGGGACGAGTTGTCGAACGGCGCGCTCGGCGCGGTCATACTCGCCGACACCCGCCGGCTCGACCACTGCTTCGCCGCCGTGGACTTCTTCGAGCAGCGTGGCATCGGTTTCATCGTGGCGGTCAACGAGTTCGAGGGGTCACACCGGTACACGCCGGATGAGGTGCGTGCCGCCATCGACCTCAACCCTGATGTGCCGGTGGTGATGTGCGACGCCCGGCTATCCAGTTCCGGGACCGGAATCCTCGTCAAGCTCATTGAACACCTGATCAGTTCCGCCGTCGGCCGTCCGGCGGTGGAGCAGGGCCGGCTGAGCTGAATCACCGCACCTTCCCACCGAAGCCGAATGGAGCGCCATGTCGCCCACACCGCACCATCCGCAGTACGACCCGACCAGCCATCTGCGCCTCACCCCGGAGGACATCGAGGCTCCCCAGCGCGTCACCCGGCTGCGTGAGCTCGGGCTCGGAGAGAACCCGGTGCCCGAGTTCGATGAGTTCGCGCGCGAGCTCGCGCGCATCACGGGGGCGCCGTATGCCATGGTGAACTTCATCGACGAGAACCGTCAGTACTTCGCGGGTCTCTACACCCCGGACGAGCATCAGGCCGGGGTGGAGCTCGGTCCGGCACCGGAAACGCCCCAGCCGGGCCGCGTGATGGCCCGCGATCACGGCTACTGCCCGCACGTGGTCGTGCGGCGCAAGGCACTGGTGCTGGAGGACGTCTGCGACTATCCGCGGTTCGCCGGGAACCCGGTCGTCGATGAGATCGGCATCCGCTCCTACCTCGGTGCCCCCCTGATCGACCGTACGGGCATGGCCCTCGGCACGATCTGTGTGGTGGCCCAGGAGCCCCGGCCCTGGGGACGACAGGGGCTCGACACCATCAAGTCAATGGCGGCGCGGCTGGTGGACCAGATCCACCTCCGAGAGACAGACGGTCTCTGATCCTCCGCCGAGGCCGGGACTGAGTCGGGATCCGGGACGCGGGATCGTGCCCCGGATCCCGCTGTGTTTCCAGGGCGTACTCGGTGTCCGTCCGGACCAGCTCGGAGAGCCGTTTCGACCAGGAGCCCTTGGCGGTGCCAAGTGCCTGCTCGCCGAGGCGCAGCAGCTGGATGTCCGAGGTACCGGCGGGGGCCAGGATGTGGAAGGCGTCCCGCAGATAGCGCTCCAAGGGGCGGTCGGAGAACAGGCCGCACGCCGCGTGGATCTCCATGGCGTTGCGCGCCGAGTCCAGCGCGGACTCGACATTGAGGTACTTCGCGTTCATCAGCTCGGCGTCACACGGCTCCCCGCGGTCGAGCAGATGCACGGCGTGGTAGAGAGCCAGTCGGGCGGTCATCAGCCGTGACTGCATCTGACCGAGCTTCAGTTTGATGTTGCCGAGGTCTCCGAGGGACGTGCCGTAGCGCTCGCGCTCACGACAGAACTCGGCCGTCTCGTCCAGGATCGCCTGGTGGATCCCGAGGGAGACCGCCGCGAGGTTGGCGCGCCCGTAGAGCACACTGGAGGAGTACGCCACGGAGAGGCCCTGGCCCTCTTCGCCCAGGAGATTGGCCGCTGGTATCCGGCAGTTGTCGAAGATCAGCTCACCGAAGCTGAAACCGTGCAGGCCCATGGCGGGCTGCTGCTCTCCCAGGGAAAAGCCGGGGGCGTCGGCCTCCACAAGGAAGGCCGAGAGGCCCTTGGACCCCGGGCCGGTACGCACGACAACTCCGTGCAGGTCGCCGACATGACTGTTGCCGACGAACACCTTCCGGCCGTTGAGGACGTAGTCGTCGCCGTCGCGGACCGCCGTGCTCTCCATGCCCAGGACGTGCCCCCCGGACTGCGGTTCGGTGACGGCGATGGTCGGCAGGCAGTCGCCGGCGGCGATCCTCGGCAGCCAGGTCTTCTTCTGCACCTTGCTGCCGAAGTGATTGATCTTGGCCACGCCGAGCTGGGAAGCCTGCACCATGGCTCCCATGGCGCCGCTCACACGGGACAGTTCTTCGATGGTGATCGTCTTGGCCAGGTGCCCGGCCTCCATGCCGCCGTACGCCCGGTCGATCGTCACCCCGATCCAACCCTGACGGGCGATCAGCCGGGAAGCCTCGTGGGAGACGGTGCGCGCCGCCTCCATCTCCGATATTCGGGGCCGAATTTCCCGCTCGGCGAACGTTCTCACCCGTTGACGCAGATCCTCATGATGACGGTTGGTGAAGTAGCGTTCCACGACGAGCCTTTCCTTCGCACTTCCAGCCTCTGCACCTGTAGGTGAAGAGGCCGTTGTCGGCGACGGCCATCACCGGACCAACAGGACACATCGCCTACAACACAGCGGGGGCGATCAAGATGATCTTGCGCGCCCCTGGCTGAAAGTAACCCGTCTGTTTGCAGATTCCAACTCCCCAATAGGGCATCGAAGTTACGCATAAGCCGATACGGTAGGCACCATTTGTCGGTTCGTTATGCGCAGATGGATATGTGGGCTCGGATGCCACTGCGTCAGCAGCTGAGAGAAATTCAGCTTCATGGGCCAACGTGCCGCCGACTGTCACAGTCCGCCATGAAGGCAGCAATGCCGACAATGGCTGCGACTTCCACCGAATGTGCAATCGGTCATCGACTTCATGTCATTTACTGACACTACTTGCGAGTATGTGCTGCGGTAGACCTCGCGAGGTTATCGCGCGTTAGCACGGACAACTTGTGTGGAGCCTGTGAAGTTGTCGCATGGCCGCGTGGAGATGATGCACGAGTTGGCCGCGAATTTGCACTGCGGGGACTGTGGGAAATCCCGGGCAAGGCAGACCGTGAACCGTCCGCCCCCCATCCGGAAGAGCGCGGTGGATCCGGCGGAGAGAACGGGAACTGGGCCTGGCTTACGCCGAGGCCGAGCGAACGGACGTCGGATGGCACGGACAGGATTCGGCACACGCAGCAGACAAACAGGGATAGTGGGCGGGCGGTCGCTGAGAGCGAGGCGGCCGCGGCCGACAGCTGCTCCGGCCGCGGTGCGATGACGTCGTCGCAGGTCCGTCCGAGCCAGCATCCGGGTAAACAGAACCAACACGAGTGTCGCGTGGCTACTCGGCTCGCCCTGATGGTGAGCGACTGCGGCCGGGCTGTCGGGCGGCGTCGGTGGTGGGTCGGTCGACGGGGTGTCTACACGTCGCCCAAGACACCCAACGGGAAGCGATCAGCCACCTGGACCGGCTCCTGAAACGGCGGCTCGACCGCGGCTGACCACGCCTGACGGCTGACGGCGCCCCGACCGCCCCGCAGATCTCACCCATAGATGTCAGAAGCCCCAGGCCACATCTTCGGTTCTAGTGGTCGTTGCAACACCCCAGTTCAAGGGGTGCGATGGGCTTCGAGATCCGCAAGGTCCGTAAGGCTCAGGGGCCTGTGAAGCTCCGAGCCGAGCGGGAGGAATACTTCCGGCTCGTGCAGATGGGGCTGACCAACCGAGAGGCAAGCCGACGCGTCGGCGTCCATGAGCGGACTGGCCGCGAGTGGCGAAACGGCCGCTTGGACCCGAAGCGGCGGCGGGCTCCTGCTCTGCCAGAGCAGGAGCCCGTGCCCACGTCGACGAGGTATCTACGTGAAGACGAGCGCATCCACATAGCCGACCGGCTGCGGGAGAAGGCGTCCGTCCGTGCGATCGCCGCCGAGCTGGGCCGCAGCCCGTCCACGATCAGCCGGGAAATACGCCGCAACGGCCTACCCCTGCGCGGTGACCACGCCCGATGGGCCTACCGCCCCCACGCCGCCCAGCGCCGGGCCGATGCCCGCCGGCCCCGGCCCAAGCCCGGCAAGATCGGCCAGAACACCGAGCTGCGGGACTTCATCCAGGCCCACCTGGTGATGCGATGGAGCCCGGAACAGATCTGTCACGCTCTCCGCAAGAGGTTCCCCGACCGGCCGGAGATGCACGTGGTCCACGAGACGATCTACCAGGCCCTCTACGTCCAGGGCCGCGGCGAACTCCGGCGCGAGATGGCCAGAGCCCTGCGGACAGGGCGGGCCCGGCGCAAGCCGCACCACCAGGCCGCCGCCCGGCAGCCGCGCTTCTCCCACCCCATGGTCATGATCAGCGAACGGCCCGCAGAGGCAGACGACCGCGCCGTGCCCGGCCACTGGGAAGGCGACCTGATCATCGGCAAGGACAGCGCCTCCGCCATCGGCACCCTGGTCGAGCGGGCCACGCGCTACGTCATGCTCGTCCACCTGCCCCAGGGCCGCGGCGCGGAAGACGTCAGCACGGCCTTGCAGACCACCGTCCAGACCCTGCCACGGCACCTGACCAAGTCCTTGACCTGGGACCAGGGCTCGGAGATGGCCGCCCACCACGCCTTCACCGTCGCCACCGACATCCCGGTTTACTTCTGCGACCCGGCCAGCCCCTGGCAACGCGGATCGAACGAGAACACCAACGGCCTGCTGCGGCAGTACTTCCCCAAAGGCACCGACCTCTCCGCCCACGATCCCGAGCACCTGGCCGCCGTCGCCGCCGAACTCAACAGCCGCCCACGCAAAACGCTCGGCTGGGAAACCCCAGCCGAGCGCCTGCATAAACTGCTCGCGTCCTGATCAACACGACCACGTGTTGCAACGACCCCTGGAATCCGCCCATCCGGCCCGGGGCTTCGTCCCTCTTCACGCTGAGAGCCCCCTGTCGGATTCGAACCGACGACCTTCGCTTTACAAGTTCGATCCGGGAGCAGCCACAGCCTCTGCCCTGGCGACCAGTAGGACCGTCCAGGGTCGCTCAGCGCTGGCACTGTTCACCGACGTTGATGTCAGCCGTGGATGTCAGCGACCTTGCCCGACTGGCTCGATGACATCGGCCCACTCCCGAGTTGACCAGGGGTTTCCGCTCACCCCGAGCCGCGCAGCCACTACGTCATCAAGGAAGCGTGCGTTGGAGATCTTCAGGGCCTCATGCGGCCACCAGAAGGAGTCACATTCAGTGCACAGGGAGAACGTAGACCCGTCGTCCTTGAACCGGTAGAGATGAACCCAGTCCTGCTCGCAGCGCGGACACTCTGGAAGCCGTGTGGGCATACACGTCGCCGTTCGCCAGTCGTGCGGGAACACCGGATTGGGAACGCCAGCTCCACTAATGACCGATGGGGATCTCGTAAACGATCTCGCACAGAGAGGCGGGGACGACGATGTCCGCCGTCTCCACAGGCCGCCCCTGGTCGCTGTAGTACGTCCGCCGAATGTGCGTGACCAAGCCGCCCTTCTGGATGCCGAGGAGCGACGCCTCCTCGGCATTCGCTTGCCGCGGCTCCGGCTGCTCCACAGCGTGGCTGACCGTGATGCCGATCTCGGCCATGCGGTTCACCACGCCCACCCCGGCGTGCGGCCCACCCTCCGGGAGGACGACGACGGTGCCCGCGGTGAGGTCGTACGGCTCCCAGCTCGTCGACAGCTGCGCCGGCTTGCCGTCAGCAAGGAACTCGTACACGGTGCGGACGCACAGGTCACCCTGCGCGATACCGAGGCGCGACGCGATCTCGGCCGGCGCCGACACCTTCGCCTCAGTCCGGCTTTCCCAATCCCCCAGCTTGCCCACGGCCTTCATATCCGCGCGAAACGGGGAGCCGTCAGGCTGCTCGCGCGCCGAGGAACGGACCATGCGCACGCGCTGACGAGGGGCGGCAACGTACGTACCGGATCCGGCGCGTCCTTCCAGCACTCCCTGAGAGATCAGTAGCTCTTGAGCGCGACGAATCACGTTCTCACCGACGCCGCACTCCTGGGCGATCTGGGCCCGTGAAGGGAGCCGGTCTCCCGGCGTCCACTCCTGCTCCGTGATCCGGCGCCGGAGCTCGTCAGCGATGCGGAGATACGGCGGCTGCTCAGGCATATGGAAAATCTAGTCCACTAGCTCTAATCTAGTTAACTAGCTTTACTCCAGGTGATCACTCGACGACGGAGGCTGCCCTGTGCCTGCTTCGGAAGTAAGCGCCGAAGACATCGCAGCCCGGTTGTCCGCCGTCGGACTCACCCCGCGCGTGGAACGGCGCGCCCGACTCACGTCGATCGAAGTGGAGGTACCGGAATCGCTCTCCGCCGAGTCGTGGCGGGAGGTCTTGGAAGCAGTGGCAGAGGCCGACCGATTCGGGCTCCTCGCCAACAGCTTGAACGGCCGCACCTTATGGGCGGCCGTACGCACAGCGGCCCCCGCGACGGGCGATGTCCGGGGGCCTGGCAGTCAGCGATAGGAGCTGATCAGCATGTTCAACCGTATCCGCCATACCGCCGCGCACACCGATGAGCGATGCGTCCCGATGAGCCGGTGCCATCGATCGCCGGTGTCCGTCGGGCCGGCTGTCGCGCCTCGCGATCGCGTTGCGCACCACCGGTTCGCGACATCGGAGGCCCTTTGATGTTTCCTCGTCAGCAGCTTCGCGTGACCCACACGAAGGCCGCGCCCTACCAGTCGAGTTCCTGCCGGATCGGTAGGCACGGTGAGTGCGCCCATTCCTCCCCCGCTACCGCACCAATCGGCATTCCCGTGGTCTACGAGGCATGCATCTGCTCCTGCCACACGGTGGCCGACGGTGGCGTCCGAGCGGACGACCCGCGGTGAGGGGCTGGGCATCGGGTGGTGGACCGGCCGCCCCTGTCGAGGTCACCTCTGACAGCGTGCAGCGCGGCGACGTCATCCAGATCGGCGGTCGCCCGTGTCGCATCACCGACTTGCTCCAGCTTCCCGGCGGAGCGAAGCGCTTGCGGTTCGAGTCGGGCGAACTGCTCACCATGCACGCCCGGACTCGGCTCGTAGCCGTACGAACGCTGAGAAGGTGGTGATGCCATCCGTGCTCTCTCGCCGCCACGTCATCGCCGACGACATCCGGAACAAGATCTCGACCGGCCGGATCAAGGACGGCGAACGGCTCCCATCCGAGGCTCAGCTCGCTTCCGGCTACGCGGTCAGCACGGCGACGCTGCGCAACGCTCTTGCGATCCTCCATGGTGAGGGGCTCGTCGAGAAGATCCACGGCAAGGGGAACTTCGTCCGCTACCCCCTCCGCAGAATCACGTACATCGGCGGTGGTCTCACACCCAGGAGGGACCCCTCGGCCGATTCAGCGTTGCGCGTCAGCGTCCGCACCACCAACCTCCAGGCGCACGGTCAACTCATCGGCCTGCTGGGGGTGTCGGCAAAAAGCCCGCTCACCGAATTGCTCTGCCTCAGCCACCAGGGGAAGTCACCGCAAAGCCTCGCTCGCATCTACGTGCCTCGCGACCTGTCGCCGACCGACGTTCCCACCGAATCGCACTGCTACGAGGGGGTTGAGGCGAAGCTGGCAGAGCTCCGCCCTCCACTGGCCGAGGTCCGGGAACGAGTCAGCGCCCGTCCTCCGACACCAGAGGAAGCAACGACCCTTCGGATCAGCTCGGCCATGTCAGTTCTCGCGATCACCCGCGTGGCGGCTGACCGCACTGGACGCGTGGTCGAGGCGGCGCTTCTGGTGCTCCCCGGCGACCGCGCAGACGCGCTCTTCACCACCCACCACATGACCCATGAGAGGACGAGCGGAGAATGACGATCCACAACGAGCTGCGGCTCCTCCCGTGGTCAGGCCCCAATGGCCAGCCTTGCTACTTGAGCACCGAGGACTGCGGCAGCTATCTGTCTCGCCTGGCAGACAACACCGAAGCGGTGCAGCTGGAAATGGCAGGCGATCTCACGGAGCACGCGCTCGAAGTACTGGACGACGGGAAAGCAGAGCCGAACGAGCTGCGGCTCCTGGCGACGGACATGGCTGAGGCCCTGCGTGACGTTCGTCGTGTGGCGATCAGCCGCGGCCACCGCTTGCCGGTAACGGATCCTCCGGCTTGCGAAGGAGGCGATGAGGGCCCTCGGCTGCCTGCGGCGGCCTTCGGCTAACAGCGACACATCGAACGGCAGGGGAGCCCCATACTCAATCTGGGCTCCCCTGCCGCACGATCCGGCCCTCCGGCAACAGCCACTCTTTCCGCGATCGAGCGCCTGAGCTCGCGTGGTGGCGACCGGTACCTGGTCACCGATGATCGCTTTGTAAGGCTGGTGGTGATCTCTGCAGTAGATCTGCTGGTCGGTGGGCGGGCGGCCAGCCACAGCTTCTCGATGGATGCTGGGACCGGTAAGCACCCTCGTTAACCGTGGCTGCCCCTCCGTTGTGGCACGCATCTGGCACGCCCTGAATCGCTGCCCGCCTGGACCTCTGCTGACGACAGTCAGCCACGACGGTGGGTGCGCCGACCGACCAGGCGCGCGTATGCCTCGCGGTACCAGCTCCGGCCTCAGCCACCGTGCCCGATCATTGGCACACTCCCAGGAGCCGGCTGGTACGAGCGGTGCCAACCACCGCATTAGGAGTTCGATCACTGCGTGGCACTGCCGGGGGCCGCCTGGCCACTTCGACCGTGCCAGACCGCCTGGGAGTGCTGGCGTCCGGCGCCGTTGATGTCACTAGCGGATGCCAAAACGGGGCCACCACATGCGCTCGCTGACACGATGGTCCGATGTTGACCTGGCGCGCATCAAAGCAGAGACCGTGGCGTACTTCCGATGGCCAAGCTGACGGCGTCCCTCGAAGGACTGGACGGCGTGGCCGAGCAGGACCGGGCCTTGCTGGAGGAGCGAGCGGCCAGGCTCTCCTCGGCGTGATCCACGGAGACGCAACATCGGGAACGTCCTCCGGCACCGGGACGGGCAAGCGGTAAGGGCTCAGCAGCGGCGCGGTTTCTGGACGGCCCTGACATTGTCTGTCGTTGTCGATCACCCTCGGACGCCCCAGGGGTGGCCCCGGCGGCCGCTCACCACAGCGGCCCAGTTCAGAAGAGGTCGTTAGGTCCCCGATAGTGCAGCTCGATGCCAGGCCCGTCACTGACCCTTCGCGCGTGAAGTATTCCTTCCATGGACAAGTGGAGCGAAATATTGGCGCGGCCGACAAAATCAAAACCTGGCGACCAGAGTCTGACCTCATTATGGTGTACCGTTGCGCGAAGCCATGCGCGCTTAGATGGCGGTGGGCCGGACCAACTGACTTCATCAATCCGCTCGACTCTTTTTCGCCATGACCGATATCGGGTCCGCGATGCATTTTCTAGAAATCGCAGCCACGCTTCGCGTGACTCTGCGGTCGGCCAGTCCGGTGAACGGCTAATTTCAGGATCCAGGCGAGCAATCCATGTCCACATTCCTGGAACTGAGGCGAATGTCGCACCGGTCTCCTCAATGGCAGCTATTGCGGCGACTCGGTGGTCGAAGCCGGCGCGAATCATGATTGAGGCTGGTTGTAGAAAAGTACCAGTCTCGATCGCGGTTAGCACTGATCCTTCAAGCGCGGCAGCAGTGGGGTTACCTTGCGCGTCCTCATACACACGAGCCGCCTCAGCACCCCACACCAGTCGATAGATCAGGTCCGATTCGATGAACTGGGCGATGGCGATGCGGTCATCAGGATCGGGGCCATCGACGTCTCCTAGGGGCCAGCCATTCACCCACTGTCCGAGTACCACTCGCCAGTTCCTGATCTTCGTCTCGGGCCGGAACGTAGGCAACGAGAAGATCGTGTCTGCGATCTGCTCAATCCGAGTTGTCGCGGTTGCATGATCTCTGCCCGCTATAGCGAGCTCGGCCTGGGCGATCAAGTCAACGACGTCGCTTGCAACCTGTGCAAGTTCTCGTCCTGCGTCTACGCCGAGCCCTGCAAGGTACCATCCGCGGCGCTGCGTTCGTGTGCTTGTGGCCCAGATGAATTGGGTCCGGCTGGTGACTACCTCACGCAGGGCGGCAGCTGGCGCCTCGTTGAGGCGCTGGAGTTGCCGGTCCCACAAGGAATCCCTGAGGGTATCTGCGATTCGCTGCGTGATCTGGTCAGGATCGGAGTCATCTTCCCCGAGGACGCTCAGGATTCCTGTGTCGAGGAGCGCGAGGTTTGACCGCCAGGATTGCTCTGTCACCTCTTGGGCGTCTGGCGTCTCGCCGGCAACAACCGGGAATGTCCATTCTGAGCCGCCTGTGAGATAATCGAGGAATTGCTGCAACTGCCCAGACCCGATAGATTCAACGATACGTCGGATTAGGACAATACTCACCTCAATCAGCCCGGACCGCAAAGCCTTGCCGGTCTCACCGCTGGTGAGTTCCCTCCAATCGCGTCGTCTGGAGTCCTTGGGATCGAAGATGGGGCAGAGCACGAGACCTTCGCTGTCGACGAAGGCGCGGCCAGCCCGGCCGATGACATTTGAGAACTCGGCACCGGTAAGAAGGGTCTTACCGCGGCGAAGTGCGTGGAACAGCACGACGGAGGCCGATAGGTTCAAGCCTTGTGCGAGGGTCGGTGAGGCCACCGTAACCCTGACAACTCCTTCATGAAGCAGACGCTCAACCTCACGGCGGAAAGGTGCGGGGAGTGCGCCGTGGTGGATCGCCACTCCTAATTTGAGGCACTCCAAGATGGGATGATCGCTACCGAACCATTCGGCACCAATCGAGAGAACGCTCGCCAGGTCGACTTCGGGGGGAAGGACCGAGTCAATGAGGCCTTGCCTTCGAAGTTTGACGATCTCACGCGCATAAGGCTCAACCGAGTTCCGTTGCGGACAGAAGATCAGAACGGTTTGACCTTCTTCAACTAGTCGCCACGAGGCCGCGATGACTAGTTCCCGCTGGTCAGCGGGAAACGATTTCCTCCGGGGGCGAGTAGGCGCTGCTGCCTCGAGATATCTGGGGATAAAAGGCCGGTCGCCCCCCAGTGTGATCGACAGGCGGGCGTGATCTCGACGCCATTCCACCAAGCCAAACCGTTGCTGCGTGGGACGCCATTCCTCGCGATGGAGCCCGTGCGGGTTTCCGTCGGTTATCCAGGAAACGAAGTCATTAAGGTCCTCCCCTGAAGGGAAGACAGCCGAGAGACATACGAGCCTCCGCGTGTTCGCGTCGGAGCGGCGCAGAAGTCGCTGGATCTGCGCTTCATACCGAACTTCACGCTCGGACGGCCCGATCATGTGTCCTTCGTCCAGAACTACCAAGCCAACGTCATCGAGGAGAGTTGGGTCCGATCTGAGAGCGAAGTCAAGTTTTTCCGGGGTCGCCACGACAATGCGACTCTCACGGAGGGCATGCGCATCGAAGTCACTTACGCCCATGCTTCCGTAGAGGGACGAGACATTAATCCCGAGAGGCATAAAGGTCCGGGCTAACACCTGTTCGGTTTGAGCGGACAGTGCCCGCAGCGGAGCCACATAGACGGCCCGCTGCTCCTGAGCCAGGCAGGACAAAATGCAGAGCTCTGCGATCCGGGTCTTGCCTGCACTGGTAGGGAGAGCAACAACTAGGTCGTCGTTACCCTCGAAAATCCGACCGACAACATGTAGCTGTGATGGCCAGAGGTCGATCTCGGAGCGCCTGCGGGCAAAGAGGGTGGCTACGAAAGTTCGTCGCAGGTAACGCCACCGAGCTTCGCGTAGCGTGTCAGGAATTTGAACGTGCGCAGTCCCTACCGGTGGGGGTTGACCGGGGATGTTGGCGCTAATACTGGTCTGGGCAAGGTCGTCGAGCAGTCGCCGTGTGAGGCGATGGACCCACCACGGCCCCGGTGCGCTTATTTCATGGGACGCAAGCTCGCCTGTCCGGAGGTCATCGAGCGCTGTCGCCATTAGTTCCGGCTGTGCGTGAGCCAAAGCAAATAGAGCAGCGGAGACCGCCGACAAGTAGTTCTCGCTGAGCAACAATTCGACAGGGCCACGGTCGATTGTTGGATTACCAGCCTCCTCGTGAATAGAAGGAAATTCTCGACTGGATCCGAGGAAGGCTGCCAATAGGGCATCGTCCGTCACATTGGGCGATGCCCGTAAGCGTCGAGTCCGTTCCTCGATAGCATCGAGGGAGCGCATAATCAAGTCAGCCAGCGTCTGTTCCATCGGCGTCAGTCGACCTGATAGCACACTCCCCTGGACGAGCGAGTAGGCGCGTGCGGCATATCCAGCCAGGTGACTTGCTGCGCCGGCGATCAAACGATGGAAAGATGTATCTCTATCCTCCGATACGTTCCTGGTGGCCGCCTCAAGCGCGTACGAGGCATGGATAAGGCCTTCGCGAGCTAGACTTATGTAACCCGCTGTTCCCTGACCTGCCCCGTCCGTATTGACAGGTTCAACGATTCGTAGGCTCGTGGAGATCAGAGAGTACCCGTACCCGAGAAGGTCGTTATCCAGGGAGCTATCGAACAATGGCGCTCCGTCGGGCAGTATTCCGCCACGACGGATCATAGACTGGGCTTGCCCTCTGGCGACGAGTCGACCGCGGAACCGCGGTTCTATGGCGCTGGCCAAGGCTTCGGACAAGGATTGTTGGTCACGCACGTTCCGCAATCGCCTTCTCGTAGACCGCGCGAACAAAATCCTGGTGTGCTTGCACCCGAAGAATTACTGCTCGCTGCGCTATGTCACCCTCGTAGGCAGCCAGATCAGCCTTGACATGGCTGGTCGGATTGTTCCCTGTGAACAGGAACATCAGGTGCGTAACGGTCTTAGGTCGAATCCCATCTTCGAGCTGGAGCGTAAGGATTATTTCCCCCACATTGTCATCGACCGTGCCCAGCAAGCGCTCTGCGAACTGGGTCAATGAATGTGGCGATGGAAGCCCGCCCGATCGCTGCAAACCTTCACGGGCTTCTGCCACTGTCGCAGACCGCGCTTGAGCTCGACTTTTCGCTTCGCCCTTGATTAGATGCACCTTCGACGACGAGTCAAGTCTTGCGCCGAGCACGTCATCGCCGCGCATTGCCCACTCCTGGTGGTCACGCTGGATCAGCCGACTAGGGCCGACAACATACCCGCAATCTTCCTCTAGAAATGCGGCGGCGAGTATCTCGCCAAGATCCCCTGATCTTGCGCTTTGAGCAGTTGGAAGCTTGTTTTGCAGAAACTTGGCTACCTGACCCTTGCCGAATCGTTCCGCAATGCGTGTCAGCGATTTAGTTTCGGCGTAGCGGCTGGGAAGGTAGGCGGAAATGAACGCAATACCAACCTCATCCGTAGTCGACGTAAGAACGTCGATGACGTGAGATTCGATATCCGTCAGCTGAGAGGGTTTGCACCACTTCTTGTAGCTCGTCACCTCATTGCCCCCCGCAAAAGGTCGCCGTCTCCATACAGTCGATGTGCCGCCCACCCGAGGACCGGCCGTACCGCTCTCCGCAATCCGGCATGGTCAATCCTCGCGATCACGAGCGCAGTGCGTCAAGTGCGCTTCCGCTCTGCGGGGTCTGTCACCAGTCGGCTTGTAAACCCGGCACCGCGCAGGCGCTCGTACGCTGCGGCCACGTCATCAGGAACGTGCTGTTCGAGCATGAATCCTTGCTGTGGGTAGATCATGAGCCGCTGTTGCGCGCCCGTCAACAGGTCAATTACGAGTGAAGGGCCGGGTCTGTGGCCTGCGGCCGCGTAATCGATCAACGCTGCGAACTGCGACTTGGCTGTCGGTAGTCGTCAGCGTTGGTCGTCGTTGAGCGCCTGCGCACGGCCCAGAGACGGCCCGAGCGAGGGCGCCGCGGGGTGCCTCTCGATGCGAACTACCGGCAGCGAGGTTGCTGAGGTCTATGGAGTAGGTCAGCTGGTCCCTGACGGGCGATGACATCCGGGAGCGGTCGGGCTCGTTGCTGTACTTCTGTGCTGTACAGCAACCGATCTCCGCCCTGGGGTTCCCCTGTCTATCGCCCCGATTGATTCACGCGGAGCAGATCATCCATGGCGCCACGTGCTGCTGCCACGAAGGCATCGAGGCGATCATTCAGGCGGGAGTGGACCTGGAACCACGAATCGACGGGCGTCTCCTCGCCCGGCTCGCTACGGCTTCCATCCCGCCGCCAACGCCGCAATATGTTGAGTGTGGGAGGCAGCTGAGACAAGCACGTCATGAGCTCATCAGCCAGTTGCGATACCGTTTCAGGCCCCTCCAGCTGCACCTTGTGCACCGAGCCGCCGGCCGCTCTCACGGCTGCGTCGACTTCTGCAGCTAAGGCGTCGATGCCGCCCACCGCCTCGTAATAGGAGCGCATGATCATGTCACCAAGCCTGTCACCGTCGTGGTTGACGACATGGACGTCGGCCAGAAACTGCTGATACACCTGCCGACGGTGGTCCATCTGCAGCTCTCGTACCTGTCGACGCTCTTCAGCTTGCAGTAGTTGTGCCTGTTGCTGTTCAGCGGAAAGGAGCTGCAGCCGCTGCTGTTCTACGAGGGCTGCATCTTTGCGCCGTTCCGACCGGAATGTAACTACTGCGGTCATTCCGCCACCTGCAAGTGTTCCAACGACACTTACGACCGCCACGAGTAGAGAGTCCGCCATGGCCCCATGCTGCCAGCGGGAAGTTCTCTGGGCCTGAGGATTGATCACAAGAGGGGCGCCGCCGAATCGGCGCCGAGACTGAGGCCCGCCGCCGAAACCAGTAGCCGAAGAAGTGACCCGCCGGGTCTCTGACCTGCGGCCGTGTAATTGATCAACGCTGCGACCTGTGACGTAGCTGTCGGTGGGTGTGAGCGTTGGTCGTCGCTGCGCACCCTTCCACGGCCCGGAGACGGCCCGGCAGATTGGTTCCGCTTGCGGTTGGGGTCAGCCGTGGTGTGGGACGCGCACTTCGATGTTCGAATCGATGCCGAAGATCCGCTTCTCCTTGGACGTGAGACGCAAGGGAACCGGAGCCTCCTCACGTGCGGACGTTCGAGCGCTTTCGGCTAGTCGCTCCATGATTTCGGCGAGCTCCTGCGCCTTCACGTGCTCTGCTTCGGCGCGAGCCATGACGTCTGCGTGTTGTGATGACGGCGCGCATTGGCGGCTTCGCACGGCTCGTGAAGTGATGATCGCACCCGTCCAGGAAATGATCACGCACAGAGCGGCACCGGCTATTGGGAGCACGAAGTTCATGATCATGCCTCGCTTCTCGCGGTGCTGGCAGCCAGCCAGACTGAAGAGGTACCACAAAAAACGCTGGCGCCGAAAGAGCTGGTGGCCCACATGATTGCCTTGCTGTCAGTATGCGCGCCCAAGTCGCGAAGCATGACGTATGCCAGCACTGCGTAACCGGTTGCGCCAATGCAGGACAAGACGAGAAGGGCGTTGCCGAACCAGTGTTGAGGCCACTCCTTAGCGCACAGCAGGTCCCCGAGACCACCAACCATGATCAGGAAACCACTGAGTACAAGCTCGCCACTGATGTACACCTCGGCTGCGCTTCTGGCGTCGAGGATCATGTGGAATGCGAGTGCTAGGGCGGCCATAAGCGTTACCGCAGCAGTCCAGACGGTGACACGCTTCAGGGCCCAAACGTAAGGGCTCTCCGCCATCAGCTTTCGCACCTCCTGGTGCGCGATGCCGCATGTTCACCACAAGATGCTATTGGCCCATGAGCAGCATCGCACTTCGGGCACAGTCTTGAAACTGTCGTGGCGGCAACGTCATCGTGGGTTCAAATCCCACAGCCTCCGCAGCTCAGCACGGCGAAACGGCCCCTGACCAGGAAGATCGGTCAGGGGCCTTCGCTCTGCCTACGCACTTCGACTGCCCGGCCTTCCCCGTGGTTCCCCGTCAAAACGGGCACGGGATGGGCACGGGCGTCTTCTGATCCGTAGCTCTATGTGGATCGGTCGCTGATGGTCAAACTAGGCGGCCTAAGACTCGTGAGAGCCGTCTAAGTCCGTAGCCGGCTGTCCAGGTTGCGGTATGCGGCTGCTGTACTGCGTGCACCTCACCGCAGGGCATTGATCAGGGCGCCGACCCCAGCGAGCAGGGTTCCGAGTCCGGTCAAGATCGGCAACCACGTCGCACCGCCGCCTTGCCGTCCTCCGCTAGGCTCTGACTCGGTAGGAGTGTCAGACATGCCATCCCTTCCTTACGTGCCTCGTATAGGGTGCGTTCCGGCCCCGTCCTGGTCTGGTGAGATAAAAAGGACGGGGCCCTTTTATGGCCACGGAACGTATCAGTGGCCAGCTATTGAGCGGGGCACTGGAATCCGGATTCGGCTTCCCTCGCGATGAGCGAGTGGCGCCGTCACGATTTTTCGTCGCACTCAGTTACCACGCTTCTGACCTGGCTGTTATCGAGTCTTGGCATATGCCCGCTCGTGCACTGAGGTACCGCCGCCGTGCAGAGGGACCTCGACGCGGTGCACTCGGCCCCCTGTGAGGGGGAACTCCCCTCTCGACGAGGCGGGCACAAAGTGAACTTAAGGGACTCCGTTGGTCTTGCGTTTGGCTCAATCTCTACGGATTCGTGCAGGCTCACCTCTGCCCCTCTGGCCAAAGAACGACGCGTGATCATCTTGACGCGGTCACAACGGTGGGGCACTTAGCGGAGCGCCCATGACGGGCTTGGCCACCTCGCGGCAGCAGATAGCTCCCCCTCAGCCACGGATCGGGATCCCGGTCCGCTCACGCTCCTGCATTCGTGACGGTGGCGGTACGGCGGCCCGCCCCTTGCCGGCCTGCATGCCCGGAGTGCTCGGCCGCGCCGACCCCACCCCTCCCGTAGCCAGCTTGCTTTTGGCACCCTCGATCGCTGGTTGTCGCCGACGAGAGGCGGCCACGCGTGCCATGTGACCGTGGGCACCTGAGACGGCCGACCGCTTCCATCTCACCCTCCTCGCCCACCTCTTCGCACTTCTTCGCCGCCCTCGGGCTCCCGCCTGGACTCTTGACCCTAAGCTTCCGGGGGCCTGCATGACTGCTCCCTCCGTCCTGGTGGCGGGTGGCTGCGTCGGGCCTCGTGGGGGCGGCATCGGCTGTGATGTCGGGTGGCGGGATTCCTGCTCGGCCGGCGCTGCTGTGGAGGGGGCAAAGCGCGAGGAATCACCCCGGGGCATCTTCAGGTGGCGCGGGGCCGGGGGCCGGGCGGAGCGGGCCGCAGGCAGGAGCGTCGCCCGAGCCCACGAGCCCGCGCCGGCCCGCCCAGCGGGCCAGTGGGGTGTGATTCGTAGCGGCGGCTGCAAGCCGTTGACCTGTGCGCCGGATGCCGAAGGCAAGAGCATCCGCCGACCAAAGCCATGAGCCGAAGGCCGTCCCGCGGGGACCAGGACGCAAGACGTGTGGTCATCGAGGTGCAGGGCTTGCTGCTGTCCTGGCTCGGCTCTCCATGGACTGCTTCAACTGGCGATGAGTTCCGCGCGATCGGCTTGGGGAGACCGGCAAGGGAACGGCCCCGGGCGAAGCCCCGCAGAGTGCTCCCCCACCACCTTCTCCCGGCCGAAGGGCGGGAGCTTGATGAAGTAGAGAAAGTTCTATCGCGCCGACGCCAGCCGCTTGCCGTCATGGCTTCGCACGTGAGGGCCCGCTCCGTCCAGGGCGTCCAGGAGCCGGATTGAGTAGACCTCGGACATGGACTCCGCCACCTCCTCGGGCGTGAACCAGGTGACCGCCGTCGACTCGCCGGAGGTGCGCTCCTCGCCTCCCACTGGCTTGCAGCGGAAGACCAGGGCCACGATGCCTCGTGTCGTGTTCTTGTAGACCCCGGTGAGCTCGTCGACCTCGACGTGGATGCCCGTTTCTTCCCAGACCTCGCGCCGTACGCCGGCCTCCGGGGTCTCTTCGAGTTCGAGCACTCCACCCGGGAGTTCCCAAGCGCCGTTGTCGGCCCGCCGGATGGTCAAGAGCTTGCCGTCCTCGCGGACCACCACTCCGGCCACGGACACGGAGTGCAGTGGCGTTGACTGGGCTTCCGGGGCGCTGTTACTCATGTACAGGAGCATAGGAGGATGGGGAGAACTATGGGAACCGCGGTAGGAGGGGATAGGGCCGTACCTCGATACGTGCAGATCGCCGACGACATCGTGCAGCAGATCAGGGCTGGGGTCCTCAGGCCCGGCGAGATGGTGCCGAGTGAATCCGAGCTGGTCGAGCGCTACGGCGTCTCGGGCGGCACGATCCGTAAGGCGATGGCGGAGGTCCGGGCGAGCGGCCTGGTGGAGACCCGCCACGGCAAGGGCTCGATCGTGAAGGACCGGCCGCCGGTACGGCACCGCTCTTCCGACCGCTTCCGTCGCTCGCACCGGCAAGGCGGCAAGGCCGCCTATCTGGCCGAGTCCGCGCAGTCCGGAGCCACGGCCAAGGTCAGCGTTCTGTACATCGGCCCCATGGAGGCCCCGGAGGACGTGGCCGATCGCCTCGGGGTCGAGCCCGGCACTCAGGTCCTCGCCCGCCGGCGGCTCTACTTCCGTAACGGCACTCCGGTCGAGACGGCCAGCTCGTACCTGCCCTGGGACGTGGTGAAGGACATCCCCGAGCTGTTCGCCGAGAACCCCGGCGGTGGCGGCATCTACGCCCGACTCGAAGACCACGGGCACGAGTTCGCCGAGTTCGTCGAGACCTTGCAGGCTCGGTCGGCAACCAAGGCGGAAGCATCCGAGCTGGCGCTCAGCCCTGGCGCCCCCGTCGTGCATCTCGTCCGTGAGGCGCTGACGACCGAGGGCCGCGTGGTGGAGGTCTGCGACACCCTCATGGCCGCTGACCAGTTCGTTTTCAGCTACCGCATCCCCGCCACGGACTGACACTCGCTCAACTCTCCTCAACCCGCCCCGACTTCTTCGTCGAGGCGGGTTGACTCATGTACAGGAGTCAGGCACTCTTCTTCATGTCACTCATGTACATGAGTGACGGAGTTCAGCATCTATAGAGGAGTGATCCAGCGTGCGTCAGATCCCTGTCGACACCTCCGCCGCGACCGTGATGGTCGCGAAGCAGCCGCAGATCAAGATCAAGGACCGGCGTACCGGTGAGGTCGCCCTCGACATCGAGTCCGGGGCGAAGTTGATGACCGTGGACGTGATGTTCGCGGCCAACGACGAGGTGGAGATCCTGTCCGTCACCGTCCCGGAGACCGGTATCTCAGGTGAGCTGGGCATGGGTGTGCCGGTGGCGCTGACCGGCCTGATCGCCCGGCCGTGGGAGAACGAGTTCAACGGGCAGAAGCGGCACGGCATCGCTTTCCGTGCCGTGGCCGTCACCTCGCTCGCCGCCGGTGACTCGCAGGCTGAGGCGGCCTGATCATGGCCCGTCTCTCGGTCGTACTGCTGCTGCTCGTCGCCACCGCTCTCGTACTGCGGTGGCGGCGTCCCGCCTGGTACTGGATGGCCTTCGGGATCACCTTCGCCGTGCTGCGGGTCTTAGTCCGGTACGCCTCGGTCATGGATGCCTGCGGTCTGACGGTCCCGCCCGCGCGCTGGCGGCTCGCACTCGCCCGTATGACCTACCGACCGGCTCCCGAGCCACGCGCCCCGCGCATCCTCCGTCTCCGGCCGACCCGCACCGGCTTGGTCCTGCGGCTCAAGCTCCGGCCCGGCCAGGACGCTTTCGATGTCTCCGCCGCTACCGATCGACTGCGGCACTCCTTCGGGATGTACGGCGTCATCGCCCGGGAGATCCGCTCCGGCGTCGTCGAAATACGGATGACCGGCTACGACGTGCTCAGGCGCGTACAGATGCCAGTCAAGCTCGACCGCGCACCGATGCGTGTGCCCGTCGCGCTGCGCGAGGACGGATCGGTCCACTACCGCGACTACCGGACCGTCCCGCACGGGCTCACGCTCGGGGCCACCGAGTCGGGTAAGTCCGTCTACCAGCGCAATCTGGTGGCCGGCCTCGCTGCTCAAGACGTCGCGCTCGTCGGTATCGACTGCAAGCAGGGGGTCGAGCTGTTCCCGTTCGCTCGCCGCTTCTCCGCCCTCGCCGACGACCAGGAGACCGCTCTCGAACTGCTCGAAGCCCTGGTGTCGCACATGGAGTCCGTCTACCAACTCGTCCGCGAACAACAGCGCATCAGTGTGAACGTCCCCGACGCGGAGATCGCCGCCGACATCTGGGATCTGGCCGAGGACCTGCGTCCCAAGCCCGTCGTGGTCCTGGTGGACGAGGTGTCCGAACTCGCGCTCTTCGCCTCCAAGGAGGAAGAGAAGCGCCGGGACCGGATCATCACCGCGCTCGTTCGTCTGGCGCAGCTCGGCCGCGCCGCCGGCATCTACCTGGAGATCTGCGGCCAGCGCTTCGGCTCCGAACTCGGCAAGGGCATCACGATGCTTCGAGCCCAGCTCACCGGCCGTACCGTGCACCGCGTCAACGACGAGACCAGCGCCAACATGGCCTTCGGCGACATCTCCCCTGAGGCCGCACTGGCCGCCATCCAGATACCCGCCAACACCCCGGGCGTCGCGGTCGCCGGGGATTCGACCGGTGGCTGGTCACGCATCCGCGCCCCGCACACCTCACTGCGCGAAGCGG
The DNA here is from genome assembly GCF_030406865.1 of Streptomyces sp. P9-2B-2. NCBI lineage: Bacteria > Bacillati > Actinomycetota > Actinomycetes > Kitasatosporales > Streptomycetaceae > Streptomyces > Streptomyces sp. P9-2B-2. Next base: position 5,384,184 of record NZ_CP129126.1, on the reverse strand, counting down.
TCAACCTCTGCAACAAGCACGCTGAGCGCACGCCGAACGTGCCCGCGCTCGCGCCCTTCCGGCCTGCCGTCGCCTCGTCGGCCTCCGACACTGCGCCACTCAACAAGGCATTCAGCGCGACTGCTTGATCCCCCGCTCCAAGGTCGGCGCCACCTCAACGCGCCAGGTCCCTACCCCCTCCATGCCAGATTCCGGAAGGAGAACCGTCATGGGACGCATCCGCCCGGACGCCGTTCTCGTACAAGCCGTCATCGCCGGAGCGCTCTCCTTCGCCCACCTCCACGACCTGGCCGCCGCTGCCGGACAGGACGGCTGGAAGGCGTGGGCCTACCCGATCAGCGTCGACCTGCTGCTGGTCGCGGCCTGGCGGCGGCTCCGCAATGACGGGCCGTCCCGGCTCGCCTGGTGCTGGTTCGTGATCGCCCTGGTGGCCTCGCTCGGCGCCAACGTCGCGACCGCCGGATTCCTCGACCTCCAGCACCCGCCCGCCTGGCTCCGCTTCGGCATCGCCGGATGGCCGGCACTCGCCTTCCTGGGCGGGACCCTGCTGGCCCACACCCAAAGCGCGGCCGAAGCCACCGATCCCGCCCCGCGGGCCGACGTGACACCGGCCCCCGATCCCGTACCGGATTCGGCCGCAGCCACTGAACCTGCGGCCACTTCAGACGAGTTGGACGCCAGCCTCCCCGTGGCCGAACCCCCCGTCGAACCGCCCCGGCCGGCGCCCACGCCCGCGCCCGTCCCGGCCGCGCTTGTCGCCCACGCCCGCAAGGTCGCCGACGAGCACCGCGCCCGGACCGGAGACCAGATCGACACCGACACCCTGCGGGCCCGCCTCGGCGTCCCGCCCCAGCTCGCCGACTCCATCGCCGCCCAACTCACCTGAACCAGCAAGGAGAACCACCATGCCTGCCCGCGACCACTTCCACTCCGTCATGCGGATCGGCCCCGTGCAGATCGGCACCTACCGCGACCGTCACGGCCGCACCAAGCACGCCGCCGTCTGCACCTCCGACCGCTGCGGCTGGTCCGCCGACTTCTCCAGCCGCTCGGCCGCCCAGCTCGCCGCCCGAACCCACCGCTGCACGGTCCGCTGACCGACTGAGGAGACCCCCATGGACGTCCCGCTCTGGCTCGCCCTGATCGTCGTCGGCTACCTCGGCATCAAGCTCATCCGCCCGCCCTGGTGGCTCGTGGCCGTGTTCCTCCTCGGCGGCTACCTCATCGCCGACAGCCTCCTGGCCCCCGCCATCAACACGGTCGTCAAGTAACACCCACAGAAGGGAGATCCGCCATGTTCCGCCCCAAGGTCCCGACCAACCCGACGCCCACCGGACTCGTCATCCCTCCCGCTGTCGAACCGACCGCCCTCGTGCGGCCCACCCCGCCGCCGGCTCCCGTCGCTCAGTCCTCGACCCGCCCCGCGGTTCAACTCACGCCCGGCACCGCGCTCGCCCTCGTCGGCGGCGGTACAGCCGTGGTCCTGATCGTCGGCGCCGTCCTGGTGTCGATGCTCCTGGCGGTCGCCGTCAGCGGGGTGTCCGTCGCCGTCTGCGCGGTCGTCCTCCGCTCCCTGCTCACCTCCGGGCGCACGCACCGCTGACCGGCTCCCGGGCGGCCTCAACCGCCAAGTCTCCGCCGCCCGGGAGCCGTGCTCCTGCCCGAACCACAGATCCGGAAGGAACCCCATCATGACCGACCACACCCGCGTACGCGGGAGGTCGCCCGTGCCTGACGCGCTCCTCGACCCAACCACCCTCGGCGACCTGCTGAGGGTGGCCTCGGCCCCCGACTATGACCGCTGGGCAGACCAGATCCACCGCACCGGCGGCTGCTCCGACCCGATCCACCTCACCGGCTGGACCCTCACCAAGGACCGCGCGTCCGGCGAGACCCTGCACCACTACTCGACCGCTGCCGAACCCGGCGGACGGCTCCGCCTCGCCTGCGGCAACCGCCGTGCCTCCCGCTGCCCCGCCTGCGCCTGGACCTACGCCGGGGACACTTACCACCTCATCCGCGCCGGCCTGGCCGGAGACGGCCGCCGCGACATCCCCGCCACCGTCCGGGACCACCCCCGCGTCTTCACCACCCTCACCGCGCCCTCCTTCGGCGCCGTGCACAACCGGCCCGACCGAGGCGCCTGCCGCTGCGGCACACAGCACCGCACGGACGATCCGGCGCTCGGCACCGCGCTGGACCCCGAGACGTACGACTACGCCGCCGCCGTCCTGTTCAACAACCACGCGGGTGACCTCTGGCAACGGTTCACCACGCGACTCCGCCGCGAACTGGCCACCCGCGCCGGCCTCACCCAACGCGAACTCAAGGAATCCGCCCGCCTCTCCTACGGCAAGGTCGCCGAGTTCCAGAAGCGCGGCGCCCTCCACTTCCACGCGGTGATCCGCATCGACGGACCGGACGGGCCAGGAACACCGCCTCCGTCCTGGGCGAGCGTCGACCTGCTGACCGATGCGATCCACGCCGCCGCCGCGCACTCCTACACCTCGGTCACGGCTTCGGCTGCCGGCGACCAGCCCGCCCGGACCTTCCGCTGGGGCACGCAGCTGGACGTACAGCCGGTCAAGGCGTTCGGCGACGGCTCCGACATCACCGAACAGGCGGTGGCCTCCTACGTCGCGAAGTACGCGACCAAAGCCGCCGAGATCACCGGCACCCTCGACCGCCGCATCGGCGAACTCACCGAGCTGGACCACCACCAGGTCCCCGACCACACCCGCCACCTGATCACCGCGTGCAAAACCCTGGACCCGCTCTACCCGGACCGCCGCCTCTGGGCCTGGGCCCACATGCTCGGCTTCCGCGGCCACTTCTCCTCCAAGTCCCGCCGCTACTCGGTCACTCTCGGCGAACTGCGCGCGGCCCGCGCCGACTTCCGCGCCGCCCAAGAACGCGAAGCCCTCGGCCTCGAGCCCCTGGAGCCGCACACCGTCCTCGTCCTGACCGACTGGCAGTACGCCGGCCACGGCCACACCCCCGGCGAATCCGCCCTCGCCGCCACCATCGCCCGCGACATCCAAGCCAACCGCGACACCGCACGTGAAGCACGCGCCGAACTCGAAGCCAAAGAAGGAGATGACTGGACATGACCACCGCCACCGGCCAACTGCTGACCGTGCCCGAGGTCATGGCACGGCTCAAGTTCGGACGCTCCAAGGTCTACGACCTGATGCGCTCCAAGCGCCTCGTCTCCATCACCGAGGGCCGTGCTCGCCGCATCCCCGAAAACGCCGTGCAGGACTACATCCGCGACCGGATCGAGGAGGTCGCCTGATGTCGCAGCAGCGCAAGCGCAACCCCAACGGTGCCGGCACCATCACCAAGCGCAAGGACGGCCGCTACCAGTGCGCGGTCTACGTCCTCCAGCCCGACGGCACCCGGGCCCGCAAGTTCGCCTACGGCAAGACCTGGGCAGAGTGCGACGCCAAACGCCGCGAACTCCTCACCAAGGTCGACAGCGGCGTCCCCGTCCCCACCCGCTCGGCCAAGCTCGCCGAGTGGCTGCCGTACTGGCTGGACAACGTGATCAAGCCCAACCGGAAGCGCAGCACGTACAGCAAGTACGCGATGCACGTACGGCTCTACCTCGTGCCCCTGCTCGGCACGAAGCGGCTGGAGACTCTCTGCCCGCGCCACGTCCGGGTGTTCCTCGCCGACGTCGCCCGCAAGTCCTCCCCCGCAACAGCCAAGGAAGCTCACCGCGTGCTCCGTACAGCCCTGACAGCAGCTACCCGGGAGGAGTTGGTCACGCGCAACGTTGCCTCGCTCGTGGAGGCTCCCAAGGTCGTCAGCCGCGAGACCACACCCTGGTCGCTGGACGAGACGCTGACGTTCCTCGAAGAGGCCCGCCGCGATCCCCTCTACGCGGCCTTCGTCCTCGCCATCGCCATGGGCCTCCGCCGCGGTGAGGTCCTCGGCCTGCGCTGGTCGGACGTAGACCTCGACGGCCGGGTGATCCGCATCAGCAACCAGGTGCAGCGCATCGGTGGCGAGCTGTACCAGGACACCACCAAGACCGGGAAGAGCCGCCCCGTACCGCTGCCCCTGATCTGCCTGGCCGCGCTCCGCTGGCACCGGCTCCGCCAGTCCCACGAGGCAGAGAAGCGGGACACCAAGCTGAACCCGTCCGGGCTGGTCTTCACCACCCGCTCCGGTCGCCCGATCGAGCCGCGGAACCTGAACCGCTCCTTCTCCCGGCTCACCACCTCAGCCGGCCTCCGCCCCATCCGCCTCCACGACGCCCGGCACGGCTGCGCCACCCTGCTCACCGCGGCCGGCGTCGCCCCTCGCGTCCTGATGGAGATCCTCGGCCACAGCCAGATCAGCATGACCATGGACGTCTACACCCACGTCGCCCAGGACACCCAACGGGAAGCGATCAGCCACATGGACCGGCTGCTGAAACGGCGGCTCGACCGAGACTGATCACGGCTGACGGCACTCCGACCGCCCCGTTGATGTCACCCGTAGATGTCAGAAGCCCCAGGCCACCACCGGCCCGGGGCTTCGTCCCTGTTCAAGCTCAGAGCCCCCTGTCGGATTCGAACCGACGACCTTCGCTTTACAAGAGCGGTGCTCTGGCCAGCTGAGCTAAGGAGGCGTGCGTGAAGCAGTGTACCCAGGCGGGCCGGATGCCGGTTCCCATTTCGTGACTGCCGGGCTACTGACATCGGGGGCCGCCGCGGGTAGCGTCACGGAGAGTCCATATCAGTGGACTACACCACTCCTTTTACTCGGATCGTCCGGCACGTTCCTGCCGGTGAAGGGACTCTCATCATGGCTACGGTCACGTATGACCAGGCAACCCGGATCTACCCGGGTTCCGACAAGCCCGCCGTCGACAAACTGGACATCGCCATCGAAGACGGCGAATTCCTTGTTCTGGTCGGCCCCTCCGGATGTGGCAAGTCCACCTCGCTGCGGATGCTCGCGGGGCTGGAGGACGTCGACGGAGGCGCCATCCGTATCGGGGACCGCGATGTCACCCACCTTCCGCCCAAGGACCGGGACATCGCCATGGTGTTCCAGAACTACGCGCTGTATCCGCACATGACGGTCGCCGACAACATGGGCTTCGCGCTCAAGATCGCCGGCGTGCCGAAGGCCGAGATCCGGCAGAAGGTCGAGGACGCGGCCAAGATCCTGGACCTGACCGAGTACCTGTCGCGTAAGCCCAAGGCGCTGTCCGGCGGTCAGCGGCAGCGGGTCGCGATGGGCCGGGCGATCGTCCGGGAGCCGCAGGTCTTCCTGATGGACGAGCCGCTGTCCAACCTGGACGCCAAGCTGCGCGTCCAGACCCGTACGCAGATCGCGGGGCTCCAGCGGCGGCTCGGGATCACGACGGTGTACGTCACGCACGACCAGGTCGAGGCGATGACGATGGGCGACCGGGTCGCCGTGCTCAAGGACGGTCTGCTCCAGCAGATCGACTCGCCGCGGAACATGTACGACCGGCCGGCGAACCTGTTCGTGGCGGGCTTCATCGGCTCGCCCGCGATGAACCTCGTCGAGGTGCCGATCACCGACGGCGGCGTGAAGTTCGGCAACAGCGTCGTCCCGATCAACCGTGAGGCGCTGGCCTCGGCGGCCGACAAGGGCGACCGGACGGTGACCGTGGGGGTGCGCCCCGAGCACTTCGACATCGTCGAGCAGAACGGCGCGGCCGCGAAGTCGCTGTCCAAGGAGTCCGCGGACGCACCGGCCGGTCTGGCCATCACGGTCAATGTCGTCGAGGAACTCGGCGCCGACGGCTATGTGTACGGCACCGCGGAGGTCGGCGGCGAGGTCAAGGATCTCGTCGTACGGGTCGACGGCCGCCAGGTCCCGGAGAAGGGCAGCCGGCTGCACGTCGTGCCGCGGGCGGGCGAGACGCATGTCTTCTCGACGTCGTCCGGTGAGCGCCTCACCGACTGATACGGGCGCAGAGCGAGCGCGGCGGCGGTCCCGGGGCATCCGGGGCCGCCGCCGCGGCGTTCGCCGGCAACAACTCCCGCACCCCCGCCGCAGCGTTCGTCGGCAACAACTCCCATCCCCCCGCCGCCAAGTCGGCACCATAGGGACATAACCTGACTTTCCGTACCAGTGCGTCAACCCCACAACCGCACCGACGAGCCATTGCGTCCCCCGATAAGGTGACCAAATGTCGCCAAATCATCACTCCTCGCTACGATCGCGACCGTGAACTCCGCAGCCCGCCGCATCGGCAGAACTCTCGCCCTCGTCCTCCCCGTCGTCCTGGTGCTGTCCGGGACCCTCGCCGTCACCGCCGTCCCGTGGGCGTCGTCGACGGCCACCGACTCCCAGGTACTGACCGCGGCCACCGGCAAGGCCGTCACCAAGACCGCCGCCCGCGCGCCCGAGGAGGCCCTGCGCAAGCGCCTCCTGGTCGAACTCCAGGAGAAGGACCCGGGCGTCGCCCTGACCCACCTCCAGGAGGCGACCACCAAGCGCCCCTCGCTGGCCAAGCACTGCGTCTCCATCGCCCGTGACCTCGGCCGTGCCGCGGTCGCCAAGTACGGCGCCGCACACCGCGCCCAGGCCTTCTCCCGCCCGGTCTGCGACACCTCCTTCGCCACCGGCGTCGCCGCCGCCCAGTGACCCCCGCTCGCACCGCATAGGGTGCGATCCATGACAGGTGCCCCGCATCCTTATCCCACGCAGGCCGTGGTCCTGGCCGGCGGCCAGGGCTCACGTCTCCGCCCGTACACCGACGACCGCCCCAAGCCGATGGTCGAGATTCCCGGCACCGGGACCCCGATCATCGGCCACCAGCTGAACTGGCTGGCCGAGGAAGGCGTCACGGACGCGGTCATCTCCTGCGGGCACCTCGCCGGAGTGCTCCAGGACTGGCTGGAGCAGACCGAACTCCCGTTGCGCGTCAAGACCGTTGTCGAGACCGAACCCCTGGGCCGCGGCGGCGGCCTCAAGTACGCGGCGGGCTCACTGCCCCGCCCGGACGAGCCCTGGTACGCCACCAACGGCGACATCTGGACCCGCTTCCCGCTCCGCGACATGGCCGCCTTCCACCACGAGCGCGCCGCCGAGGCCACCCTCGCGCTGGCCCGCCCCCACATCCCCTGGGGCGCCGTGGAGACCGATGCGTTCGGGCATGTGCTGGACTTCATCGAGTCGCCGCCCTCGCCGTATCTCATCAACGCCGGCGTCTACGTCTTCTCCGCGGCCTTCACGGGGCTGCTCCCGGACCGCGGCGACCATGAGCGCACCACCTTCCCGCGCCTCGCCCGTGAACGCCGGCTGGCCGGTTTCCCGCTCCCCCAGGGCGCCTACTGGCGCGCCATCGACACCGCCAAGGACCTCACCGAGGCCGCCAAGGAGCTGAGCGCCCAAGGGCGTTGAGCGGGCGTATCGGGGCCGCGGCGGGCCCCTGGGGGCCCGGCCCGGTCCCGGTAGCCGTACGGCCCCCGGGACCGCCACTACGGCCACCCTCCCCACCGCGCGCCGCCACGGGCCCCTCCACCCACCCGCACGCCGCCACGGGCCACCAACGCCGCGCTGGAGGCCGCTCACGACCTCCCACCGCCGCCCTCAACCGCGCACGACGTCCCACCGCCCACACACACCAGTCCCCGACCACCCCTCCCTCCCCCCGACGGCCGGTGCAGAAGAGCTGTAAGGGGAGATCGGGGCGATCGGGGACGCGGCGGGGGCGGCGGGGTCAGCCCAGGAGGCCGCCCAGGGCGTCGCGGCCGGAGTCGCTTCCGGAGCTGCCGCTGCCGCTGCTGCCGGTTCCGGTGGTGCCGCCGCCGGTGCCGCCCGCCGACGGGGGCACCCGGCTCGGTACCGGGGCCCGACGGGTCGGCACGGTCTGCTGCGGGGCGCTGGTGGTCGCGCCGGGCTGCTCGGCGAGGCCGCTGCTGCTGCCCGTCGACCGACCGGTGCCGGGGGCCGAGGCGGCCGGGGTGCCCGGCTTGCGGGCCTTGTGCGAGGCGCCCGCGGAGGGCTTGCCGGGGCGCGGTGCGGCGCTGCCGGTGTGCCGGTGGCCGGGGCGGGTGGCGCGCTTGCCGGGGCGGGGGAGCGGGGAGCCGGGCAGGTTGTTGATCGCGGGCTCGCCGGGCCGCGGTACGGGCGCGACCGTCGCGGACCGTACGGCGCCGCCGAGCAGCGAGCCGATGAGCAGCGTCAGCCCGGCGACCACCGCGGTCATCACGGCGCCGCGGCGCAGCACCCGGCGCCGCAGGTCGGCCACCTCGACACGGGGGCCGAGCCGCCGCCAGGCCTCACCGGCCAGCCGCCCGTCCATGGAGTAGACCGGGGCGCCCGCGATGATCAGCGGACTCCAGGCGGCGAGGTAGATGATGTCGGGGGCGTCGTAGGCGGGGACCGTGCGCCAGCTGACGGTCATCAGCAGCACCGCGGACAGCAGCGTGCCGATCGACGCGGCGACCCGCTGCCACAGTCCGCAGATGGTCAGCACACCGACGACGACCTGGAGGAAGGCGACGGTCAGACCGGCGCCGACCGGGTGCGAGACGGCGAAGTCGCGCAGCGGCACGGCCAGCGCCCAAGGGTCGAGCGACAGCAGCCACTTGACCATCGAGCCCCGCTCACCGCCGTCGAAGTAGACGGGGTCGCAGAGCTTGCCCATCCCGGCGTAGACGGAGATCAGGCCGAGGAAGATGCGCAGCGGCAGCAGGACGACGCCGAGGTTCATCCGGCGGCCGGGGTAGTACGCGTGCCGCACGGAGTCGGCGCCGCGCCGCCGGCCGCCGGGGTCGTAGCCGTCCGGTGCCTCGAAGCGGTCGTCGTCGTAGTCGTCGTCGAGCGGGCCGCGGCTGCCGTACGAGGTGTCCCGGTAGGGGCTGTCGCGGTAGGTGTCGGCGTACGCGCTGCCCACGGGGCGTACGCCGTGCAGCAGCTTGGTGTCGTTCTGGGCGGGGCGGCGCTGGCCGATCACGGTCTGGGCGGGGGGCGCGTCGTCGAGGCGGACTCGCGGCAGGACCTGGGTCGTGCCGACGTCCTCGCCCGGTCCGTCGAGGCCGATGCCCGCGTCGCGTACCGCGTGCAGGAGTTGGGTGGTGGCGCCGGCCGTGCCGCCCGGTGCGGTGCGGCCGCTCCACACCACGGGCGCCCGGCGTCTGGCACCGGCGGCCGAGCCCCGGACGCCGGGGATGTGCGCGGTGTCGGCCATGGCGCTGCCCGCCGCGGGCGCGGCGAGCTGTACGCGGAAACTGGCGTGGTTGACGATGACCTGCGCGGGATCGCACGGCACCTTGACCGAGCTCAGGCCCGGCTCGTCATCGAAGCCCGGCGAGCGTCCCCCCGTAGGCGTGCGGGGTGTTCTGGTGTCCACGCTCATCTAACCGAGTGACTCGCGTGAAAGACACTGCCTTGACCGGGTCGATCTGTCCGAGACCCGTCAAAAGATCACGGGATCCGGCGAAGTCGTACGGAGGGTCAGGCCTTGCCCCGGGGTGGCGCGGCGGTCTGCCGGGCGCCCCGGGGCACCGGACTCAGGCGCGGCGGCGGGCCGCCTCCCACAGGACGACACCGGCCGCGACACCGGCGTTCAGCGACTCCGCGCCGCCCGGCATCGGGATCCGCACCCGGACGTCACAGGTCTCGCCGACCAGCCGCGACAGGCCCTTGCCCTCGCTGCCGACGACGATCACGACGGGGCCGTCCAGCGCCTCGACGTCCTGGAGCTCCAGCTCGCCGTCCGCGGCCAGCCCGACGACCGTCAGACCGGCCTTCTGGTACGACTCCAGGGTCCGGGTCAGGTTGGTGGCGCGGGCGACCGGCGTACGGGCCGCGGTGCCCGCCGAGGTCTTCCACGCACCGGCCGTCATCCCGGCCGCCCGGCGCTCCGGCACGACCACGCCGTGGCCGCCGAAGGCACACACGGAACGGACCACGGCGCCGAGGTTGCGCGGGTCGGTGACGCCGTCGAGCGCGACGATCAGCGGGTCGGCGCCCTCGTCGAAGGCGGCCGCGGCCAGGTCCTCGGGGTGCGCGTAGTCGTACGGCGGGACCTGGAGGACCAGGCCCTGGTGGTTGAGGCCGTTGGTCATCCGGTCCAGCTCGGGGCGCGGCGCCTCCATCAGGTTGATGTCGCCGCGCTCCGAGGCGAGCTGGAGCGCGGCGCGCACCCGCTCGTCGGTGTCGATGAACTGCTGGACGTAGAGATTCGTCGCGGGCACGCCGTCGCGCAGCGCCTCGAAGACCGGGTTACGGCCGACGACCAGCTCCGCGGTGCCCTTGGCGCCGCCGCGCCGCGGGGCCGGGCGGCGCGCCGCGGCCTGCTTCGCCTGGGCGTTGGCGACCCGGTTCTTCTTGTGTCCCTTGCGCGCGGAGGCGGGCGGGGTCGGGCCCTTGCCCTCCAGGCTCCGGCGCCGCTTGCCGCCGCTGCCGACCTGCGCGCCCTTCTTGTTGGACGTGCGGCGGTTCCTGCGCTGGCTGTTGCCGGCCATGGGTCACCTGTTTCTTCACTGCTCTCGACGTCTCGCGACGTGGAGTGGGGACGTACGTATGGAATGAGTGTCGCCCGCGGCCCCCGGGGCGGTCGAATCCGGGGGGCCGGTGGCGGGCGGGACGGGGGTCAGGACAGCGACCAGCGCGGGCCCGAGGGGGTGTCCTCGATGGCGAGTCCGGACTGCTGGAGCTGGTCGCGGATGGCGTCGGCGGTGGCGTAGTCCTTGCGGGAGCGGGCGGCCTGGCGCTGGTCGAGGACCAGGCGGACCAGGGAGTCGACCACGCCGTGGAGGTCGTCGCCGCGGTCCGTGCCGGCGCCGGCCCAGCGCTCGTCGAGCGGGTCCAGGCCGAGCACGCCGAGCATCGCCCGCAGCTCGGCGAGCCGGGCCACCGCCGATTCCTTGTCGTCGGCGAGCAGCGCGGAGTTGCCCTGGCGGACGGTGGTGTGCACGATCGCCAGGGCCTGCGGGACGCCCAGGTCGTCGTCCATCGCCTCGGCGAAGGCCGGCGGCACCTCGGGCGCGGGCTCGACGACGCCGGCCTTCTCGACCGCGCGCTGGACGAAGCCCTCGATCCGCGCGAACGCGGACTCGGCCTCGCGCAGCGCTTCCTCGCTGTACTCGATCATCGAGCGGTAGTGCGGGGTGCCCAGGTAGTAGCGCAGCACGATCGGGCGCCAGCGCTTGACCATCTCCGCGACCAGCACGGAGTTGCCCAGCGACTTGGACATCTTCTCGCCGCTCATGGTCACCCAGGCGTTGTGCGACCAGTACGCGGCGAAGTCGTCGCCGTAGGCCTTGGCCTGCGCGATCTCGTTCTCGTGGTGCGGGAAGACGAGGTCGACGCCGCCGCCGTGGATGTCGAAGGCGGAGCCCAGGTACTTGTGGGCCATCGCCGAGCACTCCAGGTGCCAGCCGGGCCGGCCGCGGCCCCAGGGGGTCTCCCAGCTGGGCTCGCCCTCCCTGGCCGCCTTCCACATCGCGAAGTCGCGCGGGTCCCGCTTGCCGGTCTCGCCCTCGCCGGACGGCTGGCGGAGGTTGTCCAACTCCTGGTTGGACAGCTGGAGATACTCCGGGAAGGACTTCACATCGAAGTAGACGTTGCCGTCGGCGGCGTAGGCGTGGCCCCGCTCGATCAGGCCGCGCATCATCTCGATCATCTCGGGGATGTGGCCGGTGGCGCGCGGCTCATAGGTGGGACGCAGGCAGCCGAGGGAGTCGTAGGCCGTGTTGAAGGCGACCTCGTTCTCGTAACCGATCGACCACCAGGGGCGGTCCTGCTCGGCCGCCTTCTTGATGATCTTGTCGTCGATGTCCGTGACATTGCGCACGAACGTCACGTCGTAGCCGCGGTAGTCGAACCAGCGGCGCATGATGTCGAAGTTCAGCCCCGACCTGATATGCCCGATGTGCGGGGCGGCCTGCACGGTCGCGCCACACAGGTAGATCGAGACACAGCCCGGCACGAGCGGGGTGAAGTCGCGAATCTGCCGGGCGCTGGTGTCGTACAGGCGAATCGTCACGGAACCAGGGTAGTCGGAACGAGGCAGTGCCCCGCGACCCATTGGGCCACGGGGAAACAGATCCGCCACAACCGCCCGATTCGCCGGAAGTGTCACCCGCCCGGAGTGGCCCCCGGGCCTGGTCAGATGCTGCCCACCACCTTGCGCGGGGTGATCCGCACCACGACCCGCTCGGCGTCCTCGGCCGACGCCGGGTTGAACTCCGCGTACGGCTTGCCGGTGTACTTCCGCGACAGCTGGTCGATCAGCTCCTGGCCGCCCTCGGTGCTGAGCGAGGCGGAGCCGCGGACCTCGGCGTACGTATAGGGCGCGTCGAAGGGCTGGACGACAACGGAGACCCGGGCGTCGCGGCGGAGGTTGCGCTCCTTGCGGCGGCCGACGGTCGTCGAGATCAGCAGATCGTCGCCGTCGCGCTTCACCCAGACCGGGGAGACCTGGGGGCTGCCGTCGGGCTGGACGGTCGCCACGGTCACGAAGACCGGGGTGTCGAGGAGCTTCTTGAGGTCGTCGGACAGGGTGGCAGTCACGAGGGGTCCTTCCTGCGGGCCGTTCCGAGGGACACGAGTACTCCGATGGTCCCCCCAACACCCGCGCGGCGCCCGGCATTCCCGCTCCATACGGGGGAATGCCGGGCGCCGCGTCCGCCGGTCCGGGCCCTGCGGGGTCCGGTCAGGCCGTACGGAAGACGATCGCCGTGGCGACCGCGGCCAGGCCCTCGGCGCGGCCGGTCAGGCCCAGTCCGTCCGAGGTCGTGCCGGAGACCGAGACCGGCGCCCCGGCGGCCGCCGACAGCGCCTTCTGGGCCTCGTCGCGGCGCTTGCCGACCTTCGGGCGGACGCCGATGACCTGCACCGCGACATTGCCGATGGTGAAGCCCTCGGCCCGCACGATCCGCGCGGCCTCGGCCAGCAGCGTCACCCCGGACGCACCGGACCACTCGGGGCGGCTGGTGCCGAAGTGCGCCCCCAGGTCGCCGACACCGGCGGCCGAGAACAGCGCGTCACAGGCGGCATGGGCGGCCACATCGCCGTCACTGTGTCCGGCCAGGCCGTAGCCGTCGCTCTCCGCGGCGTCCCAGAGCAGCCCGGCGCACCACAGCTCACGGCCCTGCTCGAAGGCGTGTACATCCGTGCCGATGCCGACGAGCGGGAGCAGCGGGGCGGCCGGGGCCGCGGCGGGAATCGGTTCAGACATAGCCATCGGTGGCCCTCCTGCGGGCGAGTACGGCCTCGGCCAGGACCAGGTCCAGCGGCCGGGTCACCTTGAACGCCTCCTCGTGGCCGGGAACGACCACGACCGGCGAGCCGAGCCGTTCGACCAGCCCGGCGTCGTCGGTGACGCCCTCGCCCTCGACGACGGTGTCATGCGCCTTGCGCAGGGTCGCCAGATCGAAGCCCTGCGGCGTCTGTACGGCGCGCAGCAGCGCCCGCTCCGGGGTGCCGACCACCGGTTCGGGGGCGCCCTGCGGCTGCGGATCGACCTGCTTGACGGTGTCGGCCAGCGGCAGCGCCGGGACGACGGCGGGCGCACCGGCGCGGACGGCGGCGACCACCGCGTCGACCGTGTCGACCGGGACCAGCGGCCGCGCGGCGTCGTGGACCAGCACCACGTCGATGGTGTCCGGGAGCGCCGCCAGACCGAGCTGGACGGACTCCTGGCGGGTCCCGCCGCCGGGGACGACCCGCAGGTCGGTGCGCCCGGGCAGCGGATGCTCATCGAGCAGGCGGCTGACCTCGGCGGCGCCGTCGGGCGGCGCGACCACGACGATCACGGAGACGGCACGGGACGCGGCCATCGCACGGACGGCGTGCACCAGCATGGGGGTGCCGCCCAGGGTGCGCAGCGCCTTGGGGGTGCCGGGACCGAGCCGGACACCACGGCCGGCGGCGGGAATCACCGCGGCGGTGCGGAGGGGACGGGGGGGATCTGGCATCGATGACTCCGGAGTCCGGGGCGAGCCCGGAATTGACGCAGACAGGTTTGTTTCCTCGGACGAGGTGGGTATGGCCTGGGCGTGCCCCCTACGGGGGGAGTGCCGGGCGCGACGCCTTGACCGGACCCTTCCGTGACATCGGTCGAGCCAGCTGCCCGGGCCCGGCACGTCACAGGGGGGCGGTGGTCCTCACCGGCACCAACCGGCCCCCATGGATCCGTCGTAACACCCGCAGATATGCCGCAGCGCCCGGCAACGGACCGCTTCCCCTCGGGGAATCGATCGTCACTCGGGCACCGCGGCATTGCTACGTCGTCGCTGCGTAGGATTTCCGTGGAGTGGATTTCCTGGCGCTGGCTTTGCCTGCGTTGGATGGCGCCAACGCCGGTTATGGCCAATGCTTCAGCGTCGTCAGGACGCGAGTACCTCGTCGAGCAGGGCCTCGGCCTTGTCCTCGTTGGTGTTCTCCGCGAGAGCGAGCTCGCTCACCAGGATCTGGCGCGCCTTCGCGAGCATCCTCTTCTCACCGGCGGAGAGGCCGCGCTCACGCTCACGCCGCCACAGGTCACGCACCACTTCGGCAACCTTGATCACATCGCCGGAGGCGAGCTTCTCGAGATTTGCCTTGTAGCGACGGGACCAGTTCGTGGGCTCTTCGGCATACGGTGCGCGAAGCACCTCGAAGACCCGGTCCAGCCCGTCCTGACCAACCACGTCGCGTACGCCGACGAACTCCGCATTGTCCGCTGGCACACGAACAGTCAAGTCGCCCTGGGCGACCTTCAGCACCAAGTAGGTCTTGTCCACGCCTTTGATCTGGCGAGTTTCGATGGCCTCGATCAGCGCGGCCCCGTGATGGGGATAGACCACGGTGTCGCCAACCTTGAACGTCATGTGACAGGTACCCCTTCCGTGGCTATCCATGCTAACACGGGAACGGGCCGTTCTGAATGGCGTTTTCGCAGGTCAGGGCGTATCTCGGGGCTTGACAACAGCGACCGGAACGTGCTGCGAGGGGCCTCCGGAGACGGGAATTCGCAGGTCGGAGGGGCTGCACGGGTGAGCGGAAACATGCCCGTCACGTACCGGGAAGGCGATGATCGGCAGGCCGAACGTCCCGGTTTGCACGGATCCACACGAGCGAGTTCCGGTACTCCGTTCGGCTGCTCAGGGGCCTCTTGGGGCGGATTCCGGAATTGATCACGAACCGGCGGGCGAAGAGTGTGATCAATTCCGCGAGCCCTTCACATTCCCTGCGAATACCGCTTTTCCCAGGAAGGAAACCAGCCCCTCACCACCCGAACAGCCGCGTGCCGAAAATTCATGCCCGTTCTTGAGAACGTTCTCGACTCCGTCTGATCTGCGAACCGTTCCGGGAGCCGTTCCAGCCGCCGTTCCGCGGGCCGTTCCGTGTACCGCGTGCGGCCGCCCGTTTCCCGGTGCGTTCTCCCGCCCTCTTCCCGGGTGCTCCGGCCGCCGTCGGCTCCCGTTCGGGGCCGCGTGTCGGGGGCGGCGGAACGGGGGTCCGGACGGCGGTGGCGGGCCGCTGATCACGCTGGGGGCGGGTCGGGTGCGGCGGCGCGTGGGCGGCTCGGTAACCTAGCGGCGCTGACACACCCTTAGGGCGGCTTTACGCACCCGTCGTCATGACGCGTACGGAGGCCGCCCCAGCCGTCCATCCGCGACCGGGCACGAACGTTCGGCCGCCGTAGCTCGTCAAGGAGATGCCGCCGCCGTGAGCCGCAGCCTTCGACGCGGCGTCCTCGCCGCCACCGTCCTTTCGCTCTCGATCGCCACGCTGTCCGCGTGCGGGGCCGGGAACGACGCCCAGACGCTGGAGGTCAAGCCGGACAACGCCGCGACCTCCGTGGGCGACATCAAGATCCAGAACGCCAACGTGATCACCCAGCCCGAGGTGGACGCCAAGGGCCCGGCCGTGATCTCCGCGACGGTGTTCAACAGCGGCCTCAAGGACCAGAAGCTGACCGCGATCTCCGTCAACGGCAGTGGCCAGACGGCCAAGCTCGCGCCGGCCGACCACGGCTCCGGCCCGATCACCGTGCCCGCCGGCGGCTCCGTCGTGATCGGCGGCGAGGGCAACCCCTCGGCCGTCCTCGCCAGCGGCCGGGAGGCCGTCCAGGACGGCAACGCGCAGCCGCTGACCTTCAAGTTCAGCTCCACCGGCCAGGTGCGGATCAACGCCTACGTCGTCCCGGCGAAGAACTACTTCGAGGGCTACGGGCCGTCGCAGCTGCCGTCGCCGTCCGGCTCGCCGTCGCCGTCCGCGTCCGGCAAGCCCTCGGGCAAGCCGTCCGGCTCCGCGTCCCCGTCCGGTTCGGGTAAGCCGACCACGGCGGCGGACCACGCCGAGGACTGAGCCGGCCGCACGACGGCGGCAGGCCGTCACCAGTACGCGTCAGGGGCGCCCCTCCAGATCGGAGGGGCGCCCCTGACGCGTAGTGCCTCAGCCGCGCGGCGCAGCGCGGCTCACTGGTGCACAGGCCGGTTTACGGCTCGAACTTGTAGCCCAGGCCGCGGACCGTGACGAGGTAGCGCGGTGCGCCCGGATCGGGCTCGATCTTGGCGCGCAGCCGCTTGACGTGCACGTCCAGCGTCTTGGTGTCGCCCACGTAGTCGGCGCCCCAGACCCGGTCGATGAGCTGCATACGGGTCAGCACCCGGCCGGCGTTGCGCAGCAGCATCTCCAGGAGGTCGAACTCCTTCAGCGGCAGGTCGACCTTGCCGCCGGCGACCGTGACGACATGGCGGTCCACGTCCATCCGGACCGGACCGGCCTCCAGGGCCTGCGGGGCGACCTCCTCGGGCTCGCCGCGGCGGCGCAGCACGGCGCGGATCCGGGCGACCAGTTCGCGGGAGGAGAAGGGCTTGGTGACGTAGTCGTCGGCTCCTATTTCCAGGCCGACCACCTTGTCGATCTCGCTGTCCTTGGCGGTCACCATGATGACCGGGACATTGGAGCGGCCGCGGAGCTGGCGGCAGACCTCGGTGCCGGGCAGGCCGGGCAGCATCAGGTCCAGCAGCACGAGATCGGCGCCGTTGCGCTCGAACTCGTCCAGTCCGTCAGGGCCCGTAGCCGCGATGGCGACCTCGAAGCCCTCCTTGCGAAGCATGTACGACAGTGCATCGCTGAACGATTCCTCGTCCTCGACGACAAGCACTCGGGTCACGGAAGGACCTCCGGGGCTGGGTGAGCAGGGAGCGGATCGTTGAAGGTCTCGTACGGGCGGTCCTCTTCGTCGAGGCCCTCCGCTGAGAGGTCGGCGGGCCGTTCGCGGTCGCGTACGGCCCCGGCTTCCGGGAGACGCAGGGTGAAGGTGGAGCCTTGTCCCTCGGCGCTCCACACCGTGACCTCCCCGCCGTGCGAGGCGGCCACGTGCTTGACGATGGCGAGGCCGAGGCCGGTCCCGCCGGTGGCGCGCGAGCGCGCCGGGTCGACGCGGTAGAACCGCTCGAAGACGCGGTCGCGGTCCTTCTCGGATATCCCGATGCCCTGGTCGGTCACCGCGATCTCGATCAGGTCGCCACCGGGCGCCGAGACATGGCGTCCGGCGATCCCCACGCGGGTGCGCGCCGGGGAGTAGTTGACGGCGTTCTCGACGAGGTTGCCCAGGGCCGCCGCGAGCTGGCCGCGATTGCCCCAGACATGCAGGTCGGCGGTGCCGCCGACGGCCATGGTGATCTGCTTCGCACCGGCCTGCTGGCGGCAGCGGTCCATCGCCTCGGCGACCAGCTCGTCGACCCGGACCGGCTCGGCGTCCTCCAGCGGGTCGTCGTTCTGCACCCGGGAGAGATCGATGAGCTCCTGGACGAGGCTGGTCAGGCGGGTCGCCTCGTTCTGCATCCGGCCGGCGAAGCGCTCGACGGCCTCGGGGTCGTCGCTGGCGTCCATCACGGCCTCGGAGAGCAGTGACAGGGCGCCGACCGGCGTCTTGAGCTCATGGCTGACGTTGGCGACGAAGTCGCGGCGGACCGCTTCTATGCGGCGGGCCTCGGTGAGGTCCTCCACCAGCAGCAGGACGAGCCGGGAGCCGAGCGGGGCGACTCTGGCGGAGACCGCGAGGGCCTCGCCACGACCCGTGCCGCGGCGCGGGAGGTCCAGCTCGACCTGGCGTATCTCGCCGTCCCTGCGGGTGTCGCGGGCCATCTGCATCATCGGTTCGACGGCGAGCTTGCCGCCGCGGACCAGCCCGAGGGCGTACGCGGCGGAGCTGGCCTTGACGACGGCGTCGGCCTCGTCGAGCACCACGGCGGAGGAGCGGAGCACCGAGAGCACGGTGTCGACCCCGGGCGGCAGCGCGGCGTCGACGTGCAGCGAGCTGCGGGTGGGCTTGGCCTGATCGCGCTCGCTCCAGCGGAACGCCAGCATGGCGAAGACGCCGGTGCACAAGCCGGCGATCGCTGCCACTGCGGCGACGGCCGCATCCACGTTCATGACTCCAGGTTATGCGCCGGGTCGGACACTTCCCCAGCCGTGCGAGGCCCTGCTCGAACAGCCGTCGCCCAGAGTTCACCGTGGCGTCCACACCGGTTCACTCCGGAGGCCGGTGCGGAGCGTGTGCCCGCCCGCCGGATACCCCTAGGGAAACCGGCGCGTGCGCCCCGCCGCTCCGGCGCACGGCCAGGTGAACCGCCCGACCGGCCTCGGGGCAGTGGATACGTCGCCCAGAGTTCACCTTCACGTCGGTGCGGGTTCACCCCCGGTGGCACCGCAGGTCGCGCGGCGCCCGCAAGGTGAGGGTGCGGGTGCCGGACCGGTTCCGCTCCGACCCGCGACCGGACACCCTGAGCCACCGCGGGCGGGCGCCCCTCCGGAGCACGGCACCGCGGAGTACCGGCTCCGCGGAGCGCTCCTCCGGGATCCGGGCCGCGCGGGCACCGGCCGTGAGAGCGTGGGCACAGGTCACCCTGCACCCCGTTCCACCTCCCACGCCACATCACCACATCGAAGCGAGAGAAGGTCACTGATGCGGGACGCGTACCACGAGGAGCTGGATTCGATCGGCGAGGGCCTGGTCGAGATGGCCCGGCTCGTCGGCTCCGCGATCGGGCGCGCCACCACGGCGATACTCGACGCGGACCTCAAGCTGGCCGAGAACGTCATCGCCGCCGACGAGAAGGTCGACGACCTCCAGCGCGACCTGGAGGCCCGCGCCATCGCCCTGCTGGCGCGGCAGCAGCCGGTCGCCACCGACCTGCGGATCGTCGTCACCTCGCTGCGGATGAGCGCCGACCTGGAGCGCTCCGGCGACCTGGCCCAGCACGTGGCCAAGCTGGCCCGGCTGCGCTTCCCGGAGACCGCCGTTCCGCAGGATCTGCACGCCACCATCCTGGAGATGGGGCAGCTGGCGCAGCGCCTGATGGCCAAGGCCGCCGAGGTCATCATCACCAAGGACGTCGACCTCGCGCTCCAGCTGGAGCAGGACGACGACGCGATGGACATGCTGCACCGCACGCTCTTCCAGCACCTGATGGACGACCGCTGGAAGCACGGCATCGAGACGGCCGTGGATGTGACCCTGCTGGGCCGCTACTACGAGCGCTTCGCCGACCACGCGGTGTCCGTCGCCAAGCGGGTCGTCTACCTGGTCACCGGCGAGCACGCCGACGAGATCGCCCCGCCGACGGCGGTGGAGGGAGCCTGACGGCAGCGGCGGGCGGAGGGCGCGAGTCCGCCCCATGAGCCACCGTGCGCCGTTGACGTGTGCTTCCACGCGCCGTTGACGCGCCTCGTCACCCGGGCTTGCAATGGGCAGCAGGTGACCCCTAGGAGGCAATGCATGGCACCCATGGCGGACTCCCCCAACCCCGCGGCCGAGGCCCCGACGGCCGTCGACCGCCCGCGGCTCCCGCTGCTCGGCGCCTGTGGCTGCGGCCCCGGCTGCAGCTGCGGCTGCCAGTCGGGCGGACCGTGCCAGTGCGGCGGCGGCTGCTAGCGACCCCGACGGCACAGCGCCACGGCGGCCCCGGCCGGTCGGTCTTCACGACCCTCCGGCCGGGGCCGTCCCGCATTCCGTCATTCCGCCGTCGTCACAGCGTGATCGCCAGCGGATGGATCTCATCCGCCTTGTGGCCGGCGCGCTCGTGTATGCGCTGCACCGCTCCCGCCGACGGCGCTTCCGACAGACAGAACACATCGCCGGACTCGGTGTCGGCCCAGGCGTTCTCGAAGGTCACGCCCTCCTCGCCCTGGATAGCGAGATCGGCCTGATGCGCGGCCTTGAACTCGTCGGCCGTGAGGCCCTTCATACCGTGATGAATGTCCATGAACTTGGGCATCGAGCTCATCCTCCAGATCGCAGACGACACCCCTTCTTCCATGCTGCCTGCTGCCCTTGTTCTCAGCTACGGCTGCCCGTCGGGCGCCGCCGGAACGGTCCGGGCGAGGGCGCCCTCCTGGGGCTCTGACCTGCCCGGATGGGCGGTGCGCCGAGCGCACGCCAAGGCCCCCGGCCGATGCGTATCACCGCGGACCGGGGGCCTGCTCCGCACACGCGGTGCGGACTGCTGCTGCGTGGGCTACTTCTTCTTGCCCTGGGTCTGGCGGGCCCGTTTTTTCGACCAGGTCAGCGGGACACAAACTACCGCTGACCTGCGATCGGGCTGTCATCGTTGGTCGTTGTTGGCTGTTGCTTGTCGCCTTCGGAGGGCCCAGAGAGGGCCCGGCGGTGTCGCCCCAGCCCCCCTCACTCATGAAGAGGAGCAGCCCCCCGACGCCGCAGCGCGAGGGCCTCCGCATGCTTGCGGATCGCTGCCATCCGAGCCTCCCACTCCGCACCCGAGCGGTGGTCAGGGTGGGCGGTCGTCTGTCCCTGGTGTTTGCGGTAATGGAGACCGGTCTCACCGATGAACCAGCCGTCAGCCATCACATCGAGGGCCATCAGGAGGGCGGTGTCCTCGGACGCGGGTAGGGCCATCCATCCACCTGCTTCCGCGATCAGGCCTTCTCGGACGCAGAGCGACGCGGGGTGAACCTGGGGTCGGTGAGTGGATTTCCAGTAGGCATACAGGTCGCCTCGGACGAGCAGACCGGGTTCGGGGTCGCCGAGCGTGTTGTGCCGAAGTGAGCCGTCTGGCATGAGGTCGAGCACCCGGCAGACAGTCCAGCCGACGGACGGGTGCGTCTCCATGACCTCGATGTCTCGGGCGAGAGCGCCGCCGGGCAGGATGTCGTCGGCGTCGAGAACCTTCACCAGCTCACCCCGGCTGCGCCCCCAAGCCAGGGTTCGGGCCACTCCAGGGCCGCCGCGCCGGTTGTCGCTCACCATGACGCGAGAGTCCTCGCGGATGTCGACCGGCACGTCGGTCTGCTTGCCGCCGTCGACCTGGACCAGCCACTCCCACTCCCAGCCATCCGGCAGTTCCTGCGCGCGGAGCGAGGCGAATGCCTCGGACAGGAAGCTCAACGCTGTGTCGTGCACCGGCGTCACGATCGATACGAACTGGGTCACTGGGTCCACCTCTCCAGCGGCACGGAGTACTGAAGCTCCGTCCGCTCCCCGGCAAGCACCACGTGTGAGTACTCAACGACGTCGCCATCGGTAGACACGCTGGTCTTGTCCAGCAGGATCACTGCGCCGCCAACAGGGATGCCCAGCTTCCGCGCCTCGGCCTGGGTGGCTAGCCGGGTCCTGACCCCGTCGTCGATGCGGTCGATCTCAATCCCGATGGTGCTCAGTTGGTGGTGTGTGCCTCCGGGCCACGGCTCCTTGGAGCTGTCCAACAGATCGGGGTTTTGGGCAGCAACCTCGTGGACCAGGTAGGAGTCGATCAGCGACAGTGCGGTTGTATCCCCAGAGGTGCTGTGCCAGTACTGCCGGTGCAGCATCAGGGTGCCGGTCTCCACCCCGAACCGTTCGGCAAGGTTGTCATCTGCGGGGATGGTGCTGAACGTCGCGTGGGTCTCGATCTGGTCGTGGTCCAGGCTGGTGTCCTTGTCTATGACCCCTTGGCTCCGGCGTACTTCGTCGGGTCGCCTCGCCAGTCTTTTCTCCCAGACGTAGCGCTCTTGATGCCGGCGAATCTGGTGCGGCGGGCGTTCGCGGACCTTCGTACCGTGCCCTCGGACCATGCTGACCAAGCCCTCAGCCTCCAAGGCCTTGTACGCCGCGAGGATCGTGGTCTTTGACCCCTTGCCTTGGGCGACCAGTTCCCGAATCTGGGGCAGCTGATCTCCCGGGCGATACCCGGCGGTGCCGGCTGCGATCTCCTGCGCGATCTGTTCTGCGAGTCCGCGCCATTGCGGCGTTTTGGGTGCCATGTAGTACCCCTCTCTCAACCCCGCTAGTGAACCACAGTCCCGGGATAGCGCTGTCCCGGGACTGTTGACAGTCCCGGGACAGCATGCCAATCTCATGGACGTGCCAAGCAGTCCCGGGACAGCAAATCCGGGCTGGTGGCGGCTCGCCAAGGGGCCCTTCTTTGGGCTGCTTTGTGGGCGTGTCGGTTCGGGATGGCTCGTGCAAGTGGGGCCCTGAGCTGGTCGTTCCTTGAGAACTGAACAGCGTGACAAGTCGACGGGGTGCAAGTCCCCGTCCCCCGCAACGGCCCGGGTGATGGCCGCGGCGGCCACTTAGCGGCAGGTGAACCTGTCCTGCCCGCGTACTGGCTCTGAGGACGCCCCCTTCACCGGGGAGCGCCACCCCGTACGCGCCGCCCTGCTGGCGTCAGAGCAGTGACGATGACGCGCCCGATTTTCCCGGCTCGGGACCGGTGCTCCGTGGCAACGGCGCACCGGTGAAGCCGCATCCCTGCTCTCTGTGGGAGGTCGGTGTGAACCGACGACATACCTCGGCGCCGCCCTGATGGACCGCTCGGCGGCGCCTCCACGACTTCCGGTCCGCCTCTACCTGGCCCCGCAGCCCTATGACGCTGCGGCCGGTTGCCTCCTCCGCCCGTCCGGCCTGTGCCGTACGGGCGGGGCTGAGGGGAGCCGGAACCCCCTGGTTCCACAACGGCGCGCGGCCCCGGTGTTCGAGCACCGGGGCCGCTTTCTGGGCCGTTCCACTGCGAAGGGAGCACGACCCGATGAGGAACATCGCTGCTGTTCAGGCGGTCGTTACCGCCACCGAGTTCGACCGCGGGCCGACGGCCGCGGAGCTGGACGCGATCGACGCGGAAATGCTGTCGATCCTGGAGGACGTGGTGCGACTGGACGAGCAGATCGCCCTGCTGAACCCTCCTCTCTCGGAGCTGAAGGAGCGGCGTCACCGCCGGGCCCGGCGCCGGGTGCTGGCCGAGCGGCGGGTCCTGGCCAACCGCAACGCCGCGCAGACCGGCGATGCGGCATGAGCGAGTCCTTGACCCCCGCCGCACACATGCAGGCCGCATCCGAGGCGGTGCGCCAGCACAACCACGCCGCCATGGCCGGCGGGTACGACAGCACGCCCGAGGTCAGCCGCGCTGTGATCGCCCTGGTGGAGATGTGCGCGCGGTTGCAGCAGGCGACCGAGCACATGGACAGGCGTGTGCACCGCGATCTGGCGGCCGGAAGGCTCGCCCCGGATGACGGGACGACGCCCGAGGAACACGCGCACGGTGCCGGTGTGGCGCTCCTGGAGGCACGGCTGGCCCTGTCTGAACTGCTCGGCCAACTCCAGGAGGCCAGTGGCCATCTGTGGCACCTGGGCATGGTCTACGAGCCCAGGGAGACCGACGCATGAGCCACGAAGACACCACCACCGATCTTGGTGCGTCGCTCCGCGTCGAGGACCGGTCGACGGGCGTCAACGCCTCGTCGACGCCCGTCGACATCGGCTACGTCAT
Organism: Streptomyces sp. P9-2B-2; assembly: GCF_030406865.1. Taxonomy (NCBI): domain Bacteria; kingdom Bacillati; phylum Actinomycetota; class Actinomycetes; order Kitasatosporales; family Streptomycetaceae; genus Streptomyces; species Streptomyces sp. P9-2B-2. The sequence goes on along the minus strand of NZ_CP129126.1, from coordinate 5,360,497 downwards.
CGCCGTGCTGGCGGGCGCCCTGACCGTGCTTCTGACCGCCGCGGCGTTCTGGCTGTCCTACGAGCACCTGCAGGAAGTCGCCGCCCGCCACGGCATGGCCGACGCAACCGCCCGCTCCTGGGCCTGGCCCGCCACCGTCGACCTGTTCATCGTCATCGGCGAACTCCTCATCCTGCGCGCCTCCCTGGCCCACCGGGTCGACGGATGGGCAATCCTCCTGGCCGCAGCCGGATCAGGCGGCTCCATCGCCCTGAACGTGGCAGGCGTCGGCGACCACGCCCAATGCCTCGACTACGTCGTAGCCGCCGTACCACCGGTCGCGGCCCTCCTGGCCTTCGGCGCCCTGATGCGGCAGGTCCACGCCTATCTCGCCGCCCGCATCACGACGCCCGGCGACGCAGATGCCGACACCGTCAACCGCCCGTCGACGCCCGTCGAAAAGGCGCCCGACCAGACCGCCGAACCGGTCACCGAGTCCACCCCAGCGGCGGACCTCCCGCTACCGGAACCGCTCCTGGAGGCAGCAGACACCAAGGCACCGTCGACGCCCGCCGACGCACCGGCCGACCCCGTCGAGGAGACCTCGACGCCCGTCGACCTGTGCACCCCGGTGATCTACCCCAACCGCGTCGACCAACTGATCCGCGCCCTGTACGGCACGGACTTCACCCAGCCGAACACCGCCCGCATGACCGAAGCCATGGCCGCCGCCGGCCTTGGCACCTCCGAATCCACCGCCCGCACCGCACGCGCCCGAGTCCGCACCCGCGAACCCCAGCTGGCCGCCTTTCCCACCGCCATCGCGAGCTGACATCCCCAGCCTCAAGGAGGAGGAACAATGCGAACCAATACCTGGGCCTCCCCGCGGCAGCGCCCCGGGCGTCCCTCCAGCCAGCCGTTCGTCGTCGACATCCCCGAAACGCCCCTCCCACGCCGGCCAGATGGCCATGCCTCTGAGGGAGGTGGCGTGAGCGAGCCCATCGTGCTGACGCGCACAATCCTGCCGGTACAGGGCTGGTGGCGAGACGTCGAGCCCGCCCCGGCCAGCCTCCCGCCCGGCTACGTGGCCGCCCGGCGGCCGGTCATCGCCGGTCCGGACGCTGACGAGCTGCGGGTGCGCGCGTGGCTGCGTCGGCGGCTCGGCGGTGCGGCATGACGACGCCTCCTCCGCCCTCGACCCCGCCGACCGTCCACCTCCCGACTCCGGCGGACACCACCGCAGATGACTGGTGGGAGGCCCTCTACGGCGATGGCACCGCCGACGCTGCCGAGGTCCCCGCGCCGCGTGCGGTGACGGCCCCGGCTGGCCGCCTCCCGTTCTGGTGGACAGGGGAGGGGGTCGCCCTCGGCGACGACGCCGAGGAGGTGGACACCGACCCGGTGCCGCCGTGCGAGCACCCCGAGCTGCTGGAGGTCCACGACACCTACGGCGAGCTGGTCGCCTACCTCTGCCCGGCCTGCGACGCCCAGTTTCCCGCCCCGGACACCGAGGAGGACGAGGCGCGGCCGTACGACCGGTTCGTCGCCACCACCCGCTCCGCGGCCTCGACGGCGTCCTCGAAGGTCTCGGGCTGGTTGCCCGCCGGCGCCAAGGGCATCGAGCTCAACCCTCGCGCCCGGCGCCTGCTCTACAACGGCAGCGCCGCCGGGCTGGGCTGGTACCTGCACATCGGCCCGCCCATCAAGCACCTCCTGGAGGAGTGCGGCCGGGAGGCCAGCATCGGGGCCTCCCTCATCGTCGGCGTCGCCATCTGCGGCGCCGCCGCCGTCCTCGTCGACCGCCGCACCCGCCACTGGTGGCCGCCGCTGGCGTGGGTCTGCCGCGCCCCGCTGGCCGCCGCCGTCCTCGCCCTGTGCCTCTACACACCCACCGCGTTCTAGGAGTTCACATGTTCACGCTCGCAGCAGCACACGCCGGTATCCAGGGCGGCCAGATCCTCGGCACCCTCGGTGCCAGCGGCGCCGCGCTGGCCGCCACGGTGATCCTCGTGATGGGGGTCAAGGGCCAGCACAAGATCAAGCTCGACCAGATGCAGGCGGCTGGCGTCGGGTTGGTCGCGGGCGTCCTCTACGCCACGGCGGCCAGCATCTGGAGCACCCCCGGCAACGTCACCAAGGGCCTGGCCTCTGCGATCCAGGGGGGAGTCGGCGGCAACGTCGGCATGGGAGCCATCGCCCTCTGCCTGGTCGCGATCATCTACGGCAAGAAGCTCAAGCCCCGGACCGCCGCGCTGTTCGGCATCGCGGCGGCGACCATCTTCGCGGGCGCGGGCGGCATCTGGGGCGTGTTCAACACGACCCTGGCTGCGTTCCTCAACCAGGCTCTCGGGGTGGCCTGATGACCAGCGAGACCATGACGGAGGCGGGGGAGCGGACCGAGGCCGGCCATGACTCCCCCGGCCTCCGGGCCTACCTCCCCACCCGCCAGCTCGCCCGTGCGCTGTGCTCCGGCTCCGCCGTCCTGATCGGCAAGGGCTGGGCCTGGATCACCGCCGAGGGCGCCAAGGAGGCCGGGTCCCGGCTGCTCTACAGCGGCTTCGGCCTCTACGCCGGTGCCTACGTCGCCCACACCACCCCGCAGATCGTGATGCCGGTGGTCGTGGTCGGCTGGATCGGCGGCGCCCTGATGTTCGCCCCCTCCCCTCCCCCACCCGGCAAGGCCAAGCCCCGCGTTGACCTGACCAAGCCGGCCGCCACCGAGGACCAGCACCAGGATCTCGTCGAGGACCAGGAGCTGGACGAGCCCGAGCCTGAGCCGGACCTCGAATCCGTCGCGCGGCTCGTCCGCTGCCTGGCCGGGACGCAGCACCAGGGCGCGCACCTCGATGACCTCCTCGCCACGGGCGAGCTGGGCGACTGGGACAAGGACGCGCTCAAGGACGCGCTCGCCGAGTGGGAAATCCCGGTCGAGGAGAAGGGGTTCAAGCTCACCCTCGACGGCCGCCAGCGGGTGCGGCAGGGGGTGCGCCTACGGGACCTCCCGGCCGGTGCCGGGGAGGCCCCCGCGGCGGCCGGGGAGGGGGCCCCGTCCGGCCCTCCGTCGGCGCCCGCTCAGGCGCCCGCCAGCACCCCGCCCGAGGGGCCCGCCGAGACCGTCGCCGACCCCTCCCCTCCCCTCGCTCCAGAGACCCTCTCAGGGGCCCCGGTAGGCGGGTAGAAACCGCAGGTCAGCCCGGCGCCTACCAACTCGCCTACCAGGCGCCTACCTACCGCCCTACCTCCAGCCGAAAGAGGTTCTCGATGAACCACTACCGCTACCGCTGCGACCACTGCGGCATCTCCTGGCCGCTCCGCGAAACGCTCGCTGAAGCCGACCACGACCGTGCCGAACACCGTGCCACCCACGAGCCGGTGTCCTTCCGCCCCGCGCTCCGGATGGCCGCCGGCATCGGGATCGTCGGCACCGCCATGGCGATCTGGAACTGGATCCACGGCCGCTGACCGCTGCCTGTCCGCCCTCCGCGTGGGGGCGGGCGGGGAGCGCGTCAGAAGCCGCTCCACAACAGCGCGGGCCCGGCCGTCATCCGCCAAGACACCGACCGGGCCCGCTCCCATCTCCGAAGAGACGGAGCCCATCGTGCCACTCAAGCGCGGCATGCCCACCCGCGACCCCGAAAAGGCCCGGCCCGAGGACGTACGGGAGTACTCCGCCCGCGACGGCGGCTGGACCCGCGACCCCTCCACCCGCCCCGTCCCCGGCACCCCGAAGGAGGCCAGGTGATGGATCAGGAGCAGCGCGAGCGGCTGGAGCGCGAACTGCGCGACCGGAACAACAAGTCCAGCAACAACAAGTCCGGCAAGAACCCGAGGTGACCTGATGCCCGTCGACGACGAGTTCATCGACTGCGACCTGTGCGACCCCACCGACGGCAGCGAGTCCTACCCCTACCCCCACTGCTGCCAGTGCGGTGCCGACGGCTCCAGCGAACGCCCCGACTGCACCTGCGCCTAGCCATGGCTAGGGCGGGCCGCAGTCATTGGCGTGAGGCGGCCCGCCCTGGTCTCCATCCAGCGTGAAGAGGAGACACCCAGCATGACGCAACCCGCTCCCATCCGGCGAGCACCCGGCCATCTCGCCGTCGCTCTCAATCTGGCGCGACGCGGGATTCCTGCCCTTCCGCTGCGGGCGGGGAAGGTCCCGTTCGGGAACTGCCCCGCCTGCCGCGACAACGCCTGCAGCGGCCGGCCGAACATGAAGACCCCCGGCCCCTGCCACTGCCCCCGCATCTGCCACGCATGGGCCGCCGCCACCACCAACCCCGCCGTTCTGAGTGGGCGCCTGTGGGCGCAGGCGTGGGAGGAGGCTCAGGCGGTGGCCTATCACCCCGGTGGGGCAGGGCTGACCGTCGTCGACCTCGACAACACCGAGGCAGTCACCTGGGCCCGGCACACGCTCCCCGCCACCCGGACCGTGCGCACGACGCGGGGGGAGCACTGGATCTACCGAGGTGCGATGCAGTCCGCGAACGCCGTGCGGCCCGGTGTCGACATTAAGTCGCACATGGCCTACGCCCGCTGGCTCGGCCCCGGCACCGGCACCGGCACCATGACCGACCTGCCGGACGCCGTGCGGGCGCTGGCCGTGAAGGAACCCTCTGCGGCCCGGCCGGTGCCGCAAGTCATCGCCGTGCCCACAGGGCCCGGGAGCGGGACGTGTCGCCATCGCTCGCCCGTCTATCTGGACCGTGGCATCGCCATGGCTGAGCAGCGCATCGCCGAGGCCCGCAGCGCGGTGCACACCACCGTCTACCGCACCTTCCTCGCCGTGCTGTCCGCCCACGGCCGGTGCGGCTGCCTGACCGACACCCACGTCGCGCGACTGTTCACCGCCGCTCAGGCCAAGGGCGAATCCCCCCGGCACTGCACCGACGCCTGGACCAACGCCCTCACCGCATTGGGACTGTGACCATGTCCGACGACGAGAAGAATCCCGCCCGCGAGGTCATCACCGACTACGCGAGGGCGCACTTCCGGTACTTCCGCACCGCTGACGGCACCGTGTACGCGCAGAAGAACGGCCACCCCGTCGCCCGCCCGATCCGCTCCCAGGGCACCACGGGCAGCCACCGCCAGGAACTCATGGTCGGCCTGTTCAAGGACGGGCGCGGCGTGTTCAACGGCACCGCGCTCAAGGAGGCGTTGGACTTGATCGAAGCACTCGCGCTGACCGAGGACGTGCAGCCCGTCCACATCCGTGTGGCCCCCGGATTCGACGGGGCGACGTGGCTGGACCTGGGCCGCAACGACGGGCAGTCCGTCCGTATCCACCCCACCGGCTGGGACATCGCCATCCCCGACCCGCGCGAGGTGTGCTGGCGGCGCACCCAGCTCACCGGGGAACTGCCCCTGCCGGCCAAGGACACCGACGGCAAGGGCATCGACCTGCTGCTGAGGCTGTGCAACTTCGCCAACGCGGAGACCGAGTGCCTGGCCCTCGCCTGGCTGATCGGCTGCCTCGGACCGTCTGTGCCCGTCCCCGCTCCGTTCCTCACCGGCCCCCAGGGCGCGGGCAAGTCCACCGCGGGGCGGATGCTCCTGCGGATCATCGAGGGCATGAGCGGCGACCTGCGCCGTCCCCCGAAGGATGAGGAGAACCTGATCGCGGCCGTCGCCGCCGGGTGGGTCACGGCCCTAGACAACCTCTCCCACATGACCCCGGACCTGTCCGACGCCATGTGCTGCATCGTCACCGGCGCCGAGAACGTCAAGCGCGCCCTCTTCACCGACGGGGACGTTCACCGCGCCCGCTACCGCCGCCCCTTGCTCCTGACTGGCATCGACGTGGGAGTTATTCGGCCCGACCTCGCGGAACGGCTCCTGCCGCTGCGGCTGGAGCGCCCCCGCGTCCGGCGCACCGAGGCGGAACTGTGGGCGGAGTACGCGGAGGTTCTGCCCGTGGTCCTCGGGTCCTTGCTCGATCTCACGGTCAAGGTCCGCGCCGCCGAGGCGGAGACCCCTACCGACCTGCGGATGGCGGACTTCGCGCACCTGTGCGCGCAGCTCGACGCGGCAACCGGCCTCGGAGCGCTTACCGCCTACCGGGCCAGCCTGGACGATCTGAACGACGACGTGATCGAGGGTGATCTCCTCGCGCAGACTGTCCTCAGGCACGCCGAGGGCCTTGAGGCGGGCGGAGAGCAGCGGATGACCTCCACCGAGTGGCTGCACTGCCTCAGTCGCCTCTACGGCGGCGACGAACTGCGTCCCCTGCCCAAGGGCTGGCCGACCACGGGCAAAGTGCTCTCCGACCGGCTCAAGCGTCTCCAGCCGACGCTTGCCGCTCGCGGTGTCCTCATCGACTCGGGCCGCACCAGCGAAGGCCGCTACCTCGAAATGACCCGTCTGCAAGCCCCGCCACCGCACGATCCGAAGCGGATGTTCTGACCCGCGATCCGCACGATCGCCCGGACAAGCAAGAAGAGCACCCCCGGCCACCCCCGGCCCGGCGTGCTCCTCTTGCTGTTCGGCGGAACGCCGCCCGATGGTCGCGCCGCGCAGCGGCTCCTTCTTCACGCTGTAAGGCGCACCGCACCACAACAGACACCACCCCCTCTTTTGTCCTAAGAGGAGAGACGCTGCGTCATCTGCGTCATGCCAGCCGGAAAACGGCCCCTGACCTGCGACGAAAGCCATGACGCAGACGGCGGACTCTGCGTCATCCTGCGTCATCTGCGTCATTCAATGACGCAGCCCATGACGCGCCGATGACGCACCCCCTGGCCGCTGCGTCACACGAAACCGCAGGTCAGAAGCCTGAATGACGCTGATGACGCAATGACGCAGAAATCCGCACCTCGGACACACGCGAAGTCCCGAGAACCCCGAAGCCAACGTGAACTCAACCTCTGAGGACCCCATGAGCCGAACTCGTTCCGCTCAACCCGACCCCTGCGCCACCCTCCGCGGCGGTCTGCCCGATCGGTACCTCACCCCCAACGACGTCGCCGAGATCTTCGGCGTCCCCCTCGAAACCGTCTACCAGTGGCGCAGGAAACGCACCGGTCCGCCCGGCTTCCGCGTCGGTAAGCACGTTCGCTACGACCCCGCCGAAGTGGGGGCCTACGTCACTCAGCTCAAGAACGTCGACCGCGTCGCGGCCTGACGCGACCTCACACGCCGTCAGGGGTGGCCGCTGAACGGCCACCCCTGCTCCATGCTGGGAAAGGACTCCGCCTCTGATGGCAGGAAGCATTCAAGACCGTTGGTTCAGGACCGAGACCGACGCCAACGGCAAGACCGTCCGCGTCAAGACCGAGCGCCACGGCACCGGCCTGCGCTACAGGGCTCGCTACTTCGCACCCGACGGCAAGCGCAAAAGCAAGTCGTTCGCCGACGGACAGAAGCGCCTCGCCGAGCAGTGGCTGAGCAAGATGGCTGCGGACGTGGCTCGCGGCGACTACATCGACCCGAACGCGTCCCGGACGTCCTTTCAGGAGTTCGCGGAGGGATGGCTTGCGAGCCAGAGCGGAGACCCGAACACCCGAGCGTCGATGCAGTCTCAACTCAGGCTGCACGCCTTCCCCCGCATCGGGTCACGTCCGCTCGGGTCGTTCCAGCCAAGCCACATTCGCGAGTTCGTGACGCAGCTCGAAGCGTCCGGCATGTCCGGCGCGTACGCCCGTGTGATCTTCTCGAACGTCCGGGCCATCCTCTCCGCGGCCGTGGAGGACGGCTACCTACGCCGGAACCCCTGCAACTCGCGCACGGTGACGCTCCCCGAGATGGGCATGCGCCGTGTCGTCCCGTGGCAGCCGGAACGGGTCTTCGCTGTGCGGGCCGCCATGGTCGAACGCTTCCGCACCATGGTCGACATGGGCGCCGGCTGCGGCCTGCGTCAGGGCGAGGTCCTCGGGCTGTGCGTCGATGAGCTGGACTTCGACACCAACACCCTGCACGTGGTGCAGCAACTCAAGCTGAGCCTGAGCAAGCCCGTATTCGCGCCCCCAAAGGGCGGCAAGCTCCGTGACGTGCCTCTGCCCGATCCTGTGGCAGAGGCACTGAAGGAGCACATCGAGCGCTTCCCGCCCGTCGAAGTCACGCTGCCGTGGATGCGGGCGAACGGCCAGCCCGTGACCAAGCACCTGATCTTCAGCGGACCGCGCGGGGGGCACGTGTGGCGTACGTCACTGAACGAGGACCACTGGAAGCCCGCACTGGCCAAGGTGGGCGTCATCCCCAAGGCGAAGAGCCGTGAGCACGAAGCCGCGCGGGAGCACGGCATGCACGCCCTGCGGCACTTCTACGCGTCCGTTCTCCTGGACGCCGGGGAGAGCATCAAGGCCGTCAGCGAGTACCTCGGGCACTCCGACCCAGGGCTGACGCTGAAGGTGTACGCACACCTCATGCCGAGTAGCCGGGACCGCGCCCGGAAGGCTCTCGGGCTGGCGCTCCGGCCGCAAGGCTCGGGGGGCTGAGGGCCCGCAGTGGGCCCAGGCCGTGAAAACGCCCCCGACCGGCACCATAAGTGCAGGTCGGGGGCGTGATCGCGATTCTTACTTCTTCTTGCCCTGGTTCTTCACTGCCTCGATGGCGGCCTTGGCGGCCTCCGGGTCGAGGTAGGTGCCGCCGGGCTTGAGGGGGCGGAAGTCGGCGTCCAGCTCGTAGGCGAGCGGGATGCCGGTGGGGATGTTCAGGCCGGCGATGTTCTCGTCGGAGATGCCGTCGAGGTGCTTGACCAGGGCGCGGAGGCTGTTGCCGTGGGCGGCGACCAGGACCGTGCGGCCGGCGAGGAGGTCCGGGACGATGCCGTCGTACCAGTACGGCAGCATGCGGACGACGACGTCCTTGAGGCACTCGGTCTTCGGGCGCAGCTCCGGCGGGATCGACGCGTAGCGCGGGTCGCCCGACTGGGAGAACTCGGCGCCGTCCTCCAGGGCGGGCGGCGGGGTGTCGTACGAGCGGCGCCAGAGCATGAACTGCTCCTCGCCGAACTCGGCCAGCGTCTGCGCCTTGTCCTTGCCCTGGAGCGCACCGTAGTGGCGCTCGTTCAGCCGCCAGCTGCGGTGGACGGGGATCCAGTGCCGGTCGGCGGACTCCAGGGCGAGCTGCGCGGTGCGGATGGCGCGCTTCTGGAGGGAGGTGTGCACTACGTCGGGGAGCAGGCCGGCGTCCTTGAGCAGCTCTCCGCCGCGGACTGCCTCCTTCTCGCCCTTCTCATTGAGATTGACGTCCACCCAGCCGGTGAACAGGTTCTTCGCGTTCCACTCGCTCTCGCCGTGGCGGAGGAGGATCAGCTTGTACGGTGCGTCGGCCATGGCGTCGAGCGTAATCGACGTCCGGACCAGGCCCTGCGCGGGTCCAGGAGCTGGGATCTCCGACGACGTTTGACGTTTCCCGTCAATTGAGTGGCGGGTCGAGCCGGGCGATCAGTAGGGTGCGGATGCCGCACTCACCACTTACACCAGTCGCCGCCCCTTCCGTGTCCGCGCCCGCGCTTCCGGCGCCCGCCGCGGCCGCAGCCGCCCGCAGCTCCGCCACGCACCGCTTCACCATTTCGACGGGGGAAATGTCATGTCCGCATCCACGCCTGGCTCCACCAGGCGGTCCGGTTTCCGACGGGCCGCCGTGGAGAGCGTCTCCGGCCTCCCCCCGCAGTTCTGGTGGCTGTGGACCAGCACCTTGATCAACCGGCTGGGCGCCTTCGTCGCCACCTTCCTCGCCCTCTATCTCACCGTCGAGCGCGGCTACTCGGCCTCGTACGCGGGACTGGTGGCGGCGCTGCACGGCCTGGGCGGCGTGATCTCGTCCGTAGGCGCCGGGGTGATGACCGACCGGCTCGGCCGGCGGCCCACCATGCTGATCGCGCAGCTGTCGACGGCGGCGTCCGTCTTGCTGCTCGGCTTCATGACGGACCCGGTCGCCATCGCGGTGGTGGCGGGCCTGGTCGGAATGGCGAGCAACGCCTCCCGCCCCGCCGTCCAGGCGATGATGGCGGACATCGTCGCCCCCGGGGACCGCGTCCGTGCCTTCGCGCTGAACTACTGGGCGATCAACCTCGGCTTCGCCATCTCCTCCACCGCCGCCGGACTCATCGCCGAGCACGGCTACTTGGCCCTCTTCGTGGGCGAGGCCACGCTCGTGCTGGCCTGTGCGCTGGTGGTCTTCTGGAAGCTTCCGGAATCGCGGCCCGCCCAGAGCGCTTACGACGGTCCGGACGACGAGGGCACCGGGCCGGCCCCCGCACCGGTCTCCATGCTGACCGTCCTGCGCGACGGCCGGTTCATGACTGTCGTCGGTCTCAACCTGCTGCTCGCGCTGCTCTTCCAGCAGGCCTATGTCTCGATGCCGGTGTCGATGGGTCAGGACGGCTTCTCCAGCACCGAGTTCGGCATGGTCATCGCGGTCAACGGCGTCCTCGTCGTACTCCTTCAGATCCCGGTCACGCGCTTCATCGAGCACCGCAGCCCGGCCATGCTGCTCATCGGCTCCGCCCTGCTGGCCGGCTACGGCTTCGGGCTGACGGCGCTGGCCGGTTCGGTCGCCATGTACGCGGTCGCCGTCACCGTCTGGACCCTCGGCGAGATCATCAACTCCCCCACCCAGATGGGGCTGGTGGTACGGCTGTCCCCGCTGCACGGCCGCGGCCGCTACCAGGGCATGTACTCCCTGTCCTGGTCCGTCGCCTCCCTGGCGGCCCCGCTGGTCGGCGGTGTGGTGATCGACCAGTACGGGGCGGATGTCCTGTGGGCCGGCTGCGCGGCCGTGGGCACGGTGGCGGCGGTGGGGTACGGGCTCCTGCTCCGGGGCCTGCCGGAGCAGGAGGGCGGGGCGGGGAAGGTGGCGGCGGGTCAGTCTGCTGTGGGGCAGCCCGCCGCGGGGCAGTCGGCTGTGGGCACGCGGGAGTCGTCGGAGTCGGTGCCGCGACCTTCCGTGCGGGAGCGGGAGGCCGGGACGTCGGTGGGGGCGGGCGAGCCGGTGGGGTGATGGGGGCGGGTGGCCCGGGAGGTGGCGTGGCCGCGAGGCCCGCGCCGCTCCCCCGCCCGGCCCCTTCCTCGTTCCTCGTACGGCTACGCCGAAGGACGCTGCGTCAGATGCGCGAAGGCGTCGAGGTTGCGGGTGGATTCGCCGCGGGAGACCCGCCAGGCGTACTCCTTGCGGATTGCCGTGGCGAAGCCCATCTCCAGCAGGGTGTTGAAGCTGCCGTCGGCGTTCTCCAGGACGGTGCCGAGGATGCGGTCGAGTTCGTCGGGGGTGACGGCGGCCAGCGGGAGCTTGCCCACGAGGTAGATGTCGCCGAGCTTGTCGATCGCGTAACCGACGCCGTAGAGGCGGGTGTTGCGTTCGAGGAGCCAGCGGTGCACGGCCTCGTGGTTCTCGTCGGGGCGGCGGACGACGAAGGCGTTGATGGAGAGGGAGTGCCGGCCGACGATCAGCGAGCAGGTCGTGGAGAGCTTGCGGGTGCCGGGGAGCTTGATGACGTAGGTGCCGGCGGAGGGGGATTCCCAGTCGAGGCCGGCGTCGTTCAGCGTCTGCTCGACCACGTCGTGCGCGGTCGCACCTTGGGGCACGGCCGGCCCGGCCTGCCCCGTCGTCCTGCTCACGCCGTGCTCCTCGCCCGTGTCACCCATGGAGCGATCGTAGGTGACGGCGGTGTTCCTGCATGGCGGCGGAGTAGACCTCACCGGTCGCGGCGGCGGCGGTGTCCCAGCCGAAGGACTGGGCGTGCCGGGCCGCGTCGGTGCCCATCCGGGTGGGCAGGGCCGGGTCCGCGACGAAGCGGGCGAGCGCGCGGGCGTAGTCGGCGGGGTCATGACCGGCGACGAGGAAGCCGCTGACGCCGTCGCGCACCGCCACCGGCAGTCCGCCGACCGCGGCCGCGATGACCGGGGTGCCACAGGCCTGGGCCTCGATGGCGACCAGTCCGAACGATTCGCTGTACGAGGGCATGACCAGCACGGAGGCAGCGCGGTACCAGTCGGCGAGCTGTTCCTGGCCGACCGGCGGACGGAACTGGACCAGATCCGCGATGCCGAGCCGGGCAGCCAGCTTCTGGAGGCCCTCGGGCTTGGCCAGACCGCTGCCACTGGGCCCGCCGACCACGGGCACCACCAGACGGGAGCGCAGCGAGGGGTCCCCGTCCAGCAGGGCGGCGGCCGCACGCAGCAGGATGTCAGGGGCCTTCAGCGGCTGTATTCGGCCGGCGAAGAGCGGAATGATCGCGTCCTGCGGCAGGCCGAGGCGGGCGCGGGCGGCGGCCCGGCTCTCGGCGACGTCGTCGCCGGTGGGCCGGAAGCGGTCGAGGTTGACGCCGGGGTGCACCACCGCGATCTTGCCGGGCTCGGCCTCGTAATGCCGGGCGAGCTCGTCCGCCTCCTCGGCGGTGTTGGCTATCAGCCGGTCCGCGGCCCGGACGATCTGGGTCTCGCCGATGACCCGGGCTGCCGGCTCGGGGGTGTCGCCCACGGCCAGCGCGGCGTTCTTGACCTTGGCCATGGTGTGCATGGCGTGCACGAGCGGGACGCCCCAGCGCTCGCCGGCCAGCCAGCCGACGTGGCCGGAGAGCCAGTAGTGGGAGTGCACCAGGTCGTAGTAGCCGGGGCGGTGGCCGGCCCAGGCCTGCATCACGCCATGGGTGAAGGCGCACAGCTGCGCGGGCAGCTCCTCCTTCGCCAGGCCCTCGTACGGGCCGGCGTCCACATGCCGTACGAGGACGCCGGGGGCGAGCTCGACGGCGGGCGGGAGGGTGCCGGTGGTGGCGCGGGTGAAGATCTCCACCTCGATGTTGATCGAGGCGAGCTTCCTGGCCAGCTCGACGATGTAGACATTCATGCCGCCGGCGTCGCCGGTGCCGGGCTGATGCAGCGGGGAGGTGTGGACGCTGAGCATCGCCACCCGCCGCGGACGGCGGGGGCTGCCGGGCAGCCGCAGCCGGGCCTGGCCCGGGAACTGGCCATGGGGACGACTGCGGAGCCGGGACACGTATTGGCTCACGTCGAGCTACCTCCTAGGCGGGGCGGCGGCGCGCCTCCGACCCCGTCCAACAACTGACCGCGGCCATCCATTTCCGTTCGGCACGCGCTCCGCGTACTTTGCCAAAGCGTGACCGAGTGGGGCGGGCGGGAGCCCGGTGGGCCTGGGCGCCGGGGGGCCTGGGCGGGAGCCGACGGGCCCGGAGCGGTCAGGTGGCGCCCCCGTAGGCCCTCGGCCGGTCCCGGCGGGCCTCCGCGGACGGTGCACCCGCGGCCACCCCATACTCTCGATGCCATGGCCCGCCGCCCCTCCGTCCCCGCCGCCGCCCCGGCGAGCGCACCGTCCCGCCCCGTCGGCAACGCCACTCGCGGGACCACCAACCCCAACCGGCTGCGCCGTATGGACCGCTGGATCGCCGCGGAACACGGCGCCGTGCTGCGCCGCGCCGCCGACCCCGTCGCCGTCGACCTCGGCTACGGGGCCGCGCCCTGGACCGCGGTGGAGCTGCTGGGCCGGCTGCGGACGGTCCGGCCGGACGCCCGGGTCGTCGGCATCGAGATCGACCCGGCGCGGGTGGCGGCCGCGCGGACCTATGAGCGGCCGGGGCTGGACTTCCTCCACGGTGGCTTCGAGGTGCCGCTGCCGGGTCAGCGGACGCGGGCGCCGGTCCTCATCCGGGCCGCGAATGTGCTGCGGCAGTACGGCGAGGACGAGGTGGCCGCCGTGTGGCGGCGGCTGTGCGCACGGCTGGCGCCCGGCGGGCTGCTGGTCGAGGGCACCTGCGACGAGATCGGGCGGCGGCACGTCTGGGTGGCGCTGGGCCCCGAGGGGCCGCGCACGGTGACCTTCGCGGCCCGCCTCAGCGCCCTGCAAACCCCCTCTGACCTGGCCGAACGCCTTCCGAAGGCGCTGATCCACCGAAATGTGCCGGGCGAGCCGGTCCATGCCTTCCTGCGGGACTTCGACCGCGCCTGGGCCACCGCCGCCCCGCTCGGCGCGCTGGGCGCCCGCCAGCGCTGGCGGGCGGCCGTGGCGGCGCTGGCCACGGACTGGCCGCTGACCGGCGACCCGCGGCGCCGCCGCCAGGGAGAGGTCACCGTGCGGTGGGAGGCCCTGGCCCCTAGGGGGTGACCGGGGCCGCGCACCTAGGGGGTGAGCGCGGCCGCGCCTTACGCGGTCAGCAGCGGGTCGCCGAGCTTCCCCAGCTCCCGGATGCGCCGCTCCGTCTCCGAGCCGCCCGGGGCCGTGTACGTCACCAGCGCCTGGTCCGGGTCGGTGCCCAGCCGGAAGCTCTCGAAGGTGACGACGAGCTCGCCCACCTGGGGATGCAGAATCCGCTTGGTGCCGCGCAGGCACTCGTGCACCGACTGCGTCTCCCAGATCCGCCGGAAGTCCGGGCTGTGGGCGAGGAGTTCATTGACCACCTCGCAGATCCGGGGGTCGTCGGGGTGCCGACCGCTGTCGGCGCGCAGATTGCCGACCACCTCCACGGCCTTGTCCTCCCACTCCGGGTGCAGGGCGCGGGCCGCCGGGTCGAGGAAGACCAGCAGGGCGGCGTTCCGCCGGTCCGGGGCGAGCGCCTCCAGGTCGAAGGCGATCCGGCCGCCCAGCGTGTTCCAGGCCAGGATGTCCAGCCCGCGGCCGACGACCATGGCCGGGACGGTGTCCGCCATCGCGTCCAGGACCTGCTGGATCTCGGGGCGTACGGTCTGCCGGGGCGCGGGGCAGGGCGCGCATTCCGCTCCGAAGCGCCGGGGTACGGCGATATTGCGCAGATAGGTCACCTCGCCGCCGGACAACCGCAGCGCCCGCGCGATGGCATCCAGGACGGAGTCGGAGATGGCGGGCGCCCGGCCCTGCTCGATCCGGGTGTAGTAGTCGACGCTGATGCCGGCGAGCTGGGCGACCTCCTCGCGCCGCAGCCCGCGCACCCGGCGCCGGTTCACGCCACCGGGCAGGCCCAGGTCGGCCGGGTCGAGCGCGGCGCGGCGCGCCTTGAGGAACGAGCTGATCTCGATTTCCGCGTACAGCATCGGTCCAGTATGCGGCGCACGGCCGGTTGGGTGGTTCCCGCCGTCCCAGGTTGTGACGGGCCTGGTCCGCTCCCGGTACGGACAGCAATGTGGTGCCCGGACGCCTCCGGGGCGCCCCGGAGGCGCACTCCGGCACGCCCCGGAGAAGCCCTTCGACAACCCCTGAGAACTCGCAGAAGGAGCACCTCATGCAGCGCAGGATCCTCGGCGGCACCGGCATCTCGGTCAGCGAGTACGCGCTCGGCGCGATGATGCTCGGCGGCTGGGGCAACACCGATCACGACGACTGCGTACGGATCGTGCACCGTGCGCTGGACGCCGGGATCAACTTCGTGGACACCGCGGATGTGTACGCCGCCGGCGAGTCCGAGGAGATCGTCGGCAAGGCGCTCAAGGGCCGTCGCGAGGACGTCGTCCTGGCCACGAAGGCCGTCAGCTCCATGGGCCCGGACGCCAACCACGGCGGCAGCTCCCGGCGTTGGATCGTGCGGGCGGTGGAGGACAGCCTGCGCCGTCTGGGCACCGACTACATCGACCTCTACCAGATGCACCGCCCCGACCCGACGACCGATATCGACGAGACGCTCTCCGCGCTCTCCGACCTCGTCCGCGCCGGGAAGGTGCGGGCGATCGGCTCCTCGACCTTCCCCGCCGAGCAGATCGTCGAGGCCCAGTGGACCGCCGAGCGCCGCGGCCACCTCCGCTTCCGCACCGAGCAGCCGCCGTACTCGATGCTGGCCCGCGGGGTGGAGAACGCGGTGCTGCCGACCGCGCAGCGCTACGGCATGGGCGTGCTGACCTGGGGCCCGCTCAGCGCCGGCTGGCTGTCCGGCCGCGACCTCTCGGCCAGTTCACGGGCCGGTCTGGAGAGCCAGAAGTTCGACCTCTCCATCCCCGGGAACGCCCGGAAGGCCGAGGCGGTCCACGCCCTGTCCGAGGTCGCGGAGGAGGCGGGCCTGCCCCTGCCCCATCTGGCCACCGCCTTCGTCCGCTCCCACCCGGCCGTGACCTCCGTGATCATCGGCCCGCGCACCCTCGACCAGCTCGACAGCATGCTGGAAGGCTCGGAGGTGACCCTCGGCGCGGACGTCCTGGACCGCATCGACGCCATCGTCCCCCCGGGCACCGACCTCAACCGGGCCGACGCCTACTACCTGCCGCCGGCGGTCGCGGATGCCTCGCTGCGGAGGCGGTGACCGTGACGGAGCGCCCCGCTCGGCGGCGGCCGTCAGCGCAACGCCCCTGACGAAGAGGCCGCCCAGACGGCGCGGTGCTGTCACCCCGGCAGCACAGCAGACACAGGTTCTCGGGACCGGCGGACGGCGCTGCCGTCATCTCGCGGTCCGTTGCACCGCGTGGCTGGTCGGCAGGCCGGACGGACCCAGCACCGGTGCGGTGTGCGGCGCTGTCACCCTGGGCTGCCGGCCGAGGGGAGGCCGGTACCGCTGGAGTTGTCCGACGGTGCCTCGCCCAAGGCTCTGCTGAGCGTTTTCAGTGCCACGATCACCGCGTCGGCTTCCGCGTCGGGCAGTGTGGGCAGCATCTGCCGCAGAGCCGGTTCGGCGTCCCTGTTCCGGGCTTCCCTGGCCTGTGCGCCGGCCTGCTCGGCGATCTTGGCGACGGTGCGGCGCCGGTCGGCCGGGTCGGCTCCCAGCTCGACCAGGCCCCGCTTGTGCAGGGCTGCCACCACCGTGGACACCCTGCTCTGGGCGAAGCCGGTGCGCTGGGCGATGGCTCCCACCGGCTGCGGACCGGCGAGGTACAGGCATTCCAGGACCAGCAGCTCGGTCGGCCCCAGGTCGGAGGTGTCCTTCATCGCCGCGGTCGCGGCAGCCGTGAGGCGTCTGGCGAGTTGGTGCAGCTCAGCGAGGTTCATGGGACTGGTCGGCGGCGTCACGCACATCCTCCTTCAGGAACATCCTCGATGATACATCTGAAGTAATGCATCTCAGGAGATGTATCTTGGGTGATGAATCCGCACAGGCGCAGCCCTGACAGCGCCACCACATGCCGAGGAGGAAACATGGTCCGGCCGATAGCCCGGGTGCTGCTGTTCCCGTTCGCGATGGCCGTCCTGCTGGTCGGCATCTACACCGCCGCGATGCACGCTCCGGCCCCGCACCACCTGAAGGTCGCGGTCGCCGGAGCGCCGGCGCAGACCGAGCCACTGACCGCTTCCCTGCGCCGGGACCTGGGCGACGCGTACGACATCAGCACCGTCACCTCGGCCGAACGGGCCCGGCAGCTGGTCGTGCAGCGGGCCGTGGCGGCCGCCTACGTCCCCACGCCTTCGCCCGGTGACCGCGACACGGGCGCGCCGAGCAAGGCCTTCGCCCAACCGCCGCACCCGGACGGCCCCGTGCTCTACGTTGCCTCAGCCGCCGGTGCCGCCCAAGTGCCCCTGGCCGCCGTGCCGTTCACGAACGCCGCCGTCCAGCAGCACCAGTTCCTCCAGGTCCGCGACCTGGCCCCGCTCAGCCCCGATGACACCAGCGACACCAGCACCATGTACGCCGCCATCGGCTTCACCCTGGCGGGCTACCTCTCGGCAGTCATGCTCTCCACCGCATTCGGCACCGCGCTCACCCGGCGGCGCACCGTGGCCGCCCTTGCCGCCTTCGGCGCCGTCTCCGCGCTCACCGTCTGGCTCATCACCGGACCGCTCCTGGGTGCCGTACACGGCACGGCCCCCGCCATCCTCGTCACCGGCTGGCTCACCGTGGTGGCCGTCGGCCTGGCCACCGTGTTCCTGTCCCGCTTCTGCGGGCGCATGACCGCACTGCCCGCCGTCGGGATCTTCATGTTCCTGGGCATGCCCGCCTCTGGAGCGGCCCTGCCCATCGAGACCATGCCCGCCCCGATCCGCGCCCTGCACGACCTGCTGCCGATGACCTCCACCTCCGGCAGCCTGCGCCAGATCATGTACTTCGACAGCGACGGCATCGGCCGCTACTGGATCACCCTCGCCCTGTGGGCCGCCGCCGGCCTCGCCCTGACCCTCGCCTACGACGCCCTCAAGGCCCGCCGCGCCGGTCGCCGCAACGACACCGCCGCCCTGCCCCGCCAGACCGCCGCCGAACCCGCCCTCTCCCACTGATCGCGCTCCGGCACACACCCACCCCAGCACCCCAGAGAGAGGCCTCATCCGTGACCGACGTGCCGCTCCCGTTTCCCCATCACGGCCACGACACCGACCCGGCCGGTCCGACCGGCCCGCCGGGAGACCCACTGACGCTGCTCGCCACCCGAACCGACCTGGCCGATGTCGACTTCACCGGACTGGACCTGCGCTCGGTACTGCGTCGCGATCCGCGTCCCCGGACGTTTACGCGCTGCGTCTTCACCGAGGCCAACCTGCGCGGTGCCCACCTCGCCGGAGCCGTCTTCACCGACTGCTCCGCAGCGGCGGCCGACTTCACCGGCGCCCTGCTCGACCAGGCCCGCTGGCAGGGCGGCAGCGCCGCCGGCGCCAAATTCACCGACGCCGACTGCGGCGACCTCACCTGCGACAGCGCCGACCTGGCCAACACCAAGTGGGGCGGCGCCCTGCTCGCCGACGCCACCTTCACCGGCTGCCGCATGATCGGGGCCCGCCTCACCGGCCACCGCGGCCTGGGCCTCCAACTCGCCCGCTGCAACCTGGCCGTCGCCAACCTCAACGGCCTGAGCCTGCGCGGCGCCCACCTCGTCGGCATCCGCTTCACCGAAGCCGACCTCGGCGGTGCCGACTTCCGCGACGCCACCCTCGAAGACTGCCGCCTCGCCGAAGCCAACCTACGGGCCGCCAACTTCACCGGCGCCGATCTGCGCGGCGCCGACCTCGGCGAACTCACCATCGCCATCGCCGCACAGTTCCGCGGCGCAGTCATCTCCCCAGACCAAGCCGCCCAAATTTGCGACGCCCTCGGCCTGAACGTCCTCGGCTGATCCCCGGTGGAAGGGCAGCGCAGATCACCCCGGTGATCACATGCACCGCATCCGCCGGCGGTGGCGGACGCTTCGCTGCCGAGGCGGTGAGGCAGGTGGGGCCGGGGCCGGCCCCACTCCTGTGGGACCGGCCCCGGGCATAGCGGGCGACGGCCACAGCGGAGGGTTGACTGCGGCCATCTCGAACGGCGCGGCTGGTCAAGCCGTACGGGTGCGAGGGGCTCCTCTGAGATGCTTGGGACACCACGTGAGAAGGGGCGGCGTTCATGCTGTGGAAGACCCATGGGGAACGGCAGATTTACACGAACCAGTGGGTGAACCTGTGCCTCGTCGATGTCGAACAGCCGGATGGGCGGCGCTGGGAGCATCACGTCGTACGCCTGCGTCATCTGGCCGTAGCCGCAGTGGTCAATGAGTACCGCGAAGTCCTGATGATGTGGCGCCACCGTTTCATCACCGACTCCTGGGCATGGGAGTTGCCCATGGGGCTGATAGAGGCGGGTGAGACTCCAGAGCAGGCTGCGGCTCGGGAGGTGGAGGAAGAGACCGGCTGGCGCCCCGGCCCGATGAAGCCGTTGATCTATGCCGAGCCGGCCAACGGAATCACGGACTCCCAGCATTACGTGTTCCGGGCAGACGGCGCGACTCACATCGGCCCGCCCACGGAGAAGAACGAGTCCGACAGGATCGAGTGGGTTCCTTTGGAGCGGGTGCGCGGAATGATCGACCGGCGAGAGGTCGTCAGCAGCGGTTCACTCGTCGGTCTGCTGTATGTCCTTATGGACGAGGTGATCCGCGGCCCGCACGAAGCGTCCGCAGAGCCCGCCCCCGCGGATGTCATGCGGCCTTGAGCCGCGCCACCTCCCGCGCCCGTTCGGACAGTTGGCGCACGGCGGGAAGCCGACGATACGGGCGCAGCCCCACTCCCAGAGTGGCGAAGTGCTCGTCCCCGCGAGCACTGGAAGTCCCGGCGTAGTCGTCCAGGAAGCGGTCCCACGCCTCGCAGGACTCCTCCACGTGGCGCAGGGCGAGGAGGCGTCGGGCGAGAAGTCCGTTGGCGTGCAGTCGTCCTTGGCGTTCCGGTGCCGGCCGGTAGCGGTTGGACCGGCGCAGCGCCCTGACCGATTCCGGGCGGTCGCCCAGCTCCCACAACACGTGGGCCACGTGGAATTCGTAGGCAGCACGGTCGTAGCCGCCGATGTGGTCGTTACGGCCGTCGGCCCGCGACAGGGCCTCTTCGGTCTCCCGTAGTCGGGTGAATGCCTGGCGGCGGTCCTTCACCATCGCGGCGCCGTGTGCCTGTTGCCCCCGGAGGAACGCGGTCAGGCGGGGGCCTGCGACGGGGGCGGCTACGGCGGCCGAGTCGGCAAGTTCAAGTGCTTTCGCGCCGTGGCCGAGGTTCGAGGCCTGCAACGCCATGCCCCGCAGGGTGCGGCAGTAGGTGACGTGGTCCTCGGCGGCGCCGGCCAGCTTGAGCGCCTTGACGTAATACCGCTGTCCGATGCGGTGTTCCCGTTCGTACATGGCCATCCAGCCCGTGAGGTAGACGAGATCGGCGGCGGCCGACCGCATCGCTTTCCGGGCTTCGTCCGTGCCGCCTGCTTGCATGTAGGGGCCGACGGTGTTGACGAGAAAGGCGGCGGCCATCGGCCGTGCGTGCGCTCCGCCGAGATCGTCGAGGATGTCCGCGACGTTCTCCGTCATCTTCCGGACCGTCTGAATGTCGCCCATGCCGATCCGTACCGTACGGCCGGCGGGCGTCGCTTCGGCCCTTCCGGTGACGGCATCGAAGCGCGGCACGACCAGCGCTGCCGAATACAGTCCGGCGCCGAGTACCGCGCGCCGTGAAGGGTCCATGTCGGCCCGCCCCAAATCCATCACTCCCGCCGCGACGTCCGCTGCTTCGCCCGGGTCGGCGCTTTCGCCGAGTCCGGCTTCGACCAGCGTTACGGGGCGCTGCAAAAGCCGTGAGAGCGCCTCGGCGACCGCGCCGCGCGCCTCCACCTTCGGTACGGACCCCTTCAGCCAGTGGGACACCGACGATTTGTCGTAGTGCAGCGTCACCCCGAGCTCTGCGGCGGCCCGGTTCACTGCCCGCGCGAGCTGCGCGTTTCCGATCCCTCCTTCCCGCATGAGGTCTGCGAGCGCGAGGTTCGGAGTTCTTGATCGTGGTGCCATCTCGTGGACCCCCGAGCGTTCAACCAGTTCAACCGTCTCTCCACTCTGCTCCCTTACCCGGTGCGCAGTAAGGGAGTTGAGTGAATACCGGCCGTCGGAAGGTTTCTCCGTCGGCTGCTTGACAGCCCTGTTCGCGCCTGCCCCTGAGAGGTGGACGAGGTGGAGGACAACGGCCGCCGGACGATCGTGACCGACATCCACCAGGGCGTCTATCTGTTGCGGTGTGGTTCGCGCGTATGGCCTGCTGTGGACCCTGTGGGACTGCGGATCATCCGGACGCGGGCACAGCGGATCGCCGACGGTGACTTCCGGTGAGCGACGCACGCACGCAACGTCGAACGACAGGGCGTGCGGCCGGGGCGCGGGCGCTCACGCCAAATGCAACGCCGCCAGCAACGCATCCACCAACGGCCGGTCCCGCTCCTGAGTGAGGCGGGTGCGGGCCTCGTCGGGGGAGAGCCACTCCAGGCGGTCGACCTCGGTGTTGGGGGTGAAGGCGCCGGCCAGGGCCTCGGCGGCCCAGTAACGGACCTGTTTGGGGCGGCCGTTGGCGTAGTAGTAGGAGGTGGGCAGGGGGGCGCCGGGGCGGCAGTCCATGCCGGTTTCCTCGGCCACCTCGCGCACCGCGCCGGCCAGCGCGCTCTCGCCGCGCTTCAGCTTGCCTTTGGGGTGCGACCAGTCGTCGTACTTGGGGCGGTGGACGAGGGCGATCTCCAGCCCGTCCTCGGTCGAGGCGCGGCGCCACAGGACGCAGCCCGCGGCCCGTACCGGCTTCTGAGGGGACGTCACCTCGGCACCCCTTTCCGTGCGGTCATGGGGCCACCTTCTCAGCCCGGCCGCGCCCCGTCCGCGCGTTCATGCCCCGCGTCGCCTCCTCAGCCTTTGCGGTCCGGCGTCCGGGGCAGCCAGACGCGGCCGAAGGCGAAGCGGGCCGCCTCGACCTCGTGGCGCTGGTCGGCGTGCAGCACACCCAGGGCGTAGGCGGTGGCCGGGGCGATACGGGGGGTGCGGGCCGCGGCGGCGGCTGCGGCGGCGGCCTCCGCGGCGTCCCGGTGCCACTCCAGGGCCCGGCCGGCCTCCGCGAGCCGGAGGTCGCTGGTCTCCGGCGCGATCACCTCCCGGGCGTAGCGGCTCAGCCGCACCAGCATCCGGACCTGGTGCCAGGGCGCGTCCTGGCGCTGGTCGGCGGCGAGGGCGGCGGCGTTGTACGGGTAGCCCGCGCGGGACAGCGGCAGGGCGGCGACCGCGTCCGCGAGCCGCCGGTGGGCCTGCTCGGCGAGCGGTGGGAGCGCCTCGTCGGCCGGGAGCTCGGCGGCCGTACGGGCCAGCGGCGCCTCGGAGGCGAGCACGGCCACGGAGTCGGCGACGGCGTGGAAGCGGGAGGAGCCCAGGGCCTGGAGCGCGGCGGAGTGGGCGCGGGTGCGGGCGAGGGTGAGCTGCCGGTCCAGCAGCGCCCCGGCGCGCGCCGCACCGGCCGACAGCGCGCCGTCGGGGTCCGGGTCGGAGGAGGAAGTGGAGGAGGAGGCGGAGGAAGGGGAGGACGCGGTGGCGGCAGTGGCGGAGGGGGTCGGGCGGTCGGACCGTTTTCCCCGTTCTCCGCGGGCGGTCCGGTCGCTGCGCTCCGGGCCCCGGCCGGTCAGTCGCTGGAGGGCCGTCATGAGCCGTTCGCGGCGGGCCGCGCAGGCCTGTTCGCGGGCCAGGGTGCCGGACAGCCAGCCCAGTTCGGAGCGGAGCTGGTCGGCCCAGTCCTCTTCGGTCAGCGGCCGGAAGGTGTGCAGGGTGGCGCTGATCCGGCGGGCGGCGCGGCGCAGCTGCCGGGCGGCCTCACCGGCGCCCTCGGCGTCCGAACCGCTCTCCCGGTGCAGCCGCAGACTGCGCAGGAAGTCCGCGGACTGCTGGTGCAGGTAGTCGGCGAGCACCTCATCGGCCGTATGGGAGGCGAGCTCGGCACCGAGGTCGGGGGTGCCGGGGTCGGTGCCGTCGTCGCCGGTGCGGGCGGCCGTCACGGGGTCGTACGCGGTGTCGTCCGGCCCGTACATGCCGTCGTTCCCCCCGTACGGCCCGTCCACCACCGCGGCACGGGCACCGGGCGCCCGGCCGGGCTCGTATCCGATTCCGAGGAGACCCGCCGGCCCTCCGGTCGACTGGTCATGTCGCTGGGCCACGCCGGCGCCTCCGGGCGTCAATGAGCATTTCCTGTACGTTGCGCAGCGGCGCGCCGTCCGCGTCCACCGCATGCCGGGTCCAGTCCCCGTCCGGGCCCAGGTGCCAGGACGAGGTGGCATCCGACGTCCCCCGCTCCAGCAGCCGGTTGAGGGAGGCGCGGTGCGCCGGGTCGGCGACCCGTACCAGTGCCTCGATCCGGCGGTCCAGATTCCGGTGCATCATGTCGGCGCTGCCCAGCCACACCTCGGGCTCCCCGCCGTTGCCGAAGACGAAGATCCGGGAGTGTTCGAGGAAACGGCCGAGGATGCTGCGGACCCGGATGGTCTCGCTCAGGCCGGTGACACCCGGCCGGAGCGCGCAGATGCCGCGCACCCAGATGTCGACCGGCACCCCGGCCTGGGAGGCGCGGTAGAGCGCGTCGATGACGGCCTCGTCGACCATCGAGTTGACCTTGATACGGACGTAGGCGTCGCGGCCGGCCCGCTGGTTCTCGATCTCCTTGTTGATCCGCTGGATCAGGCCGTCCCGCAGGGACTTGGGGGCGACCAGGAGGCGGCGGTAGGTCTCGCGGCGGGAGTAGCCGGAGAGCCGGTTGAAGAGGTCGGAGAGGTCCGCGCCGACCTGCGGATCGGCGGTCAGCAGCCCGAGATCCTCGTAGAGCCGCGCCGTCTTGGGGTGGTAGTTGCCGGTCCCCACATGGGAGTAGCGGCGCAGCATCTCGCCTTCCTGGCGGACCACCAGCGAGAGCTTGCAGTGCGTCTTGAGGCCGACCAGCCCGTAGACGACATGGCAGCCGGATTCCTCCAGCTTCCGCGCCCACTTGATGTTGGCCTGCTCGTCGAAGCGGGCCTTGATCTCGACGAGGACGAGCACCTGCTTGCCGGACTCCGCGGCGTCTATCAGGGCGTCCACGATCGGCGAGTCACCGGAGGTGCGGTAGAGCGTCTGCTTGATCGCGAGCACGTCCGGGTCACCGGCGGCCTGCTCCAGGAACGCCTGGACGGAGGTCGAGAAGGAGTCGTAGGGGTGGTGCAGCAGGACGTCGCGGGCGCGCAGGGCGGCGAAGATGTCCGGCGCGGACGCCGACTCCACCTCGGCGAGGTCACGGTGGGTGCCGGCCACGAACTTGGGGTACTTCAGCTCCGGCCGGTCCAGCGCCCCGATGCCGAAGAGGCCGGTCAGGTCCAGCGGGCCGGGCAGCGGGTAGACCTCGGCGTCGGAGATCTTCAGTTCCTGGACGAGCAGATCGAGCACGGCCGGGTCGATGGACTCCTCGACCTCCAGGCGGACCGGCGGCCCGAAGCGCCGCCGCATCAGCTCCTTCTCCAGCGCCTGGAGGAGGTTCTCCGCGTCGTCCTCCTCGACCTCCAGGTCCTCGTTGCGGGTGACCCGGAACATGTGGTGCGCGCGCACCTCCATGCCCGGGAACAGCTCCTCCAGGTGGGCGGCGATGACGTCCTCGATGGGGACGTAGCGCTGCGGGGAGGCCTCCAGGAAGCGGGAGAGCAGCGGCGGTACCTTGACCCGCGCGAAGTGGTCGTGGCCGCTGGCCGGGTTGCGTACGACGACGGCCAGATTCAGCGAGAGGCCGGAGATGTACGGGAAGGGGTGCGCCGGGTCCACCGCCAGGGGCGTGAGCACCGGGAAGATCTGCTGACGGAAGAGGGTGAACAGGCGGGCCTGCTCCTTCTCGGTCAGCTCGGGCCAGCGGATCAGATGAATGCCCTGGTCAGCCAGCTCGGGGGCGATGTCCTGCTGGAAGCAGGCGGCGTGCCGGGCCATGAGCTCACGTGAGCGCGTCCAGATGAGGTCCAGCACCTCACGGGGCTGCAGCCCGGACGCGGAGCGGGTGGCGACGCCGGTGGCTATCCGCCGCTTCAGGCCCGCGACCCGGACCATGAAGAACTCGTCCAGATTGCTGGCGAAAATCGCCAGGAAATTAGCCCGTTCGAGGAGGGGGGTGGCCGGGTCCTCGGCCAGTTCCAGCACCCGCTCGTTGAAGGCCAGCCAGCTCCGCTCGCGGTCCAGGAACCGGCCGCTGGGCAGCTCCTCGCCGTCCGCGCCCACCACGCCCTCGTCCTCGTACGCGTCCGGATCGGCGTCCAGGTCGGGCTCCAGGCCGGGCACCGTGCCCCGGACCGCGTTCGGGCGGTGCGCAGCGATGGAGCCCACCGAAGGCTGGGCCGAGGGGCCCGGGGCCTGCGAGGGCTTCGTGGTGGACATCTCGGGCTGGATCTGTGCCTGAGCGCTGGGCTGCTGGTTCATGGCCTTATTCTTCCGCGTTCCGGGGGTTCCAGGCGCGTCGGGAGGTGGCGGCGGCGCGAGATGGAGCCTCGGGTTCGGGACGGTCGGCACAGCGGGCTGCATTCAGCGATGCTCGCAAGCGACTTTGAATCGCCGGTAACGCGGATATGGCGGACAGGCAAGCGGGGTGCTAC
Source organism: Streptomyces sp. P9-2B-2 (assembly GCF_030406865.1). Taxonomy (NCBI): domain Bacteria; kingdom Bacillati; phylum Actinomycetota; class Actinomycetes; order Kitasatosporales; family Streptomycetaceae; genus Streptomyces; species Streptomyces sp. P9-2B-2. The sequence goes on along the minus strand of NZ_CP129126.1, from coordinate 5,334,846 downwards.
GCCCAGGGGTATTTCGGGTCGGCCGGGGCCGGGCGCCACGCCGGGTGCGGCGGGGCTCGGAGGCCGGGGCCGGAGGCCGATCGGCGGGCCGCGTCCCTTGTCTTTCCCCTGGGCTGCCTTTGTAACACGCCCGGAGAGCCGGGAGAAATACGCGGATTTCTGATCAAGGAATTGCGGGGAGGGTGATCTTGCGGAAGGGGGCGGGAAATACGTCCACGCCCCTAGGGGTCCGCGGGATGCGCCGCGATTCGCGGGGTTCTTCGGGGTTCATCGGAGTTCATCGTGGTTCCGCATATTCCGGGATTCCGGAGGGCGGCGGACGTGAGAGCCGACGGTGCGGTCCGGGGGGGCGCCTCCCGCCGGGGCTGGTGCCCCGCCGGTCTGCCGACCCGCCGGTACGGCCCCCGCGCGCCCCGCCCGCGTTCCCCCTCCCGCCCTTTCCGTGACCGAGCCGAATTCCCGGCGGCCGAAATGCCACGGCGATGAGGGCGGGAGGGAAATCCCGTAAGGGCCGTAAGGGACGTAAGACCCGGAAGGAGAAACCGCCGGGATATCGCGATGCGGTTTCAGCCGTGCCGGCGGCGCATCACCCGGAATGCGATCACCGTCAGTACGGCCGTCAGGGCGAGCACGATGCCGCTCTCGATCCAGGCCAGCGGCCAGTGGTGCGATACCGGGTGGTGGTCCATGTACTGGCCGACCACGTGGTGCGTCCGCAGGCAGCCCTCGTGGTTGCCCGCCGACTCGCAGATGGTGTCGGGCAGATGGGCGCCGGAGCGGGTGTAGTACCCCTGGCCCACGAGCCAGGCGTTGTCCGGCAGCTGGGCCGACTCCTTGGGCCCGAACTCGGTGCTCCTGGTCGGCAGCAGGTACGGCCTGATCTGCCCGAGCGCGACCTGGACCACGACCATGGCGCCCAGCGTCACCCCCATCGTCAGCACCGTACGGCGCAGCCGCAGCCCGGCCAGCACCCCGATCGCCAGGGCCAGCAGGGAGTAGGCGACCGGCACCGGGCCGAGAGAGGCGAAGCCGAGGGTCGAGTACCAGTAGGAGCCGGAGACCTCGTCGCCGACGACCTGCCACATCCAGGCGAACACCGCCGAGAGCGCCGCGGTGGCGGTCAGGACGACCAGCGCGGGCAGCGCGGTCTTGGCCGCCAGCCAGCGCAGCGGGCCGACCGACTGGGTCAGTACGAGCTTGTGGGTGCCGGCCTCCAGCTCACGGGCGATCAGCGGCGCACCGAGGAACAGGCCGATCAGCACGGGCAGCAACAGCAGCTCCGCCTCGGCGAGTTGCAGGGGGCGGGCGTAGGCGCTGCGGAATGCGTTGACCGCGTCCTGGGTGCCGTCGCAGCGCGGGACCAGGGAGATCATCGAGCAGCCGTCGAGGTGGTGGGCGTCGATGAACGCGGCCGCCCGGCTGCGCAGCACCGCGCACCCGACCGCACCGGCGGTCACGGCGGCGAGCAGCACGCCGAAGAACAGCCGGTGCTGCCGCCGGACCAGCCAGACGAGACCGCCCAGCCCTCCGCGGCCGCCCGCCTCCCGGGTTCCGCCCGGATCGCCCGCGGCGGGTCCGGCCCCGTTCGCCCCGAGGTGTGCTGTGGTGGTCATGCCGCCGCTCCCTTGCCGCTGTGATGGATGTGCCGTGTGCGTGGTGCGCCGTCCGGCGGGTACTGCCTGCCGCCGCGCAGGCCCGCCGGGCCGGGCGGCCCGTTGCGCGGCAGGCCGGGGATACCGGGCTTGTTGCCGGGCCGGCGCCGCTCGGGCGCCGAGAGCGGTTCCGCACTCGGTGCGATCAGGCCGGGGGCGCCGGGCGCGCGCAGATAGGCGAGCAGCAGCTCCTCCAAGGACGGCTCCGCGACCTCCCAGGGCCCGGCCGCCACCGGGCCCTTGCGCCGTACGACCGCGGTGAAGTGACGCCCCGACAGCTGCGCCTCGATGACCGGGTGTGCGCCGATCCCGGGCGGCAGCCCCGCACCCCGGCGCTGCCCCATCACCAGGGCGTGCGCCCCGATGACGTCATCGACCTCGCCCGCGAGCCGCACCCGGCCGCCGCCCAGCACCAGCAGATGGTCACAGACCCCGTCGAGCTCGGCGAGCAGGTCCGACGACAGCACGACGGTGGTGCCCTGCTCGGCGGCCTGGGCCAGCAGCAGTGCGGTGATCCGGTGCCGGGCGAGGGGGTCGAGACCGGCCAACGGCTCGTCGAGCAGCAGGAGTTCGGGGCTCCTGGCGAAGGCGAGGGCGAGAGCGAGAAAGGTGCGCTGCCCCTGGGAGAGGGCGCCGACCCGGGCGCCGAGGGGGAGGTGGCCGTCCCGGACGATCCGTTCGGCGCACCGTCCGCTCCAGCGGCCGGGGTTGAGCTCACGGCCCCGCCGCAGGGTCTCGGCGACCGTCAGCCGGGGGTAGCGCGGCGTGCCCTGGGTGAGGTGGGCGACCCGGGGGCGGGCCGAGGCGCCGGACGGAGCCTCGCCCCAGACCCGTACGGACCCTTCGCGGGGGCGGGTCAGCCCGGAGACGAGTGAGAGCAGGGTGCTCTTCCCGGCGCCGTTCGGCCCCACCAGCGCGCAGATACGGCCGGCCGGCAGCCGGAAGGTGCAGTCGCGCAGCGCCCAGCGGCGGCGGTACCGCTTGCCGAGGCCGACCGCCTCGACGGCGGTACGCCCCGGGGTCCGGCCGGTCACCTGGTCCATGGCCATCGGCCGCATCCCGCCCCCCTGAGCCATTCCACTAATTAAGTAGTGAAAGGGTGGGGGAAGTGGGCTGCACCTGTCAACCTCGGCTGTCCGCGCAGCCCGTGGGGCGGCCACTTCCGCCCACGCGACCAGGCCCCCGGCAACGCCGAAGGGGCGGCCCTCACGGGTCCGCCCCTCAGATTTCAGCCGCGCCCCGGCGCCGCCCGGCCGCCGCTCTCCGGCCTCAGCTCATCGCCCTCAGCGCATCGGCCCTCAGCTCATCGCCGTCACGTCTCCGAGCGATACATCAGATCCGTCTCGTGCGTCGCGAACCCCATCCGCTCGTACACGGTCACCGCCGCCTTGTTGTCCGCGTCCACGTACAGCATCGCCGTCGGCAGCCCCTGTCCGGCCAGATGACGCAGCCCGATCGAGGTCAGCGCCTTGCCCAGACCGCCGCCCTGGGCGCCCGGCCGCACACCCAGCACATAGACCTCACCCAGGCCCTCGTCGGCGTGCACCTTGGTCCAGTGGAAGCCGACCAGCCGCCCTTCCTTCTCCGCCAGGAAGAAGCCCTTGGGGTCGAACCACGCCTCGGCCTTGCGGTCGTCCAGATCGCGCTGGATCAGCGAACCCTGCTCCGGATGGTGCGCGAACGCCTCCGCGTTCACCTCCAGCCAGGCCGCGTCATCGGCACCCGGCTGGAAGGTCCGTACGGACACGCCCTCCGGCAGCACCGGCTCCGCCAGCTCCAGATCCGTCAGCGAGCGCCGCATCTGCCGCAGCTCCCGGAACATCGTCAGCCCCAGGGTCTGGGCGAGGTGCCGCGCGGCCGGATGCCCGCCGTGCGCCCAGACCCGCAGCCGGCGCCCGGACTGCTCCAGCAGCTCGCCGCCCAGCGCCCGGCCGTGCCCGCGGCCACGGTGCCCGGGGTGCACCACCAGTTCGGCGGCCGGCGCCTCCACCGGGTCGGTGTCCTCCAGCTGCCCGTAGGCGACCAGCTCCTCACCCTCGTCGCCGCGCGTGTACACCAGCACATGGCGCACGCCGTCGCGCCGGCCCCCGCGCAACTGGAGCCGCCCCTGCTCGGACACGGCGGGCTGCCCATCCGTCCGCGCGGCCCGCTCGATCAGCTCAAGGACGGCCGCGCCCGCTTCCGGCGCCAGCTCGTCGACCACCTGAATCCTGCGGCCGGCCCGGCCCATCTCCTGTGCAGCGTCATTCATGTGTGAAGCGTACGACTCCCCCGGGCCCCGGGCGGGGCACCACCCGCACACGGTCCGCTCCCCCGCAACCAGCTCGTCACCTGTGCACCCCTGTTGCGCTACGCGCGTGGACCATAAGCTGCCGTCCGCTCAGGAACATCCAGGAGGGGACCCCCATGCCCGCGACACCGCAACGGCGCCGCGCCGTACGAAGATTGACGATCGGCGCCGCCGTACTGGCCGCCGCAGGAATCGCCGCCGGTGCTCTGCCGGCCGGCGCCGACACCGGCCACCGCGACCGCACCGGCCGCACCGTCGACGTCCAGCTGCTTTCCTTCAACGACTTCCACGGCAACCTGGAACCGCCGCAGGGCTCCTCCGGCACGGTCGAGGAGCTCCAGGCGGACGGCAGCAAGAAGAGCGTCCCGGCGGGCGGTGCCGAATACCTCGCGCAGTCGCTGCGGACGGCCCGTAAGGGTCACCCCTACTCGGTGACCGCCGCGGCCGGCGACCTGGTCGGGGCCAGCCCGCTGCTGTCCGGGCTGTTCCACGACGAGCCGACCGTCGAGGCGATGAACAAGCTGGGCCTCGATGTCACCTCCGTCGGCAACCATGAATTCGACGAGGGCCGGAAGGAACTGACGCGTCTTCAGAAGGGCGGCTGTCACCCGAAGGACGGCTGCTACGAGGACGGCAAGAAGTTCCGGGGCGCCGGCTTCCCGTACCTCACCGCCAATGTCACGGACGAGAAGACCGGCAAGCCGCTGCTCAAGCCGTACACCGTCTGGAAGCACAAGGGCGTCAAGATCGGCTTCATCGGGGTCACGCTGGAGGGCACCCCGGACATCGTCAACGCCGAGGGCATCAAGGGCCTGAAGTTCCATGACGAGGTCGAGACGATCAACAAGTACGCCAAGGTCCTCAACCGGCAGGGCGTGAAGTCGGTCGTGGCCCTGATCCACGAGGGCGGAATGCCCGCCTCCACCTCGTACAACTACAACTGCGACAGCCCCGGCCCCGGCGACGGCATCTCCGGTCCGATCACCGAGATCGCCAAGCACGTCACCTCGAAGGTCGACGCGCTGGTCACCGGCCACACCCACCAGGCCTACGCCTGCACCATCCCGGACCCCTCCGGGCGGCCGCGCACCGTCACCTCCGCCGCGTCGTACGGCAAGCTCTACACCGACACCACGCTCACCTACGACCGCCGCACCCACGACATCGTGCGGGCCGGCGTCAAGGCGCCCGGTGCGGTCAACCACGTCGTCCACCGCGACCAGCCCAAGGCCGCGGACATGACGTCCCTGATCGCCCGCTGGAACAAGCTGGCCGCGCCGGTCGCGAGCCGCCCCGTCGGCCATATCTCCGCCGACATCGCGGGCCGCGGCGCCAACGCCCCCGAGTCACCGCTCGGCGACGTCATCTCCGATGCCCAGCTCGAAGCCACCAAGGCGGACGGCAAGGGCGGCGCCCAGCTCGCCCTGATGAACCCCGGCGGCATCCGCTCCGACCTCGCCTTCACGGCGTCCGGCTCGGAGGGCGACGGGGTCGTCACCTACGGGGAGGCGTTCACCGTCCAGCCGTTCACCAACATGATGAACGTCATCGACCTCACCGGCGCCCAGCTCCTCAGCGGCCTCCAGCAGCAGGTCAGCGGCCCCAACGCGGCCTCCCCGAAGATCCTCCAGGTCTCCAAGGGCCTGACCTACACCCTGGACATGACCAAGTCGGGCGCCGACCGCGTCGTCAAGGACTCGGTGAAGCTGAACGGGGAGCCCCTCGACCCGGCCAAGACCTACCGCGTCGCCATGAACGAGTTCCTGGCCGGCGGCGGCGACGGCTTCCCCGCCTTCAAGGACGCCAAGAACAAGTACGTCGGCCCCTCCGACCTCGACGCCTTCACCGCCTACCTGACGGCCCACTCCTCGGCGGACAAGCCCCTCACGCCGCCGAAGGCTGACCGGATCACGGTCGTGAAGTAGGGCGCGGCAGCCGGTCGGGGCCCCTCCACAGCTACCGGCGCCGATGCAGCTCCCGCAAACACCGCGTCCCCGCTCCGGACACCTTCCGGGGCGGGGACGCCTTCGTCTAGTCGCGCGTAGCGCCCTCGGGCCACACGATGTCTACGGGCACCCCTGCACTCCGCGCATAGGCCACCACGTCAGCCGTTCCTCCAAAGCCACGCGCGGGCTGCCCGTCCCATACAGCGATCAGCCGGTCGACGAGGCCGACGAGGATTTCGCTGCCCGTCATATGCGTCTGTGACGTCGATTCACTCATGCCCGTGTGGTGCACCTCTACGGCCTGTTGTAGCAGTGCGTCGTAGGCAGCGTGATGCGTGGAAGGCAGGCCATCCCGGTACTGGTCAGCAGGAATCACCACCTCAATCCGCCCGCCAGCAGCGAGCACAGATTCGGCGAACCATGTGTCGGGACCGTCCGCGATGCACGAGACGCCACACAGCTCCGTCGGCTCGTACTTCTTCACCTCGGCATCAAGACTCGTCCTGACGAGCTTTTCGACTGCGGCTGACAGCCCGCGATGCCCCGTGATTCCGACCCTCACAGCAGCGCACCTCTCATCATGGTCACAGGAAAACGCCATAGAGGCGTTCATCGAAATCGCGCACGATCTTCGCCGGTGTTGCCGATGTATAGCCTCGGCGTAGCGCGCGTGCCCGTTCTACGATCCGTCCGGACTTGTACCGCAGGCCGATCTCCAATGCGCGCGAACCCAACCCGAACGCCGCGTCCAGGCGACCGCCTGCCAGGTGCCCGGACGCTACGTCGAGTGCCAGCAATGCCCTTTGCTTCTCATGCCCAGCTGTCATGACCGCACCGGCTGAATCCTGGGCACCCGACACCCATCGCGGAATCCCAAGACGAGCGCCGCAGGAGACACGACACGCTGCAACCTTGTTGTCGTTGAAGGTGAATACCCATGGCCATGGGGGCGATTCGTCGTCCGTGATCTTTTCCGCGCTACGAGCAGCAGCGGTCAGTGCCGCGTCCGCTGCTGCCTCATCCCTCGCCGCAGCATGCGCCAGCGCCTCCACACTCGACAGCCAGGCATCAGCGATGTGCGGGCGTCCTGCCCCAAGCTGTTTGCGTGCGGCGCGGCACAGGTCCAACGCCTGTGAAGCATTACCCGCATGCGCTTCAAACTGCGCCAGGCTGCCTACCTGATATGCCGTCAGTAGAGGGTTGGCGGCGCTCCGTGCTGCCTTTACCGCTGAGCCGTACCATGTGCGGGCCGAGCCGTAGTCGCCCATGTCCCATGACAGCCAAGCGGCAAGGCCGGCAACCTCGCTCCCCACAGCAGCGAGCCGTACCCTCTGCTCCTTTGTCTCAGCCTCACTGGCCAAGCCTTGCGCAAACCGCAGGTGCGCCAAGACTGGTTCCACAAGAAGGCGCGAGGCAGTCGAGCCGTCCATCCGCCGAAACGCTGAAGTCGCCACACGCAGTGTGGCAGCCTGCCCGCCGTCCGCAGGCTGCGCACGAGTAGCCGGGAAAGCCGCGAAGGCCGGCGCGGCGGCAACAGCCGCAGCACCCGCGAGAAAATTGCGCCGTTCCACGTCAGCGCCCTCTGCTTTCACAGCGAGAGCCGCTGTGTGATCGGCGAGGCCGACCAGGTGCGGAGGGATCTGTAAGTGCTGTGCCGCTCTCGCCAATTGCGCAGTGTCGTATGAGTCAGCCCCACGCTTCTCCAGACGGGACACAGCAGACTGACTCGTTCCGCAGGCTTCCCCGAGCTGTTTCTGTGACACGCGCCGTATCGCACGCGCGAGCTTCACGACCTTGCCGTAGTCGCCCACTCGTGAAACCTCCCGGATGGCCTGCGACGACCAGCTCATCAGCCCCGCCCCTTCGGTTGTACAAGCGCTGACCCCGGTGTCAGCACCAGCATTCACTTTGCGCATAGCCGTATGCAGAACGCGGGTCATTCCTGGCTCGTCCAGCATGCCGGGCGATTGAGTCGGTTCACTACCCGTCACCGGGAGGGAACACACGATGACGACGCACCAGAGGGCTTCAGCGTGCGAGGCAACCGCAACGAACCTCAACGGGCAAGACCTCGACCTCAACACCGTGCGGTACGCGATCAGCCGCGCTCGCGGCCAGAGCAGCGCGCCGCTGAACCATGACGCGCTGACCGAGTTGGAAGCCGAACTCTGCAACTACATCGACCGGTTGTTGCCGGCCGCCAAGGAAGCCGTCGCCAAGCTGTGGCACGGCGGTACCGCGTGGCACCAGCAGATTTCCCGCCTGGACGGGATCGAGCGCCAGGTCGGACAGGGTTTGGGCGCGGGTGTGCTCTCAGCGCACGTTCAGGTGCAGCAGCTCGCCAAAGACTGCCAATGGCTCATCAACCACCAAGGGCAGCAGCAGTGACAGACCGGTCAAAGACGAGCCTGCCGAAGATCGCCCCAGCTCGGAAACAGGGAACGCCACAAGGACCATGGGGCCCGCCCGCGGGGGCGCAAGTGGCGCACATGCGGATCGGAAAGTTCCTGGACGTAGTCGAGGCCCCCGGCATCATCGGCACGGCCATGCTCGCCCTGGGGACCACTCCCGTTCCACACATCGTCACCCCGGATGACCACACGGCGCATTGGCTGCTCCCGCGCGGCGCCGCCAACCGTCGTCCATGGCCCTGGGCTCGCATCTCCCGTTACGTCAAGGTCCGCACAAGCGTCACAGAGTTCGGCGTACCTGGAACCGACCTCACCGACGGGCCCGGCCCGCACTGGGTCTACCCGGATGGATGGGACGGCGGCCACGTCGCTGACGAGTGGCTCGTGGAAGACCTCGCGGTCTGCACCCTCGGGCACCTCGGGCCGCCCGCGCAGCGCTGCGAGCTGTGCCCCAAACCCTTGTGGCCCGAAGACGGTGTTCGTGTCGTGCGCTCCCGCAGCCCCGTGCGGACACACCCCAGTAACACCATCCGCGTGCACACGCATTGCGCCCGAACCCGGGGCCTCAAGCCCCGCCCTGGCGGGTCGCGACCGTAGCGCGAAGCCGCTGGTACAGGCCGGGCAAGCGCTAACCCAAACTCCCGCCCCAGCCACCGCAAGAAAACAGACGGCACCCGGGGCGGGTCAGCAACGCACGACGGATCGGGGAGAGTCCCCGAACCGGACGGCTTGAGGAGGCAACAGCCATGACTCTCAAGGAAGCGCTGAAGCGCGCAGCCATCGTTCGCGGCGGTGGCGAGGACGACGACGATGGCGGGGGCGGCAACCCGCCGACAGGCGACTCCGACGACGGGCGCGACTACATGCACTGACCGGCAGTAGTCTCCCCTGACCTGTGGGGCCGATCCTCTGACGCAGCGGGTCGGCCCCTGCCGCCGAGAGGACTCAGCTGTGCCCGGCAAAGGACCATTCGAACTCCCTGACCACGTGCAGAGCGTGGTCACACCCATGAGCACACGACTCGTCGTCAACCGCCGTGGCTCCACCGTCTGGGACGTACAGACTCCCGATGGCCGGTTCGCGGTCAAGCTGGGCTACCCCAGCCAGACGCACGCATGGACGGCATGGGCCCCCGCCCGAGAAGCCACCATCCTTCGCCAGCTCATTCCCGAAGAAGTGCGGTTCGGGGAATGGGCAGAGGGCACCTGGAGCGCGCAACCGTGGCGCGAGGGCGAGTCTCTCCACCGCGTGTGGGAGCCTCATCGACACCTGAAGGAGCCCACGGCTCCCGATCCAGAGGAAGCGCGTTCATGCGCCGCGGCACTGGCCAAGCTGCACGAAGACGGGTGGGCACACGGCGATGTGCAGCCGAACCACTTCGTCATCGGCCCCACCGGAACCTTCCTCATCGACCTGGCCCTGGCGCACGGCGGCGAAGTGCCGGAGGACTACGACTTCCGATACCGGGGCTGTCTGGTCCACTACGAAGCGCCGGAGATTTCGCGAAGCATCTTGGACAGCGGCACCGCCACGCCGACGAAGGAGGCCGATGTCTACGCGCTGGGCGCCTCGTTCTTCCTCTCCGCCACCGGCCGGCGGCACGTCCCCTTCCCGGACGACGCCAGCCGGAGGGATCAGCGGCGAGCCATCGTGGACAAGCCACACCGGCCGATCACCGTGCCGGGTGCGCAGGGCAGGCTCATTGAGCAGATGATGAGCCGCGACCCGGCCGATCGACCGAGCAGCACCGAAGTCTGCCAAGCACTGCGTGCGGCACGCTGAGCCCGCCCCCTCACCCCGTCCCGAACCACGTCTCCGCGAGGGATTCCAGGGTCGGTTCGGGTGGGGTGGGCAGTTCGCGGAGGTAGCGGGGAAGGTTGCTGTAGACGTGCAGGAGGGTGTGGGCGAGGAGGTCGGTGGGGGTGAAGGTCTCGCCGTAGGCGCGGAAGATGCGTGACAGGAGGCGGGGGTCGGCGCGGGAGACGTAGAGGCCCACGGCGACGAAGTCGTAGGCCCGCTGCCCGATCATCGCGGGTTCGAAGTCGAGGAGGCCGGTCAGCCGCCAGTCGTCGTACTCGTCGACGGTCAGATGCTGGCGCATGAACTCCGTGTGGAGCAGGACGCCGGGCTCCCGGGCGGAGGGCGGCACGGCGGCGAGGAAGCCGGGGATCTGTTCCAGCCAGGGTTCGGGGAGGCCGTGGGCGCGCTGCCGGTCGACCGCGGTGGTGCGCTGCCGGGCGAGGAAGTCGTCCCAGTCGTCGGGGCCGAGGATCCCGGCGAGCGGTGACGGGTCCAGGGCGTGCAGGGCGGCCAGGGTCTCGCCGGCTTCGGTGGCGATCCGGTCCTGGTCGGCGCGGGGTATGCGGGGCCAGGTGACGGCCAGGTCGGTGCCGCGCAGACGGGACATCAGGACGTAGCGCCAGCCGTTCTCGTACGGACCGGCGTCGTGGACGTACGGGGTGGGGACGGGGAGCCGCCCCTGGAGGTGGGTGAGGACCTGGGCCTCGGTCACGCCGTCGTCGGCCGCGGCGGCGGGGAAGAGCTTGAGGACATAGCGCTTCCCGACGGCGTAGACGGGCTGGGAGCCCGCCGGATAGCGGGTGAGGGGGTCGGCCCGGAGGCCGAGCCGGGTACAGAGCGCGGCGACGCCCGGCCGCATCACCGTTTCGTCGGGGACGATCGCGTCCCACTCGTCGTCCGTGTCCACGCGAGGCAGCATGCGCGGACGGTAGGGCGGTGAGCGGGGCGGCGGCAAAGGATTTTCGGCGGGTCGGGGGGCATCGGGGTAGCACCCAGGGGGAGTGGGGGCTCCGCCGGGTGGGGGAAGGGGCGGGGCCGCGGGAGGACGCCGTCCGGCCATGGGGCCGCCGGCTCCCACCCTGGATGGTGCTGCCGCCGCTCTGGTTCGGGGCGGTGCTGCTGGTCGTACGGGGTGTGCCGGGGCTGGTCGAGAACGTCACCACGGTCACCGGGCTCACCCCTTACGGGCTGCTGGGGATGGCGGAGCGGCCGGCCGATCCGTCGTCCGGGGAGTTCTGGACCGGCATGGCGATCAATGCGTACTTCTTCGTGGGCGCGGTGGTGTTGCTGCCACTGGCCGTGCTCCACCACAGGGGCCTGCGGGCCGCCGGGGGCACCGGCGGCCCGGCCGGTCAGGAGAAGTCGGCGGCGTGATCCCGCGCCCACTGGGCGAACGTCCGGGCCGGGCGGCCGGTGATCCGCTCGACGGTGTCCGAGACGGGGAAGGCCGGCGCGTCGACCGTGCGGCCGAACATCCGGACCAGTTCCAGCGCGGCCTCCTTGGGGAAGTGCGGTCCGGCCATCGCCTCGGCCGCCGCCTCCTCGGAGATCTGCTCGACCCGGGTCTCCTTACCGGTCGCCCGGCCGATCTCGGCGACCTGCTGGGTCACCGTCAGCTCCGCCGGGCCGGTGACGAGATACGCCTGGCCGAGATGCGCTCCGCTGCGGTCCAGCAGGGCGGTGGCCGCGACATCGGCGAGGTCGGCCTCGTGGACGGGGACGCCGCGGGCGTCCGGGTGCGCGTCACGGACCACACCGGAGGTGCGGATCGCCGGAGCCCAGGCGAGTGCGTTGGTGGCGTAGTTGCCGCCGCGGACGAAGGTCCATTCCAGGCCGGAGTCCCGCACCGCGCGCTCCAGACCGGCGTGCAGGCGGGCGATGTGGTGCGCGTCGTCGTCCGGCGTATCGGTCACCGCCATCGAGGAGTTGAGGACGATCCGGCGGACACCGGCCCGGACGGCGGCCTCGGTCAGCGCCGCCGCGGCGTGGTCGCCGCCGGCCGCGAGATTGAGGAACAGCGCCTCGGCACCGGCCAGCAGCGGTTCCAGGGCGTCCGCGCCGGTGAGGTCGGCGCGGACGGTCTCGGCCTCGGCGGGCAGCCCGGCGCGGGCCGGATCGCGGGTCAGCGCGCGGACCGCGGCGCCCTCCGCGAGGAGCCGGCGGACAAGTACGCGGCCGATGTTGCCTGTTGCGCCGGTCACAACGATCATGGGGGCAGCTTCCTGCGACTTCATGGGATGACAACCGTCTTCCGTTAGTTGAGTGAATGCACGGAATGTGAGCAAGGAAACAGAAAAGCTGGGCAATGGCGCGGAGCGTATTGGTACGGATCAATGGGCGCCGACAAGTCTCACGGTGTTGCAACGGTGTTGCCGGGGTGTTGCATGGGTCACCAAGAGATGTGACGGTAGTTCAAGTCACCGTGGATGTACGGCAATTTTCTGCCAAGAGTGCGGGGACAACCCTCATGTATCCGACTTACTTCCGGTGTGACTTGCGTTCACGGGCCCCGCTCGTGGTGAGATAAGCGGATGCGAACCCCCACACGCATATCTTCACCCTCGCCCACGCCCGCCGCGCCGCACTCCTCGCATTACCCCGCGCCGGGCGCCCAGGACGACCCCACCGGCGACACCAGAAAGCTCGACGCGATCAATCCCTACGCGGACCTGGCGGCCCTCGCCGACCCCGAGCCGGAGCCGGAACTCGATCCGGAATTCGGCTCGTTCGACGCCGATGGCGCCCCGCGGCGCCGCACCTACCTCAACGAGCGCGACGACAGCGACGACCCGCTGGGCCTCGGACTGCGCTCGGATGACGAGACCGGCGAGGCCTGGAAGCCGCCGAGCCACCGCCGCCGGAACGGCAACGGCAGCCGCAGCCGCAGCCGCCGCAAGAAGCGCGGGCTCAGCAAGTTCGCCGCCATGTCGATCACCCTGAAGCTGCTGGTCACGGCTTTGGTCGGGGTGGCATTCCTGACGCTCTTCGACCGGTTCGCGGTGCTGTACGTACAGAACGCGGCGGCGAAAAAGGTGAAGGACGCACTGCATCTGAACGCCACTCCCGAGGTCGACATCAAGGGATTCCCGTTCCTCACCCAGGTCATGGACAAGCATGTCGACCAGGTGAAAGTCACGATTCCCGACCTGGCCGCCGACCGGGTTTCGCTGGCGAAATTCGAGGCCACCGCGAATGACGTACGCATCGACGGTGATCTGCCCAGCTCCATCAAGGGCGCCACGATCGGCACCATGAACGGCAGCGTGCTGCTCGCCTTCGACGACATGAACCGCGAGCTGGGGGCCTCGCAGGTGAAGTTCAGCGAGCGGGGGCCCAGCGCGGTGCGCGCGGTCGGTCAACTGCCGATCGCCGGACATGAATTGCGGGTACAGGCAGAGGCGCGCATCCGGCGGGCCGGAGACCGCGGGGTCTCCACCGACATCAGCCGGATGCGCCTGGACATCGGCGATATCGCCGTCTACCGCCCCGGCACCGGCAAGGAGGAGGGCCTGCGGCTGACCCGCAAGACCGCCGCCGAGCTCAGCCGGCAGGCCGCCAAGGTGAAGTCGATGCTGAGCGTCCCGGCGATCGCGGACCGGATCGGCATTCCCAAGCCGTACATCCAGGAAGCGCTGCACAACGAGGAGAAGCTGCACGAGCTGACCGGGTCGCCGCGCTTCGTCCAGAAGCTGATGAAGGTCAATCTGGTCGATGTGGTGGCCGACCACCCGTGGCTGCTGGAGAAGGTCGGCATCGACCCGAAGATCCTCGGCGCGCTGACCGGGCTCACCAAGCCGCAGCTCGCGGACCAGCTCTCGCTGTCCTTCCAGCTGCCCAAGACGCCCGGGAACGTCCGGCTGCGCAACATCTCCGTCGAGGAGGACGGCATCCGGGCCGATATCGCGGGGTCGGAGCTGCCGTTCGGGGACGCGGCGAAGAAGCAGCCGAAGAAGTAACCGGCGAAGCAGCCGGAGAAGCAGAAGCAGGGGACGCGCGGCAGGGGCCGCGGTGGCGGGCGCCGTAGGGGGCGGGTCCGCTGCCGCGGCCCCTGGGCGTTCCGCGGGTCGGCTACTGGGGGGCCGGGGGTTGCGGCATCCCGGGCGGCGGGGTCGCGGCGCCCGGCAGTGTCAGCACCGCCTCGGTGCCGCCGACGTCCGCGGACCGCAGCCGCACCGCACCGCCCGCCTGCTCCGCCGTACGCGCCACGATCGACAGCCCCAGGCCGCTGCCGGGCAGGCTGCGGGCGGACGGCGAGCGCCAGAACCGCTCGAAGACATGCGGGAGTTCGTCCTGCGGAATGCCGGGGCCGTGATCGCGCACGGTCAGCTCGCCGCCGGTCAGCCGCACCTCGACGGTCCCGCCGGGCGGGCTGAACTTCACCGCGTTGTCCAGCAGATTCACCACCGCCCGCTCCAGCGGGGCCGGCTCGGCCCGGACGAACCAGGGGTTCAGCTCCGCCGCGATGGTCAGCGACGGGCCGCGCAGCCGGGCCCGCTCCAGCGCCGCGCCGACGATCTCGTGCAGCGCCACCACCGCGACGGCGCTCTGCCCGGCCACCGGCGGCCGCGACAGCTCCTGCAGATCGCCGATCAGCTCCGCCAGCTCGCCCATCTGCGCCTTCACCGAGGTCAGCAGCGCCTCCTTGTCGGCGGGCGGGATCGGCCGGCCGGACCGCTCGCTGCGCACCAGCAGATCGATATTGGTACGCAGCGAGGTCAGCGGCGTCCGCAGCTCATGCCCCGCGTCCGCGATCAGCTGCTGCTGGAGATCACGGGAGGCGGCCAGCGCCGCGGTCATGGAGTTGAAGGAACGGGAGAGCCGGGCGATCTCGTCCTCGCCCTCGGCCGGGATGCGGATGGTCAGGTCCTCGGTGCGGGCGACCTGTTCCACCGCGTCGGCCAGCCGGTCCACCGGCTTGAGACCGGAGCGCGAGATCACCAGGCCCGCGGTGCCCGCGCCGACGACGCCCAGCCCCGCGACGGCGATCAGCAGCAGCGCCAGGCGGTTCAGCGCACTGTCGACCTCGGTCAGCGGACGTGAGATGGACACCGCGAACTGCACGCCCTGGACACCGATGTGCTTGGTCAGCACCCGGACGTCCGCGCCACCGGTGGTGACCGCGTCATGCAGGGTGTCGCGCGCCAGGCCCTGCGCCACCGCGACATCCGCGCGCTGCACCTGCACCGGCTGGGAGTTGGGGCCGATGCAGCGCGAGCCGTCGACCTGGACGATCTGGACGTTGTAGTACGAGGGCGGGGCGTTCTTGCTCTCGGTCGGGTCGGTGGGCTGGCAGTTGGCGTAGGTCAGCTGGAGGTAGTCGGCGGGGACGCTGACGTTCTGAAGGGAGCTGTCCACCTCCTCCAGCAGCTGGGCGCGGGTGAGCAGCCAGCAGGCCAGCGCGGAGACCGCCACCGCCACGGCCACCGCGGCCGCCGTGAGCAGGGTCAGCCGCGAGCGCAGCGGCAGCCGCGCGATCCGGGCGCCGAGCCGGCTGCGCGCACCGTCCGCCGCCACTCCCCCGTGTGTGTGCGCCGTGCTCATTCCGACCCGCCGTCCGTCCTCAGG
The DNA here is from genome assembly GCF_030406865.1 of Streptomyces sp. P9-2B-2. Lineage (NCBI taxonomy): Bacteria > Bacillati > Actinomycetota > Actinomycetes > Kitasatosporales > Streptomycetaceae > Streptomyces > Streptomyces sp. P9-2B-2. The sequence goes on along the minus strand of NZ_CP129126.1, from coordinate 5,319,182 downwards.
ACGTAGCCGACCCCCCGCACGGTGTGCACCAGCCGCGGCTCGCCGCCCGCTTCCGTCTTGCGGCGCAGATACATCACGTACACATCGAGGGAGTTGGAGGTGGGCTCGAAGTCGAAGCCCCAGACGGCCTTCAGGATCTGCTCACGGGTGAGCACCTGCCGCGGATGGGCGAGGAACATCTCCAGCAGCGTGAACTCCGTACGGGTCAGCTCGACCTGCCGACCGCCCCGGGTCACCTCGCGGGTCGCCAGGTCCATCCGCAGGTCGGCGAAGCTCAGCACCTCGCCCGCCTCGGGCGGCGCACCGGCCGCCGCCGCGTACGAGCTGCGGCGCAGCAGGGCACGGATCCGGGCGAGCAGCTCGTCCAGCTCGAAGGGCTTGACGAGATAGTCGTCGGCACCGGCGTCCAGCCCGGTGACCCGGTCGCCGACGGTGTCCCGGGCGGTCAGCATCAGGATCGGCACGGTCACCCCGCTCGCCCGCAGCCGGCGGGCGGCGGTCAGCCCGTCCATACGGGGCATCAGAACATCCAGCACGATCAGTTCCGGGTCGTAGGCGGCGACCTTCTCGACCGCGTCCAGACCGTCGACCGCCTGCTCGGTCACATAGCCCTCGAAGACCAGCGAGCGCTGGAGGGCCTCACGGACCGCGGGCTCGTCGTCGACGATCAGGATGCGGGCGGGATGGTCACCGTGCTCGGCGGGGCTCATGTGCGTGGTTACCTCGGACCTCGGGTGTGCGGACGGCTGGAGCTCAGCCTTGCACGACGACGGGCGATCCGAGAGGGGGACGCAGCCTCTCGCCGGGCGGGGCAGGGCGGCGGGCGGGTGCGCGGTCAGACACCGCTGCTGCCGCCGCCGCGCAGGGCGTCGAGGTCGTCCTTGACGGTGTTGATCGGTATCGCGAAGCCGAGACCGACGCTGCCCGCGCTGCTGCTCGATGCCGAACTCGGTGAGTACATCGCGGAGTTGATGCCGATGATCTGCCCCTGCATATTGATCAGGGCGCCACCGGAGTTGCCGGGGTTGAGTGAGGCGTCGGTCTGGATGGCCTTGTACGAGGTCTTCGACGAGCCGGTGTCGCCGTTGTACTGATTCCCGCCGAACTCGAACGGCCAGCCGCCGCCCGGACCACCCTGCTGCCCCTGCCCCTGCCCCTGCCCCTGCCCCTCGTCCTTGGGGACGGTGACATCCCGGTCGAGGGCGGAGACTATTCCGCTGGTCACGGAGCCGGTGAGGCCCTCGGGCGAGCCGATCGCCACCACCTGGTCGCCAACCGTGATCTTGCTGGAGTCGCCGAGCTGGGCCGCGGTGAGGTCCTTGGCGCCGCGCACCTTGACCAGCGCCAGGTCCTTGTCGGGATCGGTGCCGACGACCTTGGCGGTCTTGCGGCTGCCGTCGCTGAAGGTGACGGTGACCGAGTCAGCCCCGGCCACCACATGGTTGTTGGTGACGACCTCGCCGCCACTGGTGACGACCACACCGGACCCGGTGGACTCGCCGCCGGCGGTCCGCGCCTTGATCTCCACGATCGCCGGGCTGACCGCCTTGGCCACCCCGGAGACCCCGCTGCCGCTGGTCTTGCCCGCGTTGACCAGCGGGGTGGAGGAGGTGTTCTGCGTCGAGGAGTGGGTGGCGCCGGCGATCAGCGCCGCGCTGCCACCCCCGATGAGACCCGAGGCCAGCGCCACCGCCGCGATCAGCGCGACCGGCCGCCGGGCCCGCCGCCGCGGCTCGGGGGCGTACGGAGGCGGCGGCGGAACCGCCTGCTCACCGAACCCGCCGTACGAGGCACCCGGGCTCCCCGCGGTCCCCCCGTACGCCTCATGGCCGTGGCCGTAGCCCTGACCGTGATCCGGGCCGTGGTCCTGGCCACGACCGTCATCCTGGCCGTGGCCCTGCTCGTCGTCGCCGTACGCGTACGGCCGGTGCTGAGGCATCTCATCGCCGCTTCGGCGGTAGCTCTGGGTCATGAAAATGACTCTGCGGCCGCTCCATGAGAGCTGCCTGAGAACGTCCTGAGAGACCCGACAGAAGTGGGTATGCCCGGTATAAAGACGGCCGGATCAGCGGCGCGTACCGGCTCGTTCAGCCGCCGCAGCCGCAGGAACGCCGGACCACCAGCCGCGACGGGAACTGCCGCAGCCGCTCCCGCCGGGAGCCGACCACCCGCAGCCCGTCGTCCAGCACCAGATCGACCGCGGCCCGCGCCATCGCCTGCCGGTCCGAGGCGACGGTCGTCAGCGGCGGATCGGTCAACGCGGCTTCCTTCACATCATCGAAGCCCGCGACCGCCAGCTCACCGGGCACATCGATACGCAGCTCGCGCGCGGCCCGCAGCACACCGATGGCCTGGTCGTCCGTCGCGCACATGATGGCCGGCGGCCGCTCCGGACCGGCCAGCAGCTTCAACGCGACCTGGTAGGCGTCATAGCGGTTGTACGGCGACTGGAAGTAGTAACCCTCCGGCGACCGCCCGGACTCCAGCATGGCCCGCCGCCAGCCCTCGACATGGTCGGTGACCGGGTCGCCGGACTTCGGGGTCTCCTCCGTACCGCCGAGGAAGGCGACATACGGATGGCCGTGCTCCAGCAGATGCCGGGTCGCCAGCTGCGCGCCCCACACGTCATCCGTCATCACCGCGACATCGTCGATGGCGTCCGGCCGCCGGTGCAGCAGCACCACCCGCGCGTCCCACGCGTCGATCTCGGCGGCGGCGTGCTCACTGGGCCCCTGGCTGATCAGGATCAGCCCGGACACCCGCATCCCGAGGAACGCGCGCAGATAGTGCACCTCGCGCTCATCGAGATAGTTGGCGTTCCCGACCAGCACCATCTTTCCGCGCTCGGCGGCGGCCTGTTCGACGGCGTGCGCCATCTCCGCGAAGAACGGCTGCCGGGTGTCCGGCACGATCAGACCTATGAGATCGGTACGGCGGGACGCCATCGCCTGGGCGACGCGGTCCGGCCGGTAGCCGAGCTCCTTGATGGCGGCGAGTACCCGCTCGCGCGTGGCCGGGGCGACCGGCCTTGGTCCGTTGTTGATGACGTAACTGACAACGGCGGTGGACGTACCCGCCAGTCTTGCCACATCATCCCGCGTCACCTTGGCCACGCGCGGCAGTCTACGCGGGTGGTGCTACCGGCGGGCAGGTCGTGCGCCCCCGGAGTCCGCGCCCGCGGTGACCGCCTTCCCGGAGCCGTCACCGTCCCCCGCGCCGCGGCCCTGGACCGGCTCCCCACCACGGCCGGACTGCGCCGCCTTCGCCGCGTCCTCCTTGGCCTTGGCCTCCGCCGCCCGCTCCACCTTCTCCGGCGTCACGAAGCGGTAGCCGACGTTACGGACCGTGCCGATCAGCGACTCGTGCTCGGGGCCGAGCTTGGCGCGCAGCCGCCGGACATGGACGTCGACCGTCCGCGTACCACCGAAGTAGTCATAGCCCCAGACCTCCTGGAGGAGCTGGGCGCGGGTGAAGACCCGGCCGGGATGCTGCGCCAGATACTTCAGCAGCTCGAACTCCTTGAAGGTCAGGTCCAGGACCCGCCCCTTCAGCTTCGCGCTGTACGTCGCCTCGTCCACCGAGAGATCACCGTTGCGGATCTCCATCGGGCTGTCGTCGGTGGTGATCTGCTGGCGGCCCATCGCCAGCCGCAGCCGCGCCTCGACCTCGGCGGGGCCCGCGGTGTCCAGCAGGACATCATCGACGCCCCAGTCCGCCGTGACGGCGGCGAGCCCGCCCTCCGTCACCACCAGGACCAGCGGGCAGCCGGGCCCGGTGGACCGCAGCAGCTGGCACAGGGACCGCACATGCGGCAGGTCACGGCGGCCGTCGATCAGTATGACGTCGGCCCCTGGGGTGTCGATCAGGGCCGGGCCCTCGGCGGGAGCCACCCGCACACTGTGCAGCAGCAGGCCGAGCGCCGGGAGCACCTCCGTCGACGGCTGGAGTGCGTTGGTCAGCAGCAGAAGTGAACTCACGTCCGACCACCTACCCGGTTCTCGGGGTGCTGTGCTCTCGGTTGCGTGCGGTCCTGCCTGCTTCGCTCGCCCATGACGTCTGGTTCCTCCTCGGTCCCTGCGACGGGGGCACCTCCCGGCCCTGGCCGGGGGAGTCTGCGGCACTGCTTCGTACGGTCCTTCCCACCGCGCACCAGGCGGTTGAAAGCACAAAAGGACCCGGGGGCTACGCTGCCCGGATCCTTCTTGCCCAGCAGAATAGCTCACCTGGGTTCCGGACCCGAGGCGACTTTTGCAGCTTTTTGTATTCCGTCGATCACTTCGAGTGGTCAACGGGTGCCGTCGTTGACCATCCGACGGGGCCACTCGCGGGGCGCCCGCAACGCGGCTCAGCCCCCATTTGACGGGGCCGGGGACGTCTTGGCCCGGGCCCGGCCGCGGCGCATGCGACGGGCGTCGCGGGTGCGGCGAGATGTGGCGAATTTCTTGCCGCGACGAGTCCACGATGTGGACTGCTTCCCACGTTTTCGGCTTTCCCCCCATGTGGGACCTCGCCGTTGCGCCTGCGGCGGGCGGGTCCGCTGCGCGGGGCTGTCGGGGTGCGGTGACGGGCCTCCGCGGGTGGGGGTTTCCGGACTGCTTCGCTTTACGACCGGAAACCCCCACCCGCTCCGACCCGTCCCCTCCCGTCGGGGGATGGGAAAAGCGTTGGTGGGGGACCCGTAGGTGGTCCGGCGCACCTCGTAGATCGCAGTGCCTCGTTGATCGCAGCGCCTCGTAGATCGCAGTGACAGCTCGGTCGCACCGACACGGCTCACGGCGGCGCGCCCCCACCCACCGTCACTCACTCCCCCAACGGGAGGTGACGGGCCTCCGGGGCCTGGTGTGTGGACGTAAAGCGAAGCAGTCCACACACCAGGCCCCGGAGGCCCGTCACCGCACCCGACACCCACCCAGCCCGCCGCAGGCGCAACGGCGAGCAACACCCACGGCGGGAAAGCCAAAAACGTGGGGCTCAGCCCGCCTCGGCGAGAGGCTCGGCGAATTGGGCCGCGTACAAGCGGGCGTATGCCCCGTTGGCCGCCAGCAGGGCGTCGTGGGGGCCCTGTTCGACGATGGCGCCGTTTTCCATGACGAGGATGACGTCCGCGTCGCGGATCGTGGAGAGGCGGTGGGCGATGACGAAGCTGGTGCGGCCGGTGCGGAGCTGGGCCATGGCGTGCTGGATGAGGACCTCGGTGCGGGTGTCGACCGAGCTGGTGGCCTCGTCGAGGACGAGGATGGCGGGTTCGGCGAGGAACGCGCGGGCGATGGTGATCAGCTGCTTCTCGCCGACGGAGACATTGCTGCCCTCGTCGTCGAGCACCGTGTCGTAGCCGTCCGGCAGGGTCCGCACGAAGCGGTCGACGTGGGTGGCGCGGGCGGCCGCCACGATCTTGTCCATGGGGGTGCCCGCGGGGGCGCCGTAGGCGATGTTCTCGGCGATGGTGCCGCCGAAGAGCCAGGTGTCCTGGAGGACCATGCCGATGTGGGAGCGCAGTTCCTCGCGCGACATGGCGGCGATGTCGGTGCCGTCGAGGGTGATCCGGCCGCCGCTCACCTCGTAGAAGCGCATCAGGAGGTTGACGAGGGTGGTCTTGCCGGCGCCGGTCGGGCCGACGATCGCGACCGTCTGGCCGGGGTGGACGGCCAGTGACAGGTCCTCGATGAGCGGCTTGTCGGGGGCGTAGCGGAAGGAGACGTCCTCGAAGGCGACCCGGCCCTCGACCCGGTCGGGGCGGGCCGGCTGCTCGGCGTCGGGGTCCTGCTCGGCCGCGTCGAGGAGTTCGAAGACCCGCTCGGCGGAGGCGACGCCGGACTGGACGAGGTTGGCCATCGAGGCGACCTGGGTGAGCGGCTGGCTGAACTGCCGGGAGTACTGGATGAAGGCCTGGACGTCGCCGATGGAGAGGGCGCCGGAGGCGACGCGGAGGCCGCCGACGACCGCCACCAGGACGTAGTTGAGGTTGCCGATGAACATCATCGCGGGCTGGATGATCCCGGAGATGAACTGTGCCTTGAACCCGGCGGCGTAGAGGGCCTCGTTCTGTTCGCGGAAGAGTTCGGCGGATTCGCGCTGGCGGCCGAAGACCTTCACCAGGCTGTGGCCGGTGTACATCTCCTCGATGTGCGCGTTGAGCTTGCCGGTGGTCTTCCACTGCTGGACGAACTGCGGCTGGGCGCGCTTGCCGACCTTGGTGGCGACGACGACCGAGACCGGGACCGTGATCAGGGCGACCAGCGCCAGCAGCCACGAGATCCAGAACATCATGGCGAGCACGCCGACGATGGTCAGGAGCGAGGCCACGATCTGGCTGAGGGTCTGCTGGAGCGTCTGCTGGACGTTGTCGATGTCGTTGGTGGCGCGGGAGAGCACCTCGCCCCGCTGTTGCCGGTCGAAGTAGCTCAGCGGCAGCCTGGCCAGCTTCTCCTCGACCTGTTCGCGCATCCGGAAGACGGCGCGCTGGACGACCCGGGTGGCGATCCTGGCCTGGACGAAGCCGAAGAGCGAGGCGGCCGCGTAGATCACGGCGACCCAGAGCAGGACCTGGCCGACGGCGCCGAAGTCGATGCCGTGGCCGGGGTGGACCGGCATTGCGCCGATCATGTCGGCGAGCCCGTCCTGGCCGTGGGCGCGCAGTGCGTCGGCGGCCTGGTCGCTGGTGAGCCGGCCGGGCAGCTGCCGGCCGATGATGCCGGCCATGATCAGGTCGGTGGCGTGGCCGAGGATCTTGGGGCCCACGACGGTCAGTGCCACGCTCAGCGCGCCCAGCAGCAGGGCGACGGTCATGATGCCGCGCTCCGGCCGCATCTGGGCCAGCAGCCGTTTGCCGGAGCCCTTGAAGTCCATCGACTTCTCGGTGGGCTGGCCGCCCATCATCCGGGCGGGTCCGGCCGCCGGGGCCGGACCGCGCGCCGGGGCCTTGGGGGGTGTCTCCCCGGCGGCAGCCGGGACCCCGTCGCGGGGGGCCGCCCCCTTGTCCGCGGTGGTCATGCCGCCTCCTGCTCGGTGAGCTGGGAGAGCACGATCTCCCGGTAGGTCTCGTTGCCGGCCATCAGCTCGGCGTGGGTGCCGGTGCCGACGACCCGGCCCTCGTCCAGGACGACGATCCGGTCGGCGCCGCGGATCGTGGAGACCCGCTGGGCGACGATCACGACGGTGGCCCGGTCGGTCTCCCGGGACAGCGCGGCCCGCAGCGCCGCGTCCGTCGCGTAGTCGAGCGCGGAGAAGGAGTCGTCGAAGAGGTAGATCTCGGGGCGCCGCACCAGGGCGCGGGCGATGGCCAGCCGCTGGCGCTGGCCACCGGAGACATTGCCGCCGCCCTGGGCGACGGGCGCGTCCAGGCCGCCTTCCATCCGCTCGACGAAGTCCCGGGCCTGGGCGGTCTCCAGGGCGTGCCACAGCTCGTCGTCGGTGGCGTCCGGGTTGCCGTAGCGCAGGTTGCTGGCGACGGTGCCGGAGAAGAGGTACGGCTTCTGCGGGACCAGGCCGATGGCCGTGGCCAGCGTCTCCTGGTCGAGGGTGCGGACGTCCTCGCCGTCGACCAGGACCGTGCCGCCGGTCGCGTCGAAGAGGCGGGGGACGAGCCCCAGGAGGGTGGACTTGCCGCTGCCGGTCGAGCCGATGACGGCGGTGGTCTCACCGGGGCGGGCGATCAGCGAGATGTCCTTGAGGACCGGCTGTTCGGCGCCGGGGAAGCGGAACTCGACGCCGCGCAGCTCCAGTTCGCCGTGGCGGCGGAGTTCGGTGACGGGGTTCTCGGGCGGGGTGACGCTGGAGTCGGTCGCCAGGACCTCCTGGATGCGCTCGGCGCAGACCTCAGCGCGCGGCAGCATCATCACCATGAACGTCGCCATCATGATCGACATCAGGATGTACATGAGGTAGCTGAGGAACGCGGTCAGCGCGCCGATCTGCATGGAGCCGCTGTCGATGCGCAGCCCGCCGAACCAGACGACGGCCACGCTGGAGAGGTTCACGATCAGCATGACCAGCGGGAACATCATCGACATCAGCCGGCCGGCGCGCAGCGAGATCTCGTAGAGATCGGTGTTGGCCCCGGCGAACCGCTCGCGCTCGTGCCGGTCGCGGACGAAGGCGCGGATGACGCGGATACCGGTGATCTGCTCGCGCAGCACGCGGTTGACGGTGTCGATGCGCTCCTGCACCCCGCGGAACAGCGGACGCATCCGGCGCACGATCAGTGAGACGAGTATCCCGAGGACCGGGACGATGACCAGGAGCAGGCCGGACAGCGGCACATCCTGGTTGAGCGCCATGATGACGCCGCCGACGCACATGATCGGCGCCGAGACCATCATCGTGAACGTCATCAGCACCAGCATCTGGACCTGCTGGACGTCATTGGTGGTCCGGGTGATCAGCGACGGCGCGCCGAAGGTGCCCAGCTCGCGGGCGGAGAAGGACTGCACCCGGTCGAAGACCGCGGCGCGGATGTCCCGGCCGAGCGCCATCGCCGTACGGGCACCGAAGTAGACGGCGCCGATCGCGCAGACGATCTGGAGCAGGGTGACGGCGACCATGAAGCCGCCGATACGGAGGATGTAGCCCGTCTCCCCCTTCACGACACCGTTGTCAATGATGTCGGCGTTGAGGGTGGGCAGGTAGAGGGTGGCCAGGGTCTGGATCAGCTGGAGCAGAACGATCAGGGATATCGAGCGCCTGTGGGGCCGCAAATGCGCCCGCGCTAGTCGGACCAACACACCGTGAGCCTAGGCGAACACTTGCCCTCGGCAATCGAATTTTCGTGTTCTGCCCCCGTCCCGTTCCTGACCCGTTGCCGGAATGTGCCCGGAACCGGAGGGGCCGCCGCGTACGCCATCATGGAGGCGGCAACGACGGGGCCTCCGCCACCACGGAAGCCCCCCGACCGACACGACGAAGAGGCCGCCGTGACAACAACTGGCACCGTGCGCTACTGGGCCGCGGCCAAGTCCGCCGCAGGCACGGCAGAAGAGCCGTATGCGGCGGCGACGCTCGCCGAGGCGCTCGACGCGGCACGCGCGGCACACGCCGCGAACCCCGAGTTCGCGCGCGTCCTGCTGCGCTGCTCCTTCCTGGTGGACGGCGATCCGGTCGGCACCCGCGACCACGGTGCGGTCCCGCTGGCCCAGGGCGGCACCGTCGAGGTCCTGCCGCCGTTCGCGGGAGGGTGAGCACACGATCATGAGCGACCACCAGCCGCAGCACCGCCCGTCCTACGAGCCGCACGACCCGTACGCGCCGCAGGATCCCTACGCCCAGCAGGACCCGTACGCCCCGCAGGAGCCGTACGGGCGACCGGACCCGTATGGGCGGCAGGACCCGTACGGCCGTCCGGCGCAACAGCCCGCGGCGCAGCAGCCGTACGACCCGCAGGCGGCGTACGACCCGCAGGCGCCGTACCGCCGGCAGCCGGCCCCCGACCCCTATCGGCAGCAGCAGCCCGGCCCGGCGCCGCAGCCGGGGCCCGGCCCCTACGGGCGCGGACGGCCCGGGCAGGACCCGTACGGGTACGAGGCCCACGGACAGCAGCCCCGGCACGGACAGCCGCAGCAGGGACAGCCCCAGCACGGACAGCCGCAGCACGCCCGGCCGGTGCCGCAGCCGCCGCACGGCCAGGAGGGCTACCGGGCCCCGCACGCCGAGCCCGCGCCGCTGCCCCCGCAGCACCAGACCGCGGCACCGGCCGAGGAGCCGTACGCCCGGCGGCACCCCCAGCAGGCCAGGCCGGCGGCCGCCGCGCCCGCACCGGCCGCCGCGGTGGTCTCCAGCGCACCGCTCGCGGCCAACCAGCGCGCCCGCGCCGAGGGCCGCTCGCCGATCATCCCGCCCGGTGTCCAGCCGGCCGCGCTGACCGCCGCACTGGCTCTGCTGCTGGCGCTGACCGCGCCACTGGCCCGTCCGGTGCTGGCGATTCCGGTGGCGCTGCTCCAGGCCGTCACCGCGGCCGGCTGGTTCCGGCTCAACGGCATGTGGCCGGCCCGCCAGGGCATCGCACTGGCCTTCCTGGCCGGGCTGACCACCGATGTCGCCCTGCTGGCCACCGACCCCGAGAGCGCGCCCCTGGTCGGCATCGGCACGCTCGGGGTGTGGTGTCTGCTCGTCCTCGTCCTCCAGCTGCGCAACCGCAGCAGCGCCGACGAGCGGATGTACGCGCTGACCGCGGGCCTGACCTCGACCGCCCTCGTGGTGCTGGCCGCCGGGCAGCTCGCGGCGAGCCCGCACGCGGTGGTGGTCGGCGCCGCCGCGGTCGGGGTGGCCACCCTGGCCCGTGCGCTGCCGCTGCCGCCGGTCGCCTCGGTCGGCATCGCGCTGGTGGCCGCCGCGGGCGCCGGGATCGCGGCCGGGCAGCTCACCGGCCTGGGGGCGTCCGGTGCGCTCCTGGGGCTGGCGGCCGGCGGCTGCGCCCTGATCGGCCTGCGGGTGGCCAGCTACGACTACCCCTCCCGCTTCGTCCACCTGACGGCCGGGGTGGCGCTGCCGCTGGCCCTGGCCGCGCCCGCGGTGTACGTCCTGGGGCGGGCGCTGGGATAGCGCTCAGGGCGAGCGAAACGGAGCGGCGGCCGCCGGTGGCGCACCTTGTGCGTTCCGGCAGCCGCCGCTCCCGTTTGCCGGAGCCCGTCGTCTAGGCTCCCCCGGAGCGCAGGCAGGGGGCCTGCATGGACGAGTCGGCCGTAATCCGGCCCAGTGTGGGGGTAGTGGTTCGATGCGTGCACTACGCGTGCTGTTGATCCTCGTGGTCATACTCGGGGGGCTGTTCGTGGCCGCCGACCGGGTGGCCGTGGGGCTCGCCGAGGACAAGGCCGCGGAGAAGATCCGCGGCAGCCAGGGGCTCGACCGGACCCCGACCGTCGCCATCAAGGGCTTCCCGTTCCTGACCCAGGTCGCGGGCCGCAGCCTCCAGGAGGTGGACGCCGATCTCGGGGGCATCGAGGCCCGGGCCCAGGGGCGCGCGCTGCGCATCGACCAGCTGTCGGCGCACTTCTTCGACGTCGGGCTGACCAGCGACTACACCTCCATCGAGAGCGCCGCCTCGGCCACCGGCAACGCCCGGATCACCTACGCCGACCTGACGAAGGCGGCGGGCGGCGGCGTCAAGATCAGCTTCGGCGGGCAGAAGAACGGCCGCAGCCAGGTCAAGATCTCGCCGAAGATCCCGGTCCTCAGCTCGCTGGAGGTGACCGGCTCCATCAGCATCGTGGGCGGCGACACCGTCCGGCTGCGGGCCGACGGGCTCCCCGGGATGTGCCGGGCCCTCCCGGGCTGTGAGGCGAAGGTGCGCGCCCAGACCGACCACGACTGGAAGCTGGACCAGCTGCCCGGCAACCTGAAGCTGGACAAGGTCGTGACGATGTCCGAGGGCCTCTCGATCTCCGCCTCCGGCAAGAACGTCAAGCTTCCCGGCTGACCGGACTCCCCCGGCGGACCGCCCCACCGGTCCGCCGGCCGATCCGGACACCGTCCATTTCCTGAGACACCCCGGTCCGTACGCCAGACCCCCCACGGGCGTACGGCCGCCAGGAGCCCGTGCGGGACCGCGCCGCACGCCCTCCGGTCCCACATCACGGACAAACGCGTCTCACTATCCGACACGCCGGTGACATGCGACGCTCCGCGTCCCTACGATCGGTGGCATGCAGAGCTCATTGAGCGGTCTCCGTCCGCGGGGACGGGCGGTACTGACGAAGCGGCGGGCAGTGGACCTGTGCCGCGTCGCCGCCATGCTCTGTCGCCCTGTCTGACGGGCTGACGCACCCTTTCCCGCGCTCCTGAGGAGCAGGGGTTTCCCCGTCGCCCGGCCGGCCCCTTTCGGCCGTTTCCGTACGTCCCCGCACAGCGCCACGTCGGCCCCGTACACCCGACACGGCCGTCCGGAAGTCCACGGCGCGCACCCGGCATACCCGAGTGCAGCTCTGCCACTGCCCCCCGCAACTGCCCCGGAGGAGAACAATCATGAGCCGTAGCGACGTCCTCGTAGACGCCGACTGGGTCGAGGCCCACCTCGAGGACCCGAAGGTGGTTCTCGTCGAGGTTGACGAGGACACCTCGGCCTACGACAAGAACCACATCAAGAACGCCGTCCGGATCGACTGGCAGAAGGACCTCCAGGACCCGGTCCGCCGGGACTTCGTCGACCAGGCCGGCTTCGAGAAGCTGCTCTCGGCCAAGGGCATCGCCAACGACGACACCGTCGTCCTCTACGGCGGCAACAACAACTGGTTCGCCTCCTACGCCTACTGGTACTTCAAGCTCTACGGCCACGGCAGCGTCAAGCTCCTTGACGGCGGCCGCAAGAAGTGGGAGCTGGACTCCCGCGACCTGGTCGACGGCTCCGAGGTTCCCGCGCGTCCGGCCACCGACTACAAGGCCAAGGCGCAGAACACCGCCATCCGCGCCTTCCGGGACGACGTCGTCGCCGCGATCGACAACCTCAACCTGGTCGACGTGCGCTCCCCCGACGAGTTCAGCGGCAAGCTGCTCGCCCCGGCGCACCTCCCGCAGGAGCAGTCGCAGCGCCCCGGCCACGTGCCCAGCGCCCGCAACATCCCGTGGTCGAAGAACGCCAACGACGACGGCACCTTCAAGTCGGACGACGCGCTCAAGGCCCTCTACGAGGGTGAGTCCGTCGACCTCGCCAAGGACACCATCGCCTACTGCCGCATCGGTGAGCGCTCCGCGCTGACCTGGTTCGTCCTGCACGAGCTGCTCGGCCAGACCAACGTCAAGAACTACGACGGGTCCTGGACCGAGTACGGCTCGCTGGTCGGCGTGCCGATCGAGCTCGGCGCCGCCAAGTAAGCAAGCACGCTTCTCCCCTCCCCCGAACCCCTCAAGGAAGTACCCCCATGTGTGGAGCAAAGGCAGGCGGCCCCGACGCCTCGACGATCAAGCCCGGTGAGACCACGATCCAGGGCAGCGTGACCCGCGACGGCGAGCCCGTCACCGGTTACGTCCGACTCCTGGACAGCACCGGCGAGTTCACCGCCGAGGTCCCCACCTCCGCGACCGGACAGTTCCGCTTCTACGCGGCCGAGGGCACCTGGACGCTGCGTGCGCTCGTCCCGGGCGGCACCGCGGACCGCACCGTCGTCGCCGAGAAGGGCGGACTGGCGGAGGTCGCCATCGCCGTCTGACGGCAGCACGCGGGGCGGCGGCCCCCGGGATCACCCGGATTCCGCCGCCACCGGCAGTACGGCCGGAGGGCCGCACCCCAGGGGTTTGGACGCCTTGGCTGGGATGCGGCCCTCCGTGCCGTGCGGGGCCGGTACCGGGGTCCCGCCCCGACTTCTGTCCGGCCCCGCACGGACTTACCGTGGAGTCATGGACGCGCACCGCCGGTCGCCCGTACAGCGCCGCCATCGCAGGTACTTCGTCCTGATGGGCGTGTGCCTGGTGCTGTTCGTCCTGGCCTGGGGTGTGGTGCGGCTGTGGTCGGTACCGGCCGCGGTGGGCATGTGCGTCGTCGCCATGGTCATCCCGCCCGTCGCGGCCGTCATCGGCAACCGGCGCGAGCCCGGCGAGCGCTGGTGGGACGAGTCCGGCGACCCCGAGTCCGACCGCTGGTGGCGGGAACTGGACGACCGGGGCGACGACAAGCACCCGCAGTAGGCCGGACCCGCCGCGGTGCGGGCGCCAGGTGTCCGCCTAGTACACCAGCGCCTGGACGTCGTCCGGCATGATCTCGCTGACGAACAACTGGGCACCGGCGATCCCGGCCCCCTCGATCAGATCCTTCTGCTCGATGTCCCGCCGCGCCGCGCACTGGGTGCAGACCGTGATGGCCCCGCCGCCCGCGCGGATGCCGTCGATCAGCTCCGGCAGTGGCGCCGCGTGGGGCAGCTCGAACTCCGCCGCCCGCCCCGGCAGCGCGAACCACACGGACTCCCCGGTCAGCCACAGGGACACCTCGACGCCGCTGGCCGCCGCCACCGCCGCCACCGTGAACGCCTGCGAACACCGCTCGGGCGCGTCCGCGCCCGCCGTCACCTTGATCACGAGCTTCTTCGCCATGAGGCAAGAGTAGGCGCGGCGGACCTCACAGCGCCGCTGTCACCGCCGCCGACTAGACTCGCAGGCGGTCCGTTACACCCTCCTCGTACAAGGGGCGCGCTCGTGCTTGAGGCATTCTTCACCACTCTGCTGGTCCTGGTCGGCGTCGCCGTCATCGCGTTCGCCGGTCTGACCTGGAAGAAGCTGTACCAGGGCCAGCGCTGAGCGCGCCTGTCACCACCACCCCTCGCCGGAGCGCCGCCCGCGCCCCCGGCGGTCCCCCTCTCTATAGATCGTCTGAGCTCTCATGATCGAGATCCCGTCCGACCTGAACCCGGCCCTGGTGCCGCTCGCCTTCCTCCTCGGCAACTGGGAGGGCGCCGGCGTCGCCGACTTCCCCGGTACCGAGAAGTGCAACTTCGGGCAGGAGGTCACCTTCAGCCACGACGGCCGTGACTTCCTGGAGTACACCTCGCACAGCTGGGTGCTCGACGCCGAGGGCAAGAAGGTCCGCCCGCTGGAGTCCGAGAGCGGCTACTGGCGCATCGACGCGGACCGCAAGGTCGAGATCGTGATGTGCCGCGACCAGGGCGTGGTGGAGGTCTGGTACGGCGAGCTGGCCGACCAGAAGCCGCAGATCGACCTGGCCACCGACGCCATCGCGCGCACCGCCGCCTCCGGCCCGTACAGCGGCGGCAAGCGGCTCTACGGCTACGTCAACAGCGACCTGATGTGGGTCGGCGAGAAGTCCACCCCGGACGTTCCGCTGCGGCCGTACATGTCCGCGCATCTGAAGAAGGTCGCCGACCTCAAGGAGTGGGCGGAGAGCCTGCCCGAGGACATGCCGGACGGCGTCTCCTTCTTCCGTCCGGACGGCACGCCCTACAACCCGTAAACCTCCCGGGGAGAGTCCCGCTCTCCCTGCCAGCGCCCCGCGGGGGAAGCCGGTCGAAGTCCGGCGCTGACCCGCAACGGTAGGCGGAAGGTCTCCTTCCGCGAGCCCGATCACCCGCGGTGCGCACTGCTTCCCGTACAACTCGCCGTGGACTGCGAGGGGACCCCGCCCGGCCCGCGCGGCCCCGGGCCACCCCTTGGTACGTACGGACGCGGCCCGACCCGTAGGCGGCCGACCGTGGCGACCACCAGCGCGCATCCGACGACGGACGAGGCCGGCGCGCCGCCGCCCGCCCGGCGGCTGCCAGTACCACCCCTGATCGCCGTGCTCACGGCCGTGCTGCTCGGCTCCGTGCTGTGCGGCGCCGGGCTCGGCGCGGCCGGTCTGAGCTGGGCCGAGGTGCTGCGCTATCTGGGGGCCGGGCTGACCGGCGGCACGATCTCCTCCGACGAGGTCGCCGTCTACACCATCGTGTGGGAGCTGCGCTTCCCGCGGGCCCTGCTGGCGGCCGTCGTCGGCGCCGGGCTCGCCGCCCTCGGCGTGGCCGTCCAGGCCCTGGTCCGTAACGCCCTCGCCGACCCGTTCGTCCTCGGGATCTCCTCCGGGGCCGCCGTCGGCGCCAACGCCGTCCTCCTCTTCGGGGCGCTCGGCGCGCTCGGCGTCTGGGCGCTGTCGGCGGCGGCCTTCGCCTCCGCGCTGCTCGCCATGGCCCTGGTGTACGCCGCCGCGCGCACCGCCCACGGGCTCACCCCGCTGCGGCTCGTGCTGACCGGCACCGCGATGTACTACGGCTTCTCCGCGCTCACCACCCTCATGGTGTTCACCGCCGACCGCGGCGAGGCGGCCCGCTCGGCGATGATGTGGCTGCTCGGGAGCCTGAGCGGGGCCGGCTGGGGCTCGCTGCCGGTCGCCGGGGCCGCGGTGGCCGCCGGACTGGCCCATCTGCTGCTCTCCGCGGGCCGCCTCAACGCGCTGGCCATGGGCGACGAGACCGCCGCCGCCCTCGGCGTGGACGTCCCCCGGCTGCGCCGCGAGCTGTTCGTCGTCGCGGCGGCGGGCACCGGTGCGGTGGTCGCGGTCAGCGGCGCGATCGGCTTCGTGGGGCTGATGGTGCCGCATGTCGCCCGGATGCTGGTCGGCGCCGACCACCGCCGGGTGCTGGCCGTCGCCCCGCTGCTCGGCGCGGTGCTGCTGGTGTGGGTGGATCTGCTCTCCCGGGTGCTGCTGGCGCCCGTCGAACTGCCCATAGGCGTGCTCACCGCCGTCCTCGGCGTGCCCTGCTTCGTCCTGCTGATGCGGCGGCGCGGCTACACCTTCGGAGGCGGCGCCTGATGCGGATCGACATCACCGGCCTGTCCGTGGAGGTGGCCGGGAAGCGGCTGGTCCACGACATCACCCTGCGGGCCGGCAGCGGCCGGGTGGTCGGCCTGGTCGGCCCCAATGGCAGCGGCAAATCGACCCTGCTGCGCTGTGTCTACCGCGCGCTGCGCCCGGCCGCCGGGACCGTCCGGCTGGACGACGCGGATCTGCACGCCATGGACGCGCGCACCGGCGCCCGGCTGCTGGCCGCGCTGCCCCAGGAGGCCGGTACGGAGTTCGACTTCACCGTGGCCGAGGTCGTCGCGATGGGGCGGCTGCCGCATCAGCGCGGCTCGGGCCGGGCGAGCGCGGCGGACACCGCGCAGTGCACGCGGGCGCTGGCCCGGGTCGGCGCGGACCACCTCGCCGGACGCGGCTTCCTCAGCCTGTCCGGCGGCGAGAAGCAGCGGGTGCTGATCGCCCGTGCGCTGGCCCAGGATCCGCGGGTGCTGGTCCTCGACGAGCCGACCAACCACCTGGACGTCGCCCAGCAGTTGGCGGTGCTGGCACTGGTGCGGGACAGCGGGCTGACGGTGCTGACCGCGCTGCACGACCTCAATCTGGCCGCCCTGCACTGCGACGAGCTGTATGTCCTCGCCCGCGGCCGGATCGCCGCCGCGGGCCCGCCGCACGACGTGCTCACGCCGGAGCTGCTCGCCGAGGTCTTCGGCGTCCGCGCCCATCGCGTACGGCATCCCGAATCGGGCGCCGTCCAGCTGCTGTTCGACCGCCTGACCGCCCCCGCCGCCGACTCCTGAGGACCGCCATGCGCCGCCCCACCGCCCCGCTCACCGCCCTCGCCCTCACGCTCGCCCTCACCGGCTGCGGCGCCAAGGTCTCCGACGACGACGGCAGCGCCGCGCACGGCCGGCACCCCGCCGGAGCGTCCGGCCGCTACCCCGTCACCGTCGAGAACTGCGGTATCCGCACCACCTACGACAAGCCGCCCGCCCGCGTGGTCACCAACGACGTCGGCATCACCGAGATCATGTTCGCGCTCGGCCTGGAGGACCGGATGGCCGGGTATGTCATGCCCGACGACAAGGGCGATGTCGGCGCCGTCCCCTGGAAGGCCGCGTACGGCAAGGCCCCCTGGCTAGGCAAGAAGGCCCTCACCAAGGAGATCGCCCTCGACGCCCGCGCCGACCTGGTCTTCGCGGGCTGGAACTACGGCTTCGGCGAGGACACCGGCCTCACCCCCGCCGCCCTGAAGAAGCTCGGCATCGGCAGCTATGTGCTGACCGAGTCCTGCCACAACGGCAGGGACGGCGCCCGCGGCGTGATGCCGCCGCTGGAGGCGCTCTACACCGACCTGACGACGCTCGGAAAGATCTTCGGAGTCGAGGACCGCGCCACCGCCCTGGTGAAGAAGTACCGGAAGCAGGTGGCCGACGCCGCCGCCAAGGCCCCCGCTCCCGCGAAGCGGCCCTCCGTCTTCCTCTACGACGACGGCCGCGACAAGCCGTTCACCTCGGGCAAGTACGCCGGACCGCACGACATCATCACCAAGGCCGGCGGCGACCACGTCATGAAGGACCTCAAGGACTCCTGGACGACCGTCGGCTGGGAGACCGTCGTCGCCCGCGACCCCGAGGTCATCGTGATCAACGACTACGGCGACACCTCCGCCGCCCGGAAGAAGCAGTTCCTGATGTCCTACGCCCCGCTCGCCCACGTCTCGGCGGTCAAGCACCACCGGATCTACGTCATGGACTACGCCGACCTCGTCGAAAGCCCCCGCAACCCCGCCGCCGTCACCGACCTGGCCCGCTACCTGCGCGGCATACGGGCGGGCGGCTGACCCCTCGGTGTACGGACACCCGGCGCCCGCCCTTCTACACTGGCCGTGTGGTGACCACCGACTGGCAGAGCGACCTCCGCAGGCGCGGATACCGCCTGACCCCGCAGCGTCAGCTCGTGCTGGAGGCTGTGGACAGGCTGGAGCACGCCACGCCGGACGACATCCTCACCGAGGTGCGCAAGACGGCGGGCGGGGTGAACATCTCCACGGTCTACCGGACCCTGGAACTCCTCGAAGAGCTGGGCCTGGTCAGCCATGCCCACCTCGGCCACGGCGCCCCGACCTACCACCTCGCCGACCGCCACCACCACATGCACCTGGTGTGCCGGGACTGCACGGAGGTCATCGAGGCGGATCTGTCAGTGGCCGAACCGTTCACGGCGATGCTGCGCGAACAATTCGACTTCGAGACGGATATGAAGCATTTCGCGATCTTCGGGCGCTGTGCGGCCTGCCGTGCCAAGGCCGCCGAGGGCGACGGCTGAGGCGGTCGCCCCCGAGTCGTAGGCTGGCCCCATGCCGCGACCTTCATCCGCCAGCCCCCTGCTGTCGCTGCCCGGCGCCGTCCCCGCCGAGGCCCCCGACGAAGGCGTCGCCGCGCATTACGGCGACCTCTTCCGCGAGCAACGTGCCCTCGCCGACGGCACCGGCTTCGTCGACCTCTCACACCGTGGCGTGGTCACCGTCACCGGCGCCGAGCGGCTGAGCTGGCTGCATCTGCTGCTCACCCAGCACGTCAGCGACCTGCCACCGGGCCAAGCCACCGAGGCGCTGATCCTGTCCGCGCACGGCCACATCGAGCACGCGCTCTCCCTCGTCGACGACGGCGAGACGACCTGGATGCACACCGAACCCGGCAACCAGGAGGCGCTGATCGCCTACCTGGAGAGCATGAAGTTCTTCTACCGGGCCGAGGTCGCCGACCGCACCGACGAGATCGCCGTCGTCCACCTCCCGGCCGGCTCCATCGCCGAGGTGCCCGCGAAGGCCGTCGTCCGCGAGACCGCGCACGGCCGCGACCTGTTCCTGCCCCGCGCCGACCTGGAGTCCTTCGCCGCGGACCACGGCCCCGCGATCGGCGTCCTGGCCCTGGAGGCGCTGCGCGTCGAGGCCCACCGCCCCCGGCTGGGCCTGGAGACCGACCACCGCACCATCCCGCACGAGCTGGGCTGGATCGGCACCGCCGTCCACCTCCAGAAGGGCTGCTACCGCGGCCAGGAGACCGTCGCCCGGGTCCACAACCTGGGCAAGCCGCCGCGCCGGCTGGTCTTTCTGCACCTGGACGGCAGCGAGGTCCATCTGCCCCCGCACGGCACCCCCGTCCGCCTCGCCTCGGACGGCGAGGAGGGCCGCCAGCTCGGCTTCATCACCACCTCGGCCCGCCACCACGAGCTCGGCCCGATCGCGCTGGCCCTGGTCAAGCGGAATGTGCCGGTGGACGCGCCGCTGACGGCGGGCAGCACGGCCGCGGCGCAGGAGGTCGTCGTCGAGCCGTAGGGGCCGTCAAGCCGTAGGGGCCCGCGACTGACCCGCGGGCCCCCTGGCGGGGCAGAGCCTCGTCCGGCCCTGCCCCGCCGGACCGGTCTCAGACCTCTACCAGCACCGTGAACGGCCCGTCGTTCGTCAGCGACACCTTCATGGACGCCCCGAAGCGGCCGGTCTCCACCTGGGCACCCAGCGCCCGCAGCTGCGCGACGACCTCGTCGACCAGCGGCTCGGCGACCGGCCCCGGTGCGGCCGCGTTCCAGGTGGGGCGGCGGCCCTTGCGGGCGTCACCGTAGAGAGTGAACTGGCTGATCACCAGCAGCGGCGCCGCGGTGTCCGAGCAGGACTTCTCGCCCTGAAGAATCCGCACCGACCACAGCTTGCGGGCGAGCTGCGCCGCCTTCTCCTTCGTGTCCTCGTGCGTGACCCCCACCAGCACGCACAGCCCCTCGCCGACGATCTCCCCGACCGTCTCGCCCGCCACCTCGACGCGGGCACCGTCAACCCTTTGCACCACAGCTCGCATACCCGCCATCATGCCGGGCGGCCCACCGCCTTCGGACAGCCGTGCCCCCACGGGGGCCGTTCGGGTGCCATGGCCCTGCGGAAGGACCGCCCAGAGTGGCACGATGCGTGCACGTGGTGCGTTTCATGGACAACATGCCCCAGGACGCGGCACCGGACGAGGGGACGGAACGATTCATGAACACTCTCGGCGCCGGACAGACACCCGGTCCCGTACCAACCGCCCGTACGACACCGGCCGGACGGACGACATCGACCACCCCCGCGACCGACCCCGCACATCCGGCGCCCGCCACCCCACCACCCCCCACCGCCCTGACGACGACCACAGCGACGGCTCGCGTCGAGCCCCCCGGCACCGAGGACGGCCCCATGCTCCAGGCAGGCCAGACGCAGCACCCCCGCCCCCCGCAGCAGCGCGACCACTGCCTGCCGGCCGCCACCCCCGATCTGTCCGGCCTGGGGCTGCCCGAGCTGCGCGTCGTACGGCGTGATTCCCAGCAGGAAGAGGCCGATCTCAGCTATCTGCGGCGGCTGTTGCAGGGCCGGATCGACATCCTGCGGGCCGAGATCGCCCGCCGCACCGCCCAGCAGTCACCGCTGCTGGACCGGCTCCCGGAGATCCTCACCGACCTGCCGTCGCGGCACCGCTCCTCCGCCCGGCATGTGACGCTCGGTACGCCGCACAGCGAGGAATACCGCAGGCTCGCCGAGGACATGCTGGGCGAGGTGGAACTGTCCGACCTCACCGCGCGTACGGACCAGGAGCTGCACGACGCGATGGGCCGGCTGATCCGCTACGAACAGCAGGTGTCCCGGCGCCGTCAGTCGTTGCAGCGCACCACGGACGATTGCAGCGCCGAAATCGCCCGCAGGTACCGTGAAGGTGAAGCGCAAGTAGACGACCTGCTGTCCTGACCGGGCCACAAGCCTCTGGGGGGCGCGGGTCACTCCCGGAAGGCCGACGATGACCTCGCCCACCCCCATATCCGAGCCGACCTCGGAATCCACCACGTCCCCGGATTCCCCGGCGGCCGCGCTTTCCCCCGCTTCCTCCGCTTCCCCCGTTTCCTCCATCTCCTCCGCCGTCTCTCCGGTCCTCGCCGAGGTCGTCCGCTCCGGCTTCGTCGAGGGGCGGCACCGGGGCTCCCTCGTGGTGCTCGCCGCCGACGGCAGCGTGGACTGGTCCCTGGGCGACGTGACCGCGCCCGTCTTCCCCCGCTCCACGAACAAGCCGATGCAGGCAGCGGCGGTGCTGCGGGCCGGCCTGGACCTCTCCGGCGAGCGGCTGGCGCTGGCCGCCGCGAGCCACTCCGGCGAGCCGTTCCACCTCGACCTCGTACGGACCATGCTGGCCGAGCACGGCCTGACCGCCGACCACCTCCAGACGCCCGCGGACCTGCCGCTGGACCCCGAGGAGGCCGAGGCATACCTCGCCTCCGGCCGGGTCCGCGACCGCCTCACCATGAACTGCTCGGGCAAGCACACCGCGATGCTGGCCGCCTGCGCGCTCAACGGCTGGCCGCTCGCCACGTATCTCGACGAGGTCCATCCGCTCCAGCAGCTGGTCGCCGACGGGGTCCGCACCGCCAGCGGCGAGGACGTCGCCCATGTCGGCACGGACGGCTGCGGGGCGCCCCTGCTGTCGCTGTCGCTGACCGGGCTGGCACGCGCCTTCCGGCACTTCGTCATGGCCGAGCCCGGCAGCCCCGAGCGGCGGGTCGCGGACGCGATGCGGGCCCACCCGGAGTACGTCGCCGGCACCCGGCGGCCCGACACCTGGCTGATGCAGGCCCTTCCCGGCGCCCTCTCCAAGATGGGCGCCGAGGCCGTGCAGGCGCTGGCCCTTCCCGACGGCCGCGCCCTCGCCTTCAAGATCGACGACGGCGCCACCCGCACCCTCGGCCCCATCCTCGCCCGCACCCTCCGCCTCATGGGCCTCGACGCCCCTGTCCTCACCCGCCTTGAGGACGCACCGCTCCTTGGCGGCGGGACGCGGGTGGGGGAGATTCGGGCTTCGTTCTGACGGCTGGTGGTTGGCTGCGGGTTCGTTGTGGCTGGGCGGTCATGCCCGTCGTGTACCTGCGGGGTCGTTGTGGCTGGGCGCGCAGTTCCTCGCGCCCCTGTGGGGGTGGCCGCGGCCTTTTTGCTGCGGCTGTGTTGTGGCTGGTGCCGTTGCGGGGTTTGTGGCTGCCGCGGGGGCCGGAGGGGACGCACCGGGGCCCTCCCCCAGCCTCCGGCCGGGAGGTGCCCCCACGGCGCGGGCGACGCGGGTCCATGGGATTGAGTACCCCGGTGTTTGCTCCGGTCCTGCGGGCGGGCCCCGGTACATCCCCTCCGACCGTCCCCCGTCGCCGACTGCCGGACGGTGGCACCGTCCGTCACCACCCATCTCGGCCCGCGCCCAAGCTGCGGACGGCCGGGCCAGATGCCTGCCAAGAGGTGCCGCTGCCTTGCCGTAACGGTGATCCGTACGGCGGGACAACCGCGTACGGACGGAGGGCGGAGGGGATGCCCGGTGAGCCGCCCGCAGGACCCGGAGCGGACAACGGGGCTTAGAACCTCTGGGACCCGCGTCGCCCGCGCCGAGGACGGCTTACCGGGCGTCCCCTCCGACCCCACCACCCACCAAGCCATAGGCGCACCGGCCCCAGCCCACGGCAAACCCGCACCCACGCCCACCCCACGCCCAGCCACCGGCAACGCGCGCCCGCTGCCGCTCCCGCGACGGCCTGCATAAGGTGGCGATGACACGGTGCACGCACGTATCACCCACCAACAGCAGGAGGCCGGCGACCATGAGCGACGCGAATTCCGAGCCGCAGGGGCCCGAGGCGATCGAGCACGCGCACGACCCCGAGGTGCTTCAGCTCGCGGCCAAGGTGTTCGACCTGGCGCGGCACGGTGACACCGACACGGTCGCCGCCTACGTGGACGCGGGCGTGCCCGCCACCCTGACGAACGACAAGGGCGACTCGCTGGTGATGCTGGCGGCGTACCACGGCCATCCCGCCACCGTGGAGGCCCTGTTGCAGCGCGGCGCCGACGCGGACCGCCCCAACGACCGCGGCCAGACCCCGCTCGCCGGCGCGGTGTTCAAGGCCGAGGACGAGGTCGTCAAGGTCCTGATGGCACACGGCGCGGACCCGACGGCAGGTACTCCGTCGGCGATCGACACGGCCCGGATGTTCGAGAAGGCGGAGCTGCTGAAGCTGTTCGGGGCGGAGTGACCCGGCGGACGGCCCGGTAGCTGAGGACCGGCCCAGCCCCTTCGCGGCCAACGGCGCGGCCGCGCCACCGCTTGACCTCAAGCTCGATTGAGGTTCTAGCGTCGGGTCGAGACGGCACCCCGCCGTTCACCGACTCGCGCCGCACGCCACGAAGGGCCCCGCATGTCCGAGCACCCCTACCGCCTCGCAGTGATCATCGGCAGCACCCGGGAGGGCCGGTTCGCGCCCGTCATCGCGAACTGGTTCACCCGGCACACCGAAGGCCACCCGCACATCGACGTGGACGTCATCGACCTGGATGCCGTCCGCCCGTACGAACTCCGTTACGGCAGCGAGGAGTACGAGACCTTCGCCAAGCGCGTCGACGAGGCGGACGCCTTCGTCGTGATCACCCCGGAGTACAACCACTCCTTCCCGGCCCCGCTCAAGCACGCCATCGATCTGCTGCATGCCCAGTGGCACGCCAAGCCGGTCGGCTTCGTGTCGTACGGCGGGATCTCCGGCGGTCTCCGCGCCGTCGAGCAACTGCGGCTGGTTTTCGCCGAGTTGCACGCCACCACGGTGCGCGAAACGGTGAGCTTCCCGCTCGCCGGCAACCTCTTCGACGACACGGGCCACCTGCACGACCCGGCCTCGGCCGCACAGGCCGCCGACACCCTGCTCCACCAGCTCACCTGGTGGGCAGTGGCCCTCCGCGAGGCCCGCGCGACCCGGCCGTACGGCGGCTGAGGCCCGCAGGGTCGGTACGCGTCCGGCACGTGGCCCGGCAGTGAACCGGATCCGCCTTCGCCCCCCTCAGGCACCCTGCCCCCGCACCGCCGTCGCGACATGCACCTTCATCCCGCACGGAACGCGTCCGTCCGGCAGCGCCAGCCCCGCCGACTCCGCCTCGAAGCGGGCCCGCAGATCCGCCGTGACCGCGGGGGCGAGCGGCCCGAGGTCGTAGTACGTGCCCACGGTCCGCCAGACCTGTTCCGGCGGGCCGGTCAGGTCGATCCGTACGGTCTCCCACTCGGCCGGGGCGAATCCGGCCGGGCGGAAGACCGCGTCGAAGCCCTCGCGGGTGCGCAGCCGGGGGTCCCCGAGCGGCGGAATCCGTTGTGCCGCGGGGGCCGCCTCGAACAGCGGGCGCGCCAGCCGCAGAAAGCTCTCGCACGCCTCGCCGCCCGCCGCACCGGCCCCCAGGACGACGGCCAGCGTGCCGCCCGGCGCCAGCACGCGTGCCATCTCCGCCGCGACCCGTTCCGCCTCGCCCATCAGCATCAGCGCCATATGGGATACGCAGCCGTCGAACCAGCCGTCGGCGAAGGGGAGTTGCTGCGCCCGGCCGGGGCGGAGGTCGGCCGCGGCGAGGCCCGGACGGCGGCGGGCCAGCGCCAACTCCTCGGCGGAGAGGTCGAGTCCGGCAAGCACCGAGGGGGCGCCCGAAGGCCGGGCGGCGAGGAGCTCCAGCAGCAGTCCGTCACCGCAGCCGAGATCCAGCACCCGGTCGCACGCCGATACCCGGTCCCGCAGCAGCTCGTAACTGGAACGGCCGTCCGCGGCCTTTCCGTGGGCCATCGCCCGCACGGTCACCGCGGGATGCGCGGCATGAAAGGTCCGCAGAAACTCTTCCTGAAGCGTCGTCATCCGCCGAGCCTAGGAGCGGGCGCGCCCGCCGCGCTCAGCTCTCGGGACGCTCCTGGAGCGCCCAGCCGTTGCCGTCCGGGTCGCTGAAGTAGACGAACGAGTTCCATGCCCCGCCGGGGCCGTCCGCCATCGCGCCGTCCTCGACGTGCTGCACGGGGCCGGCCGGCACCCCCCGTTCGACCAGTTGCGCACGGGCCGCGGCGATATCGGAGACCACCAACTGCAGCCCTTGCAGAGAGCCTGGCTTCTCTTCCATGACGCCGGTGCCCGCGCCGATGACGATCGAGCAGCCCGACCCCGGCGGCGTCAGCTGCACGATGCGTGCCTCGTCGCCGATGCACATGTCGTGATCGACGGCGAAGCCCATCTGCTCGCTGTAGAAGCGCTTCGCCCGCTCCACATCGGTGACCGGAACCGGTACCAGTTCGAGCTTCCAGTCCATGGCGCGCCGTCCTTCCGTACGGGCGACGGCCCCTGCACAGCGGCCGTCGGACCGGCCTTGTCGCGCTGCAAGAAGTCTAAGGAGCGGTGAGCTGAGGCGCGCCTCCATGACGGAGTGAGCACTCACTCCGTACTGTGCCGCCATGACGCCACCCTCCTCCCGCCGACGCGCGCCCGGCATGAGCGTCGAGGAGCGCCGAGCCATGATCGTGGCCGCCGCGCTGCCGCTCGTGGCGGAGTACGGCGCGGCCGTCACCACCAGCCGGATCGCCCGCGCCGCAGGCATCGGCGAAGGCACGATCTTCCGGGCCTTCAAGGACAAGGACGAGCTGCTGGACGCCTGCGTCACCGAGGCGGTCGGCACCGACCATGTGCTGCGCGAACTCGCCTCGATCTCCCTGGACGGACCACTCACCGCCCGGCTGGCCGAGGCCGCCGAGGCCCTGCACGCCCATATGGAACGCATGGGCACCGTCGTCGGCACCCTCCACGCCTCGGGCCACCGGCGGGGCCGCGGCCCGGATAGCGGGAGCCGGGGCGAGGAGACTGCCCTGCTGGATGGCCGGGGTGGGCAGGCTCCGCCACCGGATGGCCAGGACCGGGAAGCTCCGCCGCCGAACGGTCGGGACGGGCAAGCTCCGCCGCCGGACAGCCGGGCTCAGTCCCTCACCGCCCTGCGCAACGCCGTCATCGAGCTGCTCGAACCCGACCGGGCCGCCTTCCGCCTGAGCCCCGACAAAGTCGCCGCCGTCTTCCTGGGCCTGCTCTTCACCCGGCTACAGACACCGGCATCGGCATCGGCACCGGAGGCCGACGCCCCGCCACTCACCCCCGACGAACTCATCGCCATCCTGCTGCACGGCACCCTCAACGCCCCCGGGAGCGCCTGATCCCCGTGCCCCTCAACCACACTCCTCCCCCATTAGGCCCAGCAGCGTCCGACACGGCACTCCAGGCCCTGGCCCAGGTCCGTCAGCAACCAACCACCAGCACCAGCCGTCAGCCCCATCGCCCCAAGCCCGTCCTCAGCCCCTCACCCGTTGACGAACGTCATGCTGGACTCGTCGTAACGGGTTCCGGCTATCTGGCCGGTCGGGGCGGCGGCGTCGATCGCGGTGAGTTCCTCGGTGGTCAGCTCGATGGCGAGTGCGCCGAGGTTCTCTTCCAGGTACTTCTGGCGGCGGGTGCCGGGGATCGGCACGACATCCGCACCGCGGTGCTGCACCCAGGCCAGGGCGAGCTGACCGGCGGTGACGCCCTTCTCCGCGGCGAGTTCGTCGAGCTTCTTCACGATGGTCAGGTTCTGCTCCAGGTTGCCGTCGGCGAAGCGCGGCTGGCTGCGGCGCATGTCGGACTCCGGCAGGTCCTTGGCCGAGGTGTAGCGCCCGGTCAGGAATCCGCGGCCGAGCGGCGAGAACGGCACCAGGCCGATGCCGAGTTCACGGCACACCGGTGCGATCTCGTCCTCCAGGACGCGGGTCCACAGCGACCACTCGCTCTGGAGCGCGGCGATCGGATGCACCGCATGCGCCCGGCGGATGGTCGCCGCACTCGCCTCGGACAGCCCGAGGTGGCGCACCTTGCCGGCCGCGACGAGTTCGGCCATCGCGCCGACGGTCTCCTCGATCGGCACCTCGGGGTCGACGCGGTGCTGGTAGTAGAGGTCGATGTGGTCGACCCCGAGCCGGCGCAGCGACGCGTCGCAGGCCTCTCGTACGTAGGCGGCGTCGCCCCGGATCACGGTCGGCTCGCCGAGGGCGTTGGCGAAGCCGAACTTCGTCGCCAGCACCACCTCGTCCCGCCGCCCGGCGATGGCCCGGCCGATCAGCTCCTCGTTGTGTCCCGCGCCGTAGAAGTCGGAGGTGTCCAGGAGGCTGACGCCGAGGTCGAGCGCGTGGTTGATGGTCGCGATCGACTGCGTGTCGTCCGACTCCCCGTAGGCGTGGCTCATGCCCATGCAGCCGAGCCCCTGTGCGGAAACCGCCAGCTCACCGAGGTGACGCGTCGGGATGTTCGTCGTGGTCATGCTGTTGCTCCTCCTGGACGTGCGGTGGACGGGATCTGCATCCCGGAACCTGCTCCGAGCTCCCGGTCCCCCAGCGCCCTGATCCCCGATCCCTGAGCCCTGAGCTCTGAGTCCGGCGCCCGCGTTGCGGACGTGTCCCGTAATCCCGTCCCGGACGCTATGAGTTGGAGTGCACTCCAAGTCAACAGAGTTTTTTCAGGCGGGGTTGGACAGCCGCGGGTTGGGCGGGTGCGGCGCCCCCGACATCCAGCTTTCAGGCGCCCGCGCCCTCTGTCAGCCTCCGTCGGCGCCGTTTCCCGCTATCGCCCGTAGGGCCTGGCAGTGCGCGGCGAAGGCGGTGCGGCCGCCGGGTGTCAGGGCGAGCCAGGTACGCGGGCGCTTGCCGACGTATCCCTTGGTGACGGCGACATAGCCGGCCTTCTCCAGGGTGGCTACCTGCCGCGACAGGACCGAGTCGCTCACCTCGACGGTGTCGCGGACGAAGGCGAACTCGGCCTTGTCGGCGGCCGCCAGGGTCGCCACGATGGAGAGGCGGACCGGGGCGTGAATCACCTCGTCGAGTTCATGACGTGGATGTGCCCCCGGACTCGTTTCGGTCACCGCCGCGCCTCCAGATAGCCGCCTATCAGCCCGGGAAGGGCCACCACCACTGCCCCGGGGACCCACCACGACGCGGCACCCTGATGCCACGTCACGCCGGGGAACAGCACCGCGAGGTAGAGCAGCGTCCACACCATGATCAGGCCTACATGCCGCCGACCGAAGCCGCGCCGGGAAACGCGCTGCCGGGCCGCGTAGACCGACAGCCCGGCGATGGTGGCGATCCAGCCGCCGACGCCGATCGCCACCCCCTGGGGCGAGGGCAACAGTCCGACGCACAGCACCATGACCGCGGCTGCGCAACCGTAGATCACTTGATACCGGACGTACCACTTCGAGCCCTTCCGCACCGTCGAGTCCAGCTCCTGCACCCGGGCCAGTGCGGCCGCCGCGTCGTGTGAGGCGTACTCCCCCATGCCGATTCCCCCTGTCTGATGATCCGACTTCCTGCGTTCAGCGTGACAAATACTTTCCAATTCGACAAGTACTTTCCAGCCATTGTGAGTTGGGCTCGGCGATCGCACCCCTGCGGCTCCGCGGCGTCCAGGGAGGGAGGGCAGCGGTCGCGGGGTCGGCCGCGTCACGGCCGCCTGGGCGACGAGGCCCAGGTCAGGTAGGGTGGCGCTGCCATCAGTGAACGGACCCAGGAGGTGAGACCGATTCCCCGCCAGACCAGGCAGGTGCTCCCGGCTCACGCCCGTGCGGTCCACCCGATGCAGGTGACCCTCCGACACACGTGACCCGGGAAGCGCACTCGGCGCCCCGAAAGGCTCACATGTCGTCATCTCCGCTTCCGTCCCACCCGTCACCGCTCTCATCGCCCCTCCCGGCCCCCCTCTCCACGCCGCACTCCGCACCGCACTCCCGCGCCACCGTCATCAGCGAACTGCGCGCCGCCGGCTGCGTCTTCGCCGAGGACGAGGCGGAACTGCTCCTCTCCAGCGCACGCACCGCGGCCGAACTCGCCGCCATGGTGGAGCGGCGCGTCATCGGCCTCCCCCTGGAACACGTCGTCGGCTGGGCGGAGTTCTACGGCCGGCGGGTCACCGTCGACCCCGGCGTCTTCGTGCCGCGCCGCCGTACCGAGTTCCTCGTGGGCCAGGCCATCGAGCTCGGGCGCCGGGCCGGCGACCGCACCGGGCGGGCCCCGGTCGTCGTCGACCTGTGCTGCGGATCCGGCGCGGTGGGCGCCGTACTGGCCGACGCCCTGGACCGGATCGAGCTGCACGCGGCGGACATCGAGCCCGCCGCGGTGCGCTGCGCCCGCCGCAATGTCGCTCCCGCCGGGGGTGGGGTGTACGAGGGCGACCTCTTCGACGCCCTGCCCGGCGGCCTCCGGGGCCGTATCGACGTCCTGGTGGCCAACGTGCCCTACGTACCGACCGGCGAGGTCGGGCTGCTGCCGCCCGAGGCCCGCGAGTACGAGCCGCTGGTGGCGCTCGACGGTGGTGCGGACGGGCTCGACGTCCTGCGGCGGGTGACCGCGGCCGCGCCGCAGTGGCTGGCGCCAGGAGGCCATCTGCTGGTCGAGACGAGCGAACGGCAGGCCCCGCACGCGGTCGGGGCCTTCACCCGCAACGGGCTGCTCCCCAGGGTGACCGGCTCCGAGGAGCTCTACGCCACCGTCATCATCGGCACGCGGCCGGCGGACGGGCGGGCCATACCGGGACCGTCGTAACGCCGTCGTCCACTGGCCCGCAGCGGGGAGGCGTGCGGGCCAGCGGAGGGGCACCCCGCGGTACGCGAGGGTGTTTCCCCGCCCCCATCGGGCAGCCGACAAACAAGGAACAGGCCCCCGGCCCAGCGCCCCCGCTCGCAAGCCCCGCCCCCACCCGACCGGAGTACTATTGCTAGCGCTTGCTTGCAATAGTTAGCAGGGCGAGGCACCATCGGGGTATGGCATCACTCAATGTCGGCAATCTCGGCGAGTTCCTGCGGGAGCAGCGGCGCACGGCGCAGCTGAGTCTGCGGCAGCTCGCGGATGCCGCCGGGGTGTCCAATCCGTACCTCAGCCAGATCGAGCGCGGCTTGCGCAAGCCGAGCGCGGACATTCTTCAGCAGCTCGCGAAGGCGCTGCGGATATCCGCGGAGACGCTGTATGTCCAGGCCGGGATCCTGGACGAGCGGCGCGGTCTGGACGGGGTCGAAGTGCAGACCGCGATACTCACCGACCCGGCGCTGAACGAGCGGCAGAAGCAGGTCCTGCTCCAGATCTACGAGTCCTTCCGCAAGGAGAACGGGCTCGGGAGCGACGGCAAGGACACCGCTGCGAGCGGACATGAGGACGGGCGCGGCACGGACTCCCTCACGACAGAGGCCGACGGCGGCCCGCACGCCACCTGAGCAACCGATTCCGTTTCCAGGAGGAACAACGCCATGGCCATCAACACCGATGACCTCCGCAAGGCCCTGACCGACGCGACCCCGCTGTACGCCCTGGCCGGCACCGTCGACCTGGCTGCCGAGAAGCTCGGCGAGGTCCCGCAGTTCGTCGAGAAGATCCGGGCGGAGGCGCCCAAGCGCTTCGAGTCCGTCCGCAGCACCGACCCCAAGGACGTCCAGGCCCTGGTCAGCAAGCAGGCCAAGGACGCCCAGGAGAAGCTCGGCGAGCTGCTGGGGTCGCTGGACGGCGACATCAAGAAGGTCCGCGACCAGGCGCAGGAGCTGGCGCTCCAGGGCGTGGGCCGGGCCGCCGAGGCCGTCGTCCGGGCCCGTGAGGGCTACGAAGAGCTGGCCGAGCGCGGCCGGGGCGCCGTGGCGACC
This sequence comes from Streptomyces sp. P9-2B-2, assembly GCF_030406865.1. Taxonomy (NCBI): domain Bacteria; kingdom Bacillati; phylum Actinomycetota; class Actinomycetes; order Kitasatosporales; family Streptomycetaceae; genus Streptomyces; species Streptomyces sp. P9-2B-2. The sequence goes on along the minus strand of NZ_CP129126.1, from coordinate 5,288,439 downwards.
TGGCGCGGCGAGGCCGCCGACCAGGTCGAGGACCTCGCGGTGGCGATCGAGCCGGAGCCCGCGCCCAAGCCGGCGCAGAAGCCCGCGAACAAGAGCGACGCGAAGAACCAGGCCGCCAACGGGACCAAGGCGGAGACCAAGGCCACCCCGTCGACGCAGCCCAAGCCGGCCGCGCCGAAGAAGCCCGTCGCGCAGCGCAAGCCCGCGCCGGCCCGGAAGAGCACCCCGCCGTCCGCCAAGTGACCGCGGAGCACCGGGTGAGTGGGCTGTGAGCCGGCTCACCCGGCGCCGGGAGCGCCGATTGACCGCACGGGCCGGGCACACTTCAGGTGCCCGGTCCGTTGTGCGGGTACGGTGGGGCCGCGTGGGCGGCCGACGGCCGCAGCAGCGGACCGAGACGACACGACGGGCGAACGGGCGGTGCAGGGCGTGCTGATTTACGGGTTCCAGAGCATTCTGAGCTGGGTGCAGCTCACCCTGGGTGTCTATGCCGCCGTGATGCTGATCGATGCGGCCGTGCGGCGGGAAGACGCCTATCGCGCGGCGAGCAAGCAGAGCAAGGGCATGTGGCTGATTTTCCTCGCTCTTGCCACGGCGCTGCTGTTCATCCTGCCGATCATGTCGTTCCTGCCGGTCATCGGCGTGATCGCGGTGATCGTCTACACCGTCGACGTCCGGCCGGCGCTCCGGCAGGTCTCCGGCGGTGGGCGCGGGCCGCGCCGCGGGGGCTCCAGCTCGGACGGGCCGTACGGGCCCTACAACGGCGGGCGCTGAGCCGCACCGGGCCGCCCGGCCCCCGGGGCCCACGGCGGCGCTGAACGGCGCCGAGCCGCACGGCCCCGGCGACCCGCGACTCCGTCCCCGGCGCCCCGCGGCTGCGTCAGCGCCGGTCCAGCAGCAGGACGGCCACGTCGTCCGTCAGCTCGCCGCCGTTGAGATCGCGGACCTCCCTGACCGATGCGTCCAGCAGCTCCTCGCCGCTGAGACCGGCCGCCATCTGGCGGCTGACCAGCTCGGTCATGCCTTCCTGGCCGAGGCGCTGATTGCCCTTGCCGATCCGGCCCTCGATCAGGCCGTCGGTGTACATCATCAGGCTCCAGGAGCCGCCCAGCTCGACCTGACGGCGCGGCCAGCGGGCGTTCGGCAGCAGGCCGAGCGCCGGGCCGCCGAATTCGTACGGCAGCAGGTCCGGGCGCTCGCCGGCGCGGGCCAGCAGCGGTGCGGGGTGGCCGGCCAGGCACAGCCCGGCGCGGCGGCCGTCCGCGGAGATGTCGACGGTGCACAGCGTCGCGAAGATCTCGTCGTCCGCGCGCTCGTGCTCCAGCACCTTCTGGAGGGTGGCCAGCAGCTCGTCGCCGCAGAGTCCGGCGAAGGTCAGCGCGCGCCAGGCGATCCGCAGCTCGACGCCGAGGGCGGCCTCGTCCGGGCCGTGGCCGCAGACGTCGCCGATCATCGCGTGGACGGTGCCGTCCGGGGTGCGGACGGTGTCGTAGAAGTCGCCGCCGAGCAGCGCGCGGCTGCGGCCGGGGCGGTAGCAGGCCGCGAACCGGAGGTCGGAGCCGTCGAGCAGGGGCGTGGGCAGGAGGCCGCGCTCCAGGCGGGCGTTCTCCTGGGCGAGCATCCGCGACTCGGTCAGCTGGCGCTGGGCGAGGTCGGCGCGTTTGCGTTCCACGGCGTAGCGGACCGCGCGGCTGAGGACCGCGCCGTCCAGCTCGTCGCGGAAGAGGTAGTCCTGGGCGCCGACGCGGACGGCGTCGGCGGCGCGCTCGGCGTCCGTCTCGTAGGTGAGGACGAGGACGGCGTGCGAGGTCGCCATGCGCAGCACGTCGCGCAGTATGCCCAGGGTGTCCCCGGGTGTGCCGTCGCCGTCAGGGTCGGCGGCGGGCTCCGCCGGGGGCAGGTCGAGCAGGATGCAGTGCACGTCGTCGGTGAGCAGCCGCTCGGCCTCGGTGAGGTTGCGGGCGGTCCGCAGGCGCACCTTGCGGCCGGCCCAGTCCCACATCTCGGGGACATGGCTGTTGGGGTCCTCGCCGATGAGGAGCAGGGTCAGGCCCTGGTGGAGCGGTCCGCGGTCGGCCGAAAATCGCTGTTCGTCCGGCTGGGGCTGCCCGGACTCCGGGTAGCCGTGCGGTGCCGGACGGGCCGGTTCCTGGCCGCCGGCGGGCGCCGGGACGCTCGTGCCCCGGGCCGTCGCGTCCCCCGCGCCCGGCGCGTCGGCGACCCGCGCATGCGCGCAGGCGTCGTCCGCCGGTCCTGCCTGATGCGGCAGCACGACCGTCCGCTGGTGCGGTACGGGTACGGGCATTGGTCTGCTTCCTTCCCTCCCCCCGAGGGGTGCGGCGGGGCGCCGACGGCGCACCACCGTGCCCGGCTCCACGTCGCTCGTCGGTCAAATGAGTGGGCCGTGCCAGGCACTGACAGGCGACCATAGCGTCAGTACGGAGAGGTATGGAATGCCCGGCGGCAATCGGCCATCGTCATATGCCGCACCCGATAAGCCATTTGACCTGGGGAGGGCGGAATGCGGAATGACGAACATCACCCCGCTTGAGTGCATTCCGCTACGCCACGACAACCCTCAGACAGCAAGAAATCCGGTCATTCATCGTCCGTTGTGACGCGCGCCATCACCGTCGTCCCCACCATCGGGGCGGACGACCCCGAGGATCGGCATGGAACCGACGCCGGTGATCGTCACCTGCCGGCCGGGACGTGGCGCATGCACAATTGCGCCGTCACCGAGATACATCCCGACATGGCTGGCATCCGAGAAATAAATGATCAGATCGCCCGGCCGCATATCCCTGAGGCCGACGCGCGGCAGCTGCCGCCACTGCTCCTGTGAGGTGCGCGGAATCGTGTGGCCACCGGCCTGCCAGGCCCGCAGGGTCAGCCCGGAGCAGTCGAAGGTGTCCGGCCCCTCGGCGCCCCAGACATAGTCCTTGCCGAGCTGTGCGGTGGCGAAGGAAATCGCTTTCTTGCCGGCCGCCGACGCATTGTTGCTGATGTCTTTCAGCACGCCGGAGTCGAGCCACTTCTGCTGCCGCGCGAAGGCCTGCGCGTCCTCCAGCTTCTTCAGCCGGTCCTTTTCCTTGGCGGCCAGCCGGGATTCCAGCTGCTTTGCCTCGTCGATCTTTTTCTTGATGTCCCGCTGGGCGCTTTCCTTCTTCTTGCGGTTCGCCTCCAGCTGCTCCCAGCGGTCCGTGGCGGAGTCCGAATACTTCTCCAAGTCACCCTTGAGACGCCCGAGTTGGCTGATCACACGCTTGGCGGCGAACTGTCCCTTACGGGCCAGAGTGGCATTGTCGAGAAAGCCTTCCGGGTCGGTGTCGAGCATCAGTTTCGCCTCGGAGGGGACCCCGCCGCCGCGATACTGGGCGCTGGCCAGCGAGCCCGCCTGCCGCTTCAGGGCGGCCAGCTTGTGCTGGGTGCGGTCGATGCTGCGGGCCAGCCGGACGATCTCTTTCTGCTGGAGCCCGACCTGCTCCTCGGCGGCGTTATACGCGTCGGTGGCCTGCTCGGCCTGGCGGTAGAGGGCCTCGATCTTCTTGCGTACGCCGTCGAGGCGCTCGGCGTCGGCGTCCGCGGCGGCCGCGGCGCTCCCGGCCCGCCGGGCGTCCGCGGACGGGTTCTTCGGGTCATCGGCGTACGCGGCCGTCGCCGTACCGCCGAGCAGACCCATCGCGCACAGGACGACGGTGGTGCACACCACCAGTCTGCGGCCTCTTACTCCCCGTGCCCCCCGCATGCCTCGTACGTCCCGAACGCCCTGCTGTGCCCCCTGGCTCCCCACCAGCCACCTCCGGTCGTTCCGCACCGATATCGCCTTGCCTCAGGCGCGGATGCTGCCATACCGACTGGTAATTCAACAGGGTGACGGGCTGTTTCGCACCACTCGGTGAGCACTTCTCCCCCCGCACCCAGCCGATGGCCGAGGTTCACCCTGCGTTCACTCTCCTCCTTCGGCCGCTTCACCTGATCTACCTAATTTCAGCCGTACCGAGTGCGCGCCATGCCCACAGCGCAAGCGCGACACGGCTAGCTGGCATCGCACGAACGCGACAGCCAATGCCCCGCTCACCACCTCGCACGCCGACGAAGCGGCGCGCCCCAGGAAGGAACTCTCGACAGTGAAGCTTCAGCGCAAGAACCGGGTTCGCGCCCTCGCCGTTGGCGCTCTCGCCGTCTCCGGTGCCCTGGCCCTGTCCGCGTGCGGCTCCGATGACACCACCGGTGCCGGTGGCGGTGGCGCCGCCAAGCCGTCCAACATCAAGTGCGACGGCAAGGGCAAGCTGCTCGCGTCCGGCTCGTCCGCGCAGAAGAACGCCATGGACGTCTGGGTGCAGAACTACGCGGGCGCCTGCAAGGGCACGGAGATCAACTACCAGCCGACCGGCTCCGGCGCCGGTGTCACGACCTTCCTCCAGGGTCAGACCGCCTTCGCCGGCTCCGACTCGGCCCTCAAGCCCGACGAGGTCACCAAGTCCAAGCAGGTCTGCAAGGGCGGCCAGGCCATCGACCTGCCGATGGTCGGCGGCCCGATCGCGGTCGGCTACAACGTCCCGGGTGTCGACAACCTGGTGCTGGACGCCCCGACCCTGTCGAAGATCTTCAACTCGGAGATCAAGAAGTGGAACGACCCGGCGATCAAGAAGCTGAACCCGGGCGCCAAGCTCCCGGACCTCAAGGTCCAGCCGTTCCACCGCTCCGACGACTCGGGCACCACCGACAACTTCACCAAGTACCTCAAGGCCGCCGGCGACTGGAAGCACGAGCCGGCGAAGAAGTGGGAGGGCGCAGGCGGCCAGGCGGCGTCCGGTTCGGCCGGTGTCTCCTCGCAGGTCAAGCAGACCAGCGGCGCGATCTCCTACTTCGAGCTGTCGTACGCCACGGCGAGCAAGATCCAGACGGCCAAGCTGAACACCGGCGCCAAGGCGCCGGTCGAGGCCACCGTCGACAACGCCTCCAAGGCCATCTCCGAGGCCAAGCAGGTCGGCAAGGACGATGACCTGGCCCTGGATCTCAACTACACCACCAAGGCCGAGGGCGCCTACCCGATCACCCTGGTGACGTACGAGATCGCCTGCAACAAGGGCAACAAGGCCGAGACGCTGCCCGCCACCAAGTCCTTCCTGACCTACATCTCCAGCAAGGACGGCCAGAGCGCCCTCAAGGCCCTCGGCTACGCCCCGCTGCCCACCGAGATCGCCGACAAGGTCCGCGCGACCGTCGCCAAGATCTCCTGACCTACCGGGCGGCGGCCCATGAACCGCCGTACGGTCCAAAAAAAGGGGGCCCCTTCACCAGGGCCCCCTTCGGGCCGCCGCCCGTCCGGTGCACCGCCGCGCCAGGAGCCGTCATCCGGCTCCGCAGACCGGAGAACCCATGAACACAGCCACCTCCACAACCGACACCCCTCCGCCACCCCACGACGGCCTCTCGGCCATATCGGGCAAGGCGGTCCGCCCCGGTGACCGGATCTTCCTCGGACTCTCCCGGGGCTCCGGTATCGCCCTCCTGGTGATCATGGCCGCGATCGCGGGCTTCCTCACCTACCGGTCCGTGCTCGCCATCTCCGGCGACAAGGCCAACTTCTTCACCACGCTGGACTGGAACGCGAGCGGGGCGGAGCCGAAGTTCGGCATCGCGGTGCTCGCCTTCGGCACCGTCGTCAGCTCCATCGTCGCGATGGCCCTCGCGGTCCCGGTCGCGGTCGGCATCGCGCTGTTCATCTCGCACTACGCCCCGCGCCGGCTGTCCTCCACGCTCGGCTACGTCATCGACCTGCTCGCCGCGGTGCCCAGCATCATCTACGGCCTGTGGGGCGCGCTCTTCCTCGTCCCGCATCTGACCGGCCTCTACACCTGGCTGGACGACTACCTCGGCTGGACCGGCATCTTTGAATACGGCGGCGGGGCGGCCCGCTCGCTGTTCACCGTCGGCATCCTGCTCGCGATCATGATCCTGCCGATCGTGACCAGCGTCAGCCGCGAGGTGTTCCTCCAGGTCCCGAAGATGCACGAGGAAGCCGCGCTGGCCCTCGGCGCCACCCGCTGGGAAGTCATCCGGATGTCGGTGCTCCCCTTCGGCCGCTCCGGGGTCATCAGCGCCTCCATGCTGGGCCTGGGCCGTGCGCTCGGCGAGACGATGGCCGTCGCCACGGTCCTCTCGCCCAGCTTCCTCATCAACGCCAGCCTGCTGGACCCGGGCGGCGGCACGTTCGCCCAGAACATCGCCAGCAAGTTCAGCGAGGCCGACCAGTTCGGCCAGGACGCCCTGATCGCCTCCGGTCTCGTCCTCTTCGTGATCACGCTGCTCGTCAACGGCGCGGCCCGCCTGATCATCGCCCGTCGCAAGGAGTACTCGGGAGCCGCCGCATGAGCATCACGACCGACCGCCCTGCGGTCTCCAATGGCGGCACCCCGCTTCCGGTCTCCCTCAAGCACGCCCGGCTGCCCCGCTGGTCCCCGCCGGTCATCGCACTGGCCGCGGCCGGCGCCGGCGTCGGCATCGGACTGGGCGCCGGCCTGGACAGCACGGTCCAGTGGGGCCTGATCGCGGCCGCGCTCTTCGTCCTCGGCACCTTCGTGCTGGCCGCGGCCGTCGAGGGCACCCGGCAGGCCAAGGACAGGCTGGCCACCAGCCTGGTCTGGATGGCCTTCCTGACCGCCGTCGTCCCGCTGGCCTCCCTCCTGTGGGAGACCGTCAGCCGCGGCACCGCGGTCCTCGACGGCTACTTCCTGTCGCACTCGATGGGCACCACCCCGGACGCGCTGCCCGGCGGCGGTATCTACCACGCGATCATCGGCACGCTGGAGCAGGTCGGCCTGGCCACCCTGATCGCCGCGCCGATCGGTCTGCTCACCGCGATCTACCTCGTCGAGTACGGCCGCGGCCGGCTCGCGCGGGCCGTCACCTTCTTCGTCGACGTGATGACCGGCATCCCGTCGATCGTGGCCGGCCTGTTCATCCTCTCCGTGTGGATCCTGATCCTCGGCTTCGGCCCGTCCGGCTTCGCCGGCTCGATGGCGCTGGCGATCCTGATGATGCCGGTCGTGGTCCGCTCCACCGAGGAGATGCTCAAGCTCGTCCCGAACGAGCTGCGCGAGGCCTCACTGGCCCTCGGCGTGCCCAAGTGGCGCACCATCCTCAAGGTCGTCCTGCCGACCTCGATCGGCGGCATCACCACCGGCGTGATGCTCTCCATCGCGCGCATCACCGGAGAGACGGCACCCGTGCTGCTCCTGGTGTGGGGCGCGAAGACGATCAACAACAACCCCTTCGAAGATGCCCAGCAGTCACTTCCGCTCTACGTTTTCCAGCAGTGGCAGCAGGGTTCCGAGGCCTCGTACGACCGCGCATGGGCCGCGGCACTGGTCCTCATCGCCTTCGTCATGATCCTCAACCTGGTGGCCCGCGGCATCGCCCGCTGGAAGGCCCCCAAGTCCGGCCGCTGACCAAGCCGCCAACAGAAAGAAGCAGTGATTTCCATGGCCAAGCGAATCGACGTCAGCGGCCTCTCCGCGTACTACGGCAGCCACAAGGCCATCGACGACATCTCGATGACCGTCGAGCCGCGCTCCGTGACGGCCTTCATCGGCCCGTCCGGCTGCGGCAAGTCGACCTTCCTGCGCACCCTGAACCGGATGCACGAGGTCACCCCCGGCGGCCGCGTCGAGGGCAAGGTGATGCTGGATGACGAGAACCTCTACGGCTCCGGGGTCGACCCGGTCGCCGTCCGCCGCACCGTCGGCATGGTCTTCCAGCGCCCCAACCCGTTCCCCACGATGTCGATCTTCGACAATGTCGCGGCCGGTCTCCGGCTGAACGGCTCGTACAAGAAGAGCGAGCTCAAGGACATCGTCGAGAAGTCCCTCAAGGGCGCCAACCTCTGGAACGAGGTCAAGGACCGCCTCAACAAGCCCGGTTCGGGCCTGTCCGGCGGCCAGCAGCAGCGGCTGTGCATCGCCCGCGCCATAGCCGTCGAGCCGCAGGTGCTGCTGATGGACGAGCCGTGCTCGGCGCTCGACCCGATCTCCACGCTCGCCATCGAGGACCTGATCGGTGAGCTCAAGGAGCGCTTCACGATCGTCATCGTGACGCACAACATGCAGCAGGCCGCGCGGGTGTCGGACCGGACGGCGTTCTTCAACCTCGCCGCCGTCGGCCAGCCCGGCAAGCTGATCGAGATCGACGACACCGAGCGGATCTTCTCCAACCCGTCGGTCCAGGCCACGGAGGACTACATCTCCGGCCGCTTCGGCTGAGCGACGAGAGCGCGGCCCGGCCGCTCCGGCCGGGCCGCCCCCACCAGCGTCCTGCGGTGCTGCATGGCGGTGCCACCGCAAGGCGAAGGGCCCGCCCCCACTTCCCGGGGGGCGGGCCCACTTGCTGTCCGTGTCAGCTGCCGGACCGGACGGCTGCCGTCCGCGTCAGCCGAAGGCCAGCTCGACGATCCAGTACGCGCCCGCCGCGACCAGCGCCGCGGCCGGCATGGTGATGAACCAGCCCATCACGATGTTCTTGGCGACGCCCCAGCGCACCGCGCGGGTGCCCTTGGTCGAGCCCACGCCCATGATCGCGGAGGTGATGACATGGGTGGTGGAGATCGGCGCGTGGAACATGAACGACGCGGTGTACATGACCGAGGCGGCCGTGGTCTCCGCCGCGAAGCCCTGCGGCGGGTCCAGCTCGATGATCCGGCGGCCCAGGGTGCGCATGATGCGCCAGCCGCCCGCGTACGTACCGAGCGAGAGCGTGATCGCGCAGGCCAGCTTGACCCACAGCGGGATGGCCGCGTTCTGGTCCTCGACATCGGCGATGACCAGGGCCATCGCCACGACGCCCATGGTCTTCTGCGCGTCCTGGAGGCCGTGTCCGAGCGCCATACCCGCCGCGGACACGGTCTGGGCTATGCGGAAACCGCGCTTGGCCTTGTGCGGGTTGGACTTCCGGAACATCCAGAGGATCACGACCATCACGAGATAGCCGAGCACCAGACCGATGACGGGCGAGATGAACATCGGCAGGACGACCTTCTCGACCACCCCGGACCAGATCACGGTGGTGCCACCGGCGAGGGCCGCACCGACCATGCCGCCGAAGAGGGCGTGCGAGGACGACGACGGCAGACCGAAGTACCAGGTGACGAGGTTCCAGACCACCGCGCCGAGCAGCGCGGCGAAGAGGATGCCCATCCCCTTGCTGCCGTGCGGAGTGGAGATCAGCCCCTCACTGACGGTCTTGGCGACCCCGCTGCCCAGGAAGGCACCGGCGAGGTTCATCACGGCGGCCATCGCCAGCGCCGCCCGCGGAGTCAGCGCCCGCGTCGAGACCGAGGTCGCGATGGCGTTCGCCGAGTCGTGGAAGCCGTTGGTATAGGTGAAACCGAGCGCGACCGCAATGGTCACGACGAGCGCGAAGGTGTCCATGGGCGGCGCTCAGGACTCCTTGACCGCGATGGTCTCGACGGTGTTGGCGACGTGCTCGAAGGCGTCCGCCGCCTCTTCCAGGATGTCCACGATCTGCTTGAGCTTGAGGACCTCGATGGCGTCGTACTTGCCATTGAAGAGGTGCGCCAGCAGCTTGCGGTGGATCTGGTCGGCCTGGTTCTCCAGGCGGTTGACCTCGATCCAGTACTCGGTGAGGTTGGTCATCGTCCGCAGATGCGGCATGGCCTCGGCGGTCAGCTCGGCCGCCCGCGCCAGCACCTCGATCTGCTGGTCGACGCCCTTGGGCAGTTCCTCGACCTTGTAGAGGACGACCAGGTCGACCGCCTCTTCCATGAAGTCCATGATGTCGTCGAGCGACGAGGCGAGGTTGTAGATGTCCTCGCGGTCGAACGGCGTGATGAAGGAGGAGTTCAGCTGGTGGAAGATCGCGTGGGTCGCGTCATCACCCGCGTGCTCCGCCGCCCGCATTCGCTCAGCGATCTCTGCACGAGCGGAGGCGTCCGCCCCGAGCAGTTCCATCAGGAGCTTGGAGCCTGTGACGATGTTGTCCGCAGAGGCGGCGAACATGTCGTAGAAGCTCGTCTCCCTGGGGGTCAGACGAAAGCGCACGTGAAATCCTCGGGGTACATCGGATTCGGTCGAGTTGATGCTAGGCGCATCATCCAGCCACAGCTAACCGGCATTCCTTCAGTGTCGCCCATCGTGCAGCATGCTCTGCACGGGGTACCACAGGTGCCCGCAAAGTTCGGTACCATATACCCACCAGGGGTATGTAGATCGCCTAGATACCACGGGAGACGGCCATGCCGACCACGGACGCCGACACCAGCGGCAGCGCCGCAGCCGCCGCGGCCCCCCACCCCCCGAAGCCGGACGCCGACCCCCGAAGCGACGTTCAAACCGTGACCCATCACGCAGAGACTTCTCCGGCGGCCGGCGTGCACGGCTACGCACAGCAGAAGGACGCACACATCAAGCGACTGCGGCGGATCGAGGGTCAGATCCGCGGACTCCAGCGGATGCTCGAAGAAGATGTCTACTGCATCGACATACTCACCCAGGTCTCGGCGAGCACCAAGGGCCTCCAGTCCTTCGGCCTCCAGCTCCTGGAGGAGCATCTGCGGCACTGCGTCGCCGACGCGGCCGTCAAGGGCCCCGAGGCCATCGACGCCAAGGTCCAGGAGGCCACCAAGGCCATCGAGCGGATGCTGCGCACCTGAACCGGCGCGCTAACCGGGACAGCGGCCGGCGGCTCCGGTCCCGGGCGGCACCCGGTCCGCGGGGTCGCCCCCGTCGCCGTCGACCTCCAGCACCTCGTCGATACGGTCCGGGCTGAGTCGATCCTCACTGGCGGCCGCGGCCGCGATCATCAACTCACCGGTCAGGTCGATCTCGACGAGGGCTACGTGGTCCTGGACCGTCGTAGGGCGGTGTGCCACGTACAACACCTCCTCCTTCGAGCGCCTTCCCACGCCTGGGGTGGTTACCGCAAGCCTAGGGACGGGCGCACGCTCCGCGCATGGCACGGATGGACCATTTCCGCCATCCGGCAAGGCGCCCCCGTCACATGCCCGGCCCACGGCGCCCGCCCTCATGGCGTGGGTGAAGCGATCTTTCCCGCGTAGATGTCCCGTTCGTCCGGCAGTTGCACCGCGACCTTCGTCCCGAAACCGGACAGTTCCGTCGTGGACGTCACCGAGGCCCCCTTCGGCGCGCCGTTGGCGAAACGGAACCACTGGCGCACCTTGCGCAGCCGCCCGGCCTCGTCCAGATACGCGTCGAACGGCACCTCTCCGGTGGTGAATCCGTCCCCCGCGGCGGCCAGCGCGGGTGCGGTACGCGGTGACGCCGCCGCGGCGGCCGCCCCGATGTCCGTCGTACCCCGGTAGTGCCGCACCCGGACCCCGTCCAGCCACTCCTCGCCCTGATACGTCACCTCCCGTGCACCGCGCAGCAGTTCGGCGGCGGCCAGCGGATCGGTCGCGCCGCCGGTGACCAGATTCCCGTCGGCCAGTGACGCGGTGGCCACCCGCACCCATTTGTCGGCGGGCACCCCGGCCCCGCGGTTCTTCATGAACAGCGCACCGGGCGCGAGGATCTCCGTGATCGGCTGATGGCCGCCGCTGGGCCGGCCCGCCGGGTCGGGGAGCACGACCCGCAGCCGGCCGGTGCTGGTGGCGAAGTCGTAGCCGCCGGTGCCGCGGATCGCGACACGGGTGCCGCCGCTCGCGGTCTCCATGGACGTACGGACCGCGGCGGAGCCGGCCCGCACCAGGGCGTCGGCGCTGTCCCGGACCTCCGCGGCGGCGGGGGCGGCCCGGCCGGCCGGCTCCTGGTCGTCGGCCGCGGCGCCGTCCGGGGAACAGCCCGAGGTCAGCAGCCCGACCGCCAGACCCGTCCCGCACGCCATGGCCACGGCGACCGTGCCGCCGCCTCGCCTGTCCTGCACCACCATCGCGTACGAGCCCCCTCGGCCGCTGTCTTCGGGAACGGCCTGGGCCGGCCGGTCCGCTCGGGAGGGTCGGACGTCCCGCCGCCGCACCTGACGTTTCGCCGACCGTTCCGTTCAACGACCGCCGAGGGGGCTCGTCACGCAAGGACACCCTGGGCGCGTAGCGTGGCCAGGTGCCCGACCGAGCCCCTCACGCGACCTCCACCACCGAACGCGGCGCCTTCTGCACGGCCCGCTGTGACTGCGGCTGGCGGGGGCCGGCCCGGCGGGCCCGCTCGCAGGCCCGTACGGACGCGGAGCGCCATCTGGCCGAGGCCGAGGCCGGATCCGGCGGCGACGGCAACGGATCCGGGCGCCCGCTGGAATGAGGAAGTCCGTTCCGGGAACCCCGCACGCCCCTGCCGCATCTGCGTAGACAGGGAAGCAACGGCACCGCGCCACCAAGGGACTTCAGGGACAGCACCGGACAGCGCGGGCATCACCGGACACAGCGGAACGCGGGGCAGCGCGTCGCCGCGACCGTCCGGTGCGGATTCCCGGGCAGCGCCCCGTGACCTCAGACCGGGCCACCGGCAGGCGGGGCGGGACAGTACGACATCAAGGGGGATTCATCCCAGTGAAGCGGCGCACACTCCTGCAGACCGGCGGCGGACTGGCGGCGACCGCGGTCGCCCTGGCCACCGGCTGCGACAACAAGACCGGCACGGCGGACGCGGCGGCCGGCAGCACGGAGACCGCGGCCGGCGCGGGCGCGACCCGGACCAATGCGGCGGCCGCCGCCGGGGGCGGCACCAAGGGCCGGGCCTCCCAGTCGTCCTGGACCGCGCTGCGCAAGAGCCTGGACGGCAAGCTGGTGCAGGCCTCCGACTCCGCCTACGCGACCGCCCGGCGCCTCTACAACACCCGCTACGACACGCTGAAGCCGTCGGCCATCGCCTACGTCAAGCATCCGGCGGACATCGCCGAATGCCTCTCCTTCGCCCGGCGCTACGACACCCCGGTCGCCATCCGCAGCGGCGGCCACTCCTACGCGGGCTGGTCCAGCGGCAACAACAAGCTCATCATCGACGTCTCCGCCCTCTCCAAGGTCGGCGCGCCCTCCGGCGGCATCACCCGCATCGGGGCCGGCGCCAAGCTCATCGACGTCTACGAGGGCCTCGGCGCGCACGGCGTGACGATACCCGGGGGCTCCTGCCCCACCGTCGGCATATCCGGCCTCACCCTCGGCGGCGGCCATGGCGTGGTCTCCCGTGCGTACGGCCTGACCTGCGACAGCCTCGTCGGCGCCACGCTGGTCACGGCGGACGGCAAGACCGTCGACTGCGACAAGAAGCAGCACGCCGACCTCTTCTGGGCGCTGCGCGGCGCCGGCAACGGCAACTTCGGCGTGGTCACCGAACTCCGCTTCCGTACGCATCCGGCGCCGCGCGCGGTGATGGCGTATCTGACCTGGCCGTGGTCGAAGGCGGCGAAGGTGGTGGCCTCCTGGCAGAAGTGGGGGCCGGTGCAGGCCGACGAGATCTGGTCCGCCTGCCATCTGGACGCGCACCCCGGCGGCACCCCGTCCGTCTCCGTCGCGGCCTTCTCGCTGGGCAGCTACGGCGATCTGAAGAACGCCCTCGACAAGCTCGCCGACCAGCCGGGCGGCCCCGGCCCCGCCAAGAGCGTGCATCTCACGCCGACCGGCTACCTGGACGCGATGGAGTCCTACGCGGGCTGCTCCTCCAAGTCCACCGCGCAGTGCCATGCGCCGGGTTCGCTGCCCGGCCAGACCGGCGCCGGCCAGCTGGGCCGCGAGACCTACGCCGCCCGCTCGCACTTCTTCGACCGCTCGCTGTCCGCGGCCGGTATCCGCACGCTGATGGACCAGATCGAGGCGGGCGGCCGCAAGGGCGTCGCCGGGAATGTGGCGCTGACGGCGCTGGGCGGCGCGGTCAACCGCGTCAAGAGCTCCGACACCGCCTTTGTCCACCGCGGCTCGCGGTTCCTCGCCCAGTACCTGACGTCCTGGCCGGCGAACGGCTCGCCCGGTTCCCGCACAGCGTGGCTGAATTCCTTCCATGACGCGATGCGCCGTCACTCCTCGGGCGCCGCCTACCAGAACTACACCGACCCCGGTCTCAGCAACTGGAAGTCGGCCTACTACGGCGGCGCCGCCACCCGGCTCGCCGAGGTCAAGCGGACCTACGACCCGCAGCGGCTGTTCAGCACCTTCCCGCAGGCCCTCTGAGAGCCCCCGGACACACGGACGGCCCGGCCCCCGCGAGGGGCCGGGCCGTCCGCATCCGCCAGGCCTTGTAAGCCGGGGGCGTGGCCCGCCGGTTCACCGGAACCGCCGGGCCGTGCCCTCAGGCCGCCAGATCCTTGTCACGCTCCTTGTGCCCGCCGCGCATCGCCGAGCCCGTGGCCACCACCCGGCTGCCCTCGCCGTCCTGCCCCGCACCGGCGCCCGGCGCGCACACCAGCCACGCCAGCTTCGACCGGGCGATCGCCGTCGTCACCGGCACCAGCAGGGCCTGTGCCAGCGGCGCGAGCAGCAGTGCGACGGCGGTGCCCAGGGCGAAGCCGCCGACCACGTCGGTCGGGTAGTGCACGCCCATGTAGACGCGGCAGAAGCCCTCGGCGAGCGCCAGCAGAATGCCGACCAGGCCGAACTTCCGGTGGGCGATGAACAGCCCGACACCGACCGCCATGGTGAGCGTCGCGTGGTCGCTCACGAACGAGAAGTCGCTCTTGCCGGGGATCAGTACTTCCAGTCCGGCGTGTTCCTTGAACGGCCGCGGCCGTTCGACGAACGACCGGATCGGGATATTGGCCAGCAGGGCGATGCCCGCGGCCAGCGGCGCCCAGACCAGGCCCGCGACGGCGGCCGGCGCGCCCGGATTGCGCCGCGCGGACCACCAGGCGATCAGACACAGCACGGCGAGGCCGGCGATGATGCCGTACTCACCGATGTACTCCATGGCCTTGTTGACCCAGTGGGGGGCGTCCTTCGCGAGGCCGTTGATGCCGTCGAGCACGTCGACGTCGGGGTTCGGCCCCTCGAGTGCGAGTCCAGCCATCTGCAGCGGCCCCTTATCTTTCGCGCGCGCGAGCGCCTTCGTAGTGCTGCCTGCCCCCGTGGTCGTCGAGCGTGTGCCGTGTCAAGCGCTGCTACGTCCCCACGCCAAGGAAACGCGATGCCCGCCCCTGGCGTTCCACTCTCCACCGGATGATCACCAGGACGTTATCGAAGCTTGACTCATCACCGCAGTTCAGGGCCCTATGTTCACGCAGCGTTGGTGCCGGGCAGCGCTTTTGCGCCATCCGACGTGACGCGGGTGGCACCGATGTAATCCGGCGAATCGATCTTGTCGAACCGGATCCTGGCCCCGGTGTACGGCGCGTTGATCATGTACCCGCCTCCCACATAGATGCCCACGTGGTGGATGGACCGCGGGTCCTTGAGGTCGTACGCGAAGAACACCAGATCCCCCGGGAGCAGCTCGTTCCGCTTCGGGTGTGCCCCGGCGTTCCACTGGTCGTTCGCCACCCGGGGCAGCTCGATGCCCACGGAGTGGTACGCGGCCTGGGTCAGCCCGGAACAGTCGAACCGGCCGCCCTGCGCCGCGGTGCCCGTGCCGCCCCACAGATAGCGCGTACCGAGCTTCTGCTGGGCGAAGTAGATGGCGGCGGCCGCCTGGCGCGACGGTTCCACCCGCCCCACCGGCGCCTCGAAGCTCTTCGCCAGCGTCGTGATCGTCTTCACATAGTTCCGGGTCTCGCTGTACGGCGGCACCCCGTTGTACTGGATGACGCGATACGCCCCGGCGTTGTAGGCGGCGAGCATGTTGTGCGTGGCGTTGCCCGGCGCGCGCTTCACATAGCTCGCCAGCTCGCAGTCGTACGAGGCCGCCGACGGAATCGCGTCCTCCGGGTCCCACACGTCCTTCTTGCCGTCGCCGTTCCCGTCGACGCCATGGGTCTGCCAGGTCCCCGGGATGAACTGCGCCATGCCCTGGGCGGCCGCCGGGCTCTGCGCCCTGGGGTTCCACCCGCTCTCCTGATAGAGCTGCGCCGCCAGCAGCGCGGGACTTATCGCCGGGCAGAGCGTCCCCCACTTCTGCACCAGCTGCTGATACTCGGCGGGCACCGACCCCTTCGCCAGCCCGATCGCCCGCCCGCCGGCGCCGGCCAGACCGGCCGCCGCCATGTACGTACCGATCACAAGCAGCCCGAGCAGGCAGAGCACCAGCCCCGCCCCGAGCCCTCCGGCCACCCAGAATTTCCGCACCCTCCAACCCTCCCCCATTCAGCCCCGGTTCACTGCCTTTTTCCGGCCGCTCCCGCGCGCCCCGCCGCCCCGGGTGCCGCACGGCGGCGCATGCCGCGGCGCACGGGGCGCTCCGGCCGGGGTGCGGCGGCACGTACGGCGACGCCCCTGCATGCCGCCGGACGGGCGACACCGCGTCAGAACCCCGGCAGGACCGTAGCCATGGACCCGAACGGGCTACAAACCGCCCGGGCGCGCCGGACCTGCCACCGGTGCTCCCGATGATCATTGCCCAGGGTTATCCCCCGTGATACACACGGTGAGACCAGCCGGTTCAATGGAGGGCGTGCGCCCACAGGCACACGCCACCCGCACGGGATCCTTCAAAGAAAGCCGCCAAGTCGACAGCTGACGGCCCATTTGTCAGCGAAGATAGAGACTGACCTGTGCCGCATCGGCACGGAGACACAACTACCCATCAAGGGGCGGTGAGTTCACACATGTTCATTGCGGCCGAAAAAGGCGACATCACCACCATCATCGGCGGAATCGCCCCGGACTGGGGGCCGTTCGGGAGCCTGGGCAACGAGGCCCGCGTGATGGTCGAAGTGGTTATGGCGGTAGCGATCCTGCTGTGCCTCGGCATCGCGATCTGGGGCGCCGCCAAACAGCGCATCGGCGCCACCGCGCTGCGCGACACCTTCAGCGCCGAACAGGGCAAGGGCCTGATCGTGGCCGGCCTGACCGGAGTCTTCATCATCGGCTCCCTCGGGACGCTGTTCACCATCGTCTACGGCATGGCGGTCTAGGCCCACACCCCGGCCCGTATGGCGCGCCCCCCGGTACCCGTCCGTCCCCGCGTCGCCCCCGTGCGCCCCCGCCCACCCTCTCTCCGCCGCCCCGTGCCCCCACTCGCTCCCACCGGCCCCACCTCCCCTGCCGAGGCCACATGCTGACGCCTGCTCACGCCGGCCCGACGGCACCGCAGCACGCCCTCATCACCCCCGCCACCAGCGGACCGATTGGGCCGAGCGCTGCGCGGGGACAGGTGGTTGCGGGGGCAAGAAGGCGACCGGCGACCGCGGAGCAGAGGATGCGTACAAATAACCCAGAGTCCCCCATTCGCCTCTGCCGTACCGCATCTGAGGACCCGTCACGGTGAGATGTACTCGTACCGCCGCACCCGAGTCGCCGTTCGCGCGGCTACGGTCATATGAGGGCGGCACAACACAGCACGCACGGCGACGGCGGCAGAGGGGGCACAGGCGCGATGAGTCTCAGTGACGACGGCGGCTACGGCGGTGACAGCCACCGCGGTCCAGAGACGGGCCAGACCCGGACCAGACTTCCCGACAACGACGGCGACATCTACGGCCCGGGACGGCGCTCCCGGACCGGCCTGTCCAGCCGCAACCTCGTCACGATCGTCGGCGTGATCGTCCTGCTGCTCGCGGCCATCGCCTTCGCCAACCGCGGCGGCAGCGGCAACAGCGAAACCACCGCCAACGACTCCCCCAAGGACCCCGGCCACACCCAGCCCACCGCCCCCACCGGCACCAAGGCCGTCGACGGCAAGACCGGCGGCATCGCGTCGGGGTTCGCCAAGACGGAGCAGGGGGCGCAGTCGGCGGCGGCGAATTTCGCGGTGGCGCTGGGGTCCTCGGACATGTTCAACACGGACCAGCGGCACAAGATCGTGAACACCGTCATGGCGCCGTCGGCCGCCGCCACGTTCCAGAACAAGCTCGATGACGCCTACTCGCCGGACTTCTTCAAGACCGTCGGGCTGAAGGCCGACGGAAGCACGCCGACCGGGATGACCTTCGTCTCGCGCACCATCCCCGTCGGCACCAAGATCAAGGACTTCGCGAAGGACCAGGCGACCGTCGAGGTCTGGTGCACGGGCCTGCTCGGCATGGCCGGCGAGGGATCCGTCAAACCCGTCACCACGAGCTGGTTCACCCTCACGATGAAGCTCGCCTGGACCGGCGACGACTGGAAGACGCTGACTCGCTCTCAGACAGACGGCCCCGCACCGGTCAGCGGGGACGTCCCCGCCTCCGGAGCGAAGGACATCGCGGGCGCGGTCCAAGGCTACGGAGGTTTCACGTATGCCCGGTAGGCCCAAGCACCGCCGCGCGGCCGCGGTTCTCAGCGTGCTGGCAGGCGTACAGACCTGCATGATCCTGCTGGCGACACGCGCGATGGCCGCGCCTCCCGACCCGGGTCCGGCGTCGGAACGCTGCAAACTCCTCAGCGGCCCGGCCCTCCAGCTCTGCCAGAAGCGCAATGAATCCGGCAGCGACTCACCCCCCACCAGCCCCCTCGACAACAACCCCCTCGACCCCCTCGAATCCCTCGCCAAAGGCTGCGCCAAAGCCGCCGCCTGGATCGTCACGAAGCTGTCGGAGGCGGTGAAGGCCACCTCCCAGGTGGACTTCACCAACGCCGCTTTCCTGCGGCAGTACGCCGTCGTCTTCGCCGCCTCCACCGTGCTCACCCTCGTCCTGTGGCTGCTGGCCGTCGCCAAGCGCGCGGTGCGCGGGGTGCGGCTGACGGAGGCGATCGGTGAGGCGGTCGGGTTCCTCTGGCTGACCGTGCTGGCCTCCGCCTTCACCCCGCTGATCCTCTACACCATCGTCTCGGCGACCGACGGGGTCACCGAGATCATCGCGAAGGGGACGGGGGCGCAGACCGACACCTTCTTCGGGGCGTTCTCCCAGGCGCTCACGAAGGGCACGGACATCGGCGGCGGCCCGATCATGCTGATCGTGGTGTCGCTGGTCTCGGTGCTCGCCGCCGGTGTGCTGTGGCTGGAGCTGGTGATCCGGGCCGCGCTGCTGTACGTAGGGGCGCTGCTCGGCACGGTCGTCTACGCCGGGCTGGTCGACAAGAACATGTGGGGGCATGTGCGCCGCTGGGCGGGCATCATGATCGCGGTGATCCTGGTGAAGCCGGTCATCGTGATCGTGCTCGGCGTCGCCGGTGCGCTGTCGCACGACAAGGGCCCGAACGCCTTCTCCGCGGTCGTCTCCGGCCTCTCGATCATCGTCCTCGCCATCTTCGCCAGCGCGGTGATCTACCGCTTCGTCCCCGGCTTCGGCGACGAGATGGTCTCGGCCCGTACGAACAAGGGCCGGGCCACCGACGG
The DNA here is from genome assembly GCF_030406865.1 of Streptomyces sp. P9-2B-2. Taxonomy (NCBI): domain Bacteria; kingdom Bacillati; phylum Actinomycetota; class Actinomycetes; order Kitasatosporales; family Streptomycetaceae; genus Streptomyces; species Streptomyces sp. P9-2B-2. The sequence goes on along the minus strand of NZ_CP129126.1, from coordinate 5,269,132 downwards.
CAGCCAGGCCGCCGCGATGATCTCCTCGCCCGCCGCACTGGTCTCCCAGGGCATCAAGACCCACAGCTCCCGCAGCTCGGGCGGAGACGGCGGGCAGGGCGCGCAGGGCGGCCAGTCCCGGCCGGCCGACGCGGTGGCCGGCGGCGTCGCCGCCCACAGCTCCCGCGGCGGCCGCGCCCCGGCCCCCGCCACCCCCGCTCCCCGTACGAACCCGAACCCCGGCGCGGGCAGCAGTTCCCGCTCCGGCAAGACCGCAGGAGGTGAGGGGCGTTGAGTACGCAGTCCCACCCGATCGCCCCGCGCCGCACCTATCTGATCGGCCGCGCCCGGCCCAACGCCATCGTCGGCAAGAACCGCGAGACCGGCGAGATCGCGCTGATCATCGCGGGCGCGTTCCTCGGCATGATGTGTGGGCTGCTGGTGCCCATGCTGCCGCTGCGGATCGTGTCCCTGACCGGCTTCCCGATGCTGGGACTCGCCCTCGTCTACGTGCCGTACAAGGGCCGGACGTTCTACAAGTGGTTCGAGATCCGGCGCAGCTTCCGCCGCACGGTCCGCCGCGGCGCCACCTACCGCTCCGGCGCCGCCGAGGCGGGCGTCCGGCTGGACGGCCGGGAGGTCGAGATCGGCCCGCCGCCGGGCATCGGCCGGATCAACTGGCTGTCCGCGCCGTTCGGCCCGGACGAGATCGCGGTGCTGCTGCACGCCGACCGCAAGACCGTGACGGCGGCCATCGAGATCGAGGGCCCGGGCGTCGGCCTGCGGGACAGCGAGGACCAGGAGGCGCTGGTCGACCGTTTCGGGACGCTGCTCAAGCATGTGGCCAACGGGGACGGCTTCGTGACCCGGCTCCAGATGCTGGCGCGGACGCTGCCCGCCGACCCGGACGCACACGCCAAGGACGTTGCCCAGCGCGGCGACAAGCGCTCCCCCGACTGGCTCCAGGAGTCCTACGAGCAGCTCCAGTCGATGGTCTCCACCTCCTCCGAGCAGCACCGCGCCTACCTCGTCGCCTGTATGCACTACACCCGCGAGCTGGCCGCCGAGGCACAGACCATGGCCCGTGCCGCGCGGATGCACCAGGGCGGGCTGCTGCGCAAGAAGCTGGACCGGGACGCCGGTCTCGCCGTCGTCATGGCCCGTGAACTCACCGATATCTGCGCCCGGCTCGCCGAGGCCGACATCCGGGTGCGCCAGCCGCTCGGCCAGGCCCGGCTCGCCTCCCTCGTGCACTCCATGTACGACCCGGACCACCCCATCGACCACATCCAGGCGATGAGCAAGCGCAACGCCTGGCCGGCCGAGCTGGACGCGATGGAGCCGACGTATCTCCAGGCCAAGACGCGTGAGTCGACCACCCGCGCGCCGTGGTGCCATGCCACCGCCTGGGTCAAGGAGTGGCCGCTGACCCCGGTGGGCGTCAACTTCCTCGCGCCCCTCCTGGTGCACACCCCGGATGTGATCCGTACGGTCGCGGTCTGCATGGACCTCGAACCCACCGAGATCGCCATCGAGCGGATGCTGACCGAGAAGACGAACGACGATGCCGAGGCCAGCCGCGCGGCGAAGATGAACCGGGTGGTGGACCCGCGGGACGTCGCGCACCACGGCCGGGTGGACCAGCGGGGCGAGGATCTGGCGTCCGGTGCCGCCGGCGTCAACCTCGTCGGCTACCTCACGGTCTCCTCCCGCTCCCCCGAGGCCCTCGCCCGCGACAAGCGCACCATCCGCGCCTCGGCCGGCAAGTCCTACCTGAAGCTGGAGTGGTGCGACCGCGAGCACCACCGGGCGTTCGTCAACACCCTGCCGTTCGCGACCGGGATCCGCCGCTAAAGCCGCTGGGAGGCGCGTACGTCATGGCCATGCTCGATCCGATCGGAGCGCTCACCGAGGCGTTCACCAGCTTCCTGTTCGGGAAGGTGGAGACCACCCGGCTGCCCGTACGCACCTCCACCGGCCAGGCCCAGGCGGTCTATCTGCCCACCGCGGCCCCCGGTCTCGGCGACTCCGGCGTGATCATCGGCCGTGAGGTCTACAGCGGCAAGGGCTACATCTACGACCCCTTCCAGCTCTACGGACAGCAGCTGCCGGCCCCGCACTGGCTGGTCCTCGGCGAGTCCGGCAACGGCAAGTCCGCGCTGGAGAAGACCTACGTCCTGCGGCAGTTGCGGTTCCGGGACCGCCAGGTCGTGGTGCTGGACGCGCAGGGCGAGGACGGCGTCGGCGAGTGGAACCTCATCGCCCAGGAGCTGGGGATAACTCCCATCCGCCTGGACCCCACCGCCGCCCTCAACGGCGGTATCCGCCTCAACCCCCTCGACCCGTCGATCACCGCCACCGGCCAGCTGGCCCTGCTGCGCACCATCATCGAGGTCGCGATGGGCCGCGGCCTGGACGAGCGCTCCGGCTTCGCCCTCAAGGTGGCGCACGCATACGTGACCGACACCATCACCCACCGGCAGCCCGTCCTGACCGACATCGTCGAGCAGCTGCGGCACCCGGAGGCGGAGTCGGCGGAGGCGATGAATGTCGACATAGACGACGTCCGGGCCTGGGGTCTGGACGTGGCGCTGGTCCTCGACCGCCTGGTCGACGGTGACCTGCGCGGCATGTTCGACGGACCGACCTCGGCCGGCATCGACCTCGACGCACCGCTGATCGTCTTCGACCTTTCGCACATCGACCGCAACTCCATCGCGATGCCGATCCTGATGGCGATCGTCGGCGTCTGGCTGGAGCACACCTGGATCCGCCCCGACCGCAAGAAGCGCATCTTCCTGGTGGAAGAGGCCTGGCACATCATCAACTCCCCGTTCGTGGCGCAGCTCTTCCAGCGGCTGCTGAAGTTCGGCCGCCGGCTCGGCCTGTCGTTCGTGGCCGTCGTCCACCACCTCAGCGACGTGGTCGACGGCGCCGCCGCCCGGGAGGCCGCGGCGATCCTCAAGATGGCCTCGACCCGCACCATCTACGCCCAGAAGGCCGACGAGGCGCGAGCCACCGGCCGGGTACTCGGCCTGCCACGGTGGGCCGTCGAGATCATCCCGACCCTCACCCCCGGCATCGCGGTCTGGGACGTCAACGGCAACGTCCAGGTCGTCAAACACCTCATCACCGAGGCCGAACGCCCGCTGGTCTTCACCGACCGGGCGATGACCGAGGCGTCCGCGATGCCGACGGACGAGGCACGCGCCATCCAGGAGGCGGCGGACGCCGAGGCCGAGGCACGCGCCGAGGCGATGGCGATGGAGCGGCAGTGGAGAGACGAGTCGAGCGAGACGGTGGCGTGACCCGCGGATACGACGACGAACGAGGCGCCGCCCGGCCCCGGGGGCGCGGCATCCCCGACTCCCTGCTGGTCGGGTTGCTCGCCTTCCTGCTGGGCCTGACCGTCCTGGTATGGACGGCGACCGGGCTGGCCGGCCTGTTCGCACACGGCGCCTGGCCCGCGGGCGTCACCTACTCCGGTACGCCGATGGCGCTGCGTCATCTGGTCTCCGCGCCGCACGACATGGCCGCCGCCTGGCCCGAGACCCCCGAGGGCCAGCTCTCCGGCTACGGCCTCTTCTGGGGCATTCTCATCGGCGAACTGATGGTGCTGCTGGTCCTGGTGATCTTCACACTGGGGACCGTCGCCCGCTACCGCGCCGTACGAAAGGCCCGCCGCGCAAAGGCCCGGGAGGCGCGGGAGGCCCGCCTGACGGACCAGGAGGCACGGGAGGCGGAACGGGCCGCGCGGGACGCCAGGGAGGCCCGAGCGGCCCGGGACGCCGTACGGGAGACCGTCCCAGCCGCCCAGGAGCCCACGGCGCCCAGCGAGGACGCCCCGGCCACACCCGCCGTCCTCGCCCCGCCCCTCGACCCCGTCGCGGCCGGCCCCGTCCCGGAACAGCGCACCGCGCCCCCGCTCACCCCGGCCGCCGGCGCCCCCATCGAACCCGCCCTCCCCCGCGTCCAGTTCACCACCGACCGGGCCGCCGCCCGCGCGGCCTCCGTCGCCGCCGCGGCCGCCGCCCCGGGCCCGCTGATCGTCGCCACGACGGACCCCGCCGTCTGGGCCGAGACCAAGGACGCCCGCGCCAAGCTCGGCCCGCTGCTGACCTACGACCCGACGCACCACCTCGACACCCCGGCCCGGCTGCGCTGGTCCCCCACCTCCGGCTGTACGGACCTCGCCACCGCCACCGCCCGCGCCACCGCCCTGCTGGCCCCCGTACGCCCGGCCGCCGCCCTGGACTCGGCGGTGGCGGACGCCGCCCAGACCCTGCTGCGCTGCTGGCTGCACGCCGCCGCGGTGGACGGCCGCCCGTTCCGCCAGCTGCACCGCTGGGCCCACGCCACCGGCGCCGCCCAGGAACCTGTCCGCATCCTGCGCACCAGCCCCAAGGCCTCGGCCGGCCAGGCCGGCGAACTGGAATCGGTGCTCACGGCCCACCCCGAACGCCGGGAAGCCGCCCAGGCGTTGATCGGCCGGGCCCTGACCGCCCTCTCCTCGATCCACATCCGGGACTCCTGCACCCCGCTTCGAGCAGATTCGGTTCTCCTCGAATCATTTCTCGATGAAGGGGGAACGCTTTACGTGGTAGGCGAGCCCATCGAGGATCCGCGTACCGACCCGGGTGCGATGCCGCTGCTCACCGCACTCCTCTCGAGCGTGGTCGAGCACGGCCGCCGCATGGCCGAACGGTCATCTGACGGTCGGCTCGACCCACCACTCACCCTGGTCCTGGACGACATCGCGGCCCTCGCCCCTCTGCCCGCCCTCCCCGGCCTCCTCGAAACGGGCCGCACACGCGGCCTGCTGACCCTGGCCACCATGCGCTCCCAGGAACAGGCCCGCGCCCGCTGGCCCCACCACTCCCTACGGACCTGACGCCGGGCCCCACGCACTACCCCCGCCGCAGCGCCATCTCCCGCTCACTCGCCGCGGAGTCCTTCGGATCGGCCATGGTCCGCCCCGTCGCCGAGAACCCCAGCCCCCGGTAGAAGGCCTCCGCCCGCGCGTTCTCCTCGTGCACCCACAGCCGTACGCGCTCGACCACCGGCTCGGCCACGCCCCACGACCACGCGATCGCCGCCCGCAGCAACTCCCCTGCCAGCCCCGTCCCCCGGTGCTCGGGCCGCACATACACCCCGACCACATGCGTCTGCGGCGCCTCCTCGTCCGTCTCGACAAGAGCCACCACCATGCCGCCCCAATCCCCGTCCGCGGCCTCCCCGATGAACGTCACGACCGAGTGCCCCTCAGCGCTCCGCGCCGCCCGCTGCCGCCAGAGCTCATCCGGCCGGCCCACGGCCTCCTCGAAGGTCTCGTTGAACGCCACCCGGGCCACGGGATCGGCCAGCGCCGCCAGCCGCAGCTCCTTCAGCCGTTCCCACTCGCCCGCCTTCACCGGCCTGATCACGTATCCCATGCCTCTCAGCATTCCAGCGACCGTGCCGAACAGCGGGCCCATTTCTGCCCGGAAACGCGAAAAAGCCCCTCGGGAACTTTCGTTCCCGAGGGGCTTTAACAAAATTTGTTCGGCGGCGTCCTACTCTCCCACAGGGTCCCCCCTGCAGTACCATCGGCGCTGAAAGGCTTAGCTTCCGGGTTCGAAATGTAACCGGGCGTTTCCCTAACGCTATGACCACCGAAACACTATGAAGTTAACCAACCCGGCATAAACACAGGTCGTTACTTCAGAACCTACACAGTGGACGCGAGCAACTGAGGACAAGCCCTCGGCCTATTAGTACCAGTCAACTCCACCCGTTACCAGGCTTCCATATCTGGCCTATCAACCCAGTCGTCTACTGGGAGCCTTAACCCCTCAAAGGGGGTGGGAGTACTCATCTCGAAGCAGGCTTCCCGCTTAGATGCTTTCAGCGGTTATCCTTTCCGAACGTAGCCAACCAGCCATGCCCTTGGCAGGACAACTGGCACACCAGAGGTTCGTCCGTCCCGGTCCTCTCGTACTAGGGACAGCCCTTCTCAATACTCCTACGCGCACAGCGGATAGGGACCGAACTGTCTCACGACGTTCTAAACCCAGCTCGCGTACCGCTTTAATGGGCGAACAGCCCAACCCTTGGGACCGACTCCAGCCCCAGGATGCGACGAGCCGACATCGAGGTGCCAAACCATCCCGTCGATATGGACTCTTGGGGAAGATCAGCCTGTTATCCCCGGGGTACCTTTTATCCGTTGAGCGACGGCGCTTCCACAAGCCACCGCCGGATCACTAGTCCCTACTTTCGTACCTGCTCGACCCGTCAGTCTCACAGTCAAGCTCCCTTGTGCACTTACACTCAACACCTGATTGCCAACCAGGCTGAGGGAACCTTTGGGCGCCTCCGTTACTCTTTAGGAGGCAACCGCCCCAGTTAAACTACCCACCAGACACTGTCCCTGATCCGGATCACGGACCCAGGTTAGACATCCAGCACGACCAGAGTGGTATTTCAACAATGACTCCACAACCACTGGCGTGGCCGCTTCAAAGTCTCCCACCTATCCTACACAAGCCGAACCGAACACCAATATCAAGCTATAGTAAAGGTCCCGGGGTCTTTCCGTCCTGCTGCGCGAAACGAGCATCTTTACTCGTAATGCAATTTCACCGGGCCTATGGTTGAGACAGTCGAGAAGTCGTTACGCCATTCGTGCAGGTCGGAACTTACCCGACAAGGAATTTCGCTACCTTAGGATGGTTATAGTTACCACCGCCGTTTACTGGCGCTTAAGTTCTCAGCTTCGCCACACCGAAATGTGACTAACCGGTCCCCTTAACGTTCCAGCACCGGGCAGGCGTCAGTCCGTATACATCGCCTTACGGCTTCGCACGGACCTGTGTTTTTAGTAAACAGTCGCTTCTCGCTGGTCTCTGCGGCCACCACCAGCTCAGGAAGTAAATTCCATCACCAGCAATGGCCCCCCTTCTCCCGAAGTTACGGGGGCATTTTGCCGAGTTCCTTAACCATAGTTCACCCGAACGCCTCGGTATTCTCTACCTGACCACCTGAGTCGGTTTAGGGTACGGGCCGCCATGAAACTCGCTAGAGGCTTTTCTCGACAGCATAGGATCATCCACTTCACCACAATCGGCTCGGCATCAGGTCTCACCCTTAACGTCATCCGGATTTGCCTAGATGACGGGCTACACCCTTACCCCGGGACAACCACCGCCCGGGCTGGACTACCTTCCTGCGTCACCCCATCGCTTACCTACTACCACCTTGGATCGGCGGCTCCACCACGTCCCTTTGTCCGAAGACTCCAGGCCGGCTTCACGGCCTTAGCATTAATGGATTCGATATTGGGCGTTTCAAAGCGGGTACCGGAATATCAACCGGTTGTCCATCGACTACGCCTGTCGGCCTCGCCTTAGGTCCCGACTTACCCTGGGCAGATCAGCTTGACCCAGGAACCCTTAGTCAATCGGCGCACACGTTTCCCACGTGTGTATCGCTACTCATGCCTGCATTCTCACTCGTGAACCGTCCACAACTCGTTTCCACGGCTGCTTCACCCGGCACACGACGCTCCCCTACCCATCACAGCCTCCGTTGGGAGTATTGCTGCAATGACATGACTTCGGCGGTGTGCTTGAGCCCCGCTACATTGTCGGCGCGGAATCACTTGACCAGTGAGCTATTACGCACTCTTTCAAGGATGGCTGCTTCTAAGCCAACCTCCTGGTTGTCTCTGCGACTCCACATCCTTTCCCACTTAGCACACGCTTAGGGGCCTTAGTCGATGCTCTGGGCTGTTTCCCTCTCGACCATGGAGCTTATCCCCCACAGTCTCACTGCCGCGCTCTCACTTACCGGCATTCGGAGTTTGGCTAAGGTCAGTAACCCGGTAGGGCCCATCGCCTATCCAGTGCTCTACCTCCGGCAAGAAACACACGACGCTGCACCTAAATGCATTTCGGGGAGAACCAGCTATCACGGAGTTTGATTGGCCTTTCACCCCTAACCACAGGTCATCCCCCAGGTTTTCAACCCTGGTGGGTTCGGTCCTCCACGAAGTCTTACCTCCGCTTCAACCTGCCCATGGCTAGATCACTCCGCTTCGGGTCTTGGGCACGCTACTCAACGCCCTATTCGGACTCGCTTTCGCTACGGCTTCCCCACACGGGTTAACCTCGCAACATACCGCAAACTCGCAGGCTCATTCTTCAAAAGGCACGCAGTCACGACTGCATGTGCAAGCACATACAGCGACGCTCCCACGGCTTGTAGGCACACGGTTTCAGGTACTATTTCACTCCGCTCCCGCGGTACTTTTCACCATTCCCTCACGGTACTATCCGCTATCGGTCACCAGGGAATATTTAGGCTTAACGGGTGGTCCCGCCAGATTCACACGGGATTTCTCGGGCCCCGTGCTACTTGGGTGTCTCTCAAACGAGCCGCTAATGTTTCAGCTACGGGGGTCTTACCCTCTACGCCGGACCTTTCGCATGTCCTTCGCCTACATCAACGGTTTCTGACTCGTCTCACAGCCGGCAGACTGTAAAAGAGAGATCCCACAACCCCAACCACGCAACCCCTGCCGGGTATCACACGTGACTGGTTTGGCCTCATCCGGTTTCGCTCGCCACTACTCCCGGAATCACGGTTGTTTTCTCTTCCTGCGGGTACTGAGATGTTTCACTTCCCCGCGTTCCCTCCACACTGCCTATGTGTTCAGCAGCGGGTGACAGCCCATGACGACTGCCGGGTTTCCCCATTCGGACACCCCCGGATCAAAGCTCGGTTGACAGCTCCCCGGGGCCTATCGTGGCCTCCCACGTCCTTCATCGGTTCCTGGTGCCAAGGCATCCACCGTGCGCCCTTAAAAACTTGGCCACAGATGCTCGCGTCCACTGTGCAGTTCTCAAGCAACGACCAGCCACCCACCACCCCAACCCGAAGGCTGAGTTCACTGGGGCCGGCATCGCGAAGGTCCAGACTCAACGGTCCGTACCCTCAGATACCCAACAACGTGCCCGGCCCACTCGATCCATCACCACGTTCCACGCCGAAGCAGTACTAGTGACAACCAATCAAGTGCGCCGAATAGTCAACGTTCCACCCATGAGCTAACCACCGTCGAACATTTGCCGACGTAGTGGCTCTGGATCTCTTACGAGATCTAGATGCTCCTTA